>CAWGLR010000003.1:0-1372981 GCA_963823565.1 uncultured Solirubrobacterales bacterium | reverse complement strand
AGGCAGGTTGCTCGTGCCCGTACCGAGAACCGACACAGGTGGACTACTAGAGAATAGTAAGGTGAGCGAGATAACCCACGTTAAGGAACTCGGCAAAATCGTCCCGTAAGTTCGCGAGAAGGGACGCCTCGATAGGGTGAAGCCACTTGCTGGTGGAGCCCGAGGAGGCCGCAGTGACTAGTTCCAACCGACTGTTTACCAAAAACACAGGCCTCTGCTAAGTCGCAAGACGACGTATAGGGGCTGACGCCTGCCCGGTGCCGGAAGGTTACGCGGAGCGGTTAGCACCTTCGGGTGCGAAGCTGTGAAGCTAAGCCCCGGTAAACGGCGGCCGTAACTATAACGGTCCTAAGGTAGCGAAATTCCTTGTCGGGTAAGTTCCGACCTGCACGAATGGCGCAACGAGTTGGAAGCTGTCTCAACGTGGGGCTCGGTGAAATTAGAGTCTCGGTGAAGATACCGAGTACCCGTGGCTAGACGGAAAGACCCCGTGAACCTTTACTGCAACTTGATATTGGAGTCTGGGGCTTCTCGCTCAGGATAGGTGGGAGGCTAAGAACCGGCGACTTCGGTCGCCGGGGAGCCAACCTTGAGATACCACCCTTGGTGTTCTGGGCTTCTAACACATCGCCGTAATCCGGGATGTGAACAGTGTCAGGTGGGCAGTTTGACTGGGGCGGTCGCCTCCTAAAGAGTAACGGAGGCGCCCAAAGGTTCCCTCAGCACGGTCGGAAATCGTGCGCAGAGTGTAAACGCAACAAGGGAGCTTGACTGCGAGACCGACGGGTCGAGCAGGAACGAAAGTTGGGGTTAGTGATCCGGCAGTAGCAAGTGGAAGTGCTGTCGCTCAACGGATAAAAGGTACTCCGGGGATAACAGGCTTATCGAGCCCAAGAGTCCACATCGACGGCTCGGTTTGGCACCTCGATGTCGGCTCGTCGCATCCTGGGGCTGGAGTAGGTCCCAAGGGTTGGGCTGTTCGCCCATTAAAGCGGTACGCGAGCTGGGTTCAGAACGTCGTGAGACAGTTCGGTCCCTATCTGCCATGGGCGTTGGAGAGTTGAGAGGAGTCATCCTTAGTACGAGAGGACCGGGATGAACGGGCCGCTGGTGTACCTGCTGTCCTGCCAAGGGCACTGCAGGCTAGCTACGCCCGGATCGGATAACCGCTGAAGGCATCTAAGCGGGAAGCCGACCTCGAGATGAGCTCTCCCATTCCTTCGAGGAAGTAAGACCCCTGATAGACCATCAGGTTGATAGGCCGACTGTGTACATGCAGCAATGCATTCAGCAGATCGGTACTAATGGGTCGAGGGCTTGACGCTTTCTATACCTTCGCCCGCTTTCGAGCGGTCGGCTTCATGGCCCGCGTGCAGTTTTCAAGCCCCGCCGGACGGCGGTGCATCGGCTTCGGCCGGCGCATCCCGCGGTCCCGCTCAATTTCGGTGGCTATAGCGAGGGGGACACACCTCTTCCCATTCCGAACAGAGCCGTTAAGCCCCTCAGCGCCGATGGTACTTGGTGGGAAACCGCCTGGGAGAGTAGGTCGCCGCCGGTCTTACCGAACGATTCCGAGCCGCTCCGGTCCCCGTGACCGCAGCGGCTCGTCGTCGTTCTGGGCCGATTTCCTGAGCGCTAGCCGCCGAGCAGCCCCTGGATGTCCTCGAGCGACGGCAGGCCGCCGTCGCCGGGGAGGTCGAGGTCCTGGAGGGTGCCGAGCTGCTCGAGGAGCCCCTGGACGCTGTCGTCGCCGGGCAGCGCCTGCAGGGCGTCGATCAGGGGCCCAACCGGGGCTCGTTCGGCGACTTCGCGCAGGACCGTCTCCTCCACCCCGTCGATCCGGCCGGCTGCCGCGGCGTCGTCGACCGAGCGCACGAGGCCGGCGCGGACCGCGTCCTCGACGTCGTCGGACTCGATCCCGTGCTCGTCGGCGAACTCCGCCGTCGCCTCCTCGCTCGCCAGCGCCAGCGCCAGCTCCTCGCGAGGGACGCCGAGCTCGCAGGCGGCGCCGTCGAGGCTCGAGAGGGCGATCGTCTGGAAGACGTCTCGTTCCTCGAGCAGGGCCTGATCCCGCTGCTCGCACGGGTCGCTGACATCCGCCGGGTCGTAGGTGGCGCCGCCGAAGGCGAGGTAGACGGCGATCAGGCCCAGCGAGGCGGCGATCGCGACCAGCGGCGCGCGCCGGGCGCGGCTCACGCGATCTCCCCGATTCGGGTCGGCCGTTCGCTCGGGGTCGTCCCGAGACGAGCGATCGGGATCAGCGCGAGCAGGGCGAAGGCGGCGGCCCCGAGGAACGGCAGGCTGAACGCGTTCGTCGCCGCTCGCTCGATCTGGTCCTGAATGCCGCTCTCGAGGGCGGCGAACTCGGCCTCCGAGCCCTCCGGGGGCTCGACCTCGTCGAAGGCGGGGCCGATCTGCGGCAAGCGACCGTCGGCGTGATCGATCTGACCGGCGACCGCGCCGGCGACCGCGACCTTCGTGTCGGGTGCCAGGTTGGCGTCGAGGAGCAGCGCGGTGCTGGCCTCCTGAGCCCGGTCGCGCTGCGAGTCGAGCTGGGAGGAGAGCAGCGGGGCCAGGAGGACGATCCCGATGACGATCCCGATGTGTCTGGCGGCGATCGTCGATCCGGCGCGAGCGCCGTCGGGGTCGCGGCCTCCGACCGCGGCGATGGTCAGGACCGGCAGGGCCAGCGCGAGGCCGACCCCGATGAGGATCTGCGGCTGCAGGGTCAGCGCCCACGAGGCGCCGGGGAGGACTCCGAGCGCCGCCAGCCCGCCGGCGATCGCCAGCCCGCCGGCGAGGGCGGCCGAGATGGGAGGGCCGGCGTGCCTGATCAGCCAGCGGGCGGCGAAGGCGGCGAGCGGGATCGCCGAGACGGTCGCCGCGGCCGCCAGCGGCGACAGCGCCCAGCCCTCGGTCAGCAGGATCACGAGTAGGAAGAGGGCTGCGGTCAGGCCCGCCGACACGAGCCCCAGCGCGATCTCGGGGCGGAGGTCGGGCTCTCCCTCGGGGCCGGGCTCGGCGTGACCGTGCCGGGCGGTGATCGCCAAGGGGACCGCGAGAAGCAGCGGCACCTGAACGAGAAAGATGGCCTGCCAGGAGAGGAGCTCGGTCAGGACTCCGCCGGCCGCCGGCCCGATCGAGATCCCGATCGTCCCGGCGGCTCCCCAGACGGGCGCCGCCCGCTGGTGGCTGCCGCGAAGGCGCGCGAGGCCTTCGATCGCGCACGCCACCGTGACCGCTCCGCCCAGCGCCTGCAGGACCCGTGCGCCGATCAGCGCCGCCTCGCTCGGCGCCAGCGCGCACGTGAGCGATGCGGTCGAGAAGCCGGCGAGGCCCAAGGCCCAGCCGCGACCGGGGTCCCGCCGGCCCAGGCGGACGGCCGGGAGGATCGCTGCCGCGAGGGCGAGGTTGAAGGCGGTGAGCACCCACGAGACCCCGACGACGGTCCCGTCGAACTCGCGGAGGACGTCGGGCAGCCCGAGGGTGACGATCGAGGAATCGGCGAGGACGACCCCGACGCTGGCCGCCAGGGCGATCTCGCGCGCACGGTCCGACCTCGACGGCATCGGGCCAAGCATGCCAGTCGCCGCCGACCTGCCACGATCCCGGGAATGGTCGAGGCAGAGCTGCAGCCCCGGGACCCGGCCGCCGACGAGGAGGAGCTGATCTCGTGGGTGTCGCTGCTTGCCGACGAGGTCGGCCCGCGCCGGCCGACCAGCCGCCGCGAGCGGCTCGCCGCCGAGCTGGTGGCGGAGCGGCTGCGCGACCGTGGCCTGAGCGCCCGGCTCGAGCCCTTTCGCGGCTACCCGACGTTCGGCCTCCCCTTCGGACTGACCCTCGCGACCGCGGCGGCCCCGAGCCTGCTTCCCGGCCACCTGCGCCGCACCCGATCGACGCTCGCGACGCTCGCGGCGGGGGCGCTCGCGAGCGAGGGCTCGCTCGTCCGCACGCCACTCTCCGACGCGCTCTCGCGCGCGCCGAGCCAAAACGTCGTCGCGACCGTCGACCCTCGCGGACCGGCGACGAGGACCCTCTGCCTGATGGCCCACCTCGACTCCTCGCGCAGCGGACTGATGTTCGACCCGCGCGTCGTCGGGCTGATGGGGCGGTGGATCGCTCTCAACAGCGCTCTCGTCCTCGCCTGTGCGGCCGGTGAGCCGCTGCTGGGCGGCAGCTCGCGAGGACGTCGCGCTCTCGCGCTCGCCCGTGGAGGCCTCGCTGCGGGCCTGGCGATCCTGCTCGAGCGCGAGCTGCGCGGAGCGGACGTCCCGGGCGCCAACGACAACGCCTCCGGGTGCGCCGTCGCCGCGATCCTCGCCGCCGAGGCGGCCGGCGCGGGCGGTCTCGGCTCCACGCGGATCGTCCTCTGCCTGACCGGTTGCGAGGAGGCTGGCACCCTCGGCGCCAAGCGATTCCTTCTCGACCACGACACCGACGGCTGGCTCTTCCTCAACTTCGACAACGTCGGCGGTGACGGCACGCTGCGCTACCTGCGCAGGGAGGGGGTCATCTCGCACTGGAACGCGGACCCGGGCCTCGTCGCGGCCGCCGAGGACGTGGCTGCGCGCCGGCCCGACCTGCGGATGGCACCCGAGGACGACCCGGCGGGGCTCACCTACGACGCGAGTCAGGTGCACGCGCACGGCGGCCGCGGGCTGACGCTGAGCATCCAGGACGGCTTCATCCCGAACCTCCACCTGCCGACCGACACGACCGAGAACGTGGACCGCGACGGCGTCCGACGGGCGCTGGAGGCCGGTCGCGAGCTCGTCGCGGCGATCGACGCCGGCGCGGCCGATCTCGCCTGACCGGCCAATAGGCTCGCCGCATGAGCCCGTCGACGCGGTCTCCCGCGACGCGCCTGCGGCGCCACATCCGGCGAATCGGCAGGATCGCCTCGCCGAGCGAGCGGACGGTGCTGCGCGCGTTCCGCTGGCTGACCGCCTTCGCGATCGCCGTCGCGAACCTGATCGGCGCCGCGATCGTCTTCACGCTGCTCGTCTGGGTGCTCCGCCCGGGCGGGGATGGCTCGGCGATCGAGAACCTGGTCCTCGCCTCCGCGTACCTCCTGCTGGCGATCCCGCTCGGGATCGCCTGGGCGCTGCGGAGGCTCCGCCCGGGGAGGCGCTGGATCGACGAGGAGGACCACCGGCCCCCCGAGCCCGACGAGCAGGCGAACATCCTGAGGGCGCCGCTTCAGGTCTTCGTCGCGGTCGGCACCGGCTGGCTGATCGCGGCGTTTCTGTTCGGTGCTTTCAACCTGATCGGCGGGTTCGACCTCGACTTCTCTCCTGAGCTCGGCGGCCGGGTCTTCGTCACCGTGCTGCTGGCGGGCTTGGCGACGGCACAGATCGCCTACCTGCTGACCGAGTGGCTGCTGCGCCCCCTCGCTGCCAAGGCGCTCGCCGAGCGGCCACTGGAGGACCCCGCCCTGCCGGGGGTCACCGCCCGGACGCTCTTCACCTGGGGCCTCGTTTCGGGGGTGCCGATGCTCGGGCTGCTGATCCTCGGCGTCTCCGTGCTGCTGGGGCAGGACCTGACCACCGAGGAGCTGGCGATCGCGGTCCTGGCGCTGACCGCCACCGGGCTCCTGTTCGGGCTGCTGGCGACGGCGATAGCGGCGCGGGTGACCGCGGATCCGATCATCTCGGTGCGCCACGCGATCTCGGAGGTCACCGCCGGCGATCTCGACGTCGAGGTGCCGGTCTACGACGGCAGCGAGCTCGGCCTGCTTCAGAGCGGGTTCAACCAGATGGTCGAGGGGCTGCGCGAGCGCGAGCGGATCCGCGAGCTGTTCGGCCGCCACGTCGGCGAGGACGTCGCCCGCGAGGCGATGGAGCGCGAGGGGGCCCTCGGCGGCGAGGTGCGGGAGGTCGCGGTCCTGTTCGTCGACCTGACCGCCTCGACCGAGCTGGCCGCGACCAGGCCGCCGGAGGAGGTGGTCGACCTGCTGAACGAGTTCTTCGGGATCGTCGTCGAGAGCGTCGACGGCCACGGCGGCTGGGTCAACAAGTTCGAGGGTGACGCGGCCCTCGCGGTCTGGGGCGCCCCGCAGGGATGCGAGGATCCCGCCGGCAGCGCGCTGGCGGCGGGGCGCGAGATCGCCGAGCGGCTGGGGAAGGAGGTCGGCGACCTCGACGCCGGCATCGGCGTCTCCTTCGGCGAGGTGGTCGCCGGGAACATCGGCGGCGCGAAGCGCTTCGAGTACACGGTGATCGGCGACGCCGTCAACGAGGCCGCCCGGCTCGTCGACCTGGCCAAGGAGGAGGGGACGCCGGTCCTCGCCTCGGCGGCGGCGGTCGAGAGCGCCGCGGAGGGGGAAGCCGGTCGCTGGAGCGCGGGCGAGGAGGTCGAGCTCCGCGGCCGAGCCGAGCCGACGCGGCTAGCCCGCCCGGCAGGCTGAGCGCGGCCAGTCCCAGGTGACCTGGGTGTCGCAGTCGCCACGGAGGCGAGCGGGGCGCTGAGCGGCCCTGCGCCCGGTCCTCTCACAGCCCTTCGCATCCGCGGGCGCGACCTGCTCCAGCCCGTACTGGCCGAGCGTGACGGCGTCGATCGCCAGATCGACCCGATCGGCGATGCGGTTCATCACCGCTCTTGCTGTCTCTGTTCTCGTTCTCATCGCCAGCGAAGGTATGGATGGTGCCGGACGTACAAGTGTTCGTGCAAGATTTGTTTCATGCCGAGCAGATCCTCCGCTTCGCGTCCGGTCTGCCCGGGTCGGGTGAGGGCATGGAGGCAGGATCAGCGGTGATGCCTGCGATGGCCGGATCCTCCGCTTCGCGTCCGGTCTGCCCGGGTCGGGTGAGGGCATGGGGCAGGATCGGAATCGCCTGCAGAATCAGGGGTTCAACCCCGGCGCCCGAAGGAGTGGGCGGCGGGGAGGACCGCGCCGAGGTCGGCGACGCGGCCGCCGGTCTCGCGCTCCGGCGACGGCTCGATGCTGCGGACCTCGGCGAGCGGCGCGTCGGGGCGCTCGAGCCGGGTGACCGCGGCCGCGAGCACGTTGATGACGCCCTCGCGGCGCTCGAGGCGCCCGTCGATCGAGATCAGCGGTGCGGTGCGGACCACCAGGCGGTTGCGCTCGTAGACCGGCGGCAGGACGATCACGTTGGCGACGCCAGTCTCGTCCTCGATCAACAGGAACATGACGCCGTTGGCGGTCGCCGGGCGCTGGCGGGCGACGAGCAGGCCGGCGACGACCACCTCGCTGCCGTCGGGGACCCGCGCCAGCGCGGCGCAGGTCACCGTGGCCGGGGACAGTCCCGGGCGCAGGAGCTCGAGCGGATGCTCGTCGAGCGACATCCCGCTCGAGTCGTAGTCGGCGGTGACCCGCTCCCAGGGAGTCTGCTCGGCGAGCGCGGGCGCCGCCGGGACGCTCAGCGGCAGCGCGAGCTGCTCACCCTCCAGCCGCCGCACCGCACCGCGGGCGATCCCGAGTCGCCACAGCGGCGCCCGGCGCCCGTCGGCCTCCGCCAGCTCCTGGTCGGTGAGCCCGACCGAGGCGCAGGCCCCCGACCAGGCGAGCTTCTCGAGCCCGTCGCGCGAGGCGCCGGAGCGCGAGGCGAGATCGCCGAGGCCCTCGTAGGGCCCGCCGCGCTCGCGCTCCTGAACGACGGCGCGAGCGTCGGCTTCGGAGAGGCCCTTGATGTAGCCCAACCCGATTCGAACACCCAAGCGGGTAGCGCTCTCGGGCGCAGCCACCTGCTCCTTGCTACTTGCTACCTGCTTCTCCACTCTGCAACCCACCGCGCTTCTGTTCACGTCCACTCCCAGCACCTGAATCCCGCGCCTTTGCGCCTCATGGACCAGCGCGTCGGGCGGATAGAAGCCCATCGGCTGCTCGTTCAGCAGCGCGCAGAGGAACTCGGGGCCGTAGTGGACGCGCAGCCAGGTCGACTGGTAGGCGAGCAGCCCGAACGCCGCCGCGTGCGACTTCGGGAACCCGAAGCCGGAGAAGCCCTTGATCTGGTCGAAGACGCGCTCGGCGACGTCGCGATCGACGCCCTCGCCGACCGCGCCCTCCACGAAGCGGCCGCGATAGGCGTGGAGGGCGGCGTCGGAGCGCTTGCGGCTCATCGCCCGCCGCAGCCCCTCCGCCTCGCCGGCGCTGAAGCCGGCCAGCGCCATGGCGACCTGGATGACCTGGTCCTGGAAGACGATCGCGCCCAGCGTGTCGGCGAGGATCGGCTCGAGCGACGGATGCTCGTAGGGAACGGCGTAGTCCGGGTCCTCGCGCAGCCGCTTCTTGCGCTCGAGGTAGGGGTGGACGGCGCCGCCCTGGATCGGGCCGGGGCGGACGAGTGCCACCTGGACGGTGAGGTCGTCGATGTTCTCGGGCCGCGAGCGCGGCAGCATCTGCATCTGGGCGCGGCTCTCGATCTGAAAGACGCCGGTGGTCTCCTGCGCCTGGATCGCCCGGTAGACCTCGGGATCGTCGAGCGGGATCCGCGATAGGTCGATCCGCTCGTCGCGGACGCGCCCGATCTCGGTGACCGCCCGCTCGACCGCCGACAGCATCCCGAGGCCGAGCAGGTCGATCTTGAGGAACCCGGCGTCCGCGCACGAGTCCTTGTCCCACTGCGCGATCTGGCGGCCCTCCATCGCCGCCGGCACGACCGGGCAGAGCTCGGTCAGCGGCCGGGTCGAGAGCACCATCCCGCCGGGATGCTGGGAGGGATGGCGGGGGAGCGAGTAGGCCTCCTCCATCAGCGCGGCCAGCGCCAGCCAGCGCTCCGAGCCGGCGCGGCGCTCGCCGATCGCCTCGGCGATCTCGGGGTGGATCCCGCGCTCACGGTCGATGAGATCGGCGCCGCCGTCGCGCAGGCGATCGGGGTTGGCCGACGGGGTGTCCAGCGGCTCCCAGGTCGCGAACGGGGAGATCGAGCGGGCGACGCGCTCGATCTCCCCGGCGGGCAGGCCGAGCGCCTTGCCGAAGTCGCGCACCGCTCCCTTCGCCCGGTAGGTGGGGAAGGCGGCGACCAGCGCCGAGCGCTCGCCTCCGTAGCGCTCGTGGATCCGCGGGATCAGCCGCTCGCGAACGTCGCGGGGGAAGTCGAGGTCGATGTCGGGCGCCTCGGTGATCTCGTCGTTGAGGAAGCGGCCGAGGAACAGCCCGGCCTCCACCGGGTCGACGTGGGAGAGGCCGGTCAGGTAGCAGACGACCGAGGAGACGCTCGAGCCGCGGCCGCGGCCCGGCGGCAGCAGCGCCCGGGCGCTGTCGGGGCCGCGGACCTCGCGGGCGACGTCGCGGGCGAGCTCGAGCAGGTCGCGGTGGAGGAGGAAGAAGCCGGAGAGGCGCAGCTTGGCGATCACCCGCAGCTCCTCCTCGAGCCGCTGCCGCGCCTCCTCGCGCCGAGGGCTGCGCCCCCTGCGCCCGTAGCGCTCGGCGAAGCGTGCCTCGCAGGCCTCAGCCAGGCGGCGGTCGGCGCTGCCGTCCTCCGAGCCCGGATAGGCGTAGCCGAGGTCGTGGCGGAGGTCGAAGCGCAGCCGCTCGGCCAGCCGCTCGGTCTCCGCGACGGCGTCGGGGTGCTCGGCGAAGCGGGTCGCCTGCCGCGCCGGGTCGACGAGCACGGCGCTGCCGTTGCCGCGGCGCTCGGGCTCGGTCGACTCGAGGGTGCCGTTGAGGCGGACGGCGACCAGGGTGTCCTGCAGCGCCACCCGGCGACGGTCGTGGGCGTGGACGTTGCCGGTGGCGATGCAGGGGACGCCGAGCAGCTCCGCGAGCTCGGCGAGCCGCCGGTTGCGGGCGCGATCGCCGCGCCAGAAGGGCCGCTGGAGCTCGACCCGGAAGTGGTCGGGTCCGAAGACGGCGGCGAGCCGGCGCCCGATCCGCTCCGCCTCGCCGAGCTCGCCGCGGGCGACGCGGCCGGCGAGGGCTCCGTCGCGCGCGCAGCCGGAGAGGCAGACCAGCCCCTCGGCATGGCGCATCAGCTCGCCGATGCCGACCGCCGGCGCGGTCGGGCGCCGGTCCCCGGCAGGCGGCTTCTCCCGCGTGCCGGCGTGGGCGGCGGTGAGCAGGCCGCAGAGGTTGCGGTAGCCCTCGGCCGTCTCGGCGAGCAGGGTGACGTGGAAGGCGCCGGGCGGGCAGTTGCCGCGCCAGCCCGGCCCTCCGGGCTCCGGCGGCGCGACCCCGGTGGGAAGGACGGTCAGCTCGGCGCCGGTGATCGGCCGGATGCCCTGGGCGTCGCAGGCCTGGGCGAACTCCATCGACCCCCAGATCCCGTCGTGGTCGGTGAGCGCCATCGCGCCGTAGCCGAGCTCGGCGGCCCGGATCGCGAGCTCGTCGGGGCTCGATGCCCCGTCGAGGAACGAGAACGCCGAGTGGGCGTGGAGCTCGACGTAGCTCATCGCTGCTCAAACCACTGACCGGTCTCGAGATCCCGGAAGGCCGTCACGCAGCGCCCGGAGCCGAGCACGAGCTCGACGTAATGGCGCCGCAGCGGTGGCGATGCCCACCAGCGGTCCTCGACGAGCCACTCCTCGCGGATGCTGTCGACGCGTTTGCCGTCGAGAGCGGCCGGCGTGGCGCCGGAGAGCTGCACCCGCACGGGTCTAGGCTCATACAGCCCGCTCCGCCGCTGCTCGCTGCTCGCTGCTCGCTGCTCGCTCATTCGTTGTACGGCGCCAGCACCGCCCAGCGCTCCGGCACGCGCGAGCCGGGATCGACCTCGAGCACCCGCAGGACCGAGTCGCGCCCGGCCGCCGCCCGCACCTGCCTGACCGCCTCCGTCAGCCGCTCGCGCCGCGCCTCGGCAGGGTCGCGCGTCAGCGAGGGCTGCGCTCCGCCCGCCGCCGCGAGGTCGAGGGCGCGGAGGGCCAGGGTCGTCGCCGGCGCCGTCAGCTCGCCGAGCTTGGGGCGGAGCGCGAGGCCGAGCCGCTCGGCCGAGGAGGAGGCGCTGCGCATCGCCGCCTCCGCTGTCCAGCTGCCGCCACCGGCGAGCCGGGCCTCGAGCCGCAGGGAGCGGATCGCGCGCCCCTCCCGGCGCGGATCGGCGAGCAGACGCTCGATCAGCAGGTCGAGGGCGCGCTCGAGCTGCGCACCGTATGCGGCCTCAGGCAGGCCGACGGCCTGGATCAGCTCCTCGTGGGGGCGGCGCGGGCGCAGCGGGCGGTCGCGGCCGGAGGCGAGCTCGTGGGCGCGCAGCCCGAGCCCGCCGAAGCGGTCGGAGACGGCGACGCGGGGGAGGCCGGCGAGATCGCCGAGGGTGCGGACCCCGAGGCGCTCGAGGGTGGTGACCAGGCGCGAGCCCTCGGGGCCGCCCTCCTCCCGCATCGGCCCGGCCAGCAGCGAGACGGGAAGGGTGGAGAGGAACTCGCGCTGGCGGCCCCGGCCGACCACCCGCGGTGCCCGGCGGCGCCGGCGGGAGGGCGCGGTCGCGGCGGCGGCGAAGGCGCAGAAGCGCGTCGGCGCGGCGCCGATCCGGGCGGGGCGGCCGATCGCCCGCGCCGCCCGCGCCAGCACGTCCTCCCGCATCGGCCCGTAGATCGAGCGCAGCCCGTCGACCTCGAAGAAGGCCTCGCCGGCACCGGGGCTCTCGACCGCGGCGCCGATCCCCTCGAGACTGCGCAGCACCCGCTCCCACTCCGCCGCCGCGCGTCCCGGGTCGGGAGCGACGAGCGCCAGCGCCGGGCAGCGCCCGAGCGCCTCCGAAACCGCCATCCCGGGCCGGATCCCGTACGCCTCGGCGGCGCCGCTGACCTCGCCGACGGACTGTTCGCATCCGGGCTGGGGAGCGAGGGCGACGGGCTCTGTCAGCATCCCGCCCGACTCGCCGAGAGCGGCGAGAAGCGAGAAGCGAGGAATGAGCGCGGATCCGACGAACATCACTGGGGGCGAACGCATGTTCGCTCACCGGCGCCGGCCTTTCAAGGGACTGCTGACACTGGTCAGCGCATTCGCGCTGATCGCGTTCGCCGGATGCGACACCGACGGCGGCTCGATCACGATCACCGGGACCGATTCCCGCCTCGAGCAGGCCGACCCGGACGATCTCGCGGTGATCGAGGACTGGTCGCAGACCCTGCGCAGCGGCGACGTCCCCGCCGCCGCCGACTACTTCGCGATCCCCAGCGTCGTCCAGAACGGCGGCCCTCCGGTCACCATCGGCAGCCGCGCCGACGCGGTGGCCTTCAACAAGTCGCTCCCGTGCGGCGCGAGGGTGGTGTCCGCCCGGACGACCGGCGAGCTCACGCGGGTCACCTTCCGGCTGTCCGACCGCCCCGGCGGCGACTGCGGCTCCGGGATCGGCGAGCGGGCGTCGACCCTCTTCGACGTCGAGGACGGCAGGATCGTCGAGTGGCGGCGGATCGACTCAGCGCCACGGACACCGGCCGGCGAGCCCGAGGGATCGCTGACCTGAGCGCGGCGCTGGAAATCGCTGCTCAGGAACGCGTTTTCGGGTAGGTTGCAGCAGAGCCCGCGGGCATGCCCCGGGCTGGCTCAAGAGATGCAGCGCCCCACGCGACGCGGGGGCGAACCAAATGAGGAGGAATCAATTGAGGGGCAGAAGGCTCTTTGCCGTGGCCGGTATGGTCGCGGTCCTGTCGCTGGGAGTGGTCGCCTGCGGCGACGACTCCGACGACAGCACTAGCGGTGGCGGGGAGGACGTCTCCGGCGCCTCGTTCGACATGAACGTCGGCGTCCTGGTCCCGCAGACCGGCGACCTGTCGATCTTCGCGCCACCCGGCGAGAAGGCGGCCGATCTGGCGATCCAGGAGGCCTCGAAGGCGCTCGAGGGCACCGACATCACCGTCGAGTCGTCCGTCGCGGACACCGAGACCAAGGCTGCCGCGGCTCAGTCCGCCGCGCAGAAGCTGATCTCCGACGGCTCCACCTGCCTAGCCGGCCCGTGGGCGTCCGACGAGACGGTCCCGGTCGGGACGACCGTGGCGGCGCGCTCGCAGGTGCCGCTGATCTCGCCGTCGTCGACCAGCCCCGAGATCACCGATCTGCCGGATGACGACTACGTCTTCCGGACGGCTCCCTCCGACGCGCTCCAGGGCCAGGTCCTGGCGGACGCGGTCGGGCAGGAGTTCGGGACTGACGCGACCATCTCCGTCGCCGCGCGCAACGACGCGTACGGCGAGGGCATCGCCAACGAGTTCAAGGCGGCCTTCGAGGAGGCAGGCGGGACCACGACCGGTCCGGTCCTGTACGACCCGGAGGGCACCACGTTCGACTCCGAGGCGTCCGAGATCGTCGCGGACAACCCCGACGGCTACGTGATCATCGACTTCGAGGATCCGTACTCGAAGGTCGGCGCCGCGCTGGTCCGAACCGGCGACTTCGACGCCACGAAGATGTTCACGGCCGACGGCCTGGCGTTCGACCCGAAGATCCCGTCCTCGATTCCGCTCGAGGCGCTGGACGGTGCCCGGGGCACCCGTCCCGCGACCCCGGACAACACCGAGACGGCCAAGGAGTTCCAGAAGCTCTACGACTCCAGCTCTGAGCAGCCGAAGGACCGCGGTACCTTCGACGCCCAGAACTTCGACGCGGTGACGCTCTGCGTCCTCGCCGCGGTTGCCGCGGGCTCCAACGAGGGCCCGGACATCCAGTCGAAGATCACGGAGGTCGCGAGCGCTCCGGGTCAGAAGTACGACTACACCCAGATGAAGGAGGCCATCGCGGCCCTCCAGGCGGGTGAGGACATCGACTTCGAGGGCGTCTCCGGGCCCCTCGACCTCGATGACAACGGTGACCCGATCCAGGGCACCTACGACACCTACCAGTACAAGGGCGGCAAGTTCGTCCTCGGCGATCAGGTGGAGAAGCAGGCCGAGGGGTAGGCCTCCTCTGCCGTACGTCCGACCGAGAGCCCCTCGGCGCTTCGGCGCCGGGGGGCTCTCGTCGTTCCGGGGGGATGCGGGCGGCGCCCTCGGCGGGGCCCGCGCCGAGGTCCGTTAGCGCGGCCGGCGCTACCGCGCCGAGGAGCCGCCCAGGTAGAGCTCGGCGACCTTGGGGTCGTTGAGGAGCTCGGTGCCCTTGCCCTCGAAGCGGTTGGCGCCGAGGTCGAGGACGTAGCCGCGGTCGGACAGCGCGAGGGCGCGGCGGGCGTTCTGCTCGACCATCAGGATCGTGACGCCGCCGTCGTTGATCTCGGTGAGCTTCTCGAAGATGACGTCGACGAAGGCGGGGGCGAGGCCGGCCGAGGGCTCGTCGACGAGGATCAGGGTCGGATCGGGCATCAGCGCCCGGCCCATGGCGACCATCTGGCGCTCGCCCCCGGACATGGTCCCGGCGGCCTGCCCGCGGCGCTCGGCGAGGCGGGGAAACAGCTCGTAGATCCGCTCCAGCCGGGAGTCGACCGTCCCCGCGCCGCCGGCGATCGCGCCGAGCTCGAGGTTCTCGCGAACGGTGAGGCTGGGGAACACGTTGTCGACCTGGGCGACGTAGGAGACGCCCTTGCGGGTGATCGAGTGCGGAGCGCGGCCGGTGATGTCCTCGCCGTCGAGCATGACCGAGCCCTTGCGCGGTCGCAGCAGCCCGAAGACGGCCTTCATCAGCGTCGACTTGCCGGCGCCGTTGGGTCCGACGATCGTGACGATCTCGCCACGGCGGACCTCGAGCTCGACGCCGTCGAGGATGTCGACCTCCGACGTGTAGCCGGCGACGACGCCCTCGGCGCGCAGCAGGGTCTCCGCTCCCGCCTCAGCCCGCATCGTCGCCTCCATCGCTCGCCGGAGCGGATCCGCCGAGGTAGGCGTCGATCACCCGCTGGTCGGCGCGGACCTCCTCGGGGGTGCCGACGAGGATCGTCCGTCCCTGACCCATCACGACGACCTCGTCGGAGTGGTTCATCACGACGTCCATGTCGTGCTCGACGAAGAGGAACGTGACGCCCTGGGAGCGCAGCTCCTCCATGTGCTGGAGCAGGCGCCGGCCGAGCGTCGGGTTGATCCCCGCCATCGGCTCGTCGAGCAGGACCATCCGCGGCGCCGGCATCAGCGCCCGCGCGAGCTCGAGGAGCTTGCGCTGCCCGCCCGAGAGGGTGCCGGCGTAGTCCTCGGCCTTGGTGTCGAGGCTGAAGGTCGCGAGCAGCTCCATCGCGCGCTCGCGGACCTCGCGCTCGCGCCTGTGGCCCGCCACCGGCCGCGCCAGCAGCGTCGGCAGGTGCTCGCCGGGCTGGTCGGCTCCGGCCAGCATCATGTTGTCGACCACGGTCATCGCCGCCAGGGCCTTGGTGATCTGGAACGTCCGGACCATCCCCATCCGCGCGATCCGGTCGGGCCGCCTCCCGTAGATCGAGGTGCCGTCGTAGACGATCCGCCCGGCGTCGGGCCGGTAGAAGCCCGTGATCACGTTGAACAAGGTCGTCTTGCCGGCGCCGTTGGGTCCGATCAGCGAGGTGATCGAGCCCTTGCGCACGGAGAAGCTCGCGCCGCTCACCGCCTGGATGCCGCCGAAGTTCTTGAAGACCCCCTCGACCTCGAGCATCGCGGGCGCCTCCGCGGCCGGCGCGGGGGAGGGGGAGGGTGCCGTCGCCTCAGTCACTGAGCACCATCTCCTCCTTCTTGCCGAGCGCGCCCTGGGGCCGGAAGACGACGAGCAGGATCAGGATCAAGCCGACGACGATGAAGCGCAGCGCGGCGACCTGTCCGCCGTCGAGGCCGAAGGGCTCGAGGTACCGCAGGCCCTCCAGCAGGATCCAGAGCACGATCGTGCCGACCAGCACTCCCGCGAAGCTCGCGAGCCCGCCGAGGATCAGGATCACGTAGCCGATGAACGTGAAGATCGGCTCGAAGGCCACCGATGTCAGCGAGTCGAGCTGGAGCGTCAGGAACCAGCCGGCGACCGCGCCGATCGCTGCTGCGATCGCCAGCGACTGGAGCTTGTAGGCGAAGGCGTTCTTGCCCAGCGCCCGGGCGGCGTCCTCGTCCTCGCGGATCGCGCGCAGGACCCGGCCCCAAGGGGATCGCACGAGCCGCGAGAGCCCGAAGGCGAGCACGATCAGGAAGATCCAGACGACGACGAGCAGCGGCATGTTCACGTAGTCGGTGCCGGTCAGGCCGATCGGGTCGAAGATGTTGTCCGACATCCACCCCGACCAGTCGAACCAGGTGTCGGTGAAGCGCCGCCCGTGCTCGAGCTCGAGGTCGATCGTCCCCTGGTTGCCGCCCGTCAGCGAGTCGGAGTTCTGGATCGCGATCCGCACCACCTCGGAGAACGCGATCGTCGCGATCGCCAGGTAGTCCGCTCGCAGTCGCAGCGAGGGGAGCCCGACGATGAGGCCGGCGGCGATCGTGATCAGCATCGAGAGGGGCAGCGCGAGCAGGAACGGCAGGCCGACCGAGACGACGAGGATCACCGCCGAGTACGCGCCGATCGCCATGAACCCGGCCTGTCCGAAGTTGAGGATCCCCGTGAACCCGACGTTGAGCTGAAGCCCGAGCGTGAAGATCCCGTAGACGCCGGCGAGGATCCCGACGCCGATCCAGAACGGCGCGGCGCTCAGGAAGTCCCAGGATGCCGCCAGCGGCAGGCTCACAGCGTCCGCTCCCGGCCGAAGATGCCCTGCGGGCGGAAGACGAGGACGATGATCAGCACCAGGAAGCTGATCGCGACCTTCCACTCGGAGTCGATCACGATCGTCGACCACTCCTGGGTGACGCCGATGACGAGGCCGCCGGCGAGCGCGCCGAACGCGTTGCCGATGCCGCCGAGGACGACCGCCGCGAACAGCGAGAGCAGCAGCGTGAAGCCGGTGTTCGGCGTGAAGCTGCCGATCGACGCCGCGACGAGGACGCCGGCGAGCCCGGCCAGGCCGCCGGAGAGCACCCAGGTGAACAGGACGATCCTGCGGGTGTCGATGCCGGTCGTCTCGGCGAGGTCGAAGTTGTCCGCGAGCGCCCGCATCTGACGGCCGAGCGAGGTGAAGCGGAGCATCGCCGCGACCGCCGCGAGGACGACGAGCCCGACCACCAGGACGATGAGCTGGGTCCGGCCGATCGAGAGGCCGATGAAGTCGATGGTGTCGGTGACGTTGACGTCGAGCTTCCGCTGCGCCGTTCCGGCGATCAGCTGGATCGTGTTGCGGATCACGAACGCGAGGCCGATCGTCATCAGGATCAGCTGCAGCGCGCCCGCCTTGCGGCGGCGCATCGGCCCGAACATGACGAGCTCGCAGGCCACGGCGAAGAGCGCGACGAGCACGATCGAGAGAAGCAGCGCGACCACGAACGGCATGCCCTGACTGACGTTGAACGCGAAGGCGATGTAGGCGCCCATCGTCAGCAGGTCGCCGTGGGCGAAGTTGGTGAGCTTGAGGATCCCGTAGACGAGGGTCAGCCCGATCGCGCCGAGCGCGAAGTAGGAGCCGGCGACGAGCCCGTTGATCGTCCGCTGCGCGAGCACCTGGAGGCTCGAGTCGATCAGCAGGTAGGTCGCGACGATCGCCATCACGACCAGGAAGACCTTCGCGGGATTCTCCGCGGCCCAGGATCGCCCCTGCCGAAGCGCAGAAGTTCGCGGTGTCGCCACCGTGCCGGCCTCCATCCGCGGCGATCCTACGCGAGCTTGGCCCGGACGCGGGCCGCCACCTCGTCGCAGACCTGGGTAGTCGCGGCCTCGCCCCCGAGGTCGTGGGTGCGGATGCCGTCGCCGGCGGCCTCGAGCGTGGCGTCGTAGACCGCCCGGGACGCGCGCTCGGCGCCGGGGTGGCCGCGCTCGCCGGCGTAGTGCAGGACCGCCGCGCAGGCGAGGATCATCGCCATCGGGTTGGCGATGTCCTTGCCCTCCAGCGCCGGGGCGGTGCCGTGCGGCGCCTCCGCCATCGCCACCGCGGGCCGCAGGTCGGCGTCGAGGCTGAGCAGGACCGACTCCGCGCCGGCGATCGAGCCGAACATCGGCATCACCAGGTCGGAGAGCAGGTCGCCGTCGCGATTCAGGGTCGGGATCACGAGCGGCATGTCGGCGGCGCCGCTGATCAACCCCGCGTAGGTGGCGTCGATCAGCACCGGCTCGTAGGGAATCTCGGGGTGACGCGCGGCGGCCGCGTCCATCTCCTCCTTCAGCATCCCCTCGTAGACCGGACTGACGGTCCACTTCGGGCCGCCGTAGACCTTCGCGCCGAGCTGCGCGGCCGTCCGGAATGCGTGCTCCGACACCGCCCGGCAGACGCGCCGGCTGATCCGCTCGGTGCGGAACGCGAGCTCCTCGTCGGAGCCCTCGGGACCCTCGCGCCACTGCTCCGCGCCGTAGGCGTCGCCGACCGCCATCCGGCAGACCGAGATCGGGTGGTGGATGCCCGCGATCGGCGAGACGCCGGGGATCCGCCGCCCCGTGCGGACGATGACGGTGCCGTCGATCCCCTCGCGGATGATCCGGTTCGGGCTGCCGACGTCGTCCTTGCCCTCGGGCGTGATCGTCGCCGCCTTCAGGCCGAGCCCGGCTTCGCGCATCGCCACGGCGGCCTCGTCGCAGACGCCGTTCCCGGTGGCGCGCCGGTTCTCCAGCGAGAGGTCGTAACGCTCGAGCTCGATCGGCAGGCCGAGGACCTCCGGGTCGAGCACGCGGAGCGATCCCTCGAGCAGCTCCTGCCCGGTCTGGTCCCCCTCGAGGACCACGATGCGGATCGGCCCATCGGTCATGGCGCGAACCTACCCGCCCGCGCCATGGCTACGCGGCTCGGCCGAGGTCCCAGCCGAAGTAGACCTCGGCCTCCACGATCCGGTCGCCTTCGAAGCGGAGGATCTCGGTGTTGCGGAAGCGGGAACCGTCGGTCTTGGTGCTCTCGTAGGTGACGACGACCTCGTCGCCGTGCTCGATAAGCCGCACGATCTCGTAGGAGCGGATCAGGCCGGTGTTCGGCCAGCAGCGCTCGAAGTAGCCGGCTCGGTCGAGCTCGGGATCGGGCGGAGCGTGGAAGGTGAAGTCCTCGGCGAGGAGGCCCTCGATCAGGTCCCGGTCGCCGGTCTCGTAGGCGCGGTAGGCCTGACGCGCGAGCTCGAGACGGTCCGCGTTCACCGGCAGGGGATCCAGGGGTCGGCCTTCAGCGAGAAGTCGCCGGCCTTCTTGATCGAGCTGAGGCCGAGGCGGTTGGCCTCCGGGCAGAACTCGCTCGGCTGGAGGCGGTACTCGACCTGTGCGACCGCCTTGCCGGCGTCGAGGAACGCGCGGTAGCCGGGCGGCGGGTTGTTCGTGCACTCGCGGTACTGGAGGCACTGCTCGTTGATCGCGAAGTCGAAGCGGGGCTCGAGCCGCGCGAGCTGGCCGAGGTCGTTCTTCAGCCCCGCCGCGAGCCCGAACGAGTGCGCGATCCGCGCGAGGGACCGGTTGAAGCGGAGCTGCTCGCCCCCCGTGATCCGGAAGCCGGTCACCGCCCGTCCCTGGGCGTAGGCGTCGACGACGTCGTACTCGATCCCGTCGAAGCCGGCCCGGTCGCACTTGGCGGTCCGCCGCCTCACCTGGTGGAGGACGAAGCGGCGGTTGGCCGCGGGACCGATGTCGAGCCAGTTCTCGTTGCTGAAGCGATCGCTGAACGGCTTGCCGATCAGCCGGCCGCCGTGGCGGTGGTCGAAGCGGACGTACCGCCGGTAGTCGGGCCGGAACTTCTCGGCCGTGCCCGCCGAGACGTAGCAGACGGCGTGGGCGCCGCGAGCGTGAATCGCCGCGACGGCGCGGGAGTTGAGCACCCCCTCCTCGCCGGCGACCAGCGAGTCCTCGTAGAGGTCGATGTCGAAGACGTCGGGGCGCACGCATGCCCCGCCGGTGAACGGGACGCGGCAGATGTCGACGTCGATCCCTCCGCTCGCCGCCAGCGGCCGCTTGCCGCCCTCGAGCTGGTACTGCCAGCGGTCGGACTGCTTCGGGACCCACTCGGGCTCGGCCGCGCCGGCGGGCGCGGCGGCGAGGGCGAGCAGGGTGGCGGCGGCTGCCGCGACGGTGACCCGCCTCAACGATCGCCCGCCTTCTCCCGCTTGCCGCCGCCCTCCTTCGCGCTGCGGTCGGGCTTGGCCCGGTCGCCGGGCTTGCCCTTCTCCTTCGGCTTGCCCCTGGGCTTCGGCTTCGGCTCGGGCTTCGGCAGCGGCTCGACCGACCCGCCGGCGTCGACGAACGGGAGCACCGCGTCGGCGGTCTCCTCGGGGACCTCGACGTTGGGGGAGTGGCCGGCGCCCTCGATCGGCACGATTCGCGCCCCCGGGATCGTCTGCATGTCGGCCAGCACCTCGTCGGCGTCGAGGATCTGGTCCTCGGTGCCGTCGATCGCCAGCACCGGCACGCCGGTGCTGCGGAGGCGCGAGGGGACCGATCCGCCATCGAGGAACTCGTCGGCCGCGGTGTGGGACTCCTTGTAGGACTTGTACGTCATGTCGCCGAGATCGTCGACCACCTGGTCGGGGTCGTCGAACATGTCGCTGACGTCGGCGCCGGGGGCGAAAGCGTCGGCGTAGGAGGACTTGACCATCGAGCCGAGCTTCACGCGCCAGACCGCCTCGCCGATCACCGGCGCCCGCGAGAGCTTCGCCAGGAAGGGGAGGCTGCCGTCGCCGGACTCGGCCGGGGTCCCGATCAGCACCACCCGATCGACGAGGTCGCTCGACTGCTCGGCCAGCGACGTCGCCACCAGGCCTCCCATCGAGTGGCCGACGACCGTCGCCTGGCGGACCCCGAGCTCGTTCATCGCCGCCGCCGCCGCCGCGCTCTGGGATCCGATCTCGTAGCCGCTGCTCGGCTTCTCCGAGCCGCCGTGGCCGATCAGGTCGAAGGTGACGACGCGGTGGTGCTCCGACAGCAGCGGGACCATCGCATCCCACCAGCGGCCCGAGCACGTGTAGCAATGGAGCAGCACGATCGGCTCGCCCTCCCGGCCCGGCTCGGTCGCCGCCTGGTCCGTGTACTGGAGGGTGACGCCGTTGACCTCGATCAGCTTCCCGCCGGCGGCGTTGACCTCCGCCGATCGCGTCTGGCTGTCGAGGACGATCGCGTTGACGACGAGCAGCGCGACGATGACGACGATCGCGACGATCGCGATCCGGAGCGCCCTGCGCATCGTCAGGAGGTGCTCCCGCCGACCTGGTCGGGCGTCAGGCCCAGGGCCTCGGCCTCGGCCGAGAGCGCGTCGATGATCCGCTGGATGTGCTCGGTCTCGTCGACGCCGAGCTCCTCGATCGCCCGGTCGATCTGGCCGCGGTCCACCTTCGCCGCGAACGAGGGCTGCTTCAGCTTCTTTCGCACCGACTTCACCTTCATCCCCTCGATCCCCGTCGGGCGGACGAGCGCGCACGCGGTGACGAAGCCGGAGAGCTCGTCGACCGCGAAGAGCGTCCTCGCCATGCGCGTCTCGCGGGGGACCCCGAGGTACTCGGCGTGGCCGGCGATCGCGTCGATCACGTCGCGCGGGTAGTCGCGCTTCTCGAGCTCGGCGAGCGCGATTCGCGGGTGCCCGGTCTCCATGTCGGGGTGGCGCTCGTAGTCGAGGTCGTGGAGCAGCGCGGTGACCGCGTAGCGCTCCTCGTCCTCGTCCCAGATGCGCGCGTACGCCCGCATCGAAGCCTCGACCGCGAGCGCGTGCTTGCGCAGCGAGTCGGACTCGGTCCATTCGCAGAGCAGATCCCAGGCTTCTGCACGCGTCGGTTCAGCCATCGTGTTCTACCCTAGCCTCGCATCCCCATGGAGAAGTTCGTCATCGAGGGCGGCGTCCCCCTGAGCGGGGAGATCACCGTCGCCGGAAACAAGAACGCGGCGCTGCCGTGCCTGGCCGCCTGCCTGCTGACGGCAGAGGACGTGGTTCTGCGCAACGTGCCGCGGATCCGTGACACCGAGGCGCAGATCGAGCTGCTGGCGCGGATGGGCGTCGAGGTCGAGTGGCTGGCGGACAACGACGTCCGCCTGCGCGCCGCCGACATCGACTCGACGACCGTGGACGAGGAGCTGGCGGCGCGGATCCGCGCCTCGTTCCTGCTCGCGGGCCCGCTGCTCGCCCGCTTCCGCGAGGTGACGATGCCGCCGCCCGGCGGCGACACGATCGGCCGCCGCCGTCTCGATCCCCACCTCGACGCCTTCCGCGACCTCGGCGCGGAGGTCGATGCCGAGCGCTCGATCAGGCTGCGGGCGCCCAACGGGCTGACCGCACGCCACATCTTCATGGACGAGCCGTCGGTGATGGGAACCGAGAACGCGCTCCTGGCGGCCGCGCTGATCCCGGGGCAGACCGTCATCGGCAACGCCGCATGCGAGCCGCACGTCCAAGACCTCGCACACCTGCTGAGCGCGATGGGAGCCCGCGTCGAGGGGATCGGCTCCAACGTGATGATCGTCAACGGGGTCGAGAAGCTCTCGGGCGCCGACCACGCGATCAGCCCCGACCACATCGAGATCGGGTCCTTCATGGCGCTCGCCGCGGCGACGGGCGGCGACCTGCGGATCCGCGACGTCGAGCCCGGCCACCTGCACATGATCCGCCGCCAGTTCGCCCGGCTCGGCCTCCAGAGCTCGATCGAGGGCACCGACCTCGTCGTCCCGCCGAAGCAGCGCCTGGCGGTCCGGGACG
The DNA here is from genome assembly GCA_963823565.1 of uncultured Solirubrobacterales bacterium. GTDB lineage: Bacteria > Actinomycetota > Thermoleophilia > Solirubrobacterales > 70-9 > RHKX01. The sequence goes on along the minus strand of CAWGLR010000003.1, from coordinate 1,350,488 downwards.
ACGTCGGCGACGCGATCGCGAAGATCGACGACGGGCCCTGGCCGGCGTTCCCGGCCGACCTCACGTCGATCGCGCTCGCGCTCGCCACGCAGGCCGACGGGACGATCCTGATCTTCGAGAAGATGTTCGAGAACCGCCTGTTCTTCACCGACAAGCTCGTCTCCATGGGCGCTCGGATCACGCTGTGCGATCCCCACCGGGCGATCGTCAGCGGTCCGAGCCGCCTTCACGGCGAGCGCTTGGAGAGCCCGGACATCCGCGCCGGCATGTCGATGCTCATCGCCGCCCTCGCTGCGCGCGGCACCTCCGAGATCGGAAACATCGCCCAGATCGACCGCGGCTACGAGCGGATCGACGAGCGCCTGCGCGGGCTCGGGGCGCGGATCGAGCGGGTCGCCACCGAGCGCGCGGCCGCTGCCGCGGCCTGAGGGCCGCGCCGGAACCGGAGGCGTACCGCGCATGGCCAGATCGATCCCGACCGGGACCCGTGACGTGCTCCCCGAGGAGGCGCGCGAACTGCGCGCGATCGAGGCGACGCTGGGCGAGCTGTTCGAGTCGCGCCGCTACGGCGAGGTGATGACGCCGACGATCGAGTACGGCGGCGATGCGTCGGAGACGCACGGCTACCGGTTCTTCGGCGAGGCGGGGGAGACCCTGGCCATGCGCAGCGACATGACGGTCCCGATCGCGCGGCTCGTCGCCCGCCGCTTCCGCGACGAGCCCGGGCCGTTCCGCCTGCGCTACTCCGGCCGCGTCTACCGCCCGGTCACCCCGCAGCGCGGCCAGATGCGCGAGCTCCATCAGATCGGGATCGAGCTGATCGGCGCCGCCGCGCCGGCGGGGACGATCGAGGTGATCGACCTCCTCGCCGGCGCGCTCGACGCGATCGGTCTCGACCGGGCGCGGATCGGCCTCGGCGACGCTGACCTCTTCCGGCAGCTGCTCGGCGAGATGGACGTCGCGGGCCCGGCCCGGGACCGCATCCTCGCCTGCCTCGAGGACCACGACCTGGTCGCGATCGAGGCCGAGGCCGGCGACCTGGCGGGAATCGGCGAGGCCGAGCGGCACGCGATCGTCGAGCTCTCGAACATGCGCGGCGGCGCCGAGGTGCTCGAGCGCGCCCGCGAGATCGGCGGCGACGCCGTCGAGCGGGCGGCCGCCCGGCTCGCGGAGACCTACGAGGGGCTCGAGCAGCGGGGCATCGCGGATCGCGTCCAGCTCGATTTCGGCCTGCTCCGCGACCTCGGGTACTACACCGGGGCGATCATCGAGGTCTATGACCCCGCGGTCGGGAGCGTGCTCGGCGGGGGTGGTCGCTACGACGGGGTCCTCGCGGCGTTCGGGCGCGATCTGCCGGCAGCGGGGTTCGCGCTGTATCTGGACCGATTGCATGTGGCCCAGGCCGCGCAGCAAGCGGCGAGCGGCGAGCGGCGAGCGGCCGCTCGGGACGGCGGTGAAGCGTGAACCCGGCATCGCGCGCCGGCGAGGCGCTGACGCTTGCGCTGCCCCGCGGGGCCTTGTTTCCACCCTGCCTCGACCTGCTCGACCGGGCCCGGTTCGACACCGCGGAGCTGCGCGGCGACTCGCGGTCCCTGATCTTCCACCTCGGCGAGCTGACCGTCGTCACCGTGCGCCCTTCCGACGTCCCGACCTACGTCGAGGCGGGTGCGGCCGAGCTCGGGATCACCGGCAAGGACGTGCTGATCGAGCAGGCCGATCGCGCCGTCTACGAGCTCGCCGACCTCGGCTTCGGCCGCTGCCGCATGGTCGTCGCGGCGCGGGAGGGCGCCGAGCAGCTAGCCGAGGCGGAGCGCCGGCTCGGCGCGCTGCGGATCGCCACGAAGTACCCGCGCACCGCCGACGCCTACTTCGAGGAAACAGGCCGCCACGCCGACCTGATCGAGGTCAAGGGCTCGGTCGAGCTGGCGCCGCTCGTCGGCCTCGCCGACGGCATCGTCGACCTCGTAGACACCGGCCGGACGCTCGCCGACAACGGCCTCCAGGTCGTCGAGGAGATCTCGGTCTGCACCGCGCGGCTGCTCGCCAACCGGGTCGCGCACAAGCTCCGCGCCGAGGAGGTCGACGCGCTGGTCGACCGGCTCCGCGCGGCCGCGGCATGAGGTTCGAGCGGTACGAGCTCGCCCCGGGCGGGGCGGCGGACCTCGCGAACGAGCTGCGCGGCGCGGGCCGCGCGCGGAGCGAGGAGATCACGAGCGCCGTCGCCGAGACGATCGCCGCCGTCGCCGCGCGCGGCGACGAGGCGGTGCTCGACCTCGGCGAGCGCTTCGACGGCGGCAGGCCCGAGTCGCTGCGAGTGGGGGAGGGCGAGCTCGACCGAGCGCTCGAGTCGCTCGCGCCGGAGCTGCGCGGAGCGCTCGAACTCAGCGCCGCCAACATCCGGGCCGTCGCCGAGGCGCAGCCTGCGAGCTCGACAGAGGTCGAGCTGCCCGCCGGCCAGCGCGTGCGGGTGGACGAGATCCCGGTCGGCGCGGCAGCGATCTACGCGCCGGGAGGCCGGGCCCCCTACCCCTCGACGGTGCTGATGGGCGTCATCCCGGCGCTCGTGGCGGGCGTCCCCCGGGTCGTCGTCGCCTCGCCGCCCGGGCCGTCCGGAGCTCCCGACCCCGTCGTCCTCGCCGCCGCCCGGCTGGCGGGCGCCCACGAGGTCTACGCGACGGGCGGGGCGCAGGCGATCGCCGCGCTCGCGCACGGGACCGAGAGCGTCCCGGCGGTTGACGTGGTCGCCGGGCCCGGCAGCCCGTGGGTGCAGGAGGCCAAACGCCAGTGCGCGCGGCTCGTCGGCATCGACGGCTACGCGGGGCCCTCGGAGCTGATGGTGATCTGCGACGCGTCCCCGCCGCCGGCGTGGCTTGCGCTCGACCTCTGCGCGCAGGCCGAGCACGGTGACGACGGGATGCTCGTGGTCGCCGCCACGGAGAAGCTGGTGCTCGACTCGGTGGGCGCGGCGGTCGAGCGGATCGCCGGCTCGCGGGCGGGCGTCCACGACGCCGAGCTCGCCCTGGTCCAGGTCCCCGACCTCGATGCCGCGATCTCGCTGTCGGAAGTGCTCGCGCCCGAGCACCTCGAGATCGCCTGCGCGGGCGAGCTCGAGCTGGCCGAGCGGGTCCGCACGGCCGGCTGCGTCTTCGTCGGCGAGCACGGCGCCGCGGCCTTCGGCGACTACGCGGCGGGCTCCAATCACATCCTGCCCACCGGCGGCGCCGGTCGCTTCACCGGCCCGCTCGGCCCCGGGACGTTCAGGCGCCGGATCAGCCGGGTGACGATCGGATCGGGAGCGGCTGCCGAGCTCGCCCCCGTCGTCGCGACGATCGCGCGGGCCGAGGGCTTCGAGATCCACGCGGAATCGGCCGAGGCGCGGGCCGTCGATCCGGCCGACAAGGCATCCTGAGGACAGCATGGCCGGCGCGAACCGCACAGCGACGATCGAGAGGGCGACGAAGGAGACGCAGATCTCCGTCGTGCTCGACCTCGACGGCGGCGAGGTCGAGGCGGCCACCGGCGTCGGCTTTCTCGATCACATGCTCGACCTGCTCGGCCGTCACGGCCGCCTCGGGCTACGGGTCCGCGCCACCGGCGACCTCGAGACCGGCTCCCACCACACGGTCGAGGACGTCGGCATCGCGCTCGGCCAGGCCATCGACGGTGCGCTGGGCGACCGCGCCGGCATCCGCCGCTACTCGCAGATCGCCCTGCCGATGGACGAGGCGCTCGCCACCTGCGCCCTCGACGTCTCCGGGCGGCCGTTCTGCCGGTTCGTCTCCGACCTGCCGCCGGTCACCATCGCCGGCTTCGAGGCCGAGCTGACCGAGGAGTTCTTCCGCGCCGTCGCCACCAACGCGAAGCTCACCCTGCACCTCTCGAATCCCTACGGCTCGAACGCGCACCACATGATCGAGGCCTGCTTCAAGGCGTTCGCCCGCGCCCTCCGCGAGGCGGTCTCCATCGACCCCGGCGAGCCCGGGGTGCCGTCGACGAAGGGCACGCTGACGGCCTAGCCGACACCATGTCAATGGTTGAAAAGGGCGGAATAGCCGCCGTTTTCAACCATTGACCGCTGGGCCGAGGGGCGCCCGCGTGTGACGGGCCGCAACTTCGGGAAGGGGGAGGTGCTCTTACCCTGCAACCGATGCCTGCGAAGAAGACACACATCGTCATCGCCCTCGCGCTCCTGGCACTGCTGATCCCAGCGAGCGCGGCCTCGGCGAAGGTCCCAAAGGGGTTCTTCGGGATCACCGCGTTCGGCCCGACCGCCAAGGACTTCCGCGGGATGGGCAAGGCCGGTTTCGGATCGTTCCGCTTCGAGGTCAACTGGGGCGCGATCCAGAAGACTCGCGAGGGAGCGATCAACTGGGCGTACCCGGACGCGTTCACCAAGGCCGCCGCCGAGAACGGGATGTCGGCGACGATCGTCCTGTACGGCACGCCGCGGTTCGTCCACAAGTCCAAGGACGGCGCGCTCTACCCGCCGACGAACTCGAAGGAGAACCTGCGGGAGTGGGAGCAGTTCGCCCATGCCGCGGCCCGGCGGTACGGCCCCGGCGGCGACTTCTGGGCGGCGAACCCCTCGCTCGAGGAGAAGCCGGTCCGCCGCTGGCTGATCTGGAACGAGCAGAACTCGCGCAACTTCTGGCGGCCGAAGCCCGATCCGCGCGACTACGCGAAGCTCGTCAAGGTCTCCGACAGGGCGATCTCGGCGGCCGATCCGGGCGCGGAGATCACGCTCGGCGGGATGTACTGCTGCCCGCGCGACTCACGCTCGCTGAGCGCCGCCTCGTTCCTCAAGCGCCTCTACAAGGTGAAGGGCGTCGAGCGCCGCTTCGACGTGCTCAGCGTCCACCCCTATGGGTCCGGCGTGAAGGCGGTCAAGCGGCAGATCGCGGACATGCGCAACGTCGCCAGGCGCGCCGGAGACCGCCGCATCGAGCTGCTCGTCGGCGAGCTGGGCTGGGCCTCAAGCGGCCCGTCGCGCAGCGAGTCCGTCGTCAGCGCCAAGGGCCAGGCCAACCGGCTCAAGCAGTCGCTGAAGCTGCTGGCGAAGAAGCGCAACGCTTGGAACGTCCTCGGTGCCTACGTCTACCTGTGGCGCGACTTCGACGCGAGCCTGACCGCTTGTCAGTGGTGCCCCCGTGCGGGACTCGTCAAGCAGAACGGCAAGGCGAAGCCCGCGCTAGACGCCGTCCGCAAGACGATCAAGCGCCTGCGCTGACCCGGCGCCGCGCCTAACATTGGGCTCGCAATGAGCGAGCTGCGCGCCGAGATCGCCGTCGTCGACTACGGCATGGGGAACCTGCGCTCGGCGTCGAAGGCGCTCGAGCACGTCGGCGCCGAGGTCGCGCTCACCGCCGACGCCGACCGCATCCGCGCGGCCGACGGCATCGTCCTGCCGGGCGTCGGCGCCTTCCCCGAGGCGATGCGCCGGATTCGCGATCTCGGCCTCGAACGCCCGCTCGCCGAGGCGGTCGAGGCGGGAACGCCGTTGCTCGGCATCTGCCTCGGGATGCAGCTGCTCTTCGACTCGTCGACCGAGAACGGGGGATCGCGCGGCCTCGGGCTCCTGCCCGGCGCAGTCGAGGCGATCGACGCCCACGGGCTCAAGGTCCCGCACATGGGCTGGGAGCCGGTGCGAGTCGAGCGCGACTCGCCGATCGTCGCCGGGATCGAGACCGGGGAGCCGTTCTACTTCGTCCACTCCTTCGTCGCCCGCCCGCGGCCCGAGCACCTGATCGCGAGCGGCGAGCACGGCGAGCGGTTCGCGGCGGTCGTCGGCGGCGAGCGCGTGTTCGGGACCCAGTTCCACCCGGAGAAGTCGAGCGCGGCCGGGTTGCGGATGCTCGGGAACTTCGTCTCGATCGCGGCACCCTTGCCGGTCGCCTGAAGTTGGCGGCGACCGAGCAGCCGGGCCTGACGCTCTGGCCCGCGATCGACATCCGCGACGGCCGCGCCGTGCGCCTCCTGCAGGGCGACTACGACCGCGAGACCCGCTACGACGCCGACCCGGTCGACGCGGCCCGGCGCTGGATCGACGGCGGCGCCGGGGCGCTGCACGTCGTCGACCTCGACGGCGCCCGGGCCGGTACCCCGGCGAACCTCGAGATCGTCGGCCGGATCGCCGCGCTCGGCACACCCGTGCAGCTCGGCGGCGGCCTGCGCGACCGCTCGACCGTGGAGGCCGCATTCTCGGCCGGAGCCCGGCGGGCGGTCCTCGGCACCGCCGCCCAGTGCCACCCCGACCTGCTCGCCGAGCTCGCGGAGCTCTACGGGGAGCGGATCGTCGCCTCCGTCGACGCCCGCGGCGCCAAGGTCGCCGTCGAGGGCTGGGAGCGGGCGACCGGCACCTCGGTGGCCGACGCGATCGAGCGCCTCGGCTCCAGCGGGGTCTCGACGTTCGTCTACACGCCGGTCGAGGTCGACGGAACCCTGGAGGGCCCCGGGATCGACGGCCTGGAGCCGATCCTCGCCGCCTGCGAGCGGACGGCGGCGAGCCTGATCTACTCCGGCGGGGTCGGCTCGCTCGAGGACCTGGTTGCGCTCCGCGACCTGCGGGCAGAAAGCCTCAGTGGAGTGATCGTGGGACGAGCCCTGTACGAACAGCGATTCGGCGTCGCCGAGGCGATCGCCGCCCTGCGGGGAGACGCCTGATGGGCGTCGTCGGCAGCGGCACGAAGGCGGCCGCACGGCTGAGCCCGTGGGCGCGCGCGCTCGCGATCGGCGAGGTCGCCCTCCTGCTGAAGCGCCACCTCGACCGCCTGGACCGGGGCGAGCCGGCGGAGCTCAAGGACCTGCTCGTCAAGTCGCGAGGCCGGCGCAAGAACCTCACGAAGGCCGAGCGCGCCCGCCTGATGGAGCTGGTCCGCAAGCTCGAGCCCGGCCAGTTCGCCAAGTCCGCTGCGGTCAAGGCGACGCCGCTGCGCCGCAAGCGCTGAATCGGGCGGGCGGCCCCGGCCGGCCGAGCCCGGCGCCTACTCTTCCCGCCCCATGGCGCTGAAGCGACTGATCCCCTGCCTCGACGTCGACCGCGGCCGCGTCGTCAAGGGCACCAACTTCGTCGACATCCGCGACGCCGGCGATCCGGTCGAGCTCGCGGCGCGCTACGACGCCGGCGGAGCCGACGAGCTGGTGTTCCTTGACATCACCGCCTCCCACGAGCAGCGGGACACGATCGTCGAGCTCGCCCGCCGGACCGCCAACGACGTCTTCGTGCCCTTCACCATCGGCGGCGGCATCCGGTCGGTCGCGGACGCCCAGGCGGTGCTCGACGCCGGTGCTGACAAGGTGGCCGTCAACTCGGCGGCCCTCGCCCGCCCCGAGCTGATCGGCGAGCTCGCGGACGTCTTCGGCTCCCAGTGTGTGGTCGCGGCGATCGACGCCCGCTCCCGCGAGGGGGGCGGCTGGGACGTCTACGTCCAGGGCGGCCGCAAGCGGGTCGAGGGCCGCGACGCCGTCGCCTGGGCGGGCGAATGCGCGGAGCGCGGAGCGGGGGAGATCCTGCTGACGAGCATGGACCGCGACGGGACCGAGCTCGGCTACGACCTGCCGCTCACCCGTGCGGTCGCCGATCGCGTCTCCATCCCGGTGATCGCCTCGGGGGGCGCCGGCAGGCTCGAGCACCTGGCCGAGGGGATCGAGGAGGGGGGAGCCGACGCGGTGCTCGTCGCCTCGATCCTCCACTACGGCACGCACACGATCGCCGAGGCCAAGCGGGCGATGGCGGCGGCCGGGGTCGACGTCAGGCTGCCTCCCGGGTAGCTCAGCCCCCCGACTTGCCGTCCGCGCGCTTCGCCTTGCGCTTGCGCTCGGCGCCGCCCTTGCCGCCCTCCCCGCCCTTCGGCTCGCGCTTGCGATCGGCGCCCTCCTGGCCGGCCTGTGGCTCAGCGCCGCCGCCCTGCCGGCCGCTCCCGCTGCTGCCCTCGCGCTTGCGCACGGCCTTCTCGGCCCGGCGGCGCTGGGCCGGCGGCACGATTCCCTTCTGCTCCTTCTTCGGCTTGTAGTCGAAGCCGCCGAGGTCCACCGGCCGGAAGGCGGTCACCGTGGCGCCGCCGGTGACGTACAGCTTCTGGCCGTCGGAGACGACCGGGCCGTACTCGCCGTCGTCGTAGGAGAACACGCGTCGCCCGCTCCCGAGGTCGAACCCGATCGTGTGGTTGCCGGTGAAGGTCGACACGTACGCGACGTCGCCGATGACCGTGGCCGGGCCGCTTACCTGTCCGCCCGCCTGCTCCTTCCAGATCACGTCGCCGCTCTTGGCGTCGAGCGCGTAGGCGAACTTGTCGTGGGAGCCGAAGTAGACGGCGGGCTCGGTGCCCTTGGTGTCGGCGGCCGCGACGCCCGAGTACACGTAGTTGCCGGCGGTGTAGGTCCAGGCGATCTCGCCCGTCTTCGCGTCGAAGCTGTAGACCTTGTCGTCGGCGTTGCCCGCGTAGACCCGGCCGAACGCGACGGCCGCGGTCGAGTAGAACCGCCCGTGGCCGAACCCGGTCCCGAGGTCCTGGGTCTGCCAGCGGATTGCGCCGTCGGAGGCGCGGACGGCGTTCATCTTGCCGCCGTAGTCGCCGACGTACAGCGTGCCGCCGTCGAGAGCGGGGGCGCCCTTGATCGAGCCCGCGAGGCCGACCTGCCAGTCCTCGGAGCCGTCCTTGGTGTCGAGCGCGTGGAGGGTCCCGCCCTCGTCCCCGAAGTACATGCGGTCCCCCTTGACCAGCGGAGCGGACTCGGCGCGAACGCCGAGGTCCTTCCGCCACAGCACCTTGCCGTCGCGGGCGCGGATGGCGAGCGCCTGCCCGGGCTCGAGCGAGACGCTGTAGAGGACGCCGTCCTGGTAGGTGGGCGAGGAGGCGTTGAGCCGCGACAGCCGGTTCTTCCAGATGACCTTGCCGGTCTCCGCGTCGAGGGCGACGTAATGGCCCGCGTTGTCGATGAAGTAGAGGCGGCCGTCGACGATGATCGGCGGCAGCTCGATCAGCTCGTCGCCCTTGTACTTCCAGACCTTCGCGAACGGCGGCTTGACCCTCTGCGCGTCGAGGAACTTGGAGCGCCCGGGGTCATAGCCGAAGCGCGGCCAGTCGATCGTCCGCCGCACCGGCGGCTCCTCCGACTTGCCTGCCCCCTTGTCCGCGCGAAAGGCGGCGTTCGGGTTGTAGACGTCGCCGGGCGGCTTCAGCAGGCCAACGATCGCGAGGGCGACGGTGGCGACGATCGCGACCAGCGCGCCCGAGACGACGACGCGCTCCGCACGGGTCATCCCGTGCCAGATTGCGAGGGGGCTCTTCATCGGGGAACGGGGCATGCTACGCGGCATGGAGTCCCGGCTTCCGCTTCAAGAGGCCGTCTCGGCGCTGCCGCTGGGACCCCTGCTGGCAGCCCTCGGCGACGGCAGGGCCTACCTCGTCGGGGGCTCCGTGCGCGACCTCATCCTCGGCGAGGGCACCGGCCCCGACATCGACGTTGCGATCGACGGCGACCTCGAGGATGTGATCGACCGACTCGCCGCCCACCGCGAGGTCGAGGTCGACGCTCAGCACCGGAGATTCGGCACCGCCACGGTGAGGATCGGCGAGGCTGCGGTCGACCTGACCCGCACCCGCCGCGAGACCTATCCGCAGCCGGGCGCCCTGCCGGACGTCGAGCCGGCGCCGATCGGCGAGGACCTGCGCCGGCGCGACTTCACGATCAACGCGATGGCGGTGCCGCTCGACGCGCCGGAGGAGCTGATCGACCCGTTCGGCGGCCTTTCGGACCTCGACCGGCGGCTGGTGCGGATCCTCCACGATCGCTCCTTCGCCGACGATCCCACGCGGGCGATCCGCGCCGCCCGGTACGCGTCGCGGATCGGGCTGGAGCCGGAGCCGGCGACCCTCGAGCTGCTCCGGCTGACCGACCTCGGCGCGGTCTCCGACGAGCGGCGCGACGCCGAGCTGCGGCGCCTTGCGGCCGAACCGTCGGCGGCGCGAGGCTTCGCCCTGCTCGGGGAGTGGGGCCTGATCGACGTCGATCCGGAGACGGTCGGGCTGATCGAGGCGATCGCGGAGCGCTCCGGGCGGGAACCGTGGAGCCGGGAGCCGGCGGCCCGCACCGAGGCCATCGCGCTGGCCGTCGGCCGGGGTTCCGGCCGCGAGCGGGCGGAGCGGCTCGCCCGCGCGCAGCCCGAGCGGCCCTCGGAGTCGGTCCGCCTGGCCGCGGGCCACACCGCGGCCGAGCTGCTGCTCGCCGCCGCCGCCGGGAGCTCCTGGGTGGACGACTACGCGCGCGAGTGGGCCGACGTTCGGCTCGACATCGGCGGCGAGGACCTGATCGCCGCCGGGATACCGGAGGGGCCGGCGATCGGCGCCGGCCTGCGCGGCGCCCTGGAGCGCAAGCTCGACGGCGGCTTGACGGGCGGCCGGGAGGAGGAGCTGGAGCTGGCGCTCGAGCTGGCGCGCAGGGCGATCTGAGATCGTCCGGTCGGTGCGTTGGCGCGAGCGAGACGGGATCCGCTGGCTGGAAGCGGAGCTGCCGGAGGCGGTGGCCTCCTTCTCAGCGCGGGTCGGCGGCGTCAGCGAGGGGGACTTCGAGTCGCTCAACCTCGGCGTCCTCACCGACGACGAGCGGGAGGCAGTGCTGGCGAACCGGAGGCGGCTGGACGCCGCGCTCGGGCACGACCCCGAGTCCGTCCTGATCGGCCGCCAGGTGCACGGGGGCGAGCTGCTGGTCCACTACGGCGGGCAGGAGCCGCCGGCATGGGTCGCGCCGGTCGATGCGCCGCCGGAGGTCGACGGCCATGCCACCGCCGTTCCCAGCCTCGTCCCGCTCGTCTTCGTCGCCGACTGCCTGCCGATCGCCCTGGCCGGCCCGGGAGGGGTGGCGATGCTCCACGGCGGCTGGCGCGGGCTCGCCGCCGGGATCGTCGACCGCGGCGTCGCCGCGGTCGAGGCGCGGGCGGCGGCGGTGGGGCCCGGCATCGGTCGCTGCTGCTACGAGGTCGGGGAGGAGGTCCTGGCCGCCTTCGAGCCGCTGGGCGCGGGGATCGCCGCCGGCTGCATGCTCGACCTCGCCGAGGTGGCTCGCCGGTTGCTCGAGCGCGCGGGGGTGGAGGAGATCGAGATCGCCGGCCTCTGCACCTCGTGCAACCAGGACCTGTTCTTCTCCCATCGCGGCAGCGGCGGGCGGACCGGCCGTCAGGCCGGGATGGTCAGGAGAATCGGGGGCTGAGATGGTCGAGCCTTTCCGCGACATCGATCCCGCCCGGGTCCGAGCCAACCTCGATCGCGTCCGCGAGCGGGCGCCGGGGGTCGAGATCCTCGTCGCCTCGAAGTACGTGCCGCTGGAGGAGATGGGGGCGCTCGCCGAGGCGGGGGTCGAGCTGGTCGGCGAGAACCGGCTGAGCGATCTGCAGGCCAAGCGGGCGCGCTGGGGCGACGCCTTCGCCTGGGACTTCATCGGCAACCTCCAGAGCCGCAAGGTGCGCGACATCGTCCCGCTCGTGCGGCTGATCCACTCGGTCTCGACCGCCAGCGTCGTCGCTCAGCTCGCCAAGCACGCCCCGCCGGAGACCGAGGTACTCGTGCAGGTCAACGTCGCCGGCGAGGAGGGGAAGGGGGGAGTGGCGCCGGCCGAGCTCGGCGCCTTCATCGAGTCGGTGCCGGTCCGGGTCGTCGGCCTGGCGACGATGCCTCCCTTCGCCACCGACCCCGAGCAATCCCGCCCCCATTTCGCGCGCCTCGCGGAGCTCGCCTCCGGGCACGGCCTCGGGCGGCTTTCGATGGGGACCAGCCAGGACTGGCCCGTCGCCGTCGAGGAGGGCGCGACGACGATCAGGATCGGCAGCACGCTCTTCGCCTAGACCCCGGACGGCCGGGGATCGGTCAACTAATGGTTGAAACCCGCCGCTGAGCGGCATAATCGGCGGAGGAGAAACCCTCGGGGGAGCGAAAGAGGCGCAGAATGGCCCTACGCGACACATGGAACAGAGCTCTCGTCTACTTCGGCCTTGCTGAGGACCCGAACTACCGCTACGACGACGAGTACGACGACTACGGCGAGCCGGACACCCTCGCCGAGGACGCCATCTCGACCCCGCCGCCACGCCGTCGCCGCCGGGTCGCCGAGGAGCCGCCGGTCAACAACGTCCGCCGCCTCCGTCGCGAGGAACCGGCCAACGACATCGACGACATCTTCGCCGACGAGTCCCCCCGTCGCCGCCGCGCCAACATCCGCCCGGTCTCCGACTCGGGCGCCGACGTCCAGGTCCACTTCGTCACGCCCCGCAACTTCAACGACGCCCAGGAGGTCGCCGACCGCTTCAAGCGGAACGTCCCGGTGATCCTCAACCTCCAGTCGACGAGCGCCGACCTCTCCAAGCGCCTCATCGACTTCTCCTCGGGCCTCACCTACGCGATGGACGGCGGCATGCAGAAGATCGCCGACAAGACCTTCATGCTCACGCCGGCCAACGTCGAGGTCTCCGCCGAGGAGAAGGCGCGCCTGGTCGAAAAGGGATTCTTCAACCAGAGCTAGGCCCCGCGGGGGCTCGGGCCTGAGTCCGCTGTCCGACCAGCCAGCAGCACGCTCGCTGCAGCAAGTAGCCCCGGGTCCGACCGCCACTTGCCACTTGCTACCCGCTGCTCGCTGAGCAGCATCACGCGCCTCCACGACTAACCTCCCGCCCATGAAGGTCGGATTCGCCGGTTCGGGGAACATGGCGACCGCGCTCGCGCGTGGCATGGCCGCCTGCGCCCGCCCCGAGGCGATGCTCTTCGCGGATTCGGGCTCCGGCCGCGCCCAGGCGCTGGCCGACGAGCTCGGAGGCGAGCGGGCGGCATCGCTGGAGGAGCTCGCGGACGATGCCGACATCGTGATCCTCGCCGTCAAGCCCGCGGCCCTGCACGCCGCGGCGCCGGCGATCGCCGGCCGCGCCGACGGGGTGATCTCGGTGCTCGGAGCGACGCCGCTCGCCGCGCTCGAGCCGGCGCTGGCCCCGGCGCCGGTGCTGCGGGTGATGCCGAACCTGGCCGTCGAGGTCTGCCGCGGCGTGATCTGCCACACCCCGCTCCCCGAGCCGCCGGGGATCCTCGGCGAGGGGCTGGAGCTGCTGGGCGCGCTCGGCAGCGTCTTCGAGATCGAGGAGGAGCTGATCGACCCGGCGACGGCCGTGATGGGCTGCGCTCCGGCCTACATCGCGCTCGCGGCCGAGGCGCTCGTACGTGCCGGCGCCGAGGCCGGCCTCCCGGAGGAGCTCAGCGACCGGCTGGTCCGCGAGGCGACGGCCGGGGTCGGCGAACACCTGCTGAGCCGCGATCCCGCTGAGATCCAGCGCGCGATCGCGTCGCCGGGCGGCAGCACCGAGGCCGGGCTCGACCAGCTCGCCGAGCACGCCGTCCACGACGCCTACCGCGCCGCCGTGGTCGCGTCGCTGCGGCGGATGGAGGGCGCCGCCTGATGCCGCTCGCCGCCATCGACCGGGATGACGTCGCGCTCTTCGTCGACAACGTCTTCCTCGTCTTCATCATCATGATCTTCGCTGCGATCGCGGTGTCCTGGGTGGTCACCTTCCGCGGCTCGCTGCCGTACAACCGGCCGCTGCGCGCCGTCACCGGGTTCCTCGACGAGACGGTGACGCCCTACCTGAACGTCTTCCGCCGCTTCCTGCCGACGGTCGGCGTCGGCGGCATGGGCCTCGACCTGAGCCCGATCGTCGCGATCATCGTGCTGTTCATCGTCCGCGCGGTCGTCGTCGGGCTGATCTCCGGGTGAGCCTCCGCGGCGCCGGCCTCGGCCGAGCGGCGGCGGTCGCCGCCGTCGCCGTGGCCATCGACCAGATCACCAAGGCGGTGGTTCGGGCCAACGTCGCGCCGGGAGAGCGCATCGACGTCGGCGGGGTGATCGACATCGTCCGCGTCGCCAACCGCGGCATCGCCTTCGGCATGCTCGACGACGCCGGCTCCGTCGTGCTCGTGATCGCGGCGCTCGCCTTCGGAGCGCTCCTCGCGACCTTCCTCGCGAGCGCCGAGCGCCCGGGCCTCTGGCTGCCCATCGGCCTGCTCGCCGGGGGCGCGATCGGGAACCTGATCGACCGGATCCGGGAGGGCTTCGTCACCGACTTCATCGACCCGCCGCGCTGGCCCGCCTTCAACGTCGCCGACATCGAGATCACCGCCGGCGTGCTGATCCTCGTCGCGGTCTACGCGTTCGGGCGGGAGCCGGAGCCCGAGGGCGCTGCCGAGCAGCCGCGGTGACCCCGCCGCCGCAGCCGCGGGTGGTCTTCGAGGACGAGCACCTCGCGGTCGTCGACAAGCCCGCCGGGCTGCTCGTCCATCCCGCCCCGGGGAACCCCGGCGCGACCCTCGTCGAGGCCCTGGGCCACCTGCTCGGGGGCGGGGAGGACCCCGAGCGCCCCGGCATCGTCCACCGCCTCGACCGCGACACCTCGGGCCTGATGGTCGTCGCGCGGACGCCGGAGTCCCACGCCGCGCTGAGCGGGATGATCGCCGACCGCGAGGTGACCCGGGAGTACGTCGCGCTGGTCGAGGGCGTCCCGCCCTCGCGCACGGGGAAGATCGACGCGCCGCTCGGCCGCGACCACCGCTCGCCGGAGCGGGTGGTCGTCGGCGGGCGCCGCCCGCGCGCGGCCGTCACCCACTTCGAGGTGCGGGAGGTGGCGGGACGCGACGCGCTGCTCGACCTCCGGCTGGAGACCGGCCGCACGCACCAGATCCGCGCCCACCTGCTGGCGATCGGCCACCCCGTGGCCGGCGACCCCGTCTACGGCACGAAGGGCCGGCACGGGCTCGACCGCCAGTTCCTGCACTCGCGGCGGATCGCCTTCGACCACCCGATCACGGGCGAGCGCATCGACGTCGAGAGCGATCTGCCGAGCGACCTGGCCGAGGCCCTTGCGGCGGCGCGAAGCCGGGGCGCGTAGCGCGGTTCCCTAGACTGCGACGCTCACTGGCGGTCTCCCGCCCGACCGCGGACCCTGCCCGGCACGAGCCGGGTCCCCGCGCGCCAGGCGTCCGGACCGAATCGACCAACAATCAAGGGAACCACCAATGGCTGAGACAGGCATCAAGGAGCTGCTCGAAGCGGGAGTCCACTTCGGGCACCAGACGCGGCGCTGGGACCCCGCCATGCGCCGCTACATCTTCGGCGAGCGCGACGGAATCCACGTCATCGACCTCCTGCAGACCGAGCAGCTGCTCGGGCAGGCACGCGACTTCTGCGCCGACGTCGCCGGGCGCGGCGGCAAGATCCTCTTCGTCGGGACCAAGAAGCAGGCCCGCGACTCCGTCGAGAAGTGGGCGGAGGAGACCGGCATGCCCTACGTCAGCCGGCGCTGGCTCGGCGGGCTGCTGACCAACTTCGCGACGATCAAGGACCGCATCAAGCGCCTCCACGAGCTCGACGAGCTCCAGAAGGACGGCCAGCTCGACCTGCTGCCGACCAAGGAGCGTATGGCCCGCGAGGCCGAGCTCCGCAAGCTCGAGTTCAACCTCGGCGGCGTCCGCGACATGCAGCGCCCGCCCGACGCGGTGATCGTCATCGACCTCAACGCCGAGGAGATCGCGATCAACGAGGCGCGCCGGCTCGGCATCCCGATCGTCGGGCTCGTCGACACCAACTGCGACCCGCGCCCGATCGAGTACGTGATCCCGGGCAACGACGACGCGATCCGCTCCTGCGAGCTGATCGTCCGGACGCTCGGCGAGGCCATCCTCAGCTCGGCGCAGGCCTTCCAGGCCGCCGAGGAGGCGCGGCGCCAGCGCGAGGAGGAGGCGCGGCGCCAGCGCGAGGAGGAGCAGCGAAAGCAGCGCGAGGAGGAAGAGGCGCGCAAGGCGGCCGAGGCCGCCGCTGCCGCGGAGCGGCCGGCTGAGGAGGAGGCCGCCAAGGCAGCCGCCGGCGAGCAGAAGGCCGGCCAACAGGCCGCGCCCGAGGCGGCCCCGGCGGCCAACGCACCGGAAGGAGGCTCCGCGTGAGCGACGTCCAGATCAAGGCAGCCGACGTCAAGGCGCTCCGCGAGCGCACCGGCGCGGCGATGATGGACTGCAAGGCCGCGCTGTCGGAGGCCGGAGGCGACGCCGAGAAGGCCGTCGAGATCCTTCGCGTCAAGGGCCAGGCGCAGGCAGCGAAGCGCGGCGGGCGCTCGACCGGCCAGGGGATCGTCTCCTCGTACATCCACGCCGGCGGCCAGATCGGCGTGCTCGTCGAGATCCAGTGCGAGACGGACTTCGTCGCCCGCACCGACGACTTCGCCGAGTTCGCCCGCGAGATCGCGCTGCACATCGCCGCCGCCGCCCCCCGCTACGTCTCCGCCGAGGACATCCCGGCGGAGGAGGAGCAGGCCGAGCGCAACGTCTTCGAGGCGAAGGCAGCCGAGGAGGGCAAGCCCGAGAACGTCCGCGAGCGCATCGTCGACGGGCAGATCGCGAAGTGGCGCAAGGAGATCGCCCTGCTCGACCAGGTCCACGTCAACGGCGAGAAACACGAGGGCAAGACGATCGAGGAGCTCCGCGCCGAGGCCGCGTCCCGGACCGGGGAGAACATCCGGATCGCCCGCTTCGCCCGCTTCCAGGTCGGCTCCGAGGACTGAGCGGAACCGGCGGAGGCCCACGATGAGCGAGTCGCACCGGGCCTTCGACCGGGTCATGCTGAAGCTCTCGGGCGAAGCCCTGATGGGCGGGCTCGAGTACGGCACCGACGCGGAGCGAGTCGGGCGAATCGCCGCGCAGATCGCGCGCACGCACGCCACCGGGCTGGAGATCGCGATCGTCGTCGGGGCCGGGAACATCTACCGCGGCCTCCAGGGGGCCGCCGCGGGGATGGACCGCGCGACCGCCGACTACATGGGCATGCTCGCGACCGTCCTCAACGCGCTGACGCTCCAGGACGCGCTCGAGCGCGAGAGCGTCAACACCCGGGTGATGTCGGCGATCGAGGTCAGCGAGGTCGCCGAGCCCTACATCCGCCGGCGGGCGATGCGGCACCTCGAGAAGGGTCGCATCGTCATCTTCGCCGCCGGCACCGGCAACCCGTTCTTCACGACCGACACCGCGGCCTCCCTGCGGGCGCTCGAGATCCACGCAGAGGCGATCCTGATGGCCAAGCACGGGGTGGAGGGCGTCTACGACGCGGACCCCGCGGTCGTCGCCGACGCCAAGTTCCTGCCGCAGATCACCCACCGCGAGGCGATCGAGCGCGAGCTCAGGGTGATGGACTCGACCGCGCTCTCGCTGTGCATGGACAACGACCTGCCGATCTACGTCTTCAACATGGCGGACGAATCGAACATAGATAGGATCGTCCGCGGAGAGCGGGTGGGAACGCTGGTTTCATCGTGAGCGAGTTCATCGACGACCTTCTGGCCGACGCGACCGAGCGGATGGGCAAGTCCGTCGAGACGACTCGCGGCGAGCTGGCCACCGTCCGCACCGGCCGCGCATCCCCGCACCTCCTCGACCGCATCATCGTCGACTACTACGGCGCCGAGACCCCGCTGAACCAGCTCGCCAACGTTGCGACGACCGACGCCCGCCTGCTCACCGTGACCCCCTACGACAAGGGCTCGATCTCGGCGATCGAGAAGGCGATCAGCGAGTCCGACGTCGGCCTGACCCCGAACAACGACGGCAACGTCATCCGCCTCCAGGTCCCGGAGCTGACCGAGGAGCGGCGCAAGGACATGGTGAAGATGGTCCACGGCGTCGCCGAGGAGGGGAAGGTGGCGATCCGCAACATCCGCCGCGACGTGCTCGGCGACCTCCGAGACCTGAAGAAGGAGGGCGAGGTCGGCGAGGACGACGAGCGCCGCGGCGAGAGCGACCTCCAGGACCGCACCGACAAGGCCATCGGCGAGATCGACGCGCTGATGAAGGGCAAGGAAGAGGAGATCCTCACGGTCTGACTGCCGGCCGACGATGGGGGCAGGATCAACGGCTCATTCGCCGATGGCATCCGCTTCGCGTCCGCTCCGGGGGCCGGGTCCCGCCAGGCGATGGGGCAGGATCGACGATGATTGGCTGATGGCCGAGGAGTCCGGCGCCAAGCGCGTCGCAATCATCATGGACGGCAACGGCCGCTGGGCCACCCAGCGCGGGCTGCACGTCCTCGAGGGGCACCGGCAGGGCGCCCGGACGATGAAGCAGACCGTCAAGGACGCCGTCGCCCTGGGGATCGAGGAGCTGACCGTCTACGCGTTCTCGACCGAGAACTGGTCGCGCCCGGAGGACGAGGTCGGCGGGCTGATGGAGATGTTCGGCGAGCTGATCGTCTCCGAGACGCCGGAGCTGCATGAGGAGGGCGTGCGCATGCGCTTCGTCGGGCGCCGCGAGGGCGTCTCGCCGGAGCTCCTGAAGCGGATGGAGTGGGCCGAGGCCGAGACGGCCGATGATCGGCGGATGACGCTCTTCGTCGCGTTCAACTACGGCGGGCGGGCGGAGATCCTCGATGCGGCCGCTCGCTATGAGGGAGGTGGGGAGGAGGCCTTCGCGCGCCTGCTCTACGCGCCGGAGATGCGCGACCCCGAGCTGGTGATCCGGACCAGCGGGGAGGAGCGGCTCTCCAACTTCCTGCTCTGGCAGAGCGCCTACTCGGAGCTCTACTTCACCGAGTGCCTCTGGCCGGACTTCGACCGGGGAGTGCTGGAGGAGGCGCTGCAGGAGTACGCGTCGCGCCGTCGCCGGTTCGGCGCCCGGGGTTAGGGTCGAACGATGGACTTCCCGCCTCGCCCCGAGTCGCGGCCGCCGCGGCCTGCGCGGCGACGAAGCCCGCGCCCGCCGGACGAGACCGGCGAGCTCGATTGGGCGCCCGGCTTCGATGCCGGGCCCGAGGCGGACCGGGAGCCGGGCGTGCCCGCGTTCGCCCCCGGCGAGGAGCCGGTCGAGCCCCCCGAGCCGCCGCGGGCACGGCAGGAGCGGCCGCATCGGCGGAGAGGGCTGCGCGGGCGGCTGAGCGGCGAGACTTTCCTGCGGGTGATGTGGGCGCTGCCCTGGATCGTCTTCGCGATCGTGGTGATCGCCGCGGGCGGCGGCATCTTCGCGATCGCGATGATCGGCATCGCCTGGGGGCTGATGATCGAGTTCTTCCGGATGACGCAGCGGGCGCGTCCGTTCCAGCTCGTCGCTTTCGCCGCCGCCGCCGGCATGGTCCTCGCGGCACACTTCGGCGACGCGTTCGAGGTCCTGCTGGTCGCGGTCGCATTCGTCCCGGTGATGCTCGGCTTCGCGCTCGCGCGCCCGTCGCTGCACAACGTCACCTGGGCGATGGCGGTGACGGTCTTCGGCGTCGTCTGGATCGGGCTGCCGCTGGCCCATGCGGTGCTGCTGCGCGACATCCCCGCCCACGGGGGCGCGCTGCTCGTCGACGTTCTCGTCTGCACGTTCTTCACCGACACGTTCGCCTACATCGGCGGGCGCATGTTCGGCCAGCACCAGCTCGCGCCCCACATCTCCCCGAACAAGACGATCGAGGGCCTCGCGATCGGGATCGCCGGCGGCGTCCTCGGCTTCTGGCTCGCCGGCCTCTACCAGGACTGGATATCGGGCCCCGAGGCGCTGCTGTTCGGCCTCTGCGTCGCATTGCTGGCGCCGATGGGGGACCTCTTCGAGTCGCTGATCAAGCGCGACCTCGACGTCAAGGACACCGGGCGCATGCTGGGGCCGCACGGGGGCCTGCTCGACCGGCTCGACGCCGTGTTGTTCACCGTCGTAGCCGGGTACTACCTCGCACTGGCGATAGTCGTCTGATCCCGGAATAGACTCAATCGGGCCCGGGGGGTACGCCGTCTCCGACTCGATCGAGGGCGTCGACCTGCAGACGATCGGCCTGATCCTGATGATCGCCGGCATCGTCGGCCTCGTCATCAGCCTCTTCGTCGAGTTCGCGCGCCGCGACCGCGCCGATCGCTACGTCGAAGTGCGCGAGGAGCGCGACCCGCGTTACTGAGCGAGCGGCGAGCAGCACGCTCGCTGCGCTCGCTTCGGCAAGCAGCTTCGACCCGAATGCTGCTCGCTGCTCGCTCGATTTAGGACCGACTCAGCCGCCTTCCTACACTTCCCGGCGTGAAACGGGTTCTCATCCTCGGCGCGACCGGGTCGATCGGCGAGCAGGCGCTCGACGTAATCGAGCGCTCGGACGAGCTCGCGGTCGTCGGCCTCAGCGCCAACGGCAGCTGGGAGCCGCTTCTGCGGCGGGCCGAGGAGCATGGCGTCGGAACCGTCGCCCTCGCCGACCTCGATGCGGCGGCTGCCGCCGCGGGGTCCGGCTGGAGGGGCGAGGTGCTCGCGGGCGAGGAGGGCATCCGCGAGCTGATCCTCCGCGCCGAGCCCGACGTCGTGCTGAACGCGATCGTCGGCTCGGCCGGGCTCGGACCGACGATCGTGGCGCTCAGCGCCGGCGTCGAGGTGGCGCTGGCGAACAAGGAGAGCCTCGTGGTCGGCGGCGAGCTGGTGGTCGCCCTGGCCGAGGCGGCCGAGGCGCGGATCGTTCCCGTCGACTCCGAGCACTCGGCGCTCGACCAGCTGATCCGCTCCGAGCCACCGGGAGTCGTCGAGCGGCTCGTCCTGACCGCCTCCGGCGGCCCGTTCCGGGGCCGCACCGATCTCTCCGGCGTCACCCGCGAGGAGGCGCTCGCCCACCCGACCTGGGAGATGGGCGGCAAGATCACGATCGACTCGGCAACCCTGATGAACAAGGGGCTCGAGCTGATCGAGGCGCACCACCTCTTCGGCGTCCCGTTCGAGCGGATCGACGTGGTCGTCCACCCGCAGTCGCTGATCCATTCGCTGATCCACCTCGTCGACGGCGCGACGCTCGCCCATCTCGGGCATCCCGACATGCGCGTGCCGATCTCCTACGCGCTCCACGGTCCCGACCGGATCGAGCTCCCGGTCGAGCCGCTCGACCTCGCCGCCGTCGGCTCGCTGACCTTCGAGGAGCCGGACCTCGAGACCTTCGCGTGCCTGCGCCTGGCCCGCGCGGCCGGGGAGGCGGGCGGGACCGCGCCCTGCGTCCTCAACGCCGCGAACGAGGTCGCGGTCGAGGCGTTCCTCGCGGGCGAGCTCGCATTCGACGGCATCCCCGCCGTCGTCGAGGCGACCCTCGAGCAGATGCCGGCGGCGACCCCGGGCCACTTCGAGGACCTCTTCTCCTGCGACGAGGAGGCACGCCGCCGCGCGTCCGCGATCGCCGGCCGGATCGCAGGCGGGACCGAGGTCGCGGCCGGCAACGGGAGCGCGGGGGCATGAGCTGGTTCCTGGCCATCGCCGGCTTCGCGGCACTGATCGTCCTCCACGAGGCCGGCCACTTCACCGCGGCGAAGCTCGTCGGCATGCGGGTCGAGAAGTTCTTCCTGTTCTTCCCGCCGAAGCTCGCGTCGGTGAAGCGCGGCGAGACCGAGTACGGCATCGGCGCGATCCCGCTCGGGGGCTACGTGAAGATCACCGGGATGAACCCGGAGGAGGAGCTTCCTCCGGAGGTCGCCGAGCGCGCCTACTACCGCCAGCCGGTCTGGAAGCGAATCGTCGTGATCGCCGCGGGGCCGGCAGTGAACATCGTCATCGCGCTGATCATGTTCTTCTTCCTCGCCGTCGGCTTCGGGCTCGACGGGCGCCTCGTCAACTCGGTCGACCTGGTGGATGACTCACTGCCGGCGGCCGGCGCGCTCGAGCCCGGCGACAAGCTGATCTCAGTCGACGGCGAGCGGGTCGCCGACCTCGGCGGGGTGAAGCTCTCGAACACCGTCCGCAAGCAGATCAACACCCACACCTGCGCGGGCGACCCGACGGACGGCTGCGAGGCCACCTCCCCGGTCGTGTTCCGGATCGAGCGCGACGGGGAGCCGATGACGGTGCAGGTGACCCCCGTCTACGACCAGCCCGAGGCGCCGCCGGGGGCCGACCCGCCGCCGGCGCGCATGGTCGCGGGCTTCCAGTACGACCAGAAGCGGGTGACGACCTCGGCCGGCGAGGGGATCGACTTCGCGTTCGATCGGGCCTGGTACATCACCTCGCAGACCGCGACCGTGCTCGCGAACATCTTCGAGGCCGATCAGCGCGACCAGATCAGCGGCGTGGTCGGCAACACCAAGGTCACCGAGGAGAGCTTCGACACCGACACCCGCCAGGCGTTCCTCGTGCTGGCGGTGATCAGCCTGTCGCTCGGGATCATCAACCTGCTGCCCTTCCTGCCCCTCGACGGCGGCCACATCTTCTGGGCGATCGTCGAAAAGGTCCGCGGCAAGCCGGTCCCGCTGATCGTCATGGAGCGCTCCGGGCTGATCGGCTTCGCGCTCGTGATGATCCTCTTCTTCATCGGCCTCCAGAACGACATCGACCGGCTGACGGGAGAAGGCTTCGACGTGCGTTAGCCCTGCTCTGCGCTAGGTTTCAAACAACCCTGCGAACCCTGGAGGAGGGCGGACGAGGATGGAAGCGACGACGGCTCAGCGGCACGCGAGCGGGGGCCCCGGCGGCGAGCCCGAGGCGGCGAACCTCGCGAGCGCCTTCCAGGCGACCGTCGAGCGACTGGGGGACGCCGTCGCCCTGCGCGAGGGGGAGCGGGAGATGTCCTGGAACGAGCTCCGCCGCGACGCGCGTCGCGTCGCCGGCGGCCTCGCCAAGCTCGGTGTCGGCAAGGGGGACACCGTCGCCCTGATGCTGAGCAACCGCATCGAGTTCTTCCCCTGCGACCTCGGCGTCTCCACGCTCGGGGGCGTCCCGTTCTCGATCTACCAGACGGCTTCGCCGGAGCAGATCGCCTGGGTCTGCGGCGACGCCGGCGTCAAGACGGCGATCGTCGAAAAGGGGTTCCTCGAGACCTTCGAGAAGGCCGAGATCGAGGGGCTCGAGCACTTGATCGTCCTCGACGGCGAGGGCGGCACGATGAGCTTCGAGGAGCTGCTCGAGCTCGATCCCGACTTCGACGACGCCGCGGCGGCCGACACGGTCGGCCTCGACGACACGCTGACGCTGATCTATACCTCCGGCACCACCGGACCGCCCAAGGGCGTGGAGCTGACCCACCGCAACCTGCTCGGCCTCGTGGCGAGCATCGACCACCTGATCGACTTCCCCGAGGAGGGCGCGAAGGTGATCTCCTGGCTGCCCGCCGCGCACATCGCAGAACGCGGCGCCCACTACTACCTGCCGATGACCAAGGGGGTTCAGGTCGCGGTCTGCGGCGACCCGCGCAAGATCATCGAGTTTTTGCCCCAGGTCCGGCCAACCTGGTTCTTCGCCGTGCCTCGCGTCTGGGAGAAGCTCAGGGCGGGGCTCGAGACGATGCTCGCCGGGCTCCCCGACGAGCAGCGCGAGCCCGTGCAGAAGGGCCTCCAGGCGGCGATCGAGAAGGTCCGCGCCGAGCAGCGCGGGCAGGAGGTCCCCGAGGAGATCGCCGCCGCCGCGGCTCAGGCGGACGAGGCGATGTTCGCGGGCCTCCGCACCCACCTCGGCCTCGACGAGCTGGTCGCCGTCAACGCCGGCGCCGCGCCGACCCCGGTCGAGGTGCTCGAGTTCTTCCACGCGATCGGGATCCCGGTCAGCGAGCTCTGGGGGATGTCGGAGACCTGCGGAGGGGCGACCGTCAACCCGCCGGACCGGGTCAAGATCGGCACGGTCGGGCCGCCGCTTCCCGGCGTCGAGATCCGGATCGCCGAGGACGGCGAGGTCCAGGTCAAGGGCGAGATCATCATGCGCGGCTACCGCAACCTCCCCGACAAGACCGCCGAGACGATCGACGAGGAGGGCTGGCTGTCGACCGGCGACATCGGCGAGCTCGACGCGGACGGCTACCTCCGGATCGTCGACCGCAAGAAGGAGCTGATCATCAACGCCGCCGGCAAGAACATGTCGCCGGCCGGCATCGAGGCACATCTGAAGGCGGCGAGCCCGCTGATCGGCCAGGCGGTCGCGATCGGCGACGCGCGTCCCTACAACGTGGCGCTGATCGTCCTCGACACCGAGTACGCGCCGCAGTGGGCCGCGAAGCAGGGCGTCGAGCCCGCCGACGTCGCTTCCCTCGCCGAGGACGAGCGCGTGGTGGCCGCCGTCCAGGAGGCCGTCGACATAGCCAACGCGAAGCTCTCGCGGGTCGAGCAGATCAAGAAGTTCAAGCTGCTCGGCGACGAGTGGGAGCCGGGCGGGGACGAGCTCACCCCGACGATGAAGCTGAAGCGCAAGCCGATCGCCGAGAAGTACGAGGGCGAGATCGAGGCCCTCTACGGCGGCTGATCCGCGGTCCCGCCGCCACCGCCCGACGGTCGGGGCGGGAGTAGCCTCCGGGTAACGGAGAAGCGCTCAAGTATTCGGCCCGGGGGGCCGATCCTGAGAGCAGCCGGATCCGCCGGTGAATCCCTGACGCCCCCTCGTGCTGCAGCTGAATCCAGAAACCTCCCCCGACGTCCAGGCCCTGCTGGCCCGGTCGCGGTCCCGGGAGACGAGCGGCCTCAACCGCGCGGAGCTGCGCGGTGAGGTCCTCACCGGCGCCATCTTCCTGATCGCCGCGATCGCGATCGCGGTCGGGTTCGATTCAGCCCGCGCATTCGACTGGTCCGACGCCGTCATCGCCTTCCTCGCCCTGGCGATCGCTTCCCGGGTCGTTTTCGAGGTCGGCTCGGTCCATACGACGCCCGTCCAGCTGGCGTTCGTCCCGGCGCTTTTCGTCCTTCCCCCGGAGGCAGTGCCGCTGGTGGTAGCGGCCGCGCTCGCCGCCGGCTCGCTGCTCGCCTGGGCGCAGCGGCGAGGGTCGCCGGCGCAGGCCCCGGCCAAGATCGCGACCGCCTGCGCCGACTCGTCCTTCACGCTCGGCCCCGTCCTCATCCTCCTCGCCGCGGACGTGCCGTCGGCATCCACCGCGGCGGTCGGCACGCTCTTACTCGCGCTCGCCTCCCAGTTCGCCGGCGAGTCGATCGCGGCACGTCTTCGCGAGTGGCTCAGCGGCGGCGCCGACGTCCGCGAGCAGCTCCTCGAGAGCGCCTGGATCTACGCCGTGGACACGATGCTCGCGCCCGTCGGATTCGCGTTCGCCCTGGCCGCCGAAGCGTGGTCGGGGGCCATCCTCCTGACGCTGCCGATGATCGGCGCGCTCCTCTTCCTCGCGCGCGACCGCCGCGAGCGCCTGAACTCGCTGATCGAGCTCAGCGACGCGTACAGGGGCACGGCCCGCCTGCTGAGCAACGTGATCGGCCACGACGACGCCTACACGGGCGTTCACACCCGCCAGGTCGCGGACCTCGCCGCCAACGTCGCGGCCGAGCTCGGGCTCAAGCCCTCCCAGCAGCGCAAGGTCGAGTTCGGGGCGATGCTGCACGATGTCGGCAAGATCGCGATCTCGAAGAGCATCATCAACAAGCCGGGCAAGCTCGAGCCCCACGAGTGGGAGATCATGGAGACCCACACGCTCGAGGGGCAACGGATGCTCGACCAGATCGGCGGGCTGATGAGCGAGATCGGCATGGTCGTCCGCTGGTCGCACGAGCGCTGGGACGGCTCCGGCTACCCGGACGGGATCGCCGGCGAGCGGATCCCGATCGAGTCCCGGATCGTCTTCTGCTGCGACGCCTTCGACGCGATGACGACCGACCGTCCCTACCGCCGCGCGATGCCCGAGGAGGACGCGGTCGCCGAGCTCCGCGCCAACGCGGGGACGCAGTTCGACCCCCGCGTGGTCGAGGCCCTCGTGTCCTGCCTGGGGGATGGCCCCCATGACCAACCTGACGAATCCCCCGAAAAGCCGTTGAGGGTACCAGCGGGGTCAAGCCCGCTGGACAAATCAACGATTGAGAGTTCCGGCGCCGCCGCGGACACTTAAGTGGCACTTGACCGGCCCGGATAGGGCGCCGGAACCGACGAGGAAGGAACGACAGTTGTGAAGGCATGGAAGGTGTTGCTGGCGGTTTCGGCCGCGGCGCTCGTGGGGGGTCCTGCCACCGCTTCGGCGCGCGATGACTCACCGCTGTCGGAGGTCGAGACGATCGCCGCGACATCGCTCTCCTGCACCGATCCGCTCATCGAGAACCCCTTCCTCGCGTTCGGCGACGACTTCGACTACGTGCTCGCGCCCAACGGCAGCTTCGAGTCCACCACCGGCTGGGAGCTCGATGGCGGCGCTGCCGGCATCGCCGGCGACGACCCGTTCGACCTCCGGCCGGACCCGGACGAGAACATGCTCTCGCTCCCCGAGGGCGCGGACGCGACGAGCCCGTTGATGTGCGTCGATGAGAGCTATCCGACCTTCCGGTTCCCCGTCCGGGCGACGGGCGAGCGAACCTCGATCCGCGTCGAGGTCGCCTACCCGTGGTCGCGCTGGGGCGGCTTCCGCAAGTCCGACAGCTTCAGGGTGTCGGGCGACGAGGGCTGGACCCTCTCGCCCCATCTCGACCTCGACCCCGACCGGGGCGGCACCGGCCCGGACTGGCGGCCGATGGCCATCCGGCTGGTCGCCAAGCGCGGCTGGGGAGATGCGGGAGCCGAGCTCGACGACGTGTACGTCGACCCGCGGATGAAGGGCTGAGCCCGCCCCCGGGCGCCAGACGGCGCCCGTAGGAGACCGGGACAGCGGGCGGGAGCCCCGCCGCTGTCACAATGTCGGCATGGCATCCAAGCGGCAGATCTTCGTCGGGGGCGTCCCGATCGGCGGCGGCGCTCCCGTCGCCGTGCAGACGATGACGAAGACGGAGACGGCGAATCTCGCCGCGACGATGGGGCAGATCCGCACGGTCGCCGACGCCGGCGCCGACCTCGTTCGCGTCGCGGTGCCGCGTGAGAAGGACGCCGACGCGCTGCGGACGATCGTCAAGGAATCGCCGATCCCGGTCATCGCCGACATCCACTTCAACCACACGCTGGCGCTGAAGGCGATCGACGCGGGCGCCCACTGCATCCGGCTCAACCCGGGCAACATCGGCGGCCGAGACAAGGTCGCCGAGGTGGCCGAGCGGGCCACCGCCGCGAAGGTACCGATGCGGATCGGCGTCAACTCCGGATCGCTGCCCAAGCACCTGCACGCGCTCGAGCGCGAGGCTCCCGTCGAGGCGCTCGTCGCCGCCGCAGTCGAGTTCGTCGAGCTGATGGAGTCGCTGGACTTCGAGGACTTCAAGGTCTCGATCAAGTCGACCAACGTGCCGAACACGATCGCGGCCAACCGCCTGCTCGCAGAGAAGATCCCGTACCCCATCCACCTCGGCATCACCGAGGCGGGGACGAAGTGGTCGGGCGCGCTCAAGTCCTCGGTCGGCCTCGGCACGCTGCTCGCCGACGGCGTCGGCGACACGATCCGGATCTCGCTCTCGACCTTCCACGCCGAGGAGGAGGTCAAGGTCGCCTGGGAGATCCTCAAGGCCCTGCACCTGCGCGAGCGCGGCCCGGTGCTGATCGCCTGCCCGACCTGCGGGCGGCTCCAGTTCGACATGGACACGGTGGTCGCCGAGATCGAGGAGCGCCTCGAGTCCTACGCCGAGCCGATCGAGGTCGCAGTGCTCGGCTGCGCGGTCAACGGCATCGGCGAGGCCTCCCACGCCGACTTCGGGATCACCGGCGCCAAGGACGAGGGCCTCATCTTCGCTCACGGCAAGCCGCTGCGGAAGATCCCCCAGGCCGAGCTCGTCGACGCCCTCTTCGAGGAGATCGACAATTCGCTGGGCCGCGGCAAGACCGAGTTCGTCGCCGAGGAGGCGGCGGCGGGCGCCGAGTGGCTCCGCAGGATCGAGGAGGAGAACGCGGGCGACCTCACCCCGGAGAAGATCGCGGCGATGGAGAAGGCCGCGAGCGATCGCGGCGAGGACATCACCGCCCCCCCTGGCGGCGAAGCCGCCGGCGAAGGCGACGAGGCCGATCTCAAGCCGACCTCCCGCCCCCGCCGCGTCGAGCTCGGCGAGGACGCCTCGCCGACGGCGGGGCGCCGGTTCACGCGCGCCTAGCCTCCCCGCGACAGCCACCCCCGGCGCCTCGCCATAGGATGGGGGCCATGCCGGAGCCGGTGGAAGTCGAGATCCAGCCGGTCCGGGTCGTGGACCTACCGCTGCTGATGCCGATGCTGCGGGCCTACTGCGACTTCTACGGCGTCGAGCCCCGCGACGATCGCCTCGTCGCCCTGTGCCGGGCGCTGATCGAGGACCCCCAAGAGGGATCGCAGATCATCGCCCGCCGCCTCGAGCCGAGCGGCGACGTCGGCGACCCCGTGGGCTTCGCGACGATCTTCTGGACCTGGCAGACGCTCGACGCCGCGCGGATCGGGGTCATGAACGACCTCTACGTGGTCCCCGACGCCCGCGGAGGGGGCGTGGGGCGGAGGCTGATCGAGCAGTGCCGCGGCCTCTGCCGCAAGCGCGGCGCCAAGAAGCTGGTCTGGGAGACCGCGCCCGACAACCGGACGGCGCAGCGGCTCTACGACTCCACCGGCGCGGAGTCCTCGACCTGGCTGACCTACGAGATCGACGCCTGGTAGCCGCGGCGACGCGACCCGCGGATATCCTCGCCCGCGCATGGCCCGCCTCTCGAAGTACCTGCTGCCGACGCTCAAGGACGCGCCCGCCGACGCGGAGGCGCTCTCGCACCGGCTGATGGTCCGGGCCGGCCTCGTGCGGCAGGTCGGTTCGGGCCTGTGGACCTGGCTGCCGGCCGGCCAGCGATCGATCAGGAAGACCGTCGCGATCATCCGCGAGGAGATGGACGCCGTCGGCTGTCACGAGGTCTCGATGCCGATCCTCCAGCCCGCCGAGATCTGGCGCACCAGCGGGCGCTACGACATCACCGAGCTCTTCAAGCTCCGCGATCGCCGCGAGGCCGAGATGGTGCTGGCGATGACCGGGGAGGAGGCGCTCACCTACCACGTCGCCCGCGAGGTCCGCTCCTACCGCGAGCTGCCATTGATGCTCTACCAGGTGCAGACGAAGGAGCGCGATGAGCCGCGGCCGCGAGCGGGCGTGCTGCGAACGCGCGAGTTCCTGATGAAGGACGCCTACTCGTTCGATCGCGACGAGGAGGGTCTCGACTGCTCCTACGAGCTCCAGGCCGGCGCCTACGAGCGGATCTACGATCGCTGCGGGCTGCGCTGGTACTCGGTGAAGTCAGACGTCGGGATGATGGGCGGCACGGACGCGCACGAGTTCATGGCGCCGTGCGCCGCCGGCGAGGACGAGGTGGCGCTCGCCCCCGGCTACGCGGCGAACGTCGAGGTCGCGAGCGCCGAGCCGAAGCCCGTCGAGCTGCCGCCGCCGCTCGACAGCCCGCGGGAGACACCGACGCCGGGGCTGGTGACGGTCGAGGACGTCTCGGCAACGCTGGGAGTGCCGGCGGGGGCGCTGATCAAGGCGATGCCGGTCGTCGTCGAGGGCCGCGGGCTCGTGCTCGTCCTGATCCGCGGCGATCACCGCCTCAACGAGACCAAGCTGACCAACCACCTCGGCGCCGAGTTCCGGCCGGCGCGCGAGGAGGAGATCGAGGCCTCGATCGGGCCGGTCGGGTTCATCGGCCCGGTCGGTGCCGACGTGCCGGTCCTGATGGACGAGGCGATCCGGGGCGCCGGCCTCGTCGCCGGCGCGAACAAGCCCGACGCGCACCTGATCGGCGTCGAGCCGGGCCGCGACTTCCGGTTCGAGAGCTGCGACGTTCGCACGGTCGAGGCGGGCGACACGACGCCGGACGGCCACGAGATCGAGATCGAGGCGGCGATCGAGATCGGCAACATCTTCAAGCTCGGCACGCGCTACTCGGTGCCCCTCGGAGCGACGTACCTCGACGAGGGCGGCAGAGAGCATCCGATCGTGATGGGCTCCTACGGCATCGGCCCGGCGCGGATCGTCGCCGCCGCGGTCGAGCAGCGCGCCGACGAGAAGGGCATTGTCTGGCCGCCCGCGATCGCACCCTGGAGCGTCCACCTGGTCGCGCTCGGCAAGGGCGGGGACGAGGTCGCCGAGGTCGCCGGCGCCGCCTACGAGGCCCTGCTCGCCGCGGGGATCGAGACCGTGCTCGACGACCGCCCCGGCGCCGGCACCGGCGAGAAGCTCACCGACGCTGAGCTGGTCGGCTGCCCGCTGCGTCTGACGATCGGGCGCCGCGGGGTCGCCGAAGGCGTCACCGAGGCCCAGGTGCGGGCGACGGGCGCGGAGGAGAGCATCCCCCTCGACGGAATCGCCGAAGGAGCTCGGCGGGCGCTCGAGGGCATCGAGTAGGCGTGGCGGACCGGGCCGGCGAGCGGCGCGAGGCGACCGGCGAGCGGCCGGGGTCGACCGTTCGCGAGCGGCTCTCCCGGCGCCGCCTGATGGGGCTCGACAGATCCGGCCCCGAGCCGGTGCAGACCCGCGCCGGGCAGCCCCTGCGCCCCTTCACGATCCCGAACCTGATCGGCTACGTCCGCCTGGCCGCGATCCCGGTGTTCTGCGTGATCGCCTTCGACTCCGGCGACGGCCGCGATGCCACCGCCTCGATCATCTTCCTGGCGATCGCGCTCGGCGACCTCCTCGACGGGTTCGTCGCGCGGGCCACCGGCCAGTACTCGCGGATGGGTGCGCTCCTCGATCCGGTCGTCGACCGGCTGACGATCCTCAGCGGCGCAGTCGTCTGCTGGCACTTCGAGCTGCTGCCGCGGTGGGCGATCGCGCTGCTCGCGCTGCGCGAGGTCACGACCCTCGGCCTCTCCTACTACGGCCTTCGGCACGGGGCCGACATCGAGATCAACTGGATCGGCAGGATCGCGGTCTTCCTGATCATGGGCGGCATCTTCTGGTCGATGGTCTTCGACTGGCTGATCCTCAGGATCGGGTTCTCGGTCGGCGTCCTGATGGCGGTCGCCGCCACCGTCATCTACGTGCGGCAGGCGAGGAGGCACGCGGTGGCTCGGCGCGTGCAGCCGGCCACCCAACCTTCAAGTTCTGATTGACCCTTCGACCCGCCGCCATATAATCGGCTGCCCCGGGGTCCAACCGACGGAGAGGGCTGACTTGATGGAAGAGACGTTCCCAGACATCGGAGCAATGAGCGACGAGGAGCTCAGGGCGACGATCGACGAGCTGACTGCCCAGGAGCAGAAGGTCTCCTACGAGCGGCGCATGCTGCACGGGAAGATCGACATCCTCCGCGCGGAGCTCGTCAACCGCCTGCGCACCAGCCGCGAGTCGGGCGACGCGCTGATCTCCGGCGCGGACGTGGAGAAGCTGACCGACATCCTCGCCGGCCGCGTCAGCGGAGACAACCCGGTCTAGGCCTGGATGGCGGTCCACTGCCACGAATGCGGCTTCGTCAACGCCGAGGGGGCGAACTACTGCCAGAAGTGCGGCGCCTACCTGGCACGGCCCGAGGGCGTCGACGAGCCCTCGACGCTGACCTACAAGATCGCCGAGACCGGCGACTTCCAGCCCGTCGACATCGAGGAGATGGTCGAGGAGAAGGGGGCGGCGATCGTCGTCCGCTCCGGGGGCGGCCGCGCCGGTGAGAGCTTCGCGATCGACCAGGACCGGATCGCGATCGGGCGCACGCCCGACGCGCCGCTGTTCCTCGACGACGTCACCGTCTCGCGCAACCACGCGCTGCTCGTCCGGCGCCGCGACGGCCTCTACATCGACGACCTCGGGTCCCTGAATGGCACCTACGTCAATCGCCGGAGGATCGAGTCGCACCTGCTGAAGGACGGCGACGAGATCCAGATCGGCAAGTTCAAGCTGAGCTACCTCGAGCGATGAGCAGCATCGAGATCGAGAGGGACCGGCCCGCCGACGCCCCGGCGCCGCGCTCGCGCAACGGCGACTCCAGGCCGCGCAAGGCGCTGACGATCGGCGCCGTCTGCAAGGTGCTGAGCCAGGAGTTCGACGACATCTCGATCTCCAAGATCCGCTACCTCGAGGACCAGAAGCTGCTCTCGCCGCGGCGCACCCGCGGCGGCTACCGCCTCTACAGCCAGGCCGACGTCGAACAGCTGCGCGCGATCCTGCGCATGCAGCGGGACGAGTTCCTGCCGCTGCGGGTCATCCGCCAGGAGCTCGCGGCCGGCAAGATCGGCGGCAAGCGCGAGGCGCGCGGGGCCTCGAGCCGGCGCGCGATGACGCTCGAGGAGCCCGGGGGCTGGATCGGCTACGACGAGCTGATCGAGCAGACCGGCGCCACGTCGGAGCTGATCCGCGAGCTCGAGGAGTTCGGCATCGTCCAGCCGCAGCGGGCGGATGGGGAGACCCGCTTCGACGAGACCGACGTCGAGATCGTCCGCGCGGCCACCGAGCTCGCCCGTTTCGGCGTCCATGGCCGCAACCTCAGGGTCTTCCGCACCTCCGCCGACCGCGAGTCCTCGCTGCTCGAGCAGATCATGGGGCCCTCGCTGCGGTCGCGCAGCCCGGCGCGGCGGCAGGAGGCGCTCGAGAGCCTCGAGGGCCTCGCCGCGACCTGCACGCAGCTCAAGCACCTGCTGCTGGTCCGGGACCTGCGGCGGCTGCGCGGCTGACCGCCGCGGCGATGCCGACCGTGGCGCGCAGCCGCTCGATCCCGGCGCCCCCGGCCCGGGTCTGGGATCTGGTCTCCGACCCGCACAACCTGCCGCGCTGGTGGCCGGAGACCGTGCGCGTCGAGGACGTCCACGGCGAGCCCGGGTCGCGGCGCAGCCGCTTCACCCAGGTCTTCGAGACGAGCAAGGGGACCGCGGTGCGGGCTGACTTCCGCTGCAAGGCCGCGCGGCGGGGGGAGTCGCTGATCTGGGAGCAGGAGCTGGAGGGAACGCCGTTCGAGGGCTTCCTCCGTGATTCCGAGCTCGAGCTGCGCCTCACGCCCGCGGGCGCGTCGACCGAGGTCACCGTCGAGGGGAGGAGGCGGCTGCGCGGGCTCTCGCGTCTCGGCGGCCTGATGATGAAGCGCGCCACCGGTCGCATGCTGAACCGCGCCCTCGCGGGGATCGAGGAGGCGCTCTGCGGGCCGGTGGAGGAGGCGCGGTGAGCGGCGAGGCGCCGCTGCGGCGCGACATGGCGCATGACGCCTGGGGCGAGCCTGGCGCCGAGCCCGAGCTGAGCCCGGCGGTCCTGGCGATGCTCCGGGAGCGGCTCGGCGATCTCGAGCCCTCCGGGCGCGTGCCGATCGGCGAGATCGTGCTTCCGGCCGCCCAGGAGCCTCCCTCCGAGGTCGTCGCGGCCTGCGGTGGGCCCGCCCGGGTGAGCACCGCCGCCGCGGACCGGATCCGCCACGCGGGCGGCAAGAGCTATCCCGACCTGATCAGGATGCGCTCCCGCTCGCTGGACCCAGCGCCCGACGCCGTGCTCGCGCCGCCGGACGCCGACGCGGTGCACGCGACGATCTCGGCCTGCGCCGCGGCGAGGATCGCCGTCGTGCCGTTCGGCGGTGGCACCAGCGTCGTCGGCGGGGTCGATCCCGTCCGCGGCGCCTTCGACCGCGTCGTCTCGCTTGACCTCGCCGCGCTGCGGGGGAGCGAGGTCGACGCCGTCTCCCAGACCGCGCGGCTGGGGGCCGGGCTCCGCGGCCCCGAGGCGGAGGCGGCCCTGAACGCCGGCGGCTTCACGCTCGGCCACTTCCCCCAGTCCTATCGCTACGCGACGGTCGGCGGGTTCGCCGCGACCCGGTCCGCCGGCCAGGCCTCCAGCGGCTACGGCCGCTTCGACGCGCTCGTCACCGGCGTCGAGCTCTGCGCGCCGGCCGGCCGGCTGCGGACGACCGCGACCCCGCACACGGCGGCGGGGCCGGCGCTGCGGGAGCTCGTCGTCGGCTCGGAGGGCTGCTTCGGCGCGATCACCGGCGTCGAGGTGCGGGTGCGGCCGGTCCCGGAGACGCGGCTGTATGAGGCCTGGTTCGCTCCCGGCTTCGAGGAGGGCGTCGAGATCGTCCGCACGCTGGCGCAGAGCGGCGAGCTGCCGGACGTGATCCGGCTCTCCGACCGCGAGGAGACCGAGGTCTCGCTCGCGATGGCCGGGCTCGAGGGGCTGCGCAGGACGGCGTTCGAGGGCTGGCTGAAGCTGCGCAGGCGGACCGAGGGCTGCATGGTCATCGCCGGTTGGGAGGGAGAGCGCGAGAGCGCCGAGCGGCGCCGCGAGCTCTCGCGGCGGATCCTCAGGCGCGGCGGCGCGATCCCGCTGGGCAGCTCCGCCGGGCGCTCGTGGGAGCGCGGGCGCTACGAGGGCCCGCACCTGCGCGACTCGCTGATCGACGCCGGCGCCCTGGTCGACACGCTCGAGACGGCGCAGAGCTACTCGGGGCTCCTCGATCTCCACCGCGCGGTCCGCGAGGCGCTCCGCGGCGCGATCACATCGAGCGGCAGCGGGGCGGTGGTCATGTGCCACCTCTCCCACGCCTACCGCGACGGCGCCTCGCTCTACTTCACGTTCCTCGGCGCAGCGCGGTCTGGCTCGGAGATCGAGCAGTGGCGCGAGATCAAGTCGGCTGCGTCGGAGGCGATCGTCGCCGCCGGCGGGACGATCACCCACCACCACGCGATCGGCCGCGACCACGCGCCGTACCTGCCGGCGGAGGTCGGCGAGCTCGGGATCGGCGTGCTGCGGGCGGTCAAGGCCGAGCTCGACCCGGCCGGGATCATGAACCCCGGCAAGCTGATCGGGCCGGGCTAGCCGCCCGAGGCGGCGCCGTCCTTGCCGCCCCGCGCGAGCGGAATGTCGCCGGAGGCGAGGTCGTCGCCGACGAACGCCAGGATCGGCGTCTGGTTCTCGGCGCTGGCGGCCTTCTTCGCCGCCGCGGCGACGTCCTTGACCGGCGACGATGAGATGCGCACTGCCGTGGCCTGGTTGCCGACCGTGACCGCGACGGGCGTCGGCACGGCGATCCGGCCCGAGAAGTTGCCGTTCTCGTCGGGGACGATCGGGCTCTCGGCGGGGTTGTTGATCGGATAGCCGCCCGCCTCGCCGACCATCAGCCAGGCGAGGTAGATCTGCCCCTTCGCCGGGGAGGGGTCGAGGCCCTGGACGTCGAGGTCGACGTAGAGCTGGGACTGGTTCACGAGCCCGAATCTGGCCTCGCCGCCGACGCCGCTGCCGCCCTGCGGCGACAGCTTCACCGTGGTGATGTTGTCGCCCTGCTCCGGCGTCGTCGTCGTCTCCGAGCTCGCCGACGTGGAGGGCGAGCCGGAGTCATCGCCGGAGAAGGTGCCGGTGATCGCGAGGATCGCGAAGACGAGGATGACCCCTGCGGCCGCGAGCGCCGCGATCACGCGACCCTGTCGCGAGGCGAGCGGGCCGGAGCCGGACCGGGAGGGCGGGGGGGAGGCGTCGCCCGCGCCCGGAGGCGGGGTGGCGGCGCGGGCCCGCTTGCCGCGCGGCTCGGGAAGCTTGGGGAGGTCGGCGCCGGGAGCGATCTCGAGCAGGCCGTCCTCGATGCGGCGGGCGAGGGCGAGGGCCTCGGGCTGGGACTGGAGGTAGCGGACGGCGTCGGCGCGGCCGATCGGGTCGGCCTGGCCGAGCAGGTAGTCGGTGAGGCCGACGTCGGCGTCGGGATCGGCGCCGCCGATCTCGGCGAGTGCCTCCCGCGCCTGGCGGCGGGCGTCCTCGACTCCGACGCCGAGCAGGCCCGAGATGTCGTCGTAGCTCTGGCCCCGCTCGCAGATGAGCTGGAGCAGCGCCCGCTGGTCTCCTCGCAACGCCATGGCGGCGGGAAGCCTACGGAACGAGCTAAGCGGGCTGTGTTCGCCGCGGGTTAAGGTTCCGCGCGATGAGCGCCCGGCCCCCAGAGCCCGAGACCCATCTCGAGGAGACCCTCGGCATCGGCGGGTTCGACTACGACGGCGAGACGACGGCTCGCGGGCGAATGCCGGTGAGCGACGCGATCAAGCAGCCGTTCGGGATCGTCCACGGCGGCGCGTTCGCCGCTCTGGCCGAGTCGGTCTGCTCGCGGGCGACCTACATGGCGGTCGGTCCCGAGAGCATCGCGATGGGGCATGCCAACGAGACGACGTTCCTCCGGCCGGTCACCGAGGGCGAGGTCGAGGCCGTCGCCACCGCCCGTCATCGCGGCCGCACGAGCTGGGTCTGGGACGTCGAGATCAGCGACTCGGAGGGGCGGCTCTGCGCGCTGACGAGGATGCTGATCGCTGTGCGGCCGATGCCCGGGGCCGCGCGCTGAGCGCAACTCCCGCCCCAGCAGGTGTTTCGGGTTCCGCCGGGCGCCTCAAGAGCCTGCCGGAGGCAGCCTGGGCCGCTGCTACATTCACCCGCCCCCACCGGCCCCCAGAGAGGAACAGCTTGAACCGCACGGCACGACGCCTGATCCCCGCCTTCCTGCTCGCGGCCGTGCTGGTGCCGGCGGGTGGCGCCGCGGCGGCGCCGGGCCCCGGGATCTCTCACGCCGACGCCGTGGACACCCTGCGTGCCGCCCAGCAGGCGTTTGCCGAACCGCTCGCAGCCGGCGGCGGGCCGACCCGCGACGTGACCCCGGCGCTGCGCGACCTCGCGGTCGCCCTGCCGGCGCTGCGCGGGGATGAGCGCCGCCTCGGCCGCAGCCTGCTCCAGCGGCCGACAGACAAGGGCGGCCGCGAGTACTTCGGCAAGGAGGCTCCTGCCTCGCCGACGTGCAACACCAACTTCTGCGTCCACTGGACCAACGAGTCCAAGAACGCTCCCGCCTCTGCGGCCTTCCTGAACCAGGTGCTCGCCGCCGTCAACTCGTCCTACACGGTCGAGAACGGGACCCTCGGCTGGCGGATCGCCAAGAGCGACGGCAAGCGCGGCGAGCGCGGCGGCGACGGCGGCCAAGGTCAGGTCGACGTCTACGTCACCAACCTCGGCCGGCAACTCTATGGGTACGCGGCGCCCGACCCCGGCCAGTCCGGCGGCCGCCGCCACGCCTACCTCGTCCTCGACAACAACTACGAGGGCTTCCCGAGCCCGCCGCTGCAGTCCCTGCAGGTGACCGCGGCCCACGAGTACAACCACATCCTCCAGTTCGCCTACGACGTCTTCCAGGACGGCTGGCTGTTCGAGTCCACGGCCACCTGGTCGGAGGAGTACGTCTTCCCGGACATCAACGACTACCTCAACTACCTGCCGGCCTTCGCCACGGGCGCCGACACGCCGATGACCGGCAACAAGATCAAGATCTACGCCGAGGCGGTCTGGAACCACTGGCTGTCGGCCCGCTACGGCCCGGCGGTCGTCCGCGACACCTGGCAGGCGTCGCTGAAGGGCGTGAAGCCGCCGCACCTGGCGACCGCCGCCTACACGAAGGCGATCAAGGGCCACGGCGGCCCCTCCTTCTCGAGCGACTTCGGCGACTTCGCCGCGGACACCGCGGAGTGGCGCTCGAGCCCGGTCTTCCCAGACTCGCAGTTCTACCCCGACGTCCGCCGCGACGGCACCGCCGGCGCGAAGACGAAGAAGGCCGTCCTCGACAACACCTCCTACATCCTCGCCGGCGTCAACGATCGCGGCACCGGCCCGATCACCCTGACCGTCAGGGGCCCGAAGAAGGTCTCCTCCTCGATCAGCCTCGTCGGCCGCACCGGCCCCGAGGACGCCGGCGCCGTCACGGTCGCGACGGCGCACCTGCAGAAGGGCGGCAGAGGCAAGGTCACCCTCGCCAATCCCTCGGCATTCGACCGCATCACCGCCGTCGTCGTCAACACCGACGGCTTCAGCAAGCGGTTCGGGAAGCGGAAGCGGATCTACCCGAGCGACAACTCGAAGTTCAAGTACTCGGTCAAGTAGCGGTCGCCAGGGGCGTTCTCTGCGAGGCCTCCTTCGCGGCGGGTCCTGTCGCCGGGGGTCTCCGCCGGGCTGGAGCTGGGGGGTCTGCTCGGTTGAGCGCGAATAGCGCGTTCAATCGGACAGACCCCCTCCCGGGGACGGCAGCCGGGGGACCCAATCCCGCCCCCTCATTGCCAACACCCCGCCCTGCAGCGGCCTACGCCGGAGCCACCTCGACCGGGACGCCGTTGAGAACCGCGTTGCCCGAGAGCTCGTCGAGGAGCGTCTCGTCGGAGAGCAGGTTCGAGTTGACGCCCGCGTGCTCGGCGGCGACCCCGAGGCGGGCGCCCTCGGCGTCGTGGCCCCAGCCGTGGGGGATCGAGACGACCCCGTCCATGATCGCGTCGGTGACCTCGACCGGGACCTGGACCGAGCCGGCGCGGGAGGAGACCGAGGCGAGTCCTCCGTCGGCCAGTCCGAGGCGCTCGGCGTCGGCTGGGCTGACGTGCATGGTGCAGCGATCCTTGCCGCGGACGAGGTGGGGGAGGTTGTGCATCCAGGAGTTGTTGGAGCGCAGGTGGCGGCGGCCGATCAGGACCAGGCCGTCACCGTTGGCGGCCATCGCGGATTCGAGGCGCGGCAGGTCGGCCAGGATCTGCTCCGGGGCGAGCTCCACCTTGCCGCTGGCGGTTCGCAGCATCTCGGGGATCCGCGGGCGGAGCGGCCCGAGGTCGACGCCGTGGGGCTCTCGCTCGAGCAAGTCGAGCGAGAGGCCCGGCTCGCCGCGGCCGGGCCGATCGCCGATCCCGGCTCCGTAGGGGCCGCAGCGGAGCATCAGGTCGAGCACGCGCTCGGGCCCGCGCCGCTCGCCGAGGAGGGAGACGACCTCGGCGGGGTCCATCCCCTCGGCGGGGGATCCGGGCGTTGTCGTCTCGCGCCGCGCCGCCTCGAAGGCGACCAGGTGGTCGAACGCCTCGACGTCGGCGTCGGGCCCCTGGCCGGCTGCGATCGCCCCGAGGCGCAGGAAGGTGCGCCACTCCGGCTCGACCTCCGACGTCGTCATCGGCGCCGTGAAGTTGGCGATGTTGCGGACCGACAGCTGGTAGAAGGCGAGGTCGTAGTGGGGACGGGCCAGCGGGGAGGGGGCCGGCAGGACGACGTCGGCCAGCGCCGTCGTCTCGTTGACGTAGGCGTCGACGCTGACCATCAGCTCGAGCGACTCGAAGGCCGCCCGCAGGCGGCCCGCGTTCGGGGTCGAGACGAGCGGGTTGCCGGCGATCGTGAACATCGCCCGGACGCGGCCCGGGCCCTCGGTCTCGATCTCGTCGGCGAGCGCGGCGACGGGCAGCTCGCCGAACGCCTCCGGCAGGCCGCGCACCCGGGAGCACCAGCGGCCGAACCTGAACTCGCGCCCGCGGCCGGGCTCGCCGGAGGAGTTGCTCTGAGCCGCTGCGGCGAGCGGGAACATCGCCCCGCCCTCGCGGTCGAGGTTGCCGGTGATCGCGTTGATCACGTCGACGAGCCAGCTCGCGAGCGTGCCGAACTCCTGGACCGTCGTCCCGATCCGCGCGTAGACGACGGCGCGGTCCGCGTCGGCGATCTCGCGGGCCATGCGCCCGATCGCGCCGGCGCCGATGCCGCAGGCGGCCGCGGCCGCCTCGGGGGTGAAGGGCGCCAGCGCCGCGCGCAGCTCGTCCATCCCGGCGACGTGCTCGGCCAGCGGCCCGGGATAGGCGAGGTCCTCGGCGAGGAGCACGTGCGCGATTCCGGCCAGCAGGTGGGCGTCGCGGCCCGGGCGGATGAAGTGGTGCTCGTCGGCGACCTCGGCGGTGCGGCTGCGGCGCGGGTCGACGACCACGACCTTGCCGCCGCGCTCCTGGACCGCGCGCAGCCGGCCGCGGAAGTCGGGGGCGGTCATCAGCGAGCCGTTCGACGCGAGCGGGTTGGCGCCGAGGATCAGCATGTGGTCGGTGCGGTCGATGTCGGGGATCGCGATCGAGAGCCCGGCGCCGAACATGAGCGCGGAGGAGATCTGCTTGGGGAGCTGATCGACGCTGGTGGCGCTGAAGATGTTGCGCGTGCCGAGCGCCTTGATGAAGGCGCGGAGGTGGATAAGCCCGTCGAGCGTGTGGGCGTTGGGGTTCCCGAGGTAGACGGCGGCCGCGTCGCGCTCGCCGTCGGCGAAGATCGGCCCGAGGCGCTCGTCGACGAAGGCGAACGCCTCCTCCCAGCTCGCCTCGGTGAGCTCGCCGTGCCGCCGGACCAGCGGTGTCGTCAGGCGATCGGGATCGGAGTGGAGCTCGCCGATGCTCGCCCCCTTCGGGCAGATGAACCCCCGGCTGAAGGGGTCAGCGTCATCGCCGCGCACCTTGAGGATGCGTTCGCCGTCGTGCTCGATCGCGAGGCCGCAGGTCGCCTCGCAGAGGGGGCAGGTGCCGAAGTGCGTCCGGGTCGCGGACGCTGTCTCGCTCACCGTGCTCATGCCGGACCCGATCTTCGCAGAACCGGAAGCCGCGCTACGTCCGCCCGTCCGAGAACGTCCGGCGGCGGACGTTCGAGACGATCACGGCGAGGACGGTCACGAGGTAGATCTGACCCATCAGCGCCTCGGTGACGGCGAGCGTGCGGCCGAGCTCGGTCTGCGCGGTGAAGTCACCGTATCCCGTGGTGGTCAGCGTGACCATGCTGAAGTAGAGGAAGTCGTTCGGCGTCCCGTTCACCTTCTGGACGAAGAACGACTGGCTCGAGAGCTCGTCCATCGCGGCGTAGACGAACGAGAAGGCCAGCCCGAGCAGGAGGTAGAGGCAGAGGCCGCAGAGGACGGTCTGGACGGTGACGCGCTTGTCCTCCTCGAGCTCGCGGACGACTCCGCCCACCACCGCCAGCGGGGTGATCAGGATCAGCGCCACCGAGATGATCCGGACGACCCCGGGGCCGAAGTTGGCGAAGGGCTCGGAGACGATCGCGACCGCGAGCAGAAGGCCGACGACCCACGCACCAATCCTGAAGAGCTTGGGGTGGGCGCCGGCGGCGCGAAGCGCGAGCAGGACGACGGTGCTCTGGAGGAAGACGGTGATCGTCCGCGAGAGCTCGGTGTCGGGCGAGGAGAGCTGGAAGACGAGCACCGCGATGATCGCCGCGAGCACCGGACCGAAGCTGTGGCGCTCGGCGGTGAGGCGCAGGGCGACCGGGATGTCCCGCGGATGGCGGTAGGGCTTCAGCCTCGGCACGTCGCGGATGCTGGCATCAGCTCCGGACGCGAGCCGATCGCTCGGAGGCTCAGCGGGAGGTGGCGCGCGCGGCGACGCGACGGGCCGCCCGGGCGTTCCTGCGGGCCTGCTTGTCGGTCAGCCTTCCCGCCGGGAACTCGACGACGAACGCGGTCCCGCGGCGCTTGTTCATCCAGCGGGTCATCGTCCCGGGCAGATCCTCGCCGCGGCAGCGGTCGAGGTCGATCCCCGAAACCGTCGAGTAGAGGCGCTGGAGCGGGGCCGGCCCCGAGCAGGGCGCCAGCACGGCGCCCCACGGCTGGTGGTAGAGGATCGTCATGTCCGGGCGCAGCTTGCGCCAGAGGTCGCGCAGGGCGCGCGACTCCGGCTCGGAGAACGGCCGCAGCCCCGCGTAGTAACCGCTGCCCGGCGGCTCGGAGCCGTCCCAGCCAACCGAGAAGTTGCGATTGAGATCAACGCCGTGGGCGTTGGTGCGACGGTCGGTGGCGTGTCCGTCGGGGTTGACCGACTCGACGGTCCAGATCGCCGCGCTCCCCAGCCCCTTTCGGTTGCGCCGGAGCTCATGGACGACGGCGCGGCCCGCCTCCTCGTCCCCGTGGACCTCGCCGACCACGAGCGCCGTCCGCTCCGCGCGCGGTGGGCCGATTCGCCGGGCGACCAGCTTGCGGCCCTTCACGCTGGTGCCGAAGGCCATCCGTGCGCGGCCGCTGCCGCCGGCGCGCGAGCGGCTCCCGCCGCGGTGCTTGCGCAGCACCTTGACGACCTTGTGGCGGAACTCGCGAACGTCGCCCTTGGGCCAGTCGCCGTGGTCGTTGCGCCAGCCCTCGAGGTCCTTGAACAGCGGCGAGTCGTTCGCCATCGCGTGCCCGATCACGTTTCGCATCCGGATCCCGTAGCGCTGCTTGAGATAGGCGACGAGGCGGGCGGCGGCGCGCACCTGCTGCTTGCGGCCGAGGATCGCCTCCTCGCTGCGGCTCCCCAGGTCCTCCTGGACCATCTCGATCCCGAAGGCGACGTGGTTGAGGCCGATCGTGTGGCGGCAGCGCACGTACATGCGCGTGAGCTGGTGGATCGTGCCGTCCTTGTCGACGACGAACTGCGAGCAGACGCCGGGCGACTCGCCGAGGTTCGGCGCGTTGGAGGCGAACGTGTTCCAGACCGACTGGTAGGAGCCGCTGGCCGTGTAGTGCAGGACGACCGCCTTCGGGTTCTCGAGCCGCCACTCGCGCTCGCCGTAGTGGCGCTTGGAGTACTTCGCCATCTGCTTCCTGCGATCGTGGCCGTAGGGGATCGGGTCCCACTTGACCTTCGGCTTCGGGAACCCGGCGCGCGCGGTCGCGTCGTTCGCGTCGCCGCCGGCGGGCGCTGCGCCCGCCCATGCCGTCATCGCGGCGCATGCGAGCACCACCGCTCCCGCCAGGGGCCTGCGTCCAGCCATGGGCCGAGGTTAGCGGCGGGGCGTGCGGATACGGTTCGGCAGATGCCGGGTCCCGCGCGTTGCCCACAGCCGTGATCGACGTCGACGCCGACTCATTCCTCGCCATCGTCGTGGCCGCGGCGCTCGCCGCCGCCATCGTCGGCTTCGGCGGCAAGCGCGTCTTCGTCCCGGTTGTGGTCCTCGAGCTGATCCTGGGGATGATCATCGGCCCGGACCTGCTCGGCCTCGCCGACGGCGACCCGTTCATCGACTTCTTCTCGTCGCTCGGGCTCGGGATGCTCTTCTTCTTCGCCGGCTACGAGATCGACTTCGAGCGGATCAAGGGGAGTCCGCTGAAGCTGGGGATCGCCGGCTGGATCCTCTCGCTGGCGCTCGCCTATTCGATCGGCGGCCTCCTCGCCGCGGCGGGCATCGTGCTCTCGCTGCTCTTCACGGGTTCGGCGATCGCCACCACCGCGATCGGCACCCTCGTCCCGATCCTCACCGACGCCGGCGAGCTCAAGACCCGGTTCGGCACCTACCTGCTCGCGGCCGGCGCGGTCGGCGAGTTCGGGCCGATCCTCCTGATCACGCTCTTCTTCTCGACCGGGAACCCGGCGTCGAGCGCGCTGATCCTCGCAGCGTTCATCCTCGTCGCCGTCCTCGCGGCGATCCTCGCGATCCGCGGCATCGACTTCGGCTGGGACGCGTTCAACCGGACGATGGAGACGAGCTCGCAGCTCCCGATCCGCACCGCGGTCGTGCTGATCTTCGCCCTCGCCGCGCTCGCGACCCACCTCGGCCTCGACCTGCTGCTCGGCGGCTTCGTCGCCGGGATCATCACCCGCATGGCGCTGCGGGGGCGGGAGGTCCCGATCCTCGAGTCGAAGCTCAACGCGGTCGGGTACGGGTTCCTGATCCCGTTCTTCTTCGTCGTCAGCGGCGTCGAGTTCCAGTTCGACGAGCTCTTCAGCGAGTCCGACGAGTTCCTCAAGGTCGGGATGTTCGCCGCTGCGTTCCTCGTGGTCCGGGGGATCCCGGCGCTCGTCCTCTACGCGAAGCGGCTCGACCTCCGCGATCGGTTCGCCCTGGCGTTCTTCAGCAGCACCGAGCTGCCGCTCGTCGTCGCGATCACGACGATCGCCGTCGACAAGGGGGAGATGCGCGAGCTCACCTCGGCCGCCCTGGTCGGCGCGGCCATCCTCTCAACCGCGCTCTTCCCGCTGATCGGGCTGCGCCTGCGCGGCTCGCGCGCCGCCCCCGAAGGCGCCTGAGTCCGCGATGGCGATCGCGCTGACGATCGCCGCGGACGACTTCGGCATGAGCGCCGAGTACGACCGCGGCATGATCGAAGCGGCGCGAGCGGGCGCGGTCGACGGCGTCGGCGTGATGATCGGCCGCTCGCACGGCCGCCTGCCCGAACTGCTCGCGACCCCGATCGCCGTCGGGCTGCACATCGAGACCCGAGCCGGGGAGCGGCTGACGGAGCGAGAGCTGGCCGGCCAGCTCGCGGAGTTCGAGCGGGCGGTCGGACGGCTGCCGGACTACGTCGACGGCCACCATCACTGCCACGCCGGAGCCGCCGCCGCGATGGTCGCCGCGGTCGCGGCCGGCCGCGGGCTGCCGGTCCGCTCCGTCGATCCCGCGCATCGACGGCTCCTGCGTGCCGCCGGGGTCGCGACCAGCGACCTGCTCGTGGGCCGCTACGAGGAGGACGAGCCGGTGCTGCCGCCGGAGCTCGAGTCGCCGCCGCCGGGCGTCAGGTCGATCGAGTGGATGGTCCACCCGGGCCACCCGGACCCGGTCTCCGGCTCGAGCTACGACGCGGGCCGCGAGGAGGACCTCGCCGCCGTGCTCAGCTTCGAGCCTCCGCCGGGGATCGAGCGGGCTCGGCACTCGGCGTGGGACTCGGAGACGGGGCCGCG
The DNA here is from genome assembly GCA_963823565.1 of uncultured Solirubrobacterales bacterium. Lineage (GTDB taxonomy): Bacteria > Actinomycetota > Thermoleophilia > Solirubrobacterales > 70-9 > RHKX01. The sequence continues at coordinate 1,306,322 of CAWGLR010000003.1, read as the reverse complement.
GCCGTAGCCCCCAGCTCGTCCAGCGCCCGCTCGAGCTCCTCGGCGAGCGAGTCGAGGTGGGTCATCCCCTCGTAGTCGCCGACGAGGCCGAAGTCGACCTTGCCGTCGTAGCTCATGATCCCGACGCAGACCGCCTGGTTCTTGGCCAGCGGCACCATCGGGAAGATGTCGAGCATCCGGCGCCCGAGGACGTAGAGCGGGAACTGAGGGCCCGGCACGTTGGTGACGACGAGGTTGAAGAAGTGCTGCCGCGACTGCAGGCGCGCCGCCTGGTGAACGATCGTCGGCGGCGCGAAGTCGGTCAGCTCGGTCAGCAGCTTGGCGCCGACCGCCTGCCGGGAGCGCTTGAGGTCGCCCATCCGCTCGCTGACGATGTGAAGCCGGCGGACCGGGTCCCGGCACCAGACGGGGAGCGGCGCCATCATCGCCGATACCTGATTTCCGAGATTCCCGTGCGCCTCCTCCGGCCGGACGCTGACCGGGACCATTGCCACCAGCTCGAGATCGTCGGTCGGGTGCCCGAGTGAGCGCAGGTAGCTGCCGAGTGCCCCGGTGACCGCCGAGAGGATGACGTCGTTGACCGTCCCCCCGTGGGCGGCCTTGATCCGCTTGATCTCGCTGAGGTCGGCGCTGACCGTTGCAAACCGCCGGTGGGCGCCGATCGGCAGGTTCAGGGGCGAGTCGGGTGCGGCGAGCACGCGGCCGGCGAATGCCCCGGTGGCCTCGACGGCGGCGACGGCGACGGCGAGGGCCTGGCGCGGCCGGCGCAGCAGCGCCCTGACCCCGCGGAGGAGCTCGGCCGGCTGGGTGGCGCGCTCGGTGAGCGCGTCGGCGAGCAGCTGCAGGCCGTTCGGCTCCGGGCGGGCGAGCCACTGCGGCGGCTCGCGGTCGCCGTCGGGCTCGGGCTCGGCGTCGTAGAGCACGGTGGTGATGTCCATGCCGGAGACGCCGTCGACCAGGCAGTGGTGGCTCTTGCAGACGATCGCGAAGCGGTCACCCTCGAGGCCGTCCACCAGCCACATCTCCCACAGCGGCTTCGAGCGGTCGAGGGACTGGGAGAAGGCGCGAGCGGCGAAGTTGCGCAGCTGCTCATCGCTGCCGGGGCGGGGGAGGGCGGTGTGGCGGACGTGGTAGCCGAGGTTGAGGTGGGGGTCGTCGACCCAGACCGGGCGACCCTGGCCGTAGGGGACGAAGGCGAGCTTCTGGCGGAACCGCGGGACGAGGTGCAGGCGCGAGGCGAGGTGCGCGACGAAGTCCTCGTAGCTCGGAGCGGGGCCCTCGAAGACCGTCGTCGAGGCGACGTGCATGTGCGCCCCGTCGCGCTCGAGGTGCAGGAAGGAGGCGTCGAGTCCGCTGAGACGGTCGATGCAACGAGTATCTCAACTTCGTTAGCAGTGTGACCCGACCCACACAAACAACCGTTCGCCCGACCTACGTTGTGCGGCGCAGTCACAAGCACCCCGAAACCAAGTCCGCTCAATCGCCGGCGCCCAGAGCCCGGCGGGCGGGGGAACCAGGGCCGCGGCGTCGCAAGGCGCACGTGGCGGGGGCGAATCGGATCGTGATCGGTCCGTAGCGCGCGATCCGGGGGGTCGCGAGCGAGCCCGTCAGCTAACCCCGTAGGCGGCGAAAGCGAGATAGAGAATGAAGCGCTTCCGCATCTGGCGGAGGCGGGCGGCAGCCCTCGCGCTCGCCCCCGTCGCCGTCGCAGCAATCACGTCCGCGACATCGGCCGGCGCCGCCAAGGACGGGTCCACCGCCCTCGACGCCAGCCGCAACGAGGTCGGGCCGAACGGCACCGTGACCCTCGAGGGCCACTTCCGCCAGCCGCGCACGACCTCGGCACCGATCGGCGACACGACGCCGGCCGGCGCCTCGCAGCCGATCCGGATCCAGTTCAAGGCGCTCGGCGCCAAGAGCTGGCGGGACGCCGGGCGCTCGAAGACCGGCCGCAAGGGCGGCTTCAGCACCAGCGTCGAGGTCGAGCGCAGCGGCCGCTTCCGCGCGGTCAGCTCCGACGGCCGGACCACCCCGGCGGAGCTCGTGGAGATGAAGTCGCGGACTCGCGCCGGCCTCAGCGGCAAGAACCTGAAGGTCGGTGAGAAGGTGAAGATCCGCGGCCGGGTCATTCCCGGCGGCACCCGCCGCAAGCTGACGGTCCAGGTCGGCAAGGACCGGATCAAGACGAAGACCCGCCGCAACGGCACCTTCAGCGCTAAGTGGAAGGCCGACGAGGTCGGCAAGGAGACCGTCCGCGTCCGCGCGAAGGGCAACAAGGTCGCCACCGGCAGCGGCGACAAGGCCGGCAAGGTCCGCGTCTTCCGGCCCGCCGAGGCTTCCTACTACGGCCCCGGCCTGTACGGCAACGGCGTCGCCTGCGGCGGCACGCTGCAGCCCGACACCATCGGCGTCGCTCACAAGACGCTTCCCTGCGGCACGAAGCTGACGATCCGCTACAAGGGCAAGCAGGCCAAGGCGAAGGTCATCGACCGCGGCCCCTACGTCGCCGGTCGCGAGTTCGACCTGACCGAGGCGCTGCGCAACAAGCTCGGGTTCCCGGGCGTCGGCACCATCTGGGTCGACAGGTGAGTTGACCGCTCGGCGTCAGCCGAGCGCGAGCTGCACGGGCCCCGTTCCCTCCGCCTCCGGGCGCGAGGGGGCGGGGCCCGGCTCGTTCTCGCGGTGAAGGTTGGAGACGCCGACGCCGAGCAGGCGAACCGGCGCGTCCCGCTCGAAGGCCGCGAAGAGCTCGAGCGCCGCCGCCGCGACCGTCTCGCCGTCGGCGGTCGGCTCGGGCAGCGTGCGCGAGCGGGTGAAGGTGCGGAAGGGCGCGAGCCGGATCTTCATCGTCACGGTCCGGCCGCTGATCCCCTGCTGGCGCAGGTGCTCGGCGACCTCGTGAGCCATTCGCGCGAGCGCATCACGCATCACGTCGGGGTCGGTCTCGTCGAAGTGGAAGGTCCGCTCCCGGCTCTCCGACTTGCGCTCGCGTTCGACCGCCACCTCCGCCGAGCCGTACCCGGCGGCGCGGCGGCGCAGCCCCTCGGCGTGGTTGGGGCCGAGCACCGCCTTGAGCCGGTCGAGCTCCGCCGCGGCGACCTGAGCAACCGTCTCGATCCCCGCGCCGCGCAGCCGCTCCTCGGTCCGCGGCCCGATCCCGGGGATGATGCGCGCCGGCCGGTCGCCGATCACGTCGAGGAAGCGCTCGCGGGGGAGGACGCAGAGCCCGTCCGGCTTGTCGAGGTCGGAGGCGATCTTCGCGATCAGCCGGTTCGGCCCGAGGCCGATCGAGCAGGTCAGCCCAGTCCGCTCCAGCACCTGCCGCTTGAGCTGGCGGGCTCGCGTCTTCGGCGCCGGGCACTCGCTGAGGTCGACGTAGGCCTCGTCGAGCCCGACCACCTCGACGAGGTCGCTGAACTCGCGGAAGATCTCCATCACCTGCTCGGACGCGCGCCGGTAGGCCTCCATGTCCCGCGGGACGATCGTCGCCTGCGGGCAGCGGCGGCGGGCGACGACCATCGGCAGCGCCGAGTGCACCCCGAACTTGCGTGCCTCGTAGGAGGCGGTCATGACGACGCCGCGGAAGCTCGGATCGACGGGGCCGACGATCACCGGCTTGCCGCGCAGCTCCGGTCGCCGCAGCAGCTCGACGGAGACGTAGAACGCGTCCATGTCGACGTGCGCGATCGCCCGCTCCCAGGCCGAGGGGTCGCCGTACACGCGTTCGGTCGGCATCAGGCCGGATCGTAGGGAGCGGGGCGGACGGGCGCGCCCGCTCTCCGAGGCCGGCGCCGCGCTGCTAGCTTGAGCCCCGGTGAGCGCGGAGGCGAAGAACCTCGAGGCGATCTCGAAGGCGATCGACCAGCACAACTCCGGCTGCCCGTTCCCGGCCGCCGAGGTGCGGATGAACCCGTTCGAGGCCGAGCGACTCGGCTGGGACACGATCCGCGGCCTGCCGATCGTCCCGGACGCCGAGATCGGCACCGGCCGCTTCCGCATCGTCTGCTCGCGCGACCTCGAGGGCGAGGGCATCGAAGAGGTCGAGGCCGTCGGGACGCCACTCGAAGTGGCGGAGCCGGCGCAGAACTAGCGAGTCACTCGCACTCGTAGCGGGGGAGCTCGTCGGCCCCGAAGACTCGGATGCTCTCCGTGCCCCCGTCGAAGCGGATGTGGGCGACCAGGAGGTCACCATCGGCGTCGACTTCCTCGACCTGCGGCTCGTCGTCGGGCTGGGGCGAGAACCGGTCTGCCTCAGCTTCGCCGTCGACGAGGTAGGCGACCTCGCCTCCGTTGCGATCGCCTGCGAGGGCGTAGGCATCGACGCAGTCCTGGCGGTTGCCGGTCGGTATGCCGGGGAGCGAGACCGCGAGGATCTCGTTCCCAGCGACCTCGCCGAGGATCCGCAGAGGCAGCTCGTCCGCCGGCTCATCGGTGAGGGAACGGAAGGCGCCGGGGTCGTCCGAGGCGAAGATCAGGCCTTCCTCGAGCTTTACCGACGGCGCACCGCCCAATTCGTCGGGCGGAACGAGCAGGCCGTCACTGTCGGTGTAGCCGAGGTCGCCGAGAGCGGACCCGATCTCGCCGGTGTCGGCGGTGGTCCGCAGCGCCACCAGGGTGAATGCGTCGGAGCCCCTCCCGTATACGCCCTGGGCGGCGGCTGTGACCGCCGATGGATCGACCGCTTTCATCAGAGGGATCTCGCTGAGCGGCTGCGGCTTGGAATCGGACGGATCGTTGGCTGTCACGTACGAGTAAGTCTTCTCGGGCGGCGGCATGAAGAGCGCGAAGAGCTGGAACACCGAATCCTGCGTCTGGTCCGTAAGGGGGTCAAACGGGTGGGCGTCCTCGGCCAGCCCGAGGTCCTCCTTGACTGCGCTCACGTCGACGACGTAGTAGCTCCTCGCCTCCCGCGGCAGCCACTTCGTTAGTTCGACGGCGCCGCCGCCGCCGGGTTCGTCCCCGCCGCCGCAGCCGGCAAGCAGCACGAGCCCGAGAATGGCCAAGCCGAACAGGGGCCGATGGTCCTTAAGCGGCCCGTTGGACCGGTTGCGCACCATCGGGTGAACCTACCGGCCGCCTCAGACTTCGTTGAAGAAGTTGATCCCGAGGTCGTCGAGGGCGCGCTGGGCGTCGGCGTTGAGGCTGGTCAGCTCGCCGGTGAACACGAGGACCCCCATCGCGATCAGGACGACGCCGCCGGCGGCCATGATGCCCGCGTAGTGGCGCTTGACCCAGCCGAAGGCCGTGGTCATCCGCGTGAAGGCGATCGCTGTGATCAGGAACGGGATCCCGAGGCCGGCGGAGTAGACCGCGAGCATGATGCCGCCCTCGAGCGCCGAGCCCGAGGTGCCGGCGAGGGTGAGGATCGCGGCGAGGGTGGGACCGATGCACGGAGTCCAGGCGATCGCGAACGCGGCGCCCGCGACGAGCGGGCCGCCGCTGCCGGCGCGCTCGATCAGGCCCTCGACGTGCCACTCGCGGTTGAGGCGGTTGACGAACAGGGCGGCGACGAAGAGCACGCCCATCGCGATGATCAGCGCGCCCGCGATGTGGTTCAGCGTGTCCTGGTTCTGCCGCAGGGTCTGGGTGATCCCGAACGCGGTGACCCCGAGCAGGATGAAGATGACCGAGAAGCTGGCGATGAAGGTGAGCGCCGGCGGGATCACCGTGCGCCAGCTCGCGTCGTCGAGGTCGCCGGCGCGGATCCCGGTGACCGCGGACAGGTAGCCCGGCACGAGCGGCAGCACGCAGGGGGAGAGGAAGGACACCATCCCGGCGAACAGCGCCGTGAGCAGCCCGACCCCGCCGACCTCCGGCATCAGGCGTTCCTCAGCTGATCGCGAGCGCCAGCCGGCGGCGGTGGTCGCGAGCGAGGTCGCTCTCGGGTCCGAGCTCGGTGAAGATCGCCACCATCACGCGCCGCAGCCGGTCGACGTGGGCGGGGTCGTCGGACGCCGCGATCGCCTCCTGAAGGCCCTCGAGCGCGGCCTCGTGATCGCCGTCGTCCCAGGCGATCAGCGTGGCCGTGAGGTCGTCGTCGCCGTCGTCCTCCAGCTCCAGGCGGGCGAGCAGTCCGGAGGCGGTGAAGTCGGAGCCCAGCGGCTCGAGCAGCGTCCGGGCCTCGTCGAAGTCGCCGCGGACGATCAGCAGCCGCGCGAGCTTGACCGCGGCGTCGGTCTGACGGGGGTCGAGATCGATCGCCCGGCGCAGGGACTCCTCGTCCTCCGCCTCGGCCAGCTTCGCGGCCTCCGAGGGGACGAGTGAATCGAAGAAGGCCTCGACCTGGGCCGGCGGCAAGGCCCCGGTGAACTCGGCGACGAGCTCGCCGTCCTTGAACGCCTTGACCGCCGGGATGCCCTGGACCCGGAACGCGGCGGCGAGCTGCTGGTTGCTGTCGACGTCGACCTTCGCGAGATCGACGTCGCCCTCGCGGCTGCCCGTCGCCGCCTCCAGCGCCGGCGTGAGCTGCCGGCAGGGCCCGCACCACTCGGCCCAGAAGTCGACCACGACCGGCACCTCGCGCGAGCGCTCGACCACGTCCTGCTGGAAAGTCGCCTCGGTTACGTCTCGAACCATGCCGGAGAGCTTAGAGCGCGGCCGGCGGCGGCCGGTCCGAGCGGCGCCGGCCACCGGTGCCGCGGGAACCGCGCGGCGCTAGCCTCCGGCGCCGATGGAAGAGTCGCTCCGCGGAAAGCTCCTGATCGCCTCGCCGGCGCTCGCCGACCCGAACTTCGCCCGATCCGTCGTCCTGATCACCGAGCACGGGGAGGAGGGTGCGATGGGCATCGTGCTCAACCGCCCGGCCGACACCGAGGTGGTCGACGTGCTCCCCGAGCTGTCGACGATCGCCGTCGAGGAGCCGATCTTCGTCGGCGGCCCGGTCCAGCCGGACGCGCTCGTCGTCCTCGGCGAGTTCGCCGATCCGGAGAAGGCGGCCTGGATCGTCGTCGCCGACGTCGGCCTGGTCGCCGCCGCCACGGACCTCGACGAGCTGCCCGAGGCGGTCCGGCGTGGCCGCGTCTACGCCGGCTTCTCCGGCTGGGGAGCGGGCCAGCTCGAGGCCGAGCTCGAGGAGGAGGCCTGGATCGTCGAGGCGCCGATCCCCCGCGAGCTCTTCCCCGACGACCCCGCGACCCTGTGGAGCGACGTGCTCGAGCGCAAGGGCGGCCAGTACGCGCTCGTCGCGCGGATGCCCGAGGACCCGAGCCTGAACTGAGCCGCGGCAATCGCCGTCGGGTTCCTCGGCGGCGCTTCAGCCTTCCGTGTCGATCAGCAGCGCTCGAGCGACCGCGACCGGCTCGCCTTCGGCGGAGAGCACCGCCGAGCCGGCGCGGTGCTTGCGGCCGTCGCGGCCGATCGGCCAGGCGATCACGACGTGCTCGCGACCGGCATGGATCGGCGCTTCGATCCGCGCCGAAATGCTGACCAGGAAGCTCAGCGGCGAGGAGTCCGGGTAGAGCGCGAAGTAGGTCGGGCAGTCGAGCACCGCCCAGACGAACTCGGGCCGGACGACGCCGCCGGGGTCGGCCGTCCAGTCCGGCGGGGTCCACGGCGAGGCGACGAGGTCGGTCCCCTCGACGGGGCCGGCGAAGACGCCGAACGCGTCCTCGCGGGCTCGGCCGCAGACGAAGCACCGGCTGAAGAGCCCCTCCGCCGGGGCGGGGTACCGCTTGCTCGCCTCGCGCGCCTCGGCGGGGGTGACGGTCACCGGCACGTCGAGGTCCACCCACTCGCCCGGCCGAGCCTCGGCGACCAGCGCCTCCCCGGCCATGACGGCGAAGGAGCCGTCCTCGCGCTCCTCGACCGCCAGCGGCTCATCGAGCGGCACCGGGCTGCGGAGGCTGACCTCCGCCGGCCCCTCGACCAGCTCGGCGAAGAGCCCCGCGGCGTAGCCGCCGTTGCCGCTGCTCTCGGGACCGTTGAACCTGCCCGAGACGGTCAGGCTCCGAGGAGACGCCGTGGCGTCAGGCATCGCGGCGCCGCCTTCCGACCGCGAGCAGGTACTCCATCTCGAAGCGGGCGTTCGCGGGCTCCCCGACGTTCCACTCCTCGCAGAAGTCGTCGAGCGAGGCGTCGAACTCGTCCGCGCGGCCGGCGGCGTCGGCGGCCGAGCGGGCGGCGATCGTCGGGCCGTAGCGTGCCTTGAAGTGCTCGCCGAAATCTCGGGCCTCGGTGAACGCCGTCACCGTGAGGGTGTCGCGGTCGAGCCGCTCGAACTCGAAGGACTCGTCCAGGAGCTTGCGCAGGTGATCCTCGCTTCCCCACAGTGGCGGCGGCTGCGCGTCCGGGGGAGGGGTGGGCATGAACGGGCCCATCGTCCGGAACAGCGCGCCGATCATGCCCTCCGGCGTCCAGCTCAGCAGCCCGAGGATGCCGCCGGGCCTGGTTACCCGCGAGACCTCGCCGGCCACGGCGCCGTGGTTGGGCGCGAACATCGCGCCGATTGCCGACATCGTCACCTCGTAGGCGCCCTCGTCGAAGGGGAGGTTCTCGGCGTCCGCCTCGACCCACTCCAGCTCCAGTGCCTCGGAGCGGGCCCGCTCCTCGCCGGCGGCCAGCAGCTCCGGGGTGAGATCGCTGGCGGTGACGCGCGCGCCGCGCGACGCGGCCGGCAGCGAGGCGTTGCCGGTTCCGGCGGCGACGTCGAGCACGCGCATCCCGGCGTCGATCGCGCACGCGTCGACGAGGCGCGGGCCGAGCGGCAGCAGGAAGGTCTCGACCATCGAGGGGTAGTCCCCGGACGCCCAAATCGCGCGATGGCGCTGCTTCAGCTCGGTGTCGGTGGTGTTCATCTCGCTCCTTGGATCGGGATCGAAGCCTTCCGCAGCCTCGCGCACGCCGCGTCCCTTTTCAACCTCGTCTTTCGCCCTCGCTACCTGAGGAAAAGAGGAGCCGGCTTGAGCCGGTGCCGCGACTAGCCCCGGGCGGGGCCGGGGCCGTCGAGGATGACGTTGTAAACGCCGACGTCGGGGTCGACGGCATGGTCGGAGAGGCAGCCGAGGACCCGGCGGCCGGTCTCGTCCTCGACGAGATCGCTGATCCGAGCGCAGATCGCCTTCTGGAGCCGGCGGCGATGGTCGAGAGCCGCGTCGGCGTCCTTCATCGCCAGGGCCTTCTCGACCCGGGTGAGGGTGCGGTCGGCGACGATCGTGACCAGCTCGTCGTTGAAGAAGACCCGCGCACCCTCGGGACGGTGCCGCGTCATCTCCTCCATCAGGTCGACGAACCTCGACGAGATTCCCTCTGTTTGCTCGGTCGTCTGATCTCCCTGCACAGCACGTGATCCTACCCGTCCACGCCGGACATCCGATTCACCGAAGGTCCGCCGTCCACGTCCGCCGGGATAGCCCCTGACATCCCGTGAGCCCGCCCGTTGTAGCGATGTCGGGGCACAGGCAGACCAGGAGGACACATTGGCACCGCAGACCGTCGATTTCGTCAAGGCAGACGACGCCACCGCGTGGCGGCGCTCGCAGCTCGGCGACCTTCTGGCGACGCTGAGGGCAGGCGAGCGCGTCGCGCTCAAGGTCATGGGCTGGGGCGAGATCCACGGCACCCTCGACTCGTTCGAGGGCGACGCGCTGACGCTGGCCAGCGGCCGGCGGATCGCCGTCGACGAGGTCCTCGACGTCCAGGCGGGCGTCAGGGCCACGCCCGCCTGGTAGCGATTCCGGAATCCCATAGGGGCGGGCCAGATCACGTTCTTGCCCTGCGAGGGGCGCCGTCGCACCGGCTGGCCCGGTGGCTTCGTCTTCCACGGGACGAAGCGGATCGAACTCGAGGTCGGCACGCCGGGCAGCGACCGGGCTCTGACGCTGCGCCTCGGGCGCTGAAGACGCTCAGCGATGGGCGGGCCACGGGTTGATGTAGATCAGGCATCGGCTCTCTCCTCGGCCGCCCGCGCGCGGGCGGCCTGACGGACCAGGTGGTCGCGCTCGGCGACGTTTGCGGCGCGGCGGGCGGCGCCGGCATAGGCTGCCGCGGCGGCGGGGAGGTCGCCTGACAAGGAGTTGTCGTCGGCCGGGACACTGAGCTGTCGCTACACACGCCCTGGCGTCCGCCGGGCGCCATTTCCCACCCAGCTATACATAATCGTCCTTATCGTGCATTGGCTGCTCCAACGACCAGACACGACCAGGCACGGTTGTGGAACGACACTCGTCTGAGCAAACGTCGGCTCGACGCCGGCAACGCACGCCTGGGCGATTGTCGTGTGTCAGGTCCAGTCGACAGCTGGGTGATGATCGAGCTGCCGGTCTGAGTCGTGGTGTCACGTGTCGTGGCCTATGTCATTTCAATGTCGTTCCCCACCAACGACCAGGCACAATCGCTCTCAAGGGGCCTCAGCCTCTGAGCCACCCAGCCGCTCGGCCAGTTCGACGATCAGCCCTTCGGGCCCGCGGACGTAACAGAGCAGGAACGTGTCCTCGTAGTTGACGATCTCCCCGATCGTCTCCCAGCCGGCCTCCTGGAGGCGGTCGACGACGGCGCGCAGGTCGTCGATCTTGAAGGCGACGTGGCGAAGCCCGGGCCGGTTCGCTGCCGGCTCCGGCTCCTGAGCGGCGGCGGGCGGCGACTGGAACCGCACCACCTCGAACACGTCGGTCCCGTCGGGGCCGCGCGCCATCACCACCTCGACCTCCGCGCCCTCGAGTCCGATGATCCGATCGATCCACTCGCCGCCGAACGAGCTGGGCTTGCCGCAGTCGAATCCGAGCAGCTCGAGGAACCCGACCGTCTCGTCGAGGTCCTCGACCACCAGGCCGATATGGACGAAATCGGTTATGCCGGGTTGGCCCATCGGGTCAGGTTTCCATAACTCCGCCGCACCGCAGGGGCATCCATCAGCGCCCCGGCCGCGTCTCCGGGTTGGGTCGGCGCTGGGCGATCTCCTCAGCCACCCCGCCAGGGACCCGGGCGATCCAGACCGTGATGCGCGGACTCTGCACCGGCCGGGCCTCGAACTCGCGGGTCAGTGGTGGGAGGTGTCGCCGGCGCCGTGGATGAGTGCGTAGGTCCCCATCCGATCGTCAGGCGCCCGCGGGGTTCCTCTCCGCCCACTCGGCGATGAGCTTCGACTCCTTGATGACCTCGCCATCGTCGGTGACGAGCACGGGCACCCAGCTCTCCCCCGTCAGCTCCTTGACCTCCCTGCGGCCCGGGGTGATGTCCGGGAGCTGCCCGAATCCGTAGACCTTGATGACCTCCGGCGAGTATCCGGCACTCTCGAGGGCGTCGTGAGCGACCTTGCAGGGATGGCCGCTCGGGCGCCAGGTGCCGCCGCGGCGCGGCCACGGCACGGGAAACGTCCCCCAGCAGACGTAGAGCTTCACTGGCGGGGAGCCCCGGCTTTGCCGCCACCCTCACCGGTCAGGACGGTCCGCCGCTCACGGTAGTCGTCGGGAGTGATCGAGCCGTCGGCAAGCCGGCGGTCGAGGATCTGCAGCGGATCCTCGCCGACGGACCCGCGAGTGCCCCGAGAGCTGATCACCTCGCGCAGCAAAAGGACGATGGCGCCGATCACCAGCACCCAGAAGAGAACCATCGCGACGACCATCACCACGCTCCAGTCGCCGTCCCAGTCCATGTGACCGTCGAAGTCGGCGATCGGGAGTGCGAGGAGCAGTGCGGTCATGCCGGCCGACCGTAGGGGAAGGGGCCGTGGAAGACACCCGTAGGGATCACGCGAGTGGATTCCCTGCTGTCTACTGAGACCGGAATTGCGGCTATCCGTTCGCGTACCGCTGCGGCGCCTCGGCGAATCGCCGCGCCCAAGCGAGCGAGCAGAAATGGAAGGCCACGCCCTCGAATGTCAGGGTCCCGACTCCCTCCCCGTCGAGGGTCATCCTGCACACCGGGTCGACGTGCCGCGACGAAGCCTGCGAGCGCGAGTGACCCGGCCGCCCACAGCGCAAGCTCGATCCAGTCACCCGAGGAGGACCTCCCGCCGATCGCCGCAGCGATCAGGACGTCGCCCGCGCTCCTGCTCACGCTCACCGGGCTCCCCTCCCCCGCGGTCATGCCCGGTCCCGAGAAGACGTCGAGGATGAAGGTGAAGGCGACGCCAGCGAGCCCTCGAGCGGCGACGCGATGACGGCGCCGATCAGGGTGCCCACGCCGAGGTAGATCAGGGCGAAGCCGAGGATCGCAACCGAGGCGTGCCAGGGGTGCACGATGCCTCCGCTGAGAGCGAGCGCGAGGAGCGCGGCCCCGTCGCCAGCACCACCATCGTCAGGGATGCGCCGATCCGCGCGGCCACGAGCCGCCCCGCCCCCAGGCCCGCGAGTGCCAGGCGCCGATCCGCATCTCGCGCGGAGACGACCTGGAAGTAGCCGAGCGTCCCGGAGACGAAGGCGGCCGACCAACCCGCGGCCAGCGCGGTCGCCGCATCGCCCGCCAGCGCTCCGCCCAGACGGTCAGGATCCCCATGCCGTTTCGCCTCCGTTCCTCGGCCATATCCCAGAATCGGAGGTACGTCTCCCAGTCGAAGCCGCTGTAGGGCTCGTCGAGAAGCAGGAGGTCGGGCTCGTGCATCAGGGCGAGCGCGAGGTTGAGCTTCTGCTTGGTCCCTCCCGAGAGCTCCTCGACCCGATAGCCGGCGTACCGCTCGAAGCCCAGCTCGGCCAGCAGTGCGTCCTCTGCGGCACCCGCATCTGCTGAGCGCAGCCCGTAGGCCTGGGCGAAGAGCTCGAAGTGCTCGGCAACCGTCAGCTTCTCCCAGACCATCGGTTGCTGGGGGCAGTACCCGAGCTTGCCGGCGACCGTGACCTCTCCCGCCTCTCGGCTCATCAACCCGACGATGATCTTCATCAGCACGCTCTTGCCGGACCCGTTCTCGCCGACGAGGCCCACCAGCTCGCCCGGCATGACGTGCAGCTCGGCATCGCGAAGGACCTCGATCCGCCGCCGCAGGAACCCAGCCGCAAATCCCTTCCTGATGCCGGCGACCGACAGGACGGGCGTCGCCTCGGAGCCTGCGGGCGGAGGCCGCCCTCCCCCACCTCCTGAGCTGTCGCGCTGTGCCCCCATCGCGCTCCACTATACCCCTAGGGGGTAATCGTCGCAAGCGGATGCCGCGTCATCGGCGCTGTGCGCCTTCCGCCTCCAGCTCTCTCGCTATCTCGTCCGCAACCGCGATCAGGGTTTCCTGCAGCGCGATCCCAACGCGGAGCGCGATCGAGGGAAACCGCGCGACGCAGGTTTCGGCGAGCTCGGCCGACGGCTGCTCCTGAGCTCTCAGCTCCGCCAGCCCGGCGACGCTGCGGTTCTTCAGCTCGCGAACAAGGCGCGCCGCGTCGTCGTCCGTCGCCGCGTCGGCGAAAAACAGCTTGAGCAGCGCGACGTCGCGGAACTCCAGCGGGATGCGCGCGGTGCCGGCCACCCATGCCCCAGGGCCTCCCGTCCCTCCGGGGTCAGCTCGTAGACCCGTCTACGTCGACGTCCCTGCGGTGCTTCGCGGCCCGAGACGTATCCGCCGGCCTCGAGGGCAGCGAGCGTCGGGTAGATCGAGCCCTCCGAGCTCGACCAGAAGAACCGCGTCGAGGCCTCGATCGCCCGCTTGACGTCATAGCCGGACTCGGCGCCGAGGCCGAGCATCCCCATGACCACGTAGGCGGTCGGCGTCAGCTTCATCAGGGCCAACGGACCGGTCTGTTCGTACCCATTGACTCAATGTATCGGGCCAATACGTTGAACACCATGCAGGGAGAACATGCCTCGAATGGCAACGGCATCTATGTGCGGACGCTGCGGTGGCTTGGACGCCGACGCTGGTTCGCCGCGATGGGGCGGCGCCTGGCCCCCGTCGACACATGGCTCTACCGCAGGACGAAGGGCCGGATCGGCCTGACCGGGCCGACCGGGCGGGTCTACCGCCCGCTGCTGCTGACGACGACCGGCCGACGGACCGGTCGGCCGCGGACGACACCGGTGATGTACCTGCGTGATGGCGAGGCGTTCGTCATCACGAGCGAGAACTTCGGCCAGGCCAAGCCTGCCGCCTGGCCGCTGAACCTGGCCGCCAATCCCGATGTGACGATCCAGATCGGCGACCGGGCCGTCTCCTGCCGAGCTCGACCGGCCACCGATGAAGAGGTCGCCCGCCTGTGGCCACGGTTCGTCGAGGTCTGGCCCGCCCACGAGAGCTACCTCGAGCGCTCGGGCGTCCGCCACATGTTCGTGCTGGAGCCCGTCTGAGTGCTCGGCTACCACGACCTGGTCCGGCGGCGAGCCGAGGGCGCCTTCCGGCGCGCGTCAGCCGGCGACTGGGACCCGCTGCTCCGGGGGACTCGTCCAGACGTGCATCGCGTCTTTCTTGGCAACCATGCCCTCGGCGGCGAACGGCACACGCTGGACGGCCTGCGCGCGTGGACCTCGAGGTTCAGCGGCCTCTTTCCCGTCCACCGCTTCGCCGTCCACGAGGTCGCGGTGCGCGGGGGCCTCGGCGACACCCGGGTCGCGGTCCGGTGGACGGCCGAGTTGGTTCCGCGCGCCGGAGCGCCCTACGGCAACGAGGGCACCACCTGGCTCGCGATCAGGTGGGGCCGGATCGCCGCGATCCGCGAGCACACCGATTCGCAGGCGGTCGCAGCCGCCTGCGAGGCGATGGCCGCCGCCGGAATCGATGAGGCCGCAGCGGCGCCGATCGCCGATCCGGTGCAGCCCGAGTGCTGACCGGTCTCCCGGCGTGAGCCTGCCGCCGCTGAGCAGGTCGAGCATGACCCCCTCGGGGCCAGCTTCTGCACTCCCACCGTCGCCCGGCGGGAGCGCGTGGTCCCCGCCGAAGGGTGTACCAAGCTTCCAGGCAGTCAGCGGTTGGCGCCGCCGCCGAGCGCCGGATCAGTTGGCGCCAGCTCGTCTCGCGCTTGAGGGCTGAGCCTGATGCCATCGGGGACTTCGGACTGACCAGGCGCGGGCTCCGAGCCCGGAGCGGGAGCCGGCTCGGCCGTCGATGAATCGATATGGACTACCTGCTGGTCGTCGCCCACGATCCCGACCCCGTCGGCGACCGCGTACCCAGCAGGGAGCGCAAGGACGGCCGCCGCAGCCAGGATGAGACCGCGCGGAGCACGGCGAGGTCGATCGGAATCTCGCGAGTCGCCCATAGCCGCCAACACGGTGGCGCGGGCAGCCGAGGCGTCGGCTCCATCAGCGGCTGGGATGTCCTTACGAAACAACCGGATCAAATCGAGCTCGTTCATCCGAATCCTCTCTTTCCTTTGTGCCTACATCCTCGGCTCCTACACGGTCTGCCGAGTCATTCTGTGGAGAGTCAACCTTTCCCAAACGCGCGCGGAGTTGAAGGCGAGCTCGGGAGATCCGGGACCGAACTGTGCCTAGCGGAATCTGCAGCGCTGTCGCGATCTCCTCGTATGTGAGCTCTGCGCAGGCGAAGAGGAAAAGCGCCTCACGGTCTCTCGCCTTCAACGAAGCCAGAGCCCCCGCAACCTGAGCTTCGAACGCGTTCGCATCAGGGTCGTGGTGGATCTGCGAAGCCGCGAGTGGGTCAACTGCCGTGCGGGCATAGGCCCTCAGCGCGCGAACCTCGGTGCGTCTATGACGGCGTACTAGATTCGCGGCAATACCGAAGAGCCAGGGGCGCGCATCCGAGGAAGCGGTGTCGTATCGAGCTCGCTCCCTGAAGCCGACCACAAAAACGTCGGCCGCCAGCTCATCCGCAACCGCTTGGGGCAGGCGGCGCCTGAGATAGGCGCGAATCGCGTTGTGATGCCGGTTAAAGATCACGGCAAAGCGCTCGCTCTCGTCCAGAGAGGCTGAGATCAATTCCGAGTCGGACTGAAAGGCGGTCACTGATGAGCTATTGCCCGCAAGGGCCCCAATAGTTCGTGGGCCGCGCAGCAGGGTCCCGAACGAGGCCTGACCCTTCGGCGGGGTGATCGCAGCCCGCCGAAGGTCAGGTTGCGGACTACGGGCAGTGCGAGCCAGAGATCCCCACTCTGAAGCGATCGCTGTCCGCCACGTTGGGCCGGTTCTCGCCAGCATCGAGGCAAGCAGTGGTCACAAGTCCGTTGCCCATGTAGAACTTTCGGGCGTTGCAGCGGTTCTTGCCCGAGTTGAAGTACAGCCCCTCTCCCAGGATGTACTTCCATCCGTCGCCGCCGAGGGCGGAGCAGTCGCCGACCACCTTGGTGAGGCCTTGGAAATCCGTTAGCGACCACATGCAGACCTTGCCATCCGCGCATGCCGAACTTGTATTGGCCGCAAGCGAAAGGGCCGACGAGGACGGGGGCGGACTCACCACCTGGTTGGGCGACGAACCCGTCATCGACGGAAGCTGGGCTGTCGGCGCAAGCTCAGCCGCCGCCCTGGATTTTGGGGCTCGAAGGCTCCGACCCCGCGGTCTGAGCGGCCCAGGCCGCGGTTGAAATGCAGACCACCACCATTGACGCCACAAGGCGGCGCGTCGCTCTGGTTCTCAGCGATGCGTTCATTGCGAGTACCCCCTCATCCTCTACCCCCCTAGGTAGTTGGAATCGTTACAAGCAACAACCTAGCAGGTAACCAGCATGTGGCTACGCGAAGGGGTCTTCAGCATTTCTTGCCGATCGCACGCGAGCCCTCATGATGAAGGACCTCCAGTGCGATCGCGTCCGCGGCACGCCGGGCGTTCCGCGCCCGCCGGTCGCGAGACAGGGGGCTTCTCCGATTGAACCGATCCCCGGTGCGGCCGCGGCCGCACCGGGGATTCGGGTCGTGCCCCCCCTTCGACTCAGCAGCTGCTGGTCGTGTCGTCGCCGGCGCCGCCGTGGCAGCTGTCGTTGCCGGTGCCCCCGCGGAGCGCGTCGTCGCCGCGGCCGCCGCGGAGCGCGTCGCGGCCTCGGCTGCCCTTGAGGACGTCGTCGCCGCCCTGACCGCCGAGGACGTCGTTGCCGCCGGCGCCGATGACGCGATCGTTCTCGCTGCCGCCGCGCGCGGCGTCGTTGCCGCTGCCGGCGCAGATCAGGTCGCGACCGGCGAGGCCGCGGATGACGTCGTCGCCGGCTCGCGCTTGGATGACGTCCTTGCCCTCGGTGCCGCGCAGGACGTTCGCCCCGGGCGTGCCGACGATCGTCGCGACGGCGCCCTTGCACATCACCTGGCCGCCACCGCGGACCGTGGTCGCCTCGGTGTCGCTGTCGTTCTTCCTGTTGGGGTCGCTCGTGTCGCTCGTCACCTTCGCGGTGTTCGAGATCGAGCCCGCCTTTCCGGGTGCCCTGACGACGACCGTGATCAGCACGCGCTCGTCGTAGGGAGCACCGAAGCCGACGTCGCCCAGGGTGCAGGTGAGCTTCCTCTGCTTCACCGTGCACTTGCCCTGCGAGGCGGTCGCGGAGATGAACTTGACCTCGTTCGGCAGACGGTCGGTGACCATCGTGTTGGTCGCCGTGTCGGGCCCTGCGTTCCGGACCGCGATCGTGTAGGTGAGCTTTCCGCTCGTCTTGACCGGATCCGGCGAGTCCGACTTCGTGAGCCGGAGATCGGCAGAGCCCGGCGCCTGCGCGTCGGCTGAGCGGACGATTGCGACGGTCACCAGCGCCGGTGCCAGGACCAGCAACAGCGCAATCAACCGGATGCGGCGCAAGGACCGCGTATCGGCATGGTTCATCGAGGTTTCCTCCTCGTGTTTCCCTGTTCCGGGCCACGCGGCGAAAACCGTCTATCCCGCCGCCGCGACGGCCCCTCTCCAGAGGAACGCACTGGGCTCCCGGGCGTCAGGCGCTAACTGGCGACCGCCGCCGCGGTGGGAGCCTCGTGGGGGGCCCGGTCCAAGCTCGCGGTGAAGGCCTCGACCACCTGTGGGTCGAACTGGCTCCCGGCGCCGCTCCTGAGCTCGCGCAGCGCCTCCTCCCGGCTCCTGGCGGGCTGGTAGGCGCGATCCTCGGTCATCGCGTCGAAGGCGTCGCAGACGAAGATGATCCGCGACCCGAGCGGGATCGCCTCGCCGTCGAGGCGATCGGGATAGCCACAACCGTCCCAGCGCTCATGGGAGGAGCGAACAAGGGCCGCGACCTCCTGAAGCGGCGGCACCGCGCTGAGAATCCGCTCGCCGATCAGGGTGTGATCGCGCATGACCTGCCATTCCTCGTCGGTCAAAGGGCCCGGCTTGCGCAGGATCGCCTCGGGGATCGCCACCTTGCCGATGTCGTGCAGCTGCGCCGCTCGCGCGATCGCCTTGCGCTCGGCCTCGTCGCAGCCCAGGCGCTCGGCGACCTCGGCGGCGCGGGCGGCGACCCCTTCGCAGTGGCCCTCGAGGTCGGGCTCATGCTCACGCAGGACGCTGAGGAGGAGATCGTGGGCCTCCTGCTCGCGCGAGACCCGGGCGCGGTCGCCCTTCTCCGCGTACATCCGCTGGTCGGCGATCCTCAGCGCGTCGTTCGCCACCGTCGCCTCCCGCCCGAGCTCGACGACGCCGCAGGACGCGGTGATCTCAAAATGCTGAGCGCGCTCATGGAGCGCCTCGCGCAGCGCCAGGACGATTCCCTCGACGTCGGCGCCCTGGTGCTCGATGACCACGCAGAACTCGTCGCCGCCGAGGCGGTAGGCGCGGCCGGACCGCGCGGCGGTGAGCCGGAGCTGGCGGCCGAACGTCCGCAGCAGCGCGTCGCCCACCGTGTGTCCGAAGGCGTCGTTGTAGGCCTTGAAGCCGTCGAGGTCGAACAGCGCCAGGTGGTTGCCGGGTTCCTCGACCACGCGCTCGAGATCGGCGTACAGCCTTCTGCGGTTGCCGAGCCCGGTCAGCGGATCGGTCACTGAGTCGCGCCCGAGCCTGTGCAGCAGTCGCTGGTTCTCGCGCGCGCCCACCACCAGGCGAATCGCCGCCACGACGAGGGTTGCGCCGCCGAGGACAACCGACGCCGTCGAGGCGCGATCCCAGTGGTCGAGCAGGAGGACCCCCGCCGCGGCGAGCGCCCCGATCGCCGGGATGGCCACCGAGCCCTCGGCCCGGTGGGCCGCCAGCGGCGCCCGGGCAGGTGCCTTGATCGCGGCGGCGCCGATCGCCAGAGCCCCGGCCGCCCACAGCATGTCGATCCACCCGCCCGTGTAGGCGTCGGTGGCGGTCAGGTACAGGTACAGGGCGTCCGCGCCGGCCCAGATCAGCAGCGCGGCGCCGAGCGCGAGCAGGCTCGGGGACCGGCGCAGCCCGGTCAGGGTCAGCACGCCGACAACGTAGGAGAGGAGGAGCAGGTCGCCGACGGGGTAGGCCAGGTTCGTGGCGACAACCGCCGGATCGCCGCGCCACAGCCCGGTCAGCGCGGGTTCGAGCACGGCCGCTCCGACGCAGGCGAAGGCGAGGCCCGCGATCGCGCCGTCGAGCCAGCCGATCGCCGAGACGCCGGCGGAGCCCTCTCGCGCCGTCAGCCTGATGCCGACGAAGAGGCAGGGAATCGCGAAGAGGTACCCGAGGTCGGCCCAGGATGGATACGGAATGTTCCTCATGTCCTGGAGGACCTGGACGTAGTAGAGGTCGGCGATCAGCCAGGCGAGCAGTCCCAACCCGATCGCGCCCCACGCGATCCTGCGGCGGCGGCTCCCGCGAGCGCTGAGCAGGCAGATCGCCGCGGCGGCGGCGATCGGCACGTGATAGATGACGAGGTCGAAGAAGCGCGCCGGGCCGGGCGGGCTCCCGGCGGCGATGTAGAGGGCATAGGCGAGGAAGCCGAGGATTCCGAACGCCATCAGCGCCTGCGCCGGCGCCATCGCAATGCGCGCCCAGCCATTGCGGCGTGCTGGTGGCGTCCCCTCCCCCGGCCCCGCTTCACCGCCACGCTGGAGCGCGGCGGTCAACGCCCCTGCGATCTGCCCCTGACCCCCCACCTCAGTCCCTTTCCAACCCCCGGCAATGACCACGCCGCCGCGCTCGCTGCGGTCCTCAGCCGCGGCCAGGTGGGTCGTTCTCGCAGTCGCCCTCGGAATCGCAGGCATGGAATTCATGCCTCCTCTCTCACACGAAAGACGCGCCCGGGGCGTCGGCGTCAGGTGGTAGTCCCAGGTACCTGTTGAGCCGCTACTGGATGCCGAGCTCGGCCAGGAGCTTCTCGACCCTGGCGCGAATGTCGTCGCGGATCCGCCTCACGACCTCGAGATCCTTGCCGGCGGGATCCTCGAGCTCCCAGTCCTCGTAGCGCTTGCCCGGGAAGACCGGGCAAGCGTCGCCGCACCCCATCGTCACGACGACGTCCGCGGCCTCGACCGCGTCCCGCTCGAGCAGCTTCGGCGCGGCGTCGCCGAGATCGATTCCGAGCTCGGCCATCGCCTCGACGGCGGCCGGGTTGACCGTCTCGGCGGGGTCCGAGCCCGCCGAGCGGACGGTGACGCGGTCTCCCCCGAGCATCCGCGTCAGGCCGGCGGCCATCTGGCTGCGCCCGGCGTTGTGGACGCAGACGAAGAGGATCGTCGGCTGCCGCTCAGGCACGGTTCCTCGGCATGACGGCGTCGGCGGCCTCCTCGGCGGTCAGGCCGGGATAGAGAGCGTGGATCACGCCATAGGCGGCCAGCCCGCCGACGAGCTGCATCGCGATGAACGCCGGGACCGACGCGGGCGCGATGCCGGCAAAGGTGTCGGAGAACATGCGACCGACGTCGATCGCGGGATTGGCGAAGCTCGTCGAGCTGGTGAAGAAGTAGGCGGCGCCGATGTAGGCGCCCACGGCGGCGGGCGCGAAGTTCCCGCGCCGAGTGCGGGCGAGCGAGAAGATCACGAGGACGAGGCCGAGCGTCGCGACGACCTCGGCGAGCAGATGCCCGCCGGACGCGCGATGGGTGTCCGAGATGCTGACCGCGGCGAGCTCGAACATGCCGTTGGCGACGATCGCGCCCGCGATGCACCCCGCCGCCTGGGCGGGGATGTAGGTGAACGCCACGCGCCACGGCAACCCACCGAAGGCGGCGTCGACGAGCGACACCACCGGGTTGAAGTGCGCTCCCGAGACGGGGCCGAACATGAGGATGATCGTGAAGAGGGCCGCGGCGGTAGCCGCGGCGTTCTCGAAGAGCTGCAGCCCGACGTCGCCCGGCGAGAGCTCGGACGCCGCGATGCCGGAGCCGATGACCGCGGCCGCGAGGAACGCCGAGCCGAGGAACTCGGCGAACAGCCGGCGCCCGAGCGGCGGGTGGAGAGCCGGATCGGACTCCTCGGCGGTCGGCGGCTCCCCGGTCTTCATCCCGCGACCGCCAGGGCGTCGCACCCCTCGGCATGGAGGCAGTCGCGGGTCTGCCGGTGGGCGAGGCTCAGCACGTGGCTGCGAATGGCCGCGTCGTCATAGCGTGCGAGAACGGCATCGGCGCACGCGCGGATCTCGGCGGGCGAGCGGAGACCCTCGAACTCCTCCGCGAGCGACGGAATCATCTGCTCGAGCCGCAGCGCATGGGCGGTGTGGTCGGAGCGGATCGCGTCGAGCCTGAGCTCGATCAGCTCCTGCACGTGCCGTTCGATGGAGTCGCGGATCGCGCGCACGTCATCAAGGGACCTTCCCGCGGGATCCGGGATGTCCCAGGCCTCGACCATCGTCGGCACGTACGGGCAGGCATCGCCGCATCCCATCGTCACGGCCCAGTCCGCGTGCAACTGCATCTCCCGCTCGAGCCGCCGGGGGCGGCGACGGGAGAGGTCGATGCCGACCTCCCTCATCGCCTCGATCACCTCCGGCCACACCCGCGCCGCTGGGCTCGAGCCGGCCGACTCGGCGCGAACGTCGGCGGGCGCATCGCGCTCGAAGAAGGCAGCAGCCATCTGCGACCGGCCGGCGTTGTGATTGCAGACGAAGAGCACATGTTTCATCAGGAGCCTCCAGGGGCCGAGTCCGATACGGCGGGACCGTACTCCATTGACAAGTCTCATTTCAATAGATATACGTAGATAGATGCATGTCGATTTCCCACCCCCCGCCCGGCGATGACCGAGCTCGAGCTGGCCCCCAAACAGAAGCGGGCGAAGGGCGAGGTCTGTTGCGAGCCCGTCGTCTACCCGGATCTCGAGAGGGCGGAGGCCGAGCGCATGGCCCAGGTCGCCAAGGCGCTCGGCGATCCGGTGCGGATGCAGATCGTCGACGTCCTCCGCAAGCACGCGGGCAAGGTCTGCGTCTGCGAGCTCGTCCCGCTCTTCGACCTCTCCCAGCCCACGGTCTCTCACCACCTCAAGAAGCTCCGCGACGCCGGCATCGTCGGCTCCGAGCGCCGCGGACTGTGGGCCTATTACTACGTCAAGCCCGAAGCGCTGGAGGAGCTGACCGGATGGCTGAGCTAGAGATCACCGACGTCCGCGAGCGAGTTCGGGAGCGATACGCCGCCGCAGCTCGAATCACCGGCGAGGGCAGCGGGTGCTGCGGCACCGCCGAGTCCGACAGCGGCTGCTGCGGCTCCGACGCCGCCGTGATCACCGACGAGCAGCGTGACGTCTTCGGCGCCGGACTCTACGGCGAGGGCGAGCGGGAGGACCTGCCCGACGCCGCGCGCCTCGCCTCGCTGGGCTGCGGCAACCCGAGCGCCGTCGCCGACCTGCACGAGGGCGAAACCGTCCTCGACCTCGGGTCGGGAGGCGGGATCGACGTCCTGCTCTCCGCCCGTCGCGTCGGCCCGGCCGGCAAGGCCTACGGCCTCGACATGACCGACGAGATGCTCGAGCTCGCCCGCTCCAACCAACGCGAGGCCGGGGTCGACAACGTCGAGTTCCTCAAGGGCGAGATCGAGGACGTGCCGCTCCCCGAGGACTCCGTCGACGTGATCATCAGCAACTGCGTCATCAACCTCTCGGTCGACAAGCGCAGGGTGTTCGCCGAGGCGGCGCGCGTGCTTCGGCCCGGGGGCCGGTTCGCCGTCAGCGACGTCGTCGCCGACCCCGGCATGGACGAGGCGACCCGCCGCGACATGGAGCAGTGGACGGGCTGCATCGCCGGCGCGCTCACCCGCGAGGGGTTCGCCGCCGGCCTCGAATCCGCCGGGTTCACGGACGTCGAGATCGTCGAGACCCATCGCGTCCACGAGCAGGCCGCCTCGGCGATCGTCCGCGCCATGCTGGCGGCCTGAGATGGCCGAGATCCAGCTCAACGATCCCCAGACGCTCTACCGGCGCTGGGAGGACTCGCAGTGGAGCCCCTTCGCGATCGACCTCGATCGCGACCGCGAGCAGTGGGCGGCGATGGACGAGGCCGACCGGGCGCTCGTCTACTGGGCGCTCTCGTCGTTGATGGTCGCCGAGGAGCGCATCACGACGAAGTTCTCAGGCCTCGTCGGCGCCCACGGCAGCGAGGAGGAGGCGACGTTCCTGTCGACCCAGCAGGTCGACGAGGCCCGGCACATGCAGTTCTACGCGCGCTTCCGCGACGAGGTGATCGCCTCGCCGCAGCTGATCGCCGCCCACGTCGAGCTGGCGCGCGAGCAGGTCTCCCCCGCCTTCCGCCACATCTTCGACGAGGCGCTCGTGCAGGCCCACGAGGCGCTCCTCGCGTCCCCTGGCGACCTCGCCGCCAAGGTCCGATTCGTGACGATCTACCACCTGATCCTCGAGAGCACGCTCGGGCTCACCTCGTTCCGGTTCATCACCGGCTATCTCGAGGAGCGGGGGCTCCTCCCCGGCTTCGCGGAGGGGTACTCGCGCATCCACCACGACGAGACCCGCCACATCGGCTACGGCGTCTGGCTCCTCCGCGAGACCGTGCGAGAGCACCCCGAGCAGGCTGAGACGGTGCGGGAGACGCTGCGCGACCTCCTGCCCTCGGGCGCCGAGGCCCTCGGCGGCACCGGCGACGGTCCCGACATCGAACGCCTCGGAGTCGGCACCGACGAGGTGCGTCAGTTCGCCCTCGACGGGCTGACCAGGCGCCTCGACATCATCGGCGTCCCGTTGAGCTCGCTCTAGGCGACCGTCAGCGCGACTCGCGGAGCTCAGTCGCCGCGCGGCGAGCCGACGATCCGGATGTCGAGCCCGGGCAGCTCCCGCACCAATCGGTCGGGCAGCGACTCCTTGAGACGGCCGATTCCGCGACGCGGCAGGGGGGCGCCGACGATCAGATAGGTGGTGCCCTGCTCGGCGGCGACCTCGGCGGCGACAGTGGCGACGTCCTCGCCCTCCTCGACGAGCAGCCGGGTCCCGAGCTCGCCCGCGAGGCGCTTCAACGAGCCGAGGGCCTCCCGCTCCTCCGCGGACGGCTGGGCGCCCGGCGCCGCGACGTGGAGGACGTCGAGCTCGGCGCCGATCCGCGTCGCCGACCGGCATGCGCGGCGGAGGACCCGCTGGGCGTGATCGTCGAGCCCGACCAGCGCGAGCACCCGCTCGGCGACCTGCGTCTGCGCCGCTCCTCCCCCTCCTCCCGCGGCATCGCCCGCAGCGGCCGGGCCTTCGCCTCCACGTCCTCCGCCGTCTGCCGCAGCGCCAGCTCGCGCAGCACCGCGAGGTTCTCGATCCGGAAGAAGTTGTTGAGGGACGCGTTGATCCGCTCCTCGGGGTAGATCTTGCCGGCGCGCAGACGCTCGATCAGCGCCTCCGGCGTGAGATCGATCAGCACCACCTCGTCGGCGGAGGTGAGCACCGAGTCGGGGAACGTCTCGCGGACCCGGACGCCGGTCAGGTCGGAGACCCGGTCGTTGAGGCTCTCGAGATGCTGGACGTTGACCGTCGAGAAGACGTCGATCCCGGAGTCGAGCACGTCCTCGATGTCCTCGTACCGCTTCGAGTGCTCGAGCCCGGGCGCGTTGGTGTGCGCAAGCTCGTCGATGAGGGCCAGGTCGGGCGCCCGGTTGAAGATCGCCGCCAGGTCCATCTCGGCGATCTCGGTGCTGCGATAGGCGACCGAGCGCCTCGGCAGCTCCTCGAGTCCCTCGGCCTGCGCGACCGTCTCGGCCCGTCCGTGGGGCTCGAGGTAGGCGATGACCACGTCGCGCCCCTGTCGCGCCTCCTCGCGCCCCTCGGCCAGCATCCGGTAGGTCTTCCCCACCCCTGCGGCCATCCCGAGGAAGACCTTGTGCCGCCCGCGGCCGCTGCGCGCCATGGCCGCGATTCTCGCAGCGGGCTAGGCGCCGAGCACGTTGTGCACGACCAGGTCGATCAGCTTGATCCCGATGAAGGGCGCGATCAGGCCGCCAAGGCCGTAAATCAGCATGTTGCGGCGCAGCATCGCGCCGGCGCCGATCGCCCGGTAGCGGACCCCGCGTAGCGCCAGCGGGACGAGCGCCGGGATCACCAGGGCGTTGAACACGATCGCCGAGACGATCGCCGACTCCGGAGTGCCCAGGGCCATCACGTTCAGCTCGTCCAGCGGCCCGCTGCTGTCGCTGCCCGCCGCCAGGTAGGTGATCGAGAAGATCGCCGGCAGGATCGCGAAGTACTTGGCGACGTCGTTGGCGACCGAGAAGGTGGTCAGGGCGCCGCGCGTGATCAGGAGCTGCTTGCCGATCTCCACGATCTCGATGAGCTTCGTGGGATTCGAGTCGAGGTCGACCATGTTCCCCGCCTCTCGGGCCGCCTGCGTCCCGGTGTTCATCGCGACTCCCACGTCCGCTTGCGCCAGCGCCGGGGCGTCGTTCGTGCCGTCGCCCGTCATCGCGACGAGCTGTCCCTTGGCCTGGTATTCGCGGATCAGCTCGAGCTTGCGCTCGGGGGTGGCCTCGGCCAGGAAGTCGTCGACCCCGGACTCCTCCGCGATCTTCGCCGCGGTGAGCGGGTTGTCGCCGGTGACCATGACGGTCCGGATCCCCATCGCCCGGAGCTGGTCGAAGCGGGCCTTCATGCCGTCCTTGATCACGTCCTTGAGGTAGACCACTCCGAGCACCTGGTTGTCGCGCGCGACCGCGAGCGGCGTGCCCCCTTCGCGCGCGATCCGCTCGGTGACGTCATTCATCTCCGGGGGCTCCTGCCCGCCCGAGTCGCGCACGAGCCGAAGGATCGCGTCGCCTGCGCCCTTGCGGATGCTGGCTGCCGTCGACGTCGACCCCGCTCATCCGCGTCTCCGCGGTGAAGGCGATGAAGCTCGCCCCGCTTCCGACCTCGCGTTCGCGGATCCCGTACTGCTTGGCGAGAACGACGATCGAGCGTCCTTCCGGGGTCTCGTCGGCGAGCGACGCGTACTGAGCGGCCTCGGCCAGCTCGATCTCGCTGACGCCCGGCATCGGGACGAACTCCGTCGCCTGGCGGTTGCCGAGCGTGATCGTCCCGGTCTTGTCGAGCAGCAGCACGTCGACGTCGCCGGACGCCTCGACGGCGCGACCGGAGAGCGCGAGGACGTTGCGGCGCACGAGCCGGTCCATGCCCGCGATCCCGATCGCCGACAGCAGCGCGCCGATCGTCGTTGGGATCAGGCGACACGAGCAGCGCGATCAGGGTGACCATCGACACGGTGGTCCCGGCGAAGTCGGCCATCGGGCGCAGGGTCACGACGACGATCAGGAAGACCAGGGTGAGGCCGGCGAGAAGGATCCCGAGCGCGATCTCGTTCGGAGTCTTGCGGCGGCTCGCGCCCTCGACGAGGCCGATCATGCGGTCGAGGAAGCTCTTGCCGGGCTCCTGGGTGATCTCGACGACGATCCGGTCCGAGAGGACGCGGGTGCCGCCGGTCACGGCGGAGCGATCGCCGCCGGCCTCGCGGATCACCGGCGCCGACTCCCCCGTCACCGCCGATTCGTCGACCGAAGCGATGCCCTCGATCACGGTGCCGTCGCCGGGGATGTGCTCGCCCGCCTCGACGACGACCACATCGCCCTTGCCGAGCTGATCGGCGGGGACCTCGCGGCCATCGCGCAGTCGCGCCACGGTCTCGGTCCGCATGGCGCGCAGCGCCGAGGCTTGGGCCTTGCCACGGCCCTCTGCGAGCCCCTCGGCCAGGTTGCCGAAGGCGACGGTGAGCCAGAGCCAAACCGCGACGACCCCGGAGAACCAGGTCGGCTCGGCGCCGCCGCCCAGCGAATCGCCGCCGAAGAGCTGGATGAGGAACCCGACCGTGGTGAAGACCGCGCCGACCTCGACGACGAGCATCACCGGGTTGTGGACCATGTGGCGCGGATCGAGTTTGGCGAGACTCGCCGCGATCGCCTCGCCCATCGCCGCGGCGCCGAAGGTGGACTGTCCTGTGTTCACGATGCCTCCTCGTCGAGCGCAAGGTTGAGCTCGAGCACGTTGACTCCGGGCTCCCCGAGGAACCCGAGGGCGCGACCGTCGGTGCTCTCCTCGATCAGCTCCTCGACCCGTTCCAGCGGAATCCCGCGGACCTCGGCGACGCGGTGCGCCTGGATTCCGGCATTGGCCTCGGAGATGTGCGGGTCGACGCCCGACGCCGAGGTGGTGAGCGCATCGATCGGGACGTCCTCGCGGGTCAGGTCGGGGACGTAGGGCTTCTCGAGGAACAGGTAGGCACGCATCCGCGCCCGGAACTGGTCGCGGAGCTCCTTGTTGTTGGGCCCGAGGTTGTTGAAGTAGGTGACGTCGGCGCTGTAGCCGGTCGCCGACGGACGGCTCTGGAAGTAGCGCTCGTCCGCCACGTTGCGGAAGCCCGGCCCCTTCTTGCGATCGTTGCGGACCCGCTTCGTGAAGTCCTGGCCGATCAACCGCGAGCCGACGAGCTCGCCGTCGCGCTCGATCCTGCTGCCGTCGGCGGCGCTCGGGAACAGCACCTGGGAGACGCCGGTCATCGCCAGCGGATAGGCGAGGCCGAGGATCACGGTCAAGGCGACCACGGCGATCAGCGCGGAGGTGAGTTCGCGTCGCATCTCAGAACAGCTCCGTGGACAGGCCCTGGACGATCGGTCCGAGCAGAAGGGCGGGGAAGAAGGTCAGCGCGCCGACGATGATCACGACGCCGAGGAGAAGCACCACGAACGTCGGGTTGTCGGTGCGGAAGGTGCCCGGGCCCGCCGGCGTCACCCTCTTGCCGGCCAGCGAGCCGGCGATGGCGAGCACCGCGATCATCACCGGGAACCGGCCCGCGAACAGCGCGAGGCCGCCCATCACGTCGGCGAACGTGATCC
Source organism: uncultured Solirubrobacterales bacterium (assembly GCA_963823565.1). Taxonomy (GTDB): domain Bacteria; phylum Actinomycetota; class Thermoleophilia; order Solirubrobacterales; family 70-9; genus RHKX01. Next base: position 1,278,371 of record CAWGLR010000003.1, on the reverse strand, counting down.
CGAAGGAGCCGGCGTTGCCGGGCGCGTTGGGCTGGAGGAAGCCCGTGTAGCCGGCGAAGGCGGAGCCGTTGTTGTTGGTCTGCGAGACGAAGGCGTAGAGCGTCTCGGAGAAGCCCTGCGGGCCGGGGTTGTAGATCGATGGGTCGCCCCATTTCGTCGCCACTGCGAGCGCGGTCAGGCCGAGAACGGCGATCGGCATCACCAGCACGCCGATCAGGACGAGCTTGATCTCGCGGGCCTCGATCTTCTTGCCGAGGTATTCGGGCGTGCGCCCGACCATCAGGCCGGCGATGAAGACCGTCAGCAGGACGAAGAGCAGCATCCCGTAGAGACCCGAGCCGACGCCGCCGAAGATGACCTCCCCGGTCATCATGTTCGCGAGCGGGACCGCGCCGCCGATGCCGGTGTAGGAGTCGTGGGCGGAGTTGACGGACCCGTTGGAGGCGTCGGTAGTCGCCGTCGCCCACTGCGTGCTGGCGACGATCCCGTTGCGCTGCTCCTTGCCCTCGAGGTTGCCGCCGGTCGAGCCGTCGCCCGAGGCGAGGCGTTCGATGCCAGCCTCCTTCTGGGCGGGGCTCCCGTTCTGCTCCGCCGCGTAGCTCACGGCCACGCCGGCGACCATGAGGACCGTCATCGCGCCGTAGAGCGCCCAGCCCTGGCGGCGGCTGCGGACCATGCGGCCGAACATGAAGACCAGCGCCGCGGGGATCAGCAGGATCGCGATCATCTCGACGAAGTTCGCGAACGCCGTCGGGTTCTCGAACGGATAGGCGGAGTTGACGTTGAAGAAGCCCCCGCCGTTGGTGCCGAGCTGCTTGATCGCCTCCTGGGAGGCGACCGGCCCGAGGGCGAGCGTCTGGCTGCCGGCGCCGATGGTGTTCGCGTCGACGGCTCCGCTGAGCGTCTGGATCACGCCCTGGGAGACGAGGATCAGGCTCCCGATCACCGCGAGTGGCAGCAGGACGTAGAGGAGCGTCCGGATGAGGTCCTGCCAGAAGTTGCCCAGCGTCTTGCCGGCCCGCGCGCGGATGCCTCGGATGACGGCGACGAGCACCGACATCCCGACCGCCGCCGAGAGGAAGTTCTGGACGGCGAGCCCCGCCATCTGGGAGAAGTACGACATCGTCGTCTCGCCGCCGTAGAACTGCCAGTTGGTGTTGGTGACGAACGACGTCGTCGTGTTGAAGGTGACGTCCCACGGTGCCGCGTCGAAGCCCTCGGGGTTGAACGGCAGGACGCCCTGAGCGCGGAGGATCAGGTAGAGCCCGAGCCAGGAGACGAGGCTGAAGGCGATCGTCGACTTCGCGTAGGCCTTCCAGTCCTGCTCGACCCGCGCGCCGGAGCCGAGCATCCGGTAGAGGAGCCGCTCGACGGGGCCGAGCACGCGACTGAGGAGGACGCTCTCGCCCTCGTAGACGCGCGCCATGTAGTGACCGAGCGGAATCGCGAGCGCCGTCAGTACGACCACGTAGAAGGCGATCTGAAGCCAGCCCTGGGCGGTCATCAGAGGGCCTCCCCCCGGAACAGGGCGTAGCCGAGGTAGACGGCGAGCGCCGCCGCGACGATCAGCCCGATCAGCTCGGCGGCGCTCATACCCGCTCCACCGCCCAGATCAGGGCGAACATCAGCGCGAAGAAGGCGAGGGCGATGAGGATCGCGACCAGGTCCATGACCGAACGATCCGCCCGGGGGCGTCAAGGAGGGATGAAGATCGCGGCCGGCGCCGTGAAGAAGGCGTGTAGGGCTCAGCCCTCGAGCGCGAACCTGTACCCGACGCCCGGATCGGTGCGGATCAGGCGCGGGGCGCCCGCCTCGGGCTCGATCTTCCGGCGCAGGTTCGCGATGTGGACCCGCAGCGTCTGGGTGTCCTCCTGATAGCCCACGCCCCAGACCTCGCGCAGCAGCGCACGGTGGGTGACCAGCTTGCCGCGGTCGCGGACGAGCACCCGCAGCAGGTCGAACTCCTTCGGCGTCAGGTGGATCTCGTGGCCGTCACGGCTCACCGCCCGCCCCGCCAGATCGATCCGCAGCCCGCCGGCCTCGAACACCGGCTCCTCCGCACCGCGCCTCGTGCGGCGCAGGATCGCCCGGAGCCGCGCGACCAGCTCGCCCGGCGCGAATGGCTTCGTCACGTAGTCGTCGGCGCCGGCCTCGAGGGCCCTGACCTTCTGCCGCTCCTCGCCGACCGCCGAGAGGACGAGCACGGGCATGTCCGACCACTCGCGGATCGACTCGCACACCTCGACGCCGTCGCCGTCGGGGAGGATCAGGTCGACGACCGCCGCGTCTGCGCGCTGCACCGCGAGCACGTCGAGGGCCTCCTTGACCGTGGTCGCCGGCAGCACCTCGAACTCCGCGTCGCCGAGCACCACGCGAAGGGCTCTCAGGATCTGCGGCTCGTCGTCGCAGATGAGGACGCGGAGGCGTTCGCTCATCCGTCCTCGGAATGAGCGTCCGGTCCAGCCGCGGCCCCCTGCGGCGCGCCGACCGGCAGGCGGATCGTGAAGGTCGTCCCCTGCCCCGGCAGCGACTGGGCGCGCAGAGATCCGCCGTTGGCCTCGACGAACCCGCGGGCGATCGCCAGCCCGAGCCCGGTCCCGCCCTCGCCGTCGCGGCTCTTGTAGAACGGCTCGAACACAGCCTCCAGGTCCTCGCGGGCGATGCCCGGACCCCGATCGGAGACGCGAATCGCCACGTCGCCGCCCATCGCTCGCGCGGCGATCGTCACCGGCTCCTCGCCGGCGTACCGCGCGGCGTTCTCGGCGACGTTGGCGAGTGCGCGCTCGATCTGGGCGGAGTCGGCCGGGACCAGCGGCAGCCCGGGCTCGACCTTGACCTGCCAGCCGCCACGCGGCGCCGCGACGACGGCGGTGACCGCTTCGATCAGCTCCTCCGCCGAGGCCCAGTCCTCGCTCGGCTCGACGCTGCCGGCCTGGATCCGCGAGATGTCGAGAAGGTCGTCGACCAGGCGCGTGAGCCGTGCCGCCTCCTCCCCGATCACGCTCACGAGCTCCTCCCTGGACTCGTCGCTGAGCGTCGGCGAGGAGAGCCCCGCCGCCGCAGTCGTGATCGCGGTGAGCGGGGACCGAAGATCGTGGGAGACCGACCGCAACAGCGCCGTCTTGACGACGTTGCCGCGGCGCAGCGCCTTCGTCTCGATGACCTGCGCCTCCAGCCCCTCCCGCCCGCGAGCGGCGGTCAGCAGCGTCTCGAGGCTCGGGACCACGCGCTCGCGAATCGCCGCAACCGCGCCCTCCGGCGTGTCGCGCGGCACCGTCACCGTGCCCGCGCGGACGCCGTCGACTACGACCGGCAGCGCCCGCCGGCGCGAGTCGCTGTCGACCCAGGTCGGATCGACCTCGACCCAGGGCAGGTCGAAGGCCGCGGCGATGCGCTGGCCGACGACACGAAGGGACTCCTCGATCTGGGTGCCGCCGAGGAGCACCCGGGCCATCTCGGCGCTGAGATCGGCCTCGCGGCGGCGCAGGCTGGCCTCCTCCTCCCGCATCCGTGCGGCCCCCGCGAGGGCCGAGGTTACGGCCGCCGCGACGAAGAACGCGATCAGCGCCACCCAGTTCTGCTCGTCCCCGATCGTGAACCGCCCCGTCGGCGGGATGTGGAAGAAGTTGAATGCGAGGGCGCTGAGGACCGCCGTCCCGGCTCCCATGGCGAAGCCCCAGTACGTCGAGGCGAGCAGCACCGGGAGCAGGTAGACGACGCCGGCGGCGCTGACCGGCATCACCTCGCGCAGCCCGTAGATCGCCGCGGTGACCACGGCGACCGCGGCGATGGAGACCGCGACGCCGGCTGGCGCTCGGGACCGGACGACCGTCACGCCTCTCATGGTGACCGAACCGATCAGTCGCGGCGGAACGCGCGCTCGTGATAGGCGCGTCGCGCCTCGGCGTCGACGTCGCCGGCGACCTTGCCGACGCCCACCGCGCGCAGGACGGCCTCGCGGGCGCGCCGCGGGAGGACGTTGCCGAGCTTGGCCGTCACGCCCTGGGTGGAGGGCACCCAGACCTCGAAGCGGTTACGGCGGATCGCGTCGAGCACCGCGACGGCGACGTCGTCGGCTGAGATCACCGGCAGGAGCTTCGATCCGCCCTGCCCCTCGATCATCGCGGTGTCGACCTGGGCCGGCTGGACGACCGTGAAGCGCAGGCCGCTCCCGCGGTACTCGAGCCGCAGCGACTCGGTCAGGCCGACGACGCCGTGCTTGGTCGCGGAGTAGGAGGCGCTGCCGGGAAGCGGGACGCGGCCGGCGCCGGAGGCGACGTTGACGATGTGTCCCCGCCCGCGCGGCAGCATCCGCTGCATCGCCAGCCGCGTGCCGAGGATCGGCGCGACCAGGTTGACCTCGACCTCGCGGCGGGTCACCTCCTCGGGCTCCTCGTGGAAGGGCCCAATCCAGTCGACCCCGGCGTTGTTGACGAGCACACCGAGCGGCCCGTGCGCCTCCTCGGATGCGTCGAGGAACGCGGCGAACTGAGCCGAGTCGGTCACGTCGAGCGGCCTGGCGATCGCACCGCCGCCGATCGCCGTGGCGACGGTCTCGCCCTCCTCCCCGTCGACGTCGCCGATCGTCACCCGGGCGCCGGCGCCGGCGAGGTGCTCGGCGATCGCGCGGCCGATGCCTCGCGCCCCGCCGGTGACGGCGACGGGAACTCCGTCGAGGAACCTCTCGCTCTGCGCCAAGTCGAACTCCTTGCGGCCGTCGGGGGGCGCAAAGGTACCCCGTGCGGCCTGGGCGCGTCCGTTCTCCCCGGGCATGCTGGCGGGAACCGCCGCCCGATCCGGGTAACACTGACGGGACCATGAACTTCCGCTCGCTCTACGAGCAGGGCTTCGCCCGCGTCGCCGCGTGCACGATTCCGAGCGCGATCGCGGACCCGCCGGCGAACGCCGAGACGGTGCTGCACGAAGCGCGCGCCTGTTCGGAGGAGGGCGTCGCGGTCGCCGTCTTCCCGGAGCTCTGCCTCAGCGGCTACTCGATCGAGGACCTGCTGCTCCAGGACCCGGTGCTCGACGGGGTCGCCGCTGCTCTGCAGACCGTGATCGTCGGAACCGCCGACCTGCTCCCCGTCCTGGTGGTGGGGGCGCCGCTGCGGCACCGCAACCGCGTCTACAACTGCGCCGTCGTCGTCCACCGCGGCCGCGTGCTCGGCGTCGTGCCGAAGTCCTACATGCCGACCTACCGCGAGTTCTACGAGCGGCGGCAGCTCGCGGCCGGCGAGGGCGAGGGCGGGGAGATCGGGGTCGCCGGCGAGGTCGTCCCGTTCGGCCCCGACCTGCTGTTCACGGCCGAGGACTTGGCGGGCCTCGTCCTCCACGTCGAGGTCTGCGAGGACATGTGGGTGCCGATCCCGCCGAGCTCGGAGGCCGCGCTCGCCGGCGCGACGGTGGTCGCGAACCTGTCCGGCAGCCCGATCACGGTCGGCCGCGCCGAGGACCGCAAGCTGATGTGCCGCTCGCAGTCCTCACGCTGCCTCGCCGCTTACGCCTACGCCGCCGCCGGCGAGGGTGAGTCGACGACCGACCTCTCCTGGGACGGGCAGACGATGGTCTTCGAGAACGGCGTCCTGCTCGCCGAGACCGAGCGCTTCCCCAGCGGCCCGCGGCGGTCGGTCGCCGACGTCGACCTCGACCTCCTGCGCCAGGAGCGGATGCGGATGGGGACCTTCGACGACAACCGCCGGGCCCACGCTGACCGCACCGACGATTTCCGGCGCATCCCGTTCGCCCTCTCCCCTCCCCGCGACGACCTCGGACTGCGCCGGAGGGTCGAGCGCTTCCCCTTCGTCCCGGCCGACCGCGAGCGCCTCGAGCAGGACTGCTACGAGGCCTACAACATCCAGGTCGCCGGCCTGCAGCAGCGGATGAAGGCTATCGGCGATCCGAAGATCGTCATCGGCGTCTCCGGCGGCCTCGACTCGACCCACGCGCTGATCGTCGCCGCGAAGGCGATGGACCGCTGCGGTCGCTCGCGAGAGGACATCCTCGGGTTCACCCTTCCCGGCTTCGCGACGAGCGCGGGCACCAAGGACAACGCGCACGCGCTGATGCGCGAGCTCGGCATCACCGCCGCCGAGATCGACATCACCGGCACGGCGCGGACGATGCTCGAGAACATCGACCACCCCTACGCCCGCGGCGAGGAGGTCTACGACGTCACCTTCGAGAACGTGCAGGCCGGGCTGCGCACCGACTACCTCTTCCGGATCGCCAACCAGCGCGGCGGGATCGTGCTCGGCACCGGTGACCTGTCGGAGCTGGCCCTCGGCTGGGCGACCTATGGCGTCGGCGACCAGATGAGCCACTACAACGTCAACGCCGGCGTCCCGAAGACGCTGATCCAGCACCTGATCCGCTGGGTCGTCGCCTCGGGCCAGTTCGAGGAGGGCGTCAACCGCACGCTGACCGCGATCCTCGACACCGAGATCAGCCCTGAGCTCGTGCCGGGCGACGAGCTCCAGTCCACCGAGTCGCAGATCGGCCCCTATGCCCTGCACGACTTCACCCTGTTCCACGTCCTGCGCCACGGCTTCCGCCCGACGAAGATCGGCTTCCTCGCCTGGCGGGCCTGGCATGACTGCGAAGCCGGAGAGTGGCCCCCGAACTTCCCGGACCCGAAGCGCTCCGAGTACGACGAGGAGCAGATCAGGCACTGGCTCGAGGTCTTCTGCCGCCGCTTCTTCGCCTTCGCCCAGTTCAAGCGCTCGGCGCTCCCGAACGGTCCGAAGGTCTCCTTCGGCGGCGCGCTCTCGCCCCGCGGCGAATGGCGCGCGCCCTCCGACGGGAACGCCGAGGCCTGGCTCCGCGACCTCGAGCGCTGGCAGGTCCGCTAGGGCAGTCGCGGCCGGGCCGACCCACGCCGACCCGGCCGCGTCTTCCGGTGCCCGCCTACTGCGCGCCGTTTGCGGAGCCGGCCTTGGGGCCCCGAGGGCCTACTCGAAGGCGGCGAGCTCGGCTCCGAGGGCGCTCAGCGCCTCGTCGCCGAGCCGCGCCTCGATCAGCGGGAAGAGCTCCCGCTCCTCGAAGCGGACGTGCGCCTCGAGCAGTTCGCCCATCCGGCGCAGGTCGTCGACCCCGAGCTCGCCCGCCGCGAGCCGCCGGCCCGCCGAGCGCAGCTCGAGGTGCTCCGCCGCCACCCGGGCGGCCATCCCCCCGTCCGCCTCCGGGTCGGCCGCCGCCCAGCCGGGCAGCAGCACGCTCTCCTCCTCGCGGAAGTGCCGCTCGCCCTCGCCGGCGATGAACTCGGCGAAGGCGCCCCCGGCGCTCACGTCCTCCGCCCGCTTGAGCTGGAGCGCCACGTACAGCGCGCCGTGATGATCGTGGGAGAGCGGCGTCAGCGCGGGCGAGCGCTTCACCGCCGCGTCGCCTCCATCCCGGCGACGACGTCGGGCTGGCGCTTGGCGGGCCGCGCCCGCGGCAGCCGCGAGCGGTAGAGGATCGGGCTGCGGCGCAGGTAGTCGACGGGCAGGCTCCAGGCGTGGACGAGGCGGCTGAACGGCCAGAACGCGTAGAGCAGCCAGACGATCGTCACGTGCGCCTGGAAGATCAGGTTGACGCCGCCGCCCGTCATCAGCTCCGGGTCGGGGTCGAAGACGAGGAAGTCGCGGAAGTAGGGCGCCACGGACTCCCGGTAGTGCACGCTGTCGCCGAGGTTGGTGACCGTCGCCAGCATCCCGGTGGCGATGCCCGCGGCGAGCAGCGCGAAGACGATGACGTCGAGCCGCGTCGTCGTCACCCGCACCCGCTGGAAGCGCAGCCGGCGGTAGACCAGCAGCGCGAAGCCGACGATCACGGCGCCGCCCGCGGCGATCCCGCCGACCGCGGCGATCACGTGGTAGGCCTCGTCGTCGATGCCGACGGCGGCGGTCCACCCGCGCGGGACCAGCAGGCCGAGGACGTGACCGCCGATGGCGGCGAGGACCCCGACGTGGAAGATGATGCTCGCGTACCTGAGGGTGCGGCTCTCCAGGAGCTGCGTCGAGCGGGCGCCCCAGCCGTACTGGTCGGTCCGGTAGCGCCACCAGTGGCCGACGAGGAAGCAGGTGATCGCCGCATAGGGCAGGACCCCGTAGAGCAGCAGCTCCCCCCTGCTCATCTCGCCTCCCACCCTCCGACCAGCGGACGGGCGGCCTCGGGACCGCCGGTCGGCATCACCTCGGGCGGCGCGAACGGCTCGAGCCCGACCTCCTCGTGCGGCGGTCCCTCGGCGGCGAGCCTGCGGACCCGCGCGAGCTTGCGCCCGCTCAGCTTCCCCATCCCGGCGACGACGACGTCGAGCAGCGGCAGGAACGGGCTCCCCTCACGCTTCAGGCCGCCGCGGATCAGCTCGATCGCGACCCGGTGGTCCTCGAGCAGGGACTCCCCCGCCCCCGGCGGCGCCAGCGTCGCGAACTCGAGCATCAGCGGCAGGTAGTCGGGCAGCTCGTCGCCCGGCGGCTCGAGCCCGGCGCAGCGGTAGGACTCCTTCAGCCCCAGCATCGCCATCCCGCGCTGGCGGCGGTCGCCGTGCACGTGGTAGGTCAGGTGAAGGCTGGCGTGCTTGGTGAAGTCGAAGACCTCGATGTAGAGCCCCTGGAGCTCGCTCACGTCACGGGCGGCGTACCAGCGGCAGAACTCGCGCAGGTCCCGTTCCTGGGCCCGGGTCGCCGGCGCGATCTCGACCTCACCCGCCGCGGCGGCGGCCTGCCGCAGCTCCTCCGACGGGTAGCCGAGCAGGAGCGAGACCAGCTTCAGCGGATGAACGGCCTCAGCCACCGCCGCCCCCGTTCCGCTTGACCAGCTGGTCGCGGAGGTCGAAGTCCGTCGCGGCGGCCGGTGAGTCGTAGTTCTCGATCCCCTCCTCGTTGGCGGCCGCCGGCGCCACCGTGACCGAGCATCCCGAGAAGTCGAGGCCGACCGAGCCCTGCCGGCCGAACGCCCCCGCCGTCTCCTCGCCCTGGCGCTTGGGGATCACGTAGCGCTCGTCGTAGTCGCCGATCGCGACCATCTGGAACATCGCCTCGATCTCGGCCGGCTCCATGCCGACGTCGCGGGCGACCGCCTCGTCGACGCGCCCGTCGACGTTCGCGGCGCGCATGAACCGGCGCATCGCCGCCAGCCGCGCGAGCGAGCGCCGCACCGGCTCCGGGTCTCCCGCGGTCATGAAGCTCGCCAGGTACTCGAGCGGGATCCGCATCTCGTCAACCGCGGCGAAGAGGCGCTCGGGGTCGAGCTCGCCGCCGTTGGGATCGACCATCGACTCGACCGGCGAGAGCGGCGGCACGTACCAGACCATCGGCATCGTCCGGTACTCCGGGTGCAGCGGCAGCGCGATCCGCCACTTCTTGCACATCGCGTAGACCGGGGAGCGGCGCGCCGCCTCGATCCAGTCCGGCGCGATCCCGTCGCGCAGCGCCTGCTCCCGCACCTCGGGGTCCTCGGGGTCGAGCATCAGGTCGAGCTGCGCCTCGAGCAGGTCCTTCTCGTCGGGAACCGAGGCCGCCGCCTCGACCCGGTCGGTGTCGATCAGGACGATCCCGAGGTGGCGGAGGCGGCCGACGCACGTCTCCGAGCAGACGGTCGGCAGGCCCGCCTCGATCCGCGGGTAACAGAGGTTGCACTTCTCGGCTTTGCCCGTGTTCCAGTTGAAGTAGACCTTCTTGTAGGGGCATCCGGAGACGCAGAAGCGCCACGAGCGGCAGGCCTCCTGGTCGACGAGCACGATCCCGTCCTCCTCGCGCTTGTACATCGCGCCGGACGGACAGGAGGCGACGCAGGACGGGTTGATGCAGTGCTCGCAGATCCGCGGCAGGTACATCATGAAAGTCCGCTCAAACTCGAGCTTGACCTCCTCCTCGAGGCCGCGCCGGTTCGGGTCGCCGGCGGCCGAGGTGGCCGAGGCCGCGAGGTCGTCGTCCCAGTTCGGGCCCCAGTTGAGGTCGAGATCCTGACCGGTGACCAATGACTTCGGCCGCGCGGCCGGCTGCACGTCCCCGGCGGGAGCGTTGATCAGGTGCTCGTAGTCATAGGTCCAGGGCTCGTAGTAGTCGTCGATCGTCGGCAGGTCGGGGTTCCAGAAGATGTTCGCGAGCTTCTGCAGCCTGCCGCCGGCCTTCAGCTTCAGCCTGCCCCGGCGGTCGAGCTTCCAGCCGCCGTTCCAGCGCTCCTGGTCCTCGTAGTCGCGCGGATAGCCGCGCCCCGGCTTCGTCTCGACGTTGTTGAACCAGACGTACTCGGTGCCGGGACGGTTGGTCCAGACGTTCTTGCACGTGACCGAGCAGGTGTGACACCCGATGCACTTGTCGAGGTTCATCACCATCCCCATCTGCGCTCTGACCTTCATGCGTAGTCCACCTCGGTGCTGCGCTTGCGCACGATGATCAGCTGGTCCCGCTGCGGGCCGGTCGGGCCGTAGTAGTTGAAGCCCCAGGAGAGCTGCGCGTAGCCGCCGATCAGATGCGTCGGCTTCATCGAGATCCGGGTCAGCGAGTTGTCGGTGCCGCCCCGGGCCCCGGAGATCTCCGAGACCGGAACGTTCACGTGCCGGTCCTGGGAGTGGTAGTAGAGGGCGACGCCGGAGGGGACCCGGTGGGAGACGACGGCGCGGCACGCGACCGTTCCGTGGCGGTTGTAGACCTCGAGCCAGTCGTTGTCCTTGACGTCGATCCGCTCGGCGTCCTCGGCCGAGATCCACATCGCCGGGCCGCCGCGGAACAGGGTCAGCATGTGGAGGTTGTCCTGGAACTCGGAGTGGATCGACCACTTCGAGTGCGGCGTCAGGTACCGGACTGTGATCTCGAGGGCATCCTCGGCGGCGGGGGCGCCGGCGAGGCCGATGAGCTGGCCCGCGTCGACCGGCGGCCGGTAGGCGGGCAGCCCCTCGCCGATGTCGAGCATCCACTCGTGGTCGACGTAGAGCTGCTGGCGCCCGGTCAGCGTCCGCCAGGGGATCAGCAGGTCGACGTTCGCGGTGAACGGCGAGTAGCGGCGCTCGCGCGACTCGAGCCCCGACCACTCCGCCGACGCGATCACCTTGCGCGGCTGGATCCCGATGTCGGTGAAGGTGAGGCGATCGTCGGCGCGCTCTCCGGGGACGTCGGCGAGCTCGAGGCCGGTCTGCTCCTCGAGCGCACGGAAGCCCTCGACCGCGAGGCGGCCGTTCGTCGTCCCCGACAGCGCGAGGATCGCCTCGGCGACATCGCGATCGCGTCGCAGGGACGGCCGGCCGTCCGCCGGCCCGCCGCCGTTGGAGCGGCCGTTGCGCCGCCCGAGCTCGGCCACCTCGGGCTCCGGCTTCCAGGAGACGCCCTTGGCGCCGACCCCCGCCTTCTCGACGAGCGGGCCCAGCGCCTTCATCTTCTCGGCGACCGCCGTGAAGTCGCGCTCGACCGGCACGAGCTTGGGCATCGTCCGTCCCGGGACCGGGTCGCACTCCCCCGCCCGCCAGTCGCGGACCTTGCCGTGCGGCTGGGCGAGCTCCTCGGCGGTGTCGTGCAGGAGCGGCGCGGCGACGAGGTCGGTGCGCTTGCCCAGGTGCTCGGCCGCGAGCTCGCTGAACTTCTCAGCGACGAGGTTGAAGGCGTCCCAGTCGGTCTTCGCCTCCCAGGGCGGCGGCACGGCCTCGTTGAACGGGTGGACGAAGGGGTGCAGGTCCGTGCTCGAGAGATCGTGCTTCTCGTACCAGGTGGCGGCCGGGAGGACGACGTCGGAGTAGATGCACGAGCCGTTCATCCGGAAGTCGATCGTCGTGAACAGGTCGAGCTTGCCCGTCGGCGCCTCCTCCCTCCACGTCACCTCCTCGGGCCGCTGCCCGGGGGCGGACTCCTCGCTGCGGACGGCCGCGTCGGGAACGCCGAGCAGGTGGCGCAGGAAGTACTCGTGGCCCTTCGAGGAGGAGCCGAGCAGGTTCGCCCGCCACAGCGTCAGCACGCGCGGGAAGTTCTCCGGGTCGTCGGGGTCCTCGCAGGCGAATCGCAGCCGCCCCTCGCGCAGCTCGGAGACGACGTGCTCGGCGGGCTCGGCGCCGGCCGCCTTGGCCTCGTCGCAGATGTCGAGCGGGTTGCGATCGAAGCTCGGGTAGGACGGCAGCCAGCCGAGGCGGGCGGCGAGCGCGTGGCAATCGACGGTGTGGCGCTCGCCGAGCGAGCCGTTGCCCGCGGGCGAGGTGAACTCACCGGCGCCGAAGGTCTCGTACCGCCATTGGTCGGTGGCCAGGTACCAGTACGGGGTCGCCGGCTGCTGGCGCGGCGGCCGGTTCCAGTCGAGCGCGAAGGCCAGCGTCGCCCACCCGGTGATCGGCCGCACCTTCTCCTGGCCGACATAGTGGGCCCAGCCACCGCCGTTGACCCCCTGGCAGCCGCAGATCGTGACGAGCGCCAGCATCGTCCGGTACGTCTCGTCGGCGTGGAACCAGTGGTTGGTCCCGGCCCCCATGACGATCATCGAGCGGCCCTCGGTCCGCTCGGCGTTGTCGGCGAACTCGCGGGCGACCTTGATGCACATCCCCGCGTCGACCCCGGTGATCGGCTCCTGCCAGGCCGGGGTGTGCGGGACGGTCGCGTCGTCATAGCCCGCCGGCCACTCGCCGGGAAGGCCCTCGCGGCCGACTCCGTACTGGGCGAGCGCGAGGTCGAGGACGGTCGTCACGAGCCTGCCGCCGACCCGCAGCGCCGGCACGCCGCGGACCATCGCCGTCCCGCCCTCGGTCTCGCCGCCGTCGAAGCGCGGCAGCGTCACCTCCACCGCCTCCTCATGACGGCCGTGGAGGGTGAGCAGCGGGTCGATGTCGCCGAGGTGGAGGTTCCAGCGGCCCTTGCCGCCCTCGCCCCAGCGGTCCCCGATCGAGCCCTGCGGCACCGCGGGCCGGCCGGTCGCGGCATCGATGACCACCGTCCGCCACTCGTCGTTCTCGCCGGCCCCGCCGAGCTCGGAGGCGCGCAGGAACGCGTCGGGCACGCGGCTGCCGTCCTCGCGCTCGCGCAGCGTCACCAGCATCGGCAGGTCGCTGTAGCGCTTCGAGTAGTCGCGGAAGTACGGGACCTCGCGATCGACGTAGAACTCCTTCAGGATCACGTGGCCCATCGCCATCGCGAGCGCTCCGTCCGTCCCCGCCTCGGCCGGCAGCCAGTTGTCGGCGAACTTCGTGTGACCGGCGTAGTCGGGCGAGACGACGATGACCTTCGTGCCCTTGTAGCGGGCCTCGGTCATGAAGTGGGCGTCCGGCGTCCGCGTCTGCGGGATGTTCGAGCCCCAGAGGATCATGTAGCTCGAGTTCCACCAGTCGGCGGACTCGGGGACGTCGGTCTGGTCCCCCCAGACCTGCGGGGAGGCGGGCGGCAGGTCGGCGTACCAGTCGTAGAAGGAGAGGCAGACGCCGCCGATCAGCGAGAGGAAGCGGGTGCCGGCGGTATAGGAGACCATCGACATCGCCGGGATCGGCGAGAACCCCGCGATCCGGTCGGGCCCGTACCGGCGAGCCGTGTGGACGTGCGCGGCGGCGATCAGCTCCGCCGACTCCTCCCAGCCCGCGCGCAGGAACCCGCCCTTGCCGCGGCGCGACTTGTAGGCCCGCGCCTTCTCGGGGTCCTCGACGATCGACGCCCACGCCTCGACCGGGTCCCCGAGCCGCTCGCGCGCCTCGCGGTACATCTCGAGCAGCACCCCGCGGACGTAGGGGTGCTTGGGCCGCAGCGGCGAGTACACGTACCAGGAGAAGGAGGCGCCGCGGGGGCACCCGCGCGGCTCGTAGTCGGGAGCGTCGGGGCCGTTGGAGGGATAGTCGGTCTGCTGGGTCTCCCAGGTGACGAGCCCGTCCTTGACGTGGATCTTCCACGAGCACGAGCCGGTGCAGTTGACGCCGTGGGTCGAGCGGACGACGCGGTCGTGCTGCCAGCGCCGCCGGTAGGAGGCCTCCCAGTCGCGGGCGTAGGTCGAGGCCTCGTTCCAGCCGTCGGCCGAGCGGCTCGTCGGGCCGAAGAACTGCTTTGCGCGCAGGAGCGCGCGGCCCTCGCTCATGCTGCCACGGGCGCGGCAGCGGGAGGCGGCGTCCTGCCCTCGGCCCGCAGCACGACCAGCGCGGCCACGGCAACGGCCGCCATCAGTACGAACCCGAGGGCGTAGGAGCCGGTCGCCGAGTGCACGATCGCCATCACCAGCGGCGGAAAGAACCCACCGAGGCCGCCCGCGGCGCCGACGACGCCGGTGACCGAGCCGACGCGATCGGGAAACCACTCGGGGACGAGCTTGAATACGGCCCCGGTGCCGAGGCCGAGGAACACCGCCATAGTCAGGCAGGCGGCGGTCAGCGGGACCATGTCCTCGTAGGCGATGGCGAGGACGACCGCGAGGGCGCCGGTGCCGATGAACGACGCGGCGAGGACGCGCTTCGCCCCCGTGGTGTCGGACAAGTGCCCGCCGACCGGCCGCGCGATCACCGCGAGCATCGCGAACCCGGCCGCGCGCGCGCCTGCGTCGGTCTTCGAGAGGTCGTGGACGTCGACGAGGAGCTTCGGCAGGTACAGGTACATCGCGACGAACCCGCCGAAGGCCATGAAGTAGAAGAGGGTCAGCGCCCAGGCACGCCCGCTGCCGGCCCCGCGAAAGGTCGACAGGAGGGCGACCATCGACCCCGTGTGTCCCCGCACCGAGCCGGGAGCGTCCTCGGCCAGCAGCCAGAAGGCGAGCGCCATCGCGCCGACGAGGACGGCGGCGATCAGGAACGGGACATCGATGCTGGTCGCGTCGGCGATCCCGGGGGCGGTCAGAGCGCCGATCACAGTTCCGCCCATGCCGACCCCGTAGACGCCCAGCGCGAACCCCTGGCGCGAAGCCGGATACCAGCTGTTGACGAAGGGGACGCCGACGGCGAAGGACGCGCCGGCGAAGCCGAGCAGGAAGCCGAAGCCGAGCACGGCGGCCCAGGAGTCGTTGAACAGGGCCAGCCCGAGGAGCGGCAGCGGCAGCAGCGCCATGAGGACGGTGAAGACGATGCGCCCCCCGTGACGATCGGTGAGGACCCCGAGAGGGATCCGCATCAGCGACCCGAGGACGACCGGGATCGAGATCGTCAGCGCGAGCTGTCCGTCCGAGAGGTCGAGCTGCTCCTGGAGGTCGGGCCCCAGCGGCCCGAGCAAAGCCCAGGCGTAGAAGCAGACCGTGAAGGCGACGGTTGCGAGCGGCAGCGCACTGCGGCTCTCCGCCCGCGCCTCACCGTCCTCAGTTGACATACGCCCCTCCCTTCACCGTCATCCGTTTGCCGGCGTCTGGCCGGGACCCTCTCAACCGTCGAGGACGAATTCCTCGGTAGCCCGTACGGAAGGCCGGAGCCGATGGCAAGATGCCGGCGTGCGCCGTGCAACCGTGCTGAAGACCGTCGCCGCGATCGCCGCGATCGCCCTGCTCGCCGGCTGCGGCGGGGACGGCGGCGGCGAAACGCAGACGACCCCCGCGCCGCGGGGGTTCGAGGCCGTCGCCGGGCGCTGGTCGGGCACGCTCGGCCAAGCCGAGACGAAGCCGTTCCCGATCGAGGTCAGCATCCAGTCGCAGGACGACCCGGACCTCAACGTAGTCCGCTACGGCGGCGAGATCGCCTGCTCCGGCAACTGGGGATACGCCGGCACGAAGGCCGCCGAGGTCATCTTCCGCGAGGTCATCGACCGCGGGCGCGGCGGCCGCTGCAAGGGAGTCGGCGTGGTGACGCTGACGACCGGTGAGGACCCGGACCGTCTCGGGTACGCCTTCAGCGGCGGCGGCGTCGAGAGCGAGGGCGAGCTCAGCCGCTCGGGATGACGCCGCCCCCTTGAAGAAGGTGTAGTTGAAGGCCCCGCCGGGTCGCGAAGCCGCTCGGCCTCGCGCTCGCGATAGCCATGCACGTAGCCGCCGCTCACGGGCGCGGCAGCTCCTTCTCGAACCAGTGGGTCGCCTGGGTGTTGCGGTTGTAATCGGGGATCTCGCGATAGCCCCGCGACCGGTAGAGGTGCATGGCGGCCTCCTGCCGGTCGCCGGTGTCGAGGCGGACTCGCGCGTAGCCGAGCTCGGTCGCCTTGCGCTCCAGCGCCGCCAGCAGCCCCGCCGAGAGCCCGCGGCCACGCACCGCCGGGCGCAGGTACATCCGCTTGATCTCGCACGTCCCCTCGCCGAGCGGCTTGACCCCGCCGCACCCGGCCGGATCCCCGTCGACGACGACGTGGAGGAACGCGCCGGCCGGCGGACGCATCAGCTCCACCGGGGCCGGGACGGAGTGGATCGACCCGGGCCGGTCGCCGTAGAGGCGCTCGATCTCCTCCTCCATCGCCCGCATCAGCTCGCGCGAGGGCGGCGCGGCGGGGTCGGCGAGGAGGAACTCAGCGGCGGGCGTCACGGGGCGGTCAGTATGCCCTGGGCCGCCGAAGGCCGGACCGGCTCCTGATGCAACCTGTCGGTTGCGCGTTTGCCCAGTCCCGGCCTGCGCCGCTACTTCCGCCGCCCCGGCGGGTTCGGTCGATAGGCGACGAGCAGGGACGAAGGGAGCGAGATGACGGGTTCGATTCGTGCGGCGGGAGCGGCGCTGGCCGCGGTGGTGGCGATCGGCGCGCTGGCCGGCGGAGCTGCCCGGTCCGAGCGTGCGGCCGCTGCCGCGCCGGCGGTCGAGCGGCCGAACGTCGTCCTGATCGAGAGCGACGACCAGACGCAGGACTCGATGCGGTACATGCCGACGGTCGAGCGGCTGATCGGCGAGGAGGGCACGACCTTCCCGGTCAGCCTCACCAATTGGCCCCTCTGCTGCCCCTCGCGGGCGACGATGCAGACCGGCCAGTACGCCCACAACCACGGCGTCCTCGGCAACAACCCGCCCCTAGGTGGCTTCGACATGCTCGACATCGACCGCACGGTGCCGGTCTGGCTCGCGCGCGCCGGCTACTACACGGCCCACATCGGCAAGTTCCTCAACGGCTACGAGTCGAGCCCGGTCGGGGTGCCGCCCGGCTGGTCGGAGTGGCACGGCTCCAAGACCACCTACCGCTTCTACGGCTACCAGCTGCTCGAGAACGGCCAGATCGTCACCTATGGGAACCCCGACGAGAACCCGGACGCGCCCGCGGACCCGGCGAGCTACTCGACCGACGTCTACACCGACAAGGCGGTCGACCTGATCGAGCGGCGGGCGCCGTCGAGCCAGCCGTTCTTCCTCTCGCTCGCGTACCTGGCGCCGCACAACGGCGCGCCGAACCCGCAGGACCCCGACCCGCCGAGCCGCTGCCAGGGATCGGCGAAGCCCGCCATCCGCCACGCCGGGGCCTTCGCGTCCGAGCCGCTGCCGAAGCCGCCCAGCTTCAACGAAGCCGACATCTCCGACAAGCCGGCCCAGCTCGCCTCGCGCGACCTGATGAGCGGTGCGCAGATCGCCCGCGCGACGCGCAACTACCGCTGCCGGGCGGAGTCGCTTCTGGCCATCGACGAGGGGGTCGGGCGGATCGTCCGCGCGCTGCGCGCCTCGGGCGAGCTCGAGAACACGATCGTCGTCTACACCTCCGACAACGGGTTCTTCCACGGCGAGCACCGGATCCCCAACGGCAAGAACCGGGTCTACGAGGAGGCGGTTCGGGTCCCGCTGCTGATGCGCGGCCCCGGGATCCCACGCGGCGCCGAGGCGCGTGACATGGCGATCAACGCCGACGTCCCGGCAACGATCGTCGACGCCGCCGGCGCGCACCCCGACTTCCCGCTCGACGGCGTCTCGCTGCTCCCGTACGTCCAGCACCCCGAGCGCGAGCACGGCCGCGAGCTGCTGATCGAGCAGTTCTCGCGCGAGGGCGAGGACGGCGAACCGGTCGGAGCGCAGTACGCGGCGGTCCGGACCCCGCGTTACAAGTACGTCGAGAACTCCACCGGCGAGATCGAGCTCTACGACCTCGTCAAGGACCCCTACGAGCTCCAGAACGTGCACGGGGCGCCGGGGTACGCCGCGGCGGAGCGCGCGCTGGCGACCCGGCTGGCCGCGCTGCGGAACTGCGCCGGCAGGAGCTGCCACGCCCGGCCCTCGATCAAGCTCCGCCTGCCGCCGACGAGGCGTAAGCACGGGAAGCGGTGCACCCCTGCCCCGCGCGGCAAGGTTCGCGCCGTGGTGCGCAACCACGCGCAGAGCAAGCTCATCGCGGCCGAGTTCAGGGTCGACGGCAAGCTGGCGGGGACCCGCCACCGGGGGCCCTTCAAGCGGAAGCTTCCGGTCCACCGCATCGCCGGCGGGAACCGCGCGGACATCGACGTCACCGCGGAGCTGGTCGACGGGCGCCGCCTGACGCTGCACGAGCGCGTCCGGCTCTGCAGGCAGCGCTAGGCACGGGCGACGACTTTTGTCCAGGCAGGGATGACACCTTCCGTCGGACCTGATATTGATGTCGCGCACGTGGAAGCCGCAACGACACAACCGCCGGCGGGCCGCCGTCCGATCGACGTCGGCCGCGTGATCAGCGAGTCGTTCCGCCTCTACTCCGACAACGCCGCACCTCTGCTGCTCAGCGCGCTCGTGGTCTTCGCGATCAGCGGCGTGCTCCAGGCGCTGCTCTCCGACGGCGGGTTCATCCTCGGGATGCTCGGCGCCGCGGTCAGCCTCGCGGCCGGCGCGCTCTACACCGGGTTCGTCGTCAAGCTCGTCGAGGACGTTCGCGACGGCCGCCGCGACTTCACTGCCGGCGAGCTCTTCTCCTCCGCCTCGCGCCACATCGTGCCGCTGATCGTCAACGGCATCCTGCGCGGCATCGCGATCGTCATCGGACTTTTCCTGCTGATCGTCCCGGGCCTCTACCTGCTGACGATCTGGGCGGTCTGCTCGCCGGCGATCGTCGCCGAGAACCGGGACGCCTTCGACGCGTTCGGGAGGAGCAACGAGCTCACCCGCGGCGAGCGGATGTCGGTGTTCCTGACGATCCTCCTCGCCTTCCTGATCACCGTCGCCGTCTCCTTCATCATCGGGATCATCGGCGTCGCCATCGCCGGAGTCGCCGGCGGCATCGTCTTCTCGATCATCGCCGGCACGATCACCGCCCCGATCGGGGCGCTCGTCGCCACCGTCCTGTTCTTCGACCTCGGCGGCGGCTCGGCCGCACCGGCGTCGGACCAGCAGGTCGTCGTCGAGTACTAGGCCGCGCCGGGAGCGGCGGGGGCCGCGGGGCGCTCGGCTAGCGTCCGTGTCGATGCGAGTCGACTTCGACCCGGCCGACATGCCTGCCCGCGACTTCTACCGGCTGCTCAACTCGGTCGTGGTTCCCCGGCCGATCGCCTGGGTCTCGACGACCTCGGCCGACGGCGTCGACAACCTCGCGCCGCACTCCTTCTTCACCGTCTCCTGCACCGACCCGCCGGTCGTCCAGTTCACGTCGGTCGGCCGCAAGGACTCGCTGAACAACGCCGAGGCGACCCGCGAGCTCGTCTTCAACCTCGCCCCCGAGCCGCTGTTCGAGGAGATCAACGCAACCGCCACCAACTTCCCGGGCGACGTCGACGAGTTCGCCGAGGTCGGCCTCGAGCGCGAGCCGAGCCTGCGGGTGCGGCCGCCCCGCGTCGCCGGCTCGCCGGTGGCGCTCGAGTGCGTGCTTCAGGGGACCGTCTCGTTCGGCGCCTCGACCGTGGTCTTCGGGCGGGTGGTCCACGCCGCGATCGACGCCGATGCCCTGGTCGACGGCCACCCCGAGATCGAGCGCCTGCGCCCGCTCGCTCGCCTCGGCCGCGACGAGTGGTCGACGATCGGGGAGGTTCGCCGGATCAAGCGGATCAGATACGAGGACTGGCCCGGCTAGCGCTTGCGCTTCCAGGCGCGGCCGAGGGCCTTCGAGATGCGGCCGGTGCTGAGGTTGGCGCCGAAGACCCCGGCCCCGTCCTCCGGCGGGCCCAGCCGGGCGACCGCGGCGGCGTCGATGTTGAGAACCACCGCCCGCTCGAACGTGCGCTGAACCTCGGGGCCGTCGACGAAGCGGACCGTCCCCCCACTGTCCTCGATCACGAAGCCGTCGAGGATGTGCTCGCGGTAGTTGTCCACCATCTGCCGCACCGTCCCGACCTGCTCGCCCTCGCTGTCGAGGACGGGCGTGCCGCGCTCGACGGCGGAGTAGTGGATCGGTGCCCCGTGGTCGCTCACGGGCCCAAGGATACGATCCCGCGGTGGCCGGCTACTCGGGTACTCCCTTGCCGAGGAAGCTCGGGGTCAAGGAGGGGTCTGTCCTCGTCCTCAGCGGCGCGCCCGACGGCTTCGACGCGACGCTCGGCGAGCTCCCAGCCGGCGTCGCCGTGCGCAGGCTTCGCGGGCGAGCCGACGTGATCGTCGCCTTCTTCACCCGCCGCAGCGAGCTCGAGCGCCGCCTGCCCTCCCTGCGCCGCGCGATGCGGCCCGCGGCCGGGCTCTGGATCGCCTGGCCGAAGCGCTCCTCCGGCGTCGCCACGGACATGACCGAGGACGTCGTCCGCGAGGTCGCCCTGCCGACCGGCCTGGTCGACAACAAGGTCTGCGCGATCGACGAGACCTGGTCCGGCCTGCGCCTGGTGATCCGGCTCGAGAACCGCTGACTCGCAACCGGCGCGCCTCTCGGCACGGAAAAGGCAGGGAAAGGGGGCGATTGCGCCTTGAGCCGTGACGCCGCGCCACCCACGCTCCTCAGATGGAGCGCGAAGGGAAGATCCGGTCCCTCTCAGGGACCAAATCCTCCATCGAGGTGGCCAGCGAGCTCGCGGCAACCCAGTTCGCGACGCTGGCGAGGCGGCAGCTGGCCGCGGCTGGGATCAGCGCCTCGCAGATCCGAAGCTGGAGACAGCTCGGTCGCCTGCATCCCCGTTATCCCGGCGTCTTCGCCTGGGGGCGCGCCGAGCTGAGCGCCGAGGGGGAACTCGCGGCCGCCCTGCTTCTCGCGGGACCGGGCGCTGCACTTGCCTCGCTCACTGCCCTGTGGTGGCAGGGGCTGCTACACCGGCGCCCGCGCCCGCTGCACGTCGCCTCGCCGCACCGGCGCCGGAGCCGGCCCGGAGTCCGCATCTTCAGCCGCCATCCCCTCCCCCGCCACCTCCACCGCGGCCTGCCGGTGGTCGCCGCTCGCCGAAGCCCTGCTCGCCGCGACCCAGGACCTAAGCCGCAACTCGCTGCGGCTCGTCCTCGCCCGCGCGGAATACGCCCGCCTACTCGACCGCCCCTCCCTCGAGGCGGTCATCGGCTCCGGCCGGCCGGGCGCCCGCGCGCTCCGCGGCGCCGTCCACGCCCACCTGCCGGCGCTCGCCCGCTGCGCCAACCCCCGCGAGCGCGAGTTCGTCCTGCTCTGCGAGCGCGAGGGGCTGGCGATCCCCGAGCCGAACGCGCGGGTCGGCCGCTACCGCCCAGACATGCTCTGGGCCGACGCGATGGTGGTCGTCGAGCTCGACGGCGAAGCTGCCCACTCCTCCCCCGCCCAGCTCGGCGCCGATGCGCGGCGGCAGGCCGAGCTCGAGGCGCTCGGCTACACGGTGCTTCGGTTCACGCACGTGGAGGTGCGCCTGCGACCAGCCTGGGTCGCGAGCCGGGTCCGCCGCCACCTCCTCTGAAGCCTGGAGTCCGGAACCTGCACCACCGGCGTCGAGAACGTGTTAGAGATCACGATCGTGATGCGGAGGGGCTGGGCGCAGAGGACGGGTCTTCTCGTGGCTGCTTGCGCGGTTGGCGCGGGCGCGCTGCTCGTCCCGGCCGGCGCCGGCGCCGCCGACGTCCCCTTCACCGCCCGCGGCAGCGTCGAGCAGGTGCACGTCACCGGGCTGAAGCCGGGCGCGCGCACCAAGCTGATCGGCCCGAAGGGCAGGCGCGTCGCCGTCAAGCGCGCCGCGGGAATGGGACCGGCGTGAAGATGTACGGGGCCGGGTCAGGCGCCATCAAGGACTCGGGGATCAACCGCAACGGGAAGGGCCTCGACCTCGAGATCTACTCCAGCGCGACCATCGAGACCTCGACCATCAGCGGCAACACGTCGGGCGGAATTCACGCCTACGGCAGCGGTGTGGTGGTGCGCAGGTCGACGGTTGCCGACAACGAGAGCCAGCTCGGCGGGGGGCTGTACCTCCACGGCTCAGCGGTGATCGAGAATTCGACGCTCACCGGGAACACGGCGCAGACCGGGGGCGCGATATGGGCCCTCAGGGACATCAACGTCACGGCCACGACGATCTCCGGCAACACGGCTCACGAGGCCGGCGGCATCTTCCTGGCGGGCGCGGGATACAACGTCGACGAGGCGACCATCGACGACTCGATTGTCGCTGGGAACAGCACGACTGGCGGCGGCGCGGAGTGCGTGTCGAATGAACAGACCGTCCCGGCGCCGCTGCAGCCACTGTCCGGCGGGGGCAACGTCTTCGGGCTGAGCGGATGCGGGACCGCCGAAGCTTCCGACGTCCTCGTCGCCGACCCCATGCTGGGGCCCCTCGCCGACAACGGCGGCCCGACGCCGACTCGCGCCCTCCTCCCGGCCTCCTCTGCCATCGGGAACGCACCGAACCTCCAGGTGCCGGTGGATCAGCGCGGCGTCGCGCGCGATGAATCGCCTGACAGCGGTGCATTCGAGCGCGAATAGTCCGGACTGGCGAACTAGCTCGCGACCCGCTCCCGCACCGCGCCCTCCTCACAGAAGGCGGCGATCTCGCGGCTCAGTCGCCCGCCCTGCCAGGCGAGCGGGCTCTCCCCCGGCTCCTCGGCGATCAGCCGGGCCTGAGGCAGCGCCTCGGCGTAGGCCTCGGCGACCGAGTGCGGGTGACCGGGATCGGCCTCGTCGTGGCTGGCGACGACGAGCGCGGGGACGTCGAGGCCCTCGAGCTCGCCGAGGCCGTCGAAGGGGATCGAGCGCGGGACCTCGCGGAGCGCGGCGGCGAGGGCGGAAAGGTCGCGGTGCTTGCCGAGCCGGTCGCGGGCGATCCGGATCAGCGTGTCGCTCCAGTCGGGGTCGAGGCCGCGCGAGTAGGCCTCGATGAAGCCGTCGATCCCGTCCCGGTCGAGGCCGTCGGCGAGCGCGTCCCAGTTACGCAGCGACTCCTCGTCGGGAGGGGTGCCGACGACGGCCGGGCCGATGACGACGATCCCGGCGACGGCGCCGGGATCGCGGAGGGCGTGGGCGACGAGGGTGTGGGCGCCCATCGAGTGGCCGGCGAGGATCGGGCGGCCTCCCTGGAGCACCGTCGCTCCGATCACCGCCTCCATGTCGTCGGCGAGCACGTCGTAGGTGCGCGAGCCCTCCTCCCCCGCATCGCTCTGGCCGTGGGCTCGGGCGTCGTAGCGGATCACGTCGTGGCCGGCCCGGGAGAGGGCGCGGGAGCCGTGGACGACGAGCTCGCGGTGCGCGGTGAGGCCGTGTGCGAGGACGACCGGCGGGCCCTCGCCCTCACGCGTGCCGCGGAGCACGACGCCCCCGGATGCGGTTGCCTCGAAGTCCTCCGCGCTCAACCCGCCACCGCGGCGCGGGCGGCCGCGAGCGCCTGGCCGAGGTCGCCGACGTCCTCGTAGCCGAGCCCGACCAGCGCGACCTTGCGGAAGCGGACGACGCCGCCCGGGTCGATCACGAAGATCGAGCGGCGCAGCAGCTTGCCGGGGCCCTTGACCCCGTAGGCGCGAGCGACGGCGAGGTCAGTGTCAGCCGCGAGCGGCACCGTCAGCCCGTACTCCTCGATGAACTTCTCGTGCGAGGCGACGTCCTGCGGCGAGATCCCGACCACGTCGGCGTCGAGGTCGCCGAGCTGCTCGCGGCCGTCGCGGTAGTTGCAGAACTGCTTCGTGCAGGTCGGAGTGAAGTCGCCGGGATAGAAGGCGAGGATGACCCACCGGCCGCGGCGGTCGGAGAGGCGGAACTCCCCCTCGCCGGTCCAGGGCAGCGTGAAGCCGGGTGCCTCGTCGCCGACGTTCACGCGCGCCATATACCCCTACTCCACCAAAGTCGCCTTGTCGATGACGACCGGCTCCGTCGGCTCGCCGTCGCCGCCGTCGGGCGCAAGCGCGGCGATCGCGTCGACGACGTCCATTCCCTCGCTGACCTCCCCGACCAGCGCGAAGTCCGGGGTCAGGCCGGCGTCGGCGCCGACCACGACGAAGAACTGGCTGCCGGATCGGCCGATGGGCTCCGCTTCGGTCTTCGCCATCGCCACCGTCCCGCGGGTGTAGGCGAGGTTCCCCGGCGGGGGCTCGTCGACGCTGTAGCCGGGGCCGCCGGTGCCATCGCCGGCCGGATCGCCGCCCTGGATCAGGACGTTGTCGACGGCGCGGTGGATCGCCAGACCGTCGTAGAAGCCCTGCTCGACGAGGCTCTGCATCGAGGCTGCGGTCTTCGGCGCGCGATCGTCGAAGGTGACCGTGAAGCTGCCGCAGTTCGTCTCGAAGGTGACCCCTTGGGCGGTCGGCGCCTTCGCCGTCGGCGCCTTCGCCTCGCGGTCGGCCGGCTGTTGGGCATCGACGGACTCGCAGTCGCTCGACGTGGCCGAGGTCTCGTCGTCGCCGCCTCCGCACCCGGCGACCAGGAACGCCAGCGCCGCGAGAGCGACGATCAGGATCAGCGGCCGGCCTGCCCGGTGCAGCGTCACTGCACCGGCGTCGCGGACTCGATCACGACCGGCATCTTCGGGGGAACGCCGTCCTGGACGCCCTGCTCGGCGATCCGCTGGACCGTGTCCATGCCGTCGGTAACCGTGCCGGCGATCGCGTAGTCGGGGGGCAGCGGGGCGTCCTTGCCGGTGACGACGAAGAACTGGCTTCCCGACGTGCCCGGGGACTCGGTCTCGCTCTTCGCCATCGCGACGACGCCCTCGGTGTAGGCGGCGCCCTTCGGCGGCGCCTCGGTGACCGAGTAGCCGGCCCCGCCCGTGCCGTCGCCGGCCGGATCGCCGCCCTGGATCACGAAGCCGGGAACGATCCGGTGGAAGCCGGTGCCGTCGTAGACGCCCTGCTCGGCCAGGTACTGCATCGAGGCAGCGGTCTTCGGCGAATCGGGGTCGAACATGACGGTGAACGCGCCGCAGCTGGTCACGAACTCGACGCCCGAGGCGGTCGGCTCGCTCGCGTCAGGAGCGTCGAGGCTGACGTCCTTGGGCTCCGCCTGATCCACCTTCTGGCACTCGTCGACGTCGGCGAAGTCCGTGCTGCCGCCATCGCCGTCGTCGCCGCCGCCTCCCGTGATCAGCAGGACCGCGACGACCACGATCGCCACCACGGCGAGCGCGCCGACGAAGATCAGCGCCGAGCGGCGGCTGTGGGCATCGGGGGCCGGACTGTTCTCGGTATTGGCCAAGACCGCGCGGCAGCCTAACGGGTTGCGATCATGGCCCCGTGACGCCCGAACGGGAGGAAAGCGAAGGCCCACCGACCCGCGTGCGGCTGATCGGCCGCGCGCTGAACTCGACCGTCGCCCACGCCCCCTGGCTCTGGCCCCTGCTGAAGCGGCCGATTGCCAGGTACTTCGACGATCTCGCCGCCGGCTGGGACGAGCGCACCGGCGCGCCCGGCGCCGGTCACCTCGCCCCGCTCGCCGTCGCCGTGACGAAGATCGACCGCCGGCCCGAGCGCGCGCTCGACATCGGCACCGGGACCGGCGTCGCGGCGCTGTTCCTCGCCCGCGAGTTCCCCCACGCCTCGGTCCGCGGCGTCGACATCTCCGAGGCGATGGTGCGCAAGGCGCAGGCGAAGGTCGGCCTCGACCCCGACGCCCGGGTCGCCTTCCGCGTCGCCGACGCCTCGGCGCTCCCCTTCGACGAGGGGCACTTCGACCTCGTCACCCAGCTCAACATGCCGCCCTTCTTCGCTGAGATCTCCCGCGTGCTGCGCCACGGCGGTCACGCGATCATCGCCGCCAGCTCCGGCGAGCGGACCCCCTTCTTCACCCCCGACGCCGTCCTCGAGCGCGGCTTCTCCCGCAACGGCATGGTCAAGGTGACGGCCGGGCGGATCGGCTCCGGCTCCTACTTCGTCGCCCGCAAGGGGGATTGATGGCCGACGCTCCCCGCTACGTACTGCTCGTCAACCCGTCGGCCGGCGCCGGACGGACGCGGAAGCGGCTGCCGGCGATCGAGGCCGCGATGCGCGACCACGGGCTCGCCTACCGGATGGTCGAGACGACCGGCCTCGAGCACGGCTGCCGCGAGGCCGCATCAGCGGCGGCGGCCGGGGAGATCCCGGTCGTGGTCAGCGGCGACGGGCTGATCGGCAAGGTCGGCGGCTCGCTCGCCGAGAGCGGCTCGCCGATGGGGATCCTGCCGGGCGGCCGCGGCAACGACCTCGCCCGCGTCGTCGGCATCCCCACCGAGCCCGCCGAGGCCGTTGCCGTCCTGGCGACCGACGAGCGGCGGCTGATCGACGTCGGCGAGGTCAACGGCGAGCGCTTCCTCTGCATCGCGAGCTGCGGCTTCGACTCCGACGCCAACCGGATCGCCAACGAGGCGAAGGCCGTCAAGGGACCGCTGGTCTACGCCTACGCGGCGCTGAAGGCGCTCTGGCAGTGGGAGCCGGCGAGCTTCACGGTCACCGTCGACGGCGAGAAACGCTCCTTCAGCGGCTACTCGGTGGCGGTCGGCAACTCGAAGGCCTACGGGGGCGGGATGTACGTCGCCCCCGACGCCGTCCTCGACGACGGGCTGCTCGACGTCGTCACGACCGGAAGGGTCGGCAAGTGGCGGTTCCTCGCCAACCTGCCGAAGGTCTTCAAGGGAACTCACATCGCCGAGGAGGAGGTGGACTGTGTGCGGGGGGCGCGCGTCACCATCGCCGCCGACCGCCCCTTCGAGGTCTACGCCGACGGCGACCACCTCACCGACCTGCCGGCGACGCTCACGGTCCTCCCGCGGGCGCTCGAGCTGATCGCGCCGGCTGGGGCGGCGTGAGCGGCTTGCCCGTGACCACGCCGAAGCGGTCGCGCCTGTTCGGCGCGAAGGTCGCCGCCGCACGCGCGATCGGCGGGCTCAGCCGCCGGACCGGCCGCGGCGGCGGGACGACGCTGCCCGGCCGGGTGCTGCTGCGCGCGGCGCCGGACGCCCTCGGACGGCTCGGCTCCCGCCTGAGCGGTGAGCGGACGATCATCTCGGCGACGAACGGGAAGACGACGACCGCGGGGATGCTCGCCTCCGAGCTGCGCGCCGCGGGTCGCAAGCCCGTCCATAACCGCGCCGGCTCGAACATGGCCTGGGGGGTCGCGACGGCGCTGCTCGAGCAGCGTGGCACTGAGGGGCTGTTCGAGGTCGACGAGGCCTGGCTGCCGCGGGTCGCGGCCGAGCTCCACCCCACCCTGCTCGTCCTCGGCAACCTCTTCCGCGACCAGCTCGACCGCTACGGCGAGCTCGAGCGGATCGCCGACGAGTGGGCGGAGCTGATCGCCGCGCGCGAGGGCGGGATGGAGCTCGTGCTGAACGCCGACGACCCGCTGATCGCCGACCTCGGGCGCGACCGCGACCTGCGCCGCCGCGAGGGCACCACGTTCTTCGGGATCGAGGACCCCTCGCAGGCCCTTCCGGAGCTCCAGCACGCCTTCGACGCCAAGCACTGCCGGCGCTGCGGCACCCCCTACCGCTACGAGCGCGCGTTCGTCGGCCACCTCGGCCACTACACCTGCCCGAACTGCGAGGCCGGCCGTCCCGACCCCGACGTCTACGCGACCGACATCGAGCTGCACGGCATCGAAGGGACGTCCTTCCGGGTCCGCACGCCGTCGGGCGACTTCGCGCTGAGCCTCCCCCTCCCCGGCCTCTACAACGTCTACAACGCGCTCGCCGCCGTCGCCGCCGGCCAGCGCCTCGGGCTCGGCGAGGCCGAGATACGCTCCGGCCTCGAGGCCGTCAAGGCGGTCTTTGGCCGGGTCGAGACGATCGACGTCGACGGGCGCAAGCTGTCGATCCTGCTGATCAAGAACCCGGCCGGCGCCAACGAGGTCCTGCGGACGCTCGTGCTCGAGGCCGAGCGCGGCGGCGAGCCGCTCGACCTCTGGGCGGCACTGAACGACCGGATCGCCGACGGGCGCGACGTCTCCTGGATCTGGGACGCGGACTTCGAGCTGCTCAGCGGATCGGTTCGCCGGGTCGTCTGCTCGGGCACCAGGGCGGCGGAGATGGCGCTGCGCCTGAAGTACGCCGGCTGGCCGCGGAAGCGGATCGAGGTCGTCGAGGGGATCGAGCGATCGCTCGACGACGCCCTCGCAGGTGCCGGCTCGCGGCTGTTCGCGCTCCCGACCTACACGGCGCTGATCGAGCTGCGGACGCTGCTCGCCCGGCGCGGGCTCGCGACGGAGTTCTGGCGATGAGCGCGGCCGCCCCTCCGGTCGCGGCCGCGGTCGCCTGGCACGACGCCGAATGCGGCGGCTATGGCGCCGACCTGCCCTCCTGGGCTCGGCTCGCCGCCGAGCGCGGCGGGCCGCGCCCCGGCCGGGGGCCGGTTCTGGACCTCGGCGCGGGGACCGGCCGCGTGGCCCTGCACCTGGCGGCGCGCGGGGTCGAGGTCGTCGCGGTCGAGCGCGACCCCGAGCTCGCGGACGAGCTGCGCGCCCGTGCCGGCCGCAGGCACGCCGCGGTCGAGGTCATTGAGGCCGATGTCCGCCGGCTCGATCTCGGACGCGCCTTCCCGCTGGCGATCGCGCCGATGCAGCTCCTCCACCTGCTCGGCGGCGAGGCCGGGCGCCGCGAAGCGTTCGCCGCCGCGAGGCGTCACCTCGCGCCGGGCGGCGCGCTGGCGCTGACGATCCTCAGCGAGCCCCTCCCCGCGTCCGGAACCCCCGATCCGCTGCCCGACGTTCGCGAGGTCGAGGGCTGGGTCCACTCGAGCCTCCCGCTCGAGGTGCGCGTCTCCGATCAGGCGATCGAGCTGGTGCGGCTGCGGCAGGTCGTCTCCCCCGGCGGCGCGCTGAGCGAGGAGCTGGACACCACGCGGCTCGACCGGATCGGCGCCGGCCGGCTCGAGCGCGAGCTCTCCGAGACCGGGTTCCGCGTGGCCGGGTCGGAGCCGATCGGGGAGACCGCCGAGCACGTCGGGTCGCTGGTCGTCATCGCGGAGCCGACCGATGGCTGAGCGCACCTTCCGACTGCTCGCGCTCTACCCCGAGCAGATGAACATCTACGCCGACCGCGGCAACGTCCTCTTCCTCCAGCACCGCTGCGAGTGGCGCGGCATCGGGTTCTCCCTCACGGCCGCCGGGCCGGGCGAGACCTTCGATCCCGCCGCGCACGACCTGATCTACATCGGCGGCGGCCAGGATCGCGACCAGCTCATGGTCGCTGACGACATGCGCGTCACCAAGCGCGACGGGATCGCCGCGGCGCTCGACGGAGGCGCCTCCCTGCTCGCGGTCTGCGGCGGCTACCAGCTCCTCGGGTCCAGCTACCAGCTCGGCGAGCGGCGCGTGGAGGGGCTCGGATTGGTCGACCTCGAGACGGTGCGCGAGGAGGGTCCGCGGCTGATCGGCAACGTCTCGATCGAGGTCGACCTCGGATCTGGTCCGCGCGTCCTGGCCGGCTTCGAGAATCACGGCGGCCGCACCTACCTCGGCGACGGCGCCGAGCCGCTCGGTCGCGTCCTCCACGGGCACGGCAACAACGGCGGCGACGGATACGAGGGCGTGAAGCGCGGGAACCTGATCGGGACGTACCTCCACGGCCCGCTGCTGCCGAAGAACGCGTGGTTGGCCGACGAGCTCATCGCCCGCGGGGTCGAGCACTCCAGCGGGGAGCGGACCGAGCTCGAGCCGCTCGACGACGAGCTCGAGCGGGCCGCCCACGAGGCGGCGGAGCGGGCGGCGAGCAGGGGCTGAGGTGGCGAAGGGAGGCACCAAGCCGCCGACGATCGGATGGCGGGAGTGGGTCCGGCTGCCGGCGCTCGGCGACGCGCTGGTCAAGGCGAAGGTCGACACCGGCGCCCGCACCTCCACCCTCCACGCCTTCGACGTCGTCGAGCTCGAGCAGGACGGCGAGCGGCGGGTCGCGTTCGCCTTCCACCCCAACCAGGACGACGAGGAGACCGAGGTTCGCGCCGAGGCACCGCTCGTCGACCGCCGCAACGTGACCGCATCCAACGGCCAGACCGAGCTCCGCTACGTTGTTGCGACCGAGGTCGTTGTCGACAGCGAGCCGATCCCGATCGAGCTGACGCTGACGCGGCGGGACGCGATGGGGTTTCGGATGCTCCTCGGGAGGCATGCCCTGCGGGGCCGCTTCATGGTCGATCCGCGGCGGTCCTACCGCGGCCGGATCTCGAAGCGGCTCCGGCGTAAAGCGAGAAAGGAACCGAAGCAAGCGTGAAGTTCGCCGTCCTGAGCCGCCGCGGCTCGCTCTACTCGACCCGCCGCCTGATCGAGGCGGGCCGCATGCGCGGGCACGAGATGCACGTCATCAACTACCTCCGCTGCTACATGGACCTGACCTCGCACCGTCCCCAGGTGCTGTTCCGCGGCGAGCCGGTGCACGGCTTCGACGCCGTGATCCCGCGAATCGGCGCCAGCCACGCCTTCTACGGCGCCTCGGTCGTGCGCCAGTTCGAGATGATGGGCGTGTTCAGCGCCAACGAGTCGCTCGGGATCTCGCGCGCCCACGACAAGCTGCGCCAGCTCCAGCTCCTCGCCCGCGCCGGGATCGGCATGCCGGTCACCGGCTTCGCGCACGACTCCGAGGACATCGGCGGCATCATCGACTCGGTCGGCGGCGCGCCGGTCGTGGTCAAGCTCCTGCAGGGGACGCAGGGCAAGGGCGTCGTCCTCGCCGAGACCCGCAAGGCGGCGGAGTCGGTCATCGGCGCGTTCCGCGAGCTCGACGCCAACATCCTCGTCCAGGAGTTCATCAAGGAGGCCCGCGGGTCCGACATCCGGGCGTTCGTCGTCGGCCGGCGCGTCGTCGCCTCGATGGAGCGGCACGCGGCGAAGGGCGAGTTCCGCTCGAACATCCACCGCGGCGGCACCGCGCGTGCGGTCAAGCTCACCCCGGAGGAGCGGACGACCGCCCGCCGCGCGGCGCAGCGGGTCGGGCTCGCGGTCGCCGGCGTCGACATGATGCGCTCCAACCACGGGCCGGTCGTGCTCGAGGTCAACAGCTCCCCCGGTCTGGAGGGGATCGAGGAGGCGAGCGGCGTCGACGTCGCCGGGGAGATCGTCAAGTTCCTCGAGAAGAACGCGAAGCCCGGCCCCAAGCGCGTCACCAAGCCCCGCAACAGGGGCTGATCCGATGCGGGACGGCGAGGAGCCCGGCACCCCGATCGAGCTCGCCGGCGTCCGCATCGAACCGGGCGGGCGCGAGGAGATCTCGATCCACGTCGAGCAGCTCGCAACGGGACCCTGGATCTCGATCCCGGCCGTCGTCATCAACGGCCGCCGCGCCGGCCCGACCGTCTGCGTCTCGGCGGCGATCCACGGCGACGAGGTCAACGGCGTCGAGGCGATCCGCAAGCTGCTGATGGAGCTCCGCCCCGGGGACATGGCGGGGACCGTGATCGCCGTCCCCGTCGTCAACGAGCTCGGCTTCATGGCGGGGAGCCGCTACCTCCCCGACGGCCGCGACCTAAACCGCTCCTTCCCCGGCTCCCCGCGCGGGTCGCTCGCCGCCCGGATCGCACACCTCTTCATGAAGGAGGTCGTCAGCCGCTGCGACCACGCGATCGACCTCCACTGCGGATCGGGGCGGCGTAGCAACCTCCCCCAGATCCGCGCCGATCTCGACGACGAGCGCACCCTCGCCGCCGCCGAGGCGTTCGCCGCGCAGGCGACGATCCACGCCCGCGTCCGCGACGGCTCCCTCCGCGAGGCCGCGACCCAGCACGGCGTCGCGATGCTCCTCTTCGAGGGCGGGGAGTCCAACCGCTTCGACCCCTACGCGATCGAGGCCGCCTTCGACGGCATCCGCCGGGTGCTCGCCCACCTCGGCGTCGTCGACTCCGCCCCCGGCACCTCGGTGGCGACCTTCCAGAGCCGCGAGACGCGCTGGGTCCGCGCCGCCCGCGGCGGCATGCTCCGCCTCGAGGTCGAGCTCGGCGACCGGGTCGAGCACCGCGCCGTCCTCGGCAGCTTCTCCGACATCTACGGGCGCCGGAACCTCGCCGTCCGCGCCCCGGTGGCCGGACTCGTCATCGGCCTCAACCGCAGCCCGCTGATCAACCAGGGCGACGCGCTGGTGCACATTGCCGAGGAGTGGAGCGGCGGTGAGGGCCGGACCGAGGAGGACGACTAGGGGGCCTGGAGCGTGGGGCGTGCGGCTCACGCTCCACGCTCAAGCGAGCGCAGCGAGCGTGCTCCAAGCTCCAAGCTACTTCTGCCGCACCGAACGCAGGAACGGGATCAGCTTCTTGACGAAGGCGTTGACCTTCGGGGCGGCCGCGTTCGGGTCGTTGTGGGCGTACTTGTTCGGCCGCGCGGCGAGGACGAGGTTCTTCGCCGGAATGCCGGACTGGGCCGCCAGTGCCTGGGCTGCCTCCGGGACGCGATCGCCGCCGAGGGCGGCCCCGAAGGCGTAGATCCGCAGGCTCTTGGGCAGCTCGTCGCCCATCGTCGAATGGACGTTGAGGACGTCCTGGGCGGGGTTGGCGATCCCGTTGCCGACCGCTCCCGAGTCGATCGTCAGCCGCATCGGGTGGTACCAGGCGGTGCCGTCGAGGCCGCGCAGGCCCCAGCCGCTGAACATGTCGGACCAGCGCTGAATCGGGGTGATGTCCCCCGCCCGCACCCAGCCGCGCGGGTCGCCGGAGTCGGCCTGGCGGCCGCTGTTGACCTGGGCGGCGACGAGCGCGTCCGGCGACGTCTCGGTGTCGGTCGAGTAGCCGTACGCAGCCTCGTTCGTAGCCCGGAACGGGCCCTTCAGGAACGACGGCAGCAGCGGCCAGGTCTGCATGATCGACGGGCCGTCGGGATCGGCCTTGGCGAGGCTCGAGCCGACCGTGCCGAAGAGGCCCGCGAGCGGCGCCGGGATGCCGCCGAAGGCCAGCCACGGCGATTCGTTCTCCAGCTCGGCGAGGCTGTCTTGCGCCTCCTCGGCGGTGATCGCCTCGGTGCGGCTCGCGCCGTCGATCAGGATCAGCCCGGAGAGCCGATCGGCGCCGGCGTTGCCCTTGAAGTCCCAGGTCGCATACGCGGTGGCGATCGAGCCGCCGAGCGAGTGCCCGGCCATCGCGACGTTCCGGCCGCCGCGCGAGGCACGGCGGACGACCCGGTTGAGGTCCTGGATCTCGACGTTCATCCCCCAGTTGCGGGCGAACGGGACGTCGGCGCTCTGCACCGGCTCGTAGTGGTCGGTGACTGAGCCGTCGCCGAGGTAGCCGAGGTAGTAGTCGAAGAACTCCTGCGGCGTCGCATCCCCCCGCTTGAGGGCATCGAGCTTCGACTGGTCCTCGAGGAAGTTCTCGCGCCGCTCCACCGACCAGACCTGCCAGTTCGGGAGGTCGCGGACGACCGTCCGCGCGAGCGGGCCGAAGTAGCCGCCGCCCGCGGAGGTGCCGGGGTTGAGAACGAGGACGTTGTCGGCCTTCGGATCGCCGATCTTCAGGATGCCGACCTTGTTGAGCTCCGCCGGCGTCCCCTTCGCCTTGAAGCCCTTGATCACCTGGAACTCGACCGGCGCCTTGGCGCCCGCCCCCGCCGGCGCGGCGAGTAGCGACAGCGCCGCGAAGGCGATTGCCAGCCGTGCCAGCCGGCGCGAACGACCTCCCGTCATGTACCTCTCTCCTCCATCCGCCCCGGACTCTCTCCACCCGAGAGGGTATCCCTACCGGGAGCCGCTGGAGCCGAACCCCCCGGTGCCGCGCTCGCTGTCGTCGAGCTCGGGGACCTCGACCGGGTCCAGCGCGGTGAACGGGACGACCAGGAGCTGCGCGATGCGGTCGCCGGGCTCGAGCTCGAAGGCGTGCTCGCGATCGGTGTTGAGCAGGAGCACGCGCAGCTCGCCGCGGTAGCCGGCGTCGACCAGGCCCGGGGCGTTGACGAGCGCGATCCCGTGCCGCAGCGCCAGGCCCGAGCGGGGCAGGACGAGCCCCGCGTGGCCGACCGGGATCTCGACTGCGATCCCGGTCCCCACCTGGGCCCTCTCCCCCGCTCCGATCGTCGCCGGCTCCGACGCCCGCAGGTCCAGCCCCGCGTCGCCCTCGTGGGCGCGCGTCGGCAGCTGCGCGCCGCGGACGAGCAGGCGCACCTTCAGCTTCATCGGATCGTCAGCGGCCGGCACCGTTGACGGCGTAATCCGCGAAACGGTGCGAGAGCGCGCGCGGGACGCGCGCCTTGACCCGGACCCCCTCGGGGGAGTCCTTCCGCTCGATCCGCCCGGCGACCGAGTGCAGCTCGCTCAGCGAGGCGCCGTCGTCGTAGGGGAAGAGCAGCTCCATCGGCTGGAGGGTCTCCTCGAAGGCCGCCTCGATCGCGTCGAGCAGCTCCTCGATCCCCTCGCCGGTCGCGGCCGAGACGCCGGCGACGTTGCGGCGGCCGACCAGGAGGTCGCGGCGCGCGTCGTCGTCGAGCAGGTCGAGCTTGTTGAAGACCAGGAGCCGCGGCGCCTCATCGGCGCCGATCTCCTCGAGCACCTCGTCCACCGCCCGCATCGCGGTCTCGCGCGACGGCTTCGGCTCCGACGCGTCGACGACGTGGAGGATCAGGTCCGCCTTGATGGTCTCCTCGAGCGTCGCCTTGAACGCGTCGACGAGCTGGTGGGGAAGCTTGCGGATGAAGCCGACGGTGTCGGTCAGCAGGTAGGTGCGCCCGTCGTGCTCGTATGAGCGTGTGGTCGGGTCGAGCGTGTGGAAGAGGCGGTCGCCGACGCCGACGCCGGCCCCGGTGATCGCGTTCAGCAGCGTCGACTTGCCCGCGTTGGTGTAGCCGGCGAGCGCGACGGTCGGCACGGCGGAGCGCTCGCGCTCGGCGCGCATCGTCTGGCGGCTGCGCTCGACGACCCGCAGCTCGCGGCGAAGCGCCGCGATCCGGTCGCGGGCGAGGCGCCGGTCGGTCTCGATCTGGGACTCGCCCGGGCCCCTGGTCCCGATACCGGCGCCGAGGCGCTCGAGGTGGGTCCACAGGCCCCGCATGCGCGCGAGGTTGTACTCGAGCTGGGCGAGCTCGACCTGGAGCTTGCCCTCGGCGCTGTGGGCGTGGTCGGCGAAGATGTCGAGGATCACCGCGGTGCGATCGATCACCGGGACGCCGAGCGCCTGCTCGAGGTTGCGCTCCTGCCGCGGCAGGAGCTCGTCGTCGCAGGCGACCAGGTTCGCTCCGGTCCGCTTGATCTCCCCGGCGATCTCCTCGAGCTTGCCGCGGCCGAAGTAGCGGTCGGGATCGGGCTGTGTCCGCTGCTGGACGACCCTGCCGGTCGTCGCCACCCCAGCCGTCCGCAGGAGCTCCGTGAGCTCGGTCAGCTCGGCGTCCTCGCCGGGCTTGCCGGTGAGCACGCCGATCGCGAGCGCACGCTGACGCGCCCGGGGGTTGCGCAGGCCGGTGCCGACGGTGCCGTTCGCCGAGCGGGGATCCTCGTTCTCGCGCGCTTCTGCCATCGCTCCCAGTGTAGGAGCCGGGGAAGCGATGACCGGCGCCACGCATCACGCGGCCGGGGAATAGGCTCGGCCCATGAAGATCTTCCTCACCGGCGGGACCGGTTTCATCGGCGGCCACGTGGCAAAGCAGCTCCGCGACCGGGGCGACGAGGTGCGGGCGCTCGTGCGCTCGCCCGAGAAGGGCAGGGACCTCGAGGCCCTCGGCTGCGAGCTCGTGCCCGGCGACCTCGGCGACGAGGCGGCGATCGCCGCCGGCATGGAGGGCTGCGACGCGGTCATCCACGGCGCCGCGATCTACGAGGTCGGGATCCCGGCGAGCCGGCACGAGGAGATGCACCGCGCCAACGTCGAGGGGACCGAGCGGGTGCTGCGCGCGGCGCTCGAGGCCGAGATCCCGAAGGTCGTCTACATCTCCACCGTCGCCGTGTTCGGCAACACCCGCGGGGAGATCGTCGACGAGACCTACGAGGCCGACGGCGAGAGCTTCACCAGCTACTACGAGCAGACCAAGTACGAGGCCCATCAGGTCGCCAAGCGCCTGATCGCCGAGGGGCTCCCCTGCGTGATCGTGCAGCCGGGCGGCGTCTACGGCCCCGGCGACCACTCCGAGCTGATGAACATGACGAAGATGGTGCTCGCCGGGAAGATGCCGATGATCCCCTTCCCCGACCTCGGGATCATCATCGTCCACGTCGATGACGTCGCCGCGGGCGTCCTGCTCGCACTCGACAAGGGCCGGATCGGCGAGAGCTACGTCATCGGTGCCGACTGCGCGACCAACCGCCAGCTCGTCGAGACCGTCGCCGACCTCTCCGGCAAGAGGGCCCCGAAGCGCGCGATGCCGACGGCGATGATCAAGGCGGTCGCCCCCTTCGGCCGCATCGCCGGCCCGCTCATGGGCTACCCGCCGAACATGCGCGAGCTCGTCACCTCCGCCGACGGCGTCACCTTCTGGGCGAGCAGCGACAAGGCGAAGCGCGACCTCGGCTACGCGCCGCGGCCGCTGCGCGAGACGATCGGCGACACGCTCCGCGAGATGGGGAAGCTGAAGAGCGCGTAAGCGGCGCCCGCGCTGGTGAGCGCGCACTTGTGCCGGAAGTAGCGGCTTAACCGCGCGCTCGGCGCCTACCGCTTGCCGCAACGCAGCCGCACGTAGCAGCGCAGCGGCGGCTCGCGATCGACGTGCGGGTAGGTCGCGATCGAGTTGCCGAGGAAGGCGAGCGAGGCGCTCGTGTCGGCGGCGTAGGTGGCCAGGTCGATTCCCGGCATCAGGGCCTGACCGCAGACGGCGGGATCGACCCGCGAGGGCCTGGCGGGCCCGCGGTGGGTGAGCGCGTCGATCACCAGCCCGTAGGCGGTGGCGTCGCTGGTCCCGACCGAGAGGTGCTCCTCCGGGTCGGCCGGGCAGATCGACTGGATCGCGACGTTGGTGATCCGGCCGGTCCCGCTGACGCCGGCGCT
The DNA here is from genome assembly GCA_963823565.1 of uncultured Solirubrobacterales bacterium. Taxonomy (GTDB): domain Bacteria; phylum Actinomycetota; class Thermoleophilia; order Solirubrobacterales; family 70-9; genus RHKX01. The sequence goes on along the minus strand of CAWGLR010000003.1, from coordinate 1,241,476 downwards.
GGGCGGAGGCGTCACGACCTCGTCGTTGTTCGTGTAGATCTCGGTGTAGGAGATGCGCTTGAAGGTCTCGGCGCGCGAGTTGAGGGCGGCGATGAACTTCGAGTCGGCTGACTGCTGGGCGAAGGCCGCCGAACAGCCGGCGGCGCAGCTCGCGTCGCCGCCGCTGGAGCCGTGGTTGCTGCCCGCCATCCCGATCACGTCGTCGACCATCCGGCGGGTGTCCGGCCAGAAGCGCAGCGACCAGCGGGTGATCATCCCGCCCTGGCTGTGGCCGAGCGTGGCGATCCTCCGCCCCGCCATCCGGTGCATTCGCCGGATCGCGTAGGTGACGTAGTCGCCGCGGGTCTGGATGTCGTCCATGTTCGAGCTCAGCTCCCCCTGCTGGTCGGAGGTGCAGAATGGGATCTTCCGCTGCGCGAACGCCCGCTCGTAGTTCCAGGCGAAGTTGTGCTCGGAGTCGACCCCGGTCGCCGGCAGCAGCAGCACCGGCTCGCGCTTCGCGTTGCGGACGCCCTTGCTGCAATCGAGGCTCGCCCTCAGGTCGGCGCGCGGCACCTCCAGCTTCGGGCCGGGACGGTTCAGCGGCGCGTACTCGATCGCGGCGGCCGAGCCGGCGAAGCAGGCCAGCGCCGCAAACGCCGCGAACGCGATCGCCGATAGCCGCACCATGCCGCCCGCTGTCCGCGCTCCCCGCCGCATCCGCTGGAGCGTACCGCCGCGCCGCCGGAACCGCGTCGCCTCTCTTCACACGGAAGCTACGCGCGGCGACGCGGGTTCGTGCGAGGATTCGCGTCGATGACCCGCCGCAGCCGGATCGCCCGCTACCTCGCCAGCTTCGGCGCCGGCGTCGCCGTCGCCGCGGGCGGCTACGCGGTCGCGGCCGGCGGCGACGGCGCCCCCCAGCGTCCCGACGCGACGGTGTCGGTGCGGCCGACCGGGGTCGGACTGCCGCTGGTCGGCGCCCACGGGACCGTCGGTGCGGGCGACTACGTGCCGGCGCTGCGCGACTACCACGACTCCGGCGACTACGAGAGCGACCTGGAGACCGTCGGGGGGCGCGCGCGGGCCTACCTGGCCCGCCACGTCAAGCGGATCCGCACGAAGGCGCGCAAGCGCTGCCGCAAGCACGGCACGCCGGCGGCCCAGTGCAGGAAGCCGAAGCTGGCGATGGTGCTCGACATCGACGAGACGTCGCTGTCGAACTACGACGACATCGCCGCCACCGGCTTCGTTCAGCCGACCGTGGCTCTGGCGGGCAGCGTCGCCCAGGCCGACAGCCCGGCCATCGAGCCGACGCTCGACCTCTTCAACTTCGCCAAGGGTCGCGGGGTCGACGTCTTCTTCATCACCGGCCGGCCCGACGCGATTCCGATGGTCCGCGAGCGAACCGAGCAGAACCTGACGGCGGCGGGATACGAGGGCTGGAAGCAGCTCTACCTCAACCCCGACACCTCCCAGGGCACCGTGCCCTACAAGGCGGGAACGCGCGCCGACATCGAGGAGGATCAGGGCTACAGGATCGTCGTCAACGTCGGCGACCAGGAGAGCGACCTCCACGGCGGCCACGCCGACCGCGCGTTCAAGCTCCCCAACCCCTTTTACTTCATCAGCGACTGAGCGCCGGGCGGCCGCAGCTCAATAGCCCGGGTTGCGATGGCGCCGATGGTGTTCGCGCCCGTGGAACCCGCCCTTCTCGTCCAGCGTCTTCAGCGCCTTGTGGAGGTCCTCGACCAATAGCTGCGCGGCGGCGTGGCCGACGTTCTCCTTGACCAGCGCCCGCATCACGATGACCTCCTCGGCATCCGGCGGCAGCGTGTAGGCCGGGACCATCCAGCCGCGCTCGGAGGCGAGCTGCGAAGCGACGTCGAACTCGTCGAAGCCGGCGTCGCGGTCACGGAGACGGAAGCAGACGAGCGGCAGCCGGGGGGCGGAGCCGACCGGCTCGAAGCGGCCGGTCTCAGCGATCCCGTCGCCGAGGAACTGGCTGTTGCGCTCCATCGCCCGGATGATCTCGGTATATCCCTCGCGCCCGAAGCGGCAGAGGTTGTAGTACTGGGCGAGCACCATCGCCGAGCCGGTCGAGAAGTTCAGCGTGAACGTCGCATCGGTCTCGCCGAGGTAGTTCTCGTAGAAGACGAGGTCGTCGGGCAGGTCGTCGGGCTCGCGGAAGATCAGCCAGCCGACGCCGGGATAGACCATCCCGAACTTGTGACCGGAGACGTTGATGGAGCGCACCGACTCGAGCCGGAAGTCCCACGACCGTTCGGGGTGCAGGAACGGCCAGACGAATCCGCCGCTGGCCGCGTCGACGTGCATCGGCACTTCCAGCCCCTTCTCCTCCTTCAGCCGACCCAGCAGCTCGTCGATGCCGGCGATGTCGTCGGACTCGCCGGTGAAGGTGGTGCCGAGGACGCCGACGACGGCGATCGTGTTCTCGTCGATCAGCGGCTCGACGTCGTCGGGGCCGATCGTGAACCGGTCCTTCGACATCGGGATGGTCTTCGGCTCGATGTCGAAGTAGCGGCAGAGCTTGTCCCAGACGACGTGCACGTCGCGGCCGTAGACGAGGTTGGGGCGGGCGGTGTCCTTCCCCGCCGCCTCGCGCCGCTTCCGCCAGCGCCACTTGGCGGCCAGCCCGCCGAGCATGATCGCCTCCGAGGACCCCTGCGTGCGCGCGCCCCGGACCTCACCGGGGACGTTGAACAGGTCGCCGATCATCCGGATGCAGCGCTGCTCGATCTCGGCGGTCCGCGGATACTCGGCGTGGTCGATGAAGTTGCGGTGGGAGTTCTCGCTGACGACCCGCTGTGCCTCGGGCTCCATCCACGTCGTCACGAACGTCGCCAGGTTGCGGGAGGGATCGCCGTCGACCGCCATCTCTTCGGCGATCAGGTCGTAGGCGTCCTCGGCCGGCATCCCCTGCTGGGGGAAGCGAACGTCGGGGGCGCCCTCGACGAAGAAGCGGCTGCCGTATCGGGAAGGGAGGTCTGCGTTAGCGGGGCTCATGCCCGACACCCTATTCCCCGGTGCCGGACACGCTGAAGATCCGCCACTCGCCGGGGACCCCCTTCAGCTCCTTCTCCCCGCGCTCGGCGAACTCGATGCCCGACCCGACCACGAGGTCGCGCACCGTCGAGGAGGCGAGGACCTCGCCGGGCCCGCCGAGGGCGCCGATCCGCGCACCGATGTGGACCGCCATGCCGCCGACGTCGGCGCCGATCAGCTCGACCTCGCCGGCGTGGAGGCCGGCGCGGAGCTGGATCCCGAGGTCGTCGACCCGCTCGGTCAGGGTCGCCGCGCAGCGCACGGCCCGCGCCGGCCCATCGAAGGTCGCGAGGAAGCCGTCGCCCGTCGACTTGATCGGCCTGCCGCCGTAGCGGTCGACCAGGTCGCGGGTCAGCCGATCGTGCTGCTCGAGCGTCTCGCGCCAGCGCCGGTCTCCGAGCTCCGCCGCCCGCGAGGTCGAGCCGACGATGTCGGTGAAGAGCACCGTTGCAAGCGTCCGCTCCGAGCGCCGGGCGGACGCGTGGGTGCTCCCGCAGAAATCGAGGACCGCCTCGATCCAGGCGTCCATCCCATCGCCGAATGAGATCGAGTCGCGTCCGGCGAGGCGGGCCAGGGTCGCGTTGGGGATGTGCTCGGCGAAGTACTCGGCGTGCTTGGAGTTCATCGCCGGCGCGTCGGGGCGGTCGATGATCAGCGTCGGCGCCTGGACCTGGGGGAGGATCTCGCGGACGTCGATGTGCGCCATCAGGTCCATGCGCTTGCGGATCGTTCCCGGAGACGAGGAGATGCGCTCCCAACGCCCCCACCAGCGCGCGAAGTCCGGATCGCGGGCGGCCATCACCGGCGACGCGAAGACGGCGTTCTCGCCCGTTCCCCAGTGGGCGAGGAGGCGGTTGGTGAAGTCGCGCTCGCGAACCTCCGGGCTCTCCCATGTCCAGTCGTAGCCCGGGGCGCTCGTCATCCGTGCCATCGGATGGGTGAGGACCAGGTGGCTGACCCGCTCGGGGTGGCTGGCCGCGAACATCACGGCCATCATCGCCCCCTCGGCCTCGGAGCTGATGACGGTCTGACCCGACGCGCAGGCGTCGAGGACAGCTACCACGTCGTCCATCTGCTCCTCCAGCGTCGCCGGCTCCTCAGCGGGGTCGGAGAGCCCGCTGCCGCGGCGATCGAAGGAGATCACCCGGAAGTGGTCGGCCATACCTTCGATCAGGCGCCGCGCCGGCTGCTCGCCGAGGAGCTCGATCGTCCCCAGGGTCGGGAGGACGATCGTCAGGTCGCGCGTGCCGGAGCCTACCGCGCGGTAGGCGAGGTGCTTCTCGCCGACCAGCACGTATCGGACCGGGTTTGTGGCCATCTAGGACAGATGTTCGCGCATTCGCTCGACGGCCTCGGTCAGCCGCTCGTCGGGCGTCGTCAGCGAGATCCTGAAGAAGCCCTCGCCGCTCGGTCCGTACATCGACCCGGGCGAGATGACGACGGCCGCCTCCTCGAGCACGTGCTCGCAGAACGAGGTCGAGTCGTAGCCCTCCGGCACCGGCGCCCAAATGTAGATCGTCCCCTTCGGGGACTCGACCTCGACGCCGATCTCGCGGAGGGCGCCGACGACGAGGTCGCGGCGGCGGGCGTAGAGCGCGTTCATCTCCTCGAGCGGCTCGCGCGGCCCCTCCAGGGCGGCGACGCCGGCAAGTTGCACCGCCTCGAACAGGCCCGAGTCGACGTTCGTCTTCAGCCGCCAGTAGGTCGAGATCGCGCCGGCGTTGCCGAGGATCGCGGCGCAGCGCCAGCCAGTCATGTTGAAGCCCTTCGACAGGCTGAAGACCTCAACGCCGACCTCTTTCGCGCCGGGAGTGGCGAGGAAGCTCGGCGCGACGTACCCGTCGTACGTCGTCTCCGAATAGGCGTTGTCGTGGACGACGAGGATCTCGTGCTCGCGCGCAAGCTCGACGACGCGCTCGAAGAGGCCGTCCGGCGCCGTCGCGCCCGTCGGATTGTTCGGGTAGTTGAGGAAGAGCAGCCGCGCCCGGCGCAGGTCATCGGGGTCGATCGCGTCGAGGTCAGGGGCGAAGCCGAGCTCCGGCACCAGCGGCAGCACGACCGGCTCGGCGCCGGCGAGGATCGGTCCGCCGGTGTAGACGGGATATCCGGGGTCGGAGGCGAGGGCGGCATCTCCCGGGTCGAGGAAGGCGAAGCAGAGGTTGTAGATGCATTCCTTGGCGCCGATCGCCGGGATCACCTCGCCGTCGGGATCGATCTCGACCCCGAAGCGCTCCCGGTAGAACCGGCTGAACGCCTGCCGGAACTCCTCTCGCCCGCGGTTCGACGGGTACTTCTGGTTGCCGTTGACCGCGACGGCCTCCTGCATCGCCTCGACGACGTGGTCGTACGTCGGCTGGTCGGGATCGCCGATGCCGAGGCTGATCACGTCGATGCCGGCCTTCCGCTTGTCGGCGACCTTGCGCTCGAGCTCGGCGAACATGTACGGCGGGATCGCCTCCAGCCGCTTCGATGGGTCGGTCAGGGCCAACTGGTCAGGGTCCTTTCGGGTCGGTTCCGGCGGCCTCGCAGGGTATCGGGGGGAACCGGGGCCGCAGCGGCGACTGCGTAGCCTGAGAGGCCCGCGAGGCAGGAGCCACCATGGCCGAGAAATGGACGACGGAGGACATCCCAGACCAGAGCGGCCGCACGGCCCTGGTCACGGGCGGCAACAGCGGCCTCGGGCTGCAGACCGCGAGGGCGCTGGCCGCGGCCGGCGCCACGGTGCTGCTCGGCTGCCGCGACGCGGCCCGATGCGAGCGCGCGCTGGAGAGGATCGCCGAGGAGGTGCCGGGAGCGGACGTCGAGGCCCTCGACCTCGACCTCGCCGACCTCGCCACCGTCGAGCGGGCCGCCGAGGCGGTCGTAGCCCGGCCCGCGCCGCTCGACCTGCTCGTCAACAACGCCGGGGTGATGGCGCCGCCGCGCCGCGAGACCGCGGATGGGTTCGAGCTCCAGTTCGGGACCAACCACCTCGGCCACTTCGCGCTGACCGGGCGGCTGATCGAGAAGCTGCTCGCGGCCCCGGCCCCCCGGGTCGTCAACGTCGCCAGCATCGCCCACCGTGCCGGCTCGATCGACTTCGACGACCTCAACTGGGAGCGGGGCTACTCGCGCTGGCCGGCATACGGGCGATCGAAGCTCGCCAACCTGCTCTTCACGCTCGAGCTGGCGCGCCGCGCCGAGGCGGCCGGCACGAAGCTCGTCGCGGCCGCCGCGCATCCCGGCTACGCGAGCACGAGCCTGCAGACCAACGGCCCCGGGATCGGAACCCTCGGCATCGTCGCGAAGCCGCTGATGCGCGTCGGGAACCTCCTGTTCGCGCAGAGCGACGCGATGGGAGCGCTGCCGGTTCTCTATGCGGCCACCGCGCCGGGGGTCGAGGGCGACGACTACTACGGGCCCGATGGCATCGGCGAGCAGCGCGGGCACCCCAAGCGGGTCGGCCGCAGCGGCCGGGCCGCCGACGGCGAGGTCGCCGCGCGCCTCTGGGCGGCGTCGGAAGAGCTGACCGGCGTCGGCTTCGGGCCCCTGGACCGTCCGTCCGCGGTCGCCCGGGCCTAGCGCTCGACCGCTCGCTCGAGCCGCGCGAGCCGGTCCGCCCATTCGTCGCCGACGCGATCGACCCAGCGCGAGACCTCGCGCAGCGGCTCCGGCCGCAGCGTGTAGCGCGTCTCGCGCCCGCGGCGCTCGGAGGCGACGAGGTCCGCCGACGCCAGCATCGCCAGGTGCTTGGCGACCGCCTGCCGGCTCATCGGCAGGTCCTTGGCGAGCACGGTCGCCGTCGCCGGCGACGCGGCCAGCGTCTCGACGAGCGCGCGCCGCGTGGGGTCGGCCAGCGCGGCGAAGACGGCGTCGGCGGGCATGGCCTCAGGCGACGGCGAGGCTCCGGGTCGCGGCGAGGCGGACGAGGGCCGGGCGCCACGACGCGGCGAGCATTGTCGGCGACCCCGGGCGCAGGCGGGTCTCGGTCACGATCAGCCGGGTGCCGCTGACGCAGGGGACGAGCTCGAAGCGGACGATGCTCTCGTCGCCGGGCTCGCGCTCCCAGCTGAAGGCGAGCTCGCGGCCCTCGATCACGTGCTCGACCCGGCCGGGACGCACCTCGCCGTCGACCGTGAACCTCGCCGGCGCGCCCTCCGCGGGCTCGAAGTCGGCCTCCTCGGCGAGCCATCGCTCGAGCATGCCGGCGTCGCTGATCGCCTCCCAGGCGCGCTCTCCGTCGACGCCGAGGTCGACCTCGCGCCGGACCTGGTCGCCGATCTCGAGATCGAGCTCCTCCACGCCTGGTTCCATCTCGTCCCTCGCTTCCTCGGTGGCCAATGCAACCCGCCAGTTGCGCATGATAGCCTGCCGCCGGAATATGCAACCGCTAGGTTGCGTTAGTGAATGAAAGCAACCAGGCGGTTGCACGACCCGAAGGAGTCCCCATGCCAATGGTTCCCATGGTCATCGAGCAGTCGGCGCGCGGCGAGCGCTCCTTCGACATCTACTCGCGGCTGCTCTCGGAGCGGATCGTGATCCTCGGACAAGCAGTCGACGACGACATCGCGAACCTGATCGTCGCCCAGCTCATCCACCTCGAGTCCGAGGACCCCGACAAGGACGTCTCGATGTACATCAACTCCCCCGGCGGCTCCGTCTATGCCGGCCTCGCGATCTACGACACGATGCAGTTCATCCGCTGCGACGTGCAGACGATCTGCTTCGGAATCGCGATGTCGATGGGCTCGCTCCTCCTAGCGGGCGGCGCCGCGGGGAAGCGGATGGCCCTGCCCAATGCCCGCATCCTGATCCATCAGCCCTCGGGCGGCTTCCAGGGCCAGGCCAGCGACATCGAGATCCACGCCCGCGAGGCGATCGAGACCCGCGAGCGGATCGACCGGATCTACGCCGAGCACACGGGCGTGGAGGTCGGGCAGGTCCACGACGATATGGACCGCGACCGCTTCTTCACCGCCGATCAGGCGGCGGAGTACGGCCTGATCGACCGGATCATGGAGTCGCGCGAGGTGACGCGGACGCCGACCGGGTTCGGAGCAGGCTAGCCGCCGCCGTAGGCGACGACGAAGTCGGTCAGGACGCCCGCCGCGAAGCCGGAGGTGAGCATGATCAGCCCGAGCTCGCGGTAGCCGAAGCGCCGCATCCCGTGCCAGATCTCGCCGATCACGTAGAGGATCGCGCCGCCGGCGACCGCGTAGAACGCGAGTTCCAGGGGCTCCGAGGTGACGTTGTATCCGAGCATCGCACCGAGGAAGACCGGAGCGCCGCCGATCAGGCCCGCGAGCGCCAGCCAGCGCCACGACGGAGTCACGTCGCCCAGCGGCCCGACGATCCCGAAGCCCTCGGTCGCGTTGTGCAGCGCGAACCCGATGATCAGCACCGTCGCGAGGCTGATCTCGCCGGTGCCCGCCGAGACCCCGATCGCGAGTCCCTCGGCGAAGTTGTGGATCCCGATCGCGAGGGCGATCATCAGGCCCGTGGCCAGGGCCCGCTTCCTGGCGTCGTCCATCCTCGACTGCAGCCGCGCCTCGTCGGCCGGCGCCAGGGCCTCGACGGATCCGCCCGCGACCGGCGGCAGCGGCGACCGCGGAGTGAGCATCCGCTCGATGATCGCGAGCCCCGCGCTTCCGGCGGCGAAGCCGCCGATCAGCAGCAGCGCATAGCCGCCGGCCTCCCCGAAGCTGCCCTCGCCCTCGCCCCACTCCTCGGTCGCGTGCTCGGCGAGCTCGTAGCCGTGGCCGAGGACGTCGACCAGCAGGAAGACGAGGACCCCGACCGAGAACATCGCCAGCGCGACGCGGGCCCGCGAGCTGAGCAGCCGAAGGCGAGCGACGGGCAGCCCGAGGTAGATCGTGAAGCCCGCGAGCGCCCCGAGGAGGGCGGTCTCAGCGAACGACATCGGTCCTCCGTTCAAGTGTCTTCACGCTTGCGAGAGTACCGAATTAGGGGCCCCTAACGTGCGAGCGGGCCCTACTCGCCCACCGCGGCTATCGTCGAGCCCCGACCGCGCAGCGCATCACCGGAGGAGGAGCCGGGCGGTCGCCTAGACCTCGACGCCCTTGGCGAGGTTCTCGAGCCGGCGCACCAGCTCCGGCGAGAACTCGCCGCTGAAGACCGGCTCGGCGCTGCCGGTGAGCCAGATCTGGAGCTCGGGGCCGATCTCGACCTCCAGCTCGCCGCCGTCGAGCACGACGGTGATCGGGCTCTCGGCGCCACGCAGGTGGGCGGCGACGGCGGCGCCCGTCGCCCCCGTGCCCGACGAGAGGGTCTCCCCCACCCCGCGCTCGAAGATCCGGGCGCGGACGGTGGACCCCTCGGCGCGCCAGAAGCTCACGTTGGTGCGGTTGGGAAACATCGCCGCCGACTCGATCGGCGGGCCGATCTCGGGCAGCTGGAGCTCCTCGAGGCCCTCCGGGACCTCGATCGCGCACTGCGGGTTGCCGACGTTGACGTGCTGGAACTCGCGCTCGGTCCCGCCGACGTCGATCACTCCGCGACCGTCCTCCGGGCCGCTCGGGAAGTCGTCGGAGACCGTGGTCGCGGGCGCCATCTCGACCCGCGCGGTGTTCGGGCCGGTCAATCGCGGGGTGATCTCGCCGGCGGCGGTGACGATCGTGAACCGGTCCTCGTCCGTCCAGCCGGCGCGACGGAGGTAGAGAACGGCCTCGCGGACGCCATTGCCCGAGAGCTCCGCCTCGGAGCCGTCGGGGTTGAAGATCCGCAGGTGGGCCACGTGCCTGCTCTCGTCGTCGCATGGCGACAGCAGCAGGACGCCGTCGGAGTGGCAGCCGAAGTGGGGCGCGCAGATCGCGTGAACGCGCTCAGGGGTGAGCTCGAACGGGAGCCCTTCCTCCTCGAGCACGATGTAGTCGTTGCCGAGGGCCTGCCACTTCTCGAACCGCACCGGCGGATTATCCCTGGCGCGCGAGCGGATGGTCGCGGATGGCCGCGAGCGCCCGCTCCGCCGCCTCGCGGTCGCCCAGCTCGTCCCGCTCGACTCGGACAACCCCCTCCATCCGCCGCAACCAGGTCATCTGGCGCCGCGCGTAGCGGCGGTGGGCCGCCTTCATCGCATCGACGTCGCCGCGGAGCAGCTCGTCCCAGCCGAGGGCGGCGCGCGCCGTCCGCGACGGCCCCAGGGCCTCGGCGGCGCGGACCTCGTCGGCAGCCCCCGCAGCGACCATCCGCTCCACCCGCGCGTCGATCCGGTCGGCCAGCTCATCGCGGCCGAGGGTCAACCCGACCAGGGCGGTGGGATGGCGCAGGCGAGCGGTCCAGAGCTCGCCTCCCCGCTCGGGAGGGTCGAGGCCGGACCGTTGCAGCTCGAGTGCCCGGGCGACCCGCTTGCGATCGTTGGGGTGGACCCGCTGCGCGACGTCGGCGTCGAGCTCGGCGTGCATCGAGGCGGGGCCGAGCTCCTCGATCTGCCGCTCGACCAGCGCACGCATCTCGGGCGCCACCGGCGGCTTGAGGTCGAGGTCGGCCAGCGCGGCGCGCATGTAGAGGCCGGTACCGCCGACGACGATCGGCGTCCGCCCCGCGGCCAGGAGGTCGTCGATCTCCCGCCGTGCGAGCTCGGCGAACCGGCCGGCGCTGAACTCCTCGGTGACGTCGGCGATGCCGACCAGCCGATGCTCCAACCGCTCCGATTCCGCGGCCGTCGGGGCACCGCTGAGGACCTCGAGGCCGCGATAGACCTGGATCGCGTCGCAGGAGACCGCGACGGGGTCCTCCCCGCCCGCGCGCAGCAGGTCGGCGAGCTCGATGGCGACTGCCGTCTTGCCGGCCGCGGTCGGGCCGAAGATGGCGATCGCCCGCACCGCGATCAGAGCGCGCGGGAGAGCAGCTTCTCGGTGCCGAGCAGCGTCTGCGACGTCGCCTTGGCGACCTCGACGCGGACGAGCTCGCCCGGGCTCGCGGTCCCGTCGAAGTTGACCGCCTTGTTGTGCCGGCTGCGCCCGCGCAGGCGGGCGGGGTCGGTCCGGCTCGGCCCCTCGACCAGCACCTCGACGTCCCGCCCGACGAACCGCTGGGCGCGCTCGCGTGCTCGGCGCTGGACCGCCTCGACGAGCTGCTCCATACGTTCCTTCTTCACCGGGTGCGGTAGGGCTCCCTCGAGCTCAGCCGCCTCGGTGCCGCGGCGGGGACTGAAGACGAAGGTGAAGGCGCTGTCGTAGCCGACCTCCTCGACGACCTCCAGCGTCTCGGCGAAGTCCTCCTCGGTCTCGCCGGGGAAGCCGACGATGATGTCGGTGGTGAGGGCGACGTCGGGGACACGCTCGCGGATCTGGGCGACCCGGTCCATGTAGCGGCCGCGGTCGTAGGTCCGGCGCATCGCCTTGAGGATCCGGCTCGAGCCCGACTGCAGCGGCAGGTGGATGTGCTCGCAAACCGAGGAGCATTCGGCGTGGGCCGCGATGACGTCCTCGCGCATGTCCTTGGGGTGCGGGCTCGTGTAGCGGATCCGCTCGATGCCGTCGATCGCGTCCAGCGCGCGCAGCAGCTCGGCGAAGCTCGCCGGCTCCTCACCGCCGAAGCGCGCGCGGAGGTCGCGGCCGTAGCTGTTGACGTTCTGGCCCAGCAGCGTGATCTCGCGCACGCCGTCTGCCGCGAGTCCCTCCGCCTCGGCGATCAGCTCTGAGGCGCGCCGGCTCTGCTCACGGCCACGAGTCGAGGGCACGATGCAATACGAGCAACGGCAGTTGCACCCCTGGGAGATCTGCATCCACGCCTGGAACGGCCGCTCGCGGTGCAAGGGCAGATGGCCGGCGAAGTCCTCGAACTCGAAGAACCCCTGGGCCGTGAGCGACTCCGACGTGAGGAACTCCGCCAGCTTGTGGATCTGGCCGGGGCCGAAGGCCACGTCGACGAAGGGGAACCGCTCGAACACCTCGTCCTTGACCGACTGCGCCCAGCAGCCGCCCACGCCGACGACCGTGTCGGGCGAGGAGCCCTTCAGCCGCTTCGCCTCGCCGAGATGGGCGATGAACCTGCTGTCGGCGGCCTCGCGGATCGAGCAGGTGTTGAAGAGGATGAGGTCCGCCTCCTCGCGCGAGGGGGCCTCCGAGAAGCCCAGCGACCCGAGCATGCCCTTCATGCGCTCGGAGTCGTGCTCGTTCATCTGGCACCCGAACGTGGTCACGTGGAAGCGCTTGCCGGCCGTCGCGGTCATGGCGCTCAGGGTAGCGGCGGCCCGAGGTGCCGCCGCGGCTGGGCTACTTGCCGGAGCCGCCGCCGGACGCACTGCCGCCGCCGGTGGCGTCGGAGAGGAACGCGACGACGTTCGCGAGATCCTCGGGCGTCAGCACGTCGCCGTAGTCCGTCGGCATGATCCCGGACTGGAAGCCCTCCTCGACGAAGTCGTTGGGGTCGACGATCGAGGTCTCGATGAACTGCGCGTCCTTGCTGGCGAGCGCGGTGTCGAGGTTCGGCCCGACCGCTCCGGTCGCGCCGGCCGCCTGCAGCGAGTGGCAGTCGGCGCAGCCCTGCGAGTCGAAGACCTGGGCCCCGGCCTTCGGGTCGCCCGCGGCGAGCTGCGGCTCGCCACCCCCGCCCGCGGGCTTGGTGTCGGATTGCTGGCGGTCGCCGGGGGCCTCGGTGCCGCCCACGGAGGGCTCGCTCGTGGCCTCTGTGTCCGCGGTGGCGATCTCCTCCGCCTTGGTCGCGGACTCGCGGTTCTGCTCGTCCTCACGGTGCTGCGCCTCGTCCTGGGAGAGCTGGACCGCGCCGTAGGCGGTGGCTGCGACGACCACCGCGACGACGAGGATCCCCACCCGCAGGAGCGCGTCGGAGGGGAAGCGATCGCTGCGTATGCCCAGGAACGAGATGCCGAGGGCGAGCAGGACGAGAACGCCGCCGAGCACGTAGAAGAACGTCTCCATGAGGGCGCGATCCTATACGTCGCCGTGGCGGCGGGCCCCCTCGCGCGTCAGTCGGCATAGGCCGTCGTGCGGGTCTCGCGAACGACCGTGATCCTGATCCGGCCGGGGAAGTCGAGCTCCTTCTCGATGGTCTTCGCGACCCGCTGGGCGATCACCGCCGCCTCGTCGTCGTCGACGACTCCCGGGTCGACCATCACCCGCACCTCGCGGCCCGCGCGGACCGCGTAGACCTTCGTCACGCCGGGGTGGCGCGAGGCGATCTCCTCGAGATCGCGCAGGCGGGTGACGTAGTGCTCGAGGGCCTCCCCTCGCGCCCCCGGGCGCGCCCCCGAGACGGCGTCGGCGATCTGCACGATCACCGCCTCCACCGTGCGCGGCTCAACCTCGTTGTGGTGGGCCTCGATCGCGTGGACCACGGCCTCCGTCTCGCCGTTGCGGCGCGCCATCGTCGCGCCGACCTGCGCGTGGGAGCCCTCGACCTCGTGGGAGACGGCCTTGCCGATGTCGTGCAGCAGGGTCGCCCGCCGCGCCGTCTCGACCGAGGCCCCAAGCTCAGCGGCGATCGAGCCGGCGATCTTCGAGGCCTCGATCAGGTGGTCGAGGACGTTCTGGCCATAGGACGTGCGGTACCGCAGCCGCCCGAGCACCTCCAGCAGCGCCGGGTCGATCCCGTGGACCCCCGCCTCGAGCTCGGCCTTCTCGCCGGCGGCGGCAATCTCGGCGTCCACGTCGGCCTTCGCCTTCTCGTAGACCTCCTCGATCGTCGCCGGCTGGATCCGCCCGTCGGCGATCAGCCGCTCGAGGGTCAGCCTGGCGACCTCGCGCCGGATACCGTCGAAGCTCGACAGCACGACCGCGTTCGGCGTCTCGTCGATGATCACGTCGACGCCGGTGAGCGCCTCAAGGGCGCGGATGTTGCGCCCCTCGCGGCCGATGATGCGGCCCTTCATCTCCTCGTTCGGCAGCTCGACCATCCGCGTCGTCGTCTCGCTCGCCTGGCTGCCGGCGAGGCGGCTCATCGCGATCGCGAGGATGTTGCGAGCGCGGCGGTCGGCCTCGCGCTTGCCCTCCTCCTCGATCTGCATCAGCGCCCGCCCGACCTGGTGGCGCGCCTCGTGCTCGACGTCGGCGATCAGCATCTGCTTGGCCTGCGTGGCGGTGAGCCCCGAGAGGCGCTCGAGCTCCTTGCGCTGCACGGCCTTCTGCCGCTTCAGCTCCTCGGCACGCCCGTCGAGGTTCCGCTCGCGGTCGGTGAGCGCCTGCTCGCGGCGCTCGAGCTCCTCCAGCTTGAGCCTGATCGTCTCCTGCTCGTGCAGCGCCTGCTCGTGCAGGCGGGCGATCTCGCGACGCCGCTCCTGGAGCTCGTCATCGCTCGACGGTCCGCCCTCGGCCGGTGCCGCCTGGTGGACCCCGGCGTCCTGCGCGGCCGGCTCCGCGGCGCCCCGGGGGGAGTCGCTCGCCGACCTCGCCGCAAACCTTCGCTTGGCCCGCCGGTCCATCTCGGTCCTCTCCCTCCGCCGCGCGGAGCTGTCGCTATTCGGCTCCTCGAGGGAGCCCGGGGGCGACTCGGCGTTGAGCCGGGCTGCGTCCTATCGGCGATCCGGAGCGCGGCGCGCGGCCGCGGGGTCGAGGCTGGAGGGCGGCTCTAGCCGGGAACCTCCTCGCGAGCCGCTCTCGGGGTGGACAAGTTCAGGTTCAAAGGTCTGGTTCTCGAATCTCGGGATGCCGCGCTGACGCGCCGGCCGGCGGCCGAGGCCGCTCTCAGAGGATGGTATTCCCGGCTCGGGAGGCACGCAACCGGCGTCCGGCGGATGCAGCGCCCGTCCCGCCGTTGCCTCAGGCCGCTCGCCGGCCCTCACCCTCGGCGCGCCGGATCGCGTCGTAGGCGAGCTCGTAGTCGTAGCCGCGCCGGGTGAGGAACGACAGCGCCTTCGCCCGCGCGGGCTCGTCGCCGGGGACGCCGTGGCGAGCCAGCACGAGCGCCGCCGCCCGCTCCAGCTGCTCGTCGCGGTCCTCCCTGCTGGCGGCCTCGGCCAGCGACCGCTCGAGGCCGCGGTCGACCAGGGCCGCTTCGATCCGCGCCGAGCCCCAGCCCGACAGCTCGCGCTTGTCCGCGGCGAAGGCGTGCGCGAAGCGGTCGTCGTCGAGCTCGCCGACCTCGACCAGGTCGGAGATCACGTCGTCGACCAAGTCCTCGGGGATCGCCCGCTCGGCGAGCCAGGCGTGCATCTCGGCGACGGTCCGCTCCCGGCGCCGGAGGGCGCCGACGGCCGCGACCAGCGCGTCCTGGCGCTCCCGCTCGCGGCCGTCCACGTCGCTGAGACAGGGAGGAGCTAGGCCGCGGCCTGCTCGTCCTCGGCCGGCTCGGCGGGCGCGGCGGGCGCATCGCCCTCCCGGATCCGTTCCGGAGCGGGCTGCGCCGTCCGGATCGAGCCGCCGTTGGTCCGGTCGACGTCCAGCGCCTCGTAGATCTTCGCCTCGATCTCGTCGGCCATCTCCTCGTTCTCGGCGAGGAACTGCTTCGAGTTGTTCCGCCCCTGGCCGAGGCGGACGTCGCCGTAGGAGAAGAACGAGCCCGACTTCGTGACCACGTCGTTCTCGACGCCGAGGTCCAACAGGCAGCTCTCATTCGAGATCCCGGCGCCGTACTCGACGTCGAACTCGGCCTGCTTGAAGGGCGCCGCGACCTTGTTCTTGACGACCTTCACGCGAACCCGATTGCCGACCGCCTCGGTGCCCTCCTTGAGGGTCTCGATGCGGCGCAGGTCGAGTCGCTGCGACGAGTAGAACTTCAGCGCCCGGCCGCCCGGCTGGGTCTCGGGACTGCCGAAGCTGACGCCGATCTTCTCGCGGATCTGGTTCGTGAACAGGCAGACGGTCTTCGCCCGGTTGAGGTTGCCGGCGAGCTTGCGCAGCGCCTGCGACATCAGCCGCGCCTGGAGGCCGACCTGAACCTCGCCCATCTGACCCTCGAGCTCGACTCGCGGCGTCAAGGCCGCGACCGAGTCGATCGCGACGAGGTCGACGGCCCCGGAGCGGGTCAGGACGTCGACGATCTCGAGCGCCTGCTCGCCGTAGTCGGGCTGGGAGATCAGCAGCTCGTCGGTGTCGACGCCGATCCGGCGGGCGTAGACGGGGTCGATCGCGTGCTCGGCGTCGACGAACGCGCAGATCCCGCCGCGCGCCTGGCACTGGGCGATGATGTGGTAGATCAGCGTCGTCTTGCCGGACGACTCCGGGCCGAAGATCTCGACGATCCGCCCCTTCGGGACCCCGCCGACGCCGAGCGCCAGGTCGAGGGAGAGCGCGCCGGTCGGGATCGACTCGACGTCCATCACCGTCTGGCTTCCGAGCTTCATCACCGAGCCGGCGCCGAACTCGCGCTCGATCTGCGCCACCGCGGCGTTCAGTGCCGCGTCCTTCGCCTTCGCGTCCTTCGATCCCGCTTCGATCGGGGTGGGCTTGCTAGCTGCCATTCAAATCACCTCATCTGCCGCTGCGCGACAAGTAGACATCGGTCATGGAGCTGTAGCTCGCCCCCTCTGACCGGAGTTCGGAACGGTAGAGCGCCACCCGGACGGCATCGAAGCCTTCGGTGGCGCTCGCCGGCGGGGGCGGAAGCCCCGCGATCTCGGTCCCGCCGCGGCGCCCGTCGAGGGCGCCTCGCCGTACCCGGGCGACGCTGAGATGGGGCCAGAACGGCCGCTCCGGCGGCTCCAGGAGGCCCGCGGCGACGAGCTCCGCCTCGACCTCGCCCTGGAGGGCCGCGGAATCGCCCCCGCACTCGGGAAAGGCGAGGATCCGAGGTCGCCTTCGCGGGACGCCGACGAGCTGCGGCTCGAGGCGCATTCCCACCGGGCGCGGCGCCAGTGCCCCGACGATCGCCCGCGCGGCCTCGACCTCGGCGGGATCGAGGTTGCCGAGGAACGCAAGCGTCAGATGCAGCGAGGCCGCCGGAAGCGGGCGCACGCCGTCGAGCGCGGCCGGCTCCCGGCGGCCCCAGGCCTCGAGGGCGGCGGCGACCTCCGGCGCGGGGTCGAGGGCGACGAACGTCCTCGTCGGCTTGGCGGCGCGTGACTCGCTCATCGGTCGAACGTAGGACAGCGGGCGTGACGGATGGGAAACGCGGTGTGACGTTTCCCGCGCGGATCGGTGACTTTCCGGACAGCGGGTGCAGAGGCCCTTCGCCCAGAGGTTCGTTTCTGTCGGAAAACGGCAGCAACGAACCATCGGGATCCCGCTCCATCCCTTCGCTGCGTCCCTCACCGCCATAGTCTGCGCTCATGACCGACCGTCCCATGCCCGAGGTCCCAGGAGTCGCCGTCGAGCATCGCGACGTCACCGCGCGCGGCGTACGCTTCCACGTCGCCGTCGCCGGGCCCGAGGACGCCGAGCCGCTCGTCCTCCTGCACGGCTGGCCCGAGCACTGGTACGCGTGGAGGAAGCTGCTCGGCCCGCTGTCGGAGCGCTACCACGTCTACGCCCCCGACCTGCGCGGCTTCGGCTGGAGCGACGCGCCCCGCGGGTCGTACCTGAAGGCGGAGCTAGCCGCCGACGTCCTCGCCCTGCTCGACGCGCTCGACCTCGAGCGTGTCCGCCTGGCCGGCCACGACTGGGGCGGCTTCGTCGGCTTCCTGCTCTGCCTCGACGCCCCCGAGCGCGTTTCCCACTACGCCGCGGCCGGGATTCTCCACCCCTGGGTGCGACCGGAGCCCGGCGTCGCGGCCAAGCTCCGCACCGCGAGCCGCCTGCTCTACCAGGTGGTCATCTCGTCGCCCGCCCTCGGCCGGCTGCTCGTCCAGCGGGCCCCGCCCTTCATCCGCAACCTGATCCGGCTCGGCGCGGCCGACCCGGACGCGACCTGGGCCGGCGACGAGCTCGAGCAGTTCGTCGCGCAATGGCGCGAGCCCGACCGGGCCGCCGCCTGCGTCTCCCTGTACCGGACCTTCCTGACCAAGGAGCTGAAGCCGCTCGCCGCCGGCCAGTACCTGGAGCGGACGATGCAGACTCCGGTCATCCTCTTCGCCGGCGGGCAGGACCGGGTCGTGCAGCCCGAGAGCCTCGGCGGCTTCGAGGAGAACGCTCCGAACATGCGGCTCGAGGTGATCGAGGAGTCCGGTCATTGGCTGCCCGAGGAGGCGCCCGACGCGATGCTGGCGCCGATGCTGGCTCTCTTCGACGGCCCGGCGGCGCCCTAGCGGGGACCGGGGGCTCAGCCGTTGACGTTCCTCCGCTGGACGCGGGCCATCCTCCTCCTGTGGGGCCTCTTCACCGGGCTGTCGTGGCTGCTCGTCCCGATCCTCGTCGACGGCTGGGGGGATACCGGATCCGCCGTCGCCGGAGCGATCCTGATCGTCGCCTGCGCAGCGGCCCTGTTGATGACCGACCCGAGGCGCGGCAAGGTGGACCAAGCGTCATCGCTGCAGACGCGGATCGGTCGCAACCACTCGTCGCCGGCGACCGGCGCCGCTGGCAGGCGGCGCTCGCCGGCTGGCTCCCGTTCTTCGTCGCCGGCGCGCTGGCGATACTCCTCGCGCACGAACTCGTAGGCGGTGCGCTGATCGTCGCCAGCTCGCTCCTCACAATCGCCTGGAACGACTGGGCGCGGCAACGGGCTCGCACCCTCCGCGAGAACCGGCCCGGCGGCCGGCCCTCCTAGAACGCAACGGGCTCGCCGAGCAGCAGCCGGCGGATCATGTGCATCGCGACGCTGACCGAGCGGTCGCGGACGTCGTCGCGGCGGCCGGGGAGCTGCGGGTCGCGGGCGAGCATCTCCCCGTCCGCGGACTTGACGCAGATGCAGACGTAGCCGACCGGCTTGGCCTCGGTCCCGCCCCCGGGGCCGGCCACGCCGGTGATGCCCACCCCGAGGTCGGCCGCGAAGCGGTCCATGGCACCGTCGGCGAGCGCCTCGGCGACCTCGGGCGAGACCGCGCCGTGCTCCGCGATCAGCTCGGGGGTAACGCCGAGGAGGTCCGTCTTCGCCTCGTTGGAGTAGGCGACGACGCCGCCTGCGAAGTAGTCGGAGGAACCGGGGACGTCGGTGAGCCGCGCGGCGAGCTTGCCGGCCGTGCACGACTCGCCGGTCGCGATCCGGTGGCCCTGGAGGAGCTGAGCGACGAGGGCGTCGATGCTCTCCCCCTCCTCGGTGTAGATGTGGGTGGAGTGCCGCTCGCGCAGCCCGGCGAAGAGCTGCTCGCGCAGCGACTCGGACTCGACCCGGTAGCGGACGTCGATCTCGAGCTCGGCGCCGCGGCGCAGGCAGGTGGTGATCTCGAGCTCCTCGAGGTCGACGTCGCGGCCGATCTCGCGCAGGCTCTTGGCGAGCGTCGACTCGGGGATGCCGAACATCTTCATCGACGCGGTCGCGAAGGTGTCGGCGCCGGCGAGCAGCCGCTGCATCGGCGCCGAGGCAACGGCCGCCGGCCACATCGCCTGGAGCTCGCGCGGCGGCCCCGGCAGGACGACGATCACAGTCTCCCCCGCCTCGACGACGAGTCCCGGCGCCGTCCCCGCCGGGTCGAGCGCGACCGATCCCTCTGGGACCATCGCCTGCTTGCGCGTCCCCGCGCTCAGCCCCTCGGGGTCGAACCTCATCCGCTTCGCGAAGTCGGCGACGATCGCGGTGATCCGCTCCTCCATCAGCTCGTCGAGGACCATCTCGCGCCCCGCGAAGCGGGCGACGATCTCGGCCGTCAGGTCGTCGGCGGTCGGGCCGAGCCCTCCCGTCGTCACGATCAGGTCCATCCCGGCGCCGGCGAGGAACCGCAGCGCCTCGGCGAGGTCCTCGGGGCGATCGCCGACGCATGTGAGATGGGCGACGTCGACTCCCAGCTCGGCCAGCCGCTGGGAGACCCAGGGACCGTTCGCGTCCGTCACCCGCCCGCTGAGCACCTCGGTGCCGGTGACGACGATCCCCGCGCGGACGCTCACGGGCAGTCGGGCCCGGCGTAGTCGATCTCGCGGATGCCCTCCGAGTCCGCCTCGAAGCTCGCGTTGCCGCTCGCCTTCAGCTTCTCCTTCTCCTCGCCAGCCGTCACCCGCACGACCCCGCCGCCGTCGAGGTCGAGCCGGTAGGAGCGGTTGCCGTCGAAGCGCTCCGAGGCGCCGGCCGCCAGCACCTGCGCCGGGATCAGCGCCTCCTCGCCGTCGCCGACCAAGCAGATCTGAACCGTGTCGAGCGGCTCGACCGTGACGTCGATCGGGACGAGCTTCGGCTCCTTCGCCCCGCCCCCCTCGCCGCTCTTGCCGCCCTTGGCGCCGACGATCTTCCCCGCCTTGGCCCCGCCCT
The DNA here is from genome assembly GCA_963823565.1 of uncultured Solirubrobacterales bacterium. Lineage (GTDB taxonomy): Bacteria > Actinomycetota > Thermoleophilia > Solirubrobacterales > 70-9 > RHKX01. The sequence continues at coordinate 1,221,259 of CAWGLR010000003.1, read as the reverse complement.
TGCTCGAGGGCTCGTCGTCGTCGCCGCTCCCGAGGATCGCGAGGGCGCCGAGGAGCACGACGATCCCGATCGCCACCGCGGCGATCAGCGACCCGCGCGACGGCGGCCGGCTCCCCGGCGCTCGCCCGATCGACGAGCGGCGGCGATCGCGGAGCACGGGCTCCGGCGCGGCGGTCACCGCCACCGGCTCCTCGTGCCGGCGGCGATATTCGTCGGCGAGGGCGGCGCCGTCGATCCCCAGCACCTGCCCGTACGTGCGCAGGAATCCGCGGACGTAGGCCGGCGCCGGCAGCACCTCCCAGTCCTCGGCCTCGAGCGCGCGCAGATAGCGGGCGCGGATCTTCGTCCGGTCCTCCGCCTCCTTGACGTCCATCCCGGCGCGGCGGCGGGCGTCCTTCAGCGTCTGCCCGATTCCCGGGCCGCTCTGCTCCTGAGGACTGCTCATCGCGGTCTCAGTATTGCGAGCGCCCGAGGCGCCCGCCCGGCCCGCGTCAGCTCGGGACCGTTTCGAGCCCGGCGCCCTCGGTCCCGGGTCCGTTTCCTCCATCGTCGCCCCCCTTTGGCGTCTCGCCCCCCGCGAGGATCCGCGGGACGTCGGCCGGCCCGATCAGGACCTGGCGCGGCTTCGAGCCCTCGTAGCCGGAGATCACTCCGCGCCGCTCGAGCATGTCGATCAGCCGCCCGGCGCGCGTGTAGCCCACGCGCAACCGTCGCTGGATCATCGACACCGACGCCGTGTCGGTCTCGACGCAGATCCGGACCGCGTCCTCCAGCAGGTCGTCCTCGTCCGGCGAGAACTCGCCGCCGCCGTCGCCGTCGACGTCGACGGGCGCCTTCTCGACGAGCAGCTCGGGATCGAAGTCCGGGGTGCCCTGCTTGCTCCAGAAGCCGACGACCCGCGCGATCTCCTCCTCGGTGACGAAGGCGCCCTGGACGCGCTGAAGCTTCGAGGAGCCGACCGGGCGGAACAGCATGTCGCCCTGGCCCAGCAGGGACTCGGCGCCGCCCTGGTCGAGGATCACCCGCGAGTCGATCTGGGAGGCGACCGAGAACCCGATCCGCGCCGGGATGTTCACCTTGATCGTGCCGGTGATGACGTCGGTGGACGGCCGCTGGGTCGCCAGCAGCAGGTGGATCCCGACCGCCCGCGACTTCTGAGCCAGGCGGATGATCGACTCCTCGACCTCGCCGGGGGCGACCATCATCAGGTCGGCGAGCTCGTCGATGACGCAGAGGATGTGGGGCAGCGGCGCCTCGCCCTTGCGGCGGCGGATCTTGTTGAGCTCGTCGAGGTTGCGGCCGCGAGCCTCGCCCATCACCGTGTAGCGCGACTCCATCTCGGCTACGAGGTTCTCGAGCACGTTCGCGGCGACGCGCGGGCTCGTCACCACCGGCGTCAGCAGGTGCGGCACCGAGTCGTAGTGGTTGAGCTCGACCTGCTTGGGATCGACCAGCACAAGCCGCAGCTCGTTCGGCGATGCGTGCAGGAGCATCGAGGTGAGGATCGCGTTGACCGATCCCGATTTGCCCGAGCCGGTGGTGCCGGCGACGAGCACGTGCGGCATCTTCGCCAGGTCCATCGAGACCGGCTGCCCCGAGATGTCCTTGCCGAGCCAGGCGACCAGGGGCGAGGCACCTTCCGGGCGCCCCTGGTAGATGTCGCCGAGGCGGACCATGCGCCGGCGCGCGTTCGGCACCTCGACGCCGACCGCCTTCTTGCCGGGAATCGGCGCGAGGATCCGGATGTCGGTCGAGGCGAGCGCGTAGGCGAGGTCGTCCTTGAGCTGGGCGATCTTCCCGACCTTCGTCCCGGGCGCGAGCTGCAGCTCGTAGCGGCTGACGTGCGGGCCGGTCACCGTGCCGATCAGCCGCGCCTCGATCTTGAAGTGGCTGAGGACCTCGAGCAGCGCCCGCGCGGTCCGCTCCATGTCCTTGCGGTCGGGACCCTTGTCGCCCGACTCGCCGCCGCGGCGCAGCATCCGCGCGGTCGGCAGCTTGTAGTTCCTCTCCTCCGACTCGGTGATGCCACCGCGCTTGGCGCCCATCGGCGTCCTCGTGATCGCGATCGCCTCGTCGCCGTCGACCACCAGCGAGGGCGGCTCCCCCGCAGCGGCCCCCTCGGCGCCGTCGTCGACGAAGCCGTGCTCGGGCGCGCTGAGGTCGGCCGCCACCGGCTCCGCCGGCGCCTCGGCGTCCTCGGCCTCCTCCGCGAGCGCGAGGTCGATCTCGCCCGTCGCCGGATCTTCGTCGGGCAGGCGCAGCGTCTCCTCGCCGGTCGCCATGTCGATCGTCGTCCAGCCGTCGCCGACCGGGCGGCGGGAGGACCCCGCCTGCCGCGCGGTCTGCGCGAGCTGGCCGGTCGCCTCCCTGGCGCGCCGGCCCGCCTCCGCGCCGGAGCCGATCAGGCTGACGAGAGGGCGCCCGCTGAGAAGCAGGGCGCCGCTGAGGATCAGCAGCAGGGCGATGATGTGGGCGCCGACCCGCTGGAACAGCGTCGTCGAGGCCCAGTAGAGCGACTCGCCGAGGGCTCCGCCGTGCTCGGTGAAGAAGTCGGGGTCGAAGGTGCCCTCGCGGACGGGGGCGTCGGGCCCCAGGCCCGCGGTCTCGGCGGCGAATGCGAGCAGGAGGCCGGCGACGAGCAGCAGCGCGCCGGCGTTGACGGCGCCGGGATAGCGAACGAGCGGTCGGACAACGAGGGCCATGCCGAGGCCGGCGATGAGCAGCGGCATCGCGTAGGCGACGGCGCCAACCGCCCAGGTGAGTGCGACCTCGAGCCCGGAGCCCGCCGAGCCGCCGTCCCAGCCCGCGTAGAGGACGAATCCCAGGTAGAGCCCGGCCGCGAGCAGGGCGAGCCCGATCAGGTCGAGGTGGCGCTGCTCGAGCTCCCGCGGCGCGGCCACGGCGCGGGCCTTCGGCGTCGCCCGGGCCTTGGCAGCGGGCTTGCGCGCGGCCGGGCGCTTCGCCCCGCGGGAGGACGAGCGGCCGCGCGCCTTCTTGCGCGAGAAGGGGGTTGGGGACATGTGCCGACCCCCTTCGACGCACCCGGCTCTACCCCTTTCGGGACCGTTAAGGCGCGTCTTTAGAATCGGCGCGATGGGCGACCCCGAAAACTTGACCGGCCGCGTGCTGGTCGTCGAGGACGACGACGACATCGCCGACGTCCTCCGTCGCTCCCTGCGCCAGGAGGGCCACGAGGTGCGGACCGCCGCCGACGGCGAGGACGCCCTGCGGCAGGCGGCCGAGTTCGTGCCCGACCTCGTGATCCTCGATCTCGGCCTTCCGGGCATGGACGGCGTCGAGGTCTGCCGGCGCCTGCGCGAGGCAGGCGACGTGCCGATCCTCATCCTCACCGCCCGCAGCGACACCGAGGACCGCGTCGAGGGCCTCGACTCCGGGGCCGACGACTACCTCGTCAAGCCCTTCGAGCGCGAGGAGCTGCTGGCGCGGATGCGGGCCCTGCTGCGCCGGCGGCCGCCCCGCGGCACCGCGTCGCTGAGCGTCGGCGACCTCGTCCTCAACCCCGGCACCCGCGAGGTCAGCCGCGGCAGCCGCCAGATCGACCTCACCAACCGCGAGTTCGAGCTGCTCGAGTTCCTGATGCGCAACGAGCGCCTGGTGATCTCGCGCGAGCGGCTGCTCGAGGAGGTCTGGGGCTACGACCCGACATCGCTCACCAACACGATCGACGTCTTCATCAGCAACCTGCGGCGCAAGCTCGAAGAGGGAGGGGAGCCGCGCGTCCTGCACACCAAGCGCGGTGCGGGATACGTCGTGAGGGTGTGATCGCGGCGTGAGCCGGCTGCGTGACCTCTACGCCGCCTCCCGCCGCTGGCCGGTCCGGGTCCGGATCGCGATCGTCTCGGCTGCCCTGACCGCGGTGATCCTGATCGCCTTCGCCGCGGTCGTCGGCCGTCTGACGAGCAACCGGCTCCACAACGACTTCAAGGCCGACCTCCAGAACACCGCGACTCGGCTCGCCTCCCAATGGAACGGAAGGCTTGACCAAGCTCCGTGGTTCGGGACCGACGCGGTGATCCGAACCGCCTACGCCAACGGGCAGACGCGCCAGCCGGTGACCCCGGACACGGGCATCCTGCCAATGCCGAGCCCCGGCGAGATCCTCAGGGTCGGCAACTACGACGTCGCCACCGCGGAGATCCAGATCGCGCCGGAGATCCAGATCGCCCCCGGCACCTTCGGCACGGGCCCGTCCCTCTACGTCCAGTTCGCGCGCCCGGAGTCCGCCGTCGACGACACGATCGGACGCCTCTGGCTCTTCCTCGGCGGCGGCGTCCTGGTCGGCACCCTGCTCGCCGGGCTCGCCGGGATGGCGGTGGCGAACCGGGCAATGCGGCCGATCGCCGCCCTGACCGCGGCCGCGGGCGACATCGCGGCGACCCGCGACCCCTCGCAGCGCCTCCCCCAGCCCGAGAGCGACGACGAGGTCGCCGAGCTGGCGCGGACGCTCGATCAGATGCTCCGCGAGCTCGATGCCGCCCGCTCGGAGACCGACGAGACGATGCGGCGCCAGCGCGAGTTCGTGGCCGACGCCTCCCACGAGCTGCGGACGCCGCTGACCAGCATCCTCGCGAACCTCGAGCTGCTCGATCACTCCCTGAAAGACGAGGAGGACGAGGACGACCGCGCCGCCGTCAACTCGGCGCTGCGGAGCTCGAAGCGGATGAACCGGCTCGTCGGCGACCTCCTGCTGCTCGCGCGCGCCGACGCCGGGAGGGCGGGCACGCGCACCGGCTGCGACCTGGCGGCGATCGCCAGGGACGCCTGCGAGGAGCTCGCGCCGGTGAGCGATGGACACGACCTCAGCTTCGAGGCGGACGGCCCGGTCCCCGTCCGCGGCAACCCCGACGAGCTGCACCGGATGGTCCTCAACCTGCTCGAGAACGCGATCCGCCACACGCCGGCGGAGACGAGGGTCGAGATCCGGGCGGCGGCCGGCGACGGCGAAGCCGAGCTCGTCGTCGCCGACGACGGCCCCGGCCTTCCCGACGGGATGGAGTCGCAGATCTTCGAGCGCTTCGTCCGCGGCGAGGGCCCGGCCGACAAGCAGTCGCAGAACGGCACCGGCACCGGGCTCGGTCTCTCGATCGTCCGCGCGGTCGCCGTCGCCCACGGCGGCGAGGTGAGCGCCGAGAACGCCAATGGCCACGGGGCCCGTTTCACCGTCCGCCTCCCGCTCGCCGAAGTTTGAGCGAACTATTCGCTTCCGTTGAAGAGTGCTTTAGGGGCCGGATCGAGACTGCCTCGCGGACGAGACAAGAGAACCGTCGCGTGACACCCCCATAGACGTCCGCGACGGGGATGCAATTGGCCAGCCTGAGCCAATTAGGCCCGCCGGGTTCCCCTCCCTGACCCGGCGGGCCATTTCTTGTGGTGCGGGAGGCCGCAGCTCGGCGTCATCGGGTCGCTCATGGCCTGGCGGCCACTGCGCGCCCCTCTTCCTTGATCTGCGGGCTCCCGCACTCACAAGAAACCCCGCTCGCTTGCGGCTGACGCCGCATCGCTCGCGCCGGTCCCCCGGCCATCTAGGCGGTGGGGCGAGGGGGCGGGCCGAACTCCGGCATGCACCCGCGGCCGCCAGGCCGCAGGGTGCGAGGGAGACCGCCGGAGGCGGCCCTGGGAGGCCCGTGCCCTCCCCCCACTGCCCCTGACCAGCTCAGCCCGGCGGGTTCTCGGCGTACTGCGGAGCGTCGTCTCCGATCTGATGCCAGCTCGCCTTGTAGGCGACCTGGAGGTGGAAGCTCGGATCGAGGTCGAGGTCCCGCATCAGGCCGGCGGCGACGAAGTACTTCTCGCCGAGGTCGTCGTAGATGCTCGATCCGCACCGGCTGCAGAAGTTGCGCGGGGCGAACTCGCTCTCGTAGGTGGTGACGAGGTCCTCGCCCTTGGTGAACGTGAAGTTCTCCCTGGGCACGACGACCCCGGCGAGGCTCGAGCCCGTCCACCGCTGACAGCGCGTGCAGTGACAGTAGCCCAGCGCCTCCGGATCGCGAACCTCGTACTCGACGCCGCCGCAGAGGCATGACCCCTTGAGCGCTTCGGACATAACGGCCCCCTCTCTTGGGCGTTGCATGATCCGCCTGCGCCCAAGCTACCACCGGGACGAGGAGGCCGGCCCGGGCGACCTTCGTCACCTCCCCCTCCCCCGCCATATGCTGGGCCTGCGGTGGCGGAACGGGGAACGGGCAGGCTGTGGACTCGGAGCTGATCAGCCTGCTCACCGTGCCCCTGTTCACCGGGGCGATCGGGTACGTGACCAACTGGTCCGGCGTGTTGATGCTCTTCTACCCGGTGGAGTTCCGGGGGATCCGGGTGCCGGGGCTGGCGATGCTGGCGCGGTTCTTCCCCCGCCGCGTCCGGCAGGTGCCGCTGGGGTTCACCCACGGAGGGGTCGGCTGGCAGGGAATCGTCCCGAGCCGGGCGGCGAAGATGGGGTCGATCGCTGTCGACAAGGGGATCGCCAAGCTCGGCAGCCCGAAGGAGTTCTACGAGAGCCTCGAGCCCGACAGGATCGCCGAGCACATCGTCGACAGCTCGCGGGGCGACATCCGCGACCTCGTCGAGCGGACGATGCAGCGCGAGCGGCCGGAGCTGTGGAACGAGCTGCCGCCGCGGGTGCGGGAGGCGGTCCACGCGCGGGTGCAGGAGCAGCTCCCCGACGTCGTCCGCGGCGTCACCGACGGGATCGGCCGCGACATCGACCACCTGATGGACGTGAAGCTGATGGTGATCAGGCAGATGGAGGAGCGGCCCGAGCTCGCGAACCGCATCTTCCTCGAGATCGGGCGCAGGGAGCTGCGGTTCATCGTCAACTTCGGGTTCTGGTTCGGCCTGCTGCTCGGCATCCCGACCGCGATCGTCACCGAGGTCCTCTTCCACGCGTGGTGGCTGCTGCCGATCGCCGGCGTGATCATCGGCTACGTCACGAACCTGGTGGCGATCCTGATGATCTTCGAGCCGGTCGAGGAGCGGCGCGTCGGCCCCATTCGCTTCCACGGGCTCTTCCTGCGGCGGCAGAAGGAGGTCGCGCGCAGCTACTCCCGCGTCATCGCCGCCGACGTCCTGACGCTCTCCAACCTCGGCCGCGAGATGCTCGAGGGTCGCCAGTCGGACCGCACCCGGAAGCTGATCCGCGAGTCGCTGCGGCCGGCGATCGACCGTGCCAGCGGCTCGCTTCGCCTACCGGTGCGCGTCGCGGTCGGCGGCCGCAGCTACGACTCGATCCGCGAGACGGTCGCGACCGAGGCGGTCGACTACACGATGACCCCGCTCGACGATCCGGCCTTCAACCGGGCACAGGGAGGCGCGATCGAAGCGTTGATCACCGACCGGATGGAGGACATGCCCTCCCGCGACTTCTCGGAGATGCTGCGGACGGTGATCAAGGAGGACGAGTGGCTGCTCTACCTCCACGGCGCCGTCCTCGGCTTCGGCGGCGGCCTCCTGCACCTGGCGATCTTCGGCTAGCGGCGGGCACGCCTCCGCATCACGAGCATCAGCGCCGCCGAGGCCGCCAGCCCCGCCCCGGCCCCGCCCAGGACCTCGCGCCGCGGGCCCTCCCGCAGCAGCCGGCGCATCCCGGCGGCCCCGAGCGGCAGGAACATCGTCAGCGCCGTCAGCGAGCCCGGGTTGTACCGCCGCTCGCGCACGAGCTGGGAGCCGTGCAGACCGGCGTTGGCGACGTCCATCGCGAGCTGGCATGCCGCCGTGCCAGGCCGCCGGGGCGCACCCACTCCTCCGTCTGGTGCCAGAGCAGCGCCGGCAGCGGCAGCCAGAGGACCCAGGCGCCGTCGCGAGCGAGGGCGTCGCGGCGCGCCAGCATCGCCGCCGAGACCGGAGCCGCGGCCGTCGCGGCCACCAGCGGCCAGCGCCCGTGCCGGTCCGGCCAGGCCATTCCCGCCCGGGTCTAGACCTCGACGACGACCGGCAGCACCATCGGCCGCCGCTTGAGTCGCTTGAAGACCAGCTCCGCGACGACGTCGTGGACGTCCTGGCGGATCAGCGCCGGCTCCCTGACCTTGCCCTTGAAGGCATCCTCGATCTTGTCCTCGACGGCGTCGGCGATCTCGTCGAGCAGCCGGTCGGAGTCCTCGTCGTCCCGGAAGGGGACGCCGCGGAAGGCGATCTCGGGATCGGCGGCGACCTCGAGGTCCTCGAAGGAGACGGTCACCGCGACGAGCACCACTCCGTCGGCCGAGAGGGTCCGCCGATCGCGGAGCGCCGCGTCGTCCGGCTCCCCGAGCTCGAGCCCGTCGACGAAGATCATCCCGGCCCCGACGTCCTTGCCCAGCCTCGCGGCCCCGTTGGAGTCGAACTCGAGCGGGACTCCATTGCGCGACTGGAAGATGCGCTCCTCGTCGATGCCCACCGACTTCGCGAGGCCCGCGTGGAGCCGCAGGCGCTTGTAGTCCCCGTGCACCGGCATCACGTAGCGCGGGCGCGTCAGGTTGAGCATCAGCTTCATGTCCTCCTGGTAGCCGTGACCGGAGGCGTGGATGGGGGCGTCCTGGGCGGTGATCACTCGGGCGCCGATCTCGAAGATGCGGTCGATCGTCTCATTCACCGAGCGCTCGTTGCCGGGTACCGGGGTCGCGGAGAAGACGACGGTGTCGCCGGAGTGGAGCTCGACGTCGCGGTGGTCGCCGTGGGCCATCCGCCGCAGCGCCGACAGCGGCTCGCCCTGGCTGCCGGTGGAGATCGCGATCACCTCCTCGTCGCGGTAGTCCTCGATCTCGCGCGGCTGGATCAGCAGTCCGTCGGGGGCGTGGGCGATCCCGAGGTTGGAGGCGATGTTGAAGTTCTTGCGCATCGATCTGCCGACGAGGGCGACCTTGCGGCCCAGCTTCTCGGCCGCGTCCACGACCTGCTGGACACGGTGAACGTTGGAGGCGAAGCAGGTGACGATGATCCGGCCCTCGCAGCTCCCGAACGTCTGCAGCAGGGCCGGACCGACGCTCGACTCCGACGTCGCGACGCCAGGACGGTCCGCGTTGGTCGAGTCGCCGCAGAGGCAGAGCAGTCCCTCGGCGCCAAGTGCGGCGAGCCGGGCGAAGTCGGCCGGGTTGCCGTCGACCGGCGTCTGGTCGAACTTGTAGTCGCCCGTGAAGAGCACCGTCCCGAGATCGGTGTGCAGGGCCACCGCACAGGCGTCGGGGATCGAGTGGGACATGTGGATCATCTCGATCCCGAACGGCCCCGCCTGCTGGATCTTGCCGGGCGCGAGGTCGCGAAGGGGCACGTCGCGGAGCTTGTGCTCCTCGATCTTCGATCGCACCATCCCGATCGTCAGCCGGCCGCCGTAGATCGCCGGCGGGATGCCGACCTCGCGGAGCACGAACGGAAGCGCACCGACGTGGTCCTCGTGGCCGTGGGTGAGCACGATCGCCTCGATGTCGTCGAGCCGGTCCCGCAGATAGGAGAAGTCGGGCAGGACGAGGTCGATGCCGAGCATCTCCGCCGTCGGGAACATCAGCCCGGTGTCGATGACGACGATCCGGCCGTCGAGCTCGACGACGGCCATGTTCTTGCCGATCTCGCCGAGCCCGCCGAGCGGCAGGATCCGCAGCTTCGAAGCGCTCAAGCCGCTACCACCAGGTCCAGCCGCTCGAGCGCGGAGCGGACGACGGCGCGCTGCCCCTCGTCGCAGCGCACCATCGGCAGGCGCATCCGCTCCGAGCAGATCCCGAGCATCGACAGCGCCGCCTTCAGCGGCATCGGGTTCGTCGTCACCGAGAGCGCCTCGTACAGCGGCTGGAGCTCGGCGTCGATCTCGCGAGCCCGTTCCGGCTCGCCCGCCGCCACGCGATCGCGCATCTCCGCCATCTGCGGCCCGACGATGTGGGAGGCGACGAGGATGCCGCCCGCGAGCCCGAGCTCGAGGGTGCGCAGGAAGACGTTGTCGTTGCCGGCCAGCACGCCCAGGCCCTCGATCGGCCCGAGCTCGTCGTCGTTGGCCTGCTTGACCGCGACGACGTTGTCGATCGCCGCGAGCCCGGCGAGCTGGTCCGGCGGGACGTTGATCACCGTACGGCTGGGGATGTTGTAGAGGACGATCGGCTTGTCGGTGGCGCCGGCGATCGCTTCGACGTGCGCCCTGATCCCGGCCGGATTCGGCTTGTTGTAGTAGGGCGTGACGACGAGCAACGCGTCGGCTCCGGCCTCGTCGGCCGCCCGGGTCAGGTTCACGGAGTGGCGCGTGTCGTTGGTGCCGCTGCCGCAGATCAGCAGGACGTCGTCGCCGACCTCGGCGCGGACGGCCCGCAGCAGGCCGATCTGCTCCTCATCGTCGAGCGTCGCCGCCTCGCCGGTGCTGCCGGCGACGACGAGCCCGTCGGAGCCGTTTTCGAGCAGGTGGGTCGCCAGCCGCGCGGCGGCCGGATGATCCACTCCCCCGTCATCGTCGAAAGGGGTCGCCATCGCGGTGAGGACACCGCCGATCTCAGTCATGGCGCGCAGGTTAGTCCGCCGACCCGGCGAATACCGGTGGGGTCTTGTCGCTCCACGGGGCCGCCCGCTCGATCTGGGCGGCGACCCGGATCAGCAGGTCCTCGCGGCCGAACGGCGCGACCAGCTGGACGCCGACGGGAACGCCCTCCTCGGTCCAGTGGAGCGGTATCGAGATCGCCGGCTGGCCGGTGACGTTGAAGAACGCGGTGAAGGCGCCCGACGGCATGCAGCGCCAGTAGGCGGCGAGGTCGGGCTCGGAGGTGTCGATCTCGCCGATGCGCGGCGCGACCTCGGCCATCGTCGGCAGCAGGAGCAGGTCGTACCCGGTCATGAACCAGCCTGCGACGAGCCGGCTCAGTCCCTGGTGGAAGGCGACGTCCTGGAGGTAGCGGGCGCTGCTGCGCTCGCGGCCGATCTCGGCGAGCTGCCAGGTCAGCGACTCGACGTCGTCCTCGCCGATCGGCCGCCCGAGGATCACCTCGAACTGCGCGAGCAGCGATGCCTGGCCCGCGCACCACCGCGTCAGGAAGGTCTCGCTGATGTCGGGTACGCCCTCGCCCCGAGGAAGCATGTCGACGAAGGAGGACTCGTCGACCTCGTGGCCGATCTCCCTGAGCAGCTTCTGCGCGTCGGCGACCGCGTCGATGCAATCTCGTTGGACCTCGACGTCGACGGCCGGATCGGTCGTCGTCCCGATCCTCAGCCCGGCGCTCTCGTCCTCGAGCTCATCGACGTAGGGACGGGCCGGAGGCGGCGCCCAGTAGGGATCGCCCTGGACGGGACCGTGGACGGCGTCGAGCAGCCGCGCCGTATCGCGGACCGAGCGCGAGACGCAGAGCTCAGCCGTCATGCCTCCCATGTTGTCCCCGACCATCGGCCCCTCGGTGGTCCGCTGGCGCGTCGGCTTCAGCCCGACGAGGCCGCAGTTGGAGGCGGGGATCCGGATCGAGCCGCCACCGTCGTTGGCATGCGCGAACGGGACCAGTCCGGCGGCCACCGCCGCGGCCGAGCCGCCGCTCGAGCCGCCGGTGGAGCGCTCGGTGTCCCAGGGGTTGCGCGCGGGGCCGTACGCGGCGGACTCGGTCGTCGCGACGATCCCGAACTCCGGCGTGTTCGTCTTGCCCACCGTGATCAGCCCGGCCTCGCGGAATCGCTGCGCGAGGAACGTGTCGAGGGGCGAGCGGAAGTCGGCCTCCTTGAGGAGCCGCGAGCCCATGTGCATCGGCTGGCCGGCGAAGGTGGCGCCCAAGTCCTTGAGCAGGAACGGCACGCCCTTGAACGGGCCGTCCGGCACGTCCCCGGCGGCCGCCTCGCGGGCCTCGTCGAAGAACTCGTGGATCACCGCGTTGACCTCGGGATTGACCCGCTCGATCCGCTCGATCGCGGCGTCGACGAGCTCCGCCGGCGACGCCTCGCCCGAGCTCACGAGCTCGGCCTGCGCAGTCGCGTCCATCCGTGCCAGATCGTCGCTCACGTCATCTCCTAGTGGGGTGGGCCGCGGCGGGCGCGGCGAAGGTGGGGTCAGCCAGACTATCGGCGGCGGGACGCGGGTCGGTCATCTACAGCAGCGCTTCGAGCCCGACCGTCAGCGGCTCGGGGAGCGAGCCGACCCGCCGGCAAGCGAGCACGACGCCCGGCATGAACGACGCCCGGTCGATCGAGTCGTGGCGGATCGTCAGAGTCTGACCCTCGCCGCCGAACAGCAGTTCCTGGTGGGCGACCAGCCCCGGCAGCCGCACCGAGTGGATCGGCTCGTGCACGTTCGCCCCCGCGTCGCGCAGGAGCTCGGCTGTCCGGGCCGCGGTGCCCGACGGCTTGTCGAGCTTGCGGTCGTGGTGGAGCTCGATGATCTCGACCTCCGGCATGTGCTCGGCGACCCGCTGGCCGAGCTCCATCATCAGGACGGCCCCGATCGCGAAGTTCGGCGCGACGAATGCCCGCGGCCCGCGGCCCCCATCCCACGTCCGCTCCGCCGTCGCGCGCAGCTCGTCGAGGTCGAAGCCCGTCGTGCCGACGACGACGCTGACCCCGGCCTCCAGGCACTGTGCGGCGTTCCCGAGCGCCTGGTCGGGGACGGTGAAGTCGACGACGACGTCGGCGTCCTCGAGGACGCCGGCGAGCACGGTGTCGAGGGCGGGGTCGGCGCGGCCGCTCAGCTCCAGCCCGTCGGCGGCCCCGACCGCCTCGCAGACGGTCGCGCCCATGCGCCCGGCGGCGCCGGCGACGGCGACTCTGACGGGGTCCTCAGGCATTGGCGGAGGTTATTCGGAGCGCCACATCGGTCTACGCGACCAGCGCCGCGCTCACCGGAGAGACGGCGTCACGGAACCGGTCCTCGTCGGCGCCGATGCAGGCGGCGGAGATGAGCTCGGGCGCGTAGAGCTCGGCCGCGAGCTCGCAGACGTCCTCGCGGGTGACCGCGTCCGTGCGCTCAATCAGCTCGTCGATCGAGAGGAGCGGGATGTCGAAGAGCGTCGAGCGAGCGTTGCGCGACATCCGCGCCGAGGTCGACTCGAGCGCGAGGACGAGCCGGCCCTTGACGTGCTCCTTGGCGCGGTCGAGCTCCTCGCCGGAGACGCCGTCGGCGCGGATCGACTCGAGCTCGCGGCCGATGATCTCGCAGGCCTCCTCGACGTTGTCCTCGCGGGTGCCGACGTACATCGCGACGGTGCCGCTGTCGGCGAACTGCTCCGAGTAGGAGCCGACCGCATAGGCGAGGCCGCGCTTCTCGCGCACCTCGCGGAACAGCCGCGAGGAGGACGACCCACCGAAGACGGTGTCCATGACGCTGAGGGCGAAACGGCGATCGTCGCTCCGCGAGATCCCCGGCGCCCCGAAGCAGATGTGGTACTGCTCGGTCTCCTTCGGGTAGAAGCAGAGCCGAGCCGCGTGCTCGGCGCCATCGCCGTTTCCGTGCGGGACCTCCCCGGCGGGCGGGTCGAAGTGGCCCTTGACCAGCTCGACGATCCGCTCGTGCTCGAGGTGCCCGGCGGCGGAGACGACCAGGTTCGAGCCGCGGTAGCGCGCCTGGTGGTAGGCGGAGATGTCGGGGATCGCGATCGAGCCGATCACCTCGGCGGTGCCGAGGACCCGGCGCCCGAGCGGGTGGTCGCCGAAGATCGCGTCGGCGAGCACGTCGTGGACGCGATCGGAGGGCTCGTCCTCGTACATCGCGATCTCCTCGATCACGACCTGCCGCTCGGAGTCGATGTCCGGGAACGTCGGCTTCAGGAACATCTCGGCCAGCAGGTCGAGCGCGGCCTCGGTGTGTTCGTCGAGGAACCGCGAGTACAGGTGGGTCGTCTCCTTGCTCGTCGCGGCGTTGGTCGCCGCGCCGAGGCCGTCGAAGTACTCGGAGATCTCGATCGCCGAGTACCGCTTGGTCCCCTTGAACAGCAGGTGCTCGAGGAAATGCGAGACGCCGGCCTGCGCCGGCGTCTCGTCACGGGATCCGGTCCGAACCCAGAGCCCGAGGGCGACCGAGCGCACGCCGGGCACGGACTCGGTGACGACCTTGAGGCCGCCGTCCAGCTCGGTCAGCTCGACGCCTTCGGGAAGGGGCATCTCAGTCGCGGCGGGGGCGACGCTCACGATCGCCGCCACGACGCTCACGGCCGCGGTCGCGGCCACGGCCGCCACGGTCGCCGCCGCGGCCACGGTCACCGCCGCCGCGGGGTCCGCGATCGCCGCTGCCGACCGCCGCCAGCTCCTCCTTCGACTTGCCGGCGACCTGGGGGTCGTCGGAGCGCCGGAGGCCGATCCGGCCGCGCTCGCGGTCGACCTCGACCACGGTCACGTCGATCTCGTCGCCCTGGGAGAGCACGTCCTCGACGGTGTCGACCCGCTCGCCCGGCTTGACCGCCGAGATGTGCAGGAGGCCGTCGGTGCCCTTGACCAGCTCGACGAACGCGCCGAACGTCGTCGTCTTGACGACCTTGCCGTGGAACGTGTCCCCGACCTCGGCCTCGCGGGTCATCGCCTCGATCTGCTTGATGCAGGCCTCGACGAGCTCGCCGTTGGCGGCGTAGACGCGAACCGTGCCGTCGTCCTCGACGTCGATCTGCGCCTCGTAGGTTTCGGAGAGGCCGCGGATCGTCTCGCCGCCCTTGCCGATGACCGCGCCGATCTTCTCCGGGTCGATCTTGATCGACTCGATGCGCGGAGCGGTCTTCGAGAGCTGCTCGCGCGGCCCGTCGATGGACTCGGCCATCTTGCCGAGGATGAAGAGCCGGCCCTGACGAGCCTGCTCCAGCGCCTCGCGAAGGATGTCGAAGGTGACGCCGGTGATCTTGATGTCCATCTGGAGCGCGTTGATGCCCTCCTTGGACCCGGCGACCTTGAAGTCCATGTCGCCGAGGTGATCCTCGACGCCGGCGATGTCGGTGAGGACGATCACGTCGTCGCCCTCCTTGATCAGCCCCATCGCGACGCCGGCGACCGGCTCACGGACGGGAACGCCCGCGGCCTGGAGCGCCATCGAGGACGCGCAGACGGAGCCCATCGAGGAGGACCCATTGGACTCGAGCGTCTCGGAGACGACTCGGGTCACGTACGGGAAGTCGTCCTGCGACGGGATCGTCGGCAGCAGCGCCCGCTCGGCGAGCGCGCCGTGACCGATGTCGCGACGCTTCGGACCGCGCATGAACCCGGCCTCCCCGACCGAGAACGGCGGGAAGTTGTAGTGGTGGAAGAACGTCTTGGTCTCCTGGAGCCCCAGGTTGTCCAGGCGCATGTCCATCCGGGTCGTGCCCAGCGCGACGTTCGAGAGGATCTGCGTCTCGCCGCGGGTGAACAGCGCCGAGCCGTGCACGCGGGGGGAGACGTCGACCTCGGTCTCGATCGGCCGGATCTCGTCCTGAGCGCGACCGTCGGGGCGCTTCTTGTCGACCGCGATGCGGCGACGGATCGTCGACTTCTCCAGCGCGTCGAAGTGACGGGCAACCTCGGAGCTACGGGTTGCGTCGGCCTCCTCGTCGCCGGTCTCCGGCGCGTACTGAGCGATGACCGCATCCTTGATCGCGTCGATCGCTTCCTGGCGAGCGAGCTTCTCGGGGACGCTCGTCGCCTCGTCGATGGCCGTCTGGTGGCTGTCGCGGATCTGCTGCAGCAGGCCCTCGTCCAGCGTCGGGGCCTCGACGGAGATCTTCTCCTTGCCGGCGATGCTCGCGAGCTCCTCCATCGCGCCGACGAGCTTCTTGATCTCGCCGTGGGCGATGTCGAGGGCGTCGAGCACCTCGGCCTCGGTCACGTTGTCGGCCCCGCACTCCACCATCAGGATCGCGTCCTTGGAGCCGGACACGATCAGGTCCATCTCGAGGTTCTCGTGCTCCTCCTCGGGCGGGTTGACGACGAAGTCGCCCTCGAGCTTCCCGACGCGAACGGCGCCGACGTACTCGGCCACCGGGATCGGGGAGACCGCGAGGGCGGCGGAGGCGCCGTTCATCGCGAGGATGTCGTAGGGGTGCACGTGGTCGACCGAGAGCGGCATCGAGACGAGCTGCGTCTCGTAGTGCCAGCCCTTCGGGAACAGCGGCCGCAGCGGCCGGTCGATCATGCGGGCCGTCAGCGTCGCCTTCTCACCGGCGCGCGCCTCACGGCGGAAGTAGGAGCCGGGGATGCGGCCGACTGCGTAGTGGCGCTCCTCGACGTCGACCGTGAGCGGCAGGAAGTCGACATCGCGGAGGTTGCCCATCGTCGCGGTGCCGAGCACGTGGGTCTCGCCGCACTTGACGAGGACCGAGCCGCTGGCCTGGCGGGCGAGCTTGCCCGTCTCGAAAGAGATCTCCTCTCCGCCGACCTCGACGGAGACGCTCTTCACGTCAAACATACTCATGTATTTCGTTTTCCTTCCGGGGCCGTCGCGTCCATTCTCGGCGCGGGTGAGCTGTCTGCCAGGTCCCGCGAGTTGACGACCCGTTGGTTTCGGATTGTGGATTCCGGCGGGAGAGTACAGATGCCGGCTGCCGTGCGGCCGCGAGCTCAGCGCTTGCGATAGACCGCGCGCAGCTTGCGATCGCGCTTGGCGGTGATCGGATGGATCCGCCGCCCGTTGTCGGACCAACGGTGGAAGAAGAGCTTCCGCTTCCCCTTCTTCAGCGTCCGCGGAGCCGCCAGGCGGTAGGACGCCCCCCGCTTCAGGGTCAGGGGCTGGACGTTCAGCACGCGCCCGGCGAGCACGATGCGCGCCCCGCGCGGTCGGCTGACCGCCTTCACCTCGACGGTGGCCCGTCATAGCTGATCCGGTGGACCGCGCCGCCCCAGACATCGGGGTAGTGGAGGCCGTCGGGCGCGGATACGAGCTCGACGGGGAGCAGCGCGCCGGCGTGGAACGTCTCCGCGGTGTCCAGGCGCGGGCTCCCGTCGCGACCGGCGAGGAAGCTCCAGATGCACCCGCGGACGTAGTCGGCGGCGAAGAGAGCGCCGTCCCACGGCACCGGGAAGTCGGCGCTGGAGTCGGTCGTTGTGCTGGTAGCTGAACCACGGCGGCGTCACCTGCGTCTGGTTCGCGTAAAGGGAGCGGCACATCGCGGTCCGCTCGGCCTGGTAGTCGGGCTGGATGCCCGCTCCCTCGAAGCAGGGCCAGCCGAAGTTCGAGCGCTGGGAGAGCGGCATCGTGTCGATCTCCTCGTACTGGCCCCAGCCGACGTCGCCGATCCAGAGCTCGTCGGTCCCCGGCCTGACCGCCAGCCGGAACGGGTTGCGGAGGCCGTTGGCGAAGATCCGCCCCGCGTTGCCCGGCGCCGTGCTCGGATTGTCGGGCAGCGGCGCGCCGGTGTCGGGATTGACGCGGATGATGGTCCCGCTCAGCCCGAGCCGGTCGCCGTCGGTGAGGATGTCCTGGGCGCGAAGCGCGCCGCCCTCGCGCGGCGGGTCCCCGCAGGCGTTGGGCGGATCCCCGTGGTCGGAGAAGCCCGCGGAAGCTGCGCGGAGGCGGCGGCCGGCATCAGGGTAGCGGCGAGTCCCGCGACCGCGAGCAGCACCGAGCGATGACGGAGAGAGCCCCCACGGTCGCGGATCCTCCCAGGGTCGGGGGATGCACCGCGACCGCCAACCGCTCACGCACCGCCGCGTGCGAGCCGCGCCAGGGCGTCGGCGGCGTCGCCCGCCAGCGGCTCTCCGCCCGCGAAGGCCGCCGGCGTCGAGACGACGCCGGCGCGGATCCCGCTGCGGAAGTCGCGCTTGACCCGCTCGCCGACCGCGTCGGATCGCCGGTCGCGGTCGAAGCCGACCGGATCGATGCCGAGCCGGCCGGCCCGCTCCCAGAGGTGCGGGTCGTCGACCCGCGCGCGGTCGACCAGCAGGGAGTCCCAGAACGACCAGAACGCCGCCTCCGAGTGGATCGCGGCCGCCTCGGCGGCGCGGTGCAGCGCGGGCGAGCGCGGGCGCTTGCCGGCGACCGGGAAGTGACGGACGCAGAGGCGCAGCGGCAGCTCCGCGATGCGGGGCCAGGTGGCGGCGCAGCGGGGGCAGGCGAGATCGAGATACAGGATCGCCTCCGGCGCGCTCGCCTCGCCCCGGACGTGATCGCCCGCGCCGACGGGAGGCGGCGGCGCGCTGCCCAGGGAGGCGCCCCCGGCGGCCACGCTCAGGCTTCGAGGGCGTCGAAGATCAGGTTCGCGCCGGGAATCTCGAGCGGCGTCGGCGGCGCGTGCGACCACAGCACCTCGCGATCGGGCCCGATCAGGACCAGCGAGCGGTTCGCGTGGCCGCGCGATTCGATCAGCGCGCCGTAGGCAGCGCACACGCTGCCCTTCGGGTGGAAGTCGGAGAGCAGCGGGATCGCCAGGCCGAGCTTCTCGCGGAAGGCGGCGTGACAGAAGAACGAGTCGACGCTGACGCCGACGAGGCTCGCCCCGCGCGCCTCGATCTCGTCCAGCACCTCCTGATAGATCGAGAGCTGATCGGTGCAGACGGGGCTGAAATCGCCCGGGTAGAACGCGAGGATCAGCCGCCGGCCGGCGAAGTCGGCGAGCGCGACGTCGTTGCCGTCCTGATCGGGGAGCGTGAAGTCGGGAGCGGTCGCGCCGGCCTCGATCACGGCGCGGAACCCGGAGCCGGTCCTCTAGCGACGCAGGCCGAGATCGGCGACGAGCGAGCGGTAGCGTTCGAGGTCGGTGCGCTCGAGGTAGCGAAGCAGGCGCCGGCGCTGGCCCACGAGCATCAGCAGGCCGCGGCGGGAGTGGTGGTCCTTCCGGTGGGTGCGCAGGTGCTCGGTGAGCTCGTTGATCCGCTCGGTGAGCAGCGCGACCTGGACCTCGGTCGAGCCCGTGTCGGAGCTGTCGCGCCCGTACCTGTCGACCAGCTCGGCTTTTCTTTCCTTCGTCAGGGACATCAGCGACGCGGGAAAGTAGCACAGACCTCGCGCGCCTCTGCGACGTCTCGGCGCATCTGCGCGATCAGCTCCCCGGCGCCGGCGAACCGCTTCTCCCCCCGCAGGCGCTTGACGAAGGCAAGCCGGAGCCGCCGGCCGTAGAGGTCCTCGTCGTGGTCGATGATGTAGGTCTCCATGAGGACGCCGCGTCCCGTCTCGAAGGTCGGGCGCACCCCGACGTTGACGGCCGCCGGCCTGCCGTTGGCGAATGCGGCATAGACGCCGTGGCCGGGGTAGACGTAGTGCTCGTCGGGGACGATGTTGGCCGTCGGGAAGCCGAGCGTGCGGCCGCGGCGGTCGCCCGAGACGACCTCGCCCTCGAGCAGGAAGGGAGCCCCGAGGCAGAGGCCCGCCCCCTCCATGTCGCCGGCGGCGACCAGGGCCCTGATCCGGGTCGAGGAGACGGCCTCGCCCCCAGCCTCGACGAGCGGCTCGACTCGCGTCTCGAACTCGCTCCTCCCGGCCAGCATCTCCGGCGTCCCCTTCGCCTTGGCGCCGAACCGGAAGTTCTCGCCGACCGAGACGCGCTTCGCCTCGAGCTGCTCGACGAGGATCCGCTCGACGAAGTCCTCGGCCGGGATCGAGGCGAAGTCGCGGTCGAACGGGATCACGACGAGCTCGCGGACTCCGAGCCCCTCGATCACGTCGCGCTTGAGCGGGAAGGGCATGATCAGCTTCGGAGCCGCCTCGGGATGGATCACCGAGAGCGGATGCGGCTCGAAGGTGAGGACCGTGTCGGCGTCGTCGATCACCGCGCGGTGGCCGACGTGGACGCCGTCGAAGACCCCGATCGCGACGTTGCGCGGCCGCGGGCGGGCGTCCGGCAGGGATGTGACCTGAATGCTCATCGAGCCGTGCCCAACTCAATCAGAAGGGGAGCACGACCTCCGTCCTCAGCCGCCCCTCCGCAACCCGCGCGACGCCGATCAGCTCGCCCTCGCAGGCGATCCGCATCGGCTCCGGCGGCGCCTCGGCGGGCGCCTCGATCCGGATCCCGTTGCGCAGCAGCCGAGCCTCCTCGGCGGTGACCTCGAGCACCGGCAGGAACGGCAGCAGCTCCTCGACCGGGTGCACCTTCGGGCCCGCGTCATCGACCCGGTGCGGCCCGATGGCGGTGCGCCTCAGCGATTCGCAGTAGGCGTCCCCGAGCTCCTCGATCAGGGTCCGCACGTAGGTGCCCGAGGAGCAGTCGATCGCGAACGTCGCCGTCCCCTCCCCCGTTCCGACGAGCTCGGCCCGCGTCACGGTCACGCGGCGGACCGGCCGTTCGACCTCCTCGCCGCGCCGCGCGCGCTTGTAGAGCCGCTCGCCCGCCACCCGCACCGCCGAGGTCATCGGCACCCGCTGCTCGATCTCGCCGGTCGGCAGCTCCAGCCCCTCCGGGACCACACCGGTCTCGGTGAGCTCCCCGTCGGGGTCGCCGGTGGTCGAGCGCCAGCCGAGGCGAGCGGTCGCCAGGTAGCTCTTGGGCAGCCCGAGGACGTAGCGCTGCAGGCGGGTCGCACCGCCCAGCAGGACGATCAGCAGCCCGGTGGCGAACGGGTCGAGGGTGCCGGCGTGCCCGGCGCGGATCCCGTCGTGCTCACGCCGGGCGCGGGCGACGACGTCGTGGGAGGTCACCCCCGCCGGCTTGTCGCAGAGGAGGAACCCGGATCGGGGCCGGCCGCCGTCCACTCGCGGCGGCTCAGCGGCCGTCGCCGTCGGCGATCTCGTCGCTGATGAACTCGATCAGCTCGTCGTAGGGCCGGTCGGTCGAGAAGCCGGCGGCGCGCCGGTGCCCGCCGCCGCCCATCTTGCGGGCGATCCGCGAGACGTCGACGGAGCCGTCGGTGGAGCGCAGGCTCACCTTCCGGGCCTCGCGGTGGCTTTCGGGCTTGTCGCGAACGACCGCGGCGACCGAGGTCCCCTCGATGCCTCGCACGAAGTCGATGATCCCCTCGGTCATCGTCTCGTCGGCGCCGGTCGCGGCGTAGTCCTCGGCCGAGAGGTAGGTCGTCGAAAGCGTTCCGTCGAGCCGGCGGTCGATCTTGCCGAGGGCGCGGGCGATGAGCCGCAGCTTCTCCTCGGGGACGCGCTCGTAGAGGCGGCGGAAGATCTCGTTGACGTCGACCCCCGCCTCGATCAGAGCGGCGGCGACGCGGTGGGTCTGGGCGTTCGTGTTCTCGTACATGAACATCCCGGTGTCGGTGATCAGCCCCACGTAGAGCGCCTGCGCGATCGACTTGGTCGTCTTCGCCCCGAGCCGGTGGCTGAGCTCGAAGACGATCTCAGCGGTGCAGGAGGCGTCGACGTCGACGAGGTTGACGCTCCCGAAGCGGGTGTTGTCGTGGTGGTGGTCGACGTTGAGGATCCGTCCCCCATCCTTCAGCCATTCGACCGGCATGCGATCGATGTTGCCGCAGTCGAGGAAGACGATCGTGCGGTCGGCGAGGTCGGCGGGAGGCTCGTGGAACACCTCCTGGAGCGCGAGGAAGCGGTACTCGACGGGGAGCGGGAACTCCTTCTCGGCGAGGAACATCACCGAGTCCTTGCCGAGCTGCTCGAGGATCTCATGCAGCGCCAGCAGCGAGCCGAGCGCGTCGCCGTCGGGCCCCTCGTGGGTGGTGAGCAGGAAGCGCTCACCCTCCTGCAGCGCGCTGACGATGTCGCCGGCGGCGGCCTCGACCTCCTCGCGGGTGGGCGTCGTCGCGACCGCGTCCATCAGTGGTCCCCCAGCAGGCGGTTCATCCGGTCGGCCCGCTCGGCGGTGTCGTCGTAGCGGAAGGTCAGGCTCGGGGTCCGCTTCATGTGCATCTGCGCCGAGATCGCCCGCTGGATCACGCCATGGGCGGACCGCAGCGCCTTCAGGGTGTCCTCGCGCTCCTGCTCGTCCCCGAGCACGCTCACGTGCACCTGGGCGGTGCGCAGATCAGGGCTTGTCTCCACGGAGGTCACGGTGACGAATCCGATGCGTGGGTCCTGAAGCTCCCCCGAGATCGTCGCTCCAACCACCTCGCGCATCACTTCGTTCACCCGACGCATGCGCGCAGTCGGCATCGCGGCCGACTATAGCCGTCGTGGGGCCCGGGACCTGGTCCGGGTGGGCGTGGGTTGGAGCTGAAGAAGGGGCGACGCGAGGCTGTCCGTCCTCACATCGCGTGCCGATGGAGGATCCGGTCCCTCCCAGGGACCAAATCTTCCATTGGCGAGACAAGTGAGGTGGACGAGGCGTGGGCGCCGGGCGGACAACCCAGCCCTTTCCCCCTCGCTGCCCGGGCTAGCGAAGCGAGCCCCCACGAGCTCGCTAGCCCCGCAGGTCCTCCAGGCTCCTGAGCGTCCGCTCGAACGACGTCCCCTCCCCCGCCCTGGCGACGACGATCTCCTCGAGCCGGTCGGCCCGGCGTTCGAGCTCGGCCGTCTCGCGCCCAACGAGCGCGCACAGCAGCGTCGAGCGCTGCCAGGTGGCCTGACCCTCGACCTCGGCCACGGCGGCACCGAGGCGCTCGCGGAGGGCGTCCTTGACCGAGCGGACGACCTGCCGCTTCGACTTCAGGCTCTGGGACTCGGCGACGTGAAGCCTGACCTCGACGAGGCAGACGAACGCCATCCGGCCCCGGCGCCCTAATCCAGGGTCTTCTCGACCTGGGTGGTCTCGAAGGCCTCGAGCACGTCGCCGACCTTGACGTCCTGGAAGCCGTCGAGCGTGATGCCGCACTCCTGGCCCTCCTCGACCTCGCGGACGTCGTCCTTGAAGCGGCGGAGGGAGCCGACCTTGCCGGTCCAGACGACGGTGCCGTCGCGGACCAGGCGGACGTCGGCGTTGCGGGTGATCCGGCCCTCGTTGACGCGGGAGCCGGCGATCGTGCCGATCTTGGACGCCTTGAAGAGCTCCAGCACCTCGGCCTCGCCGAGCGCCCTCTCGACCTCCTCGGGCTCGAGCATGCCCTGCATCGCGTCGCGCAGCTCCTCGGTGATCCGGTAGATGACCGAGTAGGTGCGGATCTCGACGCCCTCGGCCTGCGCGGCGCGGCGCGCGTCGGCCAGCGGCCGGACGTTGAAGCCGATGATGATCGCGTCGGAGGCCGCCGCGAGCATGATGTCGGACTCGTTGATCCCGCCCGGGGCGGCGTGGATCACGTCGACGGTGACCTCTTCCTGGGGCAGCTTGGCGATCTCGTCCTGAAGGGCCTCCAGCGAGCCGGAGACATCGGCCTTCAGCAGCAGGTTGATCGACTTGAGCTCGCCCTCCTTGGCCTTCGAGAAGACGTCCTCGAGGCTGATGCGGCGCGCCTGGCGGCGGGCCAGCGCCTCGGTCTTGAGGCGGTTGGCGCGCTCGCCGGCGAGCTGGCGGGCCTTGCGGTCGTTCTCGGCCACGTAGGCGTGCTCTCCGGCCTCGCAGACGCCGTCCATGCCGAGCACCTCGACCGGGTCGCCGGGGCCGGCGGACTCGGTCCGCGTGCCGGTGAAATCGTGCATTGCCCGCACCCGGCCCCACTGCGAGCCGGCGACGATCGCGTCGCCGACATGGAGGGTGCCGCGGCCGACCAGGATCGTCGAGACCGGGCCGCGGCCCGGGTCGAGGTGCGACTCGATCACGGTCCCGGAGGCCTCCGCCTTCGGATTGGCCTTGAGGTCCTCGAGCTCGGTGACGAGGAGGATCATGTTGAGCAGGTTCTCGAGGCCCTCGTGGGTCTTCGCGGAGACGTCGCAGTAGACGGTCTCGCCGCCCCAGTCCTCCGGCTGGAGGCCGAGGCTCGCGAGCTCGCCGCGGACCTTCTCCGGCTGCGCGTCCTCCTTGTCGATCTTGTTGACGGCGACCATGATCGGGACTCCCGCCGCCTTGGCGTGGTCGATCGCCTCGACGGTCTGCGGCATCACGCCGTCGTCGGCGGCGACGACGATGATGGCGACGTCGGTGACCTTCGCCCCGCGAGCGCGCATCGCCGTGAAGGCCTGGTGGCCGGGCGTGTCGAGGAAGGTGATCGTCCGGCCGTCCTGGTGGACCTGGTAGGCGCCGATGTGCTGCGTGATGCCGCCGGCCTCGCCCGCGGTCACCTCGGTGGCCCGGATCGCATCGAGCAGCGAGGTCTTGCCGTGGTCGACGTGGCCCATCACGGTGACGACCGGAGGCCGCTCGACAAGATCCGCAGCGGCGTCCTCGTAGGCCGGCTCAGTCTCGGTCTCCTCGCCCGCGTGGACGATCTCGACCTTCTGTTCGAACTCCTCGGCGAGCGCCTCGACGGTCTCGTCGGTGAGCGTCTGGGTGAGCGTCGCCATCTCGCCCTGCTGCATCAGCTTCTTGATGATCTCGGCGGGGCTGACGCCGAAGGTCTCGCCGACCTCGCGGACGGTCGCGCCGGAGTTGACCTTCAGCGGCGCGGCCTCCTCGGTGCTCGGCATCTTCAGCTCCGGCGACTCGTCGAAGGCGGGCCGGCGGCGGCGTCCGCGGCGGCGGGGCGGCCGCTGGGGCGGGCCCTGGTTCATGTGGTCGCGGCGGGCGGCCTGCGAATCGATGACGACGCGGCGGCGCTTCTTGCCGTCGGCGCCGCCCGAAGAGCCGCCGTTGCCGCCGGAGGCGGGACGGCGCGTCGCGCCAGAGCCCCCGGAACGCGAGCCGGCGGGAACGGGCTTCTTCTTCGGCAGCGCGCCCGCGGCGGCGAGCGCCTTCAGCGCCTCGGACTGCTCGACGCTCGAGGAGGCCGTCTTGACCTCCACGCCGGACGCCTTCAGCGCCTTGATGA
This sequence comes from uncultured Solirubrobacterales bacterium, assembly GCA_963823565.1. Classification (GTDB taxonomy): domain Bacteria; phylum Actinomycetota; class Thermoleophilia; order Solirubrobacterales; family 70-9; genus RHKX01. The sequence continues at coordinate 1,196,704 of CAWGLR010000003.1, read as the reverse complement.
CCTTGTCGCTCTCGAGGTTGAGAGCTCTTGCGATCTCGTGAACCCGCTGCTTCGCCATCTGCGCCTATCGCCCCTCTTCCACCGGCTCCGGCGTCCCCTCCGGCGTCTGTGCTTCGTCGGATGCCTCGTCGACGTCCGGGTCGGCGAGCTCCTCGGACTCGGGCAGCGCCTCGTCCGGGGCCGCGGTCTCCTCGGCGGCCTCAGCCTCCGGGGCCGGCGCCTCCTCGTCGGCCGCGCCTGAGGCGGCCGCCTCCTCGGCGGGCGTCTCGGCCTCGGCGGCCTCGAGCTCGACCTCCTCGGCGGCGGGCTCCTCGGCCTCGGCGGCCTCGAAGGCCTCCTGGGCTCGAGCGACGATCGGGTCGACGTCGCCGGCCGGAGCATCGGGCTTGGCCAGGGTCGCGACCTCGTCCTCGCTCAGCGCGGAGAGCACCGTCACCTGATTGGTGCCGAAGCGGGCGAGCGCCTGGTGCTGGGGCAGGCCGCAGTAGCGGGAGCCGGCGAGCGAGGCGTTGGGGCAGCGGCGGCCGGCCGAGAGCACGGCGGCGCAGCGGCCGTCGTGGGCCTCCTCCTCGCCCTCGAAGCCCTCGTCCTCGTCGGCCTGCTCGGCGAACTCGCTCTCGCCGACGATGTCGACGCGCCAGCCGGTCAGCTTGGCGGCGAGGCGGGCGTTCTGGCCCTCGCGCCCGATCGCCAGCGAGAGCTGGTCGTCGGGGACGATGACGGTCGCCTGCCGCTCCTCGTCGTCGACGAGGACCTCGCGGACGCGGGCTGGGGAGAGCGCCTTCGCGACGAAGCGGGCGGGCTCCTCGTTGTAGGGGATGATGTCGATCTTCTCGCCGCGCAGCTCGGAGACGACCATGCGCACGCGCGAGCCTCGCGGCCCGACGCAGGCGCCGACCGGGTCGACGCCGTCGGCGTGGGAGACGACCGCGATCTTCGAGCGGAAGCCCGGCTCGCGGGCGACCCCGACGACCTCGACGAGCTCGTCGGCGATCTCCGGCACCTCGAGCGCGAACAGCTTCTTGATCAGCTCGGGGCTCTTGCGCGAGACGACGACGCTCGGGCCCTTGCCCTCGGCGGAGACGTCGGTGATGACCGCCTTGACGCGCATGCCGTGGTCGTAGCGCTCGCTGTAGATCTGCTCGGAGCGGGGCAGGAGCGCCTCGACGCGGTCGCGGAGCTGGACCAGCGTGTAGCGGTTGTCGGACTGCTGGATGATCCCGGTGATCAGCTCGCCGACGCGATCCTGGAACTCCTCGTACATCATCATCCGCTCGGCCTCGCGGATCCGCTGCAGGACGACCTGCTTGGCCGTCTGCGCGGCGATCCGGCCGAAGTTGTCGGGGGTGACGTCGCGGGTCTCGATCTGGTCCTCGTAAGGGGCGAGGATCTCCGGGTCGAGGTCGGGCTCCTCCGGCTCGCGCAGCTCGCCGGTGGCCGGATCGATCTCCGGCTCCTGCGACTCGGCGACCTGGGCCAGCAGCTTCTCCTCGAGCTCCTCGGGGAGGATCAGCTCGAAGACGCGGAAGTCCGCGGTCTCGCGGTCGAGGTCGACGCGCGCGTACTTCGCCGCACCGGGCGACTTCTTGTACGCGGAGAGGAGGGCGTCCTCAAGGGCCGCCATCAGCGTCTCGGCGTCCAGTCCCTTCTCCTGTTCGAGGACCTTGATCGCATCGACGATCTCGCGGCTCAAGAGGGCACCTCCGAAAGCTCGGGTACGAGGTTGGAGCGATGGACGCGATCGAGCGGGATCTCGGTCGTTCCATCGTCGGTGGTCAGGGTGAACGAATCGGCGCCGGCGGCGGCGATCGTCCCGGTGAAGTTGCGCCGGCCGTCGATCGGCTGCGACAGGCGGACGCGGGCCTTGTGGCCGGTGAAGCGGTCGTAGTGCTCGGGCTTGGTGAGCGGCCGGTCGAGGCCGGGCGAGGACACCTCGAGCGCGAAGTCCTCCGTCAGGTGGCTGAGCCGGCCGGAGACGCGCTCGCAGAGCTCGAGGGTCACCCCGTCGGGGTGATCGACGAACAGGCGCAGCGAATCGCGGCTCGGATGCTCGAGCGCGATCAGCTCGATCCGCGGATCGAGGCCGGCGATGCTCACCTGGATGTCGTTCTCTAGCTGGTCCATCTCGGGTCGGTTCGTGCTGGTTATGACGCGGTCGAGGCCGAAAAAAAGGCGGGCCCACGGCCCACCTCTCGCAACGGATTCGTATGCGTAAGGGTGTGCGACGAGTATAGCTCGCGTGAGCATTCGTTCAAGGGCCCCGAGCCCCTGCTCCCGGTGCTTCTCGGCCCGCTTAGAGGAGCACCGGAGGCGCCGCCGCCGGAGCGCCATCCGCATCGATCGGCGCCGGCGGGATGCTGCCGCCGGTGGTGCCGGGCTCGAACCGCCTGCCACGGGGGGCGGGAGCGGTCAGGGCGGCGCCGCTGCCGTCGGTCCCGCGGTTGCCGTTGCGCCGGTCCGCGCGTCCGCGCTCGAGCTCGTTGCCGAACGCGCCGAGCCGCTCCCCCATCGCATGCGCCTCGGCGACGAAGCCGCCGACCGCGCGGTCGGCCTCGCCGACCCGCGCCGCCGCCTCGCGATCGGCCTCGTCGAGGATCGCCGCCGCTCGGCGCCGCGCGTCGGCCAGGATCTCTGCCGCCGCGTGGCGGGCCGTCTCGGCCTCGAGCGCCGCGGCGCGGTCGTCGGCTCCCGCGTCCCGCAGGCGTGAGGCGGCCTCCTTCCGCGCGGCCGCGCGGATTCCCTCGGCCTCGACCGCAGCCCGCTCCAGCTCCCGCTGCGCCTCGCCCGCGAGCTCCGCGAGCGTCTGCTCGGCCGCGTGCACGACGCGGCGCACGCCCTCGGCGGCTCGCCCCGACATCCGCGTGCTCGCGGCGATCGCCTCCATCTCGGTCTCGACCTCGCGCAGGTGGTCGCGCACGGCCTCGCGGTCCCAGCCGCGGCGCGACCGCGGAAAGTCCTCCCTCATCACCCAGCTCATCTCGACCCCCCGGTCACGGCATCCAGCCCATCCGCGCCGATCCTAGCGCGACTTCAGCCGTTTCACGAACGCATCGTCGCCCTTGGTCAGGGTGAGGCGTCGACCTCCACGAGCAGCGTCACCGGCCCCTCGTTGACGAGATCGACCGACATCCGCGCTCCGAAGACGCCGCGCTCGGCTCCGAGCAGGTCGCAGACGAGCTCGTAGAGCGGCTGCGCCCGCTCCCCCGGGGCGGCCCGGGACCAGCCGGGCCGGTTGCCCTTGCGGACGTCGCCGTAGAGCGTGAACTGGCTGATGCAGAGGACCTCGCGGTCCTCGCCCAGCGGCTCGTTCATCCGCCCATCCTCGTCGTCGAAGATCCGCAGCGTCCTCAGCTTGCGGGCGATCCGCTCGGCCTCGTCGCGCGTGTCGTCGACGGCGACCCCGAGCAGCACGACCATTCCCGGCCCGATCCGCGCGAAGAGCTCGCCGTCGACGTCCACCGACGCCGAGCTGACGCGCTGGACCAGCGCCCGCACTCAGGAGGCGGCGGCGAGGGCGCGCTGGCGGTAGACCTGATAGTCGCGGCGATCCGGGCGCAGGTTGGCCGCGATCGCCAGATGACGCCGCGCCCGCTCCGACGACCCGCTCAGGTCGAGCGAGCGGCCCAGGCAGAAGTGCGCGAAGTCGTTGGTCGGGTAGCGCTCGACCACGGCCTCGAACTCGGTCGCCGCCTCGCTGAAGCGGCGCGAGCGGAACAGCGCACGGCCGAGCGCCTCGCGGACGGAGGACTTCTCGGGCTCCCGCGCCGCTACCTTGCCCAGCGGCACGGTGGCCGCTGCGAAGTCGCCGCGCTCGAGCAGCTCGAGGCCCTTCGTGTAGAGCTCGTACGAGGACTCGTTCTCAGCCATGAGTCCAGTGTAGGAAGGGTGTCCAGGGGGGTAGCGGGTAGCGGGTAGCGGTCCCGGGCCGGAGGGCTACTCGCTGCAGCGAGCGAAGCGAGCGTCCTACCCGCTTATGCATCGGGGTCTCGCAGCCCTTCCACCCAATCGAGGATCGCCTCGGCGACAGCCTCCTTCGAACCACGCGGCACCTGCGTCTCGGCTCCCTCGCCGACGATCGTCACCTCGTTGTCGGCGGAGTCGAAGCCGATCGCGTCATCGGAGACGTCGTTGACGACGATCGCGTCGAGGCCCTTGCGGTCGAGCTTGCGGCGGGCGCGGGCGAGGTAGTCGCCGCCGTGCTCGGCGGCGAACCCGACCAGGACCTGGCCGTCGCGGCGGCCCGCGCCGAGCGATGCGAGGACGTCCTCGGTCGCCTCCAGCCGCAGCTCGAGACCGCCCGACCTCTCGCGCACGAGCTTCTCGGCGGCGCTGGAGGACGGGCGAAAGTCGGCGACCGCGGCCGCCATCAGCAGGATGTCCGCGCGCTCGAAAGCGGCGCGGGTCGCGGCGGCGAGCTCGGCGGCGCTCTCGACGTCGATCCGCTCGACGGCGGCCGTTGTCGGGAGCGCGACGTTGGCTGCGACCAGGGTCACGCCGGCGCCGCGGCGGGCGGCGGCCTCAGCGAGCGCAACGCCCATCCGGCCGCTGGAGCGGTTGCCGATGAAGCGGACCGGGTCGATGGCCTCGCGCGTGCCTCCCGCGGTGACGAGCACCGACGCTCCGGCCAGCGAGTCGCCGTCCGCGCCGAGCAGGCGCTCGGCCGCCGCGAGGATCTCCGCCGGCTCGCGCATCCGTCCCCTTCCCGCCTCCCCGCGGGACGCGAGCGCGCCCTCGACCGGCTCGAGGACCTCCACCCCGCGCTCGCGCAGGGCCGCGACGTTGGCCTGCGTCGCTGCGTCGGCCCACATCCGGTCGTTCATCGCGGGCGCGATCAGCCGCGGTGCCTCGCACGCCAGGAAGGAGGTCGCGAGCATCGAGTCGCAGATCCCCGTCGCCAGCTTGGCGATCGTGTTCGCCGACGCCGGGGCCACGACCATGACGTCCGCCCGCTCCGCCAGCGCCAGGTGGGAGATCGGCGCGTGCTCGGGGGCGGGATCGCCGGGATAGGCGCCGCGGGCAGGGTCGGCGTCGAACTCGCCGACGAGCACCGGAGCGCCGGTGATCCCCTCGAAGGTCGCGGAGCCGACGAAGCGGCCCGCGGCGGGGGTCATCACGACCCTGACGGAATGGCCGGCGAGCGTGGCCAGGCGCGCGAGCTGAATCGACTTGTAGGCGGCGATCCCGCCGCTCACCCCGATCAGGAACCTTGCCAGTGCTGCCCCCTTCGGCGGAGGCCGGCCGAGCTAGTGCCGGTACTCGTAGTTGATCTTGCCGCCGGCGAGCTCCTCGAGCGCAATCGTGAGGTAGTTGTCGCTCTCGGCCTCGACCATCGGCGGCGTGTGCTCCTCGTAGGTGCCCTCGCCGAGCGCGCGGTAGTAGCTGTTCAGCTGCCGAGCTCGCTTCGCCGCGATCACCACGGCCGCGTAATGCGAGTCGGTCTTATCCATCAACTTGTCCACTCGGGGCTTGACCATCGGCGGGCAGTGTAGGGGACCGGCGCGCCGGCGACCCTCAGGCGGAGCAATCGCGCACGATCCGCTCCAGCTCGGCGGTCGCGCGGTCGACGTCGTCGTTGACGACCGTATGCCGGAACTCGCCCCTCGCGGCGAGCTCCTCGACTGCGACCCGGAGGCGCGACTCGATCACGTCGGGATCGTCGGTGCCGCGGCCCTCGAGCCGCCGCCTCAGGTCCGCCGCGCTGGGGGGCGCGATGAAGATCTGGACCGCCTCGGGCATGCTCTCGCGTACCTGCCGGGCCCCCTGGACCTCGATCTCGAGCAGGACGGGCACGCCCCGCAGCGCGCGCTCCTCGACCTCGCTCCGCAGGGTTCCGTACATGTTCCCGCTGTAGGTGGCGTGCTCGAGGAACTCGCCGTCGGCGACGCGCCGCTCGAAGTCGGGCGCCGAGAGGAAGTGGTAGTCGACGCCGTTCTCCTCGCCGGGCCGCGGCCGGCGCGTCGTCGCCGACGTCGACAGCTCGAGCTCGGGGATTCGCTCGCGGAGGGCGCGGATCAACGTGCCCTTGCCGACCCCCGAGGGGCCGGTGACGACGAAGACGTGCGAAGACAAGACGGCCGGATTGATACCGGCCGGGCCGGTCGCCGGAGCGCCTATTTCCTGCGGAGCAGCGCGACGAGCTCGGCGCGCTGACGGACTGAGAGCCCACCGATCGTCTTCGACGGCGAGATCCGGCACTGGTTGAGCACGCGGTTGACCTTGACGCGGCCGTACTTGGGGACCGCGAGCATCAGATCGAAGACCTTGGCCGAGTGCAGATACTCCGGCGGGTTCATCAGGAGGGTGTCGATCCGCACCTTCCCCGCCTTCAGATCCTTCTTCAGCTTCGCGCGCTTCGTCCGGATCTCGTTCGCCGCCTCCAGGGCCCGCATGCGCTGGTCATGGCTGCGGGCGGGGACGGCTGTGGTCGCGGAGGTCGGGCTCATCGGAAGGCGCGGCGATCATATACACGGCCTGCCGACGCGCAAGGCTCTGGGGCGCAATTACCGCAAGATTCGCCTCGACCTCAGGTCGAGGTCGAGAGAGGGGCCCGTCCTCAACTCCCCTATTTGCGGGATCACGCGGCCGAAATGGGTCCCTCAGCGGCCATTTCGTCCAGACCGCGAAGTTCGCCGAGGATTCGCTCGGCGGCGAGCGGATCGCGGAAGCTCGCCGTCCCGACGGCGACGACGCTCGCTCCGGCGTCGATCAGGTCGCGGGCGTGAGAGCCGCGCTCGACCCCACCCATGCCGATCACCGGCAGCGAGACGGCGGCGCGCACGTCGGCCACCTGCTTGAGCGCGATCGTGCGGACCGCGGGCCCGGACAGCCCGCCGCTCCCGGCGCCGAGCCAGGGACGGCCCGACAGCATCGGCGCGGCCTTCAGGGTGTTGATCAGCGACACCGCATCGGCGCCCGCCTCCTCGGCCGCGGCGGCGATCGACGCCGGATCGGCGACGTTCGGCGTCAGCTTGACGATCAGCGGCTTCCCCGTCAGCGGCCGCAGCCGCCCGAGCAGCGCCTGCGTCTCGAGCGGCTGCTCGCCGACGATCAGGCCCGAGTGCACGTTGGGACAGGAGACGTTGAGCTCGATGCCGGCAACCTCGTCGCGCCCGGCGACCGCCGCGACGATCTCGGTGAACTCCTCCGCGCTCGTGGCCATCACCGACGCGACCAGGGGGACGGGCAGCTCGGCCAGCAGCGGCAGGTCGTGCTCGAGGAACCCCGCCGCCCCCTTGTTGGGGAGCCCGATCGAGTTCACCATCCCCGCCGGTTCCTCCCAGAGCCGTGGCGGCGCGTTGCCGGCGCGCGGAGCCGGCGTGATCGTCTTCGACACGTAGGCGCTGAACGGGAAGCGCTCGACGACCTCGTGGCCGAAGGCGCGTTGCGCCGCGATCGCGTCGAACGTCCCGGAGGCGTTGATGATGGGGTGCGCGAGCGGGATGCCGCATAGATCGCTCGGGCCGGAATAGGGGCTCATGGTGTTCCCCTCCGGAGCGAGTAGCGGGTAGCAGGTAGCGGGTGGCGGCGAGACTGGGCGGGCTCCTTGCTACAGCGAGCGAAGCGAGCGTGCTCAAGGCCGCGAAGCGGCCGTGCTACTCGCTTCATCGGTGCCCCGCCCCCTCCACCATCGCGGTCTCGATCGAGCTCGCTCGGACGACCGGGCCGTCGACGCAGAGCCGCATGTAGCTGCCGTCGCGCAGCGGCACGGCACAGCCGAAGCAGGCGCCGAAACCGCATGCCATCGGCGACTCCATCGCGAGCTCGGCCTCGACGCCGCGGCTCGCGCAGAGGGTGCGAACGGCCTCGAGCATCGCCGGCGGGCCGCAGGCGTAGACAGCGGCCGTCCCCGCGGCGTCGCCCTCGAGCATCACCGCCAGCAGGTCGGTGACGTAGCCGCGGTGGCCGGCATGGCCGTCCTCGCTGGCGAGCCGCACCTCCGAGCAGCGGAAGAGCTCCAACCCGCCGGAGTGCTCGCGGTCGCGGAACCCGAGCAGGGAGCGCTCCGGGAAGCCCCCGCCCGCGAGCTCCCGCCGCAGCATCGCGAGCGGCGCGATCCCGATGCCGCCGCCGACGAGGATCGCGCCGGCCGCCTCGGGGTTGAGCTCCCGCGGCGCCGAGAACGGCCGTCCGAGCGGACCGGTGAGGAGCAGGCCGTCGCCCGCGCCCATCCCGGCCAGCTCATGAGTCCCCGGGCCGACGTCGTCGAGCAGGAACGACAGGCGCGCGCCGCCGGGGCCGGCCGTCGCCTCGGCGACGGAGAACGCCCGCGGCAGGAAGGGCCGGTCCCCTCCCCCGCCCCAGCCGCGCTCGCCGGCGAGCATGTAGAACTGCCCCGCTCTAGGGAGCGGGCCTTCGACGTCCAAGGCCGTGAGCAGCCGGTATCCACCGGTCTCCTCGTTGACCACGACCTCGGCACGGCGGCGACCGAACGGTGCGGTGACGCGACCGTCGCTGCTTGCTGCTTGCCGCTGGCTGCTTGCTCCCGCCGGCACGGCGCTACGAACCCTCGACCGCAGCCTCGGTCTCCGCCTCGTGCAGCTCCTGCAGGCTGTGGACCTCCGCCTGCGCCCGCTGCATCGCGTCGATGGCGCGCACCGCGGCGGAGGCGCCGGTCATCGTCGTGATGCAGGGGACGCCCCGGCGCGTCGCAGCGCTGCGGATCTCGTAGCCGTCGGTGCGGGCGCCGGAGCCGGTCGGGGTGTTGATCACCATGTCGACCTGGCCGTGCTCGATGTACTCGACGACATTGGGCGAGACGCCCTCCTGGATCTTGTGGATCTTCTCGACGGGCACCCCCATCCGCGAGATCGCCTGCGCCGTGCCGCCGGTCGCGACGATCTTGAAGCCGAGGTCGCAGAAGCGGGTCGCGAGCTGCGTCGCCGCCGCCTTGTCGGGGTCCGTCACGGTGATGAAGACGGTCCCGGCCGTCGGCAGCTTGACGCCGGCCGCCGCCTGCGCCTTGCCGAAGGCGGTGGGGAAGTCGCCGGCGACGCCCATCACCTCGCCGGTGCTCTTCATCTCCGGCCCGAGGACGGTGTCGGCGCCGGAGAACCGCGAGAAGGGCATCACCGCCTCCTTGACGGAGACGTGGTTCTCCGGCATCGCCGGGACGTCCTGGTCGGCGAGCGCCTCCCCGAGCATCAGCCGGCAGGCGATCTTGGCGATCGGCGCGCCGATCGCCTTGGAGACGAACGGGACGGTGCGCGAGGCGCGAGGGTTGGCCTCGATCACGTAGAGCTCGCCGCCGGCGACCGCGAACTGGATGTTGATCAGCCCGATGACGCCGAGCTCGAGCGCGATCTGCCGGGTCGTGTCCTCGATGCGGTGGAGCATCTCGTCCCCGAGGCTCATCGGCGGCAGCACGCACGCCGAGTCGCCGGAGTGCACCCCGGCCTCCTCGACGTGCTGCATCACGCCGGCCAGCACGCACTCGGTGCCGTCGCAGAGCGCGTCGACGTCGACCTCGATCGCGTCCTCGAGGAAGCGGTCGAGCAGCAGCGGGTGCTCCTGGTCGGCCTTGACGTTGGCCTTCACGTACGCGGTGAGGTCGTCGCCCGAGTAACAGATCTCCATCGCCCGCCCGCCGAGCACGTAGGAGGGCCGCACGAGCAGCGGATAGCCGACCTGCTCTGCGATCACCTCGGCCTCCTCGGCGCTGAGCGCGGTCCCGTACGGCGGGTGGGCGATCCCGAGCTTTCGCAGCAGGGCGCCGAAGCGGCCACGGTCCTCGGCGAGGTCGATCGCCTCGACCGGCGTCCCGAGCAGGTTGACCCCCGCCTTCTCGAGGGTCTCGGCGAGGCGCAGCGGCGTCTGGCCCCCGAACTGGACGATCACGCCCTCGGGCTGCTCGCGCTCGATCACCGCGAGGACGTCCTCGGCCGTCAGCGGCTCGAAGTAGAGGCGGTCGGAGGTGTCGTAGTCGGTCGAGACCGTCTCCGGGTTGCAGTTGACCATCACCGCGTCGCGCCCGGACTCGCGCACGGTCATCGCCGCGTGCACGCAGCAGTAGTCGAACTCGATCCCCTGCCCGATCCGGTTCGGGCCGGAGCCGAGGATGACGACGCTGGGCCGGTCGCCGATGCGGACCTCGCCGTCGCCGATCGGGCCGGCGGCGGAGCGCTCGTGGGAGGAGTAGTAGTAGGGCGTGCGCGCCTCGAACTCCGCCGCGCAGGTGTCGACCGACTTGTAGGTGCGGGCGAGGCCCTCGGTCCCGTCGCCCTCGGTTGCCAGGGTCTCGAGCTCGCGCAGGTACCAGGGATCGATCGCGGTGCGCGCGTGGACGGCGTCGACGCCGAGCCCGCGCCGGAGCGCCTCGAGGACGAGGTCGAAGCGGTCGGGCGATCCGGTCTCGAGTCCGTCCAGCAGCTCGCCGTCGTCGGCTGGGAGCTCGGCCGGGGCGTCGAGCTCGCGCGAGCGCATCGCCTTGGCGAACGACTCCCGGAACGTGCGCCCGATCGCCATCGCCTCACCGACCGACTTCATGTGGGTCGTCAGCCCGCCGTCGCTGCCGGGGAACTTCTCGAACGCGAAGCGCGGGATCTTGGTGACCACGTAGTCGATTGTCGGTTCGAACGCCGCCGGGGTGGCCCGGGTGATGTCGTTGGGGATCTCGTCGAGCGTGTAGCCGACCGCGAGCCGCGCGGCGATCTTCGCGATCGGGAAGCCGGTCGCCTTCGACGCCAGCGCCGAGGAGCGCGAGACCCGCGGGTTCATCTCGATCACGACGATCTCGCCGTTCTCGGGATTGACCCCGAATTGCACGTTGGAGCCGCCGGTCTCGACGCCCACCGCCCGGATCACCTTCAGCGCCTGGTCGCGGAGCTCCTGGTAGAGCGGGTCCGACAGCGTCTGCGCGGGTGCCACGGTCACCGAGTCGCCGGTGTGGACCCCCATCGGGTCGATGTTCTCGATCGAGCAGACGACGATCACGTTGTCGTTGCGGTCCCGCATCAGCTCGAGCTCGAACTCGCCCCAGCCGAGCACCGACTCCTCGACCAGCACCTGGTTGATCGGGCTCGCCGCCAGGCCCTCGGAGACGATCTGCCGCAGCTCGGTCTCGGTCCGTGCGGCGCCGCCCCCCTGCCCGCCCATCGTGAACGCGGGCCGGATGATCGCCGGCAGCGTCAGCGACCCGTCCGCCAGCGCCGCCTCGGCATCGCTCACCGACTCGGCGATCAGCGACCACGGCATCCGCAGCCCGGCACCCTCCATCGTCTCCCGGAACGCCTCGCGGTCCTCGGCGCGGTGGATCGCGTCGTAGTCCGCGCCGATCAGCTCGACCCCCAGCCGCTCCAGCGTCCCGTCGTCGTGCAGCGCCTTGGCGAGGTTCAGCGCCGTTTGCCCGCCGAGCGTCGGCAGCAGCGCGTCGGGCCGCTCCCGCTCGATGATCCGCGCCACCACATCCGGAACCAGCGGCTCCACGTAGGTGCGGTCGGCGAACTCCGGGTCGGTCATGATCGTCGCCGGGTTCGAGTTGACGAGCACGACCTCGTAGCCCTCCTCGCGCAGCACCTTGCACGCCTGGGTCCCCGAGTAGTCGAACTCGGCCGCCTGGCCGATGACGATCGGCCCGGAGCCGATGAGGAGGATCTTGTGGATGTCGTCGCGCTTAGGCATGGACAACGAGAGCGGAGGGGGACACGGGCCTCATTTCAGGCGCGAATGGAGGATTTGGTCCCTCCCAGGCACCGGATCTTCCATCGAGAGCGCGGGCGAGCTCCCCCCGGGCTTCGAGCTCACTTCTCATCGCGCCAGCTCCAGGAACGTGTCGAACAGATGCCGTGCGTCGTGCGGGCCCGGGCCGGCCTCGGGGTGGTACTGGACCGTGCCGCCGGGAACGTCGAGGAGGCGGAGGCCCTCGACGGTCCGGTCGTAGAGGTTGAGGTGGGAGAGCTCGGCGGTGCCGAAGTCGGTCTCCCAGCGGATCGGCTCGTCGGTCTCCATGCGGGACTCGCCGTTGGGCCCGGCGACGGCGAAGCCGTGGTTCTGGGAGGTGATCTCGATGCGCCCGGTCTCGAGGTCCTTGACCGGGTGGTTGGCGCCGCGGTGGCCGAAGGGGAGCTTGAAGGTGTCGAGCCCGACCGCGCGGCAGAGGAGCTGGTGGCCGAGGCAGATGCCGAACACGGGGCGCTTCCCGACCAGCTCCCGGACGGTGCCGACGACGTGGTCGAGCGCGCCCGGGTCGCCGGGGCCATTGGCGAGGAAGACGAGGTCGGGGTCGTGGGCGAGGACGTCCTCGGGTCCGGAGCCGCAGGGGAGCAGCGTCACCCGGCAGCCGCGCTCGCGGAGCTGGCGGACGATCGAGAGCTTGATGCCGGTGTCGATGCCGACGATGTGCGGGCCGTCGCCGTCGAGCAGGATCGGCTCGCCCGGGGTCACGGTGGAGGCGAGGTCGGCGCCCTCCATCGAGGGCTCGGCGGCGATCCGCTCCCGCGCCTGCCCCTCGGGGACGTCGCCGCTGAAGATGCCGCCGCGCATCGCGCCCTCGTCGCGGATGTGGCGGACGAGCGCGCGGGTGTCGACGCCGGTGATGCCCGTGACGCCGCAGTCGCGCAGCCAGTCGAGCCAGCCGCCCTCGGCGGTGAAAGCGTCCGCGGCGTTGCGGGCGTCGCGCATGATCACCGCGCGGGCATGGATGCGGTCGGACTCCATGGCCTCGGCGCTGACGCCGTAGTTGCCGATCATCGGGTAAGTGAAGGTGATGATCTGGCCCGCGTAGCTCGGGTCGGTGACCGACTCCTGATAGCCGGTCATCGCGGTGTTGAAGACGACCTCGCCGGTGACCCCATGCTCGCCGTCGGCGCCGCAGAGCTCGCCCTCGAGGCGCGAGCCATCCTCGAGCAGGACGTATCCTGAGCGGCTCACGGCGCGTGCTCCAGGACGAGGCGCTGGACCGCCTTGAACTCGTCGCTGCCGGCGGCCCCGAGCAGCTCGAAGAGCGCGGTCTCGACCGAGGTCAGCCAGGCGCCGGCGTGCTCGGCCTTGTGCAGCCCGAGCTGGCGGTTGGCGGGATCGCGGGAGCCGACGGCGTCGGCGACTACGTGCACCTCGACGCCGCGGCCGAGCAGGTCGAGGACGGTCTGGTTGACGCAGACGTGAGCCTCGATCCCGCAGACGAGCGCCTGATCGCGGTCCCCGAGCGCGAACCCGTCCGCGGCGGCCGCGGAGAAGACGGTCTTCGGCAGCGGCTCGGTCCCCGCGGGCAGGCGCCCGGCCAGCTCCGGCACCGTCTCCCCCAGCCCCTTCGGATACTGCTCGGTGACGACCACCGGCACGTCCATCTCCTCGGCGCCTCGGACCAGCGTCGCCGCGGCGGCGGCGATGTCCTCGAAGCCGGGGATGGCCTTGCGGAAGCCCTCCTGGATGTCGACGACGACGAGCGCGGCGCGGGTCCTGTCGAGCTTGCCCGGCGACTCGCCCATCACGCCACCCTCATCGCGAACTTGCGCCTTCTGTAGGCGACCTCGCCCGCGACCACCGTCGCGACCACCTGCGAGCGCAGCCGGCGGCCGGCGAAGCACGAGTTCTCCGAGCGGCTCTCCCAGCCGTCGGCCCCCGCCTCCCACTCGGCATCGAGGTCGACCAGCGCGATGCACGCCTCCGCCCCGGGTGCAATGCGGGCGGGCTCGAGGTCGAAGAGCGTCGCGCCGGCGCCCATCCGCTCGACGATCAGCCCGAGGTCGAGCACCCCTGGTTCGACGAGCTCGGTGTAGAGGACCGGGAAGGCCGTCTCGAGCCCGATCACGCCCATGTTGGCCTGCTCGAAGGGCACCTCCTTCTCGTTCGCCGCGTGCGGCGCGTGGTCGGTGCCGATGCAATCGACGACGCCGCTGCGCAGCGCCTCGATCAGCGCCTGACGGTCGTCCTCCGAGCGCAGCGGCGGGTTCATCTTGAAGCGGGCGTCGAGGCTGCGGACCTCCTCGTCGGTCAGCGTCAGGTGGTGCGGAGTGAGCTCGGCGGTGATCCGGGCGCCGGTCGCCTTCGCGGCCTCGACCGCCGTCACCGACTCGCGGGCGGAGAGATGCTGGACGTGCGCGCGTGCGTTCTCGTAGAGGCAGAGGGCCGCGTCGCGGGCGATCATCGAGGACTCTGAGACCGCGGGGACGCCGGCGAGGCCGAGCGCGGCCGACGCGGCTCCCTCGGCCATCACCCCGTCGCGGGTCAGGGCCGGGTCCTCCTCGTGCAGGAGGATGTTGCCTCCGACCAGGTGCTGATACTGGAGCGCGCGCTGCATCACTCCGGCGGAGACGATCGGCAGCCCGTCGTCGGAGAACCCGAGCGCGCCCGCCTCCCGGAGGGCGGCCATCTCGGTCAGCTCCTCCCCGCGCATTCCCTTGGTGACCGTGGCCACGAAGCCGGTCGGCACCGATGCCTCGCGGCTCGCCCGCTCGCGCAGCGCGTTGACGTCGGCCGGATCCTCGACCACCGGATCGGTGTTGGCCATGGCGACGATCCCGCAGAACCCGCCGGCTGCGGCCGCCCGGGTGCCGGTCTCGAGGTCCTCCCGGTACTCCTGGCCCGGCGTCCGCAGGTGAACGTGGGGATCGAAGAAGGCCGGGAAGGCGTGGAGGCCGCCGGCGTCGATCTCCTCGGCGCCCGCCGGGACCTCGGCGGCGCCGGGGTCGGCGATCTCCGCGACCTCGCCCTCGCGGACGATGACGTCGCGGACGGCGTCGACGCCCTCGCGCGGGTCGAGCACGTGTGCCCCGCGGATGACCAGGTCCCCGCCGCCGGCGCCGCGCCAGTCGAGCGCGGCGATGGTCGCCGGGTCAGTCATGCCGGCTCCCCGATCGGGGCCGGCGCGGCGCCCTCGCCGCTCAGCTCGCGGACCGGCCGCGGCCGCTCGCCGCTGGTCAGCACCTCGTAGAGGATCGCCATCCGGACGACGAGGCCGCTGGCGACCTGCGCGGTGATCAGGGAGTTCGGGCCCTCCATGCACTCGGGGGCGATCTCGACGCCGCGGTTGACCGGCCCGGGGTGCATGACGAGCTGGCGCCCGTTCAGCCGCCGCGGGCTGATCTGGTAGTTCACCGCGTACTCGCGCAGCGAGGGGACGAAGCTGTCGTTCATCCGCTCGCGCTGCATCCGCAGGCCGTAGACGACGTCGGCCTCGCCGAGATCGTCGAGCGTGTAGCTGACCGCGCACCCCAGCTCACCGATCCCGCGCGGGATCAGCGTCGGGGGCCCGGCCACGGTCACCTCGGCGCCCATCAGCTGGAAGGCGCGGATGCAGGAGCGCGCCACCCGGCTGTGGAGGACGTCGCCGACGATCCAGATCCGCCTGCCGTCGAGCGAGCCGAGGCGCTCCAGCAGCGTGTAGACGTCGAGCAGCGCCTGGCTCGGGTGCTCGTGCTTGCCGTCGCCGGCGTTGACGACCGCGGCCTCCGTCCAGCGGGTCACCAGGGTCGCGGCGCCGGCGTGCGGTGCGCGGATCACGATCGCGTCGGGCCCGAGTGCCGAGAGCGTCTCGATCGTGTCCTGCAGCGACTCGCCCTTGTCGACGGAGGAGCCCGCGGCCTTGACGGAGACGAGGTCCGCCGAGAGGCGCTTGGCGGCGAGCTCGAAGGACGCGCTGGTGCGGGTGCTCGACTCGTAGAACAGGTTGACGATCGTCCGCCCGCGCAGCGTCGGGACCTTCTTGATGTCCCGGCGGCCGACCTCGGCGAAGCTGCGGGCGCGCTCGCAGATCCGCTCGACCTCGTCGCGGTCGAGGTCGTCGATCGAGAGCAGGTGCCTCATCGCGGGCCCTCCCCGTTGGTGGTCGCGGCGACCGGCGCCGGCTCGCCGATCGCGATCTCGTCCCGCCCGTCGGTCTCCTCGAGGCGCACGTAGACGCGCTCGCGGCGGGCCGTCGGCAGGTTCTTGCCCGTGTAGTCGGCGCGGATCGGCAGCTCCCGGTGGCCGCGGTCGGCGAGGACCGCGAGCTGGATGCGATCCGGGCGCCCGTAGTCGAAGAGGGCATCGACGGCGGCGCGGACGGTCCGGCCGGTGAAGAGGACGTCGTCGACCAGGACGACCGTCCTCCCCTCCATCTCGAAGTCGATGTGGGAGGAGTGAACGACTGGGGCGGCGCCGGGCTCACGGCCGAGCGCGTCGTCGCGATAGAAGGAGATGTCGACGTCGCCGATCGGGATCTCCGCGCCGGACAGCTCGGTCACCAGCTCGTGCAGCCGGCGTGCGAGAACCGCGCCCCGGGTGTGGATCCCGACGATTGCGATCGGCGGCTCCGTCCCCTCGGGAACGGGGTTCTTCTCGATCACCTCATGGGCGATCCGCACGAGCGTTCGGCGCAGGTCGTCTGCGTCGAGAACGACTCTTTCGCTCATTCTTCTTGCCCCTTCCTGGCCTCACTGGACCGGATTAAAAGGAACCGACGTGTTGTGAAGGAGGCTAGCACCGCGGTCGGCGCGCTCCCGAGCCGGCGGCTCCGGAAGCGCGCAACGACCGCGATCTAGCTCGGGATCAGACCGCCGACCAGCGGATCCTGCCGGTCTTGCAGGTGGTGACCGTCTCGCCCTTCTTCTCGATCTTCACCTTGGACTTGAAGGTGCCCTTGAAGCCGACGGCCTTCGCCTCGCCGTCGATCGTCGAACGGAAGGTGAGCTTGAGCTTGCCCTGCTTGTCGACGTCCTGACCTCCGGAGTGGAAGCTGGTCGGCGAGGAGCGGTCGAGGTTCCGGAACGTGGTCGTGCCAGTCGGCCGCGCCCCGTTCTTGCACTTCGTCTCCCAGGTGATGCGGGCGTACTTGACCGAGCCGTCTCCCGTCGTGCGGAGCTCGATGCTCTGGCCGGCCTGACTGGTGCCTCCCGTGAGCGTGGCCGCCGAGGCGACGCCGGGTAGCAGGAGCAGCGCTCCCGCGGTTGCGACTCCGAGGGCCTTTGCGCGAATTGAGTTCATCTGGTCCTTGTACCAGACCCCTCGGGCGCCGGCGCCGGGCGGTCGCGGGCGCCGCCCTCGACGAGCACGGGCTCGCCGCGCTCGGGCAGCGGGATCTCGATCACGTCGAAGTCGCGCGGGGCGACCGCCGCGGGAAACTCCGCCCGCGCCTCGGCGAGCACGTCGGGGACGAAGTGCCGCGAGGAGATGTGGACGAGCGCGAGCATCCGCACAGCGGCCTCGGCCGCCAGCGCCGCCGCCCCGGCGGCCGTCGAGTGGCCGGTCTCCTCGGCGCGCTCCAGCTCGGCGCCGGTGAACGTCGAGTCGTGGACGAGCAGGTCGGCGCCCGCGGCGGCGGCGCGGGTCGCCTCGCACGGGGCCGTATCGCCGGTGATCACCACCCTCCGGCCCGGGCGCGCCTCGCCCATCACCTGCTCCGGGGTCACCGTGACGCCGCCGGCGTCGACCGGCTCCCCGGCCTGGAGGCGCCCGAACTGCGGCCCCGGCTCGACGCCGAGGGAGCGCGCAGTCGCCGGGTCGAAGCGGCCGGGCCGGTGGCGCTCGTGCAGCGCGTAGCCGTTGGCGGCGATCCGGTGGACCACTTCGAAGGGCTCGATCGCGTAGCCGTCGCGGTCGATCCGCTCGCCGCGGTTGAGCTCCTCGAGCTCGATCGGGTAGCCGAGCCGGCCGACGATCCTCGCCATCGAGTCGAACAGCGAGATCAGCCCGGGCGGGCCGTAGATCTCGAGCGGGTGATCGCGCTCCTGGAGCTCCCAGCTCTTCAGCAACCCGGGCAGCCCGAGGTAGTGGTCGGCGTGCAGGTGGGTGATGAAGATCGCGTCGACGTGGACGAGCCCGGTCGAGCGCTGCATCTGCCGCTGGGTCCCCTCGCCGCAGTCGAACATGAGCCGCTCGCCACCCCGGCGCACGAGCACGCAGGCGGTGTTCCGCCTGGCCGAAGGGATCGATCCGCCGGTGCCGAGGAAGACGACGTCGAGGTCCATGTCGAGAGCGTATGCAGGGCGCCCCCCGGCGCGGGTCCCGCCGGGGGCACCCGAATACACTCGGGCACCTGCGCCCGTAGCTCAGTGGATAGAGCGCCGCCCTCCGGAGGCGGAAGTCGAAGGTTCGAATCCTTCCGGGCGCGTCAGGGAGCCGCCGTCCGTGACAGGCGTGTGCCGGTTGTGCCCAATCCCTAACCTCAGGGCGCGATGCGGCACGTGCTTCGCCCCCTCTTCGACCAGGTCGTGATCAAGGAGCTCGAACCCGATCGGGTACGGAGCTCCGGCCTCGTCGTGCCGCCGGGGACCCGCGAGCCGCCGCCGCAGCACGGCGTCGTCGTCGCCGTCGGCCCCGGGCTCGACTGGTGGGAGTCCGCCGGCGTGAAGATGCCGGTCGCCGCCGGCGACCACGTCGTCTTCCCGGCGAGCGCCGGGGTCTGGATCGAGGTGGATGAGGAGCGCCTGCTCGTCTGCAGCGTCGGCGAGCTGCTCGGCACGCTCGAGGAGATCGGGAACTGCCCGCTGTGCGAGGGCAAGGGCATGCCCGGCGGCGACGCCTGCCCCGTCTGCGGCCGCATCGCCGACGCCGTCCGCCCCGAGTGAGCAGCTACCTCGGCGCGCTCGGCCGGCGCGTGCCGCCGCCGCGACCGCTCCGCAGGCGCCTCCTCACCGTCGGCCCGATCCCACCCGAGTGGGGCGGCCGACTCCGCGGCGGGGTGACGCGGTTCAACGTGACGCTGCTCGACGAGTACCGACTGCATCCCTGGCGGCACCGGATCGATCCGCTCGGCGTCCTGATCCCGCCGCCCCAGCGGGTGCAGCGCCGGCGCGCCGACGCGAAGGCGCCGATGCCTGTGTTCATGCAGCCGGAGGGCGGGCGGCCGAGGCGCTTCACTCGCCTGCTCCTCGATCAGCAGCGACCCGACGTCGTCCTGCTCAACAACCTCGCGGCCTTCAACGGAGCCCGCTTCGCGCGCGTGCAGCGCGAGGTCGCCCCGGAGCTGCCCGTGATCGCGGTCGTCCACGAGTGGCGAGCGATCCGAGCCAAGGGCGAGGGCGATCGCGCCGAGCGCTACCGAGCCGCCGCGCAGGCGGGACTCGACTCGGTGGCCGCCGTCGTCTTTCCTTCGGCCCACACCCGCGACCTCGGGCCGGCCGACCTCGGCCTGCGCTACCCGGAACGGGCGCTCGTCATCCCGAACCCCCTCCAGCCCGCGTTCGCCGGCGACACCATCGACGTGGCGGGGCCGCGGCACGGCGTCGCCTTCGTCGGCTCCTACAACGAGCGCAAGAACCCGGCGGCACTGCTGCACGCCGCCGCCGCGTCCGGCTTCGACCTCGTGATGCAGGGTCGCGGGCCGCTGGAGGACGAGCTCCGCTCGCTGGCGGCCGAGCTCGGGCTCGAGGGGCGGGTGACGTTCGCGCCCTTCGTCAAGCCGAAGCGCCACGTCGCAGCGGTCATCGACGTCATGCGATCCGCCGAGCTCGTCTGCCTGCCGTCGCTGAGCGAGTCGTTCGGCCTCGTGATGATCGAGGCGCTAGCCACTGGCACCCCCGTCGCGGGCTTCGGGCCGACCCTGCGCGAGATCCGCGACCGGCTCGGGATCGAGATCGGCGAGCCCCTCGACGACCCGACCCCGGAGAACGTCGCCGCTGCGATCGAGGCGATCCGCACGCGGCCGTGGGACCGCGAGGGGCTGCGCCGGGCGGCGCTCGCCGAGTTCTCCGCGGCGACGATCGCACGCCGCTACGCCGCGCTGATGCGCGAGGCCGGCTGACCGTCAGCCGGTGAAGGCGTGCCGGCCGCCCCCACGCGGGGCCCCCGCCGTCGTTCAGGGGCGGGCTTCGGGGTGCTCGCGGTACCAGGCGATGGTCCGCTCGATCCCCTCGGCTAGCGAGACGGCCGGGGTCCACCCGCAGCGCTCGCGGATCTTCGACGCGTCGACGTACTGGCGGTCGATCTCGCCCTCGGGGTTGCCCTCCCCGCGGATCTCCGGCTCGACCCCGGAGTCGCCGATCCTGGCGATCTCGCTGACGATCTCGAGGACCGAGTAGGGGCGCTCGCCACCGGCGTTGAACGCCTCACCGCGGACGTCGTCGCGGTCGAGCGAGCCGGCGATCGCCAGGTACGCGGCCGCCGCGTCCTCGACGTAGAGCAGGTCGCGGACCGGCGAGCCGTCCGAGCGCAGCACCGGCGCCCGGCCCTCGATTACGGCGCACACGGTCTCCGGGACCAGCCGCGAGAAGTTGAGGTCGCCGCCGCCGAAGATGTTGGCGAAGCGGGTGACCGCGACGGGAAGCCCGAACGACGGCCAGTAGGAGCGCGCGATCAGGTCCGCCGCCGCCTTCGACGCCTCGTACGGAGCGGTGGGCAGGAGCGCGAACTCCTCCCGGTAGGGAAGCTCGTCGTGCGCACCGTAGGCCTTGTCGGAGGAGGCGAAGACGACGCGTTCGACGCCCTCGGCGCGGCACGCCTCCAGCAGGGTCCAGGTCCCGCGGACGTTGGTGTCGAACCCGGTCGCAGGGTCCGCCTGGACGGTCCCGACGATCGTCTCGGCGGCGAGGTGGAAGACGGCATCGACGCCGCCCTCGGCGATCGTGCGTCGCAGAAGATCGCCGTCGACCAGTTCGCCCTCGACCTCGAGGACGTCACCGTCGACGCCGAGCATCGCCAGGGTCGACGGTCGCTGGTGCGGTCCGCGCCGGTCGAGCGAGCGCACCTCCACTCCCCGGTCGAGCAGCGCCTTGCAGAGCCAGGCGCCGACGAAGCCACGGCCGCCGGTGACGAGGGCGGACCTCACTTCTCGGCCACCGCGGGAGCCGGGTCCCAGATCCGCCACGGCGGGCTGCCGGCTGCCCACAGGTCGTCGAGGACGACCGCGTCCTTGTAGGTGTCCATGCAGTCCCAGAAGCCGGTGTGACGCCAGCCGACGAGCTCGCCGTCGCGCGCCAGGCGCTCCAGCGGCTCCCGCTCGAGGACCGAGCGCTCGTCGAGGTAGTCGAGGACGCGCGGGGCGCAGAACATGAACCCGCCGTTGACCCACTGCTCCATCCGCGGCTTCTCGACGAAGCCGCGGATCCGGTCGCCGTCGAGCTCGGCGATCCCCCACTGAGAGTGCGGACGGACGAGGGTGACGGTCGCCGCCGCCCCGTGTCCGCGGTGGAACTGGAGCGCGGCACTGAGGTCGACGTCGGCGACGCCGTCGGCGTACGTGAGCGCGAACGTCGCGTCGCGAAGACGGTCGGCGGCCGCCGCGACCCGGCCCCCGGTCGGGGTGTCGAGCCCGGTGTCGAGGCACTCGATGTCGAGTCCCTCGAGCAGCTTCTGGTCGAGCGCGAACTCCTCGATCATCTCGCCCCGGTAGCCGCAGAGCAGCAGGAAGCGGCGGAAGCCGTGCGCCGCGTAGATCCGCAGCACGTGCCAGAGGATCGGCTTGCCTCCGATCTCGACCAGGGCCTTCGGGATCGCGTGGGTGCGCTCCTGAAGGCGGGTGCCCCTGCCGCCGCACAGGACCGCGACGATCTCGTCGCGCTCCCGCGCGGCGGGCTCGCCGCGCGCCGCGTCCACGGTCGGCTAGCCGCCGGCGACCGCGGGGAGGATCGTCACCTCGGCGCCGTCGGAGACCTGGGTTTCGAGGCCGTCCTGAAAGCGGATGTCCTCTCCGGAGACGTAGACGTTGACGAAGCGGCGGAGGTCGCCGTCCTCGGTGATCCGCTCGCGCAGCCCGTCGTGCTGGGCGAAGACCGCGTCGAGAGCATCGCCCACGGTGGCCGCGGATTCGATCTCGATCTCGCCCTCGCCGCCGGTCGCGGCGCGGAGCTGAGCGGGGATCTTCACGGTGATTGGCATCTGGGTACTTCCTCGTTCTCGGTGCCGGGAGGCAGGGAAGCTAGCGATCAGACGGTCGCGGCCGCCGCGCCGTCCACCTTGGCGGCGAACGAGTCGAGCGACGGCTCGATCCGCGTCATCGCGAAGCCGTCGCGCACCGCGTCGAGCGTCTTCAGCCCCTCGCCGGTGATGTAGACGACGACCGAGTCCTCGCTCGTCAGCTCCCCGGCCTCGGCGAGCTTGGCGAGCGTCGCCGTCGTCACGCCGCCCGCCGTCTCGGTGAAGATGCCCGTCGTCTCGGCGAGCAACCGGATGCCGGCGCGGATCTCGTCGTCGGTGACCGACTCGATCGAGCCGTCGGTGCGACGGGCGAGGTCGAGCGCGTAGGGACCGTCGGCGGGGGTGCCGATCGCCAGGCTCTTGGCGATCGTGTCCGCCTTGACGGGACGGACTACGTCCTGGCCCGCCGCGTAGGCCGAGGCGACCGGGCTGCAGCCGGCCGCCTGGGCGCCGTGGAACGCCGGGAGCTCGCCCTCGATCAGTCCGAGGTCGAGCCACTCGGTGAAGCCGCGCGCGATTCGCGTGAACAGCGACCCCGAGGCGATCGGGCAGACGATCTTGTCGGGCATGCGCCACCCGAGCTGCTCGGCGGTCTCGTAGGCGAGCGTCTTGGAGCCCTCGGCGTAGTAGGGGCGCAGGTTGACGTTGACGAAGCCCCACCCCCGCTCCTCGGCGAGCTCGGTGCAGAGGCGGTTGACGTCGTCGTAGCTGCCGTCGACGCCGACCAGGTTCGTGCCGTACACGGCGGTCGCAAGGAGCTTCTGTTCCTCGAGGTCGGAGGGAACGAAGACGTAGGAGTCGACGCCGGCTGCGGCCGCGTGGGCGGCGACGGCGTTGGCGAGGTTCCCGGTCGAGGCGCAGGCGACGGTGTCGAAGCCGAGCTCGAGCGCCTTCGCGAGGGCGACCGCGACGACCCGGTCCTTGAACGAGTGCGTCGGGTTGGCGGCATCGTTCTTGACCCAGATCTCCCCAACGCCGAGCTTCTCCGCCAGGCGATCCGCCTTGACGAGCGGCGTCAGGCCCGGCTCGAGCGCCCCGGCGGGGCGCTGTCTGACGGGCAGGAAGTCGGCGTAGCGCCAGATGCCGTTGGAGCCGGCCTGGATCCGCCGGCGGGCCGCGGCGGCGTCGAGGCCGCTCCTGTCGTACTCGACCTCGACCGGGCCGAAGCACTGGTCGCAGACGTAGCGCGCGTCCAGCTCGTAGCGGTGGCCGCACTCCTTGCACCTCAGGGCCTTCAAGCTCATTCTCGTCAACTCCCGTTCCACTCGATTGCGATTCAAAAAGACCTCTGCCGGTGCGAGCAGAGGTCCCGAGTGGAACTCCCCACTCACATCTCCCAGGTTTCCCTGATGGACTTGGCACCTTTCCTTCGGACTCGCGTCCGAAGTCGGTTGCCGGGGTTTCGTAGGGCCAGTTCCCTCCACCCCTCTGGATGTGGCGGTCTATGTGGCGCGCAATATATCAGCCGCCCTCCGGAGAACACCGACGCCCGCACGGCCGTCGCGTAATCTTGGCGTGGCCATGGACACGAGCGAGACGGACAGACCTCATGCCGAACCTCCCGAAGCCCAGACTTCGCCGGTCGGACCGCTCCGTGGCCCCCACTGCGGCCGCGCCCGCCCCGCCCGCTAAGCCGAACGTCGAGATCGTCCAGGGAGCCGAGGGGCTCCGCTGGGTGAACCTCGAGAGCCCGACGGCGCTCGAGTGGAGCTGGCTGCAGGAACACTTCGACTTCCACACCCTCGACATGGAGGACGTGCTCTCCCGCAACCAGCGGCCGAAGATCGACGAGTACCCCGACTACCTGTTCATCGTCCTCCACCTGCCGGTGTTCGACCGCTCCGCCGGGCGCCTCAACGCAGGCGAGCTCGACATGTTCGTCGGGCCCGACTTCGTCGTCACGATCCCCAACCAGCCGCTGCAGCCGGTCGAGTACCTCTTCGAGCGCTGCCGGAGCAACGAGGAGACGCGCGAGAAGCTCTTCTCCCGCGGCGCCGGGTACCTGCTGTACCGAATCGTCGACGACAGCTTCGACTACTGCTTCCCGATGCTGCGGAAGATCGGCAACAAGCTCGACGCGGTCGAGACCGACATCTTCGAGGAAGAGCGGTCCGAGGAGGTCGTCCGCGACATCTCGCGGGTCAAGCAGGAGATCATCAACTTTCGCAAGGTGATCCGCCCGCAGCGGCCGGTCCTGCGCGACCTCGAGAACGTCAAGAACCGCTTCCTCGCGCCCGACCTCGACCTCGAGATCTACTTCGACGACATCGTCGACGCCCACGAGCGGATCTGGGACATGCTCGAGAACTACAAGGAGGTCGTCGAGGCGCTCGAGGACACCAACGAGTCGGTGCTCAACCACCGCGTCAACGAAGTCCTTCGCGTGCTGACGGCGATCAGCGTCATGGTCCTGCCGCTGACGCTGATCGCGAGCATCTGGGGGATGAACGTCGGCGTCCCGGGCGAGGGGGACGACGCCGACTTCTACGTCGTCATCGCGGTGATGGTGGCGATCCTCGTCGGCATGCTGGCGTACTTCCGCAAGCGCGAGTGGCTGTGAGCGACGGCCGCGTCGTCTCGGTCAACCTCGCCCAGGTCCGGCTCGTCACGATCGGCGGGAGCCCGGTCAAGACCGGCATCTTCAAGGTGCCGGCGGAGGGCCGGGTCGCGGTCGGCCGCGAGGGGCTCGACGGTGACCGCCAGGTCGACCGCCGCGTCCACGGCGGGCCCGACAAGGCGGTCTACGCCTACGGCACGAGCGACTACGAATGGTGGAGCGAGCAGCTCGGCCGCGAGACCGAGCCCGGCCTCTTCGGCGAGAACCTGACGACCCAGGGACTCGACCCCAGCCACGCCGAGATCGGCGAGCGCTGGCGAGTCGGCTCGGCACTGCTGGAGGTCTCCGAGCCGCGACAGCCCTGCAGCAAGCTCGGGGCGAAGATGGGCGACCAGCGGTTCGTCAAGCGCTTCGCCCGGGCGCTCCGCCTCGGTGCCTACCTGCGGGTGATCGAGGAGGGCGAGCTCGGCGCCGGCGACGAGGTCGACGTGGTCGAGCGTTCCGGTCACGGGATCACGGTCGAGACGCTCGGCCGGGTCGCATTCGGCGACCGCGAGCTGGTCGAGCGGGCGCTCGAGGCGCCGGCGCT
This sequence comes from uncultured Solirubrobacterales bacterium, assembly GCA_963823565.1. Classification (GTDB taxonomy): domain Bacteria; phylum Actinomycetota; class Thermoleophilia; order Solirubrobacterales; family 70-9; genus RHKX01. The sequence continues at coordinate 1,171,793 of CAWGLR010000003.1, read as the reverse complement.
CAGCCCGAGGTGGCGCGAGTGGCTCGAGGGCCGGCGCAAGCGCAAGCCGGCCTGACCGGCCCCCGATCCGCGCCCCAATAGGATCAGCCGCCGATGGCCAATCATCGGATCTGGGCGCCGTGGCGCCTTCGCTACGTGTCGAATGCGAACAAGCAAACCGAGTGCGTCTTCTGCGCCAAGCCCGGCGAGGGCGACGATCGCAAGGCGCTGATCGTCCACCGCGGCGAGCGCTGCTACGTGATCCTCAACCTCTACCCGTACACGAGCGGGCACCTGATGGTGGCGCCGTTCGAGCACCTCGGCCGGCTCCAGGACATCGAGCCGGGGATCACGGCGGAGATGATGGGCCTCGCCCAGCAGGCGATGCGGAAGATGGAGGACGTCTACTCGCCCGAGGGATTCAACGTCGGGCTCAACCAGGGGCGGGTGGCCGGGGCGGGCGTCGACGGCCACATCCACCTGCACGTCGTCCCGCGGTGGGCCGGCGACAACAACTACATGCCGGTCGTCGCCGACACGCGGGTGATGCCACAGTCGCTGGAGGAGACCTACGACGCCCTCGAAGGAGGCTTCAGTTGAGCGAGAACGCGAGCACGAGCGCCGAGGGCGGGCCGGGCTCGGTCGCCGGGGGAATCTTCAAGGCCTACGACGTCCGCGGCCTCTACGGCAGCGAGATGGACGGCGACACCGCCTACCTGCTCGGCCGCGCGTTCGCCCGCGTCCTCGCGGACCTGCGCGGCAAGCGGCCGGAGGAGCTCCGGGTGGGCGTCGGCCGCGACATGCGGCTGCAGGCGCCGGAGATGGCGGGGCGGGTGCGCGACGGCCTGATCGCCGAGGGCGCGCACGTCCTCGACGCGGGCATGGTCGGCACCGAGATGCTCTATTTCATGGTCGGCAAGCGGGCGCTCGACGGCGGGGCGATGATCACCGCCTCCCACAACCCGAAGGCCTACACGGGCGTGAAGCTCGTCCGCGAGGGCGCTCTCGCACTCTCCGGCGACACCGGAATCACCGCGATCCGCGACCTCATCCTCGGGGGGCTCGGCGAGGCGCCGGGCGGCGGCGGCGCCGAGGACGTCGACATCGCGCCGGAGTTCCGCGAGGCGGCGCTGTCGTTCATCGACGCCGGCGCGCTGAAGCCGATGAAGGTCGTCGTCGATGGCGGCAACGGCATGGCCGGGCAGATGGTCGGCCCGTTGCTGGACGAGTTCGACCTCGAGCTCGTGACGACCTACTGGACCCCGGACGGCGACTTTCCCGACCACGAGCCGAACCCGCTGCTGCCCGAGAACCGGCAATTCATCATCGACCGCGTCCGCTCCGAGGGCGCCGACCTCGGGATCGCGTGGGACGGCGACGCCGACCGCTGCTTCTTCATCGACGACCGCGGCGAATTCGTCGACGGCGACTTCCTCACCGCGCTGCTCGCCGAGCTGGTGCTCGAGAAGGAGCCGGGCGCCGACATCCTCTACGACGTCCGCGCCAGCCGGGCGGTGCCCGACCGGGTGCGGGCTGCGGGCGGCACCCCGCATGTCAACCGGGTCGGGCACGCGTTCATGAAGCGGGCGATGAAGGAGCTCGGGGCGGCGTTCGCCGGCGAGGTCTCGGGCCACTACTACTTCAAGCAGTTCTACAACGCCGACTCGGGAACGATCCCGGCCCTGCTCGTGCTCGAGCTCCTGTCGAAGACCGGGCGCAAGCTCTCCGACCTCGTCGGCGACCTGCGCTCGGAGTACTTCATCTCGGGGGAGATCAACTCCGAGGTCGACGACCAGGAGGGGAAGATGAATGAGATCGCCGAGTCGCATCCCGACGCGGAGGTCTCCTGGCTCGACGGGGTCTCGGTCGACTACCAGGACTGGCACTTCAACGTCCGCCCCTCGAACACCGAGCCGCTGTTGCGCCTCAACCTCGAGTCGCTGGTCTCGCGCGAGGACATGGAGTCCAAGCGGGACGAGGTGCTGGCGCAGATCCGCGCCTAGCGCGCGCGGTAACCGCCGGAGCCGAGGGGGTATGAACGCCCGATGAGCAGCGCCGCCTCGACGCTTCCGCCTGCCGACGTCGCGGAGGAGGCTGCGAGCCCGGATCGGCGTCCGCGCAAGAAGCGGATGCTGATCATCGTCAACCCGTACGCGACGACGGTCTCCGACCGGCTGAAGAGCCTCGTCGTCTACGCGCTTCAGGGGCGCTACGAGGTCGAGGCCGTCACGACCGAGGCGCAGAACCACGCGACCGAGATCGGCCGCGAGGCGGTGAACGGGGGCTACGACATCGTCGTCGCCTTCGGCGGCGACGGCACCCTCAACGAGGTCGCCAACGGGCTCGCCGGGACGGATATCCCTGTTTCGATCCTTCCCGGCGGCTCGACCAACGTCGTCTGCCGGACGCTCGGCATCCCCAACGACGTCGTCGACGCCACCGAGCACCTGCTCGGCTGCGCCGACCGCTTCGCGCCGCGGTCCGTCGACCTCGGCGTCGCCAACGGGAGGCGGTTCGTCTTCGCCTGCGGCGCCGGCCTCGACGCGACCGCGGCGCATCAGGTCGACTCCCATCCGCGGATGAAGCACCGGTTCGGCCCCTACTACTACACGTGGGCCGCGGTGAAGGGCTTCTACGGCACCTACCTGCGCAACCCGGTGGTGATGGCGGCGGAGACCGACAACGGCCGCAGTGAGGGGGTGACGGCGATCTGCCAGAACTCGGACCCCTACACATACTTCAAGGGCCGCGAGATCAGGGTCTGCGAGGGGGTCGAGCTGGGCTCCGGGACGCTGTCGCTCGCGGTGCTGCGGCGGGCCGCGCAGCGCGACGTGCCGTTCATCGCCTCGCGCGTGCTCGGCAAGCGCTCGGCCGCGGGCGATCACCGTCACATCGACCACTTCCAGGGCCTCTCCGGCGCGCGGATCGAGTCGCTGTCCAAGGACGAGAACGGGGCATGGCGGCCCTTCCCGGTCGAGGTCGACGGCGACTACATCGGCGAGGTGACCGAGCTCGACCTCGGGATCGAGGTCGGAGCCCTGAAGGTCGTCGCCTGAGCGCGTTGGCGGCCGAGGGCTGCATCTTCTGCGGCATCGTCGCCCGGGAGATCGGCGCCGAGGTCGTCCTCGAGGGCGAGCGCACCCTCGCCTTCCTCGACCACCGGCCGCTCTTCCCCGGCCACGTCCTCCTCGTCCCCCGCGACCACCACGAGACGATCGAGGACCTCCCGCCCGAGCTGATCGAGCCGCTGTTCGCCGACGGGCGCCGCCTCGCCGGCGCGGTCCGCGAGGCGATGGGCTCGCAGGGCACGTTCATGGCCGTCAACAACGTCGTCAGCCAGAGCGTTCCGCACATGCACCTCCACGTCGTCCCCCGCAGCCGCAAGGACGGGCTCCGCGGCTTCTTCTGGCCGCGCAACCCCTACGAGGGACCCGAGCACATGGCCGAGGTGGGCGCGCGGATCCGGAAGGCGCTGGGGTAGGCGCGAGGGCCCTGGCGCGAGGGCCCTGGCGCCGGCTCGGGGGCCGGGCGCTCCACGTCGCCGTTTTATCACTGAGGGGAGCGTGGAAAGTCACTCCGTGCGCGCCACCCGCGCGCCGTCGGATGCCACGGTCGGGGCATGCCCACCAACCGTCCCGGAAGGTTCAAAACGGCGGATAGACCGCCGCAACCAACCTTTGGCGAGCGAGAGAGCTGCATAGCGCGGATCTCGTCGAAGCAGAAGCGCCTGATCAAGGGCGAGCAACTTCGCGGCTGCGGGCTGAGCCAGCGAACCATCGCCGACCGCACGGCCAACGGCCGGCTTCACCGCATCCACCGCGGCGTCTTCGCTCTTCACCCTCCTCCGTTCGACCGCAAGCAGCTCCTTCTGGCCGCCGTCCTCGCATGCGGCATCGAGTCGGCGGTCAGCCACCTGTGCGCCGCCGGTCTCCTCACCCTCGTTGACATCCATCCAGCGGTCATCGACATCACGGTCCCGGGCCAGCGCGGAAGATCTCGTGCGGGCATCGATTGCCACCGCACCCCCCTCCACCCCCGCGACCGGACCGCCATCGACGGGATCCCGTGCACCGCAGCCGCGCGTACCCTCGCCGACATCGCACCGCTGCTCGATGACGATGCGCTCGAGGACGCGCTCATCGCCGCCGACTCGCTGCGGATCCTCAACCGGCGCCGCCTCGACGAGCTGATCGCCGAACGTGCGGGGCGCCCGGGGATCGCCCGCCTCGCGGCCCTCATCGCCGACGACCCGGTCGAGACCCAGCACAAGAACGAGCGCCGGATGTTCTCGATCTGCCGCGAGTTCGGGATTCCGCGGCCGCTCACGCAGCACCGGATCGACGTCGGCGACCGCACCTTCCACGCCGACTTCTGCTGGCCCGAGCTGCACCTGATCGTCGAGTTCGACTCCTGGCGCTGGCATGGCGGCCGAACCCGCACCGAGTCCGACCGCGACCGCGACCAGCTCCTGAAGATCGCCGGCTTGGACACCGTCCGTTTCACGCGGGACCAGGTCGTTCACCGGCGTGAGCAGACGGGCAACCGTTTGGTTGCGCTAACGCGGAGCCTCGGAGAGCTGGGTTGAGGCACCGAAGGGGAGGCGGGTCACGCGCCGGGAGCGCCCATTGGTTCGAAACCGGCCGATTCGACCGGGAAGGAACCAACGACCCACCGGTCGGCGCAACGCGACCGTCCCACACCCCGTTCCGCGAGCCCTACCCCGCCGTTCGGCGAGCCGGCCGTCAGCCGCCCGGGGTGACGCGGTAGACGTCGAAGACCTGATCCACCTGGCGCAGGCGGGAGATGCCGGCCTTGAGCTGGGTCGTGTCGCCGACTTCGACGACGAAGCGGTTGTGCACCATCGGGTGCTTGGTGGAGCAGCGGGCCTCGAGGATGTTCACGCCTGCTTCGGAGAAGGTCCGCGATAGGTCTTCGAGCAGGCGGGTCCGGTCATAGGCATCGACCGCGATCTCGACCCGGTAGGACGTGCGGTTGTCGCCGTCCCAGCTCACGGGCGTGAATCGCTCCGGCGACTTCATGAGCGCGCTGACGTTCTTGCAGTCGGCGCGGTGGACGGTGATGCCGCGGCCGAGCGAGACGTAGCCGACGATCTTGTCGCCGGGGACGGGCCGGCAGCACTTCGCCAGCCGGATCATCACGTCGTCGACGCCCTCGACCCTGATGCCGTAGTCGGTCGCCTCCTGGGTCCGGCGCTCGCGCTCGTCGCGGCCCTCGAGCACGCCGGCGAGGCGCGACTCGGTCTCGTCGCCGGCGACCGCCTCGCCCTGCTTGAGGCGCTGCAGGACCTTGTTGGCGATCGTCTTCTGGCTGAGCTTGCCCTGGCCGAGGGCGATGTAGAAGTCCTCCGCCTTGCGGAAGCCCGACTCGCGGATCACGTCGACGAGCAGCGGCGAGCCCGCCACCTTCGCCGGCGGCAGCCCGCGCTTGCGCAGCGCCTCGGATAGGTCCTCGCGACCCGCGCGCTCGGCGTCCTCGCGCCGCTCCCGCTTCAGGAACGCGCGGATCTTGTTGCGCGCCCGCGACGTGCGGACGAGCCCGAGCCAGTCGCGCGACGGCCCGCGCTCGCGCTTGCCGGTGAGGATCTCGACGATGTCGCCGCTGCGCAGCTGATAGTGCAGCGGCACGATCTTGCCGTTGACCTTCGCGCCGACGCAGCGGTGGCCGACGTCGGTGTGGACCGCGTAGGCGAAATCGAGCGGGGTCGAGCCCGCGGACAGGTTCTTGATCTCGCCCTTCGGCGTGAAGACGAAGACCTCGTCCTCGAAGAGATCGACCTTGAGCGCTGCGAGGAAGTCCTCGGCGTCGGCCTCCCCCTCCTCGTCGAGGAGGTGCCGCAGCCAGGTCATCTTGTCGCGGCTCACGTCCTTGCGCCCGCGGCCGCCGCCCTCCTTGTAGACGACGTGCGCGGCGACGCCGTACTCGGCGAGCTCGTGCATCTCCTGGGTCCGGATCTGGATCTCCAGCGGCTGCCCCTGAGGCCCGATCACCGTCGTGTGCAGCGTCTGGTACAGGTTCATCTTCGGGGTCGCGATGAAGTCCTTGAAGCGACCGGGCAGCGGCTTCCAGAGCGCGTGGATGACCCCGATCGCGCCGTAGCAGTCCTTCACCGAGCCGACGATCACCCGCATCGCGGTGAGGTCGTAGATCTCGTTGAACTCGCGGCCCTTCTTGGTCATCTTCGAGTAGATCGAGTAGAAGTGCTTGGCGCGCCCGGAGATCTGCGCGTCGATGCCGACCGACGCCAGCTCGTCCGCCAGGAAGGCACCCGCCTCGGTGACGTAGCGCTCGCGCTCGTCGCGCTGCTGGCTGACCAGCTTCTTGATCTCCTCGTACTTGCGCGGGTGCAGGACCTGGAACGCCAGGTCCTCGAGCTCCCACTTGATCGCGTGGATACCCAGGCGATGCGCGAGCGGCGCGTAGATCTCGAGCGTCTCGCGCGACTTCGCCAGCTGCTTCTGCTTCGGCATCGCACCGAGCGTCCGCATGTTGTGGAGCCGGTCGGCGAGCTTGATCAGGATGACCCGCACGTCGGCGGCCATCGCGACCATCATCTTCCGGTAGTTCTCGGCCTGGCTCTCGTCGCGGCTCTCGAACGTGATCCCGGTCAGCTTCGTGACGCCGTCGACGAGGTGGGCGACCCGCTCGCCGAATCGCTCCTCAACCTCCTCGAGGCTCGCGCTCGTGTCCTCGACGGTGTCGTGCAGCAGCGCCGCGCACAGCGTCTCGGTGTCGAGCCGCAGGCCGGCGCAGATCTTCGCCACCTCGACGGGATGGCTGACGAACTCCTCGCCGGAGCGGCGCCGCTGGTCGGCGTGGCGCTCGCAGGCGAACGCGAACGCGCGCTCGACCTCGAGCCGGTCGACCGCGTCCCCGTTGCCCGGGTCGTGCTCGGCGATCACGGCCAGGAGGTCGCCCAGCAGCTCGCGCTCGCGCGGCGTCAGGTCGCGCGTGATCTCGTCTACCGGCGCGAGCCGGGCGGAGCCGTCGCCGGCGCCGACGCGCACGTGTCCGGCGCGATCGCCCTCGGCGAGGTCGATCGCGACGTCCGTCGCGTCGGGTGGTGCGCCGCTCAGCGCTGTGTTCTCAGGCTCTGAAGAAATCGCCGCCCCTCCTGATGGGTCCGCGAATAGGCGCGCCAGGCGCCGGATCGTTCGAGTTCGGTCCTTTTCGAGGATACGACCCCGATCCAGCGGGCATCGCCGTCACCGCCCCGCTCTGCGATGCCGAGGTCACAGAGGACGCGGGCGCAGCGGGCGGCGGCCTCGGGGGTCCGCCCGTATCGCGACGGGCCGATCAGCGCTCGCCGCAGCTCCTCGCCCGCGAGGCGTCCCGGCGTCAGCGCGCGATAGACGTCGGCCAGCACCGGCCGCAGCTCCCACTCCGAGTCCCAGCAGAGCTCCGCCAGGTCCTCGCCGAGGCCCCAGGCCCGATGCAGGAAGCCGGCGCCGCTCAGCGCCGCGCACTCCTCGGCCGGCGTCGCGGGGGGATCGACGGCGACGACGTGGCCGAAGGCGGCCGCCGCCTCGTGCGCCGCGGCGAGCGTGGCCCAGTCGGTGAGGAGCAGGCGTCCCTCCCCCGCCGCCGCGCGCGTCAGCTCCTGCGGAGGGCAGCGCAGGCAGACCGTGGCGCCGGAGCCGGCGCCCGCGATCCCGACGGCCCCTGCCAGGGCCGAACGCCGGCCGGCGTCGGCCGCGATCACGAGCACCCGGGCGCCGCTGGACAACAGCTCGGCGATCCGCGCGACCGGGGAGCCGGCGCGCGCGTCCAGCACCTCGCGGCCACCGTCGCGGCGGGACCCGGGAGCATCCTCCTCCAGCGGGCGCTCGAGCTCGCGGTCGAACCGCTCCCACCACCAGACGCCGTCCTCGGCCTCGGGACAGCCGTGCCCGTCCCCGCCCGGCCGGGCGTCGCGCGGATGCGCGCCGGCGAGCACCGCCCGCGGCTCGACGCCCCCGTTCCAGTGGTTGACCTCGAGGCGGACGGTGATGTCGTGCGGCGAGCGCTGCGCCGCCGAGAGCGTCCCGTTCGCGTTGAAGGCGACCCCGCGGGCCGAGACCGCGCCGGTCGAGAGCTGGAAGCGCGCGTGCTTGCCCTCCTCCCCCATCGGCCGCACGTCGGCGATCCGGGCGCCCGGCACGAGCAGCTTGATCTCCGGGTTCCCCTGCCCGAACGGGGCCAGCGACTCGAACTGCTCGGCGACGCGAAGGTCGAGCGCGTCAGCGCCGACGACGGCGTCGACTCGCTCGGGCGCCCGCAGGCCTCCATCCGGCGCGACCTCCCGCGCGTGGTCTGCGAACGCCGCCCGGAACGCCTCGACTCGATCGGCCTCGAGCTCGACCCCCGCGGCGGCCCGGTGGCCGCCGTAGCGGTCGAGGTGCTCCGCGCAGGCGTCGAGGGCGGCGAGCAGGTCGAACCCGGGAACGCTGCGCCCCGATCCCTTCGCCCGGCCGGTCTCGGAGTCGACCGAGAGAACCACCGCCGGCCGGCCGTGCCTCTCGACGATCCGCGAGGCGACGATGCCGACCACGCCCGGATGCCAGCCCTCGCCGGCCAGCACGAGCGCAGGGGCTGAACGATCCTCGTCGGGCAGATCACGGAGCGCGGCCTCCGCCTCGTTCGAGACGCCGCGCTCGGTCTCGCGCCGCTCGTGGTTGGCGGCGTCGAGCTCGGATGCGATCGCGCGAGCCCGGGCGTCGTCGGTCGTCAGCATCAGCTCGACGCCCGCGTCGGCGCGGTAGAGGCGGCCGGCGGCGTTGAGCCGCGGCGCCAGCCGGAATGCGATGTCGCCCTCGTCGAGCCGCTCGGGCTCGATCGAGCAGCCGGCGATCAGCGCGCGTACGCCGGGGCGTCGCGCGAGCCGGAGCTCGTGCAGGCCGCGCCGGGCAAGCGAGCGGTTCTCGCCGACGAGCGGGACGAGGTCGGCGATCGTCGCCAGCGCGACGAGGTCGAGGTCGCGGCGCTCGAACGCCTCGCCGGCGATCCCCCTCCCCCGCTCCAGCGCCAGCACGAGCTTGTGCGCGACGGCGGCGCCGCACAGGCCCTCGAACGGGTAGCCGGAGACGACGGGATGGACGATCGGGCAGTCCGGCAGCCGGTCCCCGGGGTGGTGGTGGTCGGTGACGACGACCTCGATCCCGTCGGCCTTCGCCCGCTCGACCTCGTCGGCCGACGCGATCCCGCAGTCGGCGGTGATCAGGAGGCCGGTGCCGCGGCTGCGCAGCTCCTCGAGCGACCGCTCGCCGAGGCCGTAGCCGTCCCCGAGGCGATCGGGGATCAGCCAGTCGCACTCCGCGCCCGCGCGGCGGAGCGCCGAGACGAGGATCGTCGTCGAGCAGATGCCGTCGACGTCGTAGTCGCCGTGGACCGTGATCCGCTCGCAGCCCGTGATCGCGTCCTCGATCGTCGCGACCGCGTCGCCGATCCCGGCGAACGCCGAAGGATCGTGGGACTCGTCGGCTGCGAGGAACTCCCGCGCCGCCTCCACCGATCCGAGGCCGCGGCGGACGAGCGCGATCGCCACCGGCTCGGCGAGGTCGAACTCCGCCATCAGCCGCCTTGCGGCGGCGAAGTCATAGGGCTCGGCGCGGTATCCGGGTGCCTCCGCGGTGCTCACCGGCCGAGGCTTGCACCGCTAGAGGACGGAAACGGATCGCAATCCCGCCCGTTACGGCGAAAAGCCGCGACTCAGTAGGGAAGGTCGCGCGCGGCTTCGTCCCGCGAGCCGAGCACGTAGACGATCGAGGTCGCGATCAGGAAGCCGGGAACCGCGGCGAGGGCGGTCAGCACGTCGGTCTCGCCGAGGCTGTCGCCGGTGGCGATCTGCCAGAGCGCGCCGGTGACGCAGGCGCCCACCACCGCGGCGAGGAACGCGCCGACGATGCCGCCGCGGAAGCGGTCGGGCACGAACACCGTGAAGTGCCAGAGCGCGATGCCGAGCGTTGCCCAGACGAGGATCGCCATCAGCGTGGCCTCCCGTGCTTGCGCTTCGCGGCCTGGCGCCGGCGGCGAGCCTCGAGTCGCCGCTCGCGCTCGCTCAGGCCGGCCGGCAGCGGCTCCTCCGGCACGGACGGAGCGGCGCGCTCGCCGTCGTCGGCGGCGACGGCCGCGGGGGCGGCCGGGACCGGCTCGGGCTCGGGAGCGCTAACCGCGCCGTCGGCGCCGTCGGCCCCCTCGTGGACCGGCTCACCGTCGACGCGGGCGACGAGGTTGTCCTCGGGGAAGGCCGGCACGTAGCCCATGCTCTCGCGGATCTGAGCGGCGCGGGCGCGGTAGGCGGGCTCGCGCTCCTTCCAGTGGATCAGCACCGGCGTCGCGATGAAGATCGACGAATAGGTACCCGAGAGGACCCCGACCATCATCGCGAAGGCGAAGTCGCGCAGGGTCTCGCCGCCGAACAGGAGGATCACCGCGATCAGGAAGACGGTCGAGAGGCCGGTGATCAGCGACCGCGTGAGGACCTCGCTCAGCGAGCGGTTGGCGATCTGGGCGAACGTCGCCCGCGGCAGCCGCGGCACGTTCTCGCGCACGCGGTCGAAGACGATCACGGTGTCGTAGAGCGAGTATCCGAGAATCGTCAGGAAAGCGGCGACGGTGGCGCTCGAGACCTCCCTTCCGACGAGCGAGTAGACACCCGCTGTGATCAGGACGTCGTGGACCACGGCGATCATCACCGGGACCGCGTACTTCGCCTCGAACCGGAACGCGACGTAGGCGGCGATCAGCAGCAGCGAGAAGACGATCGCGTAGCCGGCGCTGCGGGCGATCTGCTCGCCGAACGTCGGCCCGACGGTGTCGTTCTGGAAGCTCTGCGTCGCGCTCTTCTCGTATCCGAACTCCTGCCCGAGCTCGTCCTGGACCGAGGCGACGTCCCCCTGCTGGTCGCCCCCGCCCTCGGCCTGCGGCGAGATCTTCCCCTGGATCTGGAAGACGTTGGTGCCGAATTCGGGGTTCTCGACCTGCTGGATCTTGACCGCGTCGGGCTCCTCGACGCCGGCGTTGCTGAGCGCCTCGCGGACGGTGTCGACGGTCGCGTCGGGCCCGAGCGCCGCGGTGATCTTGGTTCCCGACTCGAAGTCGATCCCGAAGTTGAGCTGGTTCGTCGCGAACGAGAAGGCGCCGATCGCGAGGATCGCGCCCGAGGCCGAGAAGAACCAGCGGCTGGCGCCGGAGAAGTCGAAGTGCCAGCGCACCCGCTCGGTCTTGCCGACGCCGATGAAGGCGGGCGAGCGCAGGATCCGGGTCCGGCCGAGGATGCCGAGCACCGCCCTGGTGAAGATGACCGCGGTGAACAGCGAGACGATCGTGCCGATGCCGAGGACGAACGCGAACCCCTTCACCCCCGCGGTCGCGAGCCCGAACAGGATGAACGCGGTCAGCAGCGTGATCACGTTCGCGTCGATGATCGTCGCGATGCCGCGCCGGTAGCCGGTCGTGATCGCCGAGATCATCGAGTGGCCCTTGCGGGCCTCCTCCTTTATTCGCTCGAAGATGACGACGTTCGAGTCGGCGGCGACGCCGATCGTCAGGACGAGGCCGGCGATCCCGGGCAGCGTCAGCGTGATCGGGATCAGCTTCATCATCGCGTAGAAGAAGACGGCGTAGACGCCGAGGCCGAGGACCGCGATGAGCCCGAGGAAGCGGTAGTAGAAGAGCAGGAAGAGGGCGACGAGGATCAGCCCGGCGAGCCCCGCCCGCAGTCCCTCGTCGAGGGCCTGCTTGCCGAGGGTCGCAGTGACCGTGCTCTGGCTGACGAGCTTGAGCTCGACCGGGAGCGCGCCGATCTTCAGGAACGTCGCGAGGTCCTGCGCCTCCTGGGTCGTGAAGCTGCCGGAGATCTGGGCGCCGTTGCGGCCGTCGATCCCGTCCGGGTTCTCGTTGAAGTCGATGATCGGCCGCGAGACGATCTCGCCGTCGAGCACGATCGCGAAGGCGTAGGGCTGGCCGAGGCCCGATTCCACTCCCCGCTGGGCGATGTTGCGCGTGATTCGCGCGAACGCCTCCCGCCCCTTGTCGGTGAAGTCGAAGGTGACGTTGGGCAGGTTCTGCTCGTCGAAGTTCTGCTCCGGGTTCTCGATGTCGCTGCCGGTCAGCGCCGGACGGTCGCGGAGGACGAAGAACCGCGGGACCGCGTCCGGGTTCTCGGGGTCCTTCTGGTCGGCGACGACGACCGTCCCCTCGGGAACCTCGAGGACCTTGCGGTCGTCCTGGGGAATCGCCTTGGACTGCTCGAGCGAGAGCAGGTCGCGCTCGGACCGCTCGGGGCCGGCGACGAACTGGCGGCTCTTCTTCTCGAAGAGGTAGAACTGCGAGCCGGTGTGCGAGCAGATGTCGCCGCACTTGCGGACGGGCTGCTTGGAGGCGAGCTCGACCGCCTCGTACTGGCTGGTCGTCGCCTGTTGCTCGAGGTTGATCGGCGTGACCTCGCCGGGCGTGACCTTCGGGTCGAGTGGGATGACGTTCGGCTCGAGGTCGTAGAAGTAGAGCTGCGCGGTGTCGCCGACCTGGTCGATCGCCCGCTGCGCGTCGGTGACGTTCGGCAGCCCGACCTGGATCCCGGTCGGGCCGAGCGGCGAGATCTCGGGCTCGGAGACGCCGAGCGCGTCGACGCGGTCGCGCATGATCTCGATCGCCCGGTCGATGTCCTCGGCGTCGACCTCGGGGTTCTGCGGGCTCGGCTGGCCCTCGTAGATGAGCTGGGTGCCGCCGCTGAGGTCGAGGCCGAGCTTCGTCGACTTGGTGAAGATCACCAGGGCCGAGCCGGCAAGCATTGCCAGCACGAGGACGATGATCGCGATGTTGGCGCGGCGCGAGCCCATGAATCCCCGACGCTACTCGGGGGTGAGGACGAGCAGCATCCCGCCGTCGTCGTCATAGGCGGGGAAGACGTCGGCCACGGCCTTCGCGGGCAGGTCGCCCTCCGCGTTCACCGCGACTCGCTTGCCGAGCGAGCGAACGCCCCATTCGAGCGTCGTCTCGATCGGGTCGGAGACGCCGTCCCCGCCGGTGTCGGCCTCCTTGCCACCGCCCCCGGGATCGATCCACTCCAGCCCCAGCACGTCCTTGACCGGCCGGCCGATCACATCCTCGTCGGTGAGGCCGGTCAGCTCGAAGCCGCCGCGCCCGACGTCGAGCACGCGGCCCTGCTTGTCGCAGGTGAAGAACGCCGCCTCGGGGGCCGGGTAGTAGTCGTCGAGGAGCTCGAAGAGGAAGCCGAAGCCGCACTTCGGGCAGCCCTTCGGCCGGCTCGTGAGGCCGGCCGTGCGCTCGCCGCTCTGGACGCGGTTTCCGCAGTTGGGGCAGATGAAGAAGGGCACGGGCGGAAGGCTAGTGAATCGGCCTCGTGAACCTTGGGGGTGGGTGGTCGGGGGAGGTCTGCCCGGCGCCCGCCTTCGGCGGGTTCTTGGGGAGGCGCCGTGCGGCCCTCCCCCGACCACCCTCACGGCTGCGTCTCGGCCTCCGAGCTGGGTCCCGGAGAGGCGCTCTGCCCCTCTAGCGAGCCCGGCTGGTGGCTCCGCCCTCCCCGGACGCGCGAGCAACCACTGCCCCGTCCTGAGCGGCTCAGAACAGCGACGCGTGACCGCTCGGGAGGGCGATGCCGAGGTGGGCGGCGCCCCGCTCGGTGATCACCCGGCCCCGCGGGGTGCGCTTGATGAAGCCGCGCTGGAGCAGGTAGGGCTCGTAGACGTCCTCGATCGTGTCCTGCTCCTCGTCGACGGCTGCGGCGAGGGTCGAAAGGCCGACGGGGCCGCCGCCGAACTTCGCCCCGATCGCCTCGAGGATGGCGCGGTCGTGGCGGTCGAGGCCCTCCTCGTCGACCTCCAGCATCGCGAGGGCGGCGTCGGCGAGCTCGGCGGTGATCACGCCCGAGCCGCGGACCTCGGCGAAGTCGCGGACGCGCTTGAGCAGCCGGTTGGCGACGCGCGGCGTCCCGCGGGAGCGGGTCGCGATCGCCAGTGTCCCCGGCGGCTCGATGTCGACGCCGAGGATCCGCGCCGAGCGCTCGACGATCTCGGCGAGGTCGGCGGGGTCGTAGTGCTCGAGGCGATGGCTGACGCCGAACCGGTCGCGGAGCGGCGTCGTCAGCAGGCCGGCCCGCGTGGTCGCGCCGATCAGCGTGAACGGCGGCAGGTCGAGCTCGACGGTCCGGGCGCCGGCGCCCTGGCCGAGCACCACCGGGAGCCGCCGATCCTCCATCGCCGGGTAGAGCGTCTCCTCGATCGCCCGGTTCAGGCGATGGATCTCGTCGATGAAGAAGACGCTGCCGGGCTCGAGCGTGGTGAGGAAGCTCGCGACGTCGCCCTTCCGCTCCAGCGCCGGGCCCGCGGTCTGCACCAGCGGCACGCCCATCTCGGCGGCGACGATGTGGGCGAGCGACGTCTTGCCGAGGCCCGGGCGGGCCGGCGAGCAGGACGTGGTCGAGCGGCTCCTCGCGGCGCCGCGCCGCCTCGATGAAGACGCCGAGCTGCTCGGTCACCTGCCGCTGGTTGACGAAGTCCTCGAGCCGGCGAGGGCCGCAGGCTGCGGTCGAGCTCCTCCTCCCCGCGCTCGGGGCGGGCGTCGGCGATCCGCGGCTCGCCGTCGGCCTCGATCGCCGCCTCGTTCAGTGGGATCCGCTCGATTCCCATCGGACCAAGGATGGACTAGGCGCCCGACGGCATCAGGCCGCCCGCTCGCGCCCGGCGCGCAGGGCGGAGGCGAGGAGGTCCTCGGCCGTCTCGCCCGACGCCGACCCGAGCAGCCGCTCCGCCTCGACCGGGCTGTAGCCGAGGCCGAGGAGCCCGTGGCGCGCCTCGGCGCGCGGGCCGGACTCCTCCTCGACGCCGCCCGCCGCCTCGGTGCCGAGCTGTCCGGCGACCTTCTCGCGCAGCTCGACGATGATCCGCTCGGCGGTGCGCTTGCCGATCCCGGGAACCGCCTGGAAGCGCTTCGCGTCGCCCGCGGCGATCGCCCGCAGCAGCTCGCTCACCGGCCCGCCCGAGAGCGCGGCGAGCGCCATCTTCGGCCCGACCCCGGAGACCGAGATCAGCGACAGGAAGAGGTCGCGCTCCTCCTCGGTCGGCGAAGCCGAAGAGCGCCAGCGCGTCGTCGCGGACGATCAGGTGCGCGTGCAGCGAGACCTCCTGCGCCGACGGCGGGGACGCAGCGAAGCGTCTCGGCCGAGACCGCGAGGCGATAGCCGACGCCGCCGGTGTCGACGACGACGTGGTCGACGCGCCTGGAGAGGACCTCGCCGCGAACCGCGGCGATCACTGGACGGCGACCCGCTCCGGCGGCCGTGCGGCGAGCTGGGGCGGCCCCGGAATCGCGTCGGAGCCCTGAAGGTGGGAGGCATGGCAGACCGCGACGGCGAGGGCGTCGGCCGCGTGGTCGGATGGCGGCTCGACCGGCAGGCTCAGCAGGACCCCGACCATGTGCTTGACCTGGTCCTTGGCCGCGGACCCGGTGCCGCAGACCGCGAGCTTGACCGACTGCGGCGTGTAGTCGAAGCAGGCGAGGCCCTTCGCGGCGGCGGCGAGCATCACGACTCCCCGCGCCTGCCCGACGGCCATCGCCGAGCGCACGTTCTTGCCGAAGTAGAGGCTCTCGAGCGCGATCGACTCCGGCGAGTGCCACTCGATGAGTTCGCTCAGCTCCGAGTGGATCGTCTGCAGCCGCTGCTCGGCGGGCTCCCCCGGCGGCACCTCGATCGTGCCGCCGTCGATCGCGGTCATCTTCGAGCCGGCGGCCCTGACGACCCCGAAGCCGGTGTTGGCCAGCCGGGGTCGATGCCCATGACGATTCGCATCCGTATTGGATTCTCGCTCCGGGCCCGGATGCCTTCTTGCCACGTCAGGCCAGCGCCCGCTCCATGATCTCTTCGGAGATGTCGAAGTTCGCGTGCACGGCCTCGACGTCGTCGTGCTCCTCGAGGGCGTCCATCAGCCGCAGCAGCGTCTTCGCGTCGCTCTCCTCCACCTCGACGGTCGTCTTCGGGTCCATGACGACGTCGGCGGACTCGATCTCGACCCCCTCCGCCTCGAGGGCGGCGCGGACGCCGGCGAGGCCGGAGGGCGCGGTGAGGACGCGGAGGACGTCGCCGTCGGCCGCCACGTCCTCGGCGCCGGCGTCGATCGCGACCATCAGGTCCTCCTCGTCGTAGCGGTCGCCGTCGAGCAGGATCACACCGCGCTTCTCGAACTGCCACGAGACCGAGTTCGGCTCGCCGAGGCTGCCGCCGTGGCGGTCGAACGCGTGGCGGATCTCCGAGCCGGTGCGGTTGCGGTTGTCGGTCAGCGCATCGACGAGGAGCGCGGTGCCCCCGGGGCCGTAGCCCTCGTAGACGATGCGCTCGATCTGCGCGCCGTCGGAGCCCTCGCCCGTGCCGCGATCGATCGCCCGCTGGATGTTGTCCTTGGGCATCGACTGGTCCTTGGCCTTCTGGATGGCCGTCGCCAGCGTGGCGTTGGCGTCCGGATCGCCGCCACCCTCGCGCGCCGCGACGGTGATCGCGCGCGCCAGCTTCGTGAAGAGCTTGCCCCGCTTGGCATCGGTCGCCGCCTTCTTGTGCTTGATCGACGACCACTTCGAATGTCCTGACATGAGGACGATTCTAGAAGCCGCTGCGGGCTCGCCCTCGGAAGCTACTTGCCGTGCTTCCGCTTCTTGCGCTTCTTCTTCTCGACCTTGACCTCGGCCGTGGCCGGCGAGGCGTCGGCGTTCCCGGCGCGATCGCGGGCCGCCACCGAGATCGTGTGCTCGCCCTTGGCGAGCTTGAAGGTCGCCGGCGAGGAGCAGGCGGCGGCGGCAGCTCCGTCGACGCTGCAGCGGAACGTCGATCCCGTCTCGCTGGAGGCGAAGGCGACGCTGACCGAGACCGGCAGCTGCTTCGACTTCACCTTGGCCGGCGGCGCCTTGGTGATCGTCGTCTGGGGCGGTGTCCTGTCGGGCGGCGGGGGCGGAGGCGGCGGGGGCGGTGCCGGGAGGTCGACGGTGAACGTGCGCTCCTCGGGCGAGGCGTCGACGTTGGCCGAGGCGTCCCGGGCGCGGACCCGGAACGTGTGCTGCCCCTCGGCCAGGGTCCGCGAGTCCGACCCGGTGGTTCCCGGGCCGGGCGACGTGCACGGGGCGAACCCGGCGCCGTCGTAGGAGCACTCGAAGGTCGAGCCGGACTCGTTCGAGCTGAAGCCGAAGCTGACCTGCGCGCTCGTGACCGTGGAGCCGTTGGCGGGCCCGCTCGCGATCGCGGTCACCGGCGGCGTCGTGTCGGGAGGCGGGGTGCCCATCGCGATCTTCGAGACGAAGCCGTCGTCCTCGCCCGAGTGCGACCCCTGGAACGCCCCGGCGGTCGTCTGGACGGGCGCGTTCCCGGTGGACTGCCCGGACACGTAGACGTCGCCGGTCGTCTCGTCCAGCGCGATCCCCGTGACCGAGTCGCCGGCGAACCCCCCGTTCGGAATCGTCGTCGAGAAGCCGAGCGTCGCGGCGTTCGCGCCGCTCTGCACGACCTTGGTCACGATCGCCGAGCCGCGAGTCGAAGGGGTGCCGAGCGCGTCGGCGGTCGTGTCGTACTTGGTGCCGCTCGCGTTCTCTGAGTTGCCGCCGATGTAGGCGGAGCCGTCGCCGTCGACCGCGATCGCGAGGCCCGCCTCGGTGCCGCTGCCGCCGATCAGCGTCGAGTAGACGAGCGAGTTCGCGCCCGACTGGTTCGTGTCGAACTCGCTGACGAAGAGGTCGTTGCCGAAGCAGCAGGAGCCGTCGCGGCCCTCGTACTGGTTCTTGAGCGGGAAGTCGGCGCCGGTCTGGCCGGTCGTCGACGAGGTGCCGGTGATGTAGGCGGTGCCGGCGACGGGACCGAGCGCGACCGCCATGGCGGCGTCGGAGCCGTCGTTGCTGCCGCTGCCGTCCGTTCCGATGCCGGTGGAGTACTCCAGGCTCGTCCCGTCGGCGGAGAAGCGGGTGAGGAAGGCATCGGTGCTGTTGGGATCCACGGCGGCGAAGCGGTTGGCCGCGGTCGTCGGGAAGTCGTTGCCGGAGAAGGCGGTCGAGAAGCCGGCCACGTAGGCGCGCCCGGCCGAGTCGATCGCGATCCCGTTGACCCCGTCCTGGCCGGTGCCGCCGAGCAAGGTCGAGTACACCAGCGTGCTTCCCGTGGAGTTCAGCTTGGTGACGAAGCCGTCGCCGCTGTTGCCGCCGTAGGTCGTCTGGTAAGCGCCGGCGGTCGTCGGGAAGTTGGGCGCGCTGAACGACTGCGACGCGGCACCCGCGACGTACGCGTTTCCGGCGGAGTCGATCTCGATGCCGCGAGCCTGCTCGGTGCCGGTGCCCCCGAAGACCGAGGAGTAGACGAGGCCCGATCCCGTCGGGTTGAGCTTCGTGACGAAAACGTCCCCGATGCCGTTGTTCCCGGAGGAGACGAAGGCGCCGGAGGTCGTCGGGAACCGGTCCGACCCGTCGGTCCGGGTCGAGTCGGTCTGCCCCGTGACGTAGGCGTTGCCGGAGCCGTCGACCGCGATCCCGTTCGCGGCCTCGGAGTAGAAGCCCCCGAGGTAGGTGGAGTAGACGACCGCGGTCCCCGTCGGGTTCAGCTTCGTCACGAATGCGTCGGTGCCGTAGGTCTGCTCGTTCGAGGGCGTTTGGTCGTAGGCGCCGGAGGTCGTCGGGAACGTGCGCGAGTTCGTCTCGCCGGCGACGTAGGCGTTGCCGGACGAATCGATCGCGATCGCCTTGGCGCGATCGTCCCCGCTCCCGGTCGCGCTCGAGGGCCCGCCGAGGAAGGTCGAATAGCTCAGGAAGAGCGGATCGATGACGAGCGGCCGCGACCGGTCGTATGCCCCGAGCTCGAACCCGACGCGGTACCCGTCGATCGCGAACCTCGCCTCGACCGGCTCGCGGCCGCCGGACGACGGCTGGTAGGCGACGGGCGGCGCCTGACGGACCCTGCCGGCCCCGGAGCCGACGACGAGCGCGCCGCGGTCGGTGACGCGCAGCGGCGCGCCACCGAACCCGACGGCGATGCGGCCGGGGTCGGCGCCGGGAGCGAGCCGGAAGTCGTACTCGAGCGTTCCCGTGGTCCCGTGGAAGTCGAGCGCGGTCCCGGGGTAGACGCCCGCGTAGCGCACGCGCTGGAAGGTCGGCACCTCGGTCCGCCACCTCGAGGGGTCGTCGCCGCGGAGATCGTTGACGACCCCCGGGAGCTTCTGCATCGCTCGCGGCTCGACCGCGGCGGCGCCGTGGAGCGACATCCGCAGCGGCTCCGCACGCGGCGAGGCCGGGACGATCACCGCCCCGCGGGAGCCGAGCATGACCGACCCACCGTCACCGGCGGCCGCGTAGTCGAGCGGGCCGCTCGCGGTCGGCGCGAACGCGAGCGGGAGGTCCGCATAGCCCTCGGCGATCTCCGCCGCGGGCGCGGAGCCCGTGCCGGGAGCCGGTGCCTCGGAGCCGACCGCCGGGAGCAGCGCGGCGAAGGAGAGCGCGGCCGCGAGGATCCCGCCGGTCAGCGGCCCAATCGCCCGGTTCCCCCCGAACGCACGACGCTGTTCCATCCACTCCCCTTGCTCGACCCAGGGCCGCAGGTCGCGACCATCCACGATTCTGGACACGTGAAAGGGCGAACCGCAACGGGGTCCCACCGAAGAATTAGGCGGAGCGAGGCGGCGAGCACGACTAGGACCCGGGCCTACGGGGGGATCGAAGCCCAGGTCCTAGTCAAAGTCCGTCGTCTCCGCCGGCACGTCGCGCTCCCGCAAGCGTTGATGCCGTTCTTGTGGCGGATCGGGACTGTGGGGAAAGAACAGCGCCGGGCCGGGAAAGTTGCGGTGAGCAGCGGGTAGCACGCTCGCTTCGCTCGCTGTAGCTGGTAGCTACTTGCTACCTGCCACCCGCTAGACCACGAACTTCCCGTCCCGCTGCAGCACTTCCCCGTCCACCGTGATGCTGCCGCCCCGGCGCAGGTCGCAGATCATGTCCCAGTGGACCGCGGACTCGTTGACGCCGCCGGTCTCGGGATAGCTGGCGCCGATCGCGAGGTGGACGGTCCCGCCGATCTTCTCGTCGAGCAGGATCTCCCCGGTGCCGTCGGCGATGCCGAAGTTCGTCCCGATGCCGAGCTCGCCGAGCCGGCGGGCGCCCTCGTCGGTGTCGAGGACCGTGTGGAGGAACTCCTCCCCGCGCTCGGCGGTCGCGTCGACGACCTTGCCCGCCTCGAATCGGAGGCGGACGCCCGCCACCTCCCGGCCGGTGTAGGACGTCGGCAGGTGGAAGGTGATCTCGCCCTCGGCGGAGTCCTCGACCGGGCCGGTGAAGAACTCGCCGTCGGGCAGGTTGTACTTGCCGTCGGCCGGCTTGAAGTGGCGGCCGGCGACGTTCAGCTTCAGGCTCGTCCCGGGGCCCTCGATGACGACCTCTTCCCGGCCCTCGATCCACTCCGCGAGCCGGTTGGTCTCCGCGGCGGCGTCCTTCCAGGCGACGACGGGGTCCTCCTGGTCGGCGAGGCAGGCGCGAAAGTAGAAGTCCTCGTACTCGGCGAGGCTCATCTCGGCTGCCGAGGCGTAGGCGTTCGTCGGGAACAGGGTCACGTTCCAGCGCAGGTCGCCGCTCGCGCTGCGCTCCATCATCGTCTGCATCAGCGGGTGCATCGCCTTCTGGCGCAGCTGCTGCCGCTCCGGCGGGATCGAGGAGAGTTCGCGCGTGTTGACGTCGGAGAGGATCCGGACGCGGGCGTCGGCGTTCTCCATCGCCCAGGCCAGCGGCGGCGCCACCCACTGCAGCTGCTCGTCGTTCGCCTTGGCGAAGAACGCCGCTTCGGCGCCATCCATCGCCATGTCGACGATCGGATGAGCGCCGGCTTCGAGGATCTCCTCGTACAGCGCCTGCATCAGCGGCTCCGCGGCCGTGCCGCCCTGGATCAGGCAGACCTGGCCCGGCTGGATCTCGAGCGAGTAGTGCGTCAGCACCCGCGCCAGCCCCGCCACCCTGGGATCCCTCATCGACTCACCTCTTCCTTCCCGGCGCCGCACTCGCGAGCCGACGTAGCCATGGCCATCAGCAGCGCGTGTACCCGGGAGTCGCCTGACAACTCGGGATGGAACGCGCACAGCAGCACGCCCTGCTGGCGGACCGCGACGGGGTGCCCCTCCCAGCTGGCGAGCACCTCGACCTCCGGTCCGGCCGACTCGATCCACGGCGCGCGGATGAAGACGGCGGTGATCGGCTCGGTGCCGATCCCCTCGAAGTCGAGCTCGGCCTCGAAGCTCTGGAGCTGCCGCCCGAAGGCGTTGCGGCGGGCGCGCGCGTCGACGAGGCCGAGGTGGTCCGCGTCGCAGACGATCATCCCGGCGCACGTCCCGAGCACGGGCCGGCCCGCGGCGGCCAGGCCCTTGATCGGGCCGGCGAGGCCGTCGCGATCGATCGCCCTCGTGATCGTCGTGCTCTCGCCGCCCGGGATCACTAGCGCGTCGAGCGCGTCGAACTGGTCCGGGGTGCGGACCTCGACCGCCTCGGCCCCCAGCTCCTCGAGCATCCGCAGGTGCGCGGCGAAGTCCCCCTGGGAGGCGAGAACCCCGATCCGCAGCGGCTGGGTGCCGGCCACTACCAGCCGCGCTGCTGGAGCAGCTCGCCCTCGGCGGCGAGCTGGGCGATGTCGTCGCCGCGCATCGCGCGCGCCGAGATCGGCCGACGCGGCGAGGACGCGCTCGGGGTCCTTGTAGTGGGTGGTCGCCTCGACGATCGCCTTCGCGAACCGCTCTGGGTCCTCGGACTTGAAGATGCCGGAGCCGACGAAGTTGCCCTCGGCGCCGAGCTGCATCGTCAGCGCCGCGTCGGCCGGGGTGGCGATGCCTCCCGCGCAGAAGAGCGGAACGGGGAGCCAGCCGCGCTCGGCCACGTCGCGGACGACGTCGAGCGGCGCCTGGAGGTTCTTCGCCTCGACGTAGAGCTCGGCGGCATCGAGCGACTCCGAGCCGCTTGATGCCGGCGGTGATCTCGCGCAGGTGGCGGACGGCCTCGACGATGTTGCCGGTGCCCGCCTCGCCCTTGGAGCGGATCATCGCCGCGCCCTCGCCGATCCGCCGCAGCGCCTCGCCGAGGTTGGTGGCGCCGCAGACGAACGGGACGTCGAAGGAGAGCTTGTCGATGTGATGGGCCTCGTCGGCCGGCGTCAGCACCTCGGACTCGTCGATGTAGTCGACCTCGAGCGCCTGGAGAACCTGCGCCTCGGCGAAGTGCCCGATCCGTGCCTTCGCCATCACCGGGACCGTCACCGCCTCCTTGATCTCCTCGATCATCCGCGGGTTCGACATCCGAGCGACGCCGCCGTCGGCGCGGATGTCGGCCGGGACGCGCTCGAGCGCCATCACCGCGACCGCGCCCGACGCCTCCGCCACCCGCGCCTGCTCGGCCGTGACGACGTCCATGATGACGCCGCCCTTGAGCATCTCTGCGAGGCCGGACTTGAGGCGGAAGGTGGCGTGCTCGGGCATGGCCGCTGATCTTAGAGGCCTGCCCACTCGCGCCGCGGATGCGGCCTAAACCTTCGGTGCGACCCCGTTGCGGAAGCTGCCCTCCCGGACCTACGGTCTCGGAATGAGCTGGAAGGTCGTAGTCCTGGCAGCGGCGGCGATGATGGTCGGGGCGGTCGCCTTCGGCGCCTCGGGCGGCTCCGGCGGCGTCACCCTTTGCGCGGGCAAGAGCGGCGACCTCAGCCTCGGCAAGAAGGGCAAGTGCGCCGAGCACGAGAAGAAGATCAGGATCGCCAAGCGCGGCCCCCAGGGCCCCCCAGGCGAGCAGGGCGTGCAGGGACCTCCGGGTAAGGACGGGACACCGCAGGGCCTCGCACCGGAGGCGGTGCATCTGGTCTCTACAGCCACCGGTAGCGACAACGGCGCCTGTGCGAACGATCCCGGCCGCTTCTGCGGCAGCGCCTCGCAGCTATGCGGCACGTGGAAGAACTACGGGAGTCCCAATTTGCTCGTCGGGTACCGGAAGGACTCAGGCGGCTGGGTACACCTGCAGGGAACAACGCTCGTGGACTTCCAGGGAGCCTGCGGTGGGGTCACGCCCCCACCAGGGGTCTTCTATCTTCCCGCCGGTTACCGGCCGACGGCGAAAGCTCGCTTCACCGTGCCCGACTGCAACGCCACGGTCAACGACGACGGGGTCGTTACCGTCGGCGCCGACGGCTTGGTCGATGCCCAGGGCGGGTGCGTGAGCCTGGACGGAGTCGAGTTCCACCCCTGACCCCACGCGCTGGGGTCGCTGAGTACGTGATGACGAACTGAGCGACCCCGGTGGGTCGTGGCGCGCCGACCTACTTCAGCTTGAAGGCCCTGATCCGGTCCTTGAACGCCGCCGTGTCCCGGGCGTAGACGCCGTGGGCCAGCGCCTCGACCAGCGCCAGGAGCGCCGTCGTCGAGCGCGTGTAGGACGGGGAGTCCGAGGACCAGTAGAGCGTGTGCTCGGCGTGCTCGCCGACGTCGGAGAGCGTCGCGTCGGAGATCGCGATCGTGTGCGCGCCGCGGTGGCGGGCGAGCTTCATCGCCCGGATCACCAGCGGATGGGCGCGGCCGGCGGAGAAGGCGACGACGAGGGTCTCGTCGTCGACGTTGCCGAGGCGGGTGATCGACTCCTGCCGCGGCTGGGTGACGGTCTCGGCGCGGATGTCGAGCAGCGCGAGCATGTGCCGCAGGTAGGAGGCGAAGAAGGCCATCTGGTCCATCGCGACGATGACGACCCGGTGGGCGGTGGCGAGCTCCTGGACGCAGGCGTCGACGTCCTCCCTCGCGAGCCCGCGAACGGTGCTCTCGATGTTGGAGTGGTCGGCGGCCAGGGACGCCTCGAACTCGGTGTGGTCGAAGTCGAACAGGGCGCCGCCGCCGGCCGCGGCCGCACCCGCCGCGACGTTGGCGCGGTACTCCTCGATGGCGGCCTGCTGAAGCTCGGGATAGCCGTCGAAGCCGAGCGCCTGCGAGAAGCGCACCACGGTGGAGGAGGACGTGTCCGCGCGCCGGGCCAGCTCCTCGGCGGTCTGGAAGGCCGCTTCCTCGAGATGGTCGACGATGTATCGGGCGACGTCCTTCTGCGAGCGCGAGAACTCGTCGAAGCGCTCCGTGATGTAGGTCGAGAGGGTCTTGCCGCTCTGGGCCGGACTCGGGGCCTCGACGGCCTCCTCGACATCGGATCCGTTGCGGCGGGGCTTGGTCTTGGTGGCGGTCTTGCTCATCGGTGACCTCAGGTTCGCCCCCCTCCCCGGTTTCCCTTCCAGGTCTCGGCCGAAGTGCCCGATGAGCGGCGAAAACGGGCGGCGAGCCGCGACGGGGACCCTGTTAGCTTGAGCGCGTGGCCGCCACCGACACCTGGGAGCTCTCCGATCTGATCGACCTCGAGGCGGCGGGCGTCGACGGTTCCGCCGCCGCGTCGGCGAACGGCGACGAGCGGGCCGCGGTCGACGCGCTGCTCGACGAGGCCGAGCGCCTCGCCGGCGAGTTCGCCGAACGCTACGAGGGGAAGGTGGCCGAGCTCGACGGGCCCGGCCTGCGCGAGGCGATGGAGACGCTCGCGCGGATCTCCGAGCTCGCCGGGCGCGCGCTCAACTACGCCCACCTGCGCTTCGCCGCCGACACCGCCGACCCGGCGATCGGCGCACTCCTCCAGCGCGGATCGGAGCGCGCGACCCGGATCCAGACCCAGCTCCTCTTCTTCGAGCTCGAGTGGGTGGCCATCGATGACGACCGCGCCGAGGAGCTGCTCGCGACCGACGGCCTCGACTTCTGTCGCCACCACCTGCGGCTCGAGCGCCGCTACCGGCCGCACCTGCTCTCCGCGCCCGAGGAGAAGATCGTCACCGAGCTGTCGCTCAGCGGCGGCAACGCCTGGAGCCGGCTCTTCGACGAGCTCACCTCCGCGATCCGCGTCGAGCTACCGGACAAGGACGAGCCGGTGACGCTGGACGAGGCCCTCTCGGGGCTGTTCGATCCCGACCGCGAGCGGCGGCGGACGGTGGCCGAGGCGGTCACCGAGGCGCTCCAGCCGGGGCTGCGGACGCGCGCCTACGCGTTCAACACCCTGCTGCAGGAGAAGGCGACGATGGACCGCCTGCGCTCCTACCCGCACTGGCTCGCGACCCGCAACCTCTCCAACGAGGCGTCCGACGAGTCCGTCCAGGCTTTGATCGAGGCGGTCAAGGCCCGCTACGAGCTTCCGCGCCGCTGGTACCGGACCAAGGCGAAGCTGCTCGGCATCGACCGGCTCGCCGACTACGACCGGATGGCGATCGTCGGCGCCGACGACGAGAAGGTCGGCTGGGAGGAGGGCCGCGGAATCGTCCTCGAGACCTTCGAGTCGGTGTCGCCGCGGATGAGCGAGATCGCCGCGCGCTTCTTCGACGGCTGGATCGATGTCCCGCCGCGGCCGGACAAGCGCGGGGGCGCGTTCAGCGCCTCGACGGTCCCGTCCGTCCATCCCTACGTGATGCTCAACTGGACCGACCGCCGCCGCGACGTGACGACGCTCGCGCACGAGCTCGGCCACGGCATCCACCAGTTCCTCGCCCGCGACCAGGGGGTCTTCCACCAGAGCACGCCGCTGACGGTCGCCGAGACGGCGTCGGTCTTCGCCGAGGAGCTCGTCTTCGGCCGGCTCCTCGCCGATGCCGACGACGCGCGCTCGCGGCTCAACCTGCTCGCCGAGTCGATCGAGGGCCAGATCGCGACCGTCTTCCGCCAGATCGCGATGAACCAGTTCGAGGACCGGGTCCACAACGCCCGCCGCGGCGAGGGCGAGCTCTCCGTCGAGCGGTTCGGCGAGCTCTGGTTCGAGACCCAGGCCGAGATGCTCGGCGACTCGGTCGAGATCACCGAGGGCTATCGCTCGTGGTGGTCCTACGTCCCCCACTTCATCGGCACCCCCGGCTACGTCTACGCCTACGCCTACGGGCAGCTCCTGGCGCTTTCGGTCTACCGGCTGTACGCCGAGCGGGGCGAGGAGATCGTCCCCGGCTACCTCGAGATGCTCGCGGCGGGCGGCTCGCGCTCGCCGGAGGAGCTCGGCGCGATCGTCGGCGTCGACCTCGCCGACCCCGGCTTCTGGGATCGCGGCCTCGACCTCGTCGCCGAGCAGCTCGACGAGGCGGAGAAGGCCGCCGAGGAGGTCCTCGCCGGGGGCGACTGAGCGCGGGCGAGCCGGCCGCGCAGGGCGATCCCGCCCCGCTTCGGCCGGCGTCCCGGCCTAGTCGTTCTTGTAGGTGCCGACCACGCGGGCCTGCTCGATCACGTCGTCCTCGACGCGGTCGAGCAGCTCACGGCGGGTCAGCCCGGGCTCGAGCTCGTGGTCCTCGCTCAGCGCGTAGACCCAGAAGTAGTAGTGGTGGGTGCCGTGGCCGGGGGGCGGCGCGGGGCCGTTGTAGCCGGCGTTGCCCGTGTTGTTGACGCCCGAGATGTGATCGGTGCCGCCCTCGGGGATGCCGGTCGCGTCGCCGGGGATCCCGTAGGCCACCCAGTGGGTGAACCCGTCGACGAGCGGCGCGTCGGGATCGTGGACGACCACCGCGAACGACTTCGTCCCCTCGGGGACGCCCTCCCACGAGATCGCGGGCGAGACGTCCTCGCCGTTGCTCGTGTGCTTGTCGGGGATCGCCCCGTGGTTGTCGAAGGCCTCCGACTTGATCGTCAGGTCCTGGACGTTGAACTTCTGTGCCATGGGCCGGGGATGCCCTCCTCTCGACTCGCGGAAACGCCCGCGCTCACGCCCGGGCGAACTGACCGTGGAAGCTGAAAGGTATGTGGTGGGGAGCGCGGGCGCGCGCCCGCTCCTCGAGCGTCGCGGCATCGAGCACGAGCAGGAAGGACGTCCCCGCGGCGGCGTCGAGCACGATCGAGAGCAGGACGCCGGCGTTCTCGGCCTCGGCACCCGGCTCGGCGACGAAGATCGGCTCGCCGGGATAGCGGCCGTCCTCCTGCCAGACCCGCGTCTCCCGCGTCTCGAGGTCGGCGGCGACGATCCGGTCGAGGTAGCCGCTGCCGCCCACTCCGACGCCCCAGACGTAGCGATAGGGGCGCTCGTTGCAGCGGCCGTAGTTGATCCGCGGCAGGTCGAGCCCCTCATCGGTCAGGCGCTCCTGCTTGACGGTGCCCGCGGCCGGGTCGATCGTGAAGCGGCGCAGCTCCGGCGCCGGGATCGGCTTCCCCGCTCGCAGGCGGTCGAGGTAGAGGTCCTCGACGATGCCGGAGTCGGGGAAGACGCTGACGTCGACCACCACCTCGCCGTCGCGGTCGAACGAGTTGACGTGGTGGAAGCCGAAGCACGCATCGGCCTCGAACGGTCCCTTGACCTCGCCGGTCGCGCGGTCGAACAGGGTGAACCGCGTGCCCAGCTCCGGCTTCCAGCGGTAGTTCTCGATGTAGGGCCGCCCGGACAGCGCGAGCCGCAGCGGGTTGACCACGAAGGGGAACTCGGTGAGCACGAGCCGGCGCTCGGTGAGCCCGAACGAGTGCATGTAGGCCGGCTCGCGGACCGGACTCGATGCGACCACCTCGGGCTCGGTCGCGTCCGGCGCGAGGTGGAAGAAGCGGTACTTCGTCCGGGCACCGAGCTTCGCCGCGTAGTTCAGCATCCCCCCGGTGGCGCGATCCAGATGCGGGTGGGCGGTCGTCAGCTCGCCCGGGACGTCCCACCCCACACCGGCCGACTCGAGCGTCTCGGGGTCGAACTGGACCGGCAGCGGGGTCTCGGTCATCGCGACGAACCGCTCGCCGAGCTCGATCAGGTTGACGTTGCTGTTGTCGGTCATCTTCGGCTGGAAGAGCGTCATCGCCCGCTTGAACAGCGACCGGCACGGATCGGTGGCGAACTCCGAGTACTCGATCTCGCCACTCGCGTCCGCGGCCCGCTTCGCCTTGCTCTCGAGGAAGCGGTTCGCGTAGGAGACGCGGCCGTCGGCGATGCCGAAGCGGTGCAGCATGGCGAGGCCGTCGAACCAGTGGCGCATCGCGCCGCGCTCGGTCTCGAATTGGGCCGGCCCGGTCCTGATCAGCGCGCCGGTCAGCCACGGCGGCAGCTCGCCCTCGACTGGCAGCGCGTCGATCCGCACCTCGTCCGACAGGCTCTCGAACCCGATCTGCGCGTCCGTGTAGCCCGTTCGCTTCGCCGTGCTCTCCCGGGTGGTCGCAGCTGGCTCCATCATTCGTCTCCCCGATCCCCTTTGCGCGTAATGGTCGTCTTGCAGAGTAGTCCGATCGGTCTACGGCGAGAATGCCGGAATGGATCAGGCAATCCAGATCGTCGGCGCGCTGCTCATCCTCGCCGCCTTCGCCGGAACGCAGGCGGGCCGGCTCGGCCAGCGCTCGATCCCCTACCTCGTCCTCAACCTCGTCGGCTCGGCGATCCTCGCCGCGCTGGCTGCGGTCGACGGCCAGCTCGGATTCCTCCTGCTCGAGGGCGTCTGGGCGATCATCTCCGCGCACTCGCTCCTGACCGAGCTCCGGCGCCCCGCCCCCGCCCCCGACTGACGGCGCGGCGGCGTCACGCTCGCGGCGAATGTGGCACCCTGCCGCGTCGCATGACCGACCTCAGCGAAAACGCCAGCCTCTGTCTCGACTCGCTGGAGACGAAGCCGGCCCTCAACACCCCCGCCCTGATCGCCCAGAACGAGGGCATCAGCCGGGAGGACGCCGAGGCCGGTCTGGCCGAGCTGCTCGAGCTCGGCCTCGTCCGCGAGACGGTCATGGGCTGGAAGCTGCCGCGCCGCAAGTAGCTCAGGCCGGAGCCGGCTGCCGCTCCATGCGCGCCGCACGGCAACGGTTGCGCCCTTCGCGCTTTGCCTCGTACATGGCCGAGTCCGCCTCGGCGAACGCGTCGTCGTAGTCGAAGGGGCTGCCGGGAGCCGAGGCGGAGACGCCGCAGCTGATCGTCACGTCGACTCCGGCGACCTTCCCGCCTGCCATCGCCGAGCGGATGCGCTCGGCCATCCGCAGGGCCTCCTCCCGCTCCGATCCCGGGAGCACGACGACGAACTCCTCGCCGCCGAGGCGGTAGGCGAGGTCGTAGGCGCGAAGCTGCTTGCGAATCCGGTAGGCGATCTCCTGGAGGACCCGGTCGCCGACGGCATGGCCGACGCTGTCGTTGATGTCCTTGAAGCGGTCGACGTCGATGACGATCAGCGCGATCGGCTCGCCGGTGACCTGCGACTGCTGGGCGAGCTCGTCCACTCGCGTCTCGAGGGCGGCGCGGTTGAGCATGCCCGTGAGCGGGTCGACGACGGAGCGGCTGCGGTGCTCGACGTCGGAGCGCATGATCGCCGTGCTGAGGATCGCGATCGCGAGGATCATGCCGACGGGCATCAGCAGCTCGAGCGGGTTCTCGGCGACGAGGTCCCCGTAGGCGCCGAAGGCGACGATCATCATCAACCCGAGCGTGATCACGACGCCGAGGATCACGCCGCGCAGCGAGAATCGGGTGCTCAGCGTGACGACTGGGATCGCGAACCAGGCGAACGAGGGGAAGCCCATGTCGCCGGCGAGCACCACGCTGAGCGCGATCACCACCTGCGATCCCACCCAGGCGCCGAGGATCCAGTACTCCGGCCGCGCCACCCGCTCGATCAGCCGGTCGGCGGCCGCGAAGAGCGCCCCCGCGACCAGCAGCGGCAACAGCGTCCAGTAGCCGACCCTGCTGCCGGAGAGGACCAGGACGATCCCGAGCACCGCGAAGGCGGCGGTGCGCACCGTCTGGAGCCGCCGGTCCATGTCGAGCATCCGCTCGAGATCCGAGTCCACTGGTACGAGCCAGCTCTCGCGCCGGCGAAGGACCTCCTCAGCTCCCATACCAGGGGATGTCGGCAGGAGCGCGGGCGACGTTTAAACAGGGACAACTCTTGCGGACGTGCCGATACGTGCCCGTTCCCGATATCGAGCCGCATCGGCCCGCTCACGCGCGCCCGGGGTGATCTCGAGGCCGTCCGGCACCCCGTCGATCCCGGGCTGCGCTTTCTCATCTGTGGCTCAGTCGATGCGTCCGACTGGATGTCGGGGGGACCCCCGCCGCCGGCGTCACTCACCGCCGCCAGCCGACGCGCGGATCGCGCTGCTCGGACGTCGCCCCACCGTCGCGGCTCCGAGACTAACCTCGGGCGCCGTGGACGCCGGACGGGCCAGCACAGCGATCGTCACCGGCGCCGCCCAGGGGATCGGCGAGGCGACCGCGCGAGTGTTCGTGGCCGAGGGCTGGAACGTCCTTATCGCCGACCTCAACGAGGCCGCCGGCGACCGGCTCGCCGGCGAGCTCGGCGCCAACGCGGCGGCCGCTGCACTCGACGTCGCTGACGAGCAGGGCTGGAGCGCGGCCGCCGAGGCGGCCGAGCGGCACTTCGGGGCGATAGACGCGCTGGTCAACAACGCCGGCGGCTCGCCGCCAGGCACGATCGAGGAGCAGGCCCGGGCCGACTACGAGCGGGTGATCGCGGTCAACCAGACGGGAGTCTGGCTCGGCATCCGCACGATCGCCCCCTACCTGCGTCAGGTCGGCGGCGGTGCGATCGTCAACGTCTCCTCCGCCGTCGGAATGATCGGCCTCCCCGGCCTCTCCGCCTACTCGGCCGCGAAGTTCGCGGTCCGCGGCATCACCCGGACCGCGGCGCTCGAGCTCGCCGGCGACGGGATCCGTGTCAACTCGGTCCATCCGGGCCTGATCGACACGCCCGCCACCCGGCCCGCCGGCGCCGCCGAGGCTATCGCCAGAGAGGGCCGATTCCAGAACCTGACCGTCCCGCTGCGCCGGATCGGCAGCGCCGCCGAGGTGGCGAGGATGATCGTCTTCCTCGCCGGCAAGCAGAGCAGCTACTGCACGGGCGCCGAGTTCGTGGTCGACGGTGGCATGCTCGCCGGCCCGCCGCCGTCCGGTTGATTGACGCCGACACGCCCCGGCGCCTAGTAGCGGCGCGATGGGCCGGGCTGGACTCGAACCAGCGCCCTACGGATTATGAGGTTCGGGAGTCCGTGGGACGTGGGGTCGGCTCCGCTTGTTCAAGCGGTGCCGGGTCCCCTGAGATCGCCTGAGAATTCCTGATTTCGGGATACGGTTGGGGATACGTTTTCGCGGGCTCCCCGCTTAGTGCCACTCCCAGGAGGACGGATCCCAGCGCCCGGCGGCCTCGCCCGCAAGCACCGGGTCGAGGAAGGCCGCGGCCAGCACGAAGGCACGACCAAGGTCCGCCTCGACCGCCACCTCCCTGGCCAGATCCCCGTACTTGTCTGCCCAGCTCTCCGGTGGCGACGGCAGCTCCGGAGGCAGCTCGTGGCGGCCACGGTCAGTGAAGGTGCGATCGAGCGCTTCCCGCAGCTCGCCGGCGTCGGCCGGGTCGGCGCCAGCAATGAGGAGGATGTCGACCAGATCCTTGGGCCTGGTGCTTCGGCGCTCGTCCTCGCCATACGCGCGCGTGTACGCGTGGACCTTCTCGGCGATATGGACAGGGATCGGCACCGCGGGTATCTCGACCGGCTCGATCCCCGCGAACGAGAGCAGCCCGGAGGTCTCGATCGTGTCGGGCGTCCACGCGATCACATCGGTGAAGCCGACGTCGAGCACGAACTGCTCGAAAGTCCGGCCGGCCAGCTGGGCCGTGATGTGAAAGCGGATAGCTGAGAACTCGTCGGTGTCGGCGAACTCGGTGTCTCTCCGCGTCGAGAACGTGAAGAAGTCGTCGAGTTGGAGCTGCTCGGCGGCGGTGATGTCCTCGATCGCCGCCTGCTCGTCGTCCTCGCGGCCGAGGTCGATGTCCTTCGTGAAGCGTCCGCCGGCATCGAGACGGAGGTCGAGAGCGAGGGCGCCTTTCAGGACCCAACGCCCGGGTGCGACCTGGACGAGCCGGCGAAGGAAGAGCTCAAAGGCGATCCGCTTGCGGAGGCGGACCAGCGCGAGCCCAGTGCCCTCCGCCTCGTCCTTCAGCCGCTGATCGAGGGCCTGGCGGAAGGCGGCCGCGGTGGCATACCTCACGGCGCCGTTCCACCTGCGAGGACAGCCTCGATCGCCGCGGCCTTGCCGCGCCGCCCAGCCTCGTCGCGAAGCTGTCGCTCGGTGAGAAGGCCGCGCTCGAGCGCCTGCCGCACGGCCATCACCGCCTGCTCCGGCTGCAGCGCGTCGGCCACATCGACGAGCGTCCGCGCCGGAGCGGTGAGTGGCAGCCCGTCGCGCCAGACGGTTGATACATCCTCATCGTCAGGGCGGGTGTGGATGACTGTGCCGGGAGGTCGGCGAAGACCCCGGTGCCGGCGGGGCACGAGTAGGTGGACGGCATCGGGGATGTTGTCGCTGAGATCGAGCAGGGCTAGGGCGCTCACGTCACAAAGAACCGCCTTGTCGGCGCCGACCGCCATCCACTTCTCGCGCATCTCGGCGTGCTCAGTCGTCGGGAAGCCCCGGACGCGGAAAAGGCCGCGCCGAATACGCTCGAAGCGGCCTTGCCGCACGTGGTGATCGAGGAGCTGGCGACTCACGCCGTGCGCAGCTGCGTCGGCGGCGGTGAAATAGCCGTCCTGGTCGTAGGCGACAGCCTCGAGGCCACGCACGTCAGGTGATGGTGCGTCATGCATAGGTCAAGTATAGCTTTACTTTTGCTGCCGCGCTCGACCCGGTACGCCACCGGGCGTCCGGCGTTTAGGGAAAGGCATCCCCCATTCGCCTGACGCCGTCTCCCCCCTCCTACGGATACACCATCCCGCACTCGAGCAGGTGCCACTTGCCGTCGGCCGGTGCGGCGGCGATCCAGACCTCCCACCCAGTCTCGCTCTCAGCGCTGACCTCCTCCGGGACTGCGAACGGGCCGATCCCGCGCTCGAACCAGATCCTCCCGGGCTCAATCCGCTCGATCGTGAGCGAGTCCTCGACAATGTCCTCACGGTCGATCTGGGTGGGTCGCTTCCCGGCGTCCCGCCGCGTCAGATCGTGGAGCGCGGAGTTGAGGCGCTCGGCGCGCGGGATTACCTCGGCGGCCTGCTCGGCCTCGTTCGCCAGCTTGCGGGCAAGCGACCTGGAGATCGCGTCCTCGTCCCCGAGGAAGCGCACAAGCTGAGCGTAGGTGGCGGCAAGCTGTCCCGTGAACCCGCGCGGACCCGCGACCTTGCGGATCAAGTAGTAGTCGAGCATCTCTCTGATGTGAGGGGCGACCCGCCTGATCGGAAGCGAGCGGACGATCGTCGTCGGGTCGCCGTCCTCGTCCCAGGCCGCTTGCAGGCGCTCGGCATCGTCGCCGTCGAGCAGGTCGATCCCATAGCTCGCGAAGTTGCTGACGAGGAGCTCGGCCGCGTCCCGCCGCAGGAACTCCGGGTCCTCGCCCGCGCAGAACCGATCCAGCGCCTCGCCCGTCGTTTCGTCCACCGCGGCTGAGGATATGCGGCTACGCCGCTTCCGCGCGAACGTCCGGTGGGGCAGCGAAGTCGCCCGAAGCCGGCACCACCCGCGACAGCCGCTCCGCACGGGAGTGCGGCGGACGGTCGCCGGAACCGTTCCTACGATCCGTGCATGGGCTTGGACAACCGCCAGCTCGCGGGCCTGATCGTCCTCGGCGCTCTCGTTGTCCTTGTGCTGATGAGCGCGAGGGTCCGCTCCGGCCTGGGCCCAGTCGCGAGGTCGCTCGCCGAACCCAAGGTCGCGACCCCGTTCCTTGGCCTCTTCGCCTGGTCGACCCTGCTGGTCGTAGCCGGGTCTCGTCTCGGGCTGTGGGAGCAAGAGCTGCTCGTCGAGACCGCGCTCTGGGTGCTTGGCCCGGGGATTGCGCTTCTCTTCGGCATTGCGACCCGGAAGCGGGACGAGGCGTTCTTCCGGCCGGTCGCAACGCGCGCGTTCAAGGCGACCGCGTATGTCGAGGTCGTCATCGGCTTGTTCGTGTTCGGCGTCGTGGCCGAGCTTGTCCTCGTGGCGATCGTGTCCTTCCTGGTCCTGCTGTCTGAAGTGGCGGCTACGCAGAAGGAGCTGCGCCGGACCAAGCAGGCTCTCGACACCCTGCTGGGAGTGATCGGACTCGGCCTGATGGCGTACGTCGTCGTTCAGGTTGGGTCGGAGTGGCACGGTCTGGACAAGAGCCTTCTGGCGCGCTCTCTCGCCCTGCCGGCATACCTAACGCTCGGGACGGTGCCGTTCCTCTACGTCATCACCCTCTGGGCTGGCTACGACTCCGCGCTTGCGCGCATCAAGGTCGCCACGGACGACCCGAAGGTTCGGCGGCGGGCGATGCTGGGCCTCCTCAGCGCCGTGCATCTCCGCGCCGGGAAGGCAAGAGCATTCACCCCGTTCCGAGCTCGCGAAATCGCCGAGGCGAGCGGTGTCGCGGACGCGCGGGCCATTGGCCGGGCGTTCCTCGAGGATGCACGCCGACGGCAACAGGAGGCGCAAGAGGCCAACGATCGCCTCGAACGCTATGCGGGCGTTGACGGAGTCGACGACGACGGTCAACGCCTTGACCAGCGGGAGTTCGACGCAAGGTCGAGAAGGCAATGCTCTATGCGGACGACGCGGCTCGCCGGGCATCGGGCGGATCGCCGATCACCTTCGGCGTGAGGATGCCGATCCTCACCTCGTCGAGGTCCTGAATGCCAGCAGCGAGGCAGTCCGGGAGATCCACCGGAGCATGGTCAAAGGGCCTACTTCCGGGCGCCCGCGGAACCTGAGCAGCCGGCCCTTCTCGAGGACTAGGGAGTCTCGCGTCAGGCGACCCAGCGGGCGTCGGCGAGCTCGTCGCGATAGCGCCCGCTGACCAGATAGGCGCGAAGCCGGCGACCACTAGCGATTGGCCTGACCTTCGCCATAGCCTGATGCGGGGTCTTCGCCTCGGTCGCGAAGGTCTCCCGGTAACCCGGCTCGTCTGGGGAGACCTCGGGGTCGGTGGCGAAGACGATGTAGCCGCGCCGGGCCGCGCGCTCCGCGTTGATGTCCGCGATGCGGGCACGCTCCTCCTCGAGCTCATCGGCCCATGCGAATAGGTCTCGCTGCTCAGGGCGCTTGGCGGTTCGGGTGCCCATTGCTCGCCGCATCATCTCCTAGAAGCCCGACGGCAAAGATGCCGCCCCGACGACACAGAGGCTACGCCTCTCCCGCCGCGATGAAACGCCTGAGGCCGTCGACCGAGTCGCCGGTGTAGGCGTCGAAGACCTTCTGGCGCACCTTCTCGTAGCCCCATTCGCGTCCGGCGAGCTTGGACGCGTCGCGGCACCAGCGGCGAGCCCGCTGGTCCTTGTGCGCGACCTCGAGGTCCTCCATGCCCTTCGTCTCGACGATCAGGCAGGAGTCGTCGGCCAGGCGGACGACGAAGTCGGGGTAGTAGAAGCGCAGCGCCCCCGTTGTGGAGATGTACTCGAGCGCGAAACGGCTGTTCAGCGTCAGCTTCGCGAACGCCGTCACGTCGCTCGCGGTGTCGAGGAACTGGGCGAACCGGCCCTCGAATTTGTTGTCGACGGCGGCGAGGTTGAAGACCGTGCGCTCGGCCTCGACAGTCTGCCGCGACCACGGGAACGCCGGCGTCTCCGAGAGTCGGACGGCGCTCTCCTCGATCGTCGGCTCGCGCTCCTCGATCGAGAGCTCGCGGATGACCTTCGCGAACGCCGAGGCGACAAGCTGCTGGGCATCGTTCTCGGCGAGGCGGTGCAGCACGATCTTGTCATCGAGCTCGACCGGCCGCTCGAAGAGCCGCTGGCTGATGTATTCGCGGACCATCGGGGCGAGGGTCGCGAAGGCTCCGGAGATCCGGCCGACCCCGCCGGCGTTGGCTACGAGCTGCGTGTAGTACGTGAGGACGCCGGAGGGGTTCTCCGCGTAGGGGACGCGGAACTCGTACTCCTCGATGACGTTCTTCTCGATCAGGTGGAGGCCGCGGTAGGAGATGTACTCGTCGGGCTCGACGTCCGGCACCTCCAGGGGCGAGGCCGGCGCCTCGACCTCGGAGGGGTCCAGCTGATCGAGCGGCGTCTCAGCGCGGCTCAGCGCCCTGGTCAGCTGCGGGATCGCGATGTCGAACCTCGCCTTGCCCTCGTCGGGGAAAATCGTCACCGCGCCTGTCTCGATCTTGTCGGCCTCCTGGCGCTCGACGATCAGGCCGCCGTCGAGCTCGGTGCTCCAGAGGTCGCGGAATGCATCGTGCTCGATGACCACGACCTTCTCGTCGAAGCCCGAGCCGGGCGGCGTCATTCGCCTTAACCCGCCGCCCGAGCGCCTGCTCGGGCAGGATCTTCGAGGCGGCCGTCAGCGAGCGCAGGGTCACGATCACGCAGACGTTGCGGACGTCCCATCCCTCGCGCAGCATCAGCACGCTGACGATGCAGCGGACGGGGCTCTCCGGGCCGTCGACGTCGCGGGCGGCCTGCCGGGCGAGATCGAGATCGTCCTTGCGGATGTCGCCGGAGCGGTTCGTGTGGATCACGAGCAGCCGATCGCCGGCGAACTCCGGCCGCTGGCGCAGGTAGTCCCCCGCCTCGTCGGCGGCCTGCGTGTTCTCGCACATGACGAAGAGGATCGGTCGCTTCCCCGACGGGGAGAGGTCCTCGTGGAACTTCCGCCAGCGCCCGACGGCGACGTCGAGCCACTGGCGGTTCCGCTGGACCGGCGAGTCGCCGATCTCGACCTCCGCGCCGGAGACCTCGCCGATCAGCGGCGTCTTCACGATCCCATCGCCGACCGCCTGCGCCAGCGGGTAGTCGACGACGACGT
This sequence comes from uncultured Solirubrobacterales bacterium, assembly GCA_963823565.1. Taxonomy (GTDB): domain Bacteria; phylum Actinomycetota; class Thermoleophilia; order Solirubrobacterales; family 70-9; genus RHKX01. Next base: position 1,135,133 of record CAWGLR010000003.1, on the reverse strand, counting down.
GTCGGAAGATCTGACCCTTCTGGTCCTTCGGCGTTGCGGAGAAGTCGAGCTGGGAGACGACGCCGGCCCTGGGGTCTTCGGGTGTCGCCTCCTTCAGCTGGCGATGGAGCCGCTCGATCGACTGGTTCCACTCGAGCTTCTCGTCCCAGACGTGGTGCGCCTCATCGTTGACGACCATCAGCCGCCCGCGACGGGAGATCCGCTCCATCAGCTCCTCACTTGCCGCCCCCGTTGCGTCCTGCTTGACCCGCGGTCCGAGCATCGCCTCGACGGGATTCATCCCCTCCGTCCCGCCGGAGTCCCGTGCCTCGTAGAGGCGCTGCACGTTCGTCAGATAGAGCGCTCCGTTCGTCGTGATCGGCGCGGGATCGTCCTGGAGGGCGACCGTCAGCAGGAAGTCCTCCTCCCACTCCGGCGGGACCAGCGGATCGCGGCGGAAGGTCGCGCCGTCGCCGAAGTCGCTCTTGAGGCGCTCGAAGACGATCAAGTTCGGCGCGATCACGAGGAACGACGCGGCCATCGCCGACTCCGGCTCACGGATCGCGTGGAAGTACGACCAGACGATCGCCAGGCTCATCGCCATCGTCTTTCCTGAGCCCGTGGCCATCTTGAAGGCCAGTCGCTGGCGCCTGGTCTCCCCCGGCTCGATCAGGATCGGGTGGGATGCGAACTCGAGGAGATCGGCCAAGCTCGAAGTCGGGTGGATCTCGTTGAGGTAGATGAGGGTCTCAATCGACTCCCGCTGGCAGAAGTAGAAACGGAATGGAAGCCCGCTCTCGCTGCGGTGCTCGTCGTCGAACCAGAACGAGAGCAGGCGCTTGCTCGTCGCTGACGCCCCCGGATACCCCTGCGCGCGCCATGCGTCTACGGCAGCGCGGACACCGTTGACGAGATGCGTGCCATCGCTCGTCGGCCTCCGCTCGGGGACCGCGAAGGGATCGCCCGCCGGCGCGTCGGTCACTTGATGCGGACCTCGGCGAGCTTCGTCGTGTCATTGCCGAAGATGTCGATGATCTTCACGACGATCGTGTAGCGGCCAGGACTCGGGTACTCGTGCCAGTCGCTGGTCGTCGCCAGCTTCGGGTCCTCCTTGGTCCGATAAGCCTGCCACTGGTTGTGGAAGGTCTCGTCGCTGTAATCGAAGTCGATCGACCAGTAGTCGATGAGGTCCGGCCAGCCGGAGATCTGGTCCCGCACCTTCTCAGGGATCAGCTCCTCGCTCGGGATCGCGAAGTCCTTGAGCATGACCGAGGCCTCGTTCCCTTCCCGCCGCACATCGAGGTCGACGTAGGCGAGCTCGAAGAACCGGACCTCGCCGGAGTCGGCGACGTCCCGCTCCATCACTTCCCTCGGGATCTGCCGCAGCCGCAGATCGAGCCCACGCCGGCGCGCCGCCTCGGGAACCGTGTCGTGGAGGCCCATCTCCCACTCCCAGCCGAGGATGTCCGCGCCCTCGATTCCGTTCCCCGCCATCTCGTCCATCACGTCCTCGCACTCGTCGATGGTCACGGGTACATCCGTGGCCCCGACGTGGACCATGCGGTCAGCCTTTCGGCCGTGCAGGTGAGCGAAACCCTCGACGGACTCGGCTCGGTAGAAGGCCAGGATCGTGTCGAAGTAGCCGCGGAGCGCCCCGTTGCCCGAGACCTGCTGCCACCGCTGCCGCTCGTAAGCGCCGAGGTTTTGGATCTCGAAGGGCCGGCAGTCGGGAATGCTGAGGAGGCGCTTACGGGACGTGTGGATCGCAAAGCGGCCGAGGTCACACCCCACCCAGCGCCGATCGAGCTTCTCAGCGGCCACGAGCGCAGTCCCTGAACCGCAGAAGAAATCCGCTACGAGATCCCCTTCGTCGGTGAGCGCACCAATGACCCGCGACGCAAGAGTCAGAGGCTTCTGGGTCTCGTAGCGAACGTTCTCCTTCTGATCCGCGGGTTGAAGCATCGACAACCGCCAAACGTCATCGACGGTCCGCTCCGTGCTCTCCTGATAGATGACCTTCCCCGTCACGGGATCCTTGGCATTGACCAAGGCCTGCTTCTCCTTGTCCCAGACGCGTCTGATTTGGCGGATGGGGGCCTCACGCTTCTCGCGTTGTCGATTGAACGTGTAGTTGTCGGATTTCGTGTACCAGAGCAGAACGTCGTGGTTGGAAGCAAAGCGGCGGATGTTCCCCTGGTACTTGTTGTAGTACCACCAGACGAGTTCGTTCCTGAAGTTGTGCTCCCCGAGCAGTTCATCGAGCAGGACCTTGACGTAATGCCCTTGATGCCAGTCAAGATGGATCACGAGCGATCCGTCGTCTCGAAGCAATTCTTGAATGAGGACGAGGCGCTCATAGAGCATCGAGAGATAGGAGCCCTTTCCCCGGCCCCAGGTGTCCCGGTATGCGTGCTCCTCAAGCACCGACGGCGCCTTGGCGACTGATCTTTCCCCGACGGGGACCTGATACGTGAAGTCTGCGCCGGTGTCGAACGGCGGGTCTATGTAGACGAGCTTCACCTCGCCTGCGAACTCCTTCAGGAGACTGCTCATAACAAGCTTGTTATCCCCCCAGATCAGCCGGTTGTTCCAGTCCGGCGCAACCTCGCCTGTGCCGCTTCCGAAGAGGCCGCCGGCGTCTCTTTCCCTCGTCGCCCTGGACTCGTTGATCGTCTCGACGGTCTGGAACGGCAGACTGACCCGCTCAACGTGATCCGGCTTTCCCTCCCATTCAAGCCTGACCGTCATGCCTCCCCGACCTCCATCTGGCGCAGCCTAGTCGTCTGCTCGGCGCCCATCGCTCTCCCGGGCAGCACCCAGAGCGCCCGCTTCGACGCGAATCTCGAGACCAAATGGGGACCAAGTTTGCTCTTGCACAAACTCGGAACGCCAGAAAGCGCTTATCTAAGCGCCTTTTGAATGGGCCGGGCTGGACTCGAACCACCGCCCTACGGATTATGAGTCCGCTGCTCTGACCAACTGAGCTACCGGCCCTGAGGGGCGATTATCGCCGCGGCGTCGGCGGGGTAACCCCTGACTTCGCGGGGCGCCGCCCGTTCTCAGTTTCGAATGGCCCGCCCCGGCGGGGGGCGAGCGCAACGAGAGGAGAGCGGGATGAGACAGCTGACCCTGGCGCTGACCGCGGCGCTCGCGGTGGCCGCGCTCGGCCTCGCGGGGATCGCCTCGGCGCACACCGTGAAGTTCGACTCGGCGATCAGCGCGAAGTACGAGAAGCCGACCAAGAGCAAGCCGGCGGCGTTCGCCGGGACGGTGAGCTCGCCGAAGGCGCGCTGCATGAAGAACCGCGACGTGAACGTCCGGATGCGGCTGACCGACGGCTCGACCTCCGTCGTGGGCAGCGGCTCGACCGATGCCGCCGGCAACTGGCGGATCGAGTTCGCCGACCTCGCGAAGGGCACCTACTTCGCCCAGGTGAAGAAGAAGGCGCTTCGCAAGAACGACGAGCACAAGCACGTTTGCAAGCGAGCCTTCTCGAAGGACGTGAAGGTCCAGAAGGTCAAGTAGCCGGGAACGACGCCGCGTCGGGGTTCCCCAGCGGCGCTCCTCCGGGATCGGCCGGACCCTGACCCGCGCCTTGGCGCGGTCGACGACGCCGGATGGCGTTGTCGTCAGGAACTCGACCTTGTAGACGCCGGGCCTCGTGTCCTCGCTTGTGCTGACACGGAAGCGCTTGACGATGGCCGCGGGCACGCGGATGCACAGGCCGACTCCTTCCGCCGCCCGGTTGCCCGTGTTCTTGAAGATCGCCGAGCCGGAGTCGTCCGCCACGACTGACGAACGTCACCTTCGTCTTCAACCGGCCAATTCGTCCACGCGACCCGGCCTCCCGGGGCGGCTCGTGCCCATAGGCTTCGCCCATCGTCCGCCTGGCCACCAAAGACGACGCTCCGGCCCTCGCCCGGATGCTCCACGACTTCAACCGGGAGTTCGGCGAACCCTCGCCGGGACCGGACGTGCTGGAGCCGCGGGTGCGGACGTTCATCGAGCACGGCCCGAAGCTCTTCCTGCTCGCGGGCGACGGCCCCGAGGGGTTCGCGCAGCTGGACTTCCACCTCTCCGTCTGGGCCGACGGCCCGATCGCCTTCCTCGACGAGCTCTACGTCGTCCCCGACCAGCGCGGCAACGGGCTCGGGCGGGCGCTGATGGAGGCGTTCCTGGCGCTCGCCCGCGAGCGCGGGGCCGCGGGCGCCGAGGTCGTCACCGGCGAGGGCGACACGGAGGCGCGAGGGCTCTACGAGAGCTGCGGCTTCCGCAACGACATCGAGGGCGAGGACAAGGAGCGGGCGCTCTTCTACGAGCTCGACCTGGTCCCTCCCGACCCGGGGGCGTGAGCGACGAGGACGAGATCCGCGACGACCTCGCGGAGGTGCTCGCGCGGCGCGCGAAGCTGCTCGACGACGCGCGACCCGAGGCGGTCGAGCGCCGGCATGCCGCCGGCCGCCGAACCGCGCGCGAGAACCTCGAGGCGCTGGTCGACCCGGGGTCGTTCGTCGAGTACGGCGGGCTGGCGATCGCCGCGCAGCGGGCGCGACGCGACGTCGGGGAGCTGCTCGAGCGCACCCAGGGCGACGGTCTGATCGCCGGCACCGCCCGGGTCAACGGCGAGCTGTTCGGTCCCGGCGCCGCCGCCTGCGCGGTCCTCTCCTACGACTACATGGTCATGGCAGGCACCCAGGGCGCGCTCGGGCATCGCAAGAAGGACCGGATGTTCGAGCTGATCGAGCGGATGCGGCTGCCGGTGATCTTCTTCACGGAGGGCGGCGGCGGTCGCCCGGGCGACACCGACTACGCGGTCGTCTCGGCGCTCGACACGAGGGCCTTCGCCCTCTGGGCGCGGCTCTCGGGGATCGCGCCGCGGATCGCGGTCGTCTCCGGGCGGTGCTTCGCGGGCAACGCCGTCCTCGCCGGCTGCGCCGACCTGATCGTCGCCACCGAAGACATCGCGCTCGGCATGGGCGGTCCGGCGATGATCGCCGGCGGCGGGCTCGGCAACTTCGAGCCCGACGAGATCGGCCCGATCGAGACCCAGTTCGCGAATGGGGTCGTCGACGTCCGGGCGAGCTCGGAGGCGGAGGCGGTCGAGGCCGCCAAGCGCCTGCTCTCCTACTTCCAGGGACCGCTCGCCGATTGGCGAGCGCCGGACCCGCAGCGGCTGCGCGACGTCGTGCCGGAACGGCGGCGGCGGGCGTACGACGTGCACGCCGCGATCGACGCCCTCGCCGACGAGGGCTCGGTGACCTACCTGCGCGAGGGCTTCGCGAAGGGGATGGTGACGGCGCTGGCCCGGCTCGAGGGCCGGGCCGTCGGCATCGTCGCGAACAACCCGATGCAGATGGGCGGCGCGATCACCAGCGAGGGCTCGGACAAGGCGGCGCGCTTCATGCAGCTCTGCGACTCCTTCGGGATCCCGCTGCTCTCGCTGATCGACACGCCGGGAATGATGGTAGGCCCCGACGCCGAAGCGACCGCGCTCGTCCGCCACTGCTCGCGGCTGTTCCTCGCCGGCGCCAACCTGCGGGTTCCGCTCGTCGCCGTGATCCTGCGCAAGGCCTACGGGCTCGGCGCCCAGGCGATGGCCGGAGGCGGACTGCACGAGCCGCTGCTGACGGTCGGCTGGCCGACGGCGGAGCTCGGGGCGATGGGACTCGAGGGCGCGGTCCGGCTCGGCGCCCGCCGCGAGCTCGATGCGATCGAGGATCCCGATGAGCGCGAGGCGAAGGTGCAGGAGATGACGGCTGCCCTCCACGAGCACGCCAAGGGGCTGAACGCGGCGACGCTGTTCGAGCTCGACGACGTGATCGACCCCGCCGACACCAGGCGGTTGGTCGCAGCGACGCTGGCGGCGGCTACGGCCGCCGGCGAGGGGAACGGCGGCGAGAGGCGGCCGGTCGACTCCTGGTGACCGCGGGCGGACGCGCTCGCCCGGCAGAATCGGACCCGTGAGCGTCCCGGCCCACCTCCCCGACTCCCGCCAGAGCCTGCTCGGCATCGATGCCGAGGGCGACGAGGTGTGGCTGATCCGCGGGATCTCGCAGAAGCCGTACACCTGTCCCGGGTGCTACGGCGGGGTCGAGATCGGCGAGGATCACGTGATCGCGCAGACGGTGCACCGGCTCGGCGGGACCGAGCACCGGCACTGGCACCGCGGCTGCGCGCTGCGGATCCTCGCGCCGTCGCTGCGCCGGCTCAAGCCGGTGAGCGCGCGAGAGTCGGGCCGCGAGAAGCTGGAGCGGCGCGGAAAGCGGCCGGCGGGGAAGCGAGGCCGGCGCGCGCCGCGGCGGTAGCGGCGGGCGGCGTCGCTAGGAAGACGCCTTGTCGATCGCGCCCTCCAGCTCCTCCTTGCTGAAGGCTCCCTCGATCCGGGTGGAGACCTTGCCGTCGGCGTCGAGCACGAAGAGCCAGGGCTCCGTCTGCAGCCCGTAGTCGAGAACCTCGGGACGGGCGCCCTTGTTGGGGTCGTTGTCGTTGAAGATCTCCATGTGGATGTAGGCGGCGTCGTCGGGCCGCTCGCTCTTGACCTGCTCGGCGATGTCGACGACGGGTCCGCAGACGCGGCTCTGGCACAGCGCCGGGGTCGCGAAGAGGAGGACGACGGGCTCCTCGCCGGCGACGTCGGCGAGGTCGGTGTCGTGCATCGTGTCGGCGGGGTTGCGGGTGTCGATCTTGGTCAGATCGCCGCCGACGTCGTCCGCGGTCGGCGTGTGGATCGCGGGAGCCTCGTCGCCGACGTCGGGGATGTCGTCCTTCGCGCCGACGTCGGCGGTGTGGATGGCCGAGTAGGTGTAGGAGCCGTCGTCGCCGCGGATCATCGCCAGCACGTCCCACTTGCCGGCGCGCGGGAAGTCGACTTCGGTGGTGTAGACGGTGGTGGCGGCATCGGGATCCTGGGAGGTCGTCTGGGACTGGAAGGCCGCCGGAGTGATGAGGCTGGACGAGACGGCCGGGAAGGGCCCGACGACGTCCTTGCTCGTGTTGGACCCGGAGGGCGCGGCGTAGATGGCGACCTGGGCGTCGTCGACGGGATCGCCCTCGACGGCGAAGACGCCGAACCCGTAGCGGTTCGCGCCGACGTCGAAGACGGACTCGGTCGGGGCGACCATGAGGTCGGACTGCGAGCCCTCGCGGGCGAGCTCGGGGAGGGACTTGCCGGCGGGGTCGGGGAAGTCGGAGGCGCTCGGGGCGGACGTGCCCCCGGTGGAGGTGTCGTCGGAGCTGCCGCCGCAGCCCGATGCGATCAGGGCGGCGGCTAGGGGCAGCGCGACGAGCGCGCGTCGGAGTGGTTGAGTCGGTCCCGGCACGGCGCGCAATGGTAGGGAAGGCTCCCTTCGCGGCGCCTAAATTCCGGCCGCTGCGGTTAGTGTCCCGGCGTCCAGCGAAGCGGAAGAGGAGAGAGAGTGGCCGAGAGAGCAGCAGTCGTCACCGGGGCGTCGAGCGGGATCGGGCTGGCGATCAGCCGGGCGCTCGGGGAGGACGGGTACGCGGTGACGATGTCGGCGCGGCGGCCCGAGAAGTTGGAGGCCGCCGTCGGGACGCTCGCCGACGAGGGGCTGGAGGTGACGGCGCACCCGGCGAACGTCGCCTCCGAGGACGAGGTGAAGGCGCTGTTCGACGCCCATCGGGAGCGATACGGCCGGCTCGACGTGCTGGTCAACAACGCCGGGGTCGGGATCGGCGGCGCGATCCACGAGGCGGAGACGAAGAAGATCGACATGCAGCTCGACGTCAACCTGCGCTCGTACGTGATCGCGACGCGCGACGCCCTGCCGATGCTCAAGGAGGCCGGCAAGGAGCACGGCAAGGCGCTGATCGTCAACACGGCGTCGATCGCCGGCAAGGGCGGGCAGGGCTGGCTGGCGGTCTACTCGGCGACGAAGGCGGGCGTGATCGGGCTGAGCCAGGCGACGCAGATGGAGGTCGGCCAGGACGGGATCCAGGTGACGGCGCTGTGCCCCGCGTTCGTCGACACGCCGATGTCCGAGTGGGTGCAGGGGCAGGTGAAGCCGGAGGAGATGATCCAGCCGGAGGACCTGGCGGAGACGGTGCGCCTGCTGCTGCGGACGTCGCGCTACTGCCTGATCCCCGAGATCGTCTTCGCCCGGCCGGGCGACCCGTCGGCGTTCTCGACCTGAGCGCGGTGCGCTCAGCTCGCGGTGGCGGCCTGGCGGCGGCGCTCGCGGCGGGCGGCGCGGAGGCGGCGGATGCGGATGAGCATGCCGTCGCGCTCGGGCGGGGCGATGCGCGCGGGGCGCGTGCGTGCAGGAGTCTCGGGCGCGGACGCGCGGGCCTGGCGGATCTCGGCCGCGGCGGCGCTGAGGGTGCCCGGCGACTCGTCGGCGATCAGGCTCGTCTCGAGCAGGTAGCGGAGGGTGCGGACCTCGCGGCGGGTGGCGAGCCGGGGACGGCGCGCGTCGGTGTAGCGGTCCCAGGAGCGGGCGAAGGAGGCGAGGTCGGTGCGCCCCCCGTTGCGATGGGCGGCGAGCATCGGGCAGATGCCGCCGCTGCGGGGGTCGGTGTAGGCGCCGACGATGATCGTGTTGTCGTCGATGCCGCGCAGCATGGCCTCACGGGAGGCGCGGGGCATCGCGTCGACGGCGCGGCGGAGCCGCTGGCAGGCGTCCCGGCCCCTGTTGCGTCGCGAGAGCATCGTGGAAAGAGTGGCGCGGGGCGGGTCGACGGTCTGCGGCGAAGCGAGCCGGCGGAAGGTTTCTTGCAGGCGCAGGAGAAGGCCGCGTGAGGGCGATCGTCGCCGCCTTCGGCGATGCCGGGCACGCGTTCCCGGCGATCGCGCTCGGCCGGGAGCTGGACGCGCGGGGGCACGACGTCGTCGTCGAGACGTGGGGCCGGTGGCAGGAGGCCGTCGAGGGGCTCGGGCTGCGATTCGCGGCGTCGGAGGAGTACGTGGTGTTCCCTCCCCCGCCCCCGGGAAAGGGCGCCGGCCCGGCCGAGGCGGCGCGGGCGCTGCTGCCGCTGATCGACGAAGCGCGGCCCGACGTCGTCGTCAGCGACATCCTCACCCTGGCGCCGGCGCTGGCCGCCGAGATGCGGGGGGTGCGGCGGGCGACGCTGATCCCGCACCTGTTCCCGGTGAGCGCGGCGGGGATGCCGTTCTTCGGCATGGGGATGGCGCCGCCGCGGACGGCGGTCGGCCGGGGGGCGTGGCGGGGGGCGGAGCCGCTGCTCGGGGTGGGGTTACGGATCGGGCGGCGGCAGATGAACGAGCAGCGGGCGCGGCTGGGGCTCGCCCCGCTGCGGCGCTTCCACGGGGGGATCAGCGAGGACCTGGCGATCGTCGGCACGCTCCCGCAGCTCGAGTACCCCCGGCAGTGGCCGCCGGGCGTCGAGTTGGCGGGCCCGCTGGAGTTCGAGCTGCCGCACCCGGACGTCGAGCTGCCGCCCGGGGATGATCCGCTCGTGCTCGTCGCCAGCAGCACCGCGCAGGACCCCGGGTGCGACTTGATCCGGCGCTGCTTCGAGGGCCTGGCGGGCGAGGCCGTTCGGGTGATCGCGACGACGAACGGCCACCACCCGGAGCGCCCGATCGACGTGCCGGCGAACGGCGCCCTCGTCGACTGGCTCTCCTACTCCCAGGTGATGCCGGCGTGCGCCGTCGTCGTCTGCCACGGCGGGCACGGGACGGTCGCGCGAGCGCTCTGCGAGGGACGGCCGCTCGTCGTCTCACCCTCGGTCGGAGACATGGCCGAGAACGCCGAGCGCGTCGCCTGGGCGGGCGCCGGGCTCACCGTCCCCCGCCGCCTCCGCCTCGGCGCCACCCTGCGCTGGGCGGTGCGGACGGTGCTGGGAGACACGAGCTTTCGTCTGCGGACCGAGGAGATCGCCGCGAGCCCGTGGGCCTCGGGCGGGGCCGCAAGGGCGGCCGACGCGGTGGAGCGGCTGGTGCACCGCGCCGGCTAATCCCACCTCTTACAATGCCCGCCTGCACGTGGCAGTCGCGCACGCGCCGTTCCCCGGTGATGTAACGGCAGCATGATTCACTGTTAATGAATTCGTAATGGTTCGAATCCATTCCGGGGAGTTTTTACCAGTTATGTATATCTAGCTTTTCGTCATAGGCAGCTCCGTTATGCCGGCCTCGATCTCGGCGTGACAGTTGGCGCAGACCAGCACGCATTTCGAAGCCTCCGTGCGCGCCATCGCAAGTGCCAGGGTGTGGCCCTTCTCCGCGAGGCCGAAGCGCTTGCTCGTTGGGTCCAGATGGTGAAAGTGAAGGGCGCCGGGAAATCGGTCGTAGCCACAGACGATGCACTTTCCGCCCGCCTCCTCGACCAGGATTCGCTTGACCTTCCTACGCCGCTTGACCACCGCCTCGGCTCGGCACTTGCAGCAGCGCCAGTCCTTCCTGTTGTCGAGAACGAACTCAGTCTCGCCGTGTCGGTGGCAGATCCCGATCCCACGGGTGTCTCCGACCGCAATCCGGAGCGCGCGACTCTCGCGGCGCACATCCTTCGGCGAGGGCAACCCATGGCGGCCGATCCAATACCGGACCGTGTTGATCCCGACGCCGAGCTCGCGGGCAATCTGCCCCAGCGTCCTACCCTCTGCGACGAGCGTCGCAAGCGGCTCCCGCGCCAGCCCCTTCCCCGGACTGAACTTCCTCGACCCGTTGGCGACGAGACCGTGTCTCTTCACCCAATATCCCACCGTCCCGGGAGAGCAGCCGTGTTCCCGCGCGATCGCCTTCAGCGACATCCCCTTCGCCAGGCACCCCTCCAGGTACTCCCTCTCCATGGAGGGAAGATGCCGTCCGGGCCGGACGGAAAAGCGAACGTGTGTTCCCCCGCTAGAGCGCCGCGCGGACGGCGGCGAGCAGCGACTCGACGTCCTCGTCCGTCGTGTCCCACGAGCAGAGCCAGCGGACGACCTCGGCGTCCTCGTCCCAGACGTAGAAGGGATGCTCGCCCGGCATCGCGTCCATGACGGCGTCGATGGCGGGGCGCGGGAGGTGGGCGAAGACGCCGTTGGCGTCGACCGGATAGACGACGTCGACGCCGTCGATCGCGGCGAGGCCGGCCTCGAGCTTCCGAGCCATGGCGTTGGAGTGCTCGGCGTTGCGGCGCCAAAGGTCGCCCTCGCCGAGGAATGCCTCGAACTGGGCGCTGAGGAAGCGCATCTTGGAGGCGAGCTGCATCGCCTGCTTGCGCGTGTACTCGAAGCCGGGGGCGATGGCGGCATCGGGGAAGACGACGGCGTCGCCGAAGAGCCCCCCGTTCTTCGTCGCGCCGAAGGAGACGGCGTCGGCGCCGATCTCCGTCGTCACCGCGCCGAGCGAGACGCCGAGCGAGACGGCGGCGTTCGCCAGCCGCGCGCCGTCGACGTGGAGCAGCATCCCCATCTCGTGGGCCGTGTCGGCGAGCGCCCGGAGCTCGTCGATCGAGTAGACCGTGCCCAGCTCAGTCGCCTGCGCGACCGAGACGAGTCGCGGCTGCGGATGGTGCAGGTCCCCCCTCCGCGCCTCCCAGGCGCCCAGCGACGCCGGCGTCAGCTTCCCCTCCCGGGTCTCCCCCTTCAGCAGCTTCACCCCCGCATGCCGCTCCGGCGCGCCGCACTCGTCGACGTCGATGTGCGCGCCGACCGCGCAGATCACCGCCTGGTGAGGGCGCGTCAGCGCGTCGATGGCGAGGACGTTCGCCGCCGTCCCGTTGAAGACCGGGTACGCCGCTGCCTCCGGCCCGAAGTGCCGCCGGAAGAGCTCGCCCGCCCGCTCCGTCCAGCCGTCCTCGCCGTAGGAGGCGGCGTGTCCCTCGTTGGCCCGCGCGATCGCATCGAGCACCTCCGGGTGGGCGCCCGAGCGGTTGTCGGAGGCGAACCCCCGCGGGTCGGCGTAGCTCATCGGACGAGCAAACCTTACGGGTGGAGCGAGAGCCGCTGCCCGTTCATCCGCGCCGCCGAGTCGGAGCAGAGGAACGCGAGGGCGTCGGCGATCGCCTCCGCCGGCGTGAACCCCGGGTACTCCTTCCGCGGGTGCTTCTCGCGCATCGCCGGCGTCAGGATCGCGTTGATGACGACGATGTTCGCCGTCGCCCCAGTGCCCTGGAACGCATCGGCGAGCGCCAGCGTCCACGTCTCCGCCGCGCCCTTCGTCGCCGCGTAGGCGGCGTTCGTCCCCTCCGGGAACTGCGCCTGCTTGGACGAGACGATCGCGAACCGCCCCCGGCCGCTCTCGGCCAGCGCGTCGTGGAATGCGCGCGACACGTAGATCGTCGTCCGCACGAGCAGGTCGTGCAGGAAGTCGTAGTCGCCGAGGTCGAAGCTCTCGATCGGGTCGCCCCCGCGCCAGCCGCCGACCAGGTGCATCAGCCCATCGACGCGCCCGAAGCGCTCGACCAGGGCCGCGCACCATTCCCGGGATGCGTCCTCGTCGAGGAGGTCCACCACCCGCAGGTCGAGCCGCTCCTGCGGCAGCCCGAGCCCCTCGGCGACCGCTGCCATCTTGTCCGCGTCGCGGTCGGTCAGGGCGAGCGTCGCGCCCTCGGCGGCGAACCTCTCCGCGACGGCCGGCCCGAGCCCGCCGCCGACGCCGGCGATCGCGATGACCCGCCCGTCGAGCGTGCCCATCAGGCCGACCCCACGGGCGCGGCCGCCGCGCGCGACGGCCTGCCCTCGAGCGCCGGCTTCAGCTTCGGCGCGAGCTGCGTGTAGAAGAGGCTGAGCGGGAACTCGTCGTCGCGCACGAGGTCGACGAGCTGCTTCGGCTCCTCGACCTCCGGCAGCTCCCGCCGCTCGCGCGCCCAGACCGACGTCTCCGCCGGGGGCACGTACTTCGCGACGAGGTCATGCGCGGCGATCCACTGCCCGAGCTTCGAGCGGTCGATTCCCGAGTGGTAGAGCTCCTGCACGAGCGCGCGGAGCCCGGCCACGCCCTCTGCGAGCCGCTCCCACTCGATCGTCAGCCGGTTGTCGGTCCAGTGCAGGTACCCCTCGTGGTGGAGGTAGGCGAACAGCAGCTGCCCGCCGAGCCCGTCGTAGTTCCGCACCCGCGAGCCCGTCAGCGGGAAGCGGAAGATCCGGTCGAAGAGGATCGCGTACTGGACGTGACGGCCGAGCGCGAAGCCCTCGCCCTCGAGCTTCACCGCCTCGCCGAACGCGGTCAGGTCGCAGCGCAGCTCCTCCAGCGAGTACATCCAGTACGGGCTCCGCTGGCGGATCATGAACGGGTCGAACGGCAGGTCCCCGCGCATGTGGGTGCGGTCGTGGATCAGGTCCCAGGCGATATAGGCGTCCCGCGAGAGCTCCGCCGAGGCGAGCAGGCAAGCCGCGTCGGGCGGCAGGTTGAGCCGGAGGATCTCCGCGGCCGAGCCGCACACCCGCCGCATTCGCTCCGCCTCGCGGTCGCAGAGGATCCCGCCGAAGTGGCTCGGCGGCCGGTCCGCCGTCGCGAACGTCTCCGGGAACAGAACCGCGCACTCGGAGTCGTAGCCCGACGTGTAGTCGACGAGCTCGATCGGCACGAACTTCTCGTTGTCGTACTCGCTCTCGAGCTCGGCGGCCCAGTCCGGCCAGGGCACGCGGACGATCAGCGCCTCGAAGCACGTTCCCGGCGGTCCGTTCTGCTTGTACATCGGGAAGACGGCGAGATGCTCGATGCCGTCGCGCCGGTCGCGCTCGATCCTGTACAGCTCGACCGAGCGGATGAAGTCCGGCTTGCCGAAGCCTCCCGCGGCCCACTCGCGGACGTCGGTCGCGAGCGCCTCGATGTAGTCGCGCTGATGGGGGAAGCGGGGGATCAGCGCCTCGGCTGAGGCGGCGATCTCCTCGGCGAGCTCGCGCAGCCGGGCCTCGCGCCGTTGGCGCTCGTCCGCGTCCTTCCCCTCGAGATCGATCGAGCCGTCGGCCTCCTCCGCGAGACGCAGCTCCTCGACCGCGTCGCGCAGCCGCGCCCACGCGGGGTCGGCGGCGGCCGCGGACTCGACCGGCGCCTCTGCCCGCCCGAACGACGGCTCCGCCGCCCAGTAGGCGAGGTTGACCCAGAGCGGCTCATGGTCGAGCGCACCGATGCAGTCGTCGCCGAACAGGTCGGAGTCGGCGAGGACGACGACCCGGCCGGCGCCGTGCTCGACGAGCGCGGCCAGCGGCGCGCGCGGCGGCGCCGCGGTGTCGAAGGTCCGCGCGAAGGGCTGCGCGCCGTTCGCCAGCGAGAGCGTCCCCGCCCGGTAGAAGCACGCCTCGTGCACCCGCGCCAGGACGTCCGCCCCCGCGCCGGCGCGCTCGACGAGCTCGGCCAACACCCAGGACGGCGCCTCGCGATGGTGCTCGTAGTCCTGCACAGTGGCGTTCTCGATCTCGACGCCGAACCGCGCGAGCAGCTCATTCAGGTTGTTCCCGTACTTCGCCTGCTCGGTCTCGCCGAGCACGATCAACCCGCCGCCGGCCTCGACCCACTCGCCGATGGCCTCGAGCTCCTCGGGAGCGAGCCGCGGGCTCCCCTCCCCCGTCGTCGCCTCCCACTCGGGCTCGGAGGGATGCGCGATCACGAGCACGTCGGTCGAGCCGAGCCGCTCCATGTCCAGCGCGCCGGACTCGTTCACCGCGACCCTGAAGTCGCGGGCCTCGAGCGCGTCCGCGCCGCGGCGCAGCGAGGCGTCGGCGGGATGGGCCGCCTGCATCCGTGCGGCGATGTCGGGCCGGACCGACCAGGCCTCCTGGTGGGCCTCGTCGAAGAGGATGCGCGCGCGCTTGATCTGGCTGGCTGGAGCGGTCAAACCGCCCTCCAAGGTAGCGCGCGGCGCGACCGGCAAGCCCTCCCGGAGCGGATGAAATCCCCGCCCGGCGCTAGCCGCTGCGTCGAGCGCCGCCTAGAAGGAGCGCGCGTGGATCGCGTCCTGAAGCCGCGCGCGCTCGCGCTGGAGCTCGACAACACGCGCGGCGTCGGTGCCCTCGGCTCCGTCCTTCAGCTCGCGATCGATCCGATCCCGCTCGAGCAGCATCTCCCGGAACTCGAAGTTGTGCGCGGTCGGCTCCTCGTGATCGACCGCCTGGAGCCGCTGGATCGCGTTGTGCAGGTTGGCGTCGTCGTCGGCGAGGCCGGCGAGCGGGTCGTCGAGGTGGTCGCGCAGCCAGAGGAAGCAGCGGCGCAGGAACGGCGAGCTGAAGTGTTCCTCCCGGAGCCGGGCGAGCGTCTCGGCCCCCCGCTCGGGGTTCGCGAGGCAGAGCGCCAGCAGCCTGTACTCCCGCTCCTCCTGGGGCGTCGCCTTCCGGCGGCGCGGCGCCGGCGCCCCCGGGGCCTCCTCCTCGTCGCGCTGCTGCTGCTGCGGCGCCGAGGGAACCGCCCGCAGGCCGCCCTTCATTCGCTGCGCGACGAGCTCCGCGGGCGCGTCGAGCCGGTCAGTCACCTCCCGGACCAGCTCCTGCCTGGTGATGCTCTCGCGCATCGCCGCCAGCACCGGCGCGACCTCATCGAGCGCCCGGTCCCGCCCCGCCGGGGTTGCGAGGTCGGCGTCGCCGAGGATCGCGCGGGCATGAAAGACGGCGAGGTCGACCGCGTCGGCGAGCGCGGCCCGCAGCCGGTCTCCCCCCTCCGGGGTCATCAGCATGTCCGCCGGGTCCTCTCCCTCCGGCATCGCGGCGACGAGCAGGCGCAGGCGGCCGCTGCCGGCGACCCGCTCGGCACGCAGCATCGCCTCCCGGCCAGCGCGGTCGGCGTCGAGCGCGAGCACGACCTCCTCCGCGTAGCCGCCGAGCATCTTCAGCTGATCGGGGGTGATCGCGGTGCCCATCACCGCCACCGTCTCCTCGACCCCCGCCTGATGCAGGGCGATGACGTCGGTGTAGCCCTCGACGACCACTGCGCGCGCGCCCTTGGCGATCGGCCCGCGGGCGAGGTCGACGCCGAACAGGGTGCGGCTCTTGCGGTACATCTCGCCCTCGGGCGAGTTCAGGTACTTCGGCTTGGCGTCGGCGCCCATCCCGCGGGCGCCGAAGCCGACGACGCGGCCGCGATGGTCCCGCACCGGGAAGGTGATCCGGCCACGGAAGCGGTCGTAGTGGCTCCCGGGGGTCTTCTGGGAGCGCTGGATCAGCCCGGCCGCGAGCATCTCGTCGACGGAGAAGCCGACGATCTGCCCGCGCTTGATCACCGTATCCCAGGCGCTCGGCGCGAAGCCGACGCCGAACTTGCGCAGGACCTCCTCGTCGAGCCCGCGCTCGTGCGTCAGGTAATCGCGCGCCTTGGCGGCCTTCGGCTCGCGCCACAGGTAGGCCTCGTAGAAGGCCGCGACGCGGTTGAGCAGCTCCGTCAGCCGGCCGCGCCGTCGGCGCGCCGCCTCCGCCGCCGGGTCCTCCTTCTCGACCTCGATCTCGACGCCGTAGCGGTCGGCCAGCGCCTCCACCGCGTCGGGAAAGCTCAACCCCTCCTTCTCCTGCACGAAGCGGATCGTGTCCCCCCCGGCCTCACAGCCGAAGCAGTAGTAGAAGCCCTGCGCGGGCTTGACCGAGAAGGACGGCGTGCGCTCCTCGTGGAACGGGCAGAGCCCGACGAAGCGCTCGCCCTGGCGGCGCAGGTCCGTGTACTGGGAGACGACCTCGACGATGTCCGCCGCCTCGCGCACGCGCTCGATCGTCTCGGGGGTGAACTTGCTCATCGCTTGCCTCCACCCAAGCATGCCGGGCACGGCAAGCGACCGGGAACGCGAATCAGAACCGCGACTCCTCGGGCAGCGCGATCCGGCGGAAGGTCGCGATGCAGTAGCGATCGGTCATCCCGGCGACGTAGTCGGCGACGCGCTGCAGCAGCTCGTCCTCGCCGGCCGCCGACGGCGGCATCTCCTCCGGATTGGCCAGGTAGTGATCGACCAGGGTCGTCAGCGTGCGCTGCACGCGGTCGTGCTCGGAGCGTGCCTCGGGACCGAGGTAGACGCGCTCGAACATGAACTTCCGCAGCCGCAGCATCGCCCCGCCCATCTCCTCGCTCTGGACGACGTCGCCGGCCTCGCGCGAGCGCTCGACGATGTCGCGCACCAGCGCGTCGATCCGCAGCGAGCCGGTCGGCCCGAGCCGCTCGATCTGGTCGCCGGGCAGGTCCTCCTCGGCGATCACGCCCGCGCGCACGGCGTCGTCGATGTCGTGGTTGATGTAGGCGACCCGGTCGACGAGCCGGACGACCCGCCCCTCCAGCGTCGCGGGCTTCACCGAGCCGGTGTGGTGGAGGATGCCGTCGCGGACCTGCTCGGTCAGGTTGAGCCCGCGCCCGCCCCGCTCCAGCCGCTCGACGAGCCGCAGCGAATGCTCGTTGTGCCGGAAGCCGGGCCCGCCCCGCGCCTTGATCGCCCCGTCCAGCGCCTCCTCGCCGATGTGACCGAACGGCGGATGGCCGAGGTCGTGACCGAGCCCGATCGCCTCGGTGAGGTCCTCGTTGAGGCCGAGCGCGCGGGCGACCGTGCGCGCGATGAAGCACGTCTCGAGCGTGTGGGTCAGCCGGGTCCGGTAGTGGTCGCCCTCGGGGGCGATGAAGACCTGCGTCTTGTGCTTGAGGCGCCGGAACGCCTTCGAGTGGGCGATCCGGTCCCGGTCACGCTGGAACGGGGTCCGCACCGGGCTGTCCGGCTCCGCCTCAGCTCGCAGCGCCGGATAGGACTTCGTCGCGCGCTCCCAGAGGAACCGGTCCTCGAGCGCCTGGATCCGGGCGGCGAACTCGCCACCCGCCGCCGTCTCGCTCGATGTCGCCGAGGCCTCCATCCAACCACCGATTCTAGGCTCCACCTAGGGAATCCCGAGGTGGCGCATCAGGCCCCCCGGAGCGGCGAGTGGCAGGAAATGGACGCTATGCGTCCGTGAGCCGCCAACCGGGGGCGTCCTACGCCACCGCCCGCAGGTGAACGTGGGCGTGGTGCTCGAGCGTCTCGGTGATCGCGCGCTCCACCTGGCGCAGGGCGCGGTCGGAGGCGGCGGGGAGCTCCGCGATCGGGCGTCCGATCGCGGCGGCCATGAAGCCGTGCGCCTCCTCGCTCAGCGGGAAGCCGCCGCCCTCGCAGCTCGCGCAGACGACGCCGCCCGCGGCGCCGGAGAAGGCGACGATCCCCTCGCCCTCGCCACAGCGGGCACAGGCGCTGAGCTCGGGCGAGAAGCCCGCGGCGAGCGCCAGCTTGAGCCTGAATGCGAGGCCGATGGCGGCCGGCGAGGGGCCCTCCCCCGAGGATCCGGCGCCGGCCTCGCGGTCGAGCAGGGAGAGGTAGCGGCAGAGCAGGTTGTAGGCCGGGCGGTTCGGCTCGTTCGAGTCGAGCAGGCGCAGGACGGCGTCGCACGCCCGCGCCGCCGAGCCGATCGCCGGGCCGGAGGAGCGCAGGTCGGCGTACCCGTCGACCGTTGAGGCGCCGGTCACCGTGCAGAGGTCGCTGCGGCCCTCGTGCAGCATCAGGTCGAGGCGGAAGAACGGCTCGAGCCGGCCGCCGAACCGGGACTTCGGCCGCCGTGAGCCCTTCGCGATCGCGTTCACCCGGCCGCGCTCGGCGGTGTAGAGGTGGAGGATGCGGTCGGCCTCCCCGAAGCGGATCGAGCGCAGGACGATCCCCTCGGTCTCGAAGCTGCCCGGCATCGGCCAATTGTGACCGGCGGGGGCGACGGGCTCGCGGGACGACGCTACGCCGCCGCCTGCCGCACCCCGTCCCGGATCGCCTCGGCGACCACCGCGGCGGCGACGGCCCCGACCCGCATGACGATCCACGGCGTCTCCTCCCCCTCCCCGGAGGCGAGGCAGAAGACGACGTCGCCGTCGAAGGGGGTGAAGACCGGGTCGATGGCGCGGGCGACGCCGGCGCTGGCGGCGCGGGCGACCTTCGCGCAGCCGACCTTGCCGAGGGCGGCATCGGTGAGCACGCAGACGAGGGTCGTGCCCTGCCGCTCGGCCTCGGCCTCGCGCGCCCAGCCGGGCGAGGAGTCGGTGGCGGCGATCAGCTCGACGGTGTTGAGCATCTCGCCGTCCTCGCCGCGGGGGCCGGCGATCTGGGAGCCGTCGGATTCGACGATGTCGCCGGTCGCGTTGACGATCGCGAGCGCGGCGACCGTCTCCCCCTCTCCGGTCACCGCCGCGGCGTACCCGACTCCGCCGGGGCTGGCGTTCTCGCGCCCCCGCGCCTTGGCGACGGCCGCGCCGCGGGCGGCGCCGACGCTGCCGCGCTCCGGCACCCCCTCGCGCGCCGCCTCGCATGCGGCGAAGCCCTCCTCGGGACCGGGGCGCATCCGTTCGCTCCCCGCCGTGAGGTCGTAGATGACGGCGGTGGGCACGAGCGGCACGAGGCCGCCGGGCGTCCGATAGCCGCGGTTCTGCTCCTCGCACCAGCGCATGACGCCGTCGGCGACGGCGAGTCCGTGGGCGCTGCCGCCGGTGAAGGCGATCGCGGTCGCCTCCTCGGGATTGGCCAAGGGCGCGATCACGTCCGTCTCGCGCGTTCCCGGCCCGCCGCCGCGGAGGTCCACCCCGGCCCTCGTGCCGGCCGGCGGCAGGATCACCGTGCAGCCGGTGGGAGCCGTCGGCGCCGTCCAATGGCCGATCGCGAAGCCGGGAGGCGGAGGCGGGGGCTCGGGGCTCATCGCCGCGCGGACCTCCGGCGCCGCGGGCGGCGGCGCAGGCGCACCTGGCACTCGGGGCAGAAGTACGTCGCCCGCCCGCCGACGACGATCCGGTTGATCCGCCCGCCGCACCGCGGGCACTCCTCGCCCTCGCGGGTGTGGACGAGGAACTCGTCCTGCATCGAGCCCTTCTCCCCGCGGGAGTCGCGGTAGTCGTCGATCGATGCGCCGCCGTTGGAGAGCCCCGCCTCGAGAGCGCCGACGATCCCCTCCCGCAGCGCCTCCCAGTGCTCGGGCCGCATCGAGCCGGCGGGCGAGAGCGGGTGGAGCTCGGCGCGGTGCAGCGCCTCGTCGGCGTAGATGTTCCCGATGCCCGCGATGCCCCTCTGGTCGAGCAGGAACGACTTCAGCGGCGCGAGCCGGCCCTCCGCGACCCGGCCGATCAGCTCCGGCGTCAGCTCCTCGCCCAGCGGCTCGACCCCGAGCCGCTCGTCGAGGTAGGGACCGATCTCCTCGGCGTCCAGCAGGGCCGCGTGGCCGAACCGGCGCGGGTCGGTGAAGAGCAGCCGGCGGCCGTCGTCGAGCTCCATCTCGGCCCGCAGATAGGCGTGGTCGGTGCTCGCCTCATACAGGCGCTGGGCACCGAGCCGGCCGGACGGCGGCTCCGGCCCCTCGGCGAGGATCAGGTTGCCGGTCATCCGCAGGTGCATCAGCAGCGCCGATCCGTCGTCGAGGCGGAGGATCAGGTACTTGCCGCGGCGATCGACGGCCTCGATACCACGGTTGCTGAGCCCAGCCTCGACGGGCGCCGTCGGCTCGGGCCGGGTCCAGCGCTCGTCGTGGATCGCCGCCGTGACGATGCGGCGGCCGAGCAGCTCGGGCTCGAGCTGGCGGCGGATGGTCTCGACCTCGGGAAGCTCGGGCACCCAGCGGAGACTAGGAGGTCGCGCTCGCCTCTACGCCCGCGCGCGCGGGTGCGCGTCGAAGTAGACGTCCTTGATCCGCTCGGCGGAGAGGTGCGTGTAGATCTGCGTCGTCGCGACGTCGGCGTGACCGAGCATCTCCTGGACCGACCGGAGGTCGCAGCCGCCGTTGAGGAGGTGGGTCGCGAAGCTGTGCCGGAGCGTGTGCGGGCTCATCCGCTCGCCGAGGCCCACGGCCTTCGCGCGCGCCTGGATCACCTTGTAGAGCCCCTGGCGGGTGAGCGGCCCGCCGCGCTGGTTCAGGAACAGCGCCCGCTCCTCGTTGCCGTTGGCGAGCTCGGGCCGGCCCGAGCGCAGGTAGCGCCCGACCGCAGCCGACGCCTCGCGGCCCAGCGGCACGATCCGCTCCTTCGAGCCCTTGCCGTGCGCGCGGATGAACCCGCGCCGCAGGTCGACCGAACCGGTCGCCTCGAGGTCGATCGTCTCCGAGGCGCGAAGCCCGCACCCGTACATGACCTCGAGGATCGCCCGGTCGCGGAGGTCCGCGGGATCGGCGCCGTTGACCGAGTCGAGCAGCTTCTTGACCTCCGCGTAGCCGAGGACCTTCGGCAGCGCGCGGCCGCGGCGCGGCGGGCGGATGTTCGCGGTCGGGTCCTCGTCGATCAGCTCGGCGCGGCGGAGGTGGCGGTAGAACGAGCGCAGGCAGGCGGTCTTGCGGTTCAGCGTCGCCGCGCCGCAGGGCGGCCGGCCGTTGCCGTGGGCGAGGTCGGCGAGGAAGTCGGCGACGTCGGCGCCCGCCGCGTCAGCCGGGCCCGTCTCCCGCTCGGCGAGGAACGCGCCGAACTGGAGCAGGTCGGTGCGATAGGCGGCGAGGGTGTTGCGGGAGAGCCCCCGCTCGAACTCGAGGTAGGCGAGGAAGTCGAGGAGCATCGCCTCGAAGCGGGCCTCGACCTGCGGCGGCGCGGGCGCGCTCGCTTCGGCAACCGTGGACACGGCCTCAGGTTCCTCGCCGGCCGCGCCTCCACCTGCCGGTGCAAACGCGCGCCCGCCGCGTCAGGCCGCGCGGATCGCGTCCCCGAGCGCCGCGCCCGCGGCGAGCGGGGCAGCGAAGAAGAGCTCGTCCTCGGCGAGGTCCCGGCCCATCGTCCGCGTCGGCAGGCCGCTCTCCGCGTAGGCCCCGATGTCGGCGGGGTGCTCGCTGACCCGGTGCCGGCCGCCGGCGGCGGCGGCGATCGCAGCGCCGGCGTCCCCGGCGTCCTGCGGCCACAGCGCCGCGATGCCGGCGGGAACGGGAAGGTCGACCGCGGCGAGGACGAGCTCGAGGACCGAGGCGGTGTGGTGACTGATGCCGCGGTGGCGGGCGCGGCGGTCCCCGGCCGACATCCGCGGCGAGACGATCGCCGGGAGCCCGAGCGCGAGCGCGGCGTGCGCGGCGTCGAGCGCGGCGATCCCGCCGTGGCCGTAGCGGGTCTCCGAGCCGAGGATCCCGGGGCCGGGACCGACGATCGCCGCATCCCAGCCGAGCCCGACGGCACCCGCGTGGAGGGCGCCGAGCACGCTGATCGCCTCCTCCTCCCCGCCGTAGGAGGGCGAGGCGGTGACGTGCGCGTCGAGCAGGCCGCGGGAGCGAAGCTCGCGCACGTCCGCCGACATCGCGCCCGGGAGGCCGCCGCCCCCAGCCTGGACGAAGCCGACCCGCGCCGGGGAGCCGAGCGCCCGCGCCGTCGCCCACGCCACCGGGGCGAGATGCCCGTGGAGAGGCAGGACGGCGACCGGCATCGGGCGCTCCGGCCGCACCGGGGAGGTCACGGGCGCCTCGACGGGATCGACCGGATGCTGGAGGGAGGTGTAGTTCAGCTTCATCACGTGGACGCCCGGCGGCGTCTCGCCGCCCTCGAGCCCGCGGGTCAGGTTCACGTGGACGACGTCGAAGCCGCCCGAGCCGAGGCGGAGGTCCACGGCGGCGACGTTGACGACCACCTCGTCCCCCGCCTCGACCGGGCCGACGGTCGCCGGATCGGCCCAGGCCCGCCGGCGCTCGCCGGCGACCTCGACCTCGAGCGGCTCGGTTGCGACGACCGTCCCCCGCCGCAGCTTCAGCAAGCCTCGGCCCCGTCGATGATCGCCTCGCAGACCTCGAGCATCTTCACCAGGTTCGCCGCCGGGACCGACTCGTCCGGCGTGTGATTCGCCTCGGTGCCGTTGGCGAGCAGCAGCGCGTCGTAGCCCGCCGCGCGCAGCGCGTTGGCGTCGCTGCCGCCTCCGGTCACCACCTCGCGCGGCTCGACCCCGCAAGCCTCCAGCGCCGTGCGCGCCAGCGCGAGCGGCTTCGACGAAGGCTTGATCCGGTAGCCGCGGAAGTAGGTCTCGACCAGGAGGTCGACGTCGAGGCCGGCCTCGCCCGCCGCCCACGAGCAGGCGTCGACCATCCGCTGCGCGACCTCCTCCGCCCTGCCGGCGTCGATCGACCGCGCCTCCGCCTCCATGCGGCAGGCGCCGGGGACGACGTTCGGCGCCGTCCCTCCCTCGATCACCCCGACGTTCGCGGTCGTCTCCTCGTCCAGGCGGCCGAGGTCCATCGTCGCGACCGCGTGGGTCGCCGCCTCGATGGCGCTGCGGCCGTCCTCGGGGCGCATCCCCGCGTGCGCCTCGATCCCGCGGAACTCGGCCTGGATCCGCTTGTAGGTCGGCGCCGCCGTGATCACCTCGCCGATCGGGGTCGCGTGGTCGAAGACGAACCCGAACGGCGCCCGCAGCCGCTCGGGATCGAGCGCCGTCGCCCCGCGCAGCCCCTGCTCCTCGGCGACCGTGAAGACGAGCTCGGCCCCGACCGGCCCCGGGTCCGCCGCCAGGCGGGCGCCGAGCTCGGCGATCACCGTGACCGCCGCCTTGTTGTCGGCGCCGAGGATCGTCTCCCCGGCGCTGCGGAAGACCCCGTCGTCGTTCACCACCCGGATCGGCTCGGAGTGCGGGACCGTGTCGAGATGGGCGAAGAAGGCGACCCACGAGTCCCGGTCCCGTCCCGGCACCCGGGCGATCAGGTTGCCCGCCCCGGCCCGCGCCGGCCCGGCGGCGTCGTCCTCCTCCACCTCGATCCCGATCCCGCGGAGCTCCTCGGCGACGGCGTCGGCGACCCGGCGCTCGTCGCCGGTGATGCTCGGGATCTCGCAGAGGCGGACGAACCGCTCGAGAAGCCTCTCCTCGCTCACGGGGTGGAGGCTATGGGAGCGGGCGATGAGTGGCCGATTGGCAACGAGGGGACGCGACCTGACGAAGCCCGCGCCGGGCTCGATCTACCGATCCGGGCGAAATACGTCCGGATCGGTACATCCACCTGCCGCCGGCCACGAAGACGGCCAGCTTCAAACCCACGTCGGCAGCGCGCCGAGCGGGCCCCGCCTCAGGTCCTCCGGACGCTGATCTCCGGCGAGCTGCTCTCGATCTCCTCGCCGCGCGGCTCCTCGCCCTCGCGGCCGGAGATCCGCTTCGTCGCCGCGCCGACGAACTCGCGGAACAGCGGCTCGGGCCGGGTCGGGCGCGAGTTGAACTCGGGGTGGAACTGGGAGGCGACGAAGAACGGATGCTCGGGGAGCTCGACGATCTCGACGAGGCGCTCATCGGGGGAGGTGCCGCTCATCACCAGGCCCTCGTCCTCGATCCGGCGGCGCAGCATGTTGTTGACCTCGTAGCGGTGGCGGTGGCGCTTGTAGATGACCGCCTCGCCGTCGAAGATCTCACGCGCCTTCGTGCCCTCGTGGAGCTTCACCGGGTCGGCGCCGAGGCGCATCGTCCCGCCGAGGTCGGTGACCTCCTTCTGCTCGGGGAGCAGGTCGACGACGGGGTACGGCGTCTCGGGGTCGAACTCGGCCGAGTTGGCGCCCTCCATCCCGCAGACGTGGCGGGCGTAGTCGACGACCGCCATCTGCATCCCGAGGCAGATCCCGAGGAACGGCACGTCGTTCTCGCGGGCGTAGCGCGAGGCGGCGACCTTGCCCTCGATCCCGCGCTCGCCGAAGCCCCCCGGGATGAGGATGCCGTCGGCGCCCGCGAGCGCCTCGGTGTCGAGCTCCTCGGAGCTGACGAGGTCGACCTCGACGTTGACGCCGTGGTGGAAGCCGCTGTGCTTCAGCGCCTCGATCACCGACTTGTAGGCGTCCTCGAGTTGGACGTACTTGCCGACCAGCGCGATCCGCACCGTTCCCTCGGCGCCGTCGGCGCGGCGACAGAAGGCCTCCCAGTCGGATAGGTCGGGGGCGGGCGCGTCGTCGAGGCGGAAGTGGTCGAGGATCAGGTCGTCCATCCCCTCGGCGCGGAAAGCGAGCGGCACCTTGTAGGTGTTGTCGACGTCGCGCGCGGAGATCACCGCCTCCTCGGGAAGCGAGGCGAACAGCGCGATCTTGCGACGGATGTCGCGCTCGAGCCCGCCCTCGGAGCGACAGATCACGGCGTGGGGCTGGATGCCGATGCGGCGCAGCTCGTTGACCGAGTGCTGGGTCGGCTTGGTCTTCAGCTCGCCGGCGTGACCGACGTAGGGGACGAGCGTCAGGTGCAGGAACATCGCCCGCTGCGGGCCGAGGTCGGTGTAGAGCTGGCGGATCGCCTCGAGGAACGGCAGCGACTCGATGTCGCCGACCGTGCCGCCGATCTCGGTGATCACGAAGTCGACCGACTGCGCCTCGGCGACGATCAGGATCCGCTGCTTGATCTCGTCGGTGATGTGCGGGATGACCTGCACGGTCCCGCCGAGGTAGTCGCCGCGGCGCTCGCGGTGGATGACCGTGTTGTAGACCGCACCGGCGGAGACGCTCGATGCGCGCGAGGTGTTGCGGTCGGTGAACCGCTCGTAGTGGCCGAGGTCGAGGTCGGTCTCGGCGCCGTCCTCGGTGACGAAGACCTCGCCGTGCTGGAACGGGCTCATCGTCCCGGGGTCGACGTTGATGTAGGGGTCGAACTTCTGGAGCTGGACCCGGAAGCCGCGGGCGACCAGGAGCCGGCCGATCGAGGCGGAGGCGATCCCCTTGCCGAGGGCCGAGACAACCCCTCCCGTGACGAAGATGAAGCGGGTCTCTCCTGCGGGGATGCGTACGGCCAAACCGGGATCCGAGTGTAGAGAGCCGGGAAGCGGAAGCCGGGGCGCGGCCGCTCCCGCGCCGAGCCGAACGTCGCTAATTGGGAGATCTGCCGATGCGGTCCAGCGCCCGCAGCGGCGGAATCCGCTCGATCGCCGCCGAGATCGAGCGGAACTCGCCGTAGACGGTGAGCGCGGCGACCACCGCGAGCGCGGCGAGCCGCGCGTCATCGCCGAGCGAGACGATCAGCGTCACCCCGGCGATCGCCCCGGCGAGGTTCGCGCCGGCGTCTCCCAGCATCGCCCGCTCGCGGAGCGTCAGCGCGGCCCCGGCGATGAGCGGGCCGATGAAGACGCCGAGCAGCTCCAACGGGAACCACGTCCAGGCCCCGATGCAGACCCCGGTGAGCAGCAGCACGAGCGCCTTCTCGACCCGCCCGGGCCGCAGGTCGAGCAGGTTGAACAGGTTCGTGGCGAGCAGCAGGAGCGCGAGGTCGGCGAGGTAGCCCGCCCACTCGCGGCCGAGGCCGGAGACGGCGAACGCCGCCAGCCCGACCGCGCCGGCAGCCTTGATCGCGCCGGTCGAGAGCCGCCCGGCGAGGACCGCGCGCGCGTGCCCGCGCCAGCCGCGGTGGGTGTCGCCGGCGCCGCCGCGACCGAGCATGTCGTCGAGCAGCCCGAGCAGGGCCACCCCGAGGACGTAGGCGGCCCAGCGCCTCAGGTCGGGCTCGAGCAGGTCGAGGTCGGCGCGGTCGTCCAGCACCGCCAGCGGCGCGAGGGCGATCACTGAGACCGAGATCGCCAGCGCGCCGAGCGGGAACGCGAGCCTGCTCCCCCGCCAGTTCTCCCGGACCAGGCCCGTCTCCTGCATGTCCTCGCACCAGCGCGGGAGCAGGAAAGCCGCGAGCGCGGCCGAGAGGACGAGGCCCGCGATCGTCACCGGCCGGCGGCCCGCGCCGGGCGCAGCGGCTGCGGGATCAGGCTGTCGGCCTCGTCCTTGATGCCGAAGTCGCCCCTGGCGCCGGTGAGCGCGTAGACGAGCGCCACTCGGCCCGCCGGGCTGTCGACGTCGTCGACCGTGGACATGCCGGCTCCGATGAACGGGTCGAGGGTCGTCGGGTCGGTGTCGGTCAGCTCGACCCCGGCGGAGCCGCGAGCCGTGCTCAGCACGCCCTCCAGCACCCCGCGCTCGAAGGCGTGCGCGCGGGCGAGGTCGCCGCCGGCGAGCTCCGGCCTGTCGCTGATCATCACGATCCGGGTGACGCCGTCCAGGGACCCGTTGAAAGTCGCGAAGAGGTCCGGCTTGACGCGCTCGATCAGATCGCCGCCGCCCGCGAGGCGAGCCCCGATGGCGCGGCCGAGGTCGCGCAGCGCGATCGGGTCGCGGCGCGCGGCCGCGAAGCGCTTGCCGGTCGCGTCGATCAGCGGGCCGACGTCGGCCGGGAGCGGGATCGAGGAGACGGAGGCGAGCGTCCCGCCGGCGTCACCGATCGCGTCGGTGGCAGCGGCGGCGGTGTCGCGCTCCTCGTCCCCGGGGGCGGAGCCGAGATAGACGAGCGCGGCCCGCTGGCGGTTGAGCCTGCCGGAGATCAGCGCGCGGGTCGCGGCTTCGCTGAACTCCTGCTCCCGGTCGAGCTCGGCCTGGAGATCGGCCGCCTGGTCCTGCGCGGCGTCGCGGTCCTCGCGAAGGCTGTTCTCGAGCTCCTCGGAGGCGGAGGAGACGACGTCGTCGGCCAGCCCGATCCCGATCAGGATCCCGATCGCCAGCGCGATGAAGACGGCCGCCAGCGAGGCGGCGTGATAGCGACCGCTGTACCCCATACCGCCGAGAAGCTTGCCAGGGCTAGAGGCCCAGGGCGTCCTTGATCTTGATCCAGACCAGCTCGGTGACGTTGTCGAGGCCCGGCGAGGCGATGATCACGATCACGAGCAGGAAGAGGAAGGCGCCCGCGAACATCGCCACCCCGAGCTTCCCGAGCCCCGGCCGGTAGAGGCGGCTGACGCCCTTGGCGTCGACGAGCGTCTCTCCCACGCGCAGCCGCGTCAGGAACGTCGAGGACATGCCGGCGCGGTTCTTGTCGAGGAACTCGGTGACGTTGAAGTGCGCGCCGACCGAGACGATCAGGCTCGCCCCCTTCTCGTGGGCGAGCAGCATCGCGACGTCCTGGCTCGTGCCGGCCGCCGGGATGACGAGGTGGTCCAATCCTCCCTCGACGAGCCGGTCGCGGCCCGGCGCGCGGCCGTCGGGGTAGGCGTGGACGATCAGCTCGGCGCCGCACCGCAGCGCGCCGTCGGTGGCCGAATCCATGTCGCCGAGGATCACGTCCGGCTTCATCCCGCGCTCGAGCACGGCGTCGGCGCCGCCGTCGACGGCGACGATCAGCGGCCGGACGTCGCGGACGTACGCCCGCAGGGCGCTCAGGTCCTCCCGGTAGTCGGGACCGCGGACGACGATCAGCACGTGCCGGCCGGCGAACCGCGTGCGGGTGTCGGGCAGCGGGACCTCGCCGGAGAGCAGCTGACCCTCCTCTTGGATGTGCTCGAGGGTGTTGACGGCGAACTCCTGCAGCGCCCGGTCGATCCGCAGGCGCAGCTCGCCGAGGCGGGACTCGACCTCCTCGGGGGACGGCCGCTCGCATCGGGCGATGACCTGGTTGCCCAGCCGGATCTCGTCGCCGTCGATTCGGACGATGTCGCCGTCGTCGAGCTGGTCGAAGAGGGGCGAGTCGGCGGCCTCGAGCAGGACCACCCCGGCCCGCGCGAGGATCAGCGGGCCGATGTTCGGATAGCGGCCGGTCGAGAACGGGGCGACGTTGACCACGGCGACGACCCCCGACGACGCCAGATCCTCGGCGGCGACCCGGTCGAGGTCGGCGTGGTCGATCACCGCGACCTCGCCGACCTCCAGCCGCTTGACGAGGTCCTTGGTGCGCTTGCCGAGGCGGACGGGCCCGGCGATCGCGCGCGCGTGGTCCGGCGGCGCCGCAGCGCGCCGCCTCGGGATCAACCCCCTAAGCCCTCCTCCGGATGCGGGTCCGGTCATCGCCGGATTATCCGCTCTTCGCGTCAGACGGCGAGCTAGGCCGCCAGCAGCTCCCGCGCGTGGCGGGCGGCGGCCTCGTCGCCGGCGCCCGCGCCGAGCATCCGCACGATCTCCGCGAGCTGGTCATCTCCGGCCACCGCGTCGACCGTTGCGACGGTCGCGTCGCCCTCCGCGCGCTTCTCGACCCGGAAGTGCGTCGGCGCGAGCGACGCCACCTGGGCGAGGTGGGTGATGCAGATGACCTGGCGGCCCTCGCCGAGCGCCCGCAAACGCTCGCCGACGCGGCGCGCCACCTGACCGCCCACGCCGGCGTCGATCTCGTCGAAGACGAGCGTCGAGACCTCCCCGAAGCGGCCGAGCCCGGCCAGCGCGAGCATCACCCGGGAGAGCTCGCCGCCCGAGGCGGCCTCGCGCAGCGGCGCGATCGGCATCCCGGGGTTCGTCGCGACCCGAAGCTCCACGGTCTCCGCGCCCGCGTGGCCGTAGCCGCCGGCGAGCGGCTCCAGCGCCACCTCGAGCCGGGCGCCGTCCATCGCCAGGTCGGCGAGCGCGTCGGCGACCTCCGTCTCGAGCCGCGGCGCCGCCTCGGCGCGGCCGGCGCTGAGCCGCTCGCCGAGCTTCGCCCGCTCGGCGAGGGCGGCGGCGACCTCGGCGTCGAGCTCGGCGCGCCGCTCGTCGGCGCGCTCGAGGCGACTGAGGCGCTCGCGGCACCGTTCGGCGTGCACCAGGACCGCCTCCTCGGTGCCGCCGTGCTTGCGGAGCAGCCGCTCGATCGTCGCGAGCCGCTCCTCGGCCGCCTCGAGGGCGCCGGGATCGGCCTCGATCGCCTCGGCGTAGTCGCGCAGCTCACCCGCCAGGTCGGAGATCTCGACCCCGAGGGCGACCACCCGCTCGGCGAGCGCGTCGAGGGCGGGATCGACCCCGCCGGCTCGTCCCATCGCGGCCTCGGCCTCGGCGACCCCGGCGGAGGCTCCCCCTCCCTCCTCGCCGCCGGCAAGCGCGAGCAGCGCGACCCCCGCACCCTCGCGGAGGCCCTCGACGTGACGAAGGCGGTCGCGATCGGCGGTCAGCCGCTCGTGCTCGCCCGTCTCGATCGCGGCCTCGTCGATCTCGCCGAGCTCGAACCGCAGCAGGTCGATGTCGCGCTCGCGGGCGCCCTCGCGCTCCTCGAGCTCGGCGCGCTCGCGTTCCAGGGCGGCGGCACGGGCGTGCGCCTCGCGATAGGCGGCGCGGAGCTCGAGGTGCTCGGGCCCGGCGAATGCGTCGAGGATGTCGCCCTGCGCCGCGCCGAGGGTGAGCTTGCGGTGCTCGTGCTGGCCGTAGAAGGCCAGGAGCCGCGAGCCGAGGGCGCGCAGGTCGGCCGCGGTGGCCGAGCGACCGGCGATGAAGGCGGCCGAGCGGCCCGACGAGGCCGAGACGCGGCGCGCGAGCGTCACCTCCTCCTCCGGCGGCAGGCGCTCCGCCAGACCCTCGAGCTCGGGGTCCTCACGCAGGCCAGCCGGCAGGTCGAACGTCCCCTCGACCCAGGCCTCCTCGGTACCCGGGCGCACCACCGCGCTCCGCGGCCGGCCGCCGAGCAGCAGATCGAGCGAGTGGGCGAGGACGGTCTTGCCCGCCCCGGTCTCGCCCGTGATCGCGTTCAGTCCCGCACCGAAGCGCAGCTCGGCCCGCTCGATCAGCAGCAGATTCTCGATTCGCAGCTCGCGCAGCATCAGCAAGCTGGATAGCAGCGGCCCCCGACGGATCCCGCCTTTGCAGGGGATCCTCGTACACGTCTCGCGCGCCGAGGCCGAGCAGGGCAAGGACACAGGAGGCGACGCGGACTTGGGCCGCGAGCCGACGAGGACGCAGCTATGCGAAGCGCCTCAGCGCGCGAGGCGGCCGAATTTCTCGCTCATGCGGCGATAGAAGGTCTGGCCCTCGAGCTGGGCGAGCTGGGCCATGCGGTCGCGGAAGCCGACGCGAACCTCGGCGCCAGGCTCGACGAGCCCGGCGGAGATGCCGTCGACGCCGACCTCGACGGCGTTGCGGTCGTCGACGTTGGTGACGTGGAGCTCGTCGTCGGGGGCGACGACGAGCGCCCGTGCCGTGAGCGTGTGCGGGGCGATGAAGCTGACGACGAAGCCCTCCACCCCCCAGGCGAGGATCGGCCCGTTGTTGGCGAGGTTGTAGCCGGTCGATCCCGCAGGGGTCGCCGCGACGAGGCCGTCGCAGCGGACGCGCCCGACCTCCTGGCCGCTGACGCTGTAGCTGAGTTGCGCGACGCGCTGATGGGGCTTGCGGGTGAAGGAGACGTCGTTGACCGCGAGCTGCTCGTCGCCGGCGCCGCGGAGCTCGAGGCCGGGCAGCGAGACGACCTCGAACTCGCCGGAGAACGCGCGCTCGAGGCCCGCCTCGAGGTGGTCGCGCTCGACGGAGGCGAGGAAGCCGACGGTGCCGTAGTTGACGCCGAACACCGGCACGTCGCGGTTCGCGTAGCGCCGCAGCGCGCGCAGGATCGTCCCGTCGCCGCCGAGCGCCAGGCACAGGTCCGGGGACTCGGGGAGATCCTCGGCCACGGTGACCCCGTCGATATCGCCGCAGCCCTCGAGCTCCCGAGGCGCGGCGATCAGCTCGGCGCCGGCGGCCCGGGCGGCCTGGGCGGCGCTGCCGATAGCCGTCTCGGTGTGCAGCGTCTCCGCCTGGCGGAAGAGCGCGACCTGGCGGGGGCGGGGGCTCACGCGACGACCTCCTCGAGAAGGGCCTGGCGCGCGGCCGGCTCACCCTCGCGGCCGAGCAGGACGAACACCTCGCGGTTGCCCTTGGGACCGGCGACGCCGGCCTCCGCGGCCCCGAGGAGCCGGAGGCCGAGCGCCTCGGCGCTGTCGACCACGGCGTCGACAGCCTCCCGGCGCTCCTCGCGGGAACGGACGACGCCGCCCTTGACCCGGCCCTTGCCGAGCTCGAACTGCGGCTTGACCATCGCGAGGATCCGGCCGGAGGGCGCGACGCAGCAGGCCACCGGCTCGAGCAGCTTGGTCAGCGAGATGAACGAGACGTCGATCACGGCGAGATCGGCGGCGAACGGCAGCTCGGCGGGACGCAGGTCGCGGGCGTTGGTGCCCTCGATCGCCGTCACCCGGTCGTCCTCGCGGAGCGACCAGTCGAGCTGGCCGCGGCCGACGTCGACGGCGGCCACCCGCTCGGCCCCGCGCTTGAGCAGGCAGTCGGTGAACCCGCCGGTGGAGGCGCCGACGTCGAGGCAGCTCAGGCCGCCGGGGTCGATCCCGAGCTCGTCGAGCGCCGCCTCGAGCTTGAGCCCGCCGCGGGAGACGTAGCGGCGGCCCTCCTCGAGCCGGATTGGCGTGTCCTCGGCGACGAGCTGGCTCGGCTTGCTCGCGCGCTCCTCGCCACGGCCGACCCGCACCATCCCGGCGCGGATCGAAACGGCGGCGGCGGTGCGCGACGGCGCCAGGCCGCGCTCGGCCAAGGCTGCGTCAAGACGCTGGCGGCCCATGCCGGGAAGGTACCGGCGCCGGCGCCCCTCCACCCCGCCGCCTCGAGCCCTGCACGGTCGCGTCCGCGGTGTGATTGGACTCACACACAAGGCGGACAAGCGTTCGTACTCTGGACACAGACTTAAGGACCGGCCGGCCGCCGCCACATATCGCGTCGTCCAATGTGCCGGTCTCTCTCAAAACACATAACTCTCCTCCCTGTACCCGAGAGCGCCCCACTTGTTGGGGCGCTTTCGTTTTAGCGGCGCTGGAGAGCGTGGTGTTGGCTGGGGAACGGGGTGCGGGGATGGCGGCGGGCGAGTGATTGGCGCTTTTCGCCACCCCAGGTAGCGGAATTCGCCAATCATCACCTCGGCTGGCGACTTTCGACGACTATTCCGTCGTTCGCGCCAATAGTCCGCCCGGAACCGCTTCCTCTCCCGCGCCCGCTCCGGCGACCGGGCTCGCCCGCAACCAGGCAACTAGGCGTGAGCGCGGTCCCCGAGCGAGCTGAGGACTCGCTCGGCGACGTCCTCGCCGGTGAGCCCGACCTCCTCGCGCAGCAGCGCCGGCTTGCCATGCGTCACGTAGCGGTCGGGCAGGCCGATTCGGACGATGCGGGCGCGGTCGCGGTCGCCGGAGTCCTCGGCGTGCTCGAGGACGGCGGCTCCGAAGCCGCCGGGCAGGACGTTCTCCTCGATCGTGACGACGAGGTCGTGGTCGGCGAGGAGGCGGTCGACGAGCTCGGCGTCGAGCGGCTTGGCGAAGCGCGCGTCGGCGACGGTCGGGGTCAGGTCATGCTCGGCGAGCAGCTCGGCCGCGTCGTTGGCGACCTGGACGCCCCAGCCGTAGCCGAGGAGCGCGACGCGCTCGCCCTCCTGGAGAACCTCGCCGGTGCCGATCTCGATCTCACGCGGGCGCTCGGGGAGCGGCACGCCCTCGGCGGTGCCGCGCGGGTAGCGGAGGGCGATCGGGCCGTCGTGGACGAGCGCGGTGCGCAGCATGTTCACGAGCATCGCCTCGTCCCGGGGCGCCATCAGGACCATGTTCGGGAGCGGGCGCAGGTAGGAGATGTCGAAGGCGCCGTGGTGGGTCGGGCCGTCGTCGCCGACGAGGCCGGCGCGGTCCATCGCGAAGACGACGTCGAGGTCCTGGAGGCAGACGTCGTGGACGATCTGGTCGAACCCGCGCTGGAGGAAGGTCGAGTAGATCGCGCACACCGGCTTTGCGCCCTGGAGCGCGAGGCCGGAGGCGAACAGGACCCCGTCCTGCTCGGCGATCCCGACGTCGTAGTACTGCTCGGGGACCTCCTTGGCGAGCACGTCGAGGCCGGTGCCGCCGGCCATCGCCGCGGTTATCCCGATCACCCGCGGGTCGCGCTTCGCCTCGTCGACGAGCGCCTTCGCGAAGACCGAGGTGTAGGCGGGCGGAGAGGGCTTCGGGGGCGGCGGCTCGAGCTTCTCGGGAGCGATCGAGTCGGGGGCGTCGGACTCCTGGACCGCGATCGGCCGCGGCGGCGTGCCGCCTCCGACCGGGGCGCCGGCCACCGGCGAGGGCGCGCTGGACTTCACGGGCTTGCGATCGACGATCGAGCCCGGCTTGGCCGCGTGCCACTTCTCCATCCCTTCGAGGCCGCCCTCCTCGGCGGCGGCGAAGCCCTTGCCCTTGACCGTGTGAATGTGGACGACGACCGGGCGCTGGGCGTCGAGCGCCTGGCGCAGCGCCCAGCGCAGGTCGGCGACGTCATGGCCGTCGATGACGCCCATGTAGGCCAGCCCCAGCTCCTCGAAGATCAGCCCCGGCGCCCAGTAGGCCTTGATCGCGGCCTTGATCTCGGGGCCGAGGCGCTCGATGCGCCGGCCGAGCCCCATCGGCAGCTTCGTCAGCCGCTCCTCGACGTCCTCGCGGGCGTGGAAGAGCCGCGGGTTGAGCCGGACGCGGTTGAAGTAGTGCGAGAGGGCGCCGACGTTCGGCGAGATCGACATGCCGTTGTCGTTGAGGACGATGACGATCGGCGTCTCGAGCCCGCCGGCGTGCTGGAGCGCCTCGTAGGCGACCCCGCCGGTGAGCGCGCCGTCGCCGATCACGGCGACGACCTTGCCGTCCTCGCCGATGCCGCAGCGCATCGCCTCCTTCAGCCCGACCGCGTATCCGATCGAGGTCGAGGCGTGACCCGCCCCCATGATGTCGTGGGGGGATTCGGGGATCGAGCAGAAGGGCGCCAGGCCGCCGTACTGGCGGATCGTCGCGAGGCGGTCGCGGCGGCCGGTCAGGACCTTGTGCGGATAGGCCTGGTGGCCGACGTCCCAGAGGACCTTGTCACGCGGGGAGTCGAGCAGGCTGTGCAGCGCCACCGCGAGCTCGCACGTGCCGAGGTTGGCGCCGAAGTGGCCGCCGATCTCGCCGATCGTGTCGATGATCAGCTCACGGGTCTCCTGGGCGACCTGCTGGAGCTGCTCGTCGTCGAGGCCGCGCAGGTCGGCGGGGCCGTCGATCCGCGTCAGCAGTCCCTCCGGCTCGGGACCGCCGGGGGACGCACCGTTGCTCTGCTCTGAAACGTCGTCTGCGCTCATATCGAGGGGGCCGCGCGGGACGGGAAGGCACGCGGGGCCGAAATTGTCTCACCTCGGCGCGCTCGGAACGAACAGGACGACATAACCACCGTCGCCGCAAACCGGATTGCGGCGACGCCCGAGCGATCGGGCTCTAGCGGCTGCGCAGCTCGAGCTTGTAGCTCGACGGCTTCAGGCCCGTCGGCGAGACCGTCACCTTCGCCCTCAGCGACCCGACCCGCTTGAGCAGGGCCCGGCTGCGGTCGCTGAGGTGGATCGGCACCGGAAGCGTGTGGCCCTGGGTGATCTCGAACGGCGTCGAGCCGAACGAGACCCGCATGGGCTTCTTTCCCTTGCCGGACTTGACCTTCTTCGCCGAGCTCAGCGAAACGGTGCCCGTGCAGCCGTTCTCCGCGTCGTCGGGGCAGCCGAGGCGGACGTGGACGATGCCGTTACGGGTCACGTGGGCCTTCTTCATCGCCAGCCGCGCGCCGACCTTGCTCGCCTCGCGGTCCTCGGGCCGCTCGACGACGGTGACCGAGTCCTTGATCGAGTCGTTGGCGGCGTTGACGTCGCGGTCGGTGGAGACCGTCGACTCCCCGGTCACCGACGGGACGGCGGAGTCGCCGACGTCGACGGTCACGATGATCCGTTTCGCCTGGCCCGCGACGATCGGATCAGCGTGAGTGCAGATCACCTCGTCGCCGGTGCCGCGGCAGTCCCATCCGCGCCCGGTGGCCGACGCCAGGCTGATGCCCTCGGGGAGATCCTCGTGGACGACGGCGGGAGCCGACGTCGGAGCCGTGCCGATGTCCTGAACCTTGATGTCGAAGGTGCTCTGGCGGCCGGCGGTCCAGGGCCCGGCGCCGTAGTTCTTGGCGATCGCGAGATCGACGCGGGTGACCTTCGAGGTGACCCGGGCCGCATCGTCGGAGGCGTCGGGGTCGCCGGTCGTGCTGACCGCGGCGACGGTCTCCGCCTGGTCGCCCGCGCTCTGGGCGGCGGACGCCGTGACGACGATCGTCTGCCGCGAGCCCGGATCGGGGACGCTCGGGATGCCGGCGCCGGCGGTGCAGTCGACCAAACGGCCGGCGTCGGTGCAGGTCCAGCCCGCCGCGTCGGTCAAGTCGATGTCCTCGAAGGTGAGGCCGTCGGCCAGCTCCATCGAGAGCTGCGACGGATCGCTCGTCGGCGAGCCGCCCTCGTTGCGGAGGGTCAGCTTGTACTCGACGGTGTCGCCGACGACGATCGAGTCGTTCTGGTCGATCTGGTCGTCGAGCGTGAGGCTGAGGTCCGGAGTGCGGGTCAGGGTGGCGGTGTCGGTCGACGAGTCGTTGGCGGAGTTGGCGTCGCCGGTGGTGGCGACCGTCGCGGTGTTGACGACCGTGTCGGTGGCGGCGGGGGTCGTCGCGACGTCGATCTCGATCGGGCCCGCGAGCTCGCTCGGCGCCAGCGTCGCGTCACGACGGCAGTTGACGGCCTGGCCGGTGACGGTGCAGTCCCAGCCGGAGCCGCTCGCGTCGTCGGGGACGATCCCGGCGGGAAGCGTGTCGCTGACCCGGATCGGAGCGGTCGTCGCGGCGTCGCCGACGTTGTCGACGGTGGCCTCGTAGGTGAACTCGCTGCCGACGACCGCGGCGCCATGGCGGTCGAGGTCGATCCGGACGTCGACCATCCTCACGTTGGTGAAGTCGGAGTCGCTGTTGTTGGACGAATCGCGATCGCCGATCGTGTCGACCGTCGCCGAGTTGGTGACGCTCGGCGCAGCGGCCGGCCCGACGTCGACCTTGAGCTGGATGTCCGGGGCCGATGAGCCCGACGCGATCTCAGCGTCTCGGGTACAGGTGACGACACCGGCGGTCTCATCGCACGCCCAGCCGGAACCGGTGGCCTCGACGAAGCTCGTCCCGGCCGGCAGCGTGTCGGTGACGGTGGTCGCCGCGCGGGTCGGGTCGGGGCCGTCGTTGTCGACCGTCAGCGTGTAGGTGCCCGCCGATCCGACCGTGAAGTCACCCGTGTGCGCCTTCTCGACGGTCACGTCGGGACCGGTCACCGAGGCGGTGTCGCTGGCCGAGTCGTTGTCGGGGTTGCGGTCGTCGGCGGTGGAGACGGTGGCGGTGGTGGTCACGCTCGCCGGCGCCTCGCGCTCGATCGCGACCTGGAGGTGGATGTCCGGCACGGGGGTCTCGGCCGCGATCGGATCCGAGTACGTGCAGGTGACGACACCGGCGCTCTCGGTGCAGCTCCAGGGATCGGGGTCGACGCTCGAATCGGCGGCCACGAAGCTCAGACCGGCGGGCAGGGTCACCTCGACGGTCGTGTCACCGGTCGTCGGTGCGACGCCCTCGTTGTCGACGGAGATCAGGTAGGTCCCGGTGGCCTCCGAGCGGAAGCTGCCGGTCCTCACGAGCTTGACGGCGGCGTCGATCTCGACCACCGGCGCCTCGTCGGTAGAGGAGTCGTTCGCCGGGTTGAAGTCGTCGGTCGTGTCGACGTCGGCGGTGTTGGTGACCCCCGGGAGGGCGCCCGCGCCCACGTCGACGAGGATCTCCAGCGTGTCGGCCGCCGCCCCGTCCGCGATCGACGCGGCGTGCGTGCAGGTGACGTCCTGACCGGTGGCGGAGCAGTTCCAGCCGCTGCCGTTGAAGCCGTCGTAGGTGAGGCCGGCCGGAAGGGTGTCGGTGACGACGGCCGGGTCGGCGGTCGGCGAGTCGCCGACGTTCTCGACGTCGATCTGGAAGGCGCCCTGCCTGCCGAGCTTGAGGGCCTGGTCGTGCGACTTGGTGATCTTCAGGTCGATCGCGCGGACGACGGCCGGGTCGGAGGAGGAGTCGTTGGCGGGGTTGTCGTCGCCCGCGGTCGCGACGGAGGCCGTGTTGGTCACGCTCGGGATCGCGTCGAGCCCGACGGTCACGGTGAGCTCGATGTCGTCCGCCGACCCGTCGGCGGGAATCGGATCGTCATGGGTGCAGGTGACGTCCTGGCCGCTCGCGCCGCAGTTCCAGCCGGTGCCCGTGGCGGAGACGTACGTGAGGCCGGTCGGCAGAGTGTCGGTGACCGTCGTCGTCCCCGAGGTCGGCTGGGGCCCGTCGTTGTCGACCGCCAGCGTGTAGGTCGCCTGCGAGCCCGCCGTCAGGTTCCCGGAGTGGCTCTTGTGGATCGCCGCGTCGGGGGAGTCGATGACGAGGGTCTCGTCGTCGTCGCTGTTGTTGGCGGAGGCGGCGTCCGTCGTGGTCGCGACCGAGGCGGTGTTGGTCACGGTCATCGAGGTCTCGCCGCTCGGAAGCGTGGCATCCGCCCGGATCGTGATCGGGTCCGCAGAGGCGCCCGCGTTCAGCGCACCCGAAAGCGTGCATGAGACGGTCTGGCTGACGATTCCACAGGTCCAGCCGGTTCCGCTCGCCGAGACCGGGACGAGGCCGCTGGGAAGGGTGTCGGTGACGACCACCGGGCCGATCGTCTGGGCGCTGCCCAGGTTCTCGACGTCCAGCGTGTAGTCGTTGGTCGGTCCGCTGCCGGGCCGGAAAGTCCCCTGGTGGGACTTGTCGATGGCCAGGTCGATGGCCGTCACCGTGGTCTGATCCAAATCGGTGTTATTGGCGGGGTTCTGATCGCCCGTCGTGGTCACCGTCGCTGCGTTGGTCCCCCCGGGGGTCGCCGCCGGCATGACGTCGATCTGGATGTTCGGGGCCGTCGTATTGCCGGCGATCGAGGGCCGCGTGCAGGTGACCGTCTGGGCGCTCGTCGAACACGTCCAGCCGCTGCCGGAGGTGCCGGTGATCGTCAGACCCGCCGGGACGACGTCGGTGACCGTGACCTGGCCCAGGGTCGGTCCGGAGCTCACGTTCCTGACCTGGAGGTCGTAGTGATTCGCCGTCCCGACCCGGAAAGGATCAGCGTGAGTGGAGTCGATCGACAGATCGGGAGGATCGGCGACCGTGATCGTCTTGGTCGCCTCGGCGAAGTCCCCGTCGGAGTCGACGTGACGGACCTTCGCCTGGTAGGTCCCCGCGGTCAGATAGGTGAAGCTCGTCGTCTGAGTCGTCGTGATCTGATCGAAGGTGCCGTTGCCATCGAAGTCCCAGCGGTACTCGCCGTTGGCCGTCGAGCGGGTCGAGCCGGCGGCGTTGAAGTTGACCGTGTAGGGGCGGACGCCGCTGTTGCCGCTGACGCTCAGGGCGGCGGTGATGCCCTTCTTGATGATCGGGCTGAGGCCGAGCTCGAACTGCGCCTCGTTCTTGCCGGAGGCGGACGGCAGGCCGAGCTCGCCGTTGACCGTGCCCGCGGCGGGGCCGCAGTCGCTCGAGCTCGGCACCGAGTAGTTGTTGTTGACGACCTTCATCTTCCCGGTCGTGTCGCTGTAGGGCGTTCCCGTGATCGGCGTGTTCGGGCCGGGCGGGCTCGTCGTCCCCGTGATCAGGGTGTTGACCTCGATCGGGCTGGACGCCGAGGCGATGCGGCAGCCGCCGCCGAACGGCACGCCGTCGATCTTGATCCAGACCTTGAGCAACAGGCTGGCCTGCCCCGTGAGCGGGTTGAGGCTGCCGGTGATCGGCGCCGCCGGGTTGATGTGGACCGTGAGGTCGAACCCGCCGGCGGAGACCGGCAGCGCGGGGAAGTTCATGCCCGAGGTCGGGATGTTCACGGTCCCGCCGGAGTTGATCGTCCCGTTGAACGTGATCGGATTGTTCGGGTCGAAGCCGAAGGTCTGACTGCCGATCCGCAGGAAGCCGTCGGTGACCGTGGCGTTGAACGGTCCCGGGTTGGCGACCTTCGCGGCCTCGGCGCCCTGCGGCGCCGCCAGGGCCAGCGCCGCGGCGAAGACCGCGAGCAGGAGGGCGAGCAGGCTGCGGGCCCTCATCGGCCAGCTCCCTTCGGGCACCGGACGTCAGCGGCCGTCTTGACCGTCGTCGTGAAGCCCTTCCAGTCCCAGAGCTTCGCGGTCCAGGTCCGCGTGACGCAGGCGATGCTCTCGACCCGCAGGCTCGGGCCGTCGAGCACGAGCCGCACGCGGCGGACCTTCGCCGGCAGGTCGGTGATCTTCACCCGCCGGCCGGCCGGCGCGATGCGCACCGTCGGCTTGCCGTCGGCGCCCCCGAGACCGGGGCCGGCGGTGGTGATCGGAACGGTGCGGCTCTTCTTGAAGCCGAACAGCTCGAGGTCGCCGATCTCGCCCTCGTCGAGCGCGTGCATCGTCAGGCCCGGGGCGGGCTTGAACACCACGGCTCCGAGCGGGGCGCCGCCGCCGTTGGCCTTCATCTTCACCTTGCCGAAGCCGGCGCGGCCGGTCCCCGGCGAGGTCGCGATCGCGCGGGCGCGCATGTACGGCCTGCCGCAGCGTGCGAGGTCCTCCTCGAAGGTGCACCTCTTCTTCCGCCGCGGGTCCTGACCCCTCGGCGGCAGCTCCTGGCTGGTGTCCACCGTCCAGGAGCGCGTCGCGGGCGTGGCGTCGACGTTGCCGATGTCGTCCACCGCCCGGACCGCAAACGTGTGCGCGCCCGACGTCAGCCCGGCGTAGGCCTGCGGCGAGATGCATGCGGCGAACGCGTCGCCGTCGATCGAGCACTCGAAGGTCGCCGCGGCGTCGTCGGCCTTGAGCTCGAAGCTCGCATCGGTCTTGCGCACCACTCCGGAGGGGCCGGAGAGGATCGAGGTCTGCGGCGGGGTCACGTCGACGTACCAGTTGCGCTCAGGCGGGCTGGTCTCGACGTTTCCGGCGGAGTCGGTGGCGCGGACGGAGAACTTGTGGTCGCCGTCGGAGAGCCCGGAGTACGCCTGGGAGCCGGCACCGGAGCACGCGGTCCAGGGGCCGCCGTCGAGCTTGCAGCGGAACGTCGCGGTCGAGTCCGGCGACGCGAACGTCAGCGTCGCGCCCGAGGAGGCGATGCGATCGCCCTCACCGGGGCCGCCGGTGATGTTCGTCTGCGGAGCGGTCGTGTCGACCGTGAAGTTGCGGCTCGCCGCCGATGTCTCCTCGTTTCCGACCTCGTCGGTGCCGCGGGCCTCGATGGTATGGGGGCCGTCGCTCAGCGAGGCGGTGGTGTGCGGCGAGGAGCACGAACCGAAGGGGCCGCCGTCTACCGAGCACTCGAAGGTGACGTCGAGCTCGTCCACGGCGTCGAACTCGAAGGTCGGGGTCGGGTCGTTGGTGAGCCCGGGGCCCGCAGTGAACGAGGTGTCCGGCGGTGTCAGGTCGATCTTCCAAACGGCCTTGGCCGGAGTCGGGTCGATGATGTTCGCGGCGTCGACCGCGCGGGCGCGGAACACGTGCTCACCCTCGGTCAGTCCGGTGAAGTCCTCGGGGGAGTCGCAGGCGAGCCACGGGCCGCCGTCCATCTGGCACTGGAACGTCGCATCTACATCCGGTGACGAGAACGTGACCGTCGCGTCCGTCGAGCTCGTGTGCGCGGGCGGGGCGGAATCGATGATCGTGTTCGACCCGACGGCGTCGACGGACCAGGTCCGCTGGGCGGTAGCCGTCTTTCCGTACGCGTCGGTCGCGCGGACGACGAAGGTGTGGGAGCCGTCGTCGACGTCGTTGTAGGTGATCGGAGACGTGCACGGCCGGAAGTCGCCGCCGTCGAGCTTGCAGTCGGTATCCGGCGCGGTCGTCGCGCCGACCTGAGAGGCCGTGAAGGCGAAAGTCGCCGAGATGTCCGCGGTTTCGGGGTCCGGGCCGGAGTCGATGACGATGTCCGGGAAGGCGTCGATGGCCCAGCTCCGAGTCGCCGGGCTCTGGTCCGTGTTGCCGGCCGCCTTGGCGCGGACGCGGAACTGATGGCTCCCGTCGTCGAGGTCGGTGTAGTCCTGCGGCGAGCCGCAGGCGGAGAACGTCGCGCCGTCGAGCGAGCACTCGAAGACCGCACCGGTCGCCCGGGAGTGGAACTCGAAGGAGGCGCCGCGGTCGTCGACCGTCCCGGTTGGGCCGGCGTCGATGATCGTGTCCGGGTCAACCCGGACCGAGATCGTGGCGCTGTCGGTGCCGCCGAAGCCGTCGGCGACCTGAACCGTGAAGGAGTCGGTGCCGGCATAGCCCGTGGCCGACGTGTAGGTCGGAGTCGCGGTCGTGCCGCCGCTCAGCGAGCCGTGATCGGGCGGATCGGTGATCGAGTAGGTGAGCGCGTCACCGTCCGCGTCGACCGCGCCGAGGTTGATCGGCAGCGCTGTCTCGGTCTCGGTCGCGAGACTCTGGTTGTTGACGACGGGCGGGTGATCGACCAGGTAGGTGGTGGTGGCACTCGCAGTGCGGCGGATGTTGTCGGCACCGCTGATTGCCCCGTTGTCGCCGATCCGGGCCCGGACGGTGTGCAGCCCGGGCAACTTCCCGTTCGTGTTGATCGTCCGGGTGCGCTGCGCGACGCTCAGGCCGGTCTCGACGTCGCCGAGCGACACATCCTCGTAGCCGTTGACGCCGTTCGACGTGTTCTCGTCGACATCCCACTCGATGTCCTGGACGGTGCCGCCCTGACTGGAGTCGCTTGAGTCGTCGGCGGTCGCGGTCACAACGGTGTTCCCGTTGATCTGTGGGCGCGTGGCCGACAGGCTCAAGTGCGGGCTCTCGGATGCGGACGAGTTGACGTCGACGCCCCCGATGTACCACCAGTACCCGGGGTTGTTGTTTTGATCGCTGCCGCAGTCGTTGTTGAGCAGCTCGGCCTCGACCACCCAGCGGCCACGGTTGGGGAAGTTGACCGTGA
This sequence comes from uncultured Solirubrobacterales bacterium, assembly GCA_963823565.1. Taxonomy (GTDB): domain Bacteria; phylum Actinomycetota; class Thermoleophilia; order Solirubrobacterales; family 70-9; genus RHKX01. The sequence continues at coordinate 1,092,856 of CAWGLR010000003.1, read as the reverse complement.
GGGTCTTGTCGGCGTTGTCGCCGTTGTTCGGGCAGGAGGTCTGCGGGCTGGTGGTGGTCCCGTCCCCGACCCGTCGCAGACGCCAGCGGATTCCGTCGAAGTCGTCGTCACCCGTCGTGTCGGCATCGTCGCCCGCGTAGGTGAACGTCACGCTCTGGCCGGTGTCGATTGACGTCGCGCTCTGCGAGCGATCGAAGATGAAGGGGTAGTCCTCGGCGCCGAGGCACTGCCCGTTGGCGACGAACTTGATCGAGGAGATCGTCGCCGCGGTCTGCGAGCCGTCGTTGAGGACGGCACGCATCGAGACCTGCTTGGTGGTTCGGCGTGTACCGCTGAACACCCCGCAGCTCATGCCCGTGCCGCTGGTCGGGAAGTTGTCGTACTTATAGGTGACGCGCGAGTAGCCGTATCCACCGCTCAGGTTCGGCTGCTGGGCGGAGACGCTCCGGACACCCTCCCCGTTTGACTCTTCAGTGCCGTCCCAGTCGTCGTCGATCTTCAGCCCTGTGACCTCCTTGCCCGGGTCGTGCTTGACGAGCACGGTGACGAAGAGATCGTTGGCGCTCTTGTCGGTCTGGCCGCCGCTCGCGAACGACTCGAGCCAACTCGTCTGTCCCCCGACGGAGTCCTGGTTGACGATCGTCGGCGTGATCGCCTGGGCGCCGGCGGAGAAGGCGCCAAGCAGGACGCAGGCGCCGAGCAGCGAAACGAGAAAGCGCCCCACTCGGCGTGAGGCGGACCGTTCGGGCTCGGGGCCCGGATTCACTCGCTTTTCCATCCCTGTTCTGTCTCTCCCCGCCTTACTGGTACATCCATGCCAGAAGGCCACGTCGTCTCTCTCGGGCGGCACTCTTGCACATTTCGTCCAGGTCTGCACCTACGTAATTCGTCCAGTGGGCTAAAGCTCGCTCAAGGCCGGGGCTCGGGCGCCGGGGCCGTCCACCCGAAATCGCTCCGAAGCGGCTGCTGGGTCCGATCCCAACCGCCGGACATCACCGAGCCGGGGCTCCACGGTCCCACGGCAGTGGCCTCACCCTCACCCAGAGGGTGAGGGTGGCTAGGACTGGCGCGTGAAGATGTAGTCGGCGATCGCGCGGAGCGCGACCGTGTCGCCGTCCGCCGCGGCGAGCGTCTCGGCCGCCTTGCGGTGGGACTCGCCGGCGAGCTCGCGCGCGTGCTCGAGGCCGTGGAGGCTGACGTAGGTCGTCTTGCCGTGGCGCTCGTCGGATCCGTGGGGCTTGCCGAGCTCCTCGTCGCTCCCGGTCACGTCGAGGATGTCGTCGACGATCTGGAAGAGGAGCCCGATCTCGTCAGCGAACCGGCGCAGCGGCGCCTGCGCCTCCTTCTCGGCTCCGGCGAGCGCGAGGGCGCAGCAGACGCTCGCCGCGATCAGCCGGCCGGTCTTCAGCGAGTGGAGCAGCCGCAGCGAACCGGCATCGCCGGCGCCGCCCTTGACGTCGTAGTACTGGCCCCCGACCATGCCGTCGACGCCGGTGGCGGCGGCCACCTCGCCCATCGCAGCGAGCACGCGCGCGGGCTCGGCCTCCTGCTCGACGGCGATCAGCCGCATCGCCTCGGCGAACAGGGCGTCGCCGGCGAGGATCGCGACGTCCTCGCCGAACGCGACGTGGGCGGTCGGCCTGCCGCGGCGGAGGTCGTCGTCGTCCATCGCCGGCAGGTCGTCGTGGATCAGCGAGTAGGTGTGGATCAGCTCCAGCGCGGCGGCGGTCGGGAGCAGCCGCTCGGGCTCGACCTCCACCGCCCTGGCGGTGGCGAGGCAGAGGACCGGGCGGATCCGCTTTCCCCCGGCCAGCAGCGAGTACCGCATCGCCTCGTCGAGCCCCGCCGTCTCGGCGCGGTGGGAGAAGCGGATTCCCTCGAGGTGCCGCTCGACGAGCGCCCGCAGGTCCTCAGGGTAGGCGGCGGGCGTCATGGCGCGAGGTTACGCGCGGGGGCGAGCGGCTCCCGCCGCCGGCCCCCTCCTGGGCGCCGGATTGCTGGACAGGGGCTGAATTTCCGGCGGTTTTCTCGCCTCACGGGGGGATTGCGTCGATCGGAGACTGCCCATGGCCTGCACGGATGCGGCAACCAGGCGCTGGATGCGCCCTCTTGCGGCGGCGATCGCCGCGCTCGCCGGCGCGCTCGCGCTCGCCGCCCCCTCCCCCGCTCCGGCGCAGTCGGGCGGAAGCGACGTCGTCGGCGGCTCGCCCACCTCGATCGAGAAGTGGCCGTGGCAGGTCGCGATCGTGGCGCCACGCCAGAGCGGCGGCAGCGCCTACGAGCGCCAGCGCTGCGGCGGCGTGCTCGTCTCGCGGGTCGCCGTGGTCACCGCCGCGCACTGCGTCCGCGACGGCGGCTTCCAGCCCGCCTCCCGCGTCTCGGTCGTCACCGGCCGCCGGACCCTGTCCTCGAGCGCCGGCGCCGAGATCGAGGCCGCTGACATCCTCTACTTCGTCGACCTCGGCGGCGTCGCCACCCCGCAGTCGAGCTCGCAGCCTCCGGCAGGCCCCGAGCTCTACTCCGAGACCGCGCAGGAATGGGACGTCGCGGTCGTCCGCCTCGCCCGCCCCGCCCCCGCTCCCGCGGCCCCCGTCGCGATCGCCTCGCCGGCGGAGCGCTCGATCTGGGAGCCCGGTGACACCGTCTACGCAACCGGCTGGGGCGACACGACCGGGACCGGCGGCAACTTCCCCGACGAGCTGCGCGAGGTCGCGCTGAAGGTCATCTCCGACGCCGACTGCGGCGACGCCCTCTCGTATGGCAGCGCCTTCCGTCCCGAGACGATGGTCTGCGCCGGAAACCCGGTCAGCGGCGGCAAGGACACCTGCCAGGGCGACAGCGGCGGCCCGCTCGTCGCCCCGGTCGGCGACGGCAGCTTCCGCCTCGTCGGCACCACGAGCTTCGGCGACGGCTGCGGCCTCCCCGAGAAGTACGGCGTCTACGCGCGCGTCGCCGACTCGCCGATCCGCCCGGCGCTGCTGCAGGCCGTCGCGCAGGCGGGCACCTCGCCGGCCCCGGCCTCGGCGCCGTCCGCGGGAGACGACAACGCCCCGAACACGAGGCTGCGGATGCACCCGCCGCGAGTCAGCCACCACCGAATCGCCCGGTTCCGCTGGCGCGCCAGCGAGCGCTCGACCTTCCGCTGCCGGATCGACGGCGGCGCCGCGCGACCGTGCAAGTCCCCCTTCCGCAAGCGGTTCGCGGCCGGGCGCACGCACACGCTGACGATCTACGCGATCGACCGGGCTCGCAACGTCGAGCGCCGAGGCATCAGCTTCCGCTGGCGCGTCGAGCGCAAGCGGCACCGCTGAGCCCCGGGCCCGGCTAACCCTGCTCGCCGCCGGCCTCCGAGGCTTCGCGGACGGCGTCGGCGACCGTGCCTCCGGCCTCGGCCGCGATCTGCGCCGCCTCCCGCGCGAGCTCGACCGCGCGGGCATCGGCGGTCGTCGGCTCGTCGAGCTCGGCCGCGATCGCCTCGAGCCGCTCGGCGGCCGCGGCGAGGCTCCCGGCGGCGCCCTCGTCGCTCATGCCGTGGCCTCCTCAGCCGGGATCTCGCGCGCGATCGCCGAGAGCACGCCGTTGACGAACGCCGGCGCCTGCGAGCCGCAGTAGCGCTTCGTCGCGGAGACGGCCTCGTCGATCGAGACCGCCGCAGGAATCTCCGGCCGGTGCCGCATCTCGAAGACGGCGACGCGCATGATCGCCCGCTCCAGCGGCGCGATCCGGTTGATGGTCCAGCCGTGGGCGTTGGCGGCGATCTCGGCGTCGATCTCGGCCAGGTGCTCGTCGGTTCCCAGCGCGAGGTCGCGTGTGAAGGGCTTCGCGCCGGCCAGCAGGTCGTCCAGCGGCCGCCGGGTGACGTCCCGCTGGTAGAGGGCGACCGCGGCGTCGCGGCGCTGGTCGGATCGGCGCATGGCTGAGAGGTTACGGGGCGCGGTGGCCGCTGCCGCCCGCCGCCGACCACATGGAGGCGGGGCTCAGGCCCGCGAGACGTACGCACCGCTGCGGGTGTCGACGCGGACCCTCTCGCCCTCGTCGATGAACAGCGGCACCTCGATCGTCACGCCCGTCTCGAGCGTCGCCGGCTTCGAGCCTCCCCCGGAGGCGGTGTCGCCCTTCAGGCCGGGCTGGGTCTCGGTGACCACGAGGTCGACGGCGCTGGGGATCTGGATCCCGGCGGGCCGCTCGTCGACGAACAGCACGTCGACCTCGTCGTTGGGGCGAACCCATTGCATCTCGTCGCCGGTGACGTCGGCGGCGAGCTCGAGCTGGTCGTAGGTCTGGGCATCCATGAAGACCTGGGCGTCGCCGGAGTCGTAGAGGTACTGCATCTTCCGCGTCTCGGTCCGCACCGGCCGGAACTTCTCGCCGGCGCGAAAGGTCTTGTCGATCACCGAGCCGTCCTCGACGCGACGCAGCTTCGAGCGCACGAACGCCCCGCCCTTGCCGGGCTTGACGTGCTGGAACTCCATGATCCGGAAGACCTTGCCGTCGACCTCGATGTGCGAGCCGTTCTTGAATTGCGCGGTGCTGATCACGGCGGCGGAGGGTAGCGGCCTCGCCTCGGTGGGCGTAAGGTCACAGAGGTGCCTCTGACCACAACCGCGCCGATCCGCCGGCAGCTCGCCGCGGCCTTCCCCGAGCGCCCGTTCACGGTCGAGCTCTGGGACGGGACGCGCGTCCCGGCGACGGTCGCCGGGGGCCCCACATTCCGGGTCCGCTCGCCCCGGGCGGTGGCCCACGCCCTGCGCGCGCCCGGGCAGCTCGGCATCGGTCGCGCCTACGTCGCCGGCGACCTCGAGGTCGACGACATCGACCTGGTCATGCGCCTGCTCGACGAGTGGAAGCCGCCGCCGCTCGACCCGGCCGCCAGGGTCCGGATGCTCGCCGCCGCGCTCGCAGCGAACGGGCTCGCCCCGCCCCCGCCCCCGCCGCGCGCCGAGCTCCGGCCCCAGGGCACGCGCCGCTCGAAGGAGCGCGACGCCCGCTCGGTCCGCCACCACTACGACCTGCCGCCCGAGTTCTTCGCGCTGTTCCTCGACGAGTCGATGACCTACAGCTGCGCGATCTTCTCGCGCGGCGCCGAGACGCTCGAGGAGGCCCAGGAGCAGAAGCTCGAGATGGTCTGCACGAAGCTCGGGCTCGAGCCCGGCGAGCGCGTCCTCGACATCGGCTGCGGCTGGGGCAGCTTCGCCACCCACGCCGCCTCCCGCCACGGGGCCGACGTCGTCGGCATCACCCTCTCGGAGCCGCAGGCGCGGATCGCGCGCGAGCGCGCCGAGCGGGCCGGCGTCGACGAGCGGGTCGAGATCCGGGTGATGGACTACCGCGACCTCGCCGGCGAGCGCTTCGACGCGATCGCCAGCATCGGCATGGTCGAGCACGTCGGCGAGGAGAACATCGACCTCTACGCGCGTCGGCTGGCAGCGCTGCTGCCGGCGGGCGGGCGGCTGCTCAACCACGGCATCGCTCGCCTGCGCCACTCCGATCCCGAGGCCGGTCCGTTCTCGGAGCGCTACGTCTTCCCCGACGCCGACCCGCTGCACCTCTCACGCGTGCAGCTCGCGCTCGAGCGGGCGGGCTTCGAGACCGGCCACGTCGAGGGGTTCGCGCCCGACTACGCCGAGACGCTGCGGCACTGGGCGCGCCGGCTCGACGACCATCATGAGGAGGCCATCCGCCTCGCCGGGTCCGAGCGTGTGCGCGTCTGGCGCCTCTACCTGCGCGCGGCGCGAAACGGCTTCGAGAACGGCTTCACGTCGATCTACCAGGTCCGGGCCCGGCGGGCATAGGCCCTCCCTCACCCGCCCGGCGGGTCGCCGACGATGCTCTTCTCGAGGCCGGCGGCGAGGTCGGCCTTCTCGGAATCGGAGAGCCGGGCGCTGGAGTGCAGCAGCTTGTACTGAAGCGGCGGCATCTCGCCCTCGGAGATCACCTCGCCGATCTCTCCGGTCGCCTGGTTCGGCCGGTCCCATTCCGAGAAGTTGAGGATCGACCTGCCCTCGTCGACGTCGCTCTGGATCAACCACGAGAACGGCGCCAGGTTGCTCTCGATCGGCCACGAGGTCAGGTTCGAGTGGCAGGCGCCGCACGCGTCGCCGGCGAGCTGCTCGGTCCTGGCGCTGTCGAACTTGAGCTGCTGCGTCACCGGCGGGTTCGAGTGGTCGCGCCCGTAGGGCACGAGCTGGATCACCAGCATCCCCCCGGCCAGGACCAGTAGCCCCCATCTCAGGATCGATCCCCTCGCCCAGTTGCGGATTCGGCTCACTTCATCTCCTTCTCAGTCGTCATCGGACTCGGTCTCTCCGCCGTAGTCGTCGGTCGTGGTCTCCGGCGCCGTCGTCTCGGGTGCCAGCGTGGTCGTGGTCGGCACCGTTGTGGTCGCCGGCGGCGGCTCCTCGGCAGTCGTGTCCCCCTCCTTCCGCTCCTCCTTCGAGCGCGGCGCGGACTCGGAGGCGCGGCGCTGAGGCTCGGGCGCGAGCGCGTCGCCGGCGCGGATCGGCTCGGAGGAGAGCCCGATCCGGCGGCTGGTGAGCTCGCTCGCCGCGACGCCGACCGCGACGGCGACCGCAAGCCCGAGCAGCGCCAGGAGCACCCAGCGGAGCGACGGCGGCAGCTCACGCCTCATGGGCCACCTCCCGCCCGGCGCCCACCGGGACCGCCGGCAGCGAGATCGCGGCGCGCGCGCCGCCGCCGTCGCGGTTGCCGAGGCGCAGCTCGCCGCCCCATTGGGACGCCAGCTCGGCGGCGATCGGCAATCCGAGACCCGTCCCCTCCGGCCCGCGGCGGCCGGCGCTGCCACGGAAGAAGCGCTCGCGGACGGCGTCCTCCTCGCCCGGCGCGAAGCCGGGCCCGCGGTCGAGGACGGCGATCTCCCCGAACCCGTCGACGATCTCGACGTCGCCGCCGCGGCCCGAGTACAGGATCGCGTTCTCGACCAGCGGATCGAGGGCCCGGTCGAGGTCGGGCGGGGCGCACCGGGCGAGGCTCCGCGGGCCCTCCGACCGCCTGATCAGCTCGACCTCGTGCTCGTCGGCGGTCCGGCGCCAGCGGCGGGCCAGGCGGTCGGCGACCAAGCGGAGGTCGACGTCCTCGGCGGGCAGCTCGTGCTCGCCCGCACGGCTGAGGACCAGCAGCTCCTCGACTATGGCGGTCAGCCGGTCGACCTCGTGGAGCGCGGCGTCGGCCGCGTGTGCCTCCTGCTCGCCGCGCGCGCCGTAGCGGAGCTCCTCGAGCTGAAGGCGCAGCCCGGTCAGCGGCGTCCGCAGCTGGTGGGAGGAGTCGGCGACGAAGTCGCGCTGGTGCTTCAGCATCCGGGCGACCCGGGAGGTCATCTCGTTGAAGCTGCGGGCGAGCGTCCGCTGCTCGGTCGTCCCCTCGACCGGCGCGCGCGCGTCGAGCCGCCCGGCAGCGACCTCGTCGGCGGCGTCCGCGAGGCGGCGGATCGGCCGCGCGATCCGCTGCGCGATCAGGGCTCCCGCGATCAGGCCGAGGCCGAGGACCGCCACACCGAGCAGCACGATCCCCCCGATCGAGCTGCGGACGGCGTCGTCGACCGCCTCGACGCTCTGGGTCACCCGGACGGCGCCGATCGTGCCCCCCTCGTCGACGATCGGCACCGCGGTGGCGAGGATCTCGGTCGAGAGGGTGTCGCTGTGGCGCGTCTCCTGATAGCTGTCCCCGGCGAGGGCGGCGTCGATCTCCGGGCGCCCGGAGTAGTCGGTCCCCTCCTCGGCGGCGCCGGTGCTGTCGGCGAGCACGACCCCGTCGGCGTCGACGACCACCACCCTGCCGCGCACGGACTCGGCCGAGGTGCGCACGAGGCGGTGGAGGACCGGGCTCCCCCTCGGGTTGAGCAGCTCGGCCGAGGAGGCGGCGACCACGTCGGCCTGGCTCCGCGCCTGCCCTCGGACCTCGGCGTCGACCCGGTCCCGCAGGCTCAGGGCGAGCGGAACGCCGAAGGCCACGACCGCGAGCAGCAACACGTAACCGACGGCCAGGACCAGCGTCCGGCGCAGCGTCATCAGCCGCCGTCCCCGGCCTCGTCCTCCTCCGGTCCGGCGAGGCGGAAGCCGACGCCGCGAACGGTCTCGATGAACCGCGGCGCGGAGGGATCGTCTCCGAGCTTGCGCCGCAGCGCCCCGATGTGGACGTCGAGCGTCTTCGTGGAGCCGAACCAGTTGACGTCCCAGACCCGCGCCATCAGGTCCTCGCGCGTGACCACCGCGCCCGCGTGCGCCGCCAGATCGGCGAGGAGGTCGAACTCCTTGCGGGTCAGGCCCACCTCCTCCCCGCGCAGGCGCGCGATCCGGGCGGCGGGATCGACGACGAGGTCCCCGAGATCGACCGCCTCCGCGCGCGGGGAGCCGTCGGGGCGGCTGCGCCGCAGCACCGCGCGAATCCGCGAGATCACCTCGGCGCCGCTGAACGGCTTGACGACGTAGTCGTCGGCGCCCATCTCGAGCCCGACGACCCGGTCCATCTCGCTTCCCCGCGCGGTCAGCATCACGATCGGGACGTCGGAGGTGCGGCGCAGCGCCCGGCAGACGTCGCGCCCGTCGCCGTCAGGGAGCGTCAGGTCGAGGAGGACGAGGTCGGGATCGATCCGCTCGGCGATCGCCAGCGCGTCGGTCGCGGTCCGCGCGACGACGGGCTCGAAGCCCTCGCGCTCGAGCGCCTTGGAGAACGGCTCTGAGATTCCCTCCTCGTCTTCGACGAAGAGAATCGTCCCGCTTCCGGTTGCGGCCATGGCCTCACCTTAGTGCCGCCCTCCGGCCCCTCCCAGCGCATCGCCGAAAGCTTTTCCAAGTCTTTACCCGCTGCTTTGCCGGGGCTTCCAGGCCGATCCGCAAGATCGGTCGCGATCGCATCACCCGACCAAGGAGCAGCGGACGTGAGCAACGTGAGAACGAAGATCGCAGCCGGAGCCACCGTGCTCGGCCTCGGCGGCCTCGGCGGCTACGCCCTGGCGACGAACGAGGTCGCGGACCCCGCGACCCCCGCCGCCTCGGCGACGAAGCAGAAGCCGAAGGTCCACACCCAGGTCGTTCACCGGACCATTCACGTCCGGCCGAAGCCGAAGGCCGGGACGACCGCCGAGGCCGCCGCCCCGGAAGCCTCCGCGGCGCCCGCGGTCGAGTCCGCTCCGGCGGTCGCACCCGCGCCCGCCCCGGCGCCCGAGCCCGTTGCGGTGGCGCCGACGCCGGCGCCCACCGAGCCGGTCTCGACGCACACGAGCGGCAGCTCCTCGGCCGGGTCGTCCTACGAGGACGACGAGGGCGAGAGCGACAAGGGCGAGATCGAGTCGGAGGGTGGCGATGACTGAGCTCGCCCCCACCCGACGGGCGCCCCGCCCGGCCGCGGCCGCCGCGAGGCGGCGGCCGCGGATCTGGCCGACCATCGCCGCCGCGGTCGCCTCCTTCGCCGTCCTCTTCGAGTTCCTGGCCTTCCAGCTGAGCTCGGGGAACGACCCGGCGATCGGCAGCCTGCAGGCGAACGCGCCCAAGGCGCAGGCGGCGCAGCCGGTGCTCAACCGGCGCATCGTCAAGACCCGGGTCGTGCACCTGCCGCCCGAGGCGGTCGAGAGCGACGACGGGACCGTCGTCGCGCCCGCGGACCCGTCCGTGTCGGCGCCGGTCACCAGCACCCCGGCCCCCGTCGTCTCGACGCCGGCCCCCGCCCCCGCACCGGCGCCCGCGGCGCCCGTGACCTCGTCGTCATGAGCCGGCACGACTCGACGTTCCGCGCGATGGGCTCCGAGATCCGGCTGATCCTCGAGGACGAGCGGGCGACGCAGCGGGAGCTGAACGGCCTCGCGGCCGCGGCCCGCCGGTTCGTCGAGGTGTACGAGCAGCGGCTGTCACGGTTCCGGCCCGACAGCGAGCTCTGCGCCCTCAACTCCGACCCCCGCGACGAGGTCCCCTGCTCGGCGCTGATGCTGGACGCGGTCGAGGCGGGCCTGGCCGCGGCCGAGCTCACCGGCGGGCTGGTGGACCCGACGCTCGCCGATGAGATCGAGCGGGCGGGCTACGTCGGCTCGCGCGAGGGCGCCGAGGGCGCTCGCCTCATCGACGCCCTCCCGCTCGCCCCCGGCCGCATCCCCGCCGCGCCGAGCCCGGCGCGGCGATGGAGGCTCGTCGAGGTCGACCGTGAGGCCGGCTCGATTCGCCGCCCGGCCGGACTGCGAATCGACAGCGGCGGCTTTGGAAAGGGTCTCGCGGCGGATCTGCTCGCGGAGACCTTCGCCGGCCTCGACCGCTTCGTGGCCGGCTGCGGCGGCGACCTGCGGATCGGCGGCCGCACCGGCGAGCCATTCGACGTCCTCGTCGAGCACCCGCTCACCGGCCGCCGCGACCGGCGCGTCGCGGTTGCGGGCGGCGGCGTCGCGACGTCCGGGCTCAACGTCCGCATCTGGCGCCGCGACGACGGCCGCTTCGCACATCACCTGCTCGACCCCGCAACCGGGCTCCCGGCCTGGACCGGACTCGTCGGCGCCACGGCGCTCGCGCCGACGGCGCTCGAGGCCGAGGCCCTGAGCAAGGCGGCCCTGCTGTCGGGGCCGGACGGCGCCGAGGCGATCCTCGGTCGCCACGGCGGGCTCATCGTCCACGAGGACGGCGAGGTCGAGGCCATCGGCCCGATCGCCCTGCGCCCCCATGAGCGCGTCGTCATCCCGCTCTCGTCGCTGCGGCCGGAGGTGGCGGCATGAGCGCCGCGCTCACCGAGCACCTGTGGTGGCTGGCGAGCCGCGCCTCCGGCCTGGTCGCGCTCGGGCTCGTCACCGTCTCCGTCGCCCTCGGACTGACCATGGCCGGGCGCGTGATGCGCAAGCCGGGCCGGGCGCGGGCGATGACCGCGCTGCACGAGCAGACCGCGCTGGCGGGACTGGTCGCGATCGCCGTCCACGGCCTGACCCTGCTCGGCGACGGGTTCCTGCACCCGGGGCTCGCGGGCATCGCCGTTCCCGGCGAGATCTCCTACCGGCCGCTCTGGACCGGCCTCGGCATCGGCGCCGGGTATCTGGCGGCCGCGCTCGGGCTCAGCTTCTACGCGCGACGGCGGATCGGCCCTCGCCTCTGGCGCAAGGCCCACCGGGCGACGATCGTCGTCTACGTCCTCGCCGTTGCGCACACGCTCGGCGCCGGGACCGACGCCTCGACGCCGTGGCTGCGCTGGTGGCTGGTGCTCACCGTGCCGCCGATCGCCGTCCTCTTCCTGGTCCGGGTCACCGAGCCCGCGCGCCGGCGGCGACGGCAGCGGCGGGAGGCCCGCCGTCCCGCAAGGCGGCCGGCGATCCCGAGAGCGCGGGTGGAGGCATGAGCGCCGCCGGCGTCGTCATCGCCGGCGGCGGGCTCGCCGCCCAGCGCTGCGCCGAGACCCTGCGAGGCCGAGGCTACGGGGGGCCGGTCCGGATCGTCTGCGCCGAGCCCCACGCTCCCTACGACCGCCCGCCGCTGTCGAAGGAGCTCGCCGACAGCGCGCCCGCCCCCGAGGACGTGCAGTTCCGCGATGCCGGCTGGTACCGGGACAACGAGATCGAGCTCCTCGTCGGCCGCCGCGCCGCCGGGCTCGATCCCGGCGGACGCAGGCTCGACCTCGAGGGCGGGGAACGGCTGTCCTTCGACGACGTCCTGATCGCGACCGGCGCCGCGCCGCGGGCCCTTCCCGCCCTGGCTCCGTTCGAGAACGCGCACTTCCTGCGCACGCTCGACGACGCGCGGAGGCTCCGCAGCGAACTTCGGGCCGGCGCCCGGCTCGCGATCGTCGGCGCCGGCTTCATCGGCCAGGAGGTGGCGGCCGTCGCCCGGGCGATGGGCGTCGAGGTGACGATCATCGAGGCGCTCGACGTCCCCCTGGGCGGCATCCTTGGACGCGACGTCGGACGCTGGATCGTCGAGCTTCACCGTGCCGGCGGCGTGCGCGTGCTCACCGGGGCGCCGCTCGCCGATGCGCGCGGCAACGGCCGCGTCGAGGAGCTCGAGCTGGAATCGGGCGACCGAATCGAGTGCGATGCCGTGGTCGTCGGCGTCGGCGTCGCGCCGGCCGCCTCCTGGCTCGAGGGCAGCGGGCTCGACTCGACCGGCGTCCGCGTCGACCCCTCCGGACGCACGGAGATGCCGCACGTCTACGCCGCCGGGGACGTCGCGCGGCCGTTCGACCCGCGCCGCGGCGAGCACGTGCGATCCGAGCATTGGGACGCGGCCAGCCGCCAGGGCGCCGCGGCGGCGAAGGCGATGCTCGGCGACGCTGACGAGCCGCAGCCCCTGCCCAGCTTCTGGAGCGACCAGTACGGCCTCCGAATCCAGTACGCCGGACACGCCGAGGGCGCCGACGAGATCCGCATCGACGGCAACCTCGCGCAGCGCGACTTCTCGGTCCTCTACCGGCGCGAGGGCCGCCCAGTCGCCGTCCTGGCGGTCGATCGCCCGCGCGACCTCGCGCGGGGCCGCCGCCTGATCGAGAGCTTCGACCAACACACCGAGAAGGAGGACTCCTCATGACCTACCTACCCACCGTCGACCGAAGCGCCTGCAGCGCCCATGGCGACTGCGCCGCGATCGCGCCGCACGTCTTCGCCGTCGAGGAGACCGCCGTCGTCATCGGCGCGGGCACCGACGCGGAGATCCTCGCGGCGGCCGAGGCCTGTCCCGCGCTGGCGATCACCGTCACCGACGCCGAGACCGGCGAGGTGGTCTTCCCCTAGGCCGTCTAGGTCCCGGGCTCACCCTCGAAGTAGCCGACGCCGCTGGAGCGGCGGACGATGACGTCGTCGCTGCGGTCGGCGCCGGTGTAGACACCGATCTTGTCGCTGTCGGGATAGACGGTGACGGCGGGGTGCTTGACCGAGGAGAACATCAGCACCCGGGCCGGCTCCTCGCCCCGGTTGGAGATCTTGTGCGCCCCTTCGGGCCCACGCGGGAAGAAGACGATGTCGCCGGGCCGGAGCTCCTCCTCGCCTCCGGTCGTGCGCAGCGTCGGGCTGCCGGCGACGACAACCAGCCACTCCTCCTCGGCGTGCTCGTAGTGGTAGGGGCAGACGCTCTGCCCCGGCGGCAGCTCGTAGACCGACATCCCGGTCTCCTCCGCCCCCAGCCCCGGCCCAAGGCGGAACAGGCCGGCGCGGTAGCCCTCGGGGTCGTCGCCGTCGAACTCGAATTCGCAGTCGTCGAAGTTCGGGCGGGGAGTTCGGTGCTCGAGCGCCACTCAGCCAACCCCGGGCGGGTTCACCTCGTCGACGTAGAGGTCGACCTGCGGCTCGGCACCGTCGACGGCGGAGTACCTGCTGAAGTCGGTGACCCCCTCCTCGGCGAGCACGTCCTCGCAGAGGAAGAAGTTGCCCGTGCACTCGCGGCTCGAGCGGCTGAGGACCGCGTAGGCGGCGTCGGAGCAGACGTCGGGGGTGCGGGCCCGCTTCATCGCCTCCTCGCCGCCGAGCAGGTTCTGGACGGCGGCGGTTGAGACGATCGTCCGCGGCCACAGCGAGTTGAACGCGATCCCGTCGTCGGCGAACTCGGCCGCCATCCCGAGGGTGCAGAGGCTCATCCCGTACTTGGCGATCGTGTAGGCGACGTGTTGCTGGGCCCATCGCGGCTCGTAGCTGAGCGGCGGCGAGAGGGTGAGCACGTGCGGGTTCTCGGCGTGGCGCAGATGCGGGACGCAGGTCTTCGAGAGCAGGAAGGTGCCGCGCGCGTTGATGTCCTGCATCAGGTCGTAGCGCTTCATCTCGGTCGCCTCGGTCCCGGTGAGGCTGATCGCGCTGGCGTTGTTGACGCAGACGTCGATCCCGCCGAACCGCTCGACGGTCGAGTTGACGGCCCGGACGACGCTGTCGACGTCGCGGATGTCGCCGACGATCGGCAGCGCCGTGCCCCCGGCCCGCTCGATCTCCTCGGCCGCGGTGTGGATCGTCCCCTCGAGCTTCGGGTGCGGCTTGTCGGTCTTGGCGATCAGCGCGACGTTGGCGCCGTCGCGAGCGGCGCGGAGCGCGATCGCGAGGCCGATGCCGCGGCTGCCGCCGCTGATGATCATCGTCTTCCCCTCGAGGGGCGGCACCGGGCTCACGGCGCCCAAACTATCTTGCGCGCATGAGCGACGTCGGTCTCAACCGCCGCCACTGGGACGAGCTGGCCTCCGTCCACGGCGCCGGCGATCCGATGTACGACGTCGAGCGGCTGCTCGGCGGCTGGGACTCGCGGACCGCCCCCGAGCGCGCCGCGATCGCCGAGGCCGTCCGCTCGGAGGACCTGGCCGGGAAGCGGATCATGCACCTGCAGTCGCACATCGGCTTCGACGCGGTCTCGATGGCGCGGCTCGGCGCCCGGGTGACCGCCGTCGACTTCTCCGAGCCGGCGCTCGCGAAGGCGAGCGACATCGCCGGGCGCGCGGGCGTCGAGCTCGAGACGGTCGTCGCCGACGCAACCGCGCTTCCCGCCGGCCTCGACGATCACTTCGACTGCGTCTACGCCAACCTCGGCGCGATCTGCTGGATCGAGGACCTCGGCGCCTGGATGCGCGCCGCCCACAACGCCCTGGTCCCCGGCGGCGCCCTCGCACTCGTCGACCTGCATCCCTTCGGGCTGATGGTCGACAGGTCGAGCCGATGGAGCTCGGCTTCCCCTACGAGTTCGCCCGCTTCCAGGAGGACCAGCGCGGCAGCTACGCGGGTCCCGACGTCGAGGTCGAGCGGACCACCACGGTCAACTTCGCCCACTCGATCGCCGCGATCTACACCGCCGCCCGCGGCGCCGGCTTCGACGTCGAGCACCTTCGCGAGCACCTCGAGCTCGAGTTCGACTGCTGGGGCGACGGCCAGCTCAAGCGCGAGGACGACGGCCTATTCCGCCTGCGCCAGGACGGCTACGCGATCCCGGTCCTCTTCACGCTGGTCGGGCGCAAGTAGCGGCGGGGTCTGGGCCGGGGGGTGGGGGCGCCAGGCCGGGCGACACCGTGTCGATGGTTGAAAACTGCGGAATAGCGACAGTTTTCAACCATCGGCCGCTCCGTTGCCCCCTACCCGAGCCCCGGGGCAGTAGCCGTCGGCTAGCTCCGCAACCGGAAGACCTCGACCCACTCCGAGGTCCGATGCGCCTTGTAGTCGGGGGCGTGGGCCCAGGAGAGGTGCAGATGGTTGCCGCAGCCGTGGTTGTAGTCGCCGTCGTATCCGACCCAGCGGAAGGGGCCGCGGGTCCGTCCCTGCTTGGGCTCGGCGAGCTTGGCGAGGCGGCTGATCTGGTTCCAGGAGGAGTCGCATCCGCGCCCGTCCCAGGAGAGCGGGTAGATGTCGACGGCGAGACCGACCTTGTGATCCGACTCGGTCACGTGACAGCCGTGGCAGCCCGCCCAGCCGCCACCGGGCAGCGGCCCCGAGTAGCCCTCGACGACGAAGACCTGCGGAAAGCGCTTGGCGATCCAGAGCAGATCGGCGCGGATGCGGCGATCGACGTAGGTGTCAACATCGCCCGGAACCTGGGCGGGCAGCGGGATCAGCTTCCCGCGCGAATGGTCGATCTTCGTACGCGGCAGATGATCGACGCCGGCGATGGCTTCGGAGGCAGCGCCGGTGAAGAGCGTCGCGAGCGTTCCCAGGACCGCAAGAGTTCGTCTCATCGACCCGCCCATGCACCTTCTTCGTCGGCGATCGCTCGCTTTACCTTGAACCACCACCTCCACCGGCCGCCGCCCGGTCACGTCGCCCCCCGCGCCAGGCGCCTACCGCCGGCTCCGGCTCCGCTTCTTCTTCTTCGACCGCGAGTGGGTCGGCGGCGCCTTCGGCTTGTGCGCCCCGGCGGCGACATCGGCCTCCAGCGCGCGCTCGAACTTCGAGTCCTCGCCGGCCTCGATGACGTCCTCGGCCTCGGCGGCGAGTGCAGCGGTCCCCGCGGGCACGGCGGGCGAGAATCGCCAGAAGGCGATCTGCTGGCCGAGGCTCCAGAGGCTGGTGGTGATCGAGTAGATCGCGAGGCCGGCGGGGAAGCGGGCGATGATGGTCACGAACAGGAGCGGCAGGGCCATGGCCATGCCGCGGTGGGTGTTGTTCTGGAGGGTCCTGGTCGCGATCGCGCTCGAGGCGATCTGGGAGCTGAGGTAGATCAGGATCATCGCGACGAGGACTCCGCCGGTCGGCTTCGCGGTGAGGTCGGGGATGAAGAGGAAGCCGCCGCCGCCGAAGAGGCCGTTGGCCGCGTCGTGGCGCAGGAGCATGTAGAGGGAGATGAAGATCGGGATCTGCAGGAGCAGGGGCCCGACCGACGCGAGGGGGTTGATTCCGTGGGTCTTGTAGTAGGCGGCCATCTCCTGCTGGAGCTTCTGCCGGTCGCCGCCCTTGTACTTCTCCTGGAGACGCTTGAGCTCGGGCATGTGCAGCTTCATCTCGCGCTGGGAGCGGAACTGACGGACGATCAGCGGCAGCATCAGGAAGCGCGTCATCAGAGTCAGCCCGACGATCGCCAGGCCCCAGCTCAGGCCGGCGGAGTGCAGGTGCTCGAGCACCCACTCCTCGACGTCGTTGAGCGGCTGCAGGATGTTGGCGAGGGGCATCGTCGGTCGCAGGTGGGTCCCGCCGCCGCGGTGGTCGCGGCGCGCGACGGCCAACTGTAACGTCCGGCCGATGGGGGCCTACGAAGCGGATCTGGCGGCGATCCACGACTCGGGGTACACGGACCCGGCGCTTCACGGCGCCCGCCGCCTCGTCGCCGAGCTCGGGCGCAGCGGCATCGAGGGCGGCGTGGTCGTCGACCTGCAGCGCCTCCACCCCGCCGCCGAGGTGCTCGACCGCCTCCGCGCCGCCGGCTTCCGGGCCCGCAGCGTCATCGGCTGGGAAGGGACGCGAGAGCGTCCCGGCCACACCGCCTTCATCGCCCGCCGCGCCGGCTGACTACTTCGGGCGCGAGCTCAGGTTGCGGTGGCCGTCGCCGGTGACGACAACTAGGTCCTCGATCCTGATCCCGAACTCACCGGGGACGTAGACCCCGGGCTCGACGGTGACGACGTCCCCCGCGAGCAGGTCGTCTTCGGATCGCTTCGAAAGGCGCGGCGCCTCGTGCACCTCGATGCCGACGCCGTGGCCGAGGCCATGGCCGAAGCGCTCGCCGTAGCCGGCCTCCTCGACCACCGCCCGCGCCGTCGCGTCGACCTCCTTCCCCGAGGCCCCGGCCCGGACGGCGTCGAGCCCCGCCCGCTGGGCCGCGAGCACGACCTCGTAGACCTCTCGCTGGGCCGGGTCGGGGTCACCCTCGGCGAGGGTGCGCGTGCAGTCGGAGCAGTAGCCGTCGACGATCGCTCCCATGTCGATCACGACGTACTCGCCGCGCTCGATCCTGCGGTCACTCGGCTCGGCGTGGATCTGGGAGCCGTTCGGGCCGGACGCGACGATCGAGTCGAACGACGGCGCCTCGGCCCCGAGCTCGCGCATCCGCTGCTCCGCCGCGACGGCCACCTCGCGCTCGGTCCGGCCGGCGAGCCCGCGCTCCTCGATCCAGGCATAGACCTCGTCGACGAGCGCCGACGCCCGCGCGATCGCCTCGATCTCCGCCGCGTCCTTGACCCGGCGCAGGCCCTCGAGCAA
The DNA here is from genome assembly GCA_963823565.1 of uncultured Solirubrobacterales bacterium. Classification (GTDB taxonomy): domain Bacteria; phylum Actinomycetota; class Thermoleophilia; order Solirubrobacterales; family 70-9; genus RHKX01. The sequence goes on along the minus strand of CAWGLR010000003.1, from coordinate 1,075,293 downwards.
ACCCTCGGCGGCGACCAGCTCCGCGTTCCCCTCAATGGCGTCGGTCAGCTTGCGGTGGACCTCGACGCTCGTCTTCGACTCGTCGATGCCGACCTTGCCGCGGCCGTTGAGCAGCCCGGCCAGCGCCTTGACCATGTCGCTCGTCGCGTCGACGACCTCGAAGGACTCGGGCACGACGCTCGCCGCCGCCTCGAGGTAGCGGAAGTCGGTGAGGAAGAAGCGGGCGTCCGGGCCGACCACACCGATCCCGCTGCTTCCCCGGTAGCCGGTCAGCCAGCTCACGTCCGCCATCGCCTCGCGCCCGGAGTCGCCCGGGTGGACGAGGTCGCCGACGACGACCGCGTCGAGCTCCGCCGCGGCCGCCGCGGCCTCGAGACGGTCCGCCCGCTCGGCCGGGGCGTGGCTCAAACCCCGAGCTCCCGCCTGAGGATCTCCAGCGCGTCGCGGTAACCATCGACCCCCTTGCCGCTGACGACGCCGGCGACGAGCCCGTCGAAGACCGACAACTTGCGCCAGTCCTCGCGGCCGGAGACGTCGCTGATGTGGACCTCGACAGCCGGCTTCGCGGCGACCTCGAGCGCGTCGCGGATCGCCCACGAGTAGTGGGTCCAGGCCCCGGCGTTGATCAGCGCGGCGTCCGCGGTGTCGGAAAGCCGATGCAGGTACTCGCAGAACTCGCCCTCATGGTTGGTCTGGAAGAACGAGGCCTCGAGGTCGAGCTCCCGGGCGAACTCGTGGACGCGGTACTCGAGCTGCGACAGGGTCTCGGTTCCGTAGATGGACGGATCACGGCGGCCGAGGGTGTCGAGGTTGACGCCGTGCATGACCGCCACCCGGTTGCGCGAGGACGCCACGCTCAGCTCTCCTGCAGCTCGGTCACGGCGGCCCGGAGGCTACCCGGCTCGACGCTGCGCCCATGGACGACCGTCCCCGGCGCGTCGACGAGGACGAAGCCGAGGCCGGCCGCGGTCCGCTTCTTGTCGCGCTCGCAGGCGGCGATCACGTCGTCTACCCCCACGGCGGCGTCGAGCGCGGTCGGCAGGCCGGCGAGCGCGAGGAGCCCGGCGACCTCGTCGCGCAGCTCGTCGCGGCCGGACAGCCGCAGCGCCGCGAGCATCCCGAGCGCGACCGCCTCCCCATGGCGGTAGCGGCCGTAGGAGGTCGCGGCCTCGATCGCGTGGCCGACCGTGTGCCCGAGGTTGAGCACCGCGCGACGCCCCGAGTCGCGCTCGTCCTCGGCGACGACGTCGATCTTCGTACGCGCGCAGTCGAAGACCAGCGGCGCCACCGCCTCGGCGTCGATCCGGTCGAGCCTGCGCACCCGCTCCCAGAGCGGGCCGCCGTCGATCAGCGCCGTCTTGACCACCTCGGCGAAGCCGGCGGCGAGCTCCTCCGGTGGCAGCGTCCGCAGCGCCGCCGGGTCGGCGAGCACGGCCGCGGGCTGATGGAACGCGCCGACGTAGTTCTTCGCCTGCGGCATGTCGACTCCCGTCTTGCCGCCGTAGGCGGAGTCGACCTGCGCGACCAGGGTGGTCGGCACCTGGACGATCGGCATCCCGCGCTGGAAGACGGCCGCGCAGAAGCCCGCCAGGTCGCCCGTGACGCCGCCGCCGAACGCCAGCAGCGCGTCGTCGCGGCGGACGCCGGCGTCGACCAGCGCCACGAGCACGGACTCGGCGGCGTCAAGCGTCTTCGACCGCTCGCCGCCCTCGATCTCGATCGGCACCGGCTGGACGATCCCCGGGACCAGGCTCCCGTCCGCCGCCGCCGCCGCGCGGTCGACGACGGCGAAGGTCCGGGCCCCGGGCCGCGGGACGCCCTCGTCCTCGTAGACGGCCGTCGCACCCGGCCCGACCACCGCCGGGTACTCGCCTCCCGGGGTACTCGCCCAGATCATCGACAGCTCGGGCCGGACGCGGAGCGCGGCGAGCCACGGCGCCACCGGCGGCAGCGCCTGCCCGGAGGTCGGGAGGTGCACCCGGGCCACCTCGGAGTACAGCGGCAGCCGGGCGCGATGGCGCCGGAAGAAGCCGTCGCGGTCGCGAGCCAGCGGCCGGTCGCTGCCGGCGCAGCGCGCCCAGGCGACCTCGTCCTCGACCTTGCACCACACCGTCACGTGGTCGCCCAGCGCATCGCGCACGCGCTCGCTCTCGACCGCCCCGCCGCCGAGCGCGACCACTCCGCCCCGCTCCAGCGCCTCGAGGACGACCTCCTCCTCGATCTCGCGGAACCGTGCCTCCCCCTCGGCGGCGAACAGCGCGGCGATCGGCTTGCCCGCGCGCGCGGCGACGAGCTCGTCGGTGTCGACGAGGGGCAGGTCGAGCTCCCGCGCGACGGCGCGGGCGGCGCTGGACTTGCCGGCTCCCATGAAGCCGACGAAGGCGATCGCGGTACTGCGCTCGTTCACGGCGGGAGCGTAGCCGTGGGATTGGCCGCCGACATTCCCTGCTGGGGTCGCTGATTACGAAATGTCGAACTGAGTGACCCCAGCACGGGTGCCGGGCTCAGCGCCAGTCGATCCGGCGCCTGTAGTGGTCGATGGCCGCGCGGATGTCGTCGATGTGGTCGCCGCCGAACTTCTCGCGGTAGGCGCGAGCGAGGACGAGGGCGAGCATCGCCTCGCCGACGACCCCGGCTGCCGGCACGACGGTCGAGTCGGTGCGCTCCTTGTGCGCCTGCTCCGGCTCCTTGGTGTGGACGTTGACCGAGCGCAGCGGCTTGGTCAACGTCGAGATCGGCTTGATCGCGGCCTGGACGATGAGGGTCTCGCCGTTGGTCATGCCGCCCTCGACGCCGCCGGCGCGGTTGGTCTCGCGGTGGTAGCCGCGCTCCGGCGAGTGGAAGATCTCGTCGTGGGCCTGCGAGCCGGGGACCGAGGCGACCTGCCAGGCCTCCCCCACGCTCACGCCCTTGACCGACTGGATCGAGACCATCGCCTGGGCGATCCGGCCGTCGAGCCGCTCCGACCAGGAGACGTGGGAGCCGAGCCCCGGCACCAGCCCCCAGGCGCGCACCTCGAACGTCCCGCCCAGGCTCTCGTTCTCCTTGCGGAGCCGGTTGATCTCCTCGACCATCGCCGCCGACGCGTCCGGGTCGAGGCAGCGCACCGGGTCGTCGTCGACGCCCTCGAAGTCCGCCGGCTCGAGGTCGTAGCGCGTCGGCGCCTCGACCGAGGCGATGCGGGTGACGTGGCTGCGGATCGTCACCCCGATCGCGGCGAGGAACTGCCGCGCCAGCCCGCCCGCCGCGACCCGGGCCGCGGTCTCGCGGGCGCTGGCGCGCTCGAGCACGTTGCGCGCATCGTCGAACCCGAACTTCTGAAGACCCGGGAGGTCGGCGTGGCCGGGCCGCGGCAGGTGGACCTGGGCGACGCCCTCGCCGCTCTCCCAGGGCCCCATGCGCTCGACCCAGTTCTCGTAGTCGCGGTTGGCGACCAGCAGGGCGATCGGGCTGCCGAGCGTGCGGCGATGGCGAACGCCCGAGCGCACCTCGACCGCGTCGCGCTCGATCTTCATCCGCCCGCCGCGACCGTGGCCGAGCTGGCGGCGGGCCATGTCGCGGTCGAGCGCCTCGCGATCGAGCTCGAGCCCGGCGGGCATGCCCTCGACGACGGCCGTCAGGCCGGGGCCGTGGGACTCACCCGCGGTTACGAAGTCGAAGCGCGCCATCGGCGCGGAAGGCTACCCGCGCGAAGCCGGCGGGCTCAGCCGCCCTCGACGCCGCTGGCGGCGTTGCGGATCGAGCCGCGCGGCGTCTCCGACGGCTCCTTGCCCTGAAGGTCGCCGCTGTCGAGCTCCTCGACGTCGCGCTTGACCTCGAGGAGCTCGAGCTCGTAGTCCTCGGCGCGATAGACGAAGTGCTGGCGATCGCCGGGCCGCAGCAGCAGGAACTGGCAGTTGTCGGGGCTCGGCGAGCACTTGCCGTCGCCGTCGGTCGCCTCGATCCCCGGGGAGACGACGAAGGCCGCTCCCGACAGGTTGAACTCGCCGCCGACGAACTGGACGACCGGATGCTGAGGGTCGGGCAGGTAGTCCAGCGCCTTGACGTCCTTGAGCGTCTTCAGGTGCCCGGAGCGCCCGGTCTTGACGTCGATCTCGATCCTGATCAGCGCGTCGCCGGTCGAGCCGTTGTCGGACGGCGGGACCGTGACCGGCGGCGTCGGGCTGGTCCCGGTCGGCGAGGTGTCCGTGCCGGTGCCGGTGATGCCGGTGCCGGTGATGCCGGTGCCGGTTCCAGTGGCGCCCGTACCCGTGCCGGTATCGGCCGCCGGCTCCGGCTTGATCTTCTGGTGGAAGGGGTTGCGGCTGCGGAACGTCGCCAGCCGCTTCTTGTAGCTGCGCAGCTCGGCCGGCGTGGCGATGACGACGGGGCGTGTCTCGATCCCCGGCAGGGGCTCCCCCGAGGTCCCGGCGGAGGCGGTCGGCGGCGGCGCGGCGTCCTCTCCCCCGCCGCCGAGCAGGAACGGCACCGCGATCAGGCAGACGACGAGGAGCCCGATGATCGGGAGGAGCCTGCGCTCGCGCAGGTCGGTGATGAAGGCGCTCATGCTCGCTGCCTCACGGGGTGACGCTCGCGGTCGGGGCGGCGGTCGTGGTCGTCGTGGTGGCGTCGGTGGTGGTCCCGGTCGGCGCGGGCCCGGTGGCGGTCGCGCCGGCGTCCAGACCCTGCTCGGGCGGCACCTCGTAGGCGGTGACCGCGAGGTTCGCGGTGATCATCGGGTAGTCCTCGAGCTGGGCGAGGTTGAACGAGAACCCGTCGATCGTCAGCAGCCTGCCGTGCACCTTCGGCGGCTTCAGCTCGGAGACGTCGACCAGCGAGTCGAGGTCGGCGAGAAAGTCGGTGGCGTTGAAGTACTTGCCCTCGAGGGTGAAGCCATAGGAGGAGACCGGGAATCCGGCCGTGCCGACGGCGGCGCCTAGCGGCAGCGTTGCGGCGGCGGCCTCGGTCGCGGGCGCGGCCGTCGTCGAGGTCGATGTGGTCGAGGTCGACGTCGTCCCGGTCTCCGTCGCGGTGGAGTCGGTCGGGGTGGTCGTCGAGCCCTCGGTCGGCGTGGTCGTGGTCGACGGCGTCGTCGTGGTCGTCGAGGTCGCCGTCTCGTCGACGCCCCTGGGCGTCTCGCTCAGGGTGAAGGAGCTGAAGCGGAGGTCGTGCTGGTTGGCGATGTCGGAGAGCGTGTAGACGAGGGTGCTCTGGTCGTCGTCGGCCGGAGCGGCGGCGCCGAGGTCGATCAGCGCCGAGTAGTTGTCGTCGAACTGCTTGCGAGCGAGCTCGGCCTGCGCCGCCTGCCCCTCGGTCGCGTCGACCTGCGACTGCAGCGACGCCACCTTGTCGGCGAGGTCGCTCTCCTCGGCGCGCTTCGGCGAGATCACGAGGATCCAGACCGCGACGATCGCCGCCGCGAGCGGAAGGAGCAGCAGGATGGCGCGGTCGGAGCCCCTCACGTCAGCCTCCCGGGACCAGGTCGGCCGCGTCCTGGCTGCGCTGGGACGCGTTGGAGATCTCCTGCTGCTGCTGCGCCTGGGACGCCTGCTCGGAGGCCACGCCGCCGTCGCCGGGCGCGGTCGCCGTCGAGGTGACCGTGGTCGAGCCCGTCGAGCCGATCGCCGGCTCGCTCGGCGCCGGCACCGCGTCGAAGGCGGCGACCAGCTGGAAGTTCGCGTCCTTGGGCCGCGCGCATTCGCCGGAGGTCCCCGCGGGCGGAGCCTGGTCGGCGGTCGCGCCCTCCTGCTGCTCGGGGCGCTCGCCCTTGAGGCTGGTCTGCGCAGCCACGCGGGTGACGCCGTCGATGTCGTGCAGTGCGGCGATGAAGTCGGCGAGGCGGCGCTGGCTGCGCGCGCAGCCCTCGATCTCGAGGGCGGGCCCCGGGACCTGCGTCCGCAGCGAGACCTCGGTGCCGCCTTCGACGTCGACGTCCGGCGCGACCGTGCCGGTGACGCCGGAGAGCGAGATCGCGCCCGGGGTGACGCGGGCGAGCTCGCGGAGGACCCGCTCCCAGTCGAAGCGGCTCTTGGCGAGCGAGTCGATCGTGACGGTGCGCGCCTGCCTGACGTTGGCGAGCTCGACGTACGGCTGCAGCGCGTCGGCCCGTGCCTGAGTCTCCTGAACCTGGGACTCGAGCGAGGCGATCTCGGACTCGTGGTCGTCGATGTCGTTGCCGAGCAGCGTCATGTACCCGAGGACGGCGATCGCGACGACGAGGGCCGCGATGATCACGTAGCCGGCGATCCCGGAGCCGCCGGTCGCGGCGCCGCCCGTGCGCTCCTCCTGGGGGATCAGGTTGACGGGACGCATGCCTCAGCCCTCCATCCCGAGCCCGTAGGAGAGGGCAAGCCGCGCCGCCTCAGCCTGCGGGATTCCCGCCAGCGCCGAGGGGAGCGTGACCCGGACCGGATAGCCGAGCTCCCGCTCGAGCGCCTCGGGCAGGCCGGCGATCGCGGCGCCGGCTCCGCAGACGACGATCTCCTCGATCGCCACGGCGCCCTCCTGGGAGGCGAAGTAGTCGAGGGAGATCCGCAGCTCGCCGGCGAGCTTGGTGGCGCCGTCGATCAGGACGTCTCGCGCCGTCGAGACGATCTCGGGCTGGCCCTCGATCGCCTCGACCGGGATCACGAGGCCGACGTGCGGAAGCCACTGCCGGGCGTGCTCGAGGGTCAGTCTGCGGCGCTCGGCGAGCTGCTGCGCGATGCCCTCGATCCCGAAGGATGCGACGCGGGTGAAGAGGCAGGTCGAGCCGCGCGCGACCGCGAGGTTCGTGACGTCGCCGAGGTTGCAGAAGAGGCGCGCCGCGGCGGGACCGGCGACGGCGACGGCCGGGTCGGCCATCATCGCCCCCTCGACCCGCTCCTCGTAGGACGGCGCGATCGTCATCTCGAGCTCGGGCGCCAGCGCGCGGATCATCCCGAAGGCGGCGACGTCGATGCCGACCGGCTTCAGCCCGGCGGCGTGGATCGCGGTCGCCATCCCCGAGACCGCCTCGCGGCGGGCGGCGACCACGACGACCTCCATCTGCCCCTGCTCGACCGCCTCAGGGCTCGGCTCGGCGAGCTCCCAGTCGACCACGGCGTGCTCGAGCGGCATCGCGATGGCGTCCTCGGCCTGGAAGCGGATCGCGGCATCGATCTCCTCCTCCTTCTCGATCCGCGGCATGCGGATCGTGCGGACGACGACGCGCTGGCTGGCGATTCCCATCCGCACGGTCTTCGGCAGGCCGTAGTCGGAGAACGTCTCCCTCAGCACCGCCGCCAGCGCCTCGGGGTCGCTGACCTCGCCCTCGCGCGCGATGCCGGACTCCAGGGGCACGACCGCGTAGCGCCCCAGGGTGGAGGCGCCGTTGTTCTGAACCTCGCTCGCCGCGAGGCTTCCGGTCTCGAGATCGAGGCCGACGATCGAAGATGAATTGCGTGATCCGAACATGGGTCCCTTGCCGTTTCGGTTATCGACAGTCCGCGAAAACGGCTTGAATCGCGCATGGGCCGCCGCAGGCGACGCGCGGGGACCGGATCAACCGCCGAGGAACGTGTCGATGTACCAATCGGCGATGGCGTCGCCGGCGAGCAGCCCGACCAGCCCCCCCAGGGCCAGGAAGGGGCCGAACGGGACGGCCTGCTTGCGAGCCGCCGAGCCGTGGCGGGCGATCAGGGCGATCCCGTACGCCGATCCGGCGAGAAACCCAGCGAGCAGCCCCGGTGCGACCGCTGAGCCCAGGTATAGGCCCATGACGCCGGTGAGCTTGACGTCGCCCATCCCCATCCCGCGGGGGTGGATCAGCGCGACGAGCAGCAGGACGCCGCCCGCGGCGGCGCCCGCGATCAGGTGCTCGGGCAGGCGCGAGGCGTCCCAGGCGGCGACGAGGGCCACCGCGGCAACGGCCGCGGTGATTATCACCGGGTTCGGGATCACCCGGTATTCGAGGTCGCTCACGGTCACGATCGCGAGCACCGCGCAGAAGACGAGCCCGAGCGCGAGCTCGAAAGGCTCGTCGTCCCCGAGGACCAGGTAGGTGGCGGCCCAGGCGAGGCCGAGGCCGAGCTCGCTCAGCGGGTAGAGGCCGGGGATCGCGGCGCCGCAGGAGCGGCAGCGACCGCGCAGGACGAGCCACGAGACCACCGGGACGTTGTCGTAGCCGGCGACCGGCGCCCGGCAGGCGTCGCAGCGGGACCGCCCGGCGACGAAGGGCTCGCCGACCGGCACCCGGTGGGCGACGACACCGGCGAAGCTGCCGACCATCGTCCCGGCGACGAAGAGCAGGATGGCGATTGCGGCCTCCACCGGGTACAGCTACCCCTCGGGGCCCGGATCTCCTGCGCCCTGGCTAGTTGTCGAGGGTCTGGCGCTGCATGTGCCAGGACGACTGGACCGGGTCGAGGAAGTGCGGCGGCGAGATGTAGCGCAGGCGGTCGTCGTAGTTGTAGTTCTTGTCGTAGCCGTGACGCTGCTCCCAGTTGCCGAAGGTGCCGACCGCGCCGCGGAACTTCTGCGAGATCGCGCCGTTGACCGTCAGCGTCCCGAGGTCGTCGCCGCAGTCGTAGTGGTCGACGATGAACGAGTGGGCGATCGCGAGGATCGCCGCGTCGATCCTCAGGTTGGGCTGCGATGCCGGTGCCGTTGACGCCGCCGTTGCAGTCGCCCTTCGTGCAGTCTGCTGCGAGACGTCGTGCCGTTGGTGCAACCGGGGTCGGTGCTGGAGCAGATCGGGTGCTTGACGCGGACGAAGTTGTTGGCGATCAGGCCGAGCATCGCATCGGCGTTGGCCTTGACGATGTCGTCCTCGACGATGATGTCGTTCTCCGCGGCGATCGTCAGCTGGCCTGAGTAGGTGCCGCTGACGAGGGCGTTGCCGCACGTCGAAGTGGTCGGGTAGGTCGCCGTGAACGGGTTGTAGGCCGACGAGCAGGTGCCGTTGTCGATGTAGACCACGCCGCTCGAGGGGATCGGAACCGTGCTGGTGCTCCCGTTGTTGGTCACGGTCATGTTGGTGCCGTTGAGGACGATCTTGGTCTGGCCCGTGTACACGCGAGTCCCGGAGACGTTCGCGAGCGAGGTGTTGGTCGGCGGCGGGGTGAGCACCGGCGAGTTGGTGACGAAGGTGCCGCTGAAGATCGGCTGGTCGTTCCACGAGTTGCAGTTCGAGAACCATCCGCGCGGAGGCGACGAGACCTCGATCGCGTCGGAGGCGTTGCGGCCGAAGTACGGCCTGCCGCAGATCACCAGCGCGTCGTTGGTGTGGAGCGGCCCGTTGATCTGCTCGCCGTCGATGAACGAGATCGTGTCGCAGTACTGACCGCCCGAGTTCGGGATCGCCTGGCTGTACCGGCCCTGGGCGATCGTCTTGGTGCACTGCTGGTAGGCGCCGTTGATCGTGTTCTGATCGCCGTAGGTGACCGGGTCGGACGTCTCGAGCTGGGTGAAGTAGACGTAGTCGAGGAAGCTCGAGCGCTTGAAGGTGGACGACGATCTTCTGGGTCACGCAGCCCGGTCGTTCGGCGCAGTTGACGAACCCGGTGGTCCGGATCCGGAACGTGCCGGCTGCCTCGCCGCTGGACTCGATCATGCTCTGCACCGGGTTCGCCTGGCTGCAGGACGACTGGCCCGTCGCCGGGATCAGCTCGATCGAGTAGCTCGGCGACGGTGCTCCCGGGGACCGGCGCGGCGTCTTCGCCGTCGACCCCTGCTGGTTGACCGCGTTCGGCGAGGGGACGTTCGTGCACTTCGACCAGTAGTCGGTGTCGGTGTTGAGGTGGAACTGGTAGTCGGCGAGGCCCGCCTGGGCGGCGGCGTAGGCCTGCTTGCGGTCGAGGTCGCGCTTGCCGATCCGGATGTCACCGTTGACCGCCGTGACGGCGACGGCGACCACGAGGCTCGCGACGACGATCCCGAGCAGGACCGAGATCAGCGCGAACCCCGACTCCTCGTGACGGGCTCGGCTCAGGCGCATGGCAGGTTCTCCGTGCTCGGGTCGGCGGCAGGCGGGGTGAACCGGAGGAGCGCGGTGTCGCCGAAGACCGCCGAGTCGTCCGCCTCGCCGCTTCGCGCCGGGATCTCGAACGAGACGCTGACCTGGACCACGCGCGCGGCGTCCTCGGCGCTGAGCGGCGCGGCCAGCGGCGTGGTCGAGACCGCCCCGTTCGTGTCGTAGGCGTAGTAGCGGAAGATCGGCGCCTGCGTCCACGTCACTTCCTCCACCGGCTCTGCACCGGCTCGGCCATGATCCGCGTCGAGCTCGGCGAGGACGCGAAGGTCCAATTCGGCGCGGTCCCGCCGGTCGACCGGGTAGACGACTCCGTCAGGCGTCTGGGCCGTCGAGTTCGCAGGTGATGTTGCCGCTTGACCGGGGTCGGCGTCACCGCCGAGCCGGTCTGGTTGAGGAACCAGATGCTCCTGTCGTCGGAGCCCTGGAGCACCGGCGCGAGGTCGGGCGCGACGCAGGTGCTGTGCAGCCGGTCCATGATCGTGGCGAGGACCGGGCGCCCGGTCTTCGCGGCGTCGATCCGCGCCGCGGTCTGCTCGGAGCTTCGCGAGGTGGTGTCGAGGAAGCCGAACAGGGCCAGCGACAGGACGACGCCGATGGTCGAGGCGACGACCACCTCCATCAGCGTCACGCCCTCCTCGGAGCGAAGCCGGCGGATCACGTGCACCCCGTCGAGTTCGTGGAGGAGCCGGAGCCGAGGTAGATGGTCGGCACGACGGTGGGCGAGTTCGGGTTCTTGACGTCGATTGCGGTCCGGGTCACCCGCCTGTACGTGTTCGTCGCGATCGGGCCGCTGACGCAGAGGTCGTAGGTCGACCACGGGAGGCCCGGGTCGGGGAGCTTGCCGCTCGAGTTCGTGAACATCGTCGTCTTCTGGTTCGAGCAGTTCCTGTCGGTGACCACGACCTTCGCGTTGTCGAGGAGCGAGCCGGGGCTCGAGGAGCTTCTGCCGGTGCGCACCGTGATGTCCATCGCCGGCAGGGTGATCAGCGCGTTCGACGTCGGGCCGCCGGCGTTGACGGGGACGCTGGCGGCGGCGCTGAGCGGCGTCGTCACCGTGGTCGGGTTGTTGCCGGTGCAGGTCCCCGCGTAGACCGTGTCGGGGGAGCTGAAGGGGAACAGCGGGGTCGCGGTGATCTTCGAGACCTGGGTGCCGATCGTCCCGAACCGCTTGGCGATCGTCATCCCCGTGTTGAAGACCATGATGCTGTCGGCGGTCGACGCCTGCAGGGCGCCGCTGGGGCCCTTCGTCTGGAAGGTGACGTCGATCGAACCCGGCTGCGCGAGCTGGAAGACCTTCGTGTTGGTCGCGCCGGCGAGCACGCTGGCGGGCTGAGCCCCGGCGGCGTTGCCGTCCTGGTCGACGAGCCCGCTCGCGGTCGGCGTGACCGTGTAGTTGCCGCGCGGCAGGTTCGCGAAGATCACGCATCCGGCGTCGCCGGTCATGCCGCTGAACGACCCCGCCCCGGATCCGGTCAGCGGCACGTTCGGCAGGCCGGCGCCCTGACCGTCGATGACCGAGATCGCCAGCGCTCCCGTGTCGGGGTCGAACGACCCGCTCGTCGGCGAGATGATGCTCTGGATCGTCACCGGCTTGACGTCCATGGTCGACCAGGTGACCGTGGAGGCGATGCTCAGGTAGTCGGCGGAGGCGCTGCCGCTGTCGCAGGCCTCGGTCCCGGTCGCGTCGGCCGTGATCTTCGTCGTCGACCGCACCGTGTAGTCCGTGCCGTCGACGGTCAGGGTCCGCGTCTGGTTCAGCCCGGTCTGGTTCGTTCCGATCAGCGCGGTGACTTTCATCCCCCGCAGTCGCGCCTGGTCCTCCTGCGCGATCTGGTAGGCGACCGCGCGGCTGCGCTCGTCGGCGCCGGCGCGGCCGGCGGCCTCGAGCGCGGTGAAGATGCCGAGCACGGCGACGATCAGGATCATCGCGGCGACGAGCAGCTCGACCAGCGAGAAGCCCGCCTCGGAGCTGGCATGAAGATCTCTTCCGGTCCTTTGCGGCATCAGTTCGTCATCGGTCGTGGCATGCCCGGCCTTGAGGCGTGAAGCGGGATTGCAGACGCAGAGAGGCGGGCCCGGGGGCCCGCCTCTCTGACATCAGCTGGCACGGCCTGAGCCGTCCGCTGGCGCGTGGGACTAGGCGCCCCAGTTGCCGTCCGGCGACGGGCAGCCGCCCTTGCCGGGCGCGCTGCAGTCGAACGTCGTGTCGCACCGGTCGCGTCAGCTTCGTCGATCGTGAACGTCGTCCCGGTGTCGGACTTCTACGGTCAGCGTGTAGGCGTCGGCGGCGCCACGGGCGTCACGATCAGGTTCGGCACGTCGATCAGCGTCGGCTCGATCGTCGTCGAGCAGCGGCCGGCGTCGGCGCCGCGTGTACTTGCCCTGGTGGTCGATGGCGTACGTCTCCATCGCGGTCTGCGCGGTGCGGACGTCCTCCTTGGCGGAGGAGTCGCGGGCCTTGTCCCTCTGGTTGAAGAACGTCGGGATCGCGATCGCGGCCAGGATTCCCAGGATCAGCATGACGACCAGGAGCTCCACCAGGGTGAAGCCCGACTCGCTGCTGCTCCGCTGGCGGAGCTTCTCCAACATAGTCACCCTCCTTGGGGTTCTACGTGGAGCCAGAGCCTGAGACCAAGCCGTTGGGAGTCGAGAGACTCCGGTGGTAGCCCGGCTGACTCCCGGATGGGAGCCCCGTTGGCTTTGCGTCCTCGCCTCGCGACGAGTTTGCCTTTAGCACCAGAGCCCTGGCTCAATTTGATTGACGCGGCCCCTATCGACCCGGGGTGGGGGCTTCTTGAGTGCTGGGCCGCCCCACCCTCGACATCCGTCTAGGGGCTGGCCCCCAGAGCGTCTGGGGAGCGCATCCGCGCCGGGGGCCCATCGGACGAACGTCCAGTTCCGGGGTGTGGGCGTCCACCGGAGCCGCCCGTTCCTTCAAGGCTCTGGAGATGGCGTCCGAGTGGTTCGTCGTGCCGATCCGCCGCTCGATGACGATTCGCTCCCTGCTCTCGGCCGCCGCCACCGTTGCCGTCGTCCTCGTGGCAGCGCCCGCCGCCCTCGGCGCGAACGGGACGATCAGCGGCACCGTGAACTCCAGCGATCCCGGGGGTCCCCTGGCGAACATGTGCGTCACCGCCGAGGGCGTCGCCGGCGACGTGCTGACGACGACGGCGGCCGATGGCACCTACACGCTGTCCGTGGCGCCGGGGAACCACCTCGTGCGCTTCGACGACTGCGGGACCTCGGCGTTCGAGACCCAGTACTACGACCACTCCCCCGACCAGGAGTCGGCGACGACGGTGCCGGTCGGAGACGGCGCGTCGGTCTCCGGGATCGACGCAACGCTGGTGCCCGTGCCTCCCGACGACGGAGCCCCGGAGACGAGCATTTCGAGCGGGCCGCCGGAGCCGCCCCTGACCACGACCGACACGACGGTCTCGTTCGAGTTCAGCTCCACCGACGATCCCGACGCGACTTTCGAGTGCAGCTTCGACGGCGGCGCCTTCGAGGAGTGCTCGAGCCCCCAGCAGTACCCCCGGCTCGTGACTGATCCCCGACTCGGGGACGGCCCCCACCACTTCGAGGTGCGCGCGGTCGACGCCGCCGGCAACCGCGACCTCACGCCCGCGGGTTACGACTTCGACGTGAACTCCCCCGCGCCGAACGGGGAGATCACGGCGGGCCCCGAGTCGGAGACTGTCGCAACGCGTGACGTCAGCTTCCAGTTCACGTCCGACGACCCGGACAACTCGGAGTACCTGTGCCAGCTCGACGACCGCGGGGCCGAGCCATGCACCTCCCCCCAGCCGTTCACCGGGCTCGACAACGGCCCGCACACCTTCATCCTCCGCGCCAGGATCAAGGACGGCGGCGAGGCGGATCAGACGCCCGCCGTCCACAGCTTCTACGTCAACGTCGACGGCCCGGTCGACGACGACCCGCCGGCGACGACGATCACCGACGGCCCCGTCGGCACGATCGGCACCTCCGGCACCGCGTTCTCCTTCGAGTCCGACGAGCTCCGCTCGACGTTCGAGTGCAGCGTCGACGGCGCAGCCTTCGCCGACTGCCAGTCCCCACACATCGTCAGCGGACTGACCACCGGCGAGCACACATTCAGCGTCCACGCGATCGACCCCGCCGGAAACGTCGAGACCCCCGACGTCAGCCGCACGTTCACCGTCGACACGTCGCTCGACGGCACCCCGCCCGACACCGCGATCACAAGCGGACCGACCGGCGCCAGCGCGATCGGCGAGAACTACGCGAGCTTCGGATTCGCGTCGACCGAGGCGGGCTCGACGTTCGAGTGCAGCCTCGACGGCGCGGCGTTCGCGCAATGCACCTCGCCGCGGACCTACACCGGGCTGGCCGACGGGGACCACACCTTCGAGGTCCGGGCGCGGGACTCGGTCGGCAACGTCGACGGCTCCCCCGCGAGCGTCACCTTCACGGTCGACACCATCAACGTCCCGCCCGACACCGCGGCGCCGGACACCGCGATCACCGCGGGGCCGGACGGGCCGATCGCGACGCGCTCGGCGAGCTTCGAGTTCGACGTCGACCGAGACGGCTCGAGCTTCGAGTGCAAGCTCGACAACGGCTCGTGGCGGCGCTGCACCTCGCCGCGCAACTACACCGGCCTGGAAGACGGCTTCCACGTCTTCCAGGTCCGGGCCGTCGACCCCGCCGGCAACCGCGACCAGAGCCCCGACTCGAGCGACTTCTCGGTCGACGCGACGCCGCCCGAGACGAGCTTCCCCGTGGTGTCCGACAACCCCGACGGCCAGCGGATCAAAACCACGAGCACCCAATACGACTTCGAGTCGAACGAGCCCAGCGCCACCTTCGAGTGCAGGCTGGACGCCGGCCTCTGGGGCGATTGCCCGACGCCGCAACCGCTGACGGGCCTCAGCGAGGGCACGCACACGTTCGCGGTGCGGGCCAAGGATGCCCTCGACAACGTCGACGGGACCCCGGCGACCTCGGGCTTCACCGTCGACCTCACCGACCCGCAGACGACGCTCGACAGCGGTCCGGAAGGGACCGTTAGCCAGACGACCCAGACCTTCCAGTTCCACTCGAACGAGCCCGGGTTCATGGAGTGCCGGCTCGACGACGCTGACTGGGATCTCTGCGACTCGAACTCGGGCCATGAGGTCCAGGGGTTGAGCCAGGGCGGCCACACCTTCGAAGTCCGGGCGACCGACTCCGCCGGCAACCCCGACGACACGCCGGCGACCCGCACCTTCACGGTCGACAGCGTCGCCCCCACCACGACGATCACGAGCGGCCCGTCGGGCACGATCACCACCGCCTCGGCGAGCTTCTCGTTCACGGCCGGCGAGCCCGGCTCGAGCTTCCAGTGCCAGATGGACGGCTCCGGCTGGGGACCGTGCACCTCGCCCCAGGGCTACTCCGGCCTCGCCGAGGGCAGCCACACCTTCCAGGTGCGCGCGAGCGACGAGCTCGGCAACCAGGACGGCTCGCCGGCGACACGCTCCTTCACGGTCGACCTGCCGGCCACCACGCCGCCGCCCACGAACCCGCCGCCGACGAGTCCGCCGCCCACCGGCCCCGGCACCGAATGCGCGAGCGCGCAGGACAAGCTCGACTCCGCCAAGGCGAAGCTGAAGAAGGCGAAGGCGAAGCTGAAGAAGGCGAAGAGCGCCGCCGCCAAGAAGAAGGTCAAGAAGGCCAAGGCCGCCGTCAAGAAGGCCCAGGCCGAGGTCGTCTCGTCCTGCTGAGCTCGCAGCGCTCGCCGCCTGCGCGATCCGCCATGCTCCCCCGGTGGCCGCCCGCCGCCTGCTGATCGTTCTCGTCCTGCTGCTCGCCGCGTCGATCGGCGCCGCCGCGCTCGCGCCGGAGCGGCGCTCGCAGCTCCTCCCCGACGAGAGCTCGACCACGACCACCACCACGACGACGACAGCGGAGCCGACCGGCGAGGCCCTGACGGAGCGGATCGACGCGTCGACGACCGCCCCGGAGACGGTGCGGGCCGCGCCGGGCGACCAGCTCGCGCTCAGCGTCGGCGTCCCCGGCGAGCCGGGACGGACGATCACGATCGAGGAGTTCGGCGTCACCGGGTTCGCCGCACCCGAGGCGCCGGCCCACTTCGACCTGCTGCTGCGGGACGCGGGCCAGTTCGCGATCACCGACGAGCGCGGCGAGATCGTCGGCCGGCTGATCGTCGAGCCGGCGGACCAGCGCGCGGGCGGCGGTCAGGGCGAGCGGGGGGACGGTGGCGGGGCCCCCGATCGCGGCAGCGCCGAAGATGCATAGCATGCTAAACATTGCCGCTGCGTGACGGCGAGCTGGGATCGCGCGCCGGCTCGAAGCTGCCGCTGCTGATCGGCACCCTGCTCGCCTCCGCGAGCTTCACGCTCCTCGCCGTCTGGCATGACAGCCAGCTGCCGATCCACCTCGGCACGTCGCTGATGGGGCTCGGCATCGGCTTCGCCTTTGCGGCGAATGGCCAACCTGATCGTCGAGGCGGTGGACCAGTCGCAGGCGGGCATCGCCACCGGGGTGAACACGATCAGCGGACGACCTCCGGCTCGATGGTGTTCCTCGAGCGGCTGGCCTGAGCGCGGCGCTCAGCCGAGCGCCTCGGCGAGCAGCACCGCGGTTCCGAAGACCGCCGCGACGGCGAGGATCGCACCGACCGCCCTCGGCGAGGGACCGCCGTGGACACCGGTCTCGTGAACGGCGGTGTGACCCTTGCCGCGCGCGATCAGCCAGCGGTTGAGCGGGACCGCGACGACGAAGGCGACCGCCAGGGCGAACGAGAGGCTGCCCCAGAAGAGCAGGTCGCCGAGGCCCGCCTCCATGGCGCCCGGGATCAGCAGGATGATCAGGTTGTCGACGATCTCCATCGTCGCGATGCTCAGCGTGTCGGCCGCGAGCGCGATCGGGACGACCGCCGCCAGGGCGATGCCCGCACGCAGCAGCGGCAGGCTGGTCAGCCCGTAGCCGAAGAGGAAGGCGAGCGCGATCGCCAGTGCCATGGTCGCGACGTCGGAGAACCCGGCGGCCGTGCCGATCGCCATCCCCGCGACCTCGCCGATCGCGCAGCCGGTCAGGCAGTGCAGGGTTGCGCTGACCGCCATGCCGTTGAGGGCGCGGCGGTCGGTGGACGAGGGGCCTGCGGGATTCGAATGGGCGCCGGCGGGGGCGCGTGTTGCTTCCATGTGCCGCACTATACCCCCCAGGGGTACCGAGCGCAACCGCCGACGCCGGCAAATCGGTCAGTGGTTGCGCAGGGCGTCGACCAGTTCGTCCTTGTCCATCGCCGAGCGCCCCTCGATGCCGAGCTCCCTCGCGCGGTCCTGAAGGTCGTCGACGGTCCAGTCCTCGTAGGAGCCGGACTCGCCGCCCTTCTTCGAGACGTCCTCGCCGCCCGCCTTCGCGTTGGCGATCCGCGCCGCCTTCTCCTTGCTCTCGCCCTCGTCGCGGAGCTTCTCGTAGAGCTCGTCGTCCTTGATCTGGGATCCGTGGTTCTCGGCCATCGTCGTCCTCCTTTCGTCTCCCCCACCGGATACCCGGATCCCCCGGCCGCCGAAACTCAGCGCTCAGCGCACGAGCTGGGCGATCGCCGCGAGCCCGACGACGACGATCACCGCGCGCAGCACCGGGTCCGGGAGCCGCTTGCCGATCCCGGCGCCGAAGACGCCGCCGGCGGTCGAGCCGGCGGCGATCAGCAGGACCGGCAGCCAGGCGACGTCGGCGGCGAAGACGAAGACGACAGCCGCGACCGCGTTGGCGACCCCGGCGAGAGCGGCGCGGATCGCGTTGAGGCTGAGCAGCGAGCCGGGAAGCGAGCTGGCGAGCATGGCGAACAGGACGATGCCCTGGCCACCGCCGAAGTAGCCGCCGTAGATGCCGACGCCGAAGATCCCGAGGCGGACGAGCGGGCCGCCGTGCGGGCGGTGCTCCTCCCTGCGCGCGGTCAGGTACGCCGCGATCCGCGGCTGGAAGACGACGAGCACCAGCGCGACCGCGATCAGAACCGGGACGATCGCCCGGAAGGAGCCCGGCGGCAAGGTCAGCAGCAGCACCGCGCCGATCACCGACCCGAGCGCCGTCGCCGGCGCGAAGCGCGCCAGGCGGCCCTCCTCGCCGCGGAGCGCGTCGCGGTAGGCGACGACCGAGCTCGCCGCGCCCGGGACGAGGCCGAGGTTGTTGGAGACGTTGGCGGTGACCGGCGGGTAGCCGATCGCCAGCAGCAGCGGGAACGTGATCAGCGTCCCCGAGCCGACGACCGCGTTGATCGTCCCCGCGGCGAAGCCCGCGACGAGGACGAGGATGATCTCGAGCGTGCTCACCGGAGCCGCGGATGGTGACGGGTCGCGGCCCCGACCCGCCTCGCGCGGGCGGTGGGCCGGGGGCGGCGGTGCCGCCCCCGGCGCCTCAGCGGACTACGAGGGCGATGATCGCGCCGGCGGCGAGCGCCATCCCGACGAGCCAGCCGACGGCCCAGCCGAGGATCCCCTCCCAGCGGCCGAGGTGCTGGACCTCGGGGCTCGGGAGCGGCAGGACCGGCGGCTCCTCGGCATCAGTGGTCGCGAGGGCGGGCGTACCCTCCTCGGGCGCGGCGCTCACGAGGCCCGATCCCAGCGCTTGAGGAACGGCTTCGGGTTGACGACGCCGCCGCCGCGGTACCAGCCGGGGCTGCTCCACATCTCGAAGTGGAGGTGGCAGGCGGACGAGCGGCCGGTGGAGCCGACCAGCCCGATCTTCTCGCCGGCGCCGAGCCGCTCGCCCTTGCGGACGCTCGGCTTGCGGAGCAGGTGCATGTAGACGTAGTCGAACTTGCGGCCCGAGACGACGACGTAGTTGCCGGCGCCGGATGCCTGGTAGTCGATGACGCGGACGCGGCCGCCCTTCGCCGCGACGACCTTCTTGCCGCACCTCGCGAGCAGGTCCTGGCCCTCGTGCCCGCGGCCGGCGCCGAGGCCGTCGCCATAGGTGTGCTTTCCGCGGACCGGGAAGATGGCACCCTTGCCGCCGGCCTTGCCGGTGTCGGTGCCGAGTCCACCGCCCGAGCCGGCGAGCGCGACCCCGGCCGTGGACCCCAGTGCTGCGGCGGCAGCGAGCGCGACCGTTGCGCCGCGACGTAGCTGTCCCTTCATCGTGCCTCTCTTTCGAAGCGCCTGCGGGGTTAGCTGACGGGCTCGCGCGGAAAGAGTGCGCTACGGCTCGGGCCGATTCGCCCCCGGGGCCGTCCAGGCCCCATTTGGTTCCCCCGCTCCGGCCGCTTGGCAACGGCCGAACTCGGCAGGTAGATGTTCTGTGAGCGGAACCTTACAAAACCCTTGCGGACGGCAAAGTTACGGTCCGTGTGAGCCTCGTACTCCCATGCGGGCAGCCACCGGAGGCGAGCCCGGTCGTAGGACCAATGTCCACTTGCCCGGGGGCGGATCGGAGGGCACTCTCCCAGGCGCCCCCCCAAGCCAGAAGGTGTCCCATGGACCGACTCCACCTCCCCCTCCGCCTCCTCCCCCTCCTCGTTCTCGGCACGGCCGCAGCACTTGTCCTCGCGGCCTGCGGCAGCGACGATGATTCCACCGACTCATCGGCGTCGCCCGCATCCGCGTCGACCGGAGGCGGAACCGTCGGCCTCGCCGACAACAGCGCTCTGGGGACGCAGATCCTCGTCGACGGCCAGGGACAAACGCTCTATCTCTTCGAGAAGGACAGCTCACCCGATGCCTCCTCCTGCTCCGGAGAGTGCGCCGGCTTCTGGCCTCCGCTGACCGTCGAGGGCAAGGCCACGGCCGGCAGCGGGCTCGACTCCTCGCAGCTGACCACGTTCAAGCGCGACGACGGCACCACCCAGGTCGCCTACGCCGGGCACCCGCTCTACTACTACTCCGGCGACTCGGCGCCCGGTGACGCGAACGGCAACGGCGTCGACAAGTTCGGAGCCGAGTGGTACGCGATGGGCTCCAGCGGCGAGGCCGTCGAAGAGGAGGAGTCCTCCGACGACTCCTCCGGCGAGGACTCGACCTCGGACGAGTCGACCACGGACGACACCGGCGGGGGCTACTCGCCCTACTGAGCCCGCGCACCCCGCAACGCCGGTGAGACCGGCGTTTGCGTCCATGATCGGCTGACGTGGCCGCTAGGGTTCGGCCTCGAGCGATGGAGCCCGCTCGTGCCCCCGGGCACTGAACCGCGAACCGAACAACGCTGATGGCCCCTGCGACACGTAATCCCCTCGTAGGAGCCTGAGCACTTGAACCTCGATCGCCGTGAGCTTCTCGCCGTCTTCGCCGGCGGCGTCATCGGCGCCCTCGCCCGCGCCGGACTCGCGGAGGGGCTCGTCGCCGGCCCCGGCGAGTGGCCCTGGGCGACCTTCGCGGTCAACGTCGCCGGCGCCTTCCTGCTCGGCTACTTCGTCACCCGCCTACAGGAGCGGCTGCCGCTGTCGAGCTACCGCCGGCCGTTCCTCGGCACCGGGCTCTGCGGCGCGCTGACCACGTTCTCGACGATGCAGGTCGAGCTGCTGCGGATGATCCAGGAGGGGGAGCTCGGGCTGGCGGCCGGATACGCGACGGCGAGCCTCGGGGCCGGCTTCGCCGCGGTCCTGGTGGCGACCAACCTGGTCCGGCGCGCGAGGGTCTTCGCGTGAGCGCGGTGCTGCTCTGGGCCGGCGTCGGCGTCCTCGGCGGCCTCGGCGCCCTCGCTCGCTTCCTGATCGACGGCTCGATCTCCTCCCGCGCCGGCACCGGGTTCCCGCTCGGCACGTTCGTCGTCAACCTCAGCGGCGCGGTGGTCCTCGGGCTCCTGACCGGGCTCGCGCTCGACGGCGATGCCCGCCTGCTCGCCGGGACCGCGGTCCTCGGCTCCTACACGACCTTCTCGACCTGGCTGTTCGAGAGCCACCGCCTCGCTGAAGACGGCCAGGGATGGCTGCTGGCGGCGAACCTCCTCGGAAGCCTCGTCCTCGGCGTCGCCGCGGCGGCGTTGGGCGACGCGCTGGGCGGCGCGTGATGGCGGCCGACGCCCTCAAGCTGACTCTCTATTTCGGCGAGCGCGACCGCACGGAGGGGGGCTTCGTGGCCGACCGCCTGGTCGAGCTGTTCGCCGCCGAGGAGATCAAGACCAGCGCGCTGTTCCGGGGCGTCGCAGGCTTCGGGCTGAAGCACCGGATCCAGTCGGCCCAGCTCCTGACCCTGTCCGAGGACCTGCCGATGGTCGCCGTCGCGGTCGACGCGCGCGAGCGAATCGAGGGCCTGCTCGAGGACGTCGAGGCCCTGATGAAGGGCGGCGGGCTGATCACGCTGGAGCGCGCGCGGCTGCTCGACGAGCTGACGACCGGCCGGGACCCGCTCGAGGACGAGGGCGAGGAGGTGAAGCTCACCGTCTACATCGGCCGCCGGCACCGCCTCGACGGACGGCCCGCCCACGAGTCGGTGATCGCGCGGCTGCGCGAGTGCGGCGTCGCCGGCGCCACCGCCATCCTCGGCGTCGACGGGACCGCGCAGGGCGTGCGGCGGCGGGCGCGCTTCTTCGGCCGCAACGCCGACGTCCCGGTGATGGTGATCAGCGTCGGCGACCGCGCGAGCATCGCGCAGGCGCTGCCCCTCATCGCCGACGCCGTCGAGGAGCCGCTGATCACCCTCGAGCGGATCCGCGTGTGCAAGCGCGACGGCGCCGGCCTCGCCGACCCCCACGAGCACGCCGGCGCCGACCCCAGCGGCCTCATGGTCTGGCAGAAGCTGATGATCTACGCGGGCGAGCAGGCGCGCTCCAACGGCCGGCCACTGCATCGCGCTCTGGTCAGGAGGCTGCGCGAGCTCGACGCCTCGGGGGTGACCGCGCTCCGCGGCTTCTGGGGCTACCACGGCGACCACGATCCCCACGGCGACCGGTTCTGGTCGGTGCGCCGCCGGGTGCCGATCGTGACGGTCCTGGTCGACACGCCCGAGCGCATCGCCGCTCTCTATCCGGTCGTGGACGAGCTCACGGCCGAGACCGGGCTGGTCACGAGCGAACTCGTCCCGGCGTTCAGGGCCGCCGGCCCGGACCTCCGCGAGGGTGGCCTCCGGCTGGCGCGGCCGCACGCGGGGGGAGGGTGACCGCGCCCTACCGGATCTTGTCGTAGAGCTGGAAGATCGGCAGGTACATCGAGATCACGATGAAGCCGACGACGAGGCCGACGAAGATGATCATCACCGGCTCGATCAGGGAGGTCAGGGCCTTGATCTTGGCGTCGACCTCGGCCTCGTAGAAGTCGGCGATCTTGCCGAGCATCTGCTCGAGCTGGCCGGTCTCCTCGCCGACCGCGACCATGTGGCCGACCATGGTCGGGAAGACGGGGTTGGCGTCAATCGGGCCGGCGACCGAGCCGCCGCGGCGGACGTTGTCGTAGACCTCGTCCATCGCCCTGGCGATGACCTGGTTGCCCGAGGTCTCGCCGGCGATCTTGACCGACTGGAGGATCGGGACGCCGGCGGAGATGGTGCCGCTGAAGACGCGCGACCAGCGGGCGATCGCGACCTTCTGGACGACGTCGCCGATCTTCATCGGCAGGCGCAGCTTGAACGCGTCCCACTGGTAGCGGCCGTTCTCGGTCTTCTTCCATTGCTTGAAGGCGTAACCGAGCGCGACCAGGATCGGCAGGACGATGAACCAGTAGCCGGTGATCGCGTCGGAGACGGTGACCGTGATCTGGGTCATGAACGGCAGCTCGGCGCTCGTGCCCGGAGAGTCGGCGGCGAGCTCCTCGAAGATCCCGGCGAAGATCGGGACGATGAAGGTGACGATGATCAGCATCACCAGCGCGGCGAAGCCGAAGACGACGATCGGGTAGGTCATCGCCGAGCGGACCTGGCGGTGCAGGGCGTCGAGCTTCTCGAGCTGGACGGCGACCATGTCGAGCGCCGACTCGAGGCGGCCCGAGCCCTCCCCCGCCCTGACCATCGAGCGGTAGAGCGGGTCGAAGACGACCGGATGGCGCTCCATCGCGGCGGCGACCGAGCTGCCCGCCTCGACGTCCTGGCGGAGGCCGACGACCGCCTCCCTGATCTTGTCGTCCTCGGTCTGGTCCTCGAGCGTGTAGAGGGAGCGCAGCATCGGCATGCCGGAGTTGATGAGCGTCGCGAACTGGCGCGAGAAGACCGAGAGCTCGCGCATCTGGACCTTCTTGAACCGGTCCATGAACGAGTCGACGCGGACCGGGCCGCGCTTCTCCTCGACGTCGATGACGATCAGCCCCTTCTCGCGGAGCTGCTGGGCGACCTGGTTCTTGGAGGCGGCCTCGACCTCTCCCCGGGAGGGAGACCCGGCGACGTCGACGGCGCGGAAGGCGAATGTGGTCATCGGCGGCGGACCTCTTGACGACTAGGCGGGAGTCCCGAGCGACGCCGCGGCGCCCTGGTATGTGGGAGCGTTCGACGACCCCGGGCCCATCAGCCGCTTGAGCTCCTCGGGCACGGCCGCCCGCTGCTCGGCGAGCTTGCGGGTGATCTTCCCCTGGCGGACGAGCTGGGCGAGGTGGGCGTCCATCGTCTGCATGCCGAGGCCGCCGGAGGTCTGGATCGACGAGTAGATCTGATGGGTCTTCCCCTCGCGGATCA
Organism: uncultured Solirubrobacterales bacterium; assembly: GCA_963823565.1. Lineage (GTDB taxonomy): Bacteria > Actinomycetota > Thermoleophilia > Solirubrobacterales > 70-9 > RHKX01. The sequence continues at coordinate 1,051,740 of CAWGLR010000003.1, read as the reverse complement.
GGTTGCGGATCGCCGGGGTCGGCACCAGCACCTCGGTCGCGCAGACGCGGCCGGAGCCGTCGGCGGTCGGTAGCAGCTGCTGGGTGACGATCCCCTGCAGCGCGATCGAGAGCTGCATCCGCACCTGCCCCTGCTGGCCGGCGGGGAAGACGTCGATGATGCGGTCGACGGTCTGAGAGGTCGACTGCGTGTGCAGGGTGGCGAAGACGAGGTGACCGGTCTCGGCCGCGGTCAACGCGGTCGAGATCGTCTCGAGGTCGCGCATCTCGCCGACGAGGATCACGTCGGGGTCCTGGCGCAGCGCGGCCTTCAGCGCCATCGCGAAGTCGGGCGCGTCGGCGCCGATCTCGCGCTGGTTGACGATGCAGCGCTGGTGGCGGTGGAGGAACTCGATCGGGTCCTCGATCGTGAGGATGTGCTCCTCGCGCTCGCGGTTGATCTGGTCCACCAGGGCGGCCAGCGTCGTCGACTTGCCGGAGCCGGTCGGCCCGGTGACGAGGACGAGCCCGCGCGGCTTGCGCGCGAACTCCTGCATGATCGGCGGCAGGCCGAGCTGCTCGGCCGTCTTGATCTCCTGCGGGATGTGGCGAAAGGCCGCGCTGATCGCGCCGCGCTGGAAGAAGCAGTTGACGCGGAAGCGGGCGACGTTGGGGATCGCGTAGGCGAAGTCGAGCTGCTGGTTGTTCTCGAACCGCTTGCGCTGATCGTCGTTGAGGATCGAGTAGACGATCTCGCGCGTCTGCTGGGGCGTCAGCTGATCCTGGCCCTCCATCGGCAGGATCCGCCCGCGGATGCGGACGGCGGGCGCGAAGCCGGGCGTCAGGTGCAGGTCCGACGCGTTCATCTCGGTCATCCGCGTCAGCACTTCGGCGAAGTCGAAGCTCATCGCCTCCCCCATCGGAAGGCTTCGCCGCGGGCTTGAGGCTTGCGGACGCCCGTGCGTACGCCCGTGAGAGGGTCCCTAGCCCTCCGCGGGCTGCGGCTCGCCCGGCGGGATCGGCCCCGGCGGCGGATCGGCGCCGGGGCCGATCGGGGTCTCCCCGGAGCGGTACGTGCGGCGGAACTCGAGCCACTCGTGAACCGCGATCTGCCCGGCGGCCGCCGTCGGGATCGCGAGCAGGGCGCCGACGATGCCCATCAGCGTCCCGCCGAACAGGGCGGCGATGACGATGATGAACGGGTCGAGCTGGACCGCCCGCCCCTGGATCCGCGGCTGGACCACGTAGTTCTCGAACTGCTGGTAGACGATCGCGAAGATCACCCAGACGATCGTCGCCGTCGGGAAGTCGTTGAAGAGGGTGACGATGGCGACGAGGATCGCCCCGATCGTCGCGCCGACCAGCGGGATCAGGTCGAGCACGAGGATGATCGCGGCGAGCGCGAGCGGCGCCGGGGTGCCGAGGATCTTGAGGACGATGAACGAGACGGTCGCGGCGATCGTCGCCTGCAGCAGGGCGCCGCCGACGTAGCCGGCGATCGCGACCGCCATCCGGTCCAGCGCGCGCCGGATCGCCGCCGCCTCCTCGGGCGGCCGCGTCCGCAGCAGAGCGTCGGTCCAGACGCGACCGCGGCTGACCATGAAGATGCTCATGACGAGGATCGTCACCCCGGCGAAGACCGAGCCGACGAGTCCGGCGCCGACGTCGGCGAGGATCCCGGCGACGTCTCCGGCGTTGCTGGCCGCATCCTCGGCGAGGCTCTGGAGCTTGCCGACGAGGTCGAAGTTCTCGTTCAGGCTCGAGAGCGTGTCGCTGTTGTTGACCGTCTCCTTGAGGTCGTCCACGTACCCCGGGAAGTCGCCGACCAGGTCGCTGATCGCGCGCACCGCCGGCGGGATCAGGATCGCCCCGATGGTGATCGGGATCGCGACGAGGAAGAGATAGACCAGCGCGATCGCCAGGGACCTGGGCATCCGCCGGCTGAGCAGGTTGACCGGCGCCGAGACGACCACCGAGACGAACGTCGCGAAGATCAGCCACGAGATCGGCGTCCGCAGCAGGTAGATCAGGTACAGCGCGAAGGCGCTGAGGACGACGGTGACGATCACGCGGAGGACGCCGCGGACCGTCGGCTCCCGCGCGGACGCTTCGGCCGGGGCGGGCACGATCGCGCCGGTGCCTCCCACCCCGCCGGACGATGCGGGAGAGTTCTCCATTGCGATGGATGCTAAGCGCGCGTCGGACGGCTCCCCGGACCTCTTCCACCAGGGGCTGCGGGCGCTGCTCGTGCTGCTCGTCGACGCCGCGGCGCTGCTCGTCCTGGCGGCGATCCTCGAGCGCTTCACGCTCGAGGGTCCGGGGAGCGCGCTCGCGACCGCGGCGGTGGTCGGCATCCTCAACGCTCTCGTCTGGCCGACCCTCTCGCGCCTCGCGCTGCCGTTGAACGTGCTCACCCTCGGCGGCGCCTCGATCGTCCTCAACGCGCTCCTCGTCGCCTTCGCGATCGACGTCGTGCCCGGCGCCGAGATCACCGGGCTCCCCGAGGCCGTTCTCCTGACGGCGCTGCTGACGCTGATCACGGCGCTGCTGTCCTCGCTGCTCGCGATCGACGACGACGAGACCTGGTACCGGAACGTCGTCGCCTCCCAGGTGCGGAAGCGCGACCGCGTCGAGCGCACGGACGTCCCCGGGGTGATCTTCCTCGAGATCGACGGCCTCGCTCACGACGTCCTCCGCCGGGCGATCCGCAGCGGCAACGCGCCGACGATCGGGCGCTGGCTCGCCGACGGCACCCATCGCCTCCACGAGTGGGAGACCGACCTCTCCTCCCAGACCGGGGCCTGTCAGGCCGGCATCCTCCACGGGAGCAACGAGGACATGCCCGCGTTCCGCTGGTGGGAGAAGGACCGCGACGCGCCGATCGTGACCAATCACCCGCGCGACGCGGCGGAGCTCGAGCGGCGGCACTCCGACGGTCGCGGGCTGCTGTTCGCCGGAGGCGCCAGCCGCGCCAACATCCTCTCCGGCGACGCGCCGAGCTCGATGCTGACGATGAGCACCGTGCTGACCCGGCGGCGGCCGATCGGCCGCGACTACGCCGCCTACTTCGCCCGCCCCTACGCCGCCTTCAAGACCCTCAACGCGGTGGTCGCCGAGTACGCGCGCGAGCGCCGTGCCGCCGCCCTCCAGCGGCGCCGCGACGTCCGCCCGCGGATCGACCGCGACCGGCGCTACGCGCTGGTCCGCGCCTGGGCGACCGTGATCCAGCTCGACCTCCAGGTCGCGGCCGTCGTCGGCGACATGCTCGCCGGGCGCCCGGTCGTCTACACGACGTTCCTCGCCTACGACGAGGTCGCCCACCACTCCGGCATCGAGCGACCCGACACGCTCGCGGTGCTCGAGAAGGTCGATCGGCAGATCGCGCGCATCGAGGCGGCGGCGGCCGATGCGCCCCGCCCCTACCGGCTCGTGGTCCTCGCCGATCACGGTCAATCCCAGGGGGCGACCTTCGAGCAGCGCTACGGCATGACGCTCGAGGACCTCGTCCGCGGCGCCAGCACGGCGGCGAGCGTCTGGAGCGCGGCCGGCGGCTCCGACGAGGCGGGCGCCTACCTCGGCGCCGGCGTGACGGAGCTGAGCCGCGAACCGACCCCGGTCAACCGCGCGGTCGCCGCCGCCGGCGAGCGGATCGCCGATCCCGGGTCGGTCGAGCGCGACGGCGCCGAGGAGCGGCCGGAGGTCCCCGACCTCGCGGTGATGGCCTCGGGATGCCTCGGGCTGATCTCGTTCCCGCGCGAGCCGGGGCGGCTGTCGCGTCAGCGCATCGACGCCGTCCACCCCGGCCTCATCGACGCGCTCCGGGAGCACGCGGGGATCGGGTTCGTCCTCGTGCGCGACGGTGAGCTCGGCGGCGTCGTGCTCGGCGCCGGCGGCAGCCGGGTCCTCGCCACCGGCGAGGTCGAGGGCGCGGACCCGCTCGAGCCCTTCGGCCCCGGGGCCGCCGCCCACGTCGCGCGCACCGACGGCTTCCCCCACTGCCCCGACCTCCTCGTCAACAGCGCCTACTGGGAGGACATGGAGGAGGTCGCCGCGTTCGAGGAGCTCGTCGGCTCCCACGGCGGCCTCGGGGGCCCGCAGAGCCACCCCTTCGTCTGCGCCCCGGTCGACCTCCCCTGGCCCGGCGACCCGGTGGCGGGCGCCGAGCGCGTCCACCGGATCCTCCGCGGATGGCTGGCCGGTCTCGGGCAGTCGGACTACGCCGACTCAGGCGGCGGCGATCAGGAGCGCCGTGGCGACGGCCAGGGCGACGCCGAACCCGGCCAGGACCCGGCTGAAGCCTGAGCTCACCCGCATCCGCCCCTCCTCGAGCTCCTCGGCCATCCGCGCCTCGCGGAAGGTTCCGTAGGCGAACAGGAGGATCCCGTAGACGGCGAAGCCGATGCCGACGACGACGTACGGCCAGCGATGGACGGCGTCGCTGAGCTCCGGGACCACCCGGCCGATGCCGACCCCCACCGCCAGCGACGCCAATCCCGTACGCCACCACGCGAGCTGGGTCCGCTCCAGCGCCAGCCACGTCCGCCGGGTCGCGTCGACGGCGGGATCGCGAGGTTGCGGCTGCTCGGCCACGGCCCGATCGTACTCACGGCGCTGGGGCCTATTCGTCCGGTATCTCGGACCGAGAGACCCCGGCGGCGTCGACGAGGGTCGACTCGCCGGGCCCGAGGACCCGGACCTCGCAGTCGGGTGCCACCTCCGCGACCTGCGCGGCGAACTCACGTGCCGGGCGGTCGCGGGGCTCGACGTTCCGCATCAGCCGGCGGGCGAAGGTCCCCCAGTGGATCGGCACCGCCACTCGGGCGCCGACCGCGGCCGCGACGCTCGCGGCGGCGGCTGGGTCGAGGTGACCCGGCGGAAGCCTCGGGCCCCAGCCGGCGACCGGGAGGAGGGCCACGTCGACCGGCCCGATCGCCTTCATCCCCTCGAACTCGGCGGTGTCACCGGCGAAGTAGATGCTGCCTCCGGGGCCGCGGGCCACGAAGCCGAGCGCCGTCCCGTCGCGGCTCGTCGGCCAGCGACGCCCGTCGTGGTCGGCGGGGGTGGCGACGACCTCCACCCGGCCGCGGCGCCACGATGCTCCCTCCCGCATGACTTCGGCCTCGAGGCCCGCGCGTCTCACCGCTCGGGCTCCCGATGGTGGGCAGAGCACCGGCGGCTTGTCCGTCAGCCGGCGCAGCGACGGCGCATCGAGGTGGTCGAGGTGCGCGTGCGAGACGAGTACCGCGTCGATCCGGTCGGTGACAGCCGGCGCCGGTCTCGGGGCGACGCGCCGCAGCGGCCCGATCCGGCCGCGCAGCGTCGGATCCGTCAGCACCCGCAGCCCGCCGAGCTCGATCAGGACGCAGGCGTGGCCGATCCAGGTCAGCCGGATGGCGTTCCCCGCCCCTGCTCCGCCGTGACGCTCAGACGGAGACGCGAGCGACCTCGGAGATGCTCGTCAGGCCCTGCCGAACCTTGTCGAGGCCGTCCTCGCGCAGGGTGAGCATCCCCTCGGAGCGGGCGGCCCGCTCCAGCTCCGCCTGCGGCGAACCGGTGACGGTCATGTCCTTGAGGTCGTCGCTCATCCGCATCACCGAGTAGAGGCCGATCCGGCCGCGGTAGCCGGTGCCGTTGCAGCGCGCGCAGCCGACCGGCTCCCAGGCCTCGACGTCGGCGCCGACGCGGAAGCCCTGCGATTCGAGGACGGCGCGTGGCAGCACCGTGCGGCGCTTGCAGTGGGTGCAGAGCGTCCGGGCGAGGCGCTGAGCGACGACGCAGTCGACCGCCGAGGAGATCAGGAACGTCTCGATCCCCATCTTGGTGAGGCGGCTGATCGCACCGGGCGCGTCGTTGGTGTGAAGGGTCGTGAGGACCATGTGGCCGGTCAGGGCCGCCTCGATCGCGATCCGCGCGGTCTCGCCGTCGCGGACCTCGCCGACCATGATCACGTCGGGGTCGGCGCGGAGCATCGAGCGCAGGCCCGTCGCGAAGTCCAGCCCCGCCTTGCGGTTGACCCCGATCTGGTTGACGCCGGAGATCCGGTACTCGACCGGGTCCTCGATCGTGAGGATGTTCTTGGAGACGTCGTTGAGCTCGGCGAGCGCCGAGTAGAGCGTCGTCGACTTGCCCGAGCCGGTCGGGCCGGTGACCAGCACCGCGCCGTAGGACTGCTGGAAGGCCTCGCGGAAGCGCGTGACCGCCTCTCCGGTCATCCCGAGATCGTCGAGCGAGAGCAGGCCCTGCGACTTGTCGAGGATGCGGATCGTCGCCCCCTCCCCGCGCTCGGTCGGCACCGTGACGACGCGGAGGTCGACCTTGCGGTCCTCGACGTTGACCGCGACGCGTCCGTCCTGCGGCACCCGCTTCTCGGCGATGTCGAGCTCGCTCATGATCTTCACGCGGGAGATCACGCCGGCGACCATCCGCTTCGGGACCCGGGCGACCTCGGAGAGGACGCCGTCGATCCGGAAGCGGACCCGCATGTCGCGCTCGTCGGGCTCGAAGTGCACGTCGGAGGCGCCCTCGGTGACCGCCTGGCCGAGAATCGAGTAGACGAGCTTGATGACCGGGGCGTCGTCGGCCGACTCGCGCAGCTCGCTGACCTGCGCGACCGAGAGCGCCTCCTCCCCCTCCTCCTCCTCGACCGCCTCCGAGACGGCGCTCTCGAGCGAGTTGAGGCGGCTGATCAGGTTCTCGATGTCGTCCGCGGCCGCCACCGCCACGCGGCAGTTGAGGCCGGTCATCATCTGGACGTCGTCGACGGCGAGCACGTTGGCGGGGTCGGCCATCGCCAGCAGCAGCGTCTCGGAGTCGAGGTAGCCGATCGGGACCGCGCGGAGCCTCCGCGCCGTGTGGGCGGAGACGAGGTTGGCCGCGCCCATGTCGACCTGGTAGCTGGAGAGGTCGACGTGGTCGAGGCCGTAGCGCTCGGCGACCGCGCGCGAGAGCTGCTCGGCGCTGACCAGCCGCTGCTCGATCATCAGCGCCTCCGGCGCGCGGCCGGCCGTCCGCGCCTCGGCGACGGCCTGCTGGACGCGCTCGGCGCTGACGTAGCCGAGGTCGACGATGACGTCGGTGATGAAGCGGCCGCTGTGCGCGCGGGCGCGCGGCGGGGTCAGCCCGGGCGTGGTCTGGATCGGCTCGGCGTCGAGCTGGCGGGCGGCCGCGCCGTCGGCGAGTCCCGCCGCGGGAACCGGGCGCAGATGGCTGTGGCTGCGGTCGCCGGGCGGGGTCATAGCTGGGGCTCTCTGACTGCTCGTCTCATCGCTTCCAATGGTGGTTCCTGGCCGGTCCAGATCCGGAACGACTCGGCTCCCTGGCGGACCAATATCTCGAGTCCATCGACGACTTCAGCTCCTCCGCGCCGCCCCACATCGGAGAGCTCCGTCGCTTTGGACCCGTAGACGAGGTCCACCACGACCAATGGGTCGCTGACCTCATCGGCCGACAGGCCCATCGCCTTTAGTGCGTCCGGACTCCCTTCGCTCCCGGCATTCGGCATTGCAAGGCCGATCGCCGTCGCGTTGACGAGCAGGTCGAACCCCACCAGGGGGAGGAGGCCCCCGTCGCGGTCGAGCACCTCCCCGCCGAGATCGGCGACGAGCTCGACCGCGCGGTCGCGGGTGCGGTTGTGAACGGAGACCTCCGCCCCCGCCTCGCGGAGCGCCCAGACCGCCGCGCGCGCGGCGCCGCCGGCGCCGAGCACCAGCGCCCGCAGGCCGCTCACCGGCCCCGGCAGCGCGGCGATCAGGCCCGGGGCATCGGTGTTGTCGGCGCGGATCCCCCCGGGCCCGAAGGTGAGCGTGTTGGCGGCGCCGATCGCCCGCGCCGCCGCCGAGGCCTCGTCGGCCAGCTCGAGCGCCGCGAGCTTGTGCGGAACGGTGACGTTGGCGCCGACGAAGCCGCGCTCGCGCAGCGCCGCGACGCCGGGCGCGAACTCGGCCGGGTTGAGCTCGATCGCCTCGTAGCTCCACTCGCGGTCCATCCCCAGCGCCGCGAAGGCGGCGTTGTGCATGGCCGGCGAGAGCGAGTGCGCGATCGGCTGGCCGAGGACGGCGAGGCGCTTCATCGCCCCATCATCCCCGTCAGCATTTCGTGGGTGAGCCCCCCGCCTCAGCCTGGGCGGCGTCGTACTCCGCCGATGCCGCCGCGAACTCGTCGTAGTCGTCGGTGAAGAAGTGCTCGCCGCATGTCCCCGGCTCAACGACGTAGTAGAGGTAGGGATCGTCAGAGGGTTTCGCCGCGGCCTTCAGGGAGTCGAGGCCCGGGTTGGCGATCGGGCCCTTCGGTAGGCCGGGGTAGCGGTAGGTGTTGTAGGGCGAGTCGACCTCGAGGTCGGAGGTCGTCAGCGAGTGCTCGTAGTCGTTGCCGAGCGCGTAGCGGACGGTCGCGTCGATCTCCAGCGGCATGTTCTGGGCGAGGCGGTTGTAGATCACGGCCGCGACCATGGGCCGCTCCTCGGGGACCTGCACCTCGCGCTCGATCATCGACGCGATCGTGACCACGTCGTACTCGGTCAGGTTCTTCTTCTTCGCGTAGGAGAAGTCGAGCGACTGGAATCTCTCGTCGAAGGCGGCCAGCTGCTTGTCGACGAGATCCCGCACCGGCGCTCCCTTCTCGACCTCGTAGGTCGCCGGATACAGGAAGCCCTCGAGGTCCGCGTCCTTCGGCGCCCCATAGCGCGACGGGTTGTAGCGCTGGACCGCCTTGGCGGCCTCCTTCTCGTAGTCGCCCTTGAGCCCCGCCTTCTTCGCGATCGATGCCATGTCCGAGATCGTCAGCCCCTCGGGGATCGTCACCGACTTCGTCTTCAGCGACTTCGGCCCCTGCGCGACGGGCGCCGGGTCGTCTCCGGTCACCCGCGAGGCCGCGTAGACCCCGCCGGCGACGATCGCGACCATCGCGGCGAGCGCCAGCAGGCGTCGGCGCCAGACGGCGCCCGAGCTCGGTGTGCCGGGCCGGCGCCGCGGCGGGCGGGCACCGGAACCGCCCCCCACTCCGGCGGGCGGCGCTCCGGCCGGGGGCGCGGTGCCGTCGCCGTCGCCGCCGGCGGGGCTCCGGGGCGAGACGGGCGCGGGCGGAAGGGCGGCGTGGTCCTCGGTCTCGAGCGGGCGGCGCCGAGTCGGGCGACGCGGCATCAGGGCGTCGGCGGACAGACGTCCCGCCTCCTCGCCGCCCGGCGAGGAGGCGCCCGCCGGCGGCGAGGGCGAGGCGCTCGGACCGCCGGAGCCGAAGACCTCCTCCTCGGTCGGCATCGGGAGGTCGGGCGCGGGCGGCGCGGAGCCGTCGCCGTCGCCGGCGGGAGGCGCCGCCGCGCGGCGGAACGAGGGGGGCTCGACGCCCTCGGCCGGGGGGGCCGGGTCCTTGGCGCGCTCGCGCGTCTGCTCGATCGCCTCGCGGCCCTTGGCCGCGGCCCCGTCGAGCATGCCGCTCACGCGGGAGGCCAGCGACTCGCGGTTGCTGCGGGCGCGGCGCTTGGCCTCGCGCTCGAGCCGCCGCCGCTCGCGCTCCTTCGCGGCGGGGTCGTCAGCGAAGGGATCGATCGGGGGAATGCGGTCGCTCATCGCCGCGCCTCGCTTGCCATCAGCCAGGAGTCGAGCAGATGGGCGGCGGCGAGCGAGTCCTCGGCTGCGCGGGAGCCCGCGCGGCGGCTCTGGGCCGCCATCCGCGTCGTCAGGCGCTCGTCCCAGGTCTCCACGGTCACGCCCGATACCCGCTCGACGGCGGTGGCGAACTCCCGCGCGGCCGCCGCCTGGGCGCCCTCGGCGCCGTCGAGCGAGACGGGCAGGCCGACGACGATCACGTCCGCTCCATGCTCGCGGGCGAGCGCCGCCACGGCCTCCGGGTCCGGCGCGACCACGTCCAGCGGCCGGACGATCGTCCCGGTCGGGTCGCTGAGCGCGACGCCGCAGCGGGCCGCGCCGTGGTCGATGGCGAGCACCCTCACGCGCCGCCTCCGAGCCCGCGCGCGAGCGCCTGGCGCGCGGTCGCGAGCGCGTCGTCCAGCTTCTCGGGGTCCTTGCCGCCGGCCTGGGCGACGTCGGGCTTGCCGCCTCCGCCTCCGCCGACGACGGCCGCAGCCTCGCGGATCACGTCCGCGGCGGAGAGCCCACGCTCGACGGCGGCCGGCGCGAGGACCGCGGCGAGGCCGACCTTGCCGCCGGAGGTCGCGCCGACGACGACCGCGGAGTCGCCGAGTCGCTTGCGGATCTGATGGGCGAGGCCGATCAGGCCCTTCGTGTCGGGCAGCTCGCCGAGCGATCCCGCCACGACGCCGATCCCGTCGAGGGTCTCGGCGCTCGTTGCGAGCTCGGCCGCGCGGTCGCCCGCTGCGGCGGCGCCGCGCTCGGCCGCCTGGGCTTCGAGCTCGCCGAGGCGCCCGGCGACGCGCTCGGCGCCGGCGACGGGGTCGTCGCGCGTTCCCAGGACCTCACCGACGCGCCGCAGCTCGGCGCTGCGGGAGCGGAAGTGGTCGATCGCGGCGGGGCCGGTGATCGCCTCGATCCGGCGCACGTTGGACGCGCTGGAGCCCTCGGAGACGATCTCGAAGATCCCGATCTCGGCGGTGTTGGCGACGTGCGTGCCGCCGCAGAGCTCGCGCGAGACGTCCTCGACCTCGACGACGCGAACCCAGTCGCCGTACTTCTCGCCGAACAGCGCCATCGCGCCGAGCCGGACCGCCTCCTCGCGCTCCATCTCGATCGCGCGGACCGGCCGGCTCGCCTTGATCCAGCCGTTGACCCGGTCGGCGATCGCGTCGAGGTCCTCGACCTCGAGCCGGGCGCCGTGGGTGAAGTCGAAGCGGAGCTTGTCGGGGCGGACCGCGGAGCCCGCCTGGCGGACGTGGGTGCCGAGGCGCTCGCGCAGCGCCGCGTGCAACAGGTGGGTCGCGGTGTGGTTGCGCATCGTCGCGTAGCGCTCGGCGTGGCCGACCTCGGCCTCGACCCGCGATCCGGGCTCGGGCGCGGCGCCGCGCACCCGCAGCGCCTGGTCGTCGCCGACGCGATAGACGTCGAGCACCTCCGCCTCGCTGCCGTCCCAGCGCAGCCAGCCGCGGTCGGCGACCTGGCCGCCGCCCTCGGCGTAGAAGGGGCTCTCCTCGAGCTTGACCAGCGCTTCCTCCGCGCCCTCTACCGGCGCCGCGGCGACGACGCTCGTGCCGGCGGCGAGCTCCTCGTAGCCGACGAACCGCGACTCGGGCGCGGCGCCGACGAACTCGAGCACCTGCTCGTGCCGCTCGGGCGCGGCGGTGCCGGCGCCGCGGGAACGCGCGCGGTCGCGCTGCACCTCCATCAGCTCCTCGAAGCCGGCGTCGTCGACGCTGAGCCCGCGCTCGGCGACCAGCTCGCGCGTCAGGTCGTAGGGGAAGCCGTAGGTGTCGTGCAGCTCGAAGGCGTCCTCGGGCGAGATCCAGGACGTGCCGGCCGCCAGCGCCTCGGCGATCTTGCGCTCGAGCAGCTGGCTGCCTCGGTCGAGGGTGCGGCCGAAGCTCTCCTCCTCGGAGTTGATCCAGCGGGCGATCGTCTCGCGCTCGGCGGCGACCGCGGGGTTGACCCCGGCGAGCAGCTCGATCGTCAGGTCGGCGAACCGCCCCAGATAGGGCGGCTCGAGGCCGAGCACGCGGCCCTGGTGGATCGCCCGGCGCATCACCCGGCGCAGGACGTAGCCGCGGCGCTCGTTGGAGGGCACGACGCCGTCGCCGATCAGCTGCACGGCGCCGCGGGTGTGGTCGGCGATGATGCGCATCGCCCGCGTCGCCGCGGCATCCTCGTCGCCGTAGGGGCGGCCGGAGAGCTCGATCGCGAGATCGACGAGCGGCCGCAGCAGGTCGGTGTCGAAGACGGAGTCGACGCCCTGCTGGATGACGGCCATGCGCTCGAGCCCGAGCCCGGTGTCGATGTTCTTCGCCGGCAGCTCGGCGAGCGAGCCGTCCTCGCCGAGCTCGTAGGCGGTGAAGACGAGGTTCCAGTACTCGAGGAAGCGGTCGGTGTCGTCGCCGGGGCGATCGTCCTCGGAGCCGAAGGAGACGCCGCGGTCGAGGTACAGCTCCGAGCAGGGTCCGCACGGCCCCGAGTTGCCGGCCTGCCAGAAGTTCTCCTTGCGCGGCAGCCCGACGATCCGCTCCTCGGGGACGCCGAGCTCCTTCCAGATCTCGATCGCCTCCTCGTCCGGCCCGAGGCCGAGCCCCTCGTCGCCCTCGAAGACGGTGATCCAGATCCGCTCGGGGTCGAAGCCGAAGCCGCCGAGCGAGAGCTCCCAGGCCATCTCGATCGCGTCGCGCTTGAAGTAGTCGCCGAACGAGAAGTTCCCGAGCATCTCGAAGTTGGTCAGGTGACGGGCGGTGTTGCCGACCTCTTCGATGTCGGGCGTGCGGAAGCAGCGCTGCGAGGAGCACAATCGCGGCGCGGGCGGTGTCTCCTCGCCGCGGAAGTAGGGCTGGAAGGGCTGCATGCCGGCGACGGTCAGCAGCGTCGAGGTGTCGGTGGGCGCCGGGATCAGCGACGCCGACGGGCGGCGCAGGTGGTCATGCCGCTCGAAGAACGACAGATACGTCTCGCGGATCTGGTCCGAGGTCATCACGATCGCTGGGGCCCCGCCGGTGAGGGAGGAGGGCGGGACCGGGAAGGCTACGCGATGGTGCCGTGGCCGACGACGAGATCGCCGTCGCAGAGCACCGCGGTCTGGCCCGGAGCGGCGACCCGGGCTGGCTCGTCGAGGTCGAGCCGGATCCGGCCGTGGCGCCCGGGCCCGGGCGATCCCCCGGCGACGCGGCAGCGCAGAGGAGCGGAGCGGTAGCGCAGGCGCACCTCGCGGACCCGGGAGGCGTCGCGGTGCAGGACCGCGTCGGTGATGCCGACGCCGGCCACCGCCAGCTCCTCCCGCGTCCCGACCGTGACCCGGTTGGCGGCGGGATCGGTACCGAGGACGTAGAGCGGCTCGGCAGCGGCGACGCCGATCCCCCTGCGCTGGCCGACCGTGAAGCGGTGATGACCGCGATGGCGGCCGAGGACGCGCCCGGCGGTGTCGACGATCTCGCCCTCGCGGTCGGCGAGGCCGCCGTGGCGGGCGAGGAACCCCTCCTTGCCGACGCCGGCGAGGAAGCAGAGGTCCTGGCTCTCGGCGGCGCCCGCGACCGCGAGGCCGGCGGCGCCGGCGATCTCGCGGACCTCGGGCTTGGTCAGATCCCCGAGCGGGAACCGGAGCCGGGCCAGCAGCTCGGCGGGGAGCCCGGCGAGCATGTAGGTCTGGTCCTTCGCCGGATCGGCCGCGGCGGCGAGCAGCGGCCCCTCGCCGTCGTCGCGCAGGCGCGCGTAGTGCCCGGTGGCGAGGGCAGCGGCGCCGAGCCGCTCGGCGATTCGCACCATCGGCTCGATCCGGACCCGGCCGTTGCAGCGGACACAGGGGTTCGGCGTGAAGCCGGCGGCGTAGCCGGCGAGGAACGGCTCGACCACTCCGGAGCGGAACTCCTCTCGCAGGTCGACGGTGAGGTGCGGGATGCCGAGCGAGTGCGCGACCCCGCGCGCCGCGCGGACCGCATCGGCCGAGCAGCAGCTGCTCTCGCCGTCGTTCGCCGGGTCGGACCAGAGCTCGAGCGTGATCGCGACGACATCAGCCCCGCCGTCGCGCTCCCGCAGCGCCGCCACCGCGCTGTCGACGCCGCCGCTGACCGCAACGAGGACGCGCTCGCCCGTCTCCGGCGGCGCGAGCAGCGCGCCCTCCGAGCGGGCCACCGCGACGCCGAGCGCCCGGTGCAGCGCCTCGGCCGCGAGGTCGGCGGCATGGCGCCCGACCGGGCTGAGGCCGCCGAGCGCGGCGTCGATTTCATCGGGGGAGATCAGCGCCGCCTCGGCGAGCCCGGCGCCGTCGGCCAGGTCGGCCGCGGCCGCGGCCGCCGCGGCCGCCGCGCCGCATCCCGACCCGGCGCAGCGGACGTCAGCCACCGCGCCGGCGTCGATCCGCAGCGAGATCTCGATCTCGTCGCCGCAGGCGGCGCCGCCGGCGCGCCCGGCGGCGGCCCCGGGCAGCGCGGGGCCGCGGCGCGAGTCGTCGTCCCGGTATGCCTCGAAGAGGACGGCCTCCATCGACGAGAGGGTAGATCCCCGACCGCTCGTCGCCCCTCCCGGGCTCGCCGCTCGCTACGGGTAGGACTGGCGCGGGCCGCCCTTGTAGGCGGCGTCGGCGATCGCCTGGCGGAAGCTCTTGCGGCTGCGTATCCCGTAGGTGACGCTGGCGGTCGGCGCGGCGGAGTTCAGCTTGCGCGGGGTGACGGCGACGATCGCCGGGGTCTGGCTCACCTGGACCCCCTCCATGATCCGCGAGTACTTGGGGACCTTCTTGGTCGGGACGACGAAGACGGCCGCGTCCTTGTAGCCGTCGAGCGAGAAGGCGTACTTCTTGAGGCGGGCGGCGTCGCGCGACCTCGGGTCGACGACCAGCAGGACCACCGGCTGGTTCTTCGCGTAGGCGACGAGGACGTCGGAGGGCAGGCCCTTCGTCGGCAGCAGCGCCTCGCCCGTCGCTCCAGTCGCCGGCGGGGCGGTTGTCGAAGGGGTCGTCGCCGACGGCGCCACGGTCCCGGTGTCGGTGGCGGTCGCGGGCGGGGTCGTCGTCGCCGTGCCCGCCGTGCCGGTGTCGGTGGCAGTGCCGGACGTGCCCGACGAGGTCCCGGTCGCCTCCGTGCCGCTAGCGGTCGTCGGCGTGGTCGTCGCGGCGTTCGGGTCGACCGCCGTCTCGCCGCCACCGCCGCCGAGCTGGATCATCAGGATCAGCCCGAGCGCCACCGCGGCGATCGCGAGGACCGCGAGCTGGACCTTCGGGTCGTTGTTGAGGCGCTCCCTCACGGAATGCGCCTCAACGGAAGAGCAAAGAGCCCCAACTCGCCGATGCCGTCCGGCTGATGAACCCTGTGAAACAGGGGGGAACCTGCCGGAACGCCCACGGGCGCCCCAGACGATGGCTCCCTAGCCAATCGTGTTGGTTCACACTTAGGACGACTGTCGTACGAGCTCGGGCCCATGGGGAAGGTAACACCCACGGGTTCGGCCCGTGAGCGGAAAACCTTTAGCCGCGCGGGCCGGCGCCCACCGCCCGGGGCGCGGTCGCCCGGGCCTGCTAGGACTCGAAGGCGGCGAGCGCGGCGGCGACGTCGTCGTGGAGCTCGAACGCCTCGAGGCGACCGTCGGCGAAGCTCATCTCGAGCGCGATCGGGGTGCTGTCGGCCACCTCTCCCCCCTCGCTCCAGACGTACTGGACCATCCCCGTCGCCAGCACGCTCCCGCCGATCGTCCGGTAGGCATCGATCGCGAAACAGCGGCGCAGATGCGAGTACTCCTTGGCGGCCCAGGCCTGCACCGCCTCGGCTCCCTCGTGGGCCTTGCGGCCGGTGATCACGCGGGATCGCTCGCCGAGCACCCGGCCGAGGCGCTCGGGGTCGCGGTCGTTGATCGCGGCCACCACCTCGGCGGCCAGGGCGGCGGGATCGCCTCGGGTGCCGGGCGCCCCGCCCTCGGTCATGTCCGCGCGGAGGCGATGCCGAGCTCGCGGAGCTGACGCGCGTCGACCGGCGCCGGGGCGCCGGTGAGCGGGTCGCCGCCGGAGGCGGTCTTCGGGAAGGCGATGACGTCGCGGATCGAGTCCGCCCCGGTCGCGAGCGCCGCGATCCGGTCGATCCCGTAGGCGATCCCGCCGTGGGGCGGCGCGCCGAAGCGGAGCGCCTCGAGCAGGAACCCGAAGCGGGCCTCGGCCTCGTCGTGATCGATCCCGAGCACGGCGAGCACGCGCTCCTGCGCATCGGGGTCGCTGTTGCGGATCGAGCCGCCGCCGATCTCCCACCCGTTCCAGACGAGGTCGTAGGCGAGGGCGCGGGCCGCGCCGGGGTCGTCGGGGTCGAGCTCCCCCTCGAAGGCGACGAACGGATGATGCAGCGCGTCCCAGCGCCCCTCGTCCTCGTTCCACTCGACGAGCGGCCAGTCGACGATCCAGCAGAACGAGTGCGAGCCGTCCGTGATCTCGCCCCAGCGCTCGGCCAGCCGCGTGCGCAGGGTCCCGAGCACGCGGTTGGCGACCGCCGGCCGGTCGGCGACGAGCAGGAGCAGGTCGCCCTCCTCGGCTCCCAGGGCCGAGTTCAGTGCGGCGAGCTCCTCGGCGGTGAGGAACTTCGCGGTCGGCGAGCGCCAGCCGTCCCCCTCGCGGAAGGCCCAGACGAGCCCCTTGGCGCCAAGCTCCTGCGCCTCGGAGATCAGCCCGTCGAGCTGCGCCCGCGGCAGCTCCCGGGACCCGCAGTTCATCCCCTTGACGACGCCGCCGCCGTCGATCGTCCCGCGGAAGACCCGGAACTCGGTCTCGGCGAGCTCCTCGGAGAGCTCGACGAGCTCCATCCCGAAGCGCGTGTCGGGGCGGTCGGTGCCGAAGCGGGAGACGGCGTCGGCGTGCGAGATCCGCTCGATCGGCAGCTCGACGTCGACCCCGGCGACGGCGAGGACGTGACGCATCATCCGCTCGTTCGTGTCGATCACGTCGTCGGCCTCGACGAAGGACAGCTCGATGTCGAGCTGGGTGAAGTCGGGCTGGCGGTCGGCCCGCAGGTCCTCGTCCCGGAAGCAGCGGGCGATCTGGTAGTAGCGCTCGAACCCGCCGACCATCAAGAGCTGCTTGAAGAGCTGCGGCGACTGCGGCAGCGCGTAGAACGAGCCCTGCTGGAGGCGGCTCGGCACGAGGAAGTCGCGCGCGCCCTCGGGGGTCGAGCGGGTCAGCACCGGCGTCTCGATCTCGATGAAGCCCTCGGCGTCGAGCGCCTCGCGCATCGCCCGGACCAGCAGCGCGCGGGTGCGGATCGCCTCCTGCATCGCCTCCCGGCGGAGGTCGAGGTAGCGGTAGCGCAGGCGCGTCTCCTCGCCCGCCTCCGAGGAGCCCTTGCCCTCGATCTGGAACGGCGGCGTCTCCGCGTCGGAGAGCAGTTCCGCGTCCGCGACGCGGACCTCGTAGGCGCCGGTCGGGATCTCGGGGTTGACCTGCTCGGGGTCGCGCTCGACCACCCTTCCGGCAACCGTGAGGACGTCCTCCGAGCGCAGCCGGTGCCCGAGCGCAAGCGCCTCGGCGGACTCGTCGGGATCGAAGACGAGCTGGACCACGCCGGTGCGGTCGCGGAGGTCGATGAAGATCAGGCCGCCGTGGTCGCGGCGCCGGTTGACCCAGCCGGCCAGGCGAACATCGCTCCCCGCCCGCTCGCTCAGCACCTGGCCGCACCAGGTGTCGCGGTAGCGGTTGCCGCGCTGCGCGGGAAATTGCGGGATGCCGCCGGTGTCCGGGTGCTCGCTCACGGTCGCGCAGTGTCGCAGGGAGCGCGCCGGTCAGCTCTGCCCGAGCGCCGCGCGGAGCTCGCCGGCGAGCGCGTCGCCCGCGACCTCGCGCTGCTCGCCGCTGCTCATGTCCCGGAGCTTCGCGGTGCCATCCCCCTCGAGGATCGCCGCGAACCGGGCGCCCGAGCGGTCGGCCGACTTCATCTGGCCCTTGAAGCTGCGCTCGGCGAGGTCGAGCTCCGCGCGGATGCCGTCGCGCCGCAGGCGCCGCACCAGCTCGAAGGCCTCGGCGCGGCGGTCGACGGAGACGACGAAGGCCTCCATCTCCCGGTCGCCGCCGGAGACGCCCATCGCGAGCAGGATGCGCTCGATGCCGGCGGCCCATCCGCATGCCGGGGTAGCCGGGCCGCCGAGCAGCTCGACGAGGCCGTCATAGCGGCCGCCGCCGCCGATCCCCGACTGCGCCCCGAGGCGGTCGCAGCTGAACTCGAAGACGGTGCGGTTGTAGTAGTCGAGGCCGCGCACCAGGGTCGGGTCGACGACGTAGGCGATCCCCGCCGTGTCGAGGAGCTCACGGACCGCGGCGAAGTGCTCGGCGTCCTCGCCGTCGAGCCGCTCGAGCATCGTCGGCGCCTCCGCCATCGCCGCGCGGGTGCCGGCGTGGTCGGAGTCGAACGCCCGCATCGGGTTGGTATCGATCCGGGCCCGGACCTCGTCCGAGAGCTGGTCCTCGCGGCCGCGCAGGAACGACCGCAGCTCCTCGCGGTAGGCGGCCCGCGCGTCCGCCGAGCCGAGCGACGAGAGGTGGAGGCGCAGCTCCTCGATCCCGAGCCCGCGCAGGAGCTCGTCGAGGAGGACGATCAGCTCCGCGTCGACGAGGGTCGAGGACGAGCCCATCGCCTCGGCCCCGATCTGGTTGAACTCGCGGAAGCGGCCCTCCTGCGGCTTCTCGTAGCGGAAGAACGGGCCCGCGTACCAGAGCTTCACCGGCTGCGGCAGCCGGTGCATCCCGTGCTCGGCGTAGGCCCGGCAGATCGGCGCCGTCCCCTCCGGGCGCAGCGTCACCGAGCGTCCGCCCGCGTCCTCGAAGGTGAACATCTCCTTGCGGACGATGTCGGTCGCCTCGCCGACTCCGCGCGCGAACAGGGACGTGTCCTCGAAGGCCGGCGTCTCGATCCGGCCGTAGCCGGCGCGGCCGAGGAGCTCGCGCGCGTGCGCCATCACCCGCTCGCGCGCCTCCTCCTGCTCGGGGAGGAGGTCGAACGTGCCGCGGGGCGCCTGGAAGTCGGAGGCCATCGCGCGCGACCCTAGCGCCCCGCGCTCAGAGCGCGATCAGGACGATGCCGCCGAGCGCCGTCGCGACGCCCGCGGACTGGGCGCGTGAGAGGCGCTCGCCGAGCAGCAGGGCCGCGAGCGCGACCGTGAACACCGGGAACAGCGAGCCCAGCACGGAGACGATCGAGAGCTGCCCGTGGTCGGCGGCGACCGTGTAGAGGACGGTGCCGGCGACCAGAAGCAGGCCGGGGATCGCCAGCAGCGGCAGCGCCCCCGGGGGCGGGCGCATCGAGGCGATCCGGCGGCCGGCCCAGAGCGCGACGATCGCGACGAGCGCGATCCGCGCGTCGAGTAGGGACCAGGCGCGGCCATCGTCGCTGGCGTGCGGCAGGGCGGTGAGGAAGATCCCGAAGAAGCACGCCGAGGCCGCCGCCCAGAGCACGCTGGCGCGCGGGTCGACGTACTCGATCTCCTCCGACGGCGTGGTCCGGGCGGCGAGCGAGGCGCCGCCGAGCGCCAGCGCGATCCCCGCGGCCTCGGTCGCGGTGAGCCCGACCCCCTCGAAGAGGTCCCAGACGACGGGGACGATCGCCCCGAGCGCGCCGATCGGAGCGGCAACGCTGAGCGGCCCGAGCTCGGCGGCCTTGTAGAAGCCGATCAGGCCGCCGGCGTTGCCGACCCCGGCCAGCGCCGCGACCGCCGTGTTCCCGCCCGAGAGCGCCGGGGCGCCGTCGGCGAGGACGTAGAGCGCGCAGGCGAGCAGGGCGGCGAGCTGGGAGACCAGCAGGACGGCGACCACCGTGTGCCGCTTCGAGAGCTGCGGACCGACGAAGTTGGAGACGCCGTAGCAGGCAGAGGAGCCAAGGGCGAGGGCGATCGCGAGGATGGCGGCCGTCCGTCAGGCCGAGAGCTCGGCGAGGAACGGGTTGCTATCCCGCTCGGCGCCCAGCGTCGTGATCCCCATGTGTCCCGGGTACACGGTCGTTTCCGGCGGGTGGCCCTCGACGAGCGTCCGCAGGCTGTCGGCCAGGGTCGGCCAGTCGCCGCCGGGCAGGTCGACCCTGCCGACCGACCCCTGGAAGAGAACGTCGCCGCTGAACAGCGCCGCCTCGTCCGGGACCGAGTAGGTGACGTGGCCCGGGCTGTGGCCGGGGGTGAAGAGGACGTCGATCTCGAAGCCGGCCAGCTCCAGGCGCTCGCCGCCCGACACCGTCTCCTCGGCGTCCCAGCTCTCGTACGGGCCGAAGCCCGGCCAGGGGACGAAGCTCATGATGTCTCCGAGCACCGGCACCTCGATCTCGGGGCAGTAGACGGGCGCTCCGGTCTCGCGGGCGACCGGAGCGACGGCGCCGACGTGGTCGAAGTGCGTGTGGGTGAGCAGGATCGCCTTCAGGTCGAGCTCGAGCTTCTCGATCGCCCCGAGCAGCAGCGGCGCCTCGTCGCCGGGATCGACGATCAGTGCCTCGCTCGCCCCGTCGCGACGGAAGATGTAGGAGTTCTCCGCGACCGGGCCGACGGTGAACGCGCGGACGTCCACCTCAGCCGCCCTTGCGCTTGCCGTTCTGAGCCGCCTGCTGAGCGCGCTCCCGGGCGGCCTTCTGCAGGTAGCGGCGATGCATGAGCTGCTCGGTCCAGTAGCCGAGCGGGATGTAGAGTCCGGCCGCGATCACGCTCAGAACCGCCGCCTGCGCCGGCTTCTCCCCGAGCACGAGCACCGAGATCGGGAACAGCGCCGCCGCGATGAGCAGGCCGCGGATGACCGCGCCGCGCCAAGTCGGCGGGATCGCACGGCGATCGACCGGCTGGGAGCGCTTGGCGCCGCCCTGGCCGCGCTTGGTGCGAGCCTGTGCCATCGCCTCCTGGCGGCTGCGCGGCCGCGAGCGCTGGGCGCGGGAGATGCTCCCCGTCTGGGTGCCGCGGTGCTTGCGGGTGCGCGGTTTCTGGTTGCCGGGCATCGCGGGGCGAAGCCTAGATGACCGCGCTTGCCTCAGCCGCCGAGCGCCGCGAGCCGCGCCTCGATCGTCCGCGCGTGCGGGTCGTCGCGGATCGGCACGTCCTCGGGATAGCCGTCGAGCGCGGCGGCGGGAACGAGGCCGACGAGCTCCGCCTCGACCGGCACGCCGTCCTCCGGCGCGGCGAGGGCGCGGACGTGCTCGACGATCTCGCCGAGCGTGACCCCCAACGGATCGTGGACGTTGGTCGAGACCTGGACCCGCCCGCCGCCGAGGTCGATGGCGATCGCGCGGACCCCCTCGGGGCCGCCGCCGGCCTCGCGGAGCGACGCGGCGACGCGCTCGCCGGCCGCGATCGTGAGTCCCTCGAGCTCGACGTTGAACGCCGCCAGCGGCCGCCGGGCGGTCACGAGCACCGCGCCCGCGGTCGGGTGGGGCCACGTCGGGCCGAGGTCGGGCTCGAGCTCGCCCGAACGCATCCGCCGCGCGAGCTCGACGTCCCCGCCGCGGCGGAAGAATGCGCGCTCGGCGCGCTCGGGCGACGCCGCTAGCTCGCCGTAGAGGAACACCGGCAGCCCGAGCGAGGCGAGCTGCTCGGCGACCGCCAGGGCCGACTCGGTCGCCTCGTCGCGGAGGTCGTCGCGGTGCCAGACCACCGGGCAGACGTCGAGCGCTCCGATCCGGGGATGGGCGCCGCGCTGGCGGCTGATGTCGATCGCCTCCATCGCGGCGCGGGCGAGGTCGCGGAGCGCTCGCACCAGCTCCGGCCCGGTGCCGGCCAGGGTCAGCACCGTCCGGTTGTGGACGGCGTCGGAGTGGCGGTCGAGGAGCGCGACGGGCTCGCCCGCGAGGATCGACTCGATCCGCCCGAGCGCCTCCGGATCGGCCGCCTCCGAGACGTTCGGGACCGCGAGCAGCCGCGGCCGCCCTGCCGCGGTCAGAGCAGGAGCTCCCCGTCGCGGACGATCTCGGCACCGTCGATCGTCACGGTCGGCCGCAGCACGACGCAGTCGAGGTGCACCGGGACCTGGATCCGGCCGCCGATCGCCTCGGAGGCGCCGAAGGCGACGTGCGCGGTGCCGAGCAGCTTCTCGTCCTCGATCACGTTCCCGGTCAGCTGCGCCTTCTCGTTCGTGCCGATGCCGAGCTCGGCGATCGTCGCCCCCTCGGGACCGTGCGCGGTCAGCAGCTCCATCAGGGCGGCGCCCTCCCCCCGCTCGCCTCGGTGAGGATGCCGCCGGCCACCGTCAGCCGGACCGGCTCGGAGACCTGGCCGATCGAGGCGATCGTGCCGTCGACGACCAGCGTGCCCTCGCACGCGCGATCGTCGGGCGAGATGAACCCCTCGCCGCAGGGCAGGTTGCCGAAGGCGCCGCGCTCGGTCAGCTCGCCGGCGTCGGGGATCGCGGTGCGGCCCTCGAGGCCGAGCCGGAGGTCGGATCCGTTGGGACACGTGATCCGCGCCTCGGCGCCGGCACTGAGCGCGTCGGCGATCGCGTGGCCGCGGCGCCGCAGCTCGGCCATGTCGGCGGACATCACCCGCGCGAGGAGCTCCTCGGTGACGCCGGGCAGCGTCGCGATTCGCGCCCCCGCCGCCGATGCCGCCTTGCGCGCCGCGGTGTGCGACAGCGACTGCATGGTCGGCGCGAGGACGACGTCGGCGGCCGCCATCGCCGCGGCCACCGGCGGTGACGGCTCGCCCGCGTGGGAGGCGCGCTCGGCCATCAGCGCCAGCACCGCGTCGGCGCCGGCGCGGCCGGCCTCGCCGCGGAGGCGCTCGCCGAGCCCGAGGGTCGCTGGGTTGGCGACGACGAGGACGCTCTCCCCCGCGCGGACGCCGAGGCAGTCGTTGACGACCGCCGCAACGGCGTGGTTCAGCTCTCCCTGATCCATGAGTCGAGGGTAGCGGCGGCCACGGTTCGAGCCGGTCGGCGCGACCCGGCGCGACTAGCCGGAGAGCGCGTCGCCGCCGGCCCGGTAGCCGATCTGCAGGAAGTCGGCGACCGCGTGGGCCGTGTACATGTAGGTGATCAGCCGGGTCGCCTCCGGCGCGCCGATCATCCCGGCGGCGAGCGCCCCGACCACCCACTGCCCGACACAGTAGGGGCAGACGAGCAGCTCGCCGACGGCGTAGCGCAGACCGTCGCCGCGCGGCGCCTCCTCGACCTCGCCCTGCCCGGCGGGCTCCTGGTAGGTGACGAACGGGGCCCGTGCGAACGCGGTCACCTTGTCCTTGGTGATCAGCCGCGAGATCTTGTGGGTGGCGACGCCGGTGGTGACGATGTCGAGGACCGAGTAGCCCTGCGGCAGGCCTCCGCGCCCGCGAACCGCCGCGCCGACGGCCGCGCCGAAGCCGACCGCGAACGCGGTCGTGAGAACGGCATACGGCCCGAGCGGCTTGCGCCTGCTTCCGGGGTCGTAGTCCTCGAACTGCTCCTGGACCGCTTGCAGGGGCGCCATCGGGTTCGACGTGCCCCCGGCCGGCCTTCCGCAAACCGCGAGGCGCTCCCTCAGCCGTGCTCGGCCGAGAGCGTTCCCTCGCCGACCGCGCTCCGCATCGCCGCGTAGTCGCGCTCGTTCTGCTCGGCGTAGAGCTCGGCGAACCGCGCGACCGCGTCTTCGAACGCGGTCCCCGAGCCGAGATAGGCGGCGATCGCCATCCGGTCGCCGCTGCGGGCGTGGGCCCGCGCGAGCGTCACGCCGCACATCCGCGCGTAGGCCTCCATCCGCGGCGGGTCCATGCGATCGGGCCGCGCCGAGGCCTTCTGGTCCCAGAGCTGGCGCACGTAGTACTGGCGCTCAACTCCGTCGGCGTCGGGCGCGGTCATCCAGCCGAGAAGGATGTCGCCGGTCGCCTGCATCAGCCGCTGGCCCTCGACGACCCTCTTCCCCTGGTGGCCCCTCCCGGCGCCGCCGAGGTACGGAGCGAGCGCCGACGGCCCCGCCTCCTTGATCTGCAGGATCAGCGGGTCCTCCTCGTCGCGGCCGACGAAGAGCGCGACGGAGGTCCGGGTGCCGACGCTGCCGACGCCGACGACCTTGCGGGCGCCGTGGACGTAGCGGTAGCCCTCGAGCAGGCGCCGGTGCTCGGGCGCGAGCGTGCGGCGGTAGGAGGTGATGACGCGAGCGATGTCCTCGTCGGCGCGGGCGGCGCGGGCGGCGTCCATCACGTCCTCGAACGGGACGATCAACGGCGGGTCCGAGACGAAGCGGAGCCGCCCGTCCCGCCGCTCCACGAGCTTCTCGAACGCACGCATCCGGTCCTTGGACTTCGCCTTCTCGATCGTCGCGCGGAAGTCGTCGCGGGCGCTCGCGGTCACCTCGCCGCCGTGGTCGCCGAGGATCTGCCCGAGGTCGAGCCGCACGTACCAGACCTCGAGATTCCCGAACTCGGCGAGCCGCCGCATCGTCTCCCGGTAGGCGCGGACCGCGGCGGTGACCGCCGACCGCGCGCGCTTGCGCTTGAAGTCGCGCTCGCGGGCGGCGATCTCGAAGCTCGCGGCAAGCCGCTTGACGTCCCATTCCCACGGGCCGACCAGCGTCTCGTCGAAGTCGTTGACGTCGAAGACGAGGCGGCGGTCGGGCGCGCCGAACCCGCCGAAGTTCGAGAGGTGGGCGTCGCCGCAGAGCTGGGCCCGCAGCCCGGTGGCAGGGGTCCCGGCCAGGTCGGCCCCCATCAGGGCGGCGCTCCCCCGGTAGAACGCGAACGGCGAGGTCAGCATCCGCTCCCAGCGCAGCGGCAGCAGGTCCTGGAGCCGATCGGCGGACTCGCGCCGGAGCAGCTCGACCGGGTCCTCGCGACCCGCGGCCGGCTCCCAGTCCGCGTGGGCGGAGCGCGGGACTTGCCGGCGCGCCGCGCGGCCGAGCTCGGCGCGCTCGGCCGGGGACGCCCCTGCGGGCGCGGCGAGGCGCGCTGAGCCCGAGCTGGCCATCGCGCGATTGTCGCGCAGCCGAGTCGACGCGCCAAGGGTGCCGGCGCTACCGTCAGGCTCGTGGCAGCCCGCACCGTCTATTACGCGGCGATGAGCCTCGACGGCTACATCGCCGAGCCCGAGGAGAGGCTCGGCTGGCTGACGAACTTCGAGGGCGCCGGCTCGGCGATCGGGGAGGGCGACCCGACCGGGGACTCCTACGAGGCGTTCTTCGAGGGCATCGGCGCGCTGACGATGGGCTCGAAGACCTACGAGTTCCTGGTCCGCGAGAACGTGTGGCCCTACGGCGACATGCCCGCATGGGTCTACACGAGCCGCGAGCTCCCGCCGATCGAGAAGGCAGGAGGCCTGCGATTCGCCTCCGGCGACGTCGCCGCCGACCACGCCGAGCAGATCGAGGCCGCCGGGGGCAAGGACCTCTGGGTCGTCGGCGGCGGCGACCTCGCCTCCCAGTACGTCGCCGCCGGCATCCTCGACCTCGTGCGGGTGACGGTCGTCCCGGTCGCCCTCGGCGCCGGACTGCCGCTGTTCGCCGAGCCGCTGCCGAAGCCGATGAGGCTCCTCGACGTCACCGCGTTCTCGAACGGGATGGTCGAGCTCGCCTACGAGGTCGCGCGCTAAGGCTCGCAGCCGGTGCCGTCGCCGTCTTCGTCGAGGCCGTAGGGATCGCCTCCGGAGACGCTGACGGTTCCGGTGTACTCAGGACCGTCACCGCTCCCGCCGTCGCAGTCGTAGTCAGAGGCTGGCGGAAGGAGAGGTGAGTAGCCCGGAGTGCCATCGCCGCCGGCCGGGGAGCCTTCCTCCGCGTCCGCGTACGGGACCTGAGCCGCCGCGGAGCTCGCTCCCAACGCCAACCGCGACGCTGATCAAGACGAGCACCGCCCGCAGCGGGGTATTCGCCGTCGACGAGCTCCTCAACCCCGGCGCCTGACGAAGCTTCAACCCAACCCCCGATCCCCTCGAGAGTCAGGTCATCCGGCGCTACCGGGGATGTGAAGGGTTCACCTCAGCTGTCGCTTCGTCCTCCGGGGTCCATTCGGACAACGTGCCGCGCAAACAGACGCGGCGACCGCGGCTCCGCGGAACCTCCCTTGAGATCCGGACCGGCCCCCGTCCCCACGCTGGGGTCGCTCAGTTCGTCATTTCGTACTCATCGACCCCAGCAGCGGAGGCCGCCGGCTGGCACAGGAATCAGCGCTCGCGCCGGCTGCTCATCACCAGGAACACGGCGACGATCGCGACGACGATCAGGATCGTGATGATCAGCTTCATCCAGTCCTCCTCCCGGCCCTACCTCGAGGCCGCCTTGCGGTACCTCGCCACCGCGATCGGGGCGAAGATGGCGATCAGCACGAGGGACCATACGACGGCGCCCCAGACGTTGTTGCCCGCCGGGGTGCCGAGCCACAGCGCCCGCATCGCGTCGACGATGATCGTGATCGGGTTGACGTCGGCGAACCACTGCAGCGCCGACGGCATCGAATCGACGGGGACGAACGCCGAGGAGATGAACGTGATCGGGAAGATCAATGTGAAGCCGATCCCGTTCGCCGCCTCGGGCGAGGAGACCGACATCCCGATGACGGCGAAGATCCACGAGAACGCGTAGCCGTAGAGCAGCAGCAGGAAGAAGCCGCCGACCACCTCCGGGACGCCCGTCTGGAAGCTGAAGCCGATGATCAAGCCGGTGATCAGCAGGACGAGGATCGACACGCCGTTGGTCACGAGGTCGGCGGCCGTGCGCCCGGCGAGAACCGAAGCCCGCGAGGTCGGCAGCGAGCGGAAGCGGTCGATCAGGCCCTTGTTCAGGTCCTCGGAGAGGCCGAGCGCGGTCACGAACCCGCCGAACGCCGTGTTCTGGACGATGATCCCCGGGATCAGGAAGTCGATGTAGTCGAAGCCGGGCGTGACGATCGCTCCGCCGAAGACGTAGGCGAAGAGCAGTACGAACATGATCGGCTGGATCGTGAATCCGATCGCGAGGTCGGGCTGGCGCGGCAGCCGCACAGGTTGCGTTCGGCGAGGACGAGGGTGTCGTCGATGAAGCGCCTCACGACGCCACCTCCTCGCGGCTCGTGTCGTCCGCCTCCTCCTCGGGCTCGAGCTCGCGGCCGGTGAGGGCGAGGAAGACGTCGTCGAGCGTCGGCTCGCGGACGGCGATGTCGTCGAGCGACCGCGCTGGCGTCGTCGAGCCGCCGCACCGCCTCCATGATCGTGCCGTTCTGCCGCGGTACGCGCGACGCGGACGAGCTGGTCGTCGACCTCGCGGGCGGCTCCTCGCGACATCGGCGCGAGCGCTTCGGCGGCCGTCGACGGATCGGAGTCGCCGGCGACGTGGACCTCGACGCGCATGCCGCCGACCCGGTCCTTGAGCTCGGCCGCGGTCCCCTCGGCGATCACCTTGCCGTGGTCGATCACCGCGATCTGGTCGGCGAGGCGGTCCGCCTCGTCGAGGTACTGGGTCGTGAGCAGGACGGTGGCACCCTCGGCGACGAGGCTCTCGATCGTCTCCCAGAGGTCGATCCGGCTCCGCGGGTCGAGGCCGGTGGTCGGCTCGTCGAGGAAGACGATCGGCGGCCGGGCGACGAGCGCGGCGGCGAGGTCGAGGCGCCGGCGCATGCCGCCGGAGTAGGTCTTGACGATCCGGTCGGCGGCGTCGGCGAGGCCGAAGTCCGCGAGCAACTCGGCGGCGCGCGCCTTCGCGTCGGCTCGCGGCATCCCGTAGAGGCGGCCGACCATCGTCAGGTTCTCGGAGCCGGTCAGGTTCTCGTCGACGGCCGCGTACTGGCCGGCGAGGCCGATCCGGGAGCGGAGCGCCTCGGCATCGGCGACGACGTCGAGGCCGGCGACCCGGGCGGTGCCGGCATCGGGCTTGAGCAGCGTCGTCATCACGCGGACGGCGGTGGTCTTGCCGGCGCCGTTGGGCCCGAGCACGCCGAGGACGGTTCCCCGCCGGGCGACGAGGTCGACGCCGTCGAGCGCCTTGACGTCGCCGAAGTGCTTCCGCAGCCCGCGCACCTCGATCGCGGGTTCTTCCGTTCCGTTCGTCAACCGCCTGCCTCTCTCTCGCGTCTCACGTGCCGCTGCACTCTGATCGATTCGATCCCCCGAATCCCCTGGGGTTGACCGTAGATTCGGTGTAGGTCAGTCTCTGTCCTCGATTCCTGCGATCCGCGGCGGCGTGGACGGGGAGACGACATCGAGCCGGCTGCTCACCCTACCCACCGACCAGCTCATCCAGCTCGACCACCCCGAGGCCGACGAGCCGGAGACGTTCGCGGCCGAGATGGCGGCCCTCCTCGACCCCGGCGGCCTCCACGTCCTCGGCGGCTGCTGCGGCACCACCGAC
Organism: uncultured Solirubrobacterales bacterium; assembly: GCA_963823565.1. GTDB lineage: Bacteria > Actinomycetota > Thermoleophilia > Solirubrobacterales > 70-9 > RHKX01. Next base: position 1,023,957 of record CAWGLR010000003.1, on the reverse strand, counting down.
GCCCACATGCGCGCTCTCGCGGCGTGCCTGCCTCCCCCCTGAGCCCTTCCCGCCGCCGCTACGATTCCCGCTCCCGCCGGAGTAGCTCAGTCGGTTAGAGCAGCGGAATCATAATCCGCGTGTCGGGAGTTCGAGTCTCTCCTCCGGCATGAAATACCTGCAAATCGCCACTTCTCGAATCACTGTGGTAAGCGGAGTGACTCGAGTGAGTATTGGGTTGTAGCGGGGGCTGGAGCAGGGAAACCCGCGCTCAAGACGATTCCGAGGCCCGCGGCGCGGCGCTGGACCCGACGAGCGCCCCATCCGCCTCGGCGCCGATCGACCTCCCGGGAACCATGATGGCGGCGACCAGGGCGAGGGCCACGCCCGCCGCCGAGATGAGAAACGCCGCCGTGAATCCGGACTCCTCCGGCAAGCCGCTGACCGCGATGTGCGCGGCGACCACGCTGGCGGCGATCTGGCCGCCCAGGGAACCGCCGATCGTCCGCATGATCGTGTTGATCCCGGTCGCGACCCCAGTCTGGGTCTGGTCCACCGCCTGGACGATCAGGTTGGCCATCGCGGCGAAGCTGAAGCCGATGCCGAGCCCGAGCGTGGCGCTCGCCGCGTAGATCGACCAGCGCTCGTCGTGGTAGAGGGCGAGGAAGACGAAGCTCGCGGCGGCGATCGCGGTGCCGATCACGAGCGGCAGCTTCGAGCCGAATCGCCCGCCGAGCCATCCCGCAAGGGGCCCGGCGACGAGCATGATCGCCGCCGATGGCAGCATGAAGAGCCCAGCCTCGGTCACCGTGGCGCCGAAGCCGAAGCCCGCCGCCGGCGGCATCTGCACGAGTTGGGGGATGAGGATGAAGGATCCGAACATGCCAAAGCCGGTCAGAAAGCCGGTGAGATTGGTGGTGAAGACGGCCCGCTCGCGCATGACTTTCATGTCGACCAGAGGGTCGGGCCGATCTCGCTCGAACCTGATCCAGGCGCCGAGCACCCCTGCGGCGAGCGCGAGGAGCCCGATCACCCGCCCCGAGCCCCAGCCCCAGGAGTTGCCCTCGCTGACCGCGACCAGGAGGGCCACGAGACCGACAGCCAGAAGCGCGGCCCCTCCCCAGTCGATCCGCGCCGGGCTCTTGACAGGGGACTCGGGCACGAACAGGTGCGTGGCGACGATCGCCACGCAGACCACCGCGAACCCGAGCCAGAAGATCCACTCGTAGGAGAGGTTGTCGACGATCACGCCGCTGAGCACGAGGCCGGCGCCGCCGCCGATCCCGAAGGTGGCGCTGATCAGCCCGATCCCGGTCGCGACGCGTTCGGGCGGGAACTCGTCGCGGATGATCCCGAAGGAGAGCGGGAACACCGCCCCCGCGACCCCCTGGATCGCGCGCCCGGCGATCAGGACCGCGATCGAGTGCGAGAGCGCCGCGACCAGCGATCCGGCGGCGAAGACCGCCAGGGTGAGCACCAGGAGCCTCTCCTTGCCGAACATGTCGCCGAGGCGACCGAGGATCGGGGTCGCGACCGATGCCGCGAGCAGGTAGGCCGTGAGCACGAAGGTGACCGTGGTGGTCGAGGTGCCGAGCTCGCGCTGGATCTCCGGGAGTGCCGGGGCGACCAGCGTCTGCGAGAGGGCGAAGGAGAGCGCCGCCAGCACGAGCACGGCGAGCGTCAGCCCGTAGTGCTGCCTGGTCTCGGCTCCGGGTTGTCCGGCCGCGGCGCTCACAGCGCTTCCACTGCCTCGGACAGCCGTCGCAGCAGGCGACCCACCTGACGGCGCTCCGATTCGCTCAAGGACTCGTAGAGCGCCCTGCGCCTTTCGAAGACCCTGGCCTCCTTGCGCACCAGCAGGCGCCGTCCCTTGGGCGTGAGCGCAATCGCTATCGCGCGGCGGTCGCCGTCAACCGGGTCGCGGCGCACGATGCCGTCGCGCTCGAGCGCGGACAGCATCCGGGTCGTGGTCGGGGCGCTCACCCCCATCCGCTCGGCGAGCTCTCCGCAGCGCGTCGTCGGCGCCTCCGCGACCGCCGACAGCAGCCGGTACTGGGGGACGGTGAGGCCCTCGGACTGCTGGCACGCCGCCCGCCCGCGGGCCCCGCTGACCGCCGTGAAGAACTCATCCCAGGCCCGCCAGAGGTCCTCGTAGTCGCTTGAGGGCACGGGGCGCGTGGCCCTGATCTGTGTCGTCGCTGGCATTGTCGCGCTAATTATTAGCATGCTACGTTGATCGCGCTCCGTCGCCAGGAAAGCCGGGCGGCGCCGGGCCAGGGGCGAGCGGAGCTGATCGGCCTGATCGCCGGCTCAGGGAGTCGCTCGCCCAGCCGCTCGCCTGCGAGGCCCGGATCGCGATCCCGGCGCTGCTCCGCCTCAGGCGGCGGGCGGCCGACAGGGCCCGATGCTGGGCCCAAGTTAACCGATCGGGGAATTGTGGCTATCTTCCCGGCCCGTGTCCCCCACCCTCGTCGAGAGCTACCCCCACCGCCGTTCCACTGCTTCGAGCTGCCGGCGCTCGACCCGGTTCCAGGAGCGGCCTCCGCCCGCGCGCGAGGCGATCGAGCGCTGGCTCGAGGAGGCGGAGGAGCGATGAACGCGGGCGACGGTCAACTCCCGCCGCATCAGCCGCACTGCCTCGGCTGCGGCGACCAGAACCCGGCCAGCCTCGGTCTGCGATTCCGCCGCGACGGCGACCGCATCCGCGGGGAGATGACGCTCGGCCGCCGCCACGAGGGCGCGCCGGGATTCGCCCACGGCGGCGCCGTCGCCACCGCGCTCGACGACGCTCTCGGCTCGCTGCTCTTGATCCTCGAACGGCCCGCGGTGACGGCAAAGCTCGAGGTCAACTACCGCCGACCCACGCTCCTCGGCCGCCGCCTCGAGGTCGAGGCCTGGGCCGAGCGGGTCGAGGGCCGAAAGCTGCATCTCGCCGGCGAGCTCCGCGACGACGGCGAGCTGGTCGCGGATGCGCGTGCCCTCTTCGTCCAGGTCGAGGTCGAGCACTTCCTGCGCGGCGCCGACGAGATACCGACGAGCTGGCGCGAGCACGCCGGGGGCGCCGGCCACGAGCTTCCCTGGTAGCGGACGGTGGGCGACGACCGTTCGTCGCTCGCGGCGGAGGCGATCGCGCGCGGCTCGATCCGCCCTCAGCGAGCTTCCTCCGACGAGGCTGCGCGCAGGTGCACCGGCAGCGTCTTGAGCTGGTTGATGAACGGTGACTGCGCGTACTGCGGCTCGCCCGCGAGGGTCATCGAGGGAAACCGCGCGAGCGTCTCCTCGAGCAGGATCCTCAGCTCGAGGCGGGCGAGCGCGGAGCCGAGGCAGAAGTGCCGGCCGCCGGCCCCGAAGGCCTGATGGTCGGGGTTCCGGGTGACGTCGAAGCGATCCGGGTCCTCGTAGCGCGACTCGTCGCGGTTGGAGGAGACGTACCACATGACGACCTTGTCGCCCTTGTGCACCGGACAGCCGCCGAGCTCGGTGTCGCGCGTCGCCGTGCGCCGGAAGTGCGAGAACGCCGGGAACATGCGCAGGGCCTCCTCGACCGCGCTCGGGATCAGAGACGGGTCGTCGAGCAGCTTGCGGCGCTCCTCGGGGTGCTCGGTGAGGGCCCGCATCGCGCTGCAGTAAGTGGCCTTGGTGCTGTCGTTGCCGGCGGCGACGAGCAGGAAGAAACCCATGACGATCTCGTGCTCCTCGAGTCGCTCGCCGTCGACCTCGGCGTGCACCAGCACGCTCGTGAGGTCGTTCGTCGGATGCTCGCGGCGGTCTGCGATGAGCTTGGTGCAGCGCTCGAAGACCTCGGGGACATCGCGCTTCATGACCCGGTCGAAGTCGGGGTTGAGGTCTGGGTCGCCGGTGCCGAGGATGGTGTTCATCAGCCGCGCCCAGATCGCATCGTCCTCCGGCGGGATGCCCATGAAGCTCCCGATCACCCGCGACACCACCGGTTGCGCGACGTCGTCGACGAGATCGCACGTCTCGCGGCCATCCAGGCGGTCGAGGACTCCCGTGACGATTGCGCGGATGTCGTCCTCGTGCATGGCGATGCGCTTGGGCGTGAACCCTCGCTGGAACAGCGCCTTCAGCCGGTCGTGCTTGGGCGGGTCCATGGAGATGAACATCGCCCGCATCAGCTCCAGCGGGAGGACCGCGTCGGTGACCAGCGCCACCCCGCCCTCCTCGGAGGAGTAGAGCTCCCAGTCGCGGCTGACCTTCTCGACGTCGTCGGCCCGGCTCAGCGACCAGAACCCGGCCTCCTCCGGGAACTCGGTGATCCGGGGCGTCCAGTGGACCGGGCATTCCGCGCGCATGCGCTCGAAGAGCTCGTGCGGCGGGCCGTCGAGCCACAGCTCTCGCTCGGTGACGAGAACCTCGTCCAGTTGCCGTGTTTCGCTCGACACCTCTCGACCTCCCTCGCAGATTTCAGATATTGCCCCTCATGGGCCAACATAATGTACCGAACGGGGAAGATTCTCCCCTCGCCGCTTCCGCGTGCCGCCGCGCAGAGCATGCCGACGTGTCGGCGAGGCCGGCCGCCTGCGAGCCGGGATCCGGATCAGCGCCCGGTCAGCACGACGACGTGGCGATCGGGGGCAGTCCGGTCACAGGCCCGCGCCGGCGCGGGCCTTGGAGGACCAGGCGCGCAGCGCCTCGATCACCGGCTCCAGCGCCCGCCCGCGGGTGGTGAGCGCATAAGTCGCGGCGATCGGGGGTCCGGGATCGACCTCCCGCGTCGCGAGGCCGGAGTCAGTCAACTCGCTCAGGCGCTCGCTCAGGACGCGCCCGGAGATCCGCGGCAGCGCGCGGTGGAGCTCGCAGAAGCGGGCGGGTCGCTGCAGCAGCAACTCGACGATCAGCAGCGTCCAGCGCTTGCCGAGCAGCTCGACCGCCCCGCGCAGCCGCTCGCATGACTCGATCCGATCGGACACCCGCCAAAGGTTATTGCTGCGGTATGCTTCCTTTTCGTTAGTTGGTTACTTTGTCTTACCAAGGAGATTGATCGTGGACTGGGTGATCCTCGCGGGTCGTATCCTCTTCTTCGTCCTCTTCGCAGCGTCAGCCGTCGGCCACGTGACGCAGCGGAAGATGATGAGCGAGTACGCCGCGCAAAAGGGCGTGCCGTTCGCGTCGCTGCTCGTGCCGCTCACCGGCGTCCAGATCATGGTCGGATCGCTGCTCATCCTGCTCGGGATCTGGGCCGACCTCGGAGCGGCGCTGCTGGTCGTCTTCCTGCTCCCGACGGCGTTCGCCATGCACGACTTCTGGAAGCTCTCCGACCCGATGGAGCGCCAGCAGGACCAGATCCACTTCCTCAAGGACATCGCGCTCGCGGGTGCGGCGCTGATGCTGTTCGGCCTCTTCCAGCAGTTCGGCGCCGAGCTCGACCTGATGATCACCGACCCGCTCTTCTGAGCACGGAGGCGAGCGTGACCGATGTGATCTCCGAGGGAGCCCGGCGGCTGCTCGAGGCGCCCAACGTCGCCCACCTGGCGACCCTGATGGCGGATGGAACCCCCCACGTGACCCCGGTCTGGGTCGACCTCGAGGACTCGCTGGTGCTCGTCAACAGCGCCGAGGGCCGGCTCAAGGTCCGCAACCTGAGGCGCGACCCCAGGGTCGGCCTTTCCGTGGTCGACCGCGAGAACCCCTTCGCGGGGGTCTCGATCCGGGGCCGGGTGCGGGAGATCACGGACTCCGGCGCCGACGAGCACATCGATACCTTGGCGAAGAAGTACCTGGGAGCGGAGCGCTACCCGATGCGCGAGCCCGGCGAGCGGCGAGTGATCATCAGGATCGAGCCGCTGCACGTCTTCGGCCCGCCTGCGACCTAGGCCGTGAGATCGGTGTCGCGATTCGCGACCGTCAACTTGATGCAGGTCGAGGACTCCGCCGCCGGCCGCGAGGGCGTCGAGGCGAGGTTCGCCCGCAAGCACTTGGCGTCGAGGGACCTCGGGGTGAGCCACTTCCGCTACGCGCCGGGCTATCGCTCGCGAACGGGTCACAGCCATCGCGAGCAGGAGGAGGCGTACGTGGTGGTCGGGGGCTCGGGGCGGGCTCGGCTCGACGACGAGATCGTCGAGCTCCACCGTTGGGACGTGCTTCGCGTCGCCCCGGAGGTCGTCCGCGGGTTCGAGGCCGGCCCGGACGGGCTTGAGCTGATCGCGATCGGCGGCCCCAAGCCGGAGGGGGGCGACGGCGTCCCGGCCCCGGACCGGTGGCTGGACTGACGAGCCGACTGACGAATACCCGACGGTCGGCAGGCGACGAGAGGAGCGTGACTGAGATGGAGATGCGCAAGCTGGGCTCGCAGGGCCTCGAGACATCGGCGATCGGCCTTGGCTGCATGGGGATGTCGGAGTTCTACGGTCGCGCCGACGAGCGCGAGGCGGTCGCGACGATCCACCGGGCGCTCGAGCTGGGGGTCAACCTGCTCGACACCGCCGACATGTACGGCCCGTTCACCAACGAGCGCCTGGTGGGCCGCGCGATCGCCGACCGTCGCGACCGCGCGGTCGTGGCGACGAAGTTCGGCAACGAGCGGCGCGAGGATGGGACGTACGTGGGCATCAACGGCAAGCCGGAGTACGTGCGCAAGGCGTGCGAGGGCTCGCTCGAGCGGCTCGGCATCGACACCATCGACCTCTACTACCAGCACCGCGTCGACCGCACGGTGCCGATCGAGGAGACGGTGGGGGCGATGGGAGAGCTCGTCGCCGAGGGCAAGGTCCGCTACCTCGGCCTCTCGGAGGCCTCGGCCGAGACGATTCGGCGGGCGCACGCTGTGCACCCGATCACTGCGCTGCAGAGCGAGTACTCGTTGTGGACGCGAGATCCCGAGCAGCGCGTGCTCGGCGTGCTGCGCGAGCTCGGGATCGGGTTCGTCGCCTACAGCCCGCTGGGGCGAGGCTTTCTCACCGGCCGCTTCCGCAGCCCCGAGGACATCCCCGAGGACGACTTCCGCCGTCACAACGCCCGCTTCCAGGGCGGCGCGTTCGAGCACAACATGCGAATCGTCGACGGGATCTCCGAGCTGGCGCGCGAGCGCGGCACCAGCGCGGCCCAGGTGGCGCTCGCCTGGGTCCTGCGCCGCGGCGAGGACATCGTGCCGATTCCTGGGACGAAGCGGCGCCGATATCTCGAGGAGAACGTCGCCGCCGCCGACCTGGAGCTCTCCGCGAACGACATGCGGGTTCTCGATGAGGTGGCGCCCCCCGGCGTCACGATGGGAGACCGCTATCCCGACATGTCGACGGTCGAGGTCTGAGCGCCGGGCCCCTCCATCAGGCGTCGGTGGGGCGGGCCCGAGTGGCCGCGCCCGCGCGCGATGGGATCCGCGGCATTGTCCGATCCCGAGGCTGGTAGGTTGGATCTGGTGTCAGGCTCGGTCGCACAGTCAGGCGCGGCGGCGCGACCACACCCGGCCGCACTCGAGCGGCCGGACTTCCAGATCGTCCCCCGGGCCGGGCTTCCGATCGTCGTCGTCGTTTTCGCGCTGACCGTCGTCGCCATCGCGGTGAACGAGTTCTGGCCGCTGATGTTCCTGCACGTCGCCTTCGGCGCCGCCTGGACGATCATCGACCTCTTCCTCGGCCTGGTCCTCGGGCCGGTAATGGCGAAGATGCCGGTGCCGGCGCGAATCCACTTCCAGGCGCGGCTGATGCCGAAGATGGTGCTGATCATGCCGACCGTGGTGGCGGTGACGCTTGCAGCGGGCTGGCAGCTCGGGGTTCACATGGGAACCGTCGACAGCTCGTACTACAACCACGAATGGCTCGTCGCCAGCTACATAGTCGTCGGCGTGATGGCGGTGATCGCGCTCGGACTGCTCGAGCCCGCCAACATCGCCGTCCTCTACGAACTCAAGCGGCCCCGCCCGGACCCGCAGGTGATCGAGCGCCTGATGAGGCGGTTCATCTACAGCGCCGCGATCCTCGGCGCGACCCAGGTCGCCACTTTGGTGATCATGACGAAGATCGCAACCGGATGACAGAGCGCGGGCTACCGCCGATCACGCAGCTCGGGATGGCCTCGCTCGCGCTGCTCGTCGCCGGCGGCATCTACCTTGCGGCCCGCCTGCCCAACGACGAGCCACTGACCCCCGCGATCATCGCGGTCGCGGGCTCGGCGCTTCTGCTTGCGCTCAGCCTCGCCCTACTGGCGCGCACGGCTGGATTCGCGTGGGGGCGGTTCGTCGACGTCGGCGGCAGGGCCCTCCTCGCCTACGCCGTGATCGCGGGGATGATCGAGTACGCCTTCTTGCGCAACGACCTGAGCGGCGGCGCACTGACCGTGCTGACGCTCTCGCTCGCCGTCTTCGCCGTCCAGGTCCCGATCCTGATCGCCTTCACGGTCGCCCGCTACGAACCGCCCGGAGACGCGAACGCCAGTCGAGCCGGCGATCCGGGTCGCCCCAGCGAAGGCCGTGCTGCTCGATCGGCGGAGCCTCTATCGGCGTCGAGGGGCTCGGGGCCGTGACCACGCCCGCGGGTCGACGCGGCGGCGCGGCGGCGCGGCGGCGCGGGACGCGGGACAGGCACCGATCTAGGCTCGCCCGGCTGAGCTCGTCATCGATCCAGCCGGTCGGCGACTCGGTGCGGACCCAGGAGGGACGCCCGGCCGTTGAAGCGGACCTCCTCCCCCGGCTCCTCCGCGGGCGGGAACCTGGCACGGCAGTGCGGGATCGCAATCTCGTGCGTTCGAGTACCACGTGAGCGCGGAGCGGCCGCTAATCTAAGCGAGACGCGAATGTCGCAGTTACCTGGATACGAGTCGCGGGTGGCGGGCGAGCGGATCGAGCTCGAGCTCGGCGGGCGCGCAGCGGGCGGGTGGCTCGAGCTTCCCCCTGGACCCGGCCCCCACCCGGGTGTGCTCGTGATCCACGAGGTCTGGGGCCTGACCGCCGACATCAAGCGGATCTGCGGGCGGCTTGCAGCGGCGGGCCACGCCGCGCTTGCGCCGGAGCTCTATGGCCCCGGCACGCGGCCGATCTGCATCGCTCGCGCCGTGCGCGACCTCGCTCGCGGCAGCGGCGCCGAGGGCGCCGGTCGAGCCGGCGAGGCCCTGCGCGCCCTGCGCGAGCGCCCCGAGGTCGACGGTTCGCGCGTGGGCGCGATCGGCTTCTGCATGGGCGGGGGCTTCGCGCTCCTGCTCGGGGCACGCGAGGACCTGCGCGCCACCGCCGTCAACTACGGGCGCATGCCCGAGTCGGCGACGGAGCTCGAGGGACTCTGCCCGGTGGTGGCGAGCTACGGCGGGCGCGATCGCCAGCTGCTTGGCGACTTCGAGCGGCTGCGCCGCTTCCTCGACGAGCGCAGCGTCGCGCACGACACCAAGCTCTATCCCGAGGCCGGGCACAGCTTCATGAACCGCAGCCTGCCGCGGCCGGCGGCGCGGGCCCTGCGCCCGCTGGCCACGGTCGAGTACCGACCCGAGGAGGCAGAGGACGCCTGGCGGCGGATCCTCGCCTTCTTCGCCGACCACCTCGCGGAGGGCTCGTGATGGCAGACGGCAACCGTGAGGCCGCCCCGGCACGCCACGCGGTCGTGGTCGGCTTCGACGGCTCGGACACCGCGCGGGCGGCGCTCGAGTTCGGCCTCGAGGAGGCGAGGCTGCGCGGGCTCCCGCTGCGCGTCGTCTGCGCCTGGCACTACCCGCTCACCGGCTACATGGGCGGCGGCTTCGAGCCGCCGGGGCCGCGACTCGATCCAGGGGAGATGGAGCGGGTCGCGGAGGCGGAACTCGACGCCGCACTCGAGGGACTCAGGGGCGGCCGGGAGGCGGTCGCGGTGGAGCGCCGCGTGCGGGAGGGAGCGGCGGCGGCGGCGCTGCTCGAGGAGGCTCGCGACGCGACCCTCCTCGTCGTCGGCTCGCGCGGGCACGGCGGCTTCACGGGGCTCCTGCTCGGCTCGGTGAGCCAGCAGTGCGTCGCCCACGCGCCCTGCCCGGTCGCCGTGGTGCACGGCCCGGCCGAGCTGGAGCAGCGAAGCCGCGAGCGATGACGGCGCGGAGCTGACGCTCGCGCACAGCCTGGTCTCCTCGCTCGAGCTCGCCGCCGGATCGGACCTGCTGCCCCACGACGCCCAGTACACGGCGAGCGAGTACGCGGAGCACCGCGGCTGGGGCACTCCGCCGCCGGGGACGCGGTGGCTTCGCACTTCGCCTTCCGCCGCGCCGCCCGGCGCGGCCTCCTTCACCACGACCCCGGGGCGCAGCGATCGCGATCTCGAAGCGCTGCTCGGCGAGGCGCGGTGGCGGCGACCCGGCCGGCGATGTTCGCCGCGACCGAGGATTGGCATCGAGCCGAGGCGATCCGGGCGCTACACGATGCTTAGCCTGTAATCCTTTAGGTACCTATGGAACTGCTACGCTGCGCCGGTGGGCACGCCTCCGCAACCACGCCGCGCCGTCTCCTCCGCCGCCGGAGAACGCGACCCCAACGCGGCGTTCCGCGGGTTCTCACGGGCATTCGATCGCTTCTCCCAAGCGGTGCGTCATGCCCGCGGGCGGATCTCGACGGAGGGCGACCTCGAGCTCACCCTGTCGCAGTACCACCTGCTCGAGGCGCTGCAGGGCCATGCCACACTGCCCGTGGGCAGGATGGCCGAGGCGGCCGGGGTCGCGGCGCCGACCGCGACCCGGATGCTCGATTCGCTCGAGCGCGCCGGGACCGTCCGCCGTTCGCACTCGAGCGACGACCGCCGCGTGGTCGAGGTCGCGCTCACCGACGAGGGCCTTCGGCTCGTGCGCAACAAGCGCCGTGCCGTCGAGCGCGCGCGACGTGCCATGTTCGAGAGCCTCGAGCCGGGGGAGCGCGAGCACGCGGAGCGGCTCCTCTCGCGGCTCGCCGACGCGATGGACGAGGTCGCCTGATGGAGCAGTCGGGGTATCTGCTCTCGCGGCGGGCGACGCTGCTGGCATTCGGCGGCGTGATGCTCGGCATGCTCGTCGCGGCGCTCAACCAGACGATCATCTCGACGGCGCTGCCGGTGATCGTCGACGACCTCGGCGGCTTCGACCACTACAGCTGGGTGTTCACCGCCTACATGCTCGGTTCCACGGTGACCGTCCCGATCTTCGGCCGGCTCTCCGACGTCTACGGCCGCCGGCCGCTGTTCATGCTCGGGATCGTCCTCTTCATGGCGGGCTCGGCGGTCGCGGGGACGTCGGGCTCGATGACCCAGCTGGTCGCCGGCCGCGCCGTCCAGGGTCTCGGGGCTGGGGCGCTGATACCGCTGGCGATGGCGGTGATCGGCGACCTCGTCCCGCCCTCAGAGCGCGGCAAGTGGCAGGGCCTCGTCGGCGTCGTCTTCGGCGTCTCGTCGGTCTTCGGGCCGACTCTGGGCGGCTGGATCGTCGACAACGCCGACTGGCGCTGGGTCTTCTTCGTCTCGATGCCGGTGGGCCTCGTGGCCCTGGGCGTGGTCTGGGCGACGCTGAAGCTTCCCCGCCACCCCGAGGCCGCGCAGACGGTCGACTATCTCGGCGCCTCGCTGCTCACCGCCGGCCTGTCCTCCGCGCTGCTCGCGACGCTTTGGGGCGGCCAGCAGTATCCCTGGGGCTCGACCGAGATCGTCGGCCTCTACGCGGCGGCCGCCGTCTTCCTGGCCCTGTTCGCGCTCCAAGAGCGCCGCGCGCGAGACCCGATACTGCCCCTGTCGCTATTTCGCTCGCGCACGATCGCCGGCGCGAGCTTCGCGGGCTTCGCGGTCGGGGTGGCGATGTTCGGAGCGATCATGTTCGTGCCGCTCTTCGTCCAGGGGGCGCTCGGCATCTCGGCCACCGACTCGGGCGTCACGCTGACGCCGCTGATGCTGGCGATGATCGTGACCAGCGTCGGCAGCGGCCAGGTGATCTCGCGCACCGGCCGCTACCGCTGGGCGCTCCTGGCCGGGCCGGTGGTGATGGCGGCCGGCTTCGGGCTGCTGTTGCGGCTGTCGACCGGCGCGACCGGCGGCCAGGTGGCGCTGGCGATGATCGTGCTCGGCCTCGGGCTGGGCCTCTTGATGCAGAACCTCGTGCTCGTCGTGCAGAACGCCGTCCCCAGCCGGCTGCTGGGCGTGGCGACCGGATCGACGCAGCTCTTTCGCCAGCTCGGCGCCGCGATCGGGGTCAGCGTGATGGGGGCGCTGCTCAATCACCGCCTCGCGGCCGAGCTCGGCGCGCGCGCCGGAGAGCACGGGGTCGGAAGCGGCGCGGTGCTTGCGCCGGGCGGCGGCCAGGAGCCTCTCGTTCGTGCGCGAGGCGCTCGCGAACGCGATCCACTCGATCTTCTGGATCGGCCCGGCGCTGATGGTGCTGGCGCTGGCGGCGCTGCTCTTCGTCCCCGAGCTGCCGCTGCGCCGAGCGGTGCGCGAGGACGCCGCCCACCCGGACCGCGAGGAGGCTCGCTCGCTCGCGCCGCCCGTGGAGGAGGGGCCCGTCGGCCCCGCCAGGCCCCGACCTGATGCCGATCCCCTCACCGCAGGCAGACCCTCGTGAACGCTTCCCCGACGTCCCCCGATCCGAGCCAGCCGGGCGCCGCGGGAGCGCCGCCGCCGCACGCCGACCCCGCACGCCGGCACTACCTGGTCACGCTCGCGCTGCTGACCACCGCGGGCGTCTCGTTCGCGTTCATGCAGACGCTCGTGATCCCGGCGCTGCCGCTGTTCCAGCGCGAGTTCGACACGAGCACCGCCTGGGTCACCTGGATCGCGACCATCCTGCTGCTCACCTCCTCGGTCCTCACCCCGATCCTCGGCAAGCTCGGCGACCAGTACGGCAAGGAGAGGCTGCTCGTGATCGCGATGGCGATCTTCGGCCTCGCCTCGCTGGGGGCGGCGGCGGCCTGGGACCTTCCCTCGCTGATCTTCTTCCGCGCGATCCAGGGCGTCGGCGGCGCCGTCTTCCCGCTCTCGTTCGGGATCATCCGCGACGAGTTCCCGCCCGAGCGGATCGGCGTGGGGATCGGCACCGTGAGCTCGGTCTTCGGGGTCGGCGGCGGGATCGGGCTGGTGATGAGCGGGGTGATCGTCGAGCACCTCGACTGGCAATGGCTGTTCCTGGTCGGGGCGATCCCGGTGCTGGTCGCCACCGTGCTGATCGCCCTGTTCGTGCCCGAGTCGCCGATCAAGACTCCGAGCCGGCCCGACTACGCGGGCGGCGCGGCGCTCTCGGTCGCGCTGATCGCGCTGCTCGTCGCGCTCAGCGAGGGCGAGCGCTGGGGCTGGGGCTCGCCCGCGGTGATCGGCCTCTTCGCCCTGGCGGTGGCGGCTTTCGTGGGCCTGGGTGCGGATCGAGCGCCGCGTTCCCGAGCCGATGGTCGACATGGCCATGTTCGGCCAGCGCTCGATGGCGGTCGCAAACGCGACCACGCTGCTGATCGGCTTCGCGATGTTCTCGAGCTTCATCCTGCTGCCCAACTTCGTCCAGATCCCCAGCGGGCTGCCGGACGCGATCGCTGCCCGCCTCGACTTCGGCTTCGGTGCCTCGCCGGTCGAGGCCGGCCTGTTCTTCCTCCCGTCCTCGCTCGCGATGATCGTCGCCGGGCCCCTCGCCGGCTCGCTCGCCGGCCGGCTCGGCCCGCTCGTTCCGCTGCGGATCGGGATCCTGCTCGCGACCGCCGGGCTCGCGCTGCTCGCCGGCTTTCACGACGAAAGCTGGACGCTGTACGTCTGGATGACGCTGATGGGGGTCGGGATCGCCTTCTGCTTCGCCTCGCTCGGCGTCATGGTGGTGGCGATCGCCGCGCAGGAGCAGGTCGGGATCGCGACCGGGATGAACACGATCATGCGCACGGTCGGCGGTGTCTTCGGCGCCCAGATCGCCGCCACGATCCTCTCCGCCAACACGCTGGCGGGAACCGAGATCCCGCTCGAGCGGGGATTCGAGATCGCGTTCGTGATGGGGGCGGTGGGGGCACTTGCCGCAATCGTCCCGACGTTCTTTCTGCGTCGGGAAACGCTGCGGCGGGCGTCGGGGAACGCCGATTAGCTCCGCTTCCTCGAGCGATCCGCGGACCGTCCTCGAGCAGCGTCCCGCGCCGCACGTAGCGGATGGCGGGGCCTCAGGCCGTCGAGGTTCAGATGCCTGAGGGCGAACCAGCTCCACCGCCGCTGCTGTCTGATCGCTCTCTGATATAAGTGCCACGGCATGGGCGGGAGGATCCATCGGGTGCGGGGATTGCAGGCGCCCGTGTGCCTCGGGCTCGCGATCGCGGCGATGGCCGCCATCGCCGTCATGGCGCCCGGCGCCGCCAGCGGGAGTTCGCACTCGTTCACAGCTCGCGGCAGCGTCGAGCAGGTGTACGTCAACGGCGCTCCCGCGAACGCCAAGGTGACGCTCGTGCGCCGGGGCGAGAAGCTGAAGAGCCATCGGGCGAACCCCCTGGGGGCCGCGCTGTTTCGCCGCGTGAAGCCGGGCGGCGGCTACCTGGTGAAGGTGACGGGCGAGGGGAGCTCGCAGGAGCTCCACGTGCTCCCGGATCGGTCAGAGCCGCCGGACCCCAAGCTCTACGACCAAACGATCGAGCCGGACGGATACCAGTACCTCGAGACGCGCGACGGGACGAAGCTCGCGATCAACGTGCACCCGCCGACCGACGTCACCTCCGTCCTCGGCGGCGAGCTTCCGCCCCAGCTCGCCCAGCTGCTCGACCCCTGGGCGCCCAAACGCCGACCCTGATCGAGTACTCGGGCTACGGGTACGCGCAGCCGGGCGGCCCGGAGAGCGGCATCTCGCTGATCGGCAACCTGCTGGGCTTCACGGTCGTCGACGTCAACATGCGCGGCACCGGCTGCTCGGGCGGCGCCTTCGACTTCTTCGAGCCGCTGCAGAGCCTCGACGGCTACGACGTGATCGAGACGATCGCCCGCCAGCCGTGGGTGCAGGGGAACAAGGTGGGCATGATGGGGATCTCCTACGGCGGGATCAGCCAGCTCTTCACCGCCGCCACCAACCCGCCGAGCCTCGCCGCGATCACACCGATCTCCGTGCTCGACAGCGTGCAGACCACGCTCTATCCCGGCGGGATCCTCAACACCGGCTTCGCGCTCCCATGGGCGAAGGACCGCATCGAGGACGCGATGCCCGCCGGCCCCGACGCGGGGCAGGCGTGGGCGTGGGAGAGGATCCAGGGAGGCGACGCGGTTTGTGAGCAGAACCAGGCGCTCCACGGCGAGGCGGCCAACCTGAAGCGAAAGATCCGGCGGAACGCCTACTACCGTCCCCAGGTAGCCGACCCGCTGGCGCCGAAGACGTTCGTGGACAAGATCGACGTTCCCGTCTTCATGGCCTGCCAGTGGCAGGACGAGCAGACCGGCGGCCACTGCCCGGCGCTCGCCTCGAGCTTCACGGGCACCGACAAGAAGTGGTTCACGTTCACGAACGGCACCCACATCGACGCTCTCGCGCCCGAGACCTTCAACCGCTGGGGCGACTTCCTGCAGCTCTACGTCGCCAAACGCTCCCCGGCCGCGTTCTCTGCGCTCGTCAACCTGCTCTCACCTGTCGTGTTCCAGGAGGCAATGGGAATCTCGGGGCTGACCCTGCCGCCCGACCCGGTGCAACAGCAGCCGACCTATGAGGGCGCGCTGGCGGAGTTCGAGTCTCAGCCGCCGGTTCGCGTTCTCTTCGACAACGGGTCCGGCGGTCAGCCGGGCCAGCCGTACCCCGGCTTCGAGCAGTACTTCGACGCGCTGCCGGTTCCGGGCACGACGGCGCGCTCCTGGTACTTCGGCGGCGGCGGAGAGCTCGGCCAGAAGCGCGCGCGGGGTGGGGCGCAGAGCGCTTTCAAGTGGGATGCCGACGCGATACCGCTCACGAACTTCTCCGGCGACACCGATACCGGCGAAGGCGGCCTCTGGACCCAGTCGCCCCAGTACCAGTGGGAGCAGACCCCAGCAAAGAACTCGGCCTCCTATGTAACGCAGCCGCTCGCAGAGGACACGACGGTCGTGGGGTCGGGGTACGTGCGCGCGTGGGTGCGCTCCTCGAAGCCGAACGTGGACCTGCAGGCGACGGTCACCGAGGTACGCCCCGACGGCAGGGAGGTCTACGTGCAGAGCGGCTGGGTGCGTGGCTCGATGCGAAAGCTCGACCGCAAGAAGAGCACGAAGCTCGCCCCGGTTCTCAGCCTGCGAAAGGGCGACCTGAAGCCGCTGCCCGAGGGCCGCTTCGCCAAGGTGACGATCCCCCTCTACTACCAGGGGCACGCCTATCGCGCGGGCTCGCGGATTCGCGTCATCATCTCTCCTCCGGGCAACGATCAGCCAATCTGGGCGTTCAGGCGCGCTCGCCCGAAGGGCACCGCGCGCGTAGCCGTCGGCTCGGGCAAGGGCAAGCCTTCGCGCCTCACGCTCCCGGTGGTGCCGGGCGTCGACGTGCCGGACGAGTTGCCGCCATGCCCCGGCCTCCGCGGAGAGCCGTGCCGCGACTACCTGCCTCCTCCCAAAGGCTGACTCTCCAGACAATGCCGCGAGCCCCGGGGCCGCGGTGGCCGCCGCGAGGCATCCCCACAGACCTCCCGTGAGGCTCCTCTCCGGGGGCTCTCTCGGCGCCGGAGCCGAATTCAGAGCTCCTCGACGAGCTCCGCGAGCTCGTCGAGCAGGCCGGCGGCGTGCTCGCGCTGCGAGGGCTCGAGCGAGTAGAACAGCGCCCGTGCCCGCTCGGAGAGCAGCGAGCGCTTCTCCTCCAGGAGCTCGCGCCCGCGCGCGCTGATCGCGATCGTCACCGCGCGCCCGTCGGTCGCAGCGCGCTGGCGACGAAGCAGCCCGCGCTGCTCGAGCCGCGCGAGGGCCTGGGTCGCCGTCGGCCCGCTCACCCCCGCGAGCTCGGCGACCCGGGCGTTGCCGGCGCTGCCGACCCGACCGACCGCATCGAGAAGCAGGAACTGGGCGAACGTGATCCCGGCGAACGCCGGCTCGCGCGCGACCCGGGCGCGGGCGGCGCGGGTCGCGCGCAGGAACCGCATCAGCGCCCGCTCGAAGGCGTCGCCGTCCGGGCCGCCGGCCGGCGATCGACGATCGGCGGGCGGCGCGAGGGGCTGATCGGGCGACTTCGGCATCTCGTTGCGACTCTTCGTTAGGTATCCTAATTGTTGCTTTTGCCACTTGAGCGAGAGGCTCTGCCGATGCGTAGCATCGTCGTCCTGATCGACCACCGCCCCGACGCGTCGGCCCGGGCGCGCACGGCGGTCGAACTGGCGCAGCGGGAGCGCGCCCGGCTGACGATGCTCGCCGCGATCCCCGCCGTACCCGCCTTCGCCTGGACCCCGCCGTTTCCCCCGCCCGAGTCGCCGCGAGCCCTGAAGCGGGCGTGCGAGCGCGGGTGCGAGGAGCTTCTCAGGCGTCACGCCGCCGCCGTACCGGAGGCGGTCCCGGTGACGATGAGCGCTCGCCGGGGGCGGCCACACGCGGCGCTCCTCGACGAGATTCGAGAGCGCGACCACGACGTGGTCGTGCTCGCCCCCCCGCGCCCCGGGTTGCTCGGCGCGCTCGCCCGCGCGAGACGGCGGCGCCTTCTGCGCCGCTGTCCGGCCCGGGTCGTCACGGCCCCGGGCTCGGGCGACCCTCAGCGGCCCTCCGCGCCTCCCTCCGGCAGCACCGCCCGCGGGATGGGCCCGGCGCCCCCTCTTCGGAGCCCGCTCCCCTCGTCGCGAAGGCGAGCTCGCGCGTGAGCCCCGGCCTCGAAGCGCTCAACGATCTGGCCGTCCAGCTTCTCCTCGTCCTCCTCGCCATGTGCCTCGGCCTCTGCGCCGCCGCCGGGCTGCTCGCGCTCGCGGTGGAGACGCTTCGACGCGTCGCATCGAGGTGGCTCGCTCACGAACAGGGCTCGGCAAGCTTCTACGTCGGCCGCCTCGACGGCGCGCGGGCAGCCATCTATCTCGTCGACCGCGATCTCGTCCGGCTGCTGTTCGAGAGGACCCCGGCGCCCGGATCCTGGGCGCAGATCAGCGACGAGCTCGCGCTCACGCTCGCGTCCCACGCCACCGGCGCGGACGAAGCGCAGCGGCGGGGTGCGCACCGCGTCGCGCGCAGACTCACGCGGGCGCCGCCGGACGGGTTCGTGATCGAGCGCCGCGAGGTCGCCGCGCTCGCCGGCCGCTCGCCGGCCCGCCGCTGGGCTCACCGCGTCCGCGCCGTCCTTCCCGGCTCCCGCCTTCGCCGCGCGCTGGCGCGGCGCCTCCGCGCTTGGGCGGATCCTCGTCCCGTCGGGGCCCGACGCGCCGCCGGACCCGTACGGGGCGGCAATCGGGCGGCGCCGTAGCGCGTGCGCGGTCCTCCGGTCCAACAGAGACAGACGTGTCTCGGTAAGGTTGTCGACATGCGCCGGGAGCCAGTGATCTCTTGTTCGCACGTCTAGGCCGATTCGTCGTCCGCCACCCCTGGCCGGTGATTGCCGCGTGGCTCGTGGCCGTCGCCGTAGTCGTGCCGCTCTCGCCCGGCCTCGACGAGGTCACCAACGAGGACCAGACGAGCTTCCTGCCGAGCTCCTATGAGTCGGTCGAGGCACAGGAGCTCGGCGAACGTGCCTTCCCCGAGCAGTCCGGCTCGAGTGCCCTGTTCGTCGTCAGCCGGCGCGACACCGCGCCGCTCAGCCGCGCGGACCTCGCGCGGATCGCGGGCTTCGCGCGCGAACTCAACCGCGGCGGGCTCGACCGCGTGAACGGGGCCGTCACCGGCAGCGAGCTCCTCAGCCCCGACGGACGCGTACAGCTCGTGCGCGTCTCGATCGAGGGGTTGGCGTTCGATGACCCGGTCGCCGAGGCGATCGAGGCCCTGCGTGACCGAGGCGACGAGGTGCTCAGCGGGGGCGCGCTCCAGGTGCAGCTCAGCGGCGACGCCGCGATCCTCAAGGACACCAGGGACTCCTTCCGCGACGCCGAGGGCATCGTCGGGATCGCGACGATCGTCCTCATCCTCGTCCTCCTCGGGGCGATCTTCCGCAGCCCGCTCGCGGCGCTCCTGCCGATCGTCACGATCGGCATCGTCTTCGCCGCCGCCACCTCCCTCGTCGCCCTCGTCGCCGACCTCGCCGGCTTCGAGGTCGGCTCCGAGGTCACTTCGCTCCTGATCGTGGTCCTGTTCGGCATCGGCACCGACTACATCCTCTTCCTGCTCTTCCGCCACCGCGAGCGGCTGCGCGCGGGCGACGCGCCGGCGCGCGCCATCGAGTTCGCGGTCGCGCGGGTCGGCCGCGTGGTTGCATCGGCGGCGCTGGTCGTGATCGCGACCTTCCTCGCCCTGCTGCTGTCGAAGTTCGAGTCCTTCCAGACCATGGCGCCGGCGCTCGTGATCTCGGTGGCGGTGATGCTGGCGGCGGCGCTCACCCTCGTCCCGGCCGTCATCGCGCTGCTCGGCGAGCGGCTGTTCTGGCCCTCGCGGCGCTGGCGGCACGCCCCGCAGTCGACGATCGCGAAGCGGGCCGGGCAGAGGATCGCGGCGCGGCCGGGGCCGGTCGCGCTCGCCGCCGGCGGGCTGCTCGTCGCGCTCGCCGCCGGCGTCCTCTTCTACGAGGCCAACTACAACAGCCTCGACCGCCTCCCCGACGACGTCGAGTCCGCTGAGGCCTTCCGGACCCTGGACGCCGCTTTCCCGGCCGGCGCACTCAACCCAACCGAGGTCTACGTCGAGGGCAGCGGGTCCCTCCCCCGCGCCGAGCTCGCGCGGCTCCGTGCGGAGCTTCGGCGGGTCGAGGGCGTATCGCAGGTCGGGCCACCGGAGCTCAGCCGGTCGGGCGACGTCGCGAGGCTAGCCGTGAGCCTCGAGCAGACCCCGTTCTCAACCGCGGCGCTCGACCTCGTCGAGGGGCCGCTGCGGGAGACCGCCCACGGCGCCGTCGACGATGCCCGGGTGCTGGTCGGCGGTCAGACCGCGGCCTTCGTCGACGTGCGCTCGGCGATCAACCGCGATTACACCGTCGTCTATCCGGTCGCGGCGGCGCTGATCCTCCTGATCCTGGTACTGCTGCTCCGGAGCGCCGTCGCCCCGCTCTACCTTCTCGGCGCGGTCGCGCTCGGCTTCGCCGCCACCCTCGGCGCCTCGGTAGCCGTCTTCCAGGGACTCGCCGGAGAGGCCGGGCTCAGCTTCGCGACCCCGCTGATCCTGTATCTGTTCGTGGTCGCCATCGGCACCGACTACAACATCCTGATGACCGCCCGGCTTCGCGAGGAGTATCGGGAGGGTCTCGACCCGCGGCGAGCTGCCGACATGGCGGTCGAGCACGCCGGCCCGACGATCGCCGCCGCGGGCGTGATCCTCGCCGGCACCTTCGCCTCCCTGATGCTCACCGGAATCGGCCCGCTGGTCGAGATGGGCTTCTCGGTGTCGTTCGGAATCCTGATCGTCGCCTTCGTGATGGCCTGCGCGTTCGTGCCCGGCGTCGCGGCGCTGCTCGGCCGCCGGATCTGGTGGCCGGGCCACCAGGGCGATCCCGAGCGCAACTCCTCCGAGCCCGGCGCCGATGCGTCCCAAGCGCCGGCGCCGGCCGCGCCACCGACCGGCCGCTCGGGCGACGGCGCGGCAGCGCCCGCGTCCGAGGCCGAGCGGTCGTAGCGCGATGAAGGCCCCGGCAGCCGGCCGGCCGCCGGGTTCCGGCCATCAGCCGGCCGGCCGCAACCCGGAGCGGCTCGGCGCCCCGTCCCGACGCCTCGACGCGCGGCGAAACACGCGGGCGATCCTCAGGGCTGCGGTGCGCGAGCTCGCCGACGACCCGAAGGTCAGCATGAGCGCGATCGCCGAGCGCTCCGGCCTCGGGCGGGCGACCGTCTATCGCCACTTTCGAAGCCGCGAGGAGCTCGTCGAGGCGATCCACCGCCGGGCGCTCGATGACGCGGAGAAGGCGATCGCGCTCAGCAGGCCGCAGGAGGGTCCGGCTCCCAAGGCGCTCGAACGACTCGTGGAGGCATTGCTGGATGTAGGCGACCGCTACCGAATCGCCGTCGACCTTCATGCCAGCGATCCCGCCCTTCGTCGCCGTGAACGCATGCTGGCGCTGCCCATCGCCGCGCTGGTCGAGCGCGGCCAAGCCGCCGGAGAGCTGCGTGCCGACATCCCGGCGGACTGGGTGCCGCAGGCGCTCGGCGGGCTGCTTGCGGCGGCCCTGCGCGCGAGCCGGGAGGGCCTGATCGCCCGCGATCAGGCGGCTCGCTACGTGCTCGCCATGCTGATCGAGGGGGTCGCTGCGGGTTGCGGATCGCGAGCCTCGCCTCCGCGGAGCTGCGGAGCGAGCTGAGACGAGCTCATATCATCACGCCGGCGTGTTCACGGCCGGGTCCGCCGGCGGCCGACCGCCCTGCGCGGGGTACCAGCGGCCATCGGGACCGGGGCAAGCCAGGCCCCGGCGCCGCAGGTGCTCGAGATGGGCGATGGTCTCGAGACTCCCGAGCATGCGGTCCTCCGATGCCGACAGTTCATCGAACAGCACCTCGGTGAGCTCCGGGACGGCGGCTCCGTCCGCGTCCAGCCGGCCGGTGAGCTCGGCGAGTCGCCGCTCGTGGTGCTCGATCAGCTCGCGGGCGCGGCCCCGGGCATCCGCGTAGGGCTCTCCGTGAGCCGGAAGCACGAGGCCGATCCGCAGCTCGGCGACACGCCTCAGGGAGGAGAGGAACTGCGCCACCGCATCCCCCTCGCCCTCCATCGGCGGCTGGATGTTCGGCGTATAGCCGGGCAGCAGGAGGTCGCCCGTCACGAGGACGCCGTCCTGCGCGCGGTAGAGGCAGACGTGGCCCGGGTCGTGCCCGGGCGTCCACACGACCTCCCACTCGGCGATCCGGTCCCCGTCGGCGATCGGCTCCACCTCCGGAACACCGCTGACCAGGGAGCGAAAGCGCCCGAAGGCGCGCTCCATCTCCTCGGGACCCGGGAGGCCGGGCGGCCAGTTCTGGGGTGAGGGCATGCGATTGCCCGAGGCATACGCAAGCGACGGACGCACTCCGTCGTGCGCCAGCACCGTGTCCGCGATCTCGGCGGCGGCGCCCCAGTGGTCGATGTGGCCGTGAGTGATCAGAACGCGCGGGGACCGGACGCCTTCGTCCTCGAGCGCCTCGCGCAGCTGCGCCGCGGTGCCGGCCATCCCGGTGTCGACGAGCAGAGCTTCACCGCCGGGCAGCTCGAGGAGATAACAGTGGATGTGATCGGGCGAGGGAAGCTCGAGCGCGAGCGTCAGCCGGCGGACGCCCGGGGCGGGCTCGGTGACCTCGACGCTCACCGCGGTGGCTCGACCAGCCCCAGCAGCCAGCGCTTGAAGCCCTCGGTCGCCTCGGTCAGCTCGGGGCTCTGTCCGCGCTCGAGATACTGAAGCGCCAGGCCCTGAACGGCGGCGATCGTCCCGATCACGATCGTCTCGTCCGGGAACTTCAGCGTCCAGCCATGGGACCGCACCTCGGCGATCAGGCTGCGGATCAGGTCCCGGTAGCGGTCGCCGACGGCGACGATCGCGCGGCGCAGCGCCGGATCGCCCACGGACTCCGAGACCAGGCCGAGATAGACGCCCTGCAGCTCGGGCTCGGCGACGAGCTCGCTCCAGAGGCGATCGAAGCCGAGGTTGACGATCTGCTCGGGGTCCTCGAGGCCTGAGATCGCCTCGTCGACCGGCTGAAGCATCCGGTCTCCCAGGTAGGCGACGAGCTCGGCGAAGAGCTTCTCGCGGGTCTCGTAGTAGTAGTGCAGCATCCGCTTCTGGACACCGGCCTCGTCGGCGATTCGCTGCATCGACGTGCGGGCGTAGCCGTCCCGCGCCAGACACCGGTATCCCGCCTCGAGGATCGCCCGGGCCTGCCGCGCCCCCTTGCGACTGGCGAAGCGGTACTCGGCTGTTGCAGCCTCCATGTGGCCGATCGTAGCCGACGCCCAAAGAACGTAGCCGCCGGGAAGTATTCGTGCATCGGTTGGTACATATTGCGAAGGCGACTCAGCTCACGCAGCGCGCCACGGCGCCGGGCGCGGCGCCTCGCGCCGCTCGATCACGATTCGCGCCCAGCCCCGCCGAACGCCGGCCCGCAGCGCGCCCTCGGCCTAGGTGTAGTTCCTGAACCAGGCCTCGATGGCGGCCGGTCCAGCCAGTCCGGAAACCTCCGGCAGCCTGCCTCCAACATGCTCATCGTCGCCGGCAGACCGTCACGCGATCCGCCCTGGGCGACCGATCAGTCGCCCGCGTCGTCCCCCCGCACACCGTCGAGCCGCTCGGGCCGCGCGATCGCGAAGACGCCGATGACGATGAAGGCGGCCAGGGCGAGGACGCCGAGGATACGGGTGACGGTCGCCTCGAAGGGGATCATCAGGGCGACGCCGAGCACGAAGCAGGCGATCGCGAGCGCGGTGAGCTTCTTCTCGTCCATCCGCGTCATCAGTGGCCGTCCGGGGGGTCGCCGGCGGTGATCGGGCGGAACTCGGTGTCGAGGCGGCCGGTGAGGACGAGCCGATAGAGCAGCGTCAGCGCCGGTACGAGGATGACGAGCGCGATCCCGACGCAGATCAGCAGCACGGTGAGGGTGGTGTCATTGGCGGCGGCGTCCTCGAAGCTGAGCTCGCCGGGGAGGAAGTCGGGGCGCTGGGCGACGGCCCAGCCGATGACGACCGCGCCGACCGCGGCCGCCGAGGTCCAGCGGGCGATCGCGAAGCGGTCGGTGACGAGGAGCCAGAGGGTGACCAGGCCGGCGGCGGCCGAGCCGAGGACCATGACGAGGCCGATGCCCGAGGTGAGGCCGTCGTAGAGGTCGGGTGACTCGGACTTGACGATGAAGAGGCCGGCGATCGCGAGGACTCCGGCCGCCGCCGCGGCGCCGATCGCGCGCTTCTTGAAGGCCTGGACGAGGTCGGCCAGGCCCGCGCGGACCGAGTCGGCGGCGAGGAACACGGCGGCGATGTAGGCGCCGACCACGACCGAGAGGACGCCGACGTAGATCGGGACGACGCCGGTCCAGCTCGACCAGGAGTCGCCGTTGCCGTCGGCCGGGACCTGGCCGGTGGCGATCGCGCCGATCACGGCGCCGAAGAAGAACGGAATGAGGACGGAGGAGAGGGCGAAGGTGGCGCCGAGGGCGCGCGCCTCGCTGATCGTCGCCGCCTCGCCGCGGATCGCGAACGCGGCGCCGCGCAGGACGATGCCGATGCCGGCGAAGAACAACGGCACGTAGAGGGTCTCCATGACCGGCCCGAAGGCGACCGGGAAGGCGGTCCAGAAGATCACGAGGATGAAGATCAGCCAGACGTGGTTGGCCTCCCAGACCGGCCCCATCGAGCGCTTGATCATGCCCCGCACGCGGTCGCCGCGCTTGGCGCCGCCGGCGGTCAGGTCCCAGAAGCCGGCGCCGAAGTCGGCGCCGCCGAGGATCGCGTAGGCCGTGACGCCGAGCATCAGCACGACGAGCGAGAGGTCGGCGAGCATCAGGCGCTCCCCTCCGGCTTGAGCGGGCCGGTGCGGGCGGGGTCGGTCCCGCCGCCGCCGGGCATCCCCTCGATCTCGGGCGGATGCTTGGCGAGCCGCCGCAGCAGGAAGAAGACGAGCGTGGCGACGCCGAGGTAGATCGCGGCGAGGGCGCCGTAGCCGACGACGATGCCCTCGGCGCCGGTGACGGCTTCCTTGGTCTTCATCACCTCGTAGACGATCCACGGCTGGCGTCCGACCTCGGTGACGATCCAGCCGGCGATCAGCGCGACCAGCGCCGCCGGGCCGGCGATCACGACCGCGCGCAGGAACCACTTCGAGTCCGGCTCGCGCCGCTTGCGCAGCCAGGTGAGGAGGAAGACGACCGCGAGCAGGGCGAGCAGGGTGCCGATCCCGACCATCACCTGGAAGCTGTTGCGAACCCAGGCGACGGGCGGCTGATCCGCCTTGGGGGTCTCGTTGAGGCCCTCGACCGTCGCGTTGGGATCGTGGTCGGCGAGCAGCGAGAGGCCGTTGGGGATCGAGATCGCGCCGTAAGTCTTGCCGTCGATGTAGATGCCGCCGACGCTCAGCGACGCTCCCTCGGTGGTATCGGCCAGGCCCTCCATCGCGGCGAGCTTGGTCGGCTGTGACTCGGCGACGGTCCGGCCGGCCCAGTCGCCGACGATCAGCTGCGCAGGCGCCGCCAGGCAGGCGAACGCGAGCGGGACGATCATCGCCGCACGGTGGTAGCGGTCGTTCTTGCCGCGCAGGCGAGCGAACGCGTAGACGCCGGCGACGAGGAAGCCGGCGACCATGATCCCGGCCATGTACATGTGGATGAACTCGTGCCAGACGTTCGAGTTGATGAACGCGGCGAAGGGGTTGACGTCGGTTATCGCGCCGTCGGGCGATATCTCGAACCCGCCCGGATCGTTCATCCAGCCGTTGACGCCGATCACCATCAGCGCGCCCATGATTCCCGCGATCACGATCGGGATCCCCGCGAGCAGGTGCCACTTCGGGGACAGCTTGTCCCAGCCGTAGACGTAGATGGCGATGAAGATCGCCTCGGTGAAGAAGGCGACGCCCTCGAGCCCGAACGCGACGCCGAACACCTCGCCGAAGTTCTCCATGAACCGAGGCCACAGGAGCCCGAGCTCGAACGAGAGGATCGTCCCGGTGACGACGCCGACTGCGAAGAGGATCAGCATCACCTTCGACCAGCGCTTGGCGATCGCCTTGTAGACGGGGTCGCCGGTGCGCATGTGCAGCCCCTCCATGAACAGGACCATCGCCGGGAACGCGATGCCGAAGCAGACGAGCGGGATGTGCACCGCGAGCGACAGCGCCTGCATCTGGCGAGCCTCGAGCAGGTAGTCCTGGTCGACCCCGGGGAACGGCGACTGCGCGACGACGCCGCTTATGTCCGCCAGCCAGGAGAGATCCACGGTCACGGTGGTCTATCAGACGCCGTGCCGAACGAAAACCAGTAGCCGCCACGTGCTGGACGCATGCCCTCTGCGATAGAAAGGGCGGCGGCACCCGACGAAGGAGACCGCCCTTGAGGACCCGATCCCTGCCAGCGCGCGCCGCCACCGGCGCCACGCTCACGCTCGCCGCCTGCGGTGGCGACGATGGCGGCGACTCGACGGCCACCGACTCGACGGACGCGACGACCTCGACCTCCGCGTCCGCGGCCGCCGGCGAGATGACCGCGGGCGAGTTCATGGAGGCGTCGCTGCCGGACGAGGTCACGGCGATCAAGCAGCTCGTCGCCGAGCATCCCGAGGAGTGCGAGGGGATCTCGCTGAAGGGCGACACGTTCTACGAGGCCTTCGCGATCGACGCCGCGATGGCCTCGCCCGACACCCCGCTGTCGGAGATCATCGGGCCGAGCTGCCAGGAGAACCTCGCCGGCAAGGGCACGGCGTAGCAGTGGCTGAGCATCTCTCCGGCCGCCAGCGCGACACGATCGCCAAGGTCTTCGACCACCAGGGCGGGCCCAACGTCGAGTGGCGCGAGGTCCTCTCCCTGCTCGAGGCCGTCGGGACGGTCGAGCGCCGCCACAACGGCAAGCTGAAGGTGACCGTCGGCCCCGAGACCGAGGTCTTCCCGGACTTCAGCGAGAAGGACGTCGAGACCCAGACCCTGGTCGACGTGCGGCGGATGCTCACCGGGGCGGGGTACGCCCCCGGCGAGCTCGGCACCGAGGACCAGCGCGACCGCGACTACGGCGACTCGCGCCGCGGTAGGCCGGACTAGCCGCTGGAGTCGACCGGCGCTCGGTAGCCGAGCATCGTCAGCGAGCCGGCCGTCGTCACCAGCAGGTCGGCCGTCTGGAAGTTGTCCTTGATCAGGACCGGGACGCAGAACAGCGGCCCGGGCGCCTCCCCCGCGGCCTTGGCCGCGTCGAGGGACGCGGCGATCTCGAGCGCGTCGGGGTTGACCTGGATCACCGCGTTGATCCCGCCGGGGCGAAAGGTTCCTCGCCGCCCATTATCGGCTCCCGCGGCGAGGTCTCTAGCGGGATGGCCGCAGCGGCGACGACAGCTCCCCCTTGCCAGGCACCCGTCCCGGTGGTTTGATCGACTCATGCTCGTCCAGCTGAAGCGCATCGCACCTGCCCTCGTCGTCCTGCTCGCCGCCTCCCTCGCCCTCGCTCCCGCAGCGTCGGCGAAGGGCAAGGGCTTCAAGTACGGAGTCGCCGCGACCGAGGTGGGCTCCAAGTCGGCGATCCTCTGGACGCGCGCCGGCAAGGCCGGCAAGACGGGCGTCGCGCTGGCGAAGGCGGGCAAGCGCGGACTCGGCGGCTGCGACCTCGGCAGCGGGGCGAAGAAGGACGGCTTCGTCCTCAACGCGAGCAAGAAGAACGACCTCACCGTGCAGCTGGAGGTGGGCGGCCTGAAGCCGGGCGCCGACTACCAGTACCGGTTCTGCCAGAAGGGCTCGAAGAGCCCGATCGGCCACTTCATGACCGCGCCGAAGCCGGGTCAGAACAAGGCGATCCGCTTCGCCCTCTCCGGCGACCAGGACGCGCGTCACGTCCCCGGCGAGCCGCAGCCGTACTGGAACGACTTCGGGGTCTGGAACCGGATCCGCGCGCAGAACAACGACTTCAACGTGCTGATGGGCGACACGATCTACTCCGACACCGAGGTGCCGGGCTACGGCCTCGACGACATCGCCGTCTCGGTCAAGGAGAAGTGGGCCGCCTACAAGACGAACCTGGCGATGAAGCCGTGGTCGAAGGCGCGCGGCTCCGCCGCCTACTACGCCCACTGGGACGACCACGAGTTCATCAACGACTTCTCCCAGAAGGAGAGCACGTTCCCCTACAGCAACGACGGCGTGTTCCAGGGCAACACAGAGATCAGCGGCAAGAAGCTCTACAAGAACGGCGTTCGCGCCTTCCAGGACTACAACCCGACCAAGTACTCGAAGAAGACCGGCATCTACCGCTCCGAGCGCTGGGGCAAGAACCTCGAGATCTTCTTCCTCGACGAGCGCTCGTTCCGCAGCGCCAGCGCCGACTACGGCGGGGCGTGCGACAACCCGGCCGGCTCCGGCAACCCGGACCTCGCGCCGACAGCGCCGCAGAGCACCCGCAACACGTTCTCGATCATCGCGCCGCCGCTCAACAACCCGGCGCCGCCCGGGTGCGTCGCGAAGATCGACGACCCGAGCCGGACGATGCTCGGCGACGCGCAGATGAAGAAGTTCAAGCGCGCGGTCGCGCAGTCGGACGCCACGTTCAAGGTGATCTTCAACGAGGTCCCGATCCAGCAGTTCTACGCGCTGCCGTACGACCGCTGGGAGGGCTACGAGGCCGAGCGCCAGGAGCTGCTCCGCTTCCTTCGCTCGAAGGTCGACAACGCGGTCTTCATGACCACCGACGTGCACGCGAACCTGGTCAACGACGCCCGTTTCAACACGCTCGGGGGCGCAGGCGTACAGGACTCGGGGATCCTCGACGTCACCACGGGCCCGATCGCGACCGAGACCTACTCGGGCGAGATCGGCGGCGCCGTCGGCAACCCGGGCGCCGGGCCGCTGGTCCAGACCCTGTTCTTCAAGCCGCCACCGCCCGCCGGCGTCGGCATGCAGTGCGCCGCGACCAACCAGTACAGCTACGCCGAGGCGAAGGTGACGAAGAAGCAGCTCACGATCGACCTGCTCGACGCCGACGATCAGCCGGTTCGCGACACCGGCGACGCGACGGACACGAGCGCGCCGCCGTGCGCGCGCGTGGTCATCCCGGCCGAGTAGCCGTCACCCGGCGAGGCCCCGGAGGCGGCGACCCCGGTTCTACCCGCGCGACAGATGAGGGACGACTACCGATGCATCCCGTCGGCGCCCGCCGGAGACTGGGTGACGACCTGATTCACCTGCCCGAGGAGGCAACATGCCAGCGACCACGACGAAGCCCAAGCCGCCTGCACGCAAGAACGCGCCCGTCAAGAAGGCGGCGCCACGCTCCAGAAAGGCGAGCGAAAAGGCCCCGCGCGACTACCTGCAGGATGCGCTCGACGACCTCGAGAAGGCCAGCGACAAGGCCGGTGAGGAAGTAAGCGCCAGCATCGAGTCGGCGCGCGATCGCATCAAGGAGGCCCGCGAGGACCTGAGCGACCGCAGCCACGACCAGATCAAGGATTGGCGCCAGCAGTTCGGGGGCGTCGCCGACGAGGCTCTCTGCGAGCTCGGCCGCTGGGCCATCCGCGCGCAGCGCAGTCCCGAGGCGCTGGCGGAGCTCTCGAAGGAGATCCGGGACCGCAAGGCCCAGGTCTAGGACGCCTCGGCGGCCGAGCCCGTCAGCGTTCGATCCGCCCCGGGTACGGCGGGCCGAGCAGCCGCCGCAACCGGTCGAGCATCCGTAGCCGATTGCAGCCGATCTCGGCTCCCCCGAAGCGACCCGAGAACGCGTCCTGGAAGCGGGCGCCCTCACGCTCGCCGACGACGATGTCGACACCGATCGCCCGAGCGCCCGGACCTTGCCGCGGTTGACGTGGGCGGCGAAGGCCGCGCTCGTCCCGGCGCCGTCCTCGTAGGGCTGGGTGGCGCGCTGAGCCTCTGACCCGGTCGCCGGTCGCATCGCGGCCTTCAGCGTCGCCCGCGGCCGGCGGCGGCGCCATCCGGGCAACTACGGATCGCCGCGATCAGTGTCGCGGGATGACCCGGAACCGCCAGGACTCGACCGGTCCGGGGCGGCCGCGCTCGGTGAGCGCGCGAACGCGGAAGACGTGCCGCCCTCCCGCGACGCGGTAGCGCTTCGGCGAGCGGCAGCGCCTCCAGTCCGCGCCGTCGAGCCGGCACTCGAACGTCCCCGCGCGCGGCGCGGCGAAGCGGAATCGCGCCAGCACTCGCCGGTCGCCGGCCCTGAGCCTCCGCGGCGGGTGTCCGCGAAGGCGCGCCCGCGACGCCCGCGCGCGGCTCAGTTCGCGGCGGATGAACGACATGACCGCCTCGGTCTCGCCCGCCGTGTCGTCGGAGGCGCCCAGGGCCGTATTGATTCGCTCGTGGTCGTAGGGAAGGGCGAGCATCGCTCCCGGGTCCTGGCCGAGGGCCGCCGCCATGCGCTCGTTGTCCGCCCGCCGATTGGGAATCAGGCTGGTGACGAGCAGGAACGGGGGATCGCCGGAATCGGCCCAGCGGAGCGGCGAGCCCCTATCCCAAGCCGAGTCGGCGGCGTTCTCGGCCGGCGTCGCGAACGCGTTCCAGAAGAGCTCGGGATTGTTCGCCTCGGGGCTCGCCGGGTCGGCCTCGGCGGCGATGTCGAACGCGTCGGTGTCGAGCGAGACGGCAGCGGCGAGCTGCCACCCCTCGACGCCGTATGCGCGCGCGTACCGAGGATCGCTCGCGACGAGCGAGACGATCTGCGCCCCGGCCGAATGGCCGACGAGGACCATCCGGCGCGAGTCGGCGCCGTAGTCGGCGACATGGCGGTCGAGCCAGCCGAGCGCCTCGCCGACGTCGTGCGGATGCGCGGGGAAGCGAACGCGGCGCGGATCGGGGCGGGCCGGATCGCCGTAGCGGGGCGAGAGCCTGTAGTTCACGCTGGCGAAGGCGTAGCCGGCTCCGTTGAAGAGAGCGACCTTGTCGGCGATCCGGTTGCGCTTGTCGCCGGTGCTCCAGCCGCCGCCATGGACGTAGACGATCAACGGCAGCGCATCGCTCCGATCGGTCCCGTCCGGCAAGTAGAGGTCGAGTCGGTTGTTCGCCGCCGGAGAGTCGATGTCGTAGTAGAGGTCGATGTGGGCGTCAGACGCTTGCGCCGGCGCCGCGAGCGCGACCGCCGCGACCAGGGCGATGAACGGGACGAGCCGGTGCACGCTCCCTCAACACCATTGGGCCCCCAACGGTGCGCCGCGCCGTCAGGACCGGGAAGCCGCGCTCGAGGTACTGGCCGGGCGGCAGGCGGGAAGCGACGGCCTCGGGCTCGCGGCGGCGCCGCCGAAGCCGCGAGAGATGAAGCCGCCTTCCACGGGCGCAAACCTATCCGGAGCGTCAATAGGGTGCACGCGATGAAGCGACTCGCCGCGCTGGTATCGGCAATCGCGCTGCTCGGGGGCTGTGGAGGCGACGGCGAGACGTCCACCGATCGCTCCTCAGCTGACACGTTCGAGCTGGACACGAGCTCCGCCGACGTCGTCAAGAAGGAGACCGCCGACGTCTACTTCACCGCCGGCGAGCAGCTCCGGAGGGTGGAGCGCACGGTCCCCGCCGGACCGCCGGACCGACGCGTGAAGGCCGCCGCCGAAGAGCTCGTCGCCGGCCCGACGTCCCGCGAGGCAGCGACCGAGGTCGAGACGACCAGTCAGATTCCCGCCGACACGAAGGTGAAGGACGTGGAGGTCGACGACGAGACGGCCGTCGTCGAGCTGAGCGGGGAGTTCCTCCACGGGGTGCCGGACGACCCCGCGGCCCGGTCGAGGGCGGAGGAGTCGGAGCTCGACGCCCGCCTCAGCCAGATGACCTTCACCGTGACCCAGTTCCCGCAGGTGGAGCAGGCGAGGGTGGTCGCCGGCGGGAAACCGGTCGAGCGCGCTTTCGAACCCGCCGACTTCGAGCAACCCCCCGAGCGCGGCCCGCAGCGCGTCGATCGGCCGCGAGGACGACGGAGCGGAAGCGTGCGGAGACTCCAGGAGCGGCTGGCCGAGCTGCGCTATCTGCCGAAGGCGGCGATCGATGGGGTCGACGGCTACCGGACCCAGCAGGCGGTCATCGCGTTCCAGTCCTGGCGCGGCCTCGAGCGCGACGGGATCGTCGGGCCGCAGACGTCGGCGGCGCTGAAGAAGGCGAGCCCGCCGCGCCCCCACGCCGACGGCCCCTCCCGGCGCATCGAGGTCTATCGCGAGAAGGGCGTCGCCCTGCTGATCCGCGACGACCGGACAGTGCGGGCGATCCACGTCTCGAGCGGCGGTCCCGGCAACGAGACCCCCGCCGGCCGGTTCGAGGTCTTCCGCAAGGAGCTCGAGTCCTGGTCGGTGCCCTTCCAGACATGGCTTCCGTACGCGTCATACTTCAACAACGGCATCGCGTTCCACGAGTACCCCGACGTGCCGCCGTATCCCGCCTCCCACGGCTGCGTCCGCGTTCCCGCTCCCGAGGCGAAGGGCGTCTACCGCTTCGCCAGGATCGGAACCGCGGTAGTCGTCTTCTGAGCGGTCGGTAGCGGACCCCTAGGCGCGCCGGTGCCCGGTGCCGATGGAACCGGGGCCGGAGGGCGGGACGATGGCTCCATGCGTCCCACCTTCAGGCTGGGCAGGCTCGCCGGCGTCGAGATCGGAATCCACTGGAGCTGGCTGCTGATCTTCGGCCTGATCGTCTGGTCGCTCGCCGGCGCCGTCTACCCCGAGACGAACCCGGGCCTCGCCGACGGGACCTACGTCGCGATGGGAACGATCGCCGTCGTCCTCTTCTTCGCTTCGCTGCTCCTGCACGAGCTCGGGCACGCCACTCAGGCGCAGCGCGAGGGGATGGAGATCGCCGGGATCACCCTCTGGATCTTCGGCGGCATCGCCCAGTTCAAGGGCCAGTTCCCCTCGGCCGGGGCGGAGTTCCGGATCGCGATCGCCGGGCCGATCGTGACGCTCGTGATCGGCTCGGCGATGCTCGCTGCGTCGCTGCTGATCCCGTTGCCGTCAGCGATCGACGGCGTCGCCTACTGGCTCGGCTACGTCAACCTCTTCCTGCTCGCGTTCAACCTGCTTCCGGCGCTGCCGCTGGACGGCGGTCGCGTCCTCCGCTCGGCGCTGTGGGGGCGGCGCGACGACTTCCTCTCGGCCACGCGGACCGCGGCGGCGATCGGCGAGGGCTTCGGGCGGGCGATGATCGCGCTGGGAGCCGCCGCGGTGCTGCTCGGCGGGGCGATCGGCGGCCTCTGGATCGCGTTCATCGGCTGGTTCCTGCTCGCCGCCGCAGAGGCCGAGCGGCGCGCCGCCGAGTCGTCCGACGCGCTCAGCGGGCTGACGGTCGCCGACGTGATGGTGGACTCCCCGGTGACGGTTCCCGCGGACATGTCCCTCGACGACTTCCTCGAGACCCGGTTCCTCAGCCACCGCTTCACCGCCTACCCGGTGATCCGCGAGGGCCGGGCCGTCGGGCTGGTCTCCTTCCGCGACGCGCTCGCGGTCGATCCGCCCGAGCGGGCGGGGACGCCGGTCGGCGACGTCGCCACGCCGGTGGCCGAGACGGCGGCGTTCGATCCCGGCGAGCCGCTCGAGGAGGCCGTCGAGGAGCTCGCGCGCTCCGCCGCGAACCGTGGTCTCGTCCTCGAGGACGGCCGGCTGGTCGGGCTGCTCTCGATCACCGACGCGAGCCGGCTGATCGAGGCCGCCGGGCGGTCGCTGCCGCGAGGCGCGGCGGCGCCTACGATCCCCGCTCGTGAAGGTCGCGATCGCAGGATTCCGCGGGAGCACTCCGGACTTCCGGGATGACGAGCTGCTGCTCGCTCGCCTGCGCGAGCGCGGCGCCGACGCGATCACCGCCCCGTGGGACGAGGCGGGCGTCGAGTGGGACTCCTTCGACCTCGTCGTCGCTCGCACGGTCTGGGACTACTCACTCCGGCACGACGAGTTCGTTCGCTGGCTGGAGGGCGTCGAAGCGCCCGTCGAGAACGACCCGCGGGTCTTGCTCTGGAACAGCGACAAGCGCTACGTGGCCGACCTCGGCGAGGCGGGCGTTCCCGTCGTGCCGACGCGGTTCGTGGAGCCCGGCGATCCCGCCCCCGCGATCGAGGGGGAAGTCGTGGTCAAGCCCACCGTCTCCGCCGGCGGGCGCAACACCGGGCGCTTCGGCCCGGCCGCGTCGGACGAGGCGGCGGCGCTGATCGAGCGCATCGGCGCGCTCGGCAAGACGGCGATGGTCCAGCCGTACCTCTCCCGGGTGGAGGGCGAGGGCGAGACCGCGGTGGTGATGGTCGACGGCGAGGTCAGCCACGTCCTGCGCAAGGGCGCGATCCTCGCGCCGGACGAGGTCGCTCCGGTCCGGGCCAACGACGAGCTCGGCGTCGCAGAGGTCATGTACGACCCCGAGCTCGTCGTCGCTTCCACCGCGGCGGACGACCAGCTCGAGCTCGCGCACCGCGTCATCGCCGAGGTGCACCGCAGGTTCGGCACGACCCCGCTCTACGCCCGCGTCGACATGCTTCGCGGGGACGACGGCGAGCCGGTGCTGCTCGAGCTCGAGGCGGTCGAGCCCAACTTCTACTTCCCGCAGGCGCCGGGGGCGGACGCCCGGCTCGCCGACGCGATCGTCGCCCGGGTGCGAGCGCTCGCCTAGCCGGCGGCGGCCGCCGATCCGACCCTCGCCGCGAGCACGTCGAGGCGGACGTGGGAGAACAGGCCGTAGGCGGGCGGCGGGTCCGCTGGGTCGAGGTAGCGGGCGACCCAGAAGCCGCGCGCGCCGTGCAGGAGCTCGGCGCAGAGCGACGGGTCCAGCGGTTCGAACGCCGATTCGCGGAGCTGCTCGGCGGCGGCGTCGACGCGGCCGGCGACCGGCGCCATCCGCTCCTCCCCCCACTCCTCCCAGCGCGGGTCGCCGGCCCCGTGGGAGACGCCGTCGCTGTGGGCGACGAAGCCCGCCGCCGCGAGGTCGCGGGCCCGGTGGAGCTCCGCCTCGAGGGCGTCGCCGTAGCCGCGGAGCGGCTCGAGGTCCTCGTAGAGGTCAGGGCGGAGCCGGAGCGCGTGGCTGCGGACGATCCCGGCCGAGCGATAGCCGCGCCGGTGCTGGGCGAAGCGGATCTCGGGATCGCGAGCGGAAGAGCCGACGTAGACCCACGGGATCCGCGGGTCGCGCCGCCGTCCGGCGGCGCGGTCGAGCTCGATCACGTAAACCCGGCGCTGCGCCATCCCTCCCGCTTCGACGCCGCGGCGGGGGCGCCTCCCGGCTACTCGCCGGGATCGTCGGAGATGCCCTCCTCGGGCGCCGCCGCCGGCCTCTCCTCCTCGGCGTGCACGAGGCAGAGGAACGGGCCGCCGCTCTCCCTGGACGCCTTGATCTCCGCTTCGCTGAGGGTGGTCCCGCAGACCTCGCAGCGGCGTTCGAGGTTGTCTTCGATCGTGTGCTCTTCGAGTGACATGGCCGTGACGATAATCGCGGCCGACACCGGATCAATCGGTGGTGGACCCGGAGCCGAGCGTCTCAGGCGATCTTGACGACGAGCTTGCCGGTGTTCTTGCCGTCGAACAGCATGTTGAGCGCGTCCGGCAGCTGCTCGAAGCCCTCGACCACGGTCTCGAGCCCCTGGATCCGGCCGTCGGCGACCATCGGCCCGATGTCCGCGGCGGCGTCGCCGGCCTGGTGGAAGTGGTCGAGGACGATGAACCCGCGCAATGTCGCCCGCTTGATCAGCAGGTTGCCGAAGCTGCGGGGCCCCGGTGGCGGGTCGTCGGCGTTGTAGGCGGAGATCAGGCCGCAGAGCGCGATCCGGGCTCGCACGTTGATCCGCGCGAAGACCAGCTCCATGATCTCCCCGCCGACGTTCTCGAAGTCGACGTCGATCCCGTCCGGAGTCGCGGCGGCGAGCTGGTCGCGCCAGTCGCCCGCCTTGTAGTCGACGGCGGCGTCGAATCCGAGGCGGTCGGTGATCAGGGCGCACTTCTCGGGCCCGCCGGCGATCCCGACGACGCGGGCGCCCGACGCCTTCGCGAGCTGGCCCGCGACCGAGCCGACCGCGCCGGCCGCGGCGGAGACGACGACGGTCTCCCCCTCCTTCGGCTTGCCGATCTCGCGCATCCCGACCCACGCGGTGAGGCCGGTCATCCCGAGGACGCCGAGGTACGCGCTCGGGGACTCCACCCCGGGAAGCTCCGTCACCGGCAGCATCGGCGCCTCCTCGGAGGCGACGAACCACTGCTGCCACCCGGTCATGCCCTGGACCAGCGAGCCCTCGGCGTAGGCGGGGTGCTTGGAGGCGACGACTCGGCCCAGCCCCGCCGCGCGGACGAGGCCGCCGACCGGCACCGGCGGCAGGTAGGTCGGCTCCTCGTTCAGCCAGCCGCGATTCGTCGGGTCGATGGAGATCCACTCGACGCGCACCAGCGCCTCGCCGTCGCCGATCTCGGGCACGTCCTCCTCGACGAGGTCGAACACGTCGCGCTCGACTCGCCCCGAGGGGCGCTTGGCGATCAGGTAGCGGCGGTTGCGGTCAGGCATCGGCGATCCTCTCTGCGGGTGGGGTCGGCACCATCGCACGTTCCCGCCCCGGCCCGCGTCCCTAGCCCGGAGGCCGCGGTGCGGTCCGCTGCACCGGTGCCAGGGCCGGCCGCTTCGGCTCGATCCCGTCGCCGGAGGAGCGGCCGCGGACCCGCCGCATCACCCACGGCGCGAGGTGGCGGCCCATCCAGGCGACGTCGGTCGCGACGCGGAGGGGTCGAGGAGGCGGGCGGTGCGGCGGCAGCTCGGCGTTCCAGTCGCCGTCGGCGACGGCGATCCCGAGCTCGGTCGCGGCCATCGCCGCGATCCACTCGTGCCCGCGGGAGTTGGCGTGCAGGCGATCGTCGCACCAGAAGGCGGGGTGGGGCTCGGCGTGGCGATCGAGATCGACCACGACCGCGTCGTGGCGGCCGCCGACCTCCCTGATCGCCTCGTTGAACGCCGTGACCCGAGGTCGGATCCGCGATGCCGCCACAGTGATGATCGCGGTCGGGTCGGGATAGGTCATGACGACGACCGTCGCCCCAGCCCCCCGCAGCGCCGAGACGATCGCCTCGAGGTCGCCTGCCCGGGCGTCGAGGTCGACCTCGCGGCGGAGGATGTCGTTGAGGCCGCCGAGGACGCTCGCCAGGTCGGGCTCCATCGCGAGGGCCGGCTCGAGCTGCTCGGCCCTGATCTGCGGCAGCTTGCGGCCGCGGATCGCGAGGTTCGCGTAGCGCAGGCCCGGGCTCTCCGCCGCGACCAGCTCGGCCAGGCGGTCGGCCCAGCCCCGGTAGCCGCCGCCGGGGTAGCGGTCCTCGAGACCCTCGGTGGTGGAGTCACCGAGGGCGACGTATCGCTCGAAGCTCACACCCCGGAATCTTGCCCGTTCGCGCCCCCCGGAGGCCCGTCCTCCGCCATCCCCTGCAGGCCGCGGATGAAGACGGCCATCATCGAGCCGAAGACCTCCTCGGAGATCTCGGGGTCGATCAGGCGCTCGGCGAGGAAGCCGTTGGCCATGCAGTAGGTCATCGTCGCCACCTCCTCGAGCGGGATCGGCGAATCGACGCCGAGCTCTGCGGTCCAGCGGCGATAGACGTCGGTGAGCCGCGCGCGCAGGGTGTCGTAGCGGCCGGCGAGGTGCTCGCGGAAGCCCGGCTCGCGGACGGCGCGGACGGTGAACTCGAAGAACAGCCGCGACCAGCCGGGGTCGGCCGAGACGAAGCGGACGAAGTCGATCGCCGCCGCCCGCGCCTGGCCCTCGGGGTCCTCGTCGCCGGCCAGCAGCTCGCCGAGCCGCGTCGCCTCGGTCTGGAAGCGGATGTCGACGACCTCGAGGAACAGCTCCTCCTTGCTCGCGAAGCTCGCGTAGAACGCGCCCTTCGTGTACCCGGCCTCGGCGGCGATCTCGTCGATCGAGGCGTCGAGCCCGCGCGCAGCGAAGACGCGCGTCGCCGCGTCGATCAGCTCCCGGCGGGTGCGAGCGTGCTGCTCGCGCCGGGTCAGGGTCGCCTCGCTCACGCGACCGCGGCCGGCTCCGGCTCCGGCACTCGCCGCGGCGGCGTCCGGCCGACGACCACGCGGGCCCGCCGCGACGGCACGTGGGTGATCGCACGCCGCCGGGAGGACTCCGCGCCGGGCTCCGAGGGCGTCAGCCGCGTCCGCGAGACGACCGCGCGGAGCACGGCCTTCATCTCGAACTGGGCGAACGCGGCACCGATGCAGCGGCGGACGCCGCCGCCGAACGGGATCCAGGTGTAGGTGCCGGGCGGGCTCTCGAGGAAGCGCTCGGGCCGGAATCGGTCGGGCTCCGGGTAGATGTCCTCGCGGCGGTGCATCAGGTAGATGCACGGTGCGACGGAGACTCCCGCCGGCAGCTCGTAGCCGGCGATCTCCATCGGCTCGGTGAGCCGCCGCAGCACGATGCTGATCACCGGGCGCAGCCGCAGCGTCTCGGCGATGACCGCGTCGAGGTAGTCCTCCTCGCCCGCCGCGACCTCGTCCTCGAGCCGCCGCAGGACGTCCGGCGAGCGGGTCAGCCGCTCGAACGCCCAGGAGAGCGCCGTCGCCGTCGTCTCGTGCCCGGCGACCAGCAGCGTCAGCAGCTCGTCGCGGAGCTCGACGCCGCTCATCGGCGAGCCGTCCTCGTGGCGGGCCTCCAGCAGCAGCGAGAGGATGTCCTCCCGCTCTCCGAGGCTCGGGTCGCGGCGCCGCTCGGCGATCAGCTCGGCGATCGCCTCGTCGATCGGGTCGAGCTCGCGGCGGAGCATCTTCCCGGCGCGCTCGGGCCCGAGCAGCATCGGCAGCGCGAAGCCGCGCGGGCTGCCGAGCAGGTCGAGGAGGTCCCGCAGCATCTTCCCCAGGCGCTCGAAGCGCCGGTCGAGCTCGTCGACCCCGAAGACGGCGCGCATGATCACCTCGAGCGTGATCGAGGCCATCCGCGGCGCCAGCTCGATCTCCTCGCCGACCGGCCAGCGCTCGATCTCGCGGACCGCCGCCTGGTCCATGATCTCGCCGTACTGCTTCATCCGCTCGCCGTGGAAGGGCGGCAGCAGCAGCTTGCGCTGACTCATGTGGCGCTCCTCGTCCAGCAGCAGCACCGAGTGGCTGCCGAGCACCGGCCGGAGGATGGCGTTCGCCTCGCCGGCGTGCAGCAGGCGCGGATCGCCGCGGAAGACCTCCTTGACGTGCTCGGGGTTCGAGAGGAAGACCCAGTCGTTCTCGTTCGCGAGGCGGTAGCGGAAGGTCTCGCCGTAGCGATCGCGCATCCGCCGCAGCGTCGACCAGGGGCGGGCGACCCAGGCGGCGGTCGAGTAGGGCACGGGCCAGTTGGGCCCGGGCGGCAGGGAAGCGGCGGCGGCGGAGGTCTGATCAGTTCGCATACCGCTGAGTATCTATCACAGATACCGGCCGGTATGTCGAGCAGTCCGGCCCGGTATGTCGAGCAGTCCACCGCTCCCACCCGCGCGGCGGGGTCTCTCGCGCCAAATAGTTGGCGGCAGAGACCCCAGCAGCGCGGCGGCGGGCGCCCGGTCCTCCGTCTTTCCCCGCCCAACCGCAACGGCCCCGCCGGCCGCCGCGGGGGCCTATTGCTCGGCCCTGGGACCGGGGACGTTGCGGAAGCGGAACGCCTCCGCGTCGCGCCCGGGCTGCACGTACCAGCACTCGCCGGTCATCTCGCCGGCGAAGAGCTCGACGACCGCGCCGGCGACCTTCTCGGCGGGGATGATCGGCAACCCCGAGTCGAGGAGGGCGTCGCGGATCGGCTCGATGATCGCGGACTCGGCGAAGCCCGGGCAGATCGCGTTGTAGCGGATGCCCTCCTGGACGAGGCCGGGGCCGAGCGAGCGCGCGAGGCCGACGACGGCGTGCTTGTTGGCCGCGTAGAGCGGGTCGTAGGGGACCGAGGCGAGCCCGGCGAGCGAGGCCGTGGCGACGATCGCCCCTCCGCCCCGCGCCCGCAGCGCCCGCACCGCCTCGTGGGTGCCGAAGACGACGCCATCGAGGTTGATCCCCATCAGCCGCCGGTAGCGGGCGACGTCGAAGTCGTCGCCGACGCCGATGCCGCTCGCAACGCCGGCGTTGAGGTGGACGAGGTCGACCCCGCCGAAGCGCTCGGCCGCGAACTCGAACATGGCCCGGTTCTCCTCGAGGCTCGCGACGTCGCAGCGGACGAACGCGCCGCCGACCTCGGCGGCGACCGCCTCGCCGCCGTCGGGGTCGACGTCGGCGACCACGACCCGGGCGCCGGCAGCCGCGAGCGCCCGCGCGGTCGCCGAGCCGAGCCCGCCGGCGCCTCCGGTGATCACCGCGACCTTGCCGCCGAGCTCCACGGCGCGGACCCTACCCGGGCGGATGGGTTTCGGCACATGCCAGAAGCGACCGGACTCCGATGACTGTGGTGCTGATTGCGCTCGCGGCCTCCTGCTCGTCCTCGGGCTCTTCGTCCTCGTCACCTACAACCGGCTCGTCCGGATGCGGCTGGCCGTGGACAACTCGGCTCCGGCCTCTCCTCACAGGTGGCGCCCGAGTCCTCCTCCTCCGGCGGCGGCGGCTTCTCCGGCGGTGGCGGGGGCGGCGCCTGGTAGGCGTCTACGTCGCGGCGGCGGCGGGTGCGTCGTCGGTCCCGAGCGGCTCGGCGGGGAGCCGGCGGGTGGTGGCCAGCCCGGCGAGGGCGATGATCGCGACGCCGCCGAGCGCGACCTTGAGCGCCGTGATCTGCGCGTCCCCGTAGGCGGAGTCGATCTCGTCGACCTGCTTGGCGGGCAGGCCGGCACGGCGCAGCACCCCCTCGGCGGTCGATGCCGGGACGAACTGGACGCCCTGCCTGGTCTCGGCCGAGACCTCCGAGCGGACGTGGGCCGGGAGCGCGGGATTCGACTCGACCTGGCGGTCGAAGGCCCCGGTCAGGCTGCCGAGCAGGATCGAGCCGATCAGCGCCGTGCCCACCGCGGTCCCGAGGTTCTGCGCGGTTCCCTGAAGCCCGCCGACCTCGCTCGTCTCCGCAGGCCCGACGGATGAGAGGTTGACGTTGCCGATCTGGGAGGCCATCAGGCCGAGGCCCATGCCGAGGACCGCGATCGAAGCGCCGAACTCGAAGCTGCGCAGCTCCTCGTCGACCGTCACCATCAGCAGCACGGCGCCGAGCAGGATCGCGACGATGCCGGCGCGGATGATCCGCCGCGGCGCGACCCGCGAGGACAGCCGCGAGGCGCCGAGTGAGACGACGAAGACGGCGACCGAGAGCGGCAGGATCGCGACGCCGGTGTCGAGCGGATCCTTGCCGAGCACGATCTGCAGGTACAGCGGCAAGACGAAGAACGTCCCTCCCATCGCCAGCGTCATCACCCCCATCGAGGCGAGGCCCGCCCGCAGGCGCGGGATCCGCAGCAGCGCCAGGCGCACCAGCGGGTCCCGGCCTCGCGCGGTCATCCGGCGTTCCCACTCGGCGAAGCACCACAACAGCACGAGCCCGGCGAGGATCAGGAACGGGACCACCGAGAATCCGAGCGGGGTGATCTCGGTCCCGGCGACGGTGAGCGCGCCCTTCGGGTGGATCCATCCCCACTCGGTGCTCTGGACGACACCGAGAACCGCGAGCGCGAGCCCGAGCGCCGACAGGACGGCGCCGACGAGGTCGAGCCGCGGCGGGTGCTTCGGCCGCGGCAGGTCGCGAATCACCCGCGAGGCGGCGAGCAGGCCGACGACGATCACCGCCTCGGCGGCGAAGACGTCGCGCCAGCTCCACTGCGTCGAGACCCAGCCGCCGATGATCGGACCGGCCGCCGCCGCGGCCCCGGCCATGCCGCCGATCACGCCGTAGCAGAGGGCTCGGTCCCTGCCCTCGTAGTTGGCGGCGATCAGCGCGGTGACCGCGGGGATCATCAGCGCCGCCCCGATCGCCTCGACGATCGACCAGCCGAGGATCAGCACCCCCATCGAGGGCGCCGCAGCGGTGATCGCGGCGCCGAGTCCGTAGATGACGAGGCCAAGGCGGAACGCGCGGCGACGGCCGATGACGTCTCCGACCTTGCCGCCGACCATCATCAGCGCGGCCATCGTCAGCGTGTAGGCCGCGATCGCGAGCTGCATCCGCGTCACGGTCGAGTCGAGGTCGTCGATCACCTTCTGGATCGACACGTTCATCACCGTCGAGTCGAGGACCATGATGAACTGGGCCGAGGCGAGGGCCACGACCACGCTCCACTTCGCCGCACCTCCGGGACGGGCGCTCAACCGGCCGGCACTCCCCCGCTCTAGAGGGCGCGCTCGCGCTCGGCGACGGTATCTGCGATGCCCGCCCGGGCAGTCCGTGCATAGCGCGTCTCGCGGGTGTCCTTGACCCCGCGAAGCTGCGCGTCGGCGACCGCGAGCAGTCCCTCCAGCGTGTCGGCGTCGCTCGGGTAGACCGCGAGCCCGGTCGATGCGCCGATCTGCATGCCATCGGGAGAGATGCGCCCGATCGCCCGGCAGAGCCTGACCGCGAGCGCCTCCGCGGCCACCTCGTCGGTCTCGGGCGCGACGACCGCGAACTCGTCGCCGCCCTGGCGGACGACGACGTCGTGGTCGCGGACGCCGTCGCTGAGCGCCCCGGCGACCGCCTGGAGCACGGCGTCGCCGCGCTGGTGCCCGTAGCTGTCGTTGACGCGCTTGAAGCCGTCGAGGTCGAAGACCAGAAGCGCGAGCGGCTGCCCCGAGCGACCGTGCCGCCGCAGCTCGCTCGGCAGGCGCATGCTCAGCATCCGGTAATTGCCGATGCCGGTGAGCGGGTCGAGCTCGGACAGACGCCGGTAGCGGGCCTCGCTGGCGCCGAGGCGCTCGCGCAGATAAGCGACGGCGCCGGCGGCCAGGACCAGCGTCGGAACCAGGATCGAGGCCTGTTCGAGGGTCGCGCTCGAGGGCTCGTCGGAGTAGACGAGCGGCGCGAACGCGAGCAGCGAGAGGAACCCGACGTGCGCGGCGATCGCCTTGCGGCTCGTGAAGACGTAGGCGGCGAAGATCGCGATGAACGTGTAGTAGGTGGCGAAGATGAGATCGGCGTAGGCGACGGTGAGCGCGACCTCGAGCGCGGCGACGACCGCAAGCGCGTGCAGCCAGCGGCGCCGCAGCCGGCCGGCGAGCGCGAGGACGACGATCCCCGAGACCACGGCGAGCAGCGGCAGCAGGAAGACCGTCGCCGAGTGCGCGGGCTCGTGCAGGAGGTCGGGGACGACCGCGCCGAACCCGCCGCCGATGAACAGGACGCCCGCGAGGAGGTAATTGTGCCGCGTCTCCTCGCGGCGGAGCGTCAGGGCCTCCTCGTCGGTGAGCTCGGATCGCTCGTCGAGCGCGCAGGGCTCCAGGGTCCCTACTTTCGCTCTGCTGTCCAAGTCCTCACCTCTCCCCCGCAATGCTCGAGTTCCGGTTTTCGCTCCCCCCGGAGCCGGATTTCCCAGGCCGGCTGCCAACCTATCGGCTGATCGCCGGACATTCATGAGTCCCGCGCGGGCGCGGCCAGGACGGCTTCCCTCCCGGCGGCGACGCGCCTCAGCGGGGCGCGACGACGACCCGCACGAGCTCGGCGCCCCGCCGCGCCCCGATGACCAGGCGCTTACCGCCGCGCCGCACCGATGCGGCACCCGAGACGCGCGCCCGATACCCGTCGGGGTACTGGATCCGCGGCAGGAAGACGATGGTCCGCCCGCCGTGGAAGCGACCCCTCCCGTCGGCCCGGCGCGGGCTGTAGGCGAACTCGAAGCGCTTGGCGACCGGGTCGAACGAGAAGGCGCGGGGGGTCCCCGCGGTCACCTGCGGATACGGACGGGCGAGCGCCTCGAGCTTGTCGCGGAAGACGTTGGCGCCGCGCGGGGGCAGCCGCGGGTCCTTGACCAGCGCCTGCCGGTCGCCGGGGCCGGACGTGGTCGGGTCGTCACAGCCGCAGTAGTGCCACTCCTGCCAGGAGACCATGTGCTCGTCGGCGTATCGCGCGATGCGCTCGAGCGTGGCGATGTCGTCGGTCGCCCCGAACTCGGAGAGCATCAGCGAGTCGCCGAACCTGCGCGCGCGGGCGTCAGCGTTGTCGAACGGGAGCGCCTCCGCCTCCTCGCACGTCGCCGGCCCGCCCTCG
Source organism: uncultured Solirubrobacterales bacterium (assembly GCA_963823565.1). GTDB lineage: Bacteria > Actinomycetota > Thermoleophilia > Solirubrobacterales > 70-9 > RHKX01. The sequence continues at coordinate 980,396 of CAWGLR010000003.1, read as the reverse complement.
ATGAGGCCGGTCAGGCAGTAGACGTGGAACGAGAACCCGAGGTTGTCGCCGAGGTCGGGCAGGTGGGTCGCGACGCCGAAGTTGAAGAGCACGTGCGGCTCGTAGAAGACGATGTGGCGGCGCTCGACTCCCCTGATCGCGGCGATCGTCCGGCGCGACATCGGCCCCAGCGAGTCGCGGTCGAACGCCGGGCAGCCGACGGTGCTCGTGCACGTCGTGAAGGAGCTCCCGGACCACGGCTCGTTCAGCAGGTCGTAGCCCAGCACCGAGTCGCGGCCGCGGAACTGCCGGGCGACCCTCTCCCAGGCGGCGGCGTACCGCTGCCGGACCCCGACCCCGCCGGGGCCCGGGGCGTCGGCGTAGAAGTTGTCGAACGCGCGGTTGAGGCCGGGACTGGTCAGGTAGGTGACCGGGAACCCGGGCGTCGGCTCCGCCGGCAGGCCGTCGTCGAGCGTCGCCCAGTCGGGCCACCCCTCCCCTTCGAAGCGCTCGTTGTAGAGGTCCTGGTGGAAGTCGATAAGCGAGTAGATCCCGCTGCGGCCGAGCACCCGCTCGGTGCGGGCGGAGGCCGCGACGTACCCGTTGTCATAGGACCCGGGCTGCGGCTCCACCGCGCCGTAGATCATCCCGAGCCGGACGGTGTTGAAGCCGTTGCGCGCGAGGAAGCGGGCGTCGTCGCGGCCGAACCCCAGCGCCGACGGAAGGTACGGCGGCCGCTTCGCCACCATGTTCAGCCCGTGGAGGATGACGACGCGCCCGCGGGCGTCGACGATCCACCGCCCTTCGTTCTGAAGCGTTCCCACGGGAGAGCCGCTCCCGGCCCCATGCCCGCCCCCGCGCGCCGCATCGGCGCCGCCCACCCTCAGGAGGAGCAGGCAAAGAAGCGCGAGGACGAGGACCGCGACCGCAGCCGCGGGCAGATGCCGAGCCCTCCTCGCTCCCATTGCAGGGAGGGTATCCGGACCGATGCCGCCCGGGTGGAGGAGACGGCGGTCCAGAGCAGCCGGCGGGGAGGCGATCGGCCGCCCTGCCGCCGAAGGCGGGTCGTAGACCGAGCGTCTCCCCGCCGGCCGCCACCACGCCGCCCCCACAGCACCACCGAACCCCTGCGGTAGCGTCGCATGGGTGACGACCACCCCGGCAACGGCCCCCGAGGGGATCAGCTACGAGAGCGGGCCCGGTCGCTGGGTGATCGCCGTCGCCGTCCTCGGCTCCGGGATGGTCTTCCTCGACGGGACCGTCGTCAACGTCGCGATCCCGGCGATCGGCGAGGACCTCGGCGCGGAGACCAGCTCGCTGCAGTGGATCCTCAACGGCTACCTGCTGACGCTCTCGTCCCTGATCCTGATCGGCGGCTCGCTCGGCGACCGCCACGGGCGCCGCCGGGTCTTCGTGCTCGGCGTCGCCGCCTTCACCGTCGCCTCGCTCCTCTGCGCGCTCGCCCCGAGCTCGGGCGCGCTGGTCGTCGCTCGCATGCTCCAGGGCGCCGGCGGCGCGCTGCTCACCCCAGGCAGCCTGGCGATGATCGAGGCGAGTTTCCGGCCCGTCGATCGCGCCCGCGCGATCGGCGCCTGGTCTGGGCTCGGCGGCGTCGCGACGGCGCTCGGTCCGCTCTTCGGCGGCTGGCTGGTCGAGGCCGTCTCCTGGCGGGCGATCTTCCTGATCAACGTCCCGATCGGCCTGGTGACGATGATCTGGGCAACCCGTCACGTCCCCGAGACGCGGGACCCCGACGCCGGCGGCCGCCTCGACTCGGCCGGCGCGCTGCTCGTCGCGCTCGGCCTCGCCGGGACGACCTACGCGCTGATCCAGGCGCCCGGGGACGGGGCTTCGCCGGCCGTCATCGTCGGCGCGATCGGCGGGATCGCCGCGCTCGCCGCGTTCATCGCCCAGGAGCGCCGCAGCTCCAACCCGATGATGCCCCTAGACATCTTCTCCTCACGGCAGTTCACCGCGGCCAACCTCGTCACCTTCGTCGTCTACGCCGCCCTCGGCGGGGTCTTCTTCATGCTCGTCTCCTTCCTCCAGATCTCCGCCGGCTACACGCCGCTTGAGGCGGGGGCGGCGTCGTTTCCCGTGACCCTGCTGATGCTGCTGCTCTCGGCGCGAGGGGGCGCCATGGCACAGCGGATCGGAGCGCGGATTCCACTCACGATCGGCCCGCTCGTGATCGCGGCCGGGATCCTCCTGATGGCCCGAATCGATCCCGGCGACGCCTACGTCTCGTCGGTCCTGCCGGCGATGGTCGTCTTCGGCCTCGGCCTCACGCTCGTCGTGGCGCCGGTCACCGCGACGGTGCTCGCCGCCGCCGACTCCCGCCACTCCGGAATCGCCTCGGGGATCAACAACGCCGTCGCCCGCGTCGCCGGCCTGATCGCCGTCGCTGTCCTGCCGATCGTCGCGGGCCTGACCGGCAACGCGTTCTACGACCCGGCGGCGATGGAGGACGGGTTCCGCATGGCGATGGTCGCGACCGCCGCTTTGGCCGCGCTGGGAGGCCTGATCGCCTGGTTCACGATCGACTCGCAGGTCCTGGAGGTCGACCCCGACGAGGGCGGCGCCACGCCCGAGCGCCTCGGCGTGGACCTCCAGTGCGCGCTCGACGGGCCGGCGCTGCGGCCCGGGCGCGAGGCCGACTGCCACCAGACCGGCGAACATGCCATCCCCGCCGAGCGCGGCGGCTGAACCACGCAGAGGAGTACGAATGAACGACAACGACGTCCAGGATCACATCGAGGAGCTCGTCTCCGAGGAGCACCGGCTGCTCGAGAGCCACGGCTCCGGCGGCGGCCTCTCCGACGAGGAGCACAAGCGACTGCAGCAGGTGAGGGTGGAGCTCGATCGCTACTGGGACCTGCTCCGCCAGCGCCGCGCCCACGAGCAGTACGGGCTCGATCCCGACGAGTCCAGCCTCCGCGACGCCGATACGGTCGAGGACTACAAGGGCTGATCTGCGAGCCCGAAGCGCTCGCGCCGGTCCTCGGGGACAAGCGCGGCGTCGTCGGGATGGCGCTCGAGATAAGAGCGCACGAAGGAGCAGAACGGGAGCACGCCGAGCCCGGCGTCGCGCGCGTCGTCGAGCGCGCGACGGACCAGGGCCGAGCCGACCCCCTCCCCCTCGAAGTCCTCGTCGACCTCGGTGTGATCGAGCGCGATGACGTCGTCGCGGCGCCGGTAGGTGAGCCGACCGGCGCGCCGGTCGTCGGCGTAGACGACGTAGCGGCCCCGGTCGGGCTCGTCCTCGACGCGAAGCCTCATCGCGACCCGTCCTCCGCGGCGTCGGCGCCCGTCGAGGTCGTCACGACCGACGCCCCGCCCCCCGAGAGCACCCGGCGGACGAGCCCGGGCAGCAGCACCCGCAGGACCGCGACGAGCGCGTAGGGCCGCGGCACGTACCGCTCGGCCCGGCCGCGCAGCCCCGCGTCGACGATTGCCTCGGCGGCCCGCTCTGGCGTCGAGACCAGCCACCGCGTCGTCGCCCGCTCGCGCAGCTCCGCCGCGGGGAAGCCCTCCGTGGCGACGAACCCCGGCAGGACGAGGCCGACGTGGACGCCGTGAGGCCGCTCCTCCAGGCAGAGGGAGTCGGTCCAGCCGGCGAGCGCGTACTTGCTCGCCGAATAGGCGCCCGCCCCGGCCCGCGAGATCCGCCCCGCCGTGCTCGAGACGTTGACGATCGCGCTCGGCGCCGACGCTCGCAGCAGCGGCAGCAGCGCCTCGGTGAGCCGCACCGGCGCGTCGAAGTTGAGGTCCATCGTCCGCCGCACGTTCGCGTACCCCTCGTCGGCGAACGTCCCGCGCCACGACGCGCCGGCGTTGTTGACCAGCAGGTCGAGGCGGCCGTGGTGCTCCTCGACGTGCGCCCGAACCAGCGCCGGCGCGTCGCCGGCAACCAGGTCGGCGGCGATCCACGTCGCCGGCGCCGGCAACGACTCGGCGAGCTCGCGCAGGCGCTCCTCACGCCGGGCGACGAGAACGAGGCGCGCACCGGGTTCGCGGGCGAGCCGCCGCGCGGTCGCCTCGCCGATGCCGCTGGAGGAGCCGGTGATCAGAAAGACGGGCATGAAACGGGGGGCACGGTGGGTGTTGGTAATGGGGAAGGGGATGAGCTGGCCGGAGCCGCCGGCCAAGAATGCACGATCACTCGGCCCAGAGCCGAGAAATCTTGCACTCTTGGGAAGAACGCAAGAAAGGGGGCGCTATACGCCCCTTTTCTTACATTCTCGGCTTCGGGCGGCCGCTGCCCCCCTCCCCAGCCTCAACCCGGCCGGGGTGCGGTTCCCCCTAGAGCTCGAGGACGACCTTGCCGGTGGCGCCGCGGGAGTCGAGCAGCTCCAGCGCGTCGGCCGCATCTCCCAGCGGGAAGCTGGCGCCGACGATCGGGCGGACGTGGCCGGAGTCGACGAGCTTCTGGATCTCGGCGCCGATCTCGCGGTTGACGTCGGGCTTGGCCATCACGTAGGCGCCCCAGCCGGCGCCGATGACCTCGGTGTTGTTGAGCAGGAGGCGGTTGACCTTGACCTCGGGGATCGAGCCGGCGGTGAAGCCGACGACGACTACGCGGCCACCCTCGGCGAGCGCGCGCAGCGAGTCGGTGAAGCGGTCGCCGCCGACCGGGTCGAGGACGAGGTCGACGCCGCCGCCCGAGAGCTCCTTGGCGGCGTCCTTCCATCCGGCGTCGGAGCGGACGACCTCGTCGGCGCCCGCCTCGCGGGCGACCCGCTCCTTCTCGTCGGTCGAGACGACCGCGATCACGCGCGCCCCGAGGCCCTTGCAGACCTGGATCGACGCGGAGCCGACCCCGCCGGCGGCGCCGTGGACGAGCACCGTCTCCCCCTCCCGCAGGCGCCCGCGGATGACCAGTGAGAACCACGCCGTGTGGTAGTTGAGGATCAGCGAGGCGCCCTGCGCGAAGTCGAGCTCGTCCGCCAGCGGGAAGGTGAGGAACTCGGGCGAAACCGCGACCTCGGCCCAGCCGCCGAGCATCGGGAAAGCGGCGACGCGGTCGCCCGGGGACAGGCCCGAGCTCTCGGACGCGCTGCGAACGGTCCCCGCCACCTCGCTGCCCGGGACGAACGGCAGCGGCGGCTTGAGCTGGTACTCGCCCCGGGTCTGGAGCAGCTCCGGGAACGAGACCCCGGCCGCCGCGACGTCGACCAGTACGCCGCTGCCGGGCGTCAGCATGTGCGACGCCTCCGGTTCCGGCACCTCGGCCTCGCGCAGCGCCGAGGCCGGCCCGCTCAGGTCGACGATCTGGATCGCCCGCATGCCGGAGCCCGCGGCGCTACTTCTTGACGGGACGGTGCCCGTTGAACGAGATCACCTGCTGGATCCCCGAGGGCCGGTTCGTGTACCGCATCTCGCGCAGCGGCACCGGCGCGAACTGGATCCGCTCGTCCTCAGCGGAGGAGCGCCAGGCGGCCGGGTCCTCGCTGCCCTGCTCGGCGGCGATCTCGACGCCTGACGCATCGAGGGCCTTCCAGATCGACTTCTGGCACGCCTTCAACTTGCCCTTGCCGCAGTAGGAGACCTTGAACGGCTGCGGCACCTTGCGCCCGAGCAGGGCGCTGATGTCGCGGTCGAAGTACTGGTACCAGCCCGAGTACTGGCCGCCCGGTGGCTGGTCGAAGCGGTTGAACAGGCTGTCGAGCTCGTCGAGCTGCGGGCCGAGGCGCGGGCGCATGAACGCGTTTGCGACGTTGTCCCAGGAGCCGTCCATCACCGCGGCGCCGGGGTGGTCGATCAGCCCGTCGCCGTCGCCGTCGAGGCGGCTGCCGCCCGCGTTGCGCCACTGGACCATCAACGCGAGCATCTGCTTCGCCCGGGCGCTCGGCGCCTTGCTGCCCTTGAGCAGCCGCTTCAGCAGCGGGACGGTGTCGATGGCGCGGACGTCCTGGGTGGCGGCGGCGTTCATCGCCGAGGTCACCGTCGGCAGCGTCCACTTGCCCTTCTTGGCGAGCCGCTTCAGGTTCTGGTCGAGCAGGTCGACGCGCGCGGCGGAGCCGTTGCGGCCCCACTCGTCGTCGGCGGCCGCGAAGCCGTGGGCGACGCCGTTGTTCCAGTTGGTCATCGCCCCGTCCTTGGGGTCGATGCCCTGCGGGTGGTCGCCGCGCTTGAGGAAGCCCTTCCACTCGAACTTCCCGTTGCCGTTGGTCAGCAGGCCCGGATCGACGTTCTTGTTGCGCAGCGGCAGCAGGCCCGCTGTGAACTCGGCGACGTGCTTGCTGTCGATGTAGAACGAGTTGAAGGTCTGCGGGGTCTTGTTGGCCGCCCGGAAGAAGGACTTCGGGTCGTGCACCTGGCCGTTGGAGAGGCGCCGGTTGTAGAGCAGGTCGAGCACGTCCTTGCCGTAGCTCGAGCGCTTCGAGGAGATCGCGACCTTCTTGCCCTTCACGGTCGCGTAGCCGACGACGGGGCCGTGCACGGTCGTCCGGAACGTGACCGGGTCGGTCCCGTTGAGCACGCCGGCGTCGAAGCTGCCCATCTCGCGGCACTTGCCCTTGTAGACGTACTTGGTGTCGCTGCCGCCGCAGAGCTTCTCCGCGTACTGGTCGATGACGTCGCCGGAGGCGGAGGTCAGCGTCGTCGCGAAGTCCTCGCCGCGGCCGATCAGCAGATAGCCGGGGAACGGCGGCGAGGTGGCGCCGCGCCAGACGAGGCCGGGGGCCTGCATGTCGATCTCGTAGGTGAGACCCGGGGAGAAGTAGCTGATCTGCGGGCCGCCGACCATCAGCGGCTTGCCGGTCGCGGAGCGCTTCTTGGTGATCATCAGCGTGTTCGACGCCTGGACGGGCTCCGGCGCGACGCGGTCGGCCAGCGCCTTGTTCTGCACCGCGGGGGTCTGGACGTAGCTCCCCGGGTCGATGATCACGTTCCCCTTCTTGTTCTTGGGGATGTGCCCGTAGTTGAACTTGCCGTCGATCGTCGTCGGGCTGCCGGCGTTCTTGAACTGCCGCAGGTCGTCGAAGACCTTCGATCCCATCTTCCTGCCGAGCCGCTTCTGCAGGCCGGCGAGGAACTGGGTGCGGCGCGCCTCGTCGCCGCCGCCGATGCCGAGGAACTGGTCCTTGACCGCGTTGAGGGCGTAGACGTCGTTGCGGGTCCAGGGCGCGGTGGTCGGGCTGTTGATCGCCAGGTAGGCGTTGATGCCCTCGACGAAGGTGTCGATGTCGGCGAGCACCGCCTTCCCCTCGGAGCCCTCCGCCTGCAGCGCCTGCGTCTGCTTGGCGAGCTCGGCCTCGGTCTGGGCGCTCGGCTCGAACTGGTCGAGGTTGGTGATCAGCCCGATCGCGCTCAGCCCGGGGGCGTCGATCGCGGCGACGCGGCCGTTGTAGCGTGCCTGCTCGAGCAGCAGGCCGCGATCCTCGGCGGCGATCCAGCCGGCGGCGAATACACCTCCCTCGTGGGTGTCGGCGACGACGTGCGGGACCCCGTACTTGTCGCGGGTCAGGTCGATCTCCGGGTGCCCGGGGATGATCTCGGGCACGGCGGGCCCGTCGGTGCCGACGCTGCCGAGCGCCTCGGACTTGAAGTAGGTCGTGAGGTCGCCCGCCGTGACGTTGTCGAACAGCGGCGTGAGCCCGTCGTACATCTCGGCCTGGCGATCGTTGGGGACCGTCGCGTAGGGCGCCTCAAACGGCTGGAGCTGGCCCGACGGGATGATGTTCAGGGCGGTGCCGGCGTAGTCCTTGGCGGCGGCGCCTGAAACGGGGACGAGGACGATCGCGGCCGTGATCGCGGCCAACGACGCAACGCGCTTGCTCAACTCTCTCTCCTCTCATGGCCGCCCTCGGGGGCAGGGCGGCGGGTGCGGTTGTGGACGATAGCCGAACCGGCTGGCCGGACAGCCGGTTCGATCAGGTAGTCCGCCTGTCCTTCGGCTCCGCCCGCGGCTCGAGCTGGATCTCCTTGTGCGCTCGCGGCACCCCCGCCGCGAGCTCGCGGCTGCGCTCGCGCTCGGCGTTGAGCTCGAGCCCGAACAGCAGGGCGAGGTTGCTGATCCAGAACCAGACGAGCAGCGAGACGATCCCGCCGAGGGTCCCGTAGGTCTTGTCGTAGGAGCCGAAGTTGGCGACGTAGAACGCGAACGCTCCGGACGCCACGATCCAGGTGAGCATCGCGACGGCGGCGCCGACGGTGATCCACCTGAAGCCCGGCATGCGAACGTTGGGCGCCGTGTAGTAGAGGATCCCGATCATCAGGGCGAGGACCATGAGCAGGACAGGCCACTTGGCGATGTCCCAGACCGTGAGCGCGGTCGAGCCGACCCCGATCGCGTCGCCGACCTCCTCGACGACGGGCCCGGTGAGAACGAGCGAGAGCGCGACGAGGGCGAGCATCAGCACCATCGCAAGCGTCATCAGGAGCTGGAGCGGGCGCAGCTTCAGGAACGGGCGGCCCTCCGGCGTCTCCCAGATCACGTTGGCGGCGCGCATGAAGGCGCCGACGTAGCCGGAGGCCGACCAGACGGCGACTCCGAGGCCGGCGAGGAAGAGGACGCCGGCCGACGAGCGGTTCGAGGTGATCGACTCGATCGGCCCGCTGAAGGTGTCCGCCGCGCTCTCGGGCCCGACGTTGGTGACGATGTCGGTCAGCGACCGCGTCGTCGACTCGGGGTCCCCGAAGAGGCCGAGGATCGACACCAGCGCGATCAGAGCCGGGAACAGCGAGAGCAGCCCGTAGTAGGTCAGCGCCGCGGCCCAGTCGGTCATGTTGTCCTCCTGGAACTCGAGCGCGGTCCGCTTCAGCGTCGGCCAGAGGCCGGTGCGCTGGTCGGCTCCCCGGGGCTCGTAGTCGGCGCGGCGCGGCTCGACCTCCTCGCGGACGTCGTCGTCCTCGCTCAGCCCGACCTGGTCCTCGTCGCGCTCCGCGTCGCTGACGCGGCCGTCGCCGTCGCGATCCCGCGGGTCGCCGGCGTCGGCCTCGCGCTCGCGGCGCAGGCGCTCGGCGCGCTCCTCCTCGGACTCGAATCGCTCCGCCATGCTCCCCGGCCCCTACCCCCCGGCCCCGCGCGTGTAACGACGCATCTAGAATCCGCCGCTCGCTCCCGGGACTCCATGACCTCTCTCCGCCGACACACCCTGCTCGCCGTCCTCGCTGCGGCCGCTCTCGCGGTCGCGGGCTGCGGCGGGGACTCGGACTCCACCGGCGGCGACGGCGACACCCAGCCGACCGCGGACCTGGTCAAGCAGGCGGACGAGATCTGCCTCCGCAACGACGAGGAGCGCCCGAAGGCGCCGACGATCCCGGCCGACGCTTCGGCGGCGGAGCTGAAGAAGACGGTCGACTACTTCGAGACCGATCTCGAGCTCACTCGGAGGACGCGCGACGAGCTCGCCGAGCTGACACCGCCGGAGGGCCAGGAGGAGCGGTGGCAGACGGTGCTGGACGGCTACGACGCGGTTGTCGCCGCCTACCCGGATCTGATCGACGCCGCGAAGGCGGGGGACGACAAGGCATTCGTCCACGTGGTCGGGCAGATCCAGCAGGAGACCGAGGACCTGCGGCCGGCCGCCGCGGAGATCGGCCTCCAGGTCTGCGCCGCCGCCGGTTGAGCCTCAGCGCCCGCCGCTGATCCGGGCGGCCGCGTGCTCAACCTCCGCCAGGGTCCCCGCCTGGGCGATCGAGGCGAATCGCGCCCTCGACCGCTGATCCTCGAGCGCGTCGGCGCCGACGATCGCGTGGCACGGCACGCCGGCGGCGCCCGCGCGGCGGGAGACCTCGCCGACCGCCTTGCCACGGAGGGAGGTGGCGTCGATCCGCCCCTCGCCCGTGACGACGAGGGAGGCGCCGGCGAGGCGCTCCTCGAACCGGATCGCGGCGAGGACGTGACGAGCGCCCGGGACGAGCCGGGCGCCGTGGGCCCAGAGGCCGCCGCTGAGCCCGCCGGCGGCGCCGGTGAACGGCAGCCGGCCGGGATCGTGGGGAAGCTCCGTCCGCATCCGCTCGAGCCGCTCGGTCAGCTCCTCGACCTCGGCGGGGCTCGCGCCCTTCTGCGGGCCGTAGAGCGCCGCGGCCGCGGCGAACGGCGCGTCGGTGTCGCAGAGGCAGACGACCTCGGCGGCGTCGGGATCGAAGGCGTCGAGCGCGCCCGCTCCCCCGTCGGTCGTCGCGCTGCCGCCGCACGCGACGAGGACACGGCTCGCGCCGGCGGCTATCGCCGCCGCGATCAGCTCTCCCGTTCCCCGCGAGATGGCGCCGAGCGGATCGAGCTCGCCGGGGTCCACTCGCCACAGCCCCGACGCCTCGGCGACCTCGACCACTGCGGTCTCGCCCCCTGCCAGCAGCGCGAACCGCGCGGCCAGGGGCCGGCCGAGAGCGTCGCTGGCCTGCGCCTCGCGCCACTCCCCGCCGAGCGCGCCGAGGAGGATCGCCGCGGTCCCCTCTCCCCCGTCGGCGATCGGACAGACGTCGCAGTCCCCACCGAGGCCGGCGGCGATTGCATCGGCGACCTCGTTCGCCGCGAACGTCCCCTTGAACTTGTCGGGGGCGACCAGCGCCGGCGCCTGGTCACTCACGCCGCGAGCCGGCCGGCGCCGTCGAGGCACCAGCGCTCGACTGCCGGCCAGTGCCCGAAGCCGTCGTCGGGATTGATGTGCTCGGCGCCCGCGAGCGTCTCGGTCTCGCATCGCGCCCGCTCCACCCACGGCGGGAAGCCGTCAGGGCTGTAGGGGTCGCGCTCGCCGCGCACCGCGCGCGGCGCCGCCCTGGAGCCGGCCCGGAGCGCGGCGATGTCCGGGCGGCCGGCCCTGAAGGCCGCGGCGGGCTCGGGCACCTCGCGGTCGGCGGGCGGGGAGACGAGCAGCAGCCGCTCGACGGGCGCCTCGAGCCCGGGCGCGCCGTGGATCCAGAGCAGGCAGGCGAGCGAGTGGCAGACGACGACGCGGCCTTCGCCTGGCATCGCCGCAAGCTCGGCGGCCACCAGGTCGAGCCACACCGGAAGCTCCGGCTCCTCTGGATCGGGGAGCCGCGGGTAGGCGACCCGGTGGCCCTGCGCGGAGAGGTAGCGGGCGAGGTGGCTGTGCCAGTGGGCGGGATCGCCGTCGAAGCCGAAGCCGTGGAGGATCAGGAATGAGGGAGCGGCATCAGCCATACGGGGATTCTGACCGAGCGCGGCTGCGCCAGCGATCATGGGGCCGTGGCTTCGGCAGCAACTACGGCTCCCCCGGAAGAGCGGCGGCTCGCCGTCGCGATGGTGCTCGGCGGCATCGCCTCGGTGCAGCTCGGCTCGGCCCTGGTGACGACGATCTTCGACGACCTCGGCCCAGGCGGCGCGGTGCTGCTGCGGACGACGTTCGCGGCGCTCGTCCTCGCCGCGATCTGGCGGCCGGCCCGCGTCCGCGGGGTGGCCGCGCGCGAGGTCGCGTTGTTCGGGATCGTCCTCGCGCTGATGAACCTCTGCTTCTACGAGGCGCTCGACCGGCTGCCGCTGGGGATCGCCGTCACGTTCGAGTTCACTGGCCCGCTGGCCGTGGCGATCCTCGGCTCGCGGACCCGCCTCGACGTCCTCTGGGGCCTGATCGCCGCGCTCGGCATCGTCCTCTTCGCGCCCGACATCGGCGCCGGCCTCGACCCCACCGGCGTCGCCTTCGCGTTCGGCGCCGCGACCATGTGGGGTTGCTACATCCTCCTCTCGGCGCGCGTCGGCCGCGGCCCCGCGGGGCTGGGCGGCCTCTCGGCGGCGATGATCCTCGCGGCGGTCATCCTCGTCCCGATCGGCATCCACGACGGCGGCTCGGATCTCTTCGATCCCGCCGTGGCGGCGACGGCCTTCGGGGTCGCGATGCTCGCCTCGGCGATCCCCTACGTGCTCGAGCTCCAGGCGCTTCGCCGGCTGACGGCGAACACGCTCGGCGTGCTCCTCAGCCTCGAGCCCGCGGCGGCGGCGGCGATCGGCGCCGTCGCCCTCGGCCAGGGGCTCGCGGGACGCGAGGCGCTCGCCATCGCCCTCGTCGTCATCGCCAGCGCCGGCGCGCTCAGCAGCGCGAGGGTGCCGGAGGTGGCGCAGGTGTAGCGGGGAGCGAGCAGCCTCTCGCTTCGCTCACTGGTAGCCGTAGCCGTGGCGCCACTTGCTACCTGCTACTCGCTATTTGCTACTCGCTACCCGCTCCCATCCCCCGCATCGCAGCACCGGCACCCGCGGGTACTTCGGAAAGCGCTCGGGCTCGTGCCTCGAGCGCTCGCAGAGCGAGAACGCCGAGCCACGGGTGTTGCGAACGACCCGCTGGTGGGCGCAGGAGTCGCAGATTCCGGCGCCGATTCCCGCCATCGGTTCGAGTCTAGGCGGGGCCGGAAGGCGCCGCTGCAAGCCAATACTTCACTTTGTATAGTAGGTGGTCGTGCCCACGTTCCGTCGTCTGCTCGCCTTCCTGCGCCCCTACAGGCGGGGAACCATCCTCTCACTGGTCCTCGCCTCGCTGGCGATGGGCGTCACGGTCCTGATCCCCTGGCTCGTCGGCGCGACGATCGACGCGATCGACGGCGGCGATCGGTCGAACCTGCTGCCGCTCGTCCTCGCGATCGTCGGGGCGGGGATCCTCCGCCTCGGATTGACCGCGAGCCGGCGGATCATCGCCGGCAAGGTCTCGCTGGCGGTCGAGTTCGACCTGCGCTCGCGGATCTACGAGCACCTGCAGTCGCTCGAGCTCGGCTTCTTCGATTCCCAGCAGACCGGCCAGCTGATGTCGCGGGCGACCGTCGACCTGCAGTCGATTCGCTTCTTCCTCGGCTACGGGCTGATCTTCATCACCCAGAGCGCGCTCACCCTGCTCCTCGCGGGCGGGGTGATGATCTACCTCCAGCCCGGCCTCGCGCTGCTTGCGCTGCTGCCGGTGCCGATCGTCGTGATCACCGCGATGCGGTTCAACCGTTACTCGCGCCCGGCGCTGCAGGAGGTCCAGCAGCGGATCGCCGAGCTGACCGTAGAGGCGGAGGAGGCGGTCTCCGGCGTCCGCGTCGTCAAGTCCTTCGCCCGCGAGGACCACATGCTCGGCCGCTTCCGCAACGCGGTCTCGCGGGTCTTCGACCAGAACGTCCTCTCGACGCGGATCCGCGCCTTCTACACCCCGCTGATCGGCTTCCTCCCGAACCTCGGCCTCGCCGTCGTCCTGCTGGTCGGCGGCCACCAGTACATCAACGGCAACCTCTCGCTCGGCGACTTCTCCGCGTTCTACATCTACCTCGTGATGCTGATCGGGCCGATGCGGATGCTCGGCACGGCCCTCGGGATGTCGCAGCGGGCGATCGCCTCCGGCAACCGCCTCTTCGAGATCCTCGACCGCGACCCGGAGATCGAGAGCCCGCCCGGCGCCCCGCCGCTGCCGGCGGGTGCGGGCGAGGTGGCGATCGAGGGCGTCAGCCTGACATACGGCGGCTCCACCGAGGCGGCGCTGCGGGACATCGACCTCGCGGTCGACGCCGGCACCGTCGTCGCGCTCGTCGGCCCCACCGGCTCGGGCAAGTCGAGCCTGGTGTCGCTGCTCGCTCGCCTCTACGACCCGAGCGAGGGGACCGTCCGCATCGACGGCGCCGACCTGCGCGAGGTCGAGCTGCGGTCGCTGCGCTCCCAGATCGCCTTCGTCGCCGACGACCCCTTCCTGTTCAGCGCCTCGGTCGCCGAGAACATCTCCTACGCCCGCCCCGACGCGACCCGCGAGGAGATCGAGCTCGCGGGCGAGCGCGCGCAGGCGGCCGGGTTCATCGAGCGGCTCCCCGACGGCTACGAGACCCTGGTCGGTGAGCGCGGGCTGACGCTGTCCGGGGGGCAGCGTCAGCGCATCGCGATCGCCCGCGCGCTGCTCGCCGACCCGCGGATCCTGATCCTCGACGACGCCACCTCCTCCGTCGACGCCACGACCGAGGCCGAGATCCGCCGCGGGCTCGACCAGGCGCTCGCCGGCCGGACCACGTTCATCGTCGCCCACCGGCTCTCGACCATCTCCCTGGCCGACGAGATCGTCGTCCTCGACGAGGGCCGGATCGTCGATCGCGGCACGCACGAGGAGCTGCTCGACCGCTGCCCGCTCTACCGCGAGATCGCCGACTACGGCCTCGTCGACCGGACTTTCCTGCAGGCCGACCTCGAGGAGCGCGAGGAGGTGGCGCGGCTATGAGGCGAGCCAGCGGCGAGCAGCGAGCGGCGAGCAGCAACGGAGCCGGAGCACCGGAGGACGGTCAGACGCCCCCGCCGGCGCAGCGGGGATTGAGCGATGCGTGGAACCTCGTCAAGGCGCTCTGGAGGACGTTCCGCGGCGACGACGGGCGCGGGCGCAAGGTCCGCTGGCTGCTCGGGCTGCTGAAGCCGTACCGGACGCGCGTGATCCTGATGCTGACGGTGCTGGTCATCGGCACGGCGGCGGCGCTCGCTCCCCCCTACCTCGCCGGCAAGGCGGTCGACGACGGCATGGTCCCCAAGGACGAGACGGCGCTGGCCTGGATCGTCGTCGCCTTCATCGCCTCCGCGGTCATCTACTGGGCCGCGAGCTACGCGCAGACCTACCTCGTCGGCTGGGTCGGCCAGCGCGCGCTTCAGGACCTGCGCGAGCGCATCTACCGGCACCTCCAGGGGATGTCGATCGGCTTCTACACGCGCAACCGGCCCGGCGTCCTGATCTCGCGGATGACCAACGACGTCCAGGCGCTCGACTCGCTCGTCACCGACGGGGTCGTGACGCTGATCTCGGCGACGCTGACGCTGCTCGGGGTCGTCGTGATCCTGCTCGCGATCGACCCGCTGCTGGCGCTCGTCACCTTCATGACCTTCCCGATCCTCGCGATCGGCAGCGTGATCTTCCGGATCACCTCGGCCAGCGCCTACCGCCTGACCCGGGAGAAGATCGCCAACGTCACCGCCTACCTGCAGGAGACGCTGAGCGGGGTCAGGATCGTGCGCTCGTTCGGCCAGGAGGACCGGCACCTGGCCGAGATGGCGCGCCTCAACGAGGAGAACCGCGAGGTGAACATGCGGACCGTCTACCTCAACGCCTCCTACTTCCCCGCCGTCGAGCTGCTCTCGGCCATCGGGACCGCGGCGATCCTGCTCTTCGGCGGCTACGAGGTGCTCAACGGCAACGTCGAGATCGGCGTCCTCATCACCTTCGTCGGCTACCTGCAGACGTTCTTCGACCCGATCCAGCAGATCAGCCAGCTCTACACGACCTACCAGCAGGGGATGGCGGCGCTCGACAAGATCTTCGACCTGCTCGACACCGAGCCCGACACCGCCGACCGCCCCGACGCGGTCGATCCCGGAGTGATCGAGGGCGCGATCGACCTCGAGGGGGTCTGGTTCTCCTACGCGGAGGACCAGCGCCGGGGCAGGATCGTCGGCGACCACCGGCCCGGCGACGCCGACGACGAGTCGCTCGCGGTCTCGCCCGGCGACGACCACGGGAGCTGGGCGATGCGCGACGTCGACCTCCACATCCTCCCCGGCCAAACCGTCGCCCTCGTCGGCGAGACGGGGGCAGGCAAGTCGACGCTGGCGAAGCTGATCGCCCGCTTCTACGACCCCCAGCGCGGCCGCATCCTCGTCGACGGCCGCGACGTGCGCGACCTCGACTCCGCGAAGCTCCGCGGCCAGCTCGGGATCGTCCCCCAGGAGGGCTTCCTGTTCAGCGGCACGATCGCCGAGAACGTCGCCTTCGGGCGCCCGGGAGCCTCCGACGAGGAGGTGCTCGAGGCGCTGGCCGCGGTCGGCGGGCTGCCGCTCGTCGAGGGCCTGCCCGCCGGCCTCGCGACCGAGGTCGGCGAGCGCGGCGCCCAGCTCTCCGCCGGCCAGCGCCAGATCGTCGCCTTCGCCCGGGCACTCCTCGCCGAGCCGCGGATCCTGATCCTCGACGAGGCCACCTCCAACGTCGACGTGCGGACCGAGAAGCGGATCGAGCGCGGGCTCGAGCGCCTGCTCAGCGGCCGCACCGCGATCGTCATCGCCCACCGCCTCTCGACGATCCGCCGCGCGTCCCGCATCGTCGTCCTCGAGGGCGGGGAGATCGCCGAGAGCGGCACGCACGAGGAGCTGCTGGCGGCCGGCGGCGCCTACGCGCGGCTGTACGGGACCTGGTCGCAGACGACCGCCGCCGCGTAGATCTCGTTATCGGCAAGGGCCCGGGCGTCTCAGTCCACCATCGTGGACTCAGGCACCCCAGCGCTCGCGGCGGGCGCTAAGGGCTGAACCCGCCCGAGCCGCCCGAGGACCCGCCGCCGGTGCCGCCGGTGGGCGGCGTCGGCGCGGTGCCGCCGGAGCCCGTGCCGCCGGTGGGCGGAGCCGGCGTCGGCGTCGGCGTCACCGGCGTCACCGGGGTCGGCGTGACCGGTGTCGTCGTGGTCGGGGTGACGGGTGTCGTCGCCGTCGGCGCGGCGCTCGTCGTCGTTCCCGTCGCCGGAAGCGACGTCCCCTCCTGGCCGCATTCCTCGAAGCCGTACTGCTCGGCCGCGCTCGTGGCCTCCGTCTTCGCCGCGTCGAGCTCGGTGTCGAGCGCGTCGGCCGCGGCTGTGTCGCCGGAGGCGATCGCCTCCTCCTGCTGCTTGAGAGTCCCGACCTGGTCCTCCAGCGCCGCGTAGAAGTCGGCGAGCGAGCCGTCCGGGTCGTCGGCCTCGCCGATGCCCTGCAGGCCGGTGAGCAGGCCCTGCGTGATCGAGCGCTCCTGCGCGGTCGTCGAGGTGGCCGAGCTGGCGTCCGTGCTCAGGTTCGCGAGCGCGGCGTTCGCCTCGGCGCAGCGCGCGTCGGCGCTGGTGATGAACTCGTCCTGCGACAGGGTCGCCCCCTCCGAGGAGGTCGTGCTCGTGCTCACCGGCTCGATCGGCGCGTCGTCGCCGCCGCAGCCCGCGAGCAGCGCCGCCGCCGCGAGCCCCAACGCCAGGTTGCGTTTCCTCACGCTCACCGGCCTCAGGTTAGAGGCCCGCGAGGCGGCGGTGGCCGGTTGGCGTCCGCCGGCGGCGGAGCTGGGGACCAGGGATTCGAACCCCGAATACCTGCTCCAGAGGCAGGCGTGTTGCCGTTACACCAGTCCCCAAGGGGCCTGACATCCAATCGGATGGGGCTCGGAAAGAGTAGCTAGACGATCCCGGCGAGGTCGGAGCCCGGGTCGGCCAGCAAGGCCGTGTCCGCGACCACCGTCCTCTCCTCGACCATCCGGCGCGCCTCGATCAGGTCCTCCGGGCGGCCGACCGACATCGCCGCCACGACGCGCCCTGCGTCGAGGTACCAGACCGAGAACTGGCCCCGCTCCCGCTCCCCGCGCCAGACGACGGAGTCCCAGCCCGCGGCCGTCCCGACCGACTCCAGCGACGCCCAGTCGGCGAGGTCGCTGAAGAAGTAGGGGACGACGCGGTAGGGGCGCTTGTCGCCGAGCATCCCGCGCGCGGCGTGGCGGCCCTGCTGCATCGCCACGTCCCAGTGCTCGACCCTGATCCGGCGGCCGTGGATCTCGCTGTCGAAGCTGGCGCAGTCGCCGGCCGCGAAGATCCCCTCGGCCGAGGTCTCGAGCCCGGCGTCGCAGACGATCCCGTCGCCGACCTCGAGCCCGGCTCGGCCGGCGAGCATCGTGTCGGGGCGGACGCCGGCGCCGACGACGACCGCGTCGCAGGCGATCTCGAGGCCGCTCTCGGTCAGCACGCGCTCGACGCGCTCGTCGCCCTCGAACGCCGCCAGGGTCTCGCCGCCGTGTAGCTCCACGCCCCGTGACTCCAGGAGCTCGTGGAACCAGCGGCCCGCCTCGTCCCCGAACCCACGGGAGAGCGCCACCTCCTCGATCATCACCATCGTGCAGCGCTTGCCCATCTCGGTCAGCGAAGCGGCGACCTCGGCGGCGATGTAGCTGCCGCCGATCAGGACGACGTGCTCGGCGCGGGCGACGTCGTCGCGGATCGAGTCGGCGTTGCCGAAGGCGCGCAGGTAGTGGATCCCCTCGAGCTGGGCGCCGTCGACCCGGAGGATGTTCACCATCGCGCCGGTCGCCAGCAGCGCCTTGCCGAAGCCGATCTCATCGCCTCCCTGCACCTTGGCGGTGCGCGCGGCCGGGTCGAGCGCGAGCATGCTCTTGCCGCTCAGCAGCTCGACGCCGTGCTCCGCGTACCAGCCGGGATCGTGGACGTAGGCGTCGCTGCGGGCGGAGTCGCCGCGCAGGTACTCCTTCGAGAGCGGCGGGCGCTCGTACGGGGGCTCGGGCTCGCGCGCCACCAGGAGGATCGAGCCCTCCGCCCCGCGCCGGCGCAACTCGGCCGCGCAGTGCGCGGCGGCGAAGCCGCCGACGAGTAGGAAGTCGGCCCGCATCATCCCGGAGTGCGGTTGATCGTCCCCTCGCCGTCCTGGCCGAGGCCGAGGTAGGAGGTCAGCTCCTCCTCGACCCGCGGGTCGAGGACCGCGAGCACCTCGTCGCCGCCCTGGATGACGGTGTCGGCGGTCGGGACGAAGCCGCCGCCGTCGCGGACGATGCTGATCAGCAGGCTGCCCTTGGGCAGGTCGAGATCCTCGACCCGCCTGCCGACGACCTGCGCGCCCTCGCCGATCAGCAGGTCGATGATCTCGATCTTCGCGTCGGCGAGGTCGAGCAGGTGGACGAGGCCGTAGCGCGGGACCTCGCGCTCGATCAGGCGGAGGATCAGGTCGGTCGCCGAGACGTAGGGCTTGACGCCGAGCAGCTCGAAGTGCTGGCGGTTGCGCGGGTTGTTGACGCGGGCGATCACCCGCTCGACGTCGTACTTGTCCTTGGCGACCTGGCAGATCAGCAGGTTGTCCTCGTCGTCCCCGGTCACCGCGATGACCATGTCGGCGCGCTGGATGCCGGCCCGCTCGAGGACCCAGAGCTCGGACGCGTCGCCGTAGAGGACCCGATGCTCGAGCTCCTGCTCGACCGTCAGGTAGCGCTCGCGGTCGGACTCGATGAGCGTCACCTCGTGACCGGCCTCGATCAGCTCGCGGGTCAGGTTCCAGCCGACCTTGCCGGCGCCGACGACCAGCATGTAGTCGCCGTTCTGAGCCGGATCACCCATCGCCGCGTGCCTCCTCCGCCGGCTCGCGCCCGCCGGCGATCCGCCGCAGGTCGGTCTCGAGCATCTCGATCGCGACTCGCGTCGGGCAGATCGTGTGCAGGCCCTGCTTCTCGTACCACTCGGCCCGGTAGGGGTCGAGGATGCGGGCGATCACCGTCTCGACCCGGAAGCGCCGCTGCGCGATCTGGGCGATGACGATGTTCGTGTTGTCGCCGTTGGTCGAGGCGACGAAGACGTCCGCGTCCTCGATCCCGGCGGTCAGCATCGCGTCGATCTCGAGGCCGGTGCCGACGGTGAACTGCCCGCCCTCGTCCTCCCAGGAGCCCTCGAGCCCGAGCTCGAGCCGGGCGTGGGAGTCGGGGTCCTCATCCAGGCACGAGACCTCGTGCCCGTCGGCGAGCATCGTGCGCGCCAGCGAGGAGCCGACCCGGCCGCATCCCACGATCAGGATCTGCATTCGCCGATCTTATTGCGCTCGCGTCAGGTCTTTGCGATCGGATCGGGGGTCGTGGCGATCGGCTCGAGCTCGGGCTCGGGCGGAGCGGTCAGCAGGACCCTGCACGGGGCGTTGCGCAGGACGTACTCGGTGACCGGCCCGATCTCCGCCGGCTTCGCGCCGCGAACCCCGCCGAGCACGGCGCCGCCGCGGATCCTGGTCGGCGGCTCGCCGCCGATGATGATCGCCTCGACCTGGCGGTCCCGCGCCTCGTCGACGATCGCCTCGCCGATGCTGCGGGCCGGCGCCCAGCTGCCGTCCGCCTCCACCGACGGGTACTCCGCGGCGATCTCCATCGCGCGAGCGATCGCCTTCTCGGCGGCGGCGAGCCGCTCCGCCGGCGGCGGGGCGTCGAGCGGGACGGTCAGCGGCAGCTTCAGCACGTAGAGGAACTCGAGCCGCGGCTTGCGCTGCCCGGGCAGCGGGTCGGAGTCGGCGAGGCGCCCGGCGGTCGAGACGATCTCGTCGTCGAGCCCCTCGCCGAAGACGGGGACGAGCACGCTCGCGAGCTCGACGTCGGGGAGCTGCTTCTGCAGCGCCTGCTCGGGAACGGTGACCCGGTCGGTCAGCGGGATCCCCTCGACCAGGCGCCGGTAGACGAAGTAGGCGACGAGCCCGAAGACCATCCAGCCGCCGCCGACGAAGAGCGCGCCGCCGTGGAGGCCGGCGATCGAGAGGAGGCCGATCGCGGTAAGGGTGAGGCCGGCGAGCGCCGGCAGCGGGACCGTCGCTCCGCGCACGCGCACTCCGAAGGGGACGCGATAGGGCCGCTCGGTCTCCGGCTCGGTGAAACGGAGCCGGATCAGGGACAGGTGCGCGATCCCGATCGCGACCATCGCCCCGAAGGCGAAGACGCCCGCGAGCAGCTCGACGTCGCCGGGAAGGACCAGCGCGGCGGCGAGGAGCGCGGCGGCGATGATCGAGACGTAGGGGGTCGAACGGCGCTTGCCCAGCTTCCCCATCCAGCTCGGGATCTGCCGGTTCGTCGCCAGCACGTAGACGTGCCGCGAGAGGCCGAGCATCGTCGCGTTGGCGGCGAAGAGGAGGATCGCCGGGGCGATCGCGACCACCGCCCACTTGCCGACGTCGGCGAGCCACCCCGGCTCCAGCGCCGAGGCGATCCCGAGCACCGGCGCCTCCTTCCATTCGGTCGCCAGCGCGGTCTGGGGACCGTCCGGCCCGGCCGCCACCGGGAAGGCCATCAGGGCCACCAGCGCCATCCCGACGTAGACGAGCGGGACGACGATCGAGCCGGCGCGGAGGACGTGCCGGAGGTCCTCCTTCCGCCAGGCGAGGTCCGGGGCGAGGTCGGAGGAGGCCTCGATCCCGGCGAGGGCGACCATCGAGATCACCAGGCCGTAGGCGAGGTCCCTGAGCGACGGCTCGGTGAACAGGTCGAGCTCAGCGGTCAGCGCCGAGGGGTCCCAGAGCACCGCGAGGCCGACGACGACCAGGAGGACCTGGAGCACCAGGTCCGACGCGGTGATCGCGACGAGGAGCCCCTGGCGGCGGCGGCCCGTGTACCCGATCACGTTGACGACGGCCACGAGCGCGATCACGCCGATCGCCAGCAGCACCTCCGGCGCTCCGTCGGTCAGGTCCTCGGAGATCGGCGCCAGGTAGTGCGGGAACGTGACCGCCGCCAGGGCGATGACGATCACGTAGTCGATCAGGATCGCCCATCCGGCGACGAACGAGACGAGCTCGTTGAAGGCGTGGCGGGCCAGCGTGTTGGAGCCGCCGCGCTCGTTGAACATGGCGCCGCCCTCGACGTAGGTCATCGACGTCACCACGTAGAGGAACGCGGTGATCGCGAAGATCAGCGGCGTCAGCCCGAGGCCGTCCCCGGCGACGATCCCCAGCGAGTAGTAGACCGAGAACGCGACCGCCGAGTGGGCGACGGCCCACAGCCACGGCACGCCGAGGAACCGGCGCCCCAGCGGCGGCCGCCCAACCCGCCGGTCGGTCAACTGCGCGCCCGCGTCAGGAGGTAGATGCGGCCGGCCCCGATCGCGAAGAACACCGCCCCGAGGATCACCCCGGCCGACAGCGGGCCGCCGCCCGCGACCACCGTGCGGACGACGATCAGCACGCCGAGGAACGCGATCAGCGGCGCCAGCAGGCGGGTGCCGCTGGACGAGATCCGCTCCCTGGAGGCCATCGCGGCGATTCTAGATCGGGCGCGGCACCTCCGAGCAGCGCCCGCGCCGCGAACGGTGCGGGCGACGTCTGGCGAATCGACGGCCCCGACGACGCCTGCACGCTGGTCGAGCGCGTGCCGTTCCCGGAGGGGCCGAGCAACGTCGCCTTCGGCCGCGGCCACGGGATCCCGCGGAGCAGCCTGCTCGTCACGACGTTCGGCGGCGAGCTGCTCCTGGTCCGCAAGGCCCGGTAGCGCCGCTCAGCTCGCGGCGACCAGCGGCTCCTTCTTCGCCTCGGCGCCATTCGACGAACCCGTCGGGTCGGCGGCGACGAGGACCCGGCACGGCCGGTGCCCGAGGACGCCCTGCAGGGTCTTGCCGTAGAGCGGCGTCCGGCCGCGGTAGGTGAGCTGCATGACGATCGCGCTGGCCCGGATCGACTCGGCCTCCTCGATGATCGCCTTCGGCGCCTGCCCCGGCCTGATCCGCTGGACGTGGCCGGTGACGCGCTGGCCACCGATCAGCTTCGCGCGCTCGACCTTCGACTGCGCCTTCTCCTGCTGGCGCGGCAACGGCGCGTCGAGCGGCAGGTGCGGCGGGACGTTGAGCAGCGAGAGGACGTGGATCCCGCGGCGCTTGCGGGCAGCGAGGCGCACCGCGGTCGCGACCGTCTGCTCGGAGAACGGGTCGTCCTCGAACGGCACGAGGATCGAGCGGTACTCGACCTCCTCGACGTCGAGCGGCTCCGGCAGCACCACCTTGACGGTCTGCTTGATCGGCAGCTCCTGCCGGCGCCGGTAGAGCACGTAGAGGGCGGCGCCGAAGAGCATCCAGCCGAGCCCGATCGCGGCCGTATCGGGATTCATCGCCATCACCACGACCCAGGCCCCGAAGGTCCCGAATCCGCCGAGCAGCGCCGTCGCCGGGAGCCTGTAGCCGCGCCAGGGGATCTCGCCCCACGGCACCCAGAGCCGCTCCTTGTCCGGGAACCGGGTTCGCATCCGCACGATCGCGACGTGGGCGACCGTGAACGAGAGCATGGCGCCGAACGAGTACATCGTCGCCAGCAGGTCAGCCTTCCCGGGGATCAGCGCGATCGAGGCGATCACCGAGAAGGTGATGATCGCGACGTGCGGGGTCCGGTAGCGGGGGTGGACCTGGCGCAGGCGCTCCGGGAGCTGGCGGTGCTGGCCCATCGAGAAGGTCAGGCGCGAGACCCCGATCATGCCGGCGTTCGTCGCGATCACGAGGATCACCGCGGCGAGGATGCCGACGTAGACGCGCAGCACGTCGGTGACTCCGGCGCTGAGCCCGAGGTTCTCGACGATCCCGAGCACCGGATCGCCGGCGAATGTGGTGCCGAGCTCGGTCGTGAAGCCGTCCGCGGTCTCGGTCACCGGCATCGCCGAGAGGGCGATCACCGGCAGCAGCGCGTAGAGGCCGATCACGGCGGCGACGACGAGCGCAGCGCCGCGGGGGATCGTCTTCTCGGGCGTAACCGCCTCCTCCGACATGTTCGAGATCGTCTCGATGCCTGTGTAGGCGATCATCCCGAGCGCGATACCGAGCGCGAAGTCGCCCCACGTCGGCGCCACCCCGAGGTCGACGTTGCCGATCAGCGTGTCCGGGCTCAGCACGAGGAAGATGCCGACGGCGACCAGCAGCACCTGGGTCGCGAGGTCGCCGATCGCAAGCACGAGGTTGAGCCGAGCCGATTCCTGGGTGCCCTTGACGTTGAGCGCCGCAAGGCCGGCGATCAGCACGATGCCGCCGATGATGTCGCCTGGGCTCTCGCGCAGCGGCTCCCAGAAGACGCCGAGGTAGTGCGGCACGAAGAAGGCCGAGATCGCGACCGTGATGATGTAGTTGAGCATCTGCCCCCAGCCCGCGATGAACGAGACGAGCTCGTTGAAGGCGTGCCGAGCGAAGCTGGAGGAGCCGCCCGCCTCGGGGAACATGACCGTGCCCTCGACGTAGGTCGCGGCCGTGCAGACGAAGATCAGCCCGGAGATCAGGAACGCGACCGGCGTCAGCCCGAGGGCGAAGGCGGCGACGACGCCGAGCGCGTAGTAGATCGACGAGCCGACGTTGCCGTAGGCGGCGCTGAAGAGCGCGCCGGTCCCGTGCACCCTCTGCAGCGACTGATCTCGGGGGACGCGGTGCGCCATTCGGTCGCGACTATAGGGCGAGCGGAAGGCGGTCCCGCCGCCGGTCAGCCGCGCCGCAGGCCGAGGTAAAGGCGGCCGACCCCGAGCGCGAGGAAGACGACGCAGATCACGAACCCGGCCGAGCCGACTCCCTCGTCGCCGGTCGCCGTCGCCACGATCCCCGCGATCGCGAAGAGGATCACGAGGACCGCGAAGAAGCTGCTCGAGATCTCGTAGAGGCTGCGCTCGCGCTTCGGTCCGGGCACGGGTCGATCGTCGCACCCTTGGGAGGCGGGCAGTGTGCCGCATGGTCCCGCACGCTCGGGAGCCTGAGGACTTCGGGCCGGACGTCGGCGGCGCGCGCGGAAGGGTCCGCCTGCTCCAGGACGGCGAGGGCGTCTGGCGCGTCGACCGGCTGCTCGGCCCGCACATCGCCGACCGCGAGCGCTTCCTCGCCTCCGTGCGCGCCGGGCTGATGCAGGGGCCCCGGCGCGATCGGCGGAGCGCGGGCGGATTGCATGGTCGGCGAGCTCGGCCGATTGCCGACGCCGGAGCTCGAGCGCCGCTCGATGGCGCATCGCTTCCCGATCCCGATCATCGCCGGCTGCCTCGGCGAAGGCGGCGTCCGCCGCGCGACCCTGGCGATCGTCCGGCTCGCGCTCGCCGACTCCCCGCGCTTTGGCGAGCACGCCGGCTGCGCAGTCGAGCACCTCGGCCGCGTCCTCAACGCGACCCAGGCGCTGGCCCATCTCGCCCAGGAGGACCGCCGGGTGATCCAGGGCCTGGTCGCGCGCGCCCTCGCGGCCTGCGGCGCTGTACCGCCGCTGGGCCGCGAGGAGCGCAGCGTGACCTGAGGAGGGTCTAGATCGAGGCCTTCGCGACGCAGCGCTCGCCGCTCGCCCGGTTCGTGCCGGTGGCGACGATCGAGTCCTTGCCGGCGAGGTCGTCGATCCGCTTCTCGACCGAGAACGAGCCGCTCGGGCGCTTGGTGACGGCCTTGCCCTTGAAGGCGACATCGCCGTTGGCCTTGATCTTCACCTTCCACGTCTTGCCGTTGCGGTTCTGATCGACCTCGAACTCGACGTCGAGGCGGCCGTCGTCCTCCTTGACCTTGATCTTCGACGTGCTCGAGCCGTCGCACTTGCCGGCGTTGCGAACCTCGGCGCCGCCGCCGCCGGACGACAGCGCGGCGCCCGGAAGGGCGAGCAGCGCGACGGCCGGGGTGGCGAGCAGTGCGGTCTTGCGGTGCTTCATGGGGTGCCTCCCTGGTTGGGATATCGGGCACCGAGCGTGGCGCGGCCGGAGTCGGGGATTCAATGGGACCTTGGTCGTAGGCCCTTCGCCGGTGAACGGGATGAACGTTGCGTATAGCGCAACTCAGATCCCACTCACACGCGGAAGGCGTCGCGTCACCGGCTACCGAGAGCCTGGGGAGCCCGCGTCTCGCTCGAACCGCTCTTCGGGGAGCCGGGGTCTCTGGCGCCAACATGTTGGCGCGAAAGACCCCACTGGGTTCGATGAGTCCAGCATCGTGGACTGAAAGACCCCGGCGGCGGGGAGTCGGCACCGGTCGCCTCCTGCCGGCCCCAGAACGCGGGAGGGCGGCCCCCAGGCCGCCCTCCCGCACCGCTTGTTCGTCCGAATCGTCCTAGAAGTGGATGATCGGGATGATCAGGATCGCGATGATGTTCGCGACCTTGATCATCGGGTTGATCGCCGGGCCGGCGGTGTCCTTGTAGGGGTCGCCGACGGTGTCGCCGGTGACCGAGGCGGCGTGGGCCTCCGAGCCCTTGCCGCCGAAGGCGCCGTCCTCGATCAGCTTCTTGGCGTTGTCCCAGGCGCCGCCGCCGACGGTCATCGAGACCGCGGCGAAGAAGCCGACGACGATGACGCCGATCAGCAGGCCGCCGAGGGCCTGGACGCTGATCACGCCGACGATCACCGGGACGATGATCGGGATCAGCGACGGCAGGATCATCTCCCGCTGCGCCGCGGCCGTCACGATGGCGACGGTCCCGCCGTAGTCGGGCTTCTCGGTGCCCTCCATGATCCCCGGGTGGTCCTTGAACTGCTTGCGGACCTGCTCGACGACCTCGCCACCCGCGCGGCCGACGGCCTCGATCGCGAGAGCCGCGAAGAGGTAGGTCATCATGCCGCCGATCACCAGCCCGATCAGGACGGCGGGGTCGCTCAGGTCGAACAGGAGTGCGCTCCCGGCCTCCTCCCCGGCCTCGATCTTGAACGCGGCGAACAGGACCAGCGCCGCGAGAACGGCTGAGCCGATCGCGTAGCCCTTCGTGACCGCCTTCGTCGTGTTGCCGACCGCGTCGAGCGGGTCGGTGACGTTGCGGACGTCCTCCGGCAGCTCGGCCATCTCGGCGATGCCGCCGGCGTTGTCGGTGATCGGGCCGAACGCGTCGAGGGCGACGATCAGGCCGGTCAGCGAGAGCTGCGCCATCACCGCGATCGCGATGCCGTAGATGCCGGCGAGCTCGTTCGCGCCGAAGATCGCCAGGACGATGATCAGGGCCGGGATCGCCGTGCCCTGGAACCCCTGGGCGAGGCCCTGGATGATGTTCGTCGCGTGCCCCGTGATCGAGGCCTTCGAGATCGTCCGCACCGGGCGGAACCGGGTCGACGTGTAGTAGTCGGTGACCACGAACAGGCCCGCGGTGACGGCGATGCCGATCAGCGCGCAGAACCAGAGGTCGGTCGCCGAGGCGGCGGCCAGGGCGCTCTCGGGGTCGAGCACGCCGAGGCTCAGCGGGTCGTCCATCAGCCACTGCGTGACCGGGTAGAACGCGGCCGCCGAGAGCAGGCCGGAGATGATCAGGCCCTTGTAGAGGGCCCCCTCGACGTTGCCGCTCGCGGAGCGGACCGAGAGCGCGCCGATGATCGAGGCGATGATCGCGATGCCGCCGAGGATCAGCGGGAAGATCGCGAGCTCGGTCGAGAACCCGGTGTCGAAGTACAGGACGCCGAGCAGCATCACCGCGACGGTCGTCACCGCGTACGTCTCGAAGAGGTCGGCCGCCATGCCGGCGCAGTCGCCGACGTTGTCGCCGACGTTGTCGGCGATCACCGCGGGGTTGCGCGGGTCGTCCTCGGGGATCCCGGCCTCGACCTTGCCGACGAGGTCGGCGCCGACGTCGGCGGCCTTGGTGAAGATGCCGCCGCCGAGACGGGCGAAGACGGAGATCAGCGAGCCGCCGAAACCGAGGCCGACGAGCGCGTCGATCGCCTCCTTGTCGGAGTCGCTGCCGATCGCGGTGAGGACCCCGAAGTAGCCGGCGACGCCGAGCAGCGCGAGGCCGACGACGAGGAGGCCCGTCACCGAGCCGCCCTTGAAGGCGGCGTCGAGCGCCGGCGGGATGCCGCCGCGGGCGGCCTCGGCGACGCGGGCGTTCGACCGCACCGAGACGTTCATCCCGATGAAGCCCGCCGCGCCCGAGAGGACGCCGCCGATGACGAAGCCGATGCCGGTCGTCACGCTGCTGGTGACGAGCGTGATCGCGACCGCCAGCGGGATCGCGACGATGCCGATGATCATGTACTGGCGGTTCAGGTAGGCCCGGGCGCCCTCCTGGACGGCGCCGGAGATCTCCTGCATCCGGTCGTTTCCAGGCGAGAGTGCCAGCAGGCGCCGCGTGACCACCAGCCCGTAGGCCACCGCGGCGAGCGCGCAGACGAGCGCGACGATTACGCCGTGGTCGGTCAAGAAGTCAGTCAAGTTGGAAGTCCCTCCGTATGAGACTGGGTCGATTCACACGGAAGCCGCCCCCCAACCCAGAGCGGGAGCGGCCTCGTAGAGCGGCCGCAGTTTATCCAGAGCCGGCGGATGAGGTCAGTCGGCCCGCCGGCCGGTGGTCAGCCGGAGCCCGGAGTCCAGAGCCCGGGAGGTGGCTTGCCCTCGCCGCCGCCCGGCTGCTGCCCGCGGCCCTCCGGCCCGCCGCCCTCGCTCGGGCCGCCGCCGGCGCCGGTCTCCCCGGCGACCTTGGCGTAGAGCATCCGGATCTGCGCGAGCGCGTTGCGCACCTCGCGCTCGGCCGGCTCCTCGAGGTGGGAGGCGAGCGAGTCGACCGCGTCGATGCCGATCCGCGCCTGCTCGAGGTCGCGCTCGTCCTCCTTCGCGATCCGGCGATGCGAGAGGTTGAGGATGCTGACGACGCTCTGGGCGAGAAGGTCCTGGACGCGGACGCGCCGCATCTCCTCCTCCATCTGCCGCAGCATCTCCTCCTGCTCGGGGGAGAGCTGCTGCTCCTCGCCGGCGCCCTCCGCGCCGGCGGGGTCCTCGGGGCCGGGTGCTCCCTGCTCGCTCATCGCGACTGACCCTACCCGGCCGCGGCCTCGCCGGCGTAACTGGCGCGAACGCGGTCGACGTGTTCCGCGTAGACCTTGCGGATCGGCCGGCCCTCGGCGAGCTCGGCCCGCGCACGCTGGGCGCCGTTGGGCCCGATCGGCGGCGCGTCGATGCCGAGCTGCGCCCGCGCCGGCGCCGCCCACTCGACCACGCGCTCGACCGCCTCGGTCGTCGGGATCTCAGCGCCGGCCGCGAAGTCGATCATCCGCCCGTCGAGGCCGAACCTGATCGCCCGCCAGAGGTTCTCCTCGATCTCGCGGCCGCGCAGCGGCGTCGCCAGCGCGCCCTCGTCGTAGTCGATCGCCGCCTGGGCGACCACGGCCGCGAGCAGGCCTGCGAGGGCCAGCGACTCCTCGCCGGTCGCCTGCGCGTCGCAGATCCGGACCTCGACGGTGCCGAAGCTGTGGTGCGGCCTGACGCTCCACCAGAGCTGGGTCGACTCGACGATGGACCGCGTTCGCTCGAGCAGGTCGACGAACCCCGCGTAAGTCGCCCAGTCCCCGAACGGTTCGTGGATCCCGCAGCGCGGGAAGCTGCGGGTGAAGATCTGGGTCCGCATCGAATGCAGCGAGCAGTCGCGGCCGTCGAGGAAGGGCGAGTTCGCCGACAGCGCCAGCAGTTCCGGGAGGATGTTCCGCAGCGAGTCGCAGACCGCCACCGCCCGGTCCGCCCCCCGGACGCCGACGTGGACGTGCAGGCTCCAGGTGTTGTTGCGCTGCGCCACCCAGCCGAGCTCCTCGCGCAGGCGGCGGTAGTGCGGCGTGTGGATGATCTCCTGGTCGAGGTAGTTTGCCCACGGGTGGGTCCCCATCGAGGCGAGCGCGTAGCCGTGGCGATCGGCCAGGTCGAAGAGCCGGCGGCGGACGTCGAGCTGCCTGGCGGCCATCTCCTCGAAGCTCTCGCTGCGCCCGGAGCGGATCTCGACCTCGGTGTCGATCAGCTCACCGCGCAGCGAGTCCGCGAGAACGGGATCTCCCGCCGCCGCGTCCCGCAGCTCGGCGAACCCGTGGGCGAGCTCGAGGCTCTCGGGGTCGAGGATCGCGAACTCCTCCTCCGCCGCCATCGTGAAGTCCGTGGACTGCTCGAACCGCTCCCTGGCGATGTCGAGGTCGAGGCTCTCGTCGCGAGCGGCGTCCATCGCCAGACAGCGGGCTAGGCCAGGTAGAAGTACAGCGCGTAGAGGAGGTCGACCGCCGGGCTCGACGTGTGGACCGTGACCTCCGGCGGGACGTCGAGCAGGCGATCGGAGTAGTTGAAGATGATCCGCACGTCCGCCTCGACGAGCTTGTCCGCCACCTCCTGGGCCGCCTCGGCGGGCACCGCGAGGACGCCGACGACGATCTCCTCCTCGGAGACGACCTGCTCGAGGTCGTCGATCGGGCGAATCGGCACGTCGCCGACCTTCTTGCCGACCATCCCGGGGTCGACGTCGAAGATCGACACGATCGTGAAGCCGTGGTCGGCGAAGATGTCGGAGGAGGCGATCGCCTGGCCGAGGTTGCCGGCGCCGAAGAGGGCGATGTTGTGCTGCCCCGAGGTCTGGAGGATCTTGCGGATCTCGGTGACCAGCGAGTCGACGTTGTAGCCGACCCCGCGCTTGCCGAACTTGCCGAAGCCGGAGAGGTCGCGGCGGATCTGGGTCGAGTTGACATGCGTCCACGACGCCAGCTCCTGCGAGGAGATCGTCTCCCGGCCCATCTTCCGCGCCTGGATCAGGACCTGCAGGTAGCGCGACAGGCGCGCGGCGACGCCGAGCGAGAGGCGCTCCGACGCGACGCCGTTGCCGGGCTGCGACATGCCGGCGGCCCCCCGGCCGGCGCCGGCGGTGGAGATCGGTGGACGCCGGGCGCTCACGCGGACAAGGTACCGAGGAGCGCAAGGACGGCGCCGGGCTCGAGGTGGAGCTCGCATGCGCGCTCGCCATCGACCTCGACGACGGGGATCCGCTCGAGCAGCTCGCGGTGCAGGCGCTCGTCGCCCTCGATGTCGACCTCGACCAGCTCGAATCGCGCGCCGTCCGCGCGCAGATCCTCGAGCCCAGCGCGTGCCTCGTCGCAGAGGTGGCAGCCCGCGCGGCCGTAGAGGGTGACGACGCTCACCGGGGCGAGGCGTCCCAGTCGAGGTACTCCGGGTACGGCACCGCCGCCCCGAAGCGGGCGGCGGAGCCGATCATCGCCGCGTTGTCGGTGCAGAGCTCCCGCGGCAGGAGCTTCAGCTGGACACCCTCCGCCTCGCAGAGGTGAGCCAGCGCCTCCCGCAGCGGGCCGTTGGCGGCGACCCCGCCGCCGAGCGCGACAGCCGCCCAGTCGCCGTCCTGCAGGGCGCGGCGCACCTTCGCCACGAGCTGGTCGACGACGGCCGCCTGGAAGCTCGCCGCGAGGTCTGCGCGGCGCTCCTCGACGCCGTCGGCGCCGAGGTCGCGGACCGCGTAGACGAGGGCGGTCTTGAGCCCGGAGAAGCTGAGGTCGAGGCCTGGGCCCCGGCTCATCGCCACCGGAAAGGCGAACGCCGCGGGATCGCCGTCGCGCGCCTCCCGCTCGATCGCCGGACCGCCCGGGTAGCCGAGGCCGAGCAGGCGGGCGGCCTTGTCGAGCGCCTCGCCCGCGGCGTCGTCGAGCGTCTGGCCCATGACCTCGTGCCCCTCGTGGTCGCGGACGGCGGCGAGCAGGGTGTGGCCTCCGGAGGCGACGAGCGCGAGGAACGGCGGCTCGAGCGGGTCGGGCTCGAGGAAGGCGGCGGCCACGTGCCCCTGGATGTGATCGACGGCGATCATCGGCAACCGCCTGGCGGCGGCGATCGCCTTCGCCGAGCTGAGCCCGATGAGCAGCGCACCGATCAGGCCCGGCCGGGTGGTGACGGCGACGGCGTCGATGTCGTCGAGGTCGCAGCCGGCCTCGCGGAGGGCCGCCTCGACGACCGGGTTGACGAGCTCGACGTGGTGGCGGGCGGCGACCTCGGGGACGACCCCGCCGTAGGCCTCGTGGACGCGCGCCTGCGAAGAGATCACGTTGCTGAGCGCCCGCGGACCGTCGAGGACGGCGGCGCAGGTGTCGTCGCAGGAGGTCTCGACGGCGAGCAGCAAGCGACTAGGCCATCTCTAGCCGATGTAGCCCGGGTCCCCGAACCACATGATCATCGCGTCCTCGCCGTTGTCGTTGTAGTAGCGGCGGCGGCGGCCGGCGCGGCGGAAACCGATCCGCTCGTACATCGCGATCGCGGCGTGGTTGGAGACCCTGACCTCGAGCGTGAAGCGACCGTCGCGCCCGGCGGTGTCGAGCATCGTCTGGATCATCCCCTCGGCGATCCCGCGCCGTCGCCGCTCGGGGTCGACCGCGACGTTCATCAGGTGCCAGACGTCGGCGTAGCGCGAGCAGACCAGATAGCCGGCGATGCCATCCTCACCGGCATCGGCGGCGAGGCAGACGCCGCCGGGCTTCGAAAGCTCCAGCACGAACATCGCCAATGACCAGGGCGCCGGAAACGAGCGCCGCTCGATCGAGAGAACGCCGGGCAGATCCCCGTAGGCGAGCCGGCGGATCTCGATTCCGCCTGCGGTGCTTCGAAGTGACTCAGTTGCCGCCATGTCGGTTGCGCCAGCGCTCCGCGTCGGGCCGTCTCACGTACAGCGGCCGGATCGATTCCGGCCCGGCCGGCTCGATCTCGGCGGCGAGCTCGCAGAGCCTCCTCGCGGAGAGCCGGTGAGCCGGATCCGTGTCGGGCGGCACCGCGGCGCCAGCAGCCTCGATCTCGGCCCGGAATCGTACCGCCCCGTCGCCGCCGGCCCGCAGGCCCGAGAGGCTCTCGAGCCCGAGGCTTGCAGGCAATTCCCCGGGAGCCGCTGCAACCGGCTCGCCGCCGCCGTCGCCACGGTCGGCGGCGGCGAAGACCTCGCTCCGGCGCGCGTCGATGACCGCGAGGCGGCCCTGCTCGCCGGGCTCGATCCCCGCGAGCAGGGCGGCGGTGGTCCGCACCCCGGCGATCGGCAGGCCGCGCGACTGCGCCAGCGCGCGAGCCGTGGACACCCCGATCCGCAGCCCGGTGAAGGAGCCGGGTCCGATGCCGACCGCGATCAGGCCGATCGCCTCCCAGCCCCCGGCCGCGGAGACGAGCTCCTCGATCGCGGGTAGCAGCGCGCGCCCGTGCGCCGGGCGGCCGTCCTCGCCGGGGGCGATCAGACGCTCCGGGCCGGAGGAGACCGCCACCGCGGTGTCGGGCGTCGCGGTGTCGAAGCCGAGGGTCAGCCGCATCGCTCGACCTCGATGGTGCGGCGGTCGCCGCCGCCGTGGGCGATCCGCACGCGCATCGCCACGCCCTCGAGCTCCGCCTCGGCTGCCTCCGGCCACTCGACGAACGCGATCGAGCCGGACGTCAGGTAGTCGTCGAGGAGTCCCGGCTCCTCGTCGGCGAGCCCCTCGCCGAGGCGGTAGAGGTCGAGGTGGGAGACCGGCACCGGCCCCTCGTACCGCTGGCCGATCGTGAACGTGGGCGAGGTCACCGGACCGGCGGCCCCGAGCGCGGCGACCGCGCCCCGCACGAAGGTCGTCTTGCCGGCGCCGAGGTCGCCGCTGATCAGCACGACGTCGCCGGGACAGAATTCCTCCGCCAGCCGGCCGGCGAGCGCCTCGGTCTCCTCCGCCGAGGCGGTCTCGTGTCGTTCGGTGGCCATGCCGATCTAGGGGGTGAAGATGTCGAGCTGGTCGGCGGCCGGGCGCGCCGACGCGGGCAGCCGGGGCTCGGGGCTGACTTCCGGCGGCGCGACCCGATGCTGCGGCAGCTCCGGCGCGTCGATGAGCTCACGCAGCGTCCGGAAGTCGCCCTCCATCGTCGGCCGCATGTTCGGGTTCCGCAACACGGCGGCCGGGTGGAGGATCGGCAGCACGTGCACCGTCCGCTCCCCGAGCGTGTGGACCTGCGGCGTCCCCCGCACCCGCGTGATCCCGGTCGGATTCTCGGTGATCAGCTTCGTCGCGAAATTCCCCAGCGTCGCGATCACCTTCGGCTCGATCAGCTCGACCTGGCTGAGCAGGTAGGGCCGGCAGCTATCGATCTCGATCGGCTGCGGGTCGCGGTTGCCGGGTGGGCGGCATTTGAGCGTGTTCGCCACAAACACATCACTCCTGGTCAATCCGATGCCCCCCAGAAGCTCGTTCAGCAGCCCGCCCGCCCGGCCGACGAACGGCAGGCCCTGGCGGTCCTCCTCGGCCCCGGGCGCCTCGCCGACGAACATCAGGTCGGCGTTGGCGTCGCCGGCGCCGAAGACCACCTTCGTCCGGGTCTGGGCGAGCGCGCACTTCGTGCAGCTCGACGCCTCGCGGTAGACCTCGACCAGGCGCTCGCGCCGGGCGGCGGCATCCTCGGCGCTCACGACCCCGCTCCCGGCGGCTTGCGCCCCCGCGCCTTCGCCAGCCCCCTCTTGAAGCGCTGCCTGGCGCCGCCGCGGTCCGTGGCGCGCGCGTCCTCCATCCGCCGCCGCTGGCCGGGGGTCGGCTGGCGAGAGAACGCGAACTGCGAGAGCCGGCGCTCGGCGTCCTCCGCGCCGCAGCTCGGGCAGGCCGTCCGTTCGGTGCCGGCCGGCACCAGCTCCTCGAAGCGCTTCCCGCAGCCGCCGCACTCGAACTCGTAGATCGGCACGGGCCGATGGTATTCCCGTCCTCGGCCGCGCGGACGGCGTGGGTAACATTCCCGGGGAAGCCGCATCCGGCCGCGACCCCCTCCGGGCGTGGACCGGGCCACGCGGACTCGTCCGAACATCGAAAGACCGTCTGGTATCTCGCCCGAGAGCTGGAACGGGATTTGCACCCTCCACGCGCCCACATCCCTGCGCTTCCGCCGATCGCCGTCGTCGGCCGCGGCCGCATGGGCTCGGCGATCGCCCGCGCCGCCGCCGCGCAGGGCATCGACGTCACGCTCGCCGGCCGCGAGGACCTCTCGGAAGCGCTCGCCGGGGCCGAGGTGGCGCTGATCTGCGTCCCCGACTCCGAGATCGCCGTCGCCGCGCGAGCGGTCGCCGAAGCGGCGCCGCACCTGCGCTTCGCCGGCCACACGAGCGGCGCCACCGGGCTCGAGCCGCTCGCCGGGACGGGCGCCGCGGCCTTCTCCCTCCACCCGCTGCAGACGGTGCCCGACGAGCGCGCGGAGCTCCTCGGCGCCCCCGCCGCGATCGACGGCGAGACGACGGCGGCCGCCGACCTCGCCGAGCGGCTCGCCGCAGCCCTCGGCATGCGCCCGTTCACGGTGCCGCCGGAGGCGCGGTCCGCCTACCACGCGGCCGCCTCGATGGCCTCGAACTTCCTCGTCGCGCTCGAGGAGAGCGCCGCACGCCTGCTCGCCGACGCCGGGATCGAGGACGGGCGCGAGCTGCTCGCGCCGCTCGTCCTGCGCACGGCCGCCAACTGGGCGGAGGCCGGTGGCGAGGCGCTGACCGGACCGATCGCCCGCGGCGACGAGGCGACGGTCGCCCGCCACGTCGAGGCGATCGCGGCCGCGTCGCCCGAGCTGCTTCCGCTGTACGAGGCGCTGGCCGAGCGCACCCGCGTGCTCGCGCGCCAGGGGGCCGGCGCATGAGGGTCGTCGAGACGAAGGCGGAGCTGCGGGAGGCGCTCGCGGGGCCGCGCCGGGAGGGGCGCACGATCGGCCTCGTGCCGACGATGGGCTACCTCCACGCCGGACACGTCTCGCTGCTGGAGGCGGCGCGCGCCGACTGCGACGTCGTCGTCATGAGCCTGTTCGTCAATCCCACGCAGTTCGGCCCCGGCGAGGACCTCGACCGCTATCCGCGCGACCGCGAGCGCGACGAGCGCCTCGCCGCCGAGGCCGGAGTCGACCTGATCTACGCCCCGGCGGTGTCGGAGATGTACCCCGAGGGCTTCGCCACGCGGGTCGAGGTCGAGGGCCTGACCGAGGTCCTCTGCGGCGATCCGGTCAGCCGAGGCCCCGGTCACTTCCGCGGCGTCACCACCGTCGTCGCCAAGCTGCTGAACGTCGTCGGGCCCGACGTCGCCTACTTCGGCCAGAAGGACGCCCAGCAGGCGATCGTCATCCGGCGCATGGTGCGCGACCTCGACTTCCCCGTCCGGATCGAGGTGCGGCCGACGGTCCGCGAGGCCGACGGCCTCGCGATGTCCTCCCGCAATGCCTACCTCGAGCCCGGCGACCGCAGCCGCGCCCCGGCGATCCACGAGGCGCTCGCCGCCGCCGCGGCGGCATCCCGCCCCGGCGCCCGGGTCGCCGACGCGATCGACGCCGCCCGCGAGCGGCTCGCCGCCGACGCGATCGAGCCCGAGTACCTCGAGGCGCGCGACGCCGAGCGGCTCGAGCGGGTGGAGACCTTCAACGGCCGCCCCGTCCTCCTCGCCGTTGCGGCGAGGGTGGGCGGCGCGCGCCTGATCGACAACGTGATCATCGAACCCGATTCCCCGGCAGGGACCCCGGGACACCCCGAGAGAACGGAGTAACCGTGCAGCGACAGATGCTGAAGTCGAAGATCCACCGCGCGACGGTGACCGGATGCGACGTCGATTACATCGGTAGCGTCACCGTCGACGCCGACCTGCTCGAGCGGGCGGACATCCTCCCCAACGAGCTCGTCCACGTCTGGGACATCACCAACGGGGCGCGAATGGTGACCTACGCGCTCGAGGGCGAGCGCGGCTCCGGCACCGTGCAGATCAACGG
Organism: uncultured Solirubrobacterales bacterium; assembly: GCA_963823565.1. Taxonomy (GTDB): domain Bacteria; phylum Actinomycetota; class Thermoleophilia; order Solirubrobacterales; family 70-9; genus RHKX01. The sequence goes on along the minus strand of CAWGLR010000003.1, from coordinate 944,591 downwards.
CGCAGCCGCCCTGCTCGCCAACGTCGGCGACAAGGTGATCGTCGCCTCCTACGCCGACTACGACGAGCGTGACCTGGAGACCTACGCGCCGGTCGTCGTCCACGTCGACGACGACAACCGCACGGTGGAGGTGGACTCCCGCCCCGAGGTCCTGCTGAGCGCGCCGGCGGAGGCGCTGTCGTGAGCGCGACGCCGCGGGATCCCGCCACCCCTCCCGAGGGGCGCAGGAAGGTGACGCTGCCGCGCCTCGAGGAGATGCGCGCGGGCGGCGAGCCGATCGCGATGATCACCGCCTACGACTTCCCCTCCGCGCAGGTCGCCGAGGAGGCGGGGGTCGACATCGTCCTCGTCGGCGACTCCGGCGCGATGACCGTGCTCGGCTACGACTCGACCGTCCCGGTGGGGATGGACGAGATGCTGATGCTGGCGCGCGCCGTCCGCCGCGGCCTGAAGACGCCGCTGCTCGTCGGCGACATGCCGTTCGGCTCCTACGAGGGATCGAACGAGCAGGCCGTCGCAAATGCGCAGCGGTTCATCAAGGAGGCCGGATGCGACGCGGTCAAGCTCGAGCGCGGCGGCGCATCCGTCGACCGCGCCCGCGCGATCGTCCGCGCCGGCATCCCGGTGATGGGGCACGTCGGGCTGACCCCGCAGACGGCCACCGCGCTCGGCGGCCACAAGGCGCAGGGAAAGACCGGCGCGAAGGCGGCGGGGATCGCGGAGGACGCGTTCGCCCTGCAGTCGGCCGGCTGCTTCTCGATCGTCTTCGAGGCGGTCCCGGCCGCGGTCAGCGACGCGATCATGCCGCGCATGGAGGTGCCGGTCATCGGCATCGGTGCCGGCGGCAGGACGGACGGGCAGGTGCTCGTCTTCCACGACCTGCTCGGGATCTACACCGGCCACGTCGCCCGCTTCGTCAAGCGCTACGCGCACATCCACGACGCGATGGTCGCCGGGGTCAGCGAGTACGTCGCCGAGGTGCGCTCGCACCGGTTCCCGGAGGCGAAGCACGAGTACTCGATCGACGCCGAGGAGCTCGAAGCGTTCGCCGACTACCTCGACCAGGAGTCGCTCGCGGGCAAGAGCCCCTGGGACTGGTAGGGGCGCGGGCGCAGACCGGCTGGGTTTTGACTGGGGAACGGGGCAAATCGACCAGGCCCCTATGGATGTCCGGAATCTGACCGCCGACCGGACCCCGGGACGGCATGGCGCCACCCCTCCCCCGCCTGAACCACGCTCTCCTACTGAGCCTTCGAGACCCGCCAGGTCGTCCCGTCGCGGACTACCGTCAGCTTCACGACCTCGCCGTTCCCGTACTGGCCGCCCTGAGCGCGGGCGGTGACGGTGGCGGTGGCGCCGCGGACCTGGACCGATCCGATCGTCGCCGACTTCGCGAGGGTCTGGGGCTTGCGCGCGGCGAGGCAGCCCTCGCGGTCGCCGTAGGCCTGCTTGAGCAGCTCCGGGGTGATCAGGTCGTCGCAGACGGACGTGGCGTCGGCGGACGTGAGGAAGGCCCGCGCGGCGGCGCTCGCCTGCTCCTCGTCGGTCCTCTCCGGGACCGTGGAGGTCGTGGTCGTGCTGCCGTCGATCGGGGAGGTCGACTGCGGGACGACGGGGCCCGTCGTCTCGGGCTCACCCTTCTCGCCGCAGCCCGCGGCCGTCAGCAGCAGAGCCCCTGCGGCCAGGGCGAGGGCGGGGCTAGCTCTCGTCGGGCGGCGCACGGCGGGAAGGCTACAGGCGGCCTCCGAGGCTGTCGGCGGCGGCGACGTGGAACTCGGTCATCGTCACCAGGTCCTCGATCGCGAGGCTCTCGTCGGCGGCATGCCACCCCGCCGCGTAGAGCCGGGGATCCATCGCGAAGACCGGGGCGAAGCCGTAAGCGGCGGTGCCGAGATCGCGGCGGGCGAAGTAGGAGTCCGAGAACCCCGGGGTGACGACCGGCATCGTCACCGCGCCGGGAAGCCGGTCGGCGACGAACTCCTCGATCGCCGCGAACAGCGGCCCCTCGGCCGCCGACTCGGTCCCGCCCTCCAGCGGCTCGAGCACCTCGACCTCGTAGTCGCCGAGGCCGGCGAGCGCCGCCTCGACGTGCCCGGTCACGTCGTCGAGCCCCTGGCCGGGCAGCGCCCGGCAGTCGCAGACCACGTCGGCGGCGCCCGGGACCACATTGGGAGGCTCGCCCGCATCGAGCCCGGTTGGCGTGACGGTCAGCCGCGTCATCGCCGAGAGCAGACCCGGCAGCATCGGGTGCTGCGTCCGGCCCCAGGCGACCGCCTCGTCGGCGTCGGCGGGGGCGCCGAGGGCGGCGAGGGTCCGGGCGAGCGACTCGCTCACCCGCGGCTGGGCGCGATGGGCGACCAGCCTCCGCACCGCCTCGGCGGCGGGCGGGAGCGGGCTCTCGGCGTCCTCGGGGACCGAGGCGTGCCCCCCGGCGGCGCGGAACCGGATCCGCAGCGAGCAGACCTGCTTCTCGCCGGTCGAGACGGTGACCAGGTCGCGACCGGCCGCCAACCGCAGCCGCATCCCGCCCCCCTCGTTGAGCGCGTAGTCGGCGCGCACCAGCTCGGGACGCTCGCGAACCAGCCAGGACATGCCGACGTCGCCGGTGTTGCGCTCCTCGTCCGACTCCGCGACCAGCAGGACGTCGCCCGCCGGGGGCTCCCCCCGCCGCGCCAGCTCGGCGAGGGCGACGGCGCGGGCCGCAAGCTCTCCCTTCATGTCGCCGGCGCCGCGGCCGACGATCAGCCCGTCGCGGACCGCCCCCTCGAACGGCGGCACGGTCCAGCCGTCGGCGGGCGCGGGGACGACGTCGGTGTGCGCCATCAGCAGCAGCGAGGGCCCCCGACCGGCGCCGCGCACGCGCGCGACGAGATTGAGCCGAGCCGGGTCGGGCCCGGCGAGCTCGCACTCCGCGCCGGCCTCCTCGAGCCGCCCGCGGAGGAGCTCCGCCGCCGGCGTCTCGTTGCCGGGCGGGTTGGAGGTGTCGATGCGGATCAGCTCGCGGGCGAGCTCGACGACCTCCTCGCGCAGGGTCACTCCCCCCTCCCCCGCGCCGCTGCGAGCTCGCGGACGCGATCGACGGGGAAGGCGTCCTGCATCGATCCGTCGCGCCGCCGGCCGGGCCGGGCGGCGACGAGACAGTTCAGCACCGACTCCCAGGCGGCCTCCCAGGCGGCGGCGAAGAGCCTGTTGAGGGCCGCGCGGGGGAACGGCTGCGGCGCGGCGGTCGCGAACGCGAGCCCGATCTCCCCCGAGCCCTCGGCCGCATAGGAGCCGGTGCGGGCGAGGCCGAGCAGCGGCCGCAACGCCAGCCGCCGCAGCTCGTGCGGGGCGAGCGGCGCGTCGGTCGCGCAGACCGCGATGCAGGACCCGTGCGAGGCCGCGGGACGGGGCGCCGGGCCGAGCGACCGCCCGAGGACGTCGAGCCGCTCGCGATCGCCGAAGTTGCACAGCAACAGGACGCCGACGAGGTGCTCGCCGGCCCGTCGCGACGCGGTGCCGATCCCGCCGGGGAAGCCGAAGCAAGTCATCCCGGTGCCGGCGCCGACCGTGCCCTCGGCCACCTCAGCCCCGAGCGCGCCGAGCGCCCTCTCGACGTCCCCCTCGGTCACGGTTCGCGAGTCCGCCATGTCGCCGTCGTCGCACTCGCCGACGACCGGCAGGACGACGTCGTCGGGCCCGCGGCCGGAGGCGAGCACGGCGGCGCGCGAGACGGCGCCGACCGCGTGGCTGCCGCAGAGGTGCACAGGCGTGGCGATCTCGCCGCGCTCGGCGATCTCGAGGCTCGCGGTCAGCTCGCCGACGCCGTTGACCGTCCGCACCCCCGCCGCCGCGGGCAGCCGCGGCGGCGCCACGACGGTGACCCCGGTCGCCTCGCCCGAGGCCGCCTGGGCGTGGCCGACGCGGACCCCGGCGACGTCGGTGATCGCGTTCCGCGCTCCCGGCTCGAGCAGGCCGACCGGCCCGGCGAGGTCACGCCAGCGATCCTCAGCCATCGCCGCCGGCCCGACCCGCCGCCGGATCGTGCAGCAGGCACGCCGCCCGCTGCCCCGGCGCCCCGGCGTCGTAGAGCTGCGGGTCGACCTCGTCGCAGGGCGCGAAGCGCTTCGGGCAGCGAGGATGGAAGCGGCACCCCGTAGGGATCGCCGTCGGATCGGGGATCTCGCCGCCGAGCAGGTCGCGCTGGCCGCCACCGCCGGGCGTCGCGACCGGCACGGCGTCGACCAGCGCCCGGGTGTAGGGGTGCTGGGGCTTTTCGATCACGTCCGGGGCCTGGCCCTGCTCGATCACCCGGCCGAGGTACATCACCACGATCCGGTCGCACAGCGACCAGGCCAGCGACAGGTCGTGGGTGATGAAGATCAGAGCCAGGCCGCGCTTCTCGCGCAGGCCGATCAGCACGCGCAGGACCTGCGCGCGGACGGAGGTGTCGAGCATCGAGACCGGCTCGTCGCAGATCAGCCCCTCCGGCTCGAGCACCAGCGCCGCGGCGATCGCCACCCGCTGCCGCTGGCCGCCGGAGAGCTGGTGCGGGTAGCGCTCACGGAAGAGCTCGGGGTCGAGCCCGACGTCGTTCATCGCGCGGCTCACGAGCTCCTCGTGCTCGCCCTTCGGCACCCCCTGCACGACCAGGGGCTCGGCGACGATCGTGCGCACCCGCTGACGCGGGTTGAGCGTCTGGTACGGATCCTGGAAGACCATCTGGACGCGGCGGCGCAGGCCGCGCAGCGCCGATCGCCCAGAGACGACCTCGCCGCCGAGCCGCACCTCGCCGCCGGCCGGCTCCTGCAGCCCCATGACCGCACGCGCGAGGGTCGACTTGCCGCAGCCCGACTCGCCGACGATCCCGAGGACCTCGCCCGCGCGCCAGTCCAGCGAGACGCCGTCGACGGCGCGGGCCACCTGCCCTCGCGCCCGGTATTGGACCTCGAGGTCGCGGAGCTCGACCAGCGGCGCAGATGCCGGTGTCGTGGCGGCTGCGGCGATCAGGTCCCCACACCTCGCACCGCGGCCAGGCCGCGCTCGCCTCCGATCACGGGCAGCGCCGCCAGCAGCTCGCGCGTGTGCTCATGCTGGGGGCGCTCGAAGACATCGGCAACGGGCCCGCACTCGATCACCCTGCCCGCGTCCATGATCGCGATCCTGTCGCAGGTCTCGGCGAGCACGGCGAGATCGTGAGAGATCAAGATCAGCGCCAGGTTGAGTTCCTCGCGGAGTCGCTCGAGCAGCTGAAGGACCTGCGCCTGCATGACCACGTCGAGCGCCGTCGTCGGCTCATCGGCGATGACCAGCGAGGGGCGGCACGCCAGTGCCAGGGCGATCATCACCCGCTGCCGCTGCCCGCCGGACAGCTCGTGGGGATAGCGGCGCCCGACGCGGGCCGGCAGGCCGACCATCTCGAGCAGCTCGGCAACGCGCGCCGACACCTGGTCGCGGCTGCCGCTGCGCGCGTGTAGCTCGATCGCCTCGGCGATCTGGTGCTCGATGCGCCGCACAGGGTCCAGCGAGTTCATCGCCCCCTGAAAGATCAGCGAGACGTGGCGCCAGCGCACGCGCTGCATGCCGAGCTCGGTGCGCCGGTGGATGTTGATCTGGTCCTCGGCACCCTTGCCCGGCAGTCGCAGCACGATCTTGCCGCTCTGCTCGAGCGAGGGTGGCAGCAGCTTCATCACCGCCAGAGCCGTCGTCGTCTTCCCGCACCCCGACTCGCCCGCTAGGCCGAGCGCCTCGCCGTGCCCCAGCGTCAGGTCGACTCCGTCGACTATGGCCTCCCCCGCGGCGGTGACGCGGAGGTCCTCGATCGCGAGCAGCGGCGTCTCGGTGGCGGTCACGGTGTCTCGTCCCGGAGGCGGGGGTTGATCGTGTCCTCGAACAGGTAGCCGATCAGCGACACCGCGAAGACGAGCAGGGTGATGCAGAGCCCGGGCGGGATCACGTACCACCACGCGCCCGCGCTCGGCGCACCGGAGTTGAAGGCGTTCTCGAGCATCGTCCCCCACGAGATGTTCGTCGGGTCGCCGAGGCCGAGGAAGGCGAGCGACGCCTCCGCGAGGATCGCGACGGCGACGATCAGAACGGTGTTCGCGTAGATCAGCGGCAGCGTGTTGGGGAAGATGTGGGTGCGGATGATGTAGCCGTCGCCGGCGCCGAGCGCCTTGGCGCGGTCGACGAACGCCCGCTCCCGCAGCGTCAGGACCTGAGCGCGGACGATCCTGCCGGTGCCGGCCCAGGACGTGATCCCGATCACCGCGATCAGCACCCAAAGCGACGGCTCGAGCAGCCGCGCGAGGACGATCATCAGCGGCAGCGCCGGGATCACCAGGAACCAGTTCTCGAGCGCGTCGAGGAGCCGGTCGGTCCAGCCGCCGAAGTACCCGCCGAGCAGCCCGACCGCGGTCCCGAGTACGGCCGAGATCAGCGCCGCCGCGAAGCCGACGACGATCGAGATCCGCGCGCCGACGATGAGCTGGCTGAGCACGTCGGAGCCCTGCTCGGTGGTTCCGAGCGGGTGCTCCCAGCTCGGGCTCGCGAACGTGTCGCGGCTCGAGGCGGTCGGGTCGTCGGGGGCAATCCACTCGCCGAAGATCGCGAGGAAGACGAAGAGGCCGATCACCGCGAGCGGGAAGCGCCCGCGCCAGGTGCCGAGGAGGCGCTCGCGGACGCTGACCTCGGCAGCCGCCGTTCCCGGCGGGCGGTCGGTCGAACCGATCACCGCGGTGCCGCTCATCGAGCCTGCACCCGCGGGTCGAGGAAGAAGTAGAGGACGTCGGCGAGGAGGTTGGCGACGATGACGCCGACGCTGAAGACGAGGAAGGTGCCCTGCAGCACCGGGAAGTCCTCGTCCTCGATCGCGGTGAACGTGAGATCTCCCAGCCCGGGCCAGGAGAAGACCGTCTCGATCGTGATCGCACCGGAGACGACGGCGCCGAACTGGATCGCCGCGAGCGTCACCAGCGGCAGCAGCGCGTTGGGAACCGCGTGGCGGTTGATGACCCGTTGGCGCGGCAAACCGATGGCGCGCTTGACGGTGATGAAGTCCTCGGTCATCACGTCCACCATCGACGAGCGCATGATCAGGAAGTACTGGCCGAGCAGCATCAGGGTCATCGCCGTCACCGGCAGGATCATGTGCTCGAGGACGTCGCTCACCTCCGCGAGCCAGCTCGAGAACTCGACCCCGGGCGTCACCTGCTGCCCCGCCGGCAGGATCGGGATCGCGACGGCGAACAGCAGGACGAGGATGATCCCGATCCAGTACTCGGGCGCTGCGTAGGTGAAAAGGCTGAACCCGAGCAGGCCGTCGTCGGTCTTCGTCCCCCGCCTGCTCGCGGCCGCCACTCCCAGCCAGGTCCCGATCACGGTCGCGAGCAGCGTGCCGGTGCCGACCAGCAGCAGCGTCCACGGAAGCGCGCGGACGATCTCATCCCAGACGCTCTCGCGCGTCCGCTGGCTGGTCCCGAGGTCGAGCCGGGCGGTGTCGCCCATGTAGTCGACGAACTGCCCGGTCAGCGGCTTGTCGAGCCCGTAGTCCTCCTTGAGTTTGGCGATCTCCTCGTCTGAGGCGCCCGGCAGCCGCGCGAGCTGCGTCGTCGGGTCGCCCAACATCCGGAACAGGAAGAAGTTGAAGATGAGGACGAAGACGAGCGTAAGCACCGCCGCGCCCGTCTTCGTCGCCAGCCAGCGACCGGTCAATGCCCGGCCCTCACCCGCATCGACGCTCCTTCAATCGTGGCGATCGCCCGCCCCTTACTCCTCGAACTCCAACGGGCCGTCGCCGCGTCCGCCGCCGCCGCGCCGCGAGCGGGCGATGATCACGGCGGCGCCGATGACCGCGATCGCGGCGACGATCGCGATCAGCACCCCGCTGCCGCCGCCGTCGTCGCCGCCCGAGCTCCCGTCGGCCGGCTCGAGGTCGAGGATCGGCTCGTAGGAGACCTGAGCACAGATCAGGTCGCCGTCCTCGCCCTCGGGGCAGACGCGATCGATCTCCTGGATGCGGTCGGTGCGATAGGCCTGTAGCTCGGGGTCGTAGGTCAGAACCAGGTACGGCAGGTCCTCCTGCGCGAGCGCCACCATCTCCTGGATCTTCTCCTTGCGCTCGGCGACGTCGAAGATGCCGCGCTGCTCGTCGTAGAGCCGGTCGTACTCGGGGTTCGACCAGAAGCTGTCCGACAGGCCGCCGATCTCGTCCCCCGTCAGCACGCTGAGGATGAAGCTGGGGTCGTACGGGTCGCCGCCCCAGCCCCACAGGAACGTGTCGAACTCGGGCGCGGGCTCACCGTCGACCTTCCGCGTCGTCACCTCCGTCAGGCGGGCGTCGCTGACGACCTGCACGTTGAGCTCTATCCCCACTTCCGCGGCCTGTTCGGCCATCAGCTTCGCCGCCTGCTGGGTGTAGGGGGACTCCGAACGCGCGAGCACGTCGATCGACAGCTCTTCGCCGTCCTTCGTGCGCACTCCATCCTCGCCCTCCGTCCATCCTGCGTCCTCGAGGATCTGGGCCGCCTGCTCGGGGTCATAGGGGTAGTCCTGCTCCGGCTCCTCGTAGAAGGAGCGGTAGTAGGACGGCAGAACCCCGTGGCCGACGAACGAAGTGCCCTGGGCAGCGATGTCGTTGATCCGCTCGCGATCGACCGAGTAGGCGATCGCCTGGCGAACGGCGGGATCCTGGACAGCGGGATTGACCTCGCCATCTGGGCAGTCCTGCTCCGAGCAGAGGTTGAAGCCCATCTGCGTGTAGGCCGGTGAGGGCGCGGAGATCGTCTCGATGTCGTCGGCCTCCTCGAGTCGCGCGAAGCTCGACGCCTCGACCTCGAGGATCATGTCGATCTCACCGAGCCGGAGCGCCCGCTCGACGCCGTCCTGATTGCCGTACTTGATGAACTGGACCTCGTCGAACGCGGGCTGCTCGCCGCGCCACTCCGGGTTCTTCTCCATGGTGATGATCCGCCCGCGCTCGAATTCGGTGACCACGTAGGGGCCGGAGCCGACCAGCGGCAGCTCGGGCTGGAAGGAACCGGTCACGTCCTCTACCGACTGCTCGCCCCAGACGTGCTCGGGGATGATGTAGACGAAGAGGCCGCCGACGATGCGCGCATCGGGGCGCTTCGTCTCGATCACGACCGTCTCGTCGTCGGGGGTCTTTATCGACTCGATCTCGCTCGTGTACCCGGCGAACAGGTCGCCCTCGCCGCCCAGCACCTCGAGCGAGTACTTGACGTCCTTGGAGGTGACCGGCTCGCCGTCGGACCAGACCTTGTCCGGGTCGAGCTTGAACGTCACGGTGCGCTTGTCGTCGGATATCTCCCAGCTCTTGGCGATGCCGGGCGCCGGCGAGAGGTCCTCGGGGCTGAAGTTGACGAGCAGGTCGTAGTTGAGCGACCAGACGTTGTAGTTCTCCTCGTTCAAGCCGACGAACGGGTTCAGCGTCTGAGGATCCTGCGCCCAGCCGATGCGTAACACGTCGCTTCCGGAATCCCCGGAGTCGTCCTGCGCGGTCGCCGGCCAGGCGATCAGCGCCGCGCCCACGATCCCCAGCAGCACCGTCAGCGCCGCACTCAGCTTGAACTTGCTCATCGGTCTCCTCTTCTCGCTGGTCTCATTTCGAAGTCCTACTCCGTCCCGCAGCCACCGCCGGCTCGAGCACCTCGAGGCACTTGGCATCGGCGTCGATCCGGCCGCGGACGCCGAGCGGGATCGCGGCCATGTGCTTGCCGTGGCCGAACGGGACGTTCGAGATCGCCGGAATCCCGAGCGGCGCGATCAGCTCGTCGAGGATCTCCTCGATCGACAGCGTCGACTCGGGCTCCGTGGGAAGGGTCTGGAAGCTCAGGTTGACGGGCGTCCCGAAGGCGAAGCCGGCGATCCCGTCGAGCTTGCCCGCGAGGCGCAGGTGGTTGATCGCCGTGTCGACCAGGTACGGCTCGGTGTTGAGGTCCTCGACGAGGAGGATGCAGCCCTCGGTCTGGACCTCGTAGGGCGTGCCGATGCTCGAGCAGAGCAGGGTCAGGCAGCCGCCGACGAGCGGTGCCTCGGCGGCTCCGGAGCCGAGCGAGAGCACGTAGGGGTCCTCGGGGTCCTCGAAGACCTTGCCGAGCGGCTCCGGGCGGAGCGCGCGGTGGAACCACTCCTCGGTCTCCTTCGTCAGCTCGTAGTCGCCCTTCGCCCTGGTGAAGCGGAGGAAGCTCGGGCCGTAGAGTGAGACCCAGTCGGTGTAGGTGGCGATGAAGAGGTGCATCGCCGTCAGGTCGCTGAAGCCGCAGCAGAGCCGGGGGTCCGCGGCGCCCACCCGCTCCCAGTCGATCAGCGGATGCAGGCGCGCGGTGCCGTAGCCGCCCTCGAGCGCGTGGACCACGTCGATCCCGGGCTCGGTCAGGGCCCACTCGAGGTCGGCGGCACGCTCGGCGTCGGTCCCGGCGAGATAGCCGTGCACCTTCCGGAGGTTGGGGCCGAAGACGACCTCGTGGCCCCGGCTCGTGAAGTACTCGGTCGCCTGCTCGATCCCCGAGCGCATCTGCGGCGGCGACGCGGGCGCGACGACGGCGATCGTCCCGCCGGAGTCGGGCAGGGCCGGCGGCTTGACCCGCTCGCTCATCCCGGCCCCTCCGCGACGCCGGCGGCCTCGACCGCCTCCACGATCAGCGTCGCGTCGGCGCCGAGCGAGCCGAGGACGAGCTCGACGTGGAGCTCGGCGACCTGCTCGAGCGGCAGCGGCCCCGCCGGGTCGAACCACAGCGCCACCCCCGTGCACTGGAGCAAGATCGCGTAGGTCGCCACGCGCGCGTCGGAGGTCCGCAGCGTGCCGTCTCGGATCCCCGCCCTGACCATTCCGGCGAATCGCTCCTGGTAGGCGTCGCGCTTGGCGATCAGCGCCGCCCTCGGGCCGTCGGTCAGCGCCCGGATCTCGCTGTCGGTGACGAACGCCTCCCGCGTGTGCTCGCCGTGGAAGGCGACGTGCTCGCGCACGGCCGCCGCGAGCCGCAGCGCCGGGCGCGAGGCGACAGCGGGCCTCGCGACCGCGTCCTCGACCCGCGCGGTCAGGCGCTCCATGAAGTCGTCCTGGAGGCGGACCAGCAGCGCCTCCTTGCTCGGGTACCAGTGGTAGATAGCGGCGGCCTGCACCCCTGCGGCTCCGGCGATCGCGCGCATCGATGTCGCGTGGTAGCCGAGGCGCGCGAAGAGCTCGACGGCGGCGGCCTCGATGGCGGCGCGGGTGTCGCGTCGCCCCGAGGCCGGCTCCGCGAGCGCCGCGTCAGCCAAGGTGCAACAGCTCCCGCGCCTGCTCTTGAGTCGCCACCTCGCGGCCGAGGCCGCGGGTCATCTCCACGGCCATCTCGACGAGCGCGGCGTTCGACGGCGCGTGGACGCCGCGGCTGATGTAGGCGACGTCCTCGAGCCCGGTGCGGATCCCCGGCGCGCCCTTCAGCAGCGCGAGCGCGAGCATCCGCCGGTGATGGCGGCCGATGCAGGTGACGGTCCAGAAGGTCTCGGGCGGGAGCGGGCGGAGCATCGCGTCCAGCGCCTCGGGCGTCGCGTCGATCCCGCCCGGCACCCCGAAGACGAGGTTGATCCGCATCGGCGGCTCGATGATCCCCTGCTCGAGCCACCGCACCGCGCTGACGACGTGGCCGACGTCGAAGACCTCGACCTCGAGGGCGATTCCCTGCTCGGTCGCACGGGCCGCGATGCCGCGCCCGGCCGGCGGCGGCGTGATGAACGTCTCGTCGCCGAAGTTCATCGAGCCCGACTCGACCCCGGAGATGTCGGGGTCGGCCTCCAGGCCGGTCGTCCGCTCCTCGATGGTCATCTCGTTGCTGCCGCCGGTCGAGACCATCGTCAGCAGCCCCGGCGCGCCGGCTCGGATCCGGTCGATCACGTCGACGAACAGCTCCGGCCGGCCGCTGGGGGTGCCGTCGTCCTCGCGCACGTGGAGGTGGGCGATCGCCGCTCCCGCCTCGCTCGCGCCGATGGCCGAATCGGCGATCTCCTTCGTCGTGTAGGGGATGTTCGGGTTGTTCTCGCGGAAGACGTCGGCGCCGGTGATCGCGCAGGTGACGACGACCGGATCCGCGTCCCACGGCTTCATGCGACGCTCCCGGCGGTCAGCGAGGCGCGCTCGTCCTCGGTCAGCGGTCGCGACTCGCGGCGCTCGGCGTCCCAGAGCACGAGGCCGAACTCGGCCTCGATCAGGACCTCGCCTCGGGGATCGCGGATCTCCTCGCGGGTGACGAGGCTCGAGCGCCCGACCTCGGCGGCCTCGCAGCCGGCGACCACCACGCCGAGGCCCACCCCGACCTCGCGGCGGAAGGTCACCTCGCAGCGCCCGACCACGTAGTCGCGCCGCGAGATCCCGTGGGTCGCGAGGAAGGCGTCCCGGCCCTCCTCGAGGTAGACGAGCGCGACCGAGTGGCCGACGTGGCCGAGGCCGTCGAGGTCGCGCCACCGCAGCTGCACGCGGTGCTCCCTCACAGCTTCGCCTCGAGCGCGGAGCGCAGGGCCGCGCTGTTGCGGACGAGGTCGAGCGCGTAGGCGCCCCGATCGTCGGCGAAGCCGTTGCCGACGATCATCGTCACGCCGGAGCTCATCCCGTCGGCGGTGAGGGCCGAGGTCTGGAAGCTCGTCGCCATCGAGTAGAGGAGCAGCGTTCCGTCGTCGGCCGTGAGGACGATCGCAGCGGGCTCGCACCCGGCCGCGTTGACCACGTGGACGCTGAGGTCGGCCGGCCCGGCGCCCGCGGCGCGGACCTTCGCGGCGGCGGCGAGCGGATCGCCGAGGTCGGCGTGGACGCCGATGTCGCAGAGCCCGAGGTCGCGAACGAGCGCGACCGCCTCGGGATCGGCATCGACGGCGACCAGGGTCGCGGCCGGATCGGCGTCGCGGGCGGCCGCGAGCGCCATCTTGCCGCCGTGCCCGGCCCCGAGCACGCAGACGGTTCCCCCGGTCGGGGTCAGGTCGCGGGTGTGGGATGCGGCGGCGTAGACGTCGTAGACCGCGAGCGCGAGGTCCAGCGGCAGGTCGGCGGGCAGCAGGCCCCACGGCGCCCGCTCGGGCAGGTAGGCGGTGCCGCGAACCTCGACCTGGGCCGAGCCGGGATCGACGGACAGGATCTCCTCGATCTCGAGCGGGGTCAGCGAAAGCGAGGCGAGGCCGACGATCGGCGTGCCCCGTGCGGGCGGATCGGGGTAGGCGCCCCCGGCTGCGGTGACGGTGCCGACGAGGACACCGCCCGATCCGGTCACGGGGTTGTGCACCTTGCCGCGCTCGCGGGCGATCTCGAGGATCCGCGCGGCCATCGCGGAGGGGTCGCCCCCGGAGCCTTCGCGGATGTTCCGGTGCGAGGTCGAGTCGAGGCAGATGCGCTCGACGGCGATCTCGATCTCGTGCGGGCGTACGGGACCGGTGGGGTCGAGCCGCCACGCGGGCTGCGGCAGCGCGCCGCTCGGCTCGACGACGCGATCGGCGCCGAGCGACTCGTTGATCTCCCCATCCAGGACCTGCTCCATTGAACGACCGTTAGGAACCTAGAGCGGCGCGGCGGGCGGCGTCAACGCGCCAGGGCGCGGAAAGCCGAACGGATGTTTAGCCACAGCGGACAAGTGCCGGGGCGCGCGGCGCCGGTTAGCCTCGGGGCATGGGCCTCTCGATGCCGGTCGTCTGGAGCGAGCTCCACTCTCGCCACGTCCCCGGCGGCGAGGTCTGGATCGGCGTCCGCACGCCCGGGACCGAGCTCCCCGAGCGGGCCGAGCGCATCCGCGCCGAGCTCGAGGCCGCGGGAGCCACCGTGCGAGAGGAGGACGCGTTCACCGAAGAGGAGGCGCTCGCGCTCCACGACGAAGGCCTGACGGAGTGGCTGCGCTCGGCGTGGGACGACTGGCACGCCGCCGGGCTCGATCTCGATCCCGGCCAGGACCGCGTCGTCCCCTACCTCTTCCCGCACCCGGAGCTGCTCGCGGGCCTGCCGCTGCGCGAGCCGCGGGCGACGACGGCGCGGGCGGGTCGGTACGCCTACGACACGATGACGCTGATCGGGCCGGGCACCTGGGAGGCGGCGCGCGCGGCACTCGACGTCGCGCTGACCGCAGCCGAGCTGGCCGCGACGGGAGGCGGCGCGGCCTACGCGCTCTGCCGCCCTCCGGGGCACCATGCGACGCGCTCGGCGGTCGGCGGGTCCTGCTACCTGAACAACGCCGCCGCGGCCGCGGCCCGGCTTCGCGACCGGCTGGGAGGCCCGATCGCGGTCATCGACGTCGACGCCCATCACGGCAACGGCACGCAGTCGCTCTTCTACGGCGACCGCGACGTGCTGACCGGCTCGGTCCACATCGACCCCGGCGCCGGCTGGTTCCCGCACTTCGCCGGCTTCGCCGAGGAGCGCGGCGCCGGCGACGCCGACGGGGCCAACCGCAACATCCCGCTGCCGCCGGCGACCACGGACGGACCCTGGCTGGCCGCGGTGGACGAGCTCGCCACCTGGGCCAAGGCGAACGGCGCGCGCGGCCTCGTCGTCGCGCTCGGCGTCGATGCCGCGGCCGGGGACCCCGAGAGCCCCTTCGAGATCAGCGACGCCGGGTACCGCCGCGCCGGGCGCATGCTCGGCTCGCTGCGGCTGCCGACGGCCCTCGTCCAGGAGGGCGGCTACGACCTCGAGGCCATCGGGCCCCTGGTGCGCACGACGCTCGAGGGCTTCGAGGAGGGCGCGGGCTAGTCGCCTGCGCCGGCGCCCGTCGCGAACTCGATCTCGCGCAGCGGCTTCGCCGGAACGCCTGCCGCGATCGTGTTCGGCGGCAGGTCGCGGGTGACGACCGAGTTGGCGCCGATCACGCAGCGGTCGCCGATCTCGGTGCCGCCGCGGACCACCGTGCCCTTGCCGAGCCAGACGTTGTCGCCGATCCGGACCGCGCCGCGCGGGGTGAAGCCCTGCCAGGTGATCGGCAGCGCCGGGTCGTCGAACTTGTGGTCGGCGTCGCCGACGAAGCAGTGGTTGGCGAACATGACGTGGTCGCCGATCTCGATCCGCTCCTGCGCGGCGAGCATCGTCTCCCGGTTGAGGAAGCAGCCGCGCCCGATCGAGATCGTCGCCTCGGGCGCCAGCGTGATCCAGCACCCCGGCTCGAGCTTCGTTCCCTCGCCGATGGTCAGCCGGCCCTCGTCCAGGGCCTCGAGGATCTCGCCCTCGACCGGATGGCGGACGTAGAAGCCGCCACGGGCGGCGTGCCGGTTGATCCGCCACCGATACGTGAACCGGTGGGTGCGCTCGTACCAGCGGCGCTTCGTCCACCACATGCGCCAGCCCCGCTGCGCGGGCACGTGGGGATCCTGCTCCGGCACCGCTGTAGCTTCCCAGACATGTCGATGGATTCGGGCGGAGACGAGCAGACACGCGAGGAGCGGCTCGAGATCGCGCGCCGCTATCGCGAGCGGCGCGGCGCCGAGCTCCGCGAGCTCGCGCGGCCGCAAGTCGCCGGCGAGGTCGAGGCTGCCGGCGAGTTCAGCTCGGTTCCGAAGGAGGCGATGGCCGCCATCCCGTTCATCGGCGTCCTCCTCGTCCCCTGGGCACGCTGGCGAGCCCGCCGCCTCGGCCTGCCGCTGCGCGGACTCCTCGCCTTGGATGCCGAGCGGGTGCATCTGCTCGCCCTCCAGGGCGGAGACCTTCGACGGGACACCGCGGTCGCTTCGGAGTTCGCGTCCTGGCCGCGGAACGAGGTGCGAGCCGAGCGCGCCGGCCGAGCCTTCATGCGGGATCGCATCGACCTGACCGTCCCCGATCGCGACCAGCCGATCCGGCTCTACGCGCCGCCCCTGATCCGCAACCCGTGGAGCGCCGAGGTCGTGCGCCTGCTCGGCGGCGAGGCGCCCGAGCCGCTCGACCTGAGCTGACCTCGGCCCAGGATCAGCCGCCCGAGTAGGTGACGTGCCACCACTCGTCGGGCGCCTCGTACTTGCCCCACCCGTAGGCGTAGCCGATCTGGTCGATGACCGAGCGCATCGCCGGAGTGGCGACGTCGACCGAGGTGCCGAGCTCGTGCGAGGACATGCCAGGCGGATTCGCCGGGGCGCCCTGCCCCGAGAGGTAGAGGTCGTAGAGCTCGCCCTGCTGCTCCGAGGTCCGGTAGGCGGACGCCGGGCCCTGGGGGTGGAGGTCCTGGCCGTAGTTGGCGAGCGAGTCCTGGCGCATCGCGTTCCAGGAATCGGCGGCCGATGCCTCCAGGTAGAGATCCCCCCACGGGCTCGGGATCGTCCCCAAGCCGGGCGCGGGCGCCGCCGGCGTCGCAGCACCGGTCGCGGCCGGGATCTGCAGCGTCGTTCCCTCGATCAGCAGCGAGTCGGAGGAGAGGCCGTTGGCGGCGGCGAGCTCCGAGCTCGTCAGCCCGTTGGCGGCGGCGACGCCGGAGAGCGTCTCGCCGAGCGCGACGACGTGGGAGGCGGCCGATGTCGTCGTGGGCGCGGTCTCGCTCGTGGTCGTCGTGGCGGCGGGGGCGTACTCCCCGGGCGCCGGCACGTAGACGGTCCCGCCCTCGATCACCTGGTACTCGGGGTCGACCCCGTTCCAGGCGGCGAGATCGCCGGTCGCCATCCCGTTGGCCGCCGCGATGCCGGAGAGCGTCTCCCCGGCGACGACCGTGTGCGGCACGGCGCCGGCTGCTGGAGCCGCCAGCAAGGCGCAGACGGCTAGAGCACCTGCGCCGGCGCTGGCCGCCCGTCTTCTCAAGTCCCCGCTTACGTTTCTCGAATCGTTCCCTGCGATGGCGTCCGTTTCGCACCTGCGCTCCCGCTCCCCTGCACGTGCAAGGCCGCGTGCGCGGTCCGCTTTCCGGAGCGTCTCCGACCCCCGAAGTCGTTCGTGCGCAAAACGCTACGGCGTTAGGTTGGGCGCGAACCCGATCAGGAGGAGCTCGCCGTGGGCATGTTCGACATGACGATGAAGGAGAAGGACGTCGAACCGTTCCGGCGCCAGCTCCAGGACGCGGTCCGCGATCACGTCAACGGCGAGGAGCTCGTCGCGGTCGGCGCGTTCCGCCGCGGCGGCGCGACGCAGCGGTTCGCGTGACGGACGGCTTCGGCCTCGGGACCTAGTCAGCCCCGCCGGCTTGCGGGGGCTCGTGTGGTAGTGCTCCCCCTCAGGCGAGGAGCGGCGACGGGGACGCGCGGACCTCGTATCGGGCGGCCACTACGCTGCGACCGGCTCGCGCTTCTTCGACCTCGCACCCCGGCGGACCTCGGGCTCGACCAGCTCCTCGAGGAAGCGGCCGGTGTAGGAGGTCGGGACGGTGGCGACCTGCTCGGGGGTGCCGGTGGCGATGATCTCGCCGCCCTGGTCGCCGCCCTCGGGACCGAGGTCGACGATCCAGTCGGCCGACTTGATGACGTCGAGGTTGTGCTCGATGACGACGACGGTGTTGCCGGCGTCGACGAGGCGGCCGAGGACCTCGAGCAGACGCTCGACGTCGGCGAAGTGGAGGCCGGTGGTCGGCTCGTCGAGGATGTAGAGGGTCTCCCCCGTCGCCACCTTCGAGAGCTCGGTCGCGAGCTTGACGCGCTGGGCCTCGCCGCCGGAGAGCGTGGTCGCCGGCTGGCCGAGACGGATGTAGTCGAGGCCGACGTCGTGCAGCGTCTTCAGCCGCCGGTGGATCTTCGGGATCTTGGCGAAGAAGTCGACTGCCTCCTCGACCGGCATCTCGAGCACGTCGGCGATCGACTTGCCCTTGAAGCGGACCTCGAGCGTCTCGCGGTTGTAGCGGCGGCCGTGGCACTGCTCGCAGGGGACGTAGACGTCGGGCAGGAAGTGCATCTCGATCTTGATCTGCCCGTCGCCCTTGCAGACCTCGCAGCGGCCGCCCTTGACGTTGAACGAGAACCGGCCGGGCTGGTAGCCGCGGGCCCGCGACTCCTTCGTCTTCGCGAACAGCTGGCGGATGTGGTCGAAGACGCCCGTGTAGGTCGCCGGGTTCGACCTCGGGGTCCGCCCGATCGGGGACTGGTCGATGTTGATGACCTTGTCGACCTGCTTGAGCCCGTCGATCCGGTCGTGGGCTCCCGGCCTGGTCCGCGCCCGGTGCAGCCGGTTGGCGACCGAGCGGTAGAGCGTCTCGTTGACCAGGGTCGACTTGCCCGAGCCGGATACGCCGGTCACGCAGGTCAGCGTGCCGAGCGGGATCGCCGCGTCGATGTCCTTGAGGTTGTGCTCGCGGGCGCCGCGGACGACGAGCTCGCCGCGACCCCTGCGCCGCTCCTTCGGCAGCGGTATCTCACGCTTTCCCGCTAGGTACATGCCAGTCAGCGACCCGGAGTCGGCGATGACCTCCTCCGGCGTGCCCGCGGCGACGACCCTGCCGCCGTGCTCGCCGGCGCCGGGGCCGAGGTCGACGAGATAGTCGGCGGCGCGCATCGTCCCCTCGTCGTGCTCGACGACGATCACGGTGTTGCCGAGGTCGCGCAGGCGCTCGAGCGTCCCGATCAGCTTCTCGTTGTCGCGCTGGTGGAGACCGATCGACGGCTCGTCGAGGATGTAGAGGACGCCGACCAGGCTCGAGCCGATCTGCGTCGCCAGCCGAATCCGCTGCGCCTCCCCTCCTGAGAGGGTCGCCGCCGCCCGCTCCAGCGTCAGATAGCCGATTCCGACCTGGACGAGGAAGCCGAGCCGCTCCTCGACCTCGCGAATGACGAGCTTGGCGATCGCCTGCTCGGTCTCGCTCAGCTCGAGGTCGCCGATCCAGGCGAGCGCGTCCCGCGCCGACATGCCCGTGTAGTCGGCGATCGAGAGGCCGCCGACGGTGACCGCGAGGCTCTCCGGCCGCAGGCGCTCGCCGTCGCACGCCGGGCAGGGCTGGAGCGCCATCAGGTCCTCGATCCGCTCGCGCGTCTTCTCGGAGTCGGTCTCGTCATAGCGGCGCTGGAGGCCGTGGACGATCCCCTCGAAGCGGGCCGAGTAGCTGCGCCGGCGACCGAAGCGGTTCGTGTAGGAGATCGTGTGGCGCTCGCTGCCGGTGCCCTCGAGGAGGATCTTGCGGTCGCTCGCGGGCAGGTCCTGCCACGGCGCGTCGAGGTCGATGTCGTAGGCGTTGCAGACGGCCTCGAGCAACGTTCGGTAGTACCGCGAGGCGGCTCCCATCCACGACGACAGCGCGCCCTCGGCGATCGACAGCGTCGGATCGGGGATGCAGAGCTCGGGGTCGATCACCCGCTGGAAGCCGAGGCCGTGGCAGCGCTCGCAGGCGCCGTGCGGCGAGTTGAAGGAGAAGATCCGCGGCTCGATCTCGGGCATCGAGGTCCCGCAGTTGAGGCAGGCGAACCGCTCCGAGAAGACGAGCGTCTCGCCGCGCTTGCCGGCGCTCGGCCCCGACAGCGTCTGGGCGCCCGCGACCTCGGCGGAGCCCTCGACCAGCTCGACCTCGACGAGTCCGTCGGCGAGCCCGACCGCCGCCTCGATCGACTCCGAGAGCCGCTTGCGGACGCCCTCCTTCATCACGAGGCGGTCGACGACGATCGCGATGTCGTGCTTGTAGCGCTTGTCGAGCTTGATGTCCTCGTCGAGCCGGCGCAGCTCGCCGTCGACGACCGAGCGGGCGTAACCCTGCTGGCGCATCCCCTCGAGCATCCGCCCGTACTCGCCCTTGCGCTCGCGGACGACGGGGGCGCAGACCATGAATCGCGTTCCCTCCTCCAGCGTCATCACCCGGTCGACGATCTGCTCGACCGACTGCCCGGAGATCGGCTCGCCGCAGTTGAAGCAGTGGGGCTTGCCGATCCGCGACCAGAGCAGCCGCAGGTAGTCGTAGATCTCGGTGACGGTGCCGACCGTCGAGCGCGGGTTTCGCGAGGTCGTCTTCTGGTCGATCGAGATCGCCGGCGACAGGCCCTCGATCGAGTCGACGTCGGGCTTGTCCATCTGGCCGAGGAACTGGCGCGCGTACGCCGACAGCGACTCGACGTAGCGGCGCTGGCCCTCGGCGTAGATCGTGTCGAAGGCCAGGCTCGACTTGCCCGAGCCGGAGAGGCCGGTCATGACCACGAGCGAGTCCCGCGGCAGGTCGACGTCGACGCCACGCAGATTGTGCTCGCGGGCGCCGGAGACGATGATTCGATCGCTGCTGCCCACTACCGGGAATTGTACGGAGCCGAACGGACGTTCGGTACGCCCGTCGACCCGTTGAGCTATTCCGTCGCGCCCGATGTCCGATCGGCGGATTGCGCCCCGTGGGAGGCCTGCTCAGCGCTTGGCGCGGGCGATGACCTCGTCGAGGAGGCCGTCGACGTTCTGCACCTCGCCGAACTCCTCGCGCAGTTGCGCCGCGATCGTCTCGCGATCGGCGCCGTCGAGCGCCATGTTCATCGCCACCAGGCGAGCCGCGCCGGCGTCGGAGTCGGAGATAGCGGGCGCAGAGGAGGACCCGTTCTTCGCGTCTCCGGCGGCCGACCCGGCGCGCAGCTGGGCGACGAGATCCTCGGTGGTCGCGCCGGCGCCGGCGGGCTCCGCGGCCGGCTCGGGCGGAGTCGGGTCCGGCGTCGGCTCGGGGGTGGGCTCGGGAACCGGGTCGGGGGTCGGCTCCGGGACGGGGTCGGGCAACGGGTCGGGGCTCGGCTGCGGCTTCGGCTCGGGGACCGGGTCCGGCATCGGCTCGGGGATCGTCGGCGGCGTCGGCTCGGGGACGACCACGGGGCCGGGAACCTCGGCTTTGGGCGTCGAGGGCTTGCTCTCGGGAGCGGCGCCGGCGACGCGCTCCGACAGCGCGGCCACCTGCGCGCGCAGGCGCTCGGCCTCGTCGACCAGTCCGTCGACGGCCTTCTGGGCGGCCGTGGCGCGCGTGCCGGCGTCGGCCTTGGCGCGGTCGAGCAGCTCGGACGCCTGCGCCCGCGCCGAATCGACGATCGCCGTCGCCTCCGCACGCGCAGAGGCGGCAATCTCGCTCGCGGCGCTCTCGGCCGCGGCCAGGACGCTCTTCACCTGCCCGGCTGCGACGTCGCCGAGGTTCGGCTCGGCGGGACCGGATGCCGTCGAATCAGCGACGGACTCGAGGTGGGCCCGGACGGCGGCCGGGTCCCAGCCCTTGCGCGCCGTGGGGAAATCGTCACGGATGATCTGCTCTCGCTCCATGGGATGAATCTAACGGAGCGCCGCTGGCCGCCGCGAAACACAAACCTCGACGCATGAATCCCCTGTGGAGTTATGGTGCCACCACATTCGTCAACCGCATCGAAGTAGGAGCAGCATCACAGTGTCATCCGCACCAGGCGCCCGGGTTAGCGCAGTTCTCGCGACCGTGGCCGCCACCGCCGCGATCCTCGCCGCAACCGCATCGGCGGCGAGCCCGAAGGACGGCTACCACTACGAGGTCTTCGATCACGCTGGCCTCGCGATCACGAAGATCGGCATGCAGGCCGACAAGGGGGACATCCTCTCGATCTACGGAACCGACCCCGGCTGCATGACAAAGAGCGGCAACTACCAGGGCTTCGGTCTCGCCAAGAAGGTCAAGGTCGACTCGAACGGGAAGTTCGTCTACGAGGGCAAGGCCGACAACACAGTCCTCGGCAGCGGGCCACGCAAAGTCGAGGTCGACATCAAGGGGAAGTTCGTCAGCAAGAAGAAGGCGACCGGCTCCTTCTCGATCCAGGGCTGCTCCGGCAAGGTCAAGTTCAACACGAAGTGGACGAGAGGCGGCTAGTGCCGACTGGGCGCGCGCGCCGGCTCAGACCCGCATGCCCTCGAGGTCGTGGCGTAGCTCCTTGAGCTCGTCGCGCAGGCGCGCGGCCTCCTCGAAGTGGAGCTCCTCGGCGGCCTGGAGCATCTCCTCCTCGATCGCGACGATGATCTTCTCGAGGTCCTCGGGGTTGTCGATCGTGCGGCCCTCGAGGGCGGCGGAGCGGCGGCGCTTGCGCGGTGCGTTGGACTCCATCGCGAGGAACTCGGACATGTCGCTGATGCCCTTGGAGACGGTCTCCGGGGTGATCCCGTGCTCGCGGTTGTAGGCGAGTTGGATCTCGCGGCGGCGGTTGGTCTCGGCGATCGCGACGCGCATCGCCTCCGACTCCTTGTCGGCGTACATCAGGACGCGGCCGTTGACGTTGCGGGCGGCGCGGCCGATCGTCTGGATCAGGCTGGTCGAGCCGCGGAGGAAGCCCTCCTTGTCGGCGTCGAGGATCGCGACCAGGCCGACCTCGGGGATGTCGAGGCCCTCGCGGAGCAGGTTGACGCCGACGAGGACGTCGTACTCGCCGAGGCGGAGGTCGCGGATGATCTGGATCCGCTCGATCGTGTCGACCTCGGAGTGCAGGTAGCGGACGCGAAAGCCGTGCTCGAGCAGGTACTCGGTGAGGTCCTCCGACATCTTCTTCGTCAGCGTGGTGACGAGCGTGCGCTCCTTGCGCTCGGTGATCTTCCGGACCTCGTTCATCAGGTCGTCGATCTGGTTCCTCGTCTCGCGGATCTCGACATCGGGGTCGACGATCCCGGTCGGGCGGACGATCTGCTCGACGATCCGGCTCGCCTTGGTGCGCTCGAACTGGCCCGGCGTCGCGGAGACCATCACGACCTGGTTGACGCGCTCGAGGAACTCGTCGAACTTGAGCGGGCGGTTGTCGATCGCGCTCGGCAGGCGGAAGCCGTGATCGACGAGCGTGAGCTTGCGTGAGCGGTCGCCCTCGTACATGCCGCCGATCTGAGGGACGGTCTGGTGGGACTCGTCGATGAAGACGACGAAGTCGCTTGGGAAGTAGTCGATCAGCGTGTGCGGAGCGCTGCCGGCGGGGCGGTCGTCGAGGATCCGCGAGTAGTTCTCGATCCCGTTGCAGAACCCGAGCTCCTTGAGCATCTCGAGGTCGTACTGTGTGCGCTGGCGGAGGCGGTGCGCCTCGAGGTCCTTGCCCTGGGACTCGAACCACTTGACCTGCTCCTCGAGCTCGAAGCGGATCTGATCGACGGAGCGGTCGATCGTCTCCTCCTTGGTCACGTAGTGGGTCGCGGGCCAGACGGCGACGTGGTCGACCTCGTCGAGGACCTCGCCGGTCAGCGGGTCGAAGTGGATGACCTCCTCGACCTCGTCCCCGAAGAGCTGGATCCGGTAGGCGGACTCGGCGTAAGCCGGGTAGACCTCGAGCACCTCGCCCTTCACCCGGAAGCTGCCGCGGGTGAGGATCATGTCGTTGCGCTGATACTGCATCGCGACCATCTGCCGGAACAGCGTCTCGCGCTCGACCTCCTCCCCGACCTTGAACAGGATCATCTGCTCGCGGTAGAGGTCGGGTGAGCCGATCCCGTAGATGCAGGAGACGGAAGCGACGATGATCACGTCGCGGCGGGCGAAGAGCGACGCCGTCGCCGCGTGGCGGAGCCGGTCGATCTCGTCGTTGACCGTCGCGTCCTTCTCGATGTAGAGGTCCTGCGCGGGGACGTAGGCCTCGGGCTGGTAGTAGTCGTAGTAGGAGACGAAGTACTCGACCGCCGAGCCGGGGAAGAACTCCCGGAACTCGTTGCAGAGCTGCGCCGCCAGCGTCTTGTTGTGCGCGATCACCAGCGCCGGCCGGCCGAGCTTCTCGATCGTCGCCGCCATCGTGAACGTCTTGCCGGTCCCGGTGGCGCCGAGCAGCGTCAGGAACTCCTCACCCTCCTCGACCCCCTCGGCGAGCTGGGCGATCGCCTTCGGCTGGTCGGCGGTCGGCGTGTAGGCGGAATTGAGCTCGAACTTCGGCACCGCGCGAGAGTACCGATGGTCGAGGCCGGTCCTTGAGCGCAATCGGCGGTCTGCGGGGGCGCCGAGGCCGAGCGCGCACTTAAGCCGGGTATGGCAGTTCAACCGCACGCTCATCTTCGTGCCGATGCGGTCATCGCCGAGCTCGCCGCTCGGCAACAAGGCGTCGTCGCCCACACACAGCTCATCGACGCCGGACTCACGCGTCACCAGATCGGCGAACGGATTCGCCGGGGCACCCTCCACCGGATCCACCGCGGCGTCTACGCGGTCGGGCACCCGAGCATCGGAAACGAGGGGAGATGGATGGCGGGCGTCCTCGCGGGCGGCGAGGGCGCGGCCCTCTGCTCATGGTGCGCCGGCGCCCGCTGGGAGATCAGCAAGGACGACCGGACATGGGTGCACGTGGCCGTCGCGCGGCGGCTCCATGACAGGAGGGGGCTGAAGTTCCACCAGCTTCCCCTCTCCCCCGCCATGACCACCTTCCGCCGCGGAATCCACGTGTTGAAGCCGGCGCACGCCTTGGTCGACCTGGCCGCCGTGATGAGCGAGGACGAGCTCCAGCGAGCGGTCCATGAGGCCGAGGTACGCCGCCGATGCCGACCGGCGCAGGTACGCGCAGCGCTCTCCCAACGACCTCGGGCCCGGGGACGGGCGGCCCTTGCTCGCATCCTCGACCTGGCCGATGGCCGATCGCTCCCGACGCGGAGCGAGCTGGAGGACCGTTTCCTGCGCTTCCTCAGGATGCACGGGCTGCTGATGCCGGCAACCAACGTCCGGGTCGACACCCGACGGGGCGGCTTCGAGGTCGACTGCCACTGGCCCGAGGTCGGCTTGGTCGTCGAGCTCGACGGATACAGGTTCCACTCGGGTGGCATCGCCCGCACCCGAGATGCGCGAAAGGAGCGCGCGCTGGTGGCCGCCGGGCTCGCCGTCATGCACGTGACCTGGTTCGACCTCACCGAGCGGGCAGACGAGTTGCGCCGAGATCTGGCGATCCTCGGATGAACGCGCACTTGAGCCGCTATGAGCGGCGTAACCGCGCGCTCACCGCGGCTCACAACGCCGCCGCGACGCGCTCCGCCTCCGACGACGGCCGCCGTCACCAGGGTGGGGATGAACGCTGGGTCACGAGGATCGCCAGCAGGAGCAGCCCGACGCGCCGAAGATGACGGCGTAGGCGCCCTTTGGGGTCGGACCGGCCGTCGCCGAGCGTGAGCGCGGCCCCGACGCAGACGGCCATCGTGAGGGAATGCCGGCGGGAGCGACGTTGCGCGACCGGCGAAATACGATTCGCGACTCTATCCGCGCACGGGGCGGCGGACACGGGCGATAGTGTCAGCGGCGATGACCCGCTCCCAGCGCGCGCTCGCGGCCTTCTGGATCGTCGCCGGCTCGAACCACTTCGCGATTCCGAAAGCCTACGAGTCCATCGTGCCCGACTACCTGCCCGCCCATCGCGAGCTCGTCTTCTGGAGCGGCGTCGCCGAGATCGTCGGCGGCGTCGCGGTCGTCTCCCCCGCCACCCGGCGCTTCGCGCGCTGGTGGCTGCTCGGGGTGCTCGCCGCCGTCTATCCGGCCAACATCCACATGGCGCTCCACCCCGAGCGCTACGAGCGGGTCCCGATGCCGGCGCTGTGGCTGCGCCTGCCGCTGCAGTTTCTGTGTGCCTGGTGGGTCTGGAAGGCGACGGAATAACTCCGGCCAGATCCTCCGCCTCGCGTCCGGTCTGGCCGGGTCCCGCCATGCGCCGGCGGCAGGACCGTTTGCGCCTCTACAGCCCGAGCTCCGAGGCGTACTTCTCGGCGTACGCCTCGCGCTTGTCGAGCACGTCGTTGACGTAGTCGCGCGTCTCCGGGAACGGGATCTCGTCGGGGTCGAGGTCCGCCCCGCCCCACTCGTCGGCGTTCCCCTCGCCGGCGTTGTAGGCGGCGAGGGCCGCCGCCTCGTCGCCGTCGTACTTGTCGAGCAGGTAGCGCAGGTAGTAGGTCCCGTAGCGGATGTTGAGCTCGGGGTCCGCGAGGTCCTCGTAGACGAAGGTCTCGCCGCCGGAGAGCTTCTCGATCGTGTCCGCCGTCGCCGGCGTGATCTGCATCAGCCCCCGCGCGCCCTGCGAGGACGTCTGGTCGGAGAACTTCGACTCCTCGAAGATCACCGCGGCGATCAGCGCCGGGTCGGCCGGCGGCAGCTCGATGTCGCCGCCGAGCACGTGGGCGACGTCGTCGTCGTCGGCCTCCCTGCGGATGATGTCCTCGTGCTCGAGCGGCAGGGTCAGCTCCTCGAACTTGTCGCCGAGGTCGAACCGCCAGATCCCGATCGCGATCAGCGCCGCGACGAGGACCACTCCGAACAGCACGAAGCGCCGCAGCCGGACCATCCGCGCCCGCGCCCGCCGCTTGGCCGCTGCGCGGCGCGCCGCCTCCGACCGCCTGCGTCCCGCAGCGGGCCGCCGGCCGCGCGGGGCGGTACGGCGGCCGCTCACGAGCGCGCCGCCTCGAGCCGGGGGTAGAGCTCCCGCAGCGCCTCCTCGAGCTCGGGGAGGGTGCCGTCGTTGCGGACCGTGAAGGTCGCCCGCGCCGCCTTCTCCTCCTGGGAGAGCTGGCGGCCGCTGCGCGCCTCGAGCGCGCCGGTTCCGCGGGCGGCGGCCCGGCGCTCGCGCTCGGCGTCGCCGGCGCTGACCGCGATCGTCGCATCGAACATCGTCCCCATCGAGCCCTCGAACAGCAGCGGCACCTCGACCACCGCGACCCCGACATCATCGGGCAGGCCCCGGCGCCATTGCGCGACCCGCTCGCCGACGAGCGGGTGCAGCAGCGACTCCAGCCACGCCAGCTCCTCGGGCCGCTCGAACACGATCGCGCCGACCGCGCCGCGGTCGACCTCCCCGGCCGGCGCCACCTCCTCCCCCCAGCGCTCGACCAGCCGGTCGCGGACCTCGTCGGAGCCGAGCAGGTCGTGGACGATCGCGTCGGTCGAGACGGTCGCCGCCCCGAGCTCGCCCAGGATCCTCAGCACCTCCGACTTGCCCGCCGCGATGCCTCCCGTCAACCCGATCAGCGAAGGACCGGGCACGGGGTCAGGAGTCGTCGGCCGCGGTGTCCTCTTCGGAGGGGTCGGGACCCTCGGTCGCAGCGTCCTCGGCGATCAGAGCCTCGTCGGCGTCGCCCTCGGCTTCGGGCGCGGGCGCGGCCTCGGCCTCGGGCGCCTCAGCCTCGCCGGCGTCAGCCGCCGCGGGGGCGGCCTCCTCGGCGTCGGGGCCCTCGACCGCAGCGTCCTCGGAGACCGTGGCCTCGTCGGCCTCGGCGGCGACCGCGGCGTGGGCGGCGGCGAGATCCTCGTCGGTGATCTCGATGCCACCGGAGGAGAAGACCTCCTCGGAGAGGCCCAGCTCGGTCGTGCCTGCGCCCTCGGCGCCGGCGCCGGCCTGGGCGGCCTGGAAGGCGTCGCGGAGCGGGAGTCCACCCTCGCCGACCCGCTTGATCG
Organism: uncultured Solirubrobacterales bacterium; assembly: GCA_963823565.1. Taxonomy (GTDB): domain Bacteria; phylum Actinomycetota; class Thermoleophilia; order Solirubrobacterales; family 70-9; genus RHKX01. The sequence goes on along the minus strand of CAWGLR010000003.1, from coordinate 917,424 downwards.
ACAGCGAGATCCGGCGGCGCTCCTCGTCGATCTCGAGGATCTTGACGCGGACCTCCTCGCCCGGCTGGACGACCTCGCCGGGGGTCTCGACGTGGTGCTCGGCGAGCTCGGAGATGTGGACGAGGCCCTCGACGCCGGGCACGATCTCGACGAACGCGCCGAAGGCGACGACCTTCGTGACCTTGCCGGAGAGCGATGACCCCGGGCCGTAGGAGTTGAGGACCGTCTGCCACGGGTCCTCCTGCGTCTGCTTCAGCCCGAGGGAGATGCGCTGGCGGTCGCGGTCGATGTCGAGCACCTTGACCTTGACCGTCTCGCCGATCTTCAGAACCTCGGACGGGTGGTTGACGTGGCTCCAGGAGATCTCGGAGATGTGGATCAGGCCGTCGATGCCGTCGAGGTCGACGAACGCGCCGAAGTCGACGATGTTGGAGACCTTGCCCTCGACGACCTGCCCGGGCTGGAGGCGGCCGAGGATCTGCTCGCGGACCTCCTTGCGCTCGTCCTCGAGGACGGCGCGGCGGCTGAGCACGACGTTGTTGCGGCTGCGGTTGAGCTCGATGACCTTGCACTCGATCGTCTGGCCGGTGAACTCGTCGAGGTTGTGGACGCGGCGGATGTCGACCAGCGAGGCGGGCAGGAAGCCGCGCACCCCGAGGTCGAGGATCAGACCGCCCTTGACGACCTCGATGACCACGCCCTCGACCGCCTCACCGGACTCGGCGGCGGCCTCGATCCGGCGCCAGGCCTTCTCGAAGCGGGCGCGCTTCTTGGAGAGGATCAGGCGGCCCTCGGCGTCCTCCTTGGTCAGGACCAGCGCGTCGATCTGCTCGCCGAGCGAGACCTCGTCGGCGGGATCGACGGAGCGGCGGATCGAGAGCTCGTGCGAGGGGATGACGCCCTCTGACTTCCAGCCGATGTCGAGGAGCACCTCGTCCTTGTCGATCCGGACGACCGTGCCGGAGACGACCTCGCTCTCGTCGAAGTGGGTGATCGTCGCGTCGTAATTCGGGAAGATCTCGCCGTTGAGCTCCAGGAGGAGCCCGTCGGAGCCCTCGACCGGGGTGGCCCCCTCGGGCGCGAGGGTGGCGCCGGGTGCTGTTGCGACCGCTGACATGAGCTGGGCATGTTTGCAGAGTCGGTCAGCGGGTGGGCGCGCGGCCCGAGGGCTAGGCTGCGCGGGCAATGCCCGTCCGCAAGACCAAGCGCGGCGCCGAGCGGACGGCCCTCGAGGGCAGCTGGGACGTCGTGGTCTGCGGCGCCAGCTTCGCGGGGCTGACCGTGGCGCGGGAGCTCGCGGGGTCGGGCGCGCGCGTGCTCGTGCTCGATCGCTACGAGATCGGCGAGCGCCAGACCTCCGCCTGCGCCGCCCCGACCGACTGGCTCGAGGCACTCGGTCTCAGCGGCTCGATCCTGCAGACGTTCGACTCGCTCGTCTTCCACACGCCGCACGTGACGACGCGGATGGAGCTTCCGTGGAGCTTCTCGACCTTCGACTACCCGGAGCTCTGCGGCCTGCTCTGGGACGCCTGCGACGCCGAGTTCGAGACCGCCAAGATCGAGGGCCGCGAGGGCGCGCTCCCGGCGCCGGGAGCGGCCGACGACGGCGCGCCGATCGCGGTGCGCACCGATCGCGGCGTCGTCGAGGCGCCGCTGATCGTCGATGCCCTCGGCTGGCGGCGCGTGCTCGGCGACGGCTACCAGCCACCCGACGCACCGCTCTCGCGCGGGCTCGAGGTGCATCCGGCCGGTAGCGGCGAGGACCTCGAGATCTGGATCGAGCGCGGCGTCGTCCCCGCGGGCTACGGCTGGAGCTTCCCCGCCGACACCGAGCTCCGCGTCGGCGTCGGCAGCTTCGACCCACGATTCCACGTCAAGGAGCCGACCGTCGTGCTCGCCGATCGGCTCGACCTGCCGCCGGAGGGCTACCAGGGCAACTGGATCCCTCACCGGCTCCGCGAGGCGACGGCCGGTGGCATCTTCTTCTGCGGCGACTCCGCGGGTCACTGCCTGCCGCTCACCGCCGAGGGGATCCGCCCCGCCTTCTACTTCGGCATCGCCTGCGGTCGCGAGCTGCGCGCGGTCGTCGAGGGCCGCGCCTCGCGCGACCGGGCACAGGAGCGGTACGCGGCCTTCAACGCCAAGCATCGCTGGAAGTTCGAGTGGATGCTGCGCGTGCAGAAGGCGGTGCCCCGCGTGCCGCCGCGGCTGCTCGCGCCGGCGCTGCGCGCGATGAGCTCGCGGGCGTTCGTCGACTGGTCGTTCAACCATTACATGGCGATCGCCGACCCGTCATTCGCCGATCCGGCGCCCACCCCGCGCGAACCGGTCGCCGCCTGAGGCGCCGCCGCTAGCGGACGATCAGGTAGGTCCCTAGCAGCAGCAGGGCGACGCCCGCGATCCGGGCGAACGTCAGCGGCGTCTCGTGCAGGCCGAACGCGCCCATCCGGTCGATCACGACCGAGGCGATCAGCTGCCCGGTGATCGTGCCCGCCGCGACGCCGCCGGCCCCGACCGACTTGACGGCGATCAGGGCGCAGGTGACGTATACGGCCCCGAGCAGGCCGCCGATCAGGTAGATCGGCCCGACGTCGGTCAGCGAGGAGATGCCGCCCCCCTGACCGGAGATGACGACGATCGCCGCGAGCGCCAGGGTCCCGACCGCGAACGAGATCAGGGCCGCGGCGAGGCTTCCGGTGGCCTTGCCCAGATGGGCGTTGATCGGCGCCTGGAGCGCGATCAGCCCGCCCGCGGCGGCGGTGACGACGATCGCGACGCTCCGGTCCATCGGGGTCGATCGTACGTCCAGGGCGAACCCCGTGATCTTTTGCCCCAACCGGTGTTCACGTCATAGTTGAAGGCCGCCCGACCCCGGGAGACCAAGAGAACGTCACGATGACTCCGCTGAGACCCATCGCCCGCCGCGCCCTGGCGGCGCAGTCCGACGAGCGCCTCGTCCGCCTGCTTCGAGAGGGCCACGGGCCGGCGTTCGAGGAGATGGTGCGGCGGTACCGGGCTCCGCTGGTCGCGTTCGCGACCGCGATCGTCTCCCACGCCCGCGCTGAAGACGTCGTCCAGGTCTCGCTGGAGAAGGCGCACCGGGCCCTGACCGCCGACGGCCGCGAGGTGAACCTCCGGCCCTGGCTGTTCACGATCGTCCGCAACACCGCGCTGAACGTGATCCGCGCCGAGCCCGCCTCCGACGAGCTCCTCGCGGGCAGCGCGACGGTGCCCGGCCCGAGCGAGGCCGCCGAGCGCAGCGAGGAGCTCGACCGGCTGGTCGTCGCGATCTGCGCGCTGCCGGCGGCCCAGCGAGAGGCGCTGGTCCGGCGCGAGCTCGAGGGCGTCGGCCACGGCGAGATCGCGGCCCAGCTCGGAACCACCGCCACCGCCGTCCGCGGATTGATCTTCCGGGCCCGCACCACGGTGCGAAACGCGGTCGGAGCGCTCATCCCGCTGCCGGCGCTGCGGGCCCTCCTCGCCCACGGCCCGGCCGCCGGAGTCGCCGGCGGTGGCGCCGGAGCGGGCGCCGCGCTGGTCGGGGGCGCCGGGGCGAAGGGCGTCACCGCGATCGCCGCGGCGATCGTCGCGGTCGGCGCGGGCATCGCGATCGAGCGCGGCGAGCACCGGAGCAACGCCGAGCGCGCCGAGGCCGCGACCGTCGCCGAGGGCCCGGACGCGAACGGATCGCGGGACGGCGCTCAGGGCGCGCGCGGCTCGGCGGCGGACCAGCCCGTCGCCGCGAAGGCGGAGGACGTGGTCGGGGAGGGCGACGGCGGGCCGGGATCAGCAGGCGACGCTTCGGGAGGCGGCGGCGAGGGCTCCGACCCGGGCTCGACCTCGGGAGGGTCCGGCGGGGGCAATTCCGGCGATGGCGGGAGCACCGGCGACGACGGCGGCGGCCACGAGGGGCCCGGATCTCCCGGCGGCTCCGAGGAGCCGGCCCCGCCGCCCGCGGAGCCCGGGCCGAGCCACGAGGGGCCGGGCGAGTCGGGGAACGAGGGTCCGGGCGGAGGCAACGAGTCGGAGGCGCCGGAAGTGGAGGAGCCCGAGCACTCGAACTCCGGTCCGGGCTCCTACCCCGAGGCCGAGGAGGGGACCGGGTCCGAGCCGATCGAGGAGCCGGAGCCGATCGAGGAGCCCGAGTCCGAGCACGGCGGCCACGGGCCTCACTAGCCGTTCGTCCGCGACCGTGATCCTGGCGCGGACGCCGGGTTTCACCTTCGTAGGACTCAAGCGGGCGGCCGGACTGGCCCCGCCCCACTCACGGAGGTGAAGATGAACAGGATCAGAGCAACCGTCCTGATGATCGCCGCACTGCTCGTCGCGTCGTTCGCGCTCGCGGGCACAGCTGCTGCCAAGGACAAGAACAAGGACCGCATCCCCGACCGGTGGGAGAAGCGCCACCACCTGTCCCTGAAGGTCAACCAGGCGAAGCGCGACCAGGACCGCGACGGCCTCAAGAACCGTGGCGAGTTCCGCTCCGGCGGTGACCCGCGCGACGACGACACCGACGACGACGGCGTCGAGGACGGCGACGAGAACGCCGGCGTCATCACCGCCTTCGACGGCACGACGCTGACCATCGACCTCTTCGGCGGCGGCTCGATCACGGGCACCGTCGACGAGGGGACCGAGGTCAAGTGCGGCGACGAGTGCGACCAGGACGGCGACGAGCCGCCGACCGGCACGAACCGCCTCCACCCCGAGAACTCGGGCCCCGGCTCCGAGGAGAGCGAGAACGAGGGTCCCGGCTCCGAGGAGGGCGAGAACGAGGGCCCCGGCCATGAGGGCGAGGGCGACTGCTCGGTCGACGACCTCGCCGTCGACGTGGTCGTGCACGAGGCCGAATTGGAGCTGAGCGACGGCTCGGCCCGGTTCGACGAGATCGAGCTGGCGAAGTAGCTCGGTTCACGGGCGACGCCGCCGGGGCCTCCTTCCTCCCCGGCGGCGTCTGCTCGGCGGCCGTCAGTCCAGCATCCGGCGCTCGGCCGCCCAGCGGGTGAGCTCGTGGCGGTTCGAGAGCTGGAGCTTGCGCAGGACCGCGCTGACGTGCGCCTCGACGGTCCGGGCGGAGATGCCCAGCTGCTGGCCGACCTCCTTGTACATGTAGCCGCGCGCGATCAGGCGCAGGACCTCGCGCTCGCGCATCGTCAGCTGGTCGAGCTCGGGGTCGGCCTCGGCCTCCGGGATCGACCCCGAGAACGCGTCGAGGACGAAGCCGGCGAGCCGCGGCGAGAAGACGGCGTCGCCCTCGCGGACCCGCTCGACCGCCGCCGCGAGCTCCTCGCCGGAGATCGACTTGGTCACGTAGCCGCGAGCGCCCGCGCGGACGACCGCGATCACGTCCTCGGCGGCGTCGGATACCGAGAGCGCGAGGAATCGCTGGTCCGGACGGCGCTCGGCGACACCGCGGATCACCTCGACCCCGCCTCCGCCCGGCATGTGGACGTCGAGCAGGACGACGTCAGGCCGGCGCTCGAGGATCTCGCGCACCGCCCCCTCGACCGTCCCCGCCTCGGCGAGGACGTCGACCATCCCCTCCACCTCGGCGCGGACGCCGCTGCGGAAGAGGGCGTGGTCGTCGACGATGACGATCGTCGCCCGTGCGCTCACGCCGGCCGCCGATCCAGCGCCAGCGCCACCTCGGTCCCGCTGCCCGCCACGCTGCGAATCGTCGCATCGCCGCCGTTGCGCTCCATCCGGCCGACGATCGACTCGCGGACGCCGCGGCGGTCGTCCCGAGCCGTATCGGGATCGAAGCCGGGCCCGCGATCGCGGACGAACGCCTCCAGGCGCTCGTCGCCGGCTTCGGCGTAGACCGAGATCGGCGCCTCGCCGGCGAACTTCGCGGCGTTCACCATCGCCTCGCGGGCGGCGGCGACGACGGCCGTGGCGCCGTCGTCCAGCTCGCAGTCGCCGACGGCGACGACGTCGATCTGGACCCGGCGCTCGTCCTCGACCTCCTCGGCGGCGCGCCGCAGCGCCGCGGTGAAGCCGCCGCCCGCCCCCGCCGCGGGCCCCCCCGCGAGCCAGGAGCGCAGCTCGCGCTCCTGCCGGCGGGCGAGGGCCGCGACCTCGCGCGGGTCCTCGGCGCGCTTCTGCATCAGGGTCAGCGTCTGCAGGACCGAGTCGTGCAGGTGCGCCGCGAGCTCCGCCCGCTCCTGCGAGCGGATCCGCTCGGCGCGCTCGGCGGCGAGGTTGCGCCCGAGGCGCCAGATGAATGGGGCGAGGATCAGGGCCAGAGCGACGATCGCAACCACCGCCGTGATCGCCGCGTCGCGGGCGGCACCGAGCGCGTCGTTGGCGGAGAGGAAGAGCAGCGCCGCCCCGATGACCAGCGCGATCCCGAAGCCACCGCGGTAGAGCGCCGCGGGAGTGGCCCGCGGCGCCTCGGGACGAGCCGCCTCGGCGGCGCCCTGGCGCGATGGCTCAGCCGCCGCGCCGGCACCGACCGAGGCCCGCGACTGCCCCCAGAGCACTGCGAGCCCGGCGCTGACGAGGACGAGCGGCCAGACCAGCGCGTCGCTCCACCACAGCCCGATCGCCCGGAAGACGAGCAGCGCCGCGAGTACCAGCAGGGCGACCCCGGCGCCCAGGTGCCAGCCGCGACCGACCCGCCATCCCCGTGGCAGCGCCCGCTCCGCCGCCCCCTCTCCCGCCGGCATCAGCACCCAGGCGAATCCGTAGGCGATCAACAGCGCACCGCCGGTCAGGGCGACGCCGACGACGAACAGGGCCCGCGGCACGAGGGGGTCGACGCCGAGACGCGCGGCGAGCCCGGCCATGACGCCGCCGACGATCCCGTTGGCGGGGTCCCGCCGCAGCGGCGCCGGCTCGGCGACGGCCTCAGCCACGGCCACGCCCGCGCGGCGGCTCCAGCCCCGAAACGACCAGGACGACCCCGGCGGCGGCGAAGATGCCCGCTCCGATCAGCTCCGGCGCCACCTCGACGCCGAGCTGGTCGAGGCCCAGCAGGGCCCCGACCAGCAGGCTCGCGATCCCGGCCGCGAGCGTTACCCGATCGACTCGGCGGCTCACCCGGCGCAGGCTCTCTCGTTGGCGGCCCGCATCGCGCCGGAGTCGTCGTTCCAGCGGCCGTGATCGAAGTCGCGGCCGTCGCTGATGTCGGCGTCGTCGTCGTTGAGGACCTGGATCTGGCCGACGTCGACGTCGCCGTGCAGCTCGAGGCGGGGCGTCGCCCGCGAGCCGGCGCCGACGGACGAGTCGGCGTCGAAGCCGGAGGACTCCTGACCGGCGATCTGCAGGTCGCCGGCCCCGGCGTGGGCGTCGGCGACGACGCAGACGTCGGAGGGGACGGCGATCACGGCCTGGCCGGCGCCGACCGAGACGTCGACGGGCAGCACCCGCTCGGGTGACCAGTCGATGGCGCGGAGGTCGACCGCGAGCCGGCCGATGCCGATCTCGTAGCCGTCATCGGGGATCGCCGCCGCCGACTCCGGCCGGTAGTCGCGCTCGCCGATGCCGCCCTCGAAGTCGAAGTCGAAGGCCGCCGCCGCCCCGGCGCCGAGGGCGAGGGCGAGCGCCGGCAGGATCAGCCACCGCGACCCGCCGCTGAACGAGATCGCGATCAGCGCGGCGCCGATCAGGACGATCAGCGCCACCACCCCGAGGCCCCAGCCGATGCCGGTGAGGAAGGCGCCGACGGCGAAGAGGCCGCAGAACACCCCGAGCAACGCGAACGCGAGCAGGACCACGGCCACGACCCTCCCGACGCCCTGCAGGCGCGCGGGCGGGGCAGCCTCGCCGCTGCCGTCGTCCATCGGGACGAAGAGCCACGCCGCCAGGTAGGCGAGGACCCCGAGCCCGCCGAAGAACAGCGTCACGACGAACGTGATCCGGAAGATCACGGGGTCGACCCCGAGGTGGCGCCCGAGGCCGCCGGCGACGCCGGCGATGACGCGGTCGTCGCGGCTCCGCAGCAGCCGCGATCGGGGCTTGGACGACTCGCCGCCCGCGGGCTGCTCGGCGGTGGGCTCGGTCGCCGGCTCGCCGGCCGCGGTCGGCTCCTCGGCCGGATCCGGCTCGGGCGGGATCTCGCCTGGACGCTGGTCTTCGTCTGTCATCTCGGGACCTCCTCGGTCTTGACGTTCGCTCGCGTCCAGGCTGCCGTCCCGCCGCACCCACGTCTATCCGGGATGACCCCTATCGGACCCGCGACCGCTCCGCACCGCAAGCCCGTGATTCCCCGCTACTTGGCGCTCAGCCAGTCCGGCCCCCAGCCGATCTCGACCGCGAGCGGCGGGTCGAGGTCGTAGGCGGCGACCATCTCGCGCCGCGCCAGCTCGGCCACCGTCTCGCGCTCGGACTCCGGGCCCTCGAACAGGAGCTCGTCGTGGATCTGGAGGATCAGGTTCGACTCCAGGCCCTGGTCGTCGAGGGCGTGCCGCGTGCGGACCATGGCGATCTTGATGATGTCGGCGGCGGTGCCCTGGATGATCGTGTTGACCGCGAGCCGCTCGCCGAGGCTGCGCGTCTGCGGGTTGCGCGAGCGCAGCTCGGGGATCAGCCGCCGCCGCCCCATCAGCGTCGTCACCTTCCCCTCCTCGCGCGCCCGCTCGATCGTCTCGTCGATGAAGCGCTTGATCCCGGTGTAGGTCGCGAAGTAGCTGTCGATGTAGGCGCCCGCCTCCTGCTGCGGGATCGCGAGGCGCTCGGCGAGCCCGTAGGCGCTGAGCCCGTAGGCGATCCCGTAGTTGACCATCTTCGCCTTCGACCGCTCGCTCGGCGAGATCGCCTCGGGGTCGGCGCCGACGATGCCCGCCGCGGTCGCCGCGTGCACGTCCTCGCCGGAGGCGAAGATCCGCCGCAGCTCCTCGTCGCCGGAGACGTGGGCGAGGACCCGCAGCTCGACCTGGTTGTAGTCGCAGGAGACGAGGACGTTGCCGGGCTCGGCGACGAAGCAGCCGCGGATCGGGCGGCCGAGGTCGGAGCGGATCGGGATGTTCTGGAGGTTCGGGTCGGTGCTCGAGAGCCGGCCGGTGGCGGCGCGGACCTGGCTGAAGCTCGTGTGAATGCGACCGTCCTCGGGATCGATCTCGGCAGGCAGCGAATCGAGGTAGGTGTTCTTGAGCTTCGTCACCTCCCGCCAGCGCTCGATCTTCGGGACGATCTCGTGCTCGGAGCGGATCTGGGAGAGGACGCGGGCGTCGGTCGAGAACCCGGTCTTGCCGCGGCGCTTCTTGCTCAGCCCGAGCTTGGTGAACAGGACTTCGGCGAGCTGCTGGGGGCTGCCGATCGTGAACTCCTCGCCGGCGAGCGCCCAGATCTCCGCCTGCAGCGCCTCCGCCTGGCCCTCGAGCTCGCCGGAGATCGCGGCGAGGCGCTCGGCGTCGAGCTTGATCCCGATCCGCTCCATGCCCGCGAGCACCTCGATCAGCGGCATCTCGACCTCGGCGAGCACGCGCACGAGCCCGAGGTCGGCGAGCTTGGTGCGCTGGCGCTTCGCGAGCTCCCAGGCGAGGCGGGCGGTCTCGGCGGGGTCGGGCCCGTCCGGCCCGGCGTCAGCGGGCTCCTCGCCCAGCGCCATCTGCCCGTCGGCCGTCTCCTCGGTCTCCGCCGCGCGGTTCACCGACAGCCCCTCGTCGGCGGCGAGCTCGTCGAGCTCGTAGGTCCGCCGGGCGGGATCGATGAGGTAGGCGGCGACCATGGTGTCGTGGGCGAGGTCGAGGGAGCGGGCGGCGAGCGTGCCGAGCAACCCGCGCGGGCCGCGCTCCCCCAGCGCCTTGGCGTCGTGGGCGATCAGCGGGTGGGCGGCCAGCGCCTTGCAGAGCTCGTCGGCGCCGGGCGCCTCGCCGGCCAGCAGCCGCTCGCCGTCGTAGGCGCCCCAGCGGCCCGCCGCCAGGGCGAACGCGATCTCGCCGTCGCCGAGGTCCGCGAGCTCGCCCTCCTCGGCCCCGACCTCGATCCGCTCGTCGGTCGCGCGCTCGGGCACCGTCCCGTGCCACTCGTCCTCGAGGCGCTGGATCACCTGTCGCAGCTCGAACTCGGCCGCGACCTCGCGCAGCCGCGATAGGTCGGGCTCGTGGTCGGCGATCTCGCCGAGGTCGAGCTCGACGCCGACGTCGAAGTGCATCGTCGCGAGCTGCTTGGAGATCCGCGCGTCGTCGGCGTGCTCGGTCAGGTTCTGCTTCCGCTTCGGCCCGGAGATCTTGTCGATGTTCTCCAGCACCCCTTCGAGCGACCCGTACTCCGCGAGCAGCTGCGAGGCGGTCTTCTCGCCGATCCCCGGGACTCCGGGGATGTTGTCGGAGGTGTCGCCTTTGAGCCCGATCAGGTCGGGCACCAGCTCGGGAGGCACTCCGTAGCGCTCGATCACACCCTCGCGGTCGTAGACCTTGGTGTCCGTCACCCCGCGCGAGGTCGACATCACCCGGACGCCCTCGCCGACGAGCTGGTAGGCGTCGCGGTCGCCGGTGACGATCATCACCGGCACGTCCCGCTCCTGGGCCTGCTTCGCCATCGTCGCGATGACGTCGTCGGCCTCCCATCCCTCGACGCGAACGTTGGCGAACCCGAAGGCGTCGGCGAGCGGCGCCAGGTGCGGCCACTGCTCCTTCAGCAGGTCGGGCCGCGAGCGGCGCTGCGCCTTGTAGGGGGTGTAGGTCTTCTCGCGCCCCGACATCCCGGCATCCCAGGCGACGACGACGGCCCGCGGGCGGTGATCGGTGAGGATCTTCACCATCATCGCGGCGAAGCCGTAGATCGCGTTCGTCGGGCGCCCGTCGGAGGTCGCAATCGACTCCGGCAGCGCGAAGAACGCACGGTAGGCCAGGCTGTTGCCGTCGATCAGGAAGACCTCGTCGCTCTTCCCGCTCCCGTTCTCCGATGCCGCGGGCACGGGCTGATCATAGGTGCGCCCCGGCGCCCGGCCGGATGTGATCTAGGCTCATCGCGTGCTGACCGCCGCCAACCTCGTCGCCTTCGTCTCGGTCACCGACCCCGACCGCGCGCAAGCCTTCTACGAGGGCACGCTCGGCCTCACCCTGATCGAGCGCACCGAGGCCGCGCTGATCTTCGAGACGCGCGGCACCGAGCTCCGGGTCACCCTCGTCGCGGGGTTCGAGCCGGCGAACCACACGGTTCTCGGCTTCGACGTCGCCGACGCCTCCCACACCGCGGAGAAGCTCCGCGACGCCGGCGTCGGGCTCGAGCGCTTCGACGGCATCGAGCAGGACGAGCTCGGGGTCTGGACCGCCCCCGACGGCACGCGGATCGCCTGGTTCCGCGATCCCGACGGCAACCTGATCTCAATCGCGCAGTTCTAGTCAGGGCCATGGGTCTGCTGAACGACTACCGCCGACAGGCCGGGGGCTACGACCGCACGCGACGGGCCAGCGAAACGATTCGGTTTGGCAGCGTCCCGGCTGCTGAGTGGGATCAACGTTGCGGCATACGCCACGTTGATCCCACTCACCGTTCGTCAGCCGGGCCGCACCCCTCGTCAGTCCTCGAACATCCGGTAACCGCGATGGCGGACCGCGTCCATCAGCTCGGGATCGACCGCGTCCACGGCGGAGACGAGGTGGGCGAACGGCGGCGCGACGCGGCGCGGGCGGCCGACGACGGCCTCGGCGACGAGGCGGCCGGCCTCCTCGGGGGTGAGGGTCGGAAAGTGGTCGTACTGGTGGGTCGGGGAGATCATCGGCGTGCGGACGAGCGGCATCGAGATCGTCGTGAAGCGCAGGCCCTGGCCGTGGGTCTCGGCCTGGACGGCGTCGGAGAACGCCTCGAGTGCGGCCTTCGAGGCGATGTAGCCGGAGAACCGCGGCGTCCGCGTCTGAACGCCGGCCGAGGAGACGTTGATGACCTGCCCGGCCAGCTCGCGGAGCGACGGCAGGAAGCGGAGGATCAGGCGGATCGAGGCGAAGTAGTTGAGCTGCATCGGCCGCTCGAAGTCCTGGAAGCGGTCGTAGGAGTGGTCGACCCCGCGGCGGATCGAGATCCCCGCGTTGTTGATCAGCACGTCGACGCCGCGGTGCTCGGCGAGGATCTCCTCGGCGAGCGCGTCGATCGCCTCGAGATCGGTGAGGTCGCACGGCTTGACATGCGCGTTGTCGCCGATCACGCCGGCGATCCGGTCGAGCTCTTCGCGCCGGCGGGCGACGAGCACGATCTCGGCGCCGGCGGCGGCGAGGAGCCTCGCCGCGGCCTCGCCGATCCCCGAGGAGGCGCCGGTGACGACGACGACCCTGCCCTCGACCGCCCGCCGCAGCTCCGCCCGGCGATCGGCCAGCAGCCGCCGCGGATCGGTCGGCAGCCCCGCCCCGCCGCCGACCGGCCTGCTCGCGGCGCGCATCAGCATGCCGGCCGGGCGCGCGGCGGCCGCTCGCAGCCTCCTCAGCAACGGATTCACCGGCGGGAGTCTCTCATTCGAGCCTTGCGCGAGCCGGACAGCGGCGCCGCGCTCCTATGATCCGACGTTCACCCATGGCCGCCCACGTCAGCGCACAGTTCTCCGTCACCGTGCGCGTCGAACTCGACGCGCGCAACGAGCCCCTCGGCAAGATCACCGGCGCGATCGCCGAGGCGGGCGGCGCGCTGCAGAGCGTCGACCTCGTCCCCGGCGCCGGAGCCGAGGGCAAGCGCGTCCGCGAGTTCACGATCGACGCCCGCAGCCCCCAGCACTGGGAGCAGATCCTGCGCGCGATCGGCGGCACCCGCGGCGCCAAGGTCATCGACTACACCGACCGCACCTTCGCGATGCACCGCGGCGGCAAGATCGAGCAGCACAACAAGTACCCGCTGAAGACCCGCGACGACCTCTCGATGGCCTACACGCCCGGCGTCGCGCGAGTGTGCACCGAGATCGCGGGCGACCGCGGCAAGGCCTTCGAGTTCACGATCAAGAAGAACACCGTCGCCGTCGTCACCGACGGCACCGCGGTGCTCGGGCTCGGCGACATCGGCCCGGAGGCGTCGATGCCGGTCATGGAGGGCAAGGCGATGCTCTTCAAGGAGTTCGCGGACGTCGACGCGTTCCCGATCGCCCTCGACACCACCGACACCGATCGGATCGTCGAGACCGTGAAGCTGATCGCGCCGGGCTTCGGCGGCATCAACCTCGAGGACATCTCCGCCCCGCGCTGCTTCGAGATCGAGGACCGGCTCCGCGAGGACCTCGACATCCCCGTCTTCCACGACGACCAGCACGGCACCGCGGTCGTCGTCATGGCCTCCCTCTTCAACGCGCTGAAGATCGTCGACAAGCCGATCGAGTCACTGCGCGTCGTCATAGTCGGCCTCGGCGCCGCCGGGATCGCCTGCACGAAGATGATGCTGGCCGCGGGCGTCACCGACATCATCGGCTGCGACCGCCGCGGCGCGATCTCCACGACCCGCGAGGACTACGGCAGCGGCGGCATGTCCGGGATCAAGAAGTGGTTCGCGGAGACGACGAACCCCGAGTGCGCCCAGGGCGGCCCCAACGAGGTGCTCGAGGGCGCCGATCTCTTCATCGGGCTGTCGGGCCCGGGCCTGATCGATGCGAAGGCACTCGACGCGATGAACCGCGACGCGATCGTCTTCGCGATGGCCAACCCGACGCCCGAGGTGATGCCCGAGCAGGCGGAGCCCTACGTGCGGATCATGGCGACGGGCCGCTCCGACTACCCGAACCAGATCAACAACGTCCTCGCCTTCCCCGGCATCTTCCGCGGCGCCCTCGACGCCGGCGCTCCCACGATCACCGAGGAGATGAAGCTGGCGGCGGCCCACGGAATCGCCGCGGTGGTCACCGAGGAGGACCTCAACGAGGACTACATCATCCCCAGCGTCTTCAACCGCGACGTCGCCCCGGCGGTCGCGGAGGCCGTCGTCAAGGAGGCCAAGGAGGCCGGGATCGCCCGGATCAAGGAGGAGACAGGCACCTTCGCCGCCGTGTCATGAAGGTCCTGATCACCGGAGCCACGGGGACGATCGGCGGAGCGGTCGCGGACGCGCTGCTGGCGCGCGGCGACGACGTAATCGGCCTGACCCGCGATCCCGCGAAGGCCGCCGAGCGCGAGCCGCGGATCGAGTGGCATCCCTGGAGCCCGACCGAGGAGCGGCCGCCGGCCGAGGCGCTCGCCGGGGTCGACGGCGTGGTCAACCTCGTCGGCGAGCCGATCAACCAGCGCTGGACCGACGAGTCGAAACGCCGGATCATGGACAGCCGCCGCCAGGCGACCCACAACCTCGTCCAGGCGATCCTCACCGCCCCGCGCAAGCCCGCGGTCCTCGTCAGCGGCTCCGCCGTCGGCTACTACGGCGACCGCGCCGACCAGGTGATCGACGAGGGCGAGGGCCCGGGGTCGAGCTTCGACGCCGAGGTGTGCGTCGCCTGGGAGGAGGCTGCGCGCGAGGTCGAGTCCGGGGGCATCCGCCTCGCGATCGCCCGCACCGGGCTCGTGCTGACCAAGGAGGCCGGGCTGCTCAGCGAGCTCCTCACCCCCTTCAAGCTGGGCGTCGGCGGCCCGGTCGCCGGCGGCCGCGCCTACATGCCGTGGATCAGCCTCGACGACGAGGCCGGGCTGATCGTCTGGCTGCTCGACACCCCCGGTGCAAGCGGCCCTTACAACCTCACCGCCCCGAACCCGGTGACGAACGGCGAGTTCTCGAAGGCGCTGGGGCGCGCCCTCGGGCGGCCCGCCGTCCTCCCGGTCCCCAAGCTCGCGGTCAAGCTCCGCTTCGGCTCCGAGTTCGGCGAGATCGCCGCCACCTCGGGCCAGCGCGCGGTGCCGGCGCGAGCCCTCGAGGGCGGGTACGCGTTCCGCCACACCGAGATCGACGACGCACTCCGCGACGCGCTGCGCTGACGCTCACGGCAGCTCGAGCGGGCCCGACTCGGGGCGCGGCTTCAGGTCGGCGCCGATCCGGTAGGCGCCGAGCGCGCCGAGCGTCGTGTTGCCGACGTCGTCGATCGAGTACGTGCCGAGGATCGACTCGCGGTCGGTCGTGTCGAAGAAGGCGTCGACGACCGAGCCGCGGTCCAGCGGGTCGCCGGCCCGCCCTATCGAGTCGAGCGCGAGGGCCATCGCCTCGTAGCCGTAGGCCGCGTAGCGGCCCGGCTCGCGCCCGTAGCGTTCCCGGAACGCGGCGAGGAACCCGTCCGCCCGATCGGGGAGCTGCGTCGCCGCCATCGCGGCCGAGACGACCCGCAAGGGCTCCCGCCCCGGCGACCCGGGCCGGCGCGGCGCCGGCACGAGGAGGTCGTCGGACCCGTAGACGGGCGCCGACGCCGGCGGCTTGCGGGCGTCATCGCCGAAGACGACGAACGACGCCTCCGCCGCCCCCTCGAGGACCGGCTCCGGCGCGCCCGGCGCCGCCTCGATCCCGGCGACGAGGGCGCGCCCGAACGGGTCGGCGCCGCCGTAGACGCGGACCGTCGCCGCCCCGTTGCGCGCCATCCAGACGCCCGCGGCCTCACCCTGCGCGCGGTCCGAGGGGATGACCCGCCCGAAGGTCCGCTCACCGGTCGGCTGGACCGCCGGGACGCCGGACGTGCCGAGCTCCTCCCGGGTCAGATCCTCGGCGCCGCTCCCCGGCGAGATCTGGAGGATCCCGGCCTCGTTGGTGATCGGCACCGAGGTCCGCGAGGCGCCGGAGTCCAGCTCGCCGATGTAGGCGGTCGTCGTCGAGTCCTGGGCGGCGCGGCGGGCGTTGGCGCCCGCCAGGGCGTCGGTCCAGCCGCCGGCCGCGGCATCGTCGAGCGACTCCATCGAGACCGCGACGCCGCCGGCCTCACCGCCTGCCTCGGCGAGGGCGAGCCGCGCTCCGTCGACCACATCGCGCCCGTCGCCGGCGCGCGGGCCACTGAGCGGGGCGCTGACGTAGACGGTCAGCTCGGCGTCCTCCGACGCCGAGGAGCCGCACCCCGCGACCGCGAGCAGCGCGGCCGCGACGGCGGCCAGCGTCGCTCCCCGGGCCCGGCTCATGGGCCGAAGGGTCACGGATCGAGCGGCGGCAGCTTGCCCGGCGAGCGCAGGCCGAGCCGGCCGAACGTGCTCCGGTTCCGCGCGACCCAGCGGTAGGCGGACTCGGTCGGCCCCGGATAGCGGGCGAAGGCGCGCGCCGGGAGCGATCCCCCGGGCAGCAGCCGGGCGAGCGGCGCCGCCGCGTCACCGGCCGAGAGCACCTTGCCGCCGGGGGTGACGAGATGGAAGGAGTCGAGCCGCACCTCGGGCGGGACCTCGGTCAGCAGCCGCTGCCCCTCGTCGCTCTGGATCGCGACCGGTCGCAGCCGCCCCTCCCGGTCCAGCTTCAGGATCGCTCGCACGCACAGCTTGCAGAAGCCGCAGTCGTCGTCGTAGAGGAGCGCGTGGTCGCGTCGGCCCGGCATCGGACCGATTATGGCTAGCCTCCGCCGATGCGCATCGGCGTGCTCACCGCTGGAGGAGACTGTCCAGGGCTCAACGCGGTGATCCGCGCAGTCGCCCGCGCCGCGATGTACCGCGGCGACGAGGCCGTCGGGATCATGCGCGGCTACCGCGGCCTGGCCCAGCGCGAGTACATGGAGCTCGACATGCGCGCGGTCTCGGGCCTGCTGCCGATGGGAGGCACGATCCTCCGCACCTCGAGCTACGAGCCGTCGACCGAGGGGACCGTCGACGAGGTCGCCGCGGCGTTCGAGGCCGACGACCTCGACGCGGTCGTCGCGATCGGCGGCGAGCACACCATGGAGATCACCCGCGAGCTGCACGAGCAGCACGGGCTGCCGCTGATCGGGGTGCCGAAGACGATCGACAACGACATCGTCGGCACCGACTTCACATTCGGCTTCGACACCGCCGTCCACGTCGTCAGCGCCGCGATCGACCGCCTGCACTCGACGGCCCAGTCCCACGATCGGATCATGGTCGTCGAGGTGATGGGCCGCAACGCAGGCTGGATCGCCGTCTACGGCGGCATCGCCGGCGGCGCCGACGGCATCCTGATCCCGGAGGTGGACACGCCCGTCGAGGAGGTCGCCCTCGCGATCCGCCGGCGGCACGACCACGGCAAGGACTTCTCGATCATCGTCGTCGCCGAGGGCGCGAACCTGTCCATCGACGGCGAGGTCCGCCAGGTACTCGCCTCCGACGAGCCCGACCAGTACGGCTATCCGCGGCTCGGCGGCGTCGGCAACGCCCTCGCGCGCGAGCTCGAGCGGCTCACCGGGTACGAGACCCGCACCGCGGTCCTCGGCCACGTCCAGCGCGGCGGCACGCCGACGGCTCGCGACCGCGTGCTCGCCACCCGCTACGGCGTCGCCGCCTACGAGCTGGCGCGAGCGGGCGGGTTCGGCCGCATGGTCACCCTCGAGGGCGACGCGATCGGGTCGATCCCGCTGGACGACGTCCGCGGCATCAAGACGGTGCCGCTGGACATGCTCGAACTGGCGCGGAGGTTCTACGCCTAGAGCTTCGCGGCGGGGCCGCGGGCCCACTCGACGAGCGGCTTCCAGGCCCGCAGGGTCGCGCCGATGAACAGCACGAACAGGAAGATCAGGACGCTCACGGTGCCGCCGAGGTCGAACGCGAAGCCGACCAGGAACAGGACCATCGCAAGGGTCGTGAAGACGAGGAGCTGCATCGGGCGGGAACCCTACCGAAGGGCGATGCGGACGTCGGCGAGGTAGGCGGCGACGGCGTCGGCGGCGGCCTCGGGGCCGTCGGCGTCGGCGACCAGGCGCACGAGCCGGGTGCCGATGATGACGCCGTCGGCGATCGCGCCCACCTGCGCCGCCTGCTCGGGTGTGCCGATGCCGAATCCGACCGCGGCGGGAGCCGCCGATGCCTCGCGGACGGCGCCGACGAGATCCGCCAGGCCCGGCGGCAGGCTCTCGCGCTCGCCGGTCACGCCGGCGAGCGAGACCACGTAGGTGAAGCCGACGGCCCCGGCGGCGATCCGCCGCAGCCGCTCCGGCGAGGTCGTCGGCGTGGCGAAGCCGATCGGCGCCAGGCCGCGCTCCGCCAGCGCCGCCGCCACGGCGTCGTCCTCGCCCGGCGGCAGGTCGGGGACGATCGCCCCGGCGGCGCCTGCGTTCTCGAGGGCCGCGGCGAAGCGGTCGGGGCCGAGGGTGAGGACGACGTTCGCGTAGACCATCGGCAGCACCGGCACCCGGCCGGAGACGCGCTCGCAGAGCGCCATCACCGAGTCGAAACGGGCGCCGGCGCGCAGCGCCTCGGTCGCGGCGGCGTGGATCACCGGGCCATCGGCGAGCGGGTCGGAGTACGGCACGCCGAGCTCGATCAGGTCCGCCCCGGTGTCGGCGTAGGCGTCGATGACCGCAGCCGAGGTCTCCTGGTCCGGGAACCCGCCCATCAGGTACGGCATCAGCGCCGCCCTGCCCTCCGATCGCGCCGCGTCGAACGCCGCGGCGATCCGGTCCACCCCGCGCTCAGCCATTGCTCGCGTCGAGCTCCTTCAGAGCCCGCAGCGCCTCGTCGAGGTCCTTGTCCCCGCGCCCGGACAGGGTGGCGAGGTCGATCCCGCCGCTGCTCGCCGCTTCCTGCTCGCCGCTCGCCTCCTCCAACAGCCACGCGATCGCATGCGACGACTCCAGAGCCGGCACGATCCCCTCGAGCCGCGAGAGCTCGCGAAAGGCGAGGAGCGCCTGCCGGTCGGTGACCGCGACGTAGCGGGCGCGGCCGGAGTCGCGCAGCATCGCGTGCTCGGGCCCGACGCCGGGGTAGTCGAGCCCGGCGGAGATCGAATGCGCCTCGAGGATCTGCCCCTCCTCGTCGGCGATCACGGCGGAGAGGGCGCCGTGGAGGACGCCGGTGCGACCGGCGCTGAGCGGCGCGCCGTGGCGCCCCTCGAGCCCCTCCCCCGCGGCCTCGACGCCGACGAGCTCGACGCCCTCGTCCGCGACGAAGGGCACGAAGCTGCCGATCGCGTTCGACCCGCCGCCGACGCACGCGATCACCCGGTCGGGCAGCCGCCCGGCGGCGGCGAGGATCTGCTCCCGCGCCTCGTCGCCGATGACGCGCTGAAGGTCGCGGACGAGCGCCGGGTAGGGCGCCGGGCCGACCGCCGAGCCGATGATGTAGTGGGTGCCCTCGACGTTGGCTGACCCAGTCGCGGATGGCGGCGCTCACGGCCTCCTTGAGCGTCCGCGCGCCCGCCTCGACCGGCTCGACGCGCGCGCCCATCAGCTCCATCCGCTCGACGTTGGGGCGCTGGCGCCGCATGTCCTCCGTCCCCATGTAGACGATGCACTCGAGGCCGAGCAGCGCGCAGGCCGTCGCCGTCGCCACGCCGTGCTGGCCGGCCCCCGTCTCGGCGATGATCCGCGCCTTCCCCATCCGCCGCGCGAGCAGGGCCTGGCCGACCGCGTTGTTGATCTTGTGGGCGCCGGTGTGGGTCAGGTCCTCACGCTTGAGGTAGACCGTCCTGCCGGTCCGCTCCGACAGCCGCCGCGCCCGGTACAGCGGCGTCGGCCGGCCGACGAAGTCGCGCAGCAGCGTGCCGAGCTCGTCGCGGTAGGCGGGGTCATCGCGTGCCTCGAGCCACGCCGCGGTCAGCTCGTCGAGGGCGGCGATCAGGACCTCGGGCACGTAGCGGCCGCCGTAGGGGCCGAACCGCTCCTCCACGACCGTCACGCGCTCGTGCGCCGCTCGACCTCGCGGCGAACCTTCCGCAGCTCGCGCCGGTGCTCGCGCGTCGCCTGCTGGACGGCGCCGACGCGGTTGGCGACCTCGATGAACGAGCGCACCTTGCCGTGGTCCTTGACGCCGGGCTCGCGCTCGACCCCGCTCGCCACGTCGACGCCCCAAGGCCAGGCGGCCTCGATCGCGTCGGCGACGTTGTCGGGCGTCAGGCCGCCGGCGAGGATCGCCGGGATCCCCTCCTGCTTGCGCCCGGAGACGAGCTCCCAGTCGAAGCGCTCGCCGGTGCCGCCGCGGCTCCGCGGGGAGTAGGCGTCGAACAGGTGGAAGTCGGTGCGGTAGGCGCGCGCGGCGGTGACGTCGGCGGCGCTGCGGACGGGGAACGCCTTGATCACCCGGCAGCCGGTGCGGCGCGCCGCCTCGGCGCAGAAGCTCGGGCCCTCGTGGCCGTGCAGCTGCACGAGGGTCAGGCCCTCGCGCTCGGCGCGGTCGACGACCTCGTCCAGCGGCGCGTCGACGAACACGCCGGCGACCTCGCAGCGCCGCTTCAGCGCCGCACCGATGCGCTCGGCCTCGGCGTCATCGACCCGGCGCGGGCTTCCGGGCGCATGGATCATCCCGATCGCCCAGGCTCCCGCCGTGACCGCCGCCTCGGCGTCATCGAGGTTGGTGATGCCGCAGATCTTCGTGTGCACTCAGCAAGGGTCGCAGACACGACCCCCGCCCGGCGGGCGCGGACTGTCAGCCCGCGTTCTCGGGACGGTCCCCGAGCTTGACCTGAACCTGGCGCTGGTCGCCGTCGCGAATCACGTCTAGCGTGACGCTGTCGCCGGGGGCCTTCTCGTTGATCGCCGCGATCAGGTCGTCCATCCCGGCGATCGCGTGGCCGTCGACCGTGGTGATGACGTCGCCGCCGGCGCGCACCCGGCCGCCGGGAACCGAGACCGTCGCGTCGCCGCCGCCCTCGATGCCGGCGTCGTCGGCCGGGCCGTCCTGGGTCACCCGCTGGACCAGCGCACCCTGGTCGACGGGGAGGTTCAGCGCGTCGGCGATCTCCGGCGTCAGGTCGGCGCCCTCGATCCCGAGGTAGGCGTGCTGGACGGAGCCGCCGTCGATGATCTGGGAGGCGACGTCCTTGGCGGTGTTGATCGGCACCGCGAAGCCGATGCCGACCGAGCCGGAGCTGCCGCTGCCCGTCGCGATCTGGGAGTTGATCCCGATCACCCGTCCCTGCGCGTCGATCAGCGGGCCGCCCGAGTTGCCCGGGTTGATCGCCGCGTCGGTCTGGATGACGTCGGAGATCGTGAAGCCGTTAGGGGCGTTGATCTGGCGCTGGAGCGCCGAGACGATCCCAGAGGTGACGGTGCGGTCGAGCCCGTAGGGGTTGCCGATCGCCACGGCGGGATCGCCGACCTTGACCGAGCTGGAGTCGCCGAGCTCGAGCGGCTGCGCGTCGACCTCGCCGAGATCGACCTCCAGGACCGCGACGTCGGTCGAGTCGTCCACCCCGAGGACCTTCGCGTCGAGCGAGTCGCCGTCGCCGAACTTGACGGTCACCGAGCTCGCCCCGTCGACGACGTGGGCGTTGGTCATCACGTGGCCCTGGTCGTCCATGAGCACGCCCGAGCCCGTCGCGGTCCCGCCGCCGCCCTGCATCGGGCCGAACGGGGAGATCGACTGGCTCGGCTTCTGCTCCGCCTCGATGTAAGCCACACCCTGCCCGTCGCGCTGGTAGACCTCGCCGACCGTGTCGGTCGCGGCGGAGGCCGGCTGGGCGTCCGGCGCGAGGGGCGACTGCGCGACCGTCGTCGTCGTGCCGCCGTCGCCGTCGCCGACGTCCACGAGGCCGCTCGCGACGACCGCGATGCCGAAGGCCAGCGCGACGAGGCCGCCGAGGATCCCGGAGCCGAAGGGACTGCGAAGAAGCGTTCTGAGGCGTGTCATGGCGGCGATGATCCGACGCGCTCCTCAGCGACTCGCAAAATGTCCCTCTAGGGCGGCTAAGAGTTTCCCCTGTGAAACCTAAGCAGTAGGTTCTGCCATCTCTCAGCCTTCGACCGGGGAGGAGCCCAATCGCTACAGGGCCAACGCAACCGACGAGCGGCTCGGATGGGTTGCTCGAGCGCGCCGCGGAGCTCGGCGAGATCGATGCCGCTCTCGGGCGCGTGCTCGAGTCGGGCGCCGGCGGCCTCCTGCTGATCGAGGCCGCGGCGGGCCTGGGCAAGTCCAGGCTCGTCGAGGCGCTTACCGAGCACGCCGCCTCGACGGGCTTCCGGGCGCTCGGTGCCCGCGGCTCCGAGATCGAGCGCGACTACGGCTACGGAGTGATCCGCCAGCTGCTCGGGACGACGGTCAGCTCGATGGACGCGGACGCGCGGGAGCGGGCCTTCTCGGGCGCCGCCTCGCTCGCGGCCCCGATCTTCGGGCTCTCCGGCGAGGAGCTGGACGTGGGCTCGGGCGAGGCCTCCCTCTACGGACTGATGTGGCTGCTCACCGGGCTCGCCGAGGAGCAGCCACTCGTCCTCGCGGTCGACGACGCCCACTGGGCTGACAGCGCCTCCCTGCGCTTCTTGCGCTACCTCGGGCGCCGGCTCGACGGGACGGCGATGCTCGTCGTCCTCGCGGCTCGGCCGAACGAGCCCGGCGCGCAGGCGCAGCTGCTCGACGAGCTCTCCTCCGAGCTGAGGCCACCGACGATCAGCCCCGGCGCGCTGAGCGCGGCCGCGACAGAGGAACTCGTGCGAGGCCGCCTCGGCCCACGAGCGTCCGCGTCGCTCGGCGCCGCCTGCTACGAGGCGACCGGGGGCAACCCGCTGCTCATCGAGGAGCTGCTCGCGGACCTCGCCGCGCACGCCGACGGGAACGAGCAGCTCGGGCCGGAGGCGGCGAGGGACATGGGGCCGGCGCGGATCGCCCAGGGCGTCCTCAGGCGCGCCGGGCGCCTCGGCCCCGATGGCCCCGAGCTCGTCCGGGCGGCCGCCGTGGCCGGCGAGGGGAGCCGGCTGCGGACAGTGGCGGCTGTAGCCGGCATCGACACCGCGCGAGCCGCCGAGATCGCCGACGGGCTCGCGGCGGCGTCGATCCTCTCCGACGCACCCGCGGTCGGCTTCGCGCACCCGCTCCTGCGGAGCTCCGTCTACGAGTCGATCCCGGCCGCCTCCCGGGAGGCGGCGCACGTGCGGACCGCGAACTGCCTCCTCCAGGAGAGCGCCGGCGCGGAGGAGGTTGCCGCCCAGCTCCTCCGCACCGATCCCGGCTCCTTACCCGAGGCCGCCACCGTCCTGTCCGACGCGGCGGCGCTCGCCGCCAGACGCGCCGCCCCCGACAGCGTCGTCGCATACCTGCGCAGGGCCCTCGAGGAGCCGATGTCCGACGTCGAGCGCGCCCCGCTGCTCCAGCGGCTCGGACTCGCCGAGGGGGAGATCCGCGACCCGGCGACGATCGAGCACTTGCGGCAAGCGGCGGAGCTGGCGGGCGATCCGGCCGTCGGGATCGAGGTGACGAAGCAGCTCCACAGCGCGATGACCATGGCCGGCGACTGGGACGGCGCGGTGGCCACGATCGAGGAGGGACTGCGACGCTACGGTGGCTCCGGCCTGCCGGCGGCGCTCGAGCTGGAGGCGACCCGCGCCGCGACCCGCGCGTTCGACCCCGATCGGATCGGCGAGTACGACGAGGACCTCCCCGCGCTGCTCGATCGCCTCGACGGCTTCCGGGAGCCCGATACGAGGCACCTGCGATGGGTCATCGCGAGCATCGGCTTGATCCGCAACGAGCCGCGTGAGACGGTCCTGAGCCTGCTCGTGCCCGACCCGGATCGGCTCGAGCTCGCGGAGGGTGACGGCTGGGAGAACCCGATCATCACCCAGATGGCGATCGCGCTCCTCGTCGTCGAGGCCTACGAACGCGCCCACGAGGTCTCGCGCGCGCTCGGCGAGGAGGGGCGGCGGAGGGGCTCGATGCTGGCGGCGCTGAACGCGGCGGCCTACGCCGGCGCGCTGCACTCGCGCGAGGGAGACCTGATCGACGCCGAGGCGGACATCAGGATCGCCTTGGACATGGTCGCTATCGCACCGCTCGGGATGGTCGGGGCGCTGTCCCTGTTCTGCTTCGGCGTCGACGCGATCGTCGAGCGTCGCGGGCTCGGCGACGTCGCCGACGCGGTGATCGCCACCGACATCCCACCCGCCTTCGCGAGGACTGCGACCGGCGCCCTGCTCGACGAGCTGAAGGCGACGGTCCTCGCGGCCCGCGGCGAGCGCGAGGCGGCGATCGCGCGACTGCGTGCGGCGGAGGGGACCTGGACCACGATCGGCGTCGGCCCCCGCACGAGCTCGTGGCGCTCGCGCCTCGCCGTTCTGCTCGGCCACGACGACCAGGAGGAGGCGATGTGCCTCGCCGAGGAGGAGCTGGCCCTGGCCAGGGGGCTCGGCTCCGCCCGCTCGATCGGCGTCGCGCTTCGCGCCAGGGGCACGGTAGAGCGCGGCGAGCCCGGCATCGCCTCCCTGAGCGAGTCCGTCGCCGAGCTGCGGCGCGCAGGAGCCCGGGTGGAGCTCGCCCGGTCGCTCGCCGCACTCGGCGCGGCGATGCGCCGCGAGCGGCGGACGCGCGAGGCGCGCGATCAGCTCCGCGAGGCCCTCGAGCTGGCTCAGGAGACCGGCGCCGAGCGGCTCGAGGATCACATCTTCGAGGAGCTGCGGATCGCGGGGGCGAGACCCCGGCGACGCGAGGTCCGCGGGGCGGGCGCGCTCACTCCCGCCGAGCGGCGCGTCGTCGAGGCGGCCGCGGGCGGCGCGACCAACCGCGAGATCGCTCAGAACCTCTTCGTCTCGCTGCGCACGGTCGAGATGCACCTGACCAACGCGTACCGCAAGCTCGGCATCTCCTCGCGGGAGGAGCTCGCCGAGGCGATCGCCGGCTGACGAGCGTCAGCGCTCGTCGCTGAAGAGATGCTCGCGGGTCGCGTCCTCGTCGAAGGTCAGGTCGCGAACCATCGCCTCCGGGTCGGCGCAGCGCATCAGCGTCTCGCCGATCAGCACGGCGTCGACCCCGATGCGGTCGAGCTCGGCGATCTCGCCGCGGCGGGAGTAGCCGGACTCCGCGACGACCGTCTTGCCGGCCGGCACGTCGGTGATCAGGTCCTCGGTCTTCCGCGTGTCGACTTCGAGGGTCCTGAGGTCGCGGTTGTTGATCCCGATCACCTCGGGATCGAGCCGGAGGGCACGCTCGAGGTCGTCCTCGTCATGGACCTCGACCAGGCAGTCGAGGTCGAGCGCCGACGCCTCGTCGAAGAGCAGCGCCAGATCTTCGTCGGCGAGCGCGGCGACGATCAGCAGCGTCGCGTCGGCGCCGGCGACCACCGCCTCCCAGAGCTGGTAGGGGTCGACGATGAAGTCCTTGCGGAGGATCGGCAGCGCCGAGGCGGCGCGCGCAGCCTCGAGGTCCGCGAGCGACCCGTGGAAGTTCCGCTCCTCGGTCAGCACCGAGATGGCCGCCGCGCCGCCGCGCTCGTAGGCGGCGACGAACTCGCCGACGTCGGCGCCCGGGTGGATCTCTCCGGCCGAAGGCGAACCGCGCTTGAACTCGGCGATCACGGAGATGCCGGGGCGGACGAGCGCCTCCTTGAACGGGCGCGATCCGGCGCGCGTGCCGAGCTGGCTGCGCAGCTGGTCGCCGGGAATCGCGGCGCTCCTCCTGCGAACGCCCTCCCGTGCCTGGTCGACGAGCTGATCGAGCTTGCTCATCCGCTGGAGAGGCTACCGGTCCGCGAGCCGCGCCCGAACTCCACCAGCCGCTCCAAGACCCGGGCCGCCGCGCCCGATTCGATCGCCTCGCGCGCCACCGCAACGCCGCCGGCCAGGTCCTCGCAGCCGGCGCCGGCGTAGATCGCGGCCCCCGCGTTGAGCAGCGAGAGGTCGAGCGCCGGGCCGGGCTCGCCCGCGAGGACGGCGCGGGCGACCGCGGCGTTCTCGGCCGGCTCGCCGCCGGCGACGGACTCCAGCGGGCTCTCCTCGAGCCCGACGTCGCCCGGCTCCACGTGCCACTCGGTCGTGTGGCCGCCCTTGACCTCGATGACCCGGGTGCGGCCGTGGATCGTCAGCTCGTCGAGGCCGTCGTCGCCGGCGACGACCAGCGCGTGGTCGCAGCCGAGCCCGGCCAGCGCCTCGGCGATCGTCTCCTGGTAGCGACGGTCGGAGACGCCGAGCAGCTGGCGGGTGGCGCCGGCGGGGTTCGTGAGCGGGCCGAGGAAGTTGAAGATGGTCCGCACCGCGAGCTCCTTGCGGGTCGGGACGACGTGCTTCATCGCCGCGTGATGCGCGGGCGCGAACATGAACCCGAAGCCGGTCTCGCGGATCGAGTCGGCGACCCGCTCGGGCGGCAGGTCGATCCGGACCCCGAGGGCCTCGAGCAGGTCCGCGGAGCCCGACCTCGAGGTGCTGGAGCGGTTCCCGTGCTTGGCGACCGCGCAGCCGGCGCCCGCGGCGATCAGGGCGGCGGTCGTCGAGACGTTGAACGTCGAGGGCCCGCCCCCGGTCCCGGCGGTGTCGACGAGGTCGTGGCGGCCGGTCTCGACCGGGGTGGCGAGCCCGCGCATCGTCCGCGCCAGGCCGATCAGCTCGGGCACCGTCTCGCCCTTGGCGCGAAGGGCGACGAGGAACGCGCCGGTCTGGACCTCGCTGGCGCGGCCCTCCATGATCTCGGTGAGGACGGCCGAGGCGTGGTCGGCCGTCAGGTGCACGCCCGAGCAGGCGGCGTCGATCGCGCGGGTGATGACGTCGTTGGGGGTCACTGGATCACGGGGTCACCGAGGAAGTTGCGCAGTATCGCCTTCCCGTCCGGCGTCAGCACCGACTCGGGGTGGAACTGCACGCCCTCGGCCGGCAGGTCGCGGTGGCGCACCGCCATGACGATGCCGTCGAGCGAGGCGCTGAGCTCGAAGCACTCGGGCAGCTCGGGCGCGGCGATCAGCGAGTGGTAGCGGCCGACCGTCAGCGGGTCGGGCAGCCCGGCGAAGATCGTCCTGCCGTCGTGCTCGACCGCGGCGTCCTTGCCGTGGATCGGCTCCCCCTGCACGACCTCGCCTCCGAACGCCTCGACCATCGACTGGTGGCCGAGGCAGACCCCGAGCGTCGGGATGCCCTCCTCGGGGAACCGGCGCGAGGCCTCGATCGAGGTGCCGGCGTCGGCGGGAGTGCAGGGTCCGGGCGAGATCACCAGGCGATCGGGCCGGCGGGCGAGCAGCTCGTCGACCGTCTCGACGTCGTTGCGGACGACCTCGACCTCGGCGCCGAGCTCGCCCAGGTACTGGACGAGGTTGTAGGTGAACGAGTCGTAGTTGTCGAGGACGAGGACCTTCACGCTCACGCCCATTCGGGCTGCTCGACCGCGACCTCGATCGCGCGGAACACCGCCTTCGCCTTCTGCAGCGACTCGCGGTACTCGTAGTCGGGCTTGGCGTCGGCGACGGTGCCGCCGCCGGCCTGGACGTAGGCGAGGCCGTCCTTGACGACGACCGTGCGGATGTGGATCGCCACGTCCAGGTTCCCGGCGAAGTCGAGGTAGCCGATCGCGCCGCCGTAGGAGCAGCGCTTGTGCGGCTCGAGCTCGTCGATGATCTGCATGGCCCGCACCTTCGGCGCCCCCGACAGCGTCCCCGCCGGCAGGGCCGAGCGCAGGACGTCCATCGCCCCCAGGCCCTCGCGGAGGGTCCCGGAGATGCGGCTGACGATGTGGAGCACATGCGAGTACGTCTCCACCGTCATCAGCTCGTCGACGCTGACCGTCCCGTACTCGCAGACGCGTCCGAGGTCGTTGCGCCCGAGGTCGACCAGCATCACGTGCTCGGCGCGCTCCTTCGGGTCGGCGAGCAGCGCCTCGGCGTTGACGCGGTCCTCCTCCTCGCTGGCGCCGCGCGGGTAGGTGCCCGCGATCGGCCGGGTCTCGACCCGCCGGCCGGTGACCTTGACGAGCGGCTCGGGCGACGCGCCGGCGATCTCGAAGTCGCCGAAGTCGAGGAAGTACATGTAGGGCGACGGGTTGACGGCGCGGAGCCCGCGATAGATCGAGAACGCCTCGACCGGGCACGAGGCGCTGAAGCGCTGGGAGGGGACGACCTGGAAGGCGTCGCCGGCGCGCACGTACTCGACGATCCGGGCGACCACCGCCTCGAACCGCTCGCGGGTCATGTTCGACTCCCACTCCGGCGCCGCGCGAGTCTCCGGCGCCGGCGGCGGGCGCGGGATCTCCCGCCGCAGCATCTCGCGGGTCCGGTCGATCAGCTCGACCGCGCGCGCGTAGGCGGCGTCGATCTCCTCGCCATCGGGCGCCATCGCCAGCGCGACGATCGAGACCTCGTGGCTGTGGTGGTCGAAGGCGACGATCAGCTCGCAGACCATCAGGGCGAGGTCGGGGAGCCCGAGCGGGTCGGGGTTCGGCGGCCCGAGCGGCTCGACCGTCCGCACGAGGTCGTAGCCGAAGAGGCCGACCGCGGCCCCGGGGAACGGCAGCTCGCAGCCCTCGGGCAGGCGGAATGCGGAGAGGCGCTCGGCGACGGCGCCGTAGGGGTCCGGCGCGGGAGTGCGCCGGATCGGCTCGGCGCTCAGGTCGGAGGCGTCGTCGCCCTCCCACTCGAGCAGCTCGCCGTCCGCCCAGCGGATTGTCAGCCGCGGGCTGAACCCGAGGAAGGAGTAGCGGCCGAGCTGGCCGCCCTGCTCGGCCGACTCCAGCAGGAACGACGGCCCGTCCCCGCGCAGCTTCAGGAACGCCGAGACGGGCGTCTCGGCGTCCTCGACGTACGTATGCACGACGGGGACCACGGTCGCGGCACGCGCTTGCTCGCGCGCGCCCTCCAGCGTCGGCGAGGGCGCCCGCCCTCCGGTGCCGCTGACCACCGTCAGCGGCGCCTCGAGAGCAGCACGTCGAGCGCGCTGGCGAGCGGCACGTCGCGGGAGATCAGCGCCACCTCGAGGTGGTAGAGGACGTCCGCGGCCTCCTCGGCGACGCGCTCGTCGGACTCGCCGGCGACGGCGCGGGCCACCTCGTCGGCCTCCTCGCGGAGCTTCTCCCCGATCCGGTCGGGATCGGCGAGCAGCTCGACGGTGTAGGAGCCCTCGGGGCGCTCCTCCCTGCGCGACTGCAGGGTGCGCTCGAGGTTCGGCATCGCCTCGTGCGTGACCGGCGTCGGCGCGTCGCTGCCGCCGTGGGCGCGGAAGAAGCAGGTGCGCTCGCCGGTGTGACAGGCGGGGCCGGCGGGATCGACCAGCGCCAGCACCGCGTCGGCGTCGCAGTCGTAGCGCAGCTCGCGCACGCGCTGGACGTTCCCCGAGGTCTCCCCCTTGTGCCAGAGCTCGTCTCGTGAGCGGCTCCAGAGGTGCATCTCTCCGGTCTCGATCGTGCGCTTGAGCGCCTCCGCGTTCACGTACGCGAGCGTCAGCACCTCGCCGCTGATCGCGTCCTGGATCACGCAGGGAGCGAGCCCGCGCTCGTCGAATGCGATCGTCTCGAGCATGCGGGGGAGTCTAGGCGGGCGCCGTGGCCGCGCCGAGGGCGGTCAGCCCTGCGCTTCCTCCTCGAGGTCCGGCGAGGGGAAGTAGGGATCGTCGCTCGCGTCCGGCGTCAGGTAGGTCTCGGTCAGCCCGCCGTCGACGAGGAAGGTGGAGGCGGTCATGTAGGAGCTCTCGTCGCTCGCGAGGAACAGCGCCCCGTTCGCAATCTCGCTCGCCTGCGCGAAGCGGCCGAACGGCAGGTGAACGAGCCGCCGCTCCGCCTTCTTGGGATCGCTCGCGAACAGCTCCTGGAGCAGCGGCGTGTCCACCGGCCCCGGGCACAGCGCGTTGACGCGAACCCCCCGGTGGGCGAACTCGACCCCGATCTCCCGCGACAGCGCCAGCACCGCCCCCTTCGACGCCGTGTAGGAGATCTGCGAGACCGCCGCCCCCATCACGGCGACGAACGAGGCCGTGTTGATCACCGAGCCGCCGCGCTCGTTCTCGAGCAGGTGCGGGATCCCGTGCTTGCAGCAGAGGAAGACGCTGAGCAGGTTCACGTCCTGGACCTTGCGGAATACCTCCACCGACGTCTTCAGGATCGACTGGTCCTCGGGCGGGTTGATCCCGGCGTTGTTGAAGAGCACGTCGATCCGCCCGAACTCCTTCCGGGCCTGCCGGTACATCCCCTTGACGTCCTCCTCGCGCGTGACGTCGGCCTGGATCGCGAGATCCCCCTCCGACCCTTCGGCCAGGTCCACGCCGACGACCGTCGCCCCCTCCTCCATGAACCGCCGGGCGCTCTCGGCGCCGATGCCGCTCGCGGCCCCCGTGATCACGCACACCTTGCCTTCGAGGCGTCCCGGTCGGGTGGTCATGGCGGCAAGCTATCAGCGGGGTTGCCCGCCACCGAGCAGCCACGCCGGCATTCGCTGGGGTCACTCAGTTCGATATTTCGAACTCAGTGACCCCCGCCAGGTCGCGCCAGGGGCGGAGGTCCCAATGTCCGCTCGCCGCGCCTGAGGTCGAGGGCAGGACGTAGACCGGAACCCCGCCCAGTTCGCGCCCGGTCTCCCCGAACTCGACCCGCTGGAGGCCCAGCGCCTCCTTCGCCGCCCGCTTGCCGTTGAAGGCGAGCCATCGCGGGCGGTATCGCGTCATCTCTGCCTCGAGCCGGGGGACGTCGAAGCCGCCACGACCGATCTCGGCGTCGGACCCGGAGCGGGACTTGCAGAGGTCGGTGAGGCCGATGCCGTAGCGGAGCACCTCCCGGTAGTCGGCGGGCGAGAGCACGCGCGGGGTCAACCCGACGGCGTGGAGGGTCGGCCAGAACTTGTTGCCCGGCCCTGCGTAGTAGGCGCGGGCGCGGGCCGACGCGGCGCCGAGGGCGGTTCCGCAGAAGACGACGCGCAGGTCCTCCGCGAGGACGTCGTCGACGAGCACCCGCTCCCCCACCTTCGCCTCGTCCCTACTCCGTCGCGTAGAAGACGTTCTTGATCTCCGTGTAGTAGTCGAGGGCGTCGGGACCGAGCTCGCGGCCGATGCCGGATTGCTTGAAGCCGCCGAACGGGGTCGAGACGCGAACCGACGAGTTCGAGTTGATCGAGAGGACCCCCGTCTCGATCGCCCGGGCGACGCGGAGCGCCTTGCCGCCGTCGCGGGTCCAGACCGAGCCCGAGAGGCCGTAGATGGTGTCGTTGGCGAGCCGGATCGCCTCCTCCTCGCCCTCGAACGGGATCACGCACGCGACCGGGCCGAAGATCTCCTCGGCGGCGGCCCTATCGTCGTTGCTCACCGGCGCGAGGACGGTCGGCGGGAACCAGAAGCCGGGCCCGCCGGGCGCCTCGCCGCGGATCGCGACCGGCGCGTCGTCGGGCACGTAGGAGCCGACGGTCTCGAGCTGGTCGGCGGAGATCAGCGGGCCCATGGTGGTCGACTCGTCGAGCGGGTCGCCGACGCGCATCTCGCCGACCGCACGCTCGAGCGCCGCCATGAAGTCGTCAATGGCCGAGCGCTCGACGAGGATCCGGGAGCGGGAACAGCAGTCCTGGCCGGCGTTCCCGAAGGTGCCGCCGGGGACGCCCGCGGCCGCCGCCTCGACGTCGGCGTCGGCGAAGACCACGTTGGCCGACTTGCCGCCGAGCTCTAGGGTGACCCGCTTGATCGTGTTCGCGGCGCCGGCGGCGATCCCGCGGCCGACCGCGGTCGAGCCGGTGAAGGCGACCTTGGCGACGTCGGGGTGCTCGACGAGCCGCGCGCCGCAGACCGAGCCCGGGCCGGAGACGACGTTGAGCACCCCCTCGGGGATCCCGGCGGCCAGGGCGATCCGCTCGAGCTCGAGCGCGGTCAGCGGCGTCAGCTCGGCGGGCTTGAGGACGATCGTGTTGCCGGCGGCGAGGGCCGGGGCGCACTTCCAGGAGGCGATCACGAGCGGGAAGTTCCAGGGCGTGATCAGCCCGACGACGCCGAGCGGCTCGCGGAAGGTCATGTCGATGCCGCCGGCAACCGGGATCGTCTTGCCGACGTTGCGCTCGGGCGCCCCGGCGTAGTAGCGGTAGGTCTCGAC
Source organism: uncultured Solirubrobacterales bacterium (assembly GCA_963823565.1). Classification (GTDB taxonomy): domain Bacteria; phylum Actinomycetota; class Thermoleophilia; order Solirubrobacterales; family 70-9; genus RHKX01. The sequence continues at coordinate 885,784 of CAWGLR010000003.1, read as the reverse complement.
GACCATCCCCATCTCTCCGCGCGCGTCCCCGATCGGCTTGCCGGCGTTGCGCGCCTCCAGGGTCGCCAGGTCCTCGAGCCGGTCCTCGAGAGCGTCGGCGAGACCGCGGAGCAGCGACGCTCGGTCCGCCGGCGCGACGGCGCGCCAGGCCGGGAACGCCGCCTTCGCGCGAGCGACGGCCTCGTCCACCTCCTCGGCTCCGGCGCGCGGGATCTCCTCGAGAACCCGCTCGGTCGCCGGCTCGATCACCTGAAGGCTCATGCGCTCACCTCGTTCCTGGTCGCAGCCGCGACGAAGGCGGCCATCACGGCACTGCCGGGCTCCTCCTCCGTGTGCCAGAGGATCCCCAGCGTCCATCCCCCATCTTCCCGCGGCAGCTCGATCGATTCGATCGCGCCGCCCGGCTCCGCCCGGCCGGTGGCGAGAAGCCCCTCGCCGAGCCGAGCGATGCCCTGGTGGTGGTGGGAGCGGACCTCGAGCCGCTCCGTCCCCGCCGCCTCAGCCGCGAGCGAGCCCGGCTCGAGCCGAACCTCGTGGTCGCAGAACTTCCCGGGCGTGTGCAGGTGCAGCACCGCGTCGTCGAGGTGCTGGAGGAGATCGCCGCCGAGGGCGACGTTGAGGATCTGGAAGCCGCGGCAGACGCCGAGCACCGGCATCCCGCGCTCGATCGCGGCGCGGCAGAGGGCGATCTCGAACTCGTCGCGGGCGCGGCGGAAGTTGGTCGTCCCGGGCTCCGGCCGCTGCCCGTAGACGGCGGGGTCGATGTCGGCGCCGCCGCTGAGCAGCAGGCCGTCGACGCGGTCCAGGAGGGCGTGGGGCTCGGCCGTCCCCGTGTCGCTCGCGGGAAGCAACAGCGGGATGCCCCCGACCCCGTCGACCCGGTCGGAGTAGGTCCGCTGGGAGATGTTGACCTCGATGTCGTCCCAGACGGCCCAGCGGGCTCGCTCGAAGGCCGCGGTGATGCCGACGATCGGCCGGCGCCCCCTCACAGCCTCTCGAAGCCTCGGTACTTGTCCCAGTCCGTCACCGCGGCCTCCTGGGCGTCGAGCTCGACGCGGGCGCGGTTCAGGTAGTGGTCGACCACCTCCTCGCCGAAGGCCTCCCGGGCGACCTCGCTGGCGGAGAACAGGTCGCGCGACTCGTAGAGATTGGTGGGGACCCGGGGCGCCTCCGACTCGTAGGCGTTGCCCTCGTAGGGCGGCTCGAGCGGCAGCTCGGCGTCGATCCCGTGGAGGCCGGCGGCGATCATCGCCGCGAGCGCCAGGTAAGGGTTGACGTCGGCGCCCGGGAGGCGGTTCTCGACCCGCAGCGCCTCGGCGTGACCGACGACGCGCATCGAGCAGGTGCGGTTGTCCTTGCCCCAAGCCACGGCGGTCGGCGCGAAGGAGCCGGGCACGAAGCGCTTGTAGGAGTTGACATAGGGCGCGAACATCAGCGTCATCTCGCGCAGGCAGGCGAGCTGGCCGGCGATGAAGCGGTCGAACATCGTCTCGTCGGCGGCGAAGGCGTTCGAGCCGTCCTTCGCGCTCGCCAGCGAGCAGTGGATGTGGCACGAGTTGCCCTCGCGCTCGTTGAACTTCGCCATGAAGGTGATCGAGTGCTCCTCCTGGGCGGCGATTTCCTTGGCGCCGTTCTTGTAGATCGCGTGCGTGTCGGCGGTCTCCAGCGCCTCGGCGTAGCGGAAGTTGATCTCGTGCTGGCCGAGGTTGCACTCCCCCTTCGAGTTCTCGACCGTGAGGCCGGCCGCCGCCATCTCGTTGCGAATCCGGCGGATCAGCGGCTCCACCCGCGCGGTGCCGAGCAGCGAGTAGTCGACGTTGTAGAGGTTGGCCGGATCGAGCTCGCGGTAGCCCGACTTCCAGGCGTCCTCGTAGCTCGTCTTGAAGACGATGAACTCGAGCTCGGTGCCGGCGTTGGCGATCAGGCCGCGCTCGGCGAGGCGCTCGAGCTGGCCGCGGAGGATCTGCCGCGGGGAGGCGACGACCGGGCGGCCGTCGTGCCACTGGAGGTCGGCGAGGACCATCACGGTCGCCGGCTGCCATGGGACGGGGCGGAGCGTCGAGAGATCCGGCTTCATCTCGAAGTCGCCGTAGCCGCGCGACCACGACGACATCTCGTAGCCCTCGACGGTCTCCATGTCGACGTCGACGGCCAGCAGGTAGTTGCAGCCCTCGGCGCCGTGCTCGGCGACGTCGTTGAGGAAGTGGGTGGCGGTCAGGCGCTTGCCCTGGAGTCGCCCCTCCATGTCGGCGATCGCCAGCAGAACGGTGTCCACCGTCCCGGCGGCGGCGGCGGCCCTGAGTTCCTCGAGCGTCATCCGTGGAGCAGGCTACGCGACGGGCGCGCCCGGCTCACCGGCGGCGCGATCAGACGCCGCCGGGGCGCGCGCCCCCGCCGCCGCCGGGCGTGCCACCGACGTCCGGGCCGGGCCCGGCGTCGGGCTCCCCGCCCTCGATGACCCGTCCGGTTTCGTCGGTCGCGACCTGGCGGATCGGCCCTTCGAACTTGTGGCGTGCGCTGATGAGCCACCAGAGCCCGACGGCGATGATCACGACCGCGACCATGATCGGCGCGTAGTTGACGTAGATCAGGCCCGCGTCCACGTTCTCGCTGAACGACCAGCTGAAGCCGTCCGTCCACGGCGCGCCGGCGGCACCCTGCGGAAGGCTGAACACGATCACGCAGATGATCACCCAGATGACGGCGGCGGGGTTGATCCACTTGTACTTCTTGCCGAGAGTCCAGGGGCCCGGCTCGAAGGCATCCCCCATCCGCCAGCGGAGGAACGTCGGGATCACGTAGGCGATGTAGAGGCCGATCACCGTGATCGAGACGACCGCCTGGAAGGCGTAGGTGTAGTTCGCCTCGTCGCCGATCAGCGCCGGCAGCGTGACGATCAGGGCGCACGCCGCCATGAAGATCACCGAGAACGCCGGCACGCGATGGTGGTTCAGCCGGGTCCACAGCCGGTGGCCCGGGACGGCCCGGTCCCGGGAGAACGCGTAACACATGCGCGACGCGCTGGTCAGGCAGGCCATGCCGCAGAACAGCTGGCCGATCGTCGCGATGAGGATCACCATCTTCGCGGCCCAGGGGTCGAGCGAGGAGGAGAAAATCGAGAGCGACGACCCGAGACCCTGGTTGGTGACGACGCCGACCTTCGTCGCGGCGAAGGTGATCGCCAGCAGCACCAGCCAGCCGATCGCGCCGGCCCAGAAGACCGAGCGCCAGACGCCCTTCGCGGCTCCGAGCGCGGCGCCCTTCGTCTCCTCGGAGATGTGCGCGGACGCGTCGTAGCCGGTCTGCGTGTACATCGTCAGCAGGAAGCCGAGCGGCAGGATGTAAAACCAGAAGCTGAAGCCGCTGGTCGTCCCGTTGAACAGGCCGGTGTTGTTGAACGTCTCGGTGAAGACGAAGTCGACGCTCTGGTGCTCGTCGGGGACGAGGATGAGGATCGCGATGATCACCGCGACGCCGAGCACGTGCCAGCCGACCGAGATGTTGTTGAAGAGCGCGACCAGCGGCGAGGAGTAGATGTTGATCAGCGAGTGGATCACCAGGAAGAGGGCGAAGAGCACGAACGTCTCGAGCAGCACGTGGGCCTCGTCGCCAAAGTTGATGAAGCCGAGATCCAGCCCGTAGAGGTTCAGCAGGTAGTAGGCGAACTGCGCCGAGGCGTAGACGACGGAGGCGACGACGCCGACGAGGCCGATCAGGTTGAACCAACCGGTGAACCAACCCCAGGTCTTGCCGCCGAGGTCGGAGGCCCAGTAGTAGATGCCGCCCGCGGTCGGGTACTTCGAGACGAGCTCCGACATCGAGACCGCGACGAGCAGGATGAGGCCGCAGATGATCGGCCAGCCCCAGGAGATCGCGATCGGGCCGCCGCCGTTCCAGGCGAAGGCGTAGGTCGTGAAGCAGCCCGCGAGGACCGAGATGATCGTGAACGAGATCGCGAAGTTGGAGAAGCTGCTCCAAGCGCGATCGAGCGACTGCGTGTAGCCGAGCTTCGCGAGTGTGCTCTCGTCGTCGTGGGTCACTTCACTCGATGCCATTCGGTCTCCCTCTATCTCCTCGTTGACCCCTTCTTTAAGGACGGCGGCAGCCTATGCAGGGGCTCGGATGGGGTCAACCCCGCAACGGCCCGGTTGGGCCACCGCGGCGAGTCAGGGCCGGGCGGGTACGCCGGTCAGTCGATGCCCAGCCGGTCGAGCAGCGACTCGTCGCGGCGCCAGCGGGGGCGGACGCGGACCTTGAGCTCGAGGTAGACGCGAGCGCCGAGCTCGCGCTCGATCTCGCGGCGGGCGCCGGCGCCGACGTCGCGGACCATGCGGCCGCCCTTGCCGATCAGGATCGCCTTCTGGGAGTCGGTCTCCGCCCAGACGTCGGCGCGGACGTCGACCAGGCCGTCGTCGCGGCGCTCGATCGAAGAGACCTCGACTTCGACCGCGTGCGGGAGCTCCTCGCGTGTGCGGCGCAGGATCTGCTCGCGGATCAACTCGGCGAGGTGGATCTCGCTCGTCTCGTCGGTCCGGTCCTCCGGCGGGTACATGAGCGGCCCCTCCGGCATCAGCTCGGTGAGCCGGTCGTGAAGGGCGTCGACGCCGGTCCCGCGCTTGGCGCTGATCGGGAAGACCTCGTCGACGACCGCGAGCTCGCCCGCGGCGGCGAGGACCTCGATCAGCTCGTGGCGCTTCAGCGTGTCGATCTTGTTGACCGCGCAGATCACCGGGGTCGACCCCTTGGCCGCGAGCATCGTCTCGGCGATGAAGCGGTCGCCGGGGCCGATCCCCTGCTCGCCGTTGAGGACGAAGAGGACGACGTCGGCGTCGGCGAGCTCGCGCTCGACCCGCTTCTGCATGCGCGTCGTGAGCACGTCGCGCGGCTTCTGCACGCCGGGGAGGTCGACCAGCACCATCTGCCAGCTGCGGCCGGCGTCGGTGGCGATCGCGCGCACCGCGCGCCGGGTCGTCTGCGGGCGATCGCTGACGATCGCGACCTTGGCGCCGACGAGCGCGTTGATCAGCGTCGACTTGCCGACGTTGGGCCGGCCGGCGAGGCCGATGAACCCCGAGCGGGTCGCCGCGGCGTCTCCCACGCTCAACGCTCGCCCCCCAGCCCGTACCAGCCGAACGAGTAGGACCGACCCCGCGCGCCCTCGCGCTCGTAGAAGCGGTGAGCATCCATGCGCGCCTCGCCGCTGTCGAGCTCGAGGTGGGAGGCCCCGTGGTCGGCGGCCCACTCGCGGGCGGTCGCGAGCAGGCTGGCGCCGACGCCGCGTGAGCGCTCTACCGGGTCGACGGCGAGGTCCTCGACCCAGCAGCGGCGCCCGAAGCGAACCGACAGCAGGTCGATGTAAGCCGTGCAGATGCCGACGACCCGCCCATCGCGCTCGGCGAGCAGCGCGACCGAATCCGGGCCGGCGATGGTCGCCAGCAGGCGCTCGGCCGCGGCTCCCGGGTCCCAGTCGGCGGGCCGCGACCCGGGCGGGGCGAAGAGCCATTCGTACCCGGCCAGGAACGGTTCGACGTCGGCATCGCCGGCGGCCCGGATCGCGACGTCGCCGCCGCTCACGAACGCGCCGCCAGACCGGTCATCACGCGCTCCTGCAGCGCCAGCATCTCTCCCGTGTCGGTCTCGTGGTCGTAGCCGCAGAGGTGGAGGACCCCGTGGACGGCCGCCCCGGGGACGTCACTTGTGTGCGCCTCGCAGATCACGACGTCGCCGAGCTCGCGCGGCCCCGCCACCGGCCCCGCCTCGTCGACCGGGAAGGAGAGGACGTCGGTCGGCTCGTCCTTGCCGCGGTGGTCGCGGTTGAGCTCGCGGATCCGCTCCTCGGCGACGAGCTCGAGCGAGAGGTGGCCGTCGCCCACGCCCGCGGCCGCCAGCGCCGCCTCGACCGCCGGCCGCAGCTCCGCGGGGACGTCGAGCTCGAGACTCACTCCGAGCCGTCGCCGCGCCCGAACGAGTCGTAGGCGGCGACGATCCGCTGGACGAGCTCGTGCCGGACGACGTCGGCGCCGCCGAAGCGGACGAACTCGATGTCGCGCACCGCCGCGAGGATCTCGCCGACGACGATCAGGCCCGACTTCTGGTTCGACGGCAGGTCGATCTGGGTGACGTCGCCGGTGACGACCATCCGCGAGCCGAACCCGAGGCGCGTCAGGAACATCTTCATCTGCTCGGGGCTGGTGTTCTGAGCCTCGTCGAGGATCACGAAGGAGTCGTTGAGGGTGTTGTGCGTGACGAGGAAGTCATCGGTCACGTAGAGCGAGTCCTCGGCGGCAATCTGGATGCATACGGTCTCCTCCTCCCCGTCCGGCTCGATCGAGTCGATGAACCTCATCGGGCGACCCCCACCGGAACGCTCGTAGACCTGACGCTTGCGCTCGAGCCTGAACGGCGCCAGTCCAGCCGGGAGGCGAATGTCGATCACATGCGCGTCCGAACGATGACGGACCTCACGGCCGTTGGCGAGTCCCGGCGGGCGGCCCGCCGCGGTACGGGTCCGGACGTATGCGACACCGCCGAGTGAGCGAACCAGGAACACCACGTCGTCCCGCAGATCCTCCGAGGACGTGGAGTACTGAATCCGGCAAGTTCTGCCCGACTGCGCGACCGGCCCGCCGTCGCTGTCGAGCAGCCCCTGAAGAACTCCGAGGCGGACGTCGAGCGCGTTGTAGAGGTACTCGTCAGGTACGAACTTCGTCGCAGAAGTCGTGCCGGCCAATTCGAGATCGCGCAGGGTCTGCGTCACCGGATTGACCACGATCACGCCGCCACGGTGGCCCTCCGGGTTTCGCAGCACGTAGTCGAAGTCGGACGTGTGCCGGAGCTCGACGCCGGGAATGGCTTCCTCCAGCGCTTGGGCGAGCTCCGGGTCAGCGGTGGTGAACGTCGGAGTCGTCTTCATCGTCAGGCACCCGTCGCCGAGCAGCAGACCCAGCGCATACGGATCCATCGCCGTGGGTCGACGCCGGAAGTGGACGGGTCCGACCATCGGCAGCTCGAAGCGACGCTGATGGGCGGCACGAAGCCCTCCCATCATCTCCTTCGCCTGGAGGACGCGGCCCGTCTTTCCGCCGCGGCGATCGCCGGGCGTCCTCACGTGCCAGAGATGCTCAGCGCAGCAGCGCGTTTCTGCCCCATCCTGAGTACGAAGCCGGAAGACCTCCTTCCGGCCCTGGGGGTAGACGCCGATCACGGGCGTCGGCCGGCCGTCGGAGCCCATGACGAGGTCCCCGATGCGCAGAGATCCGATCCGCCTGAAGCCGCCTGGCGCGAGGACTCGGCTCGAGAGGGGCTGAGCCCGGCCCCGCATGAACGCCAGCGGCGCCACCTCGATGACGCCGCGCTCGAAGTACTCGTTGACCCGCTCGGGATCGAGCATGTCGTAGAGCGCGTCGAAGAGCGGGCGCAGGTACGGGTCGACCTTGGCCTGGATGTCGCCCGGGAGGAAGCCGAGCCGCTCCCCCGCCTCGACGGCGGGGCGGGTGAGGATCACGCGGCTCACGTCGCGGCCCTCGAGGGCGGCGACCGCCATCGCGACGGCGAGGAACGTCTTGCCGGTGCCGGCCGGGCCGATGCCGAAGGTGACGGTGTGACGGCGGATCGAGTCGACGTAGCGCTTCTGGTTCGCCGTCCGGGGCGCGACCTTGGTGCCGCGGTGGCTCCAGACCGCGTCGCCGAGCATCTCCGCCGGCTCGAGGCCGGCCTCGGTCGCGCCGCTGACCGCGTCGATCGTCCCCGCCTCGAGGTCGTGCCCGCGCTCGACGAGCCCGACGAGCTCCTCGACCAGGTCCTGGCCCTCGGCCACCGACTCGTCGGGGCCGTCGAGGGTGATCACGTTTCCCCGCAGGTAGACGTCGCAGTCGAGACGGTCCTCGAGCCGGCGCAGGACCGAGTCGCCGGAGCCCGCGAGCTCCGCGGCGACGTCGTTGTCGATCGTCAGCTGCCTACGAGCCAAGCCGCTCCCGCACCGCGGCCGAGACCCGCTTGCCGTCGGCCCTGCCCTTGACCTGCCCCATCACCGGGCCCATCACCTTGCCCATGTCCCGCTGCGACTCGGCGCCGGTGCGCTCGATCGCCTGCTCGACGATCGCGATCAGCTCCTCGTCGGAGATCTGCTCGGGCAGGTAGCCGTCGATCAGCTCGGCCTCGGAGCGCTCCGCGTCGGCCTGCTCGGCCCGGCCCGCGTCGGAGTAGGCCTCGGCCGCCTCCAAGCGCTTCTTGCGCTCGCGCTGGAGGACCGCGACCGCGTCGCCGTCGCCGAGCTTCTCGTCCTGCTGCAGCGAGCTGGCGATCATGCGCAGGGTCTTGACCCGGTCGCGCTCACCGGCCTTCATGGCCGTCCTGGTGTCGGCCTGCACGCGCTCGAGGATCGATTCGCTCATGCGTCCCAGAGAGTACGTCACGGCGAGACGCGCTCGACCTCACCGAGCGGCATCTGGAGGAAGCGGGTGCCGAGCTCGCGGAAGCTCGCGGGATCGCCGGTGCAGAGGAAGCGGTAGTCGCCCTCGCCCTCGCGGTCGGAGACGAGGCCCGAGGACTCCAGCAGCCGCTGCGCCGTGGCCGCGATCGCGTGCCCGGCCGTGACCAGCCGGACGTCGCGGCCGAGCATCCGCTGGAGCATCGGCGCGATCAGCGGGTAGTGGGTGCATCCGAGGATCAGCGTGTCGACCTCGGCCTCGCGCAGCGGCGCGCAGTAGGAGCGGACCGTCGAGACGACCCCCTCGTCGAAGGGGAAGCCGTTCTGGATGATCGGCGCGAGGTCGGGCGCGGCGACCTCGGTGACCTCGAGCCCGCGCCCCTGCTCCTCGAGCGCGCGGTGGTAGGCGCCGCCCTCGACCGTCGCCGGCGTGGCGAGGACGCCGACGCGCCCGCCGCTGATCGCCGCGGCGATCTCCGCCTCCGGCCCGATCACCGTGACGACATCGACGCCGTGGTCGGCCGCGATCCCTCGCGCGGTCTCGGCTCCCGCCGACGTCGCCGAGTTGCAGGCGACGATCAGCAGCTTGGCGCCGCCCTCGAGCAGGAAGGAGGTGTTCCGCGCAACCAGCTCCCGCAGCTCGGCGACCGTCTTGGTGCCGTAGGGGAAGTTCGCCGTGTCGCCGAGGTAGATGAAGTCCTCCGACGGCAGCGAGACCAGGCACTCGTGCAGGACGGTCAGCCCGCCGACTCCGGAGTCGAACATGGCGATTGGCAGCGAGCGGTCGGGCGCCATGCCCGAATTATGGGACCGAGAGTCGGTCTGACCGAGCAGGCCAAGGACGCAGGGGGCGCAGCGGTCTTCGGCAGTGAGCCGACGAGGACGCCGGCATGCGAAGCGTCAGACCGGCTCTCAGAGGAACGGCTTGGCGGTCATCACGTAGATGGTGAGGACGACGAACAGGCCGGCGAAGGAGCCCATCCGGGCGAGCTGAGCGCTGAGCGCGTTGAAGTCGCTCGACAGCTCGCCGCCCTGGCCGAGGTCGCGCTCGGCGAGAGCGACGGCGTCGCGGGTCTTCGGGCCGAAGTAGCCGTGGACGAGCCCGAACAGGGCGATGATCGCGACGAAGCCCCAGGAGATGAAGAAGTCGCCGAAGCTCCAGCCGCGGGCGTCGCTGGCGGCCATGTAGATGCCGGTGAGCAGGATCACGGTCATTCCCGCGGTTCCCGCGGTCCGGTCCCAGGTGACGATGCTGCGGCCGACCGCCGGCACGGCCACGCCTCCTTCGCGCTGGGCGATCGCGATGAACAACCCGTAGGCGAAGGTCGGGCCGAAGGCGAGGACGACCGAGAGGATGTGGACGAAGAGGACGACGTCGTAGAACTGAACCGATGCGGTGATCATGGGCGCACCGTAGCGGCGCACGCGGTCGTCAGCGGCGGAGCAGGAGGGCGGTCCAGTCGCCGCCGGAGACGACGGTCTCGGCGAGCAGGCCAACCCGCCTGAATCCGTCGCGGGCCGGGTCGGCCTCGCGGGCGAGGAGGCCGCTGATCACCATCATCGTCGGGACCTCGACCTCGCCGGCGGCCATCCGGCCCGCCAGCTCGGCGAGCAGCGGGAAGACGAGGTTCGCGACCACCGTCGGCGCCGGCGGCGGTGCCTCCTCGCGCAGGTTGAGGCGCCGCAGCGCGATCGCGACGCCGTTGACCTCCGCGTTCTCGCGGGCGGCGGCGATCGCCGCCTCCTCGTGGTCGACGCCCTCGACCGGGTCCCACCCGAGCTTCGCCGCCGCGATCGCGAGCACCCCCGAGCCCGTTCCCCAGTCGGTGAGGGGCCCGGTCGCCTCGCCGCCGTCGGCCAGCGCGAGCAGGAGCTCGAGGCAGCCGCGGGTGGTCGCGTGGGCGCCGGTCCCGAAGGCGCGGCCGGGATCGACGACGATGTCGACCTCGGCCCCCGCCCCGGAGCCCTCCTCCCAGGAGGGCCGGACGACCAGCCGGCCGCTGCCGACGACGACCGGCTCGTGGAAGTCGCGCCAGCGGTCTGCCCAGTCGTCGGGGATCTCGGTCGTCTCGATCTCGACCAGCCCTTCCCCCGCCGCCGCCTCGAGGTCCGGCAGCTCGGGCAGCTCGCCGGGCGGGCCGTAGATCGCGTACTCGACGTAGCCGGCGCCGCGGTCCTCCTCGACGCCGCCGGGGACGAGCTCGACGAGCTCGGCGAGCACCCGCTCGGCCTGGTCCGGCGAGCAGCGAACCGCGAGCCTGATCACTGGAACGCGCGCTTGACCCGCTGGAAGATGCCCTCGCCGCCAGGCGCGTTGCGCTCGTCCAGGGTGGCGTCGAGCCGCTCGACCAGCTCCCGCTGCTCGTCGCTGAGGCGGACCGGCGTGATGACCTTGATCGCGACGTGGAGGTCGCCGCGGCGCGGGCTGCGCAGCGTCGGCAGGCCCTCGCCGCGGAGGCGGATGGAGTCGCCGTGCTGGGTGCCCGGCTCGAGCTCGACCTCCGCCTCGCCGGTCAGCGTCTCCACCGGGAGGGTGCCGCCGAGCATCGCCGTCGTCGCCGGAACGTCGAGGACCGTGATCAGGTCGGAGCCCTCGCGGGCGAAGCGCGGGTCGTCGGCCACCCGGACCTGGACGTAGAGGTCGCCGTCGGGCGCGCCCGGCTCGCCGGCGTGACCGGCGCCGGAGATGCGGATGCGCTGGCCGCTCTCGATCCCCGCGGGGACGTCGACCTCGTAGGTCTTGCGCTCCCTGCGGACGCCGGCGCCGCGGCAGACCTCGCAGGGGGTCTCGGCGACCTTGCCGTCGCCACCGCAGGTCGGGCAGGCCGAGGCGCGGACCACCTGGCCGAAGGGGGTGCGGGTCGCCTGTCTCACCTGCCCGGCGCCGCCGCAGGTCTCGCAGGTATGGATCGGGGTGCCGGGCTCGGCGCCGTTGCCGTTGCAGTGGTCGCAGCGGACGACCGCCTGGAAGGCGACCTCGTGCTTGGCCCCCTCGAGGACGTCGGCGAGCTCGATCTCGACCGCTGTGGCGACGTCCCCGCCGGCCGCCGGGCCCGCCGGGCCGGCGGCCCCGAAGAGGTCCTCGAACGGGGAGGGGCCGCGGCCCGACCCGGCGCCGAAGATCGCGTCGAAGATGTCCTGGAAGCCGGCGGCGCCCGCCGCCTGGGAGTGGAAGCCGCCCGAGCGCAGGCCCTCCTGGCCGAAGGCGTCGTAGGTGCGGCGCCGCTCGGGGTCGGAGAGCACCTCGTAGGCCTCGGCGGCCGCCTTGAACTTCTCCTCGGCCTCGGGGTCCTCGGTGTTGACGTCGGGGTGCAGCTCGCGGGCCAGGCGCCGGAACGCCTTCTTGATCTCCGCCTCGTCCGCCCCCCGGTCAACGCCGAGGGTCTCGTAGTAGTCCTCCGGCACCTGTCGCTACCCCTCGTAGACCGTCGCGAAGAGGCGCGAGAGCTCGCCGGCGGCGTCGCGGACCGAGTCGATCGCGCGGGCGTAGTCCATCCGCAGCGGGCCGACGACGCCGACGGCGCCGAGGTTGCGGTAGCCGAGGCCGTAGCTGGCGCCGACGAGGCTGACCGAGTGCAGCGCCGGCTCGGGGTTCTCCGCGCCGATGCAGAGGAAGACCGAGCGCTCGCGCAGCGCCGAGCGCAGCACCGAGAGCACGCTGACCCGGCCCTCGAGCGCGCGGACGACGCCGTCGGGGTGCGGGATGTCGCCGGCGTGGCTCTCGGAGAGCAGGCGCGCGGTGCCGTCCATGTAGAGCTGCTGGGGCGTCGCCTCGGCGAGCTCGGTGATCGCGCCCTCGATCTGGGCGAGGAACCCGCGCTCGGCGGAGCCGAGGGTGGGATCGCCGAGGCGCGAGGCGATCGTCCGCGACCCGATGCCGACGCCGGTCAACCGCTCGTTGAGGAACGAGGAGGCCCACTCGACGAGGCCCGTGTCGACGGACCGCTCGAAGGTGTAGACGCGCTTGGCGACCTCGCCGTTGTCGGCGATCGCGACGACGGCGACGACGCGAGGCTGAAGCAGCAGAACCTCGACCCGGTGGATGGTCGCCGTGCTCGCCGGCGGCGCCGTCGCGAGCGCCAGCAGGTCGTTGGCCTGGGCCAGCGCGGCGGTGGTCTCGCGCAGGGCCTCCTCAACCTCCTGGCGGACGCGCGAGAGGCCCGCGGCGGGCGGCTCGCCGATCGGCCTCGCCCCGGCCTGGACCCGCGACTCGAGCAGGTCGTCGGCGTAGCGCCGGTAGCCGGCGTCGGTCGGCACGCGGCCGGCGGAGGTGTGCGGCTGGGCGAGATAGCCCTCGCGCTCGAGCTCGGCGAGCTCGGCCCGTACCGTCGACGGGCCCCAGTCGATGTCGCTGCGCTCGGCGATCGCCTTCGACCCGACGGGGGTTCCCGTCTTCAGGTAGGCCTCGACCGCCAGGTCGAGGATCAGCTCTTGCCGCTCGGTGAGCATGCCGTGGATTCTAGGAAGCGGCGTCGAGCGCTCAGAAGCGGGCGACCCCGCAGGCAGCGGCGAAGAGGCCGATCGCGACCATTGCGCCGAGGGCGAACAGGAAGCCGCTGCTGCCGCGGATCGCCGCCGCCGCGCCGACGAGCGCGGTCCCCAGCGCGACGACCACGGAGGCGGCGAGGAAGCCGACGACGCCCGCCCGGCGCGCGGTCGAGCCGTTGAAGCAGTCCTCCCCCCGCCCGAGCTCGACCACGCCGGCGTTCACGTCCTTGCAGGTCGGATCCTCGGAGATCTCCACCGCCGCGCCGGTGACGGGGACCGCGACGAGGGCTAGCGCCAGCGCGATCGCGGCGATCGCGAAGCGCCTCAACTACGCGTCCCGGATCTCGAGCTCCGCCTCGGCGTTGCGGATGATCCCGTTGTCTCCCTGGCGCGCCTCGGTGTCGACGACGACGCGGTCGCCGTCGCGCCCGCGCACCGTCCCGGTGACCACGATCTCCTCCTCGGGCACGCCCATGCCGCGGAACTGGACCTGCAGGCGGCGCAACGCTCGCGGGTCGCCGCCGGCCGCCTCGGTCTGCGCGCGGGCGACCTGGGCCATCGAGTAGAGGCCGTGGAGGATGTTCCGCGGCAGGCCGACCGCCTGCGCGAACTCGTTGTCGATGTGGATCGGGTTGAAGTCCCCCGACGCGCCCGCGTAGCGGTGCGGCAGGTACTTGTCGGGCGTCACCCGCAGCTCCGGGATCGCGTCGCCCTCGTTCAGATCCGGCATCGCTCGCTCCTCAGACGCCCCGGACGATGTTCGTCCAGGTCCCGCGGACGACCTCCTGGCCGTCCTGGTTGGTCGAGACGGACTCGAAGACGTAGAAGCCCTTGCCGTCCCGCTCGCTGATGTCGGCGACGCGCGCCGTCGTCGTGATCGTGTCGCCGGCGCAGACCGGCTCGCCCCAGACGAACTCCTGGCCGCCGTGGACCATCGTCGCGAAGTTGATGCCGACGTCGGGATCGAAGATCCCCGGCGCCATCGCCCGGGCGCTGTAGACGACGACGAACATCGGCGGGGCGACGACGTCGCGAAAGCCGGCCGCCCGCGCCGCCTCGCGGTCGCGGTGGACGTCGCCGGACTCGCCGACGGCATCGGCGTATTCGCGGATCTTCTCGGCCCCCACCTCGTAGGTGACGGCCGGATACTCCTTGCCTATCGCGTCGGTCTTGACTGGCATCGCGCGATCTTATTCACCCCGCCCGGTCCTGCCCCCGACGCGTGGCGGGACCCGGGGCCTCCGGACGCGAAGCGGAGGATTGCCCCGGCGTTATTTCTCGCGCTTGACCTGTGACCCGCCGGTGATCGTCTCGGTGCCGTCGTCGGCGTAGCGGATCAGCGCCTTGTTGCCGCCGTCGTAGTCGGGCGCCCACAGCAGCAGCTCGGCCTCGCGGCGCTCGGCGGCGTCGGGCGGGCCGATCGAGACCGGCTCGGACGTCGGCTCGTCGAGCCCGCGCCAGAGGCGGATGAACGGGTTGTTCTCCCACTCGTCGATGATCGTCGAGGGCTGGCGATGTCCCGGGTGGATCCTCGTGTCGTTGGGCAGCTCCATCAGCCGGTCCATGATCGACGCCTTGAGGTCGCCGAGCCCGGTCGCTCCCGGGGCGCCGGTGCCGCCGACCGTGCCCTTGAAGAGGACGTCGGCGGTGAGGCAGTCGTCGTCGTTGATCCGCAGCGCCAGGTGGTCGGCGCAATGGCCCGGAGTGTGGATGGCCTCGATCCGCAGGTCGCCGGTCTCGACGACGTCGCCGTGGTCGATCGTCCCGGTGACGAGGCCGTCGTCGAGCAGCTCGCGGCACTTCGGGTGGGCGAGCACCGGGACGCCGCCGAACCGCTCCGCGAGCTCCTTCAGCCCGAAGACGTGGTCCCAGTGGTGGTGGGTGAGCAGGATGTGGGTGATCGTCGTCCCCTCGCGCTCGGCGCGCTCGCAGAGCGGATCGGTGACCCCGTTGGAGTCGATCAGGACCCCGGTGCCGCCCGGCTCGTCGACCGCGAGGTACGCGTTTGACAGCCACTCGGATTGCTCAACTCTTTGAAGAACCATGCGGAGAAGATAGCTGCGACCCGATCCTCCGCTGCGCGTCCGGTCCGGTCGGGTCCCGCCAGTCGTTGTCGGCAGGACCGGTGTGTTGTTGTCAGCGGAGGGCTAGCTGAACTGGATAACGCTGCGGATCCCGTCCTGGGCCTCCATCAGCTCGAAGCCGCGGTTGACCTCGTCGAGGGTGATCCGGTGCGAGATGAAGGGATCGACGTCGATCTCGCCCTGCATCCAGAGGTCGACCAGCTTCGGCACGCCCTCGCGGCCCTTGACGCCGCCGAAGGAACTGCCGGCGATCCGGCGCCCGGTGATGAGCCAGCGCGGGACCACGTCGAGGGTCTCCCCCTTGCCGGCGACGCCGGCGATCGTGCAGAGGCCCCAGGCCATCCGCGCCGCCTCGACGGCCTGGGCCATCACCTTGACGTTGCCGGTCGCCTCGAACGTGTAGTCGGCGCCGAAGCCGCCGTCGGTCATCTCGAGGATCCGCTCGACCGTGTTCTCGTCGGCCTTCATCAGGTCGGTGGCGCCCTGACCGCGGGCGAGCTCGAGGCGCTCGTCGGAGAGGTCGACGCAGATGATCCGCTCGGCGCCCTGGAGGCGGCAGCCGGCGACCGCGCCGAGGCCGACCATGCCGGCCCCGAAGACGACGCACGTGGTCCCCGGCTCGACCTTGGCGGTGTTCATCGCCGCGCCGAGGCCGGTCGAGAGGCCGCATGCGAACAGGCAGGCGCCCTCGAGCGGCGCCTCGGGATCGACCTTGGCGAGCGCGATCTCCGGCATCACCGTGTACTCGGCGAAGGTCGAGGTGCCCATGAAGTGGCGGATGTCCTCGCCGCCGGGGCGGCTCAGCCGCACCGTCCCGTCAGGGAGGTGGCCGAGGTTCTGCTCGGCGCGGATCGCCATGCAGAGGTTGGTCCGCGGGTCGACGCAGTGGACGCACTCGCCGCACTGGGGCGAGAAGAGGGTGACGACGTGGTCGCCCTCGGCGACCGAGGTGACACCCTCGCCGACGCGCTCGACGACGCCGGCGCCCTCGTGGCCGAGGACCGCCGGGGCGTAGCCGGACGGATCGGCGCCGGACGCCGTGTAGAGGTCGGTGTGGCAGACGCCGCAGGCCACCAGCCGGACCAGCACCTCGCCGGGCTCGGGGTCCGCGAGCTCGAGCTCCTGGATCACCAGGGGCTCGCCGAACTCCTCCAGCACAGCCGCGCGCATTCGCATGGAATCTCCTCTCCTCTCCGGGGTGGAGGCGATCCTAGATAACTCCGGCGCAATCCTCCGCTCGCGTCCGGATGCGCCGGGTCCCGCCACTCTCCGGCGGCAGGATCGTAGCCTGGTGGGGCGCTACCGCTTACGGGCTAGCTTGATGTCTTTCTTCGTTGCGTCCAGGGAGACCGTGTAGCTGCGCTTGCTGACCCGCGTCGCGAGCCCGCGGCGCTCGAGCTTCTTCATCGCCGCCGGGCACCGCTTGCAGCGCGGCCCCGACTTGCAGCACTTCTTCTTGGTCTTGACGACCCGTCCCTGCGGCATCCATCGCGAGGCTAGCAGGATCGATTAGGGCGACCTAAGAGGCCTGCATCCGCCCGCCCTCGTTACAGTCGCCCGATGATCATCTCCACCATGAACGACCTGCCCGGCTACGAGATCGAGGAGATCTTCGGCGAGGTGTTCGGCCTCACCGTGCGCTCGCGCAACATCGGCTCGCAGTTCGGCGCGAGCATCAAGTCGCTCGTAGGCGGCGAGCTCAAGGGCATGACGAAGATGCTCGCCGACGGCCGCTCCCACGCGACCGAGCGGCTGGTCGAGGAGGCCGAGGGCAAGGGCGCGAACGCGATCATCGCTTTTCGCTTCGACACGTCGGAGCTCGGCACGACCTGGACCGAGATCTGCGCCTACGGCACGGCCGTGCGCGCCCGCAAGCTCTAGGCCGGAAGGGCCGCCCTGGTCCGCCAGCGCGCCCACGCCGCGCGCACCGCGCGGACGATCGCGAACGTCGCGATCGCGTAGACCCAGCCGAGCGCGATGTCGAAGACGTAGTGCTCGCCCGTGTAGACGAGGGTGAAGCTCATGGCGACCGCGTAGAACAGGCAGATGGAGCGGGCGACCCAGCCGAAGCGCCAGAAGAAGCAGAGGATCAGCACCGGGTAGCCGGTGTGCAGCGAGGGCACGGCGGCGACCTCGTTGGAGAAGGCACTGCCGTGATCCCAGATCGCCTGCGCGCCGCCGGCGCCGAGGTAGCCCCAGACGTCGCCGATCGTGCGATGCACCGGGCCGATGACACCGTCCTCGGATGCCATCCACGGCGGCGCCGCCGGGAACAGCGCGTAGGTCGCGAACGCGGCCGCGGTGAGGGTGATCACCATCGCGCGGAACTCGAGGAAGAGCGGCCGGGCGAGGCGCCAGAGCGTTGCGGCGATTACGAAGATCGTGAAGAAGTGGGTGATGTAGACGCCCCAGGTGGCGACGTCGAGCCAGCTCACGTCCCCGGCCTGGAACAGGTGCTCCTGGAGCTGGACGGTCGGGACGCCGCCGAAGATCGCCCGGTCGAAGTCGATCTGCGGGAAGACGTGCGGCTGGAACAGCGGGTCGCTTCCCACCTGGCCCCGGAGGAAGTCGTAGGCGAGCAGGATCCCGAAGAACGGAAGCCAGTCGAGGAACGCGCCGCGGGCCCAGCCGCGCAGGTCGGTCAGCGAGACCGCGAGCATCCCGACGAGGATCCAGGCGAACACCAGGTCGCGCGCCAGCGGGATCCCGTCGTGGTTGACGAAGTAGATCGTCGCGGCGAGGTAGACGGTCAGGCCGACCAGCGACGCCTGCCGCGGGCTGACGCGCGAGGTGAAGCCGTAGCTGATTCGCGCCCGGCCTCGCCGGACGACGTCGATCGCTTGTGCCGCTACCCCGCTCACCTCTGCCGCGTGCAGGATATTCGGCTGCGTTCACAAGCACGACACATCCGTCGCCACTCGGGCGCGTAAGTGCGGCTCCCGCTCAGTCGTCGGTACGGATCAGATCGGCGATGGTGATGCACCCGGAGAGCGTCCGCGGGAAGCCGGCGCCCTCCGCCTCGCCGCCCCCGAGGCTCTCCGCGTCCCAGCATCCCCAATCGTCGACCTCGATCCGATAGCCGGACGTCGCGGGCGAGTCCGGCGACCTGAGGAGGCACTGGAAGCGCTCGTCCTCTCCGCGGCAGCCCCCCTCGGGAGAGTCGGCCTCCTGCCGCAGCGAGTAGGCCAGGGCCTTCTCGTTCGTCCCGATGATTCGAGCCGGCCGGTAGGCGAGCACCGCGATCGCGGCGATCGCGACCAGGACCAGGACGATCGCGAACAGCTTCCCCACGCCTTGAGCCTACGCGCCGCGCGACCGGCTCGCGCCGGCTAATCGTCGTCGCCGAGCGTGAGAACCGCCAGGAACGCCTCCTGCGGGACCTCGACCGACCCGACCTGCTTCATCCGCTTCTTGCCCTTCTTCTGCTTTTCGAGGAGCTTGTTCTTGCGGGTGACGTCGCCCCCGTAGAGCTTCGCGGTGACGTCCTTGCGGACCGCCTTGACCGTCTCGCGGGCGAGGATGCGCGAGCCGACCGCGGCCTGGACGGCGACGTCGAACTGCTGGCGCGGGATCGTCTTGCGCAGGGCGGAGACGAGCTGCTTGCCCTGCTCGAAGGCCTTGTCGCGGTGGCAGATGACCGAGAGCGCGTCAACGGTGTCGCCGGCGAGCAGGACGTCGAGCTTGACGAGATCGCCGGGCCGGTTGTCGAGCGGCTCGTAGTCGAGGGAGGCGTAGCCGCGGGTGTTGGACTTCAGCGCGTCGTAGAAGTCGAGGACGATCTCGCCGAGCGGCAGGTCGTAGCGGAGCTGGACGCGCTCGGGGCTCAGGTAGTGCATGTCGACGTGGGTGCCGCGGCGGGACTGGCAGAGCTCCATCACCGGCCCGACGTACTCCTTCGGGCAGATCAGCGAGGCGCGGATGTAGGGCTCGGTGATGACCTCGATCGAGGCCGGGTCGGGAAGGTGGCTGGGGCTGTGGACCTCGATCGTCTCGCCGTCGGTCCTGGTCACCACGTAGGAGACGTTCGGGGTCGTCGCCATCAGGTCGAGGTCGTACTCGCGCTCGAGCCGCTCGCGGACGATGTCCATGTGCAGGAGGCCGAGGAAGCCGCAGCGGAAGCCGAAGCCGAGCGCGTCGGAGGTCTCCGGCTCCCAGGAGAGCGCCGCGTCGTTGAGCGAGAGCTTCTCGAGCGCGTCGCGGAGGTCCTCGTAGCGGTCGGTGTCGAGCGGGAAGACCCCGCAGAAGACCACCGGCTTGACCTCGCGGTAGCCCGCCAGCGGTTCGGTGGCGGGATTGCGACGCGACGTCAGGGTGTCGCCGACCCGGAGCTTGGCGACGTCCTTGAGTCCGGTGATGACGTAGCCGACCTCGCCCGCCTCCATGCCGTCGACGCCGACCATCTGCGGGCGGAAGAAGCCGATGTCGTCGATGTCGGCCTCGGTGCCGTTCTGCATCGCCCGGATCGGGTCGTGCTTGCGGAACGAGCCGTCGATCATCCGCACGTAGGCGATGACGCCGCGGTACTGGTCGAACTCCGAGTCGAAGATCAGGGCGCGCGGCGCCCCATCGGGGTCGCCGGTGGGCGGCGGGATGCGCTCGACGATCGCTTCCAGGACCCGGTCGATCCCGATCCCGGTCTTGGCGGAGATGCGGATCGCCTCGTCGGGGTCGGTTCCGAGCAGGTCGGCGATCTCGCCGGCGACGCGCTCGGGCTCGGCGCCCGGCAGGTCGACCTTGTTGAGGATCGGGATCAGCTCGAGCCCGGCGTCGATCGCCGCGTAGGTGTTGGCGACCGTCTGCGCCTCGACGCCCTGGGCGGCGTCGACGACGAGCAGCGCCCCCTCGCAGGCGGCGAGGCTGCGGGAGACCTCGTAGGAGAAGTCGACGTGACCCGGGGTGTCGATGAGGTGCAGGTGGTAGGCCTGCCCGTCGGGGGCGACGTACTCGACCCGGACCGCCTGCGCCTTGATCGTGATCCCACGCTCGCGCTCGAGGTCCATCGAGTCGAGGACCTGCGCGCGCATCTGCCGCTCGTCGAGCGCGCCGGTGAGTTCGAGGATGCGGTCGGCCAGCGTCGACTTGCCATGGTCGATGTGGGCGATGATCGAGAAGTTGCGGATGTGGTCCATGGGGGCGGCGTAGCGTAGATGGCGGCCCGGGTCAGCCCGGGCGGACCACCCGCAGCAGCTGCCGCGCCTCCGGCACCCGGAGCGCGAGCACCGCTCCCAGGTAAAGCGCGCCGCCGACCGCGAGGCCGCCGCCGAGCGAGACGATCTGGCCGATCGTGCCGTCGCCGAGCGCGCCGTCGAGCACCTTCCAGACGCCGTAGGAGGAGGCGGCGAGCAGCACCGAGGCGACGCTGACGCGGATCGCGCCGTCGAGCAGCCGGCCGAACTCGATCCCGCCGAGCTGCCCGCGGAGGACGACGACCTGGGCGACGACGCTGACGAACGTCGCGATCGCGGTCGCGGCGACGATGCCGGCGACGCCGAAGGGCGAGTAGAAGGCCGCCGAGAACCCTGCGGTGATGACCAGGTTGAGCGCCGAGACGGCGGTCGGCACCCAGGGCCGCTGGAGGCTGAAGAAGGTCCGGGTGAGCAGCAGGAAGAGCCCGTTGAACGGGAGCGAGAAGGCGAACCAGAAGAGCGCGGTCGCGACGAGCTCGGTGTCGGCGGCGTCGAAGTCCCCGCGCTGATAGACGAGCTGGACCATCGGCTCGGAGAGGACGAGGATCACGGCCGCCGACGGCACGAGGACGAGCAGGATCATCCGCATGCCGTTGGCGACGGTCGAGCGCAGGTCGTCGTAGGCGCGGCGGGCGGCGAAGCGGGCCAGCGTCGGGAAGACCACCGTCGCGACCGCGACCGAGAACATCCCCTGCGGGAGCATGTAGATGCGGAAGGCCTTGTCGATCGCCGCCGGGGCGTCGGCACCCTCCCCGGG
This sequence comes from uncultured Solirubrobacterales bacterium, assembly GCA_963823565.1. Taxonomy (GTDB): domain Bacteria; phylum Actinomycetota; class Thermoleophilia; order Solirubrobacterales; family 70-9; genus RHKX01. Next base: position 864,841 of record CAWGLR010000003.1, on the reverse strand, counting down.
CACCAGCGAGCCGAAGATGCCGTTGATCGCGAGGTTGAAGTTGATCAGCCCGAGGCTCAGGGTCACCGGCAGCATCAGCAGCAGCACCCGCTTGACGAGGTCGCCGCGCCAATTGAAGTAGCGGCTGAGCCGGAACGGCGTGTTGCGGAGGTCGTAGGAGACCATCGCGAGCTGGAGCAGCGTGCCGACGACGACGCCGATCGCGTACGCGTAGATCTTGTCGTCCTCGGGGAAGGCGGGAGCGAGGCCGACGAGCACGGCGATGATCGCGACGTTCCAGAAGAACGGGGCGATCGCGAAGACCCCGAAGCGGTCGTAGCTGTTGAGGACCCCGACGACGACGCCGGAGACGCCGAGCATCACGAGGATCGGGAACAGGATCCGCGACAGCGCGACGGTCAGCTCGATCTCCTCGCCCGAGTAGCCGGGGGCGAAGAGCGGCATCAGCCACGGCGCCAGGAGGATGAAGAGCGCGGTGATCAGCCCGAGGACCAGCAGCGCGGCGAAGATCAGCGTCGAGGCGAGCCGGAAGGCGGCGATCTTGCGCTCGCGCTCGAGCTGCTCGGTGAAGACGGGGACGAACGCCGCTTGGAGCGCCGCGTCCGCGAACAGCGAGCGGACCAGGTTGGGAACCATGAAGGCGATCGTGAACGCCGACATCTGGATCCCGACGCCGAAGTAGCTGGCGGCGAAGATCTCACGGACCAGGCCGGCGACGCGGGAGAGGCCCGTCGCGATGCTGAAGAAGGCGGTCGAGCGCCCCAGGCGCCTGCCCGTCTCGGCCTGCTCCTCCTCCTGTGCCGCGGATTCGACGTTCGTGTCGGCGAGCTCCAGGGCCACCCGGAGGCCCTCGCCCTCAGGCTCTCTCGTCATGTGATCGCGCGGCCGATCATCTACAGTACGCCGCCGTTCATGGCCAACATCGCCTCACAGAAGAAGCGCATCCTCCGCTCCGAGCGGGAGCGCGACGAGAACCGCCGCTTCACGAGCGCGGTCAAGACCCACTTCCGCCGGCTCGAGGGCGCCGTCGCCGCCGGCGACGACGCGGCCGCGGAGAGCGAGCACCGCGCGCTGATCTCGCGGATCGACAAGGCCGTGCAGAAGGGCGCGCTCCACGAGCGCACCGGCGCTCGCAAGAAGAGCCGCGCCGCCCGCCTCCGCGCGGGCAAGTAGCCCGGCGCCGCCCAGGCGCCGCCGACCGGCGTCACTCCCCGCCGCCGGCCGCCTGCCTGACCGCCAGCGTGAGCGCGACCGCGTCGCCGTAGTTCGAGCCGCCTCGCGTCCACCACTCGAGGTCCGCGATCGACCCGATCGCCTCCGAGAGCTCCGCCGGGTCGGTGCCGCGGACCGAGCGGACGAGCATCTTCGACGGATAGGGCGCCATCGGCAGCTCCGCCTCGACCTTCGCGGCCGGGACGCCGGCCGCGAGTGCGCTCGCCGCCTGGTGAGCGTTGCGCAGCCGCGAGGCCATCCCGTAGACGAGCGGCGTGACCGCGTCGCCCTGGGCGAGCAGGTCGTCGGCGCTCGCGACGGCGGCGGGGACGTCGCGGGCGACGATCGCGTCCCCGAGGGTCCAGCCCGCCCGCTCGGAGTCGTCGGCGGTGACGGACTCGACGTCCTCGGCGTCGACCTGGCCGCCCGGGCCCGCCCACGTCGCGAGCCGGTCGAGCTCGGTCGCGAGGCGCGCGGTCGAGTCGCCGACGCGCGCGGCTAGCAGGCGCGCGCCCTGCGGGGTGAGCTGGAAGCCGCGTTCGCGCGCGCCGGCGACGAGCCAGCCGGGGAGGTCGCGCTTGCGGGGGGCCTCGAAGGAGATCGCGTCCCCGCCGGCCTGCTTGACGGCCTCGGCGAGGCCCTTGGGCGGCGCGCCGCGGGCGACGAGGACGATCGTCACGTCCTCCAGCGGCCCCGCGAGCGCCTCGGCGAGCGCCTTGACCTGCGGGGCCTTCCAGCGGTCGACGCCGTCGGCGAGCAGGTACCGGTGCTCCGCGGTCAGCGAGATCGCTGGGATCGACGCCGTCAGGCCGTCGATGTCGGGCGGAGCTCCGGGAGCGCCGGAGAAGTCCTCGAGGGCGCCGGGCCCGCCCTCGCGCTCGGCGCGTGCACGCAGGCGCGAGAGCGCCGCAGTCAGCTTCGACTCGTCGCTGCCGCTGAACAGATAGATGGGCTTGAGGGCGTCGGCCACGCGCCGAGTGTACGTCCGGGTCCGGTCTCACCCGGGGCCGGCCGAGGCCGGGCTCAGCCGGACGCCGCCGCGCATCCCGGCCGCTCGGCGGGCGGCGGGCCGTCGGCGCCGTAGGCGGTCACCCCCTCGGGGCCGAGCTCGGCGGTGACGGCCCCGTCGAGGTCGGTCCGCAGGACGCACGTCCCGCGCGCGGCAAGGGTCGTGAGCGTCGCGCCGGTCGGATGGCCGTAGCCGTTGCCGGCGCCGACGCTGAGCAGCGCCACCCGCGGGACCGATCGCTCGAGCAGCGCCTCGAGGCCGGCGTCGTCGCTGCCGTGGTGGGCGACCTTGAGGACGTCGATCGGGCCGGGATCGAGGTGGGTCGCCTCCTGCTCGGCGTCGGCCGGAAGCAGCGCGGCGTAGCCGCGGAAACGGGCGGCGAGGACGATCGCGTCGAGGTTGGGGTCGGCCGGCGGGGCGCGGAGGCGATCACGCGGCGGCCAGAGCACGTCGAGGCGGAGGGCGCCGAAGTCGAAGGTCCCGCCTTCGGCGGTTCGCACGACCCGGGTCCCGGCGCCGCTGGCGGCGGCCTCGGCCTCCGGGGCGCGGCGCGCGTGCACGAGCAGCTTCGTCGGCACGCGCTCGAGCACGGCCGGCAGGCCGCCGGCGTGGTCGAGCTGGTCGTGGGTGACGAACGCGGCACGCAGGCGATCGACGCCGAGCTCGCGCAGGGCGTCCGCCGCCGCCGTCCCCGGCGGGCCGCCGTCGATGAGGACCGGCGCCCCTCGCGGGGTCCGCAGCAGGATCGCGTCGCCCTGGCCGACGTCGAGCGCGGTGATCCGGAGAACCCCCGGTGGAGGCCGGGGCTGCCCGTCCTCGCGCAACGCAGGCAGGAGCGCCAGCGCGAGCGCCAGTGCGGCCGCGATCGCCATGGGGCGCGGCGGGCCGATGCCGGCGCGCCGGCCGGCGGCACCGACCGCGACGCTCATCGCCGCGGCGATCGCGGCGTAGGAGGCGGCGACGGCCGCGGGGGCCGGAAGCGGCAGGCCGACCTGGGCCCAGCCGGGACGCGACATCAGGTCGGCGACGCCGGCGACGAACCCGACCAGGCGCCCCTCGACCGCGCCGAGGAGGGCGATCGGGTCGGCGCCGGCGACCGCGAGGTGCGGGAGCTGCGCGAGGAGGCCGATCAGCATCCCCACCCACATCGCCGGCGCGACCGCCGGCAGGACGACGACGTTCGCCGGCAGCGATGCGATCGAGAGGCGGTCGAAGGCGTGGGCGATCAGCGGCGCGGTCGCGGCGGTCGCGGCGAGAGTCAGCGCGGTGCCGTCGGCGAGCGGCTCGGCGATGCGGCGAGGCAGCCGCCGGGACAGGGCCGGCGCGAGGACCCGCCGCAGCGGCGATGCCCAGAGCATGATCCCGACCAGGGCCGCGAACGAGAGCTGCCAGCCGGGATCGGAGACGAACCGCGGGTCGATCAGCAGGGTCGCGACCGCGGCGAGGAGGGTCACGTAGGCGCGGTCGGCGGGGCGACCGGCGAGGGTCGCGAGGATGCCGGCGGCGCCCATCACGCCGGCGCGGAGGATCGAGGGACCCGCGCCGGCGACCGGGACGTAGGCGGCGATCAGCAGCAGGATCAGCACGAGCCGCAGCCGCGTGCCGGCGCCGAGCAGCCCGAAGAGGACGCCGCCGAGGATCGCGAGCAGCATCACGTTCTGACCGGAGACGGCGAGCAGGTGGCTGAGGCCGGAGCGCTTGAACTGCTCGCGAACCGCCGGGTCGATCAGGTCGTCCTGGCCGAGCACGAAGCCGCGGGCGAGCGCCGACTCGGACTCGTCCATGCCCTCATCGAGCGCCGCCTCGGCGCGGCCGCGGACGCTGTCGAGCGAGCCCTCGAGCCCGCCGCGGGTGCCGCCCGTGGGGACCAGCCGGTCGGCCCGCAGGACCAGCGAGGCGCCGGCCCGCTGCGCCTCGGAGCGCAGGAACGGGTCATCGGGGCGCTCGAGCCGCCCGCGGGCACGCACCTCCTCGCCTGGCGCGAGCGCGCCGATCGGTTCGGGGGCCACGGCGAGCACCCGACCGTCGGCGGTGTCGAGCGGGACGCGGACCTCGCCGAAGCTGCGCCGCGGGACGCCGTCGACGTAGCCGACCGCGGTCACGGTCCGCCCGGCCGGGGCGGCGAGGGCGCCGCCGTCGATCGCCGCGAGTCGCGCGGACCCGGCGCCGAGCCCGCCGAGGACCGACAGCGCCGCCAGGCAGGCGAGCCAGGCGGCGACGGGGGCGACCGGCGGCGCGCCTCCCGGGCGCAGCAGCGGGCGGCCGGCGACGGCGAGCGCGGCGCCTCCGGCCAGCAGGCAGGGCAGCCACCCCGCCGGTGGCCGGACCGATCCCGCGAGGAGGAGGCCCGCCGCGGCCCCGGCGAGCGCGAGGTGCCGGCGCAGCGCGAGCGGGCGGCTCAAGGCTGGAGGCGGTCGCTGAGCGACTCGATGGTCGCCGGGCCGATGCCGGGGATCTCGTCGAGCTCCTCGATCGACGAGACGCCGCCGCGCTCGTCGCGGAAGGCGATGATGTCGGCGGCGGTCACCGGCCCGATGCCCTCGATCTCCTCGAGGTCGGCCTGATCCGCGGAGCCGAGGCTGATCGGCCCGTCCTCGGCGGCGGCCGCCGCCGCGCCCGCGCCGCGGCCGGGAACGACCACCTGCTGCCCGTCGGCGAGCCGCGCCGCGAGGTTGATCGCGTTCGGGTCGCCGCCGCCGGACGCGCCGCCGGCGCGCTCGACGGCGTCGGCGACCCGGGAGCCCGCGGGAAGCCGGTAGACGCCCGGGTCGCGAACGGCGCCGGCGACGTGGACGACGACGTCGCCGCCGCTTTCGGCGGCGCCGGAGCCCGCGGGGGCGGACGCAAGCCGCACCCCGGACTGCGCGGCGCCCGCCTCTCCCCCGCTCTCGCGGACCGCGCGCACGCCGAGCAGGAGCAGGACGACCCCGATCGCCGCGTACACGGCGAGCTGAAGGCGGCTCGGGCCGCTCATCAGGGGGTCCTCTCTCCGCTCGTCCGCACGCGCCGATCGTGCGGCCGATCGCGTTACGGATCGAGGCGCGAACGCAACGATTCAGCGACGAGGTCGTGACAAGTTCGTCGCCGGGCGCCTAGCCCATACGGAACCCCGACTCGCCCCGCGGCTCCTCCTCGTCGACCTCCACGGCGCTGACCTCGGCGTGGTCCGGACCCTCGGCGCAGAAGGCGATCAGCCCCTCGACCGCGCCCCGGGGTCCCTCGAGCACGACCTCGACTGCGCCGTCGGGCAGGTTCGTAGCGCTGCCGGCGACGCCGCGGCCCTCGGCGATCCGGCGGACGGAGTCGCGGAAGAAGACCCCCTGGACGCGGCCGCGGACGGTGACCCGCCGGCGGATCGTCGTGGGGCCGCGCTCAGTAGACGTCGTCGTCCTCGTCGTAGCCGGCGACCGCGGCCGTCTGGCGACCGAAGGTCTCCTCGACGGTGACCGCCGGTGACTGGACGGACACCAGCGCCAACGGCTCGTCGTCCTCGTTGGCGATCGTGTGGTCGCTCGCCGGCGGGATCAGCGCGAGATCGCCGGGGCGGAGCTCCTCGGTGTCGCCGGTCGTCGAGAGCGTGCCGGTGCCCCTGACGACGACGTAGACCTGCTCGGCCTCCTCATGGGTGCGGAGGTCCTGCGAGACGCCCGAGGGAACCTCGATCCAGGTCACGGTCATGTGCCGCGAGCCGAGCTCGCCTGCATCCATGAGGATGTGCGACCTGAGCCGGTGGAACTCCTTCACCGCGGCGTCATCGAGGCGCCTGACAAGCACGCCGCGTGTTCTAGCAGACCCCCGGAGGGGGCGCGGGCCGATTGGCGCCGGTTGGCGATCTAGCCGCGGACGACGAGGTTGACGAGCTTGCCGGGGACGACGATCTCCTTGACCACGTCCTTGCCGTCGACGTGGGCGCGCACCTTCTCGCTCGCGCGCGCCAGCTCGAGCAGCTCCTCCTCGGGAGCGTCGGCCGCCGCCTCGACCCGGTCGCGGAGCTTGCCGTTGACCTGGACGATCACCGTGACCGTCTCCGAGGCCAGCAGCTCGGGGTCGGCCTGAGGCCAGGGCACCTCCCAGAGATCGCCGCCGACCACCTGCTCCCAGACCTCGCAGGCGACGTGCGGAGCGAACGGGAAGATCAGCGACGCCGCCGTGGCGGTGGCGAAGGCGAGCGCGCGCTCGCCGTCCTCTTCGCCCTCCAGCGCGGGTCGCAGGCGGTAGGCCTCGTTGACCAGCTCCATCACCGCCGAGATCACGGTGTTGAACTGGAACCCGCGCTGGAAGTCCCGGGTCGCCTTGTCGATGGCCCAGTGGCCCTTGCGGACGAGGACGCGAGCGTCGCCACTAGCCGTCCGCTGCCACTCCGAGCCGAAGCTGCTCGCCGCTCGCCGCTCGCCGCTCGCTCCCAGCCGCCAGAGCCGCGACAGGAACCGGTGCACTCCCTCGACGCCCTCGTCGACCCAGTCGCCGCCGCGGTCGGGCGGGCCCATGAAGCAGACGTAGGTGCGGGCGGTGTCGGCGCCGTAGCGGTCGACGAAGTCGGCGGGGCTGACGACGTTGCCCTTCGACTTGCTCATCTTCGCGCCGTCGCGGGTGATCATCCCCTGGGTGAAGAGGCTGGCGAAGGGCTCCTGCGCGGCGAGCATCCCCTGGTCGGCGAGCGCCTTGGTGAAGAAGCGCGCGTACATCAGGTGGAGGATCGCGTGCTCGACGCCGCCGATGTACTGGTCGACGGGCATCCAGTGGTCGGCGACCTCGGGGGCGAAGGGCAGCTCGTCGTTGCGCGGGTCGAGGTAGCGGAGGAAGTACCAGGACGAGTCGACGAAGGTGTCCATCGTGTCGGTCTCGCGCTGGGCGGGGCCGCCGCAGGAAGGGCAGTCGACGTTGACCCAGTCGGTCGCCGCTGCCAGGGGCGATTTCCCCTTCGGCCGGTAGTCGTCGACGTCGGGGAGGACGACGGGGAGCTGGTCGTCGGGCACGGGCACGATCCCGCAGGCGGGGCAGTGCACGATCGGTATCGGGCATCCCCAGTAGCGCTGGCGGGAGAGCAGCCAGTCGCGGAGACGGTAGTTGACGGCGGGCTTGCCTCGGCCCTCGGACTCGAGGCGCTCGACGATCCGCTGCTTCGCCTCGGCGGGAGTCAGCCCGTCGAGCTCGCCCGAGTTGACGAGCCGCTCATCGCCGGCGTGGGCGACGAAAGCCTCGGACTCATCCGGGGGAATCCTCCGCTGCGCGTCCGGTTCCCCCGGGTCCCGCGAGTCGCCGGGGGCAGGATCGACGTCGGTGTCCGAGCCGGCTCCGCTTCCCGGCTCGACGACGCGGCGGATCTCGAGGCCGAACCTGCGGGCGAAGTCGAAGTCGCGCTGGTCGTGGGCGGGGACGGCCATGATCGCGCCGGTGCCGTACTCCATCAGCACGTAGTCGGCGACGAACATCGGGATCTGCTCGCCGTTGACCGGGTTGGTGACGGTCCGCTCGAGGCGGACGCCGGTCTTCTCCTTGTCCTCGTCGCCGCGCTCGCTCGCCGACTCGCGGATCGCCCGGTCGACGTAGGCGCGGACCTCGTCGGCGTTCGCGGTGCCCTCGATCAGGCGCTCGAGCTCGGGGTGCTCGGGCGCGAGGACGAAGAAGGTGGCACCGAAGAGGGTGTCGGGGCGGGTGGTGAAGACCGGGAAGTCGAGGTCGAGCTCCTCGCAGCGGAAGATCGCCTCGGCGCCCTCGGAACGGCCGATCCAGTTGCGCTGCATCGTGACGACGTGCTCGGGCCAGGACTCGAGGAGGTCGAAGTCGGAGAGGAGGCGGTCGGCGTAGGCGGTGATGCGGAAGTACCACTGCTCGAGGCGGCGGGCGACGACTGGGGTGCCGCAGCGCTCGCAGCGGCCGTCGATGACCTGCTCGTTGGCGAGGACGGTCTGGTCCTTGGGGCACCAGTTGACGGGGGCGTCGGTGCGATGGGCGAGGTCGCGCTCGAAGAGGCGGAGGAAGAGCCACTGGGTCCAGCGGTAGTAGTCGGGCTCGCAGGTTGCGAACTCGCGGGTCCAGTCGATCGAGATGCCCCACTCGCGGAACTGGCGCCGGAACTCCTCGATGGACGCCCAGGTCGAGTCGCGGGGGTGCTCGCCGGTGCGGATCGCGTGGTTCTCGGCGGGAAGGCCGAAGGCGTCGTAGCCCATCGGGTGGACGACGGTCATGCCGTGGCGGCGGCGGAAGTGGGCGATGGCGTCGCCGATCGAGTAGTTCTTGAGGTGGCCGACGTGGGGCTCGCCGGAGGGGTAGGGCAGCATCTCGAGGACGTAGGCCTTGGGCTTGGAGCCGTCGAAGCCGGGGGCGCCGGGGTTGGGCGCGACCCAGGTGCTCTCCTCGTCCCAGCGGCGCTGCCAGCGGCGCTCGATCTCGCGCGGCTCGTAGCGTCCACGGGGCTGCTGCTCGGCGGGGGCTGGCATGGGCGGCGGAGTCTAGGAGGCGAGCCGCAGGTCGAGCCCGAGGAAGCGGCCGACGGCGCTCGCCTCGGCGCCGATGGCGGCGCGCGCCGGAAGGCGGCGGAAGGGCTCGAGGTCGAGGGTGCGGCGGGCGCCGGACCCGGCGACGCGCCAGGTCGCGCAGGCGCGGCCGCGGTTGAGGAGGGTGGCGCGGACGATGCCGCCGCCGGGCAGGACGTTGCGGTCGTCGACGGCCGCGACGATGGGCTCGCGGCTGCGCCAGCCGAGCATCGCGGTGTCGAAGGGTGCGAGGAGGAGAGCCGCGGGCGCGGGCGGCGGGTCGCCATCGAGGGTGCCGGGGATGGCGAGGAGGTCGTCGCGGAAGGTCTCCAGCGGGCCGGCGGCGTCGAGGGCGCGACGGGCGATCGCCAGGGTGAAGCCGGACCAGCGGGCGAGGTCGTGGGGGCCGGCGGGTCCGTAGCCGGCGAGGTAGCGGCGGCCGAGGGTCGCGAGGGCCTCGTCCTCGTCGACGCGGGGAGGCGGGTCGGTGACGCGGAAGCGGCCGTCGGGAAGGCCGAGGATGCGCCCCGAGGAGGCGATCCAGGGCATGAGGATGTTGCTGGAGGACTGGTCGAGGGGCGGGTGCCCGAGGTCGGCGAGGCGGGAGAGGACGTCGGCCTTGGTCAGCGGGCCGCGGCGCTCGAGGATGGCGAGGGCGTCGGGAAGGAGGGAGCCGACGAGCTCGCGGTTGCCGCGCTTCGTCATCAGGCCGTCGAAGTAGGCGGCGTTGCGGGGCGCGGTGAGGGTGTGCATCCAGGGGAGGTCCTCGGCGGCGATCAGGTGGGCGGTGCCGCGGACGGTCCAGGTGCGGACGAGGCGGGGGTCGGCGAGGATCTCCCCGCGGTCGGCGCCGGGGACCCGGGAGCGGACGGCGAGCGTCGAGGCGCGGATGTCCTGCGCCTGGATGCCGACGACGGCGCGGGCCGCCTCGTGCGGGGATGCGGCCGCGGTCTCGGGGATGAGGCGCTGGGAGGCGAGGCGGCGGCGGATGAGCTGGAGGGGCACGGTGCTAGGTCGCCGGCTCGGTCGCCGGCTCCGGCCGAGAGATGCTGACGCTGAGGCCCTCGCGCTTGAGCTCGAAGGCGACGAGCTCGCGCAGCTTCTGCTGGTCGATGGTGCGGAGGAAGGGCAGGCGCTTCGCTGCCCGGTATCCCCAGGCGTAGAAGAAGGGCACGGGGATGTCGCGCTCGAACCCGTGGACGGCGCCGTCCTCGCCCTCCAGCTCGAGCACGGCGGGCGAGCGGGTGTCGATGATGCCCCTGGGGTCCTCGATGCGCACCAGTCGGGCACGCTGGACGTCGCCGCGCAGGAAGGTATGCGCGTCGACGACGACGCGGCGCGCAAGCAGGACAACCCGGCGCAGCGCCAGGAAGACCGAGATCGCGACCGACGCGAGGATGAGCAGGACCGCGGGGATCGCGTTCCCCTCTGCATCGGCGAAGAGGAGGAGGACCGCGCCGACGAAGGCGACGGTGCCGGCGATGGCGAGCGCGCGGATCATCGAGGGCGCCGAGCCTAGCCCGGCGGGATGACCTGCGCCATCGGCCTGCTGCGGCGGGTGACGAGGAAGCTCTCGCCGTCGCGGGCGCGCTGCAGGAAGCGGGCGGGGTGGGCGCCGAAAGCTTCGGATCCGACGGTGATCACCGCCGGATCCGAAAAGTGGAGCTGACCGGATTCGAACCGGTGGCCTTCGGCGTGCCACGCCGACGCTCTAGCCAACTGAGCTACAGCCCCATCGAACTCAAACTCGGCAGCGAAGTTTATAGCCGCCCGCTGCCCGTTTCGAGCTGGCCGGATCCGAAGCTGAATCTGAGACTGCCCGTCGACGCGATCAATCGGAATCAGCCAGCAGCCGTCGTTCTCCGGGCAGAATGCCGCGATGAAGTCGATCTCGGCTTCGGAGTACAGGGTTCGCAGATAGCCGTTTGAGGTCCTCCGGCACGTCTTGAGGCGCACGACGACCGCCCCGTCCTTGAGCGAGGCACTCTTGCATTGCACTCGGTAGATCCGCCCACCAACGTCGAGCGCCAGGTCATAGCGAACGTGCTCGGCCCGGGGACGCAACACCTCGATACCGGCCCGGATCGCTCGGAACACGACGCCCGCCTCGGCGACGTTGCCTCTCAAGTTCGTATCGATCGTCTGCACGAACACATGTTCGCATCCGGCCCGGACGTATCGGGCGCAGGAATCCGGCATGACGCCGGGTATTCTGGGGCCCCATGAGCGATCCCCTCGGCAGCGGCTCCCCCGCCCTTCGGACCGGCGAAGCGCAGCTCGCGCGGCAGTCCTTCCTGACGAGCGTCTTCGCGTGGATGTTCGTCGGCCTCGGGCTGACCGCGGGGATCGCCGGCTACGTCGCGGCGAGCAACGACATGCTGGCCTGGTTCGAGGACAACTCCCTCGTCTTCTTCGGCCTGCTGATCGCCGAGATCGGGCTGGTCATCGGCATCTCGGCGGGGATCAACCGGATCAGCTACCAGGTGGCCGTCTTCCTCTTCGCGGCCTACGCGGCGATGAACGGCTTCACGCTGTCGATCATCCTCGAGGTCTACACGACCGCCTCGATCGTCTCCGCCTTCGCCGTCGCCGCCGGCATGTTCGGCGGCATGGCGGCCTACGGGTACGTCACCAAGCGCGATCTCTCGGGCCTGCGCTCGATCCTCTTCATGGGCCTGATCGGCGTGATCATCGGCATGTTCGTGAACATCATCTGGGCGAACTCGGTCCTCTACTGGTTCGTCACCTTCGCCGGCGTCCTCGTCTTCTGCGGCCTCACCGCCTACGACATGCAGAAGCTGAAGCAGATCGGCTCCTCCGGGCTCGACGAGAAGACCGCCCAGAAGGCATCGATCGTCGGCGCCCTCTCCCTCTACCTCGACTTCATCAACCTCTTCCTCTTCCTGCTGAGGATCTTCGGCTCGAGCCGCTAGGAGCCGTCGTCGCGGTGAGCGACGACGTTGACCATCGTCCCCCCGGGTGCCCGCAGCATGAACCGCCGGACGCCCCACGGCTCGTCCCGGATCTCGTAGGCGATCTCCAGTCCGCGCTCCACCGCCCGCCGGTGGATCTCGTCGACGTCGGCAACGCCGATCGAGATGCCGGGCGCCGACGGGTCCTCCGACATGATCGAGATCTGCGCCGAAGGATTCTCAGGAGAGCGCAGCGTCGTCACCCAGCCGAGGTCCATCGCGACCTCGAAGCCGAACAGGTCCACGAAGAAGTCCCGCTCCCCCGCGGGATCGTCGGAGCGGATGTTGGGCACGGCCCGATCGGCCATCCGCGCCGGTCAGTCGACGTCGAGGACGATCTCGTCGTCGGCGGTGGAGCGCACCCGGAACTCCAGGTCGCAGCGCTCCTCGAGCTCCTTGAGCAGGTCCACCGGCTCGCTGAGGGCGACGTCGATCCGCGCGCGGCCCTCGGAGAAGCGCTTGATCGAGATGTCGCCGGTCCCGCCGATGGCGTTGGCGGCGTCCTCGAAGCGGACGAGCTGGGAGAAGTCCTCGAACGGGCCGACGTCGACGCTGACGCTGCGGCGGGTCCGTGCCGGGCGCCCGTTGCCCTTCGCCGCCGCGCGGCGGCGCGCCACCGCGGCCGGCGGCCGCGGCGAGTCGTCCCAGTCGCTCGCGACCCGGTCGATCGCGTCCTCGAGCGCGTCCAGCAGCCGGTCGCGCCGTCCCTGCCCCTCCGCCCCCTCGAGGTCGGAGAGCCGCGCCGTCAGCTCCGCGGCCTCCCGCAGCGCCGCGAGCCGGATCCGGGTCGCCTGCCCGCGGGCGCCGCTGCGCAGCTCGTCGAGCTGCCGGCCGACCACCGCGAGGTCGTGAAGCGCCGCGTCGGTGCGCTCGCGCGACGCCGCCAGCTCGGCCCGCACGCCGGCGATCTCACGATCCCCGCGCGCGAGCCTGCTGCGCAGGTCCAGGCCCTCGAGCGTCGCGTGCTCGAGCTCGGCCTCGGTCGCCCGGAGCTCCTCCGCCCGCTGGCCGAGATCGGATTCGAGCGCCTCCAGCGCCTCGTCCACATCCCTGCGGCGGTATCCGAGCAGGGTCCGGCTGAACCTTCCTCCAGCGATGGCGCGAGGCTAGGTCCAGCCGCGGACGGAACCGCGCCGTCAGGCCGGAATCAGCCCTCGCCGACGGCGCGGGCGGGCGGCTCCGCCTCGAGCCCCAGCTCGATGCGCCTGCCCTCCCCCCAGAGCTGGTCGAGCCGGTACAGCTCGCGCGTCTCCGGGACGAAGATGTGGAGGATGCAGTCGAGGTAGTCGAGCAGCACCCAGCGCGCCTCCGGCAGCCCCTCGACCCGACGCGGCAGCAGGCCCTCGTCCTGCTTCAGCCGCAGGTGGACCTCGTCGTGGATCGCCTTCGCCTGGCGCTCGTTGCGCGCCGTGCAGATCACGAGCACGTCGGTGTAGCCGAGGATCTCGGCGACGTCGATCGCGACGATGTCCTCGGCCTTCTTCGAGTCCGCGATCTCGGCGATCCGCGTTGCGAGCTGCTCGGAGGTCATCGTCATCCCGGCACCGCCGTCGCGTAGAGGCCGTGCTCCTCGATCAACCCGAGCACCGCGTCGGGGACCATCCAGCGGACCGGTCGCCCGGCGGCGATCCGCTCGCGGACCATCGAGGACGAGATGCCGACCGGCGGCATCGCCACCACCTCCGCCCGCGCGCTCGCGCCCAGCCGCGCCAGCGTCGCGTCGACGTCGGCCCGCTCGACCCCCTCGCGCTCGGCGATCGCGACGCGCGCGAGCTCGAGCACGCGCTCGGGACGGCGCCAGCCTCCGAGGCCGGCGGCGACGTCCGCGCCCATTACGAAGATCAGATCGCTCCCCGGCAGCTCATCCGCAAGCAACTCAAGCGTACGGTAGGCGAAGGACGGGCCCTCCCGCTCGACCTCCAGGGCCGAGGCGCGCATTCGGTCGGCGCCGGCCACCGCCCGCCGCGTCATCTCGAGCCGCATCGCCGCCCCCGGCTCCGGCTCGATCCGCTTGTGCGGCGCCACGCCGGTCGGCATCAGGATCAGCTCGTCGAGCCCGAGTGAGTCGATCGCCTCCTGGGCCAGCAGCAGGTGGCCGAGATGTGGCGGGTTGAAGGCCCCGCCGAGGACGCCGACCGCGGCGCTCACTCCCTGATCTGACCCGACCCGTGCAGGACGTACTTGGTCGAGGTCAGCTCGCGCAGCCCGATCGGCCCGCGCGCGTGGAGCTTCTGGGTCGAGTTGCCGATCTCGGCGCCCATCCCGAACTCGAAGCCGTCGGTGAAGCGGGTGGAGGCGTTGACGTAGACGCAGGCGGCGTCGACGCCGGCCGTGAAGCGGTTCCCGGCCTCCGCGGAGCCGGTGACGATCGCCTCCGAGTGGCCGCTGCCGTGCCGGTTGATGTGGTCGATCGCCTCCTCGAGCGAGTCCACGATGCCGACCGCGAGCTTCAGCGCGTGGAACTCGGTGTCCCAATCGGACTCGAGCGCCTCCCCGACCTCGACCTCCGCCGCCGCGCGGACGCGCTCGTCGCCGAGCAACTCGACGCCGGCGTCGCGGAGCTCCGCCAGCAGCCCGGGCAGCACGCGATCGGCGATCGCGGCGTTGACGAGGACGGTCTCGGCGGCGTTGCAGACACCGGGGCGCTGGACCTTCGCGTTGACCGCGATCCGGGTCGCCATCTCGACGTCCGCGTCCTCGTGGACGTAGACGTGGCAGTTGCCGGAGGCGGCGTAGAGGATCGGCACCTCGGCGACGGCCTCCAGGGCCGCCTTCAGGCCCTCGCCGCCGCGCGGGATGATCAGGTCGACGTAGTCGCGCTGGCGGGCGAGCTCGGCGAGCTCCTCGTGGCCGCCGCCGGCGACCATCTCGAGGGTGCCCTCGGGCAGCCCCGCCTCGCGGACCGCCTCCTGCACGAGCGAGCCGAGCACGGCGTTGGACGCGGCTGCGGAGCTCGAGCCCCGCAGCACGGCGGCGTTGCCGCTCTTCAGGCAGAGCGCCGCGGCGTCGATCGTGACGTTCGGGCGCGCCTCGTAGACGATCGCGACGACGCCGATCGGCACCCGCCGGTGCTCCATCCGGATGCCCGACTCGAGCGTCCGCTCCTCGATCAGCTCGCCGACCGGGTCGGGAAGCGCGATGACGGCCTCGACGCCGACGGCCATCGCCTCGATCCGGCTCTCGTCGAGGCGCAGCCGGTCGATCAGCGCCGCGTCGAGCCCGGCGGCGACGCCGCGGTCGAGGTCGGTCCGGTTCGCCTCGAGGATGTCCGCGGTCCGCTCGCGGAGCAGCCGGGCGACGACCCCGAGGGCCTCGTCCTTCTCCGCGGTCGAGACCGAGGGCAGCCTGAGCGCGGCCTCGCGGGCGCGCCGGCAGATGTCGGTGACTGACTCGGCTGCGATCGCCATGGGATAAGGGTAGCGTCGAGGCCTCCCGCCTCCCCCGTGAGCCCGACCGACGAAGACATCCGCGTCGCCCTGATCGGCTTCGGGATGGCCGGCGCCGTCTTCCACGCCCCGCTGATCGCCGCGACCGAGGGGCTCTCGCTGACGACGATCGTCACCGCGGACGAGGGGCGGGCCGCCGACGCCGCCTCCCGGTTCCCGAGCGCGCGGGTCGTGCCGAGCGCCGAGGACGTCTGGTCGGACGCCGGCGGCCACGACCTCGCCGTCGTCGCCGGGCCCAACCGGGCACACGCGTCACTCGCGCTGGCGGCGATCGAGGCGGGGCTGGGCGTCGTCGTCGACAAGCCCCTCGCGGTCACCGCCGAGGAGGGCCGCCGGCTGCGCGATGCCGCAGCCGACAGGGCCGTGCTGATCAGCGCGTTCCACAACCGGCGCTGGGACGGCGACTTCCTCACCCTGCGCCGCCTCGTGGCCGAGCGCGCGCTCGGGGACGTGCATCGGCTCGAGTCCCGCTTCGAGCGCTGGCGCCCGGAGCCGCGGGAGGGGGCGTGGCGGGAGAGCGACGACCCCGCCGACGCCGGCGGGCTGCTCTACGACCTCGGCAGCCACCTGATCGACCAGGCGCTGGTGCTGTTCGGGCCCGTCCGCTCCGTCTACGCCGAGCTCGACGTCGTCCGGCCGGGCGCGCGCGTCGACGACGACGTCTTCGTCGCCCTCGCCCACGAGGGCGGGGCGCGCTCCCACCTCTGGGCGTCGGCGGTCGCCGCGGAGGGCGGACCGCGGCTGCGGGCGCTCGGCTCCGCCGGCGCCTACGTCAAGCACGGGATGGACGTACAGGAGGACGCGCTCAAGGACGGGCAGGCGCCGGGCGGGCCGGACTGGGGAGCCGAGCCGGAGGGCGCGTGGGGCGCCGCGGGGAGCCCCGGGGGCATGCGCGCCGTCCCGACGCAGCCGGGCGACTACCCGGCCTACTACGCCGGGATCCGCGACGCGCTGCGCCACCGGTCGCCGCCGCCCGTGACCGTCGATGAGGCGATCGCCGTGCTCGAGCTGATCGAGGCCGCGCGCCGCAGCGGCGAGCGGGGCGAGGTCGTGCGCCTCTAGCCGACCTCAGGCGAGGACGAAGCGATCGCGGTGGATCGCCTCCTCGGCGCCAGCGGGGAGGATCTCCCGGACCTCGTCGCTGCGCTTCCCGCGCAGCCGGTCGAGGACCTCGGAGCTGTGCTCGGCGATGCCCTTGCCGACGATTCCCGCCCCGTCGACGACCTCGACGGTGTCGCCGGCGGCGAACCGGCCCTCGATCGAGACGATGCCGACGGGAAGCAGCGACGAGCCCGCCTCCCGCAGGACTCGGCCCGCCCCCTCGTCGACGACGACCCTCCCCCGCGCCGGCGTCGCCCAGCGCAGCCACAGCTTGAAGCCCGGCGCGCGACTGCTGCGCGAGCGGAACGCCGTGCCGACCCGCTCGCCGCGCGCGGCCGCGAGCAAGGTGCCGGGGCTGGTGCCGTCGCAGATGGTCACGGCCACGCCGGAGTTGGCGGCCATCTGCGCGGCGGTCACCTTGCTGCGCATCCCGCCCGAGCCGAAGGCCGAGGTGCGGGCGCCGATCTCGTAGCCGTCGAGCTCGGCGGGGTCGGCGACCTCCTCGATCAGCTCGGCGCCGGGGTCCTGCCGCGGATCGGCGGTGTGAAGGCCGGGCTGGTCGGTGAGGAGGACGAGCTTGCGCGCCTCGACCATGATCGCCACCTGCGCGGCGAGGAAGTCGTTGTCGCCGAAGGTGATCTCGTCGGTGGCCGTCGTGTCGTTCTCGTTGACCACGGGGACGACGTGCCAGGCGATCAGCCGCTGCAACGTCTGGCGCGCATTGAGGTAGTGGATCCGCTCGGACATGTCGAAGGCGGTCAGCAGGACCTGCGCCGCGCGGACGTCGCGCCCGGCGAGCCGTTCCTCGTAGGCGCGGAACAGCGACCCCTGGCCGACCGCGGAGGCGGCCTGGAGCTCGTCGACCGCCGTCGGCCGGTCGGCCAGGCCGAGGATCCGCCGGCCGCGCGCGATCGCGCCGGAGGTGACCATCAGCACCTCCTCGCCGCCGCCGTGCAGCTCGGCCACCTGGGCGCAGACCTCGTCGAGCACGTCGGCGCGCAGCGCGCCGTCGGCGGCGGCGACGATCGAGGATCCGAGCTTGACGACGAGGGTCACGAGGACCCGCAGGCTACGCGGCCTTCTTGCGCTCCCGCTCGCAGCCCCTCACGCGGTCCTTGCCGTCGACGATCGCGCGGTCCTTCCCATTGCCGCAGGCGAGGCGGTCGCGCTCGCCGTCGCGGGCGCGCAGCACGTCGCCCCCGGGGCCGCCGCGGATCACGTCGGCCCCGGCGTTGCCGCTGAGCACGTCGGCCCCGGCCCCGCCCGCGATGCAGTCGTTCCCGTCGCCGCCGCGGATCCGGTCCCTGCCGGCGCCGCCGTCGATGGCCTGCGAGCCCGGCCCGCCGTTGAGCTGGTTGCCCTTGCCGTCGCCGTCGATCCGGACCGTGCAGTCGCCGGGCGGCGGCGGTGGCGCCGCCGAGCAGTCGGTCGGAGTCGAGTCGACGAGCCGGGCGACGGTGTCGTCCGTGAGCGAGGTCACGTAGACGCGCCCGCACGAGTCCTCGCCGAAGCTGCTCGGGTTGGCCACGCTGATTCCCTCGGAACGATCGCCGGTCGCGCGGGGGACCGCCGGAGTCAGCGACCGGATCTGACCGACGCAGTAGTCGGCGTAGACGTATCGCCCGTAGAGCTCGGTCAGCCCGGGGTCGCGGACGACGTAGCCGCCGGTGATGGCGCAGGCGCCCCCGCCGTGGTCGTAGTCGTGGATCGGGTCCGTGAACGGCCCCGTGCAGGGTGCGGTCGTGAAGGTGAGGGGAAGCAGGCCCTCGCGGCAGTCCCAGCCGAAGTTCAGCCCGCGGCCTGCGCTCGCACCGGGGACGTAGTCGACCTCCTCCCGCGCACCCTGCCCGACGTCTCCGATCGTGAGCGCTCCGGTCAAGCGGTCGAAGGAGAAGCGGTAGGGGTTGCGCAATCCGTAGCTCCAGATCTCTCGCGCCTGGCCCGGGCCGCTGAATGGATTGTCGGCGGGGGCCGTGTACGGGCTGTCGCCGCTCCGGCGCGGATCGATCCGCAGCAGCTTTCCGAGGCGCGCCGTCAGGTCCTGGCCGTTGTCGTTGGGGTCGTCGCTGCCCCCGCCGTCGCCGGTGGCGAAGTAGAGATAGCCGTCGGGGCCGAACTGGAGCTGGCCGCCGTTGTGATTGCTCTGGCCGGGATGGGAGATGTCGATCACCGGCCGCAGCGAGCGCGGGTCGGCCACCCCGCCGGAGACGTGCAGCTCGGCGATCTGGATGGAGCCGTCGGTCTGCCGCGTGTAATAGACGTAGAGGAGGCCGCTGGTTGGGTAGTCGGGGGCGAAGGCCATCGACAGCAGGCCGCGCTCGCCGCCGCTGAGGACCTCGGGCGTGAGGTCGACGAACGTTGAGGTCCCCGCCGGGGTCGTCTGCTTGATCGTCCCGCCCTGCTCGACGACGAAGATCCGGTCCGGGTTCCGCGGGTCGGAGGTGACGAAGACGGGATCGACGTAGGTGCCGATCGTCTGCAGGTCGACCGCTCCCGCCTGCGGCACCCCGACGCCGAGCAGGCAGAGCGCCACCGCGAAGGCCCCCGCCCGTGCGATCCATCGCATGGCCGGGAGCTTACGGGCGCGCCTCCCGGGCGGCGCCGACTCAGGCGGCGCCCGGATCGAGGTCGAAGACGTGCTCGCCGACCCGCACCTCGTCCCCGGGCTCGAAGCCGGCGTCGCGAAGCGCCTTGACCACGCCGATCTCGTTGAGGCGCCGCTCGAGGTAGGAGAGCGCCTCGTGGTTGGAGAGGTCATGGCGCTCGACCAGCATCTCGACGCCTCGCCCCTCGACGGCGAAGACGCCGTCCTCGACCCAGACGACGTCGAAGCCGCCGGAGCCCTGCGGGCGGTAGACGCGGTGCTCGGACTCGAACTCCGGCTCCCCGGGCCCGGGGCGCTCGTCCTCGGCCGGCCGGGCCGCCAGCTCGAAGACTGCGCCGACGAGCTCGTCGATCCCGGCGCCCGTGGCCGAGGAGATCGCCAGGACGCGCGTGCCTGGGTGCGTCTCGCGCCAGGCCTCCAGCTCCAGCTCGACCTCGTCGGCGGGCAGCAGGTCGGCCTTCGAGAGCGCCACGATCTCGGGCAGCCGGTCGAGGCCGGCCCCGTGGGCCGCGAGCTCGGCGCGGACCGTCGCGTAGGCCGCGTCGGGGTTCGTGCCGGGGCCGAGCTCCAGCAGGTGGACGAGCACCCGGCAGCGCTCGACGTGGGCGAGGAACTCGTGCCCGAGGCCGGCGCCCGCCGCGGCTCCCTCGATCAGCCCGGGGATGTCGGCGATCACGAGCTGGCGCTCGCCGTCGTCGATCGTCCCGAGGATCGGCTCGAGCGTCGTGAAGGGGTAGTCGGCGACCTTCGGCGCCGCCCGGGTGATCCGCGCGAGGAGCGACGACTTGCCGGCATTGGGGAGGCCGACCAGCCCCGCGTCTGCGAGCAGGCGGAGGTGCAGCTCGATCCAGCCTGAGTCGCCCTTCAGGCCGCTCTCGGCGAAACGTGGCGCCTGCCGGGTCGAGGAGGCGAAGCGCTTGTTGCCGTGGCCGCCGAGACCGCCGCTCGCCACGATCGCCCGCTGCCCCGGCTCGACCAGGTCGAAGTACTCGCCGTGCAGACCCTCGACGGTCGTCCCCGGCGGGACCAGGACCATCCGGTCCTCGCCGCGAGCGCCGTGCTTGTTCGCGCCCTGGCCGTGGCCGCCGCGCCCGGCGCGGTGGTGAGCGGAAACGCGCATCGAGGCGAGGTCGCGCCGGGAGGGGTCGGCGACGAGCACGACGTCGCCCCCGCGCCCGCCGTCGCCGCCGTCGGGACCGCCGCGCGGCACGTGCGCCTCACGGCGGAAGCTGACGACCCCGTCGCCGCCGCGGCCGCCCTCGACGAATATGCGCGCGCGATCGTGGAACACCGCTCAAGGATCGCACCCGAGGGCGCGCCGGAGGTCGCGCTCGAGCGCCGCCGCCTCGCGCCGGTCATGCAGCTGCGCCCAGGTCACGTGGATCACCCTCCAGCCGGCGAGGAGGAGCCGGCGGTCGCGAGCGGCGTCTCGCGAGATCGCCGGGCCGGTGCCGTGGTGGCGGATCGAATGCAGCTCGACGATCAGGCGGCGGTCCCGCCAGAGGCAGTCGGGGGAGACGAAGCGGTCGCCAAGCCAGAGGTGCGCGTTGAGCTCGGGCGGCGGCAGGCCTCGATCGGCGACGAAGCGGGCGAAGGCTTCCTCGAGGGCCTGGATGGGCACTCCGTAGCCGACCCGCTCCATCGCTGATCGCAGCCGGGCGGTCCCTCGCTCGCCGCGATGCCGCTCGAGTAGGTCGGGCAACGAGAGGGAGTCGGAGAGACGTCGCTTCTCCGCCTCGCCGATGGCGGTGAGCAGGTCGTGCTCGTCGAGGACGGTCGCCAGGTCGAGCAGGGTGCGCGGGACGGTGGTGATCGGGATGCCGTCGAGCACGGTGATCTCGTCGGGAGGAAGGCGGTTCCGATGGATCTCGATGTCAGCCATGCGCCGGTCGGTGCGCACCGTTATGGCCGGTCCTCCGCTCCAGTGCCGGATCCCCCATTCGGCGCCGGCGGGCCGATGGCTGAGCACGGTGCGCGGGCCACCGGCGAGAACCGCAGCCATACGCCACCCCTGTGGGGTCAGGACGCGGTGGCCGACCGCGTAGACGCCGGGGTAGACGCGGTGCAGGTGCCCGGTGCGGGCCCGCCTCAGCGCTGCATGGCGGTCAAGCCCGGCCTCTCGGAGCTGCCAGGCGGCGACGACACCATGCTGCAGCCCCGCGAGGCGCGCGATCAGCCGGTCCAGGGCGTGAGATGGACGAACGTTGCGCATATCGCAACGTTCATCCCACTCACCCCGTCGGTGCCCCCTCGTTGCCAAACCGACCGCGAAGCGGCCGGCGGACCTACTCGCCCTCGACTACCGAGATCGTCCGGCCGCGGCGGCCGGACTTGAACTCGACGGTGCCGGGGCGGGTGGCGAAGATGGTGTGGTCGCGGCCGAGGCCGACGCCGTCACCAGGGTTGAAGCGGGTGCCGCGCTGGCGAACGATGATCTCGCCGCCCTGGACGCGCTGGCCGGAGAAGACCTTGACGCCAAGGTACTTCGGGTTGGAGTCGCGGCCGTTGCGGCTCGAGCCGAGCCCCTTCTTGTGAGCCATCAGTCAGTCTCCTTCTCGGCTGCGGGCTTCTTCGCTGCGGGCTTCTTCTTCGCCGCGGGCTTCTTCGCCGCGGGCTTCTTCGCCGCGGGCTTCTTCGCCGCCGGCTTCTTCTTCGCCGCAGGCTTGGCCTCCGACTTCGCCGCCGGCTTCTTGGCCGGCGCCTTCTTCTCGGCGGGCTTGGCCTTGGTCTCGGCCGCGGGCTTCTTCGCCGGCGCCTTCTTCGGCGCCTCCTCCTCGGCCTTCGTCATCTCGCCGGAATCCTCCGCCTTCTTCTTGGCGGCGGGCTTGCGCGTCAGCATCGCGACCTCGGTGACCTCGAGGCGGGTCAGCTCGGAGCGGTGTCCCTTGCGCTTGCGGTAGCCCTTCTTGGCCTTGTACTTGAAGACCTTGATCTTCTCGCCGCGCTCATGGGCGGCGACCTTCGCCTCGACCTTGACCTTCTCGAGGTCCTTGGCGTCGAGGACGGTGTCGTCGTCGCTGCGGAACATGACCGCGCGCAGCGGCACCTTCGCGCCCTCCTCCTCGGAGATGCGGTCGACGAGCAGGGATTGACCCTTCTCGACGCGGTACTGCTTACCGCCTGTCTCAACGATCGCGTAGTTGGGCATGGTCGTTCCGTTCAGTCTTCGTTGCCCGGCCGGGAACCGCTCCCGGCGCGGGAACGGCGCCGTCCGCCTCTGCGGCCGCGGCGCCGAGTGCCGGATTCTAGAGAGTCGGCGGAATCGTCACCGGCCGCCGCGCCCTCTGGGACTCCGTCGACCAGCTCGGCCACTCCGGAGGAGCGATCGATGCTCTGGATCCGGACAAGCTTGCGTTGACCGACGAGCGGCGCGGCGCCGGTCACGGTGATCACCAGCGCGTCGACCCGGGCGACCGCGTCGCCGGGGTTGTACATGTGCGGCTCGTCGATGGTCAGCAGGACCTCGTCGTCGACCTGGAACGGCAGCGCCCGGCGCTCGATCTCCTCGCGATCGCCGGATTCGGCGACCTCGAAGGTGTCGATCGGCAGCGCGTCGCCGCCCTCGAACAGGAAGACCTTGCCGAGCTCCTCCTCGAGCTCGAGCAGGCCGCTGTCGTGGCGCATCAGCTCGCGCGCGACCTTCGGGTTGACCCGGATCAGGTAAGCCCCGGACTTCGCGTCCCGCTCGACGACGTCGCGCAGCTTGCGCAGCGACTCGATCGCGACCGTCTCGGCGGAGCGAACCACGCCCTCGCCGTCACAGGTCGGGCACTTCTCGGTGAGGATCTCGCGGACGCCGTCGGTGACGTTCTGCCGCGTCATCTCGACCAGCCCGAGCGGCGAGACCTCGACCACGTAGGTCTTGGTCCGGTCCTCGTCGAGCGCCTTGCGGAGGGTCTTCAGCACCTGGTCGCGGTTCTTGGCCCGCGCCATGTCGATGAAGTCGATGACGATGATCCCGCCGATGTCGCGCAGCCGGAGCTGGCGGACGACCTCGTCGGCCGCCTCGACGTTGACCTTCGTGATCGTGTCCTCGAGGCGGCCCTTACCCTTGCCGGTGAAGCTGCCGGTGTTGATGTCGATCACCGTCAGCGCCTCGGCGTAGTCGACGATCAGATAGCCGCCCGAGGGCAAGTCGACCCGGCGGGAGAGGGTCGAGCGGAACGCCTCCTCGGCGCCGTGGCGCTCGAAGAGGTGCTCGGAGTGCGAGTGCATCTTCACCGAGTCGACGAGCTCCGGCGCCGTGCGCTGGAAGAACGAGGTGACCCGCTCGAACTGCTTCTGGTCGTCGATCTCGGCGCCGTCGAACTCGCTGCCGAGCACGTCGCGGAGGACGCGGATCGGCAGGTCGGCCTCCTGGAAGACGAGGGCGGGGGCGTCGACCTCGGCCGAGCGCCGCTCGAGCACCTCGGTCAGCTTGTGCAGGTAGGAGATCTCGCGCTCGAAGTCCTCGAGCTTTGCCCCCTGCGCGGCGGTGCGGACGATGTAGCCGCCCTTCTCGCCGTTGGCCTTGTGGAGCTTCTCGAGGCTCTTGCGCATCTGCGTGCGCTCCTTGTCCGGCATCCGCCGGCTGACGCCGATCCCGGCCCCCTGTGGCATGTAGACCAGGTAGCGGCCGGCGATCGAGACCTGCATCGAAAGGCGCGCGCCCTTCGTCTTCAGCGGGTCCTTGACCGCCTGGACGACGATCTCCTGACCGCGCTTGAGCAGCTCGTCGATCCGCCGCCCCTTGCCGTGGCCGCGCTTGGGCTGCGCCTTGCCGTCGGGGGTGACGATCTCGTCGACGTGGAGGAAGCCGTTGCGCTCCAGCCCGATGTCGACGAACGCCGCCTCCATCCCGGGCAGGACGTTGTCGACGACCCCCTTGTAGATGTTGCCGACGATCGAGCGCGATCCGCGGCGCTCGACGTAGAGCTCACCGACCCGCCAGTCGTCGGAGCGGCCCTTCGAGCCGCCGGTGGATTCCTTGCGGCGGCCGTCGCTCGAGCGAGCGGCCCCCTTTGCTTCGAGTACGGCTACGCGCGTTTCGCCGGCGTCAACCGATACGAGGATCTTCTTCTTCAAAGTGGCTCACCTCAGAGCGTCTTTCTTGCCCTGCCGGGCGAGGCGAGCTGCGATTGGACGTAGACGCTCTGAAGCATGCCGATCGCCATGAAGGTGACCAGCACGGATGTGCCTCCGTAGCTCATCAACGGCAGCGGGATCCCCGTGACGGGCATCAGCCCGAGGTTCATCCCGACGTTGACGAAAACCTGGAAGAGGAGCATCGCCGCGATACCCGCGCCGATCATGCTCCCGTACAAGTTCTTCGAGAGAGTCGTTATCCGCAGCGCCCGCCAGATGAGCAGGGCGTATAGGGATAGAACTAGAGCCGCGCCGGCGAAACCCCATCGCTCCGCCACGACGGCGAAGACGAAGTCGGTTTGGCCTTCCGGCAAGAAGCCGTGCTGCGACTGCGTGGCCTCCTCGCCACGACCGAGCTTGCCGCCCGATCCGATGGCGATGAGTGCCTGGTTGGTCTGATAGCTGGAGTCGGCGGGATCGTCACTCGGGTTGAGGAACGAGGTCAGCCGCTCGAGCTGATACCCGTGGAGCACGGGGTGACCGACCGCGGGAGCGATCACCAGCACGATCGTGACCGCCGCCAGGGCGATTCCGCCGAGCACTGCGAAGTGCGTCCAGCGGACCCCGGAGACGAACAGGATCGCGAGGGTGACCGCGCCGTAGACCAGCGCCGTGCCCAAGTCAGGCTGTAGGAAAACGATGGCTGCCGGCACCAGGCCGAGCAGCAGCAATCGCACGGTGCGCCGCCATTCGGACTGGCGCCGCGCGCGATCGATGACGAAGCCGGCGAGGGCGAGGACGAGCAGAAGCTTGCCCAGCTCCGACGGCTGGAAGGTGAAGAAAGGCAGTTCGATCCAGCGGCGCGAGCCGCGGGCGGCGGCCCCGAGGACGAGCACGGCGACGATCGAGAAGATCATCGCCGTATAGATGCCGACGCGGAGCTCGCGGAAGCGCGAGTAGTCGATCCGCGCGAGGACGAGCATCAGCGCGATGCCGATCACCGCGTAGATGCTCTGGCGGATCGAGAGGTCGTTGCCGAAGGTCGTCGCCAGGGTGACGATGCTGCAGGCGATCAGCCCGACCCCCGCCAGCGCGACCGTGGGGTCGAGGCGGAGGAAGCCCGTGCGCGCGGCGAAGCCGGCGCTGCGCTCGTCGAATGTCTGTGGCTGGGCTAGCGTGGGCATGGGATCACTCGTAGCCGGAGCTGGTCGAGCCGCAGTCGGTCGGCCTGGCCCCCTGGTCCTTGAAGATCTGAGCCAGGATCGCACAGGCGGCGGGCGCGGCGGTGGTGGCGCCGAAGCCGCCGCGCTCGATCGTGGTCACGACGACGTACTGCGGGTCGTCGGCGGGAGCCAGGACCGCGTACCACGCCTGGTCCTCCTGGTCGGTCTTCTCCGCGGTGCCGGTCTTGCCCGCGACCTCGATCGGGAAGTTCCCGAAGACGTCGTAGGACGTGCCGCCCGGCTCGTTCGCGGCCTGCCGCAGGCCCTCCATGATCGTGTCGTGCGTCTCCGGCGAGATGTCGATCTCGCGTGCGGGCGCCGGCTCGATCTCCTGCGTCGCCTGTCCCTCGGCGTTCTCGGCCCGGTCGCCGAGGTGCGGACGGACGATCTGCCCGCCGTTGCCGAGCGCCGCGTACGCGACCGCGAGCTGCAGGGGCGTCGCGCCGAGGTCGCCCTGCCCGACCGAGAGGTTGACGTTGTCGCCGACCGACCACGGCCGGTCGGTCTCGAAGCAGTCGTCGCTGGAAGAGCCGCTTCTCGCCGCCGCACGAGTCGGGGTCGGCGGCCTGCTCGTAGAGATCGTTCCGCCACTCGGGCGTCGGCACGAGCCCGGCGCCCTCCGCGGGCAGGTCGATGCCGGTGAGGCTGCCGAAGCCGTAGCGCTTCGCCCAGTCCTGGAGGATCTCCTGGCCGGTGTCCTCGTACACGTTCTCCATCGCGATTCCGAGCGTGTAGAAGTAGAGTCGGAGGAGACGCGGAGGGCGTCGATCATGTCGACCGCGCCGTAGGCCTCGTCGCCGGCGTTGGTGCGCTTGTCGCCGTTGCCGAGGTCGATGAAGCCGACGTCGTTGTAGATCTCGGTCGCCGAGCGATGACCCCCTCCTCGAGCGCCGCGGTGGCGGTGATCAGCTTGAACGTCGAGCCGGTCGGGTAGTCGCCCTGGATCGCGCGGTTGAGCAGCGGCTCCGACTCGGCGTTGGTGAGGGCGTCGATCTTGTCGGTCGAGACCGGCGGGACGTAGACGTTCGGATCGTAGTTCGGGAAGGAGCCCATGCCGAGGACCGAGCCGTCGCGAACGTCCATCGCCACGAACGCGCCCGGGAGGCCGTAGCTGCCGATCGCTGCCTCCCCCGCCTTCTGCACCTTCTCGTCGAGCGTGAGAACGAGGTTCTCGCCGGGCTCCGGCTCGAGTCGCGAGAGCTGGCGGCCGCGGGGCTCGCCCATCGCGTCGACCTGGACGCGGACGGCGCCGTTGCGACCGCGGAGGATGTTGTCGTACTGCGCCTCGAGGCCGCTGGCGCCGATCTGGTCGCCGGGGTCGAGGCCGTCGTAGGCGGGCTCCTTGAGCTGCTCGGGGCCGATCTCGGCGACGTAGCCGAAGAGGTGGGCTCCCAGCGTCCCCTCCGGGTACTTGCGGACCGAGACCTGCCCCGCGGTGACGCCCGGGAACTGGTCCTGGCGCTCGCGCAGGTAGGCGACGAGGTCGAAGGGGACCTTCTGGTCCAGCGTCACCGGGCTGGCGGGCAGGACCTTCGTCTGCTCGCGGATCTCCTTCTTGATCTTCCAGACGGACATGTCCGCGACCTCGCTCAGCTTCTTCAGCTCGCGCTCGCGGTCGGCGGGGTTGCGGAACAGCTTGTCGCGCTGCACCTGCAGCGAGATCGAGCTCTCGTTGCCGACGAGCAGGTGGCCGTTGGCGTCGAGGATGTTCCCGCGCGGAGCAGGGATCTTGACCTCGCGGACGCGGTTGGTGTTGGCCTCGCGGAGGTACGCCTCGCCGGAGAGGACCTCGACGAACCAGAGCCGGAAGAAGATCGCCGCGAAGACGACGAGGGCGGTCCCGCCGAGCACGGCGACCCGGAACGAGAACTGGGAATGCGTCGGGGCGCGGTTTTCGTCCTGGCCGAAGATCAGAAGCTCCTCTGCCCTCGAATGATCGCGAACGGGCTCGGACGACCAGCCGGCTGGGAGGCGCGGACGCGCGCCCGCCGGGCGTCGTCGATCAGCGCCGGTCGCAGGATCCGCCGGATCAGCGGGAAGAACGGCACCGCGAGCAGGGCGCCGAGGAGCGCCTGGACGATGACCTCGCGGAGGACCATCGCGCTGACCTGGGCGTCGATCCCGAGCGCCAGCTCCATCGCCCCGTAGGCGGCGACGGCGACCCCGGTCAGCGCCCCGGTGAGCAGCGGCGGGACGAGCGAGGAGACGATGTCGTAGCCCTCGCGCCAGCGCCCCGCTAGATAGCCGGCGATCATCAGCGACAGCGAGGTGACGCCGAGGGTCCCGCCGATCATCACGTCGACCAGGAGCCCCGCGATGAAGCCGCAGACGGCGCCGGTGACGGCGCCGCCGAGCAGGCCGAGGGCGACGACTACGACCGGCACGAGGTTGGCGACCGAGCCGAGCAGCGGGACCTGCGAGAAGAGCCCGAGCTGGAGCAGGACGCCGATGAAGACGATCGCGGCGATGCGCGCGAGGATCTGCGGGGTGACGATCACGACGGGCCCCCGGTGAGGACGCTGACGTCCTGCAGGTCGTTGACGTCGGCGAACGGCTCGATCCGGACCTCGTCGATCTGTTGCTGCTGGTCGGGGATGGTCTCGGAGATCCGCCCGATCGGGATATCGCCGGGGTAGCGCGACTCGAGCGCGCCGTTGCTGAACCCGGCAGTGACGAGATCGTCGCCCTCCTTCATCTCGCCGCCCTCCTGGATCAGCGTGAAGCTGAGCTTGCCGGGGTCGCCGACGATCGGCTCGACGAGACCCTCGGGACCCTTGCCGGCCACCCGCGCCGTGACCGCTCCGGTGCCGGTGAGCAGCGCGATCTGCGCCCAGCCGCCCCCGACCTGGTCGACGCGGCCGATCAGGCCGTCGTCGGTGACCACCGCGTCGTCCTTCTCGATGCCGTCGCTGGAGCCCTTGTCGATCTTGATCGCCTGGTACCAGGCGCTCGGTTGAGTGCAGGGTCACCGTGGCGTCGACCGGCTCATAGCCGGTCAGGCCGTTCTCCTCCATCAGCTTCGCCAGATCGTCCCGGTACCCCGCCTCCTCGGCCGCGTCCTCGGTCTCGAGCAGCCGCTTGCGTAGGTCGGCGACCTGGTTGCGGAGGTCCTCGTTCTCGCCGCGGGCGTCGAGCGTCTCGTCGAACCAGTTGATCAGGTCGCGAGCGGGCTTCAGCGCCCGGCTCGCGCCCTCGCCGATCGGGTTCAGCACCGAGGAGATGCCGTTCTGGACCGAGTGCAGCGGGCCGCTCTCGGCCTCGCTGATCGAGATGCTGATCAGCATCAGGCAGGCGACCACCAGCAGGACCAGGATCGCGCGACGGCGGCGGACCTGCTTGCGGTACATCAGCGGCGGCGGCGGCGCGAGTTGCTGGCGTTGACGCGGTGGATCGTCTCGAACTCCTCGAGCGAGCGCCCGGAGCCGACCGCGACGCACGTCAGCGGCGAGTCGGCGAGCTGCGCGGGCATCTGGCACTCCTGGCGCAGCCGCTCGTCGAAGCCCTGAAGGAGGGAGCCGCCGCCGGCGAGCGTGATGCCGCGATCCATGATGTCGCCGGCGAGCTCGGGCGGTGTGCGGTCGAGCGTCTCCTTGACCGCGTTGACGATCGCGTTGACCGGCTCCGCGAGCGCCTCGCGGACCTCCTGCGGAGGAGAGCATCACCGTCTTCGGGAGGCCGGAGACGATGTCGCGGCCGCGGATCTCCGTGTTGACCTCCTCGTGCATGTCGGTCGCGGAGCCCGCCTCGAGCTTGACCTCCTCGGCGGTCTGCTGGCCGATCATCAACTTGTGGACGGTCTTGCAGTGGTTGACGATCGCATCGTCCATCTCGTCGCCGCCGACGCGGATGGACTGCGAGACCACGATGCCGCCGAGCGAGATCACCGCGACCTCGCTCGTGCCGCCGCCGATGTCGACGACCATCGACCCGGTCGGCTCGCCGACGGGAAGCCCGGCGCCGATCGCGGCAGCCATCGGCTCCTCGATCAGGTAGGCCTGACGCGCGCCGGCGGCCATACAGGCCTCCTCGACCGCGCGCTTCTCGACGCCGGTGACGCCGGAGGGGACGCAGACGACGACGCGCGGGTGCGCGAAGCGGTTCTGGTGCACCTTCTGGATGAAGTGGCGCAGCATCTCCTCGGTGACGTCGAAGTCGGCGATGACGCCGTCCTTGAGCGGGCGGATCGCCTGGATCGTCCCCGGGGTGCGGCCGAGCATCCGCTTCGCCTCCATGCCGACCGCGTGGACCTCGCCGGTGCGGGAGTCGACGGCGACGACGCTCGGCTCCGAGAGGACGATGCCGCGGCCGCGCACGTAGACGAGCGTGTTGGCGGTGCCGAGATCGACCGCCATGTCGCGGCCGCCGAAGCCGGTGATCGAGTCGAAGAGTCCCATTCGGTGTGTTTGTTGCTCGGGGGTTTGTTCGCGCGCCACCTCAGGCCGGGCCCCCCGGGAGGCAGCCGCGGTCGACGTGCGGAGGGGTTGCTCACGTGCGCTGGCCCCGTTCCGCTTGACCCCATGCGCACAAGGAGTGCCGTCGACGACGTGCGGAGCGCCGCGAGTCTAGCGAACGTCGCTCGCGCGAACCACTTTGTGAGCGTTCACCAATCGAAATCTTGCGATTTCTTAGGCATCCTGCAAGCGCGCGATCATCCTGCTCAGCAACGGAATCGGCAGGCCGATGACGCTCGAGAGGTCGCCTTCGACTCGCTCGACGAGGGCCGAGCCGAGGCCCTGGACCGCGTATCCGCCGGCCCGGTCCCGCCATTCCCCCGAGGCGACATAGGCCTCGACGTCGGCCGGGGACAGGGAGCGGAACGTGACCTCGGTGCCGGCGACCTCGGCCTCCACCCGGCCCGCGACGGCCACCGCGACTCCGCTGAGGACGTCGTGGGAGCGGCCGGAGAGCCGCTCGAGCCGCTCGCGCGCCCCCGCCTCGCCGGCGGGCTTGCCGAGCACGGAGCCGTCGAGGACGACCTCGGTGTCGCAGCCGATCACGATCGCCTCCGGCGTCCGCCGCGGCGCCGGCGAGCGCCTTGCGCCGCGCGTTCTCGGCGACGACCTCCGCCGGGTCGCCGCGGTCAGCTCGGCCACATCCGGAGAGAGGACGTCGAACTCGGGGACGATCAGCCGCAGCAGCTCGCGCCGGCGCGGGGACGCCGAGGCGAGGAGGACCCGGCGGCGCGGCGCCGGGGACGCCGCGCTCGCGCTCACCCCAGCTCGGGGAACCAGATGGCGATCTCGCGCTCGGCCGACTCGTCGGAGTCGGAGCCGTGGACGAGGTTGAACGTCACCTCGGTCCCGAAGTCGCCGCGGATCGAGCCGGTGGCCGCCTCGATCGGGTTCGTCGCGCCGATCAGCTGCCGGGCCGCCTTCACGGCCTCGACCCCCTCGAGCACGGCCGCGACAAGCGGGCCGCCGGTGATGAAGGAGACGAGCTCGCCGAAGAACGGCTTGTCCGTGTGCTCGGCGTAGTGCTCGTTGGCGATCGACTCGTCGGCGGTGATCAGCTTCAGCGCGGTGATCTCGAGGCCCTTGCGCTCGAAGCGGGCGAGAACCTCGCCGGTCAGGCCGCGCTCGAAGGCGTCCGGCTTGATCAGGATCAGGGTGCGGGAGGAATCGGCCATGGGTGGTTGCTCCTTAGCGGGTTCGGGGCGGCCGTCGGGGCCGCGTCAGGACGTCGTGGTCGAGCGCCGGCGCGGGCGGGAGCCGGAGGAGTCGCCGCCGTCACCCTCGCCGGAGGCGGGGGGCGGCGTCGACCGCGGCTTGCGCGCGGAGCTCGAGGAGGCGCCGGAGTCCTTGCTCTTGGAGCTGGAGGAGCTGCGGCTGGATGAGGAGGAAGAGGAGGAAGAGGCGGCGGCGCGGCGCTTCGGCGGCGCGGTCGAGGAGGACTCGCGGGGCCGGTCGCCGGACTTCGAGCTGCGCGAGCGCGAGCGGCGGGAGTCGTCCTCGCGCTGGCGGCGCAGCTGGGTCTCGCAGTAGGGGCAGATCGACCAGCGCGGGTCGACGGGCCGGTTGCAGGAGACGCAGGGGTCCTTGAGGCGGTGCTGGCACTCGGGGCAGCGCAGCCACGAGCGCTCGATCGGGTGCTCGCAGCGCGGGCACGACTGGGCGACGAGGTGGCGCATCCGCAGCTCCGAGGCCTGGGTCTCGACCTCGCGCTCGCGCGCGTCCTCGAGGAACTCCGGCGGCCGCAGGATCGTGTAGACGAGCGGCCCGAGGAACGGGACGAACCCGACGACCGTTGCGGTCGTCACCAGGAAGCTGTCGGAGATTCGGCGCCGGGCGTCGGCGAACGTCCAGTAGGCGAGAGCCAGCCAGAGGACGACGAGGACCAGCAGGACCAGGTTCACGGCCATGTTGAGGCCGGAGTCGGTGATTCCGAAGAGGGCTACGGGCACGAGAAGCGAGGCAGTCTAGTGGCGATACGGGTTCAGGTTAGGGGGCGGTCCCTCGCTGCACGGGTTGACCCGCTACAGGAACATCCGCCCGAAGAGGTAGCCGAGGCCGAAGAAGACGAGGATCACGATCGCCACCACGGCGGCGACCAGGCCCATCATCGAGAGGAGTTCTGAGCGCGCCTCGCGGTCCATGCGTAGCGGAGAAGGTAGTGCGATCCGGCGCAGAGCGCCACCCCGCCGCGCTCGGCGGCGAGGGCGAGCGTCCATTCGACCGCGGCGGCGGGGTCGGGAACGACCTCGGCACGAACCCCGTGCGACTCGAGCAGCCGCGCGAGCGCGGCGGGGTCGGCCGCGCGGGCTCCCGGCCGGCCCATCGCCGGGCCGGGCTCCGCCGCCGTGCAGACGGCGCCGGCGAGCGCCGGCGCCAGCGCTGTGACGATCCCCTCGCGGTCCTTGTCCTCGAGCATCGAGAGGCAGCCGACCACGGGTGCGCCGCCGCTGAGCCCGGGGAGCGCCTCGGCGAGCGCGCGGGCCCCCTGCTCGTTGTGGGCGGCGTCGGCGAGCAGCGGCGGATCGCCGCCGAGCGACTCCGCGCGGCCGGGCAGGCTGGCGGCGGCGAGCCCGGCGGCGATCGCCTCGTCGGACAGCTCGGGGGCGGCCACGCGGGCAAGCGCGACCGCGACGGCGGCGTTGCGCCGCAGGTAGGGGGCGACGGCGCCGGGCAGGAGCTCCGCGGGAAGCGGGCCGGGGCGAATCACCTCGGCCTCGCGCTCCGTCGCCAGCGCCAGCGCCAGCTCCTCGACCTCGGGCGCCACGTCGCCGAGGACGAGCGCCGTGCCGGGCCGCAGGACCGCGAGCTTCTCGGCGGCGATCTCGAGCTCGGTCTCGCCGAGCCACTGGGTGTGGTCGAGCCCGACGGACGTCAGCGCCGTCGCCCGCGAGTCGATCACGTTGGTCGCGTCGAGGCGGCCGCCGAGTCCCGCCTCGATCACCGCGACGTCGACCCCCGCGCGGGCGAACGCGACGAAGGAGGCCGCGATGGCGGCCTCGAACTGGGTCACGCGCTCCTCCCCGTCCTCGACCCGCTCGATCGCGGCGGCGACCTCGGCGACCGCGGCGGCGAACGGCTCGGGCTCGATCTCGGCGCCGTCGAGGCGGGTGCGCTCGCTCCAGCGCCAGGCGTGCGGGGAGAGACAGCTGCCGGTCCGCAGCCCGCCGGCGTGGAGGATCGCGGCGGCCATCGAGGTCACCGACGACTTGCCGTTGGTGCCGACCACGTGCAGGGTCGCGTAGCGGCGTTGCGGCTCGCCGAGCTCGGCGCAGAGCCGCTGCATCCGCTCGAGCCCGAAGTTCCAGCCGACCGGCTCGAGCGAGGCGAGGTAGCGCTCGGGGTCTATCGCCCTCAGTCCAGTTCGGCGAGCTCGGCGCGGTAACGCTCGAGCTTCTCGCGCTCGGAGTCGACGACCTCGGGCGGTGCGTTGGCGACGAATCCCTGATTGGCGAGCTTGCCCTCGGCGCGGGCGACCTCGGACTCGAGGCCACGGCGGCGCTCTGCCATCCGCTCCTCGACCGCGGCCGCGTCGATGCTCTCGGAGGGCAGGATGTCGAGGCCGGCGACGGACGCGACCGCCGCTCCCCCGCTCGCGCCGTCGAGCTCGAGGCGGGCGAGCCGGCCGACGAGGGGGTGCGGCGGCGCGGCGCCCGCGGCGGGGCGGGCGGACAGGACCGCCCCCGGGGAGACGCCCGCGAGCTCGCGCCAGCGGCGCAGCGCCCGGGTCAGCTCGATCGCCTCCCCGACGTCGGCCTCGGCGGCCTCGTCGAAGCGATCGCGCTCGGCTTGCGGGAACGGCGAGACGATCAGCTCCGCGCGGCGATCGGGGAGGTATCCCCAGATCTCCTCGGTCACGAACGGCATGATCGGGTGCGTCAGCGCCAGCGTGCGCTCGAGCACGTGCAGGAGATTGGCGGCCGCGGCCTCGTCGCCGTCGTAGAGGCGCGGCTTGACGATCTCCAGATACCAGTCGCAGAGCTCGGAGAAGATGAAGCGGTAGAGCTCGAGGGCGGCGTGGGCGAAGTCGTAGGCGTCGATGCGCTCGCCGACGAGCTCGACCGTGCGCTCGAGGCGGGAGAGGATCCACCGGTCCTCCACTGGCGTGGAGGACGTCACCGCCGCACCGGACGGCGCCGGCTCGGCGTCCGCGTTCATCAGGATCAGCCGCGAGGCGTTCCAGAGCTTGTTGGCGAGATCGCGGCCCTGCTGGATCTTCGCTTCCGAGAAGCGGACGTCCTGGCTCGAGGACATCGTCAGCAGCCCGAAGCGAAGGGCGTCGGCGCCGTGGGTCTCGATCAGCTCCAGCGGGTCGATGCCGGTGCCGAGGCTCTTCGACATCCGCCGCCCGTCGGGCGCCTGGACGACCGAGGTGATGTAGACGTCGGAGAATGGGATCGCGCCGGGGAACTCGAGCCCGGTCATGATCATCCGCGCGACCCAGAGGTAGATGATGTCGCGGGCCGTGACGAGGACGTCGGTGGGGTAGAACGCGCGCAGCTCGGGGGTGTCGTCGGGCCAGCCGAGCGTCGCGAACGGCCACAGCGCCGAGGAGAACCAGGTGTCGAGGACGTCGGGGTCGCGGCGCAGCTCGCCGGCGCCGCAGTCGGGGCACGTGCCGGGCTCGGCCTCGGCGACGATCGTCGTCCCGCAGGCGTCGCAGTACCAGACGGGCAGCTGATGGCCCCACCAGAGCTGGCGGGAGACGCACCAGGGCCGGATGTTCTCCATCCAGTCGAGGTAGACGCGGCCCCAGCGCTCGGGCGTGAAGGCGACGGTGCCGTTCTTGACGACGTCGATCGCCGGCTTCGCGAGCTCCTCCATCCGGCAGAACCACTGGAGGCTGATCAGCGGCTCGATCCGCTGCCCGGAGCGGTGCGAGAAGGGGACCGAGTGCGGGTAGTCCTCCTCGCCGCTGATCCTGCCCTCGGCGCGAAGGTCGGCGACGACGCGCTCCTGCGCCTCCGATGCGCTCAGCCCGGTGTAGCGCTCGCCGGCGTTCTCGTTCATCCGGCCGTCCTCGCCGATCACCGAGATCTCCTCGAGGCCGTGCCTGCGGCCGATCTCGAAGTCGTTGGGGTCGTGCCCGGGGGTGATCTTCAGCGCGCCGGTGCCGAACTCGGGATCGACGTAGGGGTCGGCGATGATCGGCAGCTTCCGGCCGACCAGCGGGAGGATGCAGTGGGCGCCGACGAGGCCCGCGTAGCGCTCGTCGTCGGGGTGGACGGCGACGGCGGTGTCGGCCAGCATCGTCTCCGGGCGGACCGTGGCGACGGTGAGGACCTCCTCGGAGTCGGCGACCGGGTAGTCGATCGAGAAGAGGGTGTCGGTGACCTCGCGGTTCTCGACCTCGAGGTCGCTGATCGCCGAGTGCGAGCCCGGGTCCCAGTTGACCATGTAGTTGTCGCGGTAGATCAGGCCCTTCTCGTAGAGGGCGACGAAGACGCGGTGGACGGCGCGGACGTAGCCCTCGTCGAGGGTGAAGCGCTCGTTGGCGAAGTCGCCGGAGGCGCCGAGGCGCTTGAGCTGCTGGATGATCGTGCCGCCGTACTGCTCCCGCCACTCCCAGACGCGCTCGACGAACGCCTCGCGGCCGAGCTCGCGGCGGTCGATCCCCTCCTTGCGGAGCTCCTTCTCGACGACCGACTGGGTCGCGATGCCGGCGTGGTCGGTGCCCATGATCCACTTCACGCGCCGCCCCTCCATCCGCCGCTTGCGCACGAGGGTGTCCTGGATCGTGTTGTTGAGCCCGTGGCCCATGTGCAGTGAGCCGGTGACGTTCGGCGGCGGGATCGCGATCGAGAAGTTCTCCTCGGCCGTCCCCTCGGGCTCGGGCGTGAAGTAGCCGCCCTCCTGCCAGCGCGCGAAGATCCGCCCCTCGGCCTCGGCCGGGTCCCAGCGGGTCGTCTCCTCGAGTCGCTTACGGCGGGCGGCGTCCATGGCCGCCGATGTTATTGGCGGCGGGTCAGGCCCAAGATGGCGCGGAGGTCGGCGTCGAGCTGAGCGGGATGAACGTTGCGCATATCGCAACGTTCATCCCATTCACGGTCGCAAGTCGCGCCCTACGCGCTCTCCTCCCCCAGCTCGACGCCGGGCTCCTCCTCGGCGACAGCCTGGGTGACGAGGGTCGGGGTGAGGCCCTTCTCGATCGTCTCGCGGGTGACGACGCACTTCTTGACGTCGCGGCGGGAGGGCAGCTCGAACTGGACGTCCATCAGGGTCTCCTCGATGATCGAGCGGAGGCCGCGGGCGCCGGTCTCGCGCTCGATCGCCTTGTCGGCGATCGCCTGAAGCGAGTCGGGGGCGAAGACGAGCTCGATGTCGTCGAAGGCGAAGAGACGCTGGAACTGCTTGGTGAGCGCGTTCCGGGGCTCGGTTAGGATCGTGATCAGGTCCTCGCGCTTGAGCTGGTCGATCGAGGCGAGGACGGGCAAGCGGCCGATGAACTCGGGGATCAGGCCGAACTCCATCAGGTCCTCGGGGAGCACCTGCGCGAAGAGCTCGCCGACCTCGCGGTCCTCCTTCGAGGAGATCGTCGAGCCGAAGCCGATGCCGCCGGTGCCGATCCGCTTCTCGATCACCTGGTCGAGCTGGGCGAAGGAGCCGCCGCAGATGAAGAGGATGTTCGTCGTGTCGACGTTGAGGAACTCCTGGTGGGGGTGCTTGCGCCCGCCCTGCGGGGGGACCGAGGCGGTCGTGCCCTCGAGGATCTTCAGCAGCGCCTGCTGCACGCCCTCGCCGGAGACGTCGCGGGTGATCGACGGGTTGTCGGCCTTCCGCGTGATCTTGTCGATCTCGTCGATGTAGATGATCCCGGTCTCGGCCTTCTTGACGTCGTAGTCGGCGGCCTGGATCAGCTTCAGGAGGATGTTCTCGACGTCCTCGCCGACGTAGCCGGCCTCGGTCAGCGCCGTGGCGTCGGCGATCGCGAACGGGACGTTGAGGATCCGCGCCAGCGTCTGGGCGAGCAGCGTCTTGCCGCAGCCGGTCGGGCCGAGCAGGAGGATGTTCGACTTCTGCAGCTCCGGCGACTCGCCGTCCTTGCCGGTGCCCTCCCCGTGCATCTGCACGCGCTTGTAGTGGTTGTAGACGGCGACCGAGAGCGCCCGCTTGGCGGCGTTCTGGCCGACGACGTACTCGTTGAGGATCTCGTTGATCTCCCGCGGCTTCGGGAGCGCGTCGAGCTCGAAGGACGGCGCGGTCGTCAGCTCCTCGTCGATGATCTCGTTGCAGAGATCGATGCACTCGTCGCAGATGTAGACCCCGGGGCCCGCGATCAGCTTCTTGACCTGGCGCTGGGACTTCCCGCAGAAGCTGCAGAGGAGCTGCTCGTTCGAGTCGGTTGGACGTGCCAGGGCTTCTTTCCCTTCGCCTCGGGGGGACGGATCCGGCCCGTACGGCGAAGGTTACGGAAACCGTCGCGGCGGGCCTGCACCTCAATTACTCGCCGGGGACCCCGGTCCCTTCAAGGGACAGGGAATTGCATCCTTCGCGAAGCCGGACACCACCGCAGGAGCTGAGGCGGAGTCGGGAGGCGTCAGATCAAGGAAGAGGGAGGCGCAGCGGCCTCCGGCCGTAAGCCGACCGATTACGCCGAGCTGGCGTCTCCCGGCCCGCGTCAGCGGTTCTCGATGACCCTGTCGACGATGTTGTACTCGACGGCCTCTTCGGCGCTCATGAAGTAGTCGCGCTCGGTGTCCTTCTTGACCCGATCGATTTCCTGGCCGGTGTGCTTGGCGATGATCTCGTCGAGGCGGCGGCGGATGTCGATGATCTCGCGCGCGTGGATCTCGATGTCGGTTGCCTGACCCTGGAAGCCTCCGGAGACCTGGTGGATGAGGATCTTCGAGTTCGGCGTCGCCATGCGCTTGCCGGCGGCGCCGCCGCCGAGGAGCAGGGCGCCCATGCTCATCGCGATGCCGACGCAGATCGTCTGCACGTCGCACTTGATGAACTGCATCGTGTCGTAGATCGCGAGGCCCGCGTACACCGATCCGCCCGGCGAGTTGATGTACAGCGAGATGTCCTTGTCCGGATCCTCGGACTCGAGGTGGATCAGCTGCGCGACGATCAGGTTCGCGATGTCCTCGGTCACCGGGGTGCCGAGGAAGATGATCCGCTCGTTGAGCAGGCGCGAGTAGATGTCGAACGCGCGCTCGCCGCGCGAGGTCTGCTCGACCACCATCGGGACCATCGGACTCATGGGCGCGGCAGTGTAACGACCCCGACCGGCGTACCTTCGCGGCCGGGACCCGGCACCGCTACTTTCGAGTCCCGGAACCGTTCACTGAGTTCAGATGCACAGGGAGCAACCAGCCAGATGAAGAAGATCGCGATCCTCGCCGCCGCCGCGGCGGCGCTGCTGGCGCCGGCGAGCGCGCTCGCCAAGAACTTCCCGCAGACCGGGTCGATCAAGGGGGACGGGGTCGCGGTCGTCAAGCTGCGCGTCGGCGTCGAGGGCGGCGAGCCGGCGAAGATCGCCGGCTTCCGCGCCCTCAACGTCCAGGCTCGCTGCGGCGAGGACCGGGTGCGGATCACGCTCCGGGCCGTCACCCCGATCAAGGTCGCCGGCGACGGCACGTTCAGGGCGCGACTCGCCGACGACGAGGGCGGCGTCCTCCACATCGGCGGCAAGGTCAAGGACGGCGGCCGGAAGACGAAGGGCGTCCTCTGGACCAACGAGTTCAAGTCCGGCAAGAAGACGTGCCGGGTCCCCAAGCAGCGCTGGAAGACTTCGGCTTAGGCGCTCAGGAGCCCGGCGTCCAGAGCTGGCCGCCGCTGCCGGCCGACTCGCTCTCCGGCGTCCAGAGCTTCTCCCTGGCCTCGGCGCGGTCCATCTCGATCGGCTTGGCCTCGTCGACGACGAGGTCGGCGGCCTTGCGCATGCGGATCTCCTCGATCAGCAGACCGTCGCGGCCCTCGGCGCGGATGCGCTTGAGCAGCTTCTCCGGCTTGCCCTTCTGGCCGGCGGGAGGCCGCAGGGCCTCGAGCAGCTCCTCCTCGGTGACCTCGATGTCCTCGGCCTCGGCGATCGCCTCGAGGACCGCCTCGCGGCGCAGCCCGGCCTCGGCGTCGTCGCGGGCGTCCGCGATCGCGTCCTCGCGGGTCTTGTCCTGGATCTTCAGGTAGGTCTCGGGGTCCATGCCCCGCTGGGAGAGGGAGCGCTCCACGCGCTCCCAGATCTCGGTCGCCCGCGCCTGGACGATGTCCTCGGGGATCTCGACCTCGGCGTTCTCGACGGCGGCCTCGAGCGCGGCGTCGCGGAAGGCGTGGTCGGCGCGGTGCTCGGCCGCGTGCTCGAGCCGGTGCTCGATGTCGGCGCGAAGCTCCTCGAGGGTGTCGAAGTCGGAGTTGTCGGCGGCGAAGTCGTCGTCGAGGTCGGGGAGGCGCTTCTCGCGGACCTCCTTGACCTGGACGGTGAAGACGGCGTCCTTGCCGGCGAGGTCCTCAGCCCCGTACTCCTCGGGGAAGGTCACCTCGACCCTGCGCTCCTCCCCCGCCCCGGCGCCGGACAGCGCCTCGTTGAAGCCGTCGATGAGCTGATCGGAGCCGAGCTCGAGCAGGTAGTCCCTGGCGGTCCCGCCCTCGAAGGCCTCGCCGTCGACCTCGCCGGCGAAGTCGATCAGCAGGAAGTCGCCGTCGGCGGCGGCGCGCTCGACCGCCTCGAGCCCGGCGAGGCTCTCGCGCGTCCGCTCGACCTCGCGATCGATCTCCTCGGGCGGCACGTCGGGGGCGGGCTTGCCGACCTCGAGGCCCTTGTACTCGCCGAGCTTCGCCTTCGGCCGCACGCCGACCTCGATCGTGAACTCGAGCGGCTCGCCCTCGGCGGGGGGCTCGGGCATGTCGAGCTTCGGGTCGCCGACCGGAGTCACCTTCGATTCCAGCAACGCCCGCTCGTACCACTCGGGGAGCCCCTCGCGCAGCGCCTCCTCCATGACCGCCTCGCGGCCGAGCCGCTGGAGGACCAGCTTCGGCGGGACCTTGCCCTTGCGGAACCCGGGAAAGCGCATCTCCCTCGCGTAGTGGCCGGCGGCGTGCTCGAGCTGGCGCTCGACCTCCGCGGACGGCACTGTGGCCGCGATCTTCACTCGCGAGTCGTCGAGCTCGGTGACTTCGGTGCTCAGGTCCATCGGGCGCGGAACCTTAGGGGTTACTACCGTTGGGGGCATGAGACCCGGACGAGTCGCGATCGGCACCTGGAGCGGCGGGCAGTACATGGGCTTCGGCGAGAAGGTGGACGCCGAGCGGCTCGAGTCGGTGCTGCGGCCCGGCGCCGGGATCGACACCGTGATCACCGCCGACACCTACGGCCAGGGCGGTGCCGACGAGATGCTCGGCCGCGCCGTCGCCGGGGTCCCGCGCGAGTCCTTCTGTCTCGCCGGCGCCGTCGGCCACGACTTCTACGAGGGCGAGCGCGACGGGCCCAAGGGCTTCCCCCGCTTCACCGACCCGTCCCTGCGCGGCCCCGGCGAGTACGGCGACTACCTGCGGATGGCGACCGAGCGCAGCCTCGAGCGCCTCGGGACCGATCGCCTCGACCTGCTGCTGCTCCACAACCCCGATCGCACCGGCTACACCTCCGAGGAGGTCTGGGACGCGCTCGCCGCGCTCCGCGACGAGGGCCTCACCGAGGCGATCGGCGTCGCCCCCGGCCCCGCCAACGGCTTCACCCTCGACCTCCTCCACTGCTTCGACCGCTTCGGCGAGCGAATCGACTGGGCGATGATCATCCTCAATCCCTTCGAGCCCTGGCCCGGCGAGCTGGTCCTCGACAGCGCCGTCGAGCACGGCATCGACGTGATCACCCGCGTCGCCGACTACGGCGGGCTGTTCTGGGGCGACGTCCCCGACCCCGACGACCTGCCGCCGCGCGACCATCGCCGCTTCCGGCCCGACGGCTGGGTCGCCGCCGGCCGCGAACGGCTGGAGCGGATCCGCCCGATCGCCGAGCGCCACGGCCTGACGACCATGCAGCTCGCCTGCGCGTGGAACCTGGCCCGGCCGGCCGTCCGCTGCGTCGTCCCGACCCTGATCCAGGAACCGGGCGAGGCCGCCCGCCCGATCGAGGAGAAGCGAGCCGAGCTCGCGTCGCTCCCCGACGTCGCGCTCAGCGCCGAGGAGGTCGCCGAGATCCGGCGCGTCGGGGACAACTTCGGCTCGATGGACCTCAAGGGCGCGAGCCCCGAGCACGAGGGCGACCCGAAGCCCGACCGCTGGGGACTCTCGCCCGAGCTCGAGGACGCCGGCCGGCGCTGGGGCGTCGACCCCGAGCGCGACCTCGTCAAGCTGCCGGCGTGAGGCGCGCCGACGGCGCGCTCGCCAGGTGCGTCTCCGGGCCCGCCGGCCGCGTCGTCGCCCTCGCGATGGAGATCGCCGCGGCCCTCGCGACCGCGGCGCGGGAGCGCCTCAGAGCCAGCCGATCCGCTTGAAGAAGCGGTGCAGCAGGAAGACGGCGAGCAGCATCATCGCCACCGCCAGCGGATAGCCGAACTCCCAGTGGAGCTCCGGCATCGTGTCGAAGTTCATCCCGTAGATGCTCGCGATGAACGTCGGCACGGCGATGATCGCCGCCCACGCGGAGATCGCCCTGACGACCTCGTTCTGCCGCAGGGTCACCAGCGCCAGGTTGGCCTGGAGGATGCCCTCGAGCAGGTCGCGCTGATCGTGCAGCTGCTCGTTGAGGCGCCGGGCGTGATCGGCGACGTCGCGGAAGAAGCGGCTCAGCTTCGGGTCGAGCTCGATGATCGTCCCCTTCTCGACCGACTCCAGCGCCGTGATCAGCGGCTCGACCGCGCGATGGAACTCGATCACCTCGCGTTTGAGGAAGTAGACCCGCTGCGTCGGGTCGTGCGCGGTCGGGTCGGGCTGCTGGTTGAAGACCTGATCCTCGACCTCGGTGATGTCGTTGTCGAGCCCGGCCGCAACCGGCTCGTAGTCGTCGACGACCTGATCGAGCACCGCCCACGCCACCGCGGCGGGGCCGCGATCGACGAGGTCGGGGCGGTCCTCGAGGCGCTCGCGCGCCCCTCCCAGCCCGCTGGCGAGGCCGTGGCGGACGGTGATCGCGTAGTTGGCGCTCAGGAAGATGTTGATCTCCCCGAACTCGACCTCCTCGCGCTCGTCGTCGTAGCGGGCCGTCTTCAGCACGACGAAGAAGGAGCCGCGGTAGTCCTCGACCTTCGGCCTCTGGTGGTGCGCCTCGTGCGCGTCCTCGAGTGCCAGCTCAGGCAGCGCGAACGCCTTGCCGACGCGATCGAGCTCCGCCTCGCTGGGATCGCGCAGCCCGAGCCACACGTACCCGGTCTCCTCCTTCGCCCGCCTGGCCGCGTCCTCGATTTCGAGGGAGCCGGCGTGGCAGCGCGAGCCGCCGATGTAATGCGCGCAGTCGACGATCACGGGCTTGGACCCCGCAACTCGTGTTCGCGCTCAGCCCCCGTTGTCCTCGCTCAGCCCCCGTTGTCCTGGGCGTAGCCGATGATCGACTTGTCGATCATCCACTCGACCGGCGCCAGGTCGTCGGTCCAGACGTCGCCGCCCGGGAGGGGCGGGCCGAGCCGCTGGGCCTCTGCGATCGCGAGGTTGCGCAGGTCCTCCGGGAGCGTCCCGACGGTCGCCAGCTCCCGCTCCATCGACGCGTCGCCGCTCGTGCCGAGCATCAACGTGTTCGCGTCCTCGATCGGATCGCGGAGGACCGTCGGGAAGACCTCCGCCATCGTCGCGCCGATCGCCTGCTCGAGGTCGTCGCTCCCCTCCGGATGGCCGACGTTGACGACGACGACCCCGCCGGGCGCGAGGCGATCGCGCACGAGCTCGAAGAACTCGCGGGTCGCCAGGTAGAAGGGGATGTAGGGCTGGCGGTAGGCATCGACGACGATCACGTCGTAGTCGCCCTCCGACTGGCGCAGCCACGGTCGGGCGTCGGCGGTGTGGGTGTGGAGGTTCGGCCCGCCGAGGTCGAAGTACTCGCGTCCGATCTCGGTCAGCTCGCCGTCGATCTCGACCCCGTCGACGCGGGTCCGGGGGAAGTAGTGCCCGTATATCCGCGCCGCGGTGCCGGCGGCGTTGCCGAGGATGGCGACGCGCTCGGGAGGCCGGTCGAGGGCGGCGAACGGGAACACGATCAGCCCGTCCCAGTAGCGCCCGGTCAGGTACGTGCCGGGCTTGATCAGCGAGTGGATCGCCTGGCCCTCGTTGAGCTCGAGGACGCGCTCGCCGTCGTCGTACTCGATCACCTGCGCGTACTGGGTCTCGGTCTCCGCCTCGTAGATCACCTCGCCCTCCTCGGACGCCTTGACGATCCCGACCGGGAGCGCCGAGCGCCAGCGCGAGCAGGGCGGGCGCCGGCACGAACCGGGGCCCGAGCCCGGCGACGGCGACCAGCGCGATCAGCAGCGCGAAGATCAGGAAGGTCCGCTGCGTGCCGACGAACGGGATCAGCAGCAGCGAGGAGGCCATCGTCCCGACGAGCGAGCCGGTCGGTCGAGATCGCGTAGAGGCGGCCGGCGATCCGGCCGGTGTGCTCGACGTCGGGGACGGCGAGCCGCAGCGCGTAGGGCGAGGCCGCGCCGAGCAGCATCACCGGCACCGCGACCAGCGCCGAGGACGGCGACGAGCGAGCCGACGAAGGCGCCGGCGGAGATCGAGTCGAGGGCGTCGACGGAGACGTCGAGGAACGGCTGCGCGACGAACGGGACGATCGCCAGCAGCACCGCGGCGGCGAGCACCATCCTCGCGAGCCCGGTGACCGTCGGGCTGCGGTCGGCCAGCCGGCCGCCGAACCAGTAGCCGACCGAGAGCGCGACGAGGACGACGCCGATCGTGTTGGCCCAGACGATCGTCGAGGCGCCGAAGAACGGGGCCATCAGGCGTGCGACGGCGATCTCGGCGCCGAGCGAGCCCGTCCCGACGACGAAGACGAGCAGGTAGAGGTAGCGGTTCCGGGTCATCGCGCCTGCCCGGTGGGTTCGCCCGTCGCCTCGATCCGCTCGCGCAGCCGCGCTCCCTGGCCCGCCGCCACCGCGCGCTGGGCGCGCTCGGGGTCGAGCTCGAAGCCGCGCTCCTGCGCGAGGTCGAGCAGCTCCTGGCGCTCGGTGTCCCGCCGCGCCCACTGCAGCAGCAGCCAGGTGAGGACGGCCAGCGTGACCACCGTGCTCTCGGCCATCATCACGACGCCCGCCGTCCCCTGGTCGCTGAGCCCGGTGATCCCCCGCTCGGCCTCGCCGCCGGCGTAGCGGCCGTAGATCACCGACCCCGACCACATCAGGACGTTCGCGAGCACGGCGCCGATCAGCCGGATGCCGAAGACGAAGCCGGCGGCGGCGGCGCTGTTGAACCAGGCCGGCTTCG
This sequence comes from uncultured Solirubrobacterales bacterium, assembly GCA_963823565.1. Taxonomy (GTDB): domain Bacteria; phylum Actinomycetota; class Thermoleophilia; order Solirubrobacterales; family 70-9; genus RHKX01. The sequence goes on along the minus strand of CAWGLR010000003.1, from coordinate 820,939 downwards.
GCAGCGGCCCGAGCAGCGACATCCAGAACGCGAGGCCGGCGGTGAAGAAGCAGAGGTGCTGGAGCGCGTGGACGAAGTCGCTGTCGAAGGTGGCCGCCTCGTAGAGGCCGGGGATGTGCCAGACGTAGAGCAGCGTCGCCCAGATCGCAAGTGCGATCAGCGGGCTGGCGAGGTGGCGCAGCCAGCGGAACGGCCGCCGGGCGAGCAGCGGCTGCATCACCGGCCCGGTCAGGCCGAGGACGAAGAACAGCGCCGCCACGTCCATGATCAGCAGGTGCTGGATCATGTGGTAGGTCAGCAGCTCGTCCGCCAGCCCCTCGAGCGGCGAGACGTAGGCGATCATCAGGACGATCAGCCCGGTAAGGAAGAACCCCTGGCGCCAGAGCGGCACCGGGCGGCCCTCCTTCGAGAGTGTGTTGATCCGCACGGCGTAGGCGATCGCGGCCACGAGGATCGCCAGCGAGGGCAGCGAGCCGGCGATCGCGGAGCCGATGTCCGCGACTGGGGTCATTGCCGGGATGAGGCTAGCGGGGGCGGGGCACCGGCTCCCCCGTCCGCGACCCCTCAAGATGGCGGATGCGATGCCGATCCTGAACCAGATGCGCCGCGCGATCGCCGCCCCGCTCCTCGCCGCCGTCCTCGCCCTCGGGCTCGCCGCGCCGGCCGGCGCCGCGAAGCTGCGGGCGCCGGGCGCGCCGCAGGCGACGCGCGTGACCATCAAGTCGATCGCGCTGAGCTGGGCCGATCGGTCGAAGGGCGAGTCCGGCTTCCGGGTCCAGATCCGCAAGGGCGACGGCCGCTGGCGGAGCAAGCGGGTCAAGCACGCTCCGGCCCGCTTCTCGAAGCTCGACCGCGGCGTCGCCTACCAGGCCCGGGCCCGGGCCTGCCGCGGGAACCGCTGCTCCCCGTGGAGCAGGACCGGCCGGGCGGCGACGCTGCTCGCCCCGTTCAACGGCCCGCACCCGGACCCGGGCTGCGCGATCCTCCCGGCGTCCGACGAGTTCAACCGCGACATCTCGAGCGCGCCGCTTCACCCGCGCTCGGCGCAGATCGTCGCCGAGATCAACTCCGCCGGCGGCACCGAGCTCCACCCGGACTTCGGCTCCAACCCGGACTACGGGATCCCCTATGTCGTCGTCCCTCATGCCCAGCCCGGGGTGCCGATCCGCTTCACCGCCTACGGCGACGAGAGCGACAAGGGGCCCTACCCCGTCCCGCCCGGCGCTCCGGTCGAGGGCGGGAAGCGCGCCGATGGCGACCGCCACGTGCTCGTCGTCCGCCAGCCATCCTCCCCGGGCGGGCCCTGCACCCTCTTCGAGCTCTATCGCGCCTTCGAGCGCGGGCGCGGCTGGAGCGCCGACTCCGCCGCCCTGTTCGACCTCGGTGCGCCGCTGGCCGGGCAGCGCCCCGACGGCTGGACGTCGGCCGACGCGGCGGGGCTGCCGATCTACCCGGGGCTCGTCACCTACGAGGAGGTGCAGTCGGGGGAGATCGACCACGCGATCCGGGTGACCTTCGAGGAGACGCGCCGCGGCTACGTCTCCCCCGCCACCCACTACGCCTCCGACTCCTGCGACCCGAACCTGCCGGCGATGGGGATGCGGCTGCGCCTGCGGGGCGGCTACGACCTCGGCGGCTTCGGCGGCGACGCCCGGGTGATCGCGACGGCGCTCAAGCGCTACGGGATGATCGTCGCCGACAACGGGTCGAACTGGTTCATCAGCGGCTCCACCGACCGGCGCTGGGACGACGCGAACCTGAATCAGCTCAAGGAGATCCCCGGCTCGGCGTTCGAGGTCGTGCGCAGCGGCCCCGAGACCTCCCCCTGCTGAGCGCTCAGCCCAGCGCGCCCTCGAGCCGCAGCAGCTCGCGCTTGACGTCGAGCCCGCCACCGTAGCCGCCGAGCCCGCCGCCGGTCCGCAGGACGCGGTGGCAGGGGACGACGATCGGGATCGGGTTGGCGCCGAGGGCGCTGCCCGCCGCGCGGAACGCGCGGGGGCTGCCGGCGAGCGCCGCCATCTCGGCATAGGTCCGCGTCTCCCCGTAGGGGATCGCCGCGGTCGCGACGAGGACCTCGCGCACGAACCCGCCGCTCAGCCGCCAGTCCAGCGGCACCCCGAACGAGCGGCGGCGGCCGGAGAAGTACTCGTCGAGCTCGTGCCGCAGCGGGTCGAGCCGGGAGGGAGCCTCGAGCAGCCGCGGCGAGACGGTGGCGGCGAGCGCCTCGAGCTGGCGATCGGCGGGGACGTCGGGATAGCCGAGCTTGACCAGCCCCTCGCTCGTGGCCACGGCGAGCAGCTCCCCGAACGGGGAATCGACGCGGCAGTAGGCGAGGTCGAGCAGCCCCTCGGGCTCGGCGGCGGCGGCGAGCCGCGCCGTCAGCGCGGCGACGTCGATCGACCGGTCGGCGGACTCCATCAGCTCGGTCTCGGCGCTCATGCTCCGACCTCCTCTCTCGCTCGCGTGGACTTCCTCAGCTTCGTCAGACCCTCGTGGACGCTCCTCCGCGCGGCGGCCTCCGAGCACCCCATCGCGATCCCGATCTCGCGGTAGCGCAGGTCGGCGCCGAAGCGGAGGAGCAGCGCCTCGCGCTGCTTCGGCGGCAGCGCCGCGACCCGTCTCCACAGGCCGGAGCCGCCGAGGCCGTCGAGCGGGCCGGCGCCCTCGGCGGCCGGGAGCCCGTCGGGCTCGGCGAGCGCGTCGGGGCGGCGGGCGCGGGAGCGGGCGAGGTCGACCGCCTTGCGGCGGGCGATCGTCATCAGCCAGGCCCGCGGGTGGGCGCCGTCGAAGCCCGGGTAGGCCCGAAGCGCCGCGAGATAGGTCTCCTGCACCGCGTCCTCGGCGTCGGTCGCGCCGAGCATCCCGCGGAGGTAGGCGGCCACGGCCGCGGCGTGGTCGTCGACCAGGGTCTGGAAGGGCGGGAGCCGCGTCGGTCGGGGCATCGGTCTGTTCAACGGCGAGGGGCCCGGCTTCGTGAGGTGGGCCCGCTGATACCTTCGCATCCACGGATCGGGGCCTTCGGAGAGGAGACGAGTTGAGGTTTGGGAGCCGGGCCCTCGGGGTCCTGATCGGAGTGACGGCGGCGGCCGCGCTGCTGCTGGCCGGTGCCGGCACCGCGAGCGCGAAGACGAAGTGGCTCTGCAAGCCCGGGGCGAAGCCGAACCCGTGCCGGGAGAGCCTGCGGACCACCGTCTACGGGGCCGACGGCTCGAGCCGGGTCGCCGCGCCGCGGAACGCGCGGCGCCCGAAGATCGACTGCTTCTACGTCTACCCGACGGTCAGCGAGCAGGAGGGCCCGAACGCGAACAAGGACGTCGACCCCCAACAGACGGCGATCGCCCAGTACCAGGCGTCCCGCTTCTCGCAGCGCTGCCGCGTCTTCGCGCCGGTCTACCGGCAGCTCACGCTGAGCGCTATCAACGCGACCGAGGGAGTGCCCCCGGAGGCGGTGGAGACGGCCTACTCGGACGTGCTCGAGGCGTGGCGGACCTACCTGCGCAGGTACAACCGCGGCCGCGGCGTCGTCCTGATCGGCCACTCGCAGGGGACCGGGATTCTGAGCGAGCTGCTGCGGACCGAGATCGAGCGCAGCCGGGCGCAGCGGAAGCTCCTGGTCTCGGCGCTGCTGCTCGGCGGGAACGTCACCGTCCGCAAGGGCGAGGACGCCGGCGGCAGCTTCCGTCGCACGCCGCTGTGCCGGTCGGCGCGCCAGACGGGCTGCGTCGTCGCCTTCTCGACCTTCGGCGATACGCCGCCCCCGGACGCGATCTTCGGCAGGACCGACGGCGCGCTCGTCGACACCCACGGCGTCGACCCGGGCAAGCTCGAGATCGCCTGCACGAGCCCGGCCCGCCTGAGCCGCGACGGCACGAGGCTCGACACGCTCGTGCGCAGCGAGCCGTTCCCGGGCACGCTCGGCATCGGCCTGCAGATCATGTACGGGGGCCCGCAGCCCACCGCGCCGACGCCGTGGCTCGCCCCCCAGGACCACTACACGGGCGGCTGCGAACGCGCCAACGGCGCCCACGTGCTGCGGATCCATCCCGTGGACGGCGCGCGTCAGCTCAGCCCGTCGCCGACGCCGCAGTGGGGCCTGCACCTCGCCGACGTCAACATCGGGCTGGGCAACCTGATCGAGGTCGTCGGAGAGCAGGGGCGACGCTACGTCAAGGAGCGCCGCTGAGGGCTCGGGCCAGAGCGAGGCCGGCTAGGCCAGCTTCACCGGCAGGCTCTTGAGCTGGTTGACGAATTGGGTGGCCGCGTGGCGCGGCTCGCCCGCCAGCTCGATCCCGGGGTAGCGCGCCAGGGTCTCCTCGATCAGCACCCGCAGCTCGAGGCGGGCCAGCGCGGTCCCGAGGCAGAAGTGGCGGCCGCCTGCTCCGAACGCCTGGTGCTCGGGGTTGCGGTGGATGTCGAAGTGGTCCGGGTCCTCGTAGCGCGACTCGTCGCGGTTGGACGAGACGTACCAGAGCACGACCTTGTCGCCCTTGCGGATCTTCTGGCCGCCGAGCTCGACGTCCTTCATCGCCGTGCGGCGGAAGTGGGCGAACGCGGGGAACATCCGCAGCGCCTCCTCGACGGCGCCGGGGACCAGCGAGGGATCCTCGATCAGCTGCCGCTTCTGGTCCGGGGCCTCCATCAGGGCGCGCATCGCCGAGCAGTAGGTCGCCTTGGTGCTGTCGTTGCCGGCGGCGACGAGCAGGAAGAAGCCCATGACGATCTCGTGCTCCTGGAGCCGCTCGCCGTCGACCTCGGCGTGGACGAGGACGCTCGTCAGGTCGTCGGTCGGGTTCTCGCGGCGCTCGGCGATCAGCTTCGAGCAGCGCTCGAACACCTCAGGCACGTCGCGGGCCATGATCGAGTCCGGGCCCTCGGGGTTGATGTCGGGGTCGTTGGCGGCGAGGATCGAGTTCATCAGGCGGGCCCAGTCCTCGTCCTCGCCCTCCGGGATCCCCATGAAGCTGCCGATCACGCGCGAGACGAACGGCTGGGCGACCTCGTTGACGAGCTCGACCTCCTCGCGGCCCTCGACGCCGCCGAGGACGTCGTCGGCGATCGCCCGGATCGCGGGCTCGTGCTCGGCGATCCGCTTCGGCGTGAAGCCGCGCTGGAAGAGCGCCTTGAGCCGGTCGTGCTTCGGCGGGTCCATGCCGATGAACATCGCCTGGGTCAGCTCCAGCGGCAGGATCGCGTTGGTCAGCGCGGTGATCCCGTAGGCCGAGGAGTACGTCTGCCAGTCGTGGCTGACGGTGTAGACGTCGTCGGCGCGGGTGACCGACCAGAACCCGTCCTCCTCCGGGTACTCGCTGATCTTGTCGCTCCAGTGGACGGGGCACTCCGAGCGCAGGCGGCGGAAGAGCGGCCAGGGAGGACCCTCCTCCCAGAGCTCCTGGTCGGAGATGAGGAGATCGTCGAGGGGGATCGGCTCCGCAGCGTTCGCGGGAGTGCTCGTCTGCTCTTCGGTCGCCATCTCTCTCCTCCGGTTTGGCTGGCTGGCCAACTTTACGACCGCAGGGCGCGCGGCGCGGGCTCAGTGTGCGCAGTCTCACACCGATGCCGGCCCGGGCGCTACGCCTCCGCGAGGAACGCGTGCATCAGGGCCGCGACGCGGCGGGGCTCACGGCCTCCGGCCCTCCCGGGTCGGTGGCGAGCAGCAGCAAGCGCTTGACGCGCTCCGGCACCGCGCAGGCGACGGCCTGGGCGACGAAGCCGCCCATCGACCAGCCGGCGACGGGAGCGGCTCCCTCGATCGAATCCCTCGTCCCGTCCTCCGGCGGCACCGCCGTGACCCTAGCCCCGGGCGGTCTCGGCGGCCTCGGGCGGCGAGTCGAAGACGAAGATCTCGATCGCGATCTCGGGGTCGAAGAGGATCTGGCTGTGGTAGGTGATGACCTTGCGCCCGACGAGATCCTCGACGAGGCCCGTCAGCCGCTCCCGCATCTCCTCCTCGAACCTGAGCCGGAACTCCCGGACGGCGTCCTGTTGACCCGCCTCGATCAGCGTGTCCTCGGCGGTCGTGATGCCGCCGCGCATGACGATGAACAGCAGGTCGTCGATCAGGTACGACTTCGCCGACTCCGGCCCCTTGCCGAAGAACTCCTTCATCTCCGCGACCATCATTCGCGAGAGCGCCGTGGTCAGGCTCACGCCCTGAGGGCGCTCTCGCGAATCGGGAGCCTTGCTGGGATCGGGCATGCGAAAGGTGATTCTGCCAACCCGCGTGTCTTGACTGCCGCTTCGTCAGCGCAGGATCTCGACGAGCAGGACCCAGGCGTTGGCCACCGCGCCCGCGATTGCGAAGACGATCCCGACGGCGACCCAGTAGAGGCCCCCTCCCGCCTCGGCGATCAGCTCGATCCCGCCGATCAGGAGCGGGAGCGTCCCGGCGACGAGGACGGCGATCCTGCCCACGAGCCAGTGGCGCGGCGAGCCCGCCGGCGGCAGGCTCGGTGCCAGCGTGGCGGCGAGCGCCAGGGCCAGCAGCAGCGAGATCACGAGCAGCTCGATGCCGAGCGCGTGGCTCGTCTGACCGGGGATCAGTCCCGCGATCGAGACGATCACGACGGTGAGCAGGAGCAGCAGCGTCTGCATCGCCCGCTCCGGCACTCCACGCAGCGAGAGGATCCGCTCGAGGTTGATCGACACCGCGACGAAGAGGAGCCCCGCCAGCGCAGCACCGGCGCCGGCCGTGGCGACGAACAGATCGCTCCACTCGGCAGGGTCGTAGGCGATCACGGCGCGACGGAGTCTAGGACGGCTAAGCTATGAATATCTGAATAGTCCTTCATGTATGGTTTGAGCCCATGAGTCACGGCTCCATCTCGAATCCGGCCGACCTCGTCAATCCAGAGCTGTCCGATCAGGTCGCGGAGACCATGCAGGCGCTGGCGACCTCCAGCCGCCTGCGCATCCTCGGCCACCTCCACGGTGGGCCCTGTTCGGTCAACGAGCTGGCCCTGGCGGTGGGCATGGAGGCCTCCGCGGTGTCCCATCAGCTGCGAGTGCTACGGCTCCTCGGGCTCGTCGAGAGCGAACGGCACGGACGCGCGGTCCACTACTCGCTCCATGACGAGCACGTCGGGGCTCTGCTCGAAGAGGCCATGTCTCACGTCGAGCACCTGCGCCAGGCCAAGGCCCGAGCCTCCGAGTTCGCAGACATCACGAGCAACTGAGTCCATGGAGGCCGCGCAGCATCACCACGATCACCGACACGGTCACAGCCACGGGTTGGTCGATCCGAGCATCAAGCGCTCTCGGGAGGGCCTAAGCGCGGTCGGACTCGCGCTGCTCGTCCTCGGACTCACGGCAGGTGCGCAGACGCTGATCTTCGTCGCCTCCGGCAGCATCGCCCTGCTCGCCGATCTGATCCACAACTTCGGCGACGCTGCCACCGCATTCCCGCTTGCCATTGCCTTTGCGCTCCGTAGCGAAGTAGCCGAGCGCTGGGCGGGCTTGGCGGTGGTCGCCGCGATCTTCATCAGCGCTTGCGTCGCCGGCTACGAGGCCGTACACCGTCTCATCGATCCCTCCGACGTTGCCCACCTGGGAGCCCTCGCCATCGCCGGGGCGGTCGGGTTCATGGGCAACTGGATCGCGGCGCTGATCCGGTCCCGCGCGGGCCGCAGGCTCGATAGCCCGGCCCTCGTTGCGGACGGCGCGCATGCCCGCGCCGATGCCTACGTCAGCCTGGCCGTGGTCGCCAGCGCCACGGCGGTAGCTCTGGGATTCCAGCTAGCCGATCCCCTGATTGGATTGGCCATCACCGTCGTGATCCTCAAGATCACGCTGGACTCCTGGCGAACTGTGCGCGGGCACGATCACCAGCATTGAACTACGGCGACCGATCTGCCTCGGCTCGACCGCCGGGACCCGATCGAGCGGCCAACCACGAGGGGTGAGCGACGGGGCTCGAACCCGCGACCGCCTGGACCACAACCAGGAGCTCTACCAACTGAGCTACGCCCACCGCGTGAGCACAAATCTAGCTTGCCGGGGAAGCGGCCGGCCCCGCGCCCAGCGCCCCCGGCAGGACTCGAACCTGCGGCCATCCGCTTAGAAGGCGGATGCTCTATCCAGCTGAGCTACGGGGGCTCTGCGCGCGAGTCTAGGCCGCGGCTCGGAGCCGCCCGCGTGCCGACCGCCGCCCCGGTCCGGCCGCTCCGCAATGCTGCCGGGGTGAGCGCGGAGGAGATCAGCGCCGACGTCGACGCCCTCTGCGGCTTCGAGCGGCGCCTGCCGGGGACCGACTCCGAGCGGCGGGCGTCCAAGCACGTCGCTTCGCGGCTCGAGGCGACGGGCCGGCGCGCCGTGATCGACCCCACGTACGTGCAGCCGCAGTGGGCGCTCGTGCACATGCTGCACTGCGCCCTGGCGGTGGCGGGCAGCCTGGCGGCGGTCGAGGAGCCGATCGTCGGCTTCGTGCTCGTGCTCGTCGCCGCGGTCTCGGCCTACCTCGACCTCAACGCGCGTCACTACCTGCTGCGCCGGCTGCCGTTCCGGCGGGCCTCGCAGAACGTCCACACGCTCCCCCGCGAGCCCGGTGCCGAGCCGGTCGTCGTGCTCTGCGCCAACGTCGACGCGCCGCGGACCGGCGCCGGCTACAACCGGCTGCCGGCGCGCCTGCAGGAGCTGGCGGCGCGGTCCGGGTTCCCGGTGGCCTCATCGCCGACGAGGATCTGGTTCTGGTCGATCGCGCTGCTGCTGCCGCCGCTCGGGGCGCGCCTCGCCGGCCTCGACCCCGACTGGCTGGCGGCGCTGCAGCTGCCGCAGACCCTGATCCTGATCGTCGCCTGCTTCCTGCTCGGCGAGATCGCCCTCTCCCCTGCCTCGCCGGGAGCGAGCTCGAACGCCTCGGGGGTGGCGGCGCTGTTCGAGGCGCTGCGCCGGATCGACGGCGACCCGCCCGCCAACCTGCGCGTCGAGGCGGCGATCTGCGGCGGCGGCGAGACGACGATGCAGGGGATGCGGGCGCTCCTCCGCGGGCCGGGCCGGAAGCTCGACGCGGCCCACGCCTACTTCCTCTCGCTCGAGACGGTGGGCGCCGGCGAGCCGCGCTGGCTGCTCTCGCAGGGGCCCGCGGTCAGCCTGCCGCTCGACGCCGAGCTCGCGGGCCTGTGCGAGGTGCTGACGGCGGCGGCCGGCCGGTCCGGCGGACCGATGCGCGACGGCCGCACCAGCGCCGCCTTCGTCGCCCGCGCCTACAGGTTCCGCTCGCTGGCGCTCACCTGCCGCGAGCCGGGGCGGGCGCTGCCGGATGGCTTCCACACGCCACGCGACCTGCCGGGCGCCGTCGACCCGGCGGCGGTCGAGGCCGCCGCGGAGCTCGCCGCCGGCCTCGTCCGGCTGCTCGACCGCGACCTCGGCCGGCGTGAGGCGAGGCCGGCGGAGGCGGCTACGCCGGCGTGATCGGGTTGTGGCGCTCTGTGAAGTGCCGCGACTTGCCCTCGGCCTCGGCGTAGCGGCGGACCAGCTCGGCCCGCAGGTCGTCGGGCTCGATCACAGCGTCGACGACGAGCTCGGAGGCGAGGTGGAGGATGTCGATGTCCTCGGAGTATTCGGCGCGCTTGCGCTCGACGAACGCGGCGCGCTCGTCGGGGTCCTCGATCGCCTCGATCTGGTTGAAGTAGACGGCGTTGATCGCCGCCTCGGGGCCCATCACGGCGACTTGGGCGCCCGGCAGCGCCAGGCAGGCGTCGGGCTCGAAGGCGGGGCCGGCCATCGCGTAGAGGCCGGCGCCGTACGCCTTGCGGACGACGACGCAGATCTTCGGCACGGTGGCCGAGCTCATCGAGCTGATCATCTTCGCGCCGTGGCGGATGATCCCCTGGCGCTCGACCGCTTTGCCGATCATGAACCCGGGGACGTCGGCGAGGAAGAGCAGCGGGATGTTGAAGGCGTTGGCGGTGGCGATGAACCGCGCCGCCTTGTCGGCGGAGTCGACGAAGAGCACCCCGCCCTTCTGCTTCGGCTGGTTCGCGACGATCGCGATCGTCCGGCCCTCGAGGCGCGCGTAGCCGACGACGAGCTCCTTCGCCCAGCGCGCCTGCACCTCGAGGAAGGTCCCCGCGTCGCACACCCCCTCGATCAGAGTGCGGATGTCGAAGGCGGTCTTCTCGTCGCCCGGGACGACCTCCGAGGGCCGCGCCTCGGGGTCCGGCTGGCCGGGAGCGACCGTCGGCGGCTCCTCGCGGAAGCTGGTCGGCATGTAGGCGAGGTAGTCCTTGGCGAGCTCGATCGCCTCCTCGTCGGTCTTGGCGAGGAAGTGCCCGCACCCGGAGACGCCGGTGTGCATGCGGGCGCCGCCCATCTCCTCGAGCGTCACGTCCTCGCCGATCACCATCTGCGCCATCCGCGGCGAGCCGAGGTACATCGAGGCGTTGCCGTCGCGCATGATCACGACGTCGCAGAAGGCCGGGATGTAGGCGCCGCCGGCGGCGGAGGGGCCGAAGAGCACGCAGACCTGCGGCACGCGGCCGGAGAGCTTGACCTCGTTGTGGAAGATCCGCCCGGCGCCGCGGCGGCCCGGGAACATCTTCACCTGGTCGGTGATCCGCGCGCCCGCGGAATCGACGAGGTAGATCATCGGCAGCTCGAGGCTGAGCGCCCGCTCCTGGATGCGGATGATCTTCTCGACGGTCTTCGGGCCCCAGGAGCCGGCCTTCACGGTCGGGTCGTTGGCCATCAGGGCGACGCGGCGGCCGCCGATCGTCCCGAGGCCGGTGACGACGCCGTCGGCACCGAGCCCCTCCTCGTCCCAGTTGGCGAGCAGCCCCTCCTCGGAGAAGCTGCCGGCGTCGAGCAGCAGGCCGACGCGCTCGCGGACCGGGAGCTTTCCCTGGTCGGCCGTCTTCTGATGGTGGCGCTCCGGACCGCCCGCGAAGGCGGCGGCGTTCGCGCGCTCCAGCGGCGTCATGTCGGTCGTGTCGCTCAAAGCAGGTCGGTGACGCTCTGGTCCTCGGTCGGCGGGTCGGCGGGTCCGCTGCGCCGCCGCTCGATCTCCTCGCGGCGGACGCGCTCGCGCTCGGCGGCGAGCTCCTCGTCCTCGGCGTCGAGGGCGGCCTCGTCGGTCGGCTCGGCGTCGCCGGATTCCTCGGCGGCCTCGGCCTCGGCGATCTCCTGCTCGGCCACCTGCGTCTGCTCGAGCTCGGCCTCCGCGACCTCCTCCTCGTCGACCTCGAGGCCCGAGGGCGGGGTCGGCTCGGAGGCGGTGGCGTCGGCGACGACCGCCGGCTCGACGGCCGTCTCCGGCTCGGGGACGACGAGCTCCGCGGAGTCGTGGGTCTCCTTCGCCTTCGCCAGCAGGCGCTCGGGAAGGTCGAGCTCCGCCACCCCGGGGCCCTCGACCGTGCCGCGGATGCCCGTCGCGAGCTCCTCGAGGTTCCTCAGGATCGCCTCGCGCTTCTCGACCAGGGCGGCGATCTCCTGCTCGATGTTGGCGGTGCGCTTCGCGGCCTCCTCGGTGGCCTCCTGCAGCCGCCGCTCGGCCTCCTCGATCTTGTCGCGCGCCTCCTCCTCGGCCTGCTTGCGCATCTCGGCGGCCTCCCGGGCGGCGGCCTCGGCGGAGATCCGGACGTGCTCGTCGGCGGCGGCGCGCGTCTCGGAGGCGTAGGAGTCGGCGCTGGAGCGGGCCTCGGCTGCCTCGCGCTCGGCCTCCTCGCGCAGCTTCACCGCCTCCGTCCGCGCCTCGCCGATCACGTCGTCGGCCGTCTGCTGGGCGGCCGCGAGGACGGAGCCGGTGCGCTCGCCGACGGCCTCCATCTCGCGCTGGATCAGGGCCGAGCGGCTCTGATCGTCACCGCCGGTCTCGAGCCAGTCGGCGAGCTCCTGGAGATACTCGTCGACCGCCGCTGGGTCGTAGCCGCCCCGTCTCACGGTCGGGAAGGTCGCCGCTCTCAGCTTGTCGATGAAGTCACTCGCCATCTCGTCTCCTCTCGGGTCGAGGTGGGCCCCACGGACGCTTCAGGCGAGGCCGTCGAAGGTCCACACCAGGATCGCACAGGGCAGGTCGATACCCGGCCCTGCGATCCCCAAGCCCTACAGCCCGAGCTCGCTCGGGACCGGGTTCTCGCCCGAGTAGTCGTAGAACCCCTTGCCCGACTTCGTGCCGTACCAGCCCGCCGCGACCATCTTCCGCAGCGTCGGCGGTGCCGCGAACCGGCGCTCGGCGAACTCGCGGAACATCACCTGCGCGATCGAGTTGAGCGTATCGAGGCCGACGAAGTCGGCGAGCGTCAGCGGTCCCATCGGATGGTTGGCGCCGGCCTTCATCGCGACGTCGATCTCCTCGATCGAACCGAAGCCCTCCTCGTAGGCGCGGATCGCATCGAGCATGTACGGGACGAGCAGGCGGTTGACGATGAATCCGGCCTTGTCCTTGGCATGGACGACGGTCTTGCCGAGCTTCTCGCCGACCTCGAAGCCGAGCTTCAGCGCCTCGTCGGAGGTGGTGACCGTCTGCACGACCTCCAGCAGCGGCATCACCTGGGCGGGGTTGAAGAAGTGGAGCCCGAGGAAGCGGTCGGGGCGCGAGGTCGAGGCGGCCTGGTCGATCACCGGAAGCGACGACGTGTTGGTCGCGAGGTAGGCGCCCTCCTTGACGATCGGATCGACCGCCGCCCACATCTCGAGCTTCATGCCGAGGTCCTCGGTGATCGCCTCGATCACGAGGTCGCTCTCGGCGAGCTCGCCGTAGTCGGTCGTGCCCTTGATCCGGCCGCGCACCGCGTCGGCGTCGCCCTGTTCCATCCGGCCCTTCTCGACGGCGCGGCCAAGCTGCTTCTCGATCTTGCCGATGCCCTTGGCGAGGGTCTCGTCGTCGACCTCGCGGACGACCACCTCCCAGCCGGCCTGCGCGCAGATCTGGGTGATGCCGTGGCCCATCAGGCCGCAGCCGAGGATTCCAACCTTCTCGATCGCCATTGGGTTCCCTGGAGCCTTTCGTCGGGTGGGTGCGGCGGCGGACCCTAGCGCGGAGTTGATTTGTTCCGCTTTCGCGCGTGGTTCGTCACTGAGGGTGGCCCAACCGTGCGCAGCTCGGTGCCAGCGTCCGGCCGATGGATGCTCGATGTACGGATCCGGACGTATCTCGTCCGGATCGGTACATCCAGCAAGTCGCCGGGGGCCAACACCAGCTCATCCACGCGGAACAGGTGCTCGAGGGCGGCCTCGGTCACCGCGGGATCCGGCATCGAGTGCGCGCGGGGCGACTTCATCGCCTCCCCCAGGACGTCTTCGCGCTTCATCCTCCGCCGTACTCCCGGACGCAGCGCTACCTCGCCGCGACTATGACCTACGGACCGGGCACGCTGCTCAGCCATGGGCCGGCGGGCGTCCATCAGGACATCTGCGAGGAGTCCCGCGCCTTCCCGATCCACGTCGTCACTCCGCGGCCGAACCCGCGGAGTCGAGATGAGATCGTCGTGCATCGCTGCGGACCGGTCGACCCGCGCGACGTGCGGCGCTTCGCCGGCGTGCCGTGCGTCTCCGCGGACCTGGTCCTCGTGCAGCTGGCCCCTTCGCTGAGCGAGAACGAGTTGGAGGTGATCCTCGTCGCTGCGGAGTCCAAGCGCTTCCTGAAGCGCAATCGGCTCGCCGAACTGGTCGCTGAACGCCGAGGACGGCCCGGGATCCCAAAGCTCGCCTCGCTGCTCGAGCTCGAGCCCGTGATTGCGAAGTCCGATCTGGAGCTCATCTTCCTGCCCCTCTGGAGAGCCGCCGGGGTCGAGCGGCCGCTCGTGAACCACCCCATCGCTGTCCCCGGCCGCAAGAAGCCGCTGATCGTCGACTTCGCGTGGCCGGAGATCCGCATGGTGGTCGAGGCGGACTCGCAACGCTTCCATGGCGACTGGGAACGAGCCGCCGACGACCGGGAGCGAGACCAGCTCGTGTCCCTGGCGAACTGGCGGCCGCATCGATTCGCTCGGACACAGGTCGTGAGCGGTCTCGCGGCTTCAGCGCGACGGCTTCGAGACCTCACCGAAGCGCGAGTGGCGGAACTGGATCGGGGACGATGCTAGCTCCGCGGCGGCGCCAGGCCGAGCTCCTCGAAGCGCCGGCCCATGGCGTCGGCGAGCGCGTGGGTGCCGCTCAGCGGCCGCACCATGACCTTGAGCTCGTCGACGAGGCCGTCGTCGTCGAAGTGGATGAGGTCGAGCCCGTCGACCTCGCGGTCGCCGACGCTGGCGCGGAAGATCAGCGTCGCGACGCGCGTCTCGGGGTCCTCGAGGCGATGGACGTACTCGAAGTCGTCGAAGGCCTTCATCGCGCCCTCGGCGAGGATCGTCCCGACGACGGCCTTGCCCTCGTAGGCCTTGAAGACGACCGGGCTCCAGAAGCGGACGTCCTCGGCCAGCGCCTCGCGGATGGCGTCGCCGTCCTGGGCGTGAACGGCGTCTACGAACCTGTCCTGGAGCATCGCGGCCACTCTATTGCGGGATCTTCGCGGCGATCCCCTCGATCGTTCCCTTGGTCCGGATCGTCATCGGGCCGATCAGCCTGCCGATCCGGGCGATGTCGAGGTCGCTGTCGCTGATTCCGCCCTTCGGCAGCCAGTAGAGCTCGCGCTCGGTGATCGCCAGCCGGTCGTCGTCGCTCGCCAGCCCGAGCGCCTCGTCGTGGGCGTCCTTGCCGGGGATCCTCGACAGCAGGGCGACCTGGAGCTTCCCCTTGGTGGCGGCGAGGACCTCGAGGTCGAAGGGGTCGAAGTCGGCGATCGCGCGCACCTCGTCCTCGCCGCGGACGAACGTCGGGACCGGGTAGCCCAGCGACTCCTCGAGGCCCTCCTCGATCTCGGCGATCAGCGCGCCCTCCGACTGGCCGGAGGCCTCGAAGATGACGTTGCCGCTGGCCCGGAAAGTCGAGACCCGCTCGAACCCGAGCGCCTCGAACTCGGCCGTCAGCTCGGCATTCGTGATTCGCCGGCTGCCAAGGTTCATCCCGCCGAGGAATGCGACGTGGAACGGCATCAGACGGCCCCTTTCCAATCGACGGGCCCCGCCGTCAGGACGTGGGCGCCGAGCGGGCGGCCGAGCACCTCCTGTGCGGCGCGCGAGGCGGCGACGAGCGCGTCGAGATCCACCCCGGTCTCGATCCCCATCTCGTGAAGCATCGAGACGAGGTCCTCGCTGGAGATGTTCCCGGTCGACCCCGGCGGGACCGGGCAGCCGCCGAGCTCGCCGAAGCTCGACTCGAAGGACGCGACTCCGTGCTCGAGGGCGGCCAGCGCGTTGGCGAGGCCCTGCCCGCGGGTGTTGTGGAAGTGCGCGGTGAGCTCGACCCGCTCGCCCAGCCGGGCGACCGCGGCGTCGTAGAACTCGCCGACCTGCCGCGGGTTCGCCATCCCGGTCGTGTCGCCGAAGCCGACCTCCTCGCACCCCGCCTCGGCGAGCCGCTCGGCGAGCGAGAGCACGCGCTCGGGCGGGACCTCGCCCTCGTAGGGGCAGCCGAAGCTCGTCGCGATCACGCCCTCGCAGCGCAGGCCCTCCGAGCGCGCGGTGGCGAGCACGTGCTCGAGCCCGGTCATCGACTCGGCGATCGAGCGGTTGACGTTCTTGCGGTTGTGCGTCTCGGAGGCGGAGAGGAAGACGCTGATCTCGTCGAAGCGGTCGCGCTGGGCGAGGGCGTTCTCGAGCCCGCGCTCGTTCGGGATCAGGACGGAGAAGGAGACGTCCTCGGCGCGGTCGAGGGCCGCGAGCACCTCGGCGCCGTCGGCGAGCTGCGGGATGACGTCGGCGCGAACGAAGGACGTGACCTCGATCCGCTTCAGCCCGGCGGCGATCAGGAGCTCGATGAGCCGTACCTTCTCGTCCGTCGGGATCACCTCCGGCTCGTTCTGAAAGCCGTCGCGCGGGCCGACCTCGCGGACGTTCACCCGCTCCGGGAAGCCGGCCATCAGCCCTCGCCCCCGGGGACCTGGATGACGCGCCGCTGGTGGGTGCCGACGCCGATCGTGCGGTCCCCCTCCCGCACCTCGACGTCGAAGAAGAGCTTGCGGCCGTCGACGACGTCGGTGAGCTTCGCGTGGGCGGTGCAGGTGGCGCCCTCGGCGACGCCGGCGACGTGCTTGATGCAGACCTCGAAGCCGACGGTCGCGCTGCCCTCCGGCAGCCGCTCGTAGGCGAGCACGGCGCAGGTTCGCTCCATCATCCCGATCATCCCCGGGGTCGAGAGGACGGCGACGCCGATCGTGCCGCCGACGTCGGTGAGCAGCGAGCCCTCGACGGTGAACTCGTCGGTCCGCTCGGCCCCGGCGCCGAGGGGCGCCTCACCGTCCCCGCGCTCGGGCTGCGGGAGTCCGAGTGAGTCGCCCATTCCGACCATGACGGGAGCATAAGGACACCCGGAATACACTCACGCGCCCAATGCCGACCGACGGCGACACCCCACCGATCCCGATCCTCGGCGGCACCGGCGCGCTGGGCTACGGCCTGGCCGTCCGCTGGGCGGCCGCCGGTCTGCCGATCGTCATCGGCTCGCGCGACTCCGAGCGTGCGAGCGAGGCCGCCGGCCGGGTCCGCGAGGCCGTCGAGGGAGCGCGGGTCCAGGGCCTCGCCAACGAGGACGCCGCGCGGCGGGGCCCGATCGTCTTCCTCACCGTCCCCTTCCGGGCCCAGTCGGAGACGCTGAACAACCTGCGCGACTCGCTCGAGGCGGGCCAGACCCTGGTCGACTGCACCGTTCCGCTCGCCGCCGCCGTCTCCGGCAAGGCCACCCGCTCGCTCGGCGTCTGGCAGGGATCCGCGGCGCAGCAGGCGCAGGAGATGGTCCCCGACGGCGTCACGGTCGTCTCGGCCCTGCACACGGTCGGGGCGCCGACCCTGGCCGACCCGGACGTCGAGCTCGATGAGGACGTCCTCGTCTGCGGCGACAAGAAGAAGGACAAGGCGCCGGTGGCGCGGCTGATCGAGCGGATCGAAGGGCTGCGCGCAGTCAACGGCGGCGCGCTCGAGATGGCGCGGATCGCCGAGCAGCTGACGCCGCTGCTGATCTCGATCAACGTCCGCTACAAGGCGCACGCCGGGCTCAAGCTCTCCTACCTTCCGGACGTCGACCCCTGGGAATGAACGTCGTCGTCCTCGCCGGCGGGACGGGCGGCGCCAAGCTCGCCGCCGGCATGCAGGAGGTCGTCGGATCCGGGCTCACGGTCATCGCCAACACCGGCGACGACGTCGAGGTCCTCGGCGTCCACGTCTCCCCCGACCCCGACCTCTGCACCTACTGGCTCGCCGGGGAGATCGACGCCGAGCGCGGCTGGGGGATCGCCGGCGACTCCTTCCGCGTGTTCGAGCGGATGAAGGAGCTCGGGGCGCCGGGCTGGTTCGGGCTCTCCGACCTCGACCTCGCGACCTGCCTCGAGCGACGGCGCAGGCTGGACCTGGGCGAGCGGCAGACCGTCATCCACGGCGACATCGCGCGAGCGCTGGGCGTCGAGGCGGCGGTGCTGCCGATGTGCGACGAGCCGGTGCGGACGCGGATCCGCACGGCCGACGGCTGGCGTGAGTTCCAGGAGTACCTCGTCCACGACCGCGCCGAGCCGGAGATCGAGGAGGTCGAGCTCGCCGGGATCGAGGCGGCGACGATCTCGCCGGAGGTGCGCGCCGCCGTCGACTGAGGCGGACGCGATCGTCGTCGGCCCCTCGAACCCGGTGATCTCGATCGGCCCGATCGTCGCGATCCCGGGGATGCGCCGACTCCTCGCGGAGGCACCCGCGCCCGTCGTGGCGGTCAGCCCCTACGTCGGCGGCGAGGTGATCAAGGGCCCGACCGGGAAGTTCATGCGCGCGGCGGGCTTCGCGGACTCGGTCGCCGGGGTCGCGGTCGCCTACGAGGGGGTGATCGACGCGCTCGTCGTCGACGCCGACGACCCCGCTCCCGACCCCGAGGGCGTCGCGACGACCCGGCTGCCGACGCTGATGGACGGCGCCGAGGGACGGCGGGAGCTCGCGGCGGCTGTGCTCGGCTACGCGAAGGCGCTCACGGGCTGAGGAGCTGCGTGCGCGCGACGGCGGTCCTCCCGGTCAAGCGCTTCGCGGCGGCGAAGAGCCGTCTCGCCGAAAGCGCGGTGGCCGCGGCGCGGCCCGACCTCGCGGCGGCGATGCTCGCCGACGTCCTCACGGCCCTGGCGCGCTCGCAGGAGATCGAGCGGGTGATCGTCGTCAGCGGCGAGCCGCGGGCGCGGGCCGCGGCGGACGCCGGCAGGGTGGACTGGATCGACGATCCCGACGACCGCGGCCACTCCGAGGCCGCGGCGCGCGGGGTCGGTGAGGCGCTGAGCGCGGGCGCGGGCTGTGTCGCGCTTCTCCCCGGTGATTGCCCGCTCCTCGATGAGAGCGAGCTCGACGAGGCACTGAGGGGGATGTCCGAGGGAGTCGTCGCCGTGATCCCCGACCGCCACGGCAGCGGGACCAACGGCCTGCTGCTGGCGCCACCGGATGCGATCGCGCCGGCTTTCGGTCCAGGCAGCCGCGAGCGGCACCTGCGCCTTGCCGGCGAGGCGGGACGCCGCGGGCGGGTGGCCGCCCTGGCCTCGCTCGCGCTCGACCTCGACACGCCCGACGACCTGACGGAGCTCGCCGCCCTGCTCGCCCGCGACCCCGATCGCGCGCCGGCGACCGCCCGGGCCCTCGACGCCGCCGGGGCGGCGACGTGAGCGGCCTCGGGCTCATTCCCGTCGAGGGCCTACCCGAGGTCCGGGCCGGAGACGCGCTCGGCGCGCTGATCGCCAGGGCGGCCGGCCTTGCCGACGGCGACGTGATCGCGGTCGCCCAGAAGGTCGTCTCGAAGGCCGAGGGGCGGATCGCCCGGCTCGCCGAAGTCGAGCCGGGCGAGCGGGCGCTGGCGCTGGCGGCGCGGCTCGACAAGGACCCGGCCCTCGTCGAGCTGATCCTCGCCGAGACCGCGCGGATCGTGCGCGACGAGCGGGTGCTGATCGTCGAGACCCACAGCGGCCTCGTCTGCGCCAACGCCGGGATCGACTCCTCGAATGCCGGCGGCGAGGACGCGGTCGTCCTCCTCCCCCGCGACCCGGACGCCTCGGCGCGCCGCCTGCGCGCGGAGATCGCCGAGGCGAGCGGCGCGCGCGTCGCCGTGATCGTCACCGACAGCTTCGGCCGCCCCTGGCGGGTCGGGCAGACCGAGGTCGCGATCGGCTGCGCGGGCATCGACCCCCTCGACGACTGGCGCGGCCGCTCCGACCGCGACGGCCGCGAGCTCGCCGCCACCGAGATCGCCCTCGCCGACGAGATCGCCGCCGCCTCCGACCTCGCCCGCGACAAGGCCTCCGGCGTCCCCGCGGTGATCGTCCGCGGACTCGGGGGGCGGGTCATCGAGGGGGACGGGCCCGGGGCGGCGGCGCTGCGCAGGGCGGCGGCGGACGACCTGTTCCGGTAGCCCGGCGCGCCGCTACTCGCGGACGCGAATCCGGAATCTCATGGGGGCGGTTCCGCGGAACCGTGAGTCGCCCGTGCTCTTCGAGGCTTCGTGCTCAAGTGGCCCTCGTCGGTGAACTCGCACTTAGGGGCGCTATTCGCACCAAAGTGCGCGTTCACGGTCGACTACATCCGAGAGGCGGCTCCGTGTAGAGCGCCGCTTCTCCTCCCAAGCGGCCACTTCCGGCTGCTGGGGTCTCTCGCGACGAAATGTTGGCGTCAGAGACCCCAGCGGGGTCGATTCGCCCGAGATACCGGACGTAGAGACCCCGGCGGCCCGGTCCTCGACGCACCGCCACCCCTCGCTGCCAAACCGCCCGGGACTACCGCCCTCCATGCGAAGCGATACCCCGGCCACGCCTAAACGATCTCCAGCACCGCCGAACCCTCGACCCTTCCCGCCCGGAGGTCGTCGAGCGCCCGGTCGGCATCGGTGAGCGGGTAGGTCGTGACCTGCGCCCGTACCCCGGCCTCCGCGGCGAGGGGCAGGAACTCGATGCCGTCCTGCCTCGTCAGGTTGGCGACCGAGCGGACCTGGCGCTCGTGCCAGAGCAGGTCGTATGGGAAGGAGGGGATGTCGGACATGTGGATCCCGGCGCAGACGACGACGCCCGCGGGCCGGAGGACGGCGAGCGCGGCGGGGACGAGCTCGCCGGCAGGAGCGAAGACGATCGCGGCGTCGAGCTCCTCCGGCGGGCGGATGGAGGAGTCGCCGGCCCAGACGGCGCCGACCGATCGCGCGAACTCCTGTCCGGCGGCGTCGCCATCGCGGGTGAACGCGTAGGCGCGCCGGCCCTGGGAGGCGAGGAGCTGGCAGATCAGGTGGGCGGAGGAGCCGAAGCCGTAGAGGCCGACGCGCTCGGCCTCGCCGCACATCCGCAGCGCCCGGTAGCCGATCAGCCCGGCGCAGAGGAGCGGCGCCAGCTCCTTCGCCTCGACCTCGGGATCGAGCGGGAAGGCATAGCGCGCATCGACCCGCATCGCCTCGGCGTAGCCGCCGTCGCGGGTGTAGCCGTGGAAGAGCGCGTTCGGGCAGAGGTTCTCGCGGCCCTCGCGGCAGCGGTCGCAGGTGCCGTCGGTCCAGGCGAGCCAGGGCGCGCCGACGCGGTCGCCGACGCCGAGCTCCTCCACCCCCTCCCCCACCGCGGTCACCCGTCCGACGGCCTGGTGGCCGAGGATCAGCGGCAGCTTCGGGTCGGGGAGCTCGCCGTCGACGACGTGGAGGTCCGTGCGGCAGACGCCGCACGCATCGACCGACATCACGACCTCGCCCTCGCCGGCGACCGGATCCGGAACCTCGCGCTCGGCGAGCGGCGTGCCCGGCCGATCGAGGACCATCGCCCGCATCAGTAGGTCTCGAGCACCTCGTAGAGGGTGTTGCGCTGGGCCGGCTTCCGCCCGGCCCGCCGCGCCGCCTCGATCAGGTCCTCGGGGTCGAGCCGGCTGCCGTGCTGGGAGCCGGCCATGCGGGAGATGCTCTCCTCCATCAGCGTCCCGCCGAGGTCGTTGACGCCCCAGCGCAGGGACTCGGTCGCCGCGTCGAGCCCCATCTTCACCCAGCTCGCCTGGAGGTTGGGGATCGTGCGCCCGAGCGCCAGTCGGAAGGCGGCGGTGTGCTTGAGGTTCTCCTCGGCCGAGATCTCCTCGATCCCGTGGGTGCGGCCGAGCATCGTGTGGAAGGGGATGAACGAGAGCGGGACGAACTCGGTGATGCCCCCGGTCCGCTCCTGCAGCGCCCTGACGACGCGCATGTGCTCGGCGAGCTCGTGCGGCCGCTCGATGTGTCCGAACATCACCGTGGAGGTCGAGCGCAGGCCGGCCCGATGGGACGCCTCGATGATCTCGACCCAGCGCCCGGCCGGCAGCTTGTTCGGCGAGATCCGGTTGCGGACTCCGTCCTCGAGGACCTCGGCGGCCGTTCCCGGCGTAGACCCGAGGCCGCGCTCGCGCAGGTAGGCGAAGACGTAGTCGGGCTCCCTGCCGGAGCGCTCGCACATGAAGTGGACCTCCATCGGCGAGTAGGCGTGGAGGTGGACGTCGGGAGCGACCCGCTTGGCCCGCTCGAGCCAGGCGCCGTAACGGTCGAGCGTGTAGTCGGGGTGGATCCCGCCCTGCATGCAGATCTCGGTGACCCCGTATGCCACCGCCTCGCGGATCCGCTCGGCGAACTCCCCCTCGTCGATCTCGTAGGCGTCGGGCGATCGCTGCGTCTGCCCGAACCCGCAGAAGGCGCAGCCGACCGTGCAGACGTTGGTGAAGTTGATGTTGCGGTTGACGACGAACGTGGCGACGTCCCCGGCGAGCTCGGCACGCAGCTCGTCCGCCGCCTGCCGCATGTCCTCGACGGCCTCCGGCCGGCGCTCGGCGAACAGCGCCGTCAGCTCCTCCGGCGTCAGCTCGGCCCCGTCGCGGCCGCGGGCGATCGCCCTCGCGGTGAGGTCCGGGGAGGGAGGCGGCAGCGCGGCACCGTTGCCGTTCGCGCGCTCGGCGCGCGGGAGGAAGGTCGGGAACCGCGCCCGCAGCGTCGCGAGCACGTCCGGCTCGATCCATTCCTCGTTCATGTACTGCGGGTAGACGCAGAGGCGCTCGGTCAGCGCGTAGCCGCGCGGCCGCAGCTCCTTGCGGACCTGATGGGGACTCGGGAACGGGTGCTCCGGGGAGATGTGGTCGCCGTTGGCGGAGAGGCCGCCGAGGTCGGTCGCCCCGGCCTCGACGAGGTCGACCCACCAGTCCGAGAGGTTCGGCGGCACCTGGATCCCGACGTCGGGCATCAGCCGCCTCGCCTCCCCCACGAGCCGCTTCATGTCCTCCAGCGACACGGGCGACGCCCACTTGGGAAGTTCGACCACGCCTCGCTGCTCGCTGCTCGCTGCTCGCCGCTCGCTCGCCCCAGCGCCGCTCGCTCGCCTCCGCCGCGATATCCGCCACCTCCGCCCCGTAGTAGCGCGGGTGCGGCACGAAGTTCTGGAGGATCACCTCCTGGATGTGGCCGTGGCGCCCGCTGGACCGCCGCGAGCGCCTCGAGCGAGGCGACCCGCTCCTCCTCGGTCTCGCCGATGCCGACGAGGATGCCGCTGGTGAACGGGATCCGCAGCTCGCCCGCCGCCTCGATCGCCTCCAGCCGGACGGACGGGTGCTTGGTCGGCGAGCCGGCGTGGACGGTCTCCATGAGCCGCTCGCTGATCGACTCCAGCATCAGCCCCTGGGAGGCGGTGACCTCACGCAGCCGCGCGAGGTGCTCGCGGGGGGCGACGCCGACGTTCGTGTGCGGGAGCATCCCCCGCTCGAGCGCCCGCTCACACGCCCAGGCGACGTAGGAGGTGAAGTCGTCATGCCCCCACGAGCGCAGGCGCTCGGCGACGATCGGGTTGACCTCCGGCGACTCGCCGGTCAGGACGAGGAGCTCCTTGACGTTGCGGCGGGCGGCCTCGTCGAGCCGCCGGACGACCTCGTCGGGGTCGTGCAGGTGCGCCTGGTGGGTCGCGAAGGCGCAGTACTTGCAGTAGCAGCGGCAGGTCCGCGAGAGCGAAAGCGTCAGGTTCCGGGAGAAGGTGACGCGCCTCATTGGCCTCCAAGCTAGCGAGGCGAGGCCGTGAACGAGAGCGGGGCGCCCGAGGGCGCCCCGCTGACAGGAGATATGCGGCCGGCGATCAGGCTCCGGGAGCCTTCTCGACCTGGACCTTGCCCTTGGCGACCGCGCCGAAGTCGTCCTCGACGAGGACGTCCTCGGTCTCCCCCGCGATGAGCACGTAGCGGTAGAAGGCCGCAGCCAGGAGCCCACCGACGACCGGGCCGACGATGAACGGCCAGACGCCGCCCCACTCGCCGGAGATCAGGGCCGGGCCGAACCAGCGCGCCGGGTTGAAGCAGGCGACGGTGAGCGGGCCGAAGATCATCACCAGGAACGACAGGGTCAGGCCGATCGTCAGCGGTGCCCAGTCGCGCCAGGCGCGCGCGTTGAGCGCGACCGCGACGACCGCGAGCACCAGCAGGAAGCCGCCGATCATCTCGACGACCGCGCCCTGGAAGTTGTTGCTGAGCAGGTCGCTCACCTGGCCGGCCCCGTAGTCGGCGGCCCGGCCCTCGTCGAGCAGCAGGCCCTTGACCAGCAGGGCACCGAGGACGGCGCCGGAGAGCTGGGCGAGGATGTAGACGACCGCGTCGACCGGGTCGATCCGGCGCAGGAAGGCCGCCGCCGTGGTCACCGCCGGGTTGAGGTGGGCGCCGCTGACGCCGCCGAGCACCTGGATCAGCATGAAGAGCACGAGCCCCTCGGTCAGGCCGACGACCGCGTAGTCGGAGCCGAACTGCGACTGCCCGCCGGCGGCCACGTAGAGGCTGATCACGGAGCCGATGACGAAGGTCAGGAAGAACGTCCCGACCAGCTCGGCGATGTAGGCCGCAAGTCCTCGATCCTGCACCCCGATACCTCCTTCTTTCTCGGCCGCGCGCGGCCGGTGAAAACTCCTGGGAATTCAAGCCGCACGATCGCAGCTTTTTGGGCTGCGGCAGTCTATTCACTCCCACGGTCAACACCCGAAGTTCATCCGCGGTCGATCGGCGACCAATACGCTGAGCGGCGCAGATGACCAGGATCGCCGCGTCGCTGGCGGCCCTCCTGCTCGCGACGGCGGTGGCCGGATGCGGCGGGGGCGGCGCTGAACCGGACGCGCCGGATGACGGCGTGCGCGCGACCCTGATCCTCGACTTCCAGCCGAATGCGGTCCACGCCGGCATCTACGCGGCGCTCGCCGACGGGGATCTCGCCGACCACGGCATCGACCTCGAGGTCCAGCAGCCGGGGGCGTCAACCGATGCCCCCAAGCTGCTCCGTACCGGGAGGGTCGACTTCGCCGTCATGGACATCTCCGACCTCGCGATCGCCCGCGAGCGCGGCGCCGACCTCGTCGCGGTGGGAGCCCTCGTCCAGCGCCCGCTGGCGGCCGTGATCGCCGGCGACCCGGGCGAGATCCGCGGACCGGCCGACCTCGCGGGCCGCACGGTCGGCGTCACCGGCCTGCCATCCGACGACGCCGTCCTCGACGCGATCGTCGACTCCGCCGACGGCGGCTCCGCCGTCGAGCGGCCCGAGACCGTGACGATCGGCTTCGACTCGGTCGCGGCGCTGACGTCGGGACGCGTCGACGCGGCGACCGCCTTCTGGAACGCCGAGGGCGTCGCGCTGCGGCAGGCGGGCGTCCCGACCCGCGAGCTGCGGGTCGACGACTACGGGGCCCCGCGCTATCCCGAGCTCGTCCTCGTCACCAGCCGCGGGGAGCTCGACTCCGATCGCGACCGGATCGCCGCCGTCGTCGCCGGGCTTCGCGAGGGCTACGAGGTCGCGGCGCGGGACCCGGATGCCGCTCTCGGCGACCTCCTCGCGGCGATCCCCAGCCTCGACCGCGCGACGATGGCGGCCCAGCTGCGTGCCCTCCGCGGCGCCTTCTCCCCGCCGCTGCGCCTCGACCGCGGCGAGCTCGAGCGCTGGGCGGACTGGTCGCTCGAGCACGGGATCGTCGATCGCCGCCCCGACGTCGGAGCTGCCTTCGATTTCGCGCTCGCCGGCGAGGGCTAGCCGAGCAGCCGCGCGGCGAGGTCCGGCAGCTCTCGCGCCATCCGCGAGCGCGGCACGACGAGGTCGAAGCCCGCCTCCTCGGCCCGGCGGCGGGTCTCGACGTCGACGTGGGAGTAGAAGCCGAGCGCGGGCGGGCCGAGCGCGGCGACCTCGTCCGCGTCGACGGCCTCGAGGTCGGCGACGAGGAGGTCGAAGCCCGCCGCGTCCTCTCCCGGCGCGCCGCGCACGGTCACCTCGTGCCCCGCCGCAGAGAGGGCGCCGTCGACCCGGCTCGCGAGCATCAGGTCGGTGACGAGCGCAAGGACGCGCGACATCAGGCGGTCACCTAGAGCGCGTGGCGGCGGCGGTACTCGCGCCGGACGCTCTCGGGACGGCCCCACATCTGCTGGATCTCGGCACGGCCCTCGTTCACGTTCCGGACGACCAGCTCGCCGTCGATCCCCTGCGCCTCGAGCATCCCGAGCACCCACTCGACCGTCTCCGGCGCCGCCGCCCGCCCGAACGAGTGCGCGACGTTGATCCGCCAGTGCCACTCCGCCTCCGAGTAGGGCTGCGCGTTGATCTGCGTCATCGGGATCGACGCGTCCACGTAGCGGTCCTCGTCCGCGAGCCGGAAGTCGAGCTGCATGTCGGTCCAGTCGCTCGGCAGCGACTCGACGATCTCCTTGAAGGTCTCGCTCAGGGGCACCGGCTGAGCCTAGCGCGGCGGCGACCGGTCGCTGCGGACGAGGGGGAGTCCCTAACCGAAGAACAGCTGCTGGAGCAGGAAGATGTTCAGGGCGATGATCGCGGCGGCCAAGGCCGACGCGAGGGCGGTGAGCCAGCCGGGGTTGACCAGGGCGCCCATGACCTCGCGGCGGCGGGCGACGATCAGCAGCGGGATCAGTGCGAAGGGGATGCCGAAGGAGAGGACGACCTGGGAGACGACGAGCGCCCGGGTCGGGTCGAGGCCGATCGCGAGGACGACCAGCGCCGGCGCGAGCGTGATCGCGCGGCGCAGGGTCAGCGGGATCCGGCGGCGGATGAACCCCTGCATGACGACCTGGCCGGCCATCGTCCCGACCGACGTCGAGGCGAGGCCGGAGGCGAGGAGGGCGACGCCGAAGACCGTCGCTGCGTTCTGGGAGACGGTCTGGGCGATCCCGTCATAGGCCCCCTCGATCGAGTCGATGCCGGTGAGCCCGCCGGCGTTGAACAGGCCCGCCGCGACGACGACCATCGAGATGTTCACGAGGCCGGCGATCGACATGGCGATGATCACGTCGACCTTCTCGAAGTTGAGGATCCTCCGGCGCTCGTCGTCGTTGCGGCCGACGACTCGGCTCTGGGTCAGCGCCGAGTGCAGGTAGACGACGTGGGGCATCACGGTCGCGCCGAGGATCCCGGTGGCGAGCAAGACGCTCTCAGTGCCCTCGAAGCCGGGAATGAACAGCCCCTCGGCGATGCCGCCCGGATCGGGGTCGGAGTGCGTCACCTCCCAGACGAAGGCGGCGATGACGACGCCGACGAAGCCGGCGATCACCGCCTCGAGACGCCGGAAGCCGCGCTGCTGGAGGCTGAGGATCGCGAACGATCCCGCCCCGGCGATCACCCCCGCCCAGAAGAGCGGGATCCCGGTGAGCAGGTAGAGGCCGAGCGCGGCGCCGATCACCTCGGCGACGTCGGTCGCCATCGCAACCACCTCACCCTGGACCCAGAGCCCGAGGGAGGTCCGGCGCGGGAACTGCTCGCGGCAGAGCTCGGGCAGGTTCTTGCCGGTGGCGATGCCGAGCTTCGCCGACTGCGTCTGGACCACCATCCCGATCAGGTTCGCGGCGAGCACGACCCAGAGCAGCGCGTAGCCGAACTGGGCACCGCCGGCGATGTTCGTCGCGAAGTTGCCGGGATCGATGTAGGCGACGCAGGCGACGAACGCCGGCCCGAGGAAGGGCCAGATCCGCGCCAGGCCGCGCCCGCGGCGTCCCTCGAGCGAGTCCCGCGCCGCGTCGGCGACCCTCGCCTCGCCGGGCAGCGCGATGTCGGCCGGGGCGTCGGCGCGCTGGAGGACGTCGCGGGCGTTCACCCCGCGCTCGCCGCGCCGGGGTCGACCTGCATCCGCTCGGCGAGATCGGGCCCGATCGAGTGCTCGGCCCCGTCGTGGGCGACGACCAGCGCCCCGCCGAACGGCTCCCGGCGGACCATCCGCAGGTCGGCGCCGGGGCGGATCGAGCGCTCGTCGAGGAAGCGGAGCATCTCGGGCCGGCCGTCGGAAACGCGCGAGAAGCGAGCCGTGCGACCGGGCTCGAGCGCGGTCAGCGGGACGCCCGGCGTCGTGTCGACCACGAGCTCGCGGCTCGGGATCGGGTCGCCGTGCGGATCGCGGCGGGGATCGCCGAGCGCCGCCGCCATCCGCTCCTCGAGCTCCTCGCTGATGTAGTGCTCGAGCACCTCGGCCTCGTCGTGGACCCGGTCCCAGGGCATCCCGAGCGCCTCAGCCAGGTACGACTCGAGGATCCGATGGTGGCGGATGACCTCGAGCGCCATCCGCTCGCCCTCCTCGGTCAGCTCGACGCCGCGGTAGGGCTCGTGGCGCACCAGGCCGGCCGCGTCCATCCGCTTCAGCATCGCGGTGACGGTCCCGGGCGAGACGCCGAGGCGCTCGGCGAGCACCGACGTCCCCACCGGGCCCAACTCCCGCGCCGAGAGCGCGTGGATCGCCTTGGCGTAGTCCTCGATCGCCTCGTTGCTGCCGGCGCGGCGGCCGCGCCCGTGGCTGCCCGGGATGGAGGCCTGCTCAGGCACTGACCAGCAACCCGGTCGCGTACATGACGATAACCCCGGCGAGCAGCCCGGCGACGGCGGTGCCATCGAGCCGGCCCGCGGCGCGCTCGCGGATGCTCGGCGCAAGCTGGACGACGACCTGCGCGATCGCGCCGATCCCGCAGCCGAACAGGAAGGCGACGAGACTCGGGTTGTAGGCGGACGCTCCGAGCCAGGCGCCGAGGACCGCCGGGGCGCCGGCGAGCAGCCCGAGGCCGATCAGCCGCGACGGGCGCGGCTTCGACTCCGCGAGCGGGGCGACGATCGCCAATCCCTCCGTCGTGTTGTGGATCGCGAAGCCGACGACCAGGAAGGCGCCGAGCGCGAGCGCCCCCGCCGCGTAGGAGGAGCCGATCGCCAGCCCCTCGCCGAGGTTGTGCAGGCCGATGCCGGTCGCGACGAGGGTCGCTAGGTGCATCGGCGAGGCGCCCGCCCCGCGCGCACGCTCGGCGCGCCTGCGCATCCGCGCGTCGACGCCGACGAGCGCGAGGTAGGCGAACGCGGCGCCGACGATCACGAGTGCCGCGCCGCCGAAGGCCTGCGGGCCCTGGCCCGCCACATCGAGGCCCTCGAGCAGGGCGTCGAGGCCGAGGAACGCGAGCAGGCCGACGGTGAACGCGAGCAGCCCGCGCATCAGCCCGCCGCCGATCCGGCGCAGGAACGGCAGCCAGACCATCCCGATCGCGACCGGGATGACGCCGACGTAGATGCCGAGCAGCGCCATCAGCCCGAGGAAGCTCGCGTCGACCGCGGGGGTCTCGGCGGCGGCATCGATCGTGGCGGTGACGGTCGCGCCGGTCGAGGTCAGCAGGAACAGCTCGTACGCCTCACCCTCGACCCAGGGGTAGGGGATCGTGAGCGTGCCCGATCCGAGCCGGCCGATCTCGCCGCCGCCGGTGAACGGCCGGTAGGCGTCGTTGACCGAGACCTGCTCGACCCGGACCGGGTCGGGCCCGTCGTTGCGGACCGTCAGCTCGATCTCCCCCGGCTGCAGCACCGTGCGCTCCACCGCCAGCTCCTCGACCGGGACGCCGTTGCGCTCGCCGAGGCCGGGCGCGCCGAGCGCGAAGAAGAGCGCCGCGGCGGCCCCGAGCAGGACGAGCGGCACGGCCCCGAGCGCCCAGGAGGGGATTCGGGCGAGGGGCTGGGTTCGCGTCCCCGCCTCCATCACGACACCTCGAAGAAGCCGGCCCACCCGAGCTCGGCGAACTCGGTGACGTGGGCGTGGAACATGTAGAGCCCGGCCTTTGGGAAGCGCATCTCGAGGATGCCGCGCTGCGCCTGCCCCTGGACGACGATGTCGGTGAACTCGATCGGCTGCAGCGACGTGCCGGTCGGGAAGTGGTGGAAGAAGTTCCCGTGGAGGTGGAACGAGTTGAGCGGGTCGTACTCGGTCAGGTTGGCCAGGTAGACCCGGACGAGCTCGCCCCGCCGCACCTGGATCGGGTGCCGCTGGTAGTGGAAGCCGACCGTGTTGACGGCGTAGACCTCGTTGGCGAAGTCGAAGTTCGTGTCGAAGGCGTTCATCACCATCGCCATCTCGTCGGCGTCCTCGCGGCCCTGCGCGGGATCGATCACGAACAGGCCGTAGAGCCCCTTGGCGATGTGCGCCGCGAGCGGCGAGACGTGGCAGTGGTAGAGGTGGACGCCGAAGGGCTCGGCGTCGAACTCGTAGACGAAGGTCTCCCCCGGCTCGACCTGGCCGCCGCCGGCCTCCTCGCCGATCCCGGGCATCCCGTCCATGAACGCGGAGTGGACGCCGTGGAAGTGCATCGTGTGCGGATGGTCGGAGCCGTTGACGAAGCGGATCCGCAGCCGCTCGCCCTCGCGGCAGCGCAGCGTCGGGCCGGGCACCCGCCCGTTGTAGGTCCAGGCCGCATACTTGACGCCCGGGGCGACCTCGATCTCCTTGTCGGAGGCGACGATGTCCCACTCGCGCAGGACGCGGCCGCTCGCCAGCCGGGTGGTCCGCCCCATGTCGAAGTCGCGGAGGACGTCGGTCGGGTCGAACCCGTTCGCCACGTGGTCGACGTCAGGGCCGTCGCGGAAGTCCGCGTGGAGGGAGCCGTGGCCGCCATCCCCTCCCGGGCCGCCGTGGCCGCCGTGCTCTTCGGCCGCCTCGGCGGTCGCTCCACTGGAGCCGTGGAGGCCCTGGTGGGGGATCAGCTCGTGCAGCAGCGGTAGCGAGGCACCGGCGACGGCCCCACCCGCCAGGAGCCGGC
The DNA here is from genome assembly GCA_963823565.1 of uncultured Solirubrobacterales bacterium. Taxonomy (GTDB): domain Bacteria; phylum Actinomycetota; class Thermoleophilia; order Solirubrobacterales; family 70-9; genus RHKX01. The sequence goes on along the minus strand of CAWGLR010000003.1, from coordinate 790,919 downwards.
GGCGGCTGAGCTTTCGGCCCGGCTCCGGAACGTCATTTGGCTCGTCCACGGATGAGAGTTTGACACATCAAAACCTCGGAACGCATTCGGGCCGGTGCGGCCCGGCTCCTACAATCGACTCCGATGCCGCCGACGATGGAGATCGACGCCCAGTACCGCGCGGTCCGCGAGGAGGCGGGGCTGCTCAGCGGGGTCGAGCGGGCGTGGGTCCGGGTTGCCGGAGGCGAGGGGGCCGAGTTCCTCCAGGGCCAGCTCACCAACGACGTCGAGGCGCTCGCCCCCGGGACCGGCTGCTACGCGGCGCTGCTCGACCGCAAGGGCCACATCCAGGCCGACATGCGCGTGCTGCGGCTCGGCGAGGACGAGCTGCTGATCGACACCGAGCCCGAGGCCGGGCCGGCAGTCCTCCGTCACCTCTCGATGTACAAGATCGGCCGCGACGCCGAGGTCGAGGCGGCGGACGCCGACGTCGCCATGCTCTCCGTCCTCGGCCCCCGGAGCGCGGAGATCGTCGGCGCCCCGCTCGGCCCCGAGAACTCCCACCGCGAGGCCAGGATCGACGGCGTCGCCTGCCGCGCGGTGGCGACCGTCCTCGGCGCCGACCTGCTCGTCGCCCCACCCGACCTGTCCGCTCTCGAGACGGCCCTGCTCGCGGCCGGCGCCGAGCCGATCGTCGCCGAGGCCGCCGAGATCGCCCGCGTCGAGGCCGGGAGGCCGCGGCTCGGCCGCGAGATGAGCACGTCGACGATGCCGCAGGAGGCGGGCATCAACGATCGCGCCGTCAGCTTCACCAAGGGCTGCTACATCGGCCAGGAGACGGTCGCTCGCCTGCACTACAAGGGCAAGCCGAACCGCCACCTGCGCCTGCTCGTCGCCGACCGGCCCCTGCCGGAGGGCGCCGCCGTCCGCGCCGGCGACCGTGAGGTCGGCACGATCGGCACCGCCGTCATCTCCCCCGCCCGCGGCCCGATCGCGCTGGCGATCCTCCGCCGCGAGGCCGAGCCCGGCGGCGAGGTCGAGGTCACCGGCGAGGACGGCCCGATCCCCGCCCGGGTCGAGGAGGCCCCGTCCTCCGAGCCGGAGAGGTGAGCGCCGCGCCACCGCGACGCGCGCTCGGACTCGGGGGCAAGCCGCTCGGCGGCACATCGCCGCTGCTCGGCGGGCCGGTCGACGGCGACGGCGCGGACCGCCACGCGCCCTCCCCCGATCCGGCCCCGCCGGCGTTCGACCCCAGCGCCGACCGGCTCGCGGCGAGCCCGCCGTCGTCGCTCGAGCCCCCGGAGTCGCTGCCGATCGAGAAGCTGCGCGAGCTCCTGCCGGAGCCGGCCCCCGACCGCGACCTCGACGACTGGGGGCGCTCGGAGCGGGTCATGCGCCTCGCAGACCCGCTGCTCAACTTCTACTACCGCTACTGGTTCCGGGTCGAGGCCGAGGGCGTCGAGAACATCCCCGCCGAGGGCGGGGCGCTGCTGGTCTGCAACCACTCGGGCGCGCTGCCCCCCGACGCGCCGATGATCATGCAGGCCATCCGCAACGAGCACGACTCGCCGCGGCCGCTCTACATGCTCGGCGAGCACTGGTTCAAGGGCTACCCCGGCGTTTCGATGGCGGCGGCCAAGCTCGGCGTGGTGCCGGCGCACCCGGCGAACGCGCAGCGGCTTCTCGGCGACGAGGGCCGGCTGGCGATCGTCTTCCCCGAGGGGATGAAGGGCAGCGGCAAGGTCCTCTGGCAGCGCTACCGCCTACGCCGCTTCGGCCGCGGCGGGTTCGTGCGCACGGCCCTGCGGGCACGCGTCCCGATCGTCCCGGTCGCGCTCGTCGGCGGCGAGGAGGCGATGCCGATCTTCGCCCACCTGCGGTCGCTGCAGAAGGCAACCGGGCTGATCTACGCGCCGCTGAACCACGCGTTCCCCCACTTCGGCCTGCTCGCCGCGCTGATGTACATGCCGGCGAAGTTCCGCATCCGGTTCCTGCCGCCGCTCGACCTCCCGGCGGTTCCCGAGGAGACCGTGGAGGACTCCGCCGCGGTCCAGGGGATCGCCGAGGAAGTACGCGCGAGGATCCAGGGAACGCTCGAGGAGATGCTCTCCGAACGCCGCTCCGTATGGCTCGGTTGAGTGCGTCTTGCCACGATCCGCGCGCCCGGCGCCGTGGGTTCGGATAGATTCATCCCAGGATGAGGAGGACACGCGCAGCAGCGCTGGGGATGCTGGCCGCCTTGATAGTCGCCGGATGCGGCTCGGAGGATCACCCGAATGATCCGCGTCCGTCTGCGCCGGTGGAGCTCAGCGGCACGATCGACGACAGGAGAGTCGTGGTCGCGCCGAGCCACACGGGCGCCGGCCTCGCGACGATCACGTTCTCCAACCAGTCCTCGGAGAACGTCCAGCTCGAGTTCACCGGGCCGAGCCGGGGCGAGACGAGCGAGATCGCCGCGGGCGGGGTCGGCACGATCCAGCTCCAGCTCAAGGAGGGCGACTACACGGTCGTCCCCAGCGCCTCCTCGATCGAGTCGGGAACGCTGACCGTCGGCGCCGAGCGGCCGTCGGCGCAGAACGACCTCCTGCTTCCCTGAGGGCGCCGGTCTGAGCGCCGAAGAGGAAACGCCGCCGCAGCCGTTCGGCGATCACTACCGGATGATCTACGCGCTCGGCGCCGGCGGGCAGGCGCCGACGATCCCGGTGTCGTGGCGCGGGCTCGAGCAGCGCGCCGCCGAGGCGATGGACGAGCGCGCCGTGGGTTACGTCTTCGGCTCGGCGGGCACCGAGGACACGGCCTGCGAGAACGAGCGCGCCTTCGGCGAGTGGCGGATCCTGCCGCGGATGCTCCGCGACATCTCCGAGCGCGACCTCCGGATCGACCTGCTCGGCCTGCGCTGGCCGGCGCCCCTGGGGCTCGCCCCGATCGGCGTGCAGACGATCGTCCATCCCGACGGCGAGCTGGCGGCCGCGCGCGGGGCCGCCGCGGTCGGCGTGCCGATGTGCGCCGGGACGGTCGCCCAGCACACGCTCGAGGCGATCGCCGAGGAGCTCGGCGAAACGCCACGCGCCTTCCAGCTCTACTGGCCCAACGACCCCGAGCTCGCCCAGAGCTTCGTCACCCGGGCGGAGCGGGCGGGGTACGGCGCGATCGTCGTCACCGTCGACAACGCGTTCCCCGGCTGGAAGCCGCGCGACCTCCAGAACGCCTACCTGCCGTTCATCCACGGCCTGGGGCTGGCGAACTTCCTCGCCGACCCCGTCTTCGGAGACTCGCTCGCCGCGCCGCCCGAAGAGGACCAGGGCGCCGCGGTCGGCCGCTTCATCGAGGTCTTCGGCAATCCGGCGCTGAGCTGGGACGACCTCGACACGCTCCGGGCCGAGACGCCGCTTCCGATCGTGCTCAAGGGGATCCTCCACCCCGACGACGCCCGCGAGGCGCGCGAGCGCGGCGTCGACGGGATCGTCGTCTCCAACCACGGCGGCCGCCAGGTCGACGGCGCGATCGCCGCGATCGACGCGCTGCCGGCGATCGCCGACGCCGTCGGCGATGAGCTCGCCGTGCTCATGGACAGCGGCATCCGCTCCGGCGCCGACGCCATCAAGGCCCTGGCGCTCGGCGCCGACGCCGTCCTGCTCGGCCGCCCCTACCTCTGGGGGATGGCCCTGGAGGGGGCGGAGGGCGTAGAGAAGGTCCTCCGCCACCTTCTGGCCGAGATCGACCTGACGATGGCCCTGTCGGGCTGCACGGCGCCGGATCAGCTCGAGCGCGCGACCCTGGTCCGCCGCGGCCACTCGTTCTAGTGCGTCCGTTCACGCGCAGGCAGATCGCGGTAGCGCTACTGGTGGCGATCGGAGTCGGCGCCTGCATCACGCTGGTATTGCTTCCCGAGGCCGATTCGAACCCAACCGCCGAGGAGCCGCCACCGGTCGTTGAGGCGAACGCCGAGCATGTTCCGACGGACGCGATCCGGCATGTGTCGCCGGACCCCGACCGGGTTGCCGCCGCTCGCGAGGAGGCGTCCAGCGCCTTCGCCGAGGCGAAGCGGATGGAGCGACAGGCCGACATCGAGGCCGGGCCCGGCGGGATGCCGCCGGCCAGCGCCGGCGACAACGGGACCTTCGACGAGCCTCCCGAGCACAGCCACCGAATCAACGCCGCGACGATGGCGGGCACCGATGGCCTGCCACCCGAGCGGAGTGCGCTCCTGATCGGCCGCATGGCGATCGCTCCGGCCGGTGCCCCCACCGAGGTCGAACGCGCGATCAGCGCCGCCAACGCGATCGTCGGCCGTCCCTACGTCTGGGGCGGGGGACACGGCTCGTGGAACGACGACGGCTACGACTGCTCCGGTGCGGTCAGCTACGCGCTCGGCGGAGCCGGCCTGCTCGGAGCGCCCGTCGATTCGAGCGCGCTGATGAAGTGGGGAGAGCCTGGACCCGGGAAGTGGATCTCCGTCTACGCCAACCCCGGGCACACCTACGCGGTCATCGCCGGTCTCCGTTGGGACACCGTCGGCGAGCAGCGCGGCACCGGACCGAAATGGCACGCCGAGGCGCCCTATCCCAGCGGCTTCGTCGTTCGCCACCCGCCTGGCCTCTAGGTGTCGACCCGGGACGGGGTGCCCGCCTTCGCGTGGAGAGCGGTGGTCCCGCTCGGGTGGCATCGAGGGGGCGGCGGCGGTTTGGCGCCTCCGGTTCGCTGGGGTCTATCCCTCCGGTATCTCGGCCAAATGGACCCCGCTGGGGTCACTGGGTACGACATATCGAACTGAGCGACCCCAGTGGCCGGGAAGCGCCGCTATGGACGAGAAGCGGCTGCCCGGCGGTTTCGCGGAACCGCCCCCACGGGACTCGGCTCGGCGCCTACTCCTCCGCCTCGTCCGCGGCGGCGACGAGCGAGTCGATGCGCTCGAGCTTCGCCTCGACGTGGGCGACCATCTCGTCCAGCGTGCCGCGCGCCTTGTCGGAGGAGGTCTTGATGCCGGTGAGCGTCGAGCGGATCGACTGCGCCTGCTTGAGGGAGGAGATGGCCTCCTCGGCGACCGAGCGGACCTCGGAGGCGTCGACGGTGAGGTCGCGACCCCGGGCCATCAGCACCCGGGCGGCCGCGAGCCGGTAGGCGATCGAGAGGCCGAGTGACTCGGGCTCGTCGCGGTCGACGGCGACGATCATCTTGTTGCCCTCGTACTCGTGGAGCTGCTCGCGCCCGGCGGGGATCCGCTCCTCGCCGGCGACGACGAGGACGCCGAAGGAGGCGGCGCGGGCCGCCATCGCCTCGTTGAGCTCGGCCCATGCCTGGTTCTTGGAGAGCTTCTTGTCCTTCGCCTCGAAGACGATGCGGCCGGCCGAGGGGCCCGTCGCGGCGCCGAGCTCGACCAGCGTGTCGCCCTTCTTGCCGCCGCCCTCGGCACCCTCGGCGCCGGTGTGGGTCGCGCAGTCGCCGCGCGCGGCGGCGATCTCCTCGATCGCCGTGTGGACGCGCTCCTCGAAGGTGAAGCCCTTGCGGGTGCCGGCCTCCTCGGCCTCGGCGAGCGCCTCCTCCCCGGCGGTCCGCTCGAGGTGGGCGCTGAAGCGCTCGGTGAGGTCGGCGATGTGCTGCTGGAGAGCGCGCGACTCGCGGGAGTGGCTCTCGCGAAGCGTCTCGAGCTGCTTGCGGTGCCTGTCCTCGGCGTCCATCATCGCCTTCGCGGTCCGCATCTGGGCGGCGACGAGCGGGTTGCCCGCGTCCTCCGCGGTGAGCATCCGGGTCAGCTCCTGCTGCTGCATCTGGGTCGCGGCGACCATGAGCTGCTTGATCTCGCCCTGAACCGAGTCGGTCCGGTCGATGTCGAACTTCTCGGCGATGTGACGCGCGATCTCGGAGCTCCCCTCGTCGAGCCGCTCCCCGAGATCGTCGGCGATCCGCCCGATCCGCTCCTCGACGACGCGCTGGACGTAGTCGACGTTCGTCGCCGTGCTCTCGGAGTCGATGATCCGGGTACCGATCTCGATCGACTTCGAGACGGTCTCGGCCGGGGGCGCGCCGGTCTCGGCGCGCTCGCGCACGACCTTGGCAGCGCGCTCGTCGGCGATCGTCAGCGCCTCGATCACGATCCGGTCGCCGATCACGCGGACCGACGGCCCCTCCTCGAAAGGCAGCTGGCTCAGCCGATCGTCTCTGCGTGATGCCTCCATCGGACTCTCGAAGGTAGTCGCGGCCCCGGATGGCTTCCTGACATCTTTGGGCGATGACGCCCAGCGACCTGCAGCGGCTGCACGAGATCCTCGGCGAGGTCTCCGACCTCGGCCGGGCGCGGGCCCTGCTGTTTTGGGACGAGCGGACGATGATGCCGCCGCGCGGCCAGGCCGGCCGCGCGGACCAGGTTGCCACGCTGGTCGGCGTGCGGCACCGGCTGCTCGCCTCAGAGGAGCTGGCCGGGCTGCTCGACCGGCTCGACCGGGAGGAGCTGCCGGACCCGATCTCCGCCGCCACCGTGCGCATGGCCAAGCGCGACGCCGACAAGGCCCGCCGCGTTCCGGCCGAGCTCCGCGCCGAGATGGCGAGGGCCGCCTCCGACGGCGAGGCGGCGTGGAAGGGCGCCCGCGAGGACGACGACTTCCCGGGCCTCCTGCCGCTGCTCGAGCGGAACATCAAGCTGCACCGCCGCTACATCGAGTGCTTCGACGTCGACCGCCCCTACGACGCGCTCCTCGACGACTACGAGCCCGGCCTGAGGACGGCCGACATCGAGCCGGTCCTGAGCGGATTGCGGGCGGGCCTCGTCCCGCTGGTCGCCGAGGTCACCGAGCGGGCCGGGGCCGTCGACTCCGCGCCGCTCGAGGGCAGCTTCGACGTCGGCGCGCAGGAGCGGGCCGTGCGGCGGATCGTCGCCGGGCTGCCGCTGGAGGAGGGGACGTGGCGACTCGACCCGACCGCCCACCCCTTCGCGCTCGCCCTCTCGCACGGCGACGTCCGGCTGACGACTCGCTACGAGCCCGATCGCCTCAGCTACGGCCTCTTCTCCTCGATCCACGAGGCCGGCCACGGCATCTACGAGTCGGCGATCCCGCCGGAGCTGCGGCGGGGGCCGCTGGGTCACCCGCCCTCCCTCGGTTTCCACGAGTCCCAGAGCCGGCTATGGGAGAACTGGGTCGGCCTCTCGCGCCCCTTCCTCGCCTCGGTCCTGCCGATCCTGCGGGAGGAGATGCCCGGTCGCTTCGACGACGTCGAGGACGAGGCCCTCTACCGCGCAGCCAATCGAGCGGGTGCGACACCGATCCGCGTCGAGGCCGACGAGGTGACGTACAACCTCCACATCGCGCTCCGCTTCGAGCTCGAGCTGGCCCTCTTCGAGGGCGACCTCGATCCCGCCGACCTGCCGGAGGCGTGGCGCGAGCGCACCCGCGAGTACCTCGGGCTGGAGCTGGAGGGCGACCGCGACGGGGTCCTCCAGGACGTCCACTGGGCCTCCGGGTCGTTCGGTTACTTCCCGACCTATTCACTGGGCAACCTCATCGCCGCTCAGCTCTGGGGCCTCGCCGGCGAGGACGATCCGGCACTCGTCGAGGACACCGCCCTGGGCCGCCTCGGCCCGCTCCGCGACTGGCTCGATCGCCGCCTCTACCGCCACGCGAACACGATGCTCCCGGCCGAGCTGATCGCCGAGGTGCTCGGCGCGCCGCTGAGCGCCGACCCGCTCCTGCACCACCTGCGAACGAAGTACGGCGGGATCTACGGATTCTAGGGCCGGTCCAGCGGCATCTCCCCCGCCGCGATCAGCCGCGCGCTCGACGGCCTCGACCGCAAGGGCCTGGTCGAGCGCTCCGAGTCCGCCGTCGCGGCGACGATCTTCGCCGTCCCCGGGCCTCGGCATCACGCTGATCCGCTCCCACGCCGCGCAGCTGGACGAGCGGGAGGCGGCGCAGCCCGAGGCCACGGCCCAGCCGGCCGCCCCCGAGCTCGCGCCGAACCCCGGTCGCTGAGCCGCTCCTCGGTACGATCCCGCGGCTTTTCAACTGATCGACCGGCCGGCACCCGCCGGCCGCACCCGAGGGAGAACCGTGGCCGTAGACATCGCTGAAGTCGCCAAGCTCGACGTCGAGCCGGGCGAGCTGCCCGACAAGATGGCGGCGTGGGTCATCCGCGCCGAGCGCGAGGGCGAGCCCAACGACGCCTTCCAGGTCGAGGAGGTGGACATCCCCGAGCCCGGCGCCTTCGAGGTGATCGTGCGCGTGATGGCCGCCGGCGTCAACTTCAACAACGTCTGGGCGGCCCTCGGCCAGCCCGTGTCCGTGTTCGGCTACGGCGATCATCCCGAGTACGGCCACCACATCGGCGGCTCCGACGCCTCCGGGATCGTCTGGAAGGTCGGACCGGGCGTCACCAACTGGAAGCCCGGCGACGAGGTCGTGGTCCACTGCAACCAGGCCTCCTACGAGGACGTCGAGGTCCACGGCCTCGACCCGATGGCGGCTCCGTCGCAGCGGATCTGGGGCTACGAGACGACCTGGGGCTCCTTCGCCCAGTTCACGAAGGTCCAGGCGCAGCAGCTGCTGCCGAAGCCGGAGAACCTCTCCTGGGTCGATTGCTCCGCCTACGGGTTGACCTACTTCACCGCCTACCGGATGCTGATGAACCGGGCGCAGATGCAGGCCGGCCACAACGTCCTGATCTGGGGCGCGGCCGGCGGCCTCGGCGTCTTCGCCGTCCAGCTCGCCAAGGCGGCGGGCGCGAACGCCGTCGGCGTCGTCTCCTCGGCGGAGAAGGGCGAGCTGGTCAAGCAGCTCGGTGCCGTCGACTACATCGACCGCAACGAGTTCAAGGGCATGATGCGCACCGGCAACGAGAGCCCCGAGGAGGAGAAGGCGCGGTTCAAGGAGTCCCGCGCGTTCGCCAAGAAGGTCAAGGGGATCCTCGGCGACGCCCCCGACATCGTCTTCGAGCACGTCGGCAAGGCGACGTTCCCGACCTCCGTCTTCACGGTCAAGCCGTTCGGCAAGGTCGTGATCTGCGGCGCCACCTCCGGCTACACGCTCGACTTCGACGTCCGCTATCTGTGGATGAAGCAGAAGGAGATCCTCGGATCGCACTTCGCCAACGCGTACGAGTGCATGCGCGCCAACCAGCTCATGGCCGAGGGCAAGGTGCGGCCGGTGCTGTCGGAGGCGATGGGCTTCGAGGGCGTCCCCGAGGCGCACCAGATGCTCCACGAGAACCGCCACAGCGGCAAGATCACGATCCGCGTCGGCGCCACCGACAACGACTCCGGCAAGACCGCCGAGGGCGACGGCGCGATCTGGGCCGAGGTCGGCGCCTAGCGCCGCCTCGCCCCTCCGACGCGCGGCTGAGCCGCGCGTCGGCGCGGCCAATATGATCCGCCGCCCATGGCCGAGGTCAACGTCATCAACTGGCACATCAACCCTTTCCGGGCCGACCGCTGGTACCAGGCATGGATGCCGGCCCTGCGCCGCGCGTCGTCGTTCGGCGCCAGGTCCGTGTCGCTGACCCGCTCCGAGGAGGACCACCTCCTGTTCGTGCAGACGACCGTCTGGGAGGACCGCGCGGACTTCGAGCGCTTCTGGTCCTCCGACGAGGTCGCTCGCGCCCGCGAGGACGCGATCAACTGGTACAACAAGCCGGTCTACCCGGTCTGGCACGTCCAGCTCGTCAGCGAGTAGCCCGATGAGCGAGAGCAGCGGCTTCGAGGGCGTCTACCGCAGCGGGGAGAGCCCGAAGCGCCGCGCCGAGGTCCTCGAGCGCCTGCGCGCAGGGACGCCGGAGAGCAAGATCGCCGCCGACCTCGGGATCGCGCCGCACGCGGTTCGGGAGATCGTCGAGAGCCTGCGGGCCGAGGGCCAGCTGCCGGGCGAGAGCGCCTAGACGGCCGCGGCCGCCGGCCGCCCGCCGAGGATCTCCGCCGCGACCTCGCTGAAGATGGCGATCATCGCGTCGGTGGCGCCGCTGCGCGAGCCGGCGCCGAGCGTGACCGCCCAGACCCGCCGGATCGGCGGCTCCGGGACGATGTCGGCGACCGCGACGTCGGGATGGCGGAACATCAGGGCGAGGTCGGGGATCAGCGTCACGCCCATCCCGGCGGCGACGAGCGCCTGCATCACCGTGTAGTCGTTGCTCTCATAGGCGACATCCGGCTTGAAGCCCGCCCGCTCGCAGCTGCCGACGGTCAGCTGCCGGCAGGAGCTTTCGCTGACGCCGCACAGCCACGTCTCGTCGGCGAGCTGCTCGAGGCGGACCGTCGGCTGCCCGGCGAGGGGGTGATCGGGGGGCATCGCGACGTGCATCTCCTCGTCGAGGAGATGGGTCAGGACCAGGTCGCGGTCCCCGCCGATCTCGGCGAGGTCGAAGTCGTAGGCGATCGCCAGGTCGACCTCGCCGCGCTTGAGCGCCGGGAGGGACTCCTCCGGGTCGGCCTCGCTCATCGTCACCCTGACCTCGGGGTGGGCGTCGCGGAATCGGCGGGCCGCCCGCGAGACGAGGGTTGCGCTGGCGGAGGAGAAGCTGGCCATCCTCAGCTCGCCGGCGCCGAGGCCGGAGAGCTCGGCGAGCTCGCGCTCGGCCTCCTCGAGCCGGCAGATCGCCGCGTCGGCGTGCGAGACGAGAAGCCTGCCGGCGTCGGTCAGGACCGGGCCGGAGCGCAGGCGCAGCAGCAACGGCACCCCGACCTCGGCCTCGAGCGCCGAAATCTGCTGGCTGACCGCCGACTGGGAGACGTACAGCGCGCCGGCGGCGCCGGAGAACGAGCCCTGCTTGGAGACCTCGCGGAGCACCCTGAGCCGCTTCAGATCGAGCATAAGCCGACCTTATCAGAGTGTCTTCCCATCCATATTGCGCTTATTCGGCTCCTGCGCGACCCTGAGGTTCACCGACCGCCGCCAAGGAGCCCGCGATGACCGACCAGCCCCTCATCCCCCAGCATTCCGACCGGATCGACCTCCGCGTGCTCGCAGCGGCCGACCGCGCCGACGCCGACCGCCTGGCCGCCCTCGACTCCGCCGCGCCCCTCCGCGGCGGCCTCCTCGTCGGCGCCGAGACGGGGGGGCGGCTGATCGCCGTGATCTCCGTCGGCGACGGCGCCGTCGTCGCCGACCCGTTCACCCGCAGCGCCGCCGCGGTCGAGCTCCTCCGCCTCCGCGCCCGCCAGCTCGGCGCCCCCGAGGAACCCCGCCCCTCCCGCCTCCGCCGGGTCATCGACGCGCTGGGCGCGGGCCACGCGCACGCGGGCCTCGCCGGCTCGCCCCCGGGCGCCGGCGGGCGACTGCTCGAGCTATAGGGCCCCCCAGCTCCGGCTACTGCTGCTCGAGCGGGGCCATCGTCAGGCCGGCGGCGGCGAGGAGCTCCCAGTAGTGCTCGGCGGGCTCGCGGAGACCCGACCAGACGATGGCCTGGCCGGCGTTGTGGATCTGATTGGCGAAGGCCATGCCGCGGTCGTAATCGACGCCGGGGATGGTGCGGGCGAGGGTGCGGGCGACGTGCTCGAAGGTGTTGTGGTCGTCGTTGCGGACGATCACGAGCCAGTTGCCGCCCAGGCCCGATCCGGGTCCGGACGTCTTCGGTCGTTCGACGGTCGTCGTGGACATCGCTCTCAACCCAGGCGCAACTTAGCGGCGCCGGGGCGCCGGCGGCGCGCCCAGAGCCCCGATCAGCGGGCCGGGACCAGGACCTTGAGCTGGTCGAAGAAGCCGACGCCGAGGCCGTTCTTCGAACGGCCGCGGTTCCCGTAGCTGAGGCCGGTCACGCGGCCGGTCACCTGCTCGGCGTTCTCGTCGCGGAACGTCGCGACGTCCTTGCCGTTGACGTTGCCGGTGATGGTCTGGCCCTTGGCCTCGATCTGCAGCCGGTTCTTCTTGGCGATCCCGCCGACGACGTTGTCCTTGCCCTGCTGGAGAACCTCGCCGCTCTTCAGCAGCTGGAACTTCTGCGGCTTCGGGAAGACGCGGAGCTCGTAGCTCCCCTTGCGGTCGGCGCGCACGATGACACCCATGTAGAAGGTCTTGCTGACCTTCTTGTCGCTCGCCTTGTTCATCTTCGCGAGGACGCGAACGATGTGGTTGGGCTGCGCCGCGTCGCCCTGGACCGGGGTGGAGAGGGCGCAGTCGACCGGCCCACCCTTGGTCGTGACGCCGAGCGCGGTCTTGTCCTTCCAGCTCTTCTGGCACTTCCCCTCGGGGCCCGAGAGGGAGCGGACCTCGCGCACCTCGGCGCGGGACTTGAAGGACGTCTTCCAGACGGTGATGCCGGCAGCCGAAGCGGCCGCGGCGGTGCCGAGGAGGACGATGAGCAGGGATGCGATCAGGGCTCTGGTTCTCATGATCGGGGGCAGCGTAGCTGGCGTGTCGGCCGCGCCTCGCGGGCTCGCGGGCCGTGCATTGGTTTCTTCCAACACGGCCTAGGCGCCGGAGTCGCGGTGCCCGCCCTCGCCGCGCTTGCGCCAGTAGCGCTCGAGCCCGAGCCACGTCTGCTCGGGCGGCATCGCCGAGCGGATCCGCTCCGCCTGCTCGTCCGGCTGCCCGGCGATCCGCGCCTCGAGATCAGCCATGAAGGCCCGCTCCTCGCCCGGGCGCGACGACTCGGCCAGCCGCGCCAGCTCCCGCTCCGCCGCCTCGAGGTGGGCGAGTGAGTCGGCGACGGCGCCGAAGTGGGTCAGCGCCAGGCGCGCCGGCTCGAGCTCCCGCACGGCGGCGATCGAGGCGCACCAGAGCTCGACGTCGATGTCCGGCGGCGGCGTCGGCATCCAGACCTCGTCGCCGGGCGGGATCAGGACCCCGCCGACGTCGCCGACGAACGCGTCGCCGGAGTCCGGGTCGAAGTAGGCGACGTGATGGCTCGCGTGCCCGGGCGCGTAGAGGACGCGCATCCCCTCGACCTCCTCCCCGCCCCTCAGCGCGACGACGTTCTCCGCCGGCACCGGCACGACCTCGCCCCAGAGGCGGTCCATCGCGTCGCCGTAGAGCCGCGCGGCGCTGCGCAGCAGCTTCGCGGGGTCGATCAGGTGCGGCGCCCCGGCCTCGTGGACGTAGACCCGCAGCGACGGGAAGCGCCGCACGAGCGCGCCGGTCGCGCCCGCGTGGTCGAGGTGGATGTGGGTGAGGAGGATGGCCCGCGGCTCGCCGCCGAGCTCGGCGAGCACGGTCTCGATCGAGCCCTCCGGCCCGGGATCGACGAGGGCGCCGTCGCGCTCCCACGCGGCGATCACGCGGTCGAGCCCGAGGTGCATGGTGTCGATCGGCCTTGCCACCGGCCGCAAGCATGCCGGGTCGCTTCCGCGAGGCTCGCCGCCGTGGGAGAATCCGCGCCATGAGCGACCACAGACTCGAGCAACGCGACCGACCCTGGGTGATGAGGACGTACGCGGGCCACTCCGACGCCCGCCGCTCCAACGAGCTGTACCGGCGGAACCTCGCCAAGGGCCAGACCGGGCTCTCGATCGCCTTCGACCTGCCGACGCAGACCGGCTACGACCCCGACGCGGTTCTCGCCCGCGGCGAGGTCGGCAAGGTCGGCGTCTCGGTCGCCCACCGCGGCGACATGGAGACCCTGCTCGAGGGGATCCCGCTCGCCGAGATGAACACCTCGATGACGATCAACGCGACCGCCGCCTGGCTGCTCGGGCTCTACGTCGCCGTCGCCGACGAGCAGGGCGTCGACCGCTCCGAGCTCAAGGGCACGACGCAGAACGACATCATCAAGGAGTACCTCTCGCGCGGGACCTACGCCTTCCCGCCGGAGCCCTCGATGCGGCTGATCGCCGACATGGTCGCGTTCACCGTCAACGAGATCCCGAGCTGGAACCCGATCAACATCTGCTCCTACCACCTCCAGGAGGCGGGGGCGACGCCGGTCCAGGAGATCGCCTACGCGCTCTCCAACGCCCGCGCGGTCCTCGACGCCGTTCGCGACCGCGGTCAGGTCGCCGAGGAGGACTTCCCGAAGGTCTTCGGCCGGATCTCCTTCTTCGTCAACGCCGGCGTCCGCTTCGTCGAGGAGCACGCGAAGCTCCGCGCGATGGGCGAGCTCTGGGAGGAGCTCGGGCGCGAGCGCTACGGCGTCACCGACCCGAAGTTCCTGCGCATGCGCTACGGCGTTCAGGTCAACTCGCTCGGGCTGACCGAGGCGCAGCCGGAGAACAACGTGCCGCGGATCGTCCTCGAGGCTCTCGCGGTGACGCTGGGCCGCAACGCCCGCGCCCGCGCGATCCAGCTCCCCGCCTGGAACGAGGCGCTGGGCCTCCCCCGCCCCTGGGACCAGCAGTGGTCGCTGCGGATCCAGCAGATCCTCGCCAACGAGACCGACCTGCTCGACTACCCCGACGTCTTCGAGGGATCGAAGGTGATGGAGGGCCTCGTCGAGGAGCTGCGCGAGGGCGCCCGCAGCGAGATCGCGATCGTGCAGGAGCACGGTGGCGCGATCTCCAGCGAGGGCGTCGCCTACATGAAGGCCCGCCTCGTCGAGTCCCACCGGGAGCGGCTCGCCCGGATCGAGGCCGGCGAGCAGAAGGTGATCGGGCAGAACTGCTTCACCGAGACCGAGGACTCGCCGCTGACCGTCGGCGAGGACGGCGGCATCCTCACGCCCGATCCGGAGGTCGAGCGCGAGCGCAAGGAGGCGCTCGAGGAGTGGAAGTCGGAGCGGGACGCCGCGGCCGCCGACGCGGCGCTGAAGGCGCTCGCCGAGGCCGCGGAGGACGAGTCCGCCAACCTGATGCCGGCGACGATCGAGGCGGCGAAGGCCGGCGTGACCACCGGCGAATGGGCGGGGACCCTGCGCGCGGTCTTCGGCGACTATCGCGGCCCAACCGGGCTCGACGGCTCCGCGACCGGCGGCAAGGCAGAGCTCCTCGCCGACGTCCGCTCGAAGGTCGACGAGGTCAGCGAGGACATCGGCCACCGGATCCGGATCCTCGTCGCCAAGCCCGGCCTGGACGGGCACTCCAATGGCGCCGAGCAGATCGCCGTGCGCGCCCGCGACGTGGGCATGGAGGTCATCTACCAGGGCATCCGCCTGACGCCCGAGGAGATCGCCGCCTCCGCCGTCCAGGAGGACGTCGACGTGATCGGGCTGTCGATCCTCTCCGGCTCCCACCGCGAGCTGGTCCCTCGCGTGGTCGACCTGATCCGCGGGGCCGGCGTCGACGCGCCCGTCGTCGTCGGCGGCATCATCCCGCCGCTCGACGCGAAGGCGCTCGCCGAGGCGGGGATTGCCCGCGTCTACACGCCCAAGGACTTCGACCTGAACCGGATCATGGTCGACATCGCCGAGCTCGTCGCCGCGCGCGCCGGGGAGCCCCAGCCGGCGTAGCGGCATCGGGGTGGCCGAACGCGATCCATTCGCGTTCCCGATCGGGGGGATCGACGACGGGGTCGTCCGGCTGCGATTCCGCGTCGACTCCGACACGCCGCGGATCGTGGAGGCGTGTCAGGACCCCGAGATCCCGCGCTGGACGCGGGTCCCGGAGAACTACTCGGAGGAGGACGCCCGCGAGTTCATGGCCCGGGCCGAGCGCGAGGCCGCCGAGGGCGAGGCGCTGACGCTGGCGGTCGCCGACGCCGAGGACGACGCGTTCCTCGGCTCATGCGGCGTGATCGAGATGGTCCGCGAGGAGCAGCGCTGCGAGATCGGCTACTGGCTGGCGCCCTGGGCGCGCGGGCGGGGCGCGATGACGCGAGCGGTGCGGCTGCTCTGCCGCTGGCTGTTCGACGAGCTCGAGATCGAGCGCATCGCCGCCAGCGCGGAGCCCGAGAACACGGCCTCCCAGCGGGTGCTCGAGCGGACCGGGTTCACCCGCGAGGGCCTCGCGCGGTCGCTCTTCGAGGAGAAGGGCCGCCGGCGCGACGTCGTCTACTGGTCGCTGCTGCCGGGCGAGCTCCCGCAAGGCGACTGACAGCCCCGCCCGGGCCCTTTCGCCGGCTTCCCCGACCCGCCACAATTGGGGTCAGGGAATGAACGACGATCTCAACACCGATCGCAGCGCCTGGCTGCGCTGCTACCGCTGCTGGTCGCAGCGGCTGGAGGCCCAGGTCCACTACGACGCGATCCTCCGCATCGACCCCGAGACCGGCGAGCCGGCCGAGCGGATCGACGAGGTCCAGGAGTCGGTCGTCCAGTGCCTGGACTGCATGCACGACCAGCCGCACCTGCAGGTCGAGGACGGCAAGGTCGTCCCGATCGAGGACCGCTGGGAGCGGCTCGTCGCCGGCACCCCGTGGGTCGCCTCCTGCACGGTCAGCGTCGATCAGGACCTGGTCGAGGTCTGCTCGGGCCCGGAGGCCGCCGACTCGCTCACCTACGGGGCCTTCGGCGACGCCGGCACCCGCGAGTTCTTCACCCACGTGCGCTTCCACAAGCACGACGAGGAGCGGATCGTCGTCCACCTGCTCGTCGAGCTCTACGCCCGCTCGGCCAACGAGGCGAGCGAGGTGCTCGAGGAGGCCGCCCGGGGGCCACTCGAGATCACGTCGCTGGCCGAGGAGTCCCGTCCGCCCGCGCACGCGGCGGACGAGGCGCACTGAGCGGCGCCGTGGAAGCAACGGGTTCGTGAACCGGCTCGCCGCGGCCGCGCTCGCCGCGATCGTCGCCCTGCTCGCGCTCGCCGCCGTCAGTGGCGCCCAAGACGGCGGGTTGCGTCTCCGGGTCGGAGTCGACGAGGCCAAGCACGTCGAGAAGGAGAAGACGATCCCGATCACCAAGCGGGCCGGCGGCGCGCCCCGCGTCGTCGCCAGCCTGCCGCCCGAGCAGGTCGGCAACGTCCAGCCGGGCGGGACGGTCGAGGGGTTCGCCGAGATCGAGGTCTCGGTGACCTGCCTCGAGCCGTCGCCGCAGTGCATCGGCAAGCGCTACACCTTTTCGCCCGACGTCAGCGCCCAGCTCGTCCTCGCGAAGTCGGCGAAGGACCGCAACGGGCTGGCGGTCGGCAAGCCGGTGAAGATCGAGTGCTCCCAGCAGCTCCCCGACCGCAACCACCACTGCCGGCTCGTGATCAACCGCTCGCGCACGATCGACCGCGACGACCGGCTCCCGTGCGCGAGCTGCCACCTCAACGTCGTGATGACCGCCTGGCACCACGAGGCCAAGAAGGGCAACGTGCTCGTGATCGGCGGCGACTCCGATCACGGCGTCGAGCAGGGCAAGGCGGCGCTGTCCTCGGCCAACTTCTCCGCTTCACCGGCGGCCTTCAAGACCTCCCGGATCGGCCCCGGCAATCGGGTCCGCTCGCGCGTGCCGATCGTCGACCGCTCCTCCTCCTCGCAGGAAGTCGTCGTCTACTCGCTCCCGCTCCAGGAACTGCATCGGGGCGAGCAGCTGCTGGTCGACGCCCGCGCCGTCCTCTCGATCAAGGGCCTTCCCTACAACGTCCTGATCCAGCCGGAGCTGATCGTCGCCGAGGGCCCGAAGGAGACGGAATTCACGGGCCTCCCCGTCCAGGTCTTCACCAACAACGGCAAGATCAGCAACGAGAACGGCGCCAACTGCACCCGCGGCAAGAGCTACTTCACCGACCCCTGCCACGTCCGCAAGGTCGGCGCCGCGCGGATCATCCGCAACGCGCGCTCGAAGCCGCGCAACGACAAGGGCCCGTACAAGACCCTCTACCTCAACCTCGTCGTCGGCGCCTCCCAGGAGTTCGGCGGCAACCACCACTCCAGCGACGCGGCGAAGGTCCTCTCCGGCTCGATCAAGGTCCGCCGCTACGGACCCGAGTACGCGCGCTGAGGGCCGAGGCGGCGACCTCGGCAGGGTGTGCTCGGTTAACCGCGAATAGCGCGGTCAATCGAACAGACCCCCCTCTCAGCGATTGACCTCTCCGGCGCGTAATGGCCGACGCGAGTCACCGAACGGAGGGGGCCGGGCAGGAGGACGTACGCCCGGCCTCATCGGCGTGAACGGGATCAGCGTTGCGCATACCGCAACGTTCGCCCCAGCCACGACCCGGGGGCGGCGAATCCCGCTCCGGACGGCCGCTAGCGCCTGAAGTCCTCCGCCGGGTCCATCCGGCGGATGAAGGCGAGGATGACCTCGATGACGTTCTCGACGTCGGAGAGCTGGACGGTCTCGACGCTCGAGTGCATGTAGCGCAGGGGGATCGAGACGAGGCCGGTGGGGATGCCGGCGCGGGCGATCTGAAAGGAGTCGGCGTCGGTGTGGGTGCCGCGGCCGGAGGCCTCGAAGGTGTGCGGGATGTCCTCGGCCTCGGCGGCGTCGCGGAGCAGCTCGTAGACGCGCGGGCCGAGGGTGGTGCCGCGGCCGATCACGGCCCCGGAGCCGAGGGCGTGGTCGCCGTTCTGGCGCTTGTCGATGCCGGGGGCGTCGGTGGCGTGGGTGACGTCGACGGCGATCGCGACCTCGGGGTCGAGCGAGAAGGCGGTCGCCTTCGAACCGTGGAGGCCGACCTCCTCCTGGGAGACGGCGGCGCCGACGACGCCGACCCGCGGCGCCTCGCCCTCGGCGATCCGGCGCGCCACCTCGAGCGCGACGTAGGAGCCGAGGCGATTGTCCATCGATCGGGAGACGAGGCGGCCGTTGGCGAGCGGGAGCGGGTCGGCGGCGAGGACGGCGGGGTCGCCGACGCTGACGAGCTTCTCGGCCTCCTCGCGGTCGGCGGCGCCGACGTCGATGTGCATGTGCTTGATCTGGGCCGGCTTCTTGCGCTCCTCCTCCTCGAGCAGGTGGATCGGCTTCTTGCCGATGACGCCGGGGACCTGGCCGTCGCGCCCGCGCACGAGCACCCGCTGGCCAACCAGATTCTGGGGGTCCCAGCCACCGATCGGGCCGAACCAGAGGAACCCCTCGTCGTCGATGTGGCTGACGAAGAGGCCGATCTCGTCGATGTGGCCGACGACGGCGACCGTCGGGCGGTCCTCGGCGACGTTGACCGCGACCGTGGACGAGCCCAGGACGTCGGAGTCGACCTCGCCGAACTCGGAGGCGGCGGCCCG
The DNA here is from genome assembly GCA_963823565.1 of uncultured Solirubrobacterales bacterium. Lineage (GTDB taxonomy): Bacteria > Actinomycetota > Thermoleophilia > Solirubrobacterales > 70-9 > RHKX01. Next base: position 772,011 of record CAWGLR010000003.1, on the reverse strand, counting down.
CCAGACCTCCGCGGCGGGGGTCTCGTATCCCGACGGAGCGGGAACGCGGAGAAGGGCGTCGAGCAGCTGCGGCGTGCGGTGTGGCATCGGCCGATTATCGCGCCTGCCCGGCGCCGTGCATCGCGACGAGGCGCCGGTGGCGGTGGCTGAAGAGCGCGCCGACGATCCGCGCGGCGAGCGCGGCCATGCCCGGGATCGCCGCGAGCGGCCGCCGGAGCTGGAAGGTGAGCGTGTCGGTGAGCACGCAGGCGCCCGCGCCCCGCGGGGAGATGGCGCGCTCGTGCTGCCAGAGGTCCATGCTCGCCATCCGCGAACGCTCGAGGAACCTCCGCGGCGGGTCGAGCTCGGCGATGCAGAGGTCGTCGTAGTCGACCGGGAGCACGCCGCCGAGCAGCAGCCAGCTCCTCCCCGCCGGCACGCCGACCTCGAGGTCGGAGATCGTCGCCCCGCGGAGATGCCGGGGCACGGTCATCCGCAGCAGCGGGCGGAGCTCGGCGTTGACCCCCTCGATCCGCGTCGCCCGCTCCCACACCCGGTCGGCGGGCGCGGCCAGCGCGACGCTGCGGGAGACCGAACGCACCGGCCCCCCTAATCCCGCCAATCCGCCGGGCTCGGCGCCGGCGGCCACCCGGTCGCAGCGGCCACGGCCGGATCGACGCCGCCGAGCGCCTCGACGAGCCCGGCGCGCTCGCGCTTCTTCGCCGCGACGAGGCTCGCGTGCTCGTAGACGCGGTCGTGATCGGCGTAGCGCAGCCGCGGCAGCAGCGCCCGCGCGTCCTCCTCGCCGAGCCCGGGAACCGACGCCGGGACCTCATAGCCGAAGTCGGGGTCGGCCTCCCACTCGACCTCGCCCGCGAGGGCCGCGTCGAGCACGGCGAGGATCACCTCGGAGCGGATCTCGTACCAGCCGGGGCGATCGGGCGGGCCGGCCACCGACCCGTGCTTGATCGCGTAGATGGCGCCGGGGCGCTCGCTCAGCGCGGCGAACAGGGCGTTGGCGTCCGCCGCCGGGCGTCCCTCGCCGTCGTGCTCGATCCAAAGCAGCGTCGCGCGCGCCGCGTCGACCCGGGAGAGCGGCGCGAGCGTGCCGATCCCGCGGCACCCGACGACCAGGAACCCCGCCTCGGCGGGGAACGAGCCGTCGGCCGCGATGGTGGCCCCACCCCGCTCCGCGACCGGCCCCGACCAGGGGGCCGGCCCGCTGGGGCGCCCGCTCAGGTCGGGCGCCCTCGTCGCGTAGGGATCGGGCACGGGCCCTCCCCGCGCCTACTCCTCGCCCGGGTGCTTGCGTGGCACCAGAACGGTCCGCTTGAACTCGGCGACCAGCGTGTTGTCCTGCTTGTAGACCCGGGTGTGGACCTTGACGACGCCGCGGTCGAGCTTCGTCTTCGAGGGCCTCACGTCGAGGACCTCGGACTCGCAGAACAGCGTGTCGCCGTGGAAGACCGGCGCCGGGTGGCTCAGCTCCTCGGTCGCGAGGTTGGCGATCGCCTTGCCGGAGACGTCGCTGACCGACATCCCGAGCGCCAGCGAGTAGACCAGCGGCCCGACGACGACGTTCTGGCCCTGCTGGGACTCGCCCGCGTAGACGTCGTTGAGGTGCAGCGGGTGGTGGTTCATCGTGATCAGGCAGAACAGGTGGTCGTCCGACTCGGTCACGGTCTTTGCCGGCCAGTGCTTGTAGACGGCGCCGACCTCGAACTCCTCGAGGTAGCGGCCGTAGGGGTGGGCCCCGGACGCCTCGCGCCCGGCCTGGTCGGTGATCAGCTCGTGGGTTTCGTTCTCGCTCATGGTTCCTTGTGTTGTAGGGGGTTCTCTAAGGGTTCAGATCGGTCGAGGAACATCGGGCCCGCGCGAGGTAACTCCGGGGAAATCCTCCGCTTCGCGTCCGGTTTCCCCGGGTCCTGACTACACGTTGGGGGCAGGACCGGAGCGGAGTTGTCGCTATCGAACTCGCTTCAGCTTCGTACGGGCTTCGTGCTTCTGGATGACGCCGCCCAAGAGGCGGATGACCGCAGGGTCCCCCCCGACACGGACGATGCCGTGGTCGTAGGCGGTGTGCCAGTGCTCGAGCCCGGCGTCGGCGAGGTCGTTGAAGTCGGCCCTGGGGACGGAGATCTCGATCCTCGCGTCCTCGGGCTCGTCCTTGGTGATCTCGGGGCCGGGCGCGGAGACGCGGAAGACCTGAACGTCCCCGCGGCCGCGCAGCTCCAGCCGCGCGACCAGCTTCAGCTTCTCGAGCTGCGGCAGCTCCTCGATGAACCGCTTGTAGGCGATCTCGATGAGGTCGTGCGTGATGCTCGAGCTCGACATCTGCCTAGATCTTGTTGCGCTGGAGCAGCTTCTTGCCGATCACCATGCGCTGGATCTCCGAGGTGCCCTCGCCGATCAGCAGCAGCGGCGCGTCGCGGTAGAGGCGCTCGATCTCGTACTCCTTCGAATAGCCGTAGCCGCCATGGATCCGGAAGGACTGCTCGACGACCTCCTTGCCGGTCTCCGAGGCGAGCAGCTTCGCCATCCCCGCCTCGAGGTCCGAGCGCGCTCCGGCGTCCTTCATCCGCGCCGCCTTCAGCGTCACGAGCCGCGCGGCCTCTATCTTGGTCGCCATGTCGGCGAGCTTGAACTGGATCGCCTGGTGCTCGGCGATCGGCTTGCCGAAGGTCTTGCGCTCCTGGCTGTAGCGGAGCGCGAGCTCGAGGGCGCGCTGGGCGATGCCGACGCCGCGGGCGGCGACGTTGACGCGACCGACCTCGAGCGCGTCCATCATCTGGCTGAAGCCCTTGTTGAGGCCGTCCTCCTCGCCGCCGAGGACCCGGTCGGGCGGGCACGTGTAGCCGTTGTAGACCAGCTCGGTCGACTCGACGCCCTTGTAGCCCATCTTCTTGATCTGCGGCGGCACCTCGAGGCCGGCGTACTCGCCCTCGTTCCTGTGGGCTCCCGGCTCCTTCTCGGTGATGAAGCAGGTCATCCCGCGGTGGGGCGGATCGGCGTCCTTGTCGGTCTTCATCAGGACGAAGACGACTCCCGAGCGGAGGCCGTTGGTCACCCACATCTTCTGGCCGTCGAGGATCCAGTCACCGTCGTCGCCCTTCTTGGCCGAGGACTTGATGCCCTGGACGTCGGAGCCGACCTCGGGCTCCGACAGCGAGAAGGCGGCGCGGATCTCGCCGGTCGCCATCTTCGGCAGGAAGTGGTCCTTCTGCTCGTCGGTGCCGAACTTCATCAGCAGGTAGGAGCCGATGAAGTGGGTGTTGACGACGCCGGAGATCGAGATCCAGCCGCGCGAGAGCTCCTCGACGATCATCGCGTAGGTCGTCAGGTCGAGCCCCATGCCCCCGTACTCCTCGGGGATCGTCACCCCGAAGAGCCCGAGCTCCTTCATCTGCTCGACGATCTCCTCGGGAAACTCGTCCTCGTGGTCGAAGTGTTCGGCCGCCGGGATGATCTCGTTGTCGACGAAGGAGCGCACCATCTCGGTGATCTCCTTCTGGATGTCGGTCTTCTCTTCGTAGGAGGGGGCGTCAACGGCCATCTGGATGCAGGCTCCTGGCAGGGCTGTGGGGTTTGCGGTCTCGTGCAGGCCGCCGCGCCGGGGAGGTCAGGGGGACCCCCTCCAAGGTCGCCGGCGACGGCATGGAGGATACCCGCGATCGGCTCTGCGCCGGGGTCCGGCGAGAGCGAAGCGGGGGCGGCGACGCGAGGCTCCCCGGCGCCGGCCGGGGAGCCTCGCCCGCTTACGCGGGTGCGGCTAGCCGCCGATCCCGGAGCCGACCTGGATGCCGGACTCGGTGATCTTGGACAGGCCCGCGGAGAACTCCTGCATGAAGGAGGCCGCCGACGCCTGCAGGTCCTCGGCCGCGGTCTTGACGCTGGCCTTGTCGCCGGAGTCGACCGCATCGCCGAGGCTCGTGATCTTCGACGAGAAGTCCTTCAGCGCGGCGACGATCTGGTCCTGGCCCTCCTGGGCGCCCTCGGGCACGTCGAGCGCCTCGAGATCGGAGATCGTCGTCTGGATCTGCGACTCGAGGTCGTCGATCCCGCTCGACAGCGCGGCGGGGTCGTTCACGCCCTGCAGCTTCGTGCCGATGCTCTGGAAGGACGTGCCGAAGTCCTGGAGGATGGTCGACAGCTGCTGCGCGTAGTCGCTGTCCGCCCCGGAGCTATCGGTCGCGGTGGTGCTGCTCTCGGTGGCGGTCGTGCCGCTCGAGTCGTCGTCGCCGCCGCAGCCGGCCACGGCCAGCAGGCCGACGAGGGCCAAGAGCATCAGGGTGATCTTCAGGTTTCGCATGTGTCTCCTGCGTTAGTGGTCCCGGTCGGGCCGGTTGGAGGGCGAGCAGTCTACGCCCCCGTCCGCGCTCCATCCGCGGTTCGTCCGCTAGCTTCCCACCGCCCCACACCCAGCAAGGAGAAGGACTTGAGGAACCCCAGGAGCTTCGCCCAGCCGCTCGCGATCGGCGCGCCCGACCCGGTGCTGGAGGTGCCGTTCAGGCCCTCGCGGATGATCCACTTCTTCGACGCCTCCAACGAGAAGATGGCGGCGAAGGTGCCGGACATGGCGAAGCAGGCCGACATCCTGCTCGGCAACCTCGAGGACGCCGTCTCGGTCGACAACAAGGTCGCGGCGCGCGAGGGGCTCGTGAAGGTCGCCAACGAGGTCGACTTCGGCGACACCCAGCTCTGGACCCGGGTCAACTCGCTCGAGAGCCCGTGGGTCCTCGACGACCTGACGACGCTGGTCACCGAGATCGGCGACAAGCTCGACGTGATCATGGTCCCGAAGGTCGAGGGGGCGTGGGACATCCACTACGTCGACCGCCTCCTCGCCCAGCTCGAGGCGAAGGCCGGCCTCGACCGGCCGATCCTCGTCCACGCGATCCTCGAGACCTCGCTCGGCGTGGTCAACCTCGAGGAGATCGCGACGGCGAGCCCGCGCATGCAGGGAATGAGCTTCGGACCCGCCGACCTCGCCGCCTCGCGGCGGATGAAGACGACCCGCGTCGGCGGCGGCCACCCCGGCTACCGGGTGATCGCCGACCCCGATCCCGAGGACCCCGAGGCGCCCCGCGCGACCGCCCAGCAGGATCCCTGGCACTACTCGATCGCCCGCATGGTCGACGCCTGCACCTCCGCCGGGATCCTCCCCTTCTACGGGCCCTACGGCGACATCAAGGACACGGCGGGCTGCGAGGCGCAGTTCCGCGCCGCGTTCCTGCTCGGCTGCGTCGGCACCTGGACCCTGCATCCCGTCCAGATCGAGATCGCCAAGCGCGTCTTCAGCCCCGACCCCGAGGAGGTCAGGTTCGCCATGAAGGTGATCGAGGCGATCCCCGACGGCCGCGGGGTCCACATGATCGACGGCAAGATGCAGGACGACGCGACCTGGAAGCAGTGCAAGGTGATGGTCGACCTCGCCGAGCAGCTCGCCGCCGGCGACCCCGAGCTCGCCGAGGCCTACGGGATGGGCGCCTAGCGGCGAGCCGCTGCGGCGCGACGGGCTGATCTTGGCGCGCGAGCTCGTCCATCCGATGCGGGTGCGGTTCGCCGAGTGCGACCCGCAGTCGATCGTCTTCAACTCGCGCTACCTCGAGTACTTCGACGTCGCGATGACCGAGCTCTGGCGCGAGGCGATCGGCCCCTACGAGCAGTCGATGGGCGACCTCGGCGTCGACATGGTGGTCGCCGAGGCGAGCCTGCGATTCCGCGCCCCGCTCCGCTTCGACGAGGAGTTCGAGCTGCGCGCATCGGTGCGGCGGCTCGGCACGACGTCGATGACGACCGCCATCTCGGTCGTCAAGCAGGGAACGACCTGCGTCGAGGGCGAGATGCGCCACGTCTTCGTCGACCAGGGGACCGCGGGCAAGCACGAGGTTCCCGCGGAGGTCCGCGAGGGCCTCGCCCCATACCTGGCTGCCTGACGGGGGCGTTTCAGGTGTCGTAGACGAGGTTCGTGGATCATGTCGGCGTGAGCGAGGAGCCCGACCGACGCCGGCGCCGACGGATCTACGTCACCGGGCACCGCAACCCGGACACCGACTCGATCGCGGCGGCGATCGGCTACGCCGAGCTGAAGGGGCGCCGGGACCCCTCCCAGGAGTACGTTCCGGTGCGCCTCGGATCCGTCAACGCCCAGACCGCGTGGGCGCTGGAGCGCAGTGGCGCGCCGGCGCCGCGGCTGATGGGGCACGTCTACCTGCGGGTCCGCGACATCATGCGCGAGGAGTTCCCGGTCGCCGACCACCTCGAGCCGGTCCGCGAGGTCGGGCGCACGATGGCGAGCGAGGACCTCGACCTGATGCCGGTCGTCGGCGCAGGGGGCGAGCTGATCGGGGCGATCACCGAGCGCGCGCTCGCCCGGCGCTACATCCGCGAGGCGCGCCGCTCGCACACGCTGCGCGAGGCGCCGACGAGCATCGAGGCGATCGTCGGGGTGCTCGACGGCGAGCAGGTCGAGGGCGAGGAGGGCACGGCCGCGGGCCGCGTCTGGGTGCACTCGATCGACGCCGCCCGCAGCGACAGCAAGATCTCCGAGGGCGACGTCGTCGTGGTCGGCAACCGCGACGACGCGCAGCGGCAGTCGATCGAGCTCGGGGCGAAGCTGATCGTGACCAGCAACGGCGCGGCGCCCAGCGACGAGATCCGCGCCCTCGCGCGCGATCGCGGGGTCGCCATCGTCATCAGCCCGCTCGACTCCTACCTGACGAGCCGCATGATCACCCTTGCGGCGCCCTGCGAAGCGATGATCGACCGCGAGCCGCTGACGGTCGGGCTCGACGACCTGATCTCCGACATCGCCGACAAGGTCAAGGACGTCCACTACCGGGCGGCGATCGCCGTCGACAGCTCGCAGCGGCCGATCGGGCTGATCACCCGCTCCGACCTCGTCTCCCCGGCGCCGCGGCGGGTGATCCTCGTCGACCACGCCGAGCAGGCGCAGAGCGTCCAGGGGGTCGAGCAGGCGGAGATCGTCGAGATCCTCGACCACCACCACATCGGCTCGATCGAGACGCGCGTGCCGGTGACCGCCACCTTCGACCCGGTCGGGTCGACTGCGACCCTGGTCGTCGAGCGCTTCCGCAGCTCGGGCTTCGAGCCGGGCAAGGCGACGGCGCAGATGCTGCTCTGCGCGGTGCTCTCCGACACGGTCCTGCTGAACTCGCCGACGACCACCGTCCGCGACCACGACGTCGTCGCCTACCTCGAGCAGCTCCTCGGGATCGACGCGCAGGCGCTCGGGCGTGAGATGTTCGAGGCGACCTCCGACGTGTCGGGGGTCCCCGCGAGCGAGATCGTCACCCGGGACGCCAAGGAGTACGAGCTGGCCTCCGGCGACACGGTCTCGATCGCGCAGATCGAGACCGTCGGCACTCGCGTGCTCGAGCGCACCAACGAGCTCCGGGACGCGATCGAGGAGATCCGCCGCCGCAACGACCACGTCCTCTCGGCGCTGATGGTCACCGACATCCTCGCCGGGGACACCGAGCTGATCGCCTGTGGCGAAGAGGCCGCCATCGAGCGCGCCTTCGGCGAGAAGGCCGACGGCGACGCGACGATCAAGCTTCCCGGCGTGATGAGCCGCAAGAAGCAGGTCGCGCCGATGGTGCTGGGAGCGTTCTGAGCCATGCCTTCGGCGTCCTACGCCAAGGATCCGCGCGTCGACGAGTACATCGACCCGCTGCCGGAGTGGCAGCGGGAGATCTGCCTACGGGTGCGCGACCTCGTCCACTCGGTCGACCCCGAGGTCGAGGAGACGATCAAGCGGAGCGTGCAGCCCTACTTCGTGCTGGACGGGAACGTCTGCGCGCTGCTGGCGACCAAGGACCACGTCAACGTCTTCCTCTACGACCCGACGATCTCCGACCCCGCCGGGATCGTCACCGGCGGGCGCGGGAACAAGACGGGCCGGACCGTGGCGCTCTACGAGGGCGACGAGTTCCCGGAGGGGCCGCTGGCGGACATCTTCCGCGAGATCGTCGCCAACAACCGGGCGGGCGGCTGGCGCAGGATCAAGGCTGAGCGCGGCGAGGGCTGACCCCTCGCCGCGGGCTCAAAGCAGCCCTCAGCCGAGCCGCTTCTTCAGCGCCTCGAACTGCTCGCGGATCTCGCCCGGCAGGCGATCGCCGAACTTCGCCAGGTGCTCCTCGACCTGGGGCAGCTCGTGGCGCATCGCCTCCTCGTCGACGGCCAGCAGCTCGCTCAGCTCCTCCGCGCCGAGGTCGAGACCGTCGACGTTGAGCTCACCGGGGGCCGGCACGAGGCCGATCGGGGTCTCGACCGTCTCCGACTCGCCGTTGCAGCGGCGGAAGATCCACTCGAGCACGCGGCTGTTCTCGCCGAAGCCCGGCCAGATGAACTTCCCGTCGTCGTCCTTGCGGAACCAGTTGACGTAGAAGATCTTCGGCAGCTTCTCCGTGTCTGCCTCGGCGCCGATGTCCAGCCAGTGCTGGAAGTACGCCGCCATGTCGTAGCCGCAGAACGGCAGCATCGCGAACGGGTCGAAGCGGAGCTGGCCGACCTTGCCGAAGGCGGCGGCGGTCATCTCCGAGGACATGGTCGAACCGAGGAAGACGCCGTGCTCCCAGTCGAACGCCTCGCGGACCAGCGGGACGACGGTGGCGCGACGGCCGCCGAACAGGAAGGCATCGATCGGCACGCCCTCGGGGTCCTCCCACTCGGGGGCCATCGAGGGCGCCTGGGCGGCGGAGACCGTGAACCGCGCGTTCGGATGGGCGGCCGGCTTGTCCGAGTCCGGCGTCCAGTCCTTGCCGTGCCAGTCGATCAGGTGGGACGGCGCCTCATCGGTCATCCCCTCCCACCAGATGTCACCGTCGTCGGTCAGCGCCGTGTTGGTGAAGATGGTGTCCCGCTCTACGGCGGCCATCGCGTTCGGGTTGGTCTTGTGGCCGGTGCCGGGGGCGACGCCGAAGAAGCCCGCCTCGGGATTGATCGCGTAGAGGCGGCCGTCGTCGTGGAACTTCATCCAGGCGATGTCGTCGCCGATGGTCTCGACCTTCCAGCCGGGAAGCGTCGGGATCAGCATCGCCAGGTTGGTCTTGCCGCACGCCGACGGGAAGGCGCCGGTCACGAACTTGACCTCGCCCTCGGGGGACGTGAGCTTGAGGATGAGCATGTGCTCGGCCATCCAGCCCTCGTCGCGGGCCATCGCCGAGGCGATGCGCAGGGCCAGGCACTTCTTGCCGAGCAGCGCGTTGCCGCCGTAGCCGGAGCCGTAGGACCAGATCTCGCGCGTCTCCGGGAAGTGGCAGATGTACTTGACCCCGGCGTTGGTCGGCCAGGCCGAGTCCTCCTCGCCCTCCTCGAGCGGGTCGCCGACGGAGTGGACGCAGGGGACGAACTCGCCGTCGGAGCCGAGGGCGTCAAGGGCGGCCTGGCCCATGCGGGTCATGATCCGCATCGAGACGACGACGTAGGGCGAGTCGGTGACCTGGACCCCGATCTGGGACTTGTCGGAGCCCAACGGGCCCATCGAGAACGGCATCACGTACATCCTGCGGCCGCGCATGCAGCCCTCGAAGAGCTCGGCGAGGGTGTGCTTCATCTCCTCGGGCGCGCGCCAGTTGTTGGTCGGCCCCGCGTCCTCCTCGCTCTCGGTGCAGATGAAGGTGCGGTCCTCGACCCGGGCGACGTCGCTGGGGTCGGACCAGGCGAGGTAGGAGTTCGGGCGCTTGGCGTCCGAGAGGCGGCGGAACGTGCCCGCGTCGACCAGCTCCTGGCAGAGGCGGTCGTACTCCTCGGCCGAGCCGTCGCACCAGTACACGGAGTCCGGGGCGGCGAGCTCCTCGATCTCCGCGACCCAGTCGATCAGGGACTGGTTGTCGGTGGCGTTCGTGGGCTCGGTCGTGGTCGCGTCGCTCATCGGGATCGCTCAGCTCCTTGGGTCGTGAAGATCACTCATGGGTGCCTGCAATGGGATGCCCTCGGAGACAGCGATAACGCGTCTGGTGCGGGCGTAGGTGCACCCGGATTGTGCCGAAACACGCCCCGGAAGGGCGTAAGGGGCGACTACGGAAGTCGGCTACGGGCGCGGAGCGGCGTGTGTCGGCCGGTGCCCGCCAGGCGTCGGGGGTGGCCTCAGCCGCCGTTGATGATCTTCACGGTGACGCCCTTGCCGAGCCCGACCGTGTCGGTGTTGGCGGCGACCGCGAAGGTGCAGAAGTCGGGGTCGGCGAGCGGCACCGGGTAGGTGCCCTTGAAGCCGGCCTTCTTGGTGGTCGTCCTGAACTTGCCCGGCCGAGGCCAGTAGTCGATCAGCGGGCCCTTCATGCAGCGCGAGGTGACGCCCCAATCGACCTTCACGTCCTTCGGGCTGGCGGTGATCCGGTAGGTCACCTTGCCGAAGTTGCTGAGGGTCGCGCGGGCGACGGCCGCCGCGGGGTTGTCCTTGGCGTGGTCCTTCGCGACGACGCTCGCCCGCGGCTTGGAGCCGTCGGCGTCGCCGTTCTTGAGGCCGAGCGAGACCGCCGGCACCGCCAGTGCCGCCGTCGCCACGATCGCGATCGCGATCCTCCGGTTCATCCCTGCTCCCCTTTCGACCACTTGCGTCCCTGAACGTATCGGTCCCCCCGCTCGGCGCCTTGAAACACGGTGGACGGACCCGCGATGCGGTTCCTGCCTGTAGGGTTCCGCGGCGCTTCCGGCGGCTCGGCGCCCCGGGGCAGGAAACCCAAGGGACATGCGCTTCTACGAATACGAGTCAAGGCGGCTGGTCGAGCGGGCCGGGATCCCGGTGACCGACTACGGCTTCTGCACGACCGCCGACGAGGCCTTCGAGGCCGCCCAGCGGATCGGCGGGGCCGTCGTGATCAAGTCGCAGGTTCTCACCGGCGGCCGCATGAAGGCGGGCGGCGTCAAGTTCGCCGACAGCCCGGAGGAGGCGCGCGAGCACGCCCTCGCCATCCTCGATCTCGAGATCGGCGGCCACATGCCGGTCGGCGTGCTCGTCGACCCGAAGGCCGAGGTCGAGCAGGAGTACTACGCGGCGGTCCTCTGGGACGGCCGCGCCCGCCGCCCGATGATGCTGTTCAGCGACATGGGCGGCATCGACATCGAGCAGGTCGCCGAGGAGCACCCCGACCACATCGGCCGCGCGCACCTCTCCAACCTCCATCCCGTAGCCGACTTCCGCGCCAAGGAGGCGGTCGCCAACTGCGGGATGACCGGCTCCGAGCTCGGCCGCGCCGGCCGCGTGCTCGCCGCCCTCGCCCGGCTCCAGCGCGACTACGACATGACCCTGGCCGAGATCAACCCGCTCGCCCGCCTGTCCGACGGCTCGTTCGTCGCGCTCGACGCGCACATGGAGATGGAGGACGAGGCGGTCAGCCGCCACAAGAAGGTCCTGACCGAGATCGGCGTCGACCTCTCCGAGCCCCGCGAGATGTACGAGCCGAGCGACTTCGAGCGCAACGTCAAGGCGATCGACGCCGCCGACCACCGCGGCGTCATCCAGGGCAAGGACCACGGCTTCACCGGCAACATCGGCCTCGTCATCGGCGCCGGCGGCGGGTCGCTCACCCTGACCGACGCGGTCCGCAGCCAGGGTGGCAAGCCCGCCAACTACGCCGAGATCGGCGGCAACCCCTCCGTCGCCAAGTCGGCGGGCCTGGCGAAGGAGATCCTCCAGAAGGACGGCGTCGAGAAGATCGCGGTGATGATGTCGATCGTCTCCAACACCCGGGTCGACATCGTCGCCCGCGGCGTGATCAAGGCGTGCCTCGAGCTCGGCAAGGACCCGGCCGAGACGATCGCGATCTTCCGCATCCCCGGAGCATGGGAGGACGAGGGCTACAAGATCCTCGACAAGTACGGCGTCGAGTATGTCGACCGCTCGGTCTCGATGTGGGAGGCGGCGGGACGCGCCGTCGAGAAGATCCAGGGCGAGGCGGCGTAGCCATGTCGATCCTCCTGCATCCCGACTTCACCTTCATCGTCCAGGGCATCACCGGCCGCGAGGCCGTGAACCTGACTCGCGAGTGCCTCGACTTCGGCTCGAAGATCGTCGCCGGGGTCACCCCCGGCCGCAAGGGCCGCGAGGTCCACGGCGTCCCCGTGTTCGACACCGTCGAGCAGGCCGTCGCGCACCACGGCGGGCCGATCGACGGGGCTGTGGCCACCGTCCCCCCCGCCTTCACCAAGGACGCGGTCTTCGAGGCGCTCGAGAACGGGATCAAGCTGATCGTGATCGTCACCGAGCGCATCCCCCGCCGCGACGTAGCCGAGATGGTCGAGCTCGCCGACGAGCGCGGGGCGCGGATCATCGGCCCGAACTGCCTCGGGCTGATCGCACCGGGCGTCGCGAAGATGGGCGGCATCGGCGGCCCCGCCAAGGACGCCGCCAAGGCATACGTCCCCGGCCCGGTCGGCGTCATGTCCCGCTCCGGCGGCATGACCACCGAGATCTCCTCGACCCTGACGGCCGCCGGCCTCGGCGTCTCGACCGCCGTCTCGATCGGCGGCGACGCGATCATCGGCTCGACCTACGCCGACCTGATGCCGCTGTTCGAGGAGGACGAGCAGACCGAGGCGATCGTGATCTACACCGAGCCGGGCGGCCGCATGGAGGCCGAGCTCGTCGAGTGGCGCGAGCGGGCCGGCTCGAAGCTCCCGATCGTCGCCTTCATGGCCGGGCGCTTCATGGACGACGAGGAGATGCAGGGCATGAGCTTCGGCCACGCCGGGACGATCGTCGAGGGCGAGGAGGACTCCGCGACCCAGAAGATCGCCCGGCTCGAGGCCGCGGGCATCCCGGTCGTCGAGCGCATCGACCACATCCCCGATCGCGTCAAGGAGTCGCTCGGCCGATGAGCGAAGAGCTCCACGGAATCTTCATCGACGTCGAGGTGAGCGACGAGGCCGCAGGCGACCCCGAGCTCGCCAAGAAGCTCGCGGAGGTCTGCCCCGTCGACATCTACGCGGAAGTCGACGGCCGGACGACGATCGTCCGCGAGAACCTCGACGAGTGCGTGCTCTGCAAGCTCTGCCTCGAGGCCTCGCCGCCCGGCGCGGTAACGGTTCGCAAGCTCTACGACGGGACCGAGCTCGAGCGCTAGGGCGAGGGGCCGGCGATAGCGTTGCCGCCGCTCGCATGAACTTCGTCGAGGACGTACTCGAAGGCTTCCCCGCCGCCCGCCCGGCGCTCGTGGCGATCGACGAGAGCGGCAGGCGCGTCTGGGGCTTCGGGGAGCTGATCGCCCGCAGCGCCGGCCTCGCCGGCGCCCTCCAGGCACGTGGGGTCTCGCGCGGTGACGTCTTGATGACGCTCGTCGGCAACCGGGTCGAGTGGGTGCTCTCGATGCTCGCCTGCTTCCGGATCGGCGCCGTCGCGCTGCCGTGCAACACCCAGCTCCGTGACAAGGATCTGGAGCTCCGCGTCGACATCGCCGAGCCCGCGATCGCGATCGGCGAGGAGGACCTGCTCGGGCGACTGCCCGGCTCCGTGCCGACGATGGGGCTCGAGGAGCTGCGCGGGATCCTCGACGAGGAGCGGCCGCAGGCGCCGCCTGCCGAGGTGGTGGAGCTCGACCCCAGCGACCCGGCGGTGATCATCTTCACCTCCGGCACCACCGGGGAGCCGAAGGCGGCGGTCCACACGCAGTCGTACCTGACCGGGCAGCGGCTGCAGGCCGAGCACTGGTTCGGCGCCCGGCCCGGGGAGCTCGCCTGGTGCACTGCCGCGAGCGGCTGGTCGAAGTCGGCCCGCAACAGCTTCATCGCGCCCTGGCTCTGCGGCGCGACGGCGATGGTCGTCGCCGGCCGCTTCCATCCCGAGGAGCGACTCGACGTCTGCGAGCGCGAGGGAGTCAACGTCCTCTGCCAGGCGCCGACGGAGTACCGGATGCTCGCCAAGCGGACCGAGCTGCGCCGGCTCCCGGCCCTGCGCCGGCTCGTCTCGGCCGGCGAGCCGCTGAACCCCGAGGTCATCCGCGCGTTCCGCGAGGAGATGGGGCTCGAGATCCACGACGGCTATGGGCAGACGGAGACCGGAGCGCTGACCGGGTCGATCGTCGGCGAGCCGATCCGCGACGGGTCGATGGGCAAGCCGCTGCCGGGTATCGACCTGCGGATCGAGGACGGCGAGCTGCTGCTCCGGCACGCGAGCTGCCCGACGTTCTTCGGGCACTACATCGGGTCCGATCCATACGCCGAGGAGTGGTGGCGGACCGGCGATCAGGTGAGCGAGGACGAGGACGGCTACCTCTGGTTCGAGGGCCGCGCCGACGACGTCATCGTCTCCGCCGGCTACCGGATCGGCCCCTTCGAGGTCGAGTCCGCCCTGGTGAGCCATCCCGCCGTCGCCGAGGCGGCGGCGGTCGCCGCGCCCGACGCCGAGCGGGGCTCGGTCGTGCGCGCGGTCGTGGTCCTCCGCTCCGGCGAGCCCGGGCCGGAGATGGCGCGCGAGCTCCAGGAGCACGTCAAGGCCGAAACCGCCCCCTACAAGTACCCGCGGATCGTCGAGTTCGCCGACTCGCTGCCGAAGACCGCCAGCGGCAAGGTCCGCCGCGCGGAGCTCAGAACAGCGAGTCCTGGGAGCTGACCCCCTCCTCTCTCGGCGCGTCCTTCCTGCTGCGGGCAGGCCTGCGGCGAGTCACTCGAACGACCTCGCGCCCCCGCCGCGCCCGCTCCCGCTTCGTCCGCTCGCGGAAGTCCGAGCCCGCGACCCCTGAGTTGCGGCGCGCAGTCGTCACCAGCCGCTGGAGCCGCTTGCGCTCGGCCGCCGGCAGGAAGGCGCCGCCCGCATAGAGCTCCTCGTAGCGGTCGACGAGGTCCGGGCGCTGCGAGCGCAGCCAGTCGAGGAAGATCTCCCGCACCTCGCCCTTCAGGTGTAGGCCGATGCCGCCGACGCTGTCGACCCCGGCGTCGGCCAGCAGCTCGAGGATGCGCTCGACCTGCTGCGGCGAGTCGTTGATCCCCGGCATCAGCGGCGCGATCAGCACCCCGACCGGGATGCCGGCGTCGCTGAGCTCGGCCACCGCCTCGATCCGCTTGCGCGGGTGCGGCGTCCGCGGCTCGGTCGCGCGCCACGCCGCCTCGTCGAGGGTCGGGATCGACAGGCTCGCCTGGAATCCGGCGACGTCCCTCAGCGCGCGGAACAGGTCGATGTCGCGGGTGATCAGCGGCGACTTCGTCAGCACCGACGCCGGATTCCGCGCCTCGAGCATCACCTCCCAGACCGCGCGGGTCAGCCCGTACCGCCCCTCGACCCACTGATACGGGTCGGTGTTCGTGCCGAGCGCGACCAGCTCCCCCTTCCATGACGGCCGCGCCAGCTCGACCCGCAGCCGCTCCGGCACGTTGACCTTGACGACGATCTCCCGCTCGAAGTCCTCGCGGGCGTTGAGGTCGAGGTAGCGGTGGGTGGGGCGGGCGAAGCAGTAGGTGCACGCGTGCGAACAGCCCCGATACGGGTTCACCGTCCACGCGAACGGCAGCCCGTTCCCCGGCACCCGGTTGAGGGCGGACTTCGCCTCGACCTCGTGGAAGCGGACGCCCATCGCCTCGGGCGCGTCGAAGGTCCGGGTGACGCCGCCGACGGCGAGCCCGGGGAGGCGCCGCTCCGCCTCCTTGTCGGTTGCCTGGCCTTCCCACCGCACGAACGCATGTTCGCATGGTGGGCGGACGGCTCAGCCGGATCGGGTCAGCCGGGGCAGCTCCTCGCCGTCCTCGGGAACGACGAGGATCGCGCCCTCGCCGGTGACGTACGCCTCCTCGCCATGCTGGACGACGTCCATCCCGAGCGCCTCCTCGTGGGCGGACGCGCGCAGCGGCGTGAACAAGCCGATGAGTCGCAGCAGCAGGTAGGTCATCCCGAAGGCGTAGGCGGGGGCGACGAGGACGGCGAGCGCCTGGTGGCCGAGCTGGGCGGCGTCGCCGTAGGCGAGCCCGTCGGCGACCCCGTTCCAGTCCGCCTGGGCGAAGAAGCCGATGAAGAGGATGCCGGTCAGGCCCGCGAGCCCGTGGGCGGCGAGGACGTCGAGGGTCTCGTCGACCCGGGTCCGCGGGCGGATCACGATGAGCGCGTAGCTGGGAACGGCCGCGAGCGCGCCCAGCGCCATCGCCCAGGCGGGGCTGATGTAGCCCGCGGCCGGGGTGATCCCGACGCAGCCGACGACGATCGCGGTGGCGGCGCCGATCGCCGTCACCTTGCCGCCCCGGATCAGGTCGAGGAGGAACCAGACGACGAGGGTGCAGGCCGGCGTCAGGAGCGTGTTGACGAAGGCGAGCACGCCGGACTCGCCGGCGGAGAACCCGCTGCCGCCGTTGAAGCCGAACCAGCCGAACCAGAGCAGCCCGGCGCCGAGGAGGACGTAGATGGCGTTGTGCGGCAGCAGCGCCTGGCGCCCGTAGTCCTTGCGCGCGCCGATGACCAGCGCCGCCGCGAGCGCGGAGAACCCCGAGCCCATCTCGACCGGGACCCCGCCCGCGAAGTCGAGCGTGCCGCCGTCCTGCAGCCAGCCGCCGCCGAACGCCCAGTGGGCGAGCACCGAGTAGACGAGGATGGACCAGAGCGCAGCGAAGATCAGGAACGGCCCGAAGCGAATCCGCTCGACGACGGCGCCCGACACGAGCGCCGTGGTGACGATGCAGAAGCTCGCCTGGAACGCGAAGAAGAGGAGCTCGGGGATCGCCGTGCCCTCCCGCGGCTCGAAGGCGACGCCGTTGAGCATCAGGTTGCCGAGCCCGCCGAGGATGCCCCCCTCCCCACCGTCGAAGGCGATCGAGTACCCGACGGCGGCGAAGGCGATCAGGGCGACGCCGAGCGCCGCCGCGGACATCATGAACGTGTTGAGGGTGTTCTTGGAGCGAACCAGGCCGGCGTAGAAGAGGCCGAGCGCGGGGGTCATGAGGATCACCAGGGCGGTCGCCACCAGCATCCACGCGGTATCGCCGCCGCTCACCTCGGCTGCGGCCGCCGGCGGGATCACGGTCACTTGCGAACCGGCGTCACCGCGCCGTCGTCGGTCTCGCCGGTGCGGATCCGGACGACGCGGTCCAGCGGCAGGACGAAGATCTTCCCGTCACCGACCTCGCCCGTCCGGGCGCCCGCGCAGAGCGCCTCGACCGCCGGCTCGACGAACTCGTCGGAGACCGCGACCTCGAAGCGGACCTTCTCCGCGAGGCCCATCTTCACGGTCGTGCCGCGATAGGTCTCGACGCGGTCGAGCTCGCCACCGTGACCCTGGATGCGGCTGATCGAGACACCCCGGACCTCGGCGCGATAGAGCGACTCCAGCACGTCGTTGGCCTTCTCCGGGCGCACGATCCCCACGACGAGCTTCACGACGTCGCGAGCCTATCCGCAACGGGGCCATAGAGTCCGGCCATGAGCCCATCTCCCTCGATCACCCTGCACTTCGTCCCGCCCTCCCACCCCTCGCGAGCCGCCGAGGCGGCGCTCCGGCTGAAGGGCCTGGAGTTCGAGAAGGTGGACGTCGGCCCCGGGGTCCACACCGAGAAGATGGAGGCGATCTACGGGCCCGGCAACGGGACGGTGCCGGGGATCGTCGTCGACGGCGAGGCGGTCCACGGATCGCGGGCGATCATGGCGAAGCTCGAGGAGCTCGCGCCCGATCCGCCGCTGTTCCCGGATGAGATCGCCGAGGAGGTCCGCGAGGCGGAGCGCTGGGGAGACGAGGAGCTCCAGCAGTCCGGCCGCGACCTCGGCTGGGGCGCGCTGCACTTCCGGCCCGAGTCGCTGGGGACGATGGCCGGCGGCGAGCCGCTCGACCCGGCCGGGACCGACTTCGCGATCAAGTTCCTGCGGGCGGCGTGGCGCTACCACGAGCTGACCGCGGTCCGGATCGCCGAGGCGCTGGCCGGCCTGCCGGCGAAGCTCGACCACGTGGACGAGCTCGTCGAGCGCGGGATCATCGGCGGCGCGAGCCCGAACGCGGCCGACCTCCAGATCGCCTCGACGCTGCGGGTCCTCGGCACGATCGGCGACCTCGACGAGTTGCTCGCCGACCGCCCCGCCGGAGAGCTCGGCCATCGGCTCTTCCCCGACTACCCGGGCCGGATTCCTGCGGGAGCCTTCCCCGCGGGGTGGGTGCCGGCCCGCTCCTAGGCTCGGGCCGGAACGCCGGCCGCCGCGAAGTCCCGCAGCTCGCCGACGATCTCCGGCGGCAGCCAGTGGCCGGCGCCGGTCTCGCGGTAGACGGGCTCGATCCCGGCCGCCTCGAGTCGCCGGCGGGCTGAGCGGGCGAAGTCGACGGAGATCACCGGGTCGGCGGTGCCGTGATGGATGAAGACCGGCAGGTCGCGGCGCCCTTCGAGATCGGCGCTCCAGCCCTCGACCTCGGGGATGAAGCCGCTGTTGGCGAGGATCCCCGCCGGGACGGGACGGCCCTCGCCGAGGCCGAGCGCATAGGACATCACCGTGCCCTGCGAGAACCCGCCGACGAGCGTCCGCGACCAGTCGATGCCGCGCTCAGCGAGGAGGCCGTCCAGGCGCTCGCCCAGCGCCGCGTAGCTGCGGGCGAAGGTGTCGGCGTGGGGGTAGCCGACGCGCTCGACGACGTACCAATGGCGCCCGCCCGGAGGCAGCCCCTGGATCGGCGCTCCGGTCGTGACGCCGAGGAGCCGCCGGTCGGGATCGATCGCGTCGAGCAGCGGGAACAGGTCGTTCTCGTCGGCGGCGCGCCCGTGATTGAGGACGAGCGCACCCTCCGGCTCACCGTCCGGCTCGCGGAGCCGCAGGTCGACGCCGAGCCAGGCGAGGCCGGCGCTCACGCCCGCACCTGCCGCGGGCTGTGGACCGGCTTCAGGTTCGCCTCGACCTGCTCGCGCAAGTGCTCGTAGTCGGGCGGCAGCGAGAGGTGCTCGCCCAGCGA
Source organism: uncultured Solirubrobacterales bacterium (assembly GCA_963823565.1). GTDB lineage: Bacteria > Actinomycetota > Thermoleophilia > Solirubrobacterales > 70-9 > RHKX01. The sequence goes on along the minus strand of CAWGLR010000003.1, from coordinate 753,169 downwards.
CTCCATCGGCTCGTCGACGTCGAACCCGGGCCCGAGCGTCGCGATCTCGAAGAGGACGCCGCTCGGCTCGCGGAAATAGATCGAGCGGAAGTAGAACCGGTCGATCACCGGCGTCGGCCGGCCGCCGCCGGCGATGACGCGCTCGCGCCAGGCCTCGTGCTCCTCCATCGTCGACGCCCAGGCGACGTGGTGGACCGTCCCGGCGCCCTGCAGGCCCCGCTCCGCCGGCGCCTCGTCGTAGACGTAGAGGCCGCCGCGTCGGCTGCCGCGGGCCTCCCACTCCCGCTCGCCGCCGGCAAAGCCGAGCGCGCTCAGCAGCTCGCGGCTGCGCTCGGGGACCGACGAGTAGGCGCGGACACCGTCGAAGCCCTGCAGCGCGTGCTCGCGGGGAACCTCGGGGTGCTCGGCGATCAGCGGATCGTCGCCGGCGCCGGCGCGAAGCTCGATCCCGAGCCCCTCCGGGTCCTCGAAGCGGAGGACGTCGCCGTCGCGCTCGGTTGCGATCCCCCGATCGCCGAGACGCTCGCTCCAGAAGTCGAGCGCCTCCGGCGCCGCGACGCGCCACCCGACCGTGTGGACCATGCCGTCGCCGGCTCGGCCCGTGGGGACCCCGGGGAACTCGAAGAAGGTGATGTCGGCGCCGGCGCTGCCGCGCTCGTCCGCATAGAAGAGGTGGTAGACGCTCGGGTCGTCCTGGTTGACGGTCTTCTTGACCAGCCGCAGCCCCAGCACGCCGGCGTAGAAGTCGATGTTGTCCTGCGCGTCGGCGGTGATCGCGGTGATGTGGTGGATGCCCTCGAGCTTCATCTCCGTCTCGCTTCCCTCGCTAGGTATTTGCACACGCAACTATATCGGGGATCGATGGCCGGTCAAGGGCCGGTGGCTCGCCGCCAGGGGCGCCCGCCGACGCGGGTAGGTCGTTGCGACTGCAACGTTGTCGGGTAGAATGGGCGCATGCCCGAAACCACCGGCGAAGTCAACCTGAGCGAGCGTGAGTTCGCGGCCTGGGGCGGGTTCCTCGTGACCCACCGACAGGTGATCGCGCAGCTCGACGCCGAGCTCGAGCGCGAGCACGGCCTCCCCCTGGTCTCCTACGAGGTGCTGCTGCACCTCGCAGACGCACCCGAGCACGGCCTGCGCATGGGCGAGCTGGCCGACCGGCTGCTGCTCAGTCGCAGCGGTCTCACCCGCCTGGTCGACCGACTGGCCGCTCGCGGGCTCGTCGAGCGGCACTCCTGCGACCTCGACCGCCGCGGCACCTACGCGCAGCTCACCGACGAGGGGCGCGCGCTCTTCCGCGAGGCCCGGCCGACCCACCTCCGCGGCGTCCGCGAGCACTTCCTCGACCACATCCCGGCGCGGGACCTCGACCGGCTCGCCGCGATCTGGCAGCGGATCCGGCCGGAGTAGCCACCGGCGGCGGCGGGTAACCACCGGACATGCCCAACCGCCTCGCCGACGAGACTTCCCCCTACCTCCTCCAGCACAAGGACAACCCGGTCGACTGGCTGCCGTGGGGCGAGGAGGCCAGGGCCGCCGCCCGCGAGCGCGACGTCCCGCTGCTCGTCTCGATCGGCTACTCGGCCTGCCACTGGTGCCACGTCATGGAGCGGGAGTCGTTCGAGGACCCCGCGACGGCCGCCTACATGAACGAGCGCTTCGTCCCGATCAAGGTCGACCGCGAGGAGCGTCCCGACGTCGACGCGATCTACATGGAGGCCGTCCAGGGGATGACCGGCCATGGCGGCTGGCCGCTGACCGCGTTCTGCGATCCCGACGGCGTCCCCTTCCACTGCGGCACCTACTTCCCGCCGGAGCCGAGGGAGGGGATGCCGAGCTTCCGGATGGTGCTCGAGGCGGTCGACCAAGCCTGGCGGGAGCAGCGCGAGAACATCGGCGCCGCGTCGGCGAGGACGCGCGATCAACTCGGGGCGATGGCGAGGGTGCCGGCGACGGTCGAGGAGTTCGACCCGGGGCTGCTGCGGGAGGCCGTCGCGAATCTGCTCTCGGACATCGACCGCCGCAACGGCGGCTTCGGCGGGGCGCCGAAGTTCCCGCCGGCGAGCGCGCTCGACCTCCTGCTGGCGGTCGGCGAGACCGAGCCGGTCGAGCTGACGCTCGACGCGATGGCAGCGGGCGGGATCCACGATCAGCTCGGCGGCGGCTTCGCGCGCTACGCCGTCGACGCCGGCTGGATCGTCCCCCACTTCGAGAAGATGCTCTACGACAATGCCCTCCTCGCCCGCACCTATCTGCGGGCCTGGAAGGAGCTCGGGCACGATCGCTACCGCGACGTCGCGACCGGCATCCTCGACTGGGCGCTGCGGGAGATGCGCGGGCCCGAGGGCGGCTTCTACTCCGCCCTCGACGCGGACTCCGAGGGCGAGGAGGGCCGCTTCTACACCTGGACGCCGCTGGAGGCGCGCGCCGCACTCGAGGACGCGGGGCTCGACCATCTCGAGGCCGAGCTGCTGCCCTTCCTCGGGATCACCGCACGCGGCCAGCTCGAGGGACGCAGCGTCCTGCACCGGCCGCACGGCGTCACCGCCGAGCCGCCGCCGGGCTTCGAGCGCGCCCGCGAGGCGCTGCTCGCCGTGCGCGAGTCCCGGGTGCGGCCCGGGACCGACGACAAGCGGCTGACCGCGTGGAACGCGCTGATGACCGGGGCGCTCGCCGAGGCCGGCGCCGCGCTCGGCGAGCCGCGGTACGTCGATGCCGCTCGGGAGTGCGCCGACTTCCTGCTGACCGAGATGCGCGACGAGCGTGGGCGGCTGCTGCGGACCTTCAACCGCGGCCGGGCCCGCCTCAACGGCTACCTCGAGGACCACGCTTACCTCGTCGAGGCGCTGCTTGACATCTACGAGGCGACGTTCGAGGAGCGGTTCTACGTCGCCGCGCGCGAGGTCGCCGACGCGATGGTCGGGCACTTCCTCGACCGCGAGAACGGCGCCTTCTTCACCACCTCCGACGACCACGAGGAGCTGATCGCCAGGCGCAAGGACCTCGAGGACCACCCGGCGCCGAGCGGCAACTCCTCGGCCGCCCACGGCCTGCTGCGGATCGCGGCGCTGAGCGGCGAGGCCGAGTACGAGAAGCACGCGGTCGGCGTGCTCAGGCTGCTCGCCGAGCCCGCACGCAACCACCCGCAGGCGCTCGCCTACCTGCTGTCCGCGCTCGACGCGCACCTCTCCCCCACCCGCGAGGTGGCGCTCGTCTGGCCGGCGGGCGGCGGGCCGGGCGAGCTCGCCGGCGCCTACCGCAGCCGCTATCGGCCGCACGCGGTGCTGGCGGGTGGTCCGGAGGGGGCTTCGAACCCCGAGCTCCTCGCCGATCGCCCGGTCGTCGACGGCGTCGCGGCCGCCTACGTCTGCGAGCGATTCGCCTGCAAGGCACCGGTGACCGCACCCGGCGAGCTCGAGGCCCTGCTCGCGGACTGAGGGCCGCGGAGAGCGGCTCGCGGCATATGCTGGCCGCATGAGCGACACGTCCGAAACAGGAGCCAAGACCCCCCGCCGCGGCCCGACCACGATCGCCAAGGCTTACTTCAAGGCGCTCTCCGACCACGACCTCGACGCAGCCGCTGCCCTGTGGAAGTCCGGAGCCATCGACCGCGCCGTCGGCATGTTCGAGTTCCCGGTTCCGAGCCGCGAGTTCCGCGAGTACTTCGGCGGCCTGTTCAAGGCGGTTCCCGACCTCAGCTTCGAGCTGCTCTCGGTGACGACCCAGAAGGAGATGGCCGCAGTCCGCTACGTCGTCCGCGGCACCTTCAACGGCACCGGCAAGCTCGAGGGCCTGATCCCGAACGGCGCCTCGGTCGCGGTCGAGGGCTGCGACGTGCTCACGGTCCGCGACGGGCAGATCGTCGAGAACCACGGCTACATCAACGCCGCCGACATGATGCGCCAGCTCGGCGCGCTGCCGCCCCAGGGCTCGGGCGCGGAGAAGGCAATGACCGCGGCGCTCAACGCGAAGACCGCCGCGGCGAAGCGGATCCAGGAGTTCCGCGACCGCTAGGGGCCGGAGACGCGCAGGGGACTCGAGCCCCCGTACCGACCATCCGAGATTGGATGCGTGGGCTGGTACGCCGACTACCGCAGGAAGAACGCGCTGATCAAGAGCGACGCGATCGGGTTGTCCCTGGTCGGCGCCGACATCGTCGTCGTCTGGGTCCTTGCGGAGGCGTTCGGCCTCGCGATCGGCATCGCGCTGAACTTCGTCCTCTGCCAGGCGGTGCTGATCGCCTTCGGCTTGGTCCCGCGCCGCCGGCGCGACTCGTAGCGCCCCTAGAGCACCGGCAGGAACTGCTCGATCTCCCAGGGGGTGACCTGGACGCGGTAGTCCTCCCACTCCTCCCGCTTGATCTCGATGAAGCGGTTGAAGGTGTGCTCGCCGAGGGTGCGGAGGACGAGCTCGGACTCGGCGGCGATCTCGATCGCCTCGCCGAGGTTCTCCGGGAGCTGCTCGATGCCGCGGCGGTGCCGCTCCTCCGGGGTCAGGTGGTAGAGGTTCTGCTCCATCGGCTCGGGGAGCTCGTAGCCCTTCTCGATTCCCTCGAGACCGGCCTGGAGCATCCCCGCGAAGCAGAGGTAGGGGTTGCAGGCGGGGTCGGGGCAGCGCAGCTCGGCGCGGGTCGCCCCCTCCTTGCCGGGGTGGTAGAGCGGGACGCGGATCAGCGCCGAGCGGTTGCGACGCGACCAGGCGAGGTAGACGGGCGCCTCGTAGCCGGGGACCAGGCGCTTGTAGGAGTTGGTCCATTGGGCGAGGAGGACCGAGACCTCGCGGGCGTGCTTGAGCTGGCCGGCGATGAACGCCTTCGCGGTCGGCGAGAGGAAGTACTGGTCGTCGGGGTCGTAGAAGGCGTTGTGGCCGTCGCGCATCAGCGACTGGTGGACGTGCATGCCGGAGCCGTTCTCGCCGTTGAGCGGCTTCGGCATGAAGGTCGCATGCCAGCCGTGCTTCATCGCGTACTCCTTGACCGTGATCCGGTAGGTCATGCAGTCGTCGGCCATCGCGAGCGCGTCCTTGTAGCGCATGTCGACCTCGTGCTGGGAGGGGCCGACCTCGTGGTGGGTGTACTCGACGTGGATCCCCATCTGCTCGAGCGCGAGGACGGTCTCGCGGCGGACGTCGACGCCGGCGTCGAGCGTCGTCAGGTCGAAGTAGCCGCCTTCATCGAGGACCTCGGGGATGCCGTCGACGGGCTTGGAGTCCTTGAAGTAATAGAACTCGAGCTCGGGGCCGACGTTGAACGCGGTGAAGCCCATCTCCTCGGCGCGCTTGAGCGCTCGCCGCAGGATCCACCGCGGATCGCCCTCGTACGGCTCGCCGCCGGGGACCTGGACGTCGCAGAACATTCGTGCGGTCGGGTGCTCGTCGGGGCGCCAGGGGATGATCGAGAAGGTGGTCGGGTCGGGCATCGCGATCATGTCCGACTCCTCGATCGGGTTGAAGCCGGTGATCGAGGAGCCGTCGAAGCCCATTCCCCCCTCGAAGGCGTCCTCGAGCTCGGAGGAGTTGATCGAGAAGCTCTTGAGCTGACCGAGGACGTCGGTGAACCAGAGGCGGACGAAGCGCACCTTCCGCTCCGCGACCTCGGCCATCACGTCGGCGGCCGTCCGGGCTCCCCGCTCCTTCTCGTGGTCAGTCATCCGCTCCGGCCTTCCGCTCGTAGTTGGAGATGGAGCCTAGATGATCGAAACGGACCCGAACCTGGCGCTCAACCGAAGGGAAATACGCCGATCGGCGTGCTTCCCGTTCGCGCCCGAGGGCAGTTGAAATACCGTCCTCCCGCGCGTATAACTTACGCAAGGTAAGTTACTGGCTAAAAGTGAAGTAAAGGCTCTCTGAGACGCCCCTAAAGGATCGGACCACCCTCACCTCCCTGGAGTACCGCCCATGACCGTGAAGACAGACTTCTCCCGCTTCGACATCCACGACGAGCTCACCGCACCCGCCGGCAGCGAAAAGCTGCTCAAGAGCATCTCCACGGCCGGCGGCACGGTCTCGAAGCTCGTCGGCGTCCTCGCCGGCTCCCCGGCCGCGCTGAAGGCGTACGCCCGGCTGCGCTCGGAGCTCCACCAGGGCGCTCTACCGACCGCCACGGCGATCCGGATCGGCCTCGCCGTCTCCGAGCGCCGCGGCGACGGCTACAGCCTCGCCCAGTTCGCGCGCTCCGCACGCCTGAGCGGCTTCGGGCTCGACGAGATCTCCCTCAACCGGAGCTTCTCCTCGACCGACCCGAAGGAGGCGGCGCTGCTCGCGCTGCTGAAGGCCGCATTCGAGTCGGAGGGCCACGCGCCCAACTACCTGCTCGAGGAGGCCCGCGAGGCGGACTGGACCGACGAGCAGATCCTCGAGGCGCTCGGCGAGGTCGCCCTCTGCGAGTTCCAGAGCCTGGTCGCCAACGCGGCCGGCCTGCCGCAGGACCAGATCGACGCTTCGCTGCTGCCGGACGCCGCTTAACGCGGGTCGGCGGTCGGCGGCGGGGAGCCGACCTGCCTCCCGTCGCTCGCTGCGCTCGCTCCTCAATAGAAAGGGCCCCGGGTTACCGGGGCCCTTTCCTTAGCGAGTCGATAAGCCGGATCCTGTCTGGCGCGACCATCCATCTCATCGGGGCCTGAGCCCCGAGGGGACCGCGTTCACCGCGGTCCTGCGGCCTACCTGGACCTCGCCGGGCCGGGTCGTCGGTCCTGCTTGGCCTTGCACCGGGCGGGGTTTACCCGGCCGCCGCGTCGCCGCGGCGCCGGTGCGCTCTTACCGCACCATTTCACCTTTGCCTGTGCCCCGAGGGGCCATCGGCCGTGTGTTTCTGTGGCACTTTCCCGCGGGTTTCCCCGGGTGGGAGTTACCCACCGCCTTGCCCTTCGGTGTCCGGACTTTCCTCGAGGAGGCGAACCTCCCCGCGGTCGCGTGACTCGCGAAGCCGATGATAGGGGTGGGCGGCGGGGCTGGGAAGGGGCGCGGCGGCGGCGATCAACCGATCCTCGGCCGCGATCGGTGAACTCGCACTTAGGGGCGCTATCCGCACCAAAGTGCGCGTTCACGGGCTCGGTCAGCCCGGGTCGCGCTCTCCAGGCCATGCACCGCTCCTCGTCCGATGCGGCGCTTCCCAGCCGCTGGGGTCTATATGGACATCATGCTGCCGACATAGACCCCAGCAGCGGGAGCGGGCGACCGGGCACCCTCGTTGCCACCCGCCCGGGACTACCGCTCCATGCAACGGGGCCCCGCAGTGGGCGACGCGGCGTGCAGTAGCGGCTTCCGGGCCGCGATCAGCGGCCCGCCCTGAGCCCTCAGCTCAGCTGCGAGCCGCAGGCCGTGCAGCGCGCCGGCGTGAGCTGCCGCTCGCCGCAGACCGGGCAGTCGGCGGGCGCGGTGCGCTCCATGCGGTCGATCGCGGCGGAGACCAGGTCCTCGAGGGTCCGCGGGCCGCTCTGCGCGGGCTGGCGCGCGGCGGTGCGGGCGGTGCCGCGGCGGGGCCGGCGGCGGGAGTCGAATCGGGAGCGGTGGCGCTCCGGTGTCGTCGTGCTGCTCATCTCGTCACACCCTTCTGAATACGCCGATCACCCGGCCGAGCACCTCGGCCTCCTTCGTGACGATCGGCTGGTAGGCCGGGTTCTCCGGCTCGAGGCGAATGGAGTCGCCGTCGTTGAAGAAGCGCTTGACGGTCGCCTCGCCGTCGATCATCGCGACGACGATCTGGCTGTTGTCGGCGTCCTCGGTCGGATGGACGACGACGAAGTCCCCGTCGATGATCCCCGCGTCCCGCATCGAGTCGCCGCGGACCCGGAGGGCGTAGTCGCCGTCGCCGGCGCCGATCACCGCGGGGATCTCGAGGTGGTCCTCGATGTTCTCCTCGGCGAGGATCGGCGTGCCGGCGGCGACCTGGCCGACGAGCGGCACGGCGGGTCGCATCACCCGCTTGGTCCGCTCGACGAGGATCTCGATCGCCCGCGGCTTGGAGGGATCGCGCCGCAGCACACCCGAGCGCTCGAGCTTGGCGAGGTGCGCGTGCACGGTCGACGGCGAGTGCAGGCCCAGCGCCGACCCGATCTCGCGGACCGTCGGCGGGTAGCCGGTCTTGTCGATCTGCCCCTTGATGAACTCGAAGATCTCGCTCTGGCGCTTGGTCAGGTTCAGATCCATGTCGGCACTCGCCCTCCTCGGGTGGCGTCGTTCGCGTTGTTCGGGGAACACATGTTCGTAGAGTAGATGGGGTCTCGGATGGATTCAAGGACGGGCCGGGCGGACGCATCGCAGAGGCGCCCCGACCCATACAATCCGCGCTTCCCGCGGCTGTGGCGGAACTGGTAGACGCGCAAGGTTGAGGGCCTTGTGGGCTGAATAGGCCCGTGGAGGTTCGACTCCTCTCAGCCGCACTCGGGGACCTCGCGGCCCGCCACCGGCGGGCCGCTTCCCGTTGGCGGAGCCGCGGCCCGATACCGGCGCGCGGCGGCCGACGGGCTGACCCAGGAGGGCTCGTTCCTCGCCGGCAACGGGGTACCGCGGTGCGCCGACCCCGACGGCTACTGCTTCTCCAACGGCTGGACCGGGTCGCCCTGACGCAGCGCTAGTCGCGGCGACGCGGGCGCGAAGCGGCGCGCTCGCGCCGTCGCGCGACCTCCGGCGGCGGATGGCCGGAGGACCGCCGGTGCGGCGCCGCGGCGGACCGCCGCGCTCGCGCGGGGCCCGGGGCCGGCTCGATCGGAGTGCGCTGCGCGATGCGGCGGCCGGCGCCCCTCCCCGCCTCGCGGGCGCTGAGGACGACCGCGCCGACGCAGAGGACCACGACGGAGGCGATGATCAGCCCGGCAGCCAGGTCGACCGCTCGCACGACGGACCGCCGCCGGGTCAGGCGACCTGGAGCTCGTCGGTCGGCGGCAGCGCGCCGTCGCCGTTGGCCGCGGCGCCCTCGAAGCGCTTGGCGCGGCTCGGCCGCGCATACACGGTCTGGCCCGCGGTCAGGTCGAGCTGCTCGGCCTCGGCGCGGGTGACCTGCGCCCAAGCGTGCTCGCCATTGGCGAGCGTGAGCTCGACCCGAACCTCGAACCCGAGATGGCTGACCCGCTCGACGACGCCCTCCTCGGAGCCGTCGACCGGCCGCAGCGCGAGGTCGAGGTCGTGCGGGCGGATCAGCGCGTCGCCGAGGCGGTTGACCTCGCCGACGAAGCTCATCACGAACTCGGTGCTCGGCTCCTCGTAGAGCTCCTTCGGCGTCCCGACCTGCTCGATCGCGCCGTCGTTCATCACCACGATCTGCTGGGCGACGTCCATCGCCTCCTCCTGGTCGTGGGTGACGAAGATCGTCGTCACGTCGACCTCGTCGTGGAGCCGGCGCAGCCAGTCGCGGAGCTCCTTGCGGACCTTCGCGTCGAGCGCGCCGAACGGCTCGTCGAGCAGCAGCAGCTTCGGCTCGGCGGCGAGCGCACGCGCCAGCGCCATCCGCTGGCGCTGCCCGCCGGAAAGCTGCGAGGGATAGCGATGCGCCATCCCCTGCAGCTGGACCAGCCGGATCAGCTCCTTGACCCGTGCCCGGATCTTGGCCCTCGGCGTCTTGCGGATCGCGAGCCCGAAGGCGATGTTGTCGCGCACCGTCATGTGCTTGAACGCGGCGTAGTGCTGGAAGACGAATCCGATGCCGCGCTCCTGTACCGACATGTGGGTGACGTCGCGGCCGTTCAGCACGACCCGGCCTGTGTCGGCCTCCTCGAGTCCGGCGATCAGGCGCAGCAGGGTCGACTTGCCGCTGCCGCTCGGGCCCAGCAGCGCCGTCAGCGAGCCGTCGGGCACATCGAGGCTGACGTCCCTGAGCGCGTGGAACTCGCCGAAGAACTTGTTGACTTCCTCGACCTTGATGCCCATCAGACTTCTCTCCTTCGGTTGGTCACGTTCATTGCGACGACCGTCAAGAGGGCGACGACCGCCAGCAGCAGGGCGGCGGAGTAGCCGGCGCCCCCGTTGAGCAGCTCGAACTGCTTGCGCACGTAGAGCGGCAGGGTCTCGGTCTGGCCCGAGATCGTCCCGGAGACGACGCTGACCGCACCGAACTCGCCGAGTACGCGTGCCGTCGAGATGACGACGCCGTAGGTGACGCCCCAGCGGATCGCCGGCAGGGTGACGCGCCAGAACGTCTGCCACCAGTTGGCGCCGAGCGTCTTGGCCGCCTGCTCCTGGTCGTCCCCGATCTCCTGGAGGACGGGGACGACCTCGCGGACCACGAAGGGCAGCGAGACGAAGATGCAGGCGATCACGATCCCCGGCGTCGAGAAGATGATCTGGATGCCGTTGTCGAAGAACCACTGGCCGACGGCGCTGTTGCGCGGCCCGTAGAGCAGGACCAGCGAGAGGCCGATGACGACCGGCGAGATCGCGAACGGGATGTCGATGAGCACGTTCAGGAACGCCTTGCCACGGAACCGCTGGCGCACCAGCACGAGCGCGGCGAGGACCCCGAAGACGGTGTTGACGGGAACCGCGATCGCGACCGTCAGCAAGGTCATCTGCAGTGCGTGGACGGCTGCCTCGCTGGTGATCGCGTCGGCGAAGCTGCTCAAGCCGCCCTCGAAGGCGCGGAAGAAGATCATCCCGACCGGGACGAGCAGCAGCGCCGCGAGGTAGAAGAGGACGCCGAAGCGGAGCGCGTAGCGGGTGGGTCCCGTGGTCTCCATCAGACTCCCTCCACCGCGCCGCGCCGCGCCCAGCCGCCGAGCACGAGCAGGATCAGGACCGAGACGAGCAGCAGGACGATCGAGACCGAGGCGGCCCCGACGGTGTCGCCGCTGCCGATCTTGGCGAAGATGTAGATCGAGGCGATCTTGATGTTGCCGGCGAGCAGCACGAGCGAGCCGAACTCGCCGATAGCGCGGGCGAAGGCCAGAGCCGCGCCGGCGAGGATCGCCGGCCGCAGGTTCGGCAGCACGATCTTGCGGAAGATCGTCCACCTGCCGGCGCCGAGCGAGGCCGCGGCCTCCTCCATGTCGCGGTCCAGCTCCATCAGCGTCGGCTGGACGGCGCGGACGACGAACGGGAGCGTCACGAACAGCAACGCCATCGAGACGCCGATGACGGTGCGGCTGATGTCGACGCCGAGCGGGCTGCCGTTGCCATAGAGCGCGAGCAGGGTGATGCCGGCGACGATCGTCGGCAGCGCGAACGGCAGGTCGATGACGGAGTTGAGCAGTCCCTTCCCCGGGAACCTGTCGCGGACGAGCACCCACGCGATCGCCGTGCCGACGACGCAGTTGATGATGGTGACGCCGAGTGAGATCAGCGTGGTCGTCCAGAGCACCGCGATCGCCTGCGGCTCGGTGATCGACTCCCAGAACTCGCCGAAGCCCTCGTCCATCGAGTGGATCGTCAGCGCGGCGATCGGGATCAGGACCACGACGGTCAGGTAGATCGTCACGACCCCCCGGGAGACGAGCGCGCCCCCGAGGCGCGGCCTGACGGCCGGTCTCGGGAGCGTCGTCGCGGTAGCGGTGCCTCCGCTCATCAGCCCGTGGTCACTCCGAGGTCCTTCTCGATCTGGGTGATCGAGCCGTCCTCCTCACCGAAGAACTCCTCGGCGACGGAGTCCCAGCCGCCGAAGTCGTCGATGGTGAAGAGATCCTTCGGGGTCGGGAACTTGTCCTCGTTCTTCTTGAGCACCTCCGGGTCGACCGGGCGGAAGCCGCGATCGGCGAAGTGCTGCTGGCCCTCCGGGGAGAGCAGGTAGTCCATGAACGCCTGCGCGGCGGCCGGGTTCTGGGCGCTCGCGTCGTTGAGCACCGCACCCTTGGTCTCGATCAGGATCGTCTCGTCGGGAACGACGAACTCGACGTCCTCGCCCGCCGCCTGGGCCCGGTAGGCCTCGGACTCGTAGGAGATCAGGACGTCGCCCTCACCCGAGGTGAAGGTCTCGAGCGCATCGGACGCGCTCGCGTCCTGGGTGACCGTGTTCTCGAGCACCTCGCGGACGAAGTCGAGGGCCTCCTCCTCGGACCTGCCCTGCTCGATCTGCGAGCCGTAGGCGGCCATGATGTCCCAGCGAGCTCCACCGGAGGTGAAGGGGTTCGGGACCAGGACGTCGACGTCGTCGCGGGCCAGGTCGTCCCAGGACTGGATGTCCTTCGGGTTGCCCTTGCGGACCGTGAAGGCGACGACCGAGTTCTGGACCGAGCCCTTGTACTCACCGGTGTTCCAGCCCTCGTCGACGAGGCCGGCGTCGACCAGGCGGGTCACGTCGGTCTCGAGGGCGAGGTGGACGATGTCGGCCGGCTGACCGGCCTCGACCGCGCGGGACTGGTCACCCGAGGCGCCGAACGAGTTCGAGAAATCGACGTCGGCCCCTTCCTCCGTCTTCTGGAAGGCGGGCTCGATGTCGTCCTCGTAGGCCTCGGTCGGGACCGAGTAGCCGACCAGCGTGACGGTGCCGCTGACGTCGCCGCCGCTCGAGCCCGAGGCCGAGTCGTCGGAGCCGCAGGCGGCGACCCCGAGCCCGAGGATGGCGGCCGCGGAGAGCGCGGAGGCGGCCTGCGCGAAGCGCCGGCTGCCGAACTTCATGAGGGGTATGCGCATGTTGAGTATTCCGATCTGTTTGATCGCTTTGATGAACAACGGCGCGCACGGTAGCAGGGCGATCCGCCGGATGTCTACCGGTCCGATCAACAAGGTCGGGATGGGGCCCGTCCCGCTGCGCACGCCTCGCGGAGGAGGCGCGAACGGGCGGCGCGTCGACGGCAGGGCGACTGCGCCGGCTAGCGCAGGTCGGTCAGCCAGACATCGGCGAGGGGCTGATCGTCCTCGGCCGAGTCGATCCCGCGCACCGACCGCTCGATCCCGAGCGTCGGCCCCCGCCCCCCGACGAGGGCGAGCAGCGGATCGGCGCGGACGATGCGAGCGCTCTTGCCCCGGAGGCCGTCGACCACCTCGACGGCGCCCTCCCGGAGCTGATCGGCGCGCTGGCGCCGATCGCTCACCCGCACGAGCTCGATCTGGTCGACCCCGGGACCGAGCCCGAGCCGTGATCCCCACCAGCCGGCGCGACGCGCGAGCAGGGTCCGGTCGCTGCTTCGCTCCCGCAGCTCGAACGGCCCGGTGCCGCCGCCCTCGGAGTCGATTCGCACGCCGTCGCCGAGGACCGAGGGCGCGACGACGCCGAGGCGGGAGTCGGCGAGCGCCCGGTCGAACCGGGGCTCGCTGCGGTCGAGGAGGAAGCGGACCTGCCCCGGCCGCGGCGAGTCCGTCGCCGCGAGCCCGGGAACGAGCTCGCCGCCGGCGGCGAGCCAGCGGTCCGCGTTGGCGATCACGGCGTCGGCGTCGAGCGGCTCCCCGGTGCCGAAGCGGACGCCCGGCCGGAGCTTGGCGATCCAGACCGTGCCGCCCGCCGCCGGGCGGATCGAGCGGACGAGGCCCGGGCGCCGCTTCGTCTGCCCGAACGGGCCCGCCTGCCTCGAGACCAGCGGCTCGTAGAGCTGGCGGGCCGCCAGCCGCTCGGCGCGGCTGCCCGCGGCCAGCGGGTCGAGGGTCTCGACCCCGCCGTGGGTGGCGATTCGCAGCGTGCCCTCGGCCTGCGGCTCGGGCCCGGCCGCCGAGGGCGCCCCGGAATCCTCATCGTCGCCGCAGCCCGACGCGGCGATCGCGGCGCAGGCGAGCAGCGCGGTCAGCACCGGGCGCGCGCGGCCCCTGCGGCGCTCAGATCTTGAGCAGGACGATCGTGTTGAGGACGAACAGCAAGGCAAAGAAGATCGTCCAGCGGTCGAGGTTGCGCTCGACCAGCGATCCGCCACCGAACGAGCTGCCGCCGCCCCCGATCCCGAACGCGCCCGAAAGGCCCGCGTCCTTGCCCGAGTGCAGGAGGATCAGGAAGACCATGATCACCGAGACGATGACCTGGACTATGCCGAGAAGCGTCTCCACGGCCGCGCAGTCTAGCTTCTCGGCGGGGCCTCCCCCGCCCCCCCATTCGACGCGTCGAGCTCCTTGAGGATCTCGATCGCCTCGCGCCGCAGCTCGGCGTCCTGCCGGGCGAACTCCTCGTCGCCGATCTTCCCCTGGGCGTGATCGAGCTCGGCGTCGCGGATCTCGCGGTACTTGGCCTGCTTGCGCGCCTCGAGGTCCGCGAGGCGCGGGTTCTCGAGACCGCGCTCGGCCGCGTCGCGATCGCGCCGCAGGGGGACCACCACCCAGGCGGCGACGAGCGCCAGCAGCAGGATCGCGAGCACCACCTCCATCGCGCAGGCTCCCGCGGCTAGGCGCGGGTCAGGTCCCGGGCGAGTCGCGCGCCGTAGACGTCGGAGACCCGGCGCCGCCGGCCCTCGGCGGTCGGCCACAGCGCGAACAGCGCGCCGCCGATCCCGACGATCACCCCGAGCCAGAACCAGATCACGAAGGGGTTGACGTTGAAGCGGATCTCGGCCGGCGGGGTCCGTGCCAGATAGCGCTCGGCGAGGGCGGAGATCGCCCGCCCCTGGACGTCGGCGAGCGCCGCCTGCACGTCGGGGTCGGGGCTCTCGATCGCCGAGCCGAACTGCCTCTCGTAGAGCCGGTCGGCCTTCGCGATCACGGGATCGAACCTGGTCAGGTCTGGTTGCATCGCGCTCCAGAGGTCCCGCGAGAGGCTCTCGTCGCGGCCCACCTCGCTGGTCGCCTCGCCCTCGAAGAACCCCTGGATCGGCGCCGCCGGGTCGGTGCCGCTGCCGCCGTAGTACTCGCGGGCCGGCGAGAGGGTCGTGACCTCCCTGCCGTCGCGCGTGACCGTCATCACCGCCCCGAGGACCAGCTTGTTCTCCTCGGAGTCGACGAAGCCCGTCGGCCGCTCGTAGGTCACCGTGTAGTCGCCGACCTCGGCGCTCTGGCCCGGGCTGAGCCGCAGGTCGCGACTCGTCTGGAAGCTCGAGGAGGCGGCGATCCCGAACAGGGCGAGCACGAGGCCGACGTGGACGACGTAGCCGCCGTAGCGGCGCCGGTTCCGGGTCAGCAGCCCGCCGAGGGCGGCGGGGATGCTGCCGCCCGCCAGCGAGCGGCGGGCGCCGACCCCGCGGACGACCTCCTGGACGATCGCGACGATCGTGAAGATCCCGCCGAGGAACAGGACGTAGGCGGTCGGGCTCTCGCCGATGCCGATCGTCGCCGCGAGGACGACGGCGCCGACGAGCGTCGCGGCGAGCGGGATCCCGACCGCCCGCCAGATCCCGGCGAGGGTGATCCGCCGCCAGGCGACGAGCGGGCCGATGCCCATGAAGAAGACGAGGCCGATCGCCAGCGGCGTGGCGTACTGGTTGAACCACGGCGGACCGATCGACGCCTTGTCGCCGACGAGGTCGGAGATCAGCGGGAAGAAGGTGCCGAAGAGGATGATCGCGGCGAGGCCGACGAGGAGGATGTTGTTGACGAGGAAGACCGCCTCGCGGCTCATCAGCGAGTCCAGTCGGCGCTCCGACTGCAGGTCCTCGCGCCGGGTCGCGATCAGGATCGTCGAGCCGATCGTGATCACGCCGATCAGGATCAGCAGCGGCACCCCGACCTTCGACTCGCCGAAGGCGTGGATCGACTGCAGCACGCCCGAGCGCACCAGAAAGGTGCCGAGCAGCGAGAGGACGAACGTCGCGCAGATCAGCGAGACGTTCCAGACCCGCAGCATGCCGCGCCGCTCCTGGACCATGATCGAGTGCAGGAACGCGGTCCCCGTCAGCCACGGGATCAGCGCCGCGTTCTCGACCGGGTCCCAGGCCCAGTAGCCGCCCCAGCCGAGCTCGCTGTAGGACCAGCGGGCGCCGAGGGCGATGCCGACGGTGAGGAACAGCCAGGCGACCAGCGCGAAGCGCCGGGTCGAGCGGATCCAGCTCGCGTCGAGCCGGCGGGTGATCAGCGCCCCGATCGCGAACGCGAACGGAATCGTGAAGAAGACGTAGCCCGAATAGAGCATCGGCGGGTGGATCGCCATCGCCGGGTGGCGCAGCAGCGGTGTCAGCCCGGCGCCCTCGGCGGGAAGCGGCAGCGGCGTCGCCTCGAACGGCCAGCTCTGCGCGTCGGGGAAGACGGTCCCGGCGACCATCAGGCCGAGGAAGAAGACCATGACCCCGGCCATCACCGCGGTCGCCCAGGGCACGACCTCGCGGTGGCGGTGGCGAGTGATGAAGAGGACGGCGGAGGAGGCCGCGGAGAGCACGAACGCCCAGAGCAGCAGCGAGCCGGCCTGGCTGCCCCACAGCGCGGTCAGCTTGTAGAGCACCGGCGTCGTCTCCGAGGAGTGGCCGGCGACCAGTTCGAGGCTGAGGTCGGTCCGCATGAAGGCCGCCTCCAGCGTGAAGGCGGTCACGACCAGCAGCGCGAACGTCGCGTAGACGCCGCGGCGCGCGGAGACGGCCCAGCGGCGGTCGCCGCGGGTCGCGATCAGCGCCGCGACGACCGAGTAGATCGCGACGAGGAGCGCGGCGACCAGCGCCGCCGCGCCGAGCGCGTTCACGAGATCGCCTCAGCGGCGGCGGCGGGCCGCGGGCGGTCGCCCATCAGCCGGTGAACTCGACGTTGGTCGGGTCGACCTCGTCCTGAAACTTCGACGGGCACTTGGTGATCAGGCTGTCCTTCTCCGCGACGAGGACGCCGTCGTCGTTGAGCGTCCCGGTGACGATGACCTCGCGTCCCTCGCGGAACGGGTCGGGGATCACGCCCGAGTATTCGACGGGCAGCTTCTCCCCCTCGCCGTCGCGATCGGCGAGCACGAACTCGAGCCCGTCGCCGATGTGCTTGGCCGAGACGACCTCGCCGGTCACCTCAGAGGCGTCGCCATTGGGGCCCGCGGCGACGACCTCCGACGGCTCGCGGGCCTCGGTCGAGGCACTGAACGACGTGTAGATCAGCGCCACGGCGAGCAGAACAGCCGCCGACAGCGCCACCACGAGGCGGATCTTTCGCTTCCGGTCGGGATCCATGGCGGCCGCGGATTATCGCAGGCCCCCGCCTCCGGCCGAGGCGGCCGGGAGGGGATCGGGCCGCTGCTATGAATCACCGATGAGCGAATCCAGCAAGCCGCGAACCGCCCTGATCACCGGCGCCAGCACCGGAATCGGCGCCGCCACCGCCGAGCTCCTCCTCGAACGCGGCGACCGCCTCGTCCTCGCCGCCCGCCGGGAGGAGCCGCTGCGCGACCTGGCGAGCGAGCTCGGCGGCGGCGGCGCGGTCATGACCCAGACCTGCGACGTCGCCGAGTGGGAGCAGGTCGAGAGCCTCGCCGCGGCCGCCATCGAGCGCTTCGGCAGCATCGACGTCGTCTTCGCCAACGCCGGGTTCGGCGCCTCCCGGGGCTTCCTGGAGGAGTCGCCCGAGCATTGGCGATCGATGGTGCTGACCAACGTCCTCGGCGTCGCCCACACGATCCGGGCGACGCTCCCGCACCTGCTCGAGCGCGGCACCGGCCACTACCTGATCACGAGCTCGGCCGCCGGCCGCCGGGCGCTGCCGGGGTCGCTCTACTCGGCGACGAAGTGGGCGGCCACCGCGATCGGCGAGTCGCTGCGCCAGGAGCTCCGCCAGATGCACGACAACGAGCGGATCCGGGTGACGCTGATCGAGCCCGGGATGGTCGACACGCCGTTCTTCGACGACCGGCCTAGCAAGGCACTCGAGGCCGGGGACATCGCCCAGGCGGTTCTCTACGCCGTCTCGCAGCCCGAGCGGGTCGACGTCAACGAGATCCTGATCCGCCCCTCGGCGCAGCACACCTAGGCGGCGAGCCGGTCCGCGCGCCCGCCGTCCCCGCCCCGGCGTGGGCGCAGCCGGACCACCGCCGCCTCGACGTAGATGCGCTCGCGCGCCTCCTCGCACCCCGGGCAGTCGCAGGCCTGGCCCGGCTCACGGGCCGAGCAGTCGAAGCAGAGCCCGTCGACGTCCAGCTCCTCGCGGGACGAGACGACGACGCCGCAGACGCAGGTGAGCTCGGTTGCCATGCTCCGAAGGTAGGGGCGGCTCCGGCGGCAACCCGGAAGCCGCAACGTCGCGCCCACCGCTCGTACAATGGCGCCGCCCCGCGGGTGTAGCTCAATGGCAGAGCACCAGCTTCCCAAGCTGGTGACGGGGGTTCGATTCCCCTCACCCGCTCTTCCCGTGCCGCCTCCCGGCGCCACCCCGGCGCCTCTCTAACCTTCCCGGCCGCATGAGCAACCGCGGATTCATCGCCGTGCTCGCGGCGGTCGGCTTCGTCGCGCTCCTCGGCTACGGCCTGATCGCCAAGGACAAGGACCGTCCCGACGTCGGCGATCCCGCCCCGGGGACGACGGTGACCCGCCTCGGCGGCGACGAGCAGCTCACGCTCGCCGACTACGAGGGCGAGTGGGTGCTCGTCAACCTCTGGGCGAGCTGGTGCGATCCCTGCCGCGACGAGGCGCCGGCGCTCGAGCGCTACTGGCGCAAGCACCGCGGGGAGCTGACGGTCGTCGGCGTCGCCACCGAGGACGCGACCCCCGACGCGGAGGCGTTCGCGCGCGAATTCGGCCTCACCTACGACCTCCTCCACGACGGGAGCGGCGCGATGAAGGACGCCTGGGGCGCGACCGGGCTGCCCGAGAGCATGCTCGTGGACCCCGACGGGAATCTGGCGCTGCGCAGCATCGGCCCGGTCGACGAGACCTACCTCGAGGAGAACGTGACGCCGCTGATCACCGGCGCCACGACCGGATGACGCGGCGCGCGACGATCGCGGCGCTGCTCGCCGTGCTGCTGCTCCTTCCCGCCGTGGCCACGGGCCAAGGGGGCGCGGGCAAGGCGAGCGAGGTCGAGGCCAACGCCACCCTGCCCGACATCGAGGACGAGGTGATGTGCACGATCTGCGGCACCTCGCTCCAGCTCGCCAACTCCCCGCAGGCGGACCAGGAGCGGGCGCTCATCAACCGCCTGATCGCCGAGGGCAAGACGAAGGACGAGATCAAGGACTCCCTCGTCGCCGAGTACGGCCCGGAGGTGCTGGCCGTGCCCGAGGCGGAGGGGTTCGACCTCGCCGCCTACGTCCTTCCCATCGTCGGCGTGCTCGCGGCGCTGATCGCGATCGGGCTCGCCGCTCGTCGCTGGCGCCGGACCGCCGCCGCGACCCCCTCCCCGGTCACGGCGCTCGACCGCGCCGAGGACGAGCGCCTCGACGACGACCTGCGCCGCTACGACGGCGACTGAGCTCAGCGCCGCCGCCGCGGCAGCACGGTCAGCACCCTCGTGGGCGAGGCCGACGGCGCCAGGTACGGCCAGCCCTGCTCGGGCGTGACCTGGACCCGGAAGCGGAATCGGGTCGAACGCCGGTAGAAGCGATCGAACCGGTAGCGCATCCGCCAGCCGCCGTCCGGGGCGGTGCGGAAGGCGTGGCGGATCGTCCGCCAGCGCCGGATGCCACCGCCGCGGACCTGGAGCTCGACGAGCTTGCCGTGCCCCATCGCCGCGCCGAAGGTCCCAACCGAGCCCTCGAAGAGCGCTCGGCGCCCCGCCCTGATCCTCGGCGGCCGCACCCGGAGGCTGACCTCGGTCGCGACGCCCAGCTCGACCGAGCGCGCCGGCGCCGGCAGGTAGCGGCGCGAGCCCGCATAGGCGACCCGCACGACCCGCGAGGGCCCGCGGCTGAGCCTGACCGCCACGTGTCCGCGCTCGTCGGTCCGCGCCGACCGCGTGACGGGGCGCAGCGACGAACCCGGGGCGAAGGACTCGACGACGTCGAGCGGCTGGCCGGCGATCGGCCTCCCGCCGGCGCCCCGCAGCGTCGCCTGCAGTTCGGGCTGGTGTCCGTAGGAGGCGCGCGCCCGGCGCGCGCCGTCGATCGACGCGTCGATCGCGGTCTCCTCGCGGATCGGGAACCGGAGGACCATCGGCGCCCCGCCCGCCCGCTCCGACGACTCCGCGGAGTTGCCGGCGACGTCGGTCGCCGCCACGCGGAAGACGTAGAGGCCGGGCGGCTCGGCCGATGAGTTCACCCGGGCGCTGAGCTCGTCACCCGCGCGCCGGGTCGGCAGCTCGCGCCAGGACCCGCCCGCGAACGGCCGGTAGGAGATCGTGCCCACGGCAACGCCGGAGTGCCGGTCGACCGCCGTCGCGCGGATCAACTCCGGGTCCTCGGGATCCTCGGCCGCCGCGAACGCCGGCTCGGGAGGGGCGTTGTCGACGTAGGCGGTCGACCGCCGGCACCCGAGCGCGGCGCCGGCGCCGAAGTCGGTCGCGCACGCGACCACCGCGTTCGGCCCGTTGACGAAAGGCGCTTTCGTGGTGTCGAGCGGCGCCGACGCCAGCCGCGAGGCCGCGCACGGCTGGACCCGCGAGACGAAGCCCGTCCCCGCGATCGTCGCGCACGGGAAGGTCTGAGTCGGCGGGACCGGCTTGCCGTTGACGCGGACGTCGAGCGCGCGCACCCCGGAGCCGAGGTCGAAAGCGCTGACCTGAAGGTCGGCGCGGCCGCGATGCCATCCGGGCGCGACCAGGGATCCGCCGACCGAGGCCGCAGCCGCGGCCCGGTCGTCGATCGTCAGCCGCACAGAGCGGATCCAGTTGCGGGCCTGCTCGCTCGCCTTGCAGCCGTCAGCCCGGGCGCAGTCGAGCGACGCCGCGAAGCGGGCGCGCCCGGCATCGGCGAGCTGGCGCTGGAAGGGCTCGAAGCTCGCCGCCTCGTCGCGGCCGGTCGCGATCCGCCCGACCTCGTTCCCGTTCGCGTCGAGGAACGAGAGGCGCGCCTGGTGGCCGGCGTCGTTGCGCATCCGCGCCTCGAGGCTGACCCCGACGACCCCGGCTCCCGGGGGCGCCGCCCAGGAGATCCGCCCCCAGCGGCTCGCCGGCGACGCCGTCACCGGGTGGATCTGAAGCGAGTTGCCGTCCTCGTCCTCCTCGCAGCGGAAGCCGAAGGCGTAGTCGCCCGCGAAGTGGCGCTCGAAGGAGGCGTCGGCGTAGGCGCGGTTGGCGCGATCGCACTGCGCGACCGTGTAGCGCCCGGCGCGGGCGGATGCCGGCGCGAGCGCGTAGGCGACGAGGATCGCGAGCGCGATCAGCGCCGCGACGTGGCGCGGCCTCCTCGGAACTGGAACGCGTGAGCCCATGCCTCTCCTCCTCCTGTCGCGCGCCCGCCTCGGCGCGAGCGCTCCACCCCCGCCAACCCCGGGCACCGAGAGCGCGCCCCGGGTTCAGCTGCGAGCGGCCCGCTCGAGCGCGACGAGGACGGCCGCAGCCGGCCGCCGTTGCCGCGGACACTCGTCGGCGAGAATGCGCCAGAACCGCTCGCGGGCAGCGGGGCGCAGCTCCGACGCGATCGCCTCGAGCTCGCCCGCGAGCGCGGGATCGGCCGCGACGGCGGCGGCGATCGCCACCCTGCGGCGGTCGCTCGGTCCAGATTGCCGGAGCATGCGCATCCGCCTCCGCCAACCCCGGCGCGGCGACTCGCGCCCCCTCAGTCCGGCGGATCCCCGAGCAGCCGCTCCGCCGCCGCACTGAGGCGCCGGCCCGCCTCCGAGTTCGCCTCGACCGCCTCGACCGCCCCGCCCTCGCGCCACACGCGGACGAACGGCTGGCTGCGGATCCGGCGCCGGCGCAGGAAGGCGCTGCCCTCCTCCGCGTAGGAGGCGACCCGGGTGAGCAGGAAGCGATGCGGCTTCTGCATCAGCCGGCCGCCTCGCGCAACACCGAGCGCAGGTCGCAGAACATCAGCGACGCCAGCGCGTGGCGGCGAGAGAGCGCCACCGCGGTCAGCCCGCCGCCGCGAGCCGCGAACACCTCCCCGTCCTCGGTCGCCACGTGCACCTGCGTCACCGCGGGCTCACCAAGCCCGTCGGCGGCATCCCAGAGATCGCGAACGCCGTCCGCCCACTCGGCGTCGCCGCTGGAGGCGAGGACCTTCCCGCCGGGGCCGACGATCGCGGCGGAGCGGAGGTCGGCGCTCATCTCCTCGAGCCTGGCGAGAGCACGCTCGGCCGCGGCGCTGGAGCCGCCTGCGCTCACGGTCGCCATCCGTCGGGCATCTGTTGGAACATAGTGGTCGTGGACGTCCCCCGCGCATCGTGGATCACGGTCGTCATCGCCTGCGTGATCGCTGCACTGCTGTTTCTGATCAACGGCTATACCGGCTACGCGATCACGGTCTCGGCGGTGGGAGTGGCGGCCGCGGTCAACCTCACCTGAGCCCGGCTCATCCCGACCGCAGCGGGCCCGTGTGCTCCGGCGCGGGCCGGTAGGAGGTCTCGGGCTCGACGTGGATGAGCACATCGGCGTTGTCGAACTGCGCCGCGATCGAGTCGCGCAGGGCGTGGGCGAGCTGATGGGCCTCCTCGAGGCTCGTCCCGCTGCGGAACTGGACGTGCAGGTCGATGTGCCGCCGCGACCCCGCCCGGCGCGCGCGGAGCTTGTGGTAGCCGGCCATCTGCTCCGGCCGCGAGGCGGCGATCGCGCGCTCGATCCGGTCGAGCTCGTCAGGCGGCGGCGCCTCGTCCATCAGCTCCCGGCCTGACCGGAGCGCCAGCCTGATCCCGGTCGAGACGATGAAGCCGGCGACGAGAAGCGCCGCGATCGAGTCGAAGGCGGCCTCGCCCGTGAGCTCGATGAGCACGAGCCCGACGAGAACCGCGATCGAGGTGAGCGCGTCCGCCCACAGGTGTGCCGCGTCTCCTTCCAGCGCCGGCGAATCGAACTGGCGAGCGCGGCGGTGGAGGTACGTCGAGACCGCGAGGTTGGCGACGATGGTGACGGCGATGACGGCGATGCCGACCGTCACCTGATCGACCTCCGATCCGGTGAACAGGCGACGCACCGCTTCGATGACGATGATCGCGGCGCCGAGCAGGATGAGCATCGCCTCCGCCCCTGCGCCGATGTTCTCCGCCTTCTCGTGGCCGTAGGGATGGTCCTCGTCCGCCGGCTCCTCGGCCTTGCGGATCGACACGTAGGCGACCACCGACGCGAGCAGGTCGATCCCGGAGTGGACGGCCTCGGTGAGGATCGCGATCGAGCCGGTGACCAAGCCGGCGGCGAGCTTGAGGACGATCAGCAGCGAGTTCGACGCGATCGAGACGAGCGCCGCCCGCGATCTCCCGCTCGCGAGCCGGGACCTCATCGCGCCGCCCCGATCGCGTCGGCGATCAGCCGCGCCGCCCGGCCGCGATGGGAGATCGCATGCTTCTCCTCCGGCGTCAGCTCGGCCATGGTCCGGCCGTCGTCGTAGTCGGCGGGAACGAAGGCCGGGTCGTAGCCGAAGCCGCCGCTCCCGCGGGGCTCGGCCGCGAGCGTCCCCTCGCAGCGCGCCTCGCGGACGATCTCGGCGCCGTCGGCCGAGACGTGGGCGATCGCGCAGACGTAGGCCACCGACCGGTCGTCGTGCCGGCCGACCTCCTCGAGCAGGAGGGCCAGGTTCTCCTCGTCAGTCGCGCCCTCGCCGGCGTAGCGGGCCGAGCGCACCCCGGGCCGCCCGCCGAGCGCCGCGGCGGCGATCCCGGAGTCGTCGGCGATCACCGCCATCCCGGTGGCGCGATGGGCCGCCCGGGCCTTGCCCAGCGCGTTGCCGGCGAAGGTGTCGGCGTCCTCCGGGGGGAGCGCGGCGTCGAGGGGCAGCGGCAGCAGCCGCCTGCCGGGAAGGATCTCCGCGAGCTCCTCGAGCTTGTGCGGGTTGCGCGTCGCGACGACGATCGCTTCCCCCTGCTCGGGCGCGGTCACGCCCCCGTCGCCGCCTCCTGGACCGCGCGAAGCTCGGCGATCCCCGCCTCGGCGAGGCCGAGGAGCTCGTCGAGAGAGGCCCGCGAGAGCGGCATCCGCTCGGCGGTCGCCTGCACCTCGACGAGACCGCCGTCGCCGGTCATCACCACGTTGGCGTCGACCTCGGCTTGCGAGTCCTCCGAGTAGTCGAGGTCGCAGAGCGCGGCGCCGTCGACCATCCCGACGCTGACGGCGGCGACCGTCCCGTTCAGCGGCATCTTCTTCAGATCGCCGCGCTCGACCGCCCGCGCGAGCGCCTGGTGCAGGGCGACGTACGCCCCGGTGATCGAGGCGCAGCGGGTGCCGCCGTCGGCCTGGAGGACGTCGCAGTCGACGTAGACGGCGCGCTCGCCGAGCGCCTCGAAGTCGACGATGACCCGGAGCGCCCGGCCGATCAGCCGCTGGATCTCGGTCGAGCGTCCGTCGGGGCGCCCGCGCTTGGAGTCGCGCTCCTTGCGCTCCCCCGTCGAGGCCGGGAGCATCGCGTACTCGGCGGTGACCCAGCCCCGCCCGCTGCCCTTCAGCCAGCGGGGAACGTCCTCGCCGATCGAGGCGGTGCAGATGACGCGGGTCTCGCCCTGCGTGTACAGCGCCGAGCCGTCCGCGGTGCGGACGAAGCCGGGCTCGATCTCGACGGGTCGAATCGCGCTCGCGTTGCGGGCGTAGCTGCGCTCGGGCATCGGCTGAGTGTTCCAGATACGGGTGCGCCCGCCCGCTCGGGCGGGCGCCCCGCATCCGGCCGTCAGCCGGCGAACGTGATCTTCTGGACGCCCTGGACGATCTTCTTGGTGATCGCCTCGGCGAGCTCCTTGCCGATGCCCGACAGGCTGCCGAGGCCGCCCACCGCGGCGACCATGCCGCCCATCAGGGCGGCGACGAGCAGGACGAGGCCGACGTACTCGACGGTCCCCTGCCCGCGCTCGGCGCCGAGCCGCTCACGTGCCGCCGACAGCGCCAGCGCCAGCCGGGCGTGCGCCAGTCCGAGATACCCATTCATCTGACCGAACTCCCTTCCCCGGCGCCCCAGCGGCCGCCGGATCGCTTTCGCCCGATCGTCGGCGGGACCGCGAAACGGAACAACGCGCCGATGTGACGATCCCCCGGCGAACCCGTGCCGATTGACAGCGCTCCCGCCCGGGATCGTCCGCGGGCCGCGGATACCCTCAACCCGTGCGCGTCCTCGTTGTCAGCAACATGGAGGCGAGCGCGGAGGCGCCGCAGCGGGGCAGCTTCGTCCGCGACCAGGTGACGGCGCTTCGCGGGCTCGGGCTTTCGGTCGACACCTACGACTGGCCGCCCGGCGCGCGCAACTACCCGGCCGCCGTGCGGGGGCTGCGGCGACTGCTTCGCGAGCGCGACTACGACGTCGTCCACGCCCACTTCGGGCTCGCCGGTGCCTGCGCGCGCCTGGCGGGCGCCGATCCGCTCGTCGTCACCTTCCACGGCACCGACGTCCGCCACCCGCGAACGGGCGTCATCTCCCGGCGCCTCGCGCGACGGGACATCCTGGTCGCCGCCGTCTCGCGCGCGCTGTTCGAGCCCGAGGGCGGCCGGCCGGGGCTGCCGCGCCCGCTGGGCCGCTCCGCCGTCCTTCCCTGCGGAGCGGAGCTCGGACGGTTCGCGTCGAGGCCGGCGGCGGAGGCGCGCCGCGAGCTCGGCCTCGACCCGGCCGGCCGCTACCTGCTGTTCCCCGCCTCCCCCGCGCGGCCGGAGAAGCGGCACGACCGGGCGGCGCTGGTCGCCGAGGCCGCCGGCGCAACGCTGCTCACCCTGGGTTCGGTGCGCGCCCGAGCAGGTGCCGCTCTGGATCAACGCCGCCGCCGCGGTCCTCGTCACCTCCGACAACGAGGGGTTCGGGATGGCCGCCGTCGAGGCTCTGGCGTGCGGTGTCCCGGTCCTGTCGACCCCGGTCGGCGTGGCGCCGTTTCTCCTCGCGGGCCTCGACGCCTGTCTCGTCGCCGGCTTCGACGCCGGGAGTTGGGCCGAGCATGCCCGCTCGCTCCTCGACTCGGAGCGACGGCTCGAGGGCGGGCGCGGGCGCGCGGAGCGGTTCGGGGCGGCGGCGATGGCCGAGCGGGTGGCGGCCGCCTACGGCGACGTCCTGGCCCGGGCCGCCGGGCCCGGGACGGACGCAGCTCCGAGAGCGGGATAACCTGCGCCTGGATGCCCGGACGGAGAGGGATCATCGGCCGCCTTCGGGGGCGGGGGCGAGAGCGGGAGCCGGAGGCAGCCGCCGAGCAGGGAACCGGCGAGTCCGAGGCCCGCGTCGACACGTCCTCGACCGAGGACTGGGCGCTCCCGGCCGCCGACACCGGGACCGGCGACTTCCGCGAGGGCACCGAGGTCTACAAGGTCGAGCAGCCGTCCGACGAGTTCGAGCCCCCCGCGCCCGTGGTGCGCCGGCACGAGACCGAGGACTGGGAGATCTCCCCGGGCGAGACCGGCGAGGGCCCCGTCCCCACCGAGACCGGCGAGTCCGAGATTTCGGCCGGTGAGACCGGCGAATCCCCGGCCCCAGCCGCTGCACCCGCGGGCAACCGCGCCGAGGACATGGTGGCGCGGTTGCGGGAGGCCGAGGCGCGCGCGGCGACGGCCGAGCGGCGCGCCGAGGAGCTCGCCGCCGACCGCGAGTCGATCGAGGCGGACGCGCGAGCCGCGGCGATGGAATGGCTCCGGGGAGAGGTCGAGAAGATCAAGGAGGAGGCCCGCCGGCAGCTGCAGGCGGAGGTCGAGCAGGCGCGAACGGAGACCGAAGCCCGGGTGCGTGGCGAGCTCGCCGAGGGAGACGCCGGGACCGAGCCGGCCGCGGGCGCCGTCACCGCCGAGGAGGCCGAGCGGCGCGTCACCGAGGCGCGCGAGCAGGCCCGCTCGGAGGTGCTCGAGGAGATCTCCCGCGACGCCGAGGAGCGCGCCCGGGGAGCGGAGGAGCGCGGCCTCGAGCTTGCCGAGCGATCGACCGCCGAGCGCCTCGGCGCTGCCGAGGCGGACGCCGAGGAGCGGATCCGCTCCGAGGTCGCGGTGGCACGGAAGGCAGCCGAGGAGCGGTTCGCCGAGGAGCTCGCGAAGCGGGAGCGCGACCTCGAGGAGGAGCGGGAGCTCCGCATCCGCGTGATCGAGGACGGCGACCGCCGCCTGGAGACGATCGAGGAGCGCGTCGCCGAGGCGAGCGCCCGGGTCGACGCCGCCGAGCGGCGGCTGGCGGAGGAGGCGAGCAGGCTGAAGGCCGAGGCGGAGGCGGAGGTCGAGCGGTCGGTCGAGCGGCTGCGCGCCGAGGCCGAGGAGGCCGCCGACGCACGGGTCCGGGAACGCGAGGCCGAGCTCGAGGAGGCGATCGCGGCGGCCGAGCGGACTCGGGCCGAGTCCGACGACCTGATCGCCGCCGCCGAGGAGCGGGCCGAGGCCGCCGAGGAGCGGGCGCGCGAGGCCGAGGAGGAGGGACGGGTCGTCGCCCACGACGCGCGCACCGCCGCCGCCGAGTGGCTGCGCGGGCGCGCCGCCGAGCTCGGCGCCTCAGCGCCGGCCGAGGAGCTCGATCCGCCGGAGCCCGACGAGCCCGATCCCGATCCCGAGCCCGCTCAGGCCGCCGGCGCGGATGACTCGACCGCCACCTATGAGGCCGCGCCGGCGCCGTCGGTCAGCCTCGCGACGGCTGATGTCGACGACCTGCGGCGGATCGGGATGTCGACCCGCCAGGCGAAGCGGGCTATCCGCTACCGCGACGAGCGCGGGCTGACCTCGGTCGACGACCTTCGCAACGTCCCCGGGTTCTCGCGCTCGTTCGTCGAGCGGATCCGCGAGCGGATCAGCGACTGAGCGCGCGCTCCCAGCGGCCGTCGGAGAAGAAGCGCCGGGCCGGCTCGGCGAGGCCGGGATCGGCCGCCGCCGGAGGCTCGTCGGCGCCCATCGCCTCGATCGTCGCGAGGACCGAGGCGGCCAGCGCGGGCGGGTCGTAGCCGCCCTCGAGGCAGATCAGCACCGGCGCGCCGACCTCGCGCGCGAGGTCGCGCATGGCCGCGGTCATCGCGGCGAAGTCGCCGGCCTCGAGCTCGCAGTTGGCGAGCGGATCGTCGGCGTGGGCGTCGTAGCCGGCCGACAGCACGATCAGCCCGGGATCGAACTCGCGCCCTACGGGTGCGACCACGTGCTGGACGAGCGAGTTGAACTGCTCGCCGCCGGCTCCGGCCGGGACCGGCAGGTTGAGGGTGAACCCCTCGCCGGCGCCGCTGCCGATCTCCCTCGCGGCGCCGGTGCCCGGATAGAAGGGGCTCTGGTGGATGCTGGCGTAGAGGACGTCGGCGCGCGAATCGAAGATCTCGGCCGTCCCGTTGCCGTGGTGAACGTCCCAGTCGAGGATCAGCGCGCGCTCGATCCCGCACTCCGAGATCGCGTGCGCCGCGGCGACTGCGGCGTTGTTGAAGAAGCAGAATCCCATCGCGCGGTTCGACTCGGCGTGGTGGCCCGGCGGCCGCATGCCGGTGAAGGCGAACTCGTCCTCGCCGGCGAGGACGCGCTCGGCGCCCTCGACGGCCGCTCCGGCCGCTCGCAGGGCCGCCTCCCAGGTGGGGCCGGTGGCGACGGTGTCGGCGTCGATCATCCCGCCGCCCTCGGCGCAGAGGCGCTCCAGCCGCGAGTAGTGGGCGGAGTCATGGACTCGCTCGATGGCCTCCCGCGACGCCGCCGGTGCCTCCCGCACGTCGAGCCCCGGCCACCCGGCACCCTCCAGCGTGCGCTCGATCGCGCGAATGCGCCCCGGGTTCTCCGGATGTGCACCCATGTCGTGCTCCAGCGATGACTGATGGCGAAAGAAGATGCCCATCCCGTCGTGGGTACCGTACCCGCCCACCTTGGCCGCGACCGTCCCACCAGATGCCCTTCCCGCCTGCGACGTCGCGGTCGTCGGCGGTGGCGCCGCCGGGCTCCACGCCGCGCTCGAGGCGGCCGACCTGGGGGCCCGGGTGACCGTCGTCTCCCGCAAGCCCCTGAACGAGAGCGCGAGCTTCCGCGCCCAGGGCGGGCTGGCGGCGGTGATCGCCCCCGACGACTCGCCGGCGCGCCATGCCGAGGACACGCTCAACGCGGGACGCGGGCTCTGCGACCCCGCGGTGGTCGAGGCGCTCGTCGCGGAGGCGCCGGCGGCGGTGGACTCGCTGGTTCGCCGCGGCGTCGAGTTCGATCGCGGCCCGAACGGAGAGCTCGCGCTCGGCCTCGAGGGCGGGCACATGGCGCGCCGCATCGTCCACGCCGGCGGCTCCGAGACCGGCCGGGCGCTGACGAGCCGGCTCGCGGCCCTGGCCGCCGCCGACGAGCGCATCCACGTGCTCGAGGGAGCCTCGGCGATGGCGCTGCTGACCGCTGACGGGCGCTGCCGCGGCGTCCTCACCGACGCCGGCTCGCTGCCGGCCGCGGCCACGATCCTCGCCACCGGGGGTGGCGCCGCCCTCTGGCGGCGGACGACCAACCCACCCGGCGCGATCGGGGCCGGCGCGGTCCTCGCGCACATGGCCGGAGCCGAGCTCGCGGACCTCGAGCTCTGCCAGTTCCACCCCACCGCGCTCGCGCTGCCCGGCCGCCGCCTCGACGGCTGGCTGATCACCGAGGCGGTGCGCGGCGAGGGAGCCCTCCTGCTCGACGTCGCGGGACAGCGGTTCACCGACGAGCTCGCGCCGCGCGACGCGGTGACGTCCGCGATCCTCGACCGGATGGAGGCCGACGGAACCGGCTCGGTCGGGCTCGATCTGCGGCCGGTGCCGCTGGAGCGCTTCCCGGCGATCGTCAGGACCCTCGCCGCGGAGGGGATCGACCCGGCCGCCGAGCCGGTTCCGGTCGCGCCGGCCGCCCATTACCTGATCGGCGGGGTCCGGACCGACATCGACGGGCGCAGCACCGTCCCCGGCCTGCTCGCGGTCGGCGAGGCGGCGTGCAACGGGCTCCACGGCGCCAATCGCCTGGCGTCGAACTCGCTCAGCGAGTGCTTCGTGTTCGGCTCCCGCGCCGCCCGGGCCGCGATCGGAGAGGAGACCCCCGGCCCTGCCCCCGCTCCGGGCGAATGGCGCTTCTGGGGCCCGGCCCCGGAGACGCGCGCGGCCGTCTGGGAGCTCGCCGGACCGGTCCGCGAGGAGTCGAAGCTGCGGCGCCTGCTCGACGACCCCTACCCGCTGGCCCGCCTGATCGCGGGGGCGGCGCTGGCCCGCCGGGAGTCGCGCGGGGTCCATCGCCGCTCCGACTTCCCGCGCCAGGACCCCGACCTCGAGCGCCGGCACGTGGTGACGGAGCCCGACGGAGGGACGAGGCTGGAGGCCTGGGGATAGGGCCCGGCTCCGCCGATCGGCCGACGCCTGAGACCTGCTGGTTAACCCGAACTTAACGTCGCCGAGAGCGACCTTCACATCCCCGCTGCATTCTTATGCCTGCGGGGGGTTTCCCGGACCGACCTGGCAGGGGGTTCAGAGAGACCTATGTACCAATTCAGCCGTTCGATCTATCGAGAGCTCGCTCCCAGGATCGCCGACACAGGGGCCGCGGGCTGCGCCAGCAAGCAGCGCATCCTCGAGGCCTGCGAGTCGACGATGAGCCGGCTCGTCACCGACCGCCGCTACTTCGCCAAGCCGACGAAGGTCCTGTTCGCCGACCTGCGCAACCTGTTCCCGATCAAGGAGCAGCTCTTCGTCTACCGCGTCGTCGAGTGCAACGTGCGCCTGGCGCTTCAGTACCTGGAGACGGTCCCCGCCGAGGAGCTGGCGCTCGCCGGCGCCCGCGAGTGCCGCGCGCACACCCGCCGCGGGACCCCCTGCCAGCGGGAGCCGCTGCCCGGCCGCGACTACTGCCCCTCCCACAAGCACCTCGAGGAGGACCTCGACCTCGAGCTGCCGGCCGCCGAAAGCGGCGACGTCCCCGTCGCCGCCTAGCGCCGGGGGCCGCCCTGAGGCGACCGGGACGGCAGACTACGAGGGGTGCTTCTCGGCGTCGACGTAGGAGGGACGTTCACGGACGCCGTCCTCGTCGACGGCTCCTCGACGCACTCGGCGAAGGTGCCCTCGACCCCGGCCGACCAGTCGGTCGGGGTGATGGCCGCCGTCGAAGCCGTCCTCGCGGCCGCCGGAGCGGACCCGTCGGAGGTCACGCACTTCGCCCACGGGATGACGGTCGGCACCAACGCGCTCCTGGAGCGGCGCGGCGCCCGCACGCTGCTGATCGCCACCGAGGGCTTCACCGACCTGCTCGAGATCGCCCGCCAGAACCGTCCCAAGCTCTACGACCTCGCCGCCGACCGCCCGCCGCCGCTCTCGCCCCCGGAGCTGCGAATCGGGGTGGCCGAGCGCGTCGGGCCGGACGGAACGATCGCCGGGCTCGATGACGCCGAGGTCGAGCGCGTCGTCGCCGAGGCGCGGCGGCTCGACCCCGAGGCGATCGCGATCTGCCTGCTGTTCTCCTACCGCGAGCCCGAGCACGAGGCCCGCCTGGCCGCGGCGCTGCGCCGCGAGCTGCCCGGCGTGCCAGTGTCCGCCTCCTCGGAGGTGCTGCCTCGCTTCCGCGAGTACGAGCGCTGCGCGACGACGGTCCTCGACGCCTACCTCGCGCCGCTCCTCGACCGCTACATCTCCGGCCTGGCACGGCGGTGCGAGCGCCGCGGTCTGCCGCTGCCGGTCGTCATGCAGTCCTCCGGAGGCGTCGTCGACGCGGCCGCGGCGGCCCGGGGAGGCGCCTGGAGCGTGCTCAGCGGGCCGGCGGGCGGCGCGGTCGGGGCGGGGTTGATCGCCCGGCTCAGCGGCGACGGCGACGCGCTCGGCTTCGACATGGGCGGGACCTCCTGCGACGTCTGCGTGGTCGAGGACGGCGCCGTGCGCCGGACCGAGGAGCGCGAGGTCGCCGGCCGGCCGATCCAGCTTCCGATGGTCGACGTCCACACGGTCGGCGCCGGCGGTGGGTCGATCGCATGGATCGATCCCGGCGGAGCGCTCCGGGTCGGGCCGCGGTCGGCGGGCGCCGAGCCCGGGCCCGCCTGCTACGGCCACGGCGGGAGCGAGCCGACGGTGACCGACGCCAACCTGCTGCTGGGCTACCTCGGCGCCGAGGGCGGGCTCGCCGGCGGGGTCGAGCTCGACCGCGACGCGGCGGAGCGGGCGATCGCCCCGATCGCATCGACCCTCGGGTTGAGCCGGGACGAGGCCGCCGAGGGCGCGATCGCGGTAGCGAACGCGGAGATGGTGCGCGCGCTGCGAGTGGTGACGGTCGAGCGCGGCGTCGATCCCCGCCGCTTCGCCCTGCTCCCGTTCGGCGGCGCCGGGCCGCTGCACGCCTGCGCGATCGCCGCCGAGCTCGGCGTCACCCGCATCCTCTGCCCGCGCACCGGCGGGGTGCTCTCGGCGCTCGGCCTCGTCGCCTCCGACCGCCGCCGCGAGACCGCCCGCAGCGTGATGCTGCCGCTCGCCGACGCCTCGGCCGAGCGGATCGCGGCCGAGGTGGCGGCGCTCGCGGAGTCGCTCTCGCCGCAGGAGCACGCGATCGTCGAGGCCGCCTACGAGCTCCGCTACCGGGGCCAGTCGTTCGAGCTCGACGTCCCCGGCGGCCTCCGCCCCGACCCCGGCGAGCTGGCTGAGGGCTTCGCCGCCGCGCACGAGCGCCGCTACGGCTTCCGCGAGGAAGACGGCGATGTGGAGCTGGTGAGCATCCGCGTCTCCTCCCGGGTGCCCGCGGCGGAGGTCGGCGGGCTCACCGCCGGCGAGGAGGAGCCGCCGGCGGTGAGCCGGCCGATGCGCTTCGCGGGCGAGCGGGTCGAGGGAACGGTCCACCGCGGCGAGCCGCCGGCCGGGTTCGAGGCCGAGGGACCCTGCGCCTTCGAGCTGCCCGAGACGACGCTGCTGCTCCCGCCCGGATGGACCGCGCGGGTCGACGAGCACGGGACGATCGCCGCCGAGGCGGGCGCGTGAGCGGGCGGGAGGTCGATCCGGTCACGCTCGCCGTGCTGACGGGCGGGCTGCGCGCGGTCTGCGACGAGATGGGCGCCGCGCTGATCGGCGCCGCCCACTCCCCCAACATCAAAGAGCGGCGCGACTGCTCGACGGCGCTGTTCGAGCCGGGCGGCGAGCTGGTCATGCAGGCCGAGCACATCCCGGTGCACCTCGGCTCGATGCCCGACGCGGTCGCGGCCGTCATCGCCGAGGGGCGCGAGCCCGCCGAGGGGGACGTCTGGGTCCTCAACGACCCTTTCCGCGGCGGCACCCATCTCCCCGACATCACGCTGGTCTCCCCGATCTTCGTCGGCGGCGAGCAGGTGGCGTGGGCGGCGAGCCGAGCGCACCACGCCGACGTCGGCGGCCCGACCCCGGGGAGCATGCCGGCGGACTCGCACGTGCTCGCGGAGGAGGGCGTGGTGATCTCCCCGCGGCTCGTCGACGACGGCGTGATCTCCGATCTCGTCGGGCGGATGCGCAACCCGCGCCAGCGGCTCGCCGACCTCCGCGCCCAGCGCGCGGCCAACCGGCTCGGGGACGTGCGCCTGCGCGAGCTCGCCGAGCGCCACGGCCGCGATCTCCTGACCGCCGGGATGACGGCGGTCCTCGACTACGCCGAGCGCCGCAGCCGGGCGGCGATCGAGCGGCTCCCCGACGGCACCTATGAGGCGGAGGACTTCCTCGAGGGGGCGGACGGCTCCGACATCCCGCTGCGGGTGGCGGTGCGGGTCGCCGGATCCGAGCTGGAGATCGACTTCGCCGGCTCGGCGCCGCAGGTGGGCGGCAATCTGAACTGCCCGCTGCCGGTGACGAAGGCGGCATCGCTGTTCGCGGTCCGGGTCCTCACCGACTCCGACGCGCCGCCGTGCGCGGGCGGCCACCGGCCGGTGCGGGTCGAGGCGCCCCTCGGAAGCGTCCTCAACGCGCGGCCCGGGGCCGCGGTGGCGGCCGGGAACGTCGAGACGTCCAGCCGCGTCGCCGACCTCGTGCTGACGGCCCTGGCCGACCTGGCCGACGGGCCCGCGCAGGGACAGGGCACGATGAACAACGTCACCTTCGCCGCCGAGGGCGAGGAGGCCTTCACCTACTACGAGACGATCGGCGGCGGCCAGGGTGCGAGCCCGGGCGCCGATGGCCCGAGCGCGGTCCACGTGGCCATGTCCAACACGCTGAACACGCCGATCGAGGCGCTCGAGACGGAGCTGCCGCTGCGGGTCCGCCGGCTCGAGCTGCGCCGCGGGAGCGGCGGCGCCGGCGGGCATCGGGGAGGCGAGGGCGTTGTGCGCGAGATCGAGGCGCTGCGGGCGATGAGATACACGCTGATCACCGAGCGCCGGGCGCGCGGGCCACGCGGTCTGGCCGGCGGCGAGGACGGCGCCGCGGGGCGGAACCTGGTCGACGGCGAGCCCGTCGCGGCCAAGTGCGAGGGGACGCTGGAACCCGGCGCGGTGCTGAGCATCGAGACCCCCGGCGGCGGGGGACACGGGCTTCCGGCATCGACCGATCGGTCGAGTGCGAGCTCTGGGCGCGCCGTTTCAGACGACTGAGTGACATTCGAAACTTATTTGGCGATTTGCCGAAGCTGTTCTAGACTCGCGGCCCTCCGACGGCCGTAAGCAAGGCCCGGCGGGAGTCGCCTCGTCCGAGCACTCCGACCCCGCCCCCACCTCGACCCCGGACGATTTCAACATGCCCATCGCGTTCAAGGAATGGTCAGTAACGGTGCGCGCCCTCGCCGAGGGCGAGCAGCTCGTCACCCTCCGCAAGGGGGGGATCCGCGAGGAGAACAAGCACTTCGAGCTCGAGCACGACCGCTTCTTCCTCTACCCGACCTTCGATCACCAGCGCAACGACCTCGTGCGCGAGTCCCATCACCCCGAGCTGCGCCGCGCGCTCGAGGAGGGCGTCTGGCCCGACGAGGAGCCGCCGCCCCGCGCGCTGCTCCAGGACGGCGGAATCGCGCAGCCCGACCGGGTCCGCATCCGCGCCTGGGCCGAGGTCTCCGATCACTTCACCACCGACGATCCCCGCATCGTCGACGCGCTCTCGCCCTACCACGTGTGGACGCAGGACTACGCGCGCAAGCGCCTGCGCTGGAAGCGGACGCATCCGCTCCACGTCCTCGTGCTCAAGGTGCATCGCATCCCGCGGCCGGTCACGGTCCGCGTCCGCGACGAGCACCTCGGTTGCCACTCGTGGGTCGAGATCGACCGCGACCTCCCGTTCGAGGGCGTCCCGGTGATGGCCGACGACGAGTTCACTCGCGCGACCGCCGAGATCCGCACCGCGTGCGGCGGCGAGGTCGAAGAGCGCGAGCCGGCGCTGGCCTGAGCCCGACGCGCCGAGGGACATGAACGCCGGCCCCGCGATCGCCGGCGGGCCGTTCGCCGGCCGGCGCCGGGCGCTCGTGCTCGGCATCGGCGGTGGCGGCGACGTCGTCGGCTCGCTGGCGATCGCTCGCGCGATCGAGACCGCGGGCGGCGCCGCCGAGCTCGGCGGCGTGGCCTGGGAGCGGTACTCGATCGATCCCCATCACGCCGGCCCGAGGCCGCTCGACCACCTCGACGGGATCGAGCGGATCGGCGCCACCGACGCCGCGCTCTGCGGCCCCGGGGGCCGCACCCCCGAGGGCGCCCGGCTCGCCGAGGCGGGCGTCGCCGCCCACCTCGGCCGCCCGACGGCGCTGATCGACGTCAACGGCGGCCCCGCGCGGACCGGCGAGGCGATCGCCGCCGCGGCCGGGCACCTCGCCTGCGACCTCGTCGTCCTGCTCGACGTCGGCGGCGACGTCCTCGCCGACGGCAGCGAGCCCGGCCTCGCGAGCCCCCTCTGCGATGCCGTGATGCTCGCCGCCGCGCGTCACCTCCCCGACGGGCTCGCCGTGCTCGGCTGCGCCTTCGGCTCCGGCTGCGACGGCGAGCTCACCCATGCCGAGGTGCTCGGCCGCGTCGCCGCGCTCGGCCGGGCGGGCGCCTGGCTGACGACGCTCTCCCCTCCCGCCCACGTCGCCGAGGAGCTGATCGAGCTCGCCGGCACCGTGCCGACCGAGGCGAGCCTGATGGCCGCCCGCTGCGCCCTCGGCGAGATCGGCCCCGCCGAGATCCGCGGCGGCCGCCGCACCGTCGACCTCGGGCCGATCGGCGCGCTCGCCTTCGTCTTCGACCCGATTCGCGCCATCGGCGGCCCCGCCCCCCTCGCCGACCTGGTCGCCGGCGCCGGGTCGCTCGAGGAGGCTCAGGAAATCCTCGCCGCCACCGGCCTGGTCACCGAGCTCGAGTACGAGCGCCGGCGGGTGGCGGAGGCGCGGGCGTGAGGGACGTCGGCAGAGGCCGCCAGCCTCCATGGAGAGCGGTGTTCCCGCGCGAGTGGCACCGAGGGGGTGGCGGTTTGGCGCCTCCCGGTTCGCTGGGGTCTATCCGTCCGCTGTCCCGGACGAATCGACCCCGCCGGGGTCACTGACTACGACATATCGAACTGAGCGACCCCAGTGGCCCAGGCCCCGCAGTCAGCTCCGTCGGTCCCGGCCATCGCGAGCCACGTGGCTGCGACTCCAAGCAGGCCCTTCAGCGTTGATCGGCCCAGCCCCCGAGCCCTCGCGTCCACACCGAGCGAGCGTAACCACCGATGGCTGCCTGGTGCCCATACCCTCCCCGCCCATGCCCTGGACCGAGACCGATTCGCTGAGCTTCACCGCCCGCTTCGAGGAGGGGGACGAGGAGACGGCGGAGCGGACGCTCGACGAGCTCGAGGACCTGCGGCTGCGGCTCGAGGATCGCTTCGACAGCGCCCCGGGCGGGATCACGGTTGTGATCCACCCCAATGGGGCGTGGCTGGCGGCGGCGCATCCGTTCCTGCCGGCGGCGCGGATGGTCGCCTCGGCGGCGGGCCGCCGGTATCTCGCGGGCTGGGCGACGACGAGCGAGCTCCACACGCTGACCGACGCGGCGCTGGAGCGACGGGCGGCGGGGCCGGATTCGCGGCGGGCGCTGCTCGGCACCGCGAAGCGGCTCTATGCGCAGATCGCCCTCGCCACCCACAACGACCGGATGCCGCCGCCGTGGGGTCCCCGGGCCTTCGCCCGCTACCTGCGCTGGGCATGGCTGATCGAGGGGGCAGCGCAGCACTACGCCGGCCAGTCGGCCGACTTCCGCGCCGCGATCCTGCGACGGCTCGCCGACGCGGACCGCCCGAGCTTCCCGCCCTCGATGCGAGACGCGGTGATCCTCGGCGGCACCGTCTTCGACCTGCTCGCCGAGGAGCGGGGGCAGGCGAGCTGCGACCTGCTCGCCTCCCGGCTGCCAAAGGCGGGCCCGGTGGCGACACTCGAGACCGCCTTCGACGCCCCGATCCGCGACATCGAGGCCGCCTGGCGCGACCACGTCGACCGGGTGGCGGCGGCGGGACCGCGCGCCACCTGACGCTCAGCGCGCGATCGCGAAGAGCGTGCCCGCGATCGCGCTGAAGATCAGCAGGGCGACCAGGAACATCGCGGCGAAGCGCAGCGCCGCCCGCCCCGGGTCCTCGATCGACCCCGTCTCGGCGAGCTCGGCCTGCCCGGTCAGGAGCTCTCGCGCCGCCTCGACTGCCGAGGCGGGGACCATCACGTCGCGCGGGCCGGCGGCGAGGAAGTCGGGAACGTCGAAGCCGGCGGACCGGCGCAGGTAGCTCGGGATCCCCTCCTCGAGCAGGATCCCCTGGACGAGCTCGCCCTCGGCGATGTTGGCGACGACGGCGACCCGCTGCGGCTCGCCGCGGGAGAGTCGCGGGTTGACCTTGCGGGCACGGCGGGCCGCCTCGCCGGGATCGAGCTCCTCGCCGTCGGCGAGGACCAGCGGCCGGCCGCAGTTGCGGCAGAACCGCTCGTCGGGAGGGTGCGAGAGGCCGCAGTTGCGGCAGAGCAGCGACCCCTCAGACGACGTCGAGATCGACCTCCTCGACGCCGCCGTCACGGATCTCGAACGCGCGGACGACGGGCTCGTCGGGGTTCTCCAGCGAACAGATCAGATAGAGGGGGTCGGGCCAGGCCTCGGCGAGGTTGATGTCGGTCTGCGACGGATAGGCCTCCGACTTGGTGTGGGAGTGGTAGATCCCGGCCAGCTCCTCGCCGTCCTCCTCGATCCGGTTCATGATCTTGAGCTGGTCGCTGGGATGGAGTTCGTAGCGCAACCAGGTCGCAGCGGCGTTGCGCGCGCGATGGACCGACGTGAGCTCGCCGTCGCGCCCGCCCATCAGGCCGCAGCACTCGTTCGGGAGGTCGTCGCGGGAGTGGGCGACGATCTCGTCGATCAGCTCCCGGGAGATCCTCACCAGAAGTTCTGGCTCTCGACGTCCTCGAGCTCGTCGATCGACTTCGTGTAGACGCCGGAGGAGAGGTACTTCCAGCCGTCGTCGGGGATCAGGAAGACGACGTTGCCCTCGTCCATCTCGCCGGCGATGCGGTTGGCGACGTAGGCGATCGCCCCGGCGCTGACCCCGGCGAAGATCCCCTCCTCGTGGAGCAGCTTCTGCGTCCAGAGGATCGAGTCGCGGTTGGAGACCATGATCTTCCGGTCGAGGATCGAAAGGTCGATGATCGGCGGGATGAAGCCGTCGTCGAGCGAGCGCAGGCCCTCGACGTTCTCGCCCTGCATCGGCTCGGAGGCGACGATCTTGGTGTCCGGGTTCTCCTCCTTGAGCCGGCGGCCGACTCCCATCAGCGTCCCGCCGGTGCCGAGGCCGCCGACGAAGGCCGACACCTCGTCGAGCTCCTCGAGGATCTCCGGGGC
Source organism: uncultured Solirubrobacterales bacterium (assembly GCA_963823565.1). Classification (GTDB taxonomy): domain Bacteria; phylum Actinomycetota; class Thermoleophilia; order Solirubrobacterales; family 70-9; genus RHKX01. The sequence goes on along the minus strand of CAWGLR010000003.1, from coordinate 714,780 downwards.
CGTCCCGTTGTAGTGGGCCATCGGGTTGGCGTCGTTGCCGTACTGGTAGGGCATGTAGTAGGAGGGGTCGCGGCCGGCGATGTCGAGGGCGAGCTCGACCGCGCCGTTGGAGCCCTTGGCGCCTTCCGAGTAGATGATCTCGGCGCCGTACATCGCGAGCAGCTGCGAGCGCTCGGCGGTGACGTTGTCCGGCATCACGGCCTTCATCCGGTAGCCCTTGCGCCGAGCGATCATCGACAGCGCGATCCCGGTGTTGCCCGAGGTCGGCTCGAGGATCGTCTGCCCCGGCGAGATCAGCCCCTCCGACTCGGCGCGATCGATCATCGCCTTCGCGACGCGGTCCTTGACCGAGCCGGTCGGGTTGCGCCCCTCCATCTTCGCCCAGATGCGCACGCCCGGGGAGGGCGAGAGCCGGCCGAGCTCGACGAGCGGCGTGTTGCCGATGGCCTCGAGGATGTTCTCGAACTGGCCTCCGCACGGACGGTTGAGCACCTCTCCGGCCATTGCTTCAGTAAGTGTAGTGAAGTCCCGCTGGTGCCCTCACGGCCTGCCCGTGTCCGTCTACCGCGCATGAAATCGCGCATTCGGGATATGGTGGGCGCCCGCCCACCAGCATGGGGCAGGTGCGGTGCGATCCAGTAAGGAGACTCCTTGATGACGAAGACCCGCCTTTGGTCGCTGCTCTTCCTCGTCGTCGGGCTGATGGCCGCCATGGTCGTGGCCGGCTGCGGCGACAGCGACGACGACAGCAGCTCATCCGACAGCACGAGCGCGAGCTCCGACATCGATATCTCGGGCGCGAAGCTGCTCCAGGACGGACAGCTCCTCGTCGGCACCGACGCCCCGTACCCGCCGTTCGAGATCGGGACCCCCGAGGGCGGCGACTTCAGCGGCTTCGACAAGGACCTGATGGACGCGATCGCGGCCAAGCTCGGCCTCGAGCCCACCTACCAGAACAGCTCGTTCGACACGATCTTCCGCGACGTGGCGAGCGGCCAGTTCGACATCGTCGCCGCCGCGGCCACGATCACGCCCGCCCGCGAGAAGGTCGTCGACTTCTCCCGCCCCTACTACGAGGCGCAGCAGGCGCTCGTCGTGCCGGAGGGCTCGGACATCACCTCGACGGACGATCTCTCGGGTGAGATCGTCGGCGCCCAGCAGGGCACCACCGGCCAGGCCCTCGCCGAGGACGAGACCGACGCCTCCGAGGTCCGCGGCTTCAGCAAGGGCGCCGACGCCCTCGCCGCCGTGACCACCGAGCAGGTCGCCGCGGCGATCGTCGACCAGCCCTTCGCGGCCGACGCGGTCGAGAAGCAGGGCGGCATCGAGATCGCCCAGGAGATCTCCACCGACGAGGTCTACGGCTTCCCGGTTGCTCCGGGCAACCCGCTCGGCGACGCGGTCGACCAGGCGATCGGCGAGCTGATCGACGACGGCACGATGGACGACCTGTACCAGGAGTACTTCTCGACCGGCGCGCCCGAGTCCGTCACCCAGGGCGGCTGATCGCGGCACGAAACAACGGCAACCGCCGGCGGGGAAACGACCTCGCGGGCACGACTCACCTGGAGAAGGGGCGCTCGACGGCGCCCCTTCTCGTTCCGAGACCGGGTAGAAACCCGGCAGCAGGCGCAGGTCCGATCTAGGGAGCGAGAGCAGCGCGCATGGATTTCATCCGCCAGTACTACTTCGACTTCGGCGTCATGGAGGACAACCTCTCGCCGATCCTCGAGGGGTTCTGGATCACGCTCAAGCTCTCGATCTTCGGCGGAGTCCTCTCGCTGCTCTGGGGCCTGGTCCTGGCCGTCCTGCGGCAGCTGCCGGGCCGGCCGCTGGCACCGATCCGCTGGCTGACGATCGGCTACATCGACGTCTTCCGCGGCGTCCCGCTCTTGATCGTGCTGCTCCTGGTCTCGGGCGGGCTCAGCTCGCTCTCCTCGCCGGTCGGCGGCGAGGTCATTCCCGAGTTCCTCGGGAAGCCGACATGGCTCGGCGAGACCAGCCCGTTCTGGTGGGGTGTGATCTCCCTGACGATCACCTATGGCGCCTACATGGCCGAGGTCTACCGAGCCGGCATCGAAGCCGTGCCCGGAGGGCAGATGGAGGCGGCGCGGTCGCTGGGCATGAGCCACGGCCAGGCGATGCGCCACGTGATCGTGCCCCAGGCGGTCCGCAAGGTGATCCCGCCGCTGCTCAACGACTTCATCGCGCTGATGAAGGACACCTCCCTGGTCAGCATCCTCGGCCTCGCCGACGTCGTCTACGTGGGCCGGCAGATCCAGTCGGACACGTTCAACGGGTCCGGCCTGGTGATGGGAGCGATCCTGTTCCTGATCGTGACCATCCCGCTCGCCCGCCTCGTCGACGTCCTGATCGCCCGCCAGCAGAGGCGGACGAGTCGCAGCGGCTCGTCCGACGACGACCTCGACATGACCGAGTTCGCCGGCGGCATGCCGCCCTCCACCGGCGGCGGTGGAGTAGGAGGAGGCGTTTGATGAGCACTGGTGAGGCCGTCCTCAAGCTCGAGGACGTCCACAAGAGCTTCGGCAGCCTGAAGGTCCTCCGAGGGGTCGACATGACCGTCGGTCGGGGTCAGGTGGTCTGCGTCATCGGGCCCAGCGGCTCCGGCAAGAGCACGCTGCTCCGCTGCATCAACCTGCTCGCTCCGCCCGAGCACGGGCGGATCATGCTCGAGGGCGAGGAGATCACCGAGGGTGGCCACGAGGACCTCGACTTCGTGCGCCGGCGCGTGGGCATGGTCTTCCAGCAGTTCAACCTCTTCCCGCACAAGAGCGCGCTCGAGAACGTGACGCTCGCCCCCGAGACGGTGCTGGGCAAGTCCGATGACGAGTGCCGGGAGCGGGGCGAGCAGCTGCTGGCCCGGGTCGGGCTCGCCGACAAGATGGACGAGTACCCCGAGCGGCTGTCGGGCGGACAGCAGCAGCGGGTGGCGATCGCGCGGGCGCTGGCGATGGACCCGCACGTGATGCTCTTCGACGAGGTGACCAGCGCGCTCGACCCCGAGCTGGTCAAGGAGGTGCTCGACGTGATGCGCGAGCTCGCCTCCGAGGGGATGACGATGATCGTCGTCACCCACGAGATGGGGTTCGCGCGGGATGTCGCCGACCAGGTCGTGTTCATGGACGTCGGCAGGATCATCGAGCAGGGGCGGCCGGCCGACGTGCTGGAGAACCCGCGCGAGGAGCGCACCAAACGGTTCCTCGGGCTCGTGCTCGCCCACTGATCCCCGTGCGAGGAGCCGGTTCCGCGTTGTGCCGGTCCGGGCGGGTCGCTACGATCACGCGCTCTCGTGACCCCTTTCCGCACAAGTGGATTGCGGGTGTCACGGTCGATTGCGCTCGCGGTGCTCCTGCTCCCGGCGCTCGTCCTGGCGCTCGCCCTGCCCTCCCGTGGCGAAGCCGCGGCGGCTCCTCCCGGGTTCTTCGGGGTCAACATCAACGCCGGCCCGGTGGATTACGAGGCCATGGCCGCGGCCAACACCGGCGTCACCCGCATGATCTTCCCGGCCAACGCGTTCAAGCCGACGCGAGAGGACGGCTACCGCTGGACCTACGGCGACCAGATCGTCCGCAGCGCGGCGACCCGCGGCATCGATGTGATCCCGATCCTCTACGGGCTCCCGCATTGGATCTCCGACAAGCTCAACAAGACCCCGCTCAAGGGCAAGGCGAAGAAGGCGTGGGACGAGTACGTCGCCGTGGTCGTCTCGCGCTACGGGCCCGGCGGGACCTTCTGGGACCTGAAGATCAACCAGTACGTGCCCTACAACCCGATCGAGGTCTGGCAGATCTGGAACGAGCCCAACTCGATCACCTGGTGGGGGCCGAAGCCGAACGCGCGGGAGTACGGGTCCTTCCTGAAGGCGACGGCGAACGTCATCCACGCGATCGACCCGAGGGCCGAGGTGATGACCGCCGGGATCGTCGCGGAGCCGACGAACTCGCACGCGATCACCGGCAAGAAGTACCTCGGGCAGCTCTTCAAGGACCGCGGGGTCGCCAAGGTCATCGACGACGTCGCCTACCACCCCTACGCGGGGACCGTCGCGGGCGTCAAGAAGCAGCTCAAGGGCGCGCGCTCGATCCTCAACCGGCGCCGGGCGCGCAACACGCCGATCTGGGTGACCGAGATCGGCTGGGGCTCGAAGCGCGGCAGGAGCAACCACCCGCTGATCAAGAGCAAGGCGGGCCAGAAGGCGGCCCTCCGCGGCTCGTTCAAGATGGCGCTGCAGATGCGCAAGCGGCTGAAGCTCCACGGGATGCTCTGGTACCAGTGGCGCGACGGCCGCGACGACCTCTGCCTCTGGTGCGAGAGCTCGGGGCTGGTCGACAAGAAGGGCGCCGCCAAGGACCTGCTCGACGTGTTCGCGTCGCTCTCCACCCCCTGAGGCACCGCCCCCGCTAGCGTGGCGCGCCGTGGCCGAGCGCGTCGACGTCGTCATCGTCTCCTTCCGGGGCACCGAGCTGCTGCGCCGCTGCCTGCGCTCGCTGCGTGACTCGCTGCCCGCAGGCGAGGCGACCGTGACGGTCGTCGACAACGCCAGCGGCGACGGGACCGCCGAGATGGTCGCCTCCGAGTTCCCCGAGGTGCGCCTGCTTCCGCAGACCCGCAACCTCGGCTTCGCCGTCGCCCAGAACATCGGCATCCGCCGCGGCTCGGCACCCTACGTCCTCGTCCTCAACCCCGACGCGGCGATCGACCCGGGAACCCTGCCGCCGCTGCTGGAGCTGATGGAAGCGACCTCGGAGGTCGGCTGCGCCGGACCGGCGCTGGTGCGCGAGGACGGCAGCTTCGATCACGCTGCGCGGCGCTCCTTCCCGACCCCGCTCAGCGCGCTCGGGCACTTCACCGGAATCGGCCGCCGGATGGAGGGCGGCGCACTCGCCGCCTACCGGGCCCCCGAGGTCGATCGCGGCCCCGTCGACGCGGTCAACGGCGCCTTCATGCTGCTGCGCCGTCGCGCCCTCGAGCAGGTCGGGCTCTTCGACGAGGGCTACTGGATGTACATGGAGGACCTCGACCTCTGCCGCCGGCTCCGCGACGGCGGCTGGATCACCTTCTACGAGCCGCGCTCGCGGGCGCTGCACACGAAGGCCGGGACCACCGAGGGGCGCCGCGGGCCGAAGCTGAACATCGCTTTCCATCGCGGCATGGGCCGCTTCTACCGCCGCCATGAGGCGCCGCACCGCAGCGCCCTGCTGAACCTGGCCGTCTACTGCGGGATCGCCGTCAAGCTCGCGATCTCGCTCACCCGCGAGGCGCTGAGGAGCTGAGCCGGCCCCGCAGCCTCCGCCGGCGGGCGAGCCGGCGGGCGAGGTTGCGCCGCAGCGAGACGCCTCCGCCCCACGCCGCGACCTCGGCCGGAAACGGGGCGAGCAGCTCGCCATCGCGCCAGCCGCGGACGCGGCCCCTGATGCCCGCCGCGTTGCGGTCGATGACGACCTGGCCGGCCGCGATCACGACCTCCCGCGCCAGCGTGGCGAAGAGCCGCCGCGGTGAGCGCAGCACGCCCCACTTCCGCAGGGTGTAGCCGCGCCCGTAGCCCATCAGGTAGTTCTTCTCCGCCGACCCCGAACCCAGCGTCGCCGAGTGCTCGTGGGTGCCGAGGGCGTCGCGCGCGAGCACGCAGCGGCCGCCGGCTGCGCGCAGCCGCAACACCAGGTCGACGTCCTCCCAGTAGGCGAATAGCCGCTCGTCGAAGCCGCCAACGGCCAGGAACGCCCCGCGGTCGAACGCGGCGGCCGCGGCCGAGGGGCCGATCGGGTCGCGCGCGGCGGTCAGCGCGCTCAGCGGCTCGCCGTTGAGGTAGTCGTAGACCAGCAGGGTCCCGTCGAGCTCCATGCCGGCGCTGTCGATCACGCTCGGGTCGGCGGGGTCGCGCATCACGCTCGCGACCATCACCACCCCGGCACCGGGGTCGAGGGGCGCAGCGATCCGCTCGGCGAAGTCGCGCTCGCAGACGCAGTCGTCGTTGAGCAGGACGACGACGTCGCCGCCGGAGCGCCGCACGCCCAGGTTGACCGGCGCCGAGAACCCGCGGTTGCGGTCGAGGCGGATCGCGGTGGCGAAGTGGTACTCGTCGCAGAGCGCCGAGACCTCCCCGCCCGGGGAGTCGTTGTCGACGACGATCGCCTCGACCGCGACGGTCTGCGCGGCGAGGCCGTCGAGCAGCCTGCTGAGGCGCGGGGCCGGTCCGCGCGATGGGACGACGACGCTGATCGCGCGCTCAGCCATCGGCCCGCGCCTCGACGACGATCGTCCCGCCGCGCCGGGCGACGGCCGCCGCCAGCTCCAGCGCGACGGCACCGAGCGCGACGGGCGCGGCGAGCAGCGCGGTCAGCGCGAGGTCGGAACGGCGCTCCGATCGCAGGGCCGGATCCCGCTTGAGCATCCGGTAGCCGATGTCGCGGCCGGCGGTCACCCGGTTCAGCAGCGTCTGCCACATCCCCAGCGGGTTCTGCTCGACGACGAGGTGGCGGACCCGCGTCACCTCGAACCCCGATCGCCTCACGAGGGCGACGAGCCCGTTCGCGGTGAAGTGGGTGCGGTGCCGCGGGACGTCCTGATGGAACCAGCGGTCGCCGCCGATCCGCGCCTGCAGGCTCGCCAGGTTCGGCGTCGCGACGACCAGCCGCGCGCCCGGCTCCATCCAGCCCCGCAGCATGCGCAGTGCCTCCGCGGGGCGGTCGAGGTGCTCGAGCGAGTGCCAGGCGATGACGTCGGTGGGCGGGCGAGCCGGCTTCTCCGCGTCCTCCACCGCGCCGCCGATCACGGGGACGCCGGCGGCAGCGGAGCGCTGCCGCGCGGCGGGAGACGGCTCGACCCCCTCGACCTCCGCCCCTCGCCGCTTCAGCCGAGCGAGCAGCCGGCCGTCGCCCGAACCGACCTCGAGCACGCGGCTGCCGGGACCGATCACGCGGGCGGAGCGCAGGCGGTCGGCATCGCCGAGGACCCGGAGCGGCTCGATCAGCCGGTCGGCGAGTCCCTGCGTGGGCGCGTAGTAGGCGGTCTCGTGCGCGGCCGGACCCGGCAACTCACCCGTCGTCCGGGCGGTGCCGCAGCGCTCGCACCGGAGAAGCTCATAGATCGAGCCGCCGAGCGCCGGATCGCCGGCGGTCGCCGTTCTCCACCCGCTCATCGCCCCGCCGCAGGCGGGACATGCCGCGTCGCTCAGAACGCACCCGTGCCGCGGAAGACCGCGGGCAGCGTGTGGATCAAAATGCGCAGGTCGCGACCGAGGGACTGATTCTCGATGTACTCGAGCTCCATCTCGATCCGCTCAGCGAACGTCAGCTCGCCCCGGCCGAAGACCTGCATCGGACCCGTGACGCCGGGCTTCGCGGCGAGGCGCCCGCGCTGCTCGTCGCTGTAGCGACCGACTAGCTCGACCTGCTCGGGGCGCGGCCCGACGATGCTCATCTCCCCCAGCAGCACGTTGATCAGCTGCGGGACCTCATCGAGGCTCGAGCGCCGCAGCAGGCGGCCGACCCCGGTGACGCGCGGGTCGTCGCGGATCTTGAAGACCGGCTCGTTGAGGTCGCCGATGTCGATCAGCTCCGGCAGCCGGGCCTCGGCGTCGGTGACCATCGTCCGCAGCTTGTACATCCGGAACGGGCGCCCGTCGAGCCCCGCCCGGATCTGCGAGAAGAGGACCGGCCCTGGGCTGTCGAGCTTGATCGCGATCGCGATCGCCACCAGGAACGGCGCGAGCACGATCAGGCCGACGGCCGCCACCGCGAGGTCGAAGAGGCGCTTGAGCACGAGGGTCGAGCGCGACCTGTCCCACGTGTTGTATTCGAGGATCGGCAGGTTCGCCAGCTGCGGCACCCGACCCGACGGGAGCGCCCTTCCGCGCAGCGGGGAGACGACGCTGAGCTTCACTTGACGGCGGCGGCAGATCTCCTTGAGCTCGCCGATCAGCTCGGGCTCGGGCCGCTCGGCGGCGAGGACGATCCGGTCGACTCCCCTGACGAACTCGTCGAGACTCGCTCGCCGGTCTTCAGTGTCCTCGAGCCCGGCGATCCGGAGCTCCCCCGTCAGCTCGAGGTGCATCTCCATGAACATGGAGACCTTGCGCCGCAGCGACCGCAGGACCGGTGGGTCGCCGACCATCCCGATCCGCTCGGCGGGGGTGATCCTCCACCACGCCCGGCGGGCGAGGGCGCGAAAGCCCATCGCCGTCACCGACGAGACGACGAACAGCGCGACGATCCATCCCGCGCCCATCTCGCCATCCGGGGTGAGCGTCAGCAGCAGCGAGACCGCGATCGTCAGCAGGGTCACCCAGCCGAGGAGCTGAGGGACCTCGTCCGCGGTCAGATGCCGGAGCGCCCGGTGGTCGCGGTCGTAGAGGCCGAAGAGCTTCGCCGTCAGCGGCCAGAGCGGCGCGAAGGCCAACGGCCAGAGGCTGCCGGTGGCGAGAGCGGCCACGAGGGCGAGCGGGACGATGCCGGCGAGCAGGTCGGCGGCGGCGAGCATCCGGCGGCGGCGTGCGTCGCGCCACCAGCGCCCGTGGCCCATCGCCTGCCCGCCGACGGGCTGCGGGCGCGGACGCGCTCGCCCCGAGACGCGGTCGGCAGCGGGCGCCTCGGCGGCGATGCTCTGCTGTTCGAAGGTGTTCGGCAAGCCTTCCTGCGGGTCGTTCACTCGCAGCGGCGCTCGCGTGCGGGAGCGCGGTCCGCCGGTTCCTGAGTTAATCCTCAACCCGGAGGATAAACCGAGGGCGCCGCCGGCATCCCCTAACCGCGTCCGACGGTCAGCGGGTAGAGCGAGATCCCGCGAGCCCGGTAGGCGTTTCCGAGGCCCGGGTCGCCGAGCCGAAGCTGCGCGTCGGCCGCGAGCATCCACGATCGGTAGTCCTCTGGTGCGAGCCGCACCGCCTCGCGTGCGGCGCGCAGGGCCGCAAGCTGGTTCCCCGCCAGCCCCTCCGCCTCGGCGAGTCGCAGCCAGGGCTCGGCCGCCCACGGCTCGACGGCGACGGCCGCGCGGGCGGCGCGCGCCGCTTCGTCGAGCCTGCCCTCGGCGATCGCCCGATCGCTCGCGTCGAGCCGGGAGGAGGCGGCCGCGACGACGCCGGCGCCCCAGATGGTCGCCGCCGCCAGCGCCGCGAGCGCGACGGCGGTCGCGACGGCGGGCAGACGGACGAGCCTCGCCCCCGGAGGAGCCGAGCCGGCGAGCGCGCCCGCAGCCAGCAGGAAGGGAGCTGCGATCGCCGGGAACTGCCAGGTCCAGTCGACCGCGAATCCGACGAGACCGGCCACGACGATGCCGAGCGCCGGCCCCGCCGGCCCGCCGTCGCGGACGCGTGCCGCGGCCACGCCGCCGACGAGGACCGCTCCGAGCAATGCGGCGAAGCACCCGAGACCGGCGAGCCCGAGCTCGGCGAGCAGCTCGAGGGGCTCGGAGTGCGCGTTACGGGCCGGGGCTGCGAGCGCGCCATGGGCATTCCAGTACCCCTCGTATCCGCCCGCCCCGATCCCTCGGACCGGCTCCTCGGCGAACGCGTCGAGGGCGGCCTCCCAGAAGCTCGAGCGACCCGATCCCGATACCGAGGCCACGCCGACGGTCCGCAGCTGCGCCGGCTCCTCGCCTCCACCACCGCCGACGTCGCCGACGAGCGCCGCCGGGCCCGCGAGGGCCACCCCCGCCGCGATCGCGACGACGAAGGCGAGCGGCCAGGCGCGGACCGGGATGCGCAGCGCGAGCAGCCGCGAGGCCGCAAGCCGATCGGCGAGCCCGGGTCCGGCGCGCCAGGCGACGAGGCCACCCACCGCGAGCGCGAGCAGGACGACGATCTCCGAGCGCCCGGGCGATCCCGACCCGGCCGTATCGAGGATCCCGGAGGCGATCGTCGCCGCCGCCAGCGCCGGCACCGAGCACGCGACCCCGACGAGCGACCCCGCCAGCGCCCGGCGGCGGGAGGCGGCGAAGGCGACGACGATGCCGATCCCGAGCGCGGCGGCGATGAGCGCCCCCCGCGAGGAGGCCATGTATGCGACGAGCAACGGCGGCGCGAAGGCCGCCATCGCCGCGCCTCGCCAGGAGGGGCCGCGAGCGGTCGCGGCGAGCCAGGCGATCGGCGGAAGGCCGAGCGTCATCATCGCCCCGAGCGCGTTCCAGTACCCGACCGGATAGCTGAGCCGGCCGGCGGCGCTCGGGAGCACCGCGACGAGGTCGACATCCCCGGACGCGAAGAGCAATCGGGCGCCGAGCGAGATCGCCGCCACCGCGAGCACCGCCGAGGCCGTCGCGGCGAGGACGACCTCGAGCCGATCTCGGCCCGCGGTGAGCCCGGCGAGCACGAGCACGCCGGTGTAGGCGGCCATCCGCAACGCCTCGACGAACGCGTCGCCGTCGCTTCGCGCCCATGCGAGCGACAGGGTGGTGAGCGCGGTCAGCGCCAGGAGCGCGCCGGCCGCCACGAGGAGCGCCACGGGCGCCCGGGACCGGATCCGGCCCGCCAGGGCGAGCGCGAGGAGCGCGACCCAGCTCCCCGCGGCGACGACGGCGAGCGCGGCGTCTCCGGAGCCGCCGTCGGCGAGGGCGATTCCGAGAAGCGACGCCGCGAGCGCAGCCGCGACCACGACCCGACGGTCCGGGCGAACCTGCATCACTACCCTTCTCCGTCGATCATGAGTCGCCGTGCGAAGTTTACGAGCCGCCGGGCGCTGCCCGCCATCCTGCTTGCTGCGGCGGCGCTCGCCGCTCCCGCCGCGGCGACCGCCGAGCCGGCGGCCATCGACGAGTACTCGCTCGGCCCGGTGGGATCCCGCCTCGCCGAGCGCGATGGGCCGGGGAAGCTGCCTGCCGCGGAGGAGACCGAGCCCGAGCCCGAGACGGGGCCCGGCGTCGTCGGCGAGACCGATCCCCCCGAGAGCTCGCTGGAGGCCCTCGGGGCGGTCGCCTCGCCCTCCGGGTGGGCGCTGATCGCCGTCCTCCTGCTCGGCGCCGGAGCGCTTCTCCTCTCGGGCCGCCGGTCGAGCGCGCCGCGATGAGGCGCACATCCCTCGCATTGGCAGCCACTGCGGCTGCGGCGGTCGCGCTCACCGCCTGCGGCTCCTCCGGGTCCGACGACGAGCAACCCGGGGTCGGCGGCGACCACGGCGCGTTCTTCGGCATCGCTCCGTCTCTTCCGCCGAACGACGCCGACTTCGCCCGGATGAGCACGGGCGGGATCGGCAGCTACCACGTGCTCCTCTCCTGGCAGAGCGTCGAGCGGTCCGAGGGCGCCTACTACTGGACCGACTACGACGCGCTTTTCGAGCAGCTCGCGCAGCACGGCATCCAGCCCATCCCCTACGTCTACGGGACCCCCACCGCGTACGCGGAGAGCAGCAGCGAGGCGCCGACGAACAGCGAGGAGTCGTTCGACGCCTGGGCCGAGTTCCTCAAGGCCGCCGTTGCCCGCTACGGGCCCGACGGCGAGCTCTGGCGCACGCTGGCTCAAAGGGATCCGGACCTGGACCCGAAGCCGGTCCGGGTCTGGGAGATCTGGAACGAGCCCAACTCCTCGGTCTTCTGGCTCCCGGCGCCCGACCCGAACGACTACTCGCAGCTCTTCGCGCGCTCGTCCAAGGTGATCAAGGAGATCGACCCCGAGGCGGAGGTGATGACCGCGGGAATGTTCATCACCCCGCAGTCCGAGGGCGCCATCAAGTCGACCGACTTCCTCCGCGCGGTCTACGAGCAGGATGGGCTCGCCGAGGCGATAGACGCGGTCGGGCTCCATCCCTACGGGCCGACGGCGGGCGACGTGATGGACCAGGTCGACGAGACCCATGCGGTCGTCGCCGACGCCGGGGACGACGCCGCGACCTGGGTCACGGAGATCGGCTGGGGATCGGATCCGAGCTCGGGCAGCGACCTCGCGAAGACTCCGGAGGAGCAGGCGAAGCTGCTGACCAAGAGCTACGACGCCCTGCTCGCCGAGCGCGACGCCATCGACCTGCAGGGAATCATCTGGTACACGTGGCACGACGGCGACCCGGGCGGCGATTGCGCCTGGTGTGCGAGCGCGGGTCTGCTGGACTCCGATCGCGACGCCAAGCCCGCCTGGGAGGCCTTCACCGAGATCAGCGGCGGCACTCCCTGAGCGCCCCCTGCGAAGGAGGCGTCAGCGCGAGCCGCCGGCCATCGCCGGCAGGATGACGACCGTGTCGTCTCCCGAGACCGCGGTACCCAGCCCGTCCAGCAGGCGGACGTCCTCGTCGTTGAGGTAGACGTTGACGTAGCGGTTGAGCTCGCCGGAGGCATCGAAGAGCTGTCCCTCGACCCCCGGGTGCGCTTCGGCGAGCGCTCGCAGGGCGCTGCCGACGTCGTCGCCGGAGACCTCGAGGAGGGCCTCCCCTCCGACCTGGGCGCGGAGGACCGGTGGGATCTTGACCTTGGGCACGAGGCGTGAGGGTAGAGGACTCAGGCGCTCAGCAGCGCGGGACGCTCGGTGACCTCGTGGTAGCAGAGGACCCCCTCGGCGAAGTAGTGCGCGACGAGGCTCCGGCGCGTCGATCCCTGGCGGGTGATCCCCGATCCGCCGTGGAGCAGGTTGTGGTGCCAGAAGAGCACGTCGCCGGCCTTCGCGGTGAACTTCCGCGGCTCCTGCTCGGCCCGGGCGGTCATCTCCTTCATCCGCTTCACGTAGGCGGCGCCCTTGTCGGGCGTCAGCAGCGGCGGCGGCCTCTCGAGGTCGAGGTCCTCGCTCATCACGTAGGGCAGCCGATGGCTCCCGGGGACGTAGAACACGGGCCCGCTGTCCTCGTCGATGTCCTCGAGCGCCACCCAGACCCCGACGAGGAACCCGGGAGGCTCGGTCATCATGTGGAAGGCGTCGGAGTGAGCCTCCTGCTGGCTGCCCCTCACGAAGCTGATCGTCTGAAAAAGCAGCGCGGGCCGGCCCAGGATCAGCTCGAGGATCGCCTCGACCCTCGGGTCGGCGACGATCTCGCTCGCCGCCTCCGACTTCGTGTGAACGTTCATGAACCGCGCCGAGCGATGGTGCTCCCGGATCGAGCCGCCGCCGGCGAGCGCGTCCACGTCGCGGTTGAGCCGCTCGACGACGGCCCGGTCGATCAGCCCCTCGGCGACCAGGTAGCCCTGCTCCGGCCACGCCTCCAGCCCCCGCCGCGTCTCCTCGGGGAGCGACTCGAACGCGGGGTCCGCGTGCAGCTCCTCGACGCCGTCGGCGCGATCCAGGCGAGCGACGGCATCCCCGCGGTCGGCAACCTCGGCGTGTCGCACCAGCCCGAACCAGGGCTTCCTCAGTCCCAGCTCGCGGTACCGCCGGCCCGTTTCGGTCAGCTGCCGCCGGTGTACCAGGTTGTTCAGCACCAGGAACGGCCGCAGGCGCCGCGCCAGCTCCTCGGCCCAGTACTTGATCCGGCTCATCATCAGAGCGGGACTCTAGAGCGAGTCATTCCTCCTCCAAGGTCCGACGGCTCCGGTGGACGCCGGATCAAGGGAAGGGGGCGGCGCTGCGGCCTTGGGCCGTGAGCCGGCCGATGACGCCGAGCTGGCGTTCAACGACCCGTCAGCCCGCGCAGAACAGCTCGTAGTCGGGGAACTTGCCCAGGTCCTCGTCGGCGATCTCGGGCGCGTTGTGGCCGCAGATCGGGCAGTCGGGGTCGCGCTTGACCTTGAGCTCGGTGAACTCGGTACCGAGGGCCTCGAACAGCAGGAGGCGGCCGATGAGCGGCGTGCCGGCGCCGGTCACGAGCTTGAAGACCTCGAGCGACTGCAACAGGCCCATGATCCCCGGGAGCATCCCGAGGACGCCCGCGGCGCCGCAGCTCGGGGCGAGTTCCGGCGGCGGGGGGGTCGGGTAGAGGCAGCGGTAGCAGGGTCCCTCGAAGGGGACGAAGGTCGAGATCTGCCCGTCGAAGGAGAGGATCGAGGCCGAGACGACCGGCTTGCGCAGCCGTACCGAGGCGTCGTTGAGCAGGTAGCGGGTGGGGAAGTTGTCGGCGCCGTCGACGATCACGTCGTAGTCGGAAAGGAGCTCGATGACGTTGTCGGCGTTGAGGCGGCCGTTGTGCTCGATGACGTTTACGTCGGGGTTGAGCGCCTCGATCGACTTCCGCGCCGACTCGGTCTTCGGCATCCCGATCCGCTCGGTGTTGTGGATCACCTGGCGCTGCAGGTTCGAGGCGTCGACGACGTCGTCGTCGATCAGGCCGATCGTGCCGACGCCGGCGGCGGCGAGGTAGAGCGCGGTCGGCGAGCCGAGCCCGCCGGCGCCGAGGAGCAGGACCTTGGCGTCGAGCAGCTTGAGCTGGCCCTCGAGGCCGATCTCGGGGACGAGGATGTGGCGCGAGTAGCGCTCCTTCTGCTCCTGCGTGAGCGAGCGCGGCGTGACGACGGGGAGGCCGCGGTCGCGCCAGAGCGTGATCCCGCCGGCCATCGACGCGACGTCCTCGTAGCCGAGGTCCTCGGCGAGGGTCTTGGCGGCGAGCGCCGAGCGGATGCCGGAGGCGCAGTAGAGGATGACCCGCTTGGAGCGATCGGGGACGAATTGCTCGATCCGCGACTCGAGGTGGCCGCGGGGGACGTGGATTGCGCCGTCGATGTGGCGCTCCTCGAACTCATGCTGCTCGCGGACGTCGACGAGGGCGACGTCGCCGTCGCCGTGCAGCTCCTCGCTCGCCTCGGTCGGCTGCACCTCCTCGATGCTCTCCTTGGCGCGGGAGATGAGGTCGGAGCCGGAGCGGCGGATCTTGGTCTCGGTCGAGGCTTCCATTACTTCAGAAAGTATAGCTTGCGCTACCCCAGCGCCGGACGCATCTGCCGGAGGCGCTTGACGCGCTCCTCGATCGGCGGGTGCGTGCTGAACAGGCCCTGGATGCCCTTGCCGGAGAACGGCTTGACGATGTACATGCACTCGGTCGCCTGGTTGACCTGCATCGGAATCGCCTTGCTCCCCTCCTCGAGGCGCAGCAGCGCCGAGGCGAGGCTCTCAGGGTTGCCCGAGATCTGGGCGCCGGTCGCGTCGGCCGAGAACTCGCGCTGGCGTGAGATCGCGAGCTGGATGATCGTCGCGGCGATCGGGGCGAGCAGGACCAGCACCAGCGAGGCGATGAGGCTGAGCGGGCTCTCGTCGTCGCCGCCGAAGAACATCAGCATGTAGCCGAGGTAGGAGATGGCGCCGCCGATCGCCGCCGCGACCGACTGGATCAGCGTGTCGCGGTTGCGGATGTGGGCAAGCTCGTGGGCGATGACGCCCCGCAGCTCGTCCGGCGAGAGCAGCTTCATGATCCCGGCGGTGATCGCGACCGCCGCGTGATCGGGGTTGCGACCCGTGGCGAACGCGTTCGGCTGGCTCTGCGGGATGACGTAGAGCGCCGGCATCGGCATCTTCGCGGCCGTCGTCAGCTCGCGCACCATCTCGTAGATCTTCGGCGCCTGCTCCTCCGGCATCGGCTGAGCCCTGGCCATCTTCAGCGCGATCCGGTCGCTGAACCAGTAAGTGCCGAGGTTGATCGCCAGCGCGATGAACAGGAAGAGCAGCGCGGTGTCGGGGCCGCCGATCGCGGCTCCCACGGCCACGAGGAGGCCGGCGAGGCCGGCGAGCAGTAGCGTGGTCCTGAGGCCCGCGGCGAAGTTGGAGCTGCGTGTCGTCGTCATCGTCGTCTGTCCCTCCTGAGGGTCGGTAGGCGATGAATGGTGACACGCAGGGCTAATCGGCTCCTAAGGTAGAGCGCCTCCCGCGCCGATTTCCCTCCTGGAGCCATGCGCCGCGGAACGCTGCTGACACAGGTCCTGGTCGTCAACCTGCTGCTGATCG
This sequence comes from uncultured Solirubrobacterales bacterium, assembly GCA_963823565.1. Taxonomy (GTDB): domain Bacteria; phylum Actinomycetota; class Thermoleophilia; order Solirubrobacterales; family 70-9; genus RHKX01. The sequence goes on along the minus strand of CAWGLR010000003.1, from coordinate 698,987 downwards.
CAGCGGCGGTCGTCGCTGCCTCGATCGCGACGAACCCCGATACCTCCCTCCGGGACGGCGGCACGATGAGCCTCGTGCTCGGCTTCGCGCTCGCCGCCACCGTCGCGATCAACGTCTACCTGCTGTCACGGCGCTTCGAACCGCTGGAGCACCTCGTCGAGGAGATGGAGTCGGCCGACCTGACCAGCCCGGGCCTCGCCCGCCGGCGACCCGAGCCGGCGGGCCCCGAGGAAGTGCAGCGGATCCACCGCGCGTTCCGCGAGATGCTCGAGCGGCTCGAGGCGGAGCGCCGGCAGGGAGCGAGCACCGCGTTGCAGGCGCAGGAGCGCGAGCGGGCGCGCATCGCGCTGGACCTCCACGACGAGGTCAACCAGTCGCTGACCGCGGTGCTGCTGCTGATCGAGGCGCTGCGGCGCAAGGCCGGGCCGGAGCTGGAGCCCGAGCTGGCCGAGACCGGCGCCGTCGCCTCCGAGGCGATGGAGGAGCTCCTGCGAATCGCCCGCCAACTGCGCCCGACCGTGCTCGACGACCTCGGGCTCGAGGCGGCGCTGGCCACGCTCCTCGACGAGACCGCCGCGCGGACCGGGATCGAGGGGTCCTTCGCCTCCGACGCCGACCTGGAAGCGGTCTCCGAGGACGTCAAGCTCGTCGCCTACAGGATCGCCCAAGAGGCGCTCTCGAACGCCGTCCAGCACGGCCGGCCGGGCCGGGTCGACATTCGGCTCGAGGGAACCGGGGGCCGGCTCGAGCTGCGGGTCACCGACGACGGCCGCGGGTTCACGCCGGGCGACAACGGCAACGGGCTCGGGATCGCCGGGATGCGCGAGCGCGCGCTGCTCTGCGGCGGCGCGGTGGACGTCGACTCCGCGCCCGGCGCGGGGACGCGGGTAACGCTTCGGGCCTGAGCTGCCGATGAGTGGGCGGATGCCAAAGCGGGGCGACATCTGGGGGCGGCCATGCGCGTCTTGATCGCCGACGACCACGGGATCGTCCGCTCGGGGCTGCGCCGGCTGCTCGAGAGCGAGGAGGGCATCGAGGTCGTAGCCGAGGCCGGCGACGGTGCCGAGGCATGCGAGAAGGCGGTCGCGACGAAGCCCGACCTGGCCATCCTCGACGTCAAGATGCCGGAGCTCAGCGGTCTCGAGGCGACGCGGGCGATCCGCGAGCAGGCTCCCGAGGTGTCGATCCTGATCCTCTCGATGCACGACGAGGAGCGCTACCTGTTCGAGGCGCTGAAGGCCGGTGCCTCCGGCTACGTGCTGAAGCGAGCCGCCGACAGCGACCTGATCGACGCCGTGCGCGCGGTCGAGCGCGGCGAGCCGTTCCTGACTCCGGAGGCGCAGCAGGCGCTGATCCGCGACGTCCTCGGCGAGGGCCAGGGCCAGAAGGAGGAGCTGACGCCCCGTGAGGAGGAGGTGGTCAAGCTCGTCGCCGAGGCGCACACCAACAAGGAGATCGCCGAGATGCTCGGCATGGCGGAGAAGACCGCCGAGAACCACCGCTCGAACGCGATGCGGAAGCTCGGGATGCGCGACCGGGTCGAGCTCGTCCGCTACGCGATCCGGCGCGGCCTCGTCGAGCCCTGAGCGGCGGCGCTCAAGCCGGGCGCGCGAAGGTCACGAGATCCTGGAGGCGCCGCTCGGGGCCACCGTCGCGGCAGGACCAGCGCCCATACTGGATCCGGTCGACGGTCAGGCCCGTGCGAGCCGCCATGCGGCGCATGTCGGCCTCATGGATCGCGACGTTGTACTCGGGGACCTTGGCGTCGCTGCCGAGGAATCCGATCCCGGACGGGTCGGTGAACTCGTGATCGAGCGCGAACGACGTCCGCTCCCGCTCGAGCATCGCGAGCGCGACGGCGTCGAGCAGGAAGAACTCGGCGACGAGCTGCCTGCCCGGGCGCAGCACTCGCGCCGCCTCGCCCAGGTACCGCTGGATCGCGTCCGGGCGCATGTGGGTGAAGACCGAGGCGGCGACGGCGATGTCGAACGACTCGTCTCGGTAGGGGAAGGAGTAGCGCTCCGCGGGGACGCCGCCGTTGGGGTTGTACTGGCGGTTCCGGACGTCGGCGAGCTCGAACTCGAACGACGGATAGCGCGGCGTGATGGCCTTCCGGCACCACTCGATGCCGTCGGGGACGATGTCGAACCCGCGGTAGCTGCCCTCCGTGACGACGTCGGTGAGCGCCACCGCGATCCTTCCGACCCCGCAGCCGATGTCGAGGACGTCGCTGCTCGGGCCGACGCCGTGATGGCGCACAAGGCGGTTGCGCCAGGCGTGCCCGACCGCGGCATAGTCGCCGCGGCCGACGTACTGCAGCCGCCGCGGCGGCATCAGCGGGTCGCGGCGGCGAAGCAGCGAATCGAGGGCGTCCAGTGGGCGAAACGCGATGTTGCGGAAGGCCCACGAGTAGTAGAGCCGCTTCAGGAGAGCCCGCACCGGCCCCCGTCGCGGCAGGGCGCATCCCTGCGCCGCGGGGGCCGCCGGCAGGTCGCTCGGGACCGCCCGGTCGTCCTGGGCGGCCGCGGGCGGGCGCGCTGATTCGACCCCTTCGCTCACCGCGCCATGCTCCCACGATCGCCGTGGCGGCGTTCCGCTGCCGGCGGACGCTCCTGCGACTACGGTTGCCGCCATGGCTCCGACCAGCGAGGTCGAGCTCGGCGACGGCTCGCGAATCTTCCTGAGGGAGGTCCGCCCGAGCGATCGCGGCGCGATCGCGGCGGGCTTCGAGCGGCTCGGCCCCGGGTCGCGGTACCGGCGGTTCTTCACGGCCATGAACCGCCTCTCCGAGTCGGATCTCAAGTACCTCACCGAGGTCGACCACCACGACCACGAGGCCGTCCTCGCGTTCGACGCCGGCGGCGGCCCGGTCGGGGTCGCCCGCTATGTCCGCGTCGACCCTCCCGAGGAGGCCGAGGTCGCCGTCGCGGTCATCGACGATTGGCAGGGACGCGGCGCCGGCACCGCCCTGGTCGAGCGGCTCGTCAAGCGCGCCCGCGAGAACGGGATCGAGCGGTTCGTCGCCACGGTGCTGTCCGAGAACGACGACGCGATTGATCTGTTCCGCAGCCTCTCGCCCAGCGACCCACGGCCGCGTCAGGTTGAGCCGGGGCAGCTCGAGCTCGTCATCGACCTGCCGGCAGACGGCGTCGCGGGCACCCTGCTCGGCCGCGCGCTCGAGGCGGCGGCCAGCGGCCGCGTCGTCATCCACCCTTGGCGGTTGATCAAGCGGCGGCTTCAGTCGATCTACGAGGGCCGGCCGAGGAGGGAAAACCGACCAGATCGCTAGGATTTGGTCCATGCTCTTCTCGACGAAGGCCGAATACGGGATCCGGTTGATGGTCGCGCTGGGGCGCCGGGAGGGCGAGCGGCCCGTTTCGCTCGCCGCGCTGGCAGACTCCGAGACGCTGCCGCTCTCCTACCTCGAGCACCTCGTGGCGAAGCTCCGCGAGGCCGAGCTCGTCACGTCCCAGCGGGGCGCGCACGGCGGCTACCGCCTCGCGGTCCCGGCCGAGGAGATCCGGATGCTCGAGGTCGTCGAGGCGCTCGAGGGATCGATCGCGCCGATGGACTGCTTCGTCCCCGACGCCGAGGGCCGGATCTTCTGCTCCCACGAGGGCGATGCCGAGGGCGCCTGCTCGACGAAGTTGCTGTGGACCCGGGTGCAGGGCGGGATCACCCGCGCGCTCGCCGGGACGACGCTCGCCGAGCTCGTCGAGTTCGAGAGCCGTGAGCCGAAGCCGAAGCTGACCGCCGGCGCCGCCTGAGCGCCGCACAACCGAACTGGAGAACCGAACAAGTGGCCGATCTGGAGATCAAGAACCTGCACGTGTCCGCCGAGGACAAGGAGATCCTCAAGGGGCTCGACCTCGGAGTCGGGCGCGGCGAGGTGCACGCGCTGATGGGGCCCAACGGCTCCGGCAAGTCGACGCTGGCGAACGCGATCATGGGCCACCCGAGCCTCGAGGTGACCGAGGGGACGATCTCCTTCGAGGGCGAGGACATCACCGCGGCGGCCCCCGACGAGCGCTCCCGCGCCGGCCTCTTCATGGCGTTCCAGTATCCGGTCGCCGTCCCCGGCGTGACCGTCGCCAAGTACCTGCGGATGATCGTCAACGCCCAGCGCGAAGCCCGCGGCGAGCCCGAGATCAAGATCAAGGACTTCGCGCGAATGACCCGCGAGGCGATGGAGATGATGGACGTCCCGCAGGACTTCTCGAGCCGCTACCTCAACGACGGCTTCTCGGGCGGCGAGAAGAAGCGCATGGAGATGCTCCAGATGGCGCTGCTGAGGCCGAAGATCGCGGTCCTCGACGAGACCGACTCCGGTCTCGACATCGACGCCCTGCGCACCGTCGCCGAGGGCGTCAACCGCTTCGCCGGCCCCGACATGGGCGTCCTGATCATCACCCACTACCAGCGGATCCTCCACATGGTCAAGCCCGACCGCGTTCACGTGATGTTCGAGGGCCGGATCGTCAAGGAGGGCGGCCCGGAGCTCGTGACCGAGCTCGAGGACAAGGGCTACGGGTGGATCAAGGAGGAGGTCGCCGCGGCGGCCTGAGCGGTCGCCCGGCCACAGCCATGGCGATCGCGGCCGGCACCGAGGCCCCGCTCGACGTCGGGCGCATCCGCGAGCTGTTCCCGACGCTGAGCCGGGTGATCGGCTCGGCGCCGCTGGTCTACCTCGACTCGGGCGCGAGCTCGCAGCGCGTGCTCGCCTCGATCGAGGCCGTCGACCGCTACGAGCGCGGCCACCACGCCAACGTCCATCGCGGCTCGCACACTCTCTCGGCGGAGGCCACCGACGCCTACGAGGGCGCGCGGGCGACGGTCGCCGACCACCTCGGGGCCGCCGACCGCCGCGAGATCGTCTTCGTCCGCAACGCGACCGAGGCGATCAACCTCGTCTCCCACGCCTGGGGAGGGGCAGACGTCGGCGCCGGCGACCGGATCGTCCTCACTGACCTCGAGCACCACTCCAACATCGTCCCCTGGCAGATGCTCGCCGAGAGCACCGGCGCGGAGATCGACTGGGTCGGGATCGACGACGACGGGGCGCTCCTGCTCGACGAGCTCGACGCCGCGCTGCAGCGGGCGCCGAAGCTGGTCGCGGTCACCCACGTCTCCAACGTCCTCGGCACCCGGACGCCGATCGAGGAGATCTGCCGCCGCGCTCACGACGCCGGGGCCCTGGTCCTCGTCGACGGCGCCCAGGCGGTGCCGAAGATGGAGGTCGACGTCCAGGCCCTCGGCTGCGACTTCTACGCCTTCACCGGCCACAAGGCCTACGGCCCGACCGGCATCGGCGCGCTCTGGGCTCGCCTCGACCTGCTGCGGGAGATGCCGCCGTTCCTCGGCGGCGGATCGATGATCCGCAAGGTCACCCACGAGGGCACGACCTACGCCGACCCGCCGGCGCGGTTCGAGGCGGGAACCCCCGCGATCGCGCAGGCGATCGGCCTGGCGGCGGCGCTGCGATGGCTCGGCGGGATCGGCATGGGCGCCGCCCTCGACCACGAGCGCGAGATCGCGGCCTACGCGCTCGAGAAGCTCGGCGACGTCCCCGGCCTTCGCGTCTTCGGCCCTCCCCCCGGGCCGGAGCGCATCGGGCCGGTGTCCTTCGAACTCGAGGGAGTGCACCCGCACGACGTCGCCGAGATCCTCGACCGCCACGGGGTCGCGGTCCGCGCCGGGCATCACTGCGCCCAGCCGCTGATGCAGCGACTGGGCGTGCCCGCGACCGCCCGGGCGAGCTTCGGGATCTACACGACCCCTGGCGAGATCGACGTCCTCGCCGAGGGCCTCCTCGACGCCCGCCGCGTCTTCGGGCTCTAGACCGCAGGTCGCAGAGCCTCGGCGCGGAAGGGTGGGATGCGCCCCGGCTCCCGCCGCCGGGGTCTGTTTCGGCAGCATGATGCTCAGATAGACCCCGGCGGGGGTCATAGGCTCAGCCGGAGCAGACCCAGGCGATCAGCTTGGTCGGGCCCGGGCCCTTGCGGGCCTTCTTCTTGGCCTTCTTGATCGCTTCCTTCTTGGTGGGCCCGAAGCCGGCGGTCAGGCGCCGCGGGTTCGCGGCGATCGCGCCGCACTTGTTCTTCACGTAGAGCACCTGCCGGCAGCTCCCCTGGCAGTCGTGCTCCGCTTCACGCTGCGCCTTCTTCTTCGACGGCTCGCCGAAGCCGACGCCGACGGCGCCCGTGCTCGGGTTGATCGCGATCGCGCCCCAGGCGGCGCTGGCGGCCGCGGGAACCGCGAGCGACAGCGCGAGCAGCGCCGAAACCATCACGGTTGCGGACAGCTTTCGAGACTTCATTGCGGGAGCTCCCTTCCCTTCGCAGAGGACCGGGGTCAGCCTAGAGGCTCGGAGACGGGGAGGCGAAGGTCCCAGGCGCCGCGCCGGCTCCCTTCCCCGACCCTCTACCGTTGCCTCTGTGGACGAGCTCTACCGCGACCAGATCCTCGAGCACTACAAGCGGCCCCACAACTTCGGGCGCCTCGAGGATTTCGATCTCGAGTACGAGGACACGAACCCCTTCTGCGGCGACGAGCAGCACGTCTACATCAAGCTCGACGAGGACGATCGCGTCAGCGAGGTCTCCTTCGAGGGCCAGGGGTGCGCGATCTCGACCGCGGCGACGTCCCTGCTGACCGACGAGCTGGTCGGAAAGACGCGGGAGGAGCTGCTGCGGCTGCCGAAGGAGGAGGTCCTCGACCTGCTCGGGATCGACATCTCGGCGACGCGGATGAAGTGCGCGATGCTGGGCCTCAAGGTCGTCAAGTCGGCGAGCCTCGGCTCGGCGGCCGACTGGGAGGACGAGGGCGAGCGGGGCGATCCCGCCGAGGCCGCCGGCGGCCTCTAGCCCATCCGGCCGGCGCGGAGGCGGCGCCCCCTCCCCCACCGCCAGATCAGGCCGCCGAGCAGCACCCGCTCGCGGGCGAGCGTCTCGTTGCGGCCGACCAGCGGCCGCAGGCACCGCACCGCCAGCCAGGCGGCGGCAGCGGGGGAGCGCTCGGCGGCGAGCAGCCGCCCCATCGAGCGGCGGTGACGAGCGGCGAGGCGGTCCCCGAGCCGCAGCTCGAGAACGGTCGCGAGCTGGCGGATCAGCAGCCAGCGCTCGCGGTAGACGCGCTCCCAGCTCGGCGCCGAGGAGCCCATGCGAAGGCGGCGGGTGAGCCGGCGCCAGTGCAGGCCCACGCGGCCGCCGGGCCCCCGCTGCGGGCGCAGCCAGTCGGGCGCCTCCCGCACCGTCACCGACTCCTCGTGCCGGAAGTAGTCGTGCGTCGGCCGGTCGAGGTAGGCGACGGGGCCGGTGGCGAGGGCGCAGAGCGCCAGCCAGTGGTCGTGGTAGAGCGCGTGGGTCGGATGCGCCGGCGGGAAGGGCAGCGCGTCGTCGAGCAGCTCGCGGCGGAACATCGAGGCGGCGCCGGTGACCACGTTGGCGACGAGCAGGGAGGCCATGTCCTCGCAGCGGTTGCGGCGCAGGTACCAGTAGGTGTCGGAGAGCACCCGCCCCTCGCCGTCGAGGATCCGCATGTCGCTGTAGGCGAGGCGCGCGCCGGGCTCGCGCTCCAGCGCCTCGGCCAGCGCATCGAGCTTGTCGGAGAACCAGCGGTCGTCCTGATCGGCGAGCGCGATCAGCTCCGCCTCCGGCGGCGCCATCCGGATCGCCCGCTCGAAGTTCCGCAGGAAGCCGAGCCGCTCGCCGGCCCGCGAGACGTGGAAGCGCGGGTCGCCGGCGACCGCCTCCTCGATCGCGGCGGTCCCCGCCGGCGAGGAACAGTCGTCGCTGATCACGCAGACCCACCGCTCCCTGGTCTGGGCGCGGATCGAGTCGAGCTGGCGGCGCAGCCGATCGCGCTCGGGCTCGAAGGTGGCCATGCAGATCGCGATCAGCGGTCCCTCCCCGGCGACGGGGCGAGGGCCCGGCGGGGGCTCGCCCGTCGTCGCGGCGACCGTGAGCGAGCCCAGGCGGACCCCCTCCTCCCCACGCGCGAGCAGCTCGATCGGCGCCTCCCCGGCGAGCGCGCCGGCGGGGATCGGAAGCACGGCCCACCAGCGGAGCCCGCCCTCCCCGCGAGCGCCCGAAGCGTCGAGCGGGCGCTCGAGCTCCCCGGCGCGGATTCGCGCGCCGGGTGGGAGCACGCTCTCGTGGGATCCCTCGAGGAGGATCGCGGTGCCGCCGCCGACGGCGATCGGACCGGGCGCGATCGGGTCGAGCTCGACGCCGGCCGGCGGCCCCGGTGCGGGCAGATGCCCCTCTCTATCCTCGTCGGCGATGCGCGGGCTCATCGTTCTTCGTCAGGGAGTGTCGAGCACCGCCGCGCGGATCGGGCAGCTCGCCCTCGGCGCGGTGGTCGGGATCGGCGTGCCGGTGCTCTGGATCTGGGTCGGATCGCAGGTCCAGAAGAGCACCGCGCCGTCGTGGACCGCGCTCGCCGTCGTCCACGTCGGGATGATCACGACGCTGCTCGGGCTCGCCGGGCTCTTCTCGTTCGTGATCTCGCGGTCGCAGTCGCGAAAGCAGGCCCGAGCGGACTGGATGCGGGGACAGAGCGAGGTGCGTCCCCGGAACACGATCGCCGAGGTCCACCCGCTGGAGATGATCGTCATCTTCGCGGTCTTCGTCGATGTCCTCGTCTTCCTCGTCTGGTTCTTTTTCTTGGCCGACCCCGGCAATCCGGTCGGCCAGGGGTAGCCCGCCCGCGGGCGACGCCGGGCCATCGCTAAAATCCGACTCGGCGCGTCGGAATTGTCTTTCACCGCGCCGCGATTCGAGATGGCAGAGCACACCGTATGCAGCACCGAGGAGCTCCCGGAGGGAGCGATGCGCCTGGTCGAGGTCGACGGGATCGAGATCGGCGTCTTCAACTGCGGCGGCGAGTTGCTCGCGATCGAGGATCGCTGTTCCCACGACGACGGCCCGCTCGCCGAGGGCGAGTTCGATGCCGCCACCTGCACCGTCGAGTGCCCCCGCCACGGTTCGCTGTTCGACCTGCGATCCGGACGTCCCAAGACCCTCCCCGCCTTCGCGCCGGTCGAGACCTTCGTGGTCCGTGCCGAGGACGGGCAAGTGAAGCTGGAGGTCGACTGACATGAACCCACCCGAGACCGCAACCCTGGACCCGAAGGTCGCCGAGCGCGAGGCGATCAAGGACATCAACCAGGACTACAAGGCCAAGTTCGGCTTCAACGACCCGGAGACCGGATACGTCTACAAGGCGCCGAAGGGGCTGAGCCGCCAGCTCGTCGAGGACATCTCCGAGTACAAGAACGAGCCCCAGTGGATGCGCGAGTTCCGGCTCAAGGCGCTCGACCACTTCCTCGCCCGCCCCGTGCCGCAGTGGGGCGCGAACCTCAACCAGATCGACTTCGACGACATCCACTACTTCGTCCGCGCGTCCGAGCGGGCCGAGACGAGCTGGGACGACGTCCCCGACGACATCAAGAACACGTTCGACAAGCTCGGCATCCCCGAGGCCGAGCGGCAGTTCCTCGCCGGCGTCGGCGCCCAGTACGAGTCGGAGGTCGTCTACCACCAGGTCCGCAAGGACCTCGAGGAGCAGGGCGTCCAGTTCCTCGACATGGACTCGGCGCTGCGCGAGCACGAGGACGTCGTCCGCGAGCACTTCGCGACGGTCATCCCCGCCAACGACAACATGCTCGCCGCGCTCAACTCGGCCGTTTGGTCGGGCGGCTCGTTCGTCTACGTCCCCAAGGGCGTCAAGGTCGAGATGCCGCTGCAGGCCTACTTCCGGATCAACACCGAGAACATGGGCCAGTTCGAGCGGACGCTGATCATCGCCGACGAGGGCTCCGACGTTCATTACATCGAGGGCTGTACCGCGCCGGTCTACTCGACCGACTCGCTGCACTCCGCCGTGGTCGAGCTGATCGCCCGCCCGGGCGCCCGGATCCGCTACACGACCGTCCAGAACTGGTCGCAGAACGTGTTCAACCTGGTCACCAAGCGAGCGATCGCCGAGCGCGACGCGACCGTCGAGTGGGTCGACTGCAACCTCGGCTCGAAGGTGACGATGAAGTACCCGTCGGTCTACCTGATGGGCGAGCGCGCGCACGGCGAGATCCTCTCGATCGCCTTCGCCGGCAAGGGCCAGCACCAGGACGCGGGCGGCAAGATCATCCACGCGGCGCCGAAGACGACCTCGTCGATCTTCGCCAAGTCGATCTCCAAGGACGGCGGCCGGTCCACCTACCGAGGGCTGCTCGAGGTCGCGAAGGGCGCGACCGAGGCGAAGTCGAAGGTCGTCTGCGACGCGCTGCTACTCGACCCCGAGTCGCGCTCGGACACCTACCCGACCATCCGCATCGACGAGAGCGACGCCAACGTCGGCCACGAGGCCTCGGTCTCGAAGATCGGCGAGGAGCAGCTCTTCTACCTGCAGTCGCGCGGCCTCGACGAGGAAGAGGCGTCGAAGATGATCGTCAACGGCTTCATCGAGCCGGTCGTCAAGGAGCTGCCGATGGAGTACGCGGTCGAGCTCAACCGGCTGATCGAGCTGCAGATGGAGGGCTCAATTGGCTGAGGCCACCGTCGCGACGGCGGAGCCGGACTGGCTCGTCGAGCGGCGGGCCAAGGCGATCGAGGCGGCGAAGGGCCTGGCGCTGCCCGGCCCCAAGACCCGCGGCTGGGAGTTCACCGACCTGTCGAAGCTCGACCTCGCCGCCTACGGGCCGGCGGAGCCGGGCGACCTCGCGGCCGCCGACGACGCCGCCACCCGTCTCGCGGTGCCCGAGGGCTCGGCCGGGCTGACCCAGGTGGACGGCAGCGTCGCCACCGCGGGGATGCCCGGAGGCTCCGCCTCGAGCGGCAACGGACGCCCCGACGGGCCGGTGGTGATGCCGCTGGCCGAGGGCGCCGAGCGCTTCCCCGAGCTCGTCGGCGAGCGCTTCGGCACGATCGTCGCCGCCGGCGACGACCCCTTCGTCGCCATCAACGAGGCGGGCTGGAGCGGCGGCGCGCTGATCTACGTCCCCGCCGGCACCCGGCCCGACGCGCCGATCTCGCTGACCGCGGTGCAGCAGGCGGCCGGCCGGTCGCTGAACTGGCGCACGCTGATCGTCCTCGAGGAGGGCGCCGAGGCCGAGGTCTGGGAGCGCTACGTCTCTGCCGACGACGAGGTCGCGGCGCTGTTCAACGGCGTCACCGAGCTGATCGTGGGGCCCGGCGCCTCGCTGCGCTACGTCTGCGGCCAGGACCTCTCGGCCCGCTCCTGGGCGTTCGCGACCCAGCGCGCGGAGGTCGAGCGCGACGGCTCGCTGGAGTGGGTCGCGATGGGGTTCGGAGCCGCGAGCGGCAAGGTCCGGATGGAGACGAAGCTCGCCGGGCGCGGCGCGTCGGCGAAGGTCACCGGTGCCTATGCGGGCAACGGCCGCCAGCACCTCGACTACGACACGACCCAGGAGCACGCGGCCGAGGACACCAACTCAGACCTGAGCTTCCGGGGCGTCCTCGCCGGCCGCTCGACCGCCGTCTGGCGCGGGATGATCAACGTCGACCGCGGCGCGCAGCGAACCGACGCGTTCCAGGACTGCCGCAACCTGCTGCTCTCGTCGAAGGCCCACGCGGACGCGATCCCGGGGCTGCAGATCGAGGCCGACGACGTCCGCTGCACGCACGCCGCCGCGGTCGCTCAGATCGACCCCGATCAGCTCTTCTACCTCAACTCGCGCGGGCTCGACCGCGATGCGTCGAGCGCGCTTATCGTCGAGGGGTTCCTCGCCGAGCTCGTCGAGCGGGTTCCCGGCGGCGCCCTCGCCGACGCGTTCTCCGGCGCCCTGGACACCCGGCTCCACGAGCTGCTTCGCGGCTAGGCGGCGATGGGCCCGGCCCGGCGTGCCACCGCGGTGTGTGCGCTCGCCGTCGCGCTGCTCGCCGCGGGCTGCGGCGGCGAGGAGGAGCGGCAGCTCAGCGCCCGCGAGTTCGTCGCCGAGATGAACCGCAACGGCGCGGCGCTCGAGCTCGGGCCGGTGATCGCTCAGAACGAGAACGGGGTCGACGTCACCGAGGTGAAGATCGCGCAGCCGGCGCCCACCCCCACCGGGGAGGGGACCAAGCCGGCCCCGAGCGGGTCGGCCTCCCTCCTCGTCCTCGCCGACGCCGAGGCGGCGACGGACGAATACGAACGCTGTCAGGGGGCACCATCAATCTCGTGTTACCGCGCAGCCAACGTCATCCTCAGGGTCGAGGACCTGCAGCCGACCGACCGCGCCCTGCTCACGGCGGCGATCTCAAAGCTCGCATCCGCGGGCTGACGGTCCTGATCGGGCTCGCTTGCGCCTGCCTGGCGGGCGTCGCTCCCGCCACGGCCGGCGCCGCGCGCACGACCGTGACGATCTCCGAGCGCGTTCCCGCCTTCAACGGCGCCATCCGCAGCAGCGCCCGCGCCTGCGAGTCCGGGCGCCGCGTCCAGCTCATCCGCAAGACGTCGTCGGGGAAGCGGCTCATCGGCCGCGACCGCTCGAGCGCCCGCGGCCGCTGGCGGATCCCCGCCGACCCGCTGAAGCCGGGCGCCTACTACGCGCGGGCGAAGCCGAAGCGCGCCGGCTCAGCGTCCTGTCGGGCCGGGCGCTCCGACGTCGTCGTCATCGAGTGAGCGCTGCCGGCGGCGCTCCCTGATCGCCCCGGCCACGACCGCCGCGAGCACGACTGCCACCGGAGCCAGATAGAGCACCCAGTGGCCGGCGTGGGCGAGCGGCGGGATCACCGGGGGGCCCTCACGAGTTCGCCTGCGAGAGCAGCACGAGCCCGAGGACGCTGAAGAACATCATCATCACCAGCATCCAGACCTGCGACCAGGAAGCGTCGCGGGTGTTACCCCAGATCTTCAGCGCGCGGTCGTGGCCGATCACCAGCGCGAGCACGTGGCCGGACACGAGGGCCCCGACCTGCACGTACCAGATCGTGTTGGCGTCGATGACGCCGTAGTCGATGCCCGAGCCTGCGGTGCCGAACAGGTCGGCGCCCGTGCCCAGCGGGTCGGAGAGCAGGAACGTGAACTGAGCCTGCTCGAGGTAGACGAAGTAGCTGAAGTAGTGGGCGACGATGTAGGCGAGCGCGATCGGGATGAAGGCGTGCGCGAAGGCCTTGCCGAGCTGCCGCGCCGAGAGCTTGCGCTCGACGATCCGCATGCCGAGGATCCCCGCCCAGAAGATCGCGGTGACGGTCAGCAGGCAGGCGACGAGGTAGATCAGGCTGGTCAGCCGCAGCGAGGTCACCGGCTCGATCCCGGCGTCGTTGAACGACTGGAAGAGCGTGTTGATCGGCTCCTTCAGCACCCCCTCCTGGGCGCCGTCGAAGGTCGTGCCGCCGATCGCGACCAGGACGAGCGCGAGCGATCCCGCCGGGCCGGACCAGTTCGCGCCGCCCGAGAGCCAGCGCCGGCGGACGATCCGCCCGTCCTCGGCGGCCAGCGGCGACAGCGTCGAGAACATGCCGAAGTACACCGAGAACGTCTCGCCGCGCTCGACCCACTTGTCGACCCCGAAGAGGGTCATCGCGACGAACGTGTAGGCGGAGTAGACGAGGGTCGCGATCGCGACCTCGCGCGGCGTCAGCCCGGAGGCGGAGAAGCCCGACTGCCCCCAGATCAGGTACAGGAAGAGGAAGGCCAGCAGCCCGATCACCGCCGGCCAGCGGCCGAGCCGCTCGGGATAGGCGAGCGGGGCGGGCGCGCGCTGTCCCGCGACCTTGGCGAAGACGGCCGAGACGAAGCGCCCGATCGCCCGCCACGGGCTCAGGGCTCGGAAGACGTCGCCGAGCAGCGCGCTGAAGACGGCGAGCCCGATCCAGAAGGTGACGAAGACGAAGGTCAGCGAGAAGTTGCGATCCGGCGCCTCGGTGCCGTCGAGCCCGGACCAGACGACGAGCACGAGCAGCGCGACCCCGGCGGCTCCTGCCAGGATCTGCGCCGGCCGGCTGAGGAGCACGCGCGAGAGGCGGTCGAGGGGGCGCTCGTCCGTCTCCTGAAAGCGGGGCGTGCGCCAGCCGATCAGCAGCCCGACGAACGAGACGACGAGGATCACGAGCGTCCCGTAGATGAAGAGCCACTCCGGCAGCGGCAGGTCCTGCTTACCGATCAGCGCGTGGGCCGACGCCGCCTGCGGCCAGAGCGTGCCGGCCACGACCGCCGTCGCGAGGACGGCGGCCGTGACGAGCGCGGCGAGGCGGGCGCCGGGAATCTGACGCCCGGCGCTCACGGGTTGACCGTCAGCTCGGCGATCAGGGCCTCGGAGTGGTGGTCCTCCAGCTCGAACTTGCCCTCGATGTCGGCGGTGAACTGGAACTCGGCCGGCTTCTCCGGCGTCGCCTCCTCCTCGATGTCGTAGCCGTGGAGGTGGAACTCGCTCTCCTCGTCGGCCTTGACGACGATGTTCACCTCGTCGCCCTGCGAGTAGGCGAGCTCGGCCGGCTCGCCGTCGGCGGGCTGGCCGCCGGCGACCTCGATCGTCTCGGCTGCCGGCTGCGCCGGCTGCTGCTCGGTTCCGTTCCCCTGCTTGCCGGTCGTGGTCGTGGCCACGGTCGTTCCGGTGTCGCCGTCGTCGGAGTCGTCGCCTCCGGAGAAGACGAAGAAGGCCGCGACGATCACGGCGATGCCGGCCAGCGCGACGAGCGCGCGTGCTCCGTTGGACTGCATGCTCGACCCCTTTCTCGCGCCCGGTTGCGGGCGCGGGTACGTGCTCGCGGGCTCCCGCCGGGTGAGAGCGGAGCCCGTGCGTTCGCGTTTGCTCAGCCGCGCGGAGGCGGCGGCCGGCGGGCGAAGCCGAAGCCGAGCCCGCTGCAGGCGAGGGGTCGAAGTGAAGGCGCGCCGGGGACGGCGGCGAGGGGAGCGCGGCGCCGCGCGGCGGGCGGCGTCGACGCGGCGCGGGCGAGGATCCGGTCGGCGCGATCGAGGGCGACGAGCAGAGCGCCGCCGAGCGCGCCGAGCAGCAGCGCCAGCGGCGGCGCCAGCCAGGCGACCGAGAGGGAGGCGGCGAAGCCCGCGGCGCCGCCGCCGAGCAAGGTCGCCTCGACCGCCTCCTGGGCGACGAAGACGCCGAGGAGGGCGCCTGCGAGCGCCAGCGGCAGGAACGGCTGCGGGCCGTCGTCGTGCCGTCCGAGGGCGGCCGGGAGCAGGGAGCCGAGGCCCAGCGACGCGGCCCCGGCCACCGCCAGCGGCGCGAGCACCTCGAGGTAGTGATGGGCGCCGACGAGGCCGGCTCCCGCCAGCGCGTACGCGAGCTGGTGGAGCAGCAGCGCCCCCGGCATCAGGACCGCCGCGACGCGGGCGGAGCGGACGTTCATCGCTGCCCGCCCTGTGCCGGCTGGGACTGCGCCGGCCGCTCGTCGAGCGAGGGGGCGTCGATCGACCCGCTCGAGCCGAGGAATACGAACAGGATGAGGGCGACGAGCCCGACGAGGATGCCGAGCACGACGCCGATCGCGCGATCCGTGCGGCTCATTGCCGCACCCAGGCTAGATGATCGACCCCGGAGCCCCTCCGGGCGCAGCGCCTTTCGGCTCAGCGGGAGACGCCGTCGAGCAGGCGCCAGTTGGCCGCGAACGCCTCCTCGGCGGCGGCGACCACCGCGTCCTCGTCCGCCGGCGTCTCGATCAGCTCCTCGAGCAGGGCACGCCCCTCGGCGGCGTGCTCGACGTCGCGACCGCGGTGGACCGTGAAGTAGCGGGTGCCGGCGCCGTCGGCGACGCCGTAGTGCTCGGTGAGGCCCTCGAGCTTCGTCTCCGAGATCGCCGGCTGGCCGCTCTCGATCGCGTAGAGGCGGGCGAGCGCGCTCAGGGCCCCGTCGCGGTCGGTCCAGACCCCGACGCAGTCGCGCGTCTCGCGCCGCGCGGGTGCCTCGGGGCTGCCGCCGACCGCCTCGACGAAGCCGTCCCAGAGGGCGACGTGGTCGCGCTCCTCGGCCGCGTGAGCGGCGAGCTCGGGGCGGTCGGGCAGGGCCGCGGCGGCGACGTCGGACGCATCGGCGATCGCGACCACCGCATGGCGGTACTGGCCGGAGTAGTCGGCGAGCTCCTCGGGCGACAGCTCCCCGGCCGACCAGCGCGCGTAGAAGGGATGCTGGAGCACGTCGTGGCGGCTGCGCGCCTCCTCGATGCGGTCCCAGACGGAAGCGGTGGTCGACTCGAGCCTCATGGCGTTCTCCTGTGTTCGGCGGCGGGACGCGAGCCTATCCGACCGCACGTCTGCCAGACTCGCGCGCCGCGTGCGCCCCGCTCGCCCCAACATCCCGCTGCCGCCGTTTCCGCCGGGAATCTCCTGGATCGGCGGCCCCGAGCCGGTCAGCGAGCGGGTCACGGCGCGCGGCCCCCTGCTCGTCCACTTCTTCGAGGTCGGCGAGCTCAGCAGCGTCCGCACGCTGCCCTTCGTGGCGGGTCTCCACCGCGGCTTCGGCGAGCGCGGGCTGACCGTCCTCGGCGTCCACTCGCCCCGCAACGACCTCGCTCGCTCCGACGAGGACCTCGCCGCCGCGCTCGCGCGCCTCGACGTCCCCTACGCGGTCGCCAACGACTCCCGGCACCGGATCTGGCATGCCTACGGTTGCGAGGGCTGGCCCTCGACCTTCCTCTGGCGGCGCGGCGGGACGCTGCGCTGGGCGCACTTCGGCGAGGGCGCCTACCACGAGACCGAGGCCGAGTTGCGCGCCGAGCTGGCCCCCGAGGAGGGTGAGCCGCCGCCCAGCCTGCTCCCGCCGGCGCCCGGCGGCAAGCCGCCGCGGATCGAGCGCCCCAGCGAGGAGGTCTTCCCCGGCGGCGCCCACGACCGTTCCTGGCGCGGCGCGGAGGGCGAGCCGCTCGAGGTCGAGTACGCCGGCGGCGGCGCCTGGGTCGCGCTCAGCGGCGAGGGGACGCTCGAGATCCGCGTCGACGACGAGCCCGCGCCGCCGATCGACGTCCACTCCCCCGGCCTCTACGAGGTCGCCCGGCACGAGCGCCACGGCATCCACGAGGTCGCGATCTGGCCTCGCGGGACGCTGCGGGTCTGGTCGCTGAGCTTCGCGCCCGGCGCGAAGTAGGGTCGCGGTTGCCGGGTTGACGCCGGGCGCGCTCCGGGGGACGATGCAGCCGTGAGGCAGGCAGGAGCCCTCCTGATCGTCGCCCTCGTCGCGCTCTGCGTCCGCGGCGCCGACGCCGCTCCCCGCGCCGCCAGCTGCTTCGGCAAGCCGGCCACGATCGTGGAGGGCTCCGGCGACAACCGGATCACCGGGACGGGGGGCGTCGACGTGATCGTCGCCGGCGGAGGCGACGACACCATCAAGGGCAAGGACGGCGACGACTACATCTGCGGCGGCTCCGGCGACGACGTGGTCCATGGCGGCGACGACACCGACCACAGCGACGGCCAGGCCGGCAACGACTTCGTCGACGGCCGCCGTGGCGTCGACGACACGGTCGTGGGAGGCGAGGGCAACGACAAGATCCTCGGCGGCGGCATCCTCAAGGGCGGCGCCGGGCGCGACCGCATCGACAGCGCCTCCTATCTGCGCGAGAGAGCGATCGACGTCATCAAGGGAGGCGGCGGCGATGACCGGCTCACCGGCGACGGCCTCAATGGCTTCGGCGAGCGCATTCTCGGCGGCTCCGGCGACGACAAGCTTCTCGGTGGCGCCGCCGCCGACGACCTGAGGGGCGGCTCAGGCGACGACACGCTCGACGGCGATCGCGGCCGCGACCGCCAGGACGGCGGCCCGCAGAACGACCGCTGCGACGTCGACGCCCAGGATCCCCCGCCGAGGAACTGCGAGGACGTGCGTTCCTAGTATCCGGGGGTGCGCGTCACTCCCGCCGGACCCGGCGAGCGGCCGGGTCGGAACCTGGCGGCTAGGAAACGGCGCCGGCCGCGGCGAGCTCGACGCGGATCTGCTTCGGCAGCATGAAGCGGACGTCCTCGTCGACGGCGCGGAGCTCGTCGACATGCCCGGTGCCGCGCTCGCGGAAGAACTCGACGAGCTCGGTGACCAGCAGCTCGGGGGCGCTGGCGCCGGAGGTGATGCCGACGGTCTCGACCCCCTCGAGCCACTCCTCCTGGACCTCCGACGCCTTGTCGATCAGGTAGGACGCGGTGCCGAGCTCGCGGGTGACGTCGACGAGGCGGTTGGAGTTCGAGGAGTTGCGCGAGCCGATGACGAGGACGAGGTCGCACTCGCGGGCGAGCTGCTTGACCGCGAGCTGGCGGTTGGTCGTCGCGTAACAGATGTCGTCGGACTTCGGGCTGACGATCGCCGGGAACTTCTCGCGGAGGCGGGCGATGATCCCGGAGGTCTCGTCGACCGAGAGGGTCGTCTGGGTGATCAGCGCGACGTGCTCGGGATCCTCGAGCTCGAGCTCGTCGACGTCCTCGGCGGTCTCGACGAGGACGATCGAGTCCGGCGCCTCGCCGGTAGTCCCCTCGACCTCCTCGTGGCCGCCGTGGCCGACGAGGATGATCGTGTAGCCCTCGGCTGCGAACTTCCGCGCCTCGACGTGAACCTTGGTTACCAGCGGGCAGGTCGCATCGATCGTCCGCAGGCTGCGCGTCTCCGCGCCCTCGTGCACCGATGGAGCGACGCCGTGGGCGCTGAACACGGTGAGGGAGCCCTCCGGCACCTCGTCGACCTCATCGACGAAGATCGCACCGCGCTTGCTCAGCTCTTCGACCACGTGCTTGTTGTGGACGATCTCCTTGCGCACGTAGACCGGAGCGCCATGGAGCGCGAGCGCGTGCTCGACCGTCTGCACCGCGCGATCGACGCCCGCGCAGTACCCGCGCGGCGCCGCCAGGAGCACGCGTGAGGGCGTGTTCGGAGTCGCCGAATCCATGCCCCAAGGGTACCGAGAGGGCGTCGTCCGCCCGCTCAGCGGCGACGCTCGCGGGCGGGTCCCTGCCCGCCTGCCCGGGAGCCCGAGTCGTCGCGCACCCACTCCCGCGGCTTCAGCGACCACGGCGCCGAGGCCTCGTCGTAGATCACCTCGGTGCCGGCGATGAGGTCGTGCCAGCCGCGCCGCATCGGAGAGATCAGGATCGCCAAGAACCCGAGCCCGAACGGAATGAGCGCAAGCGGTATCGCCAGGACCCTCCAGACGGCGGTCCAGAACGGGATCACGTTCGAACCGTGGTGCTGAACCCGGATGCCGAGGAAGCGCATCCCCGGCGTCTGCCCGATCAACGTCCAGAACGTCACGAAGATCCCGGCCCCGAGCGTGAAGCCCATGATCGAGACCAGGACGATGGCGAGCGGTGAGAGACCCTCCGAACGGTCTCCGAAGATCGTCGGAATGATCGACGAGAACAGCCCCGTGACGATCGAGAAGAAGCCGAAGAGGAGGGCGATGTCGACCGCGAACGCCATGGCCCGTGTCGCCAATCCCGCCTGATTCGTCTCCGCCTCGTGGTCGCCTCGCCGTAGCAGCCCATGGGCGATCCGCTCGAGGCCGTCGTCGAGCGCCTCGGTGATCTTGCTCACCTGCCGGCCGATGTCGGTGACCAGGCCGAAGCCCTGCTGGGCGATCGCCGCCCGCACCTCGGGCGCCTCGGCGACCCGCTCGACCAGCATCTGCGCCTTGTCGCTGGCGAGGATGTCCTCCCAGATCCGGTCGGAGACCTCGCTGCGAATCGCCTTCCGCACCGCCTCCTCGACCATCGCCGGGTCGATCGAGCGCTCGATCGCCGCCTGCAACCGCCCGTCCTCGACGATGCGCTCGATCGCCTGGATGACCGCGTCGCTCTCGACGGTGCGGACGATCGTCTCCTCGACGACGCCGGCGACCGCGCGCTCGAGCCCGGTCCCCGCCGCGAGGCGCGACGCGACCGAGGAGCCGGGCACCGACGATCGCTCGGGCTTGGCGCTGTCGCTCGCCTCCATCGCTTCGAGCCTACAAGCGGGAGCGGCCCCCCGCCGCCTATCCCCCGCCGATCTCCGGGAGTGCCTGCAGCGCCGCCCCGCCGACAGCTCCGAGGCTCTCCGGGCAGACTTTGTCGGTCGTGTCCTCGGGCGTGTGCCACCACTCGCCCGGGGCGGGACCCGGCCCGTAGTCGAAGTCGATCAGGTCGACCGCCGGGATCCCCCGTTCGAGGAACGGCGTGTGGTCGTCGTCGATCGGGAAGGTGCGGCCGGAGAAGACCTCGGGGTCGGCGTCCGCGACCGCCTCGTACAGCGCCTGGTCGGAATGCGCCTCCATCGGGACGTGGAGGTCGCAGTCGCCGACCATGTCGAAGAGGACCATCGCCTCGATCTCATCGAGCGACGGGGACCCCTGCACACCGCGAGCCGCGTAGGCGACGTACTGGCGGCTGCCGCGCTTTCCGTGCTCCGCGAAGTTGCGATCGCCAGGCGCCTCCTCCCCGTCGAACAGCGCGATCGCGATCGACGGCCCCGGGAACGGGCGCGGCAGGGAGCGGGCGAGCTCGATGGCAACCGCGACCCCGGAGGCGCCGTCGTTGGCGCCGACGAAGCCCTCGATCCCGTCCTTGGTGTCGTGGTGGGCGCCGACGACGATGTAGCCCGGCTCCTCGCCGGGGATCGTCCCGACGACGTTGCGGAACGGATGCTGGATCCGCACGCCCTTCGCCCCCGCGCTCATCAGCCGGTCGGCGAGCAGGTTCGCCTGCGCGGCGTTGGCCGTCGACCCGGTCGGCCGCGGCCCGAGGGCGATCTGCGCCTCGAGGTCGGCGAACGCGCGCCCGGCGTCGAACGCGCCGGAGCCGGCACTCGCGGGCGCGGTCCCGGTGTCGTCCTCCCCGTCCCCGCACCCGGCGATCAGCGAGAGGGACGCGAGCGCGGTCGCGAGGGCCGCGAGGCCGTGGCGCGGGCGTGGCACGCGCGGTACGTTAGGGCCATGCCACAGGGTCACATGGATCGCCTGACCTCGACGGACGCGTCGTTCCTCAGCAACGAGTCGCCGACCAGTCACATGCACATCGGCGGCGTGACCATCTTCGAGGGGCCGCCGCCGACCTACGAGGACCTGCTCGACCACATCGAGAGCCGGCTGCACCTCGTCCCGCGCTACCGGCACAAGCTCGCGTTCCCGCCGATCGAGACCGGGCGCCCGTTCTGGGTCGACGACCCCCAGTTCAACCTCGGCTACCACGTCCGCCACTCCGCGCTGCCCTCCCCCGGCGGCGAGGAGGAGCTGCGGCGGATGGTCGCGCGCGTCTTCTCCCAGCAGCTCGACCGGACCAAGCCGCTGTGGGAGCTCTGGCTCGTCGAGGGCCTGCGGAAGAAGCGCTTCGCGCTGATCTCGAAGACCCACCACGCGCTCGTCGACGGCATCTCCGGCGTCGACATCGCCACCGTCCTGTTCGACGTCAAGCCGGTGCCCGAGCCCGCCTCGCCCAACCGCGAATGGATCCCCAAGCCCGAGCCGACGTCGGCGCTGCTCGCGGCGCGCGGCATCGAGGGCCTCGCGAGGACGCCGCTGCGACTCGCCCGCCGGATCGGCCGGATGGCCTCCGACCCCAACGGCGCCGTGCGGCAGGCCCAGGAGGCCGCCGAGGGGATCGGCGAGGTCGTCTGGGAGTTCGCCAACCCGGCGCCGCAGCTGCCGCTGAACGTGCCGATCGGGCCCCACCGCCGCTTCTCGTGGGTTCGAGCCGACCTAGCCGACTTCAAGCGGATCAAGTCCGAGCTCGGCGGCACCGTCAACGACGTCATCCTCACCACCGTCGCCGGTGCGATGCGGCGCTGGCTGCGGGCGCGGGGCACGCGGACTGAGGGCCTCGAGCTGCGGGCGCTCGTCCCGGTGTCGATCCGAGGCGAGGACGAGCGCGGCAAGCTCGGCAACCAGCTCGCCGTGGTCCGCGGACCGCTTCCGGTCTACGTCGAGGACCCGGTCGCGCGGCTGCGCACGGTGCGGGAGGCGATGGACGGTGTGAAGTCGTCGAAGAAGGCGCTCGGCGCCGAGATGATCACGCGGCTCAACGACTTCGCGCCGCCGACGCTGCTCGCGCAGGCCGCCCGGATCAACTTCTCGACCCGGCTGTTCAACCTGATCGTCACGAACGTTCCCGGGCCGCAGATCCCGCTCTACGTGCTCGGGCGGGAGATGCTCGACGTCTTCCCGGTCGCCTTCCTGCCGCAGAACCACGCCCTGGCCATCGCGATCATGTCCTACAACGGCAAGATCGACTTCGGCCTGCTCGGCGACTACGACGCGATGGAGGACCTGGCGCTGGTCGGCGAGGGGATCGAGGCCGAGATCAAGCAGCTGCTCGAGGCGGCGAAGTCGGCGTCGAAGGCCGGCCGCGATCGCGATCGCGCGACGACGGCGGCGGGCAACGGCGCGGCGTCCGCCGGATAGCGGAGAATCCACGCATGAGCGACGAGCCCGGAGAGAGCCCCTTCAGGTACCACCTCGAGCTGACCCCGCCGCAGCTGAAGATCACCCACACCGCGCTTCGCTCCCTCCTCGACGACTTCGGGCATGAGGAGCACGACGTCGGCAAGGTGATCCGCGAGATCCTCGACAAGCTCCCCGACGAGCACGCGATCCGCGCGATCAGGCTCGACGACGAGCTCGCGAAGGGCCTCGCCGGGGCCGAGCCGTCCTCCCCGCCGCCGCCGGACGACCCCCCGGACACGGTCGCCTAGCCGCCCTCTTTCACCCCCACGAGGAGGGACGTTCACCGGAGCTCCGGGGAGGTCGGGGGTGTTGATCGGCCGCCCTGCCGCCGAAGGCGGGGTCGTAGGCCGAGCGGCACCCCCGGCCCCCCACCGCGAACTGCGAGCACTACCCTCCCGCGTCGCAATGAGCCTCTCCGTCCAGATCGGCCTGCTGCTCTCGGTCGCCACGGCGTTCTTCGCAGTCGTCGGCTTCCTCTACAAGCACAAGGGCGCGGTCGCCTCGCCCCCGATCGAGTGGCGGCGCCCGGTGCGAACCTCCCTGGCGCTCTTCCGCAACCGCTGGTACGTGCTCGGCATCGTCATCGCGATCGGCTCGTGGGGATTTCACGTCGGCGCGCTGGCGCTGGCGCCGATCTCGCTGGTCCAGGCGGTCATCGCCGGCGGCCTGGTGCTGCTGACGGTGGTCGCCGACCGCCTCTTCGCGCACAGCGTCACCAGGCGGGAGTGGATCGGAGTGGCGCTGGCCGCCCTCGGGCTCGCCTTCCTGGCGACGACGCTCGAGGGATCGGCCGACGGCGCCCACTCCGACTACGAGCCCGCGACCCTCGCGGCCTATCTCGCCGCGGTCACCGCCCTCGCCGTCGCGGCGGCGGTCGGCTGGCACCGCAGCGCCCACGCGGGCGTTGCGCTCGGCGCCTCCGCCGGACTCTTCTGGGCCGTCTCCGACACCGCGATCAAGGCGCAGACCGGCACCTTCGGCGAGGGCGTCGTCACGGTCCTCGTCCATCCCCTCGTGCTCGTGATCGTCGTCGCCTCGTTCATCGGCCTCACCGTCTCGGCGAAGAGCCTCCAGACCGGCAAGGCCGTCCCGGTGATCGCGATGACCACGGTCGCCGCCAACGCGCTGACGATCGCGGCCGGGCCGATCGTCTTCGGCGACCCCGTCCCCGAGGACTCGCTCGGGCAGCTCGCCCGGATCGCCGCCTTCGTCCTCGTGATCGGCGCCGCGGCGCTGACCCCGGCGCCCGTCCGGGCGGCCGAGGCCGAGGCCACCTGACGCGCGATTCACCCGATCGCAACAACGGCGCGCCGCGGCGTGGTTGAATCGTCGGCGTGAGTCTGAGCAGGCGGGAGCTGCTTCAGTCCGGCGCGGCAGCGGCGGCTGCGGCGACGTTCGGCCCGGCGTGGCTGCGGTCCGCGCTCGCGGCTCCGGCCAAGGCCGGCGCCTCGCCATACGGTCCGCTGCAGGCGGCCGACGCCAACGACCTCATGCTCCCCAGCGGATTCTCCTCGCGGATGGTCGCCCGCGGCGGGACGCTCGTCGGCCCCAGCCGCTACCCGTGGCCGATCTTCTCCGACGGCCAGGCGACGTTCCGGACCGACGACGGCGGCTGGATCCTGGTCACGAACTCGGAGTCGCTCGCCGCCGTCGGCGCCGGCACCTCGGCGATCCGCTTCCGCCCGAGCGGCGCGATCGCCGACGCCTACCGGATCCTCGGCGGCACCAACGTCAACTGCGCCGGCGGGCCGACGCCGTGGGGCACCTGGCTCTCCTGCGAGGAGGCGGACACCGGGCTCGTCTGGGAGGCGGACCCGGCCGGCGTGCTCGCCGCCGAAGCCCGGCCCGCGCTCGGCGCCTTCAAGCACGAGGCGGTCGCCGTCGACCCGGTCGAGGGCCGGCTGTACCTGACCGAGGACAACGGCGACGCCGGCTTCTACCGCTTCACACCCGCCTCCTACCCGAGCCTGACCGCGGGCACCCTCGAGGTCGCGGCGGTCGACGCCCGCGGGCGGGTGAGCTGGCTCGAGGTCCCCGACCCCTCGACGACCGTGTCCGGCACCCCCACCCGGCGCCAGGTCCCGGGCATGGCCAAGTTCGCCAACGGCGAGGGCATCTGGTACTTCGACGGCGTCCTCTACTTCACGACGAAGTCCGACAAGGTCGTCTGGGCCTACGACGCCCGCAGCCGCAGCATCGAGCGCCTCTTCGACCGCAGCCAGGCGCTCGACTCGAGCCTCGACGCCGTCGACAACGTCACCGTCAGCGCCAGCGGCGACGTCCTCGTCTGCGAGGACGGCGGCAACATGGAGATCGGGTTGATCACCTCCCAGCGCGAGGTCTCCCCGCTGCTGCGCTTCGTCGGCCCCGACCACGACGGATCCGAGGTCTGCGGCGTCGTCTTCGATCCCTCCGGGAAGCGCCTCTACTGCACCTCCCAGCGCGCCTTCCCCGTCGTCGGGTCGCTCGCCCCCGGCGCCGTGTACGAGATCACGGGCCCGTTCAAGGTCCCGAAGGGAGGCCCGCCGCCGGAGCTCGTCTACGGGCCGCCCGCCGGCGAGCTCCGCCCCAAGGGCCCGCTCAACCCGGGCGACGACAAGACCAAGCCGAAGGCGAGGCTGGCCGTGCGCAAGCGGGTCTCCCGCAAGCGCCTACTCGACGACGGCCTCTCGCTCCGGGTCCACGCCGACGAGGCCGCGAGGGTCGCGGTCACGCTCGACACCATGGACCTCGTCCGCGAGCCCGGCAAGGGCGGCTCCACCGACCGCCCCCGCAACGTCGTCCTCTCGCGCTCGAAGGGCGAGATCGCCCGCGGCGAGCGGGCGACCGAGGTGCGGCTACCGCCGCCGAAGGGCCGCGCCCGCAGGCTGCTCGGCAAGGACGAGAGCCGCGTCCGCGCTCGCGTCCTCATCTCCGTCGTCGACGGCGCAGGCAACGAGAAGCTGGTCACCCGGCGGCTGTGGATCGGACGCAGACCGCGGAACTAGACGGGCGCGGACTCGGTGGGTTTCGCCGGATGTCGGCGCGTGGTCGTCGATCGCCGAAATACGTAGGCGGGAATACGGTTGGCTGCTTTCACCTTCTGGGTTAGGCTGCAACGAATGCTGGGTCGGGGGTGAAGACCATGCCACTCAATTCGGGCGCGCGATGAACGAACGGCCGAACGAGATCGACTGGGGGTCCGCTGCCGACAGCGTACGGGTGACCGTGATCCTGAACGGAGCCGGGTCGGCGACTGGACTTCGAGATATTCCTCTCACTCGCCTGGGCGATCGACACTTCGCGGAATGGGTCCTGAGGGAGGCCTCCTCCGACTGGGCGGACTCGATGGAGGGCAGCATCTCCGTATCGGTCGAAGAACTCCCCGACGAGATCGAGGCGCTCGGAATCGAGCGGCGGGAGTTTGGACCGGTGAGGAAGAGTCACCTCGGCGAGGCTGGCCAGCTTCTGAGCTCCGTGGTCAGCCTTTGGTGGGAGACCGCTCAGCTCGAACACATCGTCGACGCGGGGCTGCGGCGGGATCTGGGAACCGCCGTCGATGAACTGCAGGGCCGCTACTTCAGCCGCTTCTGGATCACCGAGGTGAAGAGGAGCGCACGCGAGCCGAGCGAGGTTCTCGACGGCAGGCCGTTCCGCGAGCGCTACCGCGCCCTCGCTCGTCGGGCGCGACGCGCTGGCGACTCTCCGCGGGCCGCCGAGTGCGCGGCGATCGCGATCCGATCGCTCCCTCTCATGAGCTCACCGTTTCACGCCGCGAGCGTGGACGGCGCTCATACGACCCATCGGCTTGCCTTCGCCGTCGACGCCTGCGCCGTCCCGATGTATCCGGTGGCCGACCTGGAGGCGGCACAGCAAGAGTGTGAAGAGACGCGCGAGGAGTTCACAGAGCTCCTCGGCGAATTCGACGTCTGGGAGGCACGGCGCCAGAATCGCGTCAGGCTCAAGCGGCGGCTCGCGGCGGAGGCCTTCACGGTCTGGCGCGAGGTGGACATGGTTCGCCTCGTCGAGGAGCGCGTGGTGAGTCCGCTTCCCGACGGACGGGGCGCTCCTCGTCGCCGCGCCGAGAGCTCGTCGGATCTGCGCGCGTCCTACCTGGGCGGACCGTATGCCCGGTCACTCGAGCTCGCCGAGGACCTCGAGCGCCGTTTCGGGCGCTGGGTCATGCACGCCGAGGTCCTCCGCATGGCCGTCGAGGAGCCGATCCAGATGCTGAGCCGCCGAATGAGGGAATCCGACCTGGTACCCGCGGTCGGCAAGCACGAGCTGTGGTGGCCCGACGTGCGCCTCGAGGCCCTCGCGGCTGGACCGCTCGTCGAATGGCACGACCAGGCGGGGCTTCTCGATGGCGTCGCCGCGGTGCTGGACGAGGAACTCCCGAGCCTGATCCTCACCACGGGCGACACGCTTCGGAACCTGGAGCGAGACACGTGAGGAGCCGCGGTTGAAGATCTGGATAGACGACGTCCTGGTGGTAAGCGAGGAGTTCGAGCAGGATGCGCTGTTCGAGGAGCTGGTCGAGGAGAGGAACCGTGCCGGGGAAGTCGTGCCCGACTACGAGGCGGCGACCCTGCTCGGGGTGATCGCGCTGTTCATGCTGAAGAAGGCGGCCGATCTCGCCATCGATCGCGTGGTCACCCACAAGGCGCGAAAGAGGTCGGCCGATGCAGCCCGCGAGGAGCAGGCTCGTGACGACAGGCGCGACGAGCTTCTGGAAGCGATCTACGAGCAGCTTCGAGCCGCCCGGGATGAACCCAAGGAAGACGAGCTCGAAAAGCTCGCCGCAGCCGTTGCCAGAGCAGGCGCCACAATGACGATCCGCCTCGAAACGCCCGACGAAGTCGCCCTCGAGCGGGCAATCAAGGCCAAGATGGCCGCGAGCGGCGAAGTCTCAGTCGAGCGGGACTGAGCGACTCGGTTCAGCGGTACCCCGGCGGCGCCGGTCTACCGCAGCCGCCCCCCGACGGCTCAGAAACCGAGCGCGAACTTGGCGTCCTCGGTCATCATCTCCGGCGACCACGGGGGATCGAAGATCATCTTCGGGTGGACGGAGGAGACGCCGTCGATGTCGCCGACGAACTCCTTCATCTGCTCGGAGACCTGGGGGCCGATCGGGCAGGCGGGGGTCGTCAGGGTGAACGTGACGTAGACCTCGGAGGCGTTTTCGATCTCGACGTCGTAGACGAGGCCGAGCGAGACGAAGTCGAGGCCGAGCTCGGGGTCGATGACCTCCTCGAGTGCCTCGTAGACGTCCTCCTCGGTCACCTTGAGCGCTTCGGTCATGGCCTCAAGGTAGCGAACCGGCCGCCCGGCCCCGGGTCGCGGGTCATCTACCCTGCCGCCCGTGCCCCTGATCCTCCTTTTCCTCGTCTTCATCGTCCTGCCGATCGCGGAGCTCTACGTGATCATCAAGGTCGGCGAGGCGATCGGGATCCTGCCGACGATCGCGCTCCTGCTCGTCGACGGGTTCCTCGGCGCGACGCTCGCGCGCTCGCAGGGACGGGCCGCCTGGCGGCGGTTCAACGAGGCGATGGCCGCCGGCCGGGTGCCCGCCAAGGAGGTCTACGACGGCGCCGCGATCATCTTCGGCGGCGCGCTGCTGCTCAGCCCCGGGTTCATCACCGACGTCCTCGGGATCTTCCTGCTGCTGCCGCCGACGAGGGCGCTCCTGCGGAAGATGCTCGTCGGCACCGCGCGGCGCGTCGGCCCGGCGCGCGCCGCCTTCTACGTCTACGACCGCCGCCCCGGCGGGCGCCCCGGCGCCGGCCCGGCCGGCGCGCCCACTCCGCCGCGCCGCCCCGCTCGCGGCTACGACGTCGAGGGGACCGCGACGGAGGTCGCCGACGAGCCCGGCCGCCTCGACTCCGGCGGCGAGGCCGAGCGCCGTGGCTGACCGGCTGACGCTCGTCTCGTTCGTCGGGGGCGAGACCGGCTATTGCGCGCTGCTCGGCGACGGCGAGGCCTCGGCGGCGCTGGTCTGCGGCGAGGAGACCCTGCGGGGATCGGGCGGGCCGCTCGGCGAGGGCCGGGCGGTGCTCGACTCCGACGCCGACGACCTCCAGGTCTCCTGGAACCCGGCGGGTCCGATGCTCGAGTTCGCGATGGGCGCGGGCGGGATCAGGGTGCACGGGATCGCGGCGAGCATCGCCGGCGCCGGCGGGCCCCTCTCCGGCCCCGGCGTCCTCTGGGACCTGCCGGCCTCGGGCCACTCGGCGCTGCGCACGGCGTGGGCGGCGACCGTCCGCAGCGCCCTCACGGTCCTCGTCGCCGCCCGGCCCGAGGACTCGCGCGAGCACGGCGAGGAGGTGGTCGGCGCGGCGCGCATCCTCCCCGGCGCCGAGCCCTTCGGCTACGCCGAGCCGCTGCTCTCCACCGAGTACGACGCGGGCGGCGCCCACACGCGCGCCACGCTCGAGCTCTGGCAGAGCGAGGAGGAGGCGGCGCCCGCGCGCGGCGCCGGCCTGCGGATCGCCGGCGGGCCGGTCTCGCTCGGTGAGGCCCGTCTCGACGCGGCGCGGTTCGGCTGGAGCCTCGACGGCGCCCAGGCGATCGGCGCCTACGAGATCCTCACTCCGTGACGCGGCTCCGCCCGGCGGGCGGGCCCATCGGGCAGAATCCCGCGCTGTGCCGGTCCGCGCCGTCATCTGCGACTTCGGCGGGGTCCTGACCTCGCCGCTTCTGGGCGCGTTCGCCGCCTTCCAGGACGACCACGGGATCTCGCTCGAGCAGCTCGGCACCGCGATGGCCGCGGGCGCGGAGGAGCTCGACGGCAGGCACCCGCTGTTCGAGCTCGAGTGCGGGCGGATCAGCGAGCAGCACTTCCTCGACCTCCTGCGCGGCGGCCTCGAGCCGGTGCTCGGCCACCGGCCGGCGCTGCATCGCTTCAAGGAGACCTACTTCGACGCCCTCGACCCGAACGCGGAGATGATCGAGCTGATGGACGAGCTCGCCGGGCGCGGCCACCGGATGGCGCTGCTGACCAACAACGTCCGCGAGTGGGAGCCGCTGTGGCGGGCGAAGCTGCCGGTCGACGAGATCTTCGAGACCGTCGTCGACTCCGCCTTCGTCGGGATGCGCAAGCCGGACCGCGAGATCTACGAGCTGACGCTCTCGCGACTCGACGGGATCGCGCCGGAGGAGTGCCTGTTCATCGACGACACGAAGGTCAATTGCGACGCCGCCGAGGCGCTCGGCATCGCCGCCGTCCACTTCGTGGACAACGGGCAGGCCATCCCGCAGATAAGGTCGGCGGTCGGTGGCTGACGTCAGCATCACCCCGGCGCGCAGCCGGGCCGAGGTCAGGGAGTTCATCATGCTCCCGTTCCGGCTCTACCGGGGCGCGGAGATGTGGGTGCCGCCGCTGATCTCCGATCGCAGGAAGCACCTCGATCGCAAGCGCAACCCCTACTTCCAGCACGCCGAGGCCGAGTACTTCCTCGCCCGCCGCGACGGCCGGGTCGTCGGCCGGGTCAGCGCCCAGGTCGACCACCGCTTCAACGAGTTCCAGGACAACGACTGGGGCCAGTTCGGCTTCTTCGAGTGCGAGGACGACCCCGAGGCGGCGGCGGCGCTGCTGACCGCGGCCGAGGGCTGGCTGCGCGAGCGCAAGCGCGACCACGTCATCGGCCCGCTGGACTTCTCGACCAACGACGAGTGCGGGCTGCTCGTCGAGGGGTTCGACCGGCCGCCGCAGATCCTCGAGAACTGGCACCACCCCTACCTCGGCCCGCTGATCGAGGGCGCGGGCTACGAGAAGGCGATGGACCTGCTCAAGTGGAGCCTCCACGTCAGCGGCCGCAACGAGGTCATGCCGGTCCTCTTCGAGCTCGCCGACAAGCTCGAGCCCGAGCACGGGATCACGATCCGCGGGATGCGCAGGAACGACCTCGAGGGCGAGATCACGCGCTTCATGGAGATCTACAACGCCGCCTGGGAGCGCAACTGGGGCTTCGTTCCACTCACCGAAGCGGAGGTCCGCGCCTACGCGAAGGATCTCAAGCCCATCCTCGACCCGAACTGGGCGATGGTCGCCGAGACCCGCGACGGCGAGCCCGTCGGCGTCGCCCTCACTCTCCCCGACTACAACCAGGTCTTGAAGAAGCTCCACGGCCGTCTCCTCCCCTTCGGTTGGCTAACCGCCCTCCGCGCGCGCAAGAAGATCGACGCCGTCCGCGTCTTCGCCCTCGGCGTCAAGCCCGAGTACCAGCACACCGGCGTCGCCGCCGGCCTCTACAAGCGCCACTACGACATGGCCGAGGCGACCCCCCAGAAGGGCGGCGAAACCGGCTGGATCCTCGAGACGAACGAGCCGATGAACCGCGGCATGGAGGCCATGGGGGGCGAGGTCGTCAAGCGGTTCCGGATCTACGGCAAGGACCTTTAGGGCTCCGCTCCTTGGGGACGGCGAGAACGCGCGAGAGCCCGCGTCTGACGCGGGTTCACGCACGATCTTCCGCCGCTGCGCCCGACAGCTGAGCGGACGAGGCGGAGAGCCGCCGAATCAAGGAGGAGGCGGCGATAGGCCGGAAGGCCGTGAGCCGACGACGACGCCGAGTCGGCGCCTCTCCGTCCGTCAGCTCAGTTGTCGGACCCCGCCCGGTCCCAGAGGTAGAGCTCCATCGCCTCGGCGGCGAGCTCCTCAAGGCGGGCGGGTGAGAGCCACTCGAGGACGGTCTCGAGGGCGCGCTCCTCGGTGACGCCGCGGTCGACCGCCTCCTCGCCGCGGAAGCCGGCGGCGAGCTTGAGGGCCTCGCGGCGGTGGGTGCCGAGGGACTCGAAGGCGTTGATGAGGAAGTCCCGGTTGGGGATCGGGTGGGCGATGTTCATCGAGGCGTGCCAGGCGGCCAGCATCGAGATGTCGTGCTCGTCGAGCTCGGAGATCGCCTTGGCGTAGTGGGCCTCGAGCTCGTCGTCGGGGATCTCGTCGACCCAGGCGCGAACGGCCTCGCCGAGCAGCTGGCGCCGGGCCTCGCGGCCGACGGAATCGGCGACCACGCGGATCGCATCGGCGGGATCGATGAAGCAGAGTGGCATCGCGGGCGAAGATAGAGAGGGGTCCCGACGGCAAAACGGCGCGGGCAGCGGAAAACGGGGCCGGGGCCGCCCGGCCTCGGACCTATGCTCAGGACGATGCTGCAAGGTGCGGAAAACGGGCCGCTCGAGGGAGCTGCGAGATGGGCCTGACGGTCGTCTCGGGGCCGCCCGGGTCGGGGCGCGAGGAGCTGATCCTCGACCGCTTCGAGGCGGGCTCGGAGGGCGCCCTCCTCGTCGTGCCGACGCGCGACGACGTCGACCGGATCGAGCGCGGATTGGCCGGCCGCGGCTCGGCCGCCCTTCTCGGCGGATCGGTGACGACGCTCCCGGGCCTGTTCGGGGAGGTGGCCCGTGCGACGGGCACGGGCGGATCGCCGACGGCGACGCGCATGCAGCGCGTCTGGCTGGCCCGGGCCGCCGCCGCCCGCGCGCAGCTTCGAGTCCTGCGCCGCTCTGCCGCCCGCACCGGGTTCGCGCCGGCGCTCGAGTCGCTGATCGCCGACCTCCAGGCTGCCGGGCTCGATGCGGCGGCGCTGAGCGCGGCCGTCGAGGCGGGCCAGGAAGGCGACGCCTACGAGCGGGAGATCTGCGCCCTCTTCACCGCCTATGAGGAGCTGCGCGACGGAGCCGGCCTCACCGATCAGGCCGAGATCGACAGCGCGGCCACCGCGGCGCTGCGAGCGGCCCCCAACGTCTGGGAGCAACGCCCGGTCCTGCTGCTCGGCTTCGACGACCTCGCGCGCAGCCAGGTCGAGCTCGTGTCCGCCCTCGCCGACGCCTGCCCGGTGACGATCGCGATCACCTTCGAAGCCGACCGCCCCGCCCTCGCCGCGCGCGCCGCCCTCCGCGGGGTGCTCGTCGACGAGCTCGGAGCCACGGTCGAGCCCCCGCTTCCCCACCTGCCCGCGCGTGGCGACGCGCTCGCGCTGCACCACCTCGAGCGCAACATCTTCGAGCCCGATCCGCCGGCCGCGGAGCCTGACTCGTCGATCCGGGTGCTGGAGGGCGCCGGGGAGCGCAACGAGGCCGAGCTGATCGGCCGCCGCATCGCGATGCTG
This sequence comes from uncultured Solirubrobacterales bacterium, assembly GCA_963823565.1. Classification (GTDB taxonomy): domain Bacteria; phylum Actinomycetota; class Thermoleophilia; order Solirubrobacterales; family 70-9; genus RHKX01. The sequence continues at coordinate 666,559 of CAWGLR010000003.1, read as the reverse complement.
CTGGCCGAGGGAACGGAGCCCGACGATGTCGCGGTCGCCGTCCGCTCCCCCGACCGGCAGGCTCCGCTGATCGCCCGCGTTCTCGCCGGCCTCGGGATCCCGGTCGCGCCCGAAGCGCGGGTCCCGCTCGCCTCGACGGCGACCGGGGCGACCGTCCTGCGCCTGCTCGCGATCGCCGGCACGGACGGCAGCGCCGGCGACGTCATCGCGTTCCTGCGCGGTCCCGCGCGGGCGCACCCGCGCTCGGTCGACTGGCTCGAGCGCCGCGTCCTGCGCGACCGCCTGACCAGCGCGGCCGAGGCGATGGAAGCCTGGCACGGGGGCGAGCAGCGCGACCGCCGGATCTGGGAGATCGACGCGCTCGCCGAAGCCGGCGAGGACCCTGCCGCATTCACGCGCGCCCTCGCGCGGATCGCCGCCGACGTCGCCGAGCGGCCGCACAAGCGGAGCGGCTTCGTCCCCTCGGGGGGCGCGAGCGTCGAGCTCCGCGCCGCCGCCGAGATCGGGCGGGCAATGGCCGAGACGGTCGCGCTGGGAGTCGGCGTGCCGCGGCCCGGCGAGATCGCCGAGCTCCTCGAGCACGTCCGGGTCCCGCTCTGGACCGGCAGCACCGAGGGGCGCGTCCGGATCCTGAGCCCCTACCGCCTGCGCGCGACCCGGCTGCGCCACCTCTTCGTCGCGGCCCTGTCCGACGGCTCCTTCCCGGCCCGCGTGCCCGCCGACCCGCTGCTCGCCGACGAGCGGCGCGGCGCACTCGGCCTCACCCCGCGGACCGACCAGGCCGCCGAGGAGCGGTTCCTCTTCTACTCGTGCGTGTCGCTGCCCGACGAGTGCCTCCACCTCAGCTACCCCGCGAGCGACGAGACCGGCGTCCCGACGCCGCGGAGCGCCTTCGTCGAGGAGGTGCGCTCGCTCCTCTCCCCCGCGCCGGCCGTCGATGCGGCTGACGACGAGGTCGAGGCGGCGATCTCGACCCGGGCCGGCCCCGACGAGGTGGTCCCCCGCCCGGAGGCCGCGACGACGCCCCGCGACCTCGCCCGGGCCCTCGCGGCGCGGGGCGGCCCGGGCGCCGAGCTCGACGGGCTCGCGCTGCCGCCTCGGCTGGCGGCCGAGATCGGCGGCGCCCTCGCCGCCGCCGGCGAATCGCTCGCCGCGGCGGCGGCCCCGGGTCCGCTGAGCCACCCCGACGTCCTCGCCGAGCTCGCCGCCGATCGTCCCTACGGGGCGTCGACGCTGGAGGAGTACGACACCTGCCCCTACCGCTGGTTCGTCAGCCACGAGCTCGACCCCCGGCCGCTGGGGCCCGATCCCGAGGCGCTCGAGGACGGCGGCCTCGTCCACGAAGTGCTCGAGCGCATCTACAAGTCACCGCCGACCGGCAAACCGCGACCGCTGCCCGAGGACTGCGGGCGCTGGGCCGAGGCCGCGGGCCGCCTGGTCCGCGAGGCCGCCGCCGAGCGCGGCTGGAGGCTCGAATCGGCCAACGCGCGGATCCGGGTCGCCCGCTTCGACGCGGTGATCGCCCGCTTCCTGCGCCGCGACGCCGAGACCGGCGGACCGCTCCAGCCCGATCCCGACCTGCTGGAGGCGTCCTTCGGCCGCGGTCCGGCCGACCGCTTCGAGGCCGTGGACCTCGGCGGGTTCACGCTGCACGGGCGGATCGACCGGATCGACGTCTCGCCGCAGGGCCAGGCGCTGATCCGCGATTACAAGCTGTCGAGCAGCGCGGTCGCCGGGGTCAAGCTGATCGAGGAGGGCAAGCTCCAGATGCCGCTCTACCTGCTCGTCGCGCGCGAGTTCGGCCTCGACCCGATCGGCGGCCTCTACAACCCGCTCGGGGGCACGCGGGAGGACCGACCCCGCGGACTCCTCGACAAGGACCACAAGGGCACCCTCCTCCCCGACGGGACGGCCGCCGCCGTCCGCAACGACTTCCTCGATCACGATGAGTTCGAGAAGACGCTCGACGAAGCTCGCAAGCGCGCGCGAGAGATCGTCGACGGGATGCGAGCCGGCCGGGTGAAGCGGGCGCCGCGCAAGGGCGAGTGCCCGACGTGGTGTCAGCTCGCCCCGATCTGCCGGATCGAGCGCGGCACCGCCGTCGAGGACCCGGAGGCCGAGGAGGAGGCGGCGGCGTGAGCGAGCAGCTCTCCTTCGACGTCGGCGAACCGCGGCGCGAACCCGCTCCGCCGCCGGAACGGTCGGCGCAGCCGATCCACCCGCCGACCCCGGAGCAGGCGGCGGCCATCGGCAATCGCGACCGTGACGTCTTCCTCGAGGCCGGCGCCGGCACCGGGAAGACCCGCGTGCTCGTCAACCGCTACTGCGACGCGATCGACATCGACGGGGTCGCGCCGGAGCGCATCCTCGCCTTCACCTTCACCGAGCGCGCCGCCGCCGAGATGCGCCGCCGCGTGCGGGTCGAGCTCGGGCGCCGCGCCGCCGACGCGACGGACCCCGAGCGGCGGGCGCGGCTGACGGCCGCTGCGCGCGCGGGCGAGGGCGCGCCGATCGGAACGATCCACGGCTTCTGCAGGCGCCTGCTCGCCTCCCACCCGGTCGCCGCCGGGCTCGACCCCCGCTTTCGCGTCCTCGACGCCGAGGAGTCGTCGCGAATCGCCTCGCGGGCCTACGCCGAGGCGCTGGACGCGGCCGCTGAGGATCCCGACGTCGTCATGGCGGCCGCCGGCTACCGCTGGCGGCTGGAGGGGATGATCCGCGCAGCCCACTCCGACCTCCGCAACCGCGGCATGCGCCTGCCCGAGCTGCCACCGATCCAGATCAACGCGCTGGAGGCGAACAAGAAGGGCCCGCCGCCGACGCCGGCCGAGGTCGAGCGCGCCGGAGCCGCCTACGGCGCCCTGCGCCGCCTCCTCCGGGAGTTCGGGGGACGCTACGAGGCCCTTTGCGCCGAGCGCGGCGGCATCGACTTCGACGACCTCCAGCTCCTCGCCCTCGAGCTGCTCGCCGGGCACCGGGCGATCGCCGAGGCGCAGCAGGCCCGCTTCGACCACCTCCTCGTCGACGAGTTCCAGGACACGAGCCCGATTCAGGTCCAGCTCGTCGAGGCGCTGAAGGGGGCCGCGACGCGCCTGTTCGCGGTCGGCGACGAGTTCCAGTCGGTCTACGCGTTTCGCGGCGCCGACCTCGCGAGCTTCCGGCGCGAGCGGAGCCGCATCCGCGAGCGCGCCGAGAGCGACCCCGAATCCGCCGCCGTCCTCCCGCTCGCAGGCAGCTTCCGCTCCGACCCCGACGTCGTCGCCGCGGTCAACGCCGTCGGAGGCGCCCTGCTCGACGACTTTCGCGAGCTGCGGGTCGGGCGGCTGCCCGCGGGCCCGCCGCCCGGCCCCGAGGGCGAACCCGCGGTCGAGCTGATGCTGACACACAAGGCCGGTTGGACCGAGCAGGGGAACCGGATCCCGACAGCCCGCAACGACGCGACGCCGAGCCGCGTCGCCGAGGCCCGCTTCCTCGCGCGCCGCCTTCGGGAGCTCGCCGACGACGGCGTCGATCCGGGCGAGATGGTCGTGCTCCTGCGCGCCTTCACCCACGTCGACGTCTACGCCGAGGCGCTCGAGCTCGCCGGCCTCCAGCCGCAGATCGTCGGCGGCCGCGGGTACTGGTCCGCCCAGCAGGTGGCTGACGCGGTGCGGCTATTGGCCTGCGTCGCCAACCCCCTCGACGACGAGGCGCTGCTCGGCGCTCTCGCCTCCCCCGCCTGCGGCGCGAGCCCCGACGCGCTGTGGATGCTGCGGCGGATCGCGGGGAAGCGCCGGCACCTGTGGCCGGCGCTCGAGGAGCTGTTCGATCCGGAGGCGCCCCGCGAGGAGGAGCCGGACGAGCATGAGCTCGCGAGGCGCGAGGAGGCGGAGCGCTGGACCCCGCGACTGCCGGGCGAGGACCGGGCGCGGCTCGGGCGCTTCCACGGGCGGCTCGTGCGCCTGCGCGGGATCGCGCCCTCGCTGCCGCTCGACTCGCTCGTCGAGCGCACGCTCGAGACCTTCGACTACGACCTCGCGACGCTGATGATGGACGAGGGACGCCCGCGAACCGCCAACCTGCTCAAGCTCGTCCGGATCGCAACCGAATACGAGGCGCACGACGGCCGTGACCTCCGGGGCTTCCTCGACCACGCCGCGACGCGGGCGGCGGCCTCCGACCGCGAGGGCGAGGCGGCCGCCTCGGGCGAGCGCGCCGCGGGCGTGCGGGTGATGACGGTTCACGCCGCCAAGGGCCTGGAGTTCGAGACAGTCGCCGTCGCCGACCTCGGCCGAGGCCTCTGCCTGGGCGGCCAGCAACCCGAGCTCCGACTCGCCTTCGAGCCCGAGGCGGTCGCCGCGGCCAGCGGCGAGGGACCGCCCCCGGCGCGCGTCGGCCTGCGCCTGTCCCGCGCCGCCGCCGGCCCGATCGATACCGAGGGCTACCGCGGCCTCAACGACGAGGCGGCCGACGCCGAGGCTGAAGAGTCGGGGCGCCTCGTCTACGTCGCCGCGAGCCGCGCGCAGCGCCGCCTGATCCTGTCGGGCTGCTTCGCCGACGGCGACCTCGAGGAAACCGACAAGCCGCGCCGCTCCCGCACCGCACTCGGCTGCCTGCTGCCCGTCCTCGGCGTCGAGGGAACCGACGGGCAGGTGTTGACGGTCGGCGCCCCGTCCGCGCGAGAGGGGCTCGAAGCGACGTTCGCCGACGCCGAGGTCGCCGTGCGGGTTATCGCCGCGGGGCCCGAGAGCAGCGCCGAGCTGTCGCGCCGCTACGAGGCCCCGACCCCGCCGCGGCAGCAGCCGGCGACGGGTGCGCCGCCCCTGCTCGCGCTCGCCGAGCGCGGTGCCTCGGCGGCCCGCAGCCTCTCCTATGCCGCCCTCGCCGACTACGAGCGCTGCGGATACCGCTATCTCGCGGAGCGGGTGATCGGGCTCGGCCGGGAGGTCGCGGCGGCCGCGCCCAGTGCTGTCGGAGCGGGCGGGGGCGAGCAACCCGCCGACCCCCGCGAGGTGCGAAAGGGCTTCGGCCGTGCCGTCCACGGTCTGCTCGAATGGAGCGCGCGCAACGACTGGCAGCCACCGCCGCGGCCGTCGGTGGAGCAGGAGGTCGCGACCGAGGGCGCCGGCGAGCGCGCCGATGCCGCCGAGCGAATGGTCCGCGGGTGGCTCGAGTCGGAGTTGCTGGCGAAGCTTCGCGCTGAGTCCGGCGCCGACTTCCGGCCCGAGCTGTCCTTCCGAATCGCGCTCGGGGCCGAGACGATCCTCCGCGGAACGATCGACCTGCTCGTCGTCTCCCCCGCCGGGGTGACGATCGTCGACTACAAGACCGACCGGCTCCCGGCCGGGACGCCGGCCGAGCTCGACCCGGGCTACAGGATCCAGCGCGCGCTCTATGCGGCCGCGGTGGCCGAGGCGACGGGCGTGGATGCGGTCCGGGCCGCCTACGTCTTTCTCGAGCGCCCGGAAGCGCCTCTGGTCGCCGAGATCGACGCCGACGGCATCGAGGCGGGACGGAACGAGGTCACGGCGCTGATCGAGCGGGTCCGCTCCGGCGACTTCGAGGTGACGCGCCGACCGCACACCGGGCTCTGCCACGACTGTCCCGCGCGCGATCGCCTCTGCCCCCACGACCGCGAGACGACCGGACGGGCCGATCCCGAACCCCCGGTCGAGCCCCTCCCGGCGGACGCCGCGGCCGCATGAGCGAGGCCTGGGTCTTCGCCTACGGGTCGCTCGTCCACCCGGCGAGCGCCGCCGAGACGCTCGGTCCGGCCCCGGACCGCCCCGCGGTCGCGGCCGCGCTGTCAGGCTGGCGCCGGGGCTTCACCCAGGCGCGGGACAACCGGGCCTGCGAGAAGACCTTCGCCCTGGCGGACGGGACGATCCCCGGGTTCGTCCTCGGGCTCAACGTCCATCCCGGCGAGGGTCAGCAGGTACGGGGCGTCGCGATCGCGGTGACGGGGGCGGAGGTCGAGCGCCTCGACGCGCGAGAGCTGCGATACGAGCGCGTCGAGGTCACCGCCGACGTCAGCGGCGCAGGGCCGCTGGACGCGCCCGTCTACGCCTACGTGGCCAAGCCCGAGCACCTCGCGCTCGAGCCCCCGCCGGGCGCCGTGATCCTGCGCAGCTACCTCGACGCCGTCGAGTCCGCGTTCGCGGCCCTCGGCGAGGAGGAGCTGGAGGCGTTCCGGCGGTCGGTCAACCCGCACCCGGCCCCCGTCGTGGCGGCGAGGCTGATCCGCGACGAGATCCCGCCGGGGAACCCACGCGAATGGTGACGTCTAGCCGGGCCGCGAGCCGTCGACCGGGTGCGCCTGCGCCCAGCGGTGGAGCTCGCGCAGGGCGGGCTCGAGCTCCCGGCCGACGTCCGTGAGGCGATAGGAGACGCGCGCGGGAGAGCCGTCGTGGACGGTCCGCTCGACCAGCCCCTCGGCCTCGAGCTCGCGCAGGCGCTGGGACAGGAGGCGGTCGGAGATCCCGGGGATCGCCGCGAGCAGCTCACGGAAGTAGTGCGGGCCGTCGACCAGCTTGAAGAGGATCACGCCGGTCCAGCGCCGGCCGACCAGCTCGACGGCGGCGTGAAAGCGGGGACAGACGCGGCTGCCGCTGGTGGGCCCAGCGCCGGCGGGGCCGCTCACGGACGATTTGCCGCCCATCGAGTGAGCGTAGCGAAGCCCCCACCCGGGCCCGCGGGCATCAGAGGCAGGGGCCGGTCCCGACCGCGCCGGCGCCCGCGCCGTCGAGGGCGTCGCGCACGATTTCGTTGGGGATCCCGAGACCCTCGCTGTTCTCGGCGTCGACCGTCGCGGCGAAGACGGTCGTCAGCACCCTTCCGTCGCCGTCTACCGCCGGTCCGCCCGAGTTGCCGGAGACGACCTCGCCACGGAAGGAGGTCATCTCGCGCTGGATCGGCCCCTCGCCGTAGGAGTCGACGCTGGTCACCTCGCCGGTGGTGCCGAGGCGCGCCGGCACGGCCGAGAAGTCGCCGGCCCCCGGGAAGCCGAGCACCGCGGCGACCGTCCCCGAATCGGCCTCCTCGGCGAGCGGAAGCGCGGGGACTCCCAGACCTTCGGCGTAGATGATCGCGATGTCGTCGCGGGGCCGGTAGGCGATGACGTCGCCGTCGAGCTCGCGGCCGTCGCGGGTCGTCACCGTCGTGTCGTCCTGCCCGGCGACGACGTGCGCGTTCGTCACGACGAGGTCGTCTCCCGCCGCCCAGCCGGAGCCGGACACGTTCAGCCCGCAGGCGGTCCCGAGGACGTGGACGACGGAGGAGGAGGCGGCCTCGATCTCGGGGTCGGAGACGATCCCGTCGGGCGCGGACGGCACGTCGGCGCTCGGGCCGGCGATCCGGGGCGTCGGGTCGATCTCGTTGAGGACGTTCAGCACCGGGCCCGACGGCGGCACCGCGTCGTTGAGGGCGCCGAGGATCAGCGATTCCTGGACGTCGTCGCGGACCTCGCGGAAGGCGGGAGCGTTCAGCGCCAGCGCGCCGGCAACCCAGGCGATCGCGAGCGCGAGCACCGCGAAGACGGCGCCGCCGCCGATCGCGTCGAGCCGAGCCAGGGGGCCGCGCTCGCCGAGGCGCTCCCGCAGCGAGATCGCGAAGCCCTCGAGGACGATCGCGACGCCGCCGCCGAGGACGACGCCGCCGAGCAGGGCGACCCCGGGGGCGTACGGGGAGCTCGACCCGCCCTCGAGCAGCAGGGGCGCTAGCCGCGCGCCCGCGGCCGCTCCGATCGCGAAGCCGCCGAGGCCCAGCCCGGCCACCATCAGGCCGCGCGCGATGCCGATCGGCACGAGCGCTACGACCAGGGCCACGATCAACCAGTCGATCGCCGTCATGCCACGGACTATCCCGCATGCGGCACCCGGTGCTGTGGGTAGCCTTCCGGGTAAGGGGGACACCCGCAGCGGTGATCCACGGAGCCTTGGAAAACAGAGATTGACCCGTTCCCATTCGGACGCGAGGCGCAAGCGCCTCATCACTCGCGCGCTGCCGCTCGTGCTTCTGGCGCTCGTCTCCTTCGTCGTCGGGGTGGTCGTCGCCGCCGGCTCGAGCGAGCGCGACGCGGTCCAGCGCTTCGGCGAGGCCTGGGAGCAGGGCGACTGGGGCGCGATGCACGCGGAGCTGACGCCCGGCTCTCAGGACGACCACTCGGCCGCTGAGCTCGAGGCCGCCTACGGTGACGCCGCCCTCACCGCGACTGCCACCAGCGTCGACGTCGGCGAAGCGCGGGGACCCCTCGACCAGGACGGCGAGGAGGTCGTGGCGCTGCCGGTGACCGTCGAGACCGCGTCGTTCGGGCCGGTCGAGGGGGAGATCGCGGTTCCGGTCGCCGACGGCGCGATCGAATGGCGCGGGAACATGGTCTTCCCCGGACTCGAGGAGGGCCAGAAGCTCGACCGCCGCACCGAGCTGCCCAAGCGCGCCCCGATCCTCGCCGCAGACCGCTCCCCGCTCGCCGAGGGACCGGCCGACGCCCGCACGACCAACGGCGCCGGCGGGATCGTCGCCGGAGAGATGGGCAAGGTGAAGGGTGAGCAGGCACGGGAGCTCGAGGCGCGCGGCTTCCCGAAGGACGCGGTGACCGGAGCCACCGGGCTCGAGCTGGCGTTCGACTCCCAGCTCGCGGGAACCCCGGGCGGTCAGCTGCTCGCGAGCGGCGACGGCGACCCCGTCGTGCTCGCCAAGCGCGATCCCGTTCCCGGCAAGCCGGTGCGGACGACGATCGACCCGAAGCTGCAGGAGGCGACCGCGGCGGCACTCGGGAGCAGCTTCGGCGGCGCCGCGCTGCTCGACGCCGAGAACGGGGACGTGCTCGCGCTCGCCGGCCTCGCCTTCTCCGCTCCGCAGCCCCCGGGCTCAACGATGAAGGTGATCACCCTGACCGGCGCCCTCGAGGAGGGGATCGCCAAGCCCGGCGACGAGTTCCCGGTCGTCAGCTCGGCCACGGTCGGCGGGCGCGAGGTCGCCAACGCCCACGACGAGCTCTGCGGCGGCACTCTCGTCGAGAGCTTCGCGCAGTCGTGCAACAGCGTCTTCGGTCCGCTCGGCGAGGAGCTCGGGGGAGAGAAGCTCGTCGCCCTCTCGGAGAAGTTCGGGTTCAACTCGCCTCCCGCCCTCTACAACCAGGGGGCGATCGACCTCGTCGATCCGCCCGAGAGCACGATCCCGCCGGACCTCGACGACTCGATGGCCGGGATCAGCGCGATCGGCCAGGGCGAGGTGCTGGCGACGCCGCTGGAGATGGCATCGATCTCACAGACGATCGCCAACAAGGGCGTGCGCTCCCCGACCTCGATCGTCAAGGACGCCGCGCTGGCGGGCAACTACCCCGACGTGCAGGTGACCTCACCCGAGGTCGCGGCGCAGGTCACCGAGATGATGAAGGCCGTCGTCACGTCGGGGACCGGAAGCGCCGCCAACATCTCCGGCGTTGAGGTCGCCGGCAAGACCGGGACGGCGGAGCTGGGCACGGTCGACGGACAGCCGATCGGCACGGCCGACACGGACGCCGACCAGGACGTCGACGCCTGGTTCACCGCCTTCGCGCCGGCGGACAAGCCGAAGTACGCCGTGGCCGTCGCGCTCTTCCAGGTCAAGGAGGACGGCGGAACGGTCGCCGCTCCGATCGCCCGGGCGATCCTCGAGGCCGCGCTCTAGCTGCCGGGGTCTACCCGGCTAGAGGTCGAGCTCGATCTTGCCCGGCTCGCCCTCGCCGGGGACGACGAGCTGGAGCGGGCGGTTCTCGTTGGCGCTCTCGGGGATCATGAAGAGGACCATCGAGCCCTCGATCGGGCCGTTCGCGGCGGCGGTCTCGATGCCCGGCACCTCTCCGTCGGCCGGGACCGGCGTGCCGGAGACGAGGACGAAGGGGTTGTCGAGGCCCTTGACCTGCTCGTAGACGTTGCCGCGGGTGTCGACAATGTGGAACGGGTAGGGGACGACGTTCTCCTCGTCGCCCTCGTTCTGGATCTCCATGAAGACGCCCAGGTACTGATCCTCGCCCTGCAGCTCCGGCGCCCCCTCGAGGTACTGCGAGTCCTCGGGGGAGAACGGGTTGAGGAAGCGGGTGATCTGGACGTTGTACTTGAGACTGCCGAGCTCGAGCGGCTCGCCCTCGTTCACCTCGGTCGAGTGCTCGTCGGAGCCGCAGCCGGCGAGCGCGACGAGCGCGAGCAGGGCCGCCGCGAGGGCGAGGATGATGGACTTTCGGGCGCGCATCGGCGGTCGGGGAGTCTATATGCGGCGTGGGCGCGCGCGTCAGGGACGGCTCGCCCCGGCAACCCGGAGCGGCTCGGCGTCCGCGGCCCCCTCGGCGATGTCACGGAGGCGCGCGAGCGCCCGCCCGAGCTGGCGCTCATACCAGCGCCCCGAGGCGAGCTTGTCCTTCAGCTTGTCGACCGGGTGGACGGGCTCGGTCCAGAAGGTCACGGTGACGTCGGTCATCGTCCCTCCGTTGGGGACGAGCTCCCAGGCGGTGCCGACCGGCATCCGGTCGATGCGAGCCCCCTTGCCGCGCTCGACGAGCATGTGGGGCGCGTCGATCTCGGCGATCACCGTCTCCATCCAGTAGGCGAAGCGCGGAGCGTCGATCCTCGTCCTTGCCGCGGCGCCGATGCCGGCGGACTCGACCCGCTGGAGCCGGAACTCGCGCATGAAGTGGTCGCAGAACGAGGGACGCAACGCGAGGTCGGAGACGAGCTCCCAGACGCGCTCGCGCGGAGCATCGATCGTGATCGTGGCGCTGAGGGGGCCCATCGGCGGCGAGTCTATCCGCGCGCAGGCACGCTCCGGCCCCGGGGGAGGAGGCCGCCGCGCGAGGCCGAAAGCTCCCGCATGGAAGCCACCTCGCATACCCGCCGCCCGCCCCTGATCCGCGAGGGCTCGCCGAGCGGCCCGCCGGCCGCCGCGCCGGAGCCGCAGCCTCAGCACCCGATCGACGGCGTGGTCCGCTGCGGCTGCTGCGGCCGCTACCCGCTCGTCGGCGAGCAGGTGATCCGCCACGTCGGGCGCCACGGCGAGGAGTGGGCATGTGCCAACTGCGAGAGCGAGGGACGCGCCCGCCGGCTCGGCGACGCCCGCGAGGAGGATCGCGTCCGCTCCCTCGGCGGCGCGGCGAACGTCCACCGCGCCTCCTAGGCGCCATCGGCGCGGCCCGGACGAGGCCGCGGCGCGAGGCGAATATAGTCGGCGCCCATGGGGGCTCCGGCAGATACGAGCGGATCCGGGCGGCGGCCGTGTCGCTGACGATCTCCGTGCTCTCGCAGAAGGGCGGAACCGGCAAGACGACCACCGTCCGCTCGCTCCACGACGTCCTCGAGCGCGTCGGCCTCGACGTCCTCTCGATCGATGCCGACCCGCAGGGGAACCTCTCCGACTACTTCGACGTCGACCCCGAGGCGCAGCCGACGCTCGGCGAAGTGCTCGCCGGCCAAGCGCGGGCGGGCGACGCGGTCCACGGGACCGTCATCCCGGCGAACCTCGGCCTCGCCGAGGCAGAGCTCGTCCTCGCCGGCAAGATCGGCCGCGAGGTGACGCTCCGCAACGCCCTCCGCGACGTCAAGCGCCGCCACGACGTCATCCTCATCGACTGCCCGCCGACGCTCGGGTTGCTCACCGTCAACGCCCTCGTCGCCTCGACCCACGCGCTGCTGTCGACCCAGGCGCAGCACTTCTCGCTCCAGGGGGTCGAGCAGGCGCTGCAGATCTTCGACCTCGCCCGCGACACGCTCAATCCCGAGCTCGAGCTCCTCGGCGTCCTGCTCAACATCGCCAACATGCGCACCAAGCACGCGCGCCAGACCCTCGAGCTGCTCGAGGAGCGCTTCCCCGGCAAGGTCTTCGAGACGGTCATCCGCCAGTCGATCGCCTACGCCGAGTCCGCCGAGCGGGCCCGCCCGATTCTCGACTACCGCCCCGAGCGCGGCGCCGACTACCTCGACCTCGCCGGCGAGGTCCTCACCCGCCTCGGCCTCGACGATCGCGCCGCCCGGATCGACGAGGTGCGGCGCGAGACGCTGCCGGCGAGGCTGCTCGAGGCGAGCTAGGGGTCGAGGGACGGAGCTCGGGACCGTCCCGGCGGGACGGTGTCAACGAGGGGGCGCGAGGCGGCGGGCTCGGAGCCGCTCGGTCGCAGAAAACGGCCCGTAGTGGGACGGAATCCGCTGATGACATCGTGTCTCAGGGGTGAGCGCGCAGTTGAGCCGCTATGGCCCGCATAAGTGCGCGCTCGAGGCCGGCCACCGCGGTCGGCGCCGACCGCGCAGATGCCGGACGCTGGGCCGAGCGCCCCGTCGTCGAAGCCGCTCGTCGCTACCCGGCCTTTCGCTCAGCGCGGCAGCTCGACGCGCGCGCCGCGCGGCGAGAACGGCGCCCGGCGCACCCGCGCCCAGCCCTCGCACCGCTCCTCGAGCCCGGAGAGGACCTTCGCCCCGGTCTGCCAGAAGCTCCAGACGAGCACGGTCGGCCCGGCGCCGGAGATCGTCGCGCCGATCGCGCCGAGCTCCCGCGCCGCTTCGATGGCATCCATCGAGCGGGGGAAGAGGTGGGCCCGGCGGTCCTGGTGGAGGCGGTCGGCGAGGCCGCGCTCGATCAGCGTCAGGTCGGAGCGCTCGATCCCGAGGACGAGGTTCGTCGCCGCGGCGACGTTCGCGATCGCGTCGCCGAGCGGGACCTCCGCCGGCATCGCGGCGCGGGCGGCCTCGGTCGAGACCTCCTCGTCGGGGATGACGAGCAGCGCCTCCATGCCCTCCGGGGGATCCAGCCTCGCCGGCGTCCCCTCGCCTCCAGGCGCGGCTACCGTGAAGCCACCGAACAGCGCCGCGGCGACGTTGTCGGGGTGGCCCTCGATCTCGCACGCGAGGGTGAACAGCTCATCGCGCGAGTTGCCGAGCTCGTAGAGGTGGTCGGCGGCCATGAGGCCGGCGAGGATGGCCGCCGCCGAGGAGCCGAGCCCGCGTGCCAGCGGGATCTCGCTGCGGACGCGGAAGGCGATGTCGTCGGCGGGATGAAGGCGCTCGAAGGCGCGGACGATCAGGTTCTCGCGCCCGCTCGGGACATCGAGGCCGGGCGCCTCGAACCCGTACTCCCCGGTCTCCGCGACGTCGAGGACGAGCTCGATCTCCAGCGCGGCGCCGAGGACGTCGTAGCCCGGGCCGAGGTTGGCCGAGGACGCCGGAACCGTGACGCTCCGCCTGCGGCCGCTCATCTCGGCTACCAGTCGCCGGCGGCGAGGCGCGCCGCGTCGCCGGCGATGCCGCGCGCGAGCAGCTCGCCGGCTGCGACGTTGCCCCCGGGCAGCAGGACGGCCTCCTTGACCTGGGCGCCGGCGCCGACCGTCGCGCCGGGGCCGATGACCAGGGGCCCGCTGAGCCGGGCGCCGTCACCGATCCGGCAGCCCTCGCCGAAGAGCACCTTCCCCTCGACCTGGACGTCGTCGCCGAGCTCGGCCACGCCGCTCGGCGCCGTCCCGTCGGCGAGCTCGCCGCCCATCCGCGGCAGCGACACCGCGCCCGCGACCGCGTCGAGGTTCCCCTGGAGATACTCGCGGAGGGTGCCGACGTCGTTCCAGTAGCCGTCGACCTCGTGCACGTAGAAGGGGACGTCGTGCGCGAGCAGCGCCGGGAACACGTCATTGGCGAAGTCGACCGGGTCGTCGGCGGGGAAGTAGTCGAAGACCTCTGGGCTGAAGGCGTAGACCATGCAGTTGACGAGGTCGGAGAGCGCCTCGGCGGGATCCGGCTTCTCCTGGAAGCCCTGGATGCGGCCGTCGGCGCCGGTGACGATCACGCCGTACTCGGAGACGTCGCTGACCTTCTTGACCGCGAGCGTCGCGACCCCGTCGTTCGCCCGGTGGGCGTCGGCGAGGGCGGTCAGATCGACGTCGGTGAGCGCGTCGCCCGCCAGCACCAGGAAGGTGTCCTCGGACCCGGCGGTGAGGAAGTCGGCGACGTTGCGGACGCCCCCCGCGGTTCCGAGCAGCTCGTCCTCGGTGCTGTAGCTGACCTCGACGCCGAGGCCGGAGCCGTCGCCGAGCCGGCCGCGGACCGTCTCGGGGAACCAGTGCAGGTTCGCGATGACCTCATGGGCCCCGTGCGCCGCGAGCAGTCGCACGAGCTGCTCGACGATCGCGACGTTGACCACCGGGACGACGGGCTTGGGGATCTGGTGGGTGATCGGCCGCAGCCGGGTGCCGAGGCCGGCGGCCATGACCATTGCGCGCATGGGGGCGGAGGCTATGGCACGGCCGTCAGGAGCGGCCGAGCCGGTCCTTGAGGCTCTCGATGACGTCTACCGGGGTGGGGTCGGTGCCCCCGCGGGCGGCGAGCTCGAGCGAGAGCAGGTCGCCCAGCACGACCGCCCAGAGCAGGCGCTCGGTGCGGGTCTCCCCGACGGTCTCCAGCCGGATCACGTCGTGGGCCTGCGGCGCCACCAGCTCCGCGGTGAGCTCGACCCGCTGCCGCTCGCGCGGGTGCTGGTCGCAGTCCTCGAGGAAGACCGCCGAGAAGGAGCCCTCCCCCGCGCGCTCCCAGCCGACGATCTCGTTGTGGTCCATCTCCGGCAGCGCGTGATCGAACGCCGGCCGCTTTGCGTTCTCGTTGACCTGGCACTTCCAGCGATAGGCGACCGGAACGGTCAGGCCGCAGCCGTAGAGCAGCGGGACCGAGTCCCCGATCCGCTCGGCGAGCTCGGCCGCCTGCTCCAGCAGCCGGTCGCGGCTCGCCTCGAGATGGGCGGCGGAGCTGTCGATCTCGGTGCGCAGCGACTCGCCGGCGCCGACCAGCGCGGCGACCTCGGCGGCGATCGCGAACGTGTAGCCGACCGCGGCGCGGGGCTGGAGCCCGGCCGGCATGCCGATCACCGGCACGCCGTCGCGGCGTGCGGCCTCGGCGAGCGAGCCCCCCGTGGTCGCGGCGATCCGCCGGGCCCCGACGGCCTCCGCGGCGTCGTAGCAGGCGAGGGTCTCCTCGGTGTTCCCCGAGTAGCTCGAGCAGAAGATGACGCGGTCGGGGAGCGTCCAGGGAGGGACGGCGTAGCCGCGGACGACGTCGAGCGGGCGGCTGAGCCGGCTGCCGAGCGCGGCCGCCGCGAGGTCGCCCCCGATCGCCGAACCTCCCATGCCGCAGACCAGCAGGCCGCTGCACTCCATCGGCTCGAGCCGGGCGGAGTCGACACGCCAGAGCGCGTCGCGCAGGTGATCGGGCAGCGACAGGGCGGCGTCGAGCTGGTCGCCCGAGTCGATGGCGGAAAGGCGTTCGGCGAGCTGGCTCATCTCAGGCGGTCTCCTCGGGTTGGACGCGGGCGCCGGGCTCGAGCGACGCCGAGGCGGTGATCGTGGCGCCGGCGCCGATCACCGAGCCCTCGGGGACGGCGGCGCCATCCTCGACGACCGTGCCGGCGGCGAGGATCGACCCGGTCACGCTCGCGCCGCGGCCGACGCGACAGGCGGGGTGGATCGCCGAGCCGGTGATCGTCGCCTCCGCCGCGATCTCGGCTCCGGCCCCGAGCACCGCGCGGGGGCCGATCCGGGCGCCGGCGGCGACGCTCACGTCAGCTTCGACGAAGCACTCGGCGGCGATCGTCGCCTCGGCGTCCACGTCGGCGGCGGCGGAGACGTAGCGACCCTCGTCGTCGACCAGCGACCCGGGCTCGGTCTCGACCCTGCGGCCGAGGATGTCCCAGCAGGCGTCGAGGTAGCGCTCGGGCGTGCCGATGTCCACCCAGTAGCCCTCGAGGCGCTGGGAGTAGAGACCGTCGCCGACCAGGCGGGGAAAGACCTCGCGCTCGATCGAGACGTCCTTGCCGGGCGGGACGAGGTCGAGAACCTCCTTCTCGAGCACGTAGGCGCCGGCGGAGACCTCGTTGGTGTCGATCTCGGACGGGATCGGGCTTCTCGAGGAACTCGGTGATCGCGCCGTCGTCGTCGTGGCGGACGAGGCCGAAGGCCGAGGGGTCCTCGACCGGATAGAGGCCGAGCGTGGCGCGGGCGCCGCTGGAGACGTGCTTGTCCATCAGCGCGGTCAGGTCGAGGTCGGTGAGCGAGTCGCCGTTGAGCGCGAAGAAGCGATCCTCGAGCAGGTCCTCGGCGAACTTGATCGCGCCCGCGGTGCCGCGGGGCTCGGGCTCCTCGACGTAGCGCAGTCGCGGCCCGCCGGGGATCTGGTCGCCGAGCGTGGCCCGGAGCTGGTCGGGCAGGAAGCCGCACGCCATCACGACCTCCTCCACCCCGTGCCGCGCCACCCAGTCGATCATGTAGCGCAGGAACGGCCGGTCGACCAGTGGGATGACCGGCTTCGGGAGGGTGAGGGTGATCGGGCGCAGGCGGGTGCCGTGCCCCCCGACGAGGATCAGCGCCTGCACGACGATTCGCGGTCCGGAGGAAGCATCGGGAGCGGGTTTCTACCGGCTCGCCCGGTCAGCGGCCCGGTCGCCGCCCCGTCCGATCCCCTCGTAGGTGAACCCGGCGGCTCGCAGGGCCTCGGGGTCGAGGAAGTTCCGGCCGTCGACGAGCAGCGGCGTCGCCATCCGGCCGGCGACGCGCGGTCCAGTCGAGCTCCGCGAACTGCGGCCACTCGGTGACGAGGATCGCCGCGTCGGCGCCGTCGCAAGGCGTCCTCCGGGCGACGGCCGCCATCTCGACCGCGGGCAGCATCCCGCCGGCGGAGTCCTCGGCGACCGGGTCGTAGGCGACGACGGAGGCGCCCTCGCCCTGAAGGCGCGCCGAGAGGACCAGCGAGGACGCCTCGCGCATGTCGTCGGTGTTCGGCTTGAAGGCGAGGCCGAGGAGTGCAACGCGTCGCCCGACCAGCGAGCCGAGGTGCTTGGTCAGCTTCCCGATCACCCGCCGCTTCTGGAGCTCGTTGACCTCGATGACCGAGTTGAGGAGCTGGAAGTGGTAGCCGGAGTTGCCGGCGAGCTGCTTGAGGGCGGAGACGTCTTTAGGAAAACAACTTCCGCCATATCCGATTCCGGCTTGTAGGAACTTGTTTCCGATCCGCTCGTCGAGGCCCATCCCGCGCGCGACCTCGGTGACGTCGGCGCCGACCTCCTCGCAGACGTTGGCGATCTCGTTGATGAAGGAGATCTTCGTCGCGAGGAAGGCGTTGGA
The DNA here is from genome assembly GCA_963823565.1 of uncultured Solirubrobacterales bacterium. Classification (GTDB taxonomy): domain Bacteria; phylum Actinomycetota; class Thermoleophilia; order Solirubrobacterales; family 70-9; genus RHKX01. The sequence continues at coordinate 649,464 of CAWGLR010000003.1, read as the reverse complement.
GGCGAGCTTGATCATCTCGGCGCTGGCGACGTCGGTGCGGACGATCTCGCCGCCGAGCGGTGCGTAGAGCGCCTCGACGGCGTCGGCCGCCCACTCGTCGCCGGGGTCGGCGCCGATCACGACCCGGTCGGGATGGAGGAAGTCGGCGACCGCCGAGCCCTCCTTGAGGAACTCCGGACAGGAGACGTAGGACAGCGACGGCATGTCGCGGCGGATCGACGCGCCGGTCCCCGATGGCACCGTGCTCTTCATCACCAGCGCGTGCTCGGAGTCGGCGGGAAGCTGCTCGACCACCGACCGGACGCGACTGAGGTCGGCGTCGCCGGAGTAGGTCGGGGGCGTGTCGACGCAGCAGAAGAGCAGCCTCGCTTTGGCGAGCAGCTCGTCCATCGAGGTCGTGAAGTGGAGGCGCGCGGCGTTCTCACGCACGAGCTCGGGGAGTCCCGGCTCGTGGATCGTGATCTCCCCGGACGACAAGCTCGCGACCTTCGCGGCGTCGACGTCCATCGCCCAGACCTCGTGGCCCTGGGAGGCGAAGCAGGCGGACGTGACCAGCCCGACCCAGCCGACGCCGACGACGCCGACCGCATCTCGCTCGGTCTCGCTCATTCCTTCTTCTTGTCCATCGAGGTGGCGATCGCGAGCATCTGGTCCTCGCTGAGCGTCTGCAGCAGCGTGTTGCTCACCCAGTAGGAGTTGCCATCGTCGTCGTGGAAGGCGACGATGCGCAGGCGGTCGCCGTCGTAGAAGAGGTCGTAGTCGCGATCGTCGATGGTCCGCGTCTCGGATGGCTTGTCGAGGATCGGCGGGTCGCTCCAGGTCGTGCCCATCACGCCGTAGTAGTCGCCAGGCGTCGTGTCGCTGTTGAGCGCGATCACGAGCTTGTAGGCCGGCTGCTTCTCGTCGTCGAGGTCCTTGATGTCGTACTGGCGCGAGCCATCGTCGTAGCAGGAGTTCGGTGCCAGTTCCTCGGGCACGTAGACGGGGAAGTTCAGTCGACGAGCGGAGGTCCGGCCGAACGCGGGAACCTTGCCGGCCGCGGCATCTCCACAGGAGAGGATGTCGTCGGCGGATACGACGTCCGCGCTCGAGCTCTGCTCGGGCGCGCTCTCCTCCTCCTTGGCCGCGCCCTTGGCCGGCTTGTCCTTCTTCGAGCCACCCGAGTCGCCGCCCTCGGGCCCGCCCGCGCTGTCCTCGTCGCCGAGGAACTCTTCGACCGCCTTCTGAATGTCCTCGGGCCGCGCAGTCACGTAGGCGATCCCGTTCTCGATCGTGTCCGTCCCCTTGAAGTGGACCTCGTTGATCGGCACGTCGCGGACGCCGATGAACGCCTTCAGCACGCCGATCAATTGCGCCGGATCGTTGATGTCGGAGGACGTGTACTTGGTGAAGATGTCGATCAGCTTGCTGCCGGTATCGGAGCCGCTGATGATCGGCAGAACCTCGCCGACCGGTACCTGCGCGCGGGCGTTACGAAGGAAGTCCTGCTGGCGGGCGGCGCGGACGAAGTCGTTGTCGGTGTGCCGGTAGCGGACGTAATCGAGCGCGTTTTGCCCGCACAGCCGCTGGTAGCCGGCGTTGACGTCGATCGGCGCGTACTGATCCTCGGCGCTCACCGCCGTGGAGTTGTCGTTGAAGTAGTCGCGGTCGACGTCGACGTAGACGCAGTCGATGGCGTCCACCGCGTCGGCGAATCCCTGGAAGTCGACGTTGACGACATGCGCGATCTTCAATCCGGTCAGCTGCTTGACCGTCTCGTAGGTCTTCTTGATCCCGCCGACCGTGTAGGCCGCGTTGAGCTTGTCGGTTCCATAGCCGGGGATGTCGACCTTGAGATCGCGCGGCAGCGAGAAGAGCGACAGGACGTCGTTGGCTGCATCGACGCGCAGCAGCATCGTCGTGTCGGAGCGACCCGGATCACCCGGGGTGTTCGCCCGTTTGTCGGATCCGACGAGGAGGATCGTCTGGGGCTCCCCGGGATCGATCTCCGGCAGCACCCTCTGGATGTCCGGTATCGGCTGAAGGTCGTTGGCGATTCCGTTAATCGCCAGCAACCCCGAGAGGGCGACTGCGGTCGCGGCCGAGACGACGATCAGCACCGAACCCGTCATGAACCGCCACCAGAGCGCAGGGGTGCGGTCCTTGACCTCTCCGGCGTCGACGGGGTCGTAGCCGCCGGTGGCGATCGGCACCGGCTCGAGAGGGCGGTCGCGGACGACGGTGTGCTCGGTCGCGGGCTCGTCGACGGGCGGGACTCCAACCTCGGTCGGGGCGTCGGGGACGCCGTCGTGGACGCCCTCGTCGGAGTCCTCCGGCGGCGTCGAGGCGGAGTCGTCCTCGCTCGGGTCTAGGTCCTCCTCGTCCTGCCCGGGCTCCTCTGAGCCCTCCTCGGCGGCGGCCTCAGGCTCATCCTCGCCCTCCGCCTCGACCGGCGGCGGCGCCCATTCGGAGTCCTCGTCGGAGTCGTCGACCTCTCCCTCCTCGCCCTCCTCGGCCGAGTCCTTCCCGCGCGCGGCCTCGCGCTCGATCTCTGACTCGAGCCGCGCGAACTCCTCGGTCAGGCCGAGGCCCTTGACGTCCTCGTCCTCGGGAGTCGCCTGCGGCGAGTCGCCGTCCTGCGGCTCCTCGGGCTCCTCGTCCTCGGGTCTGCGCTCGTCGGTCACGACGTCGCTCCGGTCTCGGTCAGATTGCGGGGAAGGGTGCGGGCGAAGTCGCAGAGGGTGCGCCGGTAGGAGGCGAGCGAGGAGAGGGAGACCCACTCGTCGGGCCCGTGATGGCCGCCGCCGACGGGGCCGAACTCGACCGCCGGCGTGCCGACGCGGATGAACGAGACGGCGTCGGAGGCGCCGTCGCGGCCGATGCTGGTCACCTCGCCCTCATGGTTGGGGGCGGCGGCGTCGTTGAGGGCGCGGACGAAGGGCGACTCGCGGTCGACCTCCACCGGCGGGCGGCGGAAGATGGCCTCGGCGCGGCAGTCGGGCAGCTCGGCGACCTGCGCGAGGATCTCGTCGGGGTCCTGGCCGGGCAGGTAGCGGATGTCCACGTCGATCGTGCAGATGTCGGGCACTTTGTTCAGGGCATCTCCCCCGATGATCCGCCCGAGGTTGATGGAGGGGCGGTCGAACAGCTCGGACGACTGCCTCGCAAACGGTAGCGACTCGATGGCCCGGAAGACCGAGAACGCCTTGGCGATCGCGTTGTCGCCCTCCCACGGGGTCGAGCCGTGGGCGGCCCGGCCGCTGACCTCGATGCGCAGGGCCAGGACCCCCTTCGCGGCGACCCCGATCAGCATGTCGGTCGGCTCGCCGGTGATGGCGAAGTCGCCTGCGTAGCCCTCGTCGACGAGGACGTCGCTGCCGCGATCGAACTCCTCCTCGGTCTCCTCGTCGGGGACGAGAGCGAGCCGCAGGCGGACGTTCCCCTCCTCGTGCAGGTCGGCGAGCGCCAGCATCATCGCCGCGGCGGCGCCCTTCATGTCGTAGGCGCCGCGGCCGATCAGCCGGTCGCCGTCGACCCGCGGGTCGAATTGGCCCTCGCGGCCCGGAACCACGTCGATGTGGCCGTGGACGACGACTACGGTGCCCTGCTTCGGGCCGACCTCGGCGAGCACGATCGGCAGGCCGCGCACGTCGAGCGTCGCGGTGCGGATGTCGCGGGCCTCGAGCCAGCCCTTGACGAACCCGGCGCAGTTCTGGATCCCCTCCGGGGTCGAGGTGTCGTAGCCGATCAGCTTCTCGGCGAGAAGGCGCTCCTGCATCCGGGGAGGGTAGTCCTCAGGAGTCGCAGCCGCGGTCGCCGGCGCCCGTGTCGATGCTGTTCTCGGCGAGGTAACCGCGGGTGACCTTGAGGTAGCCGCCGGGCAGGATCTTCACCTTTTCGCCCTTCTTGGCGGCGGCCCTGGAGGCGTCGGCGACCAGGTTCAGGTACCGGCGCCCGGCGTCGACGTCGCACTGCTGGATCGAGGTCGCGACAGCCGGTCGGGCCTGGATGCAGCGGGTGTCGCAGTTGCCGCCGTCGTTGCCGGTCTTGCCCGAGTCGTAGGAGTCGCTGAGCAGGTAGCGGCCGTGGATCGAGGTCGGGCTGTCGGCGAGGACCAGATAGCCGGCGATGTCGGGAGCCTGCGGCAGGCTCTCCTCGATCTTCAGCAGCGAGTCAACCTCGACCTGGCGCCCGACGATGTCGTCGATCGGCTCCCCCGGGCCCATCTCGGCGCTGTAGACGACCTTCCGCACGTCGTTCTTGTTGCCGTGGCTGGTGACGACGTCGAGGCTCTTGACGTTCGCGGTGTGGTCGCTGGGAAGGAAGGGCGTCTCCGGCAGCGAGGCGTCCGACTGGACCCAGTACATCGCCTGTCCCTTCTGCGTCTCGACGGCGAGGACGTTGCACCTCGACGGCACCCCCCGGGGCAGCTCTTGGCCCTCGGGGAGGTCGCAGTCGCCTCGAGCACGATCCAGCGGGCGTCGGACGCCTCGAGGGAGCCCTTGAGCTTCTTCGGGTCGTAATCGATCTCGAAGTCGCGGGCGATCGAGCAGTGGTGGATCGCGGTGGTGCAGGTCGTCGTCAGCGGCGGACCGAAGTCGATCCCGGGCCCCGAGAGCTCGGGCGAGGAATCGCCGCCGACGAGCCGGAACCGGGTGACGATCTTCACCGGGTCGTACGTGTAGCGCCGGGTTCCCTGGCAGGCGGTGTGGGCGCGCTGATTGGGGATGTAGTCGGTGATCGCGCATTTCGTCAGCGTCACGCTGGCGATCGCCCGCAGGTGCATCCCGTCCGTCAGCTCTCGTACCGGCTCCTGGTAGATCGCGACAGGCACCCCCTTGGTCGTGACCGGGACTCGCTGGTCCTGGGTCCCGCTCTGCGGATCGCCCTTGACCAGCGCCGAGTCGCCCTTCGGGCCGGTGTTCGCATAGATCGAGACCTCGCCCTCGTCCTCGCCGCCGCAGCCCGTGGCGACCGCCGCGAGCGCGACGGCCAGCGAGGCCGCGAGGGAGGACCTGATCGACGGGAAAGACATGACGTTCCTCGTCATCGTCGCCGATGGACCGGCGCTTTAGCCGCCCGCCATCTCGAGGAAGGCCTCGGCCCGCGCCTTGTCCTGCTCAGCGGTCCGGTACTGGGCCGAGTCCTCCTCGGCCTCCCCGAGCCGGCGCTCGGCGTCCTCGATCCGGCTCTTCAGGTCGCCGGAGTCGAGCGAGCCCGGCTCGACGGCCTCGCCGACGAGCAGGGTCACCTTGTTGGCGAAGACCTGGAGCCAGCCCTCGGCGGCGGCGAACCGCTGCCCGCCCTCGTTGGTGCCGAACTCGGACCGGTCCTCGTAGATCCGCAGCTCGTGCGGGACGACGCGGGCGAGCATCGGGGCGTGGCGCGCGCGCACGCCCAGCTCGCCCACGGTCGTCCGGGTCGAGACCTGAAAGGCCTCGCCCTCGTAGACCTTGCCCTCGGGGGTGAGGATCTGGGCCTGGAGCTTGTGCGATTCGTCGGCCATTCAGCTCCTCAGGCGGCGGCGCCGGCCTGCTCCTCCTCGCGCTCCTTCTTCTCCTCCTGCTCCTCGGCCTCGGCGTCGGCGCCGGCGGTCTCGTCCTCGCCCTGGCCCTTGGCCGCGTCGAGCACCTGGTCGATCGAGCCCTTCATGTAGAAGGCGCCCTCGGGGATGTCGTCGTGCTCGCCGTCGACCAGGCTGCGGAAGCTCGCGACCGTGTCGGCGACCGAGACGACCTCGCCCGGCGTGCCGGTGAACTGCTCGGCGACGTTGAACGGCTGGCTCAGGAAGCGCTCGATCTTGCGGGCGCGGTTGACCTGGAGCTTGTCCTCGTCGGAGAGCTCGTCGATCCCGAGGATCGCGATGATGTCCTGCAGCTCCTTGTAGCGCTGCAGCACCTCCTGGACGTCGGTCGCCGTCTTGTAGTGCTCCTCGCCGAGGATGTCGGCCTTGAGGATCGTCGACGTCGAGTCGAGCGGGTCCACCGCCGGGTAGATGCCCTTCTCCGAGATCGACCGCGACAGCGTCGTGGTCGCGTTGAGGTGGGCGAACACCGATGCCGGAGCCGGGTCGGTGAGGTCGTCGGCGGGGACGTAGACGGCCTGGATCGAGGTGACCGAGCCCTGCGACGTCGAGGTGATCCGCTCCTGGAGCTGGCCCATCTCGGTGTCGAGGGTCGGCTGGTAGCCGACCGCCGAGGGCATCCGGCCGAGCAGCGCCGAGACCTCGGAGCCCGCCTGGACGAAGCGGAAGATGTTGTCGATGAACAGGAGCACGTCCTGGCCGCCGACCTCGCGGAAGTACTCCGCCATCGTCAGGCCGGTCAGCGCGACGCGGAGGCGCGCCCCGGGGGGCTCGTTCATCTGCCCGAAGACCATCATCGTCTTGTCGATGACGCCGGACTCCTGCATCTCGACGTAGAGGTCGTTGCCCTCGCGGGTCCGCTCGCCGACGCCACAGAAGGCCGAAAGGCCGCCGTGCTCGGTGGCGATGTTGTTGATCAGCTCCTGGATCAGGACGGTCTTGCCGACGCCGGCGCCGCCGAACAGGCCGACCTTGCCGCCCTTCGCGTAGGGGGCGAGGAGGTCGATGACCTTGATCCCGGTCTCGAGGATCTCCTGCGTCGGGGTCAGGTCCTCGGCGGTCGGAGCCGCGCGGTGGATCGGCCAGCGGTCCTCGCCCTCGACCGCCTCCTTCTCGTCGATCGGCTCGCCGAGCAGGTTGAAGATGCGGCCGAGCGTGTCCTTGCCGACCGGCACGGTGATCGACCCGCCGGTGTCGATGACCTCGTCGCCGCGGCGGAGGCCGTCGGTCGAGTCCATCGCGACCGCGCGGACGCGGTCGTCGCCGGTGTGCTGCTGGACCTCGAGCGTCAGGTTGATCGCATCGCGGCCGTCGCCGGCGGGGACCTCGATCTTCAGCGCCGAGTAGATCTCGGGGAGCTTGTCGGGGAAGACGACGTCGACGACCACGCCGATGACCTGCTCGACGGTGCCGCGGTTGGTGCCGCCCGTGCTCTCGTTTCCATTCTGGTTCTCAGCCATCTTTTCTCCTTTTCTAAGCCCGTTCTTCTCTAAGAGCTGCTCGCGAGGGCCTCGGCGCCGCCGACCACCTCGAGGATCTCCTGGGTGATCTCCGCCTGGCGGACGCGGTTCATCTCAAGTGTCAGCCGCTCGATCATGTCGCCGGCGTTGTCGGCGGCGCTGCGCATTGCGGTCATCCGGGCGCCGTGCTCGGAAGCCGTCGACTCGAGCAGCCCGCGGAAGACCGACAGCTTCACGTACTCGGAGAAGAGCAGGCTCAGCGCCTCCTCCGGCTCCGGCTCGTAGATCCACTCCGAGCGGCTCTGCGCCTCCGCCAGCTCGCTGTCGCCCTCGTCGGTCTCCTCGGGGATGCCCTCCCCGTATACCTCGGCCTCCTGGAGCGGCAGCAGGGTCTGGCGGCGAACGTACTGGGTGAGCGGCGAGACGTAGCGGTTGTAGATCAGCTCGACCCGGTCGAGCTCCTCGTCGACGTAGCGCGAGGTCACGGCCTCGCCGATCTCGCGCGCGTTCGCGAACGCGGGCCGGTCGGTGAAGCCGGTGAAGGACTGGACGACCTCCTCGCCGCGGAAGGTGAGCGTCGAGTTGCCGCGGCGGCCGACGACGTAGTAGTCGATCGACGCCCCCTCGGCGCTCTGCTCCTCGGCCAGCTTCACCCCGGCGCGGATGATCTGGCTGTTGAACGAGCCCGCGAGGCCGCGGTCTCCGGTCACCAGGATGATCCCGACCCGCTCGGCCTTCTCGCCGTGCCGCTGCAGCAGTGGCACCCGGTTCTCGCTCGTCTTCGACGCCTCCGCGACCTGCTGGGTCATCTTGCGCAGCGCCTGGGCGTAGGGGCGCATCGCGTCGATGCGCTGCTCCGCCCGCCGCAGTCGCGCAGCCGCGACCATCTCCATCGCCCGCGTGATCTTGCGGATGTTCTTGACGGAGCTGATCCGGTTCTTGACGTCCTTCTGCGTGGCCATGGTCGGTTAGGCGGAGGCCCCCGCGGTCGCCTCTTCGCGGTCGCCGTCCTCGGACTCGTCGACGTCGCCCTCGTCCTCGGAGGCGCGTCCCGGCTTGGCGCGCTCCTCCTCGGACTTGATGCGGTCGGACTCACCCTCCTCGAGCTCGTTGCCCTCCGCGTCGAAGTCGGGCCCGAAGTCGTCGATCATCTCGCCGATCGCCTTACCGAGCTGCTCCTCCTGCTCGTCTGAGAGCTGGCCGTCGGAGTTGATCGAGCTCATCAGCTCGGACTCCTCGCTGTGCAGGCGGTCACGCAGGTCGCTGAGGAACGTCGCCACCCGCTCGGTCTTGATCCGGTCGAGGTAGCCGCCGGTGCCGGCGTAGATCGACGCGACCTGATCGGCCACCGAGAGCGGCTGGCGCTCGTTCTGGTTGAGCGCCTCGACGAGGCGCTCGCCCCGAGAGAGCGTCCGCTGCGTCTCCGGGTCGAGCTCGGAGCCGAACTGGGCGAACGCCTCGAGCTCGCGGTACTGCGAGAGGTCGAGACGCAGCTTGCCGGCGACCTTCTTCATCGCCTTCGTCTGCGCGTTGCCGCCGACCCGGGAGACCGAGATGCCGACGTTGATCGCCGGGCGGACGCCCGAGTAGAACAGGTCCGACTCGAGGAAGATCTGCCCGTCGGTGATCGAGATGACGTTCGTCGGGATGTAGGCGGACACGTCGGACGCCTGCGTCTCGATGATCGGCAGCGCCGTCAGCGAGCCGCCGCCCTGCTCGTCGGAGAGCTTGACCCCCCGCTCCAGCAGGCGCGAGTGCAGGTAGAAGACGTCACCGGGGTACGCCTCGCGGCCCGGCGGGCGGCGCAGCAGCAGCGACATCTGCCGGTAGGCGTAGGCGTGCTTGGTGAGGTCGTCGTAGATGCAGAGCGAGTGCTTGCCCTGGTAGGTGAAGTACTCGGCCATCGCCGTGCCGGCGTAGGGGGCCATGTACTTGATCGGGGCGGCCTCGTCGGCGGGCGCCGCGACGATGATCGTGTTGTCCATCGCGCCGGCGTCCTTCAGCGTCTCCATGAGCTGGACGACCGTCGCCATCCGCTGGCCGACCGCGACGTAGACCGAGATCAGGTCCTGGTCCTTGTTGTTGATGATCGTGTCGATCGCGATCGCGGTCTTGCCGGTCTGGCGGTCGCCGATGATCAGCTCGCGCTGGCCGCGGCCGATCGGGATCATCGAGTCGATCGCCTTGAGCCCGGTCTGCATCGGCTCCTTGACGCCCTGGCGCTGGATGACGCCGGGAGCCTTGAACTCGGCCGGACGGGTCTCGGAGGTGTTGACGTCGCCCTTGCCGTCGAGCGGGCGGCCCAGCGGGTCGACCATGCGGCCGAGGAGCTCCTCGCCGACCGGGATCTCGAGCAGGTTGCCGGTGCGCTTGACGGTGTCGCCCTCGACGATCTTGTCCCACTCGCCGAAGAGCACGGTGCCGACGTTGTCCTCCTCGAGGTTCAGCGCCAGCCCGGTGACCCCGTGCGGCAGCTCGAGCATCTCGAGCGACATGCAGTTGTCGAGCCCGTGCACGCGGGCGATTCCGTCGGCGACCGAGAGGACGGTCCCGACCTCAGCGAGGTCGGCCGTGCCGGTCTCCATGCCCTCGATCCGCTGCCGCAGGATCGAGGCGATCTCGTCGGGCTTGATGTCCATGTGGCTCTGTTCTCCTTCTTCGAAGTCCTGGTTGGAACGAGGTTCGTGCCCCGTCAGGCCGCCTGGGCGACCTCTCTGCGCAGCTTGTCGAGCCGGTTGGCGATGCTCGCGTCGAGCACGCGGTTGCCGACCCTGAGGACGAGGCCGCCGACGATCGACTCGTCGACCTCGCTCGTCAGCTCGATCGTCTTGCCGGTCTTCTCCTCGATCTCGGCGCCGATCGACTCGACCACCTTCGGGTCGAGCTCGATCGCGCTCGTGACGGTCACCTCGAGCCGGTCGTTCTCGACCGCCCACAGCTCGTCGAAGCGCTGACGGATGCGGAACAGCGCCGGCATCCGATGCTTCTCCGCGAGCAGCTCGAGGAAGTTGATCAGCTCGGCGTTGCCTCCCTCGATCGCCTTGGCGATGCCGTCCCGCTTCTCCGCTGAGGAGAGGTAGGGGCTGAAGAAGAACACCTGCAGGTCCTGGTTGGCGGCGACCGCGTCGGCGAACTCGCCGAGCTGCTGCTGCACCTCGTCGAGCTCGCCCTTCTCCTTGGCGACGTCGAACAACGCCTCGCTGTAGACCTTGGCGATCTCTTCCATCAGCTCGTCCTAGCCTCGGCTCCCGGCGGGCTCACCTGAGAGCGCGCTGAAGTCGACCTCGCTGAGCGCCTCCTCCACGAGCCGCTTCTGGTCCTCCTCGGTGAGCGTCTTCCGCGCGACCTTCTCGGTCGCGAGGACGGTCAGGTCGGCGACCTCCTTGCGGATCTGCTCCAGCGAGCGGCGCGTCTCGGCCTCGATGTCCTTCCGCGCCGCGGCGATCAGCTCGTCGCGCTTGGCGCGACCCTCGTCGGTGGCCTCGCTGCGGGCGTTGTCGCCGGCGCGCTTGGCGCGGGCGACGATGTCCTCGGCCTGCTCGCGGGCCTCCTTCAGCCGCTCGCGGTACTCGGCGAGGACCTCGTCGGCCTCCTGGCGCTGACGCTCGGACTCCTCGATGTTCTTGGCGATCTTCTGCGCCCGCTCCTCGAGCGCCTCGGAGATCCGCGGGAACGCGTACTTGCTCAGCACGTACATCGTGATGCCGAACGCGATCAGCGTCCAGATCATCAACCCGATGCCGGGCTCGACGAGGAAGCTGCCGCCGGCGTCCTCCTCGGCGGCGATCGGAAGCGCCGCGGTGATTGTGGCGATCGCGCTCATCGGCCTAGAGGAAGAAGGCGATCAGGCCGAAGATGAACGTGTAGAACGCGACGGCCTCGGTGAGGGCGAAGCCGAGCCAGCGGATGCTCTGCAGCTCGTCCGCCATCTCCGGCTGACGCGCGACCGACTCGATCTCCTTGCCGAAGATGATGCCGATGCCGATGCCGGCGCCGATCGAGCCGAGGCCCGCGCCGACGCCGAGTGCGATCGCCTTGCCGGCGTCGGTGACGCCGGTGTCGGTGACCGTGTCGGTGGCCTGGGCCAGAAGCACTAGGTCCATTTGATTTGACTCCTTTTCAGTGACCCTCGGAGGTCGCGCCCCCGAGGTAGATTGCAGTGAGAATCGCGAAGATGAATGCCTGCAACCCCGCGACGATGACGATCTCGAAGACGTAGAAGGCGAAGGCCATCGGGAAGGTCAGGACCCCGAGGAGCGACAGCCCCAGCAGCACGGCGAGCCCGCCGCCCATGAACAGCAGCAGCAGATGGCCGGCCAGGATGTTGGCGAAGAGTCGCACCGAGAGCGAGACGAGCCGGACGGTGTGCGAGATGGCCTCGACGACGAAGACGAAGGCCTTGAACGCGACGGGCATGTCCTCGATCCCGGCCGGCAGCCAGGTCTTCAGGTACTTGATCGGTCCATGCTTGCGGACGCCCTCGGCGTGATAGCTGACCCAGACGATGATCGTCAGGACCAGAGGCACAGACATGTTCGCGGTGGCCGCGTAGAGCGCGAACGATGGGATCTCGAGCCCGAAGACGTGGATCGGGTGCTCGGTGTTCGTCGGCAGCGGGACCAGCCCGATGAAGTTCGAGAAGAGGATGAAGAAGAAGAGCGTGCCGAGGAACGGGAACCACTTGCGGGCCATGCTCTCGTCGAGGTTGTCCGTCGTGATGTTCTTGCGGACGACGTCGTAGGCGACTTCGACGGCCATCTGCACCTTGTTCGGCTTCGCCTGCATCCGGTTGGCGATCCAGACCATCGCCGTGCAGGTCAGCACCGCCGCGAGGACGATGTAGAGCACGGCCTTGTTGATCGACATATCGATCCCCGCGACCTTGATGCTGATCCACGGGTCGAGGAAGAACTCGTTCTGCGGCTGGAACTCGTCGTTCTTACCGTCGCTGCCGAAGATCACGAACAGGGCGATCATCAACAACGCGTAGCCGGCGAGCGCGATCACGATCTTCTGGAGCGTGCTCAGGCCCTTGCGCTCGCGCTTCTCCGTCTGGCCGGGGACCGGCGCCGTGGTGGCGAGCGCGTCGCTCATCGCAGCCCCCCGGAGGTCTCGGGGTGGAAGACGTGGTCGGCGAACTGGGCGGCGAGGTGGAAGGTCACGAGGATCGCGCCGAGGACCGCGGCGGCGAGGCCGTCCTCGCGGTCGCCGAGCAGGCCGACGAGCAGGATCGCGCCGGCGAGGATCCAGACCCGGCCCATCGTCGCGAAGGCGGTGACGCCGAGCGCGGCGTTGCGGTTCCGGTTGCGGAGCGCCTCCTTGCGGCGGCGGTCGGCGAGCTCCATGACGATGCGGCCGATCACCCAGGCGGCCGCGGCGGCGGCGTAGCCGGCGAGCGGCAGGTCGGCCGCCACGAACACCGGCAGGGCGATGACCAGCGCGATGATGTCGAGGTTCTGGAGCATTTCGATCTCGCTTCGGCGCGCGGTCAGCGGCACGTCAGCGGCCGGAGGCGAGCCCGGCTCCACCTCCCCGTCGCGCCGGGCGCTGCGAGCGGGCCGGGACAGCCATCGCGGCGGCGCGGCGCGGGGTCCCTGCGGGGCTCCTCACGTCGCGCGGGCCGCCGGCGATGACGGGTCGGGTCGCGGTCTTCGGGGTTGTCGAAGGGTGAGCTGTCCAAGTTCGTAGGAGCCCGAGCTTGGGAGGTGCCGGCCCCTGAAAACTCTCTCCCAGGCCGGCGACTCGGGATGCGGGCGAGCGAATATACCCGATAGTCGGCCACCCCGAGGTAGTGCAAATTGCCACTTCCCATGCGGGGAAACGGCGCCTCCGCCGATCCCGGGAAGAACCCCCGCTCAGCTCTTCGTCCCGGTCCCCTCGAACTCGCCCGTGTCGGGGTCGACGGAGCGGAAGCGGCCGGTCTCGAGCTCGCGCTCGACCTCGCGGTCGACGACCTCGGGCGGCGGCTCGGCGCCCCTCGCGGCCGCCTGCCGGAAGCGGAAGCGCCGCAGCTTGAGGATCTCGAGCACGTAGATGACGTAGAAGCTCGCGGCGACGGCCAGCAGGAAGATCGCCCCCATGACCGCGGTCCAGAACGTGTCGAAGTTGCCGCGGTCGTCGCTGTAGGGGACGAACCGCAGCGCCAGCGCCAGTCCCGCCATCACCGCCGTCCAGCCGTAGAGGTAGGCGAGCGTGCGCCGCTGCGAGAACCCGATCGCCGCCATCCGGTGGTGGAAGTGCCAGGCGTCGGCCTCGTAGATCGGGCGCCGGTACTTGATGCGCTTGGCGATGACGAAGCCGGTGTCGAGGATCGGCACGGCGAGGACGAGCATCGGGAACGCGAGCGCGACGACGGCGTTCGTCTTCAGGGCGCCCTGGACCGCGGCGACCCCGAGCAGGTATCCGAGCAGGTTCGAGCCGGTGTCCCCCATGAAGGACGAGGCGGGCGGGAAACCGTGGCGGAGGAAGCCGAGGGCGCCGCCGGCGGTGATCGCCGCGAGGATCCCCGCCGGGCTGCGCTCGAGCGAGAGGGCGACGGCGGCCAGAGTCGCGGCGCTGATCAGGCAGACGCCGGCGGCGAGGCCGTCGACGCCGTCGATCAGGTTGACGACGTTCGCCATCGCGACGATCCCGATCACCGTCCCGAGCTCGCCGATGTCGACCGCGCCGATCACCGGCAGGTCGAAGACGGTGTGTGCGGCCGGGTCGACGCCGCCGATGAACGGGAGCGTGAAGACGTCGACGGTCACGCCCGCCGCCACCGGGATGATCGCCGCCCCGATCTGGCCGGCCAGCTTCACGAGCGCCGGCAGGTCGTAGACGTCGTCGACCACCCCGACCCCGGCGATCGCGACGGCGCCGATCAGGATGGCCCTGGTCTCCGAGTCCCAGGGGAGGAAGATCAGCCCGGAGGCGACGACCGCGATGAGGATCGCGGCCCCGGAGAGGCGCGGCGTCGGGGCGACGTGCAGCGAGCGGTCGCGGGGGACGTCGATCGCGCCGATCCGCCAGGCGAGCGACTCGGCGACCGGGACGAGCAGCCACGCGATCGCGGCGGCCGCCGCAAAGGCGAACAGTGCATCGAGGGTGTCCGGCATCTTCGCGAGGGGCTGCGGCGTCGGCCTCCCTGCCGCAGTCCGCGGCGAGAGTACCCGACGCTCGCTACCTCACCGGGTCGAACGCCCCGCCGCGGCGAGCGCCGCGTCGGCGAGAATCGCGGGGTCTCGAGGGCTCACCGGGCCGGGTTCGGGGTCGCGCTTGCGCAGCTCGAGCGCCTCGGGGTCGCCGAGCTCGTGCAACTGGCCGGCGGCGATCAGGTCCTCGTCCACCGCTCCCATCCGGCCCGAGAAGATCGTCCAGACCGGGACGCCGAGCGCCACCGCCTCGCGGTTCATGGTCCCGCCGGCGCTGACGACGAGGTCGGCGTAGGCGATCAGGCTCTGGGCGTCGATCGCCCGGCCGGGAACGATCAGCGAGCGCTCCCCGCGCTCCCGCGCGAGCTCGCCCTGGCGCTCGGTGCGCGGGATCAGCACGGTGACGACCCGCTCGTCGGCGCAGAGCCGGTCGAGCAGGCGCTCGTAGAGGGGGTTGTCGGCGTGGTAGGCGGACGTCTCGGGTGGCGGGCGGACGATCGCGAGGATCGAGCCGTCGGCGCCGCGATCGGGCCCGATCCCGAGCGCGTCGAGGCCGACGTCGGCGAGAACCGCCGGGTCGGGGAGGAAGTCGGCGAGGTAGTAGTCCTCCTTCAGGCCCGGGTAGCGGAAGAGCTTGTCCTCGCTTGCCCCCGCTGCGCGCAGCCGGTCGAGCGGGATCGCGTCGGGGACGATCACCCGCCGCGCCGCCCGCCAGGCGAGCTTCCGCTGCAGCCCCGCGTACTCGTAGTCCTGCATCTGCGCCTGCGGGATCCGCAACACCGTGCCGACGACGGCGACGTCGACGGAGCCGTGGGCGATCGCGAGGTCGAAGCGGCGCGGGCGGGCCCAGCGGGCCAGCGCGACGCTGCGGCCGGCGACGGCGCGGCCCTTGGCGAGGGTCGAGGCGCCGCCGTGGGCGCCGAACGACTCGTACTCCATGCCGAGGCGGTCGAGCAGCCCCTCGGTCTGGCCGTAGCGGCGAGCGGTGATCGCGACCTGGTGGCCGCGCTCGCGCAGGACCTCGACGACCGGCCGCAGCACCAGCGGGTGGGCAGCAGCCGTGCAATCGACCCAGATGTTCACTTCGCCGGGACGCTCCCGGGCGGCATGCGGCTCAGAGTGCGCGCGCGGCGGCGAACGCCGGCACCTGCGGGTACAGCGGGTAGGCCTCGACCAGCGCTCGCGTGCGCTCTTCGAGCCCGCCGCGGGTGGATTGGAAGTCCTCGCCGAGGGCGCCGCAGATGACGTCGGCGATCTCGCCCATGTCCTCGATGCCGAGCCCGCGCGTCGTCAGCGCCGGGGTGCCGATCCGCAGGCCGGAGGGGTTCATCGGCGGCCGCTCGTCGAACGGGATCGCGTTGCGGTTGACGGTGATCCCGATCCGCTCGAGCCGCTCCTCCGCGGTGCTGCCGTCGAGGCCCTTGACGGTGACGTCGACGAGCACCAGATGGACGTCGGTGCCGCCGGTGAGAACGTCGACGCCGCCGGCGATCAGCCCGTCGGCGAGCGCCTTGGCGTTGTCGATCGTGCGCCGCTGGCGCTCGCGGAACTCCTCGGTGGCGGCGATCCGCAGCGCCACCGCCTTGGCGGCGATGATGTGCATCAGCGGGCCGCCCTGGTTGCCCGGGAAGATCGAGCGGTTGATGTCCTTGGCGAGCTCCTCGCGGCAGAGGATCAGCCCGCTCCGCGGCCCGGCCAGCGTCTTGTGCACGGTCGTCGTGACGACGTCGGCGTGCTCGACCGGGTTCGGGTGCAGGCCCGCCGCCACCAGCCCGGCGAAATGGGCCATGTCGACCATCAGCTTCGCCCCGACGGAGTCGGCGATCTCGCGGAAGCGGGGGAAGTCGAGGTGGCGCGGGTAGGCCGACCAGCCGGCGATGATCAGCTTCGGCCGGTGCTCCTCGGCGAGCCGCTGGACCTCGTCCATGTCGACGCGGAGCGTCTCGCGGGCGCAGTGGTAGGCGACGGCGTTGTAGAGCTTCCCGGAGAGGTTCAGGCGCATCCCGTGGGTGAGGTGGCCGCCGTGGTCGAGCGCGAGCCCGAGGATCGTGTCGCCGGGCTCGAGCAGGGCGCCGAAGACGGCGTTGTTGGCCTGCGCGCCGGCGTGCGGCTGGACGTTCGCGTGCTCGGCGCCGAACAGCGCCTTCGCCCGCTCGATCGCCAGGTTCTCGGCGACGTCGACCTCCTCGCAGCCGCCGTAGTAGCGCCTGCCGGGGTACCCCTCGGCGTACTTGTTGGTGAGCACCGAGCCGGCGGCCTCGAGCACGGCCTGGGGCACGAAGTTCTCGGAGGCGATCATCTCCAGGGTGTTCTGCTGGCGCGCGAGCTCGCGGTCGAGCACCTCGGCGATCTCGGGGTCGACCTCGCCGATCGGCGCGGTCTGGAAGTCCTCGGGCAGCTCGCTCATCCTCATTCCTCCTCGTCGTCGTAAGCGTTGGCTCGATCCCGCTCGATCGCGGCGATCTTCTCGACGCGGCGCAGGTGGCGGCCGCCTTCGAAGTCGGTGGCGAGGAAGCGCTCGACGATCGGCTCGGCGTCCTCGGGCCCGAGCCGCTTGCCGGAGAGCGTCAGCACGTTCGCGTCGTTGTGGCGGCGGCTCATCTCGGCCTCGTCGGGGTCGTGCGCGTTGACCGCACGGATCCCGTAGAGCTTGTTGGCGACGATCGAGACGCCGACCCCGGAGCCGCAGACGATCACCGCCCGGTCGGCGTCCCCCTCCGACACCAGCCGCGCCGCCTCGCACGCGAAATCGGGGTAGTCGACCGACTCGCTGGAGTCCGTGCCGACGTCGATCAGCTCGTGCCCGTCGCGCTCGAGCAGGGGCGCGACCGCGCTCTTGAGCTCGTATCCGGCGTGATCTGAACCGACCGCGATCCTCACCGGGCGAGGGTAGCAACGGGTCCGGTGGGTCTCGGGGCGCTGGAGCGCGCAGCGTGCGGGGTGCCGGGCGTGCGGCGCAGCCGCGAGGAGCTGGGAAACAGGCAACGAGGGTGGATGGCGGTTGGACCGGCGCTCACTTGCGGATTCGGGACGCCATCGGTCCTAGATCTGCAATCGGGGGTCCCCACCCATCCCCTCCCCAGCCTCAACCACGCTCTTCCATGAGATTGCACTTTGGCCCGGATAGCGGGCCGAAGTGTGCGCTCACGAATTCGCCAGCGCCCGCTCCACCTCGGCCCGCGGCATCCCGCCCTCGCGCAGGACCCACCACTCTCCCCCCTCCTCGATCGCGGTCAGGTCGATGACGGTCGACGGGGCGCCGGTCAGCTCGCCGCCGTCGATCGCCAGGTCGACCTGCTCGAGGATCCCCTCGCCGACATCCGCGTAGCGGGCGGGCGCCGGCTCGCCGGAGCGGTTGGCGCTGGTCTGGAAGACCACGCAGCTCGCGCCCGCGAGCGGCCCATCGATCAGGCGGACGCCAAGGCGCTCGGAGTCCTCGCGGCAGGCGAGCTGGTAGCGGTGCGCGGGGTTGGCGAGGACGAGCGTCACCGGTCCGGGCAGTAAGCGGCCGGCCGCCTCGCGGCTGCGCTCGCCGAGGTCGCCGAGGAGCTCGCGGAGGATGAGCGGCGAGAAGTACATGACGGCCGAGGGCTTGCCGTCGTCGCGCCCCTTGATCGAGTGGATGCGCGCGATCGCTTCGGCGCGCAGCGGGTCGCAGGCGAGGCCGTAGAGGCCGTCGGCGGGGAACAGGGCGACACCGCCGCCGTGGACGCAGCGCTCGAGGGCCGTCCGCGCCGCCGCGGCGCCGTCGCGCTCGATCGAGACGGTCTCCGTCATCCGCCGGACACCACCCGGTCGATCCCGGCGAGATCGGGACGGATCGCGACCGGGTCGAAACCCGCGGCGGCGACGAGGGCGCCGACGTCCTCCGCCTGCCCGGCGCCCACCTCGAGCGCGACCGCCGCCGCCTCGAGGCCGGCGGCGCGGGACGAGGAGCCCGGGGCCAGCGCGGCGAGCAGGCTGCGAATCGGGTCGAGGCCGTCGTCGCCGCCGAGCAGCGCCTCCCGGGGCTCGTGCCCGGTGATCTCCGGCGGCAGGCCGGGCCAGTCGCGATCGGCGACGTAGGGCAGGTTCGCGAGGACGAGGTCGAAGGCGCGCGGCGCGGGCAGCGACCCGAGCTCGAAGGTGACGCGGCCGGCGAGGCCGAGCGCCGCGGCGTTCTCCCGCGCCAGCGCGAGCGCGGCCGGCGAGGTGTCGATCGCGACGACCTCCGTAGCGGGCAGCTCGTCGGCGACGGCGAGCGCGATCGCGCCGGTCCCGGTGCCGACGTCGAGCACCGTCCGCGGCCGCCGCTCCAGCGCCACCTCGACCAGAAGCTCGGTCTCCGGCCGCGGCACCAGCGCCCGCGGGTCGCAGCCCAGCTCGAGGTGGCGAAATCCCCTGCGGCCGAGGATGTAGGCCACCGGCTCGCGCCCGACCCGCCGCCGCACCATCGCGCCGAAGGCGCGGGCCGCGGCGGCCTCCACCCCGCGCTCGGGGCTCGCCGCGAGCGCCGCCCGATCGAGCCCGGTCGCCTCGGCCAGCAGCAGCTCGGCGTCGAGGCGCGGGGTCGCGACCCCGGCGGCGGCCAGCGCGTCGGAGGCCGCCCCGAGCGCGTCGGCGACCGTGCCGGCGGGAGCGGCCACCCCCGCCTCAGGCACTTGCGGCCTGCGCCTCGAGCTTGAGGCGCTTCTCCTCGGCAGCGAGCGCGTCGGTGAACTCGCGCAAGTCGCCGGCGAGGACCTCGTCGAGTGCATGGCTGGTCCGCTTGATCCGGTGGTCGGTGACGCGACCCTGCGGGAAGTTGTAGGTCCGGACCTTCTCCGAGCGCTCGCCGGTCCCGACCTGGGAGCGCCGCTCGGCGGAGATCTCCGCCTGCTGGTCGGCGATCGCCTTCTCGAGCAGGCGGGCGCGGAGGACGCGCATCGCCTTGTCGCGATTCTGCAGCTGCGACTTCTCGTCCTGCATCGAGACGACGATGCCGCTCGGCTTGTGCGTGATCCGCACCGCGGAGTCGGTCGTGTTGACGGACTGGCCGCCCGGCCCCGAGGAGCGGTAGACGTCGACCTGGAGGTCGTTGGGGTCGATCTCGACATCGACCTCCTCCGCCTCCGGCAGCACCGCGACGGTCGCCGTCGAGGTGTGGATCCGGCCTTGCGACTCCGTCTTCGGGACGCGCTGGACGCGGTGGGTCCCACCCTCGTACTTGAAGACAGAGTAGGCGCCCTCGCCCTTGACCGCGAAAGTGACGTCCTTGAACCCGCCGACCTCCGCCGGGCTCTGCGAGATCACCTCGGTCGAGAAGCCGCGCGACTCGGCATAGCGGGTGAGCATCTTGTAGAGGTCGCCGGCGAACAGGGCCGCCTCGTCGCCGCCCGCGCCGGAGCGGATCTCGACGAGCACGTTCTTGTCGTCGTTGGGATCGCGCTCGACCATCGCCAGGCGGATCGCCTCGGCCAGCTCCTCGAGCCGTGCCGGGGCAGTCGTGACGACGCGCCGCAGCTCCTCGTCCTCCTCCTCCTCGGCGAGAAGCTCCTTTGCGCTCTCGAGGTCGTCGCTGAGCGTCCGCCACTCTGCGGCGAGCCCGTGCGCGTCGGTGAGCTGGCGGTACTCGCGGCCGACCTCGGCGTAGCGCTCGCGGTCGCCGATCACCTCCGGGTCGGACATGTCGCGCTCGAGCTCGGCGAACCGGCTCTCGATCTGGGTGACGAGCTGATCGATCACATCCCGGAGTCTGACGCAGCGGCCCGCCGCGACCGCTCAAGCCGGGCGGCATTCCTGCCGATTCGTCGTCTGGGCCTGGGATGAGGGAACAAACGCAGGAAAGCCGCCTGATCGCCGCGCTGCCGGAGGCGGCGATGATCGCCGACGGCGACGGCGCGATCGTCGCCGCCAACGACGCCGCGTGCGCGCTCGCCGGGACCGACCCCGGAAGCCTGGACGGCTGCCCGATCGGCGAGCTGGTGGCGCGCGACGGCGAGCCGGTCCTGCGGCGGGCGGGGGGCGACCTCATCGACGTCGACCTCAGCGAAGCCGAGCTCGGCGGCGGCGGGCGCCTGATCCTCCTTCGGGATGTCGGCGAGCAGCGGCGGATCGCCTCCCAGCTCGCCGACGCCGAGGTGATCGGCGGAATCGGCGTCTGGGAGTGGCACATCCCCACCGACACGGTCCTCTGGTCGCGCGAGGCCTACCGCCTGTTCGACAAGCCCACGAGCTGCCAGCCCACCTACGACCTCTGGCTCGCCTCGATCCACCCGGACGACCGCGAGGAGACGGCCCGGTTCGTCAAGGAGGCCTTCGACAGCGGGCGCGACTACGACTTCGAGCACCGCGTCCTCCGGCGTGACGGCAGCGTCCGCCACCTGCACTGCCGCGGGCAGCTCGTCCACAACGACGAGGGCGAGCCGGTCCGCCTCGTCGGCGTCTCCCAGGACGTGACCGAGCGCGTCCGCCAGCGCGAGGAGATCGTGAGGACGGGCGCCCGCCATCAGGCCGTCCTGGACGCGGCCGGCGAGGGGATCTGCGGGCTCGACCCCGGCGGGGTCGTCACGTTCGCGAACCCGGCCGCGGCGGCGTTGCTCGGCGGCACGGCCGAGGATCTCGTCGGCATGCACCTCGGGGCGCTGATGCGCGACCCAGCGACCGGCGAGGCCGATCCGTTCGCGGCGGCGATCGCCGCCGGCGAGCGAATCGACGACGGGCGCGCGATGGCCGCGGCGGCCAACGGCGAGGAGTTCCCCGTCGCGTTCCACTGCGCGCCGATCATCACCGAGGGCGAGCCGTCGGGCGCGGTCGTGACCTTCGCCGACGCGCGCGAGCGCGCCCTCTACGAGGAGCGGCTGCGCTACCTCGCCGAGCACGACGCGCTCACCGGCCTGCTCAACCGCAACCACTTCGAACAGGAGGTGGCCGCCCAGAGCGTCTACGCGCAGCGCTACGGCGGCGCGTTCTCGGTCCTCGTGCTCGACCTCGACCACTTCAAGGACGTCAACGACACCCGGGGCCACGGTCCCGGCGACGAGCTGATCCGGACCACCGCCCGCCGCCTCGAGTCCGCGATCGGCGACGACGGAGTCATCGCCCGCCTCGGCGGCGACGAGTTCGCGGCGCTGCTGCCCGCCGCCGAGGGCGAGGTGGCGCTCGCGGTCGCCAAGCGCCTGCGCGCGGCGATCGCCGATCACCTGATGCTCGCCGGGGGCGAGCGCCTGCAGGTGACCGCGTCCGTCGGGGTAGCGGTCTGCACCGACGCCGGGGTCGAGGCGGAGACCCTGATCTCGAACGCCGACGTCGCGATGTACGAGGCCAAGGAGTCGGGGCGCAACATGGTCGTCGAGTACCAGCCCGAGCTCGGCGCCCGCGCCCGGATGGAGGCGCGCCTGAACTGGTCGACCCAGCTGCGGCGGGCGCTCGAGGAGGACGGCTTCGAGCTCTTCGCGCAGCCGATCATCGCGCTCGGCGACGGCGCGGACGAGCGCCGCTACGAGGTCCTGCTCCGCCTCCCCCAGTCCGACGGCACGCTGGCCTCGCCGCTCTCGTTCCTGCCGGTCGCCGAGCGTCATGGCCTGATCCGCGACGTCGATCGGTGGGTGATCGAGCGGGCCATCGGAATCGCCGCCCGGCACTCCGACGACCCGACGCCGCTGCGGCTCGAGGTCAACCTCTCCGGCCAGTCGATGGTCGACCCGCGCCTGCCGGCCTTCATCGCCGAACTGCTCGCCCGCACCGGCGCGAGCCCGCGCCAGCTCATCTTCGAGGTCACCGAGACCACCGCGATCGACAGCCTCGGCGAGGCCCGCGCGCTGGCGGAGGCGCTGATCGACCTCGGCTGCGAGTTCGCGATCGACGACTTCGGCGCCGGCTTCGGCTCCTTCGCCTACCTCAAGCACCTGCCGAGCCAGTACGTGAAGATCGACGGCGACTTCATCCGCCGCCTGCCGACGAGCCCCGACGACCAGCTCGTCGTCGAGGCGATCGCCGGGATCGCTCGCGGGATGGGCAAGCGGACGATCGCCGAGTTCGTCGAGTCGGCCGAGACGCTCCGGAAGCTCCACGAGTACGGCATCGACTTCGCGCAGGGGTACGAGATCGGCCGCCCGGCGCCGATCGATGAGGCGCTGGCCGGCACCGCCGCGCGCTCGGCGCTCTAGCCCCGGCCGGGGGTCCCGCCCTGGACCTCGACCTGGAGCAGCTCGTCCTCGTGGCGGTGGTCGACCTGGAGGGTCGTGTGGCTCAGCTCGAAGCGCTCGCGGAGCTCGTGCTCGAGCTCGAGCCGGATCATGTGGCAGTCGGCGGCATCGTCGACGACGACGTGGGCCGACAGTGCCGGGAAGCCCGAGGTCACCTCCCAGACGTGGAGGTCGTGAACCTCGTAGACCCCTGGGCGGGCGGCGAGGGCGCGGCCGATCTCGTCTGGGTCGAGCCCCCGGGGGGCCGCCTCGAGGAAGACCCGTCCGGAGTCGCGAAGCAGCCCCCAGGACGCCCAGATCATCGAGGCGGCGATGACGAGCGAGGCGATGCCGTCGGCGCGGTCGAAGCCGGTGAGCAGGATCACCGCGCCCGCGATCGCGGTGCCGACGAACGCTGCTAGGTCGGTGAGGATGTGGCGGAACGCCCCCTCGACGTTCAGCGACTGGCGATTCGCCTGCGCGAGCAGCCAGGTCGCGACGAGGTTGACGACGATGCCGGCGATCGCGACGGCGAGCACGGCGCCGCCCTCGACCGCGGGCGGGTCGATCAGCCGGCGCACGCCCTCGTAGACGATGAACAGCCCCAGCACGAGAAGGGTCGCGCCGTTGAACTGCGCGCTGAGGATCTCCGCGCGCTGCCAGCCGAAGGTCATCGCTCCCCGCGCCGGCCGCTTGGCGAGCCGGATCGCGACAAGCGCCAGCGCGAGAGCGCCGGCGTCGGTGAGCATGTGCGCGGCGTCGGAGAGCAGCGCCAGCGACGAGACCGCGATGCCGACGACGACCTCGACCGCCATCAGGCCGAGGATCAGCCCCAGCGCGATCCGCAGCTTCGAGCGGTCGGCGTCAGCGCTTATGGCGTGGGTGTGGTCGTGGGCGTGGTCGTGGGAGTGGGCCACGGGGTGAGGATAGGCGCGGGGGTGGAGCGGGTAGCACGCTCGCTTCGCTCGCTGTAGCAAGTAGCCCGAAGAAGGTCCAGGGCTACTTGCTACTTGCTACGTGCTGCCCGCTATTCGCTACTCCCTCCCTACGCGACTATCTCGATCGGGCTCTCGCGACCGGGATCCGCCCCCTCCACCGCCAACACCTCCTCCAGCGCGGCGATCGCCACCGCCAGCTGATCGTGATCGGGCTCGCGGGTGGTCAGGTTCTGGAGCATCAGGCCCGGCCACATCAGCGTCCGCACCCAGCGGCGCCCGCGGTTGCGGCCTGCCCACTTGATCACCTCGTACGAGAGTCCGGCGATCAGCGGGATGCCGAGGATCCGTGAGGCGAGCAGCCAGTACCAGGCCGGCAGCCCGATCGGGGCGAAGACGAAGATCGCGAGGACCATGACGATTAGCAGGAAGCTCGTCCCGCAGCGCGGGTGCAGGCGCGAGTAGGTCGCCGCCCGCTCCGGCACCAGCTCGTCGCCGGCCTCGAAGCAGGAGATCGTCTTGTGCTCGGCGCCGTGGTACTGGAACACCCGCCGCAGGTCCTCGAGGCGGCTGATGGCGACCAGGTAGCCCACGAAGATCGCCGTCCGGAGGACTCCCTCGACGAGCCAGAAGAGCAGCGCCGAGCCGAGCTGGTCCTTGATCAGGCTGGTCAGCCCGACCGGGATCACGAAGAAGAGGACGATCGCCAGCAGCAGCGAGAGGGTCGCCGTCGCAGCCCAGGTGATGCCGCCGATCTCCTCCAGCTCGTCCTCCTCGGTGATCTGCGCATTCGCCGAGTACTTGAGGGCCGCGAACCCGATCTTCAGCGACTCGGCGAGCGCGACCGCGCCGCGGACGACCGGCAGGCGCAGGGCCCGGTGCCGCTTCGCCCAGCTGACGACCGGCTCGGAGGTGACCTCGACCTCGCCGTCGGGCCGGCGCACGGCGACGGCCCAGGTCGAGACGCCGCGCATCATCACGCCTTCGAGCACCGCCTGGCCGCCGAGCGGCGCGTCGCGCGAGGCGACCGGCCGCCCGTCCGGCATCCGCGCGGAATCGGTGCGCAGAGGGCGTCCTCCCCCGCCGGGGCTACTGCCGTTCGCGCTCGGCTCACTCATCGAGAGACGCCCGCGGGCGCCCGAGAGCTAGCCGGAGGCCTTCGCCTGGCGGCGCTTGAACCGCTCGACGCGTCCGCCGGTGTCGACCAGCTTCTGCTTGCCGGTGTAGAACGGGTGGCAGGCTGAGCAGATCTCGACGCGGATCTCGGACTGCGTGGAGCGCGTGTAGAACTCATTCCCGCACGAGCAGTGAACGTGCGAGAGGGTGTATTCGGGGTGTATCTCAGGCTTCATCTCCATCGATTCTACGGACCCCGTCCAGCCCGGCTCGCCGCCGTGCTCGCGGTCGCCGGCCTGCTCGCGGCCGGATGCGGCGGCGGCGAGGAGAGGGAGCCGGACGACCTCCGCGACGCGGCCGGCCTCGCATCGCGGCTGCCGACCGACGATGCGCTCAATATCGCGATCGTCGACGTGGCCGCGGTTCGGCGCAGCCTCGGGATGGGACCGCGCCAGGCACCGCCCACTGGCACCGAGGAGACCGACCGCGCGTTCCTGTCGGAAACCGGCCCGGCGCTCGGCATGATCCAGGGCGGCGCGGTCCCGAGCCTGATCGAGGACGTCCTCGTCCACCACGCCGATGCCGTCGCGAGCATCAGCGGCGACAAGTCGGTGACCGCGATCTCGACCTCGCTGAAGCCCGCGGGGATGCGGGACCTGCTGCGCTCCAACGGGCTCGAGGAGCAGGACGGCCAGACCTGGGTCGCCGCGGACGGCAGCTACTCGATCGCGTTCGGCCCCGATGTCATCGCGGTCGCCGAATCTCCCGGCGACGCCCGCTCCGTCGTCGAGCGCACCGATGGCGAGATCCCCAAGGCGCTGGCCCAGATCCAGGGCGACGGCCAGCTCATCACGCTCGCGCGCTTCGGCGCCAACTGCATCGAGTCGATCGGCACGGCCGACAGCCTCCACCGGCCCGGGGAGGTCGCCTTCTTCACGAGCGTGACGCCGGACGCAGAGCGGATCGTCAGCCGCAACGAGCCGCCGACGCCGCCGCGCGTGGTCGGCGACTCGGCTCGGGTGAGAGTCCACTCCGCCGACCGGCCCGCCCAGGAGCCCCCCGCGCTGCAGGCGCTCGAGGCGGGGCACGTGGACTACGACTGCGACGGCTGAGCGCGCAGGCCCTCGATCAGCGCGCGCATCGTCTCGCCCGCCCGCTCCCGGGCCGCGTCCTGGTCCGGCGCCCGGGCGCGCTGCAGCGCCGCCTCGATGAAGGTTCCTGTCGCTCGACCGGCCGGCCGAGTGCGCCGCGGAGATCGCGGCGTTCGCCTCCTCCTCCTGAAGGCGCGGCGATAATGGCAGCGTGAGCGAGCACCGAAACGTCCTCGGCGGCGAGCTCGAGCCGTGCGGGACGGAACCGATGACCGGCTTCCATCGCGACGGCTGCTGCCGCTCGGACCCCGAGGACGCCGGCAGCCACACGATCTGCGCCGTCGTCACCCGCGAGTTCCTCGAGCATCAGCGCTCCATCGGCAACGACCTCACGACGCCGCTGCCGCTTTACCGCTTCCCCGGGCTCGGCCCCGGCGACCGCTGGTGCGTGACCGCCGCGAACTGGCTGCGCGCGTACGAGGACGGCGTCGCCGCGCCCGTCGTCCTCGCCGCGACCGACGAGCGGGCGCTCGAGATCGTGCCGCTGGAGGCGCTCGCGGAGCACTCCGTCGACGTACCGGCTGACCCGGGATCGCTGGAGGCCTGATGGAGCTGTGGCACAACCCGCGATGCTCGAAGAGCCGGCAGGCGCTGGCTCTCCTCGAGGAACGCGGCGTCGAGCCCGCCGTGCGGCGCTACCTCGACGATCCGCCGTCGGCCGCCGAGCTCGACGCGGCGCTGGACGCCCTCGGCAAGGAGCCCTGGGAGATCGCCCGGATGGGCGAGACGCGGGCGAGGGAGCTGGGGCTGAAGGAGGTGCCGCGGGAGCGCGGCGTCTGGATCGAGGTCCTGGTCGCGAACCCGATCCTGATCGAGCGGCCGATCGCGATCGCGGGCGGGAGCGCCCGGCTCGGGCGCCCGCCCGAGGATGTGCTCGAGCTCGTGGACTAGCCGGAGGCCGGCGCGACCCTTGCCTACTCCTCCGCCGGCGGACCGCCGAAGCCGACCTCGTTGCCGTCGGCGTCGCGGTAGGTCACCTTGCGCACGCCGTTGGAGTAGGTCTCACGCTCGGCGGGCTCGATCCCCCGCGAGCCGATCCCCGCGACCCGGGCGTCGAGGTCCTCGGCGAAGAGGGTGACCAGGCCGCCGCCGGCCCGCTTCCGGTCCTCGACGACGTAGAGGTACCGGTGCTCGGCCACCTCCCAGACCGACTCGGTCGCGTGTGGGCTGAACGCGGGCGCCGCTCCGAGCAGGCGCTCGTACCAGCCGCGTGCCCGCGAGTGATCGGAGACCGGGAGGCCGGCGAAGAGGTCGGGCGCCATCGGCGTCACCGTAGCGGCGACCATCGGTCCGCTATGCGAACATACGTTCGATGCGAGAGGAGGCGACGATCCTGCACGCCGACGTCGACTCCTTCTTCGCATCGGTCGAGCGGCGGCTCGATCCGCGGCTGCGCGATCGGCCGGTGATCGTCGGCTCCGGCGTGGTGATGGCCGCTACCTACGAGGCGAAGGCCTGCGGGGTCCACGGCGGGATGGGCGGCGCCCGCGCCCGGGCGCTGTGCCCGGAGGCCGTCACCGTCGATCCGCACTTCGACGCCTACGGGACCGCCAGCCGCGAGCTCTTCGCGATCTTCCGCAGCCTCTCCCCCACCGTCGAGGGCCTGTCGCTCGAGGAGGCGTTCCTCGACGTCGCGGGGCTCGAGCGGATCGGCGGATCGCCGGTCGCGATCGCGGAGCGGCTGCGGCGCCGCGTCCGCGATGAGCTCGACCTGCCGATCTCCGTCGGGATCGCACGGACGCGGACGCTGGCGAAGATGGCGAGCCGCGCCGCCAAGCCCGACGGCCTGCTCAGGGTGGCGCCCGAGTCCGAGCGCGAGTTCCTCCACCCGCTGCCGATCGAGACGATCTGGGGGGTCGGGGAGGCGACCGCGCAGCGGATCCGCCGGCTCGGCGTCCGCACGATCGCCGACCTCGCCGCGGTGCCGGAGCCCTCGCTGATGCTCGCGATCGGCCGCCACGCCGGCAGCCACCTGCACGCGTTCGCCAACCTGCGCGAGCAGCGGCGCGTGCGCCCGCGCCGGCGGCGGCGAAGCTTCGGCTCCCAGTCTGCCCTCGGATCGCGGCCGAAGATGCGCGCCGACGTCGAGCGCGCGCTCGCCAGGGCGGTCGAGCGGGTCAGCCGGCGGATGCGTGACGCCGGCCGCCGCGGCAGGACGCTGACCCTGCGCCTGCGCTTCGGCGACTTCGCGCGAGCGAGCCGCTCGCGCACCCTCCCCCGCGCGACCGCCGCGACCGCACCGCTGCTGCGGGTCGCGCGCGGGCTGCTCGCGGAGGCGATGCCGCTCGTCCGCTGCCGGGGCCTGACGCTGATCGGCGTCTCGGTCTCGAACCTCGACGGCGACTGGGCCGGGCTACAGCTCGAGCTGCCGATCTGGGGCGAGGGCCAGGCCGAGCTCGACGCGGCGCTCGACGAGCTCCACGGGCGCTACGGCGCCGCCGCGGTCACCCGCGGGCCGGCCGGCTCACGCGAGGCCCGCGCCGCGGAGGCCGCCCGGGAGGCGCTGATCGGCGGCGGCGGGGGAACGGGCCGCGCGGGCGAGCGTCAGGCCGCGACCGGCTCCGGGGCGAGCTCGACGTAGACGCTCCCACCCCTGATGTCGACGGGCAGATCACGCCGCTGATCTGGCTGCCGTTCATCCTCCTCGCCATCCGGGGCGCCTGGCGCTACGCGGAACGGTGGCGCGCCGGAGCGCGCTGATGAGAGCAGTCATCTGGGAACCCCTGTCTGGGACGCTGCTTCGCGCCCTGACTCTCCGGGATTCCCGGCCGGCTAAACCTCTTGGTACAGCGGCCCGTCGCCGCCCTCGGGCATCGTCAGGCGCCCGCCCTTGGCGGTGATCGCGCCGCACTGGACGCAGTTCGACGGCGTCACGTTGAGGTCGACGGTCGGGGAGTCGCCCTCGAGCTGCTCCTCGGGGATCTCGTAGACCGCCGCCGGGCACATCGAGACCCAGGTCTGGGCCACCTCGCGGGGGACGTGACGCTGGATCTTGACGTGGTTGGGCGCGTCGTCGCGGGTCGCGTTGCCGCTGAGGAAGACCGAGCCGAGCTTGTCGAAAGTGAGCTCGCCATCGGGCTGCGGGTAGCCGTCGGCGCCCTTGCCGAGCGACATCTCGTGCTCGTCGTCGCGCTCCTGATCCCAGTGGCCACCGGGGAACGCGCCCTTGGTGATGGTCATCGCCGAGGCGATCGCGCCGCCGACGAAGAACCCCTTGTCGAAGGGCTGGCGCATGTTGCGCGACTGGTAGAGCTCCTTCTCGATCAGCGAGCCGCGGACCTTCTCCTCGTAGCTGGAGAAGTCGACCGACTCCTCGTCCTTCTTCAGGGACTCGACGATCGACTCCGCCGCGAACATCCCGGCGTGCATCGCGTAGTGCACGCCCTTCAGCGTCGGGACGTTGACCATCCCGGCCCCGTCGCCGGCGATCATCATGCCCGGGACCGCGAGCTTCTTCGGCATCGCGAAGTAGCCGCCGGAGGGAATCGTCTTGGCGCCCCAGCCGACCCGCTTGCCGCCCTCGAGCAGCTTCTTGACGAACGGGTGCGTCTTCAGCTCCTGGAGCAGGTCGTGACAGGAGACCGTGGCGTCGGTGTAGTCGAGTCCGATGACCATGCCGATGCAGAGCTTGTCCTCGCCCATCGGGTAGATGAACGAGCCGCCGAACTCGTTGTACTTGGCGCCCTTGCGCAGCGGCCAGCCCATCGTGTGGATGACCTTCTTCAGCGGGTTCGGGACCTCCCAGACCTCCTTGACGCCGAGCTCCCAGCGCTGCGGGTCCTGCCCGCGAAGGTCGTAGTAGTCGAGCGCGGAGTAGGTGAGGTGACCCAGCGTGCCCTCGGCGAGCACGGTCGCCTTCGCCATCAGGTCGTTGCCGGGCTCGAAGTTGCCCAGCGGCTCGCCCTCGCGGTCGCGGCCCTTGTCGCCCGAGCGCACGCCCCTGACGATCCGGTCCTCGACCAGCAGCTTGTCGGCGACGGTCTCGGTGAGGATGTAGGCGCCCTTCTCCTCGGCGCGGTCGGCGAGGAAGCGGCCGAGCTTCGAGACCGACAGCGTGTAGTTGCCGTGGTTGCGGAAGTTCGGCGGCATCGGCACCAGCGGCAGCGCCCGGCTCTTCGTCAGCAGGTAGACGGCGTCGTCGTCGACCTCCTGGAAGATCGGCCAGTCGTCCTTGCCCTCGTCCGGGAACAGCTTGTGCAGGGCCGAGGGCACGACGTTGGCGCCCGACAGCAGGTGCGCGCCGCACACCTTGCCCTTCTCGATGACCGCGACCGGCACCTCGCCGAGCCGCTCGGTCAGCTCCGGCTCGTCCTCGAGCAGCTGCATCAGCCGGTTCGCGCACGCGAGGCCCGCGGGACCGCCGCCGACGATCGCCACTCCGACCTCGAGGCGCTCGTCCTCGGCGTCGGTCGGCGGGCCGATGTAGTCGTTCGGGTCGAACGGGGGCGGGAACTCGCTGGGTGCTACTGCCATGGCGCTGTGCTCAAGCTCGCTTTCTCGGTTCGAGAGCGAGTAGCTCGCAGCAGGTAGCAAGTAGCACGCTGAGAGCCACCTGCCACCCGCTACCCGCTACTTGCTCAGCTGCCCTTCTTGGCCTTGATGGCCTCGGTCAGCTTGGGCATGATCTTGTGGAGGTCGCCGACGACCCCGAGGTCCGCGAACTCGAAGATCGGAGCGTTCTGGTCCTTGTTGATGGCCAGGATGTTCTCCGAGCTCTGCATGCCGACCTTGTGCTGGATCGCGCCGGAGATCCCGACCGCGAGGTACAGCTTCGGCGCGACCGTCTTGCCGGTCTGGCCGATCTGAGCCGCGTACGGGTACCAGCCGGCGTCGACCACCGCGCGGGTGGCGGCAACGGCGCCGCCGAGCGCGCCGGCCAGGTCCTCGGCCAGCGAGAAGTTGTCCTTCTCGCCCAGGCCGCGGCCGCCGCCGACGAGGATCTCGGCATCCTCGATGTTGACGTCCTCGCCGCGGGCCTCGCCGCGGGTGACCATCTTCGCCTTGGTCGACCACTCGGAGAGCTCGACTTCGACGTCCTCGACGGTCGCGTCACCGGAGCCGGACTCGGTCGCGTCGAACGCGTTGAGGCGCCCGATGATGATCCCGGGCTCGGAGACGTATCCGACGTCGACGATCGCCGAGTCCTGCAGGACCGGGCGCTCGGCGACGAGCTTGCCGCCGTCGACCTTGACCGCCGTGACCTCCATGGTCACGCCGGCGCCGAGGCGAGCCGTCAGTCCGGCCCCGATCTCGAAGCCGAGCAGGCCGCCGCCGAACAGCGCGTAGCCGATGCCGTTGTCGGTGATGACCTTCGCCATCACGTCGACGATCGGCTGCGCCAAGCCCTCGGGGGCCGACTTGCAGCGGTAGACCTTCGCGGCGCCGTACTTGCCGAGCCCGGCAGCGGCCTCGTCGGAGACCTCGCCGACCACGACGGCGCTCGCGGTGCCGCCGGTCTCGCCGGCGAGCTTCGCCGCCTCCGAGATCGCGCCGATCGAGTTCTTGTTGAAGTTGCCCTCGTCGTCGTGCAGGGCGTAAACCAGGATGTCCGCCATCTAGATCAGCTTCCTCTCGTCGAGCCAGGCGACGATCTTCTCGACCGTCTCGGCAGTGTCCTCGTCCTCGAACACCTCGCCGGCCTGCTTCTCGGGCGGCGGGTTGATCGCGAGGACCTGGGTCTGGGAACCGCTCTCGCCGACCTTGTCGGCCTCGATCGAGACGTCGCCCGTGGACTTCGAGTCGAGCGGCTTCTTCTTCGCGCCCATGATCGCCTTCAACGACGGGTAGCGCGGCTCGTTGATCGCGTCGCCGACGCTGATCACGGCGGGGAGCTCGATCTCGACGGTGTCGTATCCGTACTCGGCCTGGCGCTCGCAGCGCAGGCTGCCGCCGGAGACGTCCATCTGGATCACCTGCGTCAGCGACGGCATCTTCAGGTGGTCGGCGACGACAGCGCCGATCGTGTAGCACTCGCCGTCGTCGGACTGCTGACCGAGCAGGACGAGGTCCGGCTGCTCGGCCTCGAGCACCTTCGCGAGGGCGTAGCCGGTCGCGCAGACGTCGGAGCCGGCGAGCGCTTCGTCGGTCAGGTGGACGGAGCGATCGGCGCCGAGGGCGACCGCCTTGTGGAGGGCGCGCTGCGCGGTCTCCGGGCCCATGGTGACGGCGACGATCTCGTCGACCTCGACCTCACCACCCTCCCGGATCTGCATCGCGGCCTCGATGCCGTGGGTGTCGAACGGGTTCAGGTTCCGCTCGCCGGAGCGGTCGAGCCGCTTGGTGCCGGGGTCGAGCCGCTTCTGGACGGCGGCGTCCGGCACCTCCTTGACAAGACAACAGATCTTCAAAGCGGATGCCTCCTCTGAGGGCAAAAAGGGGACTTGCGGCCGGTGATGCTACCGACTCCGGTGACTGACTGACTAGTCAATCGGGTGCGCTCGGCGATCGGCGCGGGCGCCGCGCGGCGGCGCGACGGGCGGAACCTACGGCGAGTAGGACGGAGCTAGGCGGGCGCGCCGACGTTCGAGCGCAGGAACTCGACGATGTCGTCGGTCGGGGCCCCGGGAGTGAAGACTTCGGCGACCCCGAGGTCCTTGAGCTCGGGGATGTCGTCGGCGGGGATCGTCCCGCCGACCGTGACGAGGACGTCGTCGGCGCCCTGCTCGCGCAGCATCTCGACGATCTTCGGCACGAGCGTCATGTGGGCGCCGGAGAGGATCGACAGGCCGACCGCGTCGGCGTCCTCCTGGATCACCGTCGCAGCGATCTGCTCGGGAGTCTGGTGGAGGCCGGTGTAGATGACCTCCATGCCGGCGTCCCGCAGGGCGCGGGCGATGATCTTGGCGCCGCGGTCGTGCCCGTCGAGCCCCGGCTTGGCCACGACCACTCTGATCTTGCGCTCGCTCATGGCCGGAAGCGTACCGCCGGGCTCAGGAGGTGACGCCCGTGGCGACCACGATCAACGCCACCACGACGATCAGGACGATCACCCCGATCAGCACCGCGCCGACGCCGAAGAGCGTCTTCTTCGCGTTGAGCTCCTCCTCGGGACCCTCGGAGAAGACGTCCTGGCGGACGTCGATCGCGTCGGCGGTGCCGCCGCTCGCGTCCTCGGCCTCCTGCTGCTTGCGCGCGGCCGCCTCGGCCAGCTCGCGGGTCGGATAGTTGGAGAGGGCCTGGGCCTCGCCGGTTCGGCGAACGTCCCACCCATCCACTTCGCTGCGGACCACCTCGAACTTGCTCATGGGCTGATCCTATCCCGCTCCGTGCGGGCGAGCCGCTCAGCCGCAGTTCGGCCAGTGACCCTTGCCGTCGCGCCGCATCAGCCGGACCGCGACGAAGGCCTGGGTCCGGTAGCTGTAGGCGACCGGGTCGCCCCCGGGCGAGCGCGGCGCGCCCCGCCAGGTCGCGAGCGAGAACTGGAAAGCGCCGCGGTACTTGCCCTCGTAGCCGAGCGCGTTCGGGTTCCGCCCCGACTCGCAATCGGCGACGCGCTGAGCCCAGGCCTTGCGGCGGGGATCGACGTTGCGCTTCCAGACGCCGTCGTAGAGACGGATGTTCTTGCGGATCTCACGGCCGCCGTTGACGCGCGGTGAGGCGCCCTGCGAGAGCGCCGGCAGCAGCGCGAGGAGCGCCCCGAAGGCGATCAGCGCGACCGTGATCCGGAGTGGGATTCGAGCCATGACGGGCGCGGACCCTAAGGAACGTGTTAGCGAACCGTTAGCCGACGGCCTGCGACTGCAAGATCGCTTTCAGGAGGAGGAGTCCCAGTCGTGGGGGCGGGGGAGGGACCCGGCCTTCGAGACTCGCTTCGCTCGCGAGGGCGGCCGGTCCCCTCCCCCACACGCCCTCATGCGCTCCTCCCGCTCGCTCGTCCGTGTCGCCGGGCTCGGAGGACGAGAACCCCCTCCCCGCCCCTTGGGGCGCTTCTCGAAGAGCGCGAGCGGTGGGCGGGCTAGTAGACGGGCGTCTCGGTGTAAGTGCCGAAGACCGCCTGCATCGCGGCGACCATCTCCCCCTCGCTGACCCTGGCGCGGGCGCAATCGAGCAGGCGGGGCATCAGGTTCTCGTCGGTCGCGGCGGCGGCCTTGAGGGCGTCGAGCGCCTCGACCGCGCGGCGGCCGTCCCGCTCCCCCATCGTCCGGGCGAGGCGCTCGCGCTGGCGGCGCTCGGCGTCGGGATCGGGGCGATGGATCTCGGTCAGCTCGTCGTCGTCGACCTCGAAGGCGTTGACGCCGACCATGATCCGGTCGCCGCGCTCGAGGGCCGCCTGGTGCTCGAACGCCGCGTCGGAGATCTCGCGCTGGGGGAAGTTCTCCTCGATCGCCGCGACCATGCCGCCAAGCTCGTCGATCCGCGCGAAGTAGTCGTAGGCGGCTGCCTCCATCTCGTCGGTCAGCTTCTCGACGAAGTAGGAGCCCCCGAGCGGGTCGATCGTGTTCGTGACCCCTGACTCGTGCGCGATCACCTGCTGGGTGCGCAGGGCGATCTGCACGGCCCCCTCGGTCGGCAGCGCCAGCGCCTCGTCGAAGGAGTTGGTGTGCAGCGACTGCGTCCCGCCGAGCACGCCGGCCAGCGCCTCGATCGTCGTCCTGACGATGTTGACCAGCGGCTGCTGCGCGCTGAGGCTCACGCCCGCGGTCTGCGTGTGGGTCCGCATCAGCAGCGACTTCGGGTTGCGCGCGCCAAAGGTCTCGCGGAGCTCGCGCGCCCAGATCCGCCGGGCTGCGCGGTACTTGGCGATCTCCTCGAAGAAGTCGATGTGCGCGTTGAAGAAGAACGAGAGCCGCGGCGCGAAGTCGTCGACGTCGAGCCCGCGCTCGACCGCGCGCTCGACGTAGGTGAGGCCGTCCTTCAGCGTGAAGGCGAGCTCCTGCTGGGCGGTCGCCCCAGCCTCGCGGATGTGGTAGCCGGAGATCGAGATCGGGTGCCAGCGCGGCATCTCGCCCGCGCACCATTCGATCATGTCGGTGACGAGCCGCATCGCCGGCTCGATCGGGAAGCACCACTCCTTCTGGGCGATGTACTCCTTGAGGATGTCGGTCTGGATCGTCCCGCCGAGCTGGGATGGATGGATCCCCTTCTCCTCGGCGGCGACGACGTAGAAGGCGAGCAGGATCGCCGAGGGCGCGTTGATCGTCATCGACACCGTAACCTCGTCGAGCGGGATCCCCTCGAACAGCGTCGCCATGTCGTCGACGGTGTCGAGCGCCACGCCCTCGACCCCGACCTCGCCGAAGGAGCGATCGTGATCGGAGTCGAGCCCCATGAGCGTCGGCATGTCGAAGGCGCACGAGAGGCCGGTCTGGCCGTTCTCGAGCAGGTAGCGGAACCGCCGGTTCGTCTCGTCGACCGTGCCGAAGCCGGCGAACTGCCGCATCGTCCACAGCCGGCCCCGGTACATCGTCGGGTAGACGCCGCGGGTGAAGGGATAGGCGCCCGGGAGGCCCTCGTCGCGCTCGGGGTCGTGGTCGGCGAGGTCGTCCGCCGTATAGAGCGGCTCGACGGGATGCCCGGAGAGCGTCTCGAACGGCACGTCACGTTCGCGCTGGTGCGCGTACACGTCCTCGCGCCACTGATGCGCTCGGCGCTCCGATCCGGGCTCGATCGCCATGACTGGAGGCTACCCCGATCGAATGAACGGCTTCGGCCGCGGGCGAGGCCCGACGCGCTCTATGCGGTCAGCCGATCCTCCGGCGTCCGCTCCGCCCAGCCGATCTCGGCCTCGAGGTGCGCGGCGAGGGAGATCAGCAGGTCCTCCCGATTGGGCGGCGCGACGAGCTGCGCCGAGAGCGGCACCCCGCCGGCGGTCTGCGGCGGCAGCGGGATCGAGGCGGCCGGCTGGCCGGTGTAGTTCCACGCGATCGAGCAGGGATACGCCCGCGAGATCGACATCAGGGTCCGCACCGCCCCGCGCCCGGCCCAGCGGCCGATCTCGGGGGCGGGGATGCCGACGACCGGCATCAGCAGCACGTCGAAGTCGTCGAAGATGGCGTTGAGGCGGGCCGAGTGCTTGCGCTCGTTCTCGCGCGCCCTCTCCACCACCCGCCGCGGCAGCATGCGACCGAGGCGGATCATCCCTCGCGTCCGCGCCTCGAGTCGCTC
This sequence comes from uncultured Solirubrobacterales bacterium, assembly GCA_963823565.1. Taxonomy (GTDB): domain Bacteria; phylum Actinomycetota; class Thermoleophilia; order Solirubrobacterales; family 70-9; genus RHKX01. The sequence goes on along the minus strand of CAWGLR010000003.1, from coordinate 613,858 downwards.
CGGGTAGGGAACCCTCGATCCGTCCTCGGCGATCCCGCCGAGGTAGCGCGGAGTGATGTCGTTGCCGATCCCGCCCCAGTCGGGGTCGTGCTCCTCGACCGCGTGCCCGAGCCCGGCGAGGACGTCGGCGACCTGGGCGACGGCCTCCTTGACCTCGTCGGAGATGATCGGCGGGGCCGCCGGACGCGGCGCAGTCGTCGTCATCGCCACGCGGAGATTGGGCGGCGCGGTCCGCGCCGACTCGGCGTAGGGCCGCTCAGGGGGCGGAGGGGTGTCGACGTCTCCCGGCTCGGCGCCGGCCGCGACGTCGAGCCAGAGCGCCGTGTCGGCCACCCGCCGGGTCAGGCATCCGGTGACCGACAGGCCGAGCCAGTGCTCGGGATCGGGCATCAGGCTGACCCGACCGCGCTGCGGCTTCAGCCCGAACAGTCCGCAGTTGGTCGCGGGGATGCGGATCGACCCGCCGCCGTCGGAGGCCGAGGCGGCGCCGACGAGGCCGGCGGCGACCGCGGCCCCCGAGCCGCCGCTCGAGCCCCCGGGGCTGCGCGAGGCATCCCAGGGATTGCGCGTCTCCCCCCACGGTTCGGTCTCGGTGAAGGGCCAGATCGCGAGGTCGGAGAGGTTCGTCTTGCCGATCAGCACGGCCCCCGCCTCCCGCAACCGCCGGTAGTGAGCGCAGTCGGCCGCCGCCGGCTCGTCCCAGCCCACGGTCCCCATGGCCGTCAGCTCGCCGGCGACGTCGACGTTGTCCTTGACTGCGATCGGCACCCCGAGCAGGGGCGCCGTCTCACCCGCGGCGAGCCGGCGGTCGGCGTCGTCGGCCTCGGTCCGGGCGCGCTCGGCGAGGACCACGCGGAACGCGTTGAGCCCCGGATCGTGCCGCTCGATGCGCCCGATGTAGAGCTCGACCAGCTCGCGCGAGGAGATCTCCCGCTCGCGCAGGAGCTCGGCCTGCCGGGCGATCCCGGCGTAGGCGAGCTCGACCTCGTCCATCCCGGCGACCCTAATCCATCGCCGTCGCCGCGGCGACGGGTTTCAGCGCCGCCGGCGCCGCAGCCACGCGCCGCCGCCGACGGCGGCGGTCGTCGCGACCGAGGCGGCGATCGCGAGCCGGCGGCCGAGCCGCTCGAACCGCATCACCTGCCAGCCCCGCTCGCGGGCGACGGCGGCGAGCTCGGCGTCGGGGTTGACGGCGACCGGGTTGCCGACGAGCTCCAGCATCGGCAGGTCGGAGATCGAGTCCGAGTACGCCCAGCTCGCGTCGAGGTCGATTCCATGGTCGGCGGCGAACCGCCGCATCGGCCCGATCTTCAGCGCTCCGTAGTTGAGGCCGCCGACCAGCTCGCCGGTGTAGCGGCCGTGCTCGTCGACCTCGTAGCGGCTGCCGATGCCGCCCTCCATGTCGAGGACCTGCGCGAGCAACTCGACGACCCCATGGCTCGCGGCGCTGACGATGAACGCCGGCCGCCCCGCGTCCTGGTGCGCCCGCACCTCGGCCAGCATCTGCGGATAGATGCGCGGCAGGATGCTCGCCATCAGGTCGGGGACCATCCGCTTCAGGTCCCGCTCCGGGACCCCGTGGAGCAGCTCCCTCAGCTCCTCGACCAGCGCCTCGGTGTCCTCGTCGCTCGCCCCGCGCAGCCGGTAGCGCACGTGCTGGAACGCCCACCGCGTCATCTGCCGCCGGCTGACCATCCCGCTGCGGAAGGCAGCCCGGCCGAACTGCGCCCCGCTCGAGCCGGACATCAGCGTCCGGTCGAGGTCGAAGAAGGCGGCTCCTCGTGGCATGCGCTTGAGGGTACGGCCGGAGCGGTCGCTGCTTTCTCGAGGATCCGAGAGTGCGCTGGCCAAGGACGCAGGAGGCGCCGCGGCCCCAAGGCCGCAAGCCGACGAGGACGCCGGCCAGCGCGCTCTCAGACCTCGAGAAGGATTGCGTCGCCCTGTCCCCCGCCTGAGCAGATCGCGGCGCAGCCGAGGCCGCCGCCGCGGCGCTGAAGCTCGTGGACGAGGGCGCCGATGATGCGGCCGCCGGAAGCGCCGATCGGGTGGCCGAGGGCGATCGCGCCGCCGTTGACGTTGACCTTCTCCTCGTCGATGCCGAGCATGCGGATCGAGTTGAGGGCGACGGAGGCGAAGGCCTCGTTGATCTCCCAGAGGTCGACGTCCTCGGGGCTCTTGCCGGCCTTGTCGAGGGCGATCTTGGCGGCCTTGGCCGGGGTCCGCGCGAGGTAGGCGTAGTCGTCGCCGATCATGCCGTAGCCGACGATGCGGGCGATCGGGTCCTTGCCGTTCGCGCCGGCCCACTCGTCGGAGGCGACGACGACCGCCGAGGCGCCGTCGTTGACGCCGGGGGAGTTGCCGGCCGTGTGGGTCGCGTCCTCGCCGCCGATCGCCTTCAGCTTCGCGAGGGTCTCGATCGACGTGTCGGGCCGGATCGCCTCGTCAGCCGCGACGGTGGTGTCGCCCTTGCGGGAGCTGACAACGACCTCGACGATCTCGTCGGCCAGCCGGCCCTCGTCGGTCGCCCGGGCGGCGAGCTCGTGGGAGCGCACCGCGAAGCGGTCGAGGTCGGGGCGCGTGACCTCGAGCTCGTTGCCGACCTCGCTGGCCTCGTTGATCATCTGCTTGCCGGTGAAGGGGTTTGTGAGGCCGTCGTGAGTCATCGCGTCGACGGCCTTGGCGTCGCCCATGCGGAAGCCGAAGCGGGCGCCGGGAAGCAGGTAGGGCGCGTTCGACATCGACTCCATGCCGCCGCCGACGCCGACGCCGACGTCGCCGGCGCGGATCGCCAGGTCGAGGAGCCCGACCGAGCGCATGCCCGAGGCGCAGACCTTGTTGATCGTCTCCGAGGGCACCTCCTTGGGGATGCCCGCCTCGATCTGCGCCTGGCGCGAGGGGATCTGACCCTGGCCGGCCTGGAGCACCTGGCCGTAGGCGACCTCCTCGACCTGCTCGGGATCGACCCCGCCGCGCTCGAGGGCGGCGGCGATCGCGGTGCCGCCGAGCTTCGGCGCGCCGAGGGTGGCGAGGGCGCCGCCCATCTTCCCGAAGGGGGTGCGGGCGGTCGAGAGGATCACGGTCTGGGGCATATCTGAGGGTTCTCCTGCGGGACGAGAGATACGTGGGCGGCCCGGAATCGTAGTGGCGCGGCTCCGGCCGGCGGATATCGTGCCGCGGCCATGCGGGTCGAGATCGCCGACGCACCCCTCGCCGAGAGCGACGCCGACCTCCTCTGCGTCGGCGTCTTCGCGGGCGACGACCTTCCCTCCTGGCTCGCCGGCGCCCCCGGGGCCGAGGACGTCAGGTCGTCCTCGAAGTCCCTCACCGTCGTGCGCCCCGAGGGCGGGCGGCGCGTCCTCGTCGTCGGGCTCGGCGACCGCGACGACCTCATCCCGGACCGGGTCCGGGCGGCCGCCGCCGTCGGCGTCGCCCAGGCCCGGCGGCTCGAGGCCCGCTCCCTCGCCTGGGAGTGCCCGCCCGGAGCCGGCTCCCCTCCGGCCCTCGCCTCGGGGACGATCCTCGCCGCCTACCGCTTCGACCGCTACAAGGGCGACACCGGCGACGAGCCGGTGACCGCCGTCGAGTCGCTGGCGCTCCACGGCGTCGCCGACCCCGGCGCCGCCGCCGAGACCGTCCCCGTCGCGACCGCGAGCGCCGAGGCGGCCAACCGGGTCCGTGACCTGCAGAACCTCCCGGCCAACGTGCTCGATCCCGAGACGCTGGCGGCCCGCGCCCGCGAGATCGCCGACGAGCACGAGGGAGTCGAGGCCGAGGTCCTCGACCGCGCCCGGCTCGAGGAGGAGGGCTTCGGGGGCCTGCTCGCGGTCGCCGCCGGCTCGGCGAAGGAGCCGGCGCTGATCGTGCTGCGCCACTCGGGCCCCGGCGCGTCGGGGCCCCGGCTCGGGTTCGTGGGCAAGGGCGTCACCTTCGACAGCGGCGGCATCTCGATCAAGCCCAGCCAGGGCATGGAGCTGATGAAGAAGGACATGACCGGCGGGGCGGCGGTGATCGAGGCGACCGCGGCGATTGCCGAGCTCGGCCTCGCGGTGAACCTCATCGCCGTCGTCCCCGCGGTCGAGAACATGCCGGGCGGCCGCGCCATGCGACCGGGCGACATCATCACCCAGCTCGACGGCACGACGGTCGAGGTCAACAACACCGACGCCGAGGGCAGGCTGATCCTCGCCGACGCGCTGACGTGGTGCGCGCGCGAGGGAGCCGAGCGGATCGTCGACGTCGCGACGCTGACCGGCGCGATCATGGTCGCGCTCGGCTCCACGTACGCGGGCCTCTTCGCCAACGACGACGAGTGGGCGGCCGAGGTCGAGCGCGCCGGGGCGATCGTCGGCGAGCTCGCCTGGCGGATGCCGATGCACCCCGAGTACCGGGAACTCACCCGCGGGACCCACGCGGACCTCTCCAACAGTGGCGCCAAGCGCGAGGCGGGGGCGATCTACGCGGCCGAGTTCCTCGAGCCGTTCGCCGCGGGCGTGCCGTGGGCGCACCTGGACATCGCCGGCACCTCGTGGGACGTCCCGCGCGAGTATCTCGGCAAGGGCGCCACCGGCTTCGGGGCGCGGCTGCTGGTCGAGCTGGCGCGAAACGCCGCTGCGGCGTCCGGTTGAGGCGCCCAACCGGCGGCCGGACGGCTAAACCGCAGCCGCCATCCTGCCGATAGCCATGGGGAGATGGGGACCGCGCCGACTGCCGATCGCCCGAACCCCGCCGTGGGCGTCGCTCGCGAGCGCTGGGTCGGGGTCGGCCGCTCCGCCGACGCCGACGACCACGAGGCCGGGGCGGCGGCCGCGGCGGAGGCCATCGCCGGGCGCGAGGCGAAGCTCCTGGTCGTCTTCTGCTCCGATGCCTTCGACCCCGAGCGCATCCTCGCCGGGATCGGCGCCGTCGCCGGCGACACCCCGCTCGTCGGCTGCTCGACCGCCGGCGAGCTCACCGCCGGATCCGCGGGCGACGGCAGCGTCGTCGTCACGGCGATCGGCGGCACCGGCTTCGACGTTGCGACCGCCGCCGGGCGCGACGCCTCTCGCGGCCTCCGCTGCGCCGGCGCGAGCGCCGCGGAATGTCTCGGCCGCCTCGACGAGCGCGGCGAACGCGTCCTGATGCTGCTCACCGACGGCCGCGCCGGGGACCAGAACGAGGTCATCCGCGGCGTCCACGAGGTCGTCGGCTCCGGCGTCCCGCTGGCCGGCGGCTGCGCGGGCGACGGCGTCCGGATGGCCGGCACCTTCCAGCTGCTCGACGGCGAGGTCCTCCGCGACTCGGTCGTCGCCGCGGCGATCCGCTCCGACGGCCCGATCGGCCTCGGCTGGTCGCACGGCTGGCGCCCGGTCGGCGAGCCGGTCCTCGTCACGCGCAGCGACGCCAATCGCGTCGTCGAGATCGGCGACGAGCCTGCGCTCGATCGCTACCTCGACCACTTCGACGCACCCGCCGAGGTCCGCGAGGACGCCGAGGCCTTCACGAAGTGGGCCCGGGTCCACCCGCTCGGCCTGGCCCGGCGGCGGACGGGGGAGCAGCCGGTCCGCTGCGTCAGCGACCCCGACTTCGAGGAGCGATCGCTGATCTGCACCGCCGAGGTCCCCCAGGGCGGCCTCGCGTGGTTCATGCAGGGAGACGCGGGCTCGGTGCTCGCCTCGACCCGCTTCGCCTGCGACCAGGCGATCGACCGGCTCGACGGCTCCCCGCCGCTCGGCCTGATCGCCTTCAACTGCATCGGGCGCCGGGGGATCCTCGGCGACGACGTGATCGACGAGGAGGCCGAGCTGATCGCCGAGAGCGCCGGCGCCCCGATCGCGGGGCTCTACACGTACGGAGAGATCGCGAGGACGCGAGGCGTGAACGCGGTTCACAGCCAGACCCTCGCGGTCCTCGCCCTGGGCTGATGGAACCGGGGCTGGCCGCTCCCGCGAGGCAGTCGATGCAGATCGAATCGTCCGGCAACTGGACGACGCAGCAGCTCGCCGAGTTCGTCGGCGCCCTCTCCGGAAAGGAGGACCGGGAGACGGCGATCAGGGCGGCGGTCGAGCGCGCCGCCGAGGTGACCGAATCGGAGGCCGGCGCCGTCCTCGCGAGCGACCCGGCCGGTCCGGCGATCGTCGCCTCGATCGGCTTCGGATCGGAGCAGCCGCCGATCGGCCCGCTGGCGGACGTCGCCGCGGGCCGCGCCGAGACGCTGCCGGTGCGCGGCGTCGGCGAATGCGGCGCGGTCGCGATCCCGATCGACGACGAGTCGCTCGACCATCTCGTGCTCGCGCGCGCCGACGAGCCGTTCTCGGGCGAGGAGGCGAGCCTGCTGCGAGCCGCGGCCCGCGTCCTCTCGCTGACCCTGAGGACGATCAGGACGATGGATGCGGAGCGCGCCCAGCGCGTCGAGAGCGAGCGGCGTCGGGCGGAGAACGAGCTGCTGGTCGAATCGCTTCAGGAGCGCCAGCGACTGTTCGAGCGCCTCTCGCGGATCCAGAGCTCGATCGTCAGCCGCCTGGCGATCGACGACGTCCTCGAGGCGATCGTCGAGGGCGCCTCCGAGCTGCTCGAGGACGAGACGGTCGGCCTGCGGCTGATCGACCGGGAGGACCCGACGCGGATGGTCATGGTCGCCTCCCACGGGATCCCGCCGGAGATGCTCGAGCACGTCAGGGTCGGGCGCGTCGGCGAGGGCGCCGGCGGCAAGGCGATCCTCGCCGAGGACCTGGTCGTGATCGAGGGCTACGCCGACGACGACGCCGCGATCCCCAGTTTCGCGCGGTTCGGGGTCAAGTCGGCGATGGCCACCCCGGTGCGCGAGGGCGGCAAGGTCGTCGGGAGCCTCACGGTCGCGCGCGAGGAGGAGGTCCACGCCTACACGGAAGCCGAGCGCGAGATCCTCGTCGCCTTCGCCAAGCACGCGAGCATCGCCCTGACCGACGCCCGCACTGTCCAGGACGCGATCGACCAGGCGCTCCAGGACCCGCTGACGAAGCTGCCCAACCGCAACCTGCTCGCCGACCGCCTCGATCAGGCCCTGGCGCGAGCGGAGCGGTCGGGGACGAAGGTGGGCATCCTCTTCTGCGACCTCGACGAGTTCAAGAACGTCAACGACAGCCTCGGCCACTCCGCCGGCGACGAGCTGCTGATCGCCGTCGCCCGGCGGCTCGCCGGCTGCGTCGAGGCCGGTGACACGGCCGCCCGCTTCGGCGGCGACGAGTTCGCCGTCCTCGTCGAGGACGCCGACCGCACGGACGTCCACGAGCTCGCCGACCGCATCCTCGCCGCGCTCGAGCATCCGTTCTCCGTCCGCGGCAAGGAGGTGTCGCTCTCCGGCTCGATCGGGGTGGCGACGGGATCCAGCCCCTCCGATGACCTCCTGCGCAACGCGGACCTCGCGATGTACGAGGCCAAGCGCCACGGCGCCGGACGGCACGAGTCCTTCCAGCCCGAGATGCACACCTCCGTCGTCGAGCGGCTCGAGCTCGAGGCCGAGCTCAAGCGCGCGATCGCCGAGGACCAGCTCGTCGTCCACTACCAGCCGGTCGTCGAGCTCGCGAGCGGCCGCGTGGCCGGGGCCGAGGCGCTGGTCCGCTGGCGCCATCCCTCCCGGGGGCTGCTGCCGCCGGGCGAGTTCATCCCGCTCGCGGAGCAGACCGGAACGATCCTCGCCCTCGGACGTCACGTGCTCGAGACCGCCTGCCGCGAGGCTGCGGGATGGCAGCGCGACGGCAGGATCCGCCCCGGCTTCGCGATCAGCGTCAACGTCTCGCTGCTCCAGCTCGAGCAGGGCTCGATCGTCGACGAGGTGGCGTCGGCGCTCGAGACGAGCGGACTGGACCCCGGCAGCCTGACGTTGGAGCTGACCGAGAGCGCGTTCGGCGGCGATGCCCGCCAGACCGCCGCCCTGCTCCAGCGGCTCAGCGACCTCGACGTCGAGCTCGGCGTCGACGACTTCGGCACCGGCTTCTCCTCGCTGCGGCATCTCCAGCACTTCCCGATCGACCTGCTGAAGATCCCGAAGCCGTTCGTGGACGGGCTCGGCCGCCAGGGCGACGACTCGGCGCTGGCGAAGGCGATCCTCGAGATCGCGCACTCGCTCGGGCTCCGGGTGATCGCCGAGGGGATCGAGCGGCGCGAGCAGGCGGACCGGCTCCTCGAGCTCGGCTGCCGTTACGGCCAGGGCTTCCTGATCGACCGGCCGATGCCGGAGCCGATGATGCGGGAGGCGCTCGAGCGCGACCTCGCCGCTCACGGGGGCGACTGAGCCTCCTCCCTGGCAGACTCTCCGCCGCCATGGACTTCGAGCTGAGCGACGAGCAGCGCCTGCTGCGCGACACCGTTCGCGATTTCGCCCGCAACGAGGTCGCTCCGCTGGCGGAGGAGCTCGACCGCACGAAGTCCTTCCCCTACGAGCTCGTGGCGAAGATGGGCGAGCTCGGGCTGATGGGCATTCCCTTTCCGGCCGAGTACGGGGGCGGAGGCGCCGACATCCTCTCCTACGCACTCGCGGTGGAGGAGCTGGCCCGCATCGATTCCTCCGTCGCGATCACGATGGCCGCCCACATCTCCCTGGGGACGACGCCGATCGCCAACTGGGGCACGGAGGAGCAGAAGCAGGAGTGGCTCCCGCGCCTCTGCTCCGGCCAGGCGCTCGCCGCGTTCGGCCTGACCGAGCCGGAGGCGGGATCGGACGCCGGCAACGTCCGCACCCGGGCCACGCTCGACGGCGACGCCTGGACCGTCAACGGCGCCAAGCAGTTCATCACCAACTCCGGCACCGACATCTCCGCCTGCGTGACGATCACCGCTCGCACCGGCGAGGACGAGATATCGAACATCATCGTCCCCAACGGGACCCCTGGATTCGTGATTGGAGAGGCCTACCGGAAGATGGGCTGGAACGCCTCCGACACCCACCCCCTCACGTTCGAGGACTGCGTCGTGCCCGAGCGGAACCTGCTCGGGCCCCGGGGCCAGGGGTTCAAGCAGTTTCTCCAGATCCTCGACGGAGGCCGCATCGGGGTCGCCGCGATGGGCCTCGGACTCGCCCAGGGCTGCCTCGACGAGGCGCTCGCCTACGCGAAGGAGCGGCGGGCGTTCGGCCAGCCGATCTCCCGCTTCCAGACGATCCAGGCGAAGCTCGCCGACATGGCCACCGAGATCGAGGCGGCGCGGCTGCTCACCTACCGGGCGGCGACGCTGAAGGACCGCGGCGAGCCGTTCACGCTGACCGCCGCGCAGGCGAAGCTGAAGACCGGCCGGCTCGCGGTCCGCGCCAGCGAGGAGGCGGTGCAGATCCACGGCGGCTACGGCTTCATCGAGGAGTACCCGGTGTGCCGCTTCTACCGAGACGCGAAGATCCTGACCGTCGGCGAGGGGACCGACGAGGTCCAGCAGATGGTGATCGCCCGCGCCCTGGGCTGCTGAGCCGCGCCCGTGAAAGTGCCGCCTTTGCGGGGGTTAACGTGATCGCGTTCCCCGCCCGCACGCGCGATGCACGCACAGGCTGTCCCAATCGAAGCCCCGGCCGCGGCTGAGCTCTCTCGCCGCGTCGGCGCGATCCTCGACGACGTCGAGGCCGAGGCGGCTCGCGTCCGCGCCGAGGCGCGCGAGGAGGCCGAGCGGGTGCTCGCCGAGGCCCGGCGCGAGGCCGACGCCTTGGTAGCGGAGCGGCAGCGGCGGATCGCGGCGGTGAGCGAGGAGCTCCTCGCGCGCTCCGAGGCGCTGGTCGCCCGGCTCGGGGACGGGGCGGCCGTCGGCGAGGGGCTCGACAACCTCGTCAGGGCCCTGGGCGAAGCGGCCGAGCGGCTGGCCGCCGAGATCGGCGCCGAGGCGCAGCCCGCAGCCGGCCCGGCGCCCTTCGCGGGAGTCCGCTCCGGTGGCTGAGGCCGCGACCGACGGCGCGGCGGCGCAGCTGGCCGCGGTGCGCGAGAGCCTCGAGCGCGCGACCCGCAACTTCGGCGAGCGGCTCGAGCGCGGGGGCGCCGAGATCGAGCGCTCCCGCCTCGAGGCCGCGCGGGCGGTCGCCGCCGCCGCGCCCCGCCCCGCCGCGGAGACGCCGCCCCAGCCGCCGCAGGCACCGCCCCCCTTCGCCGGAGCAGCACAACTCCACGCCGATGCCGAGCGCCAGGCGCGTGCCTACGTCGAGGAGGCGAAGCGCCGCGCCGACCGGCTGCTCGCGACGATGGTGACGGCGGTCGAGCGCGAGACCGCCGAGATCCGCGCCGAGGCGGAGCGCGGAGCGACGGCCCGAGCGCGCCGGGCCGAGGCCGACGCAGGGGCGATCCTCGAGAACGCGCGCCGGGTCGCGGACCGGATCGTCGCGGACCGTCAGCGCCGGATCGCCGCGCTCGGCGACGGCGTGGTCGGCCGCGCCGAGGCGCTGACCGCCGGGATGGAGGACGCCGCTCGGGTCCGGGCCCAGTTCGACGCGTTCGCGCGGGCGCTCGCCGCGGCGGCCGGCCGGATCGCCCAAAGCGCCGCAGCGGGCTCGCCCGCTGCCGAGCCGCAGCGAGTCACCGCCCGCACCGCGGCCTGAAGGGCGGTTCAGCGCGAGGGTGGGCGGCGCTCGTGCGGCGTCACGCGGATCGAGCGGAGCTCGCCGCGGATCGACAGCTCGCCGCTGAGCTCGATCTCGACGAAATGGGTCCCGCCGCTGGCGGCGAGGTCGCGCAGGGCGTCGATGTGCTCCTGCGCCGGATCGCGCGAGCCGGCGGGCGCCGGGGCGGGGTCGGGCTGGTGTGGCGGCGCGTAGCGATACGGGTCGGATCGGTTTCCGGCGGCGCGTAGCGATACGGATCGCGGCCCTCCGGCGGCGGGCGATAGACGAGCTCCTCGTCGCGGCGGTACCGGACGGCCTCCGGCTCCGGCTCGGGCGTTCGCGCGGGACGGGGCCTCGCGGCGTAGTCGAGCGGGGGCGGCGTGGGCTCCTCGCGCGCCGGGAGCGGCGCCTCCACGGGCGGGGCGGGGCGCTCGGGCATCTGCGGAGGCGGAGGCTCGGAGTACGGGACCGCGGGCGGCTCCTGCGTCACGGGCGGCTCACGCCCGGCCGATGTCGCGTCGGCGGGGCGCCCGGCGAACCCCTCGGGGGATTGGCCGGCTCGGCCGAAGCGGATCGTCGTGGCGCCGCCGGCCTGGCCGCGCGGGGCGGCGGGACGGCTCGCCGAGCGCGGAGCGGAGGCGGAGTAGTGGGCGCGCAGGGCGGTCTCGATCTCCTGGGTGAGCGGAGTTCCCGCCTGGACCTCCGGGGCAGCGCGGACGACGTCGCGCTCGTAGGGGACCCAGACGTGACCGGCACCGGCGGTCGCATCCTCGAACGGGATCAGGGTGGAGCGGCCCCCGAAACGGCCCTCCTCGACGAGCAACCAGCGCGGCGAGCCCGAGCCGGGGTCGATCCAGACGTCGTCGAGACGTCCGACGCCGGCGCCGTAGATGTCGTCGACTCGCCAGCCGATCCAACCCAGGGCCTCGTTCAAGCTCGGTTTGCTTCCCCCGCGCAGCTTCGCTGCGATCATGCGCTGTCCTGTCCTCCGGGCGGGCGTCCATCCCACTCCCGCGTCGCGGCAACCTACCACCTGGCACCTAACCGGAGCAAGGGCTGGGAAGCGCCTCGCAAGACCGCTCCTATACTCGAGCGAGGGTGAGCACGGAGCAGGAGACCGCGAAGGAGGAGCCGGCGGCCGAGGAGGTCCCGGCGACCGAGCAGCCGAAGCTCCGGCGGCGCCCCTTCGGCTACCGCAAGCGCGACGTTCGCGCGGCGCTCGAGCATCAGTCGGCCGAGCTCGGCGCGCGTGAGGCCGAGCTGGCCGAGCTCCGCCAGGACATCGCCGCTCTCTGGCTCGCCTTCGCCCAGCACGATCGGATGATCCGGCGGGCGCTGGGCGAGGAGGATCCGCGACCCGCAGCCCCGCCCACCGGCGGTCAGGAGGCCCCCGAGCCCGCCGAGGGCGCGCAGAAGCTCAGCGACCACGAGCCCGCCGCCGCGGAGGACGACGCGGCGATCGGCCGCCAGCTCTCCGACCTCGACGACGTGCTCGCCGCGATCGAGCTCGCGACCCAGACGCTGGAGCGCACCTACGTCGCCGAGACCGGGCGCCGGCCCGCCGGAGATCAGGGCGCGGCCGACGGCGAGAAGCAGCCGGACGCCTAGTCCGCCGCGACCGGCACCGAGCCGTCGGCCTCGTCCTCGCGGCCGGCGATCGCGGCGAGGCGGGGCGCGGACGCCGGGAGGTGGAAGTGCTCGGCGAGCGCTCGCTCGTCCCCACAGGTCAGTCCGACCGCGGAGTCGATCTCCGAGGACGCGCGAATCGCCTCGCGCGGGTACGGCGCCCAGGCGCGATCGCCGACCGCGGCCACCGTCGCCGCGGGCACGCACGAGCGGCGTCCGAAGCGCTTGGTCCTGACGACCAGCCAGGTCGGCGTCGAGTCGAGCGGGTCGGCCAGCACACCCTCCACCCTGCCGACGGCGTGCCCTTCGACGTCGTCGAGCACGCATCCGACGCAGGCGGCGGCCTCCGCGAGCGAGAGGCGAGCGCCCTCAGGCATCGCGCTCCATCCGCTCCATCTCCAACAGGCGCTCGGCGGCGGCGGCCGGGTCGGTGCGGCGGCTGACGACCTCTTCGAGGAGCCCGGCCACCTCCGGGTCGGCCTCCACCCGGCGCTCGAGCTCTCGCCGCATCCGCGCCGCCGCCAGCCCCAGGACCTCGCTGCGCAGGTTGCGGGCCCGCCGCTGCTCGAGCGTCCCCGTCTCCTCGACGTGGGCGCGATGGCGCTCGATCGCCTCGAGCAGATCGCCGATGCCCTCGCCCTTGGCCGCGACGGTCTTGACGATCGGGACCTTCCAGTCGCCGGAGGGCCCGAGGGAGAGCGCGGTGCGGATCTCGCGCACCATCGTGTCGGTCAGCGGATGCTCGGCCTTGTTGACGACGATCACGTCGGGGATCTCCATCACGCCGGCCTTCAGTGCCTGGATCGAGTCGCCCGAGCCCGGCATCAACGCGAGCACGACGGTGTCGGCGTGGTCGACGATGTCGATCTCGGCCTGTCCGACGCCGACGGTCTCGAGCAGGATCTCCTCGAACCCGGCAGCGTCCATGACGAGCGCCGCCTGGAGCGAGGCCTCGGCGAGGCCGCCGAGCGCGCCCCGGCTCGCCATCGAGCGGATGAAGACGCCCTCGTCGAGGAAGTGCTCCGACAGGCGGATCCGATCGCCCAGCAGGGCACCGCGGGTGAACGGGCTCGAGGGGTCGATCGAGAGGACGCCGACGCGGCGCTCGCGGCCGCGCATCTCCTTGACCAGGGCGCCGATCAGGGTGCTCTTGCCCACTCCGGGCGGACCGGTGAAGCCGACGATCCGCGCCTTCCCGGTGCGGGGGTAGAGCGCCGACACCACCTCGGACCCCTCCGGGTCGCCGTTCTCGATCAGCGAGATCGCTCGCGCCAGGGCGCGCTTCTCGCCGTTGAGCAGTCGCTCCTCGAGATCCTTCGCGGCGATCATCGGGCGGCGGATCATGCCATGCGCGAGCCTATGATCCGGGCTCCGTGGGCACCCCCGCCTTGACAGACCATCCGCCGGGCGCGGACGCGACGGAGCAGACGCTGCCCGCGCCGCGGCGTGAGAAGCGCAGCGGCCTGGCGCCGCTGCGGTTCGCGGCACGGCACCGGATGCTGACCCCGAAGTACGCGGCGTTGCTCGCCCGCTTCGCCTGGCGGCGCCTGCTGACCGTCGCCGGCTGGCGCTGGCGGACCGACGGGTTGCTCTTCCTCGGGCCCCGCCTGCAGCTGCAGATCGGCCGCACCGGCCAGATCCGCTTCGGCCGGTTCGCGTGGATCGGATCGGGGACGAAGATCCGCTGCCACGAGGGGATCGTCGAGATCGGGGACAAGACGGTGCTCGGCCAGGAGTGCACGATCTCCGCCTACCAGAGCGTCCGCATCGGCGAGCAGTGCGTGATCGCCGACCGGGCGATGTTCATCGACTTCGACCACAACGTCAGCGACGTCGAGCGGCCGATCCGCCGGCAGGGCATCTACAAGCGCGACGTCGTCGTCGGCTCGAACGTCTGGATCGGCTACGGCGTCCAGGTCCTGCGCGGCGTCACCGTCGGGGACAACGCCATCATCGGCTCCGGCGCCGTCGTCACCCGCGACATTCCGGCCAACGCCGTCGCCGCCGGCATCCCCGCCCGGGTGATCCGCATGCGCCCCGAACCCGAGCGCCTGCGCTGGCCCGACCCGGTCGAGCCCGAGGGCTACGGCCCGGCGGGGCCGCGGTAGCCCTGCACGACCTGATCGACGCGGCTGGATTTCGCTGGGGACGGGTGGCCGGCCAGCGACCCGACGTTCGTTCGTTGAGGGCGTCCCATAGTGGGGCGGATTCCGCGACCGAGCCGGGTGGATGAGCCACCCCCCTTTCCCCCGCCATTCAGCCGCCCGATCGCGACGGGCCCATCGAGCTCCGCCCTACCGCGCTCCGCCCAGCGAGCCCGCGCCCTCGTCCCGGTGGGCGTGCGCCAGCTCGTCGTAGATCTCGGCCGTCCGCCGGGCGACGTCGTTCCAGTCGAAGCGGAGGACGTGCTCGGAGGCCTCGGCGACGAGGCGCTCGCAGAGGTCGTCGTCGGTGAGGACGCGCTCCATCATCTGGCCGAGGGCCTCGGGGTCGCGGGTGCGGAAGCGGAGGCCGACCTCGCCGTGGGGCACGACCTCGCGCAGGCCGCCGGTGTCGGCGACGATGCAGGGGCAGCCGGTGGCCATCGCCTCGAGGGCGACGAGGCCGAACGGCTCGTAGATCGAGGGGACCACGCAGACGTCGGCGATCCGGTAGAGCTGATGCAGCACGTCGTCGCCGATCCAGCCGAGGAACGTCCCGTGCTCCATCAGCCCGAGCTCGTCGGCCTGGCGCTTGAGCTCCTCCTCGTGGGTGCCCGAGCCGGCGACGAGGAAGCGGGTGCCGGGAACCCGCGAGATCAGCTCGGGCATCGCCTCGAGGGCGATCTGGAAGCCCTTCTCGTAGACGAGGCGTCCGATCAGCAGGACGAGCCGCTCGTCCGGCGCCGCGAACTCCGAGCGCAGCCGGTCGAGCTCGGACTGGTCCGCCGCGGGGAGGTCCTCGGGGTCGATGCCGTTGGGGATCACCGCGACGCGCGCCTCGGGGACGCCGAAGACGTCGGAGACCTGCTCGCGCATGTAGGAGGAGCAGGCGATGACGCGGTCGGAGCGGTTGGTGATCCAGCGCTCGACGCCGTGGATGTAGGACTGCGGATGCTTGTCGACCCAGCCCTGGTGGCGGCCGTACTCGGTGGCGTGGATCGTGGTCACGAGCGGCGCGCCGAAGCGACGGGCGAGGTGGTCGCAGGCGGCCGCGACGAGCCAGTCGTGGCCGTGGACGAGATCGAACTCGTAGCGGTCGCCGAGCTCGACCCCGGCGGCCAGCATGTCCGCGTTCATCCGCTCGATCCAGGCGACGAACTCGCCGAGGTCGCGCGGCCGGTTGGGCTCCAGCACCCGGTGGACGCTGACGCCGGCGAGCTCCTCCGAGGACGGCGACTCGGGTCCGCCGCGCGTCAGCACGTGGACCTCGACGCCGAGCCCGACCAGGCCCTCGGAGAGCTTGCGGACGTGGCGCGCGAGGCCGCCCTCGATCAGCGGCGGGTACTCCCAGGAGAGGATCAGGACGCGGCTCAAGGCGGCGTGAGCGTATCCGAGTGCCCACGCCGCGAGTCGCCTCTGAGCGCCGTTCAGGGCTCGAGCAGCGGCGCCGGCGAGAGATCCGGCGCGAGGTTGCGCAGGCAAGGCACCTGCGCGGCCGGATCCGCGATCGCCTCGTACAGCGCCCGCGAGTGCAGGAGCGCCCGCTCGTAGGGGTAGTCGCCGGCCTGGCGGGTGAAGTCGAGGAACGCCCAGTCGCTCGACTGGGCTGCCAGCAGCTCGCGAGCCGCCCGCAGCAGCGAATCGCCGGAGAGCCGGCCGCCGCCGACGGCGCGCAACGTCGCGAGCTCGAGCCGCCGCAGGCCCCAGGCGAGGTCGGCGACGGCGGGCGAGTCCCAGGTGCGCAGGTCCTTCCCCTTGCCCCAGGTCGAGCGGCGCAGCTCGCGATGCTCGGGCTCGTGCTCGGCCAGCGCCCGGCTCATGCCGAGGGCCCTGGCGCCGGCGGCAGGCAGGGCCGACAGCACCTCCTCCAGCCAGATCGGCCCCTCCCACCACCAATGGCCGAGCAGCTCCGTGTCGATCGCGAACGTGAGCAGGCCGGGCCGGCCCGAGCGCTCGCGATGGGCGCTCAGCCGCGACGCCACGGCGGTCGCGAACTCCCGCGCGTGCTCGCGCGCGCGCTCGCTCCCGCGGTCGGGGTCGTAGGGACCGCCGCCGATCGACCAGGGCCGGCAACCGCGCAGCGACTTGCGGTGGAAGTCGGCGTAGACGGGGTCGGACGGGTAGCCGTCGAGCGACCAGAGCCAGCTCACCGCCTCCCAGTCGATCGTGCAGGCCGTGGGCCCGGCGGTGGCGACGGGCCGCAGCGCCGCCCCGGGCGGCTCGTGCGCCGACTGGTCGGTGGGGAACCACTCCACGCCGAAGTCGGCGAGCAGATGCTCCAGCCCGGGGTCGTACGCGCACTCGGGGAGCCAGAACCCGCGCGCGGGCCCGAAGCGGCGGCGGTGGGAGCGCAGGCCCGCGTCGAGCTGCAGGTGCCGGCCCTCACGCGTCGCGACCAGCGGCAGCACCGCGTGGGTGGCGGTGGACGGGACGAGCTCCACCCCGCGCCGGGCGGCCCCGGCGAACGCGCCGACGAGATCGCCGTCGCGCGCCTCGAGGTCCGCCAGCGCCCGCGAGTAGCGGGCGGCCTCGGCGAGGCAGGCGGGCCGGAGGGCCGGCTCGACGTCGGCCGCGTCGAGCTCGGCCGACCGGACCCGGAACTCGCGCGCGAACTCACCGAGGCGGCCGGCGACCCCCTCGGCCTCGAGCTGGTCGGCGAGGACGGGTGTCACCGTCACCGTCAGGTCGCGCGCCACCGCCAGCACCGGCAGGTGCGAACGGAGGTAGGCGTCGAAGAGCCACTCCTCGCCGAACGGGTAGGTCCCGAAGCCCTCGACATAGGGCATGTGCGAATGGAGCACGATCGCGATGTCGCCGACGTGGTCGGCGGGCGGCTCGCCGGCGGCGCCGCTGGGCGAGGTCACCGCCGGCAGACGGCCACGAAGTCCAGCGCCCTCGTGAGCTCGGCATCGGTGCCGGGCCGCAGCGCGAAGTCCGAGGCGGAGATCGCCGGCGTGAAGCGGTCGTAGAAGGGGTTCGTCAGGCGCAGCGCCCGGTGGACCCGGTCCCAGCCGAGGCGGATGGCGCGCTCGTGGATCGCGAGCTTGCCCGCGTGGAACAGGCCGAGGACCTCGACGGACGAGAAGGCCGGCTCGAGCACCGCCCGGTACTCCTCGATCGTGTACTCGCGCAGGTGCCACGGGTTGTCCGACTTGTCGGCTCCCTCGGGGGCGAGGGTGAGCCGGTTCGGCGTCGAGATGTAGGCGACCGGCGCGGCGGCAGCGATCGCGGCGAGCAGCGCCGCGACGTCCTCGATGTGCTCGATCGTCTGCAGGAAGACGACGGCGTCCAGCGGGCCGCTGACGTTCTCGACGAGGTCGCGCTCGAACCGCAGGTTGGGGCGCACGTAGCGCAGGCGCGCGTGCTCGTGGGCCCCGGGGTTGGCGTCGATGCCGACGACCTCGCGCGCGCGGCGCGCCAGCACGTCGGAGCCGTACCCCTCCCCGCATGCGAGATCGGCCACGGACTCGCCGGCGACCCGGTCGGCGATCCACTCGTACACCGCCAGGTGGCGCCGGAACCAGTAGTTCTCCTCGGGGACGTCGGGGAGCGTCCGCTCGCCCGTCAGCTCGAGCGGGGGCACCCCGTCGGGCTGGTCCGCCTGCACGTATCGCTTCTCGGTAGCGGGCACGCGGCCGGACGCTACAGTCCCGCGCATGCCCGCGGCTGCCGACGCCACGGCCGAGCACATCCGCGAGGTCAACACCCGCTACCACGATCTGGCGGCGGGCTCCTACGACTCCAAGTGGGGGATCGACTTCGGCGAGACGGGCCGCGCGCAGGTGCTCGCCAAGCTCCGCAAGGCGCTCGGCGCCGAGCCCGGGCACTGGGGCGACGCGCTCGAGATCGGCGCCGGCACCGGCTACTTCTCGCTCAACCTGCTCGCCGGCGGCAAGGTCGACCGCGTGACCGCGACCGACATCGCCCCCGGCATGCTCGCGGCCCTCGAGCGCAATGCCGCCGAGCTCGGCCTCGAGGCCGAGACCGCCGTCGCCGATGCCGAGGAGCTGCCGTTCGAGGACGAGAGCTTCGACCTCGTCCTCGGCCACGCGGTCCTCCATCACATCCCCGACCTCGAGCGCGCGTTCGCCGAGTTCGAGCGCGTCCTCCGCCCCGGCGGCGTCATCGCCTTCTGCGGGGAGCCCTCCGCGCACGGTGACCAGCTCGCCGCCTGGCCGAAGCGCGCCGCGGTCCTCGCGGCGCCGGCGTGGCGCCGCCTCGTCGGCGCCGGGCCGCGGGACGACGCCGGCGGCTCCGACCCCGACTACGGGCACGCGCTCGAGGCCGAGGTCGACGTGCACGCCTTCGAGCCCGAGGCGCTCGAGGCGACGATGCGGGGCGCCGGGCTCGAGAACGTGCGGATCCGCGGCGAGGAGCTCCTCGCCAACCTCTACGGCTGGGTCCTGCGGACGCTCGAGTCGACCGCGGACCAGGAGCAGATCCCCGATCGCTGGCGGCATTTTGCCTTCCGCAGCTACCTCGCCCTGCAACGGGTCGACAGCGCGGTGCTCGAGCCGCGCCTGCCTCCGCAGCTCTTCTACAACCTCGTGCTCTCCGCCCGCAACCCCTCGGGCGGCTAGCCGAACGTGAACGCGTAGCCCGCGACCCCCGGCTCGGGGAGCAGGGTCAGCCGGTGCCGACCCGGTTCGGCCAGGTCGACGAGCGAGTAGAGACGGTGCGGCCCCACTCGGACGACACCGCCTCGCACGTCGGAGCCCGCGTCGGCGGCGGCGATCGGCCTGCCGTCGAGCATCACCTTCAGGCTCCGCTCCCGGCCCGGGGACCCGAGCACCAGGAAGACGCGCCTTGCGCTGACCTCGGCGTCGATCCGGGCGCCCCGCCCCGCCATGGCGCTCTCCTCGCCGATGCGCCAGACGCCCGAGTACGCGAATCCCCCGTTCGGCAGGGTCACGGGCGGCGCGCCGAAGTCGCCGCCGGGCGGGCTGATCGTCCGGTTCACCCAACCTCCCTGGGTGGCCCGGGCCGCGCCGAGGTAGGTCTCCGGCGTCAGCTCCACGCCTCGCGTCGCCACCTGCGCGCGCGCATCCGGCGCCCGAGCGCCGAGTCGCGGAGCCGACTCCGCCAGCAGGCTCCGGATCGCGCTCTCGGTCTGCTCGTAGTCGCCCTCGCCGAAGTGGGCGTAGCGAACCCTCCCGCTCGAGTCGATGAGGTACTTCGCCGGCCAGTACTGGTTCCCGAAGGCGTTCCAGGTTCCGTAGTCGTTGTCCTGGACGACCGGGTAGGTGATGCCGTCGTCGGCGATCGCGTCGGCGACGTTCCCCGCATCGCGCTCGAACGGGAACTCCGGGGTGTGGACGCCGACCACGACCAGCCCGTCGCGGGCATAGCGCTCGTACCAGGACTCGACGTGCGGGATGGTCCGGATGCAGTTGATGCAGGTGTAGGTCCAGAAGTCGACGAGGACGGTCTTCCCGGCCGCCGTCAGCCGATGGATGGAGACCGGATCTCCGTCCGGCGTGTTGAAGAACTCCCCGGGATCGCTGATGTCGGGAACCAGCTTGCTGAGGACGGGAAGCCTCGACTCTCGATGCCCCTCCGCGTCCGTGCCTGCATCGCCGGCGATCGGCTCGTGGGCGTCACCTCCGCGGACCTCCGCGATCCTCTCGCGAACGCCGTCGCCGCTCTCGAGGCCGCTCGTCGGATTGGTCACCCAGTCGGGCAGGCCGGTGGCGATCGCCTGCTCGAAGTCGCGATCCCAGCTGAATGCGAGCGCCAGGGCCGCCACGACCATGAGGGCGCCGGTCGCCGCCTGGAGCCGCCCTCGCGCCGGCCTGAGCCTGTCGATCGCTCGGCGGCCGCCGAGCAGGAGCGCGTAGAGGACCGCCGCCGAGCCGATTGCGTAGGCGGCGACGATCAGGATCCGCCCCGCGGTCAGCTCCTGGGCCGCCGAGAGGGTGATCACGCCCGCGAGGATCGGACCTGCGCACGGGAAGTAGACGAGGCCGAGGCCGGCGCCGACGAGGAGGCCGGAGCCGAGACCCTGACCGCGGCGCATCCGCGGCGCCCCGACGACCCGGCTCAGCGCCGCCTCGACGCGGTCGCCGACCGGCGGAAGCAGGATCGAGATCCCGAATCCGGCGAGGACGACGATCGCCGCCGTCCGCTGGACGTCGTCGGGAAGGCCGAGCGCGTCGATCACGTAGACGAGGCCGACCGCGGCGAAGGTGAAGGCCGCGGCGAGGCCGACCGCGATTCCGAGCGGCCGTCTCCTGCCGCCGGTCACGCCGGCGGCGGCGAGGACCGGCAGGATCGGCAGCACGCACGGGGACACCGCTGTGCCGGCGCCCGCGAGCAGCGCGAAGCCGATCAGCAGCAGCATGCATGCCTCCGGAGGCGGTCGACGCCCTTCACGTCATCCGATACGGCGAGCGGTCAGGAACCGATCACCGATCGCCGCGATCCCGGGAATCGTTCCCGGGCCGGCAACGGTAGACGTCGACGGTGCCGCTGATCCCCTTCAGGTGCTTGCGCCCGGCGCGCGAGAACGCGTACTCCCCCTCGCCCCTCTCCTCGACCTCGTCCCGCACCTCGCGCGTCACCAGGACCGAGCCGGGCCGGGCGACGTCGGTGACCCTGCTGGCGAGGTTCACCGGGGCCCCGTAGTAATCGCCGCCGCGGGCGACGACGGAGCCGCGGGCGACGCCGGCGCGGATCAGCGGCGCGCCCTCTCCCTCCGCCGCCATCCGCTCGAGCAGCTCGAAGGTCGCGGCGAGAACCGCGCCGGAGTCCCCGGCGGTCAGCATCGCCGCGTCGCCGAGCAGCTTGACGAGCCGTACCGGCCCCGCGGCGACCTCGCGCGCGTGCTCGTCCAGCGCGCCCGTCACCCGGCCCAGCTCCTCCGGCGGCAGCGACTCGCCGAGCTCCGTGTATCCGACCAGGTCGGCGAACGCGACGGTGATCGTCTCGGCCCCCGGCTCGCGCTCGCCGGCCGCAAGGGCCGCGTGGCGAAGCTGCTCGCGGAGATGGAGGCGGTACACGTACTCGAGGGTCGGCCCGACGAGGGGCAGTAGCGGCATCGTCCGCCCGAGCACTCGGTCGGACGCCTCGCGCTCGGTGTCGTCGGGGCGGATGAAGGCCGCCGCCATCACCTGCCGCGATGCCGCGGCGAACTGGGACATGGCCACCGCGGCCGTGCGCCCGAGCTCGGCGATCTGGTCGGCGCCCAGACCGGCGTCGAGCAGGGCGCGCTGACGGTGGGCAGCCTCGAGGTCCTCGCGGCCGAAGGCGGCGACGTCGCGGGCCGGCGTGGCGATTCCCACGGACCGGAGCTGCCGCTCCAGCGCCTCGATCGGAACGCCCGACAGCTCGGCGAGCTCGGTCGACGTGTACCGCGGGCCGCCGAGGAGGGCGCGCTCGAGTGGCAACAGGCCGAGCCGGCCCTCCGCCACCGCCTCCCGCAGCTCGTCCATCGGCACGCCGTCGGCGGCGAGCCGCTCGAGCAGCTCGATCCTCCCCTCGCGCTCCTCGCCCTCGACCCCCTCCAGCAGGCCCGCTGCCTCGAAGTCCCCGGAATCCGCCATCGGCCGGATTCTCCCCCCTCGGGCCCGGCGGCGGCGGGTCATATGATCGCCCGCATGGAGGAGCCTCGGAGCGACGAGCTCCCGATCTTCGAGCTCGGCCTCGCGATCGTCCCGGGCGAGCGCGTCCCGCTCCACATCTTCGAGCCGCGCTATCGGGCGATGATCGGCCACTGCCTGGAGGAGAGCGTGCCGTTCGGGATCGTCCTCACCGACGACGAAGGCCCCCGCTCCCTGGGCTGCACGGCGCTCGTCAGCGACGTCGTCGAGCGCTACGAGGACGGTCGCATGGACATCGTCGTCACCGGCGGCAGGCCGTTCCGGGTGCTGGAGCGATTCGAGGCCGAGCACTGGCCTGCCGGGCGCGTCGCGCTGACCGATCGCGGCGAGGGCGGCGGCGCGCCGAAGGAGCTCCGCGCCGCCCGCGAGGCCTTCGCCGAGCTGCTGGAGTCCGTCGGCGCCCAGCCGGAGCGCGCCGATGCGGCGGCGGACGCCTTCGCGATCGCCGCCCAGATCGAGATGCCGCCCGCCCAGAAGCACGCCCTGCTCGAATGCGACGACGAGCGCGACCGGCTGGTCCTGCTCGAGCGCTCGCTGCGCCGGCTGACGGCCGGCGTCGCCCGCTCGCGCGACCTCGCCGAGCGGGCGAAGGGCAACGGCCACGCGCCGGGGAGGATCGGCTAGGACGGCGACCCACGTTCCCTGCCCTGCCCGCACGCATGCCGCCCGCTCCCCCTATCGGGGTCACTGAGTACGGAATATCGAACTGAGCGACCCCAGCGCGTGGGATGGCCTACAC
Source organism: uncultured Solirubrobacterales bacterium (assembly GCA_963823565.1). Classification (GTDB taxonomy): domain Bacteria; phylum Actinomycetota; class Thermoleophilia; order Solirubrobacterales; family 70-9; genus RHKX01. Next base: position 591,229 of record CAWGLR010000003.1, on the reverse strand, counting down.
CTAGGCCACCGCCACCGCGCCGCCGCGGCGGGGATCTCCCGCGCCGATCAGCTCGGGGATGGCGGCCGCGGCGTGGACGCCGCCGAAGAACAGGTTGGGCTCGTTCCAGCGGACGATCTCGTAGCCGCGGGAGCCGAGCCGGTCGAGCGCGGCGTCGTCGCTCCCCGGCTCGGCGTGGACGACGCCCGCCTCGAAGTGGATGCGGGGCGCGCGGACGGCTTCGTCCAGCGACATCCCGTCGGCCAGCGCGCGGACGAGTACCTGGGTGATCGCCGAGCGGATGCGGTTGGACCCGCCGCTGCCGAGGCCCACCTCGAGCTCGCCGTCGCGCAGCGCCACCGTCGGGGACATCATCGAGGGCATGCGCCGGCCGGGCTCGGTCGCGTGGAAGCCGAAGGGGTTGAGGTCGTCCTCGCCGAGCATGTTGTTGAGCTGGATCCCCGTCCCGGGGACGAAGACCCCGGAGCCGGACCCGTTCGAGCAGGTGACGCTCGCGCAGCCGCCCTCGCCGTCGATCGCGGTGATGTGGGTCGTCGAGCCGAGCGGTCCCTCGGGGTCCTCGTCGCGGCCGATCGGGTGTCCCTCCAGGGCGCGCCGGGCGGCGGCCTCGATCGCGGCCTCGGTGAGGAAGCGCCCGTGGAAGCCGGGCTCGTACAGCCCGGCGAGGAAGCTGCGGGTTCGCGCTCCCTGCGCCTGCTCCATCACAGCGACGAGCGGCTCCACCCCGGTCCGGCCGATCGCGTCGAGCAGGGACAGCGCGAACGCGATCAGGATGCCGCCCGAGGACGGCGGCGGGTTCGTCAGCACCTCGCGGCCGGCGAACTGGGCGCTGACGGGCTCGCGGGCCACGGTCTCGTAGCTCGCCAGGTCCGCGGCGCCGAGCGTGCCGCCTCCGGCCGCGACGCGCTCGGCGATCGCGGCGGCGATGTCGCCCTCGTAGAAGGGCTCGGGCCCCTCGGCGCCAAGCCGCTCGATCGTCTCGGCCAGCTCGGGAAGGCGGACCCGGCCGCCATCGGGGACCGGGTGCCCGCCGGGCCAGTAGGCGGCCGCGCCGACCGGCTCGGCGATGAGGATCGGCGAGAGGATCCGGAACAGGTACGACTGCTGCGCCGTCACCTCGGCGCCCTCGCGGGCGAGCGCCACCCCCGGCTCGGCGAGGTCGGCGAGCGGCATCGTGCCGAACCGGCGAGCGGCCTCCGCCATCCCGCTCGGGACGCCGGGGACGCCGCAGGAGGCGGCGCCGACGTTGAAGACCTGCGTGGTCCCGCCGAAGTCGATCTCGACCGGGACGAGCTCGGCCGCGCGCCGCTCGCCCCCGAGACCGGGCGCGGCGACGAAGAAGTCGAGGACGACGGGCTCGGCGCCGGGGCGATGGACGAGCATGTAGCCGCCCGCGCCGAGGCCGGTGAGCGGGCTCTCCGCAGTGAGCGAGGCGAGGACGGCGGCCACCGCGGCGTCGACGGCATTGCCGCCCTGGCGCAGCGCCCACGCTCCGGCTTCGGCGGTCGCCGGATGCCCGGCGGCGACGACGCCGCGGCCCGAGCTCATTCCCCGCCGGTCAGTTGGGGATGAACTCGGGGACGTCGATCCCGAGGTCGCGCGGCTCGGCCTCGTATCCGGGGACGCTGCGCGAGGGCGAGCGCTCCTGGGAGGCCCGGCGCGCGGACGGCCGCGCGGTCGAGCGATGCACGCCGGTCGAGCTGCCGTCAGCGCGGCGGCCGCGGGCGTCGAAGCGCGTCGCGATCACGGTCACCCAGATCTGCTCGTCGAGGGACTCGTCGACGTTCGCGCCGAAGATGATGTGGGCCTCGGGGTGGGCGGCCTCCTGGATCACCCGCGCCGCCTCGGAGATCTCGACCAGCGAGAGGTCGCGACCGCCGGTGATCGAGAGCAGGATCGAGCGGGCGCCCTCGATGGAGGTCTCGAGCAGCGGCGAGGCGATCGCGCGCTCGGAGGCGAAGGTGGCCCGGGTGTCGCCCGTCCCCATGCCGATTCCCAGCAGGGCCGGCCCGGCATCCCGCATCGTCGTGCGGACGTCGGCGAAGTCGAGGTTGATCAGCGCCGGCAACGTGATCAGGTCGGAGATCCCCTGTACGCCCTGGCGCAGGACGTCGTCGGCGACGCGGAAGGCCTCGACCATCGAGGTGTTGCGCTCCAGCACCGAGAGCAGGCGGTCGTTGGGGACGACGATCAGCGTGTCGACCTCGCCGGCGAGCGCCTCGACGCCCTTGTCGGCCTGCTTGGCGCGGCGCGTCCCCTCGAACCCGAACGGGCGGGTGACGATGCCGACCGTGAGCGCGCCGACGTCCCGCGCGAGCCGCGCGATCACCGGCGCCGCGCCGGTGCCGGTGCCGCCGCCGGCGCCGGCGGCGACGAAGACCATGTCGGAGCCCTTGAGCATGCGCTTGATGCGGTCCTGCTCCTCGAAGGCCGCGCGGTAGCCGAGCTCGGGATCGGACCCGGAGCCGAGGCCGCGCGTCACCCCGCCGCCGATATGGACGGTGAGGTCGGCAGCGCTCTGCTGGAGGGACTGAAGATCCGTGTTGACGGCGAGGAACTCGACGCCGCCGATGCCGGCCTCGACCATGCGGTTGACCGCGTTGACGCCGCCGCCGCCGACTCCGACGACGCGGATCACCGGGTCGTTGACCTCCGGCGGCGCCGTCGCCGGGGTGCGCGTCGGCTCGCCGCGCCCGTAGGCGGGCTCGCGCTCGGCACCCTCGCTGCTGAAGACGTCGCGGAGGCGATCCTTCGCCGTGCGTGCGGGCTCGCCGGGCTCGTCCGGCGCGGCGGGCGCCTCGGCCGCCACCGGCTCGGGGCGCTGCTCCTCTTCGCGGGGCGGCTCGGGCCGCGGGGCGGGCGGCTCGGGCGCGCGCTCGGGATCGCGGCGGCGCGGCGCGGGACGGGCAGGAGGCTCGGGCGGGTCGTCGGGCGCGTCGGTGGAGCGAAAGAGGTCCGCGAGGGGACCCTCGCGCATGCTCGCCCGCTTAGGTCGACGCGCCATGGGTTAGGACCTCCTCCGCCAGATCTCGATAGCACTGAGCCGCGTTGCTCTGCGGATCGTACTTGAGGACGGAGCTTCCCTTCACGGGCGCCTCGGCGAACTTGATCGCCTTGCGGATCCGCGACTTGAAGACGAGGTCCCCGAAGTTCTCCTCGAGGATCTCGACCGCCTCCTTCGCGTGGATCGTCCGCGTGTCGAGCATCGTCGGGAGGATGCCCTCGATTTGGACGTCGGGGTTCAGGTTCTCGCGGATCATCTCCAGGGTGTTCTGGAGCTGGACGAGCCCGCGCATCGACAGGTACTCGCACTGGACCGGCACGATCACCTTGTCCGCCGCGGTCAGGGCGTTGATCGTCAGCAGCCCGAGGCTCGGCGGGGTGTCGATGCAGACGTAGTCGTAGTCGTCGGCGACGGTCGCCAGCGCCTTCTGCAGCGAGCGCTCGCGCCCGATCTGGGTGCTCATCGCGATCTCGGCGCCGGCCAGATCGATCGACGCGACGGCGATGTCGATCTCGCGGTGCTGGATGATCTCCTTGATCGGCATCCGCTCGACGAGCACGTGGTAGAGGCTCTTCTCGACCGTGTCGGGATCGATGCCCTGGCTCATCGTCAGGTTCCCCTGCGGATCGAGGTCGACGCAGAGGACGCGGTGGCCCGACTCCGAGAGTGCGACCGCCAGGTTGAGGGTGGTCGTCGTCTTTGCGACGCCGCCCTTCTGGTTGGCGAAGGCGAAGACCTTCATGCGGCGCTCGCCGGGGCCCTCGACGACCTCGGGGGTGAACGGGTGGCGGCGCCTCATCGTCGGGGCCATGATCTCCTCGGCGGATCGGCGACCCTCGTCGGGATCGGGCTCGGGCTTCGCCGAGGCCTTGACGGCGCGGCGCAGCTCCTCCTTGTCGAGCGACCCGGTCGACGACTCCTTGGCGGCCGGCTCGGCCTCCGCCTCGGGGCGGCGAACCGAGGCGTCGAGGTCCCGCAGCTCGGCGGCGATCGGATCGGGCTCCGGCGCGCGTGGGGCGGGCGCGGGCTCCTCTACGTCCATCGGCTCGGTCGGCCGATCGACCTCGACCCGCGGCTCCTCCCGCTCGATCTCGCGGACCTCCTCACGGGGGTCCTCCTCCCGCGCCGGACGAGGGTCGTCCCCATCGTGGCGCCCGTCCGGGTGCTTTCTGTTGAACAAGCCCATTTGGCGGCGTATTCGGCCGTTCGAGGCGCTTTCCTTCCCGTGATTGGCGAGAATCGGGAAATCGTCGACCTGCTCGACAAGCGGCTGGCCTTCGTGACGGGCAAGGGCGGAGTCGGGAAGACGACGATGGCCTACGCCCTCGGCGTGGCCGCGGCGGCCGCCGGCAAGCGCGCAATCGTCTGCGAGATCGCCGCCCAGGACCGCGGTTCGCGCATCTTCGAAGTGCCGCCCCTGGGCTTCGAGGAGCGCCGGCTTCGCCGGAACCTCTGGGCGATCTCGATCGACCCGGCCCGGACCATCCGCGAGTACCTGGAGGTCCAGCTCCCGATGCGCTCGATGGCGTCGGTGCTGTCGCGTAGCAACATCTTCAACTACCTCGCCGCGGCGACCCCGGGCCTGCAGGAGATGGTGACGATGGGAAAGGTCTGGGAGCTCAGCCTCAACCGGCGCAAGTCGCCGGGCGCGACCCGGACGTACGACATCGTCATCGTCGACGCCCCCGCCACGGGCCACGGGATCGCCTTCCTCCGCGCCCCCCACGACTTCCGCGACCTGACCAGGGTCGGCCCGCTCGCCCAGCAGGCGGGGCGGATCGAGCGGACGCTCGCCGACCCGCGGATCACCGGCGTCGCGCTGGTCGCCCGCCTCGAGGAGATGGCCGTGAACGAGGCGATCGAGCTCGAGTCGGCCCTCGCGCGCCCCGAGGAGGGCACGCGCTACTCGATCGACGCGGTGCTCGCCAACGGCGTCTTCCCCGATCGCTTCAGCGACGCCGAGGCCGAAGAGCTCGAGCGGCTGGCCCCCGGCGCCGAGGGTGCGGCCGCGGACGCGCTCGCGGCGGCCGGCGAGGAGCACCGGCGGGCGGCGGCGCAGGGCCTCCAGCTCCACCGGCTGCGCGAGGAGGTCGGCGAGCCCGTCGCCGAGCTGCCCTTCCTGTTCGAGTCCGACCTGACGGCGGAGCACATCGACCGGCTGGCGGTCGAGCTGCGGTGAGCGACTCGGTCGAGGACCTGCTCGCCGACGTCTCGGTCTGCATCTGTGCCGGCTCGGGCGGGGTCGGCAAGACGACGACCTCGGCCGCGATCGCGGCGGGGATGGCGGCGAGGGGCAAGCGCGTGGCGGTGCTGACGATCGATCCCGCCAAGCGGCTCGCCGACTCGCTCGGCCTCGGCGAGCTCGGCAACGACGAGCGCCGCGTCGACCCCGCCGTCTTCCAGCGGGCGGGGCGGGAGCCGAGCGGCGAGCTGTGGGCGGCGATGCTCGACGCCAAGGCCACCTTCGACGACGTCGTCGCGCGCTATGCGGCCGACGAGGAGGCCCGGCAGCGCATCCTCGAGAATCGGATCTACCGCGAGATCTCGGGGACGCTCGCGGGCTCGCAGGAGTACATGGCGATGGAGCGGCTCTACGAGCTGCACGAGTCGGGGCGCTACGACCTGCTCGTCCTCGACACCCCGCCGTCGCGGAACGCGCTCGACTTCCTCGACGCGCCCCGCCGGCTCGTCTCGTTCATCGAGGGCCGGGCGATCCGCTTGTTCCTCCGCCCGACCGGCTTCGGCATGCGGATCGCGGGCCGCGGGTTCTCGCTCGTCACCTCGCTGATCAGGAGGCTCACCGGGCTCGACCTGATCGAGGACCTGACCGAGTTCTTCAGCGCCACCGGCGGGATGATCGGCGGCTTCCGCGAGCGCGCCGAGCGCGTGGACAACCTGCTCGCCGACGAGCGCACCTCCTTCCTCATCGTCACCAGCCCGGGGGCGGAGGCGAGCGAGGAGGCCGTCTACCTGCGCGGCAAGATGGCCGAGTCGGGCCTTCGCCTCGGCGGGGTAGTCGTCAACCGGGGGCACCCGCCGTCCTCGCATACCCCCGCCGAAGCGGCCGGGGCGATCGCCGAGCTGGTCGAGGACCGCGATCTGGCGGCGCGTGTCGCCGCCGCGTTCGAGGACCGTGGACGGCTGGCCGCCCACGAGCGGCGGAACGTCGCCGCGCTGCTCGAGCGGATCGGCGACGCGCCGCTGATCGAGGTTCCCGAGCTCGCCGACGAGGTCCACGACCTCGCCGGGCTGCTCGCGCTCGGCCGCTGGCTCTTCGCCGAGGGCTAGCGGCTAGCTCGCGGCGCGGCGCGGGGAGCGGGTACCCACCGCCCAGTTGGTCTCGGTACGGGGGAAGAGGTACTCGACGCGCGCCTTGACCTCCTCGCGGTCCATCGGCGGCCGCGCCAGGTCCTTGAGGTGGTTCGAGCGGGCGGGGAAGTCCATCGTCGCCTCGGCGTCGACCTCTTCGAGCCAGTCTGCGACCTCGCGCCGCGGCTCCTCGGGCTCGGCACCCGCGTCCTCGACGATCGTGCCGTCCTCGTCGACGAAGGCGAAGGGCTGGGTCTCCTCGGCGGCGATCTCGTCGAACTCGGCGGCGATCTCGTCCCTCGCCGCGCGGACGACGATCCGCTCCGCGTCCGGGATCTCGAAGTCCTCCGGCTCGTCGGCGAGCGGCTCGACCTCGGGCAGGGCCGGCTCGTCGAGGCCGCCCTCGTGCGCGATCGGCCGCTCCTCGTCGGTCGCCGCATCGAGCTCCGTCGCGAGCGGAAGGTCCCACTCGGTCGTGCCACCGCGCTCGCCGGCGTCGCCCTCGCCGAACGCCAGGCCCTCGGCGAGCAGCGCCTCGTCGGCGGTGGCGCGGAAGTCGCTGCCGAGCTCGCCGACGACGCCGCGGCGCAGGATCGTCCGCAGCAGCTCCTCGACCTCGGCGGCGACGTCGGATGCCCCACGCCCGGTGCCGGACGGCTCTCCGCTCCAGATCTCGCGCTCCAGCGCCATCGCCTGCTCGACCGCTCCCTTGGCGTCGACCCGCTCGTCGGCGGTCTCGGCGAGTGCGGCGACGCGCATCGGCAGGCCGACGCCCGCCGGCCCCTCGCCCTCGAGCAGGAACCGCAGGGCCAGCAGGTGGTCGTTGAGGGCGTCGATCGCGCCGCGACGGTCGAGGCCGGCCTCGAAGCGCAGCAGCGCGCGCCGCAGCCGCTTGACGCGCTGCGGATGGACGTCGACTGCGCGCGAGAGCTCCCCCAGCGCCGGGCACTCGGTCTCGGTGAGCCGGTATCCGCCCGGGCGCGGGCGGCCCGCACCGGTCGCGATACGCCGCCAGCGGTCGCCCGCGACGCGGACCCAGCCGTGCGGGGCCAACCCGACCCCGCCGGGCTTGAAGAGCCGCAGCGTGGTGACGATTCGCTCGAAGGTGCGGGCGACGCGCTCGCCGGCGCCGCCGAGGCCGCCGTCGGGATCGAGCGCGACCCGCGCGCTGATCAGGAAGGTCGGCTCCCAGGCTGCGCCGCTGGGCCGCTCGCCGCGGGCGGCCTCGGCGGGGACGTCCACCGCGTCGGCGCGGACGATCGCCGCGCCCGCCAGCTCCAGTCGCGTGCCCGGCATCTGGAACCCGATGAGCGGGACGATCGCCTCGACCTCACCCTCCTCGGGCTCCGCGCAGTCCTCGATCTCGGAGACGGCGGCCGCGAAGCGGTCGTCGTCGAACTCGAACTCGCTCGCGCCGTCCCAGAGGCGCGCCAGGAAGTAGGTGACCGCGAGCGTCGCACGCTCGACCGGGTCGGCGGGGGGCGCGATGCCCGCCTCCTCGAGGTAGGCGCCGGCGATCTCGGCGCGCCGCATCGTCTCGGTCGCCTCGCGGAAGCTCGGCAGCTCGCGCAGCTCGGTCGCGTTGTCGCGGACGAACCGCGCCGTCAGCGGCTGGTACTGGCAGAAGGCGAAGCCCTCCCCGGGCTCGCCGATCTCATAGGGGATCTCCTGCCCACCCTCGACGAGGCCGGTCAGGACCCCGGAGGCGTCGCGGGCGAGCGTGGTCAGCGTGTGTCTCAGGTGAAGGTCGCGCACGCTCGCGGTCTTCTCCCGCGGTCAGCGCGCTCCTTGCCTGCAACTTCCCTTGCAGGTTATGGCGGTCCGTCCGAAACCTGTGCTCGGCTACGCCGATACGGGCTCTGGCGCGGGGCGCTCGTCCCGCAGCAACCAAGTTGCGCCGTATTCGCGCATGTCGTCGATCAGCGGCGAGAGGGCCCGGCCCTTCTCGGTCAAGCCGTACTCGACGCGGGGCGGGACCTCGGGGTAGGTGTGCCGCTCGACGATGCCGCACTCCTCGAGGGCCCGGAGCCGCAGCGAGAGCGTCCGCGGGCTGATGCCCTCGAGGGACCGCTCGAGCTCGCAGAAGCGGCAGTTGTCGTCCGCGAGGTCGCGGATGACGAGCAACGTCCACTTCCCCGAGATGATCTCGGCGCAGGCGCAGACTGGGCAATCGGTGTCTTGGCTCGCCATCTTGAGGGTGAGATCCGGGTCGATTTACCGGACTTCTCCCCCGGAGGATAGCAATACTTCAGGAAGTGAAGTGGGAATCCGGGACGCTCGACGCGGGCGAGCGGGCGGGCGGCTCCGAGCTCTCCGGCGGGGGCTGCTGCGGCGGCGGCGGCTGCGTCGACCCGACCGGCTGCGCGGGCCGAGGCGGGGGCGAGGTGGGCTGCTGCGCCGGCGGGACCGCGGGGCGCGGCGGCGGGGGCTGCTGCTGGGGCGGCGGGGAAGCCTGCTGCTGCGCCGGTGGCGCGGCAGGGGGCGGCGTCCCCTGCTGTGGCGCCGCCGGGCGCTGCGGGGGCGCCGCGGGGGTGGGCGGCGTCGGCGGCGCCTCCTCCTTCTCCTCGCTCTTCATCATCTGGGTGATGTCGCTGGCCTTCTGACCCGAGCTCGCGAGCATCAGCTTGAAGTCGTGCGGGCTCGTGGCGTAGTCCATCGCCGTCTTCTCCAGCACCTTCCCGGCCACCACCTGCTTGAGCAGGGACTGGTCGAAGGTCTGCATCCCGTAGTACTCGCCCTCGGCGATCACGCTGCCGATCTTCCCCGTCTCGGTCGGGTTCATGATCAGGTCCTGGACGCGCCCGGTGACAACGAGGATCTCCGCCGCGGCGACCCGGCCCTTGCCGTCGACGGTGGGCACGAGGCGCTGGGAGACCGCGCCTCGCAAAGTCGAGGCGAGCATGACGCGCGCCTGCTGCTGCAGGTGTGGAGGGAAGAAGTCGATGATCCGGTTGATCGTCTCCGTCGCGTCGAGCGTGTGCAGCGTCGAGAGCACGAGGTGGCCGGTCTCGGCGGCGCTCAGGGCCGTGCGCACCGTCTCCTCGTCGCGCATCTCGCCGACCAGGATCACGTCGGGGTCCTGGCGCAGGACGCGGCGCATCGCGCGGGCGAAGCTCTGGGTGTCGGAGCCGATCTCGCGCTGGTTGATGATCGAGCGCTTGTCCTTGTGCAGGTACTCGATCGGGTCCTCGAGCGTGATGATGTGCTCGGCCCGGGTCTCGTTGATGTGGTCGATCATCGCCGCGAGCGTGGTCGACTTGCCGGACCCGGTAGTGCCGGTCAGCAGGATGATCCCGCGTCGCTCCTCGGAGAGCTTGGTGATCACCGGCGGCAGGCCGAGGTCCTCGACGGTCCTCACCTGGAACGGGATCACGCGGCACACGATCGAGATCGATCCGCGCTGGCGGAAGGCGTTGACCCGGAACCGCGAGACGTTCGGAATCGAGTAGGAGAGGTCCGCCTCGCCGTCCTCCTCGAACTCGGCCCGGACCGGGTTCGTCCCGATCAGCCGGTCGAGGGCAGCCTCGGTGTCGGCTGGCTTCAGCGGCTCGGAGCCCTCGATCGCCTCGAGGCCGCCGTGCACGCGCACCATCGGCCGCGCCCCGACCTTGAGATGGAGGTCCGAGGCGCCGGAATCGACGGTATGTCGCAGCGCGCTGTCGACGTCGAAGACCACGTCCCGACCCCTATCGGGCCCCGGAGGCCGATGCTTGAACGGCGCTGGCCGGACGCTACTTCGGCTTCTTGACCTTTGACCTTCGCCTTGGCGGTCTTCTTGCCGGGCTTCAGCTTCAGCTTCTTCGGCGCCTTGGTGATCTTCGCCTTCGGCTTGGTGACGTCGTCGTCGCCTGGCGCGTCGGAGTCCTGGAGCTCGTAGGCGCCGATCGCGGGACTGGTCGGCGCCCGAACCGGCGCTGTTGCCCGCCACGGTCGAATGTCTGAGGACCAGTGTGTCGTCGCCGTCGTCGTCTTCCCTGCCTGGCTCTGCGTTCGTGCGACCGCCTGCTGCTTCGCGCCGACATGCCGGTCCTCGTAATTGCGCCAGCGGCTGCCTGCAAAGGGGGCGCCCGTTGAATGAACGACGGAGGGCCCCTTCCGGGGCCCTCCGCTCAGGTCGTTCGAGGTCGGCTCAGACCGGGCGGCGCTTGCGCGCCTTGCGGACGGCGCCGATCGACGCGCGGGCGGCCTTGGCGATCTCGCCCTCGGTCCGGTCCGGGTCGCGCGCGAGCTCGAAGTCGACGACGGCGGCCGAGCGCAGCTTCGCGCGATCGGCGGTGCTGACGTCGCCGGCCCGCTCGATGGCGGCGTCGATCGCGCGCTCACGGCGGCAGACCAGGCAGTAGTAGAGGCCGTTGACCTTCTCCCAGTTGGGCGGCGTCGCGGCGCCGAGGCCCTCCGTCCAGCGGCTGACCACCTCACAGCGGGCGCAGGTGAACTCCTTGACCTTCGGCTTGCTCTTCGTGGCGGTACTCACTTCGTTGCCTCCAATGGGCTCCTGGGAGGGCGGCTCCTGGCTCGACCCTCGCTTCACTTTCGTCTTCCCCGCGCCAGGGCGGCGGGGGCTGCAGCGATCGCCCGCTCTGGCGTCAGGCGACCTCGCGCAGCTTCTGCGCCTCAGCCAGCGTCTGCAGCTTCTTCAGCGACTGGTTCTCGATCTGGCGGATGCGCTCGCGCGTCACGTTGAACGTGCGGCCGACCTCGTCGAGCGTCCGGGGATGCTCGCCGCCGAGGCCGTAGCGGAGCTCCAGCACTCGCCGCTCCCGGTAGGAGAGGTTCTCGAGCGCCTCGCGCAGGGCCTCCTTGGTCAGCAGGTCCGCGGCGCGGTCGAAGGGCGACTCGGCCTTCTCGTCGGCGATGAACTGGCCGAACTCCGACTCCTCCTCGTCGCCGACCGGCTTCTCCAGCGAGACCGGGGCCTGCGCCGAGCGCTTGATCGAGTCGACCTCCTCCGGCTCGATGCCGGTGACGTCGGCGATCTCCTCGGGCGTCGGCTCGCGGCCGAGCTCGGTGACGAGCTTGCGCTCGGCGCGACCGATCTTGTTCAGCTTCTCGACCACGTGGACCGGGATGCGGATCGTGCGCGCCTTGTCGGCGAGCGCGCGGGCGATCGCCTGGCGGATCCACCAGGTCGCGTAGGTCGAGAACTTGAATCCCTTGCGGTAGTCGAACTTCTCGGCCGCGCGGACGAGCCCGAGCGTCCCCTCCTGGATCAGGTCCAGGAACGGCAGGCCCTGGTTGCGGTAGTTCTTGGCGATCGAGACGACGAGCCGCAGGTTGGACTCGACCATCTTCTCCTTCGCCGCGAGGTCGCCGCGCTCGATCCGCTTGGCGAGCTCGACCTCCTCGGCCGCGGTCAGCAGTCGAACCTTGCCGATGTCCTTGAGGAACAGCTGCAGGCTGTCCGTCGTCATGTCCGGCTTGAGATCGATCGTCGCCTTGCTGCGTCGGCGGCCACGCTTGCCGTCGTCGCGCTCGGGCGCCGAGGCCTGAGCGGGGTCGACGTCCTCGACCAGCTCGATCCCCGAGCGCTCGAGGTGCCCGTAGAGCTCCTCGATGTCGCCCTCGTCGACGTCGACCTCGGAGACCGCGGTGGCGATCTCGCCGAAGGTCAGCACTCCGACCTGCTGGCCCTTGGCCAGCAGGTTCTTCACCTCTTCAAGTTCCTGAAGCTCAGCTACAAGCATTCTTTGTCCACGCGCTCCGTTCTTGGCTGTCTGTCCTGCGCTTCGGCTCTGGCGTCGCGGCGTCCCGGGAGATCTGACGGGCGGCGAGGCCGGCGAGAGCCAGCTGCGTCATCTAATGAAAGGACCCGGCGGGGCCCTCGTCCTCACGACACTCAGCGCATCGGCGGGCTGGGCTGATGTCGGTGAAGTGCATTCTAGTCGCTATACTTTCTGAAGTCAAGGTCCGGGAGGACCAAGGCCGCCTGTCGGCCCGCCGCGCGCTGCGTCACTAACACCGGCCCGGGTACCCGGTTACCGACGATTGCATGCGCCCGTTCGCACGTTCTTCGGCAGCGGGGGTGGCGAACGTCCGCGAAAACCGCTGAAATTGGACCAATGACCGAACCCGAGCCCGGACAGGGCGGCCCCGACGGCCGTGCACCCCAAGCGGGCGTGCTCGGGAATCTGCCTCGAACCCGGCCCGCGGTGCGCAGTCCGCGTCGCCGGGATGCCCCCGACCCGGCCGCCGACGCGGCTCGAGCCGCCGCCGAGACCAGGCCACCCGCTGGGGAGCGCCAGGGCGAGCCGGACCAGGGGAACGAGATCGAGGCGCTGGCCCGGACCGGGATCGCCGTCGCAGCCGGCGCGGCCTCGCTCGGGCTGCGCGTCGCCGGCCGCGCCGCTGCGGCGGTGCGCGACGCCGTCGACCGCCGTTGACCGAACGCCCCCGCCGCGCGCTCAGTGCCTTCTGGCGCCGCGCCTACGAGGAGAACGTCACGGGGATGGCGGCGATGGTCGCCTACAACCTGATGCTGTCGCTGTTCCCGTTCGCCCTGCTGCTGCTGTTCATCACCGGCCAGCTACTGCAGAGCGAGAACGTCCAATCGACGATCCTCAGTGACCTCCAGGAGCTCTTCCCCTCCACCGAGCAGGACACGATCCAGTCGACCCTCGACCAGCTCCGCGAGAGCTCGACCGAGATCGGGATCGTCGCGATCGTCGCCGGATTGTGGATCGGCGCCTCCTTCTGGGGCGCGATGGACACCGCCTTCTGCCGCATCTACCACGTCACCTGCCGCGGCTGGTGGGAGCAGAAGCGATTCGCGCTGATCATGCTCCTCGTCGCCGCGATCTTCCTCGCCGCCAGCGTCACCGTGCCCGCCGTCGAGAGCTTCGTCCTCGCCGGCACCGACGACCTTCCGCTCGGCCTCTCCGAGTTCGACTGGGTCAACAACCTGATCGTCATCGTCGGCGGCCTCGCGATCAGCTTCGCGATGCTCTGCGTCATCTACTGGGCGGTGCCGAAGGGCCACCTGCCCTGGCGCGGCGTCTGGCCCGGAGCCCTGTTCATGACGATCGCCGGCGGACTCGCCAACGTGATCTTCCCCGTCTACCTGGTCAACGTCTCGACGATCGGCGAGTTCGGCCGCATCGTCAGCTTCGTCCTCGTCGCCCTGCTCTGGTTCTACGCCCTCGCCCTCGGCCTGCTCGCGGGCGCGGTGATCAACGCGCTCCGCTACGAGCTCCACGACACCGGCACCCTGCGCGGCCTGACGGCGGAGTTCGACCGCGTGCCCGAGCGTGAGCGCGCCGCCTGAGCATCCGAGATACATGCTGCAGGCAAGTATTTATATGATCTCGGCATGGAAACGGCCAGGGCCGATCACGTCGCCGCCGTCCGCGCCTTCAACCGCGACTACACGCGGGCCGCGGGGCTGATCGCAGAGGGCCTGCTCGAGACGCCCTTCTCGCTGACCGAGGCCCGCGTGCTCTACGAGCTCGGCGCCGGCGACTCGCGTCCGACCGCCGCCCTGCGGTCCGAGCTCGGGCTCGACGCGGGCTACTTGAGCCGGGTCGTCTCGCGGCTCGAGGGACGCGGCCTGATCACCAAGCGCCCCTCCCCCGCCGACGCCCGTGCCCGCCTGCTGAGCCTGACGCCGGCCGGGATCGCCGCGCGGAAGGAGCTCGGCCGGCGGGCCGACGACCAGGTGCGGCGCCTCCTCTCGGAGGTGCCGGAGGATCGGCGGGAGGCGCTGGTGGCCGCGATGGGAGATGTGACCCGGATCCTCGGCGCCGCCAGGGAACGCCAGGTCGTCCTCCGGCAGCCGCGTCCCGGCGACCTCGGCTGGATCGTCGAGCGGCACGGTGACCTGTACGCCCGCGAGTACGGCTGGGGGGCGCCGTTCGAGGCGCTGGTCGCCGAGGTGGTCGCCGAGTTCGCCCGCGCGCACCCCGATGACCGGACGGGCACGGCGGCCTGGATCGCGGAGCTCGGCAGCCGCCGCGCCGGGTCGGTGCTCTGCATGCGCGACGCCGCGGAGACGGCGCGGCTCAGGCTGCTGCTGGTCGAACCCTTCGCGCGCGGCGAGGGGATCGGCGCGATGCTGGTCGGCGAGTGCGTCGAGTTCGCCCGGGCCGGCGGCTACTCGCGGCTCGTCCTCTGGACGAACGAGCCCCTGGTCCACGCCCGCCCGATCTACGAGCGCGCGGGATTCCGCCTCGTCGCCGAGCGCCCCCATTCAACCTTCGGCCCCGAGGTGATCGGCCAAGACTGGGAGCTCGCACTCCGCTGACTCACTTCGCCAGCGCCTCCGGCACGGCCTCAGCGAGCGCCTCGCCCAGCGGCGTCGGCTCGACGTCGAAGAGCTCTATCCCGGACCGGTCGCCGACGACGGTCTCCGTCGAGAGTCCTTCGACGAGCGGCCGCGCGACACCGGTGTCCACGGGCGTGATCAGGCCGATCCAGTGCGAGCTCAGGGACGGCGAGAGGATCGGGACGCCGAGCCGGGGACGGCGCTTCAGTCCCTGCGCCTCGGCGGCGAGGTCGAGCAGCCCGCCGTAGGTCGTGACGTCGGGCCCGCCGATCTCGATCTCCCGCCCGCTCGACGCCGGGACGCCGGGCGCGGAGGCGAGGTATGCGACGACGTCGCGGGCGGCGATCGGCTGCGTCTTCGTCTTCGTCCAGCTCGGGGTGATCATCGCCGGGAGCCGCTTGACGAGGTAGGCGATCGTCCGCAGCGACTCGCTGCCGCCGCCGATCACGATCGCAGCCCGGAAGTACGTCAGCGGGATGCCCGTGGAGGCGAGGCACCGGGCCGTCTCCTCCCGCGAGCGCAGGTGCTCGGACGTCCCCTCGCCGAGGCCGCCGAGGTAGACGATCCTCCCCACCCCCCTCCGCTTCGCCGCCTCGGCGAAGTTGCGCGCCCCCTCGCGGTCGCGCTCGGCGAAGCCGGAGCCGCCGCCGCGGCCCATCGAGTGGACCAGGTAGTAGGCGAGGTCGACCCCCGCGAGCGCGTCGTCGAGGGTCTCGGGCTTCAGCACGTCGCCGCCGACGACCTCGCAGCGGGGATCGAGCTGCTCGCGCGCTCGCTCGGGCGAGCGGGCCAGGCAGCGAACCTGCGCGCCGCGACCCGCGAGCTCACCGGCCAGCAACCCCCCGACGTAGCCGGTGGCGCCGGCGATCAGATACATCGACGGGCGACTACCCGTAGAGGCCGCCGGTAACCTCGCGCAGCTTCGACTGGTCGTGGCGACCGCTGACGCGGCGCACCGTCCCCGAGCGCGAGCGCATCACCAGCGACTCGGTTGTCGCGTAGCCGGCGCGGTGGTAGCGGACGCCCTGAAGCAGATCGCCGTCGGTGACGCCGCTGGCGGCGAAGAAGGCGTCGTTGCCGCCGACGAGGTCGTCGACGGTGAGGACGCGCTCGATCTCGTAGCCCGCGTCCACGGCTGCCTTGCGCTCCTCGTCGTCGCGCGGCCAGAGGCGGCCGAGGATCTGGCCGCCGAGGCACTTGATGGCGGCCGCCGAGATGACGCCCTCGGGCGTGCCGCCGATCCCCCAGAGCAGGTCGACGCCGGTGCCCTCGGAGACCGCGAGCAGCGCCGCTGAGACGTCGCCGTCGGTGATGAAGCGGATGCGGCTCCCGGCCTCGCGGATCTGCCTGACGCCCTCGTTGTGTCGCTCGCGGTCGAGGATGACCGTCGTGATCTCGGTCGGGCTGACGCCGCGCGCCTCGGCGACGCGCTTGACCACGTCCCCGATCGGGATCTCGAGCGAGAGGCAGTCGGCGACCTCGGCGGAGCCGGCCAGCTTCTCCATGTAGACGCAGGGACCGGGGTCGAACATCGCCCCGCGCTCGGAGAGCGCGATCACCGCGAGCGCGCCGGGGCGGCCCTGGGCGCAGAGGCGGGTCCCCTCCAGCGGATCGACCGCGATGTCGACGCGCGGCGGGCTGCCGTCGCCGATCTCCTCGCCGTTGTAGAGCATGGGAGCCTCGTCCTTCTCGCCCTCGCCGATGACGACGATCCCATCCATCGCGACCGTGTTGATGAGCAGGCGCATCGCGTCCACCGCGGCGCCGTCGGCAGCCTCCTTGTCGCCGCGCCCGACCCAGCGGGCGGCCGCGAGCGCCGCGGCCTCGGTGACGCGTACGAGCTCCAGCGCGAGGTTGCGGTCCGGCATGTTCCCCTGGCGGGTGTCGGTGGAGATCACTCCCATGCGGGGAGCCTATTCAGGAGGGGGCTCAGACGGAGCCGGGCGGGCGGCGGGTGCCCTGCTGCTCTTCCATCGAGCGCGCGATGCCCGAGCCGGCGATTCCCACCGATGCGAGGAGGGCGAGGTAGTAGCCGATCTCCTTGGTGACGCCGATCTCCTCGGTCTGGCTCCCCGGGGTGTCGAGCAGACCGTTGTAGGCGATCAGCACGAAGGCAGTGAAGCCGACGACCATCGTCATCTCACCGGGAGGCCAGGAGAGCTGCTTTCCGCGGACGACGATGTACGCGAGGATGAACGGCGCGGAGGCCGCGGCGAGCAGGAGCCAGCGGAGGACCGGGAAGGTCTCGAAGCCGGTGCAGGAGTACTCGTCCTGGCCGCAGATGAAACCGGTTCCCTGATCGCGGGGATCGTTGTGGGCGAGGTCGAACCAGGGGAGGAAGAGGACCGCCACGACCAGCAGGGCCGCGGCGACCATTCCCACCACCTCCGAGCGCGACAGCTTCGAGAACTGCACGCGGGCAACCTATACGAACGTCACACGCCTGGCGCGGCCTCTCGGCTAGATTCGAACGGGTGGCAGACCCCGAGCCCGAGGACCAGGACGAGCCCGTCGAGGTCGTCGAGGTCGAGGACGATTCCTCGAACCGGCTCGAGACCCTCGCGAAGCTGGCGCGCGGCGCGCGGCGCATCCTGCCCGGCGACAGCGAATTCGGCGACCCGATGTCGACCGGCGGCGACCAGGCGTCGCAGATGCTCGGCCGCCGGATCGCGGAGATCAGCGCCGACCGGCCGAGCATCCTCCGGGAGCTCGGCCTCGGCACCCTCCAGGTCTACGAGGCGCTCGCCGCCGGCGGCTGGTCGGAGCCCGGCGAGACCGAGCTGACGCTGGTCTTCACCGATCTCGTCCGCTTCTCCGACTGGGCGCTGGACGTCGGCGACACCGCCGCGACCCGGCTGCTGCGCGAGGTCGACGGCGCCGTGACCCCGGTCTTCGCCGAGCACGGAGGGCGCGTCGTCAAGCGCCTCGGCGACGGGCTGATGGCGACCTTCCTCGAGCCCGCGGAGGCCGTCCAGGCGGTGCTGGGGGCGCAGGACGAGCTCGCAGCCGTCGAGGTGATGGGCGAGCGCCCGCAGATGCGGGCGGGCGCCCATCACGGGCTCCCGCGACGGGTCGGCCGCGACTACGTCGGCGTCGACGTCAACATCGCCGCTCGCATCGCCCAGGCCGCGAAGGCCGACGAGCTGCTGATCTCCGGCTCCGTCCGCGAGGGTCTCGCCGACGAGGAGGGCCTGCACATCAAGCGGAAGCTGATGTTCCGCGCGAAGGGCGCCCCGCGGGACCTGGACGTCTACTCCGTCAGCCGGAAGTAGCCCCGTCCCCCCACTCCCCGCAAAGTGGCGCCCCGCGTCCGCAGGAGGCGGACCCGAGGGAACGCCCTCGGACGGCGGCGGGGGGTGCCTCGGCCGCCCTGCCGCCGAAGGCGGGGTCGTAGGCCGAGGACTCCCCCGCCGCCGCCGGGCGCAGATTTACTCCGTGTACCCAGCCTCCTGGAGATACTGGGCCGCCACGTCCTCCGGCTTCTGCTTGTCCACGTCCACCCGGGCGTTCAGTTCCTGCATCACCTCGAGCGTCAGGCCCTCCTGGACCTTCTCGATCGTCGCCTGGTAGTCCGGACCGGCGTCCTGGACGACCTGCTCGTCGGAGATGAAGATCACGTTCCCGGCCGGCAGGACGCCCTTGTCGTCCTCGAGGATCGTGTACTTGTCGGAGTCGACGAAGAGCTGCGCGTCGCTCGTGAACAGGATCGACAGGTCGGCGTCGCCCTTGTCGAGGACCTCGTAGCGCAGGCCGATGTCGATCGGGGTGAACTTCCCGAACTCGAGCCCGTAGAGCTGCTCGAGGCCGGCGAGGCAGTCGATCCGCTGACGGCACTCCGGCGAGCCCGCGAGCGTCAGGTCCTGGGACTGGCCTTCGAGATCGGAGATCTTCGTCGCACCGAGGTCGTCGGCCGTGGACTGCAGCAGGCCGACCGCGTTGGCGTCGGCGAACGGCGTCGGCTGGAACGCGACGAGCCCGAGCTTCTGGAACTCCGGCTGCGCCTGGTCGACCGCCTCCTGCGCATCGGCGGGGACGTCCTCGGGCGCCGTCTTGAAGAACGAGGTCAGCGCCGTCGAGGTGTACTCGGGGTAGCCGCTGATCTCGCCGTTCTCGAGCGCCTTCAGCGCCACCTGCTCGGAGCCGAGGTTGAGGTCGGTGCTGACGTCGTAGCCGGCAGCCTCGAGCGCCTGCGCGTAGATCTCGCCGAGGATGAACTGCTCGGTGAAGTTCTTCGAGCCGATCGTCAGCTCCACCCCGTTGTTGTCGGGGTTCTCCTGGATCAGCGTCCCGCCGGTGTCGGAGCTGGTGCTGTCGCCTGAGGTCGAGTCGTCGCTGTCGTCGCCGCATGCGGCGATCGCGATCGCCAGTACGAGGGCCGCGAGCAGGGCGAATGGCGCCCGCCAGCGCTTCGAGGTGCTCATCGTCGGTGGTTCCTCTCGGTTAGGTGCTCGGACGAGTGCGCCCCGATCCCCCGGGGCTCGGGACGATCCTATGCGCTCGACCGGGCGGCTTGGAGCTGGATCGCCAGGCCGCGCGGGGTCAGCAGCCGCTGGATGCCCGCGAGGATCCCCTCGAAGGCGAGGGCGAGCAGGGCGACCATGAGCGCGCCCGCGACGACGCCGTCGGTCCCGTAGACGTTCTCGCCGAGGATCAGGTTGCCCAGCGTGTCGACCCCGGCGATCGAGCCGATGGTCGCCGTCGCGATGATGTTGACGGAGGCGGTCCGGACCCCGGCCATGATCGTCGGCGCGGCGAGCGGCAGTTCGACGCGGCGGACGATCCCGAGCTCGCTCATGCCGATCCCGCGCGCGGCATCGACCGCGCCGCGGTCGACCTGGCGCACGCCGACGAACGTGTTCGTCAGGATCGGCGGGATCCCGAGAACCATCACGGCGATCGTGACGTTGACGTTACCGGTGCCGACGAAGGCGATCATCAGCGCGATCAGCGCCAGCTCCGGAACCGCCCGGCCCGCGTTGCCGACGGCGACCGCGGCGAACTCGCCGACCCCGCGATGGCCGAGGTAGAGGCCCACGGGCAGCGCCAGGGCGATCGCGATCAGCAGCGCGACGACGCTGATCGCGGCCTGCGTCGAGAGCAGCTCCCAGATCTGCTCGGGGCCGCCGACCATCACCCCCGACCCCTCCTGCGCCGACTCGCGCTCATTGAAGATGAAGTCGATGGCGCCGCCGAAGGAGCCGAGGAAGGCGGCGGGCCCGGGGGCGAGGAAGGCGATCACAGCGCCCTCACCCGCCGCCGCCACGGCGAGACGAATCGCTGCGAGAGCACCAGCAGGCCGTCGAAGCCGATCGCCATCAGGATCGCGAGCGCGCTGCCGAAGACGATGTTGGTCTTGAAGACGCCGCGCTGGACGCCCTCGTTGTAGATCACCTCGCCGAGGCCGCCGGCGCCGGCGAAGATCGCCAGCGTCGCGATGGCCACGGTCGAGACGGTCGCGATCCGGACGCCGGCGACGATCTCGGGCATCGCCAGCGGCAGCTCGACGCGCCACAGCAGCTGCCGCTTGGTCATCCCCATCCCGCGGCCGGCGTCGATCGCCGAGGCCGGCACGTTCGCCAGACCGGAGTTGGCGTTGCGGTAGATCATCTGCAGCGTGTAGAGGGAGAGGGCGATCAGCGCCGTCTCGGTTCCGCGCCCCGTCACCGGCAGCAGCAGCAGGAACAGGGCGATGCTCGGGATCGTGTAGATGACCCCGGTGGCTCCGAGGAAGGCGGGGACCAGCCAGCGGCGGCCGTGGGAGACGATCGCCAGGGCCATCGCGACGACGAAGCCGATCGCGACCGACAAGAGGACCAGCTCGAGGTGCTCGAGGGTCGGCGAGACGTAGTCGTCGATGTTCTCGGCGACGAAGCCGGGGCAGAACGCCTCGTTCTTGCCCTCGCAGGTGGTCGGTCCCTGACCCGGCTCACGGATGTCGATGACCGGCGGCGCCTTGGCCAGGAGCTGGGTCAGCGCGGCCAGCATCTGCTCAGCTGGCGGGCCGCTCGACCGCCGGGTGCGCCTCGACCGCCGCCTCGGGGGACCCGAGGAAGTCCTGGATGATCTCGACCGACAGGACTCCGGTGACCCGACCGGTGCCGTCGACAACCGGGGCGTACTGGCTCTGCGCCTGCATCAGGTCGGAAAGCGCGTCGCGGAGGACGTCGGCGATGTCCAGGACCGGGTCGGGCGAGGTGCCCGGGCGCTCGGGGACCGACTCGCCCGCGAGGTCGGATTCCGACAGCCATCCCAGCGGCCGGCGCGCGCGATCGACCAGCAGGGCGAAGGGCACCTCGGCCCCCTCGAGGCCGGCGCGCACCTCGGCCGTCGGCTGGCCGGGCACCGCGAGCGGCGCCTCCCACAGATGGACGTCGCCCACCCGCATCAGCGCGAGCCGCTTCAGCGCGCGATCGGCGCCGACGAAGTCCTCGACGAACCCGTCGGCGGGCGCCATCAGCAGCTCCGCGGGGGTCGCGTACTGCGCGAGCCTGCCGCCCTCGCGCATGATCGCGATGCGGTCGCCCATCTTGATCGCCTCGTCGATGTCGTGGGTGACGAAGACGACCGTCTTGCGGATCTCCGACTGCAGGCGCAGGAACTCGTTCTGAAGGCGCTCACGGTTGATCGGGTCGATCGCGCCGAAGGGCTCGTCCATCAGCATCAGCGGCGGGTCGGCGGCCAGCGCCCGGGCGACCCCGACGCGCTGCTGCTGCCCTCCCGAGAGCTCCGCCGGGTAGCGATCGGCGAGCTCCGGCGGCAGCGAGATCAGCTCGAGCAGCTCGGCGACCCGCGTCCGCGTCCGCTCCTTGCCCCAGCCGAGCAGTCGCGGCACCGTGGCGATGTTCTCGGCGATCGTGCGGTGCGGGAACAGGCCGATCTGCTGGATCACGTATCCGATGTCCCGGCGCAGCTGCGCCGGGTCCCGGTCGCGGACCGAGGTGTCGCCGAGCAGGATGTCGCCGGAGGTGATCTCGACCGTGCGGTTGACCATCCGCATCGCCGTCGTCTTCCCGCAGCCGGACGGGCCGACGAGGACGCAGATCTCCCCCGCCGGGACCTCGAGCGAGAGGCCGTCGACCGCGGGGCTGTCGCTTCCGGCGTAGACCTTGGTGACGTCGCGGAAGGCGAGCGAGGCCGCGCCCGAACCGGGGGCGGCGTCCGGTGAGGTCTCCCGGTCGCTCACGCCGCGAGCCTACTGAGCGGTGCAGCGGGCGAGGCTGAGCGCGTAGAGCCCCTCGGCGTCCATCCACCAGTCGAGCAGCTCGAGCCCCACGTCGGCGTAGCTCGACTCGATCCGCTCGCGCGTGAACTTCGTCGAGATCTCGGTGCGCATCTCCTCGTTGCGCGCGAAGTGCGCGCGCATGTCGAGCTCGCGGAGGTCCACGAACTGCTCGCTGAGGGCGCGCAGGCGGATGTCGATCCACTCGTTGTCGGCATCCCAGAACGCCACGTGCTCGAACTCGTCCAGGTCGAAGTCGGCGCTGAGCTCGCGGTTGAGGACCGCCAGGACGTTCTTGTTGAACTCGGCGGTGACCCCGGCCGCGTCGTCGTACGCCGCCTCGAGCACGGCCCGGTCCTTGACGAGGTCGGTGCCGAGCAGGAACCGGTCGCCCGGGTACATGAGCGTCGCGATGCGCGCCAGGAACGACCGCCGCGCGGCCGGCCGGAAGTTGCCGATCGTACCGCCGAGGAAGGCGATGAGGGCGCCCTCGGGCCGCGGGATCCGCTCGAGGTGCGTCTCGTAGTCGCAGACGATGCCCTCGACCGCGAGCCCCGGGTACTCCTCGACGAGCTCGCCGGCCGCCCGCCGGGTGATCCCCTCGGAGATGTCGACCGGCACGAACCGCTCCAGGGTGCCCGCCTCGCGCATCGCGTCGAGCAGCACCCGGCTCTTGGTCGCGGCGCCCGACCCGAGCTCGATCAGCGTCGTCGGGGACGCGGCGGCGACGATCTCGCCGGCGCGGGCCGTGAGGATCTCGCGCTCGCAGCGCGTCGGGTAGTACTCGGGCTGCTCGGTGATCCGCTCGAACAGCTCCGATCCGCGCTCGTCGTAGAAGTACTTCGGGGGCAGCTCCTTGAATGGGCAGGAGAGCCCCTCGCGGACGACCTCCGACATGCCCGCGAGGACCCCGCCGCTCGGCAGGTCGACGTCGATCGCGATCGTCCCCCGGCCGCTCATTTCGCGTCCTCCGCGCAGCGGATGCCGGCGAAGATCTGGCGGCGCCCGGGCAGGTCCCAGTTGCGGAAGCTCGTCCGGATCACGTTCCTGCGTGTCGCCCACGAGCCGCCGCGCAGGACCGGCATCCCGTCCCCGAAGAAGACCTCGGAGTACTCGGGATAGGGGAAGGCCTCGAAGCCTGGGTAGCCCTCGAACTCCGAGTCGGTCCACTCCCAGACGTCGCCGAGCATCTGCACGGCGCCGCTCGCGGCCGGGGAATCGGCGTAGGCGCCCGCCGGTGCGGTCCCGAAGCCGAACGCGTCGAGGTTGGCGCGGTCGCGGCTCGCGCCCGCGGCCGCCGCCTCCCACTCCTGCTCGGTCGGCAGCCGCTTGCCGGCCCAGGCGGCGAACGCTCGCGCCTGGCCGTGGTCGACGTGGATCACCGGGTGGGCGGGCTCCAGCGGCCGGGGCCGGCCGAACGTCGTCGTGACCCAGCCGCCGCCGTCCGGCTCCCAGTACATCGGCGGCTCGGACCCCGTCTCGGCGACGAATGCGGAGAAGGCGGCGTTGGTGACTGGGGTGCGGTCGATCAGGAAGGGCTCGAGCGCGACCGTGTGCCGGGGACGCTCGTTGTCGTAGGCGAACCCGCGCTCCGGCGCGCCGACCTCGTGGGCGCCGCCGGGGACGAGGACCGCCTCCGGCCCCGGCTCCGCCGGCTCGGCCGCGGGCTCGGCGCCGAACGGCGGCTCGTAGCCGTCGACCATCTGCAGCACCTGGAGCATCGTCTCGTTGTGCTGGTGCTCGTGGGCGATCAGCATCTCGTAGACGAATCCGTCCCTCATCCGCGGATCGCCGGAGTCCTCGAGGTCCTGCTCCTCGAGGACGTCGAGGGCGCGCGCCCGCACCTCGCGCATGTACGCGCGCAGGTCTTCGCCGCGGAGCAGCGGCAGCTCGTTGCGGGTGGAGCGGGGGTTCTCGATCGCGTCGTAGAGGCGCCCGAGCTCGCCGTCGAGCGGCTCCCGGCCGCCGGCCTGCTGGACGAGCCAGACCTCCTCGAAGTTGGCGATGTGCCCGAGGTCCCAGGCCAGCGGGCTGAGGATCGGCGAGTAGACCGTGTTGAGCTGCTCCTCGCTCAGCCCTTCGACGAGAAGAAGAGTCCGCTCGCGCGCCTCCGTCAGGCGCTCGGCGATGGCCTCGCTCGTGCTTGCGGCGGCTCGTGCCCCGATGGGAGGAACCCTATCGAGGGCCCGGTCTCCCACCTGCGAAGCGCCAGTGCCCGGGGTGCTGCTCAGGTCCCCGTCGCCTCCGGGTCTCGCCAGACCTCCTTCTCCCATGGAGGCGTGACTGCGAAGCTCGGGAGCCCGCCGCGCCGCGCGAGCGGCTCCGCCGGGATCAGGCGCAGGTCGGCAGGCTCGACGCGGCGGTCGTCGTCGGGGCCGATCCGCGACATGCCGGCGTGGCTGCCGCTGGCGACGTGGAGCTCGCCGAGGGCCTCCTCCCAGGCGGTCCCGCTCTCCCACCAGCCGGTGTCGGAGCCGACGTCGCCGCCCTCGTGGCCGTTGTAGCCGTGGTGGGAGCTGGCGCGCGCAAGGGCGGAGCCGTCGGGGCCGATCTTGACCTGGTAGCTCTCCCAATCGTCGTAGTGGTAGCCGCCGACCCGGCCGAGGCCGTGCGTGGCGCTGTCGGGGTAGTAGAGCCAGTACTGGAGGTAGACGCTGCCGGCGCGCTCGCCCCTGCAGTCGTAGCGGCCCGCCACCGCAACGCCCGCCCGGCAGTCGACGACGTGGACGAACGCGGTCGGCTCGAGGCCGGTCTGCGTGCGCTCGATCGCGCCATGGCGGATCGTGTCGGCGCAGGCCCGCTCGCGGCACTCGCGGAAGTCGACCGGGAGCGAGGCGAAGTCGTCGGGCTCGAAGCCGATCGCCGGCGCGTGGGCGGCGAGGAGCGCCGCCAGCTCGGGACCGTAGGCGCGCTCGGCCGGCGAGGGACGCGCCGCCAGCTCCGTCGCCCGGGCGCCGCACTCCCCCGTCCCCCGCACCGCGCAGACGAGCTTCGACGCGACCGCGCGGGCGAGCGACCCGCCGGGCAGCGCCGGCCCGGCCGCGGCGAGCAGCCCGAACGCCATCGCGATGAGGAGGACGAGCCCGACGTACTCGGGCGTCGCCTGACCCGCCTCGGTCCTCGCCATCCCCCTCGGCCACCCCATGCGGCGACGCTAGGGACGGTCGCGTCACGGGTGGCGCGCCGTCTGTGACTTATGCGGGTAGATTCGACGACTGATGGCGGACCAGAGGAGAGACCCGCGCGACCCGCTCGGACGCGCTCAGAAGGACACCGGCCGTCAGGTGCGACTGTGGCTGGCCGCGATCGCGGCGATCCTGGCGCTGATCCTGATCGTCCAGAACTCGCAGAAGGTCGAGTTCAACTTCTTCTTCGCCAACACCGAGACGCCGCTCTTCTTCGGCCTGCTGATCGCATTCGTGCTCGGAGCGCTCGTCGGCTGGTTGCTGCCGCGAGTCCGCGCCCACTCGCGGCGTCGCGACGAGCACGAGCGGGAGTAGCCCAGGGCCTCAGGCCGCCGGACGCCCCTGCGCGTAGTGGGCGAGGAGGCGGTCCTGGTCCCAGGGGTCGACCCGCTCGCCGGTGATCCGCGCGGTGCGGATCTGGCGCCGCTGATGCGGGCTCCAGACACGGCCGACGCAACCGACCGCATCGGCGGCGGGGACGGCGTAGCGGTGGCGCCCGTCGACGTGGTCCTCGCCGACCACGAGCCAGGCCGGGCAGCCGGCGGCGTCACGGCAGATGCACTCGACCTCGCCGACCGCGGAGCCGTTGATGTCGTCGACCCTCCAGCCGACCCAGCCCTCGGCCTCCTCGAGGGTCGGGAGCCGGGACTGCCGGCTCGGGGCGATTCTCAGGTCCGCCATGTCGCGCAAGCTACGCCCGGTCGAGGCGGAAAAGCAATCCCGGGGCCATCTAGAGCCTGCTGACCTCGGCGGCGATGTCCTGCGCCGCCTTCTTGGCGTCGCCGAACAGCATCGCGGTCTTGTCCATGTAGAAGAGGTCGTTGTCGATGCCGGCGAAGCCGGGGCTCAGCGAGCGCTTGATGACGATCACCTGCTGGGCGTCGGCGACCTCGATGATCGGCATCCCCGCGATCGGGCTGTTGGGATCGTCCTTCGCGGCCGGGTTGGTGACGTCGTTGGCGCCGATGACGACGGCGACGTCGGTGCGCGGCATCTCGGGGTTGATGTCGTCCATCTCGACGAGCTTCTCGTAGGGCACGTCGGCCTCGGCGAGCAGGACGTTCATGTGGCCCGGCATGCGGCCGGCTACGGGATGGATCGCGTAGCGGACCTCGACGCCGCGCTTCTCGAGCTCGTTGGCGAGCTCCTTGATCGCGTGCTGGGCCTGGGCGACGGCGAGGCCGTAGCCGGGGACGATCACGACCGAGTCGGCGTAGGCCAGCGAGATCGCCGCGTCCTGGGCGCCGATCGAGCGGTGCGGCCGCTCCTCCCCCGGAGCGCCGCCGCCGGTCGGCGCGCCGCCGAACCCCGCGAAGAGGATGTTGGCGACGGAGCGGTTCATCGCCGTCGCCATCTCCATCGTCAGGATCGTTCCCGACGAGCCGACGAGGGTGCCGGCGACGATCAGCGCGACGTTGTCGAGCGAGAAACCCGCGGCCGCGGCCGAGAGCCCGGTCGCCGCGTTCAGCAGCGAGATCACGACGGGCATGTCGGCGCCGCCGATCGGCATCACGGCGAAGACGCCGAGCAGCGCCGCCGCGACGAGGATCAGGACGAAGAGGAGCTGGGAGGGATCGTCGGCGTGGTCGATGCCGAGGACCACGCAGACGGCGATCACGAACAGCAGCAGCAGCGCGTTGATGGCCTGCTGCCCGGGCAGCGCGACCGGCTGCGTCGGGATCAGGTCCTGGAGCTTCCCGAAGGCGACGTTCGAGCCCCAGAAGGAGATCGAGCCGATCACCGCGGCGAAGAGGATCGGCACGAACTCCTCGAGCGGGAACTCGGAGCCGATCGATAGGCCGTGCCGGAACTCCGACCAGGCGATCAGCGCGACGGCGCCGCCGCCGACGCCGTTGTAGAGCGCGACCATCTGCGGCATCTGGGTCATCTGGACGCGGATCGAGGCGACCGCGCCGACCGCCGAGCCGACGACCAGGCCGCCGACGATGATCCCCCAGTTGCCGATGCCGTCGAGCAGCAGCGTCGTCACGACCGCGATGGCCATGCCGACGGCGGCGATCAGGTTGCCCTGCTTTGCGGTGGTCGGGTGGGTGCCGCGGCGGATGCCGAAGATGAACAGCGAGAAGGAGACGATGTAG
Organism: uncultured Solirubrobacterales bacterium; assembly: GCA_963823565.1. Lineage (GTDB taxonomy): Bacteria > Actinomycetota > Thermoleophilia > Solirubrobacterales > 70-9 > RHKX01. The sequence continues at coordinate 564,156 of CAWGLR010000003.1, read as the reverse complement.
AGCAGCGTCGCGGCGTCGCCACCGGGGGTGAGCACGGCGATCGGGCTCATCGCGGGGTCAGCTCCCCGCGCCCGGCTGGGCGGGCGAGTCGGCGTCGGAGGGCTTCGCCGGCTTCTTGCGGCTGAACATGCCGAGCATCCGGTCGGTGACCATGAAGCCGCCGACGATGTTGATCGCGCCGAAGGCGATCGCGATGAAGCCGATCACGTACTCGAGGCCGTCGTCGGCGTAGCCGGCGACGATCAGGCCGCCGAGCATGACGATGCCGTGGATCGCGTTCGTCTGCGACATCAGCGGCGTGTGCAGGGTCGAGGGGACCTTCGAGATGACCTCGAAGCCGACGAAGGCCGCGAGGACGAAGATCGTCACTTCGGTGATCAGATCCATCAGGCGCCCTCCACCACGGACTTCGCTCGCTCGTTCTTGATCTCGCCCTCGTGCGTCAGGCAGGCGCCGGCGACGACCTCGTCGTCGAAGTTCAGGTCGAGCGATCCGTCCTCGCCGACGATCAGCCCGATGAAGTTCTCGAGGTTCTTCGAGTAGAGCTGAGAGGCGTGGGCGGCCATGTCACTCGCGAGGTTGCGCGGGGCGATGACCTTGACGCCGCCCTCCTCGACGGTCTCCCCCGCCCTGCTCAGCTCGCAGTTGCCGCCGCTGTCGCCGGCGAGGTCGACGATCACCGACCCCGGAGACATGTTGTGGACGGCCTGCGCGGTCAGCAGCGTCGGCGCCGGGCGGCCGGGGATCTGCGCGGTCGTGATGATCACGTCCTGGCGGGCGGCGTTCTCGGCGAGCGCCTCGCGGACCTGCTCGTTCTCCTCGTCGGTGAGCGGCCGGGCATAGCCGCCCTCGTCCTCGGCGTCGGGGATGAAGTCGAGCTCGAGCGGCCGGCCGCCGAGCGAGGAGATCTGCTCCCAGGCGGCGCGACGGATGTCGAATCCGCTGACGACCGCGCCGAGGCGCTTCGCCGTCGCGATCGCCTGCAGGCCGGCGACGCCGGCGCCGAGGACCAGGACCTTCGCCGGCGAGACCGTGCCCGCCGCCGTGGTCATCATCGGGAAGAAGCGGCCGGCCTCGCGGGCGGCGAGGAGGGTGGCGGCGTAGCCGGCCACGTTGGCCTGCGAGGAGAGCGCGTCCATCGCCTGCGCGCGAGTGATCCGCGGGATCGCCTCGACGGCGAAGCTGGTGACGTTCCCCGACCGCAGCGCCTTGGTCGTGTCGGTGGCGGTGAGCGGCGCCAGGAAGCCGATCAGGACCTTGCCGGAGCCGACGCGGCCGATCTCCTCGGTCGTCGGCGTCGCGACCCGGAGGACGATGTCGGCGCCCCACGGATCGCCGATCTCGGCGCCGGCCTCGGTGTACTGCTCGTCGGGATGGCCGGACTCGACGCCGGCGCCAGACTCGACGACGACGTCGAGCTCCTTCGCCTTCAGCGACTTGACGGTGTCCGGGATCAGCGCCACTCGGCGCTCCCCCTGCAGCGTCTCTTTCGGGACTCCGATCCTCATTTGCGGCCGGGCACCTTATCCGAGCGCTGCTCGACGGCGCGGCGCGCCCGCTCGCGGTAGCTTGGCCGCCATGTCGGACCCGACGCCGGCGCCGCGACCGCAGAGCGCGGTCGAGCTGAAACAGCAGATAGAGATGGAGCGACTCGGCGTTCCGCTGCTGATCTACCGCGACGACGGCGACCAGCAGCGAATCCTCCCGATCGAGGGCGAGCGGGGGACCCTGTGGATCGGGCGCAGCCCCTCGGCCGACCTGGCGCTGGGCGGCGACGCGGAGGTCTCCGGCCTGCACGCCCAGCTCGAGTTCGTCGGCCCCGAGTGCACGATCCTCGACGACGGCATCTCCCGGAACGGCACCTTCGTCAACGAGGAGCGGGTGAGCGGGCGCAAGCGCCTCCGCGACGGCGACGTGGTCCGGGTCGGCCGCAGCCGCATCAACTTCCGCGTGCCGGAGGCCGCGGCCCGCGAGTCGACCGTGATCGCGACCGACGCCCTCAGCGCCGCCGGCGTCTCGCCTGCGCAGAAGCGGGTCCTGGTGTCGCTCTGCCGCCCGTTCAAGGGGGGAGCGCCGTTCGCGACGCCGGCGACGAACGCCGAGATCGCAGCCGAGCTCCACCTCTCCGTCGACGCCGTCAAGACCCACCTGCGGGCGCTATTCGAGAAGTTCGACCTCGCCGACGTGGCGCAGTCCGGCAAGCGGGTGGCGCTGGTGCAGCGGGCGATGGGCAGCGGCGTGATCGCCGAGCGGGACCTCTAGCACGTCCCCATGGTTCGAAAAGGCGGTCCATCCGCCGAAAGGAACCATCGGCCCTGTTTACACCCCGCCCCCCACCTGCTGGGGTCGCTGACCACGAAATGCCGAACTGAGTGACCCCAGCACGGGGCCGGGAGCGGCGCAGGAACGTCCCACCCACTCCCCTCCCCAGCCCATCGCCCACCACTGGCTCGGCGACGAGCGGAGGCGCCAGCGAACCGCCCTCACCCCGCGGGGTGAGGACGACCACCCGCCGGGCGGTCCGGCTCCCGCCCGCGACGGGATGGGCGCGGGGCTCCTTCCGGCCGATCCTGGGTTCACCGCGACGGACCTCGCCGCGGAGAACAGACCACAAGGGAGACAGAGACATGTTCAGGCGCACCAAGACCCTCACCGCCCTGGCCGTCACCGCCGCCGCCCTCGTCGGCGCCGGCACCGCCTCGGCCGCGAGCTTCGGCGCCGACGTCAAGCCCGACGTCCAGCCGTCGAACGCCGGCACGGCCCATCCGTGCGACTACGCCCAGCCCAACCACAAGTGCACCTGGGTCCTCAACGACGCCTACGGCAACCCCGGCGGCGAGAAGGCGCCCAAGAGCGGCGAGCTCAAGAGCATCAAGCTGATCGCCGGCGAGGCCGGCAGCTTCAAGCTCCAGCTCGTCAAGGTCCGCAACGACAACTCCGCCAAGGTCCTCGAGCAGGGCCCGCGGATCAGCTACGAGGGGCAGACCGGCCCCGACGACGGCACCTACGACGTCGAGAAGTTCAAGCTCGACCGTCCGATGGGCGTCAAGAAGGGCGCCCAGCTGGCGATCGTCGCGAAGCGGACCAGCACCCTCCGGTGCAGCTCGGGCGGCGACAACACCCTCCTGTTCGACCCGCCGCTGACCCCCTCGAGCATGTTCACGGCCCCGTCCCACGACGACGGCTGCTGGATGCTCATCGAAGGCAACGTCAAGTAGCCATGTTTGGCGGATTCCGCCACCCCGGGTAGCGAAACACGCCAATCATCCGAAGGCCCCGCTCCGGCGGGGTCTTCGGTCGTTGGCGAGAAACAACCGCCCTCAATCGTTTCGCGCCACTCGTCCTAAGGGGTGATCTGAACCACTTGGTCACCCTCGCCAGTGGTCACCCAGACGTGGTTCGGGCCCACCGCGACCTCCTCGGGGGACCCGGGGATGTCCACCGTCGCGAAGTTCGCCGGGTCGGCGGGATCGATGAGGTCGACGGCGCCGTCGCCTCCATCCTCGGTGCCTCCGTTGGCGACCCATATGCGCCCGAAGCCCGCCTCGACGCCGCGCGGGGTTCCACCGACCTCGAAGTCCTTCGCAGTGCCGTCGGCGCTGATCCGCGTCACCGAGCCGCTCTCGGCGTTCGCGACCCAGACATCGTCATCGAGGACCGCGATGCCCTTAGGAGCGGCGCCCACCTCGATCTTCTCGGTCACCTCCCCGGTGGCCTGAGTGACCTTGAGCACCCTGTTCCCCTTCCGGTCGCTGACCCAGAGCGAGTCGGCGGTGAAGTCCACATCGGCGGGCTGCGTTCCGGCGGGCAGGTCGATCTGGGTCGGATCCTCACCCGACTTCGGAATGGCGGTGAGGGAGGCGGAGCGCAGGTTCGCCACCCAGACGACGTCCTGACCCAGGACCATCCCGCGCGGCTCCGTGCCGACGTCGATCGTTCGCGCCACGGATGTCGGAATCCCCTGATCATCGAGGGAGACCTCGGCGACCTTGTTGTCTTTCCAGAGGCTCACCCACGCCGTCGACCCGTCGACGACGACGTCCTCTGCGGGAGCCCGCAGGTCGAAGGGAGTTCCCTCGACCTGATGGCTCTCCTTGCCCACTGAAGCCAGCGTCCCGTCGCGGCTGGCGACGGTGACGAGGTCCCCGTTCACAGCCACCCCGACCGGGAACCCCGCAACGTCCGCCGGCGCCCCCTCCCTGGTCGGTTCGGAAATGGCTGCCGAACCGCCCGAACCGCCGTCCCCCCCTCCCCCGCCACCGGCGAGCAGCACCACGGCGACGACCACGGCCGCGACCGCAGCGAGGGCGCCGGCGATGCGCCCCCACCGCGGGCCGCCTCCCGGCGCCGGCGCCGGCGCGCGCTCGGTCACCGCGCCCGTCGGCGGCTCCCCCGGCTCGGTCGGCGCCGGCTCGGCGGGGGCCGTCGGCGGCGCGCCGCCTCCTCCCGACGACTCCGGCGGCGCCGCTTCGACGGTGTCGCCGATCGGGATCGCCACCGGCGCCCCGCTCTCCGGCGCGGCGGCGCCGGTCGCGACGCTGCGCTCGCTCACCTGCGAGTGCGTCCCCGACGAGGCGGCGACCGCCGCCCGGGCGAGGTCGCCGGCGGAGGGGAAGCGCTCGCGCGGCTCCTTGGCGAGCGCGCGGCCGATCACCTCGTCGAGGGCGCCGTCGGCCTCGCCGGGGACCCAGGGCGGCTCGTCCTGGAGGTGGGCGTAGATCTTGGCGACGTTCTCCTCGCGGTCGCCGAAGGGCGGCTTTCCGGCGAGGGTCTCGTAGAGGACGCAGCCGAGGGCGTAGACGTCGGTGCGCGCGTCGACGCGGTCGCCGCGGATCTGCTCGGGGGCGACGTAGTCGAGCGTGCCGACGAATGCGCCCGTGCCGGTGAGCTGCGCGCCGCTCACCGTCGCCTGGTCGAACCGCTTGGCGAGGCCGAAGTCGGTGAGGTAGGCGTGCTCGCCCTCGGGCCGCTTCTCGACGAGGACGTTGCCCGGCTTGATGTCGCGGTGGACCAGCCCGCGCGAGTGGGCGACGTCGAGCGCGGACGCCACCTGGGCGACCAGCGAGCTCGCCCGCTCGGGCTCCATCGCGCCGTCGATGATCAGCAGCCTGCGCAGGTCGGGGCCGTCGATCAGGTCCATCGTCACGAAGAGCAGCCCGTCCTCCTCGCCGGCGTGATGGATGGGCACGACGTTGGGGTGGCGCAGCGACACCGCGATCCGGATCTCGGAGCGGAAGCGCTCGCGGAAGGCCTCGTCGCCGGCGAGGTCGGGCGAGATCACCTTGAGCGCGACGACGTGGTCGAGCGCGATGTGCGTGGCGCGGTAGACGGTCCCCATCCCGCCGCGCCCGGCGACCCCCTCGATGCGGTGGCCGGCGAAGATCGATCCCGGATTCAGGTCCGGCATGAGGCGATTATGCCCGCCGCCGCGCGGGCCTCGACAGCTGAACGATCAGCTCGAAGCGCCGGCGCCGACGATCGCCGCAAGCCGCTCCATCGTGTGCATCCGCTCGCCCTGGTCGACGTGGACGAGCGATGCGATCAGCCGGTCGACGCCGATCTTGGTGAAGCGCTCGACCCGTTCGGCGACCTCGGCCTCGGTGCCGACGAGCGAGGTGGCGTCGACGAGCTCGTCGGGGATCGCCTGGAAGGCCTCGTCGCGCTTGCCGTCGAGGAACAGCGACTGGATCCGCAGCGCGTCCTCCTCGAAGCCGAAGCGGCAGGCGAGGTCGACGTAGAAGTTCGTCTCACGGCTGCCCATCCCGCCGAGGTAGAGCAGCAGCCCGGCCTTGACGACGTTGCGGGCGGTCTCGACGTCGCCGTCGATCGCCACCTGGATCGAAGGGCTCACCTCGAGATCGGCGCGCGTCCGGCCGCCCTTCTCGAACCCGCGCGCGAGGTGCTCACCCCACGTGTCCTCGAAGGCGTCGGGGCTGAAGAAGATCGGGATCCAGCCGTCGCAGATCTCGGCGGCCATCTCCACCGACTTGCGGCCGATCGCCCCGACGAACACCGGGATCTCGTTGCGGACGGGATGGAAGTTGAGCTTCAGCGCCTTGCCCTGGCCGGTCCCGCCCTCGATCGGCAGCGTGTAGTGCTTGCCCCGGTGCTCGAGCGGGCCCTGGCGGGCGACGATCTCGCGGACGACCTCGATGTACTCGCGGGTCCGGCCCCACGGCTTCGCGTAGGGGACGCCGTACCAGCCCTCGGAGACCTGCGGCCCCGACGGCCCGAAGCCGAACAGGAACCGCCCGCCCGAGAGCGCGTCCATCGTCGCCCCCGCCATCGCCGCGGCGGCCGGCGGCCGCGCCGGGACCTGCATGATCGCCGCGCCGAGCTTGATCGTGCTGGTCTGAGGGATCAGCCACGAGAGCACCGAGACGACGTCGGAGCCGTAGCTCTCGGCGGCCCAGACCGAGTCGTAGCCCGCTCGCTCGGCGGCCTGGACGAGCTCGACCGCCTCGTCGCCCTTGGGGCCGATGCCCCAGTAGCCGAGATTGATGCCGAGGGCGGGAGCCATCGCGATCGCGGACCCTATACGGCGACCGCAATCGTTGGAAACTGCCTTCCATGACGAGCTCCCCGCGAGGCCCGCGACTCGCGCTTGCCGATCGGCGCGGTGGGACTCTCCACCGCTGGCGACTTCACGGCGCTGATCCCGCTCGCCGCGACGGTCCCGGCCGAGACGGGCTCGGGGCTGGCGCTCCAGGGCGGCGCGCCGATCCTGATCGCCATCGCCGGCCACCTCGCGGTGCCGCGGATCCACGACGTCCACGCCCACCCAGAGTCGATCGAGGACATGGTCGAGGCCGAGGGCTCGCAGCCGACCGCGCCGGCGCGGGGGGAGATGCCCTGATCGCTTCTGTATGAATGACGCGGTGGAGGCCCCCGACACCCAGCCGCAGGGACTGAGCTCCGCCGAGGCCGCGCGCCGGCTCGACCGCCTCGGGCCGCGCGAGGAGGGGACGAGCCGATCGGTCGCGTCGATCGTCCGGGCGAACGTCCTCACCCTCTTCAACGGGATCATCCTCGTCTTCTTCATCCTGGTGCTCAGCCAGCAGCTCTGGGCCGACGCCCTCTTCGGGGTCATCGCGATCGTCAACTCGGCGATCGGCATCCGCCAGGAGATGAAGGCCAAGGAGACGCTCGACGCGCTGGCGCTGCTCGTCGCGCCGCGCGCCGGGGCGATCCGCGACGGCCGCGAGATCGAGCTTCACGCCGACGAGCTCGTCCCGGGCGACGTCGTCAGGGTCGAGCCGGGCGATCAGCTGGTCGCCGACGGCGACGTCCTCTCCTCCCGCGGACTGACGCTCGACGAGTCGCTGCTGACCGGCGAGTCCGACGGCGTCCGCAAGTCCCGCGGCGATCGCCTGCTCTCGGGATCGTTCGCGATCTCCGGGTCCGGCTACTACGAAGTCGACGCGGTCCGCGAGGACTCCCACGCGGAGCGCGTCGCCGGCGAGGCGAAGGAGTTCCGCCATCCGCCGTCGCCGCTCCAGGTCGAGGTCAACCAGGTGCTGTGGGCGACGACGATCATCCTCGTCCCGCTGGCGATCGCGATGCTCACCGGGTTCCTGGTCCGCAGCGTCGACTTCACCGAGGCCGCGCAGACGGCCACCGCCGGGCTGATCACGCTGATCCCCGAGGGGCTCGTGCTGCTGATGAGCGTGACCCTCGCGGTCGCCGCGCGCCGGCTGGCGAGCATGAACACGCTCGTCCAGCAGATGAGCGCGACCGAGGCGCTGGCGGCCGTCGACACGATCTGCGTCGACAAGACCGGGACGCTGACCGACGGGACCCTCAAGCTGATCGACATCGTCAGCGCCGATCCCGCCGAGGCCGACCGCACCGAGCGCGCGCTCGGCCGCTTCGCCGCCTCCGCCGGCGAGCGCAACCGGACGCTCGAGACGATCGCCGACGCCCTCCCGGACCGTCCCGTCCCGGTCGCGGCCGAGGTGCCGTTCTCCTCCGCCTGGAAGTGGAGCGGGCTGACCCTCGACGGCGGCGGCCCCGCCCGCTCCTACGTGATCGGGGCGCCCGACATCCTCGTCGGCTCCGGCGCGCTTACGCTGCCGCCCGAGATGGCGGCGCGGCTGGAGGAGGAGGCCGGCAAGGGACGGCGCGTGATCGCCTTCGGCGAGGCGCCCGGCGGCCTTCCCGCCGACCCGGCGGCCCAGCCCCCTCCCCGCCTCGAGCCGCGGGCGCTCGTGGTGCTGGAGGAGACGCTGCGACCGGATGCCGCTGAGACGATCGAGTTCATGCGCGAAGAGGAGGTCGACCTGAAGCTGATCTCCGGCGACGCCCGCCAGACGGTGACCGCGGTCGCCTACGCGCTCGGAGTCGACCGCGAAGCCGGCGTGATCGAGGGGCCTGATCTCCCCGACGGAGCGAGCCGAGCTGGCGCGCGCGGCCGAGGAGAACACGATCTTCTGCCGGATCACCCCCGAGCAGAAGAAGGATCTGGTGGGCGCCCTCGGGGACGCGGGCCGGTTCACGGCGATGATCGGCGACGGCGTCAACGACGTCCCGGCGCTGAAGCAGGCGCGGATGGCGGTGGCGATGGGCTCCGGCAGCCAGATCACGAAGGGGATCGCCGACATCGTCCTGCTGCGCGACGAGTTCTCGATGCTGCCCCGCGCGGTCGCCGAGGGCCGGCGGATCGCCCGCAACATCCACCGGCTCGGACGTCTGTATCTGACCAAGACCGTCTACGCGGGCGTGCTGATCCTCGCCGCCGCCCTGTTCGGCTTCACCTTCCCCTTCCTGCCGCGCCAGCTCACGGTCGCGGCGATGCTGACGATCGGCATCCCCTCGTTCGTCCTCGCGCTCGCCCCCAGCGAGGGACCGCTCTACCGCGGCCGGCTGCTGCGCGCTCTCGCCGCCTTCGCCGTTCCCGCAGGAGTCGGAATCGCGGTCGGATCGCTGCTCTCCTTCGCGCTGATCGCCGGCGTCGGCGGCGCGCTCGAGGAGGGCCGGACAGCGGCGACGACGACGCTGATCGTGCTCGGCCTCGCCTTCATCCTGCTGCTCGAGCGCGGCCCCGGCCGCGAGCACATCTCGATCCAGAGCTACATGCTCGCCATGATCTCCATCATGGGCGCGCTCTTCGCAGCGATCCTCGCGATCACGCCGCTTCGCGAGTTCTTCGACCTCGAGCTGCTCACCGCCGGCCAGTGGTTCATCTGCATGGCCTCGGTCGCCGCCGGGCTGGTGGCGGCGAGCGCCCTCTGGCGCCTTCCCTACATCCAGGCGCTGGAGGTCGACCTGGCGACCCCCGAGCCCACCGGCGCGGTCGCCCACGCGTTGCCGGCCGCCACCCACGCCCGCTCCTCCGGCGGGCCGCACGAGGAAACGCCGCGATGACGCGGCACACGCACCGCCGGACGAAGATCGTCGCGACGGTCGGGCCCGCCTCGCGCTCGCCGAAGACGATCGAGCGGATGATCTCCGCGGGCGCCGACGTGTTCCGGCTCAACTTCTCCCACGGCGACCCCCAGAGCCACACCGAGAGCATCGACACGATCCGCACGGCTGGCGAGATGCTCGGCAAGTGGGTTGGCATCCTCGGCGACCTGCCGGGGCCGAAGCTCCGCCTCGGCGATGTCGAGGGCGAGTTCGTGTCGATCGCCCCCGATCGCGAGATCACGCTGACGACCCGCAACGGCGAGGTCGGCACCGCGGAGTCGCTGCCGGTCGGATGGGAGGGGCTCAGCGACGCCGTCAACGAGGGCGACCCGATCTACCTCGCCGACGGCCGCGTGCGCCTGCGGGTCACCGAGGTCGACCCGGGCGAGGTCACCTGCATGGTCGAGGTCGGGGGGCGCGTCGCCTCCCACCAGGGCGTCAACCTGCCCGGGACGACGTCGCGGATGCCGGCGACCGGCGCCTCCGACATGGGCTGGGTCGACTTCGCGGTCGAGAACGAGGTCGACCTGCTGGCGATCTCGTTCGTCCGCACCGCCGCCGACCTCGATCCGGTGCTCGAGCGCCTCGGGGAGCGCCACTCCGACATCCCGCTGATCGCGAAGATCGAGAAGCCCCAGGCCGCGCAGAACGCCGAGGAGATCATCGGCGCGGCGACCAGCGGGATCATGATCGCCCGCGGCGACCTCGGAATCGAGCTGCCGATCGAGGAGGTGCCGGTGACCCAGAAGCGCCTGATCCACCTCGCCGGCCGCCACTCCAAGCCGGTGATCACGGCAACCCAGATGCTCGCCTCGATGGTGACCAGCGACCGTCCGACCCGCGCCGAGGTGACCGACGTCGCCAATGCGATCTACGACGGGACCGACGCGGTGATGCTCTCGGAGGAGACGGCGATCGGCGAGCACCCGGTGGAGGCGGTGGCGACGATGGACCGCGTCGCCCGGGCGACCGAGCGCGAGCTGCCGTACGGCGAGTGGCTGCTGAACCGCGTCGACGAGAGGGGTGAGGTCTCGGCCTCCGTCGCGCAGGGGGCCGTGGGCTCGACCTACCGGCTCGGCCTCGCCGCGATCGTCGTCCCGACCAGCAGCGGCCGCACCGCGCGCCTCGTATCGGCGCTGCGGCCTGAGGTCCCGATCCTCGCGATCTCGCCGCGAGTGGAGACCGTCCGCCGGCTCAACCTCCTGTTCGGCGTCCGCTGCGCGCTCAGCGATCACTGGGGGGACCTGCGCGACCTGCTCGACGACTGCGCCGCGATCGCCCGCCGCGAGGGCATCGCGAAGCCGGGCGAGCTGATCGCGGTCACCGCGGGCCTGCCCGAGCAGGGCTTGGGAACCAATCTGTTCGAGATTCACCGGGTTCCGGATTAGGGCGAGTAGCGGATAGCACTCTCGCTGGCGCTCGCTGTAGCGGGTCACCGCATCCGCGGCCCGGCTACCCGCTACCAGCCACTCGCTAAGCGCGCGGCAGCGCGTCGACCCTTCGCACCCATCCATCGAGGTGCGGATGTGCGTCGAGCCGCAACAGCTCCACCAGAATCGCGTGGAAGCGCTCGTCGTCCCCCGGCTCCGGATCCACCACCGCGTACTTGAGAAACGGGAACGCGCAGACGTCGGCGACGCTCAGCCGCTCGCCGCCGAGGTAGGGCGAGCCGGCGAGGAGGGCGTCGCACCAGCTCGTCCACTCGCGACTGCGCGAGCGCAGGCCGTCGGCGTCGGGCGGCTCGTCATCGACGTCGAGGGCGTTCGGCGGACCCTTCCAGACCCGGTCGAACCAGGAGACGAAGATCCGGGCGCGGGCTTGATCGGCCGGATCGGCGGGCAGCAGCGAAGGCTCGGGCCGGAGCGGCTCGAGCTGGTCGACGATGCGCATCGATCCGCGGACGACGACCCCGGCGACCTCGGCCACCGGGACGAGCTCCTGCCCGCTCAGCGCGAGGACGGCGCTGCGGTCGGCGGGGTCGTGGTCCACCCACTCCACCTCGATCCCCTTGTGGCCGGCGGCGAGGGCGACGCGCTCGACGTTCGTCGAGAACGGGATGCGGTGGACGCGGATCACGGGCTCAGCATCTCCGACGGCCGCCGGTGGCGCCATCCCGTTCCCTTGCGGGCGCGATCAGAGCGGCTTATCGCCGGGGATCACTAACTGGGTGACGATCAGGTTGGCGCCCAGCCGCCGCTCGCCGTCCCGCTCGCGGTCGATCCGGACCTCGACTACGTGGGTCGAGCGCCCCGCGTGCAGGTGCTCGGCCGTCGCGACGAGCGCATCGCCGAGGACCGCCCCGGCGAACGCGTTGAGCTTGAGCTCGATCGTCGTGAAGTTCCAGCCGTCGGGCAGGTGGCGGAACGTCTGCCACGCCGCCACGGTGTCGCCGAGTCCGGTCCAGACGCCGCCGTGGACGAATTCGCCCGGATGCAGGTGCGGCCGCTCGACCTCGATCCGGCCCACCGAGCGCTCGTCGTCGATCGACACCGGCTCGATCGCCAGCCCCTGCGGGAACGCCGGCGCGGTCTCGGCGTGCATTCGCGCGATCGACTCGGGCGTGATCGCCGGGTTGGTCATCGGCGACAGTATCGGGCAAGCGCGCGCCGGCCGGCGTCCTCGCGCGGTCAGGCCGCGCGGCGCTCGCCCCCGGCCGGGGACGGCTCGAGCGCGGGCACGTGCGGCCGGCGCGCGGCGAACATCCGGTAGGCGCCGACCGGCGGATGGGCGCGGGGTTCCTCGAAGCCGCAGCGCTCGAGGTCGCCGATCAGCTCCGCCGGCTCCACCGCCCCGCCTCCCCAGAGGCGGGCGCGGACGCGGCGCGAGGCCGCCGCCAGCTCGTCGTCGCCGGGGAGGTCGAGGGCGAGGACCAGGACCCATCCCCCCGGCTTGACGGCCCGGCGCACTCGCCGCAGGCCGGTGGCGAAGGCCTGCGCCGAGAGGAACGGCTGGGGGATGAGCGCGAGGTCGTAGAGGGCGTCGATCTCGATCTCCTCGATCCCGGCCCCGAGGAACTCGATCCGCCGCTCCAGCCCTGCCTCGCGGCAGCGCTCACGCCCGATCGCCCGCGCGGTCGGGTTCGGCTCGACGCAGTCGGCGCTGACCTCCGGATAGACCGTGCAGAGCTCGCTGCTGAGGACGCCGATGCCGGCGCCGACGTCGAGGAAGCGGGCGCCGGGCCCCTCGAGCCGCTCCCGCAGGCCCGGCAGCGAGGGGAGCACGTGCTCGGCGGCAAGGCGGAACAGCCCCGCGGTCTCGCCCTGGGCGACGAGCAGATCGGGATCGCGGTGCGACCATCCCGGCTCGAGGGAGCCGTCGCGGGCCCGGCGATGCGCCTCGGCCGTCTGCAGGTGGTCGGAGCGCACGCCGGCGCGCATAACCCGCGCCAGCGAGCCCGACCGGAAGGGCTCGAACTCCGGCGCGACGCCGTAGCGGTCGCCGTGGCGAACCGCGGCGCCCAGGGCGACGAGGACCTCGAGCAGGTCGGCGACCAGCTCCGGCTCGAGATCGAGGCCGGCGGCGATCTCCTCAGCCGGTGCAGGCCCGTCGAGCGCGCGAACGACGCCGAGCTCGAACGCGGCCGAGAGGCCCGCGTACGCCCACGCGGACGAGCTCAGCTCGCCGATGCGGCTGATGGGGTCGGGGGTCGACGAGAAGCCGTTCACCACCCCATTCCTTTCGCAGCGAGCTCAAGAAAGGATCAATCGCCGCCGCGATCGAGCCCGAAGTCGCCGAACGGCTCGTCCCGCTCGCGCACCGCCTCCATGTACCCGACCTCGCCGGCGCGGGCCTGGAAACCGTAGCCCTCCGGCGTGTGCCGGGCGATGCCGTCGAAGAACACGCTCATCGTCTGGGTCGCGTGGAGGCCCTGCGCGTAGAGCGACTGATTGATGGCGAGCTTGTGCATGACGAGCTGGTTGACGGGGACCCTCGCCACCCGCTCGAGCAGGTCCTCGAAGGCTCCGTCGAGCTCCGCGCGCGGCGCCGCCGCGCTCGCCAGGCCCCACTCGACGGCGGTCGTGCCGTCGATCGAGTCGCCGGTCAGCAGCAGCCGCCGGGCCCGCTCGAGGCCGATGCGGTGAGCCCAGAGCATCGACGTCGGCACGCCCCAGACGCGGGCGGGCGGGTAGCCGATCTTCGCCCGGTCCTCGGCGACGATGAGGTCCGAGCAGAGCGCCATGTCGGTCCCGCCGGCGACGCAGAACCCGTGGATCTTGCAGACCACCGGCTTGTCGGAGTGGAACAGCGACATGAACCCGCGCAGGTTGCGCGACATCATCTGGAAGTCGACTACGGGGTCCCACGTCCGCGCGGGATCGTGGTTTGCGGCCACCGTCGCCGGGTCCGCCGGGCTGCCTCCCCCTTCCGCGCCGCCGGCGGCGAGCGACTCGGCGGACTCGACCAGGTCGTAGCCGCCGCAGAACCCCGAGCCGTTGCCGGCGAGCGCGATCACGTGGACGGCCGGGTCGAGGTTCGCGCGCTCGACGCAGGCCGCTAGCTCTCCCGGCATCGCCAGCGTGATCCCATTGCCGCGCTCCGGCCGGTCGAGCGTTATCCGCGCGATCCTCCCGTCGCGCTCGTAGGTCATCGTCTCGAGGTTGCTCATCCGTCCCTCCGCGGCATCGCCGGTCACTGCTCCAGCTGGTCGATCGTGCAGGACTTCGGGTCCTTGTCCTCGCGCCAGCGGAGAATGCGGGAGCCGTGGCGGATGCGACCGGCGCTGACGTGGTCGAAGGTGATCTCGATCACGAGCTCGGGGCGAAGGGAGACCCACTGGAGGTCGCGGTCGTTCGCCCAGCGGCTCGGGTCCGCCGAGCCTCGCTCGCCGGTCTCGTAGGGGGCGAGGCGGGAGACGAGCTCGCGCTTCTCGGCCGCCTTCAGGCCGGAGGTGTGGCCGACCACGCGGAGGTCGTCGCCGTCGTAGAGCCCGAGGATCAGCGAGCCGACGGTGTTCTCCTCCTTGCCGGGTCGCCAGCCGACGACGACCGCGTCGATCGTCCGCAACCGCTTGACCTTCGCCATCCCCTTGCGCTCGCCGGGGCGATAGGGCGCGTCGAGCTCCTTGGCGATCACGCCCTCGCCGTTCTCGAGCCAGGGCGCCGCCGAGTCGGGGTCGAGCGTCAGCGGAGTCAGCTCGATCGAGCCCGCGCGGCAGCCGCCGGGGCCCTCCTCGCCCGCGCCGTCGAGGCCGCGCAGCAGCTCGACGAGCACTGAACGGCGCTCGGCGAACGGCCGCTCGAGGGTCGTCTCGCCGCCGATCGCGAGGACGTCGAAGGCGCGGTAGAACGCCGGCGTCTCCTCGGCGAGCATCCGCACCCTCGACTCGGCGGGATGGATCCGGTTCTGGAGGGCGTCGAAGACCTCGTCGCCCGCGTTGTCGAGGATCACCAACTCGCCGTCGACCACGTAGTGGCCGAGCGGGAACTCGAGCTCGGGGAAGTAGCGGAGCAGGGGCTTGCCGCCGCGCGACTGGACGTAGACGTCCTGGCCGTCGACGAACGCGATCGCGCGGAACCCGTCGTACTTCGGCTCGTAGGCAAAGCCGTCGCCCAGCGGCAGCGTCTTCCGCGATCGCGCGAGCTGCGGAAGAACCGGTGGGCTGAGCGGGAGGCTCACCCGCGGCAGGCTAGGGCGTCGTCCGCACCGACGGCTTCTGACCGGGCGGGATGCCGTTGAGAACCTTCGCGACGCCGACGACTTCGCCCCTGTCGTAGTAGTCGACGGCGATCAGGTTCGGCGCGAGGCCGCGGATCCGCTCGCACTCCCTGACCCTTCGCAGGAGCGCGTCGCGCGCATCGATCCGCGCCGCCAGGTCCGGGTCGCGGGGGATCGTCTCGATCCACGAGTTGACGAGGAAGTAGGGATTCGAGGTCGAGCCGCGGTTCGGCCGGCAGCTGTCCGGCGCCTCGGCCTGCGCGACCGTGTCGAAGGTGTAGGGCGTCTCCTGGAAGAGGTCGAACCCCTGCTGGTACCAGGGGTACTTGCCGCCCCCGGAGTCGTTCTCGGCGAGGACGAGCAGACGGTCGTCCCGCTCGATCAGCTCGCCGAGCGTCGGCGGCGGCTGCACGTCCGGGTCGGGGACGTACGCCCACCGCAGGAGCCCCGCGCGCTCGAAGGCGGCGGCGGTCTCCTCGGGGCTGACGACGTCCTCGATGAAGATCACGAGGAACTCGTCCGGATGCGTCCGCATCCAGTCGGCGATCGGCGCGAGCCCGTCGTCGAGCGGCGTCGCCCCGAGCTCGCAGAGGACGTGGCAGAGATAGGGCTCGGACTCTCCGGGCGCGCCGTCGAAGGCGATCTTGCCGACGAGGTCCTCCGCCGCCCGGACGCCGTCCTCGCCGATCTCGGCTGCGACCTCCTGGCGCGTCTTGTTCTCCTTGTCGAAGTCGGTGATCACTTCGCCGAGCCCGCGGCCGTTGCCGCGCTGGATGCCGTAGTGGGTGTCGATCAGCAGCCCGCGGATCCCGTCGTCGAGCTGGCGCGGGATCGCGTAGCGCTGGTTTGGGAGGAACCAGCCCGCGAGCTCGGCCGCCGACATCGAGTTGTGAGTGGCGGGAAACGTCACCTGGTCGATCCGCTTGGCGCAGAGCTGCGGGTAGCCGTTACAGGCCGGCGGCGGCCCCGCCGGGCGCTCGCTCGCTGCGCCGCCGCCGGCGAGGACTGCCACGCCGACGGTGACCGCCGCGATCGCGGCCACCGCCGCGCCGATCCGCGCCGGGCGGACGCGCGGGCGCGCCTTCGCGTCTCCCGGCTGAGGCGGGGCGAGGATCGCGAGCAGCTCCCCGACGCCGACGTAGAGGACCCACGCCCCGGCGACGACCGCGATCGCCTCGAGCGACAACTCGGGCACGAGGATCAGCGCGATGCCGATCGCTCCCAGCGCCAGCGCCCGCAGAAGCCCGAGCGCGGCGCTGTCCGGACGGCGGCGGAGCATCGCCCCGGCCCGCACGAACGGGGCCAGCGGATCGAACTCGGCTCCGGCGGTGAACCGTGCCGCGGCGGCGAGGACGAGGGCCAGCACCCCCGCGAACATCAGCGCCCAGCGGAGGTCGTCGAGCAGCGCGTCCCAGGTGGCCGAGACGGCGTCGGCGACGAGGTCGTCGTCGAAGCTCGCGACCAGCAGCGCCTTGCCGATGGCCATGGCGACGACGCCGGCGATCGCGGCGACGGCGACGGCGAGGCTCGCGCGGACGATCCCGGTTCGCCGGTCGGGGGCGACCGCGACCGAGCCGAGCAGCAGCAGGAGCGCCACCGGCGGCAGGACGAGGCCCGCAAGTCGCACGTCCCCGGCCAGCTGCAGCGAGTCGATCGGGCCGACGCTCGCGGTCACCTCGAGGCGCGCGTCCGAGATCCGAGCGGGCAGCCTCCGGGCCACCTTCGGGTCCACCGCCTCGAGCGTCTGGCCCGCAAGCGAGGCCGCGCTGGCGAGGTTGAGCAGGAGAACGTCGGGGTCGCGGTCGAAGAGCTTCGCCGCGAGGGTCTTCACCGCCTCGCGGAAGGCGGCACGGACCGGCGGGGTGTTGAGCGCGCCGGTCGCCACCGACTCGATGAGCGGCCGCGCGTTGACGAGCGTCGCCGGGCCGGCGTCGAGGATCGCGTCGGTGATCGGCTGCGCGACCGCCAGCCGCACCCGCTCGTCCCGCAGCGCGGTCTCCGCGCGATCGGCGACCGCGTCGTAGTCGAAGACGTTCTCGCGGGCGTAGAGGAGCAGGCCCCCGAGCAACGCCAGGGTCGCGCCGAGGGTCGCGAGCGCGATCGACCATCCACGACTGCCACGTGGCGAGGAGCGAATGCGGCTCATCGCTTCCGGATTCAACCAGCATCCGCGAACGTTGCCTCTACGGTTCCGCCTGATGGACGAGCGCGACCCAACCGGCGCCGACGTCTGCGTGGTCGGCGGCGGCATCGTCGGCCTCTCGGCCGCGCGCGAGATCCAGCGGCGCGGCGCCTCGGTGGTCGTGCTCGAGCGGGCCCGGGCACTCGCGACGCACCAGAGCGGCCACTCCAGCGGCGTGATCCACGGCGGCATCTACTACGCGCCGGGATCGCTGAAGGCGCGGCTCTGCGTCGAGGGAGCGGCGCTGATGTTCGACTACTGCGCCGAGCACGGGATCGAGGCCCGGCGCAGCGGCAAGGTGATCGTCGCCACCCGCGAATCGGAGCTGCCGCGGCTCGACGAGCTCGAGCGCCGGGGACGGGCCAACGGCGTGCCCGACCTCGAGCGGATCGGTCCCACCGAGCTGCGCGAGATCGAGCCGCACGCGAGCGGGATCGACGCCCTCCACTCTCCCAACACCGGCGTCGTCGACTTCCCCGAGGTCGCCGAGGCGATGGCCGCCGACATCCTCGCCGCAGGCGGCTCGGTCCTGACCGGCCGCGAGGTGGTCGGCCTCCGCCCCGGCGGCGGCCGGATCGCGGTCCGCCACCGTCGCGGCGAGATCGACGCCGGCAGGGCGGTCATCTGCGGCGGCCCGTGGGCGGACCGGCTCGCGGTCATGGCGGGCGCCGACCCCGACCCGCGGATCGTTCCCTTCCGCGGCGCCTACCTGCAGCTGCGCCGCGGCCGCGAGGACCTCGTGCGGTCGAACATCTACCCCGTCCCCGATCCCGACCTGCCGTTCCTCGGGATGCACCTGACTCGCACCCCTCAGGACGAGGTTCTCCTGGGCCCGACGGCTCTCTTCGTCGGCGCCCGCGACGCCTACCGGCTTCGTCGCGTGGTCCCGCGCGACCTGGCCGAGAGCCTCGCCTGGCCCGGCACCTGGCGGATGATGCGACGCTTCTGGCGGATCGGACTGGTCGAGATCCGTCACGCGGTCTCGCTGCGCTCGTTCGTCGCCGAGTGCCGGCGCTACGTCCCCGAGCTGCGCCAAGAGGACGTCCGCCGAAGCAGCCACGCCGGCGTGCGCGCGCAGGCGATCGGCCGCGACGGGGCCCTGATCGACGACTTCGTGGTCTCCGAGACCGAGCTGGCCGTCCACGTCCGCAACGCCCCCTCGCCCGCCGCCACGTCCGCGCTGGCGCTGGCGAGCCTGATCGCCGACCGCGTCGACGCGCTCGGCTAGGCGCCGGGCCGTGGCCGGGCGGGCACGCGCTCGATCGGCGGCCGGCGAGAGACCGCAGCTCGGATTCGCTCGAGGAGGCGGGGGTCACACTCCCCCCATGGACGTCAGCGAGCTCCAGCGCCAGGTCGAGTACAAGTTCGCGCCGGCCCCGCTGCTCGCGGTGCAGGCCCTCGCCAACACGTACTCCTACGAGGACGACGAAGAGCGGCTGCTCGACCCGGAGGCGGCGAGGTCGTGGCTCGTCGGCTCCGGCCTCGCAAGCCCCGCCATCTCGGTCGGTCCACGGGATCTCGAGCGGCTCGTCGAGCTGCGCTCCGCGGTCCGCGGCCTGATCGCGGCGAACCTGCCCGAGACCGCCGAGGGGGGGCACCCGGCCCGGAACGCAGCGGTCCTCGCCTCTCAGGCCCCGCCGCTCCGGGCGACGAGCGACGGACGGCTGGAGCTCGACCTCGAGCCGGCGTCCTCGGTCGAGGAGCTCGCCGGCCAGGTCGCGGGGATCGTCCTCCGCTCACAGCTCGGTGGCGAGTGGGAGCGGCTGAAGATCTGCGCGAGCGACGACTGCCGCTGGGCGTTCTACGACGCCTCCCGCAACCGCGGCGGCACCTGGTGTCAGATGGAGGTCTGCGGCAACCGCGTCAAGAACAGGCGGTATCGAGCACGCGCGCATGACGCCGGCTCGCGCGAGTCCGAGGGCTGAGCGCGGTCAGTCGATGCCGCCGCGCTCGCGCGAGCCCGAGCCGCTGCCGCATCCCGAGCGAGTACTTGCCGACGCGCTTCCCGGCGGCGGCGCGGTCGAGGCCGACGCGGTCGAGCATCTCGGGGACCTTCGACTCGATCATCGAGCGAGGCCGTGTGACGGCGGCGGCGTGCCGTCGGGCGCCTCCGTCCTAGCTGTTGAGGAACTTGCCGATGGCGCCGCCGCCGCTGCCGCCGCTCTGCGACGGCGCTGCGACCCGGCCCTCGGACGGCTGGATCAGCGCCCACCCCTGGCCCGAGAAGGAGATCTGGAAGGTCTCGCCCGACCCGCGGCCGATCAGCGTCTTCATGTTCACGTCGGCCTTGACCGAAGTGCTGACGCCGGCCGACCACGTGATCGCCGCGTTCGGGTCGGCGAACGTCTGCTCCCCGTCGATCTGCAACAGCATCGGTGGCCCGTCGGAGAGCAACGCGACGTAGCCGGTCCCCTGAAGGTGCATGTTGTAGAGGCCGCCGCCGAGCATGCCCGAGGCGCCCTCGACCCGCTTGATGTCCCAGTCGATGCCCTCCTCGAAGGCGAGGACGTTCGCCCCGTTGGCGGTGATCGCCTCGCCATCGAGCTTGAGCAGCTGGATGTCCTGGGCGAGGTCGGCGAGGAAGACCTCGCCGGTGCCCGAGACCTTCATCAGGTTCTGGCCCTCTCCGGTCACCGCCTTCTTGACGAAGCGGCTCATGCCGCCCGAGCCGGCGTGCTCGAACTTCACGTCGCCCTGGTGGGCGACCATCGAGCCGAGCTTCGCCTCGATTGTCGCGCCGGAGAGCTCGACCTTGAGCAGCTTCGAGTTCTGCAGCGAGAAGGACTCCGAGGTCTCCTTCTCGGCGAACTCGGCGAGCGATTGTTCGACTGACATTCCTACCTCCGCTTTCGTGTGCGTTTCAGCCGCGCACACTACCCCCGTCGTCGAGCCGGCCGAGTCACCGCCGCGTTACCGCCGGGGGTCAGCAGCGGACGAGGGCGGCGCCGTAGAAGCGCAGGTACTCGTCCCAGTGCTCGTCCCAGTACTCGCCGTCGTGGCCGCCGGCCCATTCGTGCCGCTCGATCTCGACGCCTGACCCCTCGAGCGCGGCGACGAAGGCGTCGTCGCCGGGGACGAACGGATCGGCGTCGCCGGCGTCGAGCCAGAGCTCGGGGCCCTCGAGCCCGGCCGGATCGCCCGCCGCGGCCGCGACGAGATCGTGGCCGGCGAAGTCGTCGGCGTCGTCGAATGCGCCGGGCGCCGTCTCCTCCGCCGTCGCCCAGATCGCCGGCGAGTGGCCGCCCGCCGCGCAGAAGTCGCCGGGATGAAGGCGCGCGATGTCGAATGCCCCGAAGCCGCCCATCGAGACGCCGCCGATCGCGACCCGGGACGGATCGGCGCCGCTGCGCTCGACCGCCTCGGGGATGACCTCGTCGACCACGTAGCTCCCCCAGTCGCCCATGTCGCGGTCGTGCCAGTAGGAGTAGTTGCCGCCGTCGGGAGCGACGACGACGGGCGCCCGGTCGCCGAGCTCGTCGAGCGCCGCGAACATCGCGTCGCCGAGCATGCTGTTCTCGTCCCCGCCGCGGCCGTGGAGGAGGACGAGCAGGGGCCTGCCCTCGCCGTCGCCGCCGTCGGGGACCACGAGAGAGACAGGCTCTCTGCGGCCGACCGCGTCGGAGTCGATCTCGAACTGCTCGACGTCGGCGCCGCGCGGGTCGCCCGAGTAGCCGGAGTCGCCCGCGACGAGCCACGCCGCGACCCCCGCCCCGGCGAGCGCCAGGACCGCGAAGGCGACGGGCCAGCGCGCGAGCCGGCCGCGGGCCGGCTCCTCGGGCTCCGGCGGCAGCCCCCGCCTGCGCCGCCGGCGGCGGCGGAGCGCCGACCGCACCCGGCTCCAGAGGAAGACGATCAGCGCGATCCCGGCGGTCAGCAGCGCCGCGGCGATCGCCGCCGCCAGGTACGGGTGGTCGACCGCGAAGAGGACGACGATCGCGACGAGGCCGTCCTCGGTCAGGCTCGCGAGGATGTTCGACGCCGGCTCGGGCGAGGTGTTGATGCCGAGGCGGATCCCGGCCTTGACCGCGTGGCTCGCCAGCGCGACGACGCCGCTCATCCCCGCCCCGAGCGCCTCCTCGACGCCGGTGACGCCCTCCTCGCCGCCGAACTGGAAGCCGAGCAGGATCGCGATCAGCGGCCGCACCACGGTATGGACCGAGTCCCAGGCGCTGTCGAGCCACGGCACCTTGTCGACGACGAACTCGACCAGGAACAGGGCCAGCGCGATCGCGATCACCGGCGTGCGCTCGAGGTCGGCGGGGACGTCGCCGACGTTCAGCCGCCCGAGGATTCCGAGCAGCGCGACGGTCCCGTAGGCGTTGACCCCCGAGGCCCACCCCGTGCTGAAAAGCGTCGCGGCGAGGTCCATCGGCGAACCCTACGCGGAAGCCCCCGAGGCGACCTCCGTACGGGTCAGCCCACGGCGCGACCGAGAAGCAGCCCGACTCCGGCCAGGAGCGCGAACGATCCGAGGCTGCCGACGATCACCGTCATCACGACCGCTCTGAGGTACCGGCGGAAGACGGCCTCGGGCGGGCGCGGCTGCAGGCGCTCGCGCGCGCCCTCCCACGAGCGCAGCACCCGCCGCGCGGCGAGGCCCGAGCCGACTCCGACGTAGACCGCGACGAAGAGCACGAGCGCGATGTCCTCATCCCAGGCGAAGAGCACCGCCACGCCGCCGGTGAAGGGGATGGCATTGAAGAGTCCTCCCGGGCTGATCTGCGACCACCAGGAGCGGTACGACCCCTCCTCTCCCACCCCCGTCCACCCGAATTGCGGCATCGCCGACGGGGCCGCGACCGCCAGCCGCTTCCGAGCCCAGGACGCAAGGATCAGACAGCCCGCGCCAAGAGCCAGGAGCAATGCAGCGATTCTCACGGAGCGAGGATCACACAGCCCGCGCCCAGGAGCCCGCCAGCGAAACCAGCGAGGCGCCATAGGGCCGATGGGGTGGGTCCATCGGCCGAACGGAGGGAGCGGCCGCAGGCCGCGACGGGAGGCCGAGGGATTCACCCCAGCGGCCCCCCGGCGCGGATCAGCTAGCTGAGCCGTTCGACGATCATCGCCTCGCCCTGACCGCCGGCGACGCACATCGTCTCGAGGCCGACCGCGTGATCGTCGGTCTCCATGGCGTTGAGCAGCGTGCCCATGATGCGGGCGCCGGTCATCCCGAACGGGTGGCCGAGCGCGATCGCGCCGCCGTGCGTGTTGAGCTTGTCCTGGTCGATCCCGCACTCGTCCATGATCGGGATGACCTGGGCCGCGAACGCCTCGTTGAGCTCGACGACGTCGACGTCGCCGATCGTCATGCCGGCCCGGTCGAGGACCTTCTTGACGGCCGGGATCGGCGCGACGCCCATGTACTCGGGGTTGTTGCCTGCGGTCGCGGCGGTGAGGATGCGGGCGCGCGGCTTCAGGCCGAGCTCCTTCGCCTTCGTGTCGGACATGACCAGGACCGCGGCGGCGCCGTCGTTGAGCGGGCACGAGTTGCCGGCGGTGACGCCGCCGCCGCCCTCGAAGGCCTCCTTGAGCGAGCCGAGCTTCTCGCGCATGTCGCCCTCGTCCTTGCGCGGGCCGTCGTCCTTGGAGACCTCGCCGTTGGGGGTCGGGGTCGCGACGATCTCGCGGTCGAAGAAGCCGGACTCCTGCGACTCGACGGCCAGGTGCTGCGAGCGCAGCGCGTAGTCGTCCATGTCGTCGCGGCTGACGCCGTACTTCTTGGCGACGTTGACAGCGGTGTCGCCCATCGCGATGTAGGCGTTCGGGTAGCCGTCGACGCCGCCCTGGAGCTTCTCGTTCTGGTCGGCCGCGCCGGCGGGCTCGGTCCGCTCGTTGAAGCGCGAGACGAACTCGAGGCCCGCGGCGATGTAGGCGTCGCCCTCACCGTTCTTGATCGCGTTGGACGCGTGGCGGATCGAGTCGAGGGAGGACGCGCAGTAGCGCGAGACGGTGACGCCGGTGGTCTCCTCGCCGAGGTTCTCGGAGAGCAGGACCATGATCCGGGCGATGTTGAAGGCCTCCAGGCCCTGCGGCATGCCGACGCCGCAGATGACGTCCTGGATCAGCGCCGGATCGACGTCCGGGTTGCGCTCGAGCAGGCGGTCGATGACGAACGCGCCGGTCTCGTCGGGACGGTTCTGAGCCAGCGAGCCCTTGAAGGCGCGGCCGATCGGCGTGCGCAGTGTGTCGACGATGACTGCCTCAGGCATCAAATTCTCCTTATGGGGACGAGAGGGCGGACGCCCTCGTGGTCGTGAGGGGTGCACATCCAATGCTACGGAAGCCGCATGGACGCGGGCTTCCTGCCCCCGGCCGAACCCGGCTATCCTCGCGCCATCGCCGAGACCGAGACAATCACCGACCTCGAACCCGACGCCGCGCAGGCGAAGGTCGACGACGGCGCCCAGCTCGTCGACGTCCGCCAGGGCTACGAGTGGGAGGCCGGCCGCATCGACGGCGCCGTCCATATCCCCCTCGAGCAGCTCCCCGGCCGCGCCGGCGAGCTCGACCGCGACCGCCCGGTCGTCTTCCAGTGCCGCAGCGGCAGCCGCTCCGGCTTCGCCGCCCAAGCCTTCCGCGAGGCCGGCTTCGACGCCTACAACCTCGCCGGCGGCCTCCTGGCCTGGGTCGAGGCCGGCAAGCCGATCGAGCCCGAGGGCGGCGAGGTCGCCGGACCCCTCCCCGACGGACGCTAGGGCAGACGTGAGGCTGCGCCGCAGGGGGAAGAACGAGCAGACTGCGCCCGCCCAGCCCGATCCGGGCGCCGCGGGCGCGCAGCCGACGCAGGCGCAGCCCGCGCAGGGTCAGCAGCCGCCGGCGCTGGCCGCCGCTTCCACCGGTGCGAGCCAAGGCACCGGCAAGGAGCAGCCCACTCAGGCCACTCCGACACCCGGCCCGCCGCAGCCGGGGGCGACGGCGGAAGAAGTGAAGTCGCTCTCCGGCCCCGCACCGAGCCCGCTGTCGGCCGCTGCTGCGGCGAGCGCGCAGTCGCCGTCGGCGCCGCAGGCGGCAGGGACGCCCCGCTCCCCCGCCGCGCCGGGCGCCCAGCCCGCGGCCGCTGCGGGAGCCCTGCCGCGGCCGCAGCCTCAGCCCGGCCCCGCCACCGGCGCCGGCCGAACCGCTGTCGTCGCCGCGACGCGCGAGAGCCCCGAGGGGCTCCGCGCCTGGGTCGCGCAGCTCGACCGCAAGCTCGGCCTCCGCACCTATCTCGGGTTGGCGGCCGTGCTCCTCGCGCTCGCCACCTCGGTCGTCGCGATCGTCCTCGCCATCGACGCCCGCGACAACTCCGCCCGCAACCAGGACCTGAACGAGCTCGCCGACGATGTCGAGGCGGCCAACACCGCCTCTCAGACCGCCGAGGACGACGTCACCGCGCTCGAGGCCCGCGTGCAGTCGCTCGAGGACCAGCTGGGCGGCACCGCCGGCGCCGAGGCGGCGACGGGAGCCGCGGCCGGCGACCTCGAGAAGCGGCTGAGCGCGGTCGAGGCCGACATCGCCGATCTCCGCTCCCAGATCCAGGACCTCGAGGGCGGTTCCTCCGGCTCGCAGCGCTGAGGGCGCCGGGCGCGCGCTGCTGTCCGCAGCTCGCTCTACGCTGGCGTTCACGAGTGGTTGTGCCGGATGGCACTAGCCGCTGAGCGATGGGGTCCCACCGGGGCCCTGGAGAGGAGAGTCCGAGATGCCAGAGGGATACTGCGTCAAGGAACGCAAGAAGGTCGAGATCAAGGACCCCCAGCAGATCACGATGAAGAACGGGCGTCCGGCGATCCAGGGCACCTGCCCTGACTGCGGCACGAAGATCTTCAAGATCGGCAAGATGGAGTAACCCTCCGACGGGAGGCTCCGCGGGCCTCCCGGGCACCGGGTTCCACCGGGTTCGATGCGGGCGCCCTCGCCCGCGGCTTCTGTCATTGGTGCCGATTGGCGCGAACGGTGGAAGAATGGGCGCACCGATGCCCGGCACCCAGAAACCGCTGGAGCTGATCCTCGCCAGGAACCTGCTGACGAGCGTCACCACGCCGGGCTTCCTGGTCGCCTTGGACGGCCGTCTCCTCTTCTACAACGAGGGCGCCGGGGCGCTGCTCGGGAGGCCGTTCGAGGACGTCGGGCAGCTCGATCCGGACGAGTGGACCGCCTCCTTCGGGCCGATGACGGCCGAGGGCGAGCCGATCCCGCTCGAGTCGCTGTCGCTGACGCAGGCGTTGCGCGAGGGCCGGCCCGCCCATTCCGAGTTCTGCGTCCGCTCCAGCGACGGCGTCATCCACAACATCGCCGCCTCGGCGATGCCGATCGTCGGCCACGCCGCCGGCGCGTCGGGAGCGATGGTGATCTTCTGGCCCGTCGACGTCGACCACGCCCGCGAGGTGACCACGGGGCGACACGAGGTGGTCAAGTGAGGGTCAAGGTCTGGGGCGCGAGGGGCTCGGTGCCGGCGCCGGGACCGGAGATGAACCGCTACGGCGGCAACACCTCCTGCGTCGAGGTCACGCTGTCGAGCGGCGAGACCCTGATCCTCGACGCCGGCACCGGCATCCGCACGCTCGGCTTCGCGCTGCCGCCGGAGATGCCGCGGATCAACATCCTCCTCACCCACCTGCACCTGGACCACATTCAGGGACTGATGTTCTTCCCGCCCTGCTTCCGCGCCGAGTCGACGATCCGGATCTGGGGCCCGAGCTCGCCGGAGGCGACCCTCGAGGCGCGGATCGCGCGCTACATCTCGGCCCCCCTCTCCCCGGTCGAGGTCCGCGAGCTTCCCTGCGACGTCTCGTTCCTCGACGCGCCGGCGAGCGAGTGGCGAATCGGCGACGCGACGATCCGGGCCGAGGCGGTCACCCATCGCGGTCCCACTCTCGGCTACCGGATCACCGACGGGGACACGACCCTCTGCTACATCCCCGACCACGAGCCGGGCCTCGGCGCGCCGCTCGGGGACCTCGACCGCGAGTGGATCTCGGGCTTCAACCTCGCCCAGGACGCGGACCTGCTCATCCACGACTGCCAGTACACCGACGAGGAGTACCCCGGCCACGAGGGGTGGGGGCATTCCCCGATCGGCGACTCGATCGTCTTCGCGCACCGGGTCGGCGCCAAGCGCACGATGCTCTTCCACCACGACCCGCTTCACACCGACGGGTTCCTCGACGACCTGCACCGCAGCGCCCGCGCTCGCTGGCACGAGCTCGGCGGCGACCCCGACCAGATCCTGATCGGCGCCGAGCGCGCCGAGCTGATCGTCGAGGCCGGCGCGGAGCCGGAGCCGGCCGCCGAGCCGATCGCGGCCTCCGCCGTGCCGGCGGCCGAGCCGGCCAACCAGGTCAGCATCTAGCCGCAACCGCATCGTCAAGCCGTTTGCGGCTTCCGCGATTCGGGCCGTACAAGCGCCTCGTGCGAATTTTCGACGGCGGTACAAACACGGCTTGCGCTCGCCACCGGAGACTGGTCGCGTTGGCAATCCACAATCGCCGGACGGCCCCTGTCGTGCGGCGCAAGGAGGAACCTCGATGACAAAGAGGCTTGGCCTCACCGTCTCATTGGCGCTAGTCGCATCCCTGCTCGTCCCGGGAATCGCGTCCGCCCAGGGCGGTGGGGCGCTCGAAGCGAAGTCGCTCGAGCTGGACATGGTCTGGGTCGCCGTTTCGTGCGCCCTGGTCTTCCTGATGCAGCTGGGCTTCATGTTCCTGGAGATCGGTTTCTCCAGGCAGAAGAACGTCGGCGCGGGAGTCGGAAAGATCCTGATCAACCTCGGGCTGGTGACGCTGGCCTGGTGGGTCGTCGGATACGGGATCGCCGGATTCGGTAACGACTTCTTCGGCACGGACGGCTTCTTCTTCCACTTCGGCCAGACGATCGGCGATGGCGCTGATGCCTTCGACGTCGCCGGGTCGGACGCGATGTTGATGCTGTACGGCCTCGCCTTCTGCGCGGTCTCGCTGGCGATCGTCTGGGGGACGACGCTCGAGCGGATCAAGTTCAGCGCATACGTGATCTACGCGATCGTGTTCGGCGCGGTCATCTACCCGATGGTCGCCCACTCGGTGTGGGGCGGTGGCCTGCTCTCCGACGTCGGCGGCAAGCCGGTGATGGACTTCGCGGGCTCCTCGGTCGTCCACCTGACCGGTGCGGTCGGCGGCCTGGCGGCCGTCCTCCTGCTCGGTGCCCGCCGCGGCAAGTACGCGGCCGACGGGACGCCGCGCGCGATTCCGGGCCACTCGATGCCGTACGTCGGCCTCGCGGTGCTGATCCTCTGGATCGGCTGGTTCGGGTTCAACGGCGGCTCGACGTTCGGCACGGCCGACTCGTTCTTCGGCGAGGTCATGCTGAACACCCAGCTCGCCGCCGCGGCCGGCGTCGTCGGCGCGGTGCTGATCACGTACCTGAAGACGAAGTCGCTCGACGTCGGCATGGCCGGCAACGGCGCGATCGCCGGTCTCGTCGCGATCACGGCGCCGTCGGGATTCGTCGAGTACTGGGCGGCCCCGATCATCGGCCTGATCGCCGGCGGTCTCGTGGTCTACTCGGTGATCTTCATCGAGAAGTACTTCGACGACCCGGTCGGCGCCCTGTCCGCTCACGGCATGGCGGGCATCTGGGGCACGATCTCGGTCGGCCTGTTCGCCTCGCCGCGGCTGATCGCCGACGGTGCGGCGCCGGGCATCTACTACGGCATCAAGGACGGCGACTTCGCCAACACGCTGGGGCAGCTCGGCGTTCAGGCTCTCGCGGTCGTTGGCACGTTCGTCTTCGTGTTCGCGGTGTCGTACGTGGTGTTCGCCGCGATCAAGGCGACGCTCGGGCTGCGCGTGTCGGAGGAGGAGGAGCTCGCCGGGCTCGACATCTCCACCCACGGCATGTACGGATACCCGGAGGCGTTCATCCCGCAGGAGGAGTACGGAGCAACGGGGGCCTTCCAGCCCACCGTCGCCGGCACTCCGATCGCATCGCCGACCGACAACAGGCCGAGCCCGCCGACGGCGGCGCCGACCACTACGAGCGCCTAGGAGGAGGTGAACCGAATGAAGAAGATCGAAGCGTTCATCCGCCACGAGGCGTTCGAGCCGATCCGCCAGGAGCTGCTCGAGAAGGGCATCCCGTCCCTCTCGATCAGCGAGGTCAAGGGCTCCGGCCGCCAGAAGGGCGTGGTGGAGCACTACCGCGGCGCCAGCCTGAGCGTCAACGTCCGGCCCAAGCTCAAGATCGAGTGTGTGGTGGACGACCACGAGAAGGATCTCGTGGTGGAGACGATCCTCAAGCACGCCCGGACGGGCTCCATCGGCGACGGCAAGATCTTCGTCTTGCCGGTCGAGGAGGCGATCCGGATCCGTACCGGCGAAGCCGGTGGCGAGGTCCTCCAGCTCCACGAGGCCGAGGAGATCCCCTCCTGAGCGTGGGCTCAGGAGGGAGCCCCCTGGGCTGATCAAGCGAGAGTCGAGTCAGCGCCCGGTCCGCCTCGTGCGGGCCGGGCGCTTCTCGTCTGCGCCCTCGCCGCTGGGATGCTCGGCCCGGCTCGCTGAAGTCTCGAGTCGGTAGCCGTAGCGCCCAATGGTGATCTCTGTCCTGCCATGCCCGACTCTCCAACCATCGAGCCGGCTCCGACGGCGCTCAGCAAGCGCCCCCACCCCTCCCCAGCCAACACCCAGCCGGTAGCCACCAACTGTGGCGACGGCGAACGCCGCCGGCGATCCCTAGGCGAACTCGCCCGCGTACTCGGTGTCCATGATCTCGACGACCCGGCCGGGGTCGTCGGAGGCGCCGAGGGCGAGCATGAGCTTGACCGTGGCCGTCTCGGGGATCATCGAGACGACGTGGACGTCGCTGCGGCCGAGCGCGGAGGTGGTCTCGTAGACGCTCGGCCGGCCGGCGGGATGCTTGCCGACGGCGGCGAAGACGAGGCAGTCGTGCTCCGCGCAGCGCTCGGTGAAGCGCTGGAGCGAGTAGCGGTCGCCGCGCTCCGAGGCCGTGAAGGACGGGTAGAGCTCGATGACGATGCCGCGGATCCCGTACTCGACGAGCAGCTTGCCGTAGCTGTCGAGGTCGAGGCCCGGGAAGAGCTGCATCCGCATCACGGCGGGATCGGGCCGCTCGAGCCGGGGCAGCGGGGCCTCGGCGCGGGTCGGGCCGCGGAAGAGCACGACGTCCTCGTCGACGCGGCCGAGGGGGCGCCGGTTGATCGAGGCGAAGGCGCGGCCGGAGGCGTGCTGCTTGCGGCTGCGGGTCGGCGAGTAGATCAGCCCGGGGCGATTGGGCGCGCCGGCGAAGACGATGTAGACGCCGTGCGGCACCGCCGCGAGGGCGTGGAAGGAGGCGGCGACGTTGGCGTAGGCGTCGGTGCCCACGCGATCGGCGGGACGGTTGGCGCCGGTGAGCACGACGGGCGCGGCCAGGTCGGGGAGCAGGAAGGCCAGGGCCGCGGCGGTGTAGGTCATCGTGTCGGTGCCGTGGAAGACGAGCACCTCCTCGGCGCCCTCGACCTCGACCAGGTCGCGGACCGCCTCGGCGATCCTCGGCCAGTCCTCGGGGAGGAAGTTCTCCGAGAGCAGCTGCACCGGCCGGCGCACCGCGATCTCGCGCAGGTGGAAGGGATCCGATCGCATCAGCAGGTCGAACTCGGGCGCCGGAACGGTCGCGGGGGCGCTGCCGAAGCGCACCGTCGCGTCCCCGTTGCTCTCGTCCTCCAGGTAGGTCGAGCCGACGGTTCCGCCGGTGAGGACGATCCCGGTGCGCCGAGCCCGCTCCGAGCCCGCGCTCATCGCGTCCCCGCGGCGGAAGGCGGAAAACCGCTGCTTAGAAGCATGTACAGGGACCCGGCGTGGATTCTGGCCACGCGGATAGCGCCGCTGGGAGGATCGGTCGTCACTGTGGCGTGCATGATGGAGGAAGAGGCCACCGTGGTCCCGTTCCCGCATGCCGACGACCGGCAGATCGTCGCCTTCGGCGGCGGCGGCTTCTCGATGGAGGCGGGGAACCCGCTGCTCGACCAGTACGTGCTCGACCTGGCGCGAGCGCGGCGCGAGCGGCCGCGCGTCTGCTTCCTGCCGACCGCGAGCGGCGACGCGGACCACTACATCGTCCGCTTCTACCGCGCGTTCGCCGGGGCGGTCTGCGAGCCGTCGCACATCTCGCTGTTCCGCCGCAACCGCGGGTGCGCCGACCTGCGCGAGCATCTGCTCTCCCAGGACCTGGTCTACGTCGGCGGCGGCAGCGTCCTCAGCCTGCTCGGCACGTGGCGCGCCCACGGGCTCGACGCGATACTTGCCGACGCATGGCGTGCCGGAGTGATCATGTGCGGGCTCAGCGCGGGTTCGCTGTGCTGGTACTCGCAGGGCGTGACCTCGTTCCACGGCGAGGTGCGACGCGTCCGCGGGCTCGGGCT
This sequence comes from uncultured Solirubrobacterales bacterium, assembly GCA_963823565.1. Lineage (GTDB taxonomy): Bacteria > Actinomycetota > Thermoleophilia > Solirubrobacterales > 70-9 > RHKX01. The sequence continues at coordinate 533,542 of CAWGLR010000003.1, read as the reverse complement.
GCTGCCGTGGAGCAACTGCGTCCACTACGGGAGCGGCCAGGGCAGGCGCGAGGCCTACCACGACCAGCTTCGCGCCGGGATGTGCCCGGGCTATGCCGCCGAGGACGGAACGGCGCTGCACTTCCGCGGCTCGAAGCTCGTCGCCGCGATCTCCTCCCGGCCGGACGCGCGGGCCTGGTGCGTGGGCGACTGCGGCGAGCAGGTGGTCGAGACGGCGCTGCCGACGCGCTACCTCGGTGCCGAGCGCGGGGGGCGCGCGGCGGACCTCCACGCCGTCGCCTGAGCCCGCGGGTCGGCGGATGAGCGGCCCGATCGTCGCCATGGGCGGCGCCGAGTTCGCGATGCGGCCCGAGAACGAGGCCCTGCACGACTACGTCCTCGAGCAGGTGAGCTCCGCGTCGGCGCCGCGGATCTGCCTGTTGCCGACCGCCAGCGGCGACCCGCACGACCAGATCGTCTCCTTCCACGCCGCGATGGAGCGGCGCGGCTGCATCGCCTCGGCGATCTCGCTGTTCCGGCTCGGCGTCGCCCCGATCGATCTCGCCGAGCACCTGCTCGATCAGGACGTCATCTACGTCACCGGCGGCAGCATGGTCAACCTCCTCGCCCTCTGGCGCGAGCACAAGCTCGACCGGATCATGCGCGCGGCGCACGAGCGCGGGATCGTCCTCTGCGGCTACAGCGCCGGCTCGATGTGCTGGTTCGAGCAGGGCATCTCACGCGGCGGCGGCGCTCCCGCCCCGGTCGACGGGCTCGGCCTGCTCGCCGGCAGCCACTGCGTCCACTACACGCAGGACCCCGACCGCCGCGCCGCCTATCGCGCGCTGGTCGCGTCCGGCGAGCTCTCGCCCGGCCTCGCGCTCGACGACCACGCCGCGGCGCTGTTCCGCGACGGCGAGATCGTCGAGACCGTCCGCTCCACCGAGGCCGCCGCGGCGTTCCGAGTCGAGCCCGGCGAGGCCGGCGACGCCGTCGATCACAGGCTCGGCTGCCGGCTCCTGCCGGTCCCGCAGACGGTCGCCGAGATCGGAATCGAGGAGATGCGCGAGCGCCGGCGGCTGCGTGCGGCCGGGAGGCCGAGGCTCGGCAGGCGCCGGTAGGGCCGAGCCTGAGCCGCCCTACCCCAGGGCCTCGCGCCGGGCCGCCTCGGCGGCCTCGGCGGCCTCGGCGTCGGCCCGCTCTCGCAGCTCGACCTCGAGCGCGCGCTGGCGGCGGCGGGTCTCCTCGGCGTCGCGCTGCGCGCGCAGGCTGGCCTCGCGCTCGAACTCGGCGCGGACGCGGTCGGAGACCTCCTTCGCAGCGGCCTGGGCCTGGGCGCGAGCGCGCTCCTCGGTCGTCTGGCGGACTCGCTCGGCCTCCTCGTCGAGCCGGCGCCGGAGGGCCTCCTCGGCCTCCTCGGCGGCGCGGCGGCGCGCCTTGCCCGCCTCCACCTCCGCCTGTGCCTCGCGGCGCTTGGCCTCCTCGACTAGGCGGCGTTCCGCCTCCAGCCGGGCATGCTCCTCGCGGTCGGCGGCGTAGCGCTCGACGAGGGTCTCCAGTCGCTGCTCGGTCTCGGCCAGCTTCGCCTCGGCGCTCTGACGGGCCTCGGCCTCGGCCTCGATCCGGCGGCGCAGCTCGTTACGCGCCCGCTCGAGCTCCTCCTCGAAGCGGTCCTCACGCTCGGCGGCTCGCGCGTCGAGCTCGCGGACGCGGTGCTCGACGCCCTCCTCCAGCTCCCTGCGGCGGGCCTCGATCTCGGCGTCGGCCTTGCGGCGCTTGACGGCGATGCTCTCCTCGAGCTCGGAGCGGCGCCGGTCGATCTCCTCCTTGACCCGCGCGGTGGCGCGCTTCTTCAGGTCCTCGTGGATCTCGTCGACCTTCTTCTTCGCCTGCTCCCGGAGCCGCTCGCGCGCCTCCTCGAAGCGCCCCCGGTACGTCGCCTCGGCGCGCTCCTCGGCGGCCTCGGCCGCCTTCCGCGCCTCCTCGGCGGCCCGCTCCGCGGCGGCGGCGCGCCGGTCGGCGTCCTCGCGCGCGGCGACCTCGCGGCGGGCGATCGCCTCCGCGCCGGCGGCGCGCTGAGCGGACTTGCGCGCCTCGTTCGCCTGGCGGCGCGCCTCCTCGGCGAGGGCCTCGAGCCCCTCGCGCCGGGCGGCGGCGATGTCCTCCTCGAGCGAGGCGATCGCCTCGCGGGCCTGCCCGGTCTCCTCGATGTCCTCGTTTCCGTTCACGCCGGCCAAGTCGTCCTCCTCTCGCGCGAGGCCCCGAGCCTACCCCGCATCAGCGCGTGTCGCCCTTGACGCCCTCGGGAAGCCCGCCGTCGTAGCCGGAGACCGCGAGCATCGTCAGCAGGGTCGACAGGAAGACGAGCGCGATCGCGAAGATCGTCAGCTTCGGCATCTTGGCCGCGTGTCCCCAGACCCCGAGCAGCAGCCCGATCCCCGTCAGTGCGGCGTAGAACCCCGACGAGAACGGGAGCAGGTCGGCGAGGGGCGGCACGTAACCGGCATTATCATCGGAGCGGCGATGCTCGATGCGCCACAGACTCCCGCCGGGGACGGAAACCCCGCCGGCCCGAGCACGATCGCCGAGACGCGCGAGGCGCTCGAGCGCGCCGGCTACCTCGCGGACGAGCCGGCCTCGCTGGTCTCCTACCTGGCCCAGCGGCTCGGCAAGCCCGTCCTCGTCGAGGGTCCCGCCGGGGTCGGCAAGACCGAGCTCGCGAAGGCCCTCTCCCGTGCGACCGGGCGCGAGCTGGTGCGGCTGCAGTGCTACGAGGGCCTCGACGAGGCGAAGGCGCTCTACGAGTGGAACTACCGCAAGCAGCTGCTGCGCATCCAGGCCGAGACCTCGCCCGCCGAGCTCGAGGCACCGCGCAGCGACGCGGTGATGGACGACATCTTCTCCGAGGAGTTCCTGCTCACCCGCCCGCTGCTGACCGCGATCGCCTCCTCCGAGCCGGTCGTCCTGCTGATCGACGAGATCGACAAGACCGACCAGGAGTTCGAGGCGATGCTGCTCGAGGTCCTCTCCGACTTCCAGATCTCGATCCCCGAGCTCGGGGTCGTCGAGGCGACCACGATGCCGATCGTCCTGCTCACCTCCAACAACTCCCGCGAGCTGACCGAGGCGCTCAAGCGCCGCTGCCTCTACCTCTGGCTCGACTACCCCGACGTCGAGCGCGAGGTCGAGATCATCCGCCTGCACGAGCCCGGGATCGACGAGCGCCTGGCGCGGCGCCTGGTCGAGATCGTCGGGATGGTCCGCGAGCTCGACCTCAAGAAGCCGCCCTCGATCGCCGAGTCGATCGACTGGGCGCGGGCGCTGCTGCTGCTCGGCGCCGACGACATCGACGCCGACACCTTCAAGCGGACGATGAGCATCATCGTCAAGCACCGCACCGACCTCGACCTCGTCGCCGAGCGCGTCGGCGTCCGCCTCGCCGGCGCGCTGCCGGGCGGCGCCGCCTCCGCTTGAGCGCGCCCGCCGGGTTCACCCCCCAGGTAGTCGCCTTCTGCGAGGAGCTCCGCGCCGAGGGCATGGCCGTCGGCACGGCCGAGATCCTCGACGCGTTCGCCGCGCTCGAGGTAGTCCCCTGGAGCGAGCGCGACGACTTCCGCGAGGCGCTCGCGAGCACCCTCGCCAAGTCCCAGGAGGACCGGCGCCTGTTCGAGCTCGTCTTCGACCGCTGGTTCTTCCGCGCCGCCGAGACGGCCGCGATCGAGGCCGGCCAGGAGGGAACCGTCGAGTCGGGCGACCAGGAGGGGGTACGCAGCGATGCCGGGGACCGGCTCGACCTCGAAGAGCTGCGCGAGGCGATCCGGCGGGCGATCGTCGCCGGCGACGACGGCCAGATGCGCGACCTCGCCAGGCTCGCGGTCGCCGGGTTCGGCCGGCGCGGCGAGGGCTCCGGGGTCGTCGGCGTCGACGTCCAGCGGATCCGCCGCTCGCTCGGGCTGACGCCGGGAGCGCAGGGCGGCCAGCCCGACTCCTCCGGCCAGGAGGTCGAGCTCGACCGCGACGACGTCCGCCGCTTCGAGCAGCACCTGCGGCGCGAGCTCGAGGCGGGGCTGATCGAGCGCACCGGCAAGCTGCCGCCCTCGCGGCCGCTCGCCGACCTCGACCGGGCGCTGCCGACCTCCCCAACCCAGGACCTCGCGGCCGTCCATCGCTCGGTGACCCAGCTGAAGCGGCGGCTGGCGACGCTCGGCCAGGAGCAGCGCGGCCGCAACCGCGGCCGTGCCGTCGACGTCCGGCGGACCATGCGCACGTCGCTGGAGACCGGCGGGGTGCCGCTGCGCCTCCGGTACCGGCCGAAGCGCCCGCGGCGCCCGGAGATCTACGTGCTCTGCGACGTCTCGACGTCGGTCACCTCGGCCAGCGTCTTCTTCCTCAGCGTCCTCCACGCCCTCCACGACTCGTTCCGCAAGCTGCGCTCGTTCGTCTTCATCGAACGGATCAGCGAGGTGACCGACGTCTTCGAGCGCGAGCGCGACTTCCGCAAGATCTCCGAGCGGATCAGCAAGGACGGCGGGGTCGCCGACGTCTCCGGCTACACCGACTACGGCCGGGTCTGGCTCGAGTTCCTGACCGAGATCTCCGCCGACCTCGACCCGCGCTCGACCGTGATCGTCCTCGGCGACGCGCGGACCAACGGTCGCGACCCGCACACCGCCGCGTTCGCCCGGCTCTGCGACCGGGCGGGGCGGATCTTCTGGCTCAACCCCGAGCCGCGCCTCTACTGGAACTACGGCGACTCGGTCATGGCCGCCTACGAGCCGTACGTCACCGAGGCGTTCGAGTGCTGGACCACGAAGCACCTCGAGCACTTCGTCGACGTCGTCGCCGGCGGCCGGGCCGCCGCGGCCTGAGCCGCCGCTCTAGACTCGGCCTCGACCAAGGGGTGCTCGCGGGAAGCGGGCTGAGATAGCGCCTCCGGGCAGACCCCGCCCGGCGCTGACCCTTCGAACCTGTGCGGTAATTCGCGCGAAGGGAACGGACATCAACGGGACCACCTCCCAACCGACCGACGCCACTGCGGAGCCCCGCAGGGCGGCGCCCGCGACGGCGATCTCCATGCGCGACGTCCGCCACGCCTTCGGGGCCGTCCTCGCCCTCGACGGGGTCGGCGCCGACGTCCGCGAGGGCGAGGTGGTGGCGGTCGTCGGCCCGTCGGGCTGCGGCAAGTCCACGCTGCTCGAGCTGATCGCGGGACTCGATGAGCCGACGGCCGGCAGCGTCTCGGTCGGCGGCGCCGGTCATGCCGCCGGGCGGCTCGAACGCTGCGCCTGGATGCCCCAGCGCGACCTGCTGCTGCCCTGGCGGACGGCGACCGACAACGCGGCCCTGGCGCTGCGGCTCGCCGGGACCGGCAGGCAGGAGGCGCGACTCCGCGCGGGCGAGCTCCTCGACCGGCTCGGCCTCGCCGAGTTCGCCGGCTCCTACCCGGGCCAGCTCTCGGGCGGGATGCGGCAGCGGGTCGCCTTCGCCCGGTCGCTCCTCGGCGGCAAGCCGGTGCTGCTGCTCGACGAGCCGCTCGCCTCGCTCGATGCGATCACGCGCGCGGACCTGCAGGGCTGGCTCGTCGAGACCCTGGCGCGCGAGCGCCGCACGACCGTGATGGTCACCCACGACGTCGAGGAGGCCCTGTTCGTCGCCGAGCGGGTGCTGCTGCTCTCGCCGCGACCGGGACGCGTCGTCTGGGAGTCGCGCTCGCCGGTCCGCCGCGACCTGCCGCGACCCGCGGCGATCAGCGAGCCCGGGTTCGTCGCCGCCAAGGAGGCGGCGCTCGAGGCGCTCGCGGGGGCGATGGCGTGAGGCGCGACGGAGCGCTCGCGCGGTGGCTGCCGCCACTGGTCCTGCTCGCGGCGCTGATCGGGCTCTGGGAGCTGGCCGCCCAGCAGGGCTGGCTCGCCGACGGGCTCGACCTCGACCCGCTGCTGGTCCCCGCCCCGAGCGAGATCGCGTCCGCGCTCTGGGAGGACCGCGAGCTGCTCGCCGAGAACGCCTGGGTGACGCTCAAGGAGGTGCTCGCCGGCTTCGCGATCGCGGTGATCCTCGGGACGCTCACCGCCGTCGCCCTGCACCTCTCGGGATTCGTCAGGCGCGCGGTCTACCCGCTCGTCCTCGTCTCGCAGACGCTCCCGATCATCGTCGTCGCCCCGATCTTCGTCGTCTGGTTCGGGTTCGGGATCTGGCCGAAGATCGCGCTGGTGGCGCTCTGGTGCTACTTCCCGATCGCGGTCGCCACCGTCAACGCGCTCCGCGCGGTGCCGCCGGAGCAGACGCGGCTGATGCGGTCGCTCGGCGCCTCCCGGCTGCGCTCGCTGCGGGAGCTCGAGCTGCCATCGGCGCTGCCGGCGCTGATGGCGGGTGCGCGGATCGCCGTGGTCATCGCCGTCGTCGGCGCCGTGTTCGGCGAGTGGGCGGGCGCGCAGGACGGCCTCGGGGTTCTGATGCTCCGCGACAACGCCTCCCTGCAGGTGCCGCGACTCTTCGCATCCGTCGTCGTCCTCTCGGCGATGGCGATGCTTCTCTTCGCGCTGCTTGCGCTGATCCAGCGGCGGCTCGTCTGGTGGTCCTCCGCCCCCGCCCCACCCCGCTGGAGGCACGCATGAAGCGGCTGGGACTCGCGGCCGTGGCCCTGCTCTCCTGCCTCCTGGCGGTCGCGGGCTGCGGTGGCTCGGACGAGGGCGGCTCGGGCGGCGAGCCGTTCGACCTCGCGCTCGACTTCTACGTCAACCCCGACCACGCCGGTATCTACGAGGCCCTCGACCGCGGCCACTTCGCCGACGCCGGGCTCGACGTCCGCCCCACCGTCCCCTCCGATCCCGCGGCGCCGATCAAGCAGGTGGCGGCGGGGCGCGCCGACCTCGCCATCTCCTACGAGCCCGAGGTGATGCTGGCGCGGGCCCAGGGCCTCGACGTGGTCGCCGTCGGGGCGCTGATCCACGGGCCGCTGACGTCGCTGATCTCGCTGCCCGAGGCGGGGATCGAGAGCCCCGCCGAGCTCGAGGGCAAGACCGTCGTCACCGCCGGCATCCCATACCAGGCCGCCTACCTGGAGACGATCCTGCGCCGCGCCGGCGTCGACCCCGAGAGCGTCGAGCAGGTCGACGTCGGCCTCAACCTGCTCCAGCCTTTGATCTCCGGCCGCGCCGACGCGATGCTCGGCGGCTTCCTCAACGTCGAGGGCGTCGATCTCGCCGAGCGAGGCCTGGACCCTCGCGTCGTGTCCGTCGACCAGCTCGGCATCCCGGCCTACGACGAGCTCGTGCTGGTCGCCAACGGCGAGCGGCTGCGCGAGGACCCCGGCCCGATCCGCGACTTCCTCGCGGCGCTGGAGCGCGGCACCGAGGACGCCATCGACGATCCGCAGTCGGCCGCCGACGCGATCGTCGCCGCCGGCGAGGGCCTCGACCCGGAGCTGACGCTCGCCGAGGTCGAGGAGACCCTGCCGCGGCTCACGTCCCCCGACGGGAAGCCGTTCGGCTCGATGGACGCGGCCGAGTGGACGCGCTTCGCCCGCTACCTGGCCGCCGAGGACCAGCTCGACCCCGTCCCGCCGACCGACGAGCTGCTGACGAACGAGCTGCTGCCGGAGCGGTAGTCGGAACGCCCGCTTCGCGTGGAAGGCGGGTGTCCTGGACGATTGGCACCGAGGGGGTGGCGGTTTGGCGCCTCCCCGTTCGCTGACATCTAGCCCTCCGGTATCGCGGACAAATCGACCCCGCTGGGGTCACTGAGTACGACATATCGAACTGAGCGACCCCAGTGCTGGGCAATGCCGCTGGGGACGAGAGGCGGTCATCGCCACGTCGTAGGTGACCGCCGCGAAGCGCGGATCGTCCGTCGAGACGCGGATCTCGCGGACCTTGGCCTTCACGTCCCGGTCCTTCAGGAAGCCCCGCTTGATCGCCCTCGCCTCGGAGCGCGTCGGCTTCCGCGAGGCGTCAGCCGGCGCCGCCAACCTGGTTGTCGCAACCGCGACCAGGAGCGCGAGAAGGGATATGAGGCGGGTCCACCGCCACGAGTGCGCGTTCCCCCCGGGGCCGGGTCGCCCCGGCCCCGCGGACGCTACCGACGCGACAGGGCGCCTACGCCGCTTCGAGCTCCGGGTTCGCCGGGTGGTACCTGAGCGGCGGGGCGGCGGCGGCGGCGCGGGAGTGGCCGGCGAGGCTGAGCATCGCGGCGATGCCGCGGTAGGGCTCGAAGCGGGCGTAGAACGCCTCGACCTCGGCGGTGGTGGCGCGGCGGCCCATGCCCGTCAGGTAGCCGACGAGCTTGACGTAGGCGAGGTCGCCGGCGGGCAGGGAGTCGAGGTCGCCGCGGCCGTTCTGGCCGAGGCACTGGAGCGTCCAGGGGCCGACCTCGGAGATCCGCCGCAGCCGCGCGTCGTCCTCCCGCGAGGCCAAGTCAGCGCGTCCGGCGGCCACCTCGCGAGCGACCTTGATCATCGCGAGCGCTCGCTTCGGCGCGAGGCCGCAGGCGGTGATCTCGGCCGGGGCGAGATCGGCGATCGTCGCCGCGCAGGGGACGTCCCGCAGCGGCCAACGTACGCCGGGGATGCGCATCGTCGTCCCCCAGCGCGCGACGATCCGGCGCTGGATCACGACGGCCTCGCGGGCCTCGATGAGCTGCTCGGTGATCGCCCAGGCGAGCGCCTCCCAGAGCTGCCCGGCGCGCCGCGGCCGCAGCCAGGGACGGCGGCGGATGACGTGGCCGATCAGCGGATCGCGCTTGAAGCGGGCGTGGAACTCGGACAGGTCGTCGTCGACCCCGAGGGCGCGCCGACCGCAGTCGAGGGCGCGCTCGAGCTCCTCGCGGCCGGCGGAGCGGCCACCGAGCCGCCGCGAGTCGAGCCAGGCGGGCGGGACCGGCATCGCGGCGATCGAGACGGTGCCACGCGGCTCGCGCCAGGCCCGGATCAGCACCGGGGACTCGTCGATGTGAAGGAATCGCTCGTAGACGCCGCGTCGCGTGCGGGCGACGCCGTCGGGCCAGCGCCGGCCGGAGAGGCGGTAGGGGGAGCGCGGCTCGACCTCGATGACCAGCGACCCGCCGGGGCCGGAGGCCGCCGCGGCGCCGTAGGGCATCAGCGCGAGAGGACGTGAACGTCGACGAGGAAGGAGCGGCTGGCGAGGATGTTGTCGCGGCTGCGCCCACCGCGGCGCAGGGGCCGGGAGCGGATGCCGCCGCTGCGCTTGGCGACGCTGATCGCGGCGACCGTCGCCGCGCCCGCGGCGATGCCGCCCGCGGCGACGACCGCGATCGCGCGGACCTCGCCCCGCCAGGAATCGAGCTCCGCACCGCGCTTGCGGTCCGGGAGCGGCCGCGCCTCGGCTGCCGCGCCGTCCCCCTCCGCCGGCTCCTCGATCGCCTCGGCGTCGATCACTCGCTCCGTCACAGCCCCGCACTCTACGCGGGAACCCGGCGGGGGTGGTTGGTTGGACCAGCTCGGATCGCCGGCCGCGGCTCGTCCCCTGCAAGTGGGACACTTTCGCCGTGAGCGAAGGAGCCTCGACCACCCACCAGATCGCCGCCGACGTCTTTGCGAAGGCGCGCGACCACGACCGCAAGGAGCAGCTCGAGCTCGCCCGCCAGGGCGAAATGCTGCCCTACTTCCGGCTCCTCACCTCCCAGGCCGGGCCCGTCGTCGAGATGGAGGGGCGCGAGACGATCATGCTCGGCTCCAACAACTACCTCGGGCTGACGGGCGACGAGCGCGTCAAGCGGGCGGCCCGCGAGGCCCTGGACACCTACGGCACCGCGCTCACCGGCTCGCGCCTGCTGAACGGCACGATACCCCTGCACACCGAACTCGAGGAGGAGCTCGCCGACTGGATGGGGACCGAGAGAGCGCTCGTCTTCACCACCGGCTACCAGGCCAACGTCGGCTGCATCGGCACGATCCTCGGGCCTCGGGGACACGGTGATCTGCGACTCGGGCGATCACGCCTCGATCCTCGACGGCGCCCGCCTCTCCGGGGCGAAGCTGCGCCCGTTCCGGCACAACCGGATGGACAAGCTGGAGAAGATGCTCGAGCGGGCAGCCGGGGACGGTGGCGGCGTCCTCGTCGTCGTCGACGGCGTCTTCTCGATGGAGGGCGACATCGCGCCGCTGACCGAGATCACCGAGCTCTGCGAGCGCTACGGGGCGCGGCTGATGGTCGACGAGGCGCACGGGGTCGGGGCGCTCGGCGCCCGCGGCGCCGGGGCGAGCGAGCTGATGGGCGTCGAGGACCGCGTTGACCTGCGCATGGGGACCTTCTCCAAGAGCTTCGCCTCCTGCGGCGGCTTCATCGCCGGGCCCGAGGAGGTCATCGAGTACCTGCGGATCGCCGCCCGTTCCTTCCTGTTCAGCGCCGCGGCCGTGCCGGCCGCGGTCGGCGCCGCGCTGGAGGCGCTGCGGATCATCCGCGCCGAAGGACCAGAGCTGATGGCGAGGCTGCTCGACAACGCCGCCTACCTGCATCGCGGGCTCACCGACCTCGGCCTGCGGGTGGTCGCGCCGACGCGGATGCCCGACGGCAGCGAGGCGCTGACGCCGATCGTCCCGGTCATCGTCGGCGACGACATGCGCGCGGTGATGCTCTGGAAGGCCCTCTACGACGAGGGCGTCTACACCAACGTCGCCCTCCATCCCGCCGTCCCGCCGTCCGGGGCGCTGCTGCGGACGAGCCTGATGGCGACCCACGAGCGGCAGCACCTCGACGACGCCCTCGCGGTCTTCGCTCGGGTGATCGGGCGGTCGCCCGAGCTCGCCGGCTGCTGACCCCGACCGCCGAAGCACGGCGGTTGGTGTCCGGAACGCTTACCCCGAGGCGGGTAGTTTTTCCTTGTCCGGTTTGGCACAAGAGGAACTGGGTACCCAAAAAGGTGCTCTTAGCGAGCGACCTGCCCGTTTCAGCCGGGTCGGTGGGGGCATGCTCGGCGCCGGCTGGCTAGGGTGCCGAGCGCACCGAACGCATCCGGGGCAGGAAGCGGTAAGGGGGAGAGTCCGAGCAGGGATCCCTACCCGTCCATCCCGCAAGGGAAGGCCCTCGCGTTCGCGCACACGAGATAACCCACGCGCTCTCACAGGAGGAGGAGTGAGTATGGAAGCTGCCTCGACGGCCGCACCGGTCGCCGTACCCCAACACATTCGCGCACTGGAGGAAGCGAATCGGGTGCGCCTTGCCCGAGCCGCGCTCAAGCGCTCGGTTCGCGCCGGCGACCTCGGCGCCGACGACGTCATCCGGGACTGCCCGTGGGAGGCGGAGACGATGTCCGTCTCCGAGCTGCTCCGTAGCCAGTCGCGATGGGGACGGACGAGGACGCGCAAGTTCCTGGTCCCGCTCGCCCTCAACGAGAACCGCCAGATCGGCCGGCTGACCCTGCGTCAGCGCGAGGCTCTGGCAGGCGCGCTCGCCGCCAAGCAGCGGGGTCGCCGGCTCAACTGAGGGGGAACGTCAGCGGGATGACCGTGAGGCGGTCCGGGGACGAGGAGGACCCCGGGCCGCCTCTCGACGTTCATCCTCCCTCGCGGCGTCCCTCGGCCACCAGGCGCTCCCAGCGACGGCCGATGCCCGCGAGCATCCGCGGGTAGACGACGCGCAGCGGAAGGGCTTGATCGCCGCCCGGGGCGAGAACGGGGCCGGGAGCGCCGGGGGTGGGCAGCGCCCCTGCCGGCATCCAAGACCGGCCCTATCTCCGCCGCCGCCGAGGCTCCGCGAAGCGGTAGCGCGCCCCGCCCGAGCGCCTGGCGAACGCTCTGCTCAGCATGAATGCCGCCGCGGCGAAGACCGCGAGGCCGATCGCGGCGCGGACGAGCGGCGCCAGGCCGTCGACGGCGTAGAAGAGGACGCCGAGGACGGCGAGCGCGGGGATGCCGGCGAGGATCAGCGTGTGCGAGCGGTGGCCCGAGAAGTGCTCCCGCAGCGAGAGCTCGAGCCCGCCGATCGAGCCGAGCACGAGCCCGGCGCCGATCAGGATCGCGCCGCGGTCGCCCTCGACGAAGAAGAACCCGGCGACGAGGAAGACCAGGCCGAGCAGCACCGACAGCTCGATCAGCGGAAACGAGCCCCAGGGAGGCGGCGGCGCCTCGTCGAGGCGCCGCCGCGCCCGCGGCGCCGGCTCGGCCGGCGCCTGCGGCAGGGCGTCGGCGGACTCGGCCGCCGGCTTCGGCGGCGGCCGCCGTTTGCGTCGCTTTCGCGCCGACTTCGAGGCCATCCGGCCGCTACCTCCGCGGGATGGGCCGGCGCCTCAGCGCGGCCCGGTGGCTAACGGACAACCGGAGGAGAGCTTGACCCGCCACCAGCCGAGGAGCATGCCGATGATCCCCCAGCGGGGGCGGGAGTGCCAGTGCTTGCAGCCGGGCTCGCCGACGTCCTCGTTGCGGACGCGAACCCAGCGGTGGGAGGCGGGGTCGGCGATCATCCGCTCGACTAGCGCGCGGCTCTCATCCTCCTCGTCGGCCCGGCGGGCGATCTCCGCGCGAGCATCGGCGAGTCGCGCGGCGAGCGCGTCGCGCGTGCGCTCGAGCTCCTCGACGCCGAGCACCCGGGGGCCGCCTGCGGCGCCGACCGTCCATTCGATCCCGCGCCGCGGGAAGGCGGTGGCGAAGAGGTCGCAGAGGTCGCGCTCCATGCGCGCGATCTGGCGTCGCAGCTGAGCGCGGGCGGGCTGCTCGGTCTCGGCTGGGACGCGCGGGGCGAGGGTCTCCGCCGCCCCAGGGCTCTCCCCCGTCCCTATCCGTCTCTCGACCTCGATCAGCGCGGTCATCGGGCGCCCTTCCGCGTCGCTGCCGCCATTCTAACGCCGGATCAGCCTCCCCCCAAGGGTTCCGCTAACCGGAGGTCATGGTCTCCGCCGCGATCCAGAGCGCCTCCTCGATCGCGATCTCGGGGACCCCGGCGACGCCGGTCGCGGCGATTACCGTGTGCTCGGTGCCGCGGCCGACGCCGCGGCCGGAGGCGACCGCGCCGAACAGCAGCGACACGGGCCGCACTTCGTCGGCGATCACGAGCGTCCCCGGCGGCAGGTCCCCCGGCCTCCCCTCGAGCCCCTCCCCGGCGAGGCTGGGGCGGATCGCGAGCGAGCCCTCGAGCCGGTCGGCGTCGTAGGCGCGCAGGGCCACGCCCGACTCGATGATCGCGATCGTCAGCGCGTCGTCGAGCAGGTTGTGGCTGACGAAGCCGCCCTTCAGCATCCGCTCCTTGGCGAGCGCTTCGACGGGGGTCGGCTGCTCGTCGGGGTCGAGCCCGATGTGGCGGTAGAAGACGCGATACGCCCACGGGATCGGCTGCCGCCGCAGCTCGATCGCCTGCGGGCCCCCGAACCGGTCCGAGAGCAGGCGCAGCCGCTGCTTGACGCCGCGGCTGCTCCGTCCCGAGCCGCGGGGCACGGTCACCCAGCGGATCGCGAGACCGGGAAGCTCGGAGGCCAGCCCGGGCTCGACCTCGCCGCGCTCGATCTCCCCGGGGGCGCTCACCGCGACGTCGCCGCGCGCTCGCGCGAGGCGCTCAGGAGGTCGCGGACGGTGGCATCGATCCCCTCTTCGTCGACGGCGTCGACGGTCTCGGCGTCGTGGAGGATCCCGCCGGGATAGGCGAGGACGAGCGTCGGGCAGCCGCCCACCAGGTAGAGGTTGGACACCGCTCCGTCGGGATCGAGGCCGACCGGCACCGTCCACCCCCGCTCCTCGACGATGTCCCGCACGGTGTCCCGGTCGTCGCGGATGTCGACGCTGAGGAAGTTCGCCCGCCCGGCGTAGCGGCGCGCCACGGCGTCGAACGCGTCCTGGGTCGGCAGGCAGTCACCGCCTCGGGTGAACCAAAACGAGATCGCCAGCGGCTTGTCGAACAGGTCGCAGACGCGGATCGCCTCGGCGGGCTCGATCTCGCAGGCGGGGACCCGTTGATCGTCGGCCGGGCAGGGGTTCCGCGAGCTCTCGCAGTCGTCCTGGAAGACGTTCGCGTCGTCCTCGCTCGTGCCGCGAGCGTCGGGCACCGCGAACTCGGCAAGCGGCGTCCCGCGGTCGGTCGGGCTCACGCCGAGGATCCCGGAGTCGTCGTCGCGCAGCAGGTTGACGAGCGCGATCGCGATGATCGCGAAGAACGCGAGCCCGACGAAATACGAGTAGCGGGCGGGCGGCTTCGGCGGCTTCTCGCGGCTCTCCAAGCCGCGCGGCGGACGAGTCCCGGCCCTCCGCTCACCGTCGCCGGGATCTCCCTCGGGCCACCAGCCCCCGCCGCTCGGGTCGCGGTCGGCCACGCCTACGCGGTCGGGTCGGGCTCGGTCCGGCGCCTGGCCGCGCCGCGGATGGACGCCGCTACCTCCGGCAGCGGGCGGTAGCCGCCCTCGGCCCAGACGAGCGCCGCGGGCAGCACGACCATGACGCCGGCGACGGCGACCGAGAGGTCCACGACGGTTGCGAGGCCGAAGTCGCGGAGCATCGTGATCCCGCTGAGGGCGAGGACGCCGAAGCCGGCGATCGACGTGATGCCGGACGCGAGCACCGCCGTGCCGGTCCGCGAGTAGGTCCGCCTGAGCGCCTCTCCGACCGACGTCCCGTCCTCGCGCTCCTCGTGGAATCGCGCGGCGAGGATGACGCTGAACTCGGTGGCGACCGCGATCACCAGCGCACCGAGGGTCGCCGACATCGGGTTCAGCGGGATCCCGATCAGCTCGAGCACGAGCGATGACCAGCCGGTCGCCAGCGCGATCGGGATCAGCGGCACCAGCGCCCGGCCGGGCCGCCTGTAGACGGCGACGAGGACGAGGGCGACGGCGACGAGGCCGATGCCGGCCAGCCAGTAGCGGGATCCGGAGAGCTCCGAGTTGGCGTCGGCGGCGAGCACCGGCAGGCCGACGACCTCGGCGCTGACGCCGTCGGGCGGGTCGAGCTCGCCGCGAATGGCCTGGATCAGGTCCTCCTGCTCGTCGAGGGGCATCACCGGGATCAGGAACGAGACCGCGGCGACGTCGCCGCCGTCCTGCTGGGAGAGGATCGCCTGTGAGAAGTAGGGCGGGATCGCGTCGAGGACCCCGGCCACCCGCTCCTCAGTCAGCGGCTCGCCCTCGGTGATGTCGAACAGATCCGACAGCGACGGGCCCGGGCAGAGCTCGGCGTCGCCGTCGCGGCACCCGATCGTGTCCTCGGTGAAGCCGTGCTCGTCGAGCACGCGTTCCTTGAAGTCCTTCATCCAGGTGATCGCCTCGGGCGATGTGACGTCGCCCGAGACGAGCACGTCGAGCTCGCCCGAGACGCCGGTCGTCTCCTCGAGTTCGTCCACGCCCCGCAGCGCCGGCAGGTCCTCGGGCACGAGCTTGCGGATGTCGCTGACGACGTCGCTGCCGATCGCGAGCCCCCAGCCGGCGATCGCGAGGACGGCGGAGACGGCGAGCACCGCCACGGGAGAGCCGATCGAGGCGGCGAGGACGCGCTTGGCCGCGGCGGCGAGCCGGCCCCGCGCCGCGGCGGCCCGCGCGTCGAGCCGCCGCAGGCGCTCGCCCCCGAGGTCGCGGCGCGGGGCGCGGCCGCCCTCGGGCGAGGCCATGGATAGCGCCGCGAGGCCGGCGGTCAGCGAGATCGCGAGCGCCGCGAAGATCCCGGCGACGAGCGCGACCGCGAACTCGCGGACCATCGGGATCGGCGAGAGGACGAGAGTGAGGAACCCGACCCCGGTGGCGAGCGCCGCGGTGCCGATCACCGGGCCCCCGCGGACCGCGGCGACGACCGCCGCGGCCGGGGGGCGGTTGCCGCGCGAGATCGCCTCGCGGAACCGCGCCTGGAGCTGGATCGCGTAGTCGACGCCGAGGCCGATCACGACGGGGAGCACGGCGACCGAGGCCATCGTCAGCGTCCCGCCGAGCAGCGCGAGCAGGCCGAACGCGAACCCCGCGGCGCCGACGGCGATCAGCAGCGGCAGCAGCCGCAGCGGCGGCCCGAAGATGAAGATCAGGACGAGCGCCATCACCGCGAGCGCGGCCGCGAACAGGACGACGATCTGGCCCCCGAGCTCGTCCGACAGCCCCTGCACGACGACCGGGATCCCGCTGATGTCGTAGGTCGCGCCGTCCTTGAGCTTGAAGGCGTCGTTGCCGACGGTCTCGCGGATCAGCGAGATCGCCTCGCGCCGCTCGGAGTCGGAGATGTCGGGGCGCAGCCGGATCGAGATGAGGGCGCCGTCCTCGGAGGGGAAGAGGTAGCCGAACTTCGCCTTCGGCGGGGTGCCGGGCGTGGTCAGGTCGAAGACGACCGACTGCACGAAGTTGGTGTTCCTGATCGAGAGCCCGCCGAGGACGTCCGTGATCGAGAGCCCGCTCTGCGCGAGCTGCCGCAGCGCCGCCTGGCGGGCGACCGGGTCGGTCGCAGCCGCCCTGACCTGGTCCTGGATCGCCTCGTTCGCGCGATTCGCCGCCTCGTTGAGGAAGGTCGCCGGGCCGAAGACGACACGTACCGCGCCGAGGTCGGCGATCTCCTGACACGACGCCGCCACGTACTGGCCCGTCGTCTGATCCGGCTTCCCGGCCAGGCAGGTCTCAAGCGCGAGCAGCCGCTCGATGTTGTCGGTGAGGACGAGTTGGTCGAGCTGCCCCTTGACGAGGACGACGATCGCGTCGTCGCCGAAGCGGTCGCGGAACTCCTGCGTCCCCTCGAAGGCCGCCGACCCGTTGTCGACGAGCTTGTCGGTCCCCGCGTCCGGCGACAGCCGCAGGGCCCCGACGATGCCGACTATCGCGACGATCGAGATCACGGCGGCGATCGTCGGCGCCGGCCGCGTGACCGCCCACTCTCCTATGCGCCCGAGGAGGCTCCGCACGGAATGGATGCTAGGGGCGAACCGCGCTGGTCAGGCGGATTGAGGATTAAGCGGGTAGCAAGTAGCGGCTAGCAAGCGGGGGGTAGCGGGCTACTCGCTACAGCGAGCGAAGCGAGCGTGCTGCTCAGTCCATCGCCAGCGGGCCGTCGACCTCTGCGTTGAGGAACTGCCGCACGAAGTCGTTGTCGGACTCGAACAGCTCCTCGGCGGGACCGGACTCGACGATGCGCCCCTTCCAGAGCACGGCGATGAAGTCGGCGATCCGGCGGGCGGTGCCGAGGTCGTGGCTGATCACCAGGTAGCAGCCGCCGTTCTCCTCGTGGACCTCGCGGATCAGCTCGCACAGCAGCGCGGTGCGGACCGGGTCGAGGCCGGAGTCGGGCTCGTCGAAGAAGACGATCGCCGGGTCGAGGACGAGCGCGCGGGCGAAGCCGGCGCGCTTGCGCATCCCGCCGGAGAGCTCGTTCGGCATCTTGTAGTGCGCCTCGGCCAGGCCGACCTCCTGGAGGCGGCGGTTGACGATCTCGCTGATCTCGTCCTCGGACTTGTCGGTGTGCTGGCGCAGCGGGAACGCGGTGTTGTCGTAGATGTTCATCGAGCCGAACAGCGCGCCGTCCTGGAAGAGCAGGCCGAACTTCTTGCGCATCTCGAAGAGCTCGTCGTCAGTCATGTTCGGGACCGACTCGCCGTGGACGAGGATGTCGCCGGCGTCGGGATAGAGCAGCCCGACGATCAGCTTGATCAGGACGCTCTTGCCCGTTCCCGACGGGCCGAGGACCATCGAGACCTCGTTGTCGGGCAGGCCGAGGTTGAGGCCGTTCTGGATCCGGGTGTTGCCGAACTGCTTGACGAGGTCGATGACCTCGATCGCGTCCTCGCCGCCGTGGTCGCGCTTCTCGCCGGTGTGCCAGCGGTAGGGATCGGTGTCGTTGGGATCAACCCCGGGGATCGTGTAGTCCTTGTTGAGCTTGCCGAGCTCGGGCGCGGCGGAGTCGGGGTCGCGCGAGGCGCGGGCGCCAGAGAGGCTGCGGTCCTCGCGGGCGTCGTAGGGAGCGTCGGTGCCGCCGCTGGAGACCTCCTCGGCGACGCGGTCGTCGGTGCGCTCCGGCTCTCGGGGATCGGTTTCGCGGTTCTCGTCAGCCAAGGTCTCTCCTCCTGCCGTCGATCATAGGCATCGGCGTCAGCCGCCGATCGGGGCTCGCGGGTTCGCTCCCCAGAACACGAGCGTGCCCATCATCCCGATGATGTGGACGAGCACGATGTTGAGCACCATCGACTTCGCGGTCGCGGTGCCGACGCCGACCGGGCCGCCGCCCGCCGTATAGCCGTAATAGCAACCGACGAGCACGATGGCGGTGGCCATCACCATGCCCTTGATGACGCTGAATATGAGGTCGGGGGGGTTCTGGAACATCCAGAAGATCAGCAGGTAGCCGCCGCTCGACGTGTCGCCGATCTGCTCGACGACGGCGATGTAGGAGGCGAGGAAGCCGACGCCGATCGCCGCCAGGTACATGAAGGGCAGGACCATCCACGCGGCGAGCAGGCGGGTCGCGGCGAGGAACGTCACCGGCTGGATGCCCATGACCTCGAGGGCGTCGATCTCGTCGGAGATCCGCATCGCGCCGAGCTCGGCGACGATGCCGGTGCCGACCTTCGCGCTCATCATGTAGCCGAAGGCGTAGGGGATGACCTCGCGCAGGTCGCACCAGGCGGCGAAGTTGCCGGCGTAGGCGGGGGCGCCGACCGAGCGGGTGAAGTACGCGCCCTCGATCCCGCACTGGAGGCCGAGGATGAAGACGAGGCCCCAGATGACGATCGTCGAGCCGAGGATCAGGATCCCCGCCTGGCGCAGCGCCTCGCCGAAGAACTGGAAGACGCGGCCCGAGTAGACGAGCCCCATGACCCGGCCGCAGAACCGGAAGATCTCCCCCATCGAGGAGAGCCAGTCCTTGGGCACTGCCATCCAGCCGCTCACGCCGTCTCCGACACTTCGCATCTCTGCGTCCTCGTCGGCTCACGGCCAATAGGCCGCATCGCCTCCTGCGTCCTTGATCTGCTCGGTCGGAGACGCCGTGTCATTTGATCGTCGAAATCTCCGGATGCGTGGCCAAGAGCGTCTGGGTGAAGACGTAGTTGAACGCGAAGACGCCCATGAAGGCGATGACGACCGCCTCGTTGACGGCGGTGCCGACGCCCTGCGCACCTCCGGACGCATTCATCCCCTTGTAGGAGCAGACGATGGCGACGATCGCGCCGAACAGGGTCGTCTTCAGCACCGATCCCCAGAGATCGGTGATCGAGGCGTTGTTGAAGAGGGTGGCGAAGAAGCCGCCGAGCGGCTGGCCGTAGGTGAGCTCCGCGAAGATGCCGCCGCTGATCCCGAAGAGCAGCGCGTAGATGTTGAGCAGGCCGGTGATCAGCATCAGGCTGAGGAACCGCGGCACGACGAGGTTCTTGATCGGGTCGACGCCGAGGACCATCAGCGCGTCGAGCTCCTCGCGGATCTTCCGCGCGCCGAGGTCGGCGGTGATCGCGGTGCCGGCGACGCCGGCGACGACGACCGCGGTCACGAACGGCGCGAACTCGCGCACCGAGGCGAGGATGAAGAAGCCGCCGAGGCGGTCGAGCGCGCCGAACAGCGTGAGGAAGTTCGCCGCCTGCAGGCCGGGCGCGCCGAAGCCGAAGGCGACGGTGCTGATCAGCAGCGGGAACCAGCAGAGCTGGAGCGCGAACAGGAACTGGGAGATGAACTCGCCGCCGTAGGGGTAGGGCGGCTTGACCGTCGCGACGATCGTCTTCCCGGTCAGGATCATCATGTTCCCAACCTGCTCGAAGAGGCTCTTCGCGGGCAGGAACGCCCTATCGGCTGCGGATCTGACCATCTCTCCTGGCGGACGCGACGCCCCGCGCCGCTCCTCCGCGAGGAAACTTAGTCCAAACGCCGGACCCGCGCCACCCCCGACCGCCACGTCCTGAGTGGGAGCCCCGTGCCTGGGAACCGGCTTCCGCATGGACGAAAAGGGAGCAGATCGCAGCGGAATCCCGTGGTATGTTGCGCGCGCCTTGGGGGAGAGACCTACAAGCGCCCCGCGGCTCCGGCTTGCCGTCACCGCCGCGGCGGCGGCAGGGCTCCTCACGATCGCGACCGGAATCGGCGGCTGCGGGGACGGCGGCGCCGAGGCCCGCCAGGACGCCGACGAGCCGTCGGCGAAGTTCCCGGTCCGGATCACGGCCGCGAAGTTCCCGACCGAGCAGCGGCTCGCCGAGACCTCCGACCTCGTGATCGGCGTCGAGAACACCGGCGAGGAGGACATCCCCGAGCTCGCCTTCACGATCACGACCGACGACGGCAAGGGCGCCGCCGCCGCGACCAACCCCGACGGCTCCTTCTCGGTCCGGCTGGACGACGACTCGCTCGCCAACCCGAATCGGCCCGTGTGGATCCTCGAGAACAAGTACCCGCGGCCGATCGACCCCGCGACGAACAAGCCCGAGCCGCCGCCACCGGGACTCGGGCCGGGCTTCCGCGCCCAGACCAACACCTTCGCCTTCGGCGAGCTGCAGGCCGGCGACACCGAGGAGATCATCTGGCGCCTCACCCCGGTGATGCCCGGCACCTACACCCTGCGCTACCAGGTCGAGGCGGGCCTGACCGGCAAGGCGCTGGCGGTCACCTCCGACGGCGGCGAGGTCAAGGGCGAGTTCGTCGTCACGATCACCGACAAGGCTCCGAAGGCGCGGGTTGGCGACAACGGCCAGGTCATCACTGAGAAGCCGTAGGCGCGAGCAGCGGGTAGCACGCTCGCTGCGCTCGCTGAAGCAGGTAGCGCGTCCACTCGGCTGCTACCTGCTACTCGCTACTTGCCTGTTGCTGCTTGCCTCCTGCGGGGACGAGAGCGACTCGACGCAGAGCACCACCGCGGAGACCACCGCTCCGGGCAAGCAGGCCAAGCAGGGCATCAAGCTCACCAAGCTCGGCGAGTTCGACGCGCCCCTCTACGTCACCCAGCCGCCCGGCGAGGACGAGGACCTCTACGTGGTCGAGCAGGGCGGGACCATCGACCGCCTCGCTCCCGACGGCAGCACCGAGACGTTCCTCGACATCTCGGGGGAGACGGCAGCCGAGGGCGAGCAGGGGCTGCTCTCGGTCGCCTTCAGCCCCGACTACCAGCGCGACGGCCTGTTCTACGTCGACTACACCGACAACGAGGGCGACAGCCGGATCGTCGAGTACTCAGCGGCCGACGGGGTCGCCGACCCCGGCAGCGCGCGCGAGCTGATGCGAGTCGACCAGCCGTTCCCCAACCACAACGGCGGCCTCGTCCTGTTCGGGCCCGACGGCGACCTCTACATCGGGTTCGGCGACGGCGGCTCGGCGGCAGATCCCGATCGCAACGGCCTCGACCTCTCGACGCCGCTCGGGAAGATCCTCCGCATCGACCCCTCCCCCGACGGGGACCGGCCCTACACGGTGCCCCGCGACAACCCGTTCGTCGGCGAGGAGGGCGCGCGGGGCGAGATCTTCGCCTACGGGCTGCGCAATCCCTGGCGGTTCTCCTTCGACCCGGCGACCGACGACTTGAGCATCGGCGACGTCGGCCAGGACGAGTTCGAGGAGATCGACTACGTCACCTCCGAGCAGGCGTCGGGAGCGAACTTCGGCTGGTCCGCGTTCGAGGGCGAGGCCCGGTTCAACGAGGACCAGCCCGCCGAGGGCACGATCCCGCCCGTGCTGGTCGCCAGCCACGAGGACGGCAACTGCTCGATCACCGGCGGCCTCGTCGTCCGCGACCCGCGGCTGCCGTCGCTGGAGGGCCGCTACGTCTACGGCGACCTCTGCCGCGGCCAGATCCGCAGCTTTCAGCCGGCGCCCGAACAGCCCGCCCGCGACGATCGCCCGCTCGGGGCGGAGGTGCCGCGGCTCGCCTCGTTCGGAACCGACGACGCCGGCCGCGTCTACGCCGTCTCGATCGACGGCCCCGTCTACCGGCTGGATCCGGCCCGCTGAGCGCCAGCTACCCTCCCGTGCCATGCGGCGGGCACGGAGAGCGGCGGCGGGGATCCTCGCGACGACGCTGGCCGCCGCCGGTCTCGCGGCGGGCTTCGGGCCCGGCGCCTCGGGTGAGCCGGGCGACGCCGCCGCCCGCCCCGCCAAGCCGGGGGACGGCCACGGCGGATTCCGCGGGCGGAAGGTCGGCAACTTCAGCTCGCCCGTCTACGTGACGGGGGTAGGCGCGAAGCTGTTCGTGGTCGAGCAGGAGGGCGTGATCAAGGCGCTCGGCCACGGCGGCCGCGGCAGGCAGCGGACGTTCCTCGACATCGACGGCAAGGTCGAGGCCGGCGGCGAGCGCGGGCTGCTCTCGGTCGCGTTCGACCCGCGATACCGCCGCAACGGGCTCTTCTACGTCTATTACACGCGCGGCGACGGGGACATCGTCATCGAGGAGTACCGGCGCGCCGGCCGGGGGAAGCGGGCATTTCGCGCACGCTCGGGCAGCGGGCGCAAGGTCCTGGTGATCGAGCACTCGGAGAACTCCAACCACAACGGCGGCCAGCTCCAGTTCGGCCCGAAGGGCCTGCTCTACATCGGCACCGGCGACGGCGGCAGCGCCTACGACCCGCCCGAGAACGCCCAGAACCGGAACTCGCTCCTCGGCAAGCTGCTGCGAATCGACCCGCACCGGAAGGGCAAGCGGCGCTACACGATCCCCCGCTCCAATCCCTTCGCCGGCAAGGGCAAGGCCGGGCGCCCGGAGGTCTTCTCGCTCGGCCTCCGCAACCCGTTCCGCTTCTCGTTCGACCGCCGCACCCGCAGCATCGTCATCGGCGACGTCGGCCAGGACCAGTGGGAGGAGGTCGACTACCGGTCGGTCAAGTCGGCCCGCGGGGCGAACTTCGGCTGGGACGCCCTCGAGGGAACGCATCGCGTCGGCTCCGACCCGAGCCCGGTGCCCGCGGGCGCCGTGCCGCCGATCTTCGAGTACAGCCACGCCGGCGGCAACTGCTCGATCACCGGCGGGTTCGTCTCACGGGACCCGCGGATCCGCTCGCTGTGGGGCCGCTACCTCTACGCCGACTTCTGCGCGGGGCAGATCCGCAGCCTGATCCCGGCGATGAAGGGCGCTCGCGGCGACTCGGCCACGGGGCTGCCGTCGAGCTCCGGCGTCTCGTCGTTCGGCGAGGACGCCGCGGGACACCTCTACTGGGCGAACCTCAGCGGCGACGTCTTCGCCATCGAGCCGAAGCGGAAGAAGAAGGGCTAGGCGACGCGGCGGTAGCCGGCGAACGGCTGCCCGCCCTCGCGCTGGACGTCCGCCAGCGTGAACGCGTGGTCGGCGTCGCCGTCGCAACGCACCGGCTTCGCCTCGCCCTCGTCGGGCACGAGCCGGCTGCCGTCGGCGAGCTCGAGCTCGAAGGTCCGCTCGAGCACCGCCACGTGTCTGTCTGTGGGTAGGTCGTTCATCTGCGCCTACATTAGCGGATGCTCACGGGACCTTTGCAAAGGAACCGTGCCGATCTGGTGGCGATTTTGCAGCGGATTCGGCCATCCGTGGCCAATCTCACGGTCTAGGCCTTGCCCTCGGCCTCATATTCGCGGAGGAATCCCTCGAACTCGCGCATGTGGCCCTGCTCGTCGCGGAGGATCGCGATGACCATGTCCTCGGTCACCGGGTCGACGTCGCCGGCGAACTCGATGATCTCGTTGTAATAGGAGATCGCCCCGGACTCGGCCTCGATCACGCCGCGGATCACCGCCGGGATGTCGGTCTGGTGCTCGGGCGGCTGCAGGTAGGACTGCTCGGCCGTGAACTCCATCGAGCCCGGGACGACGCCGTAGAGCTCCTTGATCCGCGCCGCGAACTGCTGCGCGTGCCCGAGCTCCTCGGTGATGTCGGCCGCCAGGGACTCCTTGATCTCGGATGCCCGCACCCCGTCCGGGTTGACGGAGTTGGTGACGTAGCTCATCACGGTCTCGATCTCCATCCAGTACGCCTTCGTGAGCATCTCCACGAGCTTCTCGCGGTCCTCACGGTTCTCGTCGGCGAGGATGTCTGACATCGGGTGGGTACCTCCGGGTGTGTCGGCTTGATAGGAATTCCGGTGCCATCGGGGGCACGCGGTAGAAGAACTGTCGCCTTGTCCCCTACCCAGCACCAATCGCCCCTAAGCGCGACGGAACGCCGGACTCGCCTTGCGGGGGTCGAGACGAGGGCGATCGAGCTCGGCGGCGAGGGGCCGCCGCTGCTGCTGCTCCACGGCTACGCCGACAGCGCCGACACCTGGCGGCCGATGCTGCGCCACCTCGCCGCCTCCGGACGGGCGGCGATGGCCGTCGACCTGACCGGGTTCGGCACCGCGCAGCCGCTCGAGCCGGTCCGGCCGATGCTGCCCCAGTGGGATCGCGTCGTGCACGCGGCGATCGAGGAGCTCTCCGCCCGGCACGCGAGCGACGTGATCGTCGTCGGCAACTCGCTCGGCGGCGCCCTGTCGCTGCGCGCGGCCGAGCGCGAGGACCTGCCGGTCGCCGGCATCGTCCCGATCGCCCCCGCCGGGCTGCACATGGCGCACTGGTTCGGGGTGATCGAGAGCGAGCGGCTGATCCGGCTCCTGCATCGCTCCCCGTTCCCGGTCCCCGAGCGGCTCGTCCGCGAGATCGTCTCCCGCGTCTACCGCGAGCTGGCGTTCCACGACCGCGAGGGCGCCGACCGCGACGTGATCGCCTCGTTCGCCGGGCACATCGGCTCGCTCGAGCGGAGCATGGGCATCCTCGAGATCGGCCGCCGGCTGCTGCCCGAGCTCGAGCAGCCCTTCGACCTGAAGCGGATCGACTGCCCCCTCCTGCTCGTCTGGGGCGAGCGCGACCGGATGGTCTACACCGACGGCGCCGAGCGCGTCCTGCGGACGGTCGACTACTCCGACATCGAGATCATCCCCGACTGCGGCCACTGCCCGCAGGTCGAGATGCCGGAGCGGATGGCCGAGCTGATCCTCGGCTTCCCCGAGAGCCTCGAGTACGGCTAGCCGCGCGCCCGCATAGCCTCCCGGCGTGGACGTGATCCTCACGCTGGCCGGCGCGGCGCTGATCCTCGTCGCCCTCCGCGACATCTTCGAGACGCTCTTCCACCCGACCGGGCGCGGCGTGCTCGGACGGAGCATCTCCCACACCATCTGGCACGCCTCGCGCCGCCTGCGGCGAGGCACCGGCGCGCCGCTCTGGGCGGGACCGCTCGGCTACATCACGGTGCTCGCCACCTGGACCGCGATGCTCGCGATCGGCTGGGCGCTGATCTTCCTGCCGCACATGCCCGAGGGCTTCCACTTCAGCGGCCTCGACCCCAGCGAGCACGGCTCCTTCGCCGACTCGCTCTACGTCTCCCTCGTCAACCTGACCAGCCTCGGCTACGGCGACATCTCGCCGGAGGCGGACCTGCTGCGGCTGCTCGGCCCGATCGAGACGCTGTTCGGGCTCGGGCTCCTGACCGCGAGCATCTCCTGGCTCGTCTCGATCTACGGGGCGCTGCGCCGCCGCGAGGCGCTCACCCATGAGATCCACCTGCTGCGCGAGGCCGAGCGGCAGTTCGGCGAGTCGATCGCCGCCGCCGAGCCCGCCCTGCTCGAGCGCATGCTCTACTCGCTCGGGCAGCAGACGATCGAGGTCCGCCGCGACCTGATCCACCTGCCGATCCTCAACTACTTCCAGTCCGAGGAGGAGCGTGCCAGCCGCGAGGACCTGCGCGGCTTCATGCGCGAGCTGATCGATCAGGCCCGCGACGAGGGGCGGCCGGCCGCGCTGCGCCTGCAGGCGGGGATGGTCGCGATGGCGCTCGACGACTTCGAGCGGACGCTCGAGGAGCACCAGCTCCGCTCGCGGTAGGGGGCCCGCTTACGCGGGCGAAGCTAACCGGCGGTCGCCTCCGCGGCCTGCGGGTCGTCCACCTCCGGGGCGCCCTCCTGCGCCGGCTCGGAGTCGGGCGGGACGACGTCGGCGCGGGGCTTGGCGGCGACGAGGTCGTCGGGCGCCCGGTCCTCGGGGACGAAGCCCGACTTCATGCCGAAGTAGGTCGCCTGCGGGTGGTGAGCGACGATCGCGACGGTGGACTGCTCGGGCTCGACCGCGTAGCCGCCGGAGAGCGAGAGGCCGATCCGCTCCGCGTCGAGCAGGTCGAAGACCTTGGTGTGCTCGGACTGGTCCGGGCAGGCCGGGTAGCCCCACGAGTAGCGGCGCCCCTGGCCGGGGTCGATGCCGAGCTCGGCGCGGACCTTCGAGTGCAGCCACTCGGCGATGCCCTCGGCCGCCTGGACGCCGATGCCGTGGGTGAAGAGCTGCTCGGCGAACTCGCCCTCGGCCTCGAGGCGCTCGAGGAGCTGGGTGACCTGGGGGCCGACGGTGACCGCCTGGAGCGCGACCACGTCGAGCTCGCCGGCGTCGACCGGGCGGAAGTAGTCGGCGAGGCAGATGCGGTCGTGCCGCGGCTGGCGCGGGAAGACGAGCCGGTGCAGCTCGCGGCTCGTGTCCTCGGGGTCGTAGACGATCAGCTCGTTGCCGTCGGAGGCGCAGGGGAAGTAGCCGAGCACCGCCTTCGGCTCGAGGTAGTCCTGCTCGGCCCACATGCGCCGCAGGCGCGGGCCGAAGTCCTCGCGGACGAGCTTCTCCCACGCCTCGCCCTTGACCCCGCGGCCGCCCCAGTGGAGCTTGAACAGCACGTGGGTGTCGAGGTGGTCGAAGACCTCGTCCATGTCGACCGGGATCTCGCGGACGCCCCAGAACGGGGGCTCCGGGATCGGCACGTCGGTGCGGATCGCCGAGCGCACCGAGTCGTCGGTGACCGGCGGCGCGTCGTCGACGACCTCCGCCTTCTCGCGCAGCTTCCTCGCCTCGTCGCGCAGCTTCTCGATCAGCGCGTCGCGGGCGTCGCCGTCGATCAGCGTGTCCATCGTGTCGAGCCCGGCGAAGGCGTCCTTGCAGTAGAAGACCCCCGGCTCGTAGACCTCGTCGGACTCCTTCCCCTTCGGGTAGAGCGCGCGGCGGCCGAAGTCGCGGTTGATCGCGGCGCCGCCGATCAGCACCGGGAACTCGTGCCCGCGCTGATGGAGCTCGCCGATGCACGCGGGCATCTGCTTCGAGGTCGAGACGAGCAGCGCCGAGAGGCCGATCGCGTCGGCTTCGTGCTCGACCGCGGCGTCGATGATCCGCTCGATCGGCACCTGCTTGCCGAGGTCGACGACCGTGTAGCCGTTGTTGGTGAGGATCGTGTTGACCAGCGACTTGCCGATGTCGTGCACGTCGCCGAAGACCGTCGCGATCACGACGGTGCCCTTCGTATGGCCCTCGATCCGGTCCAGGTAATTCTCGAGCTTGGCGACGGCCCGTTTCATCACCTCGGCCGACTGCAGGACGAAGGGCAGGATGAGCTCGCCGGCGCCGAACTTGTCGCCGACCTCCTTCATCGCCGGCAGCAGGACGTCGTTCAGCGTCGGGACCGCGCCGATCTTCTCGACCGAGCGCTCGATCCATTCCTCCACCCCGTCCTTCTTGCGGCGCAGGATGTGGAAGTGCAGCGCCTCTTCCGGCTCCATCCCGGCCGTCGCGTCCTCGGCTGAGACCTCCTCCTCGGGGCCCTTGCTCTCGAAGTGCTCGATGAACCTCTGCAGCGCGTCCTCGGAGCGGTCGAAGACGAGGTCGTCGGCCAGCTTGCGCTCCGCCTCCGGGATCTCGCCGTAGGGGGTGATGTGGTTGGGGTTGACCATCGCGAGGTCGAGCCCGGCCTCGACGCAGTGATGGAGGAACACCGAGTTGAGAACCGCGCGGGCGCCGGGCGAGATGCCGAACGACACGTTCGAGACGCCCAGCGACGTCTTCACGCCGGGCAGCTCCGCCTTGATCAGGCGGATGCCCTCGATCGTCTCCTTCGCCGACGGGCGCCACTCCTCGTCGCCGGTCGTCAGCGTGAAAGTCAGCGCGTCGAAGATCAGCAGCTCGGGGTCGAGCCCGTGGTCGGTGCAGGCCATCCGGTGGATCTCGCGCGCCACCTCGAGCTTGCGCTCGGCGGTCTTCGCCATCCCCTCGGGGTCGATCGTCAGCGCGATCAGCGCGGCGCCGTGGCGGATCGCGATCGGCACGACCCGGTCGAGCTTGTCGCGGCCGGCCTCGAGGTTGACCGAGTTGACGATGGCCCGGCCCGGGATGCGCTCGAGCGCCGCCTCGATCACCTCGGGCTCGGTCGAGTCGACCTGGATCGGCGCCGGCTGGGTCAGCGAGATCCGGCTCACCGTCTCGCCCATCTGCACGTCCTCGTCCTGGCGCTCGGTCAGGGCGACGCAGACGTCGAGCACGTGGGCGCCGCCCTCGACCTGATCCTCGGCGACCTGGACGAGCCCGTCGTAGTCGTCGGCGAGCAGCAGCTCCTTGGCCTTGCGCGAGCCCTGGGAGTTGACGCGCTCGCCGACCAGCGTCGGCGCCGGCGTCTGGGCGAGGTCGTAGGCGCTCATCATCGACGCCACCCGGGGCGGGCCCGGCTCCGGCCGCTCGCCCGGCACGCGGCCGCGGACGCGCTCGGCGAGCGCGGCGATGTGGTCGGGAGTCGTCCCGCAGCAGCCGCCGACGATCGAGACGCCGTGGCGTTCGACGAACTCCCCCAGCGTCGAGGCGATCTGCTCCGGCCCCTCGGGGAAGACGGTCTCGCCGTCGGGACCCTGGATCGGGAGGCCGGCGTTGGGGATGCAGTGGACGGGCACCGGCGAGCTCTCGCCGAGGTAGCGGATCGCGTCCCGCATGTCCTCGGGGCCGGTCGAGCAGTTGAGCCCGACGACGTCGACCCTCATCCCCTCGAGGATCGCGAGCACCGCCTCGATGTCGGTGCCGAGGAGCATCTTGCCGCCGTTGGGCAGCAGCGAGACCGAGACCTGGATCGGCACGCTGCGGCCGACCCGCTTGAACGCCTCGCGGGCGCCGACGATCGCCGCCCGCACCTCGAGGATGTCCTGCGCCGTCTCGATGATCAGCAGGTCGGCGCCGCCCTCGACCAGGGCCCCCGCCTGCTCGTCGAACACCTCGGCGAGGCGGCCGAAGGTGATGTCGCCCAGCGTCGGGTCGTCGGAGGCGGGCAGGAAGCCGGTCGGGCCGATCGAGCCGGCGACGAAGCGCGACTCCCCGGCCGCCTTCCGCGCGATCTCGGCCGCGCGCCGGTTGACCTCGACGGTCTCCGCGCCCAGCCCCCACTCCTCGAGCTTCAGCCGTGAGCCCTGGAAGGAGTCGGTCTCGACGACTTCCGCGCCGGCGTCGAGCATCGCCTGATGGACGCCCTCGATGACGTCGGGACGGTGCAGGACGAGCGCCTCGTGGCACTTGCCGGGCAGCCCGCCGTAGTCCTCGCTGGAGAGGTCGAAGCGCTCGAGCGTCGCGCCCATGCCGCCGTCGAAGACGACGATCCGTTCGTGGACCGCCGCGAGGTAGTCGCGGTAGCTGCTGCTCACGTAGCTGGGTGGGTGGTCGACAAGGTGTCCTCCATCGATCCCGGCTGTCGCACCGTACTCGGCCCATGGGGCGTCGCCGGTTGCGGCGGCATCAGAGGTCCGGGCCCCTCAGCCGCTCTGGATGGTCGATACCCAGGATAACGACCCGCTGCACGCAGGAGCTCAGCTCGCGGCGCCCTCGCGCACCGCCTCCTCGGCGCGCCGGGCCGCCCGCTGCACCTGGAGGGGCTGGAGCCTGACCGGGGCGGCGCTGAGCGCCCGCAGCCGCACGTCCGACCAGCTCATGCCCTCGCGGACGAGGGCCGGGAGCCCGAGCCCGACGGCGGTGGCGATCTCGACCGCCTGGAGGATCACGCCGTAGGCGAGCGCGTCGGCGGCGCCGACGCCGTAGCCGGTGGTGAGCACGCTGATCACGGCGAGCTGGAAGACGCCGATGTTCGAGGGGGTCGCCGGCACGACGGCGGTCACGTTGACGGCGAAGAGGACCGCGGCCGCGCCGCCGATCCCCATCTGCGAATCGAGGCTCATCGCGACCCCGAGCGCGAAGCACGCGGCGACCTGGATCGCCCAGGCGGTGAGCTGGGCGCCGGCCGCGACCGGGCCTCGGCGCGGGTCGCGGAACACCGCGAGGCCGCTGCGGACCTTGACCAGGGCCTCCCGCGCCGTCCGCGCGAGCCGGGCGATGCGCCCCGAGCCCGAGCGGCGCACGATGGCCGGAGCCGCGAGGATCGCGACGAGCAGCAGCGCCGGGGCGAAGCTGACCAGGAACAGGTGCTCGGAGCTGCGGTGGAAGAGGTCGGTCGTACTGACGATGATCAGCCCGAGCAGCACGAGCGCAACGATGTTGAGGACGGTCTGCGAGACGAGCGTGCCCAGCAGGACCGGGAATGTCTCGCGGAAGCGGCCGATGCGCCGCGAGATGATCATCGCGCGGGCCGGCTCGCCGACGCGGGCCGGCAGCGTCGCCGACATCAGCACGCCGATCATCGTCGCCGAGGTGAAGTCGCGCCGCCGCAGCCGCGCCCAGGGCAGCGCCGAGCGGGCCGCCAGGAACCAGGCGCCGGCGCGGAAGAACATCGACGCGCACATGAGCAGGAACGCGATCACGATCCAGGCGAAGTTCGAGCGCACGAGGCTCTCGACGACGTTGTCGACGCCGATCTTGTTCGCGGCGATCACCGTCAGCCCGGCGCCGATCAGCCCGGCCGCGGCGAAGCCGGCCCGGCGGGCGATGCGTCGCCCGCGCGACCCGGTCCGGATCGGCGCCGGGTCCGGCGAGGGGAGCTGCTGCGACGGCACCCGGGGCAGCCCGTCGGACGCGACGAAGCCGAAGCGGCGGAAGGCGCGGGCGACCCGGTCGGCGGGCTCGGGGACCGAGGCCGCCCGGTCGTAGACTCGCTCGATGCGAGCGGAGACCCGGTCCCAGGCGAACCGCTCGGCGCTGATCCGCGCGCTCGCTCCCATCTCCGCCCGGCGCTCGGGTGCGTGGTGCAGCATCAGCAGCTCCTCGGCGAGCCGCTGCGGGTCGCCCGGCGGGACGAGGATCCCGTCGACGCCGTCGGTGACGACGTCGGAGTAGCCGGCGATGTCGGAGGCGAGCACCGGCGTGCCGGCGGCGAACGCCTCGGTCAGCACCATCCCGAAGCTCTCGCCCGAGAGCGACGGCGCGCAGAGCACGTCGGCGGCGCCGAGCGCCTCCCAGAGGCGGTCGCGGCTGACGCGGCCGAGCGCGTCGATCCGCTCCAGGGACTCGGGATCGGCGAGCGAGCGGACGACCTCGTTCGGCTCGGTCCCGACGATCGTCAGCCGGGCGGGCACGTGCTCGGCGAGCGCCTCGAACGCTGCCAGGAGGACCGGCAGGCCCTTGCGCTCCTCGGCGCGGCCGACGAACAGGACCCGGAGCTCGGACCCGGGCTCGGCCGGCCGCTCGGGCCGGGGCGGCGCGAGGTCCATGTCGACGCCGTTGGGGATGATCTCGTAGTTGCCCCCGAACCACCGGCGCCCGGTCCACTCGGCCGCCTCGGAGACGGCGATGCGCGCGGACAGCTGGTTGAACTTGCGGCGGGCGCCGAGCGCGACCGCGATGTTGTTCGGGACCCACTTCGGCGCGTAGGCGTGGAAGGTGCCGACCACCGGTGCCCCGCGGAACGAGCAGGCGTCCCATCCGATCACCGGCGCGGGCGGCTCGTGGACGTGGACGACGTCGAAGTCGCCGGCCTTCAGCTCCCGGCGCAGGGCGCTGATGCCCGACGGGAAGACGCTGACGTTGGACACGGCGCCGTTGGCGCCGAGGCCGACCGTGCGGCCGAGCGGGACCAGGTAGTCGGGCATCGGGCGCTCGCGCGGCGGCGAGCCGCGATGCAACGTACGGCTGAGGCGATCCGGCGGGTCCAAGGGTGCGAGTACGCGAACCTCGTTCCCTCTCCCGATCAGATGCTCGGCGAGCGCCTGAATGTGCCGGTTGACGCCCCCCTCATACGTCCACGAATAAGGACTGACGAGAGCGATGCGCATCTATCCGGATCAGCCTACCGGGGCGAGTGGCCCTCCGCCAGCGCATCGGCCGATCCCGGGCGGGCCCAGGCGAGGCCGCAGAAGGCGGCGATGAAGCCGGTCCCGACCATCAGGAGCAACGCCCCGGAGTCGTTAGCGGCGGTGCCGACGAGCGTCGCGGCGATGGCGCCGGCGACGCCCGCGCGAGCGGGCACCGACCCGTCGAGCCAGCCGGCGATCCGGCGGCGGAACGCGACGCCGGCCACGATCGCGGCGACGGCGGCGGCGAAGAAGGGCGAGTCGAGGTAGCGCTGGAAGCTGCGGCCCGACTGCATCAACCGGCGGTCGAGGACGTCGCCGAGGTCGTCGAGGCCCCCCGCTCCGAGCACCGAGCGCGAGAGGTGGGCGTCGCCGCCGCTGACCAGGTCGACGATCACGAGGAGCGCCACCGCAGCGACCGGGGCGGCGAGGACCAGCACCGCCTTCCGCGCGCTCAGCCGCAGCGCGACGATGACGGCCACGGCGGCGCCGGCCGGGAAGGTGATCGCCGCGCCGACGTCGGCCCCGAGGCGCCCGGGCGCGAAGACGAGGACCGCCAGCGCAGTGACCGTGACCGTCGCGATCGCCATCGCCCGGCCCGGGTCGGCCGGCCGCAGCGCCGCGACGCCGGCGCCGGTGCCGAGCAGGAGGAGGACGCCGATCGTCGCCTCGAGCTCGTTGCCGATGCCGAAGAAGCGAACGCCGAGGGCCGGGTTCGGCCCGAGCAGCGACAGTGCCGTCAACGGCGATCCGGCGATGACGTCGAGCGCGGTCGCAACGATCGAGAGCGCGGAGACGGCGGCGAACGCCGCGTAGGCGGAGCGGCCGGCGCGCGCGGCGGCGGCGAGGGCGAGGGCGGCGAGGAGCGGCGAGCCGATCCCGACGATCGCCCGCTCGGCCGGCTCCGACGGCGCGAGCCCGGCGGTGAGCAGCAGCAGCGCCGGTGCCGCCGCCATCGTCACCGCGATCATCGGCAGCGCGATCCGCGCCCCGCGCCGGCGGCCGATCGCGCAGGCCAGGGCGGCGGCGAGCGCCCAGAGCATCAGGTTCACCGCCAGCACCCCCCAGCGGCGGTCGCGGATCTCGCTCATCCGCACCTCGCGGTCGGCGAGGGCGGCGGCGTCGGCGCTCGCGCCCGTCGACTCGATCTCGCGGCCCGTCACCTCCTCGTCGGGGACCGCGATCCCGTAGCGGCCGAGGATCGTCGGCAACAGGTCGGTCGCGGCGACGTAGCCGTCCATACGCGTCGTCGGCGAGGTCAGCTCCCCGCCCTCGAACCCGTCGCCGAGGAAGGCGGCGGAGAGCAGCTTCTCCTCGGGCGGCGGTCGCTCGAACGCGATCAGCAGGTCGCCGCGCTCGGGATCGAGGCGCGCGGCGATGGCTCCGAGCTCGCGCGGCTCGACGGCGGCGACCGTGACGCCGGAGCAGTCGCCCGGCGCGCAGCTCGCCCGCTCGACCGAGCCGGCGGGGCCGACCGCGATCAGCGCCGCCGACCCGGCGCCGTCCTCGGCCGCGATCGGGACGCCGGCGTCCCCGAGCCGCTCGGCCAGCAGCCCGGGCGCGATCTCGGCCGGCGCGTCCTCGGCCCGCTCGAGCACTTGGCGCCACAGGCGCGGCGGCACCTCCTCGCCGGTCACGTAGAGGGGGTCGAGCTCGTCCGGATAGAGGCTCTGGCCCACCCGGTTCCCCTGGGTGATGTCGAGATAGCTCTGACCGGCGGGGACGTCGCCGAGGCCGGCCGACAGCAGCCCGAGGCTCGCGTCGGGCAGCGCCGCGGCGAGGCGCTCGACCCCGGTCCCCTGGGGGAGCACGGCGATCGTCACCCTGGGCTCGTCGGCCGCCGCCGAGGCTGCGGCGGGTGTGACGGCGATCCCGAGCAGGGCCAGGGTGAGCGCTAGCATCGTTGCGATGGCCGAGCGGACGTTCATCAAGTTCACTTTTCTCAAGGTCGACCCAGCCTGGCAGCGGCTCGACGCCGAGCGCCGGGCGCAGGATAAGCGCGAGCTGCTCGCGGCCTGCGAGGACTATGCATTCGACCGGCCGCTGCGCGCCTACTCGACGGTCGGCACCCGCGGCGACACCGACCTGCTCCTGGTCACCCAGAGCCCGCGCCTCGACGACATCCACTCGTTCCACGTGGTGCTCGGCCAGAGCGGACTGGCGAAGTGGGCGACGATCCCCCACTCCTACCTGGCGATGACCAAGCCCTCGCCCTACTCCGACGCGAAGACGCGCCAGGAGCTGCTCACCTCGAAGTACAGGTACGCGTTCATCTACCCGATGGAGAAGAAGCGCGACTGGTACCGGCTCGAGGCGGACGAGCGCCGGCGGGTGATGACCGACCACATCGAGACCGGCCGCCGCTATCCGCAGATCACCATCAACACGGCCTACTCCTTCGGGATCGACGACCAGGAGTTCGTCGTCTCCTTCGAGTGCGACGAGCCGGGCGACTTCCTCGACCTCGTCCAGGAGCTGCGCGCAACCGAGTCGAGCGCATGGACGCTGCGCGACACGCCGATCTTCACCTGCGTGGCCATGTCGGTGGGCCAGGCCCTCGACGCCCTCGACGGCGCCGCGACCTCCCGCACCGCGCCGGCCCTGGCCTGACCCCGACCCGCGATCCGCGATCCGCTGACCATGGCCACACCGGGCTCTCCCGACAACCCCCTGCGCGTCGCAATCGTCGGCTCCGGCCCGGCGGGGTTCTACGCGGCCGAGGCGCTGCTCGCGCACCCCGAGCTGACGATCGAGGTCGACATGCTCGACCGGTTGCCGACGCCGTTCGGTCTCGTCCGCGCCGGCGTCGCGCCGGACCACCCGAAGATCAAGAACGTGATCCGCCGCTACGAGAAGACGGCCGGCCACGAGGCGTTCCGCTTCTTCGGCCACGTCACCGTCGGTCGCGACGTCTCCGCCGCCGAGCTCGCCGAGCGGTACTCCGCCGTCGTCTGGGCCTACGGCGCCGGCGCCGACCGCCAGCTCGGAATTCCCGGCGAGGACCTCCCCGGCTCGCATGCGGCCACCGAGTTCGTCGCCTGGTACAACGGCCACCCCGACTTCTCGGGCCGCGAGTTCGACCTCACCTGCGAGCGCGTGGTGGTGGTCGGCAACGGGAACGTCGCCGCCGACGTCGCCCGGATGCTCGTCCTCACCCGCGAGGAGCTCGAGTGCACCGACACCGCCGACTACGCGATCGAGGCACTCGCGGGCTCGGCGGTCGAGGAGGTCCTGGTCCTCGGCCGGCGCGGGCCGGCCCAGGCGGCGTTCACCAACCCCGAGGTCCGCGAGCTCGGGGAGCTCACCCAGGCCGACGTCATCGTCGACCCCGCCGACTGCGCGATGGACGAGCTGACCGCACAGTTCCTCGACTCCGACGCCGCCGACGCGACCAACCGCAAGAACCACGAGTCGTTCACCGAGTTCGCCGCCCGCGAGCCGTCGGGCAAGCCGAAGCGAGTCGTCCTCCAGTTCCTTCGCAGCCCGATCGCGATCGGCGGCGACGGGAGGGTCGAGTGGATCGAGGTCGCCGTCAACGAGCTCTACGCGGACGAGTCCGGCGCGATCCGCGCGCGGGCGACCGGCGAGACCGAGAGAATCGAGTGCGGCATGGTGCTGCGCTCGATCGGCTACCTCGGGACCGGGATCGAGGGCGTCCCCCACGACGCCCGCGGGGGTGTCATCCCCAACGACCGCGGACGGGTGCTCGGCGAGGACGGCGAGCCGATGCCCGGGCAGTACGTGGTCGGCTGGATCAAGCGTGGCCCCAGCGGCGTGATCGGAACCAACAAGAAGGACGCGAGCGAGACGATCGAGCTGCTGCTCGAGGACGCCTCGGCGGGGAGGCTGCCGGACGTGGGCTCCGGCGACGACGCGCTGCCATCGCTGCTGAGCGAGAAGGGCGTCGACTATGTCGAGTTCGACGGCTGGGAGGCGATCGACGCGCTCGAGAAGAGCCGCGGCGAGCCGCTCGGGCGCCCGCGGGTCAAGCTCACCGACTTCGAATCGATGCTCGACGCCTCCAAGGGAGGCGTCCGCTGATGGCCGCCGACCTCCGCGAGCTCGAGGAGATGATCTCGGCGGCGCTGCCGGGAGCCGAGGTCCGGGTCATCGACGAGGGCGGCGGCGACCACCTCCGCGCGATCGTCTCGGCGCCCCAGTTCGCGGGCCTGAAGCGCCTCGACCAGCACCGGCTGATCCGCGCCGCGGTGAAGCCGCGGATGGACGACGGCACGATTCACGCGCTGTCGATCACGGCGAGCATTCCAGACCAGGGCTAAAGCCCCGGCCCCGTTCCTGTCGATACGTGAGCGCGGACCCGGACGCGGGCCGCGACCCAACCCTCACGCACTGGATGGCATCGATCGACGAGCAGCATGCAAGGCGAGCGGAAGGCCTGCTCCGCCTCGCCGGCGAGCGCCGCGGCAGCGGCCGCGCGAGCGCGCAGCTCGACGGCGCCGGTGCGGCGCTGATCGAGGGCGCCCCAGACGGCATCGCCCTGCTCGACCCCGCCGGGATCATCTGCGGCTGGAACCCCGCCGCGGCGCGGCTCTTCGGCTACGAGCGGCCGCGGGCGATCGGCGAGGAGTTCGCCGAGCTCGTCTTCCCCGAGCACCTTCAGGCGGCGGTCCGCGGCTTCGTCCGCCGGCAGCTCAGCGGCGACGAGGCGCCGGTGGCGCAGCGCGAGCTCGAGCTCGCGGCAGTCCGCGCCGACGGGCGCGAGATCCCGGTCGACCTGACGACCGCGGTGATCGGCGGCGAGGACCTCTCGCTGCTCGCCGTGTACCTCCGCGACGCCAGCGAGCGCAGCGAGCGCGAGCGCGAGCTCCACGCCGACGCCCGCCGCCGCTCCGCCGTCCTCGACCTCGGCCAGGTCGCGCTCGAGGGGATGCCGCTCGACTCGCTGCTGCGTCGCGCGGTCGACCTCGCCGGCGAGGAGCTGGGCTCCGACCGCTGCGAGATCTGGCAGAAGCTCCCCGACGCCGACGCGCTCGAGCTCCGCGCCGACCGCGGCTGGCCGGCGCAGGAGGAGCGCCCGCGCATCCCGCTGAGCACCGGCAACCAGCCCGGCTACACGATGATCCGCGCCCACGGCGCCCTGGTCGTCGAGGACTTCCGCCGCGAGGGGCGCTTCAACGCGATCCAGCCGCCCGACTCGCCGGCCGTGCAGAGCGCGCTCTCGGTGCGGATCGGCGGCGAGGGCGACGGCTTCGGAGCGTTCGTCGTCTCGTTCGAGTCGCTGCGGCGCTTCGAGCTCAGCGACATCTCGATGCTGGAGTCGCTGGCGCAGCTGCTCGGCGCCGCGATCGAGCGGATCCGGGTCAGCCAGTCCCTGGAGCACGCCGAGGAGCGCGTGCGCACGCTGATCGAGCGGCTCCCGTCGATCACCTACCGCGCCGGGCTCGGCCAGGAGGCCGAGTGGGAGTTCGTCTCGCCGCAGATCGAGGAGATCCTCGGCTACACCGTCGAGGAGTGGACCTCGGAGTCGCGCTTCTGGGAGAACCACATGCACCCCGAGGACGTCGAGCGCGTGCTCGCCGAGGAGCAGCGCTGCGCCCGCGAGGGCGTGCCGCTCGACGTCGAGTACCGCATCCAGCGCTCCGACGGCCGGATGATCTGGGTCCGCGACCGCGCCTCGATCGGCAGCCCCGCGGAGGACGGCGGCATGGTCGTTGAGGGGCTGATCACCGACGTGACCGCGCAGAAGACGGCGGAGGAGCGGCTGCGCTACCTCGCCGACCACGACGAGCTCACCGGCCTCCTCAACCGCCGCGGGTTCGAGCTCCAGGCCGACAAGGCGATCGACGGCGACGCGTTGCCGGGCGGCCGCGGCGCCATCGTGATCCTCGACCTCGACCACCTCAAGCGCGTCAACGACACGCTCGGCCGCGCCACCGGCGACCGCGTGGTCGCCGAGATCGCGGGCATGATCGCCGACCAGATCGACCCCTCCTTCATCCTCTCCCGGCTCGAGGCGGACGAGTTCGCGCTGCTGATGCCGGGCGTCGGCGAGGCGCAGGCCCTCGAGCGGACGAACCGCCTGCTCGAGGTGATCCGTGCCCGCCAGGGAGCCGCCGCGCTGACCGCGAGCGGCGGCGTCGCGCTGGTCGAGCGCGGGATGGGGGTCAGCTGCAGCGACCTGCTGACGGCCGCCGACATCGCCCTGCGCCAGGCCAAGGACGCCGGCCGCGATCGCGCGGTCGTGTTCACCGGCGAGGACCGCAGCCGGCTCGAGTGGGTCGGACACGTGCGCAAGGCGATCGACGAGGAGCGGCTCGTCCTCTACTCCCAGCCGATCATCGACATCGCGACCGGCCGGCCGTGGACCGAGGAGCTGCTCGTGCGGATGCTCGATCCGACGACCGGGCGGCCGATCAGCGCCGGCGAGTTCGTCCCGACCGCCGAGCGCTTCGGCCTGATCCGCGACCTCGACCATTGGGTCGTCAAGCAGGCGCTGAAGCTCGTCGCCGCCGGGCGGCGCGTGAGCGCCAACATCTCCGCCAGCTCGATCGGCGACCGCGACCTGACCGAGACCGTCCAGCGCGAGCTCCGCACCACCGGCGCCGACCCGTCGCTGCTCACCTTCGAGATCACCGAGACGGCGGCGACCCCGGCGATCGAGTCGCTGCGCGACTTCACCTCTCGCGTCCAGCAGATCGGCTGCGGGCTGTCGCTCGACGACGTCGGCACCGGCTTCGGGTCGCTCACCTACCTGCGCCACCTCCCATTCACCGAGCTGAAGATCGACATGCAGTTCGTCCGGGGGATGCTCGAGTCGCGAGCCGACGCGCAGATCGTCGAGTCGCTGGTGACCATCGCCCGCGGGCTCAACATCCACACGGTCGCCGAGGGGGTCGAGGATCCGGCGCTCGTCGAGCCGCTCCGCGACCTCGGCGTCGACTACGGCCAGGGCTACCTGTTCGGCCGGCCGGCACCGGTCCTCGGCGAGCCGCCGACCGCCTGACCCTCTCAGCCGAGCCGGCGGGACGAACCGCCTAACCTTGGGGGCCCAAGGACGAACCCGACCGAGGAGGCACGACGACATGGCCGCAAACCCGGAGCTCCGCGAGCAGCTCGAGCAGGCGATCGCCGGCAACAAGGTCCTGCTGCTCATGAAGGGCACCCCGGAGATGCCCCGCTGCGGGTTCTCGATGCGCACCGTCGGCGTCCTCGAGCAGATGGGCGTCGAGTACGGCGCGATCGACGTGCTTCCGGTCCTCGGCCCGCTCCGCGAGGTCACCATCGAACTCTCCGACTGGCAGACCTTCCCGCAGCTCTACGTCGGCGGCGAGCTCGTCGGCGGCTGCGACATCGTCGAGGAGATGTTCGAGTCGGGCGAGCTCGCCGAGCTCCTGGGCGTCCCCCAGCCCGAGGCGGCGCCGCAGGGCCAGGTCCCGCAGCAGGAGGGCGAGACGACCCAGAGCCCGCCGCTGCAGATCGAGACGTAGGCACCGCCGCGGCGGGACGGCGCCCCGGAAGGAGGCGGTCGGGCCTGCTCGCCCGCTTCTCGTCCGAAGCGGGTCTTCGAGGAGCTGGGGTCTCTGGCGCCAACATGTTGGCGCGAAAGACCCCGCCGGGTCGATGAGTCCATCATCGTGGACTGAAAGATCCCGGCGGCAGCGGGCGGTGCATCCCCGCCACCCCTCGTTGCCTTCGCTTGGCGGGACCAACGCCCTCCATGCAAGGCGTAGGCATGCCCTCGAGTCGCGAGCGCGGCTAGAACCCGTAGCTCGCGAGCATCGCCGAGGCCGCGACCCAGACCGCGGCGTCGGCGGCCATGAGCACGAGGATCAGCGCCCTGGGTCCGCCCTCGACGATCCTGAAGGCACCGGCCTGGCCCAATTCCCCCGTCTCCAACATCCTGCCGCTTCCCTCCGGTTTGGGGCCCCCGCCGGGCCTGCGGGGATGCATCGGATCGCCTCAGCGCTTGCTTGAGCGCCGCCAGCGTTCGCCCGGACGGCAGTCCAGAGCGGAGCGAGAGGGGGCTACGCGTGCGCCGGAGCGGAGTCCGCGTCCTCGCGGACCTGGAAGCTCGACCCGCATCCGCAGGCGGCGACGACGTTCGGGTTGTTGACCGCGAAGCCGGCACCCTGGAGGCCCTCGACGTAGTCGACCTCGGAACCGAAGACGAATTGCATCGAGACCTTGTCGACGACGACGGAGACGCCGTTGTGCTCGAAGACGTTGTCGTCGTCCTTGGGCTTGTCGAGCGCCAGGGCGTACTGGAAGCCGGAGCAGCCGCCGCCGCGAACCGCGACGCGCAGCGCCTGGTCGGCCTCAGGCTGCGACGCCACCAGCTCCTTGAGCTTCTCGGCGGCGATGTCGCTGATCTTGACGGCTGCTTCAGGCGTATCCATGGCTTCAGATTGTATAGCTCCCCGCCCGGCGGGTCCAACGGCGGTGCCCGGCCGCCTACTCGTCCCGCCCGTAGCGCCAGTCGAGATACTGGACGATGCGCTTGGAGTCGTGGATGACCTCGTCGCCGTCGATCAGCACCGGGACCCGGCGCTGGCCCGTCAGCTCCTCGATCTCCGGCCTGCGGTCGCGCCGGTAGGGAACCCGCTCGACCCGGTGCTCGATGCCGTGGCGGCGCAGCCGGCGGGCCACCGCGCCGCAGGGGCAGAGGTGGTTCGTCGGGGTCGGGCAGCGGTAGAGGACCACCCGCTCGGAAGCGGCGTCGCTCAAAACGGGCTCAGCCTCCCGGCGAGATTGGCCAGCCTCCCGGCCGCCTCCATGGCGGCCTCGGCACGGCTCGGCTCGCGGCCGATCCTGCCGTCGAGCGCCTCGGTGACGCTGGCGACCGCCTCCTCCAGCGTCTCCTCGTGCGGCCGGGCCGTGAACCCGAGCTCGCGCTTGGCCTTCGCGGACGAGTAGGTCCACCACTGCGACGCCGAGCGGGTCTCGTCAGCCGCCAGGCTGAGCGGCAGGCCGAGCCGCTCGGCGAGTTCCGTGCCGACCGTCGCGAGCTGGGGGTTGAGCCGGACCGCCGGCGCGGGCACCCCGGAGATCCGGTGCAGGTCGGCGAACAGCCGCTGGAGGGTGAAGTTCCGGCCGCCGAGGATGTAGCGCTCCCCGGTCCTGCCCTTGTCCTCGGCGAGGAGGTTCCCGTCGGCGACGTCGCGGACGTCGACGACGTTCAGTCCGCCGTCGACGTAGACCGGGATGCGGCGCTCGAGGAAGCGCCGGATCAGCCCCATCGACCCCGATCCGCGCCCGCCGGGGCCGAGGATGAAGGTCGGGTTGACGATGACTGCGTCGAGCCCCTGCGCCGCCGCGCGGAGCACCTCGGTCTCGGCCTCGTGCTTGGAGTTGACGTAGGCGATCCCGAGGCCGCCGGCCGTGAACGCCTGCGTCTCGTCGGCCCGCCCGCCCCGCGTCGCCGGCCCGATCGCCGCGACCGAGGAGGTGTGGACGAACCGCTCGACGCCGGCGGCGAGCGCCTCCTCGGCGACGATCCGGGTCCCGCCGACGTTGACGTCGAAGACGCGCCGCTCGTCCCCTGCCCGCATCGAGGTCATCCCCGCGACGTGGAAGACGCGGCTCGCGCCCTCGAGCGCGCGGCGCACGGCGCGGCGATCGGTGACGTCGCCGTTGACCCGCTCGTAGGCGAGGCCGCCGAGCAGCGAGGCGTCGGAGTCCCTGCGAATCAGGAGCCTGAGCTCGTCGCCCCGGCGCGACAGAACCCGCGCGAGGTGGGAGCCGATGAACCCGGTCGAGCCGGTGATCAGCGTCGTGGGCATCGGCCCGGATGGTAGTGAGGGGCACCGGGTCGCTCGGGCGGGGAGTGATACAACGCCCGGCGTGAGTCCCCCGGCCAGCCCGGCGATCGTCTGCGACACGACCGCCTATCTCCCCGACGACCTGATCGCCGCCCACGGGATCGAGCGCATCAGCCTCTACGTCGCCCTCGCCGGTGAGCAGCGGAGGGAATCCGAGATCTCC
The DNA here is from genome assembly GCA_963823565.1 of uncultured Solirubrobacterales bacterium. GTDB lineage: Bacteria > Actinomycetota > Thermoleophilia > Solirubrobacterales > 70-9 > RHKX01. The sequence goes on along the minus strand of CAWGLR010000003.1, from coordinate 491,810 downwards.
GACTACGACGGCTTCTTCGAGCGCCTCCGCGCGAGCGACGACGGGGCGACCACCTCCCAGCCCTCGATCGGCGACTTCATCGAGGTCTACGAGCCGCTGCTCTCCGACGGTCGCGAGGTCGTCTCGATCCACCTGTCCTCGACGATCTCCGGCACCTACGAGGCCGCGCTCCAGGCCAGGCAGCGCCTGATCGACGAGGACCGCGGGGGCGAGCGGGTCTACGTCGTCGACAGCCGCACCGGCTGCGGCGGCATGGGCCTGCTCGTCCTCGCCGCCGTCGCCGGCGCCCGCGCGGGCGAGGCCCCCGAGCAGATCGTCGAGCGCGCCCATTCGATGCGCTCCGAGCTGCGGATGTGGTTCGCGATCGACACGCTGGAGTACCTGCGCCGCGGCGGCCGCATCGGCGCCGCACGGGCCTGGCTGGGCTCCGCGCTCCAGATCAAGCCGATCCTCACCCTCGAGGAGGAGATCACGCCGGTCGAGCGCGTCCGCACCCGCCGCCGCGTCTTCGAGCGCCTCGTCAAGTACGCCGAGGAGCTGAAGGCCGAGGGCCGCGACGCGTGGGTCGTCCAGCACATCCACGACCCCGAAAACGCGCAGCGGCTCGTCGAGCGCTGCCGCGAGGTGATGGGCACCGATCCGCTGTTCGTCTCCGAGGTCGGCCCGGTGATCGGCGCCCATACCGGCCCGGGCCTGCTCGGCGTCGGCGGGGCGCCCGCGCACTTCCTGAAGTAACGCCGGGCGACGCCCCCACCGCGCTGGGGTCTATTACTTCGCCGCCTCGGTTGCCGCCTCGTCGACGTTCGTGGCCGCCTTCGCCGCGATCCGGCCGAGGTTGCGCTCGCTGAACGCCCAGTAGTCGCGGACCACCGCCTGGACCGCGGCCGCGGCCGGGATCGCGATCAGCGCCCCGAGGATGCCGAGCAGCGCGGCGCCGATCAGGATCGCGAGGATCACGATCAGAGGATGGAGCTGGACGGCCTTGCCGTAGACGACCGGCTGAACGAGGTTGTTCTCGACCTGCTGGTAGGCCAGCAGGACGGCGACCCAGACGATCAGCGCGAGCGGGAAGTCGGTGAACGCGACGACGATGCCGACGAGGACGCCGCCGATCGTCGCGCCGACCAGCGGGATCAGGTCGAAGAACGCGAAGACGAGCGCCAGCGGCAGCGCGAAGGGGACGTCGAGGAGCGTCAGCGTGACGTAGGTCATCGTCCCGGCGAGGACGCTGATGACGAAGTTGCCGAAGACGTATCCGGAGATCGCCGCGGAGATGTCGTCGGCGACCGCGCGGAGCCGCTCCTCGCGCTCCGGCGATACCTGGCGGAAGGCGAAGTCGAGGATGCGCCTGCCCTCGATCAGCAGGAAGAAGGTGATGACGAGGATCGTGAAGAGCTGGACGAAGCTGGAGAAGACGCCGACGGTGACGTCGCGCAGCGTCCCGGCGGCGTCGCCGAGCCGGCTCGGGAGCTCGTCGGCCTGGTCCTCGAGGCTCGACGTGATGTCGTAGCGCTCGTCGTACTCGCGGAAGGTGTCGTTCTCCTGGAGGTCGTCGATGTAGCCGGGGATGTCCCCGGAGAGATCGTCGATCCCGTTGACCAGGGGCGGCACGATCACCAGGCCGATGCCGACGATCGCCGCCCCGATCCCGAGATAGACGAGCAGGATCGCCAGCCACTGCGGCACCTTGTTGGCGGACGAGCCAGCCGACCGCCGGCGCGATCGCCAGCGCGAAGAAGATCGCGATCAGGAAGAGCCCGAATACGTCGCGGATCTCCCAGGCCAGAAGCAGCCCCGCCGCGACCAGGGCCGCGACCAGCACGACCTTGGCGATCGCCCCGGCCGAGACGTCGCGCGCGGCGATGGCCCGCCGCTCCCCCGCGCCCGGCGGGCCCTCGGCGGGCTGTCCGCTCGGCCCGGTCAGCGGTTGCGCATCCGGCGGAGCGCGATCAGCCCGCCGATGACGAACCCCGCTACCGCGGCCCCCTTGATCAGCTGCTCCCGGTGCTCCTCGATCTGGCGGCGCCAGTCGGTGAGCTCGTTGACGCGCGTGCGCAGCGCCACCACCGAGCCGGCCAGCTCGGCCTGCTGGGCGTCGATGTCGCGGCGGATCTCCTCCGGGGTGCGGCCGGGGGCGCCGGGACGCGGGACGTGTGCCGGCCGGGTGTCGCTCACGAGTCGCCTCCGAGGGTCGCCTTCGTCTCCTTCATCTCCTCGATCGCCATGTCGGGCGTGGGCGGCGTGCCCTTCTTGACCGACTTGTAGGCGAAGAGGCCGGCAAGGCCGGCGACGAGGAGCCAGAACGCGGCCTCGATCAGGAAACCGACCCAGACCGCGGACTCGATCCCGAGCACGTCGTTGATCGCCCAGGCGACGGCGTGCATCAGCATCGCCAGCGCCATCAGCACGAAGATCCCGGCGGCGATCCCGACGACCGCCCCGCGGCCGATGTTCGTCGCCTTCTCGGTCAGCTCGGCCTTGGCGAGCGCGATCTCCTCGCGGACGAGGATCGAGACGCGCTCGGCGACGTCGAAGACGAGCTCGCCGACCTTCCGGTCGTCGCTCGCCGGCGGCTTCGGGGGGATGCCCCCGGCCGGGCTCCCGCTCGGGTCGCTCACTCCGGCGGGTCCTCGTCGTAGATGCGCCGGTAGATCGCCGCCGAGAGGCGCGCGGCGACGATGCTCGCGAGCGCGCCGGTTGCGGCGAGGAGGGCCGACCAGACCAGCTTCTTGGTGAGTTCGTTGCTCATCGGTTACTGCTCCCTTCCCTCGCGCCCGGGAGTTGAACCGGTGCGCCGAGGAAGCCCGGCGAGACTACCGGGCCTGCGTCAGCCCTCGTCGCGTCGCTCGAGGCCGAGACAGAGGGTTTCCACGACCATCCGCCGGGCGCGGTCGAAGTCGTCGTCCCCGGTCGGGATCAGGCCGAACACCCAGCCCGACAGCAACTGTTCGATCGCCCCGTAGAACCACATCCCGACGAAGTCGGGATCGACGTCCTCGCGATAGAGGCCCTCGCGCTGGCCGTCGGCGACGATCCGAGCGACCCAGTCGTAGGCGCGGCGGATCTCGGGCAGGTGCGTGGCGCCGAACGAGTTCGCCGCCCGCGTGACCTCGACGATGATCACCTTCATCAGCTCGGGGTCGTGCCGGTAGGAGTCGATGATGAACCGGGCGATCCCGTCGAGCTTCTCGCGCGCGGGGATGTCGCGCTCGTAGAGCTCCTCGCTCGCGGCCAGCAGCAGCGACCAGCGCTCGGTGAAGAGCTCGGTCATCACCGCCTCCTTGGAGCGGAAGTAGTGGTAGACGAGCCCGTAGGCGACGCCGGCCTCGTCGGCGATGTCGGCGACGCGGGTCGCGTGGTAGCCCTGGCGGGCGAAGACGCGGATCGCCGCCTCGAGGATCGCCCGGCGCTTGTCGGCCGCCGGGGCCTTCGCCTCAGCCACCGACCGTTGCCTCCTGCGGCCACGCGTATGCGGCCGGTCGCCGGTTCGCCAGCGACGGGACCCTGGCGCGCACCGCCTCGATCTCCTCGGCGTCGATCTCGGCGATCGCGTGCCCCTCGCCGTCGGCGATCACGTCGAGGACGTTTCCCCAGGGGTCGACGATCATCGAGTGGCCCCAGGACTCGTAGTGCGGCTCGGCTCGGCCGAACTGCCCGGCGGCGATCACGTAAAGCGAGTTCTCGATCGCCCGGGCGCGCAGCAGCACCTCCCAGTGGTCACGCCCGGTGACCGCCGTGAACGCGGCGGGGACCGTGATCGCATGCGCCCTGCGAAGCGCGAGGATCCGGTAGAGCTCGGGGAAGCGGAGGTCGTAGCAGACGGTCAGCCCGACCTCGAGCTCCCCGGCGGCCCCGGAGACGATCTCCTCGCCCGGCAGCTCGTGGGCGGACTCGCGGTAGGAGACGCCGCCGACGTCCACGTCGAACATGTGGATCTTGCGGTAGGTCGCGGCGATCTCGCCGTCGGGATCGATCAGCAGCGAGGTGTTCGAGAGCAGGTCGCGGCCGGGCACCCGCTCGGCGACGCTGCCGGCGACGAGGTGGATGCGGTGCTCCCGCGCCCAGCCGCGGGCGGCCGACACCGCCGGTCCGTCGAGCGGCTCGGCGCGCTCGGCCAGCTCCTCGCCGGCGGCCAGCAGGCTCCACTTCTCCGGCAGGAGGACGAGCTCGGCGCCGTCGGCCACCGCGGCGGTGATGCGGCGCTCGGCGGCGGCGAGGTTCGCGTCGACGTCCGCAGTCGCGTTGAGCTGTAGGGCAGCCGCTCGCATCTCTCCTCTTTCCTGTCGCCGTTCCGCGGCCGCTTCGCGGCGTTGATTGACCAGTCAATCTACCGCTATCGGGGGATGCCGAGGGCGCCGCTACCCGCCGGCGACCATCGCGACCGCGAGGCAGCCGACGACGAGCCCGCAGACCCCGGCGCCGACGATCGCGAGCGCACCGGTGACGCTCGCGGCCGCGAAGCCGCCGATCAGCCCGAGGGCGACAAAGCAGAGCCCGGTCCCCAGCGCGATCCCGCCCCAGACCGACAGCACCATGTCCCAGCGCGCGTCCTTGTCCTCGAACCGTGGGGCGAAGCGGTCGTAGAGGCCGTAGGGACCCGCGCCGAGGGCGACCATCAGCCCGATCGCGTAGACGACGAGCCACGGGTCGAGGTCGCCCAGCGAGAGGTGCGGCTCGTCGCCGCTCGCCACCCCGATCGCGCCGATCGCTGCGACCGCCGCTCCGGCGACGGCGAGCTGGAGCGCGGCCCGGGCGCTCATCGTCCCGCCGGCGGGTCTCCCTCGAGGCGGGCGGCGAGCATCCGCTGGTTCATCGCCGCGATCAGGTCGGCGAGGGGCTCGATGCCGACCTCGACGAGCTCGGCCGCGCGGTCGGCGTCGAATCGCCCCACGACCTTCTCGGAGAGCAGCTCGACCTCGGCGCGCACGAGCGCGCCGAGCGGCTCGAGGAAGCGCGCCGCATCGTGGACCGTGAAGCCGATCCGCTCGTCGTAGCCGCCGGCGCGGAAGCGCGAGATCGCCTCGATGATGCGGACGTCGGAGGGGGAGTAGCCGTCCCCGGGCGCGCTGAGGACACCGATGTCGGCGAGCCGGACGAGCACCTCGCGGGGAACGTCGAGGCGGCGGCCCACCTCCTCGGCGGGCTCGCGCTCGCGCTCGCGGGCGAGGGCGACCTCGAGCCCGCGGTCGGCCGCCTCGAGGCGGGCGCGGACCGCCTCGGGGTCTCCACCCTCCCGCTCGAGCAGCTCGCGGATCACCTTCAGGGGCATGAAGCGCTCCTCCTGGAGCAGCTTGATCAGCCGGATCCGGTCGACGAGCTCGGGCGGGTAGTAGGCCATGTTGCGGCTCGTCTTGCGCCCCTCCGGCAGCAGGCCCTCGCGGAGGTAGTGGCGGACCGTCGCCACCGGGACGCCGGCGGCCTCGGCGAGCTCGCTGATCTTCAGGGTCGGCTCACCGGCCTCGGTGGCGGCGTGCGTGCTCACGCGACCTCCACCGGGCAGCTCACCGAGTTGGCGAGGAAGCAGCGCTCGTGCGCGCGCTCGTGGAGCTCGGCGAGGGTCGCGGCGTCGACCTCGGACTCGAACTCGACCCGCGGCCGCAGCTCGACGCGGGTGATCCGCACGCCGTCGAGCTCGCCGACGGCGTCGTCGGCGTAGGAGGACACGCGCAGGCGCGCCCGCCGGGCGTAGTCGAGGAACCAGAGCATGTGGCAGGCCGCGAGCGAGGCGACGAACATACCCTCGGGATCGACCCGCTCGGGGTCCCCTCCGACCTCCGGCATCGAGGAGCCGGCGATCGTCTGCGAGGCGATCTCGATCCGGTGCCGCCGCAGGTCCCGCTTGTCCCCTTCCCAGACGACCCGGGCCCGATGCAGCGTCGGCGCGGATGGGGCGTCCCGACCCACGGGTCAACCCCCCGAATCGTGCTGCTCGCTGCTCGCTGCTCGCTGCTCGCTCGACAGCCCGAGCATCTCCCGCGCCTCCGTCACGGTCGCCGCCCGCCGCCCGACGTCCTCGGCCATCCCCCGGGCCTTCGCGATCAGGTCGCCGTTCGATCGCGCCATCTCGCCGTTCGGGAGGTAGAGGTTGTCCTCGAGGCCGGCGCGGACGTTGCCGCCGAGCACGAGCGAGGTCGCCAGCAGCTTCCACTGGTCGCGGGAGACCCCGATCACCTGCCAGTTGTTGGGGCCCTCGGGGCCGCCGGGGATCTGATCGGACATGTGGCTCACGTTCCGCGGCACCGGGCGGATGCCGCCGGTCACCCCCATCACCAGCGAGATCTGCAGCGGCTCGCGCAGCAGCCCCATGTGCAGGAGCGGATCGAGGTTGGCGACATGGCCCGCGTCGAAGCACTCGTGCTCGGGCTGGATCCCGAGCTCGTTCATCTCGGTGATGAACTCGATGATCGTGTCGAAGCTGTTCTCGAAGACCGCCTTGAACACGAAGTCCCCGCGGCGCTTCGAGTACTTCGCGTAGTTCATCGAACTCATGTTCAGCGCCGCGACGTCCGGGCGAAGCTCGCGCAGGTAGGCGAGGCGCTTCTCCATCGAGATGCCGATCGCGCCGGTCGAGTAGTTGATGATCACGTCGCCGACCTCGGCGCGGATCGCCTCGGTTATCGCCCGGAAGTCGTCGATCTCGTAGGACGGGACGCCGTCGGGGGTGCGGGCGTGGATGTGGATCTGCGAGGCGCCCTCGTCGACCGCGCGGCGCGCCTCGGCCGCATACTCCTCGGGCGTGTAGGGGATCGCCGGGCACTGGTCGCGGTTGGCGATCGCGCCGCTGATCGAGCAGCTGATGATCACGGGCTGGTCGAAGGTGCTCATCCGGGATCCCGCCCGAGCAAGTAGCGGGCAGCAGGTAGCAGCGCGCGATCGGTGCTACCCGCTATAGCGAGCGCAGCGAGCGTGCTACTCGCTCCACGCTTCATCGCCCCCTCCACTCCGGCTCCCGCTTCTCGAAGAAGGCCTTCACGCCCTCCTGGATGTCCTCGGTGGAGAACGTCAGCGAGAGCTGGCTGCGCAGGAACTCGAGCCCGTCGTCGAGCGACATGTCCCCCTGGCGGTACATCGCGTCGTGGCCGAGCCGCATCAGCACCGGGCTCTTGGAGGCGAGCCGGGCCGCCCAGTCGTCGACGGCGGCGTCGAACTCGCCGGCCGCCACGACCTTGTTCGCCAGGCCGCAGGAGACCGCGTTCTCGGCGGAGATGCGCTCGCCCAGGAGCATCATCTCGTTGACCTTCTTCCGCGGGACGTTGCGGTAGATGATCGCCATGATCATGTAGGGGAAGGCGCCGATGTTGATCTCGGGTGTCCCGAAGGTGATCCCCTCGCGCGCGATCACGAGGTCGCACGAGAGCGCGAGCCCCATGCCGCCGGCGAGGACATGCCCGTTGGCGGCGCAGAGCGACGGCTTTCCGAGGCGCGGCATCAGCCGGAAGAACTCGAGGAAGAGGTCCGAGGAGAAGTGCTTCTCGACCAGCGGGACGTCGGCCGCGAACCCGCCGAGGTCGGCGCCGGCGCAGAAGACCTTCTCGCCGGCGCCGCGCAGGACCACGGCGCGCACGTCGTCGTCGTCGCGGACACGTCTCATCGCGTCGACGAGCTCGCCGAGCATCTGGTTGGAGAGAGCGTTGCGCTGCTCGGGGCGGTTCAGCGTCACGGTGGCGACGCCGTCGGCGGTCTCGTAGAGAAGCTGCTCGTAGTCCATCGCGCACGGCCCCGGGGTCGCCCGCCGAGCCTACCAGCGCATGAAGTGGGAAGTGATGCTGCCTACTTTCGAGATCGCCTCCTCGGCAACTCGGTTCCGGCGATAGGCGACGGGCGGCGTCAATAGTGTTCCGCGCCGGGAGAAAGTCCGGGGGACGGGTGGAATTGAGAGAGCTGGCCAGAGTCACACACGTGCGTGCCGGGACGCTGCTGGTCGTCGCCGTGGCGCTGTTCTGCGGCGCCGCCTTCCTCGCGTCGCAGATCTTCGACAGCGTCGAGCCCTTCGACATCGGCGATCCCGAGTCGGAGGTCGCCCTCGCCGCGGCCACGGTCGAGGACCTGACTGGGCGTACCGCCGAGCCCGGGGTCGTCCTGCTCGTCTCCGCGAAGCCCGACGACCTCGGCCCGGCCGAGACCGCGGCTCGTGAGCTGCGCCGGGTCCCGGGGATCGCCCGCGTCGAGACCGCTCGCCAGCAGCCGTCGCTGGTGAACCCCGAGGGCGAGTCGCTCGTGCTCGGCTACCTGAAGCCGGGCGCGGTCCGCGTCGATGTCGGCGAGGCGACGGTCGACGCCTTCGAGGGGGACGCGGACGTGACTGCGGGCGGCACCGCGGTCGCGTCCTTCCAGGTCAGCGAGCGGTCCGAGGACGACACCCGCCAGCTCGAGCTCTACGCCTCTCCGGTCCTCCTCACGCTCCTCCTCCTGGTGTTCCGGACGGCGCTCGCGTCGGTGCTCCCGCTCGTGGTGGCGGGGTTCGCGATCGTCGTCTCGATGGCGGTCCTCCGCCTGCTCGCCGAGGCGACCGCGATCGACCTCTTCGCCCTCCAGACCGTAACCGGGCTCGGCACCGGGCTGGCGATCGATTACAGCCTGTTCATCCTCGGCCGCTACCGCGAGGAGATCGCGGCCGGCGAGGACCCGGAGGCGGCGCTGGCGCGGACGCTGGGGACGGCGGGCAAGACGGTCGCCTACAGCGCGATGACCGTCGCCGCGGCGCTGGCCTCGCTGATCGCGTTCCCGCAGCCGTTCCTGCACTCGACCGGGATCGCCGGCACGATCACCGCGATCCTGGCCGGGATCACCGCGCTGACCGTCCTGCCGGCGATCATCGCCAAGCTCGGGCCGTCCGTCGACCGGCTCGCCATCCGCCGCGACCCGCTCAAGTCCGGCCGCGGCGAGCGCAGCTTCTGGCGCCGGCTGCCGCGTGGCGTCTGCGGCAGGCCGGTCTCCAGCCTGATCGTCGGCGCGGCCGTGCTGCTGCTGCTCGCCTCCCAGGCCCTGGGCATCAAGCTGACCACCCCCGACGCGCGGGAGCTCCCCCCGGGAGATTCCGCCCGCGTGGTCGCCGAGTCGATCGACGACTTCCCGCAGATCACCGAGACCCGGCTCTATGCCCTCGTCCCGGCCGGGAAAGCGGCGGAGCCGGACCTCATCGCCGCCATCCAGCAGGTCGACGAGGTGGCCTCCGCAGAGCCGCCGGTGGCGCTGGACACCCAGACGTCGCTGATCGCGATCTCCTCCTACGTCGATCCCCTCTCCGACGCGGGGCAGGACCTCGTGGCCGACGTCCGCGACGTCCTGCCGCAGGGGTCGCTGCTGGGCGGCCGCGCCGCCGAGCAGGCGGACCAGCGCGAGAGCATCTTCGACCACGCCCCCGTCGTGATCCTGCTCGTGGTCGTCACGAACCTGCTGCTGCTCGCGCTGATCACGCGCTCGCTGCTCGTGCCGGTGATCGCCGTCGGCCTCAACCTGCTGACGGTCGCCGCCTCGATCGGCGTCCTCGTCGCCACGTTCACGACCGAGGTCGGCTCCTCGCTGCTCGGGACCGATGTCCAGAGCGGCATCGACATGTCGGTGCCGGTGATCGCCTTCGCCGTCGGATTCGGCCTCTCGACGGACTACGGGATCTTCCTGCTGGCGCGGATCAGGGAGGAACGCGAGCGCGGGCTCTCCGACACCGACGCGATCGTCGAGGCGGTGTCCTCGACGGGGCGTCTGATCAGCGCCTCGGCGGCGCTGCTGGCGATCGCGGTCGGCGCCTTCGTCTTCTCCGACCTCGTGATCGTCAAGGAGTTCGCGGTCGCGATCGTCGCGTCGGTGATCCTCGACGCGACGGTCGTCCGCGGGCTGCTGATCCCCGCCGTGCTCAAGCTCCTCGGCCCCGCGGCCTGGAGCGGCAGCCCCGTTCCCTCGCCGCCCCTCGAGCCGGCCGAGGGCGGGGCCGGGCCCCGCCCGTAGCTACCGCGCGCCGGTGAGCTCGGCGCTGAGGACGCGGACGAGCGCGTCGATGACCGCGCCGTCGAACTGGCTGCCCGCGTACCGGCCGAGCTCGGCGATCGCCTCGTCGTGGGTGCGCGCGGGCCGGTACGGGCGGTCGCTGGTCATCGCGTCATAGGACTCGGCGACCGCGAGGATCCGCGACTCGAGCGGGATCTCGTCGCCGCGCAGGCCGCGCGGATAGCCATGGCCGTCCGGCTGCTCGTGGCGGCACAGCACCCACTCGCGGATGTCGGCCATCTCCTTCGCGCCGAGGATCCGCGCCGCCATCTCCGGATGGCGGCGGACCTGGTCCCACTCCGACGGCGACAGCGGCCCCGGCTTGTCGAGGATCGAGTCGGCGATCCCGACCTTGCCGATGTCGTGCAGCATCCCGGCGAGGCGGAGGCGGTGGACGCGCTGCTCGGGCAGGCCCATCTCGCGGCCGATCATCTCCGCGTAGCGGGCGACCGCCATCGAGTGGTTGACGTTGCTCGGGTCGCGCAGCTCGAGCACCTCGGTGAGGCTGAGGACGGTGGCGAGGTTGACCCGGCCCTCCTTCGGCGCCAGGCCCGCCTCGGCGGCGATCGCCCCCTCGACCTCCTCGCTGTAGACGACGGCACGGTCCGAGCCGAGGGCGTCCCCGGCCTTCGCCGCCGCCTCGGCCGCCTGCATGAGCTGCTCGGCGGCTGCGGCGTGCTTGGGATAGGTCGCGACGCCGATGCTCACCTTCACCATCGACGCCCGCTCGCGGTAGGTGCGGCGGATGCGGGAGAGGATCTGCTCGGCGAGCAGAAACCCGGTGTGCTCGTCGGTCTCCGGGAGCACGACCGCGAACTCGGCGGCGCCGACGCGCCCGACCTTGTCGATGCGCCTCGTCGACTCGTCGAGCAGCCGCCCGATCTCCTTGATCGCCTCGTCGCCGGCGGCGTACCCGTACTGGCGGCTGAGGCTCCCGATGCCGCCGAGCCGGACGCTCAGCAGTGCGACGCGCTGAGCGGCGGGCTTGGCGCGCTCGATGTCGGTCGCCAGCACCTCGTCGAGGCCGTGGCTGTTGAGCAGGCCGGTGAGCATGTCCGTGCGGGCGGCGTCGGAGAGGCGCCCCCAGAGCTTGTTCACGCGGCCGCGCAGCGTCGTGATCATCAGGCCGGCCACGGCGAGGCTGCCGACCGTGAGCACGAACTGATGGGTGAGGTCGCCGGCGCTCGGCCCGCCGCTCGGGGCCGGGGGCGACTCCATGAAGAGCAGGACGAGGCCGTAGCAGACGCCGACGAACGCGACCGTCAGCGCCGAGTTGAGGCGGGAGAGGAAGTAGAAGGAGTAGAGGCAGGGCCAGAGGTAGAAGATCGAGTAGGCGCCCAGCGGGTCGCCGCTGAAGATCACCCCGAGCGTGGTCTGCAGGACGCCGAAGAGCGGCGCGAGCTGGACGGTCCACATCGGCAGCCGCTCGGCGTTGGCGATGAAGAGCAGCGCCCAGACGACCATCACCGCCTGGACCGTGACCAGCGCGGCCACGTTGAAGTCGGCCGGGTGCGGCAGCAGGACCCCAAGCAGTCCGAGGGCGGCGCCGGCGAAGGTGACGTAGGAGCCGGCTCGGATCAGCGGAGCGACGTGCCGTCCCCGCTGATCAGCGGAGATCTGGCCCACGGTGGCGGTCCCGATCAGGTCCTGATCGGAGTCGGCACCTTCGAAAATGCTCAAGCCCATCCTCAGCCTCTTATTGCCCGGGAAAGCGCAGCAGCGCGGTCGCTGCCGGCTTGCAGGCGTCCTATCGGCAGATCGGCGGGAAAGTCGAGCCGATGAATGCGATCAGTCAGGCGTGAGCCCGGCGGGCGGCCAGGCGCCGAACCAGTTGTCGCGGCCGCCGTCGAGCGTCAGCACCGCGCCGCTGAAGAAGTCGCCGGCCGGCGAGGCGAGGTAGGAGACGAGCCAGGCGACCTCCTCGGGCCGTCCGAGGCGGCCGAGCGGGATCGTCTTCGCGATCCGGTCGATGGCGAAGCCGTAGTTCTCGCGGAATGCATCGGTCTCGATCTGGCCCGGCGCGACGGCCGTAAGGCGGATGCCGAACCGCGCCCACTCGATCGACAGCGTCCTCGTCATGTTCTCCACGGCCGCGCGGGCGGCGCTGGAGTGGACGACCCCCGGCACGCCGGTGTGCGGGGAGAGAGTGATGCTGATCACGCGCCCGCCCCCCTGCGGGATGAAGGCCTTCGTCGCCGCGGCGCTCGTCATCTGCCAGGTCCCGACGAGGTTGAGGTCGACGACGGCGCGGAACCCCTTCGCTGAGACGTCCTCAGCGGGCGCGAGGAACTGGCCGCCGGCGTTGTTGACGAGCACGTCCAGCCGCCCGTGGCCCGCGAGCACGCGGTCGACCAGCTCGTCGACCGCGTCGGGATCGCGGATGTCGGCCGGCGCCGCCTCGGCGCTCCCGCCGGCCGCCGCGATCAGCTCGGCGGTCTCCTCCAGCGGCTCGGCCCGCCGCCCGCAACCGACGACGGTCGCGCCAAGCGCGGCCAGCTCGACGGCGACGGCGCGGCCGATGCCGCTGCCGGCGCCGGAGACGAGACAGACCTGGTCCCGCAGCAGGCCCGCCGCGAAGATCCGTGATGTCGCGGCGGTCACGAGACGGCGGCGTGGTCGCGCACCGGGCGCCCGCGGCGGCCGACGAGCACCGCCGTCGCACCGCGGCCCGGGGCGAGCGTCATGTTGTTGCGGACGATCGGCTCCGGCTCGGAGTCAACGGTGAGCGAGGCGCGCATGAGCACGGTGCGCAGTACGCAGCGGATCGTCAGCAGCGCGAGGTGGGAGCCGACGCAGTGGCGGCTCCCGGCGCCAAAGGGGATCCAGACCCGCGAGCTCGGGCGGTCGTCGCCGAGGAAGCGCTCGGGCCGGAAGGCGTCCGGCTCCGGGAAGACCTCCGGGTCCTGGTGGATCAGGTAGATGCACGGCATCAGCGTCCAGCCCGCGGGGAACTCGAAGCCGCCGATCGTGCGCGGCTCGTAGAGCCGGCGGGCGGTGATCGGCAGGATCGGCCGCTGGCGCAGGGTCTCCTTGACCACCGCCTGGAGGTACTCGTCGTCCTCGCCGACCGCGAGCTCGGTGAGCAGGCGATCGTGCACGACCGGGTGGCGGAGGATGCGCTCAAAGCTCCAGGCGAGGGCATTCGCCGTCGTCTCGTGCCCGGCGATCAGCATCGTCAGGACCTCGTCGCGGATCTCGCGGTCGGTCATGAAGGCGTCCTCGTGGGGCTGCGGCGCCGCGAGCGCCGACATCACGTCGCCGCCGCGCTCGACGCCGCCGTGGTGGCGGCGCTCGCCGATCTCATCGAAGAGGATCGCGTCGATCCGCCGGGTGACGTTCATGACCTTGCCGAACGGCGAGCGGCCACCGAACTCGCGCTGGAACTGCGGCATCAGCGCGAGCGGGTTCTCGGCGATCGCGAGCATCTCGCGGACGAGGCTGCGGATCTCGGCGTCGCGCTCGGCCGTAGTGCAGACGCCGACGACGATGCGGACGATCGACTCGGTGGTGATCCGGCGCATCGGCGCCTGGAGCTCGAAGGGCTCGCCGACCGGCCATCCGGCGAGCTCGCGGGCGGCGATCTCCTCGATCAGCGACGCGTAGCCGCGGACGTGGCCGGGGTGGAAGGCGGGCGCCATCAGCTTGCGGTGATGGCGGTGCTGCTCGCCGTCGAGCAGGAACAGCGAGTTCTCGCCGAGGACCGGGCGGAAGATCTTGTTGGTGGGACCCATCCGGAAGACGGACGGGTCACCGCTGAGCACCTCCCACGCGGCGGCCGGATCGGCGACGAAGGCGCAGCGCTTGAGCGCGCCGAGGCGAACGGAGAAGACCGGCCCGTAGCGCCGGGCGTTGTCCTCCATGAACGAAACCGGGTCGCGGAACCAGTGGCGCATCTGCCAGAGCCCGGGGGTACGCGGGCCTGACGGCAGCTCTCCGGGACGTGTCGTCTGGCGCGGTTTCGCCTGCGGTCCTGCGGCTGCTGCGCTCGGCGCTTCGGTTGGCATCCAGTCCTCCCCCCGCGATCGGCGGTCAATCGTTGGGACGAGGGTAGATCAACCGATCGGCTGACGCCAATCGATGCCTGAATTCCGCAAGTCCTCGCCCGCCGAAAGTATGAAGTAGAGAGTGCTACTGTCTACTTTCCACCTCGAGCGAAGGAGAGTCCCACGTGGCAGCCACCGAGACCCCCGGCAAGGTCCTCAAGCCAGACTTCGGCGCCAACCGCAAGCACCTGATCTTCACCCAGGAGCACGAGGACCTGCGGGAGTCGATGGAGGCCTGGGTCAAGAAGGAGCTGGCCCCCCACGCCGAGGAGTACGAGGAGAGCCTCTGGCCCGACTCCGTCCTCCACCGGATGGCCGAGCTGGGCTACGTCGGGCTCTGCTTCCCCGAGGAGTACGGCGGCCAGGGCGGCGACTACTACTACTCGCTGGTCCGCGCCGAAGCCCTCTCCCACTCCGGCAGCGGCGGGATGAACATGGGCCTCGCGGTCCACACCGACATGGTCCTGCCGCCGATCGAGATGCTCGGCACCGAGGACCAGAAGCAGCGCTACCTCGTCCCGGGGATCAAGGGCGAGAAGATCGCCTGCCTCGGGATCACCGAGCCCGGCGCCGGCTCCGACGTCGCCGGCATCCGCACGACCGCCCGGCGCGAGGGCGACGAGTACGTGATCAACGGCTCCAAGACGTTCATCACCAACGGCGCCCGGGCCGACTTCATCCTGCTGGTGACGAAGACCGACCCCGAGGCCCGCCACGACGGCATCTCGCTGTTCATCGTCGACCTCAAAGACGCCGACGGGAACCCGACCCCGGGCTTCAGCGTCTCGCGGACGCTCGAGAAGCTCGGGATGCACTCCTCCGACACCGCCGAGCTATCCTTCGAGGACGTCCGGGTGCCGGCTGAGAACCTCCTCGGCCAGGAGGGCAAGGGCTTCTACCACATCTCCTGGGAGCTCCAGGGCGAGCGCCTGGTCGGGGCGATCGGCTGCGTCGCCGGCGCCGAGCGGGTCTTCGAGAAGACCCTCGAGTACGCCAAGGAGCGCCAGGCCTTCGGCCGGCCGATCGGCAAGTTCCAGGCGATCCGCCACAAGTTCGCCGAGATGGCGACGAAGATCGAGACGGCCCGCCAGCTCACCTACTCGACGGCCTGGCGCTTCGCCAACGGCGAGTACCCGGTCCGGGAGATCACGATGGCCAAGCTCTACGCCGCGCAGATGGGATGCGAGGTCGTCGACGAGTGCGTCCAGATCCACGGCGGCTACGGCTACATGAAGGAGTACGGCATCGAGCGCGCCTACCGCGACATGCGCCTCAACCGCATCGGCGCCGGCTCCGATGAGGTCATGCTCGAGGTGATCGGCCGCTCCTACGGGCTGTAGGGGGTCGCTTGGGCCGGCGCCCGGCCGGGCGTTCGGCGAGCCAGCCGGCGCGAGGGCAAGGACGCAGGAGGCGCCGCGGCCTCGAGGACCGCAACCCGACGAGGACGCCGGCATCGCGTCGCCTGGCCGCCGAAAAGTCTCGACCCGCCGGGTGAAGCGGGCCGAGACGGGGGATGGGTATGGATCGGACCTGGAGGAACGCAGCGGGACAAGTCCCACTGCGTCGGTTCGTGGGATGTAAGTCTGCTCCCCCATTCGGCAGCTCGGCCGAGAACCTTTAGCCCCTCTGGACGGTTGCTGGACACTCCCTCTCGGAGCGGGACGGCCAGCGCCGCTGGGAGCCGCCCCCACGCGTGCGAGAATCGCCCGGTGACCGCTCGGCGCCCGCTGAAGATCCTGATCGCCGACGACCACCCGGTCTACCGGCAGGGGCTCGAGCGGGCGATCGCCGAGCGCGAGGAGCTCGAGCTGGTCGGGTCGAGCTCCGACGGGCGCGAGGCGCTGGAGCGGATCGCCGAGCTCGAGCCCGACGTCGCCGTCGTCGACGTGCGGATGCCGGGCCTCGACGGGCTGGCGATCGTCAACGCGGCGAAGCGGGACGGCCTGCGTACGCGGATCATGCTGCTGACCGGGTACGAGGACTCGGGGGCCGCCTACCGCGCACTCGCGCAGGGAGCGGCCGGCTACGTCTCGAAGACGTCGGACCACACCGAGCTGATCGACTCGATCGTCACCGCCGGCGACGGCGAGACGGTGATCGCACCTCAGTTCCAGGCGGGGATCGCGAGCGAGATCCAGCTTCGCGAGTCGGCCGACCGCCCGGCGCTGACCGACCGCGAGCAGGAGGTCCTGACGCTGCTCGCGGAGGGCCGCACCGCGCAGCGGATCGGCGACGAGCTCCACCTCTCGGAGGCGACGATCAAGACCCACCTCCACCATCTCTACGAGAAGCTCGGCGTCTCCGACCGGGCGGCGGCCGTGGCGACGGCGATGCGCTGGGGCCTGCTCGAGTGAGCGCGGATCCGCTGGGCCAGCCCGGCGACCGGGGGGACGAGTCGCTCCAGTTCGTCGGCCAGCTCGCCGGCGGGATCGCCCACGACTTCAACAACATCCTCGGGGTCATCATCAACTACGCGCGCTTCGCCGCCGGCGGCGTGCCACCGGGGTCCCCCGCCGCCGAGGACATCGAGGAGATCAGGCGCGCGGCCGAGCGCGGGGTCGGCCTCGTCCGCCAGCTCATGATCCTCGCCCGGCGGGAGGCGGGACCGCAGGTCGTCTTCGACCTGAACGAGCTGATCGTCGGCCTCGACGGGTTCATGCGCTCGACGATCGGCGAGCAGATCCGCGTCGAGCGGCGCCTCCGCGAGGACCTCTGGCCGCTCAGCGAGGACCCGACGCGGGTCGAGCAGATCCTCATCAACCTGGCGGTCAACGCGCGTGACGCGATGCCGGGCGGCGGCACGCTCACCTTCGAGACCGACAACGTCGAGCTCGGCTCCTCCGAGACCGCGGCCCACCCCGGCGTCCCCCCCGGCCGATTCGTGCGGCTGCTCGTCAGCGATACGGGCACCGGCATGGACGCCGAGGTCGCCGCCCGCGCCTTCGAGCCGATGTTCACCACCAAGGGCTCGGGTCGAGGCACCGGCCTCGGCCTCGCCACCGTCTACTCGATCGTCTCCCAGGCGCGCGGGATGATCGACCTCGCCTCCGAGCCCGGCGTCGGCACCAGCATCGAGATCCACCTGCCGGCCGCCTCGGGCGCGACTGTCCAGGCGACGAAGCCGACGCGCGCCGCCCCCGCCGGGCGCGGCGAGTCGGTGCTGATCACCGAGGACGACGCCGCTGTCCGCCGCGTCGCCGAGCGCATCCTCGCGAGCGCCGGCTACACCGTCCGCACCGCCGCCGGCGGACCCGAGGCCCTCGAGCTCCTCGACGACGAGACGGAGCACTACGACCTCCTGCTCGCC
This sequence comes from uncultured Solirubrobacterales bacterium, assembly GCA_963823565.1. Classification (GTDB taxonomy): domain Bacteria; phylum Actinomycetota; class Thermoleophilia; order Solirubrobacterales; family 70-9; genus RHKX01. Next base: position 474,476 of record CAWGLR010000003.1, on the reverse strand, counting down.
GATCTCGTGATGCCGGGGATGCGCGGCGACGACCTCGCCCGCCGCGCCGTCGCGATGCGCCCCGGCCTCAACGTGCTCTTCATGTCCGGCTACTCCGACAGCGCCCCGCCCGACGACCTCGGCCCGAGCGCGGGCCGAACGGCCTTCATCGACAAGCCGTTCGACGCGGGCAGCCTGCTGGAGCGGATGCGCGAGCTGCTGGGCTGATCCGCAGCTCGGCGTCGGAGACCGGCTACCAGCCGCCGAACGCGGCGACGAACAGGACCGCGAGACCGATCAGGAACAGCAGCGGGTGGATGAAGGTGCCCGCGAGCACCGCGACCAGCACGATCGCCAGCCCGAGCGCAACCATCCCTCCTCGGCTCATTCGCGCACCCTACGCGGACTCGAGCCCATCGCGGGACCCCACTGCCGGCGCCTAGGCGGTCGGCTCGGCCGGCGGCGGGGTCGAGCGTGCGCTTCGCATCGAGGGCGGTGGTCCCGCCACGCGAAGGCAACAAGGGGTGCGGGGATGGCGCCGCCCGCGCCGCGGGGTCCTTCTGTCCACGATGATGGACTCATCGACCCCGGCGGGGTCTTTCGCGCCAACATGTTGGCGCCAGAGACCCCGGCTTCCCGTAGAGCCTCTTAGGGCGAGAGGAGGCCGGAGCAGCCCCTCTCGTTGCCTTCCCGCCGACTGCTACGCCTACGCCCCGGCTGGCTCGGCCGGCGGCAGCTCGCTCGTGCAGAAGGCGCAGCGCTTCGCCGGCGCCGGGACCTCGGAGAGGCACTCGGGGCACTCGCGAGTCCCGACCGCCGGGCCGTGGCGCCTCTCCTGGAGCTTCTCCATCGGGGCGACGACGAAGAAGTAGATGGCCGCGGCGACGCTGAGGAACGCGATCAGCGCGTTGATGAAGTTCCCGTAGGTGAACTCCGAGCCGTTGATCGTGAACGAGAGCCCGCTGAAGTCGGGCTCGCCGATGATCGCGCCGATCAGCGGGGTGATCAGGTCGGCGACGAGCGACGCGACGAGGACGCCGAACGCCGTGCCGATGACGACCGCGACGGCCAGGTCGATGACGTTGCCGCGCGAGATGAAGTTCTTGAATCCGGTGAGCATTGGGGGATGTACTACTCCCTTTCGGCGGGCCGGGTAGCGTCCCGCCTCATGACCGTCGTCAAGGACACGGGCGCGCGCGCGCTGATCCCCCCGTTCGAGCCCGAGCACGAGGAGCTGCGGGCGACGATCCGGCGCTGGGTCGAGACCGAGATCGTCCCCAGCCAGATGGAGTGGGAGGAGCGCCGCGAGTTCCCGCGCGAGCTGTTCGGCCGGGCCGCGGAGCTCGGGTTCCTCGGGCTGAAGTACCCCGAGAGCCTCGGCGGGCAGGGCGGCGACAACCTCCACGACGCCGTCTGGGCCGAGGAGCTGGCGGCCGCCGGGATCTCCGGCGGGGTCGGCGCGGGCCTCGGCGCACACACCGGCATCGCCACGCCGCCCGTCTTCATGTTCGGCACGCCCGACCAGCACGAGCGCTTCCTCCGCCCCGCGATCGCCGGCCGCAAGATCGCCGCGCTCGGCATCACCGAGCCGGGCGCGGGCTCCGACGTCGCGTCGATCCGCACCCGCGCCGAGAGGGTCGACGGCGGCTGGGTCGTCAACGGCGCGAAGACGTTCATCACCAACGGCGTCCGCGCCGACTTCCTCGTCTGCGCGGTGCGGACCAAGCCCGAGGGCGGCCACGGCGGCATCTCGTTCCTGATCCTCGAGCGCGAGATGCCCGGCTACGAGGTGTCGCGCAAGCTCGAGAAGCTCGGCTGGCACGCCTCCGACACCGGCGAGCTGTCGTTCACCGACGTCGAGGTACCCGACGAGAACCTGCTCGGGAGCGAGAACGAGGGCTTCAAGCTGATCATGGCCAACTTTCAGTGGGAGCGGCTCCTCATGGCCCTGGGTGCCGTGGGCGCCATGGACTGGTGCCTGCGGCGGACGATCGACTACGCGGGCGAGCGCCAGGCGTTCGGGCGGCCGATCGGCAGCTTCCAGGCGATCCGCCACAAGGTCGCGGCGATGGCGACCAAGCTCGAGGCGGGCCGCGCCGTCACCTACGGCGCGCTGCGTCTGCTCACCTCGGGCCAGGACGCTCTCGCGGAGGTGACGAAGGCGAAGCTGTTCACACAGCGGGCCGCGGTCGAGGTCGCCGACGATGCCGTCCAGGTGCACGGCGGCTACGGCTACATGCGCGAGTACGAGGTCGAGCGTGCCCTCCGCGACGCCCGCCTCGGACCGATCGGCGGCGGCACCGACGAGATCATGAAGGAGATCATCGGGCGTGGACTCGGGCTCTGAGCCGGAGGCGGCGGCGGCCGAGGGCGACCTCGGCGAGCCCGAGCGGCTGCGGCCCGAGCACATCGAGCGGGCGGCGAGGACGTTCGCGCGGGCGTTCGCCTGGCACGAGCCGTTCTACGAATGGCTGATGCCGGAGGAGAGCACGCGCGAGGAGCGGATCTACGAGCTCGTGGAGGCCGACCTTCGCGACCGCTTCGTCGACGAGGGCTGGTGCTGGACGATCGGCGCCGGGGCGGCGATCACGCTCTGGATCCCGCCGCTCAGCGGCAGCGGCGAGGAGAAGCTCGCGGCGCGGCGGAGCGACGAGGACTACGCCAAGTACGGCGAGCACGCCGACGGCCTCCGCGCCGGCGACGCGTTGATCAACTCCCTGAAGCCGCCGCAGCCGCACTGGTTCCTCGACACGATCGCGGTCGCCCCCGAGTACCACCGCCAGGGGCTCGGGGCGCGCCTGCTCGACCACAACCTCGAGATCAGGGAGGCCGCCGGCGATGTCTGCGCGCTCGACACCCACACCGAGGACAACATCGGCTTCTACGGTCGCCGGGGCTTCGAGGTGGTCGGCCACGGCCCGCTCTCCCCCGGGCTCGACGTCTACGTGATGGTCCGGCAGCCGCGGGGCTGAGGGCCCGAATAGAGTCCCGTCCCCTCACGCACAACAACCACTGGAGAACGAATCAGCATGGGACTTCTCGACGGCAAGGCGGCGATCATCACGGGCTCGGCCCGCGGCATCGGCAGGGCGACTGCCGAGCTCTTCGTACAGCAGGGCGCGAAGGTCCTGATCAACGACATCGACGGCGACGTCGCCGAGCAGGCCGCGAGCGAGATCGACGGCGAGACCGCCGTCTTCAGCGGCGACCTGACCAAGGAGGGCGCCGCCGACGAGCTCGTCGCCGCGGCGATCGACGCCTTCGGCTCGGTCGACGCGATCGTCAACAACGCCGGCTACACCTGGGACGGCGTCGTCCACCGGATGACCGACGAGCAGTTCCAGGCGATGCTCGACATCCACACGATCGTCCCCTTCCGCGTGATCCGCGCGATCGCCCCCCACTGGCGCGAGGCGGCCAAGGCGGAGAAGGCCGAGGGCAAGGAGGTCTTCCGCAAGATCGTCAACATCTCCTCGGTCTCGGGCACGATGGGCAACGCCGGGCAGGCCAACTACTCGGCCGCCAAGGCAGGCGTCACCGGCCTGACCAAGACGATCGCCAAGGAGTGGGGCCAGTTCAAGGTGAATTGCAACGCGATCGCCTTCGGCTTCGTCGAGACCCGTCTCACCGCCGCCAAGGAGAACGCCGGCGAGATCGAGCGCGGCGGCGAGAAGATCGAGCTCGGCATCCCCGAGCAGATGCGCCAGATGGGGGCGATGATGATCCCGCTCGGCCGCCCCGCCAGCCCGGAGGAGGCCGCGGGCCCCGTGATGCTGCTCTGCTCCGAGTACGCGAACTACATCCACGGCCAGGTCATCAACGTGACCGGCGGCCAGTTCACGGGGATGTACAGCTAGAGCGGACCGCGGGCGCGTCCGCGGCGCCCGCAGCGGGAATCAGGCTAAGCGCCGGGGTCTTTCAGTGCACGCCCGCTACGCCGCCGGCGCCGCCGGAGTGCTCGCCGGCGCCTCGGCGTCGGTGACGATCTCCGCTTCCGGCGCCTTGCCGGACGGCAGGAAGTGGGTGGCCAGCCAGGCCAGGGCCATCGCGCCCGCCATCACGTAGAAGACGGTCTGGGTCGACATCGCGAACGCCTCCTGGACGGCGTGGAGCTGGGCGTCGGTGGCGCCGCCCGAGCCGGAGGGCCCGCCGGTGCCGGAGGAGGCCTGGCTGATCTGGTCGGCTACCTGGACGGCGGCGTCGTGGGGGACGGCGTCGGAGCCGGTCAGCGAGGTGAGCTTGTCGACGACGTTGGTCTTGGTCTGCGAGATCAGGATCGTGCCGAGGACGGCGAGGCCGAGGCTGGCACCGAGGTTGCGGGCGGTCTGGGTGATCCCGGTCGCCTCGCCGTAGCTGGTGCCGGGCACGCGGTTGAGCGCGTCGGTGCTGATCGGCCCGAGGATCAGGCCGGTGCCGACGCCGGCGACGACGATCCGCCACCAGCCGGCGCTGTAGTCGAGGTCGGGCATCTGCTGCGCCCAGAGGTAGAAGCCGACGGCGGCGGCCGCGCAGCCGAGCAGGGAGGCCGGCTTGGCGCCGCGCTTGTCGAGGATCGCCCCGCCCCACTGCGCCGCGATCACGTAGCCGAAGAAGAACGTGCCGATGTAGAGGCCCGCGTTGGAGGCGTCGTCGCCGAGCGAGATCTGCGAGTACATGCTCGCGAACAGGAACATCGGCACGAACGCGATCGAGATCAGGAAGAGGATCGCGTTGTCGGCCGCGAAGGCGCGGTTGGCGAAGTAGCGCACGTTCATCAGCGGGTGCTGCGTCCCGAGCTCGGCCCGGACGAAGGCGACCATGAGGAGGACGCCGACGACGAGGCAGGCGATCGTCTTCGGATCGCTCCACTCCCAGATGCTCGCCTGCTGGAGCCCGAGCACCAGCAGGCCGATGCCGATGCCGAAGAGCGCCAGGCCCCGCAGGTCCATCGGCGCCGGCCGCCGCGTGTCGTCGGGCTTGGCGCGGAGGGTCAGCAGGACGGCGATGATCGCGATCGGGATGTTGATCCAGAAGATCGCGCGCCAGCTGACGTCGATCAGGTAGCCGCCGGCGATCGGCCCGATCGCGGTCATGCCGCCGGCGACGCCGAAGAACACAGCGAGCGCGCGCCCGCGCTCGCTCTGCGGGTAGGCGGAGACGACGATCGCGAGCGCCGCGGGGAACATGATCGCCGCGCCCGCGCCCTGGATCACGCGGAAGAGGATGAGCCACGCCTCGCCGAGGTCGCCGGTCGGCGCGGCTCCGCAGAGCGCCGAGGCGGTGGCGAAGATGACGATGCCGACCAGGACCATGCGGCGGTGCCCGGCGATGTCGGCGATGCGGCCGCCGAAGGCGAAGACCACGGCGAGGGCGAGCAGGTACCCGTTGACTATCCACTGCGCCCCGGTCGAGGAGAGATCGATGTCGTTCTCGATGACCGGGACCGCGATCGAGACGATCGTCTGGTCGATGAACGTCATCGAGACCGCGAAGATCATCGCGATCAGGGCGAGCTTCTTGTTCGTCGTGGCGTTCATCGGGGTTCCCCCTCTTCGCGGTGCGTGCCGAATCAGTTTCGGCACGCACCCCCCGGTCCCTTTAGCGGCGGCGCTCCTCGGCCGGCGGCTCGCCGGACTCGCCCGCCTGGAACTGCGGCGGCCAGGTCCCGAACCAGTTGTCGCGGGCCCCGTCGAGCGTGATCACGGTGCCGCTGAAGAAGTCGCCCGCGGGCGACGCGAGGTAGGTGATCAGCCAGGCGACCTCCTCGGGCCTTCCGAGCCGTCCCAGCGGCACCGTGCGGGGAACCGTCTCGACGACCTCCTTCGGGTACTTCGTGCGGAACACCTCGGTGTCGATCTGCCCCGGCGCCACGGCCACGAGCTTGATCCCGAAGCGCGACCACTCGATCGAGAGGGTGCGCATCATGTTCTCGACCGCCGCCCTCGCGGCGCCGGAATGGACCATCCCCGGCATCCCGTTGTGCGGGGAGAGGGTCACGCTGACCACCTTGCCGCCCTCCTGCGGGATGAACGCCTTGGTCGCGACCGCGTGGGTCATGTTCCACGTCCCCTGCACGTTGAGCTCGGTGACCGTGCGGAAGCCCTTGGCCGAGATCGTCTCCGCCGGCGCCAGGAACTGGCCGCCGGCGTTGTTGACGAGCACGTCGATGCGACCGTGCCGCTCGAGGATCCCGTCGACCATCGCGGCGACCGCCTCCTCGTCGCGGATGTCGGCGGGAACCGCCTCGGCGCGGCCGCCCGCCGCCTCGATCGCCGCCACCGTCTCCTCGAGGGGCTCGCTGCGGCGCCCGCAGCCGACGACGAGCGCGCCGAGCCGCGCCAGCTCCGAGGCGGTCTCCCGCCCGATGCCGCTGCCGGCGCCGGAGACCAGGCACACCTGCCCGTCCAGCAGCCCGGGGGCGAAGATCCGCGACGGCTCGGCCATGGCCGCGGAGCCTATGCGAGCGCCCGTGCGGCCGGCCGAGCCGTGCGCGGGGGCGGCGACGGGCGCCGGGTAGCCTGATCGCGATGACGAACCTGAAGGCACAGACGCGGCCGCTAACCGGCCCGCTCCCCAAGGGCGGCCCGCCGGGGACCACGGTCGTCGTCGAGCCGCTGAAGGGCGGCGAGGTCCAGGCCCCGCGGGCGTTCTTCGAGAACCCCGGCGGTCGCCTGCGCATGCTGCGCGCCGCCGGCGTCGGCGTCCCGCGGTCGAAGTGGGTCTGGGCGCCGGTCCCGGCGTTCCTGATCACCCACCCGACGGCCGGGCCGATGCTCGTCGACACCGCCTTCCACGCCTCGGTCGCCGCCCAGCCCGCCGCCAACCTCGGCCGGATGATGGCCCGCCTCAGCCGGGCGCGGGTCGAGCCCGGGGAGACGATCACCGACCAGCTCCGCAGCCGCGGGATCGACGCCCGCCAGCTCGGCATCGTGATCCTCACCCACCTGCACTTCGACCACGCCTCGGGGATCGCCGAGTACCCCGCGGCGACGTTCGTCGTCTCCAAGCACGAGTGGGAGGCGGCCTCGGACGACGACCGGCCGCTCCTGCGCGGCTATCACCAGTCCCACTTCGACTACCTCTTCGACTACCGGACCGTCGACTTCGACGGGCCGACCATCTCCTCGTACGCGAGCTTCGGGCGCACGTTCGACCTCTTCGGCGACGGCAGCGTCCGCCTCGCGTTCACACCGGGGCACTCCGCCGGCCACTGCGCGGTGATCGCCCGGCTCCGCGACCGCGACTTCGTCATCGCCGGCGACTCGATCTACACCTACGCGCAGCTCGAGGGCGCGGACCCGCCGCCGCGGCCGGTCGACTTCCACCTGTGGAAGCGGTCGCTGCGGGAGCTTCAGCAGTTCGCGCGCACGTACCCGCAGGCGGTGATCGTCCCCGGCCACGACGCCGACAGCTGGCCGACGCTGGCCGCGCGCTACGAGTAGCTGGGCCGGCTCGGGGCGTCGCCCTGCTCGCGGACGCGCTTGGCGACCGTGCGGCGACCGTCGCGGGCGAGCTCGTCGTACATCTCGCGCACGACCGCGAAGATCTCCGTCGCCGCGCCCATCTGCTGCTCGCGGCTCGGCGAGGCGGCGACGTCGAAGCTCATCGGCTCCCCGTAGCGGATCGTCACCTTCGGGAAGACGAGCTTGCGCCAGCGCCTGATCCCCTGCGAGCCGTGGATCGCGATCGGAACGACCGGGGCGCCGCTCTCGAGCGCGACGCGGCCGACGCCGGGCCGGGGCTCGCCGAGCTCGCCCGTCCGGGAACGCCCGCCCTCGCAGTAGATCATCAGGCAGCCGCCGCGCTGGAGGACGGTGTGCATCGTCTCGAACGCCTCGGCGTCGGCGTGGCCACGGCGCACCGGGATGACGCCGCCGTGCCCGTAGATGTAGTCCAGCACCGGGTTCTGGCCGAAGAGCTGCGACTTCGCCAGGAACCTGATCTTCCGTCGCAGCCAGGCGCCGGCGAGGAAGTGGTCGAAGTTCGAGAAGTGGTTGGCGGCGAGGATCACCGGCCCACCGGCCGGGACATTGTCGACGCCGATCGCGCGCGCCCGGTAGATGAGCAGCGAGATCGGGGTGGTGACGAGCCGCACCAGCTCGTAGACCCAGTTGGGCTCGTGCGAGCGCGACCGTGCGTGGAAGCGGTCGAACGTCTCGGCCGGGCGGTGGTCTTTGTACCTCTGTGGCTTGATCTCGGCCATGGCGGGGCCTCCTCCATTACCCCGCCGCGCGCGGCGGTTACGTCACCGGCGGCATGCGGCTACCGCGCCGTCGCGAACGCCGGATCTTCCTCGTGCTCGCGGAAGAACCCGACCATCGCCGGCGCGTACTCGCGGAAGCCCGGGCACCGCAGGCCCTGCGCGGCGAGCAGCTCGTCGGCGCGCCGCGTGTCGTAGCGGACGGGGTGGTTCATGTAGCGAACCGACTGCGCCGGGGTGCCGCCGTAGAACTCGCGTACGGCCTTGATCCGCAGGGCGCTCGAGACCCCCCGCGAGGGCAGCGTGTAGGAGGGCTTGCGCCCGGCGTACAGCTCGCTGAGCACCTCGACGAGGTCATGGGAGCTGAGCGGGTCGGGGTCGCAGAGGTGGACCGTCTCGTCGACCGCCTCCGGCAGCTCGGCCAGCGCGACCATCGAGTCGACGATGAAGTCGACTGGGACGACGTTGAAGGGGGTCCGGCCGCGGCCGATGTTGGGGAGGGGCATTCCGCGCTCCAAAGTCGCCGAGATGAAGCGCAGCAGGTAGTAGGGGCCGTCGAACTTCTGCGTCTCGCCGGTCAGCGAGTCGCCGACGACGATGGCGGGCCGGTAGATCGTCGTCGGCACCCGGTCCATCATCTCGCGAACCCAGACCTCGGCCTGGAACTTCGTTGACTCGTAGTGGTTCTTGAACCGCTGGCCGAGGCTGAGCTCGTGCTCGTAGACGACGCCGGTGCGGACGCCGGAGACGTATGCGGTGCTGACGTAGTTGAGGCGCTCCAGCCGCTCGGCGCGGCGGCAGAGGTCGAGCACGTTCCCGGTCCCGTCGACGTTGACGCGCTGGGCGATATCGAGTGGCACCGCGAGGTCGTAGACCGCAGCAAGGTGATGGACGGTCTCGATCTCGGCGGCGACGCGCTCGTAGTCGCCGTCGCCCAGCCCGAGCCGGCGATCGCCGATGTCCCCGGTGAGGATCTCGATCCGGTCGAGGTCGATCTCCTTGGCGGCCGCCGTCGCGGCGTTCGCCATCCGCGGCTCGACCAGCGCGATCACCCGGGCCTCCGGCTCGCGGCCGAGCAGGGAGGCGACGAGGCGCTTGCCGATGAAGCCGGGGAACCCGGTCAGGAAGTGGGTGCTCATGCGGTGGAGCCTATGGGGCCGGTCGTCCTATTGGCCCGGGCCCTCCGAAGCCCAGTTGCGCGATCGCTCGACGGCGCGGTGCCAGCCCGCGAGCAGCGACTCCCGCTCGTCGGCGGAGATGCGCGGCTCGAACCTGGCCCGCTCGCGCCACATCGCCCCCACTCCGGAAAGGTCCCAGAGGCCGGTTGCGATGCCGGCGAGATAGGCGGCCCCGAGCGCGGTCGTCTCGGAGATCTCGGGGATGATCACCGGCACGCCGAGCGCATCGGCCTGAAACTGCATCAGCCAGTCGTTGACGGTCGCGCCGCCATCGGCGCGGAGGGCGGTCAGCGCCTTGCCCGCGGCCGCCTCCTGGGCGCGGACGGCGTCGACGGTCTGGTAGGCGATCGCCTCGAGCGTGGCGCGGACGATCTGGGCGCGGCCGGTGCCACGGGTCAGCCCCAGCAGGGCGCCGCGCGCGTAGGGATCCCAGTAGGGCGAGCCGAGGCCGGTCAGGGCGGGGACGAAGTAGACGCCGTCGTTGGAGTCGAGGCTCGCGGCGAGCTCCTCGGTCTCGGCCGCCGACCCGATCAGCCCGAGTCCGTCGCGCAGCCACTGCACGGCGGCGCCGGTGACGAAGACCGAGGCCTCGAGCGCGTAGGTGATCTCCCCGCCGATCCCCCAGGCGATCGTCGCCAGCAGCCCCTCGCCGGGATCGGGCGCCTCGGTGCCGCTGTTGAGCAGGACGAAGCTGCCGGTCCCGTAGGTGTTCTTCGCGTCGCCCGGCTCGAGGCACGCCTGGCCGAACAGCGCCGCCTGCTGGTCGCCGGCGATGCCCGCTACGGGCACCTCGCCGCCGAACTCGCTCGTCGTGCCGTAGACCTCGGAGGAGCCGCGGGGCTCGGGAAGCGAGGCGGGATCGACGCCGAGCATCTCGCAGAGCTCGGGGTCCCAATCCCCGCTGCGGATGTCGAGCAGCATGGTCCGCGAGGCGTTGGAGAGGTCGGTGACGTGCTCGCCGCAGAGCTTGTGGACGAGCCAGGAGTCGATCGTCCCGAAGCACGCCCGGTCGGCGCCCTCGGAGTTGTGCAGCAGCCACTCGATCTTCGTGCCGGAGAAGTAGGGGTCGATGACGAGCCCGGTGCGCTCGCGGACCAGCTCCTCGCGGCCCTCCTCCTTGAGCTCCCGGCAGCGGTCGGCGGTCCGCCGGTCCTGCCAGACGAGCGCGTTGTGGATCGGGCGGCCGCTCTCGCGGTCCCAGCCGACGACCGTCTCGCGCTGGTTGGTGATGCCGATGCCCTTCAGGTCCGCCCCGTCGATCCCGGCGTCGGCGAGCGCCTCGCGGCCGACGCGGCGCGTCACCTCCCAGATCTCCTCGGCGTCGTGTTCCACCCATCCCGGGCGCGGGAAGTGCTGGGCGAACTCGGAGTAGGCACGGCCGGCGATCTGCCCCTCCTCGTCGAAGACGAGGCCGGTGCTCCCGGTCGTTCCCTGGTCGATCGCGAGGATCACGACGCGGCGAGCCTATCCGCCGCTGCGCGACCGGTAGACGGCGACGAAGTCGGCGAGCTGGCGGCCGCGGTGGGCGAAGCCGCGCAGGGTCCTGCCGGTCGCCCGGTGCTCGAGCGGCAGGTCGATCTCGGCGACCCGATAGCCGGCGCGGACGGCGTCCACGGTCATCCCCACCTCCATCCCGTAGCGCGGCGCGAACGGCAGGACGTCGCGCAAGACCTTCGCCCGCATCGCCCGCTGGCCGGAGATCGGCGACGTCGCCTCGTAGCCGCAGAGCCTCTCGATCGCCCACTTCGCGTACCCCTTCGCGAGGCCGAGGCCGCCGCCGACCCTGCGCTCGAAGCCGGCGATCGCGAGGTCGCAGTCGCCGGCCTCGACCGCCTCGACGAGCGGGAGGAGGTTGGCGGCGCTGGCGCCGAGGTCGCCGTCGCAGAGCAGCACCGTCGCGCGATTCGGCAGGTCGTCGGCGGCGGCGGTCGCGGCGGCGGTGACGTTGCCGCCCTTGCCGTGGGGCTTGCCGCGGCCGATCACGGTCGCCCCGGCCATCATCGCCTCGTTGCGGGTGTCGTCGGTCGAGGCGTCGTCGGCGACCCAGAGCGCGATCCCAGGCATCGCCTCGCGCAGCGCCCGGAGCGTCGCGCCGATCCGGTTCGCCTCGTCGCGGGCGGCCACGATCGCCACCCGGATCGGCCCCTCCCCGCTGCTCGGTTCCGCCGCCATCGGCGACTATTGTGCCGCCCGATGGCGGACATCCCCGCGCACATCACCGGCACCGTCTGGAAGATCGAGGTCGCGCGTCGGCGATCAGGTCGACCTCGACGACACCGTCGTCATCCTCGAGTCGATGAAGATGGAGATGCCCGTCGAGGCCGAGGACTCCGGCACCGTCGCCGAGATCCGCTGCGAGGAGGGCCAGTCGGTCAGCGAGGGCGACGTCCTCGTCGTGCTCGAGTAGCGCCGCTCCGACTGCGAACGGGATCAGCGTTGCGCATATCGCAACGTCCGTCCCGCTCACCGACCTAGATCGTGATCGACCCGTCCTCGGCGATCGTCCAGTGCGGGTTGTGGGCGACCTCCCAGGGGTGGCCGTCGGGGTCGATGAAGATGCCCGTGTAGCCGCCCCAGAAGGCCTCGCCCCCGGGGCGGCCGATCGTCGCCCCGGCCGCCTCGGCCTCCGCGAGGATGGCGTCGACCTCCTCCGGCGAGCCGACGTTGTGGGCGAACGTCACCCCGCCCCAGCCGCCGGGGTCCTCGACCGCGCTGTCGGTCGCGAGCTCGTCGCGGTGCCAGAGCGCGACGACCATGCCGCCGCTCTCGTAGAAGGCGACGTCCTGCTTCTCCCAGTCGTTGGCCGGCTCCCACCCGAGGGCCCGGTAGAAGGCGACGGCCCGTGGCAGGTCGGTCGAGCCGAGGGTGACGAGGCTGAGGCGCTGGCGCATCGCCGGCCTAGTCGACGCAGTAGGGAGCGCCGACCCTCCATCCGTCCTCGGTGTGGTTCAGGAGCCATGCGCCGCGATGGCGGCAATAGAGCTCGGCGGAGCCGTTCTCGTAGAGGGTCACGTTCTCGGGGGCCGGATCCACGGTGTCGGTGGAGAACTCCGTTTCGCCGACGGCTGCGACTGCGTCCTCGCAGGAGTCAATCTCAGCATCACCGGCTCGAGAGGTGACCCGGATCAGGATCTCCTGCCCTTGGTCGGAGAGCAGCGGACACGCCGCCTCCCCGTCCCCCGCCGCCATCGCGTCGGCCACGACCCGCACCGTCGCCGCCACCTGCTCCTCGTCGCTGCCCTCGAACTCGGGCGCTCCATCGCCGCCGTCGCCGCAGCCGACCGCGAGCGATCCGGCGACGGCGAGCACCGCGATCAGGCCTCCTCGTCGCCCCACCAGCCGGGCAGCATCTCCGAGTCGCTGGCGGCGTTCTGGCCCGCCTCGCGGGGGGCGCCGAAGGCGATCAGCTCGAGGCCGTCGGGGCCCGCCTCGAAGTTGCGGGCGAGCCCGGGCGCGACGCGAATCGCGTCGAAGGGGCCGACCTCGACCTCCTCGCTGCCGAGCTTGGCGGTGCCGGAGCCGGAGAGGATCACGTAGATCTCCTCCTGCACCTTGTGGCGGTGGCCCCAGGGCTGCCGCTGACCCGGCTTGATCCGCTGCAGGCTGATGCCGGTCTTCTGCAGCCCGAGGGCTTCGGCGGCGAAGTGCGCCTCGAGGACCTCGATGCCGTTGGCCCCGGCTACGTCGGGGACGTCGCCGGTGAGGTTGAGCTTGGTGAAGTCCCCCTCCGCCATCGTCTAGTCCCGCTTGCCGCGGCCCCACATCATGCGGTTGAAGAACCCCATGAACCTGGTCTTGGCCGCGGACGTGTACGGGAGCATGTGCAGGTCCTTGTTCGACGGGACGAACTTCGTGACGAGCAGGGTCTGCTGCTTCGTGTACTTGCGGATGCCACCGGCGCCGTGGCGCGAGCCCACGCCGGAGTCCTTCCAGCCGCCCATCGGCAACTCGAGCGCGATGTAGTTGAGCTGCGCGTCGTTGATGCAGACGACCCCGGACTCGAGCCGGCGGGCGATCTGCTCGCCGCGCTCGGTGTCCTTCGTCCAGACCGATGCCTGCAGGCCGTAGGGGGAGTCGTTTGCGAGCTCGATCGCCTGCTCGACGTCGCTGACCTTCATCACCGGCAGGGTGGGCCCGAAGGTCTCCTCGGTCATCGCCTCCATCGAATGGTCGACGTCGAGCAGCAGGGTCGGCTCGAAGAAGTCGCCGGGACCCTGGCCGCGCTTGCCGCCGACGACCGCGCGCGCGCCCGCCTCGACCGCTGCGTTGACCTGCTCCTCGACGAGATCGGTCTGCTCGGGCGAGGTCATCGCGCCGACGTCGACCTTGGCCGGCCCGCCGGGCACGCCCTGGCGCAGCGCTCGCATCTTCTCGCTGACGCGGCCGACGAAGTCATCGTAGACCGGTTCCTCGACGTAGACGCGCTCGACCGAGATGCACGTCTGGCCGCCGTTCTGCATCGAGTAGTGGACGGCGGCGTTGGCGGCGCGCTCGAGGTTGGCGTCGGCGAGGACGATCATCGGGTCCTTGCCGCCGAGCTCCATCGCGGTGCCCGTGAGCGTCTTCGCCGCCCGCTCCATGACCTTCTTGCCGACCTCGGTGGAGCCGGTGAACATGATGAAGTCGGCCGCGTCGATCAGCGCGTTGCCGATCTTCGAGCCCTCGCCGACGGCCACCTGGAAGACGTTCTCGGGAATGCCGCACTCCTTCAGGCCCTCGGCCATCAGCATCGAGGTCATCGGGGTGAGCGTCGCCGGCTTCAGAACGACGGAGTTCCCTGCGGCGAGCGCCGGGATGCAGTCGCCGAATGAATTGGTCAGCGGGTAGTTCCACGGCCCGATCACGCCGACGACGCCGACGGGCGCGTAGCGGACGATGAGCTTTCGCCCGAACACCAGCGGCGAAGCCGACCTGACCTTCTCGTCGGCGAGGTACTCGGGCGCGTGCTTGGCCCAGAAGCCGAAGGCGGATGCCGTGTAGGCGATCTCCGCGAGCTGGGCGTCCTCGTAGGTCTTGCCGTTCTCGGCGACGATCGTCGCGATGATCCGCTCGGCGTTGTCGAGCGTCCACTTCTGCATCCGCCGCAGGAGGCGGCCACGCTCGGCGTAGCCCAGGGCCTCCCAGGCGGGCTGCGCGGCGCGGGCGCGGGCGACCGCCTCGGTCACCTCGGCCGGCGTCATCGCCGGGACGCTGCCGATCAGCTCTCCCGTCGCCGGATTGCGGACCTCGACGGCGGGGCGTTCGGCGGACCTGCCGTTGACGGGGGCCTGGGTCTCGGTCTCGGGCGTGGCGGTGGGCTCCACTCTCTGCTCTCCTCGGTTCGCTTCGGGCTCGCAGGGACGTTACCGCGCGCGGCCCGCCGTCGCCCCCTTCCTGGCTGCTCAGCCAGTCGCTCTCCCATACGCTGCCGCCGATGGCGTCGATGGAGCCCCAGGAGCTGGCCGGCGGGACGCTGCGGCTCGACTTCCCGGCGGAGGCGGTCGCCCGCCTCACCCTGAACAACCCGGACAAGCGCAACCCGCTCACCCACGCCGTCCTCGACGCGATCGCGGCGACCTTGCCGAAGCTCGATCACGGGATCGACGTCCGCTGCGTGATCGTCACCGGCGCCGGCCGGGCGTTCTCGGCGGGCTACGACATCGGCGCGATCCCCGACGAGACGTTCGAGCGCGACGCCGAGGCGCTCGTCGCCCACCCCTTCACCGCCGCGATGGACGCGATCAGCGCCCATCCCTACCCGGTCGTCGCCGCGATCAACGGCCACTGCCTCGGCGGCGGCCTCGAGCTCGCGGTCCGCTGCGACCTCAGGGTCTGCGCGGCCGAGGCGAAGCTGGGGATGCCGCCGGCGAAGCTCGGCCTGATCTACGGCCACACCGGCCTCGAGCGCTTCATCGACTGCGTGGGCGTGCCGCGGACCAAGGAGCTCTTCCTCACCGGCCGCAACTTCGACGGCGCCCGGGCGGAGGAGATCGGCCTCGTCCACGAGGTGCACCCGGCCGCCGAGGTCGAGGAGCGCGCGCTGGCCCTCGCGAGCGCGATCGCGGCGAACGCGCCCCTGTCGATGCGCGGCAACAAGCACGCGATCGAGACCCTTTCGCAGTTCCCCCGGCTCAGCCCCAAGCAGGTCGAGGAGCTGGTCGAACTGCGCCGCTCCTGCTTCGCCTCGGAGGATTTCCGCGAGGGCGTGCGGGCGTTCGCCGAGAAGCGGGAGCCGGTATGGCGCGGCCGCTGAGCCCCGCCCACGAGCAGCTCGCCGCCGCCGACCCCAAGCTCGCCCACCTGATCGAGCACATCGACCACGGGCGGATCGAGTCGCGCCTCGAGGAGCGGACCCGAAACCGCTTCGAGGCGCTGATCCGCATCGTGGTCGGCCAGCAGGTCTCCACCGCCGCCGCGCGGACGATCTGGGGGCGAGTTCTCGACGCGTTCGGTGGCCCGCCGGAGCCCGAACGGCTGACCGAGGACGACGCGACCGAGCAGCTCCGCGCCGCCGGCCTGAGCGGGCGCAAGGCCTCCTACGTGATCGGGATCGCCGAGGCCGTCGTCGCGGGCGACCTACGCCCCCGCGAGCTCGACGAGCTCGGCGACGAGGAGGTCATCGACGCCCTCGTGGCGCTGCGCGGGCTCGGGCGGTGGAGCGCCGAGATGTTCCTGATCTTCGATCTCGGCCGGTCCGACGTCTTCAGCGGCGGCGACCTCGGCCTGCGTCGCGGGATCCAGATCGCCTATGGACTCGAGGAGCCGCCGTCCCCGGAGGAGGCCGTGACGATCGCCGAGCGCTGGAGCCCGAACCGCAGCCTCGCCTCCCTCTATCTCTGGGAGGCGGCGGGAATCGGGCTGCCGGTGGAGGTGCCGGAGGACTGAGCGCCTAGGCGGCGTCGCAGAGCCCCGGCGGCACCGGGAAGCCGAGCTCCTCGAGCAGCGCCTGGAGCTCGCCGCAGAGCTCGGGCGGAAGCGCCGGGAGCTCGGGCAGCTCTCCGCCCGGCCCGAAGATCTCGCCGAGCATCCCGAGCACGCTCTCGAGCTCGGACTGGAGCTGGCCCATCACCAGCTGGAGCTGCTCCAGCGCGCCCGGCGGCAACAGCTCCTCCAACCCCTCGAGGCTCCCGATCTGCTCCTCGAGCATCCCGGTCAGGCCGGTGATCAGCTCCTGGAGCTGCGCCTGCACCGCGGCCGTCACGGCGGGATCGGTGAGCGCGGCGATCAGCGCCTCGAGGTCGCCGTCGGACTGGAACGCGGCGATCGCCGCGAGAACCCTCTCGCGGACGTCGGGCGGGAGGTCCTCGATGGAGCCGGTGATCTCGGCGAGGAGCCGGCCGCGGAGCTCGCCGAGCTGGGCGAGCGCCTCGGCGAGGACGGGCTGCAACTCCGGCGGGACCTCGGGGAGCGCCAGCGCGTAGGAGTCGAAGGCGCCGTCGACGCCGGCCGCGGCGCCGCGCAGCAGGCGCGCCCGCGTCACCGCGGAGCGATCGGCGCCGGCGCGGCGTGAGATCCGCGCGGCCCTCGCCTGCAGGCGCCGCGCCCTCGCGACCTTCGCCGCGGCATCGCCACTGCCGCTGCGGGCGGCGAGGATCGAGGCAGCGACCGCGCGCTTGGCCTTGAAGTTCGCGTGCCGGGCGTCCTTCAGCGAGGGCGACGCGCTCGCCGGAGCGGCGACGAGGACCGTCGCCAGCGCGGCGAGGGCGGGGACGAGAAGCTTCCTGAAACTCATGTGCGGACCTTCCGGATCGGAGTACTCCGTTCCATCGGCTCCTCCGGCCGCGGGGCTTAGCGGCGTCCAGCCCTCAGGAGATGACCGCGAGGGCCGCGCCGGCCTCGACCTGGTCGCCCTCCGCGACCCGCAGCTCGGCGACGACGCCGTCCGCCGGGGCGGTGAGCTCGTGCTCCATCTTCATCGCCTCGAGCACGACGAGCACGTCGCCGGCTGCGACCTCCGCGCCCTCCGCGACCGCGAGCTTGATCACCCTGCCCGGCATCGGCGCCGCCAGCGCCCCCTCACCGAGCTCCTCCTCGCCGCTCGGGTAGCGCGGCAGCTCGCGCAGGGTCGACTGCCCGAGCGGGCTGTTGACGTAATGGACTTCGCCCGAGCGCCGGACCGCGTAGCGCCGCGAGATCCCGCCGGTCTCGAGGTCGACCACGTCCGGCGCGAGCGAGCGGATCGCCGCCCCGGCGAGCTGCTCGCCGCCGACCGCCAGCTCCAGCCCGCCCCGCCGCAGCGCGTAGGTCACCTCGAGCTCGCCGGCGGCGCCGGCGAACCCGGTCCGCTGCGGCTCGGAGAAGTTGTTGCGGAAGCCGGAGGGGGCGAACCGCAGCGCCGTTGCCCGCTCCCGCCGGCCGGCCATCGCCGCCAGCGCCGCGGCGGCGGCGTGGAGTCGCTCCCCCTCGGCGTCGACGAGCGGGTCCAGCACCTCCGGCTTGCGGTCGAGGAAGCCGGTGTCGGTCCCACCCGCCAGGAAGTCGTCGTCGCGCAGGACCCGGACCAGCAGGTCGCGGTTGGTCACCAGCCCCTGGACCTCCGCCGCGGCGAGCGCCGTCGCGAGCCTGGCCGCCGCCTCGCGCCGCGACGGCGCCCAGGCGATGACCTTGGCGAGCATCGGGTCGTAGTGCGGAGTGACGAGCGTCCCCGACTCGAAGCCGCCGTCGAGCCGCAGGTCGGCCGGATCGCCGGCGCCCCGGGGGACGGCGAACGGCTCGGCTCCCGGGATCGCGATCCGCTCGAGCGTGCCCGTCTGCGGCAGGTACCCGGCCGTCGCGTCCTCGGCGTACAGCCGCGCCTCGATCGCGTGCCCGCGGATGCTCGGCTGCCGCGCCCGCTCGCCGATCGGCTCGCCGGCTGCGATCCGCAGCTGCTCGGCGACAAGATCGACGCCGAGGACCATCTCGGTCACCGGATGCTCGACCTGGAGGCGGGTGTTCATCTCCAGGAAGTAGAAGTCGCCGCCCTCGTCGAGCATGAACTCGACCGTCCCGGCGCCGCGGTAGCCGACCGCCTCGGCGGCGGCGACCGCGGCCGCGCCGAGCCGCTCGCGCAACTCGTCGCCGACGACCGGCGACGGCGCCTCCTCGATCACCTTCTGATGGCGACGCTGGATCGAGCACTCGCGCTCGCCGAGGCTGACCGTCGTCCCGTGGTCGTCGGCGAGCAGCTGGATCTCGATGTGTCGCGGCCGCTCGAGGTAGCGCTCGAGGAACACGGTGGCGTCACCGAAGGCGGCCTCGGCCTCGCGCCGCGCGCCCACGACGGCCGACTCGAGCTCGGCCGGCTCGGCGACCGGCCGCATCCCCTTGCCGCCGCCCCCCGCGGATGCCTTGACGAGAAGGGGATAGCCGACGCGCTCGGCCTCCGCCGCGAGGCCGGCGCCGTCGCCGAGCTCGGCGCCCGGCACGACCGGCACTCCGGCCTCCCGCATCAGCGCGCGGGCGCCGACCTTCGAGCCCATCGCCTCGATCGCCTCCGCCGGCGGCCCGACCCAGACGAGCCCGGCGTCGGCGACGGCGCGGGCGAAGCCGGCATTCTCGGCGAGGAAGCCGTAGCCCGGATGGACCGCGCTCGCCCCGGTCCGGCGCGCGGCGTCGATCACCTTGCCGATGTCGAGGTAGGACTCGGAGGCCGCGGCGCCTCCCAGCGCGACAGCCTCGTCGGCCTCGGCCACGAACGGAGCGTCGGCGTCGGCGTCGGAGTGGACGGCGACGGTCGCCAGGCCCAGGCGGCGGCAGCCGGCGAACACGCGCCGGGCGATCTCGCCGCGGTTGGCGACGAGCACCTTGTCGTACGACCGGACCACCATCTACATCCGGAAGACCCCGAAGCGGCGCGAGCCCTCCCACTCGGTGCCGGCCGCCGCCGAGAGGGCGATGCCGAGCACGGTGCGGGTGTCGCGCGGGTCGATCATCCCGTCGTCCCAGAGCTCGCCGCTGGCGACGAAGGCGTCGGACTCGCGCTCGATCTGGTCCTCGACGGCCTTGGTCCCCGCTGCCAGCGCCTCCTCGTCGACCTCGATGCCGCGCCGCTCGGCGCCCTGGCGCATGACGATCTCCATCACGCCGGCGAGCTGCTTGGGGCCCATCACCGCCGACTTGTGGTTGGGCCAGGAGAAGATGAAGCGGGGCTCGAAGCTGCGCCCGCACATCCCGTAGTTGCCGGCGCCGTAGGAGCCACCCATCATCAGGGTGAGCTTCGGCACCCCGGCGTTGGCGACCGCGTTGATCATCTTCGCCCCCGCCTTGACGATGCCACGCTGCTCGTACTGCTCGCCGACGATGTAGCCGGTCGTGTTCTGGAAGAAGAGGAGCGGCGTGTCGACCTGATCGGCGAGCTGGATGAAGTGCGCGGCCTTCTCGGCGTCCTCGTTGAAGATCACCCCGTTGTTGGCGAGGATCGCGACCGGCCAGCCGTGCAGCTCCGCCCAGCCGGTGACGAGCTGGGTCCCGTAGGCGGGCTTGAACTCGTCGAACCGCGAGCCGTCGACGACGCGGGCGATCACCTCGCGGGCGTCGAACGGGATCCGCAGGTCGTGGGAGGCGATCCCGAGCAGCTCCTCGGGGTCATGCAGCGGCCCCGCCCCCGCGCCGCGAGGCTCGGGGCCGCGCTTGCGCCAGTTGAGGTTGCGGACGATGTCGCGGCCGATCCGGGCGGCGTCGGCCTCGTCGGCGGCGATGAACTCGTTGACGCCGGAGACGCGCGCGTGCATCTCGGCTCCGCCGAGCGCCTCCTCCTCGGCGTCCTCGCCGGTCGCCATCTTCACCAGCGGCGGCCCGCCGAGGAAGACGAGCCCCTGCTCGCGGACCATCACCGTGTAGTCGGACATCCCGGGCTGGTAGGCGCCGCCGGCCGTCGCGTTGCCGGTGACTATCGCCACGGTCGGGATCCCCGCCGCCGACTTGCGGGTGAGGTTGCGGAAGTTGGCTCCGCCGGGGACGAAGATCTCCTTCTGCCGCGGCAGGTCGGCGCCGCCCGACTCGACGAACCCGATCGACGGCAGCCGGTTGGCCATCGCGATCTCCTGCGCCCGCAGGTTCTTGCGCAGCGTGTAGGGGTTGGAGGTGCCGCCGCGGACGGTCGGGTCGGAGCCGCCGATCATGCACTCGACCCCCTCGACGACGCCGATCCCGCAGACCTGCGAGCCCCCGACCTCGTACTCGGACCCGTACGCGCAGAGCGCCCCGATCTCGAGGAACGGCGAGTCGCGGTCGAGCAGCAGCTCGATCCGCTCCCGCGGCAGCAGCCGGCCGCGGGAGTGGTGCCGCTCCACCCGCTTCTCGCCGCCGCCGAGGCGCGCCTTCGCCTGCTCCTCCTCGAGCTTCGCGAGCCGCTCGAGCATCCTCTCGCGGTTGGTCGCGAACGTCTCCGATCGCTTGTCTATGCGGGTTCCGAGTACGGCCAAAGTAGGAAGTAGAACTTACTACTTTATGCGGAGGCGGCTTCCCCGGCAGGCCGCCCGGTACCTTCGCTTGCGTGGAAGGTGCCGCCCCCTCGCCGCCCGATGCGCCCGCCCAGGGCTCACCCCACTCCCGGCGCTACGTCCTCCTGCGGATTGTCGGCGCGATCGCGGTCGCGGCAGCGGCGTTCGCGGTTCAGCGCCTGGTCCTCGCGGACGAGGAGGTCAGGCGCACCTACGGCGCCAAGGTGCGGACCAAGGAGATCGAGAGCACCCGCCTCGAGCGGACGATGGACGTCAAGGTCGTGGTGCCCAAGGGCGCGCCGCCCAAGGACCGCAGCCTCGTGATCTTCCTGCACGGCCGCGACGAGGACGAGAACAGCTACCTCGTCGACCCGATGTTCCGGGCGCTGTCCGACCTGCGCACGCGGGCGCCCATGATGGCCTTTCCCGACGGGGGCGACTCCTCCTACTGGCACGACCGCGAGAGCGGCGATTGGGGCAGCTACGTCCTCCACGAGCTGCTGCCGGAGCTCGTCGAGCGCTTCGACGTCAACCCGCGGCGCGTCGCGATCGCGGGCATCTCGATGGGAGGCTTCGGTGCGCTCAACCTGGCGCGCCTCGACCCGAGCCGGTTCTGCGCGGTCGCCGCCCATTCGCCGGCGATCTGGGAGAGCGCCGGCGAGACCGCCGACGGCGCCTTCGACGACGCCGCCGACTTCGACGACAACGACGTGATCGCTGCCGCCGGCCAGACTCCGAACCCCTATGAGGGCCTGCACCTATGGATCGACGCCGGCGACGACGACCCCTTCACCGACGGCGACGAGGCGCTCGTGTCGGCCCTGGAGTCCGCCGGGCAGAAGCCGATCGTCCGCGACGGCCCGGGCGGCCACGACTCCGGCTACTGGAACGGGAACTGGGAGGAGTACGTGACCTTCTACTCGCGAGCGCTGCGGCACTGCGGCGACGGGGAGCCGGACGAGAAGGGCGGGAAGAAGGGCGACGCCGGGAAGAAGCCCGCCGATGCCAACCCCCGCGAGGCGCCGGCGAGGACTACGGGCAGTCGCCCGCGCAGTCCTTGACCCGGTCGATCTCGCGCTGCAGGCGCTCGGCGAGCTTCGGCTTCTTCCGCACCAGGTTCTTCAGCTGGTAGGGGTCCCGCTCGAGGTCGTAGAGGCGCTGGTGGCCGCCGTCGCCGTACTCCCAGTAGGTGTAGCCGCTGCTCGTCTTGATCTGACGCCACGTGCCCTTGCCCGGCTTGTCCGAGCCCTCGAGGCGCTCGAGCAGGAGCGACTTGCGCTCGTGGTCGGAAAGCAGCGAGTAGCCGTCGAAGACCCGCGGCTCCGCGACCCCGGCGGCGTCGAGGATCGTCGCCGGCACGTCGACGTTCGCCGTCAGGTCGGCTCGGTTCGCCCCGGCCGGGAACCCCGGCCCGCGGATCACGAGCGGCACGCGCACCGAGCGGTCCCACGGGTAGTTCTTGCCGAACAGCGCGTGCTCGCCGTGGAGCAGGCCGTTGTCGGTCTGGAAGATCACGTACGTGTTGTCGAGCTCGCCCCGCCGCTTCAGCTGCTTCACGGTCGCCGCGACGAGCCGGTCGACCGACTGCATCGATTGGATCTCGCGCCGCCAGTAGCGGTCCATGAAGCCGGCGTCGTCGCCGGGCATGTAGTTCGGGCCGCCGGGGAACCTGGCGCCCTTGAACTTCTTCCGGTCCTGCTGGGCCGGCACCGGCGGGCACTCCCGCCGCTTCCCCCGCTCGCCCTGGCAGGGTGCCCAGTGCGGCGTGAAGAGCGACACGGTGAGCATGAACGGCTGCTTGCCGTTCTCGGCGAGGAACTGCCGGGCGCGCTTGGCGAAGAGGTCAGTCTGGTAGCGCCCGTTCTCGACGTCGACCACGCGGCCGTTGTCGCTGAGCTTGTAGGTCCGCATCCCGTCCTTCGGCTGGACGAGCTCGACGAACCAGTCGTCGAACCCCGGCTCGGGCTCGACCGCGAGGTTCGTCCCGGGAGCGACGTTGAGCACCTTGCCGATGTAGCCGGTGCGGTAGCCGGCCTTGTCGAGCGCGGTGTAGATGGTGTCGCGGAAGTCCATCGCGCCGAAGCCGCCGTCGGGCGGCTTGTTCGAGTAGACGTGATGGTTGTGCGGGTACTGCCCGCTGAGGTACGTCGCGCGGGACGGACAGCAGAGCGGCTGGACGTCGTGGTACTGGGAGAACGTCGTGCCGTGCTTGCCGAGGACGCGCTCGAGCCGCGGCATGTACTTCATCGAGTCGATCGTCTGGTCGTCGGTCCAGATCTGCACGAAGTTCGGCCGCTCTCCGCCCGCCTTCGCCGCCGCGGCCAGGCGCCGCGACTGCCGCAGCTCGTCCTCGCTGCGCGGCTTCGGGGCGGAGGGGAACCCGGGGAGGCGCCGCTCGGCGGCGGGCACCGGCATCGGCTCCGGCTTCGAGCCCGCGACCTTGCCGTCGCCGCCCTCGCCCTTCTCCGAGTCGTCGGTCGCGCCGCACGCCCCGACCACCGCGACCACCGCGAGCACCAGCGCGAAGCCGCCGATGCGGGCGAGCGGGCGGCGCCGCGCGTGATCTGGGCTGTCGGTCGGTGCTGACACGATCGGTCCCCGGCCTGCGGGGGACCCCCAGGGCGCAGCTCCGGTGCGAGCAAGATACCGGCCCCCGGCGGGCGCCCGAGCCGATCGGCGGAGCCGTCCGCGGCGATTGACAGCATCGTGGCCGTGCCACCGCTGATCACATTCGACGAGGCCCTCAGCCTCGGCGAGCTCACCGACCACGACGACATCGGCGCCCTCGTCGAGCGCGCGTGGGAAGTCCGGACCGAGCGCTTCGGCGAGGCGACCGACATGTGCTCGCTGGTCAACGCCAAGTCGGGCGGCTGCGCCGAGGACTGCGGGTTCTGCGCGCAGTCGCGCTACGCCGAGGCCGACACGCCGATGCACGCGATGATGGAGCCCGAGCAGATCCTCGAGCACGCGCGCGCGGCCGAAGCGGCGGGCGCCCACCGCTTCTGCATGGTCACCCAGGGCCAGGGGCTCTCCAAGCGCGACTTCGCGAAGATCCTCGAGGGCGCCCGGCTCGTCGCCGAGAACACGAACCTGAAGCGCTGCGCCTCGGTCGGCCACATCTCCGCCGACCGCGCCCACCAGCTCGCCGAGGCGGGAATCCAGCGCGTCCACCACAACGTCGAGACGGCGAAGTCCTACTACCCCGAGGTCTCGACGACGGTCCGCTACGACGGCCGGATCCGCACCATCGACTCGGTCCGCCAGGCCGGGATGGAGACCTGCGTGGGCGGCATCCTCAACCTCGGGGAGTCGCCCCGCCAGCGCGTCGAGATGGCGTTCGAGCTCGCCGAGATCGACCCGACCTCGGTCCCGATCAACCTGCTGAACCCGCGGACCGGCACGAAGTTCGGCGACCGCCCGCTGATGGACCCGTGGGACGTGGTCAAGTGGATCGCGATCTTCCGGCTGATCATCCCCGATGCGCTGTTCCGGCTCTGCGGCGGCCGGGTCGAGAACCTCCACGAGCTCCAGCCGCTTGCCGTGAAGGCCGGCCTCAACGGGGTGATGATGGGCAACTTCCTGACGACGCTCGGCGCCGAGCCCGCCGACGATCGGCAGATGTTCACCGACCTCGGGCTCAACGTCGCGCGCCAGCCCGACAACGGCGCCAACCCCCGCCCCGACAACCGCAGCGGCTGGCTCGAGGGCGACGTCCCGCGGACGCCGATCGATGAGCTGATCGACACCCAGGACGAGGCCGACCTCTGGGATCCGTCGACGCAGCTGCGGGTGATCGCCAAGAAGGGCAAGCCACCCGCCTATCCCCGCCCGGACGGCCGCGCCGCGGCGTAGATATGAAGCCGGCGGAATCCTCCGCTTCGCGTCCGGGTTTACCTCCGGCGGAATCCTCCGCTGCGCGTCCGGTTCCCCCGGGAGCTGAACCCTCGTTCACGGCAGGACCGGAGCGTTTGCGCCTACAGGAGATCGCCGACGCTGGGCTGCTGCGGCGGATGCGCACCGTCGAGTCGGCGCAGGGGCCGCGGGTCACGCTGGACGGGGCCGAGGTCCTCCTCCTCTGCTCGAACGACTACCTCGGCCTCGCCAACCACCCCACGGTCGCCGCGGCGGCGATCGACGCGATCGAGCGCTGGGGGACCGGCGCCGGCGCATCCCGCCTCGTCTCGGGGAACATGGAGCCCCACGCTCGGCTCGAGCGCCGGCTCGCCGCCTTCCACGGGACCGAGTCGGCGCTGCTGTTCGGCTCCGGGTACCTGGCCAACACCGGCCTGGTGGCGGCGCTGGCGCGCAGGGGCGGCGTCGTCTTCTCCGACGCCCTCAACCACGCCAGCATCATCGACGGCTGCCGCCTCGCCGGCGCCGAGACCTTCGTCTACCGCCACCGCGACCTCGAGCATCTCGAGGCGGGGCTCCGCGAGCACGCCGGGCGGCCGGCGCTGATCGTCACCGACGGGCTCTTCTCGATGGACGGCGACGTCGCGCCGATCGCCCGGCTCGGCGAGCTCGCGCGCCGCCACGGCGCGCGGCTGATGGTCGACGACGCGCACGCGATCGGGGCGCTCGGCCCGGGCGGCCGCGGCACGGTCGCCGAGGCGGGGCTCCAGGGCGAGGTCGACGTCGTCGTCGGCACCCTCGGCAAGGCGCTGGGCAGCTACGGCGCCTATGCCTGCACCTCGGCCGAGGTCCGCGAGCTGCTCGTCAACACAGCCCGCCCGCTGATCTTCTCGACCGCCCTAGCCCCCGCCTGCGCGGCCGCGGCCGAGGCGGCGCTAGGGCTGGTCGAGAGCCGCCCCGAGCTGGTCGCGCGCCTGCGCGGCAACGCCGGCGTCCTGCGGGGAGCGCTGCGCGCGGAGGGCCTCGAGATCGGCGACTCCTCCTCGCAGATCATCCCCGTGCTCGTGGGCGATCCCGACCGGGCGGTCGCGTCCTGCCGGCGGGCGCTCGACCAGGGCGTCTACGCGCAGGCGATCAGGCCGCCGACTGTGCCGGACGGGACCTCGCGGCTGCGACTCACCGTGATGGCCGGGCACCGCATCGAGGAGCTCGAGCGCGCCGCCGCCGTGATCGCCCGCGCCGTCGAAGACGTGTCGGCGGCCGGGGAGTGGTCGATCGGCCTTCCCGACCCGCCCGAGGGCACGCTGACGGTGACGCGCACCACGGCGGAGCCGCCCGCCGCCGCGCACCGGCCTGTCGCGTGAGCGAGCGCCGCGGCCTCTTCGTCACCGGCACCGGCACCGAGGTCGGCAAGAGCGTCGTCGCCGCCGTGATCGCGAACGAGCTTCGGGCCGGCGGCGAGCGTGTCGCGGTCTTCAAGCCGGCCGTCTCCGGTCTCGACGAGGGGGGCGAGGCGGACCACGAGCTGCTCAAGCGCGCGTCGGGATCGAGCCAGGCTCCGGCGGAGATCGCCCCCTATCGCTTCGGCCCGCCCGTCTCCCCCCACCTGGCGGGGGAGCTGGCCGGCGAGGAGATCGACCCGGGCCGGCTGCGGCGGGCGGTCGCCGCGGCCGCGGACGATGCCGACGCGCTCGTCTGCGAGGGCGTCGGCGGCCTGATGGTCCCGCTCACCCCCGACTACCTGGTGCGCAACTTCGCCGCGGAGGTCGGGCTGCCGCTCGTCGTCGTCGCCTCCCCCGGCCTCGGGACGATCAACCACACCCTGCTCACCGTCGAGGCCGCGTGGGGCGCCGAGCTCGAGATCGCCGCGGTGGTCCTCAACCCGTGGCCGGAGGAGGCCGGGGCGATGGAGGAGTCGAACCGGGAGACGATTGCGCGCCTCAGCGGCGTCGAGGTCCTGACGCTGCCGCGGATCGACCTCGCCGAGCCCGGCGGCTGGCCCCGGCCGGGGCTGCTCTGAGCCTGCAAATTGCGCGCTCTCGGGAGGTGGGTTCCGACCGCCGCCGCGCCTACCTTGGGCGGCATCGGATGAATCCCCGCGTCGCAGAGCTCGATCACGCTCACCTCTGGCATCCGTTCACCCAGCAGCACGGCTGGGTGGCCGAGGACCCGGTCGTCGTCGAGCGCGCTGAGGGCACCGACCTGATCGACGCCGAGGGGCGCCGCTACATCGACGGCACCTCCTCGCTTTGGTGCAACGTCCACGGTCACCGGCACCCGCGGATCGACGACGCGATCCGCGACCAGCTCGATCGCGTCGCCCATTCGACGATGCTCGGCCTCACCCACGCTCCGGCCGCCGAGCTGGCGGCGCGGCTGGTCGCGCTCGCGCCCCCCGGGCTGACGCGGGTCTTCTACTCGGACGCGGGCTCGACGGCGACCGAGATCGGGCTGAAGATGGCGTTCCAGTACTGGCGGCAGCGGGGCGGCCAGCACGCCCGCCGGACCTCGTTCGTCGGCCTCGCAGAGGGGTACCACGGCGACACGATCGGCGCCGTTTCCGTCGGTGGGATCGACCTCTTCCACGGCGCCTTCGAGCCGCTGCTCTTCTCCCGCCACGCGGTGCCGGCCGGCGACGCGCAGGCCCTCGCCGACACCCTTGAGAAGCACGGCGAGGAGGTCGCAGCGGTGATCGTCGAGCCGCTGGTGCAGGGCGCCGGCGGGATCCTCGTCCAGCCGCCGGGCTACCTGCGGGCGGTCCGCGAGCTCTGCGACGCCCACGAGGTCCTGCTGATCGCCGACGAGGTCGCGACCGGCTTCGGCCGCACCGGGACGATGTTCGCCTGCGAGCAGGAGCGCGTCGCGCCGGACATCCTCTGCCTCGGCAAGGGACTCACCAACGGGTACATGCCGCTCGCCGCGACGCTCGCGACCGAGCGGATCTACGAGGGCTTCCTCGGCGAGCACGAGGAGTTCCGGACGTTCTTCCACGGCCACACCTTCACCGGCAACCCGCTCGCCTGCGCGGCCGCCATCGCCAGCCTCGACGCCTTCGAGGAGGAGGACACGCTGCTGCGGATCCAGCCGAAGATCCGCCTGCTGCACGAGCTGCTGGCCGACGTCGCGGCGATGGACGAGGTGGCCGAGGTGCGCGGGCGGGGCCTGATGGTCGGGATCGACCTCGGCGAGCACGATCCGCGGCTGCGGCTGGGCCACCGGGTGACGCTCGAGGCGCGGCGCCGCGGCGCGATCGTCCGGCCGCTCGGCGACACCGTCGTGCTGATGCCTCCGCCGGCGATCTCCAAGCGCGACCTCGAGCGGCTCGTCGAGATCACGAGCGAGTCGATTCGCGCCGCGGTTCGCGGCGCCTACGGCGAGGAGCCGGCGCGCCTCGAGGGCCGGCGGCCCGCCGGCGAGGGCCCGGTCGCCGGCGACGTCGCCGCGTGAGCGGGCGCTCGGTCCTGCTGACCGGCTGCTCGAGCGGGATCGGGCGCGCCTCGGCGCTGCGGCTCGACGGCGCCGGGTGGCGCGTCTTCGCCGGCGTCCGCAAGGAGGCCGACGCGGAGGGGCTCGCCGCCGAGGCGTCGGACCGGCTCGTGCCGCTGATCCTCGACGTCGCCGACGGCGCGTCGATCGAGCTCGCCGCCGAGCGGGTCGAGTCGGAGACGCCGGACGGCCTCCACGGGCTCGTCAACAACGCCGGCATCGCCGTCTCCGGGCCGCTGGAGTTCGTCCCGCTCGAGGACTTCCGCCGCCAGCTCGAGGTCAACCTGACGGGCCAGCTGGCGATGATCCAGGCGACGCTGCCGGCGCTGCGGCGCGCCCCGGGGCGGATCCTCAACGTCACCTCGATCGGCGGCCTCGTGACGACGCCATTCTTCGGGCCGTACTGCGCCTCGAAGTTCGGGCTCGAGGCGCTCAGCGACTCGCTGCGGGTCGAGCTGCGCCCGTGGGGAATCGAGACGATCGCGATCGAGCCCGGGAGCATCGCGACCGAGATCTGGTCGGGCGGCCTGCGGCTGTTCGAGGAGATGCGCGGGCGCATGCCGGCCCGGGCGTTCGACCTCTACGAGAAGGCGATGCGCTCGACCGCGAAGGCGAGCGAGGAGACGGGCGCCCGCGGGATCCCGCCGGAGCGCGTGGCGGAGACGGTCGAGCGGGCCCTGACGGCGCGCCGGCCGCGGGCCCGCTACCGCGTCGGCCGCGACGCGCACGCGATGGTCTGGGCCACGCGCCTGCTGCCCGACCGCGTCTACGATCGGATCGTCGCCCGCACCCTCGACCTGCCCTAGCGCCGCCACCGAGCGGGGAGACTCGGTGTGATGGATCCGCCGCCCGGCCGTAGTGAGGACGTGCAGCAGGTTGCGACAGCTCCCTCGGCCGCCGCTCCCGAGCAGGCGGAGCTCGCCTTCGACGCCCTCTACCGCGAGTGCCGCGACGACGTCTTCGCCTACGTCACCGGGCTCCTCCGCGACCGCTCCGCCGCCGAGGACGTGACCGCGCAGGCCTTCGAGCGCGCCTACCGCCGGCGCCGCCGCTTCGACCCGAGCCGGGGAAGCGGCCGCGCCTGGATCTTCGCGATCGCGCGCAACGCGGCGCTCGACGAGCTGCGCCGGCGGAAGCGCATCGCCGAGCTCGCGGCCGATCCCGAGGACCTTGCGGCGGCCCCAGCCGACGAGGCGGCCGAGGTCGCCTTCCGCCGCGCGGCGCTGCGCGCCGCGATGGCGAAGCTCGACACCCGCGAGCGCGAGCTCGTCGCCCTCAAGTTCTTCGCCGGGTTGACCAACGCCGAGATCGCCGACGTGATCGGCACCAGCGAGTCCAACGCCGGCACCCGCCTGCACCGGACCGTCACCAAGCTGAGGAGGGCATGCGATGAAGCTGCGTGAGAACGGCGGGCTCGACCCGCACGCCGAGCGCGAGCTCGCCGCCATCGACGACGCCCTCGCCGGGCGACCCGTCGATCCCGACCTTGCGGGCTGGAGGGAGCTCGCGAGCCTGCTGGCCGACGAGCGTCCCGAGCCCGACGAGGCCTGGGCCGCCGAGCTCGACCGCCGCGCCGCGGACCGCTTCCGGCCCGCGGGCGGCGGCGGCTCGTGGCGCCAGACGTGGGACCGGCTGCGGGCGATGCCGCCGCGCCGGATCGCCGGTCCGATCGGCGCGCTGGCGACGCTGGTC
Organism: uncultured Solirubrobacterales bacterium; assembly: GCA_963823565.1. Classification (GTDB taxonomy): domain Bacteria; phylum Actinomycetota; class Thermoleophilia; order Solirubrobacterales; family 70-9; genus RHKX01. Next base: position 444,708 of record CAWGLR010000003.1, on the reverse strand, counting down.
GTCGTCGTCGCGGTCGCGGCCTCGACGCTGTCGGACGAGGGGGGCGACGCGCAGACGGTGACGGACGCCGGCTCGGGTCAGGAAATGTCGACGACGCAGGTTCCCCAGATCGCCAAACCCGGGGGTTCGGCGATCGAGGACCGGCTCGATTCCGGCGACGAGATCGCCCCAGTTCACCGCCGAGCCCGAGGGCAGCTACGCCTACCGAAGCGGACTCTCGCGGCAGTCGAAATCCCTCGGTCAGCTCTCGCCCGGCACCGAGCAGCGGCAGGTCGACCGCGACGTCTCGATGCGGCTGTCGGCCGCGCCCGACGAGGTCCGCGACGTCTCCGACGAGGTGATCTCGATCGCCCGCTCCGCCGACGGGATCGTCGTCAGCTCCCAGGTGACCGAGCAGCGCCGGCAGTCGACGGCGACGCTCGAGCTGTCGATCCCCAGCGACGAGCTCGACGGCGCGATCGACCGGCTCAGCGACCTCGCTCACGTCGACTCGCTGAACGAGACGACAGAGGACATCACCCACCCGTTCGTCACCGCCAAGGACGAGCTCCGCGACGCCATGGCCGAGCGCAAGAGCCTGCTGAAGGCGCTGGAGAGCGCGACCACCGAAACCGAGGCCGACGCGCTGCGCGCCCAGATCGCCGACGCGGCGAACCGGATCGCCCGGGCGCGGGCCCGCTACGAGAACATCGCCCGCCAGGCGCGCTGGTCGACCGTGAGCGTCGCGGTCGTCGCCGACCCCGGCGCCCAATCCACCGACGACGGCGACCGCTCGCTCGGCGACTGGGTCGATGACGCGGGCAACGTCCTCCGCGATGTCGCCGGCATCCTCCTCGTCACCGCGGCGATCGTCGTGCCGCTGGGGCTGCTGGTCGCGATCGCCTGGTTCGCGATCGCGCGCTCGCGCCGCCGCCGGCGCGAGCGGACCCTCGACGCCTGAGCGCAGCCGCTCAGGAGGCGGGGGCGCAGAGAACGATCGTCGTGAACTGGGTGGGCCCGGCGATGGCGTTCCCGGCGTTGTAGAAGATCACCTGCCAACTGCCCGGCGGGGCGCCGCCTCCCGGCTCGTTCGAGGATGTGACGACGCCCGTTCGGTCGATGTCGGCGCCCCCGCTCAGCGCAGCCTGGCCGTCGGGGCAGTCGGCGATCAGCGGCCCGAAGGTCTGGCCGGCGCCGAAGGTCGGCAGGCTCTGCTGCTCGGTGAAGGCCTTGACCTCGCCCGGGTCGATCGCCGCGGGCAGCCGCAGTGAGCCCTCCTTGATGTCGGCGCCCCTCAGCGCGTCGGCGCTCACGTGCCTGCTGCCGATCGCGTTCCGCTTGATCTTCTCGGCCGTCACCGCGCCGTCGCGGATGCTCTTCGTGGCGACCGAGTTCCTGGCGGCGGTGGAGACCGCCCAGGCTCCACCCCCCAGGGCGAGGAAGACGGCGATGGTGGCCGTCACGTTCGCGTAGGTCAGACGCGAGCGGATGTCGCTCAGCCCTCGAGCGGCTCGAAGTCGCTCTTGCGAGCGCCGCAGACCGGGCAGAACCAGTTCTCGGGGATGTCCTCGAACGCGGTACCGGCGGGAATGCCGCCGTCGGGGTCGCCCTCGTCGGGATCGTAGACGTACCCGCAGGAGGTGCAGATCCACTGCTGCTTGACGGCCGTTTCGCTCATCGGAGGCGGCAGCCTAACGTAGAGTGACGCGATCGTGGCCGAACCCGCAACGCCCCGTCCAGCCGCCACCGTGATCCTCCTCAGGCGCGGCGGCCGCCACCGCGACAGCGGCCTGGAGGTGCTGATGCTGCGCCGCGGAGCCGACGCCCGGTTCATGCCGAGCACCTGGGTGTTCGCCGGCGGCGTCGTCGAGGAGGAGGACCGCGCGCTGGCCACCGAGCGGCCCGTCGACGGCATCGAGGCCGACGAACGCGCGCACCGGATCTGCGGCGCCCGCGAGCTCGCCGAGGAGGCCGGCCTCGAGGTCGAGGCCGGCGATCTTCTCCCCTGGTCGCGATGGATCACCCCAGAGCAGGTCCCGATGCGCTTCGACACCCGCTTCTACGTCGGCCTCGCACCTCCTCACGCCAAGCCGGAGCCCGACGGCGTCGAGATGGACGAGGCGCGGTGGCTCGCCCCCGCCGCCGCGCTCGCCGAGCAGGAGGCCGGCAGCTTCGAGGTCTCCTTCCCGACCGTCAAGCACCTCGAGGAGCTGCGGCGCTTCTCCGGCGCCGAGGAGGTCCTGGCGAGCGCGCGGCAGCGCCCGGTCGTCCCGCTGACGCCGAAGGTGGTCGGAACGAAGGACTCCTTCGAGATCCTCCTGCCGGGCGAGCCGGGCTACGACGAGGCGTAGGCCGCGGGGGCGGTGGGGGGAGGGCACGGGCCTCCCAGGCCGCCTTCGGCGGTACCTTCGCGCCCAGGGCCTGACGGCCGCGGGCGCCGGGGAGTTCGGCCCGTCCCCTCCCCCACCGCCCCCGCTTAGGACGCCGGGAAAGGCGCCATCCCCGCGTACCAGGGGCCGGTCGCGTAGACGCCCCGGCCCTGCTCCTCGAGCTCGGAGCGGACCCGCTCGAAGAGCTTGCCGCCGTTGTCGAGCGCGAGCTCGAGCTCGGCGCGGTTCAGCTCGCGGAGCCGCCAGTGGAAGTAGAGCTGCTGCTCGGAGGCGCCGAAGTCGACCTCGCGGTCGATCGTCGTCGTCCAGGTCAGGAAGCCCGGGCTGAAGAGCTCGCGGAGCGCGATCGGGTCGTGGTCGGAGGGGACGGTGGCGATGAAGCGGCGGTTGAACTCGATGCTCTCGAACTGCACCCGGCGGCGGCTGTGGCGGCGGAGTTGCTCGTCGGGTGTGGCCTCGATGGACTCGACGTCGAAGGCGGGGACGACGCGAGTCAGGTCCGGCATGTGAGCCTTGACGAGGAGGGCCTCAGGCAGGACCGTCTTCGAGAAGAAGCCACCGGTCTCGTGCTCGTCGGCGTCGCAGCTCGACCCCCAGAACCCCGGCGCGAGCTCGCCCGTGAGCCGGTTGGGCCCTCCCGGGCAGAGCGCGGGCGGAGCGTCGCGCGGGTTGAGCCCGCCGACTTCCTCGTAGGTGAGGCCGCGGTCTTCGGCGACCGCGCGGACCGCGGCAATCCACTCGTCGCGCTGGGCGCCGGCGGAGCTCACGCCTCGGCCAGGTCCGCTCGTCCCTGGTCGAGGAGCAGCCGCTTGTAGCGGGGGAAGACGGGCTTGGTCAGGGGCACGAGCTTGAGGATCTTCGCAACCGGGCCGCTGGCGGTGATCTCCCCCCTGGCGAGGGCGACGGTGACGTTCACGCCGCCGAGCCAGAACCGGTGTCCGGTGTCGGCTGACATCCGCATCCGCACCTCCGGTTCGAGGTCGGAGTCGCCGAAGTCGACGCGCGGCTCCTCGTCGCAGCGCAGCCGCACAGTGACCGTCGCGTCGGGATCGGTGTACTCGTAGGCGACGATCGTGTCGGCCGCGCAGAACCGGGCGAACAGCTCCTCGTCCTCGCCGATCTCGGCGAATAGGCGCCCGAGCGTGTCGTAAACGCTCGCGGCGTCCTCGAACACCGCCATGCTCAGGGTGCCTCTTGGACCTGCGGGAAGTGGGTGCCGCCGAACTCGTCGGGGTAGTCGGGCTGCACGAAGCAGGGCGCGAACGGCTGCCGGTTGTTGAGCGGCGGCGGGAGCGGGCTGTTGGCGGGGAGCGGGTCCTTCGCGCTTGAGACCGCCGGGGTGCCGCCGTCGCCCGGGAGCCGCACGCCACCGCCGGTGTTGTTGCAGTCCCAGTTGGGGAAGATCCCGTTCTTCGCGGCCAGGCCGCTGCGGATCATGTCATCGAATGGGATCAGGTAGCCGTTGCCGCGGTTCGTCGGCAGACGGTTCGGCCAGATCGCGAGGGACTCCTCACTGATGTAGCCGACCTGCTTCAGCACGTGCCGCGCCGCGGGCTGGCCGGCCTCCGGGGTCAGCGTCCCCGACAGGCCTGCCGACGGGTTCGAGAGGAAGTCGGTGATCCCGGTCTTGTAGTAGTCGAGCCAGCTCACCACAGGGTTGAGGTTGGCGAGGAACGGGTCGAGCTCCTCCAGCGTCGGGCGCAGCCCGCGCAGGAATCGCGACAGCGCCGGGAAGCCGCGCTTGGAGGCGCGGGTCAGGTCGTCGAGGTCGAAGAAGAGCGAGCGCAGGTTCGGCGAGAGCTGGCGGACGCTCCGCAGCGTCGGGCTGATGTCGTTGGCGACCGGCAGCAGCTGCTGGACCAGCGGGCGAGTGTTCTTCTGGAACTCATCGAGCCGGCTCAGCGTCAGCTGCGTCTCGTTCTCGAAGGTCGGCGCGACCTGGAAGAACTCGCGCAGCGCCTGCTCCTCGGAAGCGAGCGCGTCGAAGGTCTCATTCGAGCCTGTGATCGCCTGGGCGAGCTGGCCGTCGCGCTCGCTCAACGCGTCGAACACCGTGCCGGTGTCGCGGACGAGACCCTGTAGCTGCGTCCGCTGCCGCCGCAGCACCGAGAGCACGTCGGAGGCGTCGCCGAGGAACGGTCCGAGGTTGCCGAGCGCGTCGTTGAGGTCGATGCTGCGCCCCTTCACCGCGACCGCGAGGCCCTGCTGCCACTGCTGGAAGGCGTTGCGGGTCTCGTCGTCGAGCGCGTTGAAGATCTCGTCGATTTGGGTCTGGTCCTGGACCTGGGCGAGGCCGAGGGATCCCCCTTCGGGTATCGACTCGACGCGCTCGGTCTCAGCGTCGGAGTTGTTCGCGGCGGCGCCGAGCGAGATCGGCGCGCCGGCGTCCTTTGGGTCGGTTCCCGAGGTCAGCTCGACGTAGGTCTCCCCGAGAAGCGTCTTCTGCCGCAGGATCGCCCGGGCGTCGCTGTTGATCGGCGCGAACTCCGGCTCGATCTCGATCTCGGTCTCGGTCGTGTCCTGCCCGTCGATCTGCTTGTCGATCGGCGCGAGCTCGATCGACTTGACCTTGCCGACGGACACGCCGCCGATCCGCACGTCCGACTCGACGGCGAGCTGCGTCGCCTCCGGGAAGTACGCCTTGATCCGGTAGCTCTCCGACTTCAGCGGCACGGGCCCGCCGAAGGCGACCCAGAGGAAGAGCAGCAGGCCGAAGCAGGACAGCGCGAAGCCGACCGCGATCATGATCCTGCCGAGGCTGGGGGCGGACTTCTGCATCAGCAGACCCCTGCGAACGGGCCCGCCGGCGCGAAGAGCTGGCCGAGGCCGGTGACGGCCGGCGCCAGCGGGCTGCTGCCGAGCAAGCTCAACGCCTCGTCGCAGCCGATCGTCAGGTAGATCCGCCGGGCGACGCCGTGGGCGTCCTGGATCTGGAAGACCGAGTTCGAGTTGTGGCCGAGCCAGGCGCCGAAGAACAGGTAGCCCTCGTCGCGACCGGGGGTACCGGGCGGCTCCGCGCCATGCGGGTTGTAGGCGGCCATGTTGCCCAGGCGGTTGACCTCCTCGGCGACGGTCGTCAGCTTCGGGGTCGCGCGCGCCAACTTCTGCGCCGCCGGCTTCAGGTCGCGGACGGGGGCTCGGGCGCTGCGGACGAATGGGCGGATCTGGTCCTCGATGGCCGGCGTGGTCCGCAGCGCCAGCTTCTTCGTCGAGGCGTTGACCTCGTCGAGGTTGCGGGCGAAGGGGCGCAAGTCACCGAGCGCCGGTCCGAGCTGGTCGGCGAACGAGGCGACGTGGTTGAGGGTGATCGTCGACTGCCGCAGCGTTCCGGGCAGGAGCCGGATCGCGCGGCGCACGCTCGGGTCCTGCTCGGCGATCGCGCCGACCGTCGTATTCGAGAAGCGGACGAGCTCGGTCAGGCTCTCCTCGCTCTTACCGACCTCCTTGGTCAGCAGGTTGAAGTTGGTGATCAGCCGCCGCAGGTTCTCCTTGCGCTCAGCCACCTTCGAGTTGATCCGGTCGAGGTCGCGCGTCAGCGGCCCGAGCGAGCCGAGCACCTTGCCGAGGTCCTCGTCGCGGCCGTCGAGGCCCTTGCCGGCGCCGACGAGGAGCAGCCGCAGATACGCCTGCGTGTCGGAGTCGAGGGCGGCGAGCAGCTCGTCGAGGTTGACGTCCGGCGCCGTGTTCTCGAGCGCGACCGTACCGCCCTCGTCGATCTCACCCGCCTTCTCGGTCCCCGGGTCCATGTCGAAGAACATGTCCTTCAGCCCGGTCTGCGGTCGCAGCAGGATCGTCGCGTCCTCGTAGATCGGCAGGAAGTCGCGGTCGACGCCGAAGGTGACGACCGCGACGCCGTTCTCGAGCTCGACGTCCTCGACGTCGCCGACCTCGACCCCGGCGACCCGCAGCGTCTGGCCCTGCCCGGGCACCACCGCCTGCGCGGTCTCGAACTCGGCCTTGAGCTCGAAGGGGCGCTCTTCGAGGATCGGGATCCGCAGCCGCTGGTTCTGGACGATCACGAACGCGGCGGCGAGGGCCACGATCAGCAGCAGCGTGATCGCGATGAAGTCGCGGAGGTGCTTTCTGATCGCCGTGCCCATCAGTTCCCCGGCCCGTAGGTGTCGTAGAAGTCGCGGAGCTGCTTCATCGCGTCCTTGCCGAGGTCCTTCGCCTCCGCCTCGTCGCCACCGTCGGCCGCCTGCTTGGTCTCGGCCAGCGCCTTCAGCGTCGACTCGGCGTCGGCGTAGATGTCGGCGGCGGTGCCGCTCTCGGGGACGCCGTCGACGGAGGCGGAGGTCTGTTGCGGCGCCGGGCCGAAGCCGGACTGCACCGCGCGCAGGTCCGGCGGCTCCTGCGTCTCACACGGGACCGAGGGCTTGAACGGCGTCTTCGCCGAGGACTGCAGCGTCGGCATCGAGCCGAGGATCGGGAACGGGATCACGCCGGCGAGCTGCTGACCCGTGCTCTGATCGGTGAGCTGGACGGTGTTGGTGCCGCCGCCGGCGATCACGCGGATGTACTCGCCGTTCGCGTCCATGCTCCGGCTCTCACCCGAGATCCCGGCGAGCCCGTAGGCGGTCTCCTCGAAGACGCTGCCGTTGGGACCGTGCTCGGCGTCGTACTGCGGGCCGCCGGAGACCTCGTCGTTCGACCACGGGATGATCACGGTGTTGAAGCAGCTCGACAGCGCCCGCGCCTGCTCGAGGAACGGGATCGTCGTCCGCGTCAGCTTCGCCAGCTTCGGCACGGTCGGGCGCAGGTCGGCGACCAGACCGCGCAGCTCCTTCGGCCGCGCCAGCAGCCGGAGCTGACCGAGCAGCGGCGTCGCCGCGTCGAGCGTCGCCGGGGCGGTGCGGACGCCCGGCAGGATCTCGCGCGCGAACGCGCGCGTCGGCGGGAAGGCGGCGTTGAGGCTCGCGAAGGCGGCGTTGCCCGCCTCGAGCGTGTTCGGGAGCTCCTGGATCGCCTGCTCCAACGCCACGTTCTGGGACGCGAAGCTGCCGGTGGTGATCCGCAGGTTGGTGACGAGGTCGGCGAGCGCCCGGCTGTCGCCGTTGAGGCCGCGCGTCACCCTGTCGAGGTTCTGGATCAGGCTCGAGAGGTCGTGCGGGTTCTCGCCGAGCAGCGCCTCGTTGACCTCGGCGGTGTAGCGGTAGGCGCCCGGCGAGACCTTGTTGAGGACGCGCAGCGACTGCGCGCCCTTCTCGTCGATCAGCGCCGAGCCGAACTGGTCGAGGAACACCTGGAGGTCCTTGCGGGCGTCGGCCTGGAAGGACGTGGTGAGGATCTGGTCGAGCTGGACGGTGTTGGCCGTCTGCTGCGGCGGATAGGTGTAGTCCTCGTAGTCGACCTCGGGAGCCGCTGGGCTGCCGGGGCGCACGTCGACGAACAGGTTGCCCTCGAGGAAGAGGCGCGGCCGCAGCGTGAAAGTCGCGTCCTCCTTCAGCGGGAGGGCATCGTCGTCGAGCTCCATCGTCACCTCGGCGCCGGTCTGCGCGCTGCCGGAGCTCGCGCTCGCATCCTCGTCGGTGGAGTCGGGGTCGAGCGGCTCGACCTTCGTCACCTTCCCGACCTCGATGCCGGCGATCCGCACCGGCGAGTTCGGCCGCAGGTTCTGCGCCGAGGTGAACGTCGCGTGGACCTCGGTGCCGCCGCCCCACGGGACGTTCTTCGTGAAGGCGAAGTAGGACGCCACCGCGAGCACGGCGATCATCACGAGGCCGATGACCCAGTTCGGGAGCTTTCTGCTGCTCGCGTTCCTCACGGCTGCCTCGACTTCACTCGGGTGTCCTTGAGGATCCGCGTCCCGTCCTGCTTCCAGAACGCCGTCGTCGGGCCCTGATCGCCGGGCAGGTCGGGGACGATCACCGAGGGGTTGTCCTTGCCCTGGCCGGGCACACGGAGCTGGCCGAGCACGTAGCCGGTCTGGCCGGGCTGGCAGTTCTCGCCGTCCTGACCGGTCGGCGCAGCCGGGTTGGCGTGGAGAATCGGGAGATCGTGCGGCTCGAAGTTGCCGGTCCCGAGCGGGTTGTAGGCGCGGCCGTTGGCCTGGGCGCCCGAGTATCCGGCGATCGAGAGCCCGGTCTCGACCTGGCCGGGAACCGTGAGCCCGAGCGTCGGCGGGAGCCCGCCCGGGCCGTCGACGTCGAGGTTGAGCGTGAGCTGACCGAGAGGCGTGGTGATCAGCGACACCCGCTGGGAGAACCCGATCGTGTCCCGCTCGCTGAGGTGCTCCGGCAGCATCGTCCAGAAGTAATTCCAGTAGTTGCAGACCGTCTGGGACGGGACGACGTAGCGGCTCAGCGGCTTCGCGTCGCCGAAGAGCTGACTCAGCCGCTTCAGCGAGCTCTTCGTGCTCGGCTGCTCGACCAGCGACTCGAGTGAGCCGAAGACGGCGCGGAGCCGATGGTTGGCGGCGACCGACCGCTGGAGGATGGGAGTGCCGACCGCGAGCGCGCGGTTCAGCGTCGGCAGCGATATCCGCAGGTCTTTGACACCTGGGTTGAGCCGGCGCTCGAGCTCTGCGAACTCGCGGAGGAACGGCTGCTGGCCGGGGAGGACGTCGATCCCGGTCTGCAGGGTCGGCGGGCCGCCGGAGATCGTGTCCTGGAGCGCCTGCGGGTCGGCCCCGATCGCGGCGAAGGTGGTCGCCATCTTCCCGAAGAGCTCGGCGTTCTGCTCGGCGACGGGCGCGACGATCGACGCGGTCCGGCCCAGGGCCGGGAAGAACGCCTCGAGGTTGGTCCCCGGGTCGTTCAGCGTCTGCGCAACCGGGAGCAGGTTCGTCAGCAGCGGGTTGAGGGCCGAGATCGCCTGGTTGAGGGAGCTTCCGCGCGCCGCGAAGGCGTCGCCGTAGCCGAGCAGGTTCTGCCGGATCGCGTTGCGGGTCGGCTGGTCGAAGGTGTTGCCGATCTCGTCGAACTCGGTCTGCGCGATGAAGGTGCCGTCGTCGGCCCCGTCGTTCTGGCTGACCTCCTCGATCGAGAGGATCTGGTCGTCGTCGTCGGCCGGGTCGTCGTTGTCGTTGGTGCCGTTGAACGTGAAGCCCTCCGGCGCGCCCGGCCCGTCCCCGCGGGTGATCTCGAGGAACTTGAGCCCGAACGCCGACTTGTAGCGGATGCGGAAGATCGAGTTCTCGGGGATCGGCTGCGCCGTCTTGTCGAGCTTCAGGTTCAGCTTCGCGACGACGCCACCGGTGTTGCCCGCGGTCGCGGCGTCGGATCCCTCGTCCTCGACCGGCATCCGGACGGGCTCGATCGACTCGACGACGCCGACCCGCGTGCCGCCGATCCGGACCTCGTTGTTCTCGACCAGGCGCGAGGCGTTCGGAACGACGACCGAGACGCGGTAGACCGGGACGAACGGGAGCCCGTTGTTGGCGTTGTAGGCGAGGAATACCGCGACGATCACGATCAGGGTCGTGATCGCGCCGACCATCGTCGGCGAGGCCGTCAGGGCCTGGAGCGGGGTGTTGCGACGGCGGTTCATCAGCTTCCGAACAGGTATCCGAGGAGGTCGCCGGTGGCCGCGCTGCTGCCTTGCGAGGACTTGCCGTCGCGCAGCCCGAGGATCCCGAGGCCGAGCCCGCCGCCGTTCTTGCCCCCGTTGTTTCCGCCCTCGCCGGGCGTCGGGGCGGTCGGGACTCCGGGCACGGTCGGATCGGCGGGATCCGCCGGGTCCTCGCCCGGCGACGGCGGCGGCGGCGGGTCGTCTCCCGATCCTGTGGCTCCGCCGCCGGTTCCCGGCGCCGCCGAGGTCCCGGGGGCCGCGGAGTCGGCGCCGCGCTTGCCGCCCGGGGCCCGCGCGAACTCGTCGGTGGCGCTGGTGGTGCCGGCCGGGTTGCAGAGCGAGAGGTCGTCGGAGCCGCCGGGGCATACGGACGGGTCGTAGGCGGGCACGTCGACCGGCTGGTTGATCCCGGGCTGGTTGGGGCCGAGCCAGGCGACGCAGCGGTGGGCGTCGCCGATGCTCGTCGTCTGGCCGCCGGACTGCGCGGGCACGGTCGGGCCGGCGTTGTAGTTCGCGCACGGCCCCGTGGCCACCTCCATGATCGTGAAGTGGAGGAAGTGGCCGATCTCGTCGTACTGGTTGATCGCCAGCGCCTGGTAGTAGAGGTAGTTGAGGAGACCCTCCATGCCGGTGTAGCCCGTCGGCGCCTCTCGGTTGGTGTCGCGGGCAGCGCGGGCGTCGACCTCGACCGCGCGCTCGGGATCGTCGATGTCGAGCAGGAAGTCGGCGAGGCTGTGGGCGACGGGCGGGGCGTCGCGCGAGGCGTCGCGCAGCGCCCGCACCTCGTCCCGCCCCTTCTGCAGGGCGCGCTGGCCGACCACCGACGTCTTGCCGAGGCTGACGACGGCGTCCGTCGCGGCCGGGTTGAAGTCGGGCAGGTTCCGCGAGAGCGTCGTCAGGCCGGGCGCGGCACGGCGCAGGTTGGCCGCGAGCGGCGTGCCCTGGACGGCGACGGCGTTGAGCTCGGTCATCGTCGGCCGCAGCTCCGCGAGGAAGTCGTCGAGCAGAGCGAAGTTCTGGGAGAGCTCGTCGCGCCGGGACGCGCTGACCTCGGCGGTGTCCCGCGTCTCCTGGATGAAGCGGGTGACGTCCTGGCGCCGCTCGGCGAGCTTGCCGATGATCACGTCCGAGTCGGCGTTGAGGTCACGGATGATCGTGTTCTGCTGGGCGAGCAGGCGGAACACCTGCTCGGTCTGCTCCAGCGCCGGCGCGCCGCGGCGGATCGCCTCGTTGAGGTTCTCGGCGTTGCCCGCCAGCGCCGTCCCGAAGGAGTTGACCAGCAGGGTCAAGCGCTCGCGGAACGGGATCCGCATCGTGCTCAGGACGAGGTCGTTCTGGACCGTCTGGCGGGTCTGCTCGACGGGGATGTCGGGGTTCTCGGCATGGTCTTCGTCGCTGCCGTCGCCGCTCTCGATCGGCGGGCCCTTCGGCGTGCAGTCGAGGAAGTACTCGGCGATCAGCGACTGCGGCTCGCTGCTGCAGACCGTGTCCTCGCCGAGGACGGCGACCGGCCCGGAGAGCTCGACCTTGGCGACGGCGCGCTTGTCGGAGTTGATGAAGAGGTCGGAGATCTGCCCCGCGGAGACCCCGGCCACCTTGACCTCGGAGCCGTTGACGAGACCGAAGGCGTTATCGAGCTCGATGTAGTACGTGCGGCTGTCGTCGCCGCTCGCCGAGGTCGAAGCGACCGCGCCGACGGCGGCGGCGAGCACGGTGAGGATCACTGCCAGGCGCCTCATGTCAGCTCCCCGGCGGGATGATCGAGGGGTCGCAATCGACCTGGCCGCCGTCGGTCCAGGGGTTCGAGCCGTCCGGAGCGGGGCGCTCGTTCGAGCCGGGGCAGCGGCGGTAGTTGCCGATGTCGAACAGGTCGGTGCCGGTGATCGCGCCGAAGTTGTTCAGGCCGGGGGCGAGGCTGATGTTGGGCAGGTCGTTGACGCCGAGCGAGAACGTGTTGAACGTCGTGGCGATGCGCCCGATGCCGCCGTTCGCATCGACCACGCCGGAGTGGCCGAAGTCGTCGAACCAGCCGGTCAGCTCCGGCTGGTAGGCACGGAACATCGCTAGCTGCGAGAGGCTGTCGTGCAGGGCCGTGGCGGACTCGGGCAGCGCCCCGTCGCGGCGCTCGCCGTTGCGGAAGACGGGACCGACGCCGATCTTGGCGAGGTTCGGCTGCAGCCTCGTCAGATCGACGAGGTCGTTGTCCTTGCCCGGGTCCTCGATGATCTGGTCGAGGTCGCGGACGGTCGGGACGAGGTTGGCCGCCGCCGCGCGGAAGTTCCTGAAGAAGGGGCTCAGGCGGACGGCGACCGGCTTCGACGCGTCGACGAGCGGGTCGAGGTCGTCGAGCGTGGCGCGCAGGTTCACCGAGGTCGTGTTGAACCGGCGCATGAAGTCGGGCAGCTCGCGCAGCGCGGTGGTCAGCGAGGTCCGCTGCCGCGCGATCGCGTTCATCATCAGGTCGAGGTTGCCGACGAGCTGGGAGAGGTCGTCGCGCCGGGACGCCAGGGTCTTCGAGAGGGCCGCGCCATCGACGATCAGCTGCTCGAGCGAGCGGGTGTCGCGGGTCAGCTCGCCGAACGTACGGCGGGAGGTGGAGAGGAAGGGGTTCAGGTACTTGAACCCCTCGTTGGCCTGCTGACCCGTGTCCTTGAACGAGAGCGCGAAGCCCTTGATCACCTTCTTGAAGTCGGCGACGGTCTCGGGGTCGAGCGTGTTGAAGATCTGGTCGAGGTCGACCTCGGAGATCGTCTGCTCGCGCGTCATCGTGCCGCCGTCGGCGATCTCGTCGCCCCCGGCCTCGTCGGGCGGCAGGGTGAGCTGGACCTGGCGGTTGGCGACGCCGGAGAGCGAGAACGAGCGGATCTGCGCGACCGTGCCCTCGTTCAGCGGCGCGTACTGCTCGTCGACGGAGAAGGTGACGAGGGCGTTGCCGTTGTCGGCGAGCTCGATGTCGGTCACCTTGCCGGCGGTCGTCCCGCCGACCGTCACGACCTCGCCGCCGACGAGCTGTGAGGCGTTGGTGAACTCGGCGGTCACCTCGTAGTCGTCGCCGCCACCGCCGGCGACGAGCAGCACAACCGCGGCGACCACGACGACGAGAGCGGCCAAGGCCACTATCCGTCCTACCACTGTGCGCCCTTCACTACGGCTTCGCCCTCCACAGCCCTGGCGCGCCTCCCGCGTCCGCGGCGACGCTAACAAGGGGTAAACCCCGCTGTCAAAGCGGAATCAGCTCCCTAACGCCAATTCCACGCGAAAATCAGGGCCCCTGCGTTGAGTTGCCATTAAGGGTCGCTCGATGTCCGGACTCCGCCGGGCGTGTGTCCCCGCGCAGCTTGACCGGACTTCCCTGGCGGGACACCGGGCCAGCGGTCCGATGATCATCTAGGATTCCGCGGCAATGCTGATCGCCATCATCGTCATCGTCGTTCTGGTCCTGCTCGCCGGGATCATCTACATCTCGATCCGGAACTCGATCATCGGGTCCAGGAACCGGGTCGACGAGTCCTGGAGCGGGATCGACGTCCAGCTCAAGCGCCGCCACGATCTCGTCCCGAACCTGGTCGAGACCGTCAAGGGCTACGCGACCCACGAGCAGCAGGTCTTCGTCCGCACCACCGAGGCGCGGGCGCAGGCGATGAGCGCGACGACCGTCGAGGCGACCCAGCAGGCGGAGGCGAAGCTCTCCGGCGCCCTCGCCGACCTCCGCGCCGTCGCCGAGAACTACCCGAACCTCCGCGCGACCGAGAACTTCCAGCAGCTCAGCCGCAACCTCAGCGAGATCGAGGACGAGATCCAGGCCGCCCGCCGGATCTACAACTCCAACGTCCAGGCCTACAACACGAAGATCCAGGTCTTCCCGAACTCGATCGTCGCCAGCCAGGGCGGATTCACCGCGCGCGAGTTCTTCGAGATCGAGAACGCCGCCGACCGCGAGCCGGTCGAGGTCAAGTTCTAAGAGCGCCGCGCCCTCAGCGCGGTGGCGTACCTGCGCGCGGCGCTCGGACTCGCGGCCCTTGACGGCGAAAGCCCGCCGTCGGGCGGGCCTTCGCCGGTTGTTCACCCGGGCGCTGAGCGCCCGAATCCGGGTGGGATCAGGCGGACGCCCGCTCGTAGCGGCGGCCGGCCTCCTCCCAGTTGACGACGTTCCAGAACGCGTCGATGTAGTCGGGGCGCTTGTTCTGGTACTTGAGGTAGTAGGCGTGCTCCCAGACGTCGCAGCCGAGGATCGGCGTGTTGCCCGCGGAGATCGGCGAGTCCTGGTTGGGGGTGCTGGTGACCTGCAGGCCGCCTTCGCTCGTGTGGACGAGCCACGCCCAGCCGGAGCCGAACTGGCCGACGCCGGCGTTCTTGAACTCCTCCTTGAAGGAGTCGAAGCCGCCGAAGGCCTCGTTGATCGCGTCGGCGAGCGCGCCGGTCGGCTCGCCACCGCCTTCGGGGCTGAGGATCCGCCAGAAGAACGTGTGGTTGTAGTGGCCGCCGGCGTTGTTCTTGACGGCGGTCGCGTTCGGGACCTCGTCGAGGTTCATCAGAACCTCCTCGACGTCCTTGTCGGCCCACTCCGACCCCTCGAGGGCGGCGTTGGCCTTGTCGACGTAGGCCTGGTGGTGCTTGTCGTGGTGCACCCGCATCGTCGCCTCGTCGATGTGCGGCTCGAGGGCGTCGTAGTCGTATGGAAGGTCGGGCACTTCGTATGCCATCTGCTGCTCCTTGCTCGCTTCGGTTGCTCTGAATCTATACCCCGTCCCCCAAGCCTCATTCTGCGACATCAAGCAGCCTCGAAGTCAAGCGCGACATAGGATCAGCGCCGATGCCCGGTGAGCCCCCCGTCAAGCTCTGGACCCCCTCGCCGGAGCGGATCGAGCGGGCCGCGATCACCCGCTTTGCGCGCGAGCACGATCTCCCCGAGGACTACGAATCCCTGTGGCGCTGGTCGGTCGACGACGTCGAGCGGTTCTGGCGGACGATCTGGACCCAGTACCGCGTCTCCGGCGGCGAGCCGGGCACCGTGCTCGCCGACCGGTCGATGCCGGGCGCCAGGTGGTTCCCGGGGGAGCGGGTCAACTTCGCCGCTCACGTCTTCCGCGATCGCGATCCCGCGGCGATCGCGATCCGCCACGCCTCGGAGTCGCGCCCGCTCGCCGAGTGCTCTTGGGGCGAGCTCGCCTCGCAGACCGCCCGCATCCGCGCCGGGCTCGAGGCGCTCGGCGTCGGCGAGGGCGACCGGGTCGCCGCCTACATGCCGAACGTCCTCGAGACCGTCCCGGCGTTCCTCGCCTGCGCGTCGCTCGGTGCGATCTGGTCGTCCGCGGCGCCCGAGTTCGGCGCCCGCAGCGTCGTCGACCGCTTCGCCCAGATCGAGCCGAAGGTCTTCCTCGCGATCGACGGCTACCGCTACGGCGGTCGCGACTTCGACTGCTCCACCAAGGTCGCCGAGATCGCCGCCGAGCTGCCGGGCCTCGAGCGGACGGTCCGCTTCGGCTACCTCGACGGCAGCGGCTGGGAGGACGGCTTCCTCGGTCCGGAGGGAGCGGAGCTCGCGTTCGCGGAGCTGCCCTTCGACCATCCGCTGTGGATCCTCTACTCGTCGGGCACGACCGGACTGCCAAAGCCGATCGTCCACGGCCACGGCGGGATCCTGCTCGAGCACCTGAAGAAGATGCACCTCCACCTCGACGCACAGGAGGGCGACCGCGTCTTCTGGTTCACCACTACGGGGTGGATGATGTGGAACTTCCTGGTCGGCGTCCTGCTCACCGAGGCCTCGATCGTCCTCTACGACGGCAACCCCGGCCATCCCGACCTGAGCGCGCTCTGGCAGCTCGCCGCCGACGCCGAGATCACGACCTTCGGCACGAGCGCCGCGTTCATCGCGAGCTGCATGAAGGCGGACGTCGAGCCCTCCGCGGACCGCGACCTCGGCGCGCTGGAGGCCGTCGGCTCCACCGGCTCCCCGCTCTCTCCCGAGGGCTTCGCCTGGGTCTACGAGAAGCTCGGCGCGGACACCTGGCTGTTCTCGACCTCGGGCGGCACCGACGTCTGCACGGCCTTCGTCGGCGGCGTCCCGACGCTGCCGGTCTACCGCGGCGAGCTGCAGGCCCGCGCGCTCGGCGCCGACCTCCACTCCTTCGGGCCCGGCGGCGAGGACCTGATCGGGGAGGTCGGCGAGCTCGTGATCACCCAGCCGATGCCCTCGATGCCGATCTTCTTCTGGGGTGACGACGACGGGAGCCGGCTCCGCGAGAGCTACTTCGACACCTACCCCGGGGTCTGGCGCCACGGCGACTGGATCGAGATAACCGACCGCGGCACGGCGATCATCTACGGCCGCTCCGACTCGACGATCAACCGCGGTGGCATCCGGATGGGGACCAGCGAGATCTACCGTGCCGTGCTATCGCTCGACGAGATCGCCGACGCGCTCGTCGTCGACGTCCCTCGCGAGGGCGACGAGAGCTGGATGCCGCTGTTCGTCGTCCTCGCCGAGGGTGCGACGCTCGACGGCGAGCTGACGAAGCGGATCGCCAAGCGCGTGCGCGAGCAGTGCTCGCCCCGCCACGTGCCCAACGAGGTCCGGGCGGTCGCCGAGATCCCCCGCACCCTCTCGGGCAAGGTCCTCGAGGTGCCGGTCAAGCGGATCCTGATGGGCGCCGAGGTCGACAAGGCCGTCAGCCGCGAGTCGCTCGCAAACCCGGCCGCGCTCGATCCCTTCGTCGACCTGGCGGCCGAGACGGCCTCCTAGCGGTTCGGAGTCCTTATCGCTCGTCGAGGGAGCCGAGGAGGGGCTTGACCTCGACGATCGGCGTCCCGTCGATCGCGTCGAGGCCGCTCCCCCGCATGCGCGCCCCGTCGACCTCCGCGATCGTCACCCGCTGCAACCCGATCGGGTTCGGGCGGTCGGGCGAGCGGGTGCTGAAGACGCCTGTCAGCGGCCGCGAAGCGTCGCCGCGAGTGCACCGCCCCCTCGTCGCCCTGACGGGGCGCCGCCTCGCGGTCGGCGAGCGAGGAGCGGACGATCGCCACCGGCCGCAGCCGGAGGTCGTCCTCGTGTCGCGGTGGGTCAGGGATAAATCGGGGCGCCCGGATTTGAACCGGGGACCTCACCGACCCGAACGGTGCGCGCTACCAGGCTGCGCCACGCCCCGAGAAACGGGCAGTCTAGTGCTCGCCCCATTCAGCCACGGTCCTGCCCCCATGCGGTCGTGCGACCCGACCGGAGCGGACGCGCAGCGGAGCATCCGGTCGGAATCAACTCACGCGAGCAATCGCTGCGTCGATGTCCTCGCGCGAGGGCGCCTCTTGGAGGAGCTCGCTTCCGTTGGGGCCCTGGACGTTTACCGCGACGTCGGCCTCGAGCCGCAGCTGGACCGCGAGTTCGGCGTCGTCCTGGGCCGCGGCCTCGCTTGCGGGGTCGTCGTAGTCCTCCTCCCAGAGCTCGGTGTCGAGGCGCGGGGTGTTGCCGGCGACCTCGTCGAGGAAGTCCTGGTCGACGCCCGCGGTCGGCGCCTGGTCCTGGTTGCGCATGAACATCTCGGCGTACTGCCAGCCGTGGTCCTGCGCCGCCGCCGCCTCGACGCCGATCCCGCCGAGCGTCACCTCCTTGGCGCCGAGCGAGAAGTTCTTGAAGATGATCTGGGCGTCGCCGGTGCGCACGAGGTCCTCGATCAGCGGGTCGATGACCGCGGCCTGGTAGTCGGCGCAGAGCGGGGACTGCACGTCGGTGAAGAGCGTCAGGGTGATCGGCGCGTCCGAGTCGCCCAGCCGCTCGCCGAGCTGCGGGATCCCGGCGATCAGCTCCTGCACCTCGCCGGTGCCGGTGATCGTCAGGTCCTCCTCGCGGTTCTCGCCGATCGAGATCGAGATCAGCGCGCCGAGCAGGCCGAGGCCGGCGAGCGTGAGCAGGGTCAGTGGAATCCAGCGGCTGCGCATGCTGGGGCGGGGTCAGCCGGCGACGGCCTTGTAGTAGCGGACCGAGAGGCCCGTGAGCAGCATCCCGAACGCCTCCTCGACGTCGATGGAGGCGGCCGAGGCGTAGGCGCTCAGGCCGATCCCCTCGATCTCGTCGCTGCGAGCGACGACCTCGTCGACGAGCTCGGGGTGCTGATCGCAGAAGAACGCTCCCATCGAGTAGAGATCGGTGTCCATGAGCGACGCGACGAAGCCGTCGTCGACGCCCTCGATTCGCTCTGTCGGCCCGCTGCTCAAGCGGACGAATCGTAGTCGCGCACGCCGGCCGGCCCGTGAACGGCGAGCGAAAGCGGTCAGCCCTTGAAGCCGAAGTCGGTCGTGTAGGTCACGGCGTCGCGGTAGCGACGGCCCGGGCTCCCCGAGTGCACGGCGACGCCGATGTGCTCGTAGCGCGGATTGAGGATGTTCTCCCGGTGCCCGGGCGATTCCATCCAGGACTCGACGATGTTGCGCGGGGAGCCGTAGGAGCCGCTCCCCCAGGCGATGTTCTCGCCGACCATCCACGAGCAGCCGCAGGGGAGGTAGCCCGCCCGTTCGAGCCGGCCGACCAGGTCCGGCTCGCCCGGGCACTGATGGGAGAAGCAGCCCCGGCGGACCATCAGCCGGCTGTGGCGGCTCGCCGCTCGCCGCTGGTTCCTCTGGGCGCGCAGCTTCTTCATCCCGTGGTTGGCCCGCTGCTTGTTCAGCAGGCAGAGCGTCAGCCGCTCCGCCCTGCCCGTCGACATCCGCGCGGCGGGACGATCCGCTCCCGCGCACTGCGCTGCGGCGGCGCTGCGCGCGCCGGGCCCGAGGGCGAGCGCGAGAAGGAGCGCGGCGGCCACGGAGAGGAGGGCTGCGATCGGTAGTGGTCGGGCCATCTCTCTGGGGATCGGCGGTCCCGGAGGGCGCCCCGAGCCGGGCGCCGCCGCTTGGACGGGTGGCCATCCGCGCGTGCCCGGACGCCTGTAGACCGCAGGTAGCGGACGCCGGAATCGAGTTGAGCTTGACACGTCCAGCACAAGCGATATAAGCGCCACTACGGGCCGCGCGACCGCCGTCGCGCGGGCCGCGATACGCGCACCCGATCGAGGAGGCAGCTTTGGCGAATCACCTGACGCCCGCGGAACTGGCGAGCGAGGTCGACATGAAGCGCCAGGAGGTGATCGCGCGATGCGTCCAGATGGGGATCCCGATCTTCCACGGCAGGATCGACAAGACGCTGTTCGTCGCGTCGCTGAAGCAGCTGACAGCGCCGAAGCGCGATCAGCCCGCCTGACGGGCGGCACCTGAGGAAACCGGGACGGCACGTCCCGGTCCCATAGACTCAAGCGAGATGGAGGGAGCAACCGCCACCCCCTCGGCCACAGCCGGGACCGGCAGCGCGACCGTCGCCGACCTCCTGCCGCGAGCGGTCGACACCTATCGGGGCCGCACCGCCGTGATGTTCAAGGACCCCTCCGGCGAGTGGGCCAAGCAGACCTTCGAGGAGGTCGGCGAGACCGTTCGCCGGCTCTCGCTCGGCCTGATGGACCTAGGGATCGAGAAGGGCGACAAGGTCTCGATCCTCGCCAACACCCGCCTCGAGTGGACGCTCTTCGACTTCGCGACGCTGACCGCGGGCGCGACCGTCGTGCCGATCTACCAGACGAACTCGCCCGACGAGTGCCACTACGTCCTCGAGAACTCCGACGCGAAGGCGGTGATCGTCGAGGACGACGAGCAGCTCGCCAAGGTCACCGCGGTCCGCGACCGGCTCCCCCTGCTCGAGCACGTCATCCAGATGGAGGGGGCCGGCGAGGGCGCCCTCGCGATGGAGGAGATCCTCCGCCGCGGCGACGGGCGCGACGCCGCCGAATGGAAGCAGCGCTACTCCTCGGTGACCCCGGACGACATCTGCACCTTCATCTACACGTCGGGAACCACCGGCCCGCCGAAGGGCTGCGTGATCAGCCACGGCAACTACCGGG
This sequence comes from uncultured Solirubrobacterales bacterium, assembly GCA_963823565.1. Lineage (GTDB taxonomy): Bacteria > Actinomycetota > Thermoleophilia > Solirubrobacterales > 70-9 > RHKX01. The sequence goes on along the minus strand of CAWGLR010000003.1, from coordinate 424,913 downwards.
CGATGCTCGACATGACTCAGGACGCCGCCGTCGTCGAGCCCGACGACATCGCCTACCTGTTCCTGCCGCTCGCTCACTCGTTCGCGCTGCTGATCCAATTCGGCAGCTTCGACATCGGCGCGACGCTCGCTTACTGGGAGCGCGATCCGCTGAAGATCGTTCCCAACCTCTCCGAGGTGCGGCCGCACTACTTCCCGTCGGTTCCGCGCATCTTCGAGAAGGTCTACGCGACCGCGACCGCCGCGGTCGACAAGCAGGGCGGACTGAAGAAGCGGATCTTCTGGTGGGCGATCGGCGTCGGCCACAAGTACCGGGAGACGATCCACCAAGGCCGCGAGCCCGGCTGGCTGCTGCGCAAGCAGTACGACTTCGCCGACAAGCAGGTGCTCTCGAAGATCCGTGACCTGTTCGGGGGGCGGGTCCGCCAGTGCGTCTCCGGCGCCGCCCCGATCAACTCCGACATCCTCCGCTTCTTCGAGGCCACCGGCGTCCTCGTGCTCGAGGGCTACGGGATGACCGAGACCTCGACCGCCGCGACTATCTCGACGCCCGACGCCTACAAGATCGGCACGGTCGGCCGGCCCTTCAAGGGCTGCGAGGTGAAGATCGCCGACGACGGCGAGGTCCTGATCAAGGGGCCCAACATCTTCCAGGGCTACTACAAGAACGACGACGCGACCCGGGAAACGATCGTCGACGGCTGGCTTCACACCGGCGACATCGGCGAGATCGACGCCGACGGCTACCTGAAGATCACCGGCCGCAAGAAGGACATCATCATCACCGCTGGCGGCAAGAACATCACCCCCGCCAACCTCGAGGCCGAGATCAAGCAGCTTCCGCTCATCAGCCAGTGCGTGGTGATCGGCGACCGGCGGCCCTATCTCGTCGCCCTCGTCACCCTCGACCCTGAGGAGGCGGTCGCCTACGCGAAGGAGCACGGCCTCCCCGAGGATCCGGCGGCGCTCGCTGAGAACCCCGACATCAAGGCCATCGTCATGGCCCACGTCGACCAGATCAACGAGAAGTTCGCCCGCGTCGAGCAGGTGAAGAAGGTGACGATCCTCCCCACCGACCTCTCCCAGGAGGGCGGCGAGCTGACGCCGACGATGAAGGTCAAGCGGAACGTGGTCGCGGATAAGTACGCGGCGGACGTCGAAGAGCTGTACAGCAAGTAGCGGGTAGCACGCTCGCTTCGCTCGCTGTAGCGGGTAGCGACCTCGAAGCTACTCGCTACCGCAGCAGCGCGCTCGTCGTCTGCTCGAACACCCGGCGCCAGGCCGGCGTCTCGTCACGCTCGCGCTCGACCTGGCCGAGCACGTGCTCGACCCGGCGCGCGGAGATATCGATGCCGTGGCGCTCGGCGACCGCCTTGTAGCGGTCGTAGTCGCGGGCGAGGCGGAGCGTGACCGACTCGAAGCCGTGCTTGGCGATCTGCAGGCGCGCCTTGTAGTCCATGATCGAGGTCGAGAACATCAGCTCGTCGCCGAAGTCGGGCTCGATGAGGATGATGTCGACCCCGGGGTACTTGACCTCCCACTCCTCGACGGCGCGATGCAGGCGATCGTGGGCGATCATCCGGATCGCCTGGTTGGCGAGGGCGACGAACCCCATGTCGGAGATCCGCCGGACGCGGCTGCCGAAGATCGTCGGCACGCGGGTCTTGAAGTCGTTGACGAAGGGAACGATCGGGTTGACGACGACGATGAACTTCGCGCCCTTCTCGACCGCGATGTCGATGTTGGTGGTCGAGCGGATGCCGCCGTCCATCATCTCCCGGCCCTTGATCTCCACCGGCTCGTAGACGAGCGGCAGCGCCGTGGAGGCGGCGACGGCGCGCGAGATCGGGACGTCGGACCACTCGCCCTCGCCGAGGACGATGCGCTCGGTCGTGTCGATCTCGGTCGCGGTCAGGTAGAGCTCGCGCTCGAGCAGCCGGAAGTCGTCGGTGCGATCGGGGTCGGCGAGCATCTCGGCGACGTAGTCCTCGATCCCGCCGCCGGTGTAGAGGCCCTTCGGCAGTCCCGCGGCGAGGCCGGTCGCGACGTCCATCACGGAGGTCTCGACGAGGGTGCGGGCGACGTCGCGGGCGACGCCGGCGACCCGGAGGGGGAACTTCGCGGCGGCGGTGGCGAATCCGCGGTAGTTGGGGCGCAGCAGCATCCCGAGGTCCATGTCCCGCAGCGGCGACGGCAGGTGCTTGTTGAGCACCCGCATCATCTCCTCGGGGGTGACGCCGTTGGCGACGGCGGCGCCGACGAACGAACCCGCGCTGGTGCCGACGTAGACGTCGAAGTCGTTGACCGTGCGGTTGACGGCGAGTAGATCGAAGGCCCGCAGAGCGCCGATCTCGTAGACGGCGCCCGTGAATCCGCCGCCACCCAGCACGAGGGCGGTTCTCGAGCGGCGGCGCCGGCGGGCGCTCGACCCCCGCGAGCGCTTCGCCGGATCGAGCTTGACGACCTCGCTCACGGCCTGGGCATTATGGCAGGCTGGCCAGGCGGCCAGGGGCACCGGGCAGCGCAACTCCGCCCCCGTCACCGTGTCTACACTCGCGCAGGTGCGGGGCTCCAAGGCAGAAGGAATCGCGACGACGCGCGCCCCGGCGGGGCTCGCGGCCCTGCTGATCGCCACGCTGCTCGCGCTCGCGGGCGCCGGCGCGGCCGCCGGGTCGCGAGGGGCCCAGGCGCCTGGCCCCGACATCCCGTTCCGCTCGGCGGCGGGGATCGAGCGCGCCGGCAGCAGCGCGATCGGGCTCGGCAAGCTGAAGCGGAAGCTCAGCGGCCTCGCGCGCAAGGCGTCGTCCTCGAGCGGCTTCTACGTCGTCGACCTGAAGGCGAAGAAGGGCGGAGTCATCTACGACCGCAAGCAGGACAAGCGCCGCAAGCTCGCCTCCAACGAGAAGCTCTTCACCACCACCGCGGCGCTCAACGCCTTCGGGGCGAAGGGCCGGCTCGAGACGAAGGTCAAGGCCGGCGGCAAGGTGACGGGACGCGGCAAGCTCAGCGGCGACCTCTACCTGATCGGCGGCGGCGATCCCTCGCTCGGCGGCGGCGGCATGCGCGACCTCGCCAAGGACGTCCGCCGCTCCGGGATCCGGCGGGTCTCCGGCCGGGTCGTCGCCGACGACACGATCTTCGACCGCCTGCGCGGCGTGCCCGACTCCAACTACGGTCCCAGCGAGTGGGTCGCGCCGCTCAGCGGCCTCGTCTACGGCGGCTCCACCTACGCCGAGGACCCGGCGAAGGACGCCGGCAAGGCTTTCCGGGACGCCCTGCGAAGGGAGGGCGTCAAGGTCGGCGGCAAGGTCAAGGTCCGGGGCATTCCCGGGAAGCTGCGCAAGGCCGATCCGATCGCCCTCCACGAGTCGGAACGGATGGCGAACCTGGTCGCCGCGACCAACAAGCCGTCCAACAACTTCTTCGCCGAGATGCTGCTCAAGGGCGTCGACGCCGCCGACGGCGACAAGGGCACCACGCGCGGCGGGGCCAAGGAGGTCGAGCGGTACGCCCGCAGCGTCGGCTCCAAGGTCTCGGCCCGCGACGGCTCCGGCCTGACCGCGAGCAACCGCTCCTCGCCCAAGGACGTCGTCAAGCTGCTCGCCGGCACCCGCCGCAACGGCGACGTCGGCGACGCCCTCTACGACTCGCTCTCGATCGCCGGCCACGACGGCACGCTCGAGGACCGCATGGGCGGCACGGTGGCCGCCGGCCGCTGCCGCGGCAAGACCGGCACGATCAGCGGCGTCTCCAACCTGAGCGGCTTCTGCAAGTCGGGCCACGGGCTGGTCGCCTTCTCGCTCCTGATGAACGGGGTCAGCGACCTCACCGCCGCCCACAACATCCAGGACAAGATGGTGATCCAGATCGCGCGGTACAAGCCGTAGGGCTGGCTGAGGCCTCCGGTCCGTCCGCCACTGGCGGATAACGGACACATAGCGTCCATTTCCTACCAGCGGGGCCCGCTGGCCCACCCCCCATTCCCGAGCCCCGGCCCGCCCAACCGCCGGGGCGGACAGCTAGCCCACCGGCGACAGCGCCATCACCGGGATCTTGCGATCGCCGGCGAGCACCTGGTAGTTGCCGTAGCCCTCGTAGTTGGCGCGGGCGAGGTCGAAGAGGCGCTCGCGCTCGGCCCCGGTCACCTCGCGCGCCCGGTAGCGGCCGGTGACGCCGGCGGCGGTCAGCTCGACGTCGGGGTTGGCGAGCAGGTTCAGGTACCAGGCCGGGTTGCTGGCGCGGCCGAAGCTCGAGGCGACGAGGACGACGTCGTCGCCGTCGGTGAAGTAGACGAGCGGGACGGTGCGCGGCTCGCCGCTCTTGCGGCCGCGGACCGTGAGCAGGACGAGCGGGAGGATGCCCGTCGTGGCGAAGCGACCGCGGGTGAGGCGGAGCAGCGGCGGGTCGATGCGCGAGGCGACGTGGATGCCGTACCAGCGGCCGAAGTCGCTCATGCCCACCGCGTAGAGGGCGCGCCGGACCCGGCCGCGGGGACGGGTCGGGTCGATCGCTGGGATCCGGCCCGCCATCAGCCGGCCAGAGCCCGCAGGCCGTCCTCGTCGAGGATCTCCGTTCCGAGGTCCTGCGCCTTGGCGAGCTTCGACCCCGGGTTGTCGCCGGCGACGACGAAGTCGGTCTTCTTCGAGACGGAGTTGGTGACCTTGCCGCCCGCGCGCTTGATCAGCGCGCTCGCCTGCTCGCGGCTCAGGTTCGGGAGTGTCCCCGTGATCACGAGGGTCCTGCCGTCCAGCGGACCCTCCTCCGCCCGCAGCTCGGATTCGTCGAGCTCGAAGCGCAGGCCCTTCTCGCGTAGGTCGGCGATCAGCTTCAGCGTCCGCTCCTCCGAGAGCTGCTCGAGGATCTGGTCGGCGAGGATCGGCCCGACGCCCTCGACCTCGGTGATCTCCTCCTCGCTGGCCTCGAGCAGGCGGTCGATCGAGCCGAAGTGCATCGCGAGCGCCTCGGCGGTGACGTACCCGACCCCGGCGAGCCCGAGCGCGTAGAGCACGCGCGGAAACGGCACCTCCTTCGACCCCTCGATGTTGCGCGCCAGGTTCTGCGCCGAGACCTCGCCGAAGCGCTCGAGCCCGACGAGCCGCTCGGCCGTGAGGTCGTAGATGTCGGCCGCGTCCTCGATCAGCCCCTCCTCGAGGAACCGGTAGGCCTGCTTCTCGCCGAAGCCGTCGATGTCCATGGCGCCCTTGCTGACGAAGTGCTTGATGTGCTGGAAGACCTGGCCGGGGCAGCCGGTGCGGTTCGGGCAGATAGTCCACACGCCCTCGGGCTTGACGGTCGGCGTCCCGCAGGCCGGGCACTCCTTCGGCGGCTTCGCCTTGCGCAGCCGCTTTCCCTTGCGGCGCTGGACGAGCGGCGCGATCACCTGCGGGATCACGTCGCCGGCCCGGGTGACGACGACCTCGTCGCCCTCGCGCGCGTCCTTTCGCGCCAGGTCCTCCTCGTTGTGCAGGGTGGCGGTGGAAACCGTGACGCCGCCCACGTGCACCGGCTCCAGCATCGCGAACGGCACGAGGTGCCCGGTGCGGCCGACGTTCCAGACGATCTTGTTCAGCTTCGTGGTGGCGGTGGTCGGCGGGAACTTCCAGGCGATGGCCCAGCGCGGCTCGCGGCCGACGACGCCGAGGTCGCGCCACAGCGCCCGGTCGTCGACCTTGACGACGGCGCCGTCGATCTCGTAGTCGAGCGTCTCGCGGTTGCTCTCCCACCACTCGCAGCGCGCGACGACCTCGGCGCCGGTCTCCTGCTTCGCGATCTGGTCGTTGACGCGGAACCCGCGCTCGCGGAGCCACTCGAGCTCGTCCATGTGCGTGGCGTGCTCGACGCCGCGCCGGTAGCCGATCCCGTAGCACCAGATCTGCAGCGGCCGCTCGGCCGCCAGCGCCGGGTCCTGCTGGCGGATCGTCCCGGCGGCGGCGTTGCGCGGATTGGCGAAGGTGGAGAGCCCCTTGCCGGCGCGCTCCTCGTTGAGCCGCTCGAAGCCCGACCGCGGGAAGTAGACCTCCCCCCGGACCTCGATCAGCTCAGGCGCGTCGGGCATCCGCAGCGGGATCGAGCGGATCGTCCGCAGATTGTGGGTGACGTCCTCCCCGACTCGCCCATCGCCGCGGGTCGTGCCGCGAACGAAGATCCCGTCCTCGTAGGTCAGCGAGATCGCGAGGCCGTCGATCTTCGGCTCGGTCACGTAGGAGATCTCCGATGCCTCGATGTCGTAGCGCTTGAGCAGGTTGCGGATCCGCGCCTCCCACGCCTCCAGCTCCTCCGCCGAGCGGGCGTTCGCCAGCGACAGCATCGGCTCGAGGTGCTCGTGGCGCTCGAAGCCCTCGACCGGCTGGCCGCCGACGCGCTGGGTCGGCGAGTCCGGGGTCAGCAGATCCGGATGCTCGGACTCGATCGCCCGCAGCTCGTCGATCAGGGCGTCGTAGGCGTCGTCGCCGACGAGCGGGTCGTCGAGCACGTAGTAGGCGTGGTCGTGCTTGGCGATCTCCGCGCGCAGCTCCTCGGCGCGCGCCGCCGCCTCCGCGGTCGCGCTCACGCCTCGACCGACTCCAGCACGCTCTCCAGCGCGCCCTCGAGCCCCATGTCGCGGATCGAGTCGAATCCTCGGTGCGCGGTCAGGTCGAAGTGGATCGGCGTGATCGCCACCCTGCCGCGGGAGACCGCGGCGAGGTCTGTCCCCTCCTCGTCCTCGAATCCGGGCGCGTAGCCGTAGATCGAGAAGCGGCGGCGGCCGTTCTCGTCGGAGTCGACCTGCTTGAGCTCGTCGTTGTAGACCCGCTTGCCGAGCCGCGCCACCTCGATCCCATTGGGCGCTCCGCCGGGGCAGTTGACGTTGAGGAGGGTCCCCTCGGGAAGCCCGCGCTCGGCGACGATCGCCGCGAGCGCCGCCGTCAGCGGCGCCGAGACCGAGAAGTCGAACTCGCGCCCGAGCCGGAAGTCCATCTCCCCGGCGAGCGACTGCTGGGAGACCGCGATCGCCGGGATCCCGAGGACGATGCCCTCCAGCGCCGCCGCCACCGTCCCGGAGTAGGTGACGTCGTCGCCGAGGTTGGAGCCGTGGTTGATGCCGGAGACGATCAGCTCGGGCCGCTCCCCGATCAGCCCCAGCTCGGCGAAACGGATGCAGTCGACCGGCGTCCCCTCGGTGGCGTACCCGACCGTGCCGTCGTCGAAGCTCACCTCCTCGACCCACAAGGGCGAGCGGGTGGTGATCGAGCGCGCCGTGGCGCTGCGGTTGGAGTCGGGGGCGATGACCGCGAGGTCGACACCGTCGATCTCGAGCAGGGCACGGCGCAGCGCCTGCAGCCCGGAGGCGCCGATGCCGTCGTCGTTGGTGAGCAGGACTCTCACGCCAGCGATTCTAGGTGCGTGATTGCATGTCACCGTGGAGCGAGCGAGGCAGCGGGGGGAGCGGGCGCGCCTCGCCGCCGTCGCCGCCGCCGTGATGGCGCTCCACGTCGCCGGGCTGACCCTGCTGCTGGCGGTCGTGGCGCCCGCCCACCTCGAGCTGTCCGACGGCACCGTCTTCGGCGTCGGCCTCGGGCTGGCCGCCTACGCGCTCGGCGTCCGCCACGCGTTCGACGCCGACCACGTCGCCGCGATCGACACGGCCACGCGCAAGCTGATGAGCCAGGGGCGGCCGACGGCGACCGCCGGGTTCTTCTTCTCGCTCGGGCACTCGACGGTGGTGGTCGTCCTCGCCGTCCTGCTGGCGATCGGTGTCCGCGGCATCGGCGAGGCGGTCGCGGACGAGGGATCCGCGTTACACGCGATCACCGGCATCGCCGGCCCGGCCGTCTCCGGGCTCTTCCTGCTCGCCCTCGGCCTCGCCAACCTCGGCCTCGCCTCGAGGATCGGCCGCGCGGCGGGAAGGGGCGCCGGGGGCGCCGAGCTCGACCGGCTGCTCGCCTCGGGCGGGTTGCTCGCCCGGCTCTGGGGCCGCGCCACCCGCGGCGTCCGCAGCGCCCCGCGGATGTACCCGGTCGGGCTCCTGTTCGGGCTCGGGTTCGACACCGCCACCGAGGTCGCGCTGCTCGCGAGCGCGGGAGCGGCGGCGGCGGGCGGGCTGCCGCTGTACGCGGTCCTCTGCCTGCCGCTGCTCTTCGCCGCCGGGATGACGCTGTTCGACGCGATCAACGGCGCGTTCGTCACGCGCGCGTACGGCTGGGCGCTCGGGCGTCCCATGCGGCGCGCCTACTACAACCTCGCGGTCACGGCGATGTCCGCGATCGCGGCGCTCGCGATCGCCGCGATCGAGCTGTCCGGCGTGCTCGCCGACGCGCTCGGCCTCGAAGGCGGCCCGATCGGGGCGATCTCCGCGATCGATCTCGCCGACGCCGGCTTCGCGCTCGCCGGCTCCTTCGTCGTCGTCTGGGGGGCGGCGGCGCTGATCTGGAGATTCCGCGGGGTACAGGCGGCGTGAGCCGCCGCGGCGGAGCGCGCTAGGCGGCGTCCAGCGCCGCTGCGACCGCCGCCTGGCCGTAGGCGATGCCGCCGTCGTTGGGCGGCAGGCGCCGCGGCAGCAGCACCCGCAGTCCCGCGTCGGCGAGCAACGCGGCGACGCGCTCCAGCAGCAGCCGGTTCTGAAAGGCCCCGCCGCCGAGCGCGACCGTCGCGGTGCCGTGGCGCTCGGCGAGGTCCGCGCACGCGGAGGCCGTCGAGCGGGCGAGCGCGAGGTGGAAGCGAGCCGAGACGGCGTCGGGCCGGGCTCCGGCGCCGAGATCGGCGGCGACCGCGCGGATCGTCTCCCGGGCGTCGAGGATCAGCGGGGCGTCGCCCTCGGCGATCAGCGGCATCGGGTAGGCGGCCGACTCGCGGACCGAGCCCAGCGGCGCTGCCGCCGCCTCGAGCTCGGCGGCCGCCTGGCCCTCGTAGGTGTTGCGGGCGCGGATCCCGCACAGCGCCGCCACCGCGTCGAAGAGGCGCCCCGCGCTCGTCGTCAGCGGCGACGAGAGACCGCTGCGGACCATCCGCGCAACGCCCTCCCAGCGCCCGCCGTCGACCTGGCCGGCGAGGGCGGCCGGGACGTCCGGGTCGTCCCCGAAGGAGGCTGCCAGCCACGCGCACGCCATCCGCCACGGCTCACGGGCGGCGGCGTCCCCGCCGGGCAGGCGAACCGGGAAGAGCAGCCCGCGGCGCTCGTACCCCGCGAGGTCGCCGACGAGCAACTCCCCGCCCCAGACGGTGCCGTCGGGGCCGAGGCCCGCGCCGTCGAAGATCGCGCCGACGGCGACGCCCCGCTCACCGTGCTCGGCGAGGACGGCGGCGAGGTGGGCGTGATGATGCTGGACCGCGAGAGAGTCGAGCTCGAGCCCGCGCGCGTACCTGCTCGACGGGTAGTCGGGATGGCGATCGTGGACGACGAGCTCGGGCCCGAGCTCGAGCAGGCGGCCGAGGTGCTCGACGCTGCCGCGAAATGCGGTCAGGTTCGCGAAGGAGGCGAGGTCGCCGATGTGCTGGGAGACCCATGCGCGCTCGCGGCGGGCGAGGCAGAAGGTGCTCTTGAGCTGGGCGCCGCAGGCGAGGATCGGCCGCCGGCGCGGGGACCGGAAGCGGGATCGCCGACGGCACGTAGCCGCGAGAGCGGCGGATGAGCAGCGGCTCGGCGCGCAGGTCCGGCGAGACCGCACGGACGACCGAGTCGTCGGCGCGGACGTGGATCGGCCGGTCGTGGGCGCAGATCAGGTCGGCGACGCCTCGCAGCCGCGTCAGCGCGTCCGCGTCCTCATGCGGGATCGGCTCGTCGGCGAGGTTGGCGGAGGTCATCACGAGCGGCACGCCCGCATCGCCGGCGAGCAGGTGATGCAGCGGCGAGTAGGCGAGCATCACCCCGAGGTCGCCGCCCGGCAGGCGCGACCGCGGCGGCCACGCGCGCCCCGCCTCGCCGCCGGGCGATGACGATCGGGCGCTCGCGCCCGCTGAGCAGGGCCTCCTCGGACGGGGCGAGCTCGACCAGCTCCCGGGCCGCCTCGAGGTCGGCGACCATCAGGGCGAACGGCCGCTCCTCCCGCCGCTTCCGCCGGCGCAACAGGGCCACGGCCTCCTCGTCGTCGGCGCGGCACGCGAGGTGGTAGCCGCCGATCCCCTTCACGGCCACGAGCGAGCCGGCGAGCACCGCCTCGACGACCCGTCGCAGCGCCTCCTCCCCGCGAGCGAACGGCTCGCCGTCGCCGCCGCGGCGGAGCCGCAGCTCGGGGCCGCACTGCGGGCAAGCGTTGGGCTCGGCGTGGAAGCGGCGGTCGGCCGGGATCCTCGTACTCGGCGCGGCAGCGCTCGCACATGCGGAAGCCGGCCATCGTCGTCGACCAGCGGTCGTAGGGAAGCCGGCGGATGATCGTGAACCGCGGCCCGCAGTTCGTGCAGTTGAGGAACGGGTAGCGATGGCGGCGGTCGCCGGGGTCGCGCAGCTCCCGCAGGCACTCGTCGCACGTCGCCGCATCGGCGGGGACGAAGGGGTCGGGGTCCGGCTGCTCGCGGCTCGGCTCCACCGCGAAGGCGCGCTGGCCGGTCGGCTCGAGCGGCGTGGCACTGAGGTCCTCGACCGCGGCGAGGGGTGGCGCCTCGCGCGGCAGGCGCTCGATGAACAGGTCGACGTCGGCCGCTCCCCCCTCGACCTCGATCAGCACGCCGCCGGAGTCGTTGTGGACGGAGCCGCCGAGGCCGATGTCCCGGGCCAGCCGGTACACGTACGGCCGGAAGCCGACGCCCTGGACGACCCCGCGGGCGCGCACCCGCACCCGGCGCCGCTCCGGCTCGCTCACGCCGGCGCGACGGCCCCGCTTCCGACCGCGAGCAGCCAGTCGCGGAACGCGCCGACGCCCTCCCCGGTGCGGGCGCTCGTCGTCATCACCTCGGCCCCGGGGTTGACCGCGTCGATGTTGTGCCGGAGCAGGTCGAGGTCGAAGTCGAGGTGGGCGAGCAGGTCGATCTTGTTGACCACGACGAGCTCGCAGGAGCGGAACATCAGCGGGTACTTCAGGGGCTTGTCCTCGCCCTCGGTCACCGAGCAGACCATCGCCTTGGCGTCCTCGCCGACGCGGAACTCGGCCGGGCAGACGAGGTTGCCGACGTTCTCGATCACCAGCAGGTCGATCTCCCCCAGCGGCACCTCCGGGAGCGCGGAGCGGACCATGTTCGCGTCGAGGTGGCACTCCCCGCCGAACCCGCCGGCGGTGTTGAGCTGGACCACGGGAACGTGGATGGCCGCGAGGCGATCGGCGTCGAGCGACCCCTGGACGTCGCCCTCGAGCACCCCGACCCGGCGCTCGCCGGGCTCGGCGAGTGCCCGCTCCAGGAGCATCGTCTTGCCGGCGCCCGGGGCGCTCATCAGGTTGACGACGGCGACCCCCGCGCGATCGAAGTCCTCGCGGTTGGCGCGGGCGATCGTCTCGTTGGCGTCGAGCGCGTCGGCGGCGACCTTGATCCTGGTGCGGTGCATCAGCTCGGGCCGACCATGCTCGCACCTGGCGGATTCGATGCTGGTTGCTGCCCGCTGCCCGCTGCTCGCTCGACCACCTCGATCGCCTCGACCTCGAGCTCGGCGCCGCGCAGCGTCCGCGCCGCCCCCGAGCCGCACCCCGGGCAGCGGAACCGCGGCAGCGCCATCCAGCCCGACGAGCCGTCGTGCTCGGGGCTGGGGCTCGGGTCCCAGCGATGCGAGCAGGCGGCGCACTCCAGCAACGCGTCGACGTAGTCGACCTCGATCCTGGCCCCCGCGCAGAGCGTGTCCCGGGCGGCCACCCCGAACAGGAAGGAGAGCTGGTCGGGAACCACCTGGCGCAGCTTGCCGACGCGGACGCTCACCACCTCGACCGGACGGCCGCCGGCGTGCTCGACGGCGGTGTCGATGACCGCGATTGCCACCGAGAGCTCGTGCACGCCTCAGCAGATCCTCGGCAGCGGGTCGCCGACGAGCAGGTCCATCACCCGCTTGCCGCCGAAGCCGGTCTCGAGCAGGACCATCCCCTCCGGCGACGTCCGCACCTCGCCGATCTCGGCCGCGGCGTCGCATCCGGGGGCCGACCGGAGGGCCGCGAGCGCCCGCTCGGCGGCCCCGGGAGCGACGCAGGCGACGAGGACGCCCTCGTTGGCGACGTACATCGGGTCGATCCCCAGCAGCTCCGAGGCCGCCTTGACCGCGGGCCGGACGGGAACCGCCGACTCGCTCGCCACGACCGCCACGCCGGATGCGCGAGCGAGCTCGTTGAGCACGCTCGCGACCCCGCCGCGCGTGGCGTCGCGCATGCACCGGAGCTCCTCCCCCGCCGCCTCGAGCAGCGCGTCGGCGGCGGGCCAGAGCGAGCGGGTGTCGGACTCGATCTCGGCATCGAGCTCGAACTCGTTGCGGGCGAGCATGATCGCCGTGCCGTGCTCGCCGATCGGGCCCGAGACCAGCAGCCGGTCGCCGGGGCGCATCGCGGCGGGCGAGAGCTCGGCGCGGGGGTCGCGGCGGCCGAGGCCGGTCGTCGTCACGTACATCCCGTCGGCGTGCCCGCGCTCGACGACCTTGGTGTCCCCGGCGAGCACCTCGACCCCCGCGGCGGCCGCGGCGGCCGCGATCGCCTCGGTCTCGGCGCCCAGGACGGCCGCGTCGAGCCCCTCCTCGAGGATCAGCGCGACCGTGATCGCGACCGGCTCGGCGCCGGCCACCGCCAGGTCGTTGACGGTTCCGTTGACGGCGAGCTCGCCGATCGATCCGCCGGGGAAGCGCAGCGGCTTGACGACGAACGAGTCCGTGGTCAGGGCGAGGCCGGTCCCCTCGATCTCGGTAGTCCCCGCGTCGGCGAGCTCGGCGAGGCTGCCCTCGCGGGCGAGGGCGGGGACGAAGAGCCCCTCGATCATCGTCTGCGTCGCCTTGCCGCCGGCGCCGTGCGCCATCGTCACCTGCTCGGCGGTGAACCGCGGCCGCTTGGCCCGAGCGGTCTCGATGATCCCGAGGATCCGCGCCTCCCGCCCCTCCGCCGGGGCCGGCCGCGTCCCCTCTCCCATCAGACGACCTCGCGATCCCGAGCGAGGCGGCCGTACTGGTAGTAGGCGGCGCACGCGCCCTCGGGGGAGACCATGCAGGTGCCGATCGCGTGCTCGGGCGTGCAGGCGGTGCCGAAGACCTTGCACTCCCACGGCTTGATCGCGCCGCGGAGCACCTCGCCGCACTGGCAGGCAACGGGGTCGGGCACGCGCTCGCCCGGCGGCGGGTAGCGGAGCTCGGCGTCGAAGGCGGCGTACTCGTCGGAGAGCCGCAGGCCGCTTCGCGGGATGAAGCCCATCCCCCGCCACTCCGACTCCTCGCGCAGGGCGAACACCTCGTCCATCGCCGCGAGTGCCGCCGCGTTCCCGTCCGGGGGGACGACCCGGGCGTACTGGTTCTCGACCGCGGCCCGCCCCTCGGCGAGCTGCGCGAGCGCCATGCGGATCCCCTGGAGCACGTCGAGCGGCTCGAACCCGGAGACGATGAACGGGCGGCCATGCTCGGCCGGGATGAACTCGAAGAGCCGCGTGCCGACGATGGTCGAGACGTGCCCGGGGCCGATGAATCCGTCGATCTCGACCTCGGGCGAGCCGAGCAGCGCCTGCAGCGGCGGCACGATCGTCACGTGGTTGCAGACGCAGAGAAAGTTCTCGATCCCCTCCGCCCGGGCGCGCTTCAGCGTCAGGGCGGTCGACGGCGCGGTCGTCTCGAAGCCGATCGCGAAGAAGACGACGTCGCGATCGGGGTTCTCACGGGCGATGCGCAGCGCGTCGAGCGGCGAGTAGACGACGCGGATGTCGGCCCCGTCGGCCTTCGCGTCGAGGAACGAGCGCTCCGAGCCGGGCACTCGCATCATGTCTCCGAAGCAGGTGAAGATCACGCCCTCCCGCGCGGCGACCGAGAGGCCGTCGTCGACCCGGCCCATCGGGATGACGCAGACGGGGCAGCCGGGGCCGTGGACGAGCTCGACGCTCTCCGGCAGCAGGTCGTCGATCGCGTACTTGTAGATCGTGTGCGTGTGCCCGCCGCAGACCTCCATCAGCTTGTAGCGGCGGCCGGGCTCGACGAGCGCGAGCATGTCGGCGGCCAGGGCGCGGCCGAGCTCGGGGTCCCGGAACTCGTCGACGAACTTCACGCCCGGCTCCCGCCGGTCAGGTTGGCGATCGCCGTGCCGGCGTGCACCAGCAGCGTGTCGCCGGGCCGGACGTCGCCAGCCAGCGCGATCTCGACCCGCTCGCTCCGATCGCGCTCGTCGCGACACAGGGCGAGGCCGCCGGGCTCGAGCGCTACGACCTCCAGCGGGAGGGCGACGTCGCCGCAGGTGATGCAGCGCTCGGCGCCCCGGCGGTCGTCCCCGGCACTCACTCGATCGCGCTCGCCTTCAGCTCGTCGAGCTCCTGCTCGTACTCGGCGCCGAGCTGCTGGAGGAGCTGCCGCGTCGCCAGCGCCTCCTCCTCGTCGACCCGGGAGATCGCGAACCCGACGTGGATCAGCACCCACTCCCCGGCCCGCGCGGGATCGCCGTCGGCATCGAGCAGGCCGACGTTGACGTTGCGGCGGACGCCGCCGACGTCGACCCTCGCGATCCGGTTCGCCTCGTCGACGATCTCGACGATCTCACCGGGGATGGCCAGGCACACCCCTGAGAATCTAGTACGCCACCCGCAGCAGGTACAGCCCCCATGGGCTCATCGAGTCGGCGGCGTCGGCCCGGTGGCCGCCGCCGAGCAGCCGCTCGAGGTCGGCGATCGGCCTCCGCCCCGACGCCACCCAGAGCATCGTCCCGACCAGCGCCCGGACCATCCCGCGCAGGAACGCGTCGGCCTCGATCTCCAGCGCCAGGACAGTTTCGGACTCCTCGATCCACCCGGCGTCGAGGACGTGGCGGTGGAAGTGGCGGTGGCGGGTGTCGGTCGGAGTGAACGCGGTGAAGTCGTGGACGCCGAGGACGAGTCCTGCGCAGCGGTCCAGCAGCTCGCGGTCGAGCGGGTGCGGCCAGTGCAGCGCCCGCCGATGCTCGAAGGGGCTCGGCACGCTCGCGGTCTCGACCCGGTAGCGGTAGCGGCGCGAGCGGGCGTCGCGACGGGCGTCGAACCCGGCCGGCGCCTCGCTCAGCCGCCGGACCGCGAGGTCGCGCCCGGTCAGCGAGTTGAGCGCCCGCTGCAGCGACCCCGGCACCTCGCGCCCGGTAGCGAAGCTCGCGACCTGGCCCAGCGCGTGGACCCCGGCGTCCGTTCGCCCGGCGACGGTCAGCCGCGTCGGCTCGCCGAGGACCCGTGCGAGCGCGCCCTCGAGCTCGCCCTGCACCGTTCGCCGCTCCGGCTGGACGGCCCAGCCGGAGAAGTCCGCGCCGTCGTAGGCGATGTCCAGCCTGTAGCAGCCCGCCATCGCGAGCTACTGGCTAGACCAGCTCCAGAAAGACCATCTCAGTCGAGTCCGAGCGGCGCGGGCCGAGCTTGACGATCCGCGTGTAGCCGCCCGGGCGCTGCGCGTAGCGCGGCGCGATCTCCTCGACGAGCTTGTGGACCATGAACTTGTCCTGGCCGAGCCGGGCGAGCAGCAGGCGCCGGGCATGCAGGTCGCCGCGCTTGGCCAGCGTGATCATCTTCTCGACCTCGGGCTTGACCGCCTTCGCCTTGGCCTGGCTGGTCCGGATCCGCTCGTGCTCGATCAGCTCGCGCGAGAGGTTCCGCAACAGGGCCTTGCGATGGGACGCGTCCCGGCTGAGCTTGTGGCGCTGCCTTGCGTGGCGCATTGCACCGGCTCCGTTCCGCTACTCGTCGCGGAGGTTCAGCCCGAGGCCGTGCATTGCCTCGATGACCTCTTCGATCGAGCGCTCCCCGAAGTTCGGGATCGCCTTCAGCTCGGACTCGGACTTCGCCTGGAGGTCGCCGATCGTCTGCACGCCGGCGCGCTTCAGGCAGTTGTAGGCGCGGACGCCGATCTCGAGCTCCTCGATCAGGCGATCGTCGCCCTCGCTGGCCGCTGCGGCCTCGGCGCCGACGGCGGCGGCCGGGCCGGCGCCGTTGGTCTGCGTCAGCTCCTCGACGCGGTCGGCGTCGGTGAAGATCGCGAGGCTCGCGATCAGCAGCTCCGACGCCTCGCGCAGCGCGGCCGGCGGCTCGAGCGAGCTGTCGGTCTCGACCTCGAGCGTCAGCTTGTCGAAGTCGGTGCGCTGCCCGACGCGGGCCGAGTCGACCCGGTAGGAGGCGCGCCGGATCGGCGAGAAGATCGAGTCGATCGGAATGACGCCGATCGGCTGATCGTCGGTCTTGTTGTCCTCGGCCGGCGAGTAGCCGCGACCGCGGCCGACGGTCAGGTACATCTCGAGCTTGGTCTTCTTCTCGAGCGTGGCGATCGGAGCCTCGGGGTTGAGGATCTCGACGCCGGCCGGCAGGTCGATGTCGGCGGCCGTGATCTCACCGGGGCCGCTGGCGACCAGCGGCACCTCGACCTCGCTGGCATCGGTGTGCATGCGCACGACGATGCTCTTGAGGTTGAGGATGATGTCGGTGACGTCCTCCTTGACGCCCGCGATGTTCGAGAACTCGTGGGCGACGCCCTCGATCCGGACGCTGGTGATCGCAGCGCCCTTCAGCGAGGAGAGCAGGACGCGACGGAGGCTGTTGCCGTAGGTGTAGCCGAAGCCCTTGTCGAGGGGTTCGATCGTGAAGCGGCCGTGGTTGTCGTCGATCTCCTCGTAGGAGATCTGGGGCACCTGAAATTCGGGCAGGGTGGTCATGGGGCAGTCGTCCTTCCGTCGCGGGTTTTCGGTTGCCCTACTTCGAGTACAGCTCGACGATGAGCTGCTCGGAGACCGGCGCGTCGATCTCGTCTCGCTCCGGGAGCCGAAGCACCTTCGCGGTGAGCGAGTCGTGATCCGCTTGCAGCCAGGGGGGCACGGTGGAAATCAGTTCGGTGGCCACGCGGACCGTCGGCTCGGCCGAAGTGCCCGACTTGATCGAGATCACGTCGTCGGGCGAGATCTGGTAACTCGGGATGTCGACGCGGCGGCCGTTGATCTGCCAGTGGCCGTGGCGGATCATCTGCCGGGCCTGGCGCCGGGAGGCGGCGAATCCGAGGCGGACGAGCACGTTGTCGAAGCGTCGCTCGAGCAGGCGGAGCAGGTTCTCGCCGGTGACGCCGTCCTGGCGGGAGGCCCTGTCGTAGTAGGCGCGGAACTGCTTCTCGAGCACCTGGTAGTAGCGGCGGGCCTTCTGCTTCTCGCGCAGCTGCTGGCGGTACTCGGAGGCGCGCAGCCGGCCGCGGCCGTGCTCACCCGGCGGGTAGGAGCGGCGCTCGACGCCGCACTTGTCGGTCAGGCAGCGCTCTCCCTTCAGGAAGAGCTTCTGGCCCTCGCGGCGGCACTGCTTGCACTGCGGTCCGGTATCGCGAGCCATCAGACCCTCCGCCGCTTCTTCGGGCGGCAGCCGTTGTGGGCCTGCGGGGTCACGTCGCGGACGCTCGTCACCTGAAGCCCGGCGGCCTGGAGCGCGCGGATCGCCGTCTCGCGGCCGGAGCCCGCGCCCTTGGCGTGGACCTCGACGCGCTCGAGCCCGTGCTCCATCCCCTTGCGGGCGGCGTTGTCGGCCGTCACCTGCGCGGCGAACGGGGTCGACTTGCGCGACCCCTTGAACCCGGCGCTGCCGGCCGACTCCCAGGCGATGACGTTGCCCGTCGGGTCGGTCAGGGTGACGATCGTGTTGTTGAAGCTCGTCTTGATGTGGGCCTGGCCGAACGGCACGTTCTTGCGCACGCGGCGCTTCGAGCGGCCCTGGCCTCGCTTCGGCTGCGGCATCTAGGAAATCCTCGTTCGGTCGATCACTTGGCCGGCTTCCTCTTGCCCGCGACGCTCATCCGCTTCGGGCCCTTGCGGCTGCGGGCGTTGGTCTTCGTGCGCTGGCCGTGGACCGGCAGCCCGCGGCGGTGGCGGAGGCCGCGGTAAGAGCCGATCTCCATCAGGCGCTTGACGTTCTGGGAGCGCTCGCGGCGCAGGTCGCCCTCGACCTGATGGGCGTCGACCGCCTCGCGGAGCTTGATCACCTCGTCCTCGGTCAGATCGCCGACCCGCGTGTCGGCGTTGACGCCGGTGCTCTCGAGGATCTGCTTCGAGGTCGACTGCCCGATCCCGTGGATGTAGGTGAGCCCGACCTCGGCGCGCTTGTTCAGCGGCAGGTTGACGCCTGCGATTCGTGCCACTCGCTCAGCCCTGCCTCTGCTTGTGCCGGGGGTTCGAGCAGATGACGAGCACGCGGCCGCGCCGCCTGATGACCTGGCATCGCTCGCACATCGGTTTTACGCTCGCTCGAACCTTCACTTCCGGCTCTTTCTGTTGAGGTGGCCTCGCTCCCCCATGAATCGGAGAGCAGGCAGACGGTGACGGCCCAGTGGGCCGAAGGCGGCATGTTAGCACCCGCTGACGGGGCGTCCAAGGCCGTTCGCGGCGCTCCGCTCAGTCGATTCCGCCCTGCTCGAGATCGTAGCGGCGGTGGCGCTCGATCATGGCTCGTGCACCCCGCCGCAGGAGGATCGGGGCCATCGTGCCGTGCGGCACTCCGTACAGGTCGGCCGCCTGCTCGAGCTCGCTGAACTGCCCGAAGGTCAGACGCACGCACCCCTGCCGCGTGAACACCCGCCGGCGCCGATCCCGATCCTCGGCCAACTCACCCCGGTCGCGATGATCGCCGTAGAAGTTCGCGCCCTCGTCGCCGCCGGCCGGAAAACGCCGGGCGGCCGCCCGGTGGTGATTCCCCGTCTGGTGATTCCGCCTAGCGCGGGACCGAGCAGGCGATCCGCTTGGCGCGCTGGACGACCTTGGCCTTGGCGCGCTTGGCCTCGAGCTTGCGCCGGAGCCGCTCGACCTTGGCCTCCTTGTCCTTGCGCTTGGCCCGGTGCAGGCGCCTGGCGAGGTGCTTCTTGCTGCGGTGGACGCGGTTGACGCGGGCGATCGCGGCGGCACAGCGGCGGGCGAAGATCTCGTATGAGTCGGTGGTCGAGCCCGGGGGCGCGATCCGGATCCGGAAGGGGATGGCGGCCAGCGGGTCCTCGGAGGAGTGGATGACCGGGAGCAGGTACTTGCCGGGCGGGAGGGTGATCTTCGACTTGTCCTTCTGGCCCGGCTTGAGCTCCGCGTCCGTGTTCGGGACCGGGAACGCTGGCTTTCCCTTGCGCGCCAGCAGGACGGCCGTGGCGATCCGCCTGCGCCGGTTCGCCGCCTTGCCTTCGGACTTGGCGGTGTTGCTGACCGTCACCGTCACCTGGGCGGTGTCGGGGATGTAGAAGAACTGCCAGTCGACGTCGTTGATCGTCTCGAGCGACGCGCGGAACGTCTGGCCGGCGTTGAGGGGGCCGGTCGCGGTGGCCGGGGTGTCGTTCGGCTCCGCCGCGAACGCCGCTCCCGCTGCCAGCAGCGCGCCAACGGTGACTGCAAGCAGCGATCGCCGAACGCCTCCCTGTTCCCGCACGGGCATCAAGCTCACCGTAGCAACGCCGACCCCGGCACGCGCCGGCCTGGACGGATGTGGGAAGCGCGCCACGGGAGTAGCCTCGGCCCCGGTGGACACTGGCTTCAACGCGCAGGACGCGCAGACCGATTTCAATCGCTCTCGGCGCCGCGCGGCGCTGGCCCGCCTCCGTTCCCGTCTGCGGGGGCAGGCGGGCGACGTGACGACCCTGCTGCCGCTCGAGGAGGTCGTCGCCGCGCTCGGCAGGACCGGCGAGAGGCGCCTCGGGCTCGAGACGATCCCGCTGGAATCGATCGTCGGCTCGGTCGACCGGACGAAGGAGTTCGACCGACGGTTCCGCCCTCGGACGGGACGGGCACGAGCGCGCTGGCAGCGGATCAACGAAGCGCAGCGGCGCGGCGAGGGGATGCCCCCGATCGCCGTCTACCGAGTCGGCGACCTCCATTTCGTCTCCGACGGGCACCACCGGGTATCCGTCGCCCGCCACCACGGAAACGAGGTGATCGAGGCCTACGTCACCGAGATCACGACGCGCGTGAGGGCCGGCGAGGCGCTGACGCTTGCCGAGCTGCCGGCCAAGGGACACGAGCGGCTCTTCCTCGAGCGGGTCCCGATCGA
This sequence comes from uncultured Solirubrobacterales bacterium, assembly GCA_963823565.1. Taxonomy (GTDB): domain Bacteria; phylum Actinomycetota; class Thermoleophilia; order Solirubrobacterales; family 70-9; genus RHKX01. The sequence continues at coordinate 404,850 of CAWGLR010000003.1, read as the reverse complement.
CCGCGAGGCGCGATCGCGGATCGCGTTCAGCGACCCCGAGAGCGGCTATGCGCTGCTCGCCGAGGGCGTCGAGGCGTGGGGCTTCCGCCTGATCCAGGGCCTCGGGGAACCGCGCTCACGCAGGGAGATCGCCGACGCGTGGTTCGCCGACGAGTTCGTGCCCGTCGTCGAGGCGCTGAGGGATGCCGATTTGATCGGCGACGGGACCGAGGCCGACGCCTACCTGCGCGTCGCCCGCGACCGCTACATGCTTCTGCGCACCCACGACTGGGGCGAGGACGTGATCGGGCGGCTGCGCGAGGCGCAGCGCTGAGCGGCGCTCAGCTCTCTCCGCCCCCCGGCCGAAGCCGCTCGCCGGAGTCGATGTCGAAGAGGTGGAGGCGATCCGCCTCGAGCCAGAGCTCGATCGTCTCGCCCCGCTTCGCCTTGCTGTCGGCGTCCAGCCGCGCGACGACCTGCGTCCCGCCGTCCGTGCCGACGTCGGCGCCAGTGTCGGCGGCGAGCTCGTCGAGCTGCTCCGAACGGGCACTCTCGGCCTCGACCTCGAAGTACGCGTAGAGCTCCGAGCCCATCGACTCGAGCAGGTCGATCTTCACCTCGAACGTCGGCCCGGGCTGATCGCCGACCAGCGAAGCGTCCTCGAAGTGCTCGGGACGGATGCCGGCGAGGAGGTTCGAGCTCGAATGGCCCTCGGCCGCGCGCCGCATGGGGTCGGACAGCTCGACCTCGGTGAACGGGAGCCTCGCCGTGCCGCCCGAGATCTCGACGGGCATGAAGTTCATCGCCGGCGAGCCGATGAATCCCGCGACGAAGAGGTTGACCGGCTCGTCGTAGAGCTCCTGCGGGCTGCCGACCTGCTGGAGCTCGCCCTTGCGCATCACCGCCACGCGATCGCCGAGCGTCATCGCCTCGGTCTGGTCGTGGGTGACGTACACGGTCGTCGTCTCGAGCCGGTTCTGGATCCGCGAGACCTCGGTTCGCATCTGCACGCGCAGCTTCGCGTCGAGGTTCGACAGCGGCTCGTCCATCAGGAACGCCTTCGGGTCGCGGACGATGGCCCGGCCCATCGCCACCCGCTGGCGCTGCCCGCCCGAGAGATTCGACGGCTTGCGGTCGAGGTGCTCGGTCAGGTCGAGGATCCGTGCAGCCTCCTCGACCTTCTCGTCGATCTCGGACTGGTCAGCGTTCGCCATCTTCAACGGGAAGGCCATGTTGTCGCGGACGGTCATGTGGGGATAGAGCGCGTAATTCTGGAAGACCATCGCGATGTCGCGATCCTTCGGCGCGCGATCGTTGACGACCTCGCCGCCGATTCGCATCTCCCCGTCGGTGATGTCGTCGAGGCCGGCGATCATCCGCAGCGCCGTCGACTTGCCGCACCCCGAGGGGCCGACCAGGATCAGGAACTCCCCGTCTGCGACCTCGAGGTCGAGCTGCTTGACGGCCTCGGTTCCGTCGGGGAACCGCTTGGTGATCTTGTCGAGGACGATGTCTGCCATTGGTGCCTCCGAGGGTCGGGTTCAGCCCTTCACGGCGCCGGACGTCAGGCCGGCGACGATCCGTCGCTGGAAGATCAGGACCATGACGATGATCGGGATCGTCACGATCACGGCAGCCGCGGCGATGTTGCCGAACGGCGCCGTGAATTGCGACTCGCCCGTGAAGAACGCCAGCGCCGCGGGAACCGTCCGCGACGCGTCGGAGCTCGTTAGCGAGATCGCGAACAGGAAGTCGTTCCAGGCGAAGATGAAGACCAGGATCGCGGCGGTGAAGACGCCCGGCGCCGCGAGCGGGACGATCACCCGGCGGAACGCCTGCAGGGGCGTCGCCCCGTCGACTTGGGCCGCCTGCTCGAGCTCCCAGGGGATCTCGCGGAAGAAGGCGACGAGGACGTAGATGGCCAACGGGAGTGAGAAGCTGAGGTAGGGGATGATCAGCCCGGGCCAGGTGTCGTAGAGGCCGATGTTGCTCCACATGTTGAACAGCGGCCCGACGGTTGAGATCGGCGGGAACATCGCGATCGCCAGGGCGCCGGCGAGGATCAGCGTCTTCCCGGGGAAGTCGAGCCGGGCGATCGCGTAGGCGGCGAGCGTCGCGAGGACGATCGCGATCACGGTTGCGATCAGGGCGATGCCGATCGAGTTGATGAGCGGCTTCAGGAAGGGGCCGTCGAGGCCGTCCTCGAACAGCGCCTCGTAGTTCTTGAAGGTCGCATCGCTGGGGATGATCACGTCCCAGAAGCCATCGCCCTCCTTGACCGAGACGGTGGCCGGTGTCTTCAGCGACAACGAGATGATCCACAGCACCGGGACCAGCGCGTAGAGCAGGACGAGGATCATCCCGACGCTCGAGAGCATCCGGTCGCGGGCGCTCATCGTCGAGGAATCCATCTACCGATCCTCCTCCCGGCCCGGGACGCTCGTCCCGAAGCCCTTGACGAACAGGAAGGCGATGATCAGCACGCAGAAGAAGATCAGGACCGAGACCGCTGAGCCCAGCCCGAGGTTGAGACGCGAGATCAGCTGGTTGTAGCCGAGGATCGAGACCGATTCGGTGTCCTGTGACCCTCGCGTCATCACGAATATCGAGTCGAATACGCGGAACGCGTCGAGGGTCCGGAACAGCAGCGCGACGAGGATCGCGGGCTTCATCAGCGGCAGGGTGATGCGGACGAAGCGCTGGACGGCGTTCGCGCCGTCGACCTTGGCGGCCTCGTATAGACCCTGGTCGATGGTCGTCATGCCGGCGAGCAGCAGCAGCGCGATGAACGGCGTCGTCTTCCAGACCTCGGCGAGGATGATCACGACGAACGAGCTGAACCGGCCCCCGAACCAGTCGAACTCGTCGCCGACGAACGGCAGCTTGTCGATGAAGCCGGTGTCGATCTGGAAGGCGAACTGCCAGGTGAACGCGGCGACCACCGTGATGATCCCGTAGGGGATGAGCACGGCGGTGCGGATGGCGCCGCGGCCGAAGAGCGCCCGGTGCATGAGCAGCGCGATCCCCATCCCGAGCACGAACTCGATCACGACCGAGACGACGGTGAGGCCGAGGGTGTTGGCGACGTCCTGCCACCACAGCTGCGACGTGAGGACGTCGACGTAGTTGGAGAGCCCGACGAACTCGCGCTCGTCCGGGAATCGAAGGTCGAACCGCTGGAAGCTGAGCACGATCGCGTACCCGATCGGGTAGGCGGTGACGAGCAGCATCATCAGCGCCGCCGGCGCGGTCAGCATCCAGCCGAGCCGCCGCTCGGCCTTCGCGCGATCGGTGACGCGCGGCTTCTTCGCCGGTGCTGGTGCGCTGCTCGTTGCGGCCTCCATCTACAGCAGCCCCTCCACGTTCAGCGCGGTCTCGACGTTGTCGCGCAGCTCATCGACCTTCGCCGAGACGTCGTCGATGTCGTCGAGCGGGTGGATCGTGCGCTGAACCGCCAGCGAGAGGTCCTGGTAGGCCGGGGTCACAGGTCGCGGAGCCCCGTTCTCGATCGACCGGCGGATCAGATCGGCGAAGCCCGGATAGACCCCGTCGATGTCCTTGGAGTCGTAGAGGCCCTCGTTGACCGGGGGCAGCCCGCCGGCCGTCGCGATCTCGATCTGGTTCTGCGGCTGGATCAGGCACTTGATCGCATCGAAGGCCTCCTGCTTGTGCTGCGAGTACGCCGAGACGCCGAGGTTGATCCCACCGAGGGGCGGCTTGGCGGGCCGGCCGGCGTCGACCCGCGGGTAGAGCGTCTGGCCGAGCTGCTTGAAGACCTCGGGGGCGTTGTCCTTTGCGCTCGGGTAGACGAACGGGTAATTGAGCATGAAGCTGGCGCCCCCCGCCTCGAACGCGAGCCGGGCGGTGTCCTCGTCCGACGTCGACATCGACGGGTCGGCCACCGACGACTGGGCCAGCTTCGCCATCAGGGAGAGCGCCCGCTGGGTCTGCGGCGCCTGGAGATCGACCTCCTGGGCGTCGTCGGGCTGGACGATCGACGTCCCGGCCGACTCGACCATCGAGTTGAACCAGACCATCAGCCCCTCGTAGCGGTTCGCCTGAACCTCGATCTTCCCGTTCTCGCCGATCCTCTCGCCCATCGCGATCATCTCGTCCCAGGTCCGCGGCGGCTTGTCGACCAGGTCCTTCCGGTACCAGAGCAGCTGGGTGTTGGTCCAGATCGGCGCCGCCCACAGCTTGCCCTCGAAGCGAGCGGTCTCGGCGACCGAGGGGAAGACCCCCTTCGTGGCCATCCGCTCGTCGGCGCCCGTCCACTCCTCCACCCAGCCGGCGTTCGCGAACTCGCCGGTCCAGACCACGTCCATCCCGAGGATGTCGAGGGAGTCATCCTGGGCCCCGAGCCGGCGCACCAGCTGCTCGCGCTGCTGATCGGCCTCGTTCGGCAGGTACTCGAAGGAGATCTCGTACTGCCCGTTCGACTGCTGGGAGCAGCGGTCGGCGATCTTCGGCAGGACGCCGCTGGGCTCGTTGAAGATGAACCAGGTCAGCTCGGTGGGCCCGCCGCCGTCGTCGTCGCCGCAGGCGCTCAACGTGGCCGCGCAGACGATCGCCGCGGCGAGGCAGAGCAGGACGGCGCCTCGCCTACGCATGGTCATGGGCTGCCTGATCTGAGGTCACACACCTCTCCTCGCGGTGCGCCCCCGGTCCGGGGGTCATCGGAGGCGTACCCCGGTTTCCTCGGCGCAAACGGATGGCTACCCGCGCGACCCGAAGACGGCGGCGCCGTGGCCCGCGATCGTGTCCGCGACGACGTCCACGACGCCGGAATCGCTTTCCAGGATCAGGCCGGCGGACGCCGCGCCGGCGGGCAGCTCCGCAGGAGCGGACCCCGGGTTGACGACGACTAATGCCGACCCGCGGGCGAATGCCAGCGTCCCGTGCGGGGATTCGAGCGGCCGCGGCGCGCCCGAGAGGCTGCGCCGCAGATCGATCAGCCGGCGAAAGAGGCAAAGCGTCGACCCGCCGTCTCGCTCCTGAGCGGCCGCGTTGCGGCGGGCCGGGTCGACCGTCGGCAGCCACGGCTCCCCGAGCGTGAACCCACCGCGGGCGTCGCCGGTCCACTGCATGGGCCGGCGGCAGCCATCCCGCCCGAAACGGTCCCGGCCCGTGGCCTCGGCAGGTCCGTCGACCATCGCGAGCTCCTCGCCCTGGTAGATGAAGGCCGAGCCGCCGAGGGCAAGCAGCAACACCGCCGCCGCCCGGGCGTTCTCCTCCCCCCATCGCGTCGCGACCCGTGGAAAGTCGTGGTTGGACACGACCCACCCGACTCGCCCGGGCTCAGCCGAGCGCTCGATCGCCGCGCCGATCGCGGCGGCGTCGAACCGCGCGTGCAGGAGGTCGAAGGAGAACAGGGCGTCGAGGTAGCCGAGGTACCGCCGGGCGCGGGCGCTGGGTAAGTACACCTCGCCGATCAGCGGCAGCTCTCCGGCGGCGTCGCGCAGCGCCGCCAAAGCCAGGTCGATGTCCGGCGCGTCGCGCGAGTGGACGAGGTCGAGCGCCTGCTGGTCAGGGTGAACCGGAAGCGGGAAGGGCGTCGCCCCGGGCGGGTCGTCCCGCAGGTCGGGGTCCTTCACGAGCCGATCGACCGCGTCGACGCGGAAGCCGTCCACCCCGCGCTCCGCCCAGAAGCGAACGACGCCGGCCATCGCCTCGCGAACCTCCGGGTTGCGCCAATCGAGGTCGGGCTGTTCGGGGTAGAAGGAGTGCAGGTACAGCCTGCCGGTGCGCCCGTCGCGCGTCCACGCAGGGCCGCCGAAGGAGGCGATCCAGTTGTTCGGCGGATCCGGCCCCTCCGCCCAGACGTAGAAGTCCGGACGCTCGCGGAACCAGCTGTGCTCGATCGAAGTGTGCGAGACGACGAGGTCGAGCAGCACCCGGATCCCGAGCTCGTGGGCGCGCGCGAGCATCGCGTCGAAGTCGGCCAGGGTCCCGTACTCGGCCGCGACCGCCGTGTGATCGGACACGTCGTAGCCCCAGTCGGCCAGCGGGGACTCGTAGAAGGGGGTGATCCAGATCGCGTCGACGCCGAGGCGGCTCAGACAGGGCAGCCGCGAGGTCAGGCCCGGGAGGTCGCCGATCCCGTCTCCGTCGGAGTCCTGAAAGGAGCGGAGATAGACCTCATATACGACCGCGTTCTCCCACCAGCGGGACATCCCGGCCGCAGGGTAGCCCGCGTGCGGCTAGGACTCGTGCCAGGGGGTGAGCACGCGCGGGCCGTCCTCGCCGACCGCGATCGTGAACTCGAAGTGGGCGGCGAGCGAGCCGTCGTCGGAGTAGACCGACCACCCGTCGTCTCCCATCCGGATGCCCTCCGAGCCGATGTTGACCATCGGCTCGATCGCCAGCGTCATCCCCTCCTCGAGCAGGGGCCCGCGACCGGGCTCCCCGTAGTTGGGGATCTGCGGATCCTCGTGCATGCGGCGGCCGATGCCATGGCCGACGAGGCTGCGGATCACCGCGAGGCCGTCGCGCTCGACGCGCTCCTGGATCGCGTGCGAGACGTCGCCGAGGTGGTTGCCGGCCTTCGCCTGCGCGATCCCGGCGAACAGCGACTCGCGCGTCGTCTCGAGCAGCTGCATGGCGGGCTCGGAGACCGGCCCGATCGGGATCGTGAAGGCGGCGTCGGCGACCCAGCCGTTGTGGATGACGCCGACGTCGAGCGAGATCAGGTCGCCGCGCTTGAGCTCGTAGGGCCCGGGGATGCCGTGGACCACCATCGAGTTCGGCGAGGCGCAGATCGAGCCGGGGAAGCCGCGGTAGCCCTTGAAGGCCGCGGTCGCGCCCTGCGAGGCGATGAAGCGCTCCGCAGCGAGGTCGAGGTCGGCGGTCGTGACGCCCGGCCGCGCGCTCTTCTCGAGCATCTTCAGGCAGCGGACGAGGATGGCCCCCGCCTTGGCCATCTCGTCGACCTGCTGCGGGGTCTTCGGGACGATCAAAGCTCTTCTTCGAGCCGCAGCGTCGCCAGCAGCGCGCGGATCCGGTTGCCGACCTCGTCGGGCTGGAGGGAGCCGTCGACCCGCTTGAGCAGGCCGCGTTCCTCGTAGTAGTCGACGAGTGGCTTCGTCTTCTCGTGGTAGGTGTCGAGCCGGTGGCGAATGACCTCGGGCTTGTCGTCGTCGCGGACGATCAGCCGAGCGCCGCAGACGTCGCATACGTCTTGGTTCTTCGGCGGGTCGAATTCGACGTGGAAGATGTGCCCGTTCTTGACGCAGGTGCGGCGGCCGCCGAGCCTGCGGACGACCTCCTCGTCGGTGACGTCGATCAGCACCGCGGCGGTGAGCGAGCGGTTGAGGTCCTCCATCTCCTCCCCGAGCGCCTCCGCCTGGCCGACGGTGCGCGGGAACCCGTCGAGGATGAAGCCGTCAGCGGCCTCGGGGTCCTCGATGCGCTCGGCGATCACGCCGATGATCACCTCGTCGGGAACGAGGTCGCCGCGGTCCATGTACTCCTTGGCGGTCCGGCCGAGCTCGGTCTCGTCGCGGACGGCAGCGCGGAGGATGTCGCCGGTGGCGAAATAGGGCAGGCGGAAGTCCTCCTGGAGGCGCTCCCCCTGGGTGCCCTTTCCCGACCCCGGAGGGCCGAGCAGAATGAGGTTCATCTCGGACACGGTGGAACGTGCAGGCTACCCGCTGGAGACGGGCACCGAACGCGGGCGCCTTACTTGAGAAAGCCCTCGTAGTTGCGCATCATCAGCTGCGCCTCGAGCTGCTTGACCGTGTCGAGGGCGACCCCGACGACGATCAGGATCGAGGTGCCGCCGAAGAAGAAGTTGGCGGAGGTCTGGCTGATCAGGATCGTCGGTAGGGCGGCGATCGCGCCGAGGTAGAGGGCGCCGGCGAAGGTCAGGCGAGAGAGGATGCGGTCGAGGTACTCCGCGGTGGGCCGGCCCGGGCGGACGCCGGGGATGAACCCGCCGTACTTCTTCAGGTTGTCGGCCTGGTCGACCGGGTTGAAGGTGACCGCGGTGTAGAAGTAGGTGAAGATCACGATGAAGAAGATCTCGCCGACGACATAGGCCCAGCGGTTGGGGGCGAAGAACGCCGCGAAATCGAGCCAGAAGTTGTCCCCGGCGCCGCCGAGGAGCTGGCCGACGGTCGGCGGGAAGGCCATGATCGAGGCGGCGAAGATGACCGGGATCACTCCCGCCATGTTCACGCGCAGGGGCAGATAGCTCGACCCCCCGGTCGTCATCTTCCGCCCGACCACCCGTTTGGCGTATTGGACGGGGATCCGCCGCTGGCCCTCCTGGACGAAGACGATGCCGACGATCACCGCCAGAGCGATGAAGGGCATCATCACGACGAAGACCTGGTCGGGGTTGTTCCACCACGCCGAGATCCCGTTCGGGATCGAGGATGCGATCGAGGCGAAGATCATCAGCGAGATCCCGTTGCCGATCCCGCGCTGGGTGATCAGCTCGCCGAACCACATCAGCAGCACGCAGCCGGCGGTGAGCGAGGTCACGATCAGCATCAGCTTCGCGAAGGTGAGCCCGCCCGAGACGACCTCGACGCCGCCGAAGCCCTCGTTGTTGAAGAGCATCACGTACCCGAGCGACTGTGCGAACGCCAGCCCGACCGTGAGGTAGCGCGTGTACTGGGTGATCTTCTGCTGGCCGACCTCGCCCTCCTTCTGGAGGCGCTCCAGCGAGGGCATGACCACCGTCAGCAGCTGGAGGATGATCGAGGCGGTGATGTAGGGCATGATCCCGAGCGCGAACAGCGAGAGCTGGGACAGCGCGCCGCCGCTGAACAGGTTGAGGAACCCGAGGATGTTCCCGTTGGCGAAGTTGTCCTGGAGCTGGCCGACGGCGTCGGCGTCGATACCCGGCGCCGGGATGTACGCCCCGAGGCGGTAGAGCGCGAGCATCGCCGCCGTGAAGGCGAGCTTGCGCCGGATCTCGGGGATCGCGAAGGCGTTTCCGAGAGTCTTCAGCACGGGCGGGTCAGCCCTCGATCGTCTCGGCGCTCCCGCCGGCCGACTCGATCTTCTCGCGCGCGGTCGCGCTGAAGGCGTGGGCGCGGACGGTCAGCTTCTTCGAGAGGTCGCCGTTGCCGAGGATCTTCACCGGGTGCTTGCGGGTCGCCAGTCCGGCGGCGCGGAGCGTCTCGGGCGTCACCTCGGCGCCGTCGTCGAAGCGCTCCTCCAGCGTCGCCAGGTTGACCGGCTGGGTGTGGGTCCGGAACTGCTCGAACGGCATCGACATCTTCTTGTTCGGGCCGCGCAGCTTCCGCATCCGCATGTGGATCGGGTTCTGCCCGCCCTCGCGGGCGATGCGCTTCTTCGCGCCCGCCCGCGCGCCGGCGCCCTTGTGACCGCGGCCGGCGGTCTTGCCGTTGCCCGAGCCGTGCCCGCGGCCGACGCGCTTGCGATCCTTGCGGGTGCCCGGCTTCGGGCGCAGGTTGTCCAGGCCGACCTCCTCGGCCTCGATGCGCGCCATCAGCCCTGACCTCCGGCCTGCTCGACGCTGACCAGGTGCTCGACCTTGCGCAGCAGCCCCTGCAGGTGCTCGCTGTCGGAGCGCCGCACCTCCTTGCCGATCCGGCCGAGCTTGAGCGTCCGCAGCGTGTCGCGCTGCTTCGGGCTCGCGCCGTTGGCGGAGCGGACCTGCCTGAGAAGGAGCTCAGCCATCCGACTTCTCCTCCTCGGCGGCGGGGGCATCGCTCTCCGAAGCAGCATCTTCGGTCACGACCGCCACCGGGTCCGGAGCATCGCTGCTCGCTGCTTCCTGCTCGCTGCTCGCTTCCTTCTTCGGCATCCCGAGCACCTGGCGGATCGTCAGGCCGCGCAGCTCGGCGACGTCCTGGGGACGGCGCAGGCCGCGCAGCCCCTCCATCGTCGCCTTGACCTGGTTGATCGGGTTGTTGGTGCCGATCGACTTGGTCAGGACGTCGCGGATCCCGCCGAGCTCGAGCACGGCGCGGACGCCGCCGCCGGCGATGACGCCGGTTCCCTCGCTGGCCGGGCGCAACACGACGTGACCGGCGCCGAAGCGGCCGATCGTCCGGTGCGGCAGCGTCTGGCCGTACTTGGGGATACGGATCAGGTCCTTGCGGGCGTTCTCGACGGCCTTCTGGATCGCGAGCGGGACCTCGCGCGCCTTGCCGTAGCCGATCCCGACGACGTCGTTCTCGTCGCCGACCGCGACCAGCGCGGTGAACGAGAAGCGCCGACCGCCCTTGACGACCTTCGCGACTCGGTTGATCTCGATGACCCGCTCCTGGAGGTCCAGGCCCTGCGGGCTCACTCTCTCTACGTCAGTGGTGCTCATTCCGTCCTAATCGGTCGTGCGTCGAAGCTCTCAGAATTGCAGGCCGCCCTCGCGGGCGCCCTCGGCGAGGTCGGCGACCCGGCCGTGGTACCGGTATCCGCCGCGGTCGAAGATGCAGGTCTCGACGCCGGCGGCCTTCGCGCGCTCGGCGATCAGCTGGCCGGCTCGCTTGGCGCGCTCCCCGGAGTCGAGCTTGCGCAGCTCGTCCTCGGTCCAGCTCGCCTGCGCCACGGTGTGGCCGCGATCGTCGTCGATGAGCTGGGCGTAGAGCCCGCGGTTGGAGCGGTAGACCGCCAGCCGCGGCCGCTCGGCCGTGCCGCGGACCTTCGCCCGCACCCGGCGGCGGCGCCGGAGCCTTCGCTGCTCTGCTGTCTGTACTGCCATGAAGAACTACCTCGCTCGGCCGCTAGGCCCGCTTGCCGACCTTGCGGCGGATCTGCTCGTCGGCGTAGCGGACGCCCTTGCCCTTGTAGGGCTCCGGCGGCCGGTGGCGGCGGATCTGGGCGGCCACCTCGCCGACCTGTTGCTTGTCGATCCCGCGGATGATGATCTCAGTCGGCTGCGGGACCTCGAAGTCGATGCCCTCGGGCGCGTCGACGCTGACCGGGTGGGAGAAGCCGAGCGAGAGCTCGAGCCCCTTGCCCGCGGTGCGCGCGCGGTAGCCGACGCCGGTGATCTGAAGCCGCTTCTCGAAGCCGTCGGTGACGCCGGTGACCATGTTCTGGATCAGCGAGCGGGTGAGGCCGTGCAGGGCGCGATGCTCGCCGCGGTCGGTCGGGCGGGCCACGGTGAGGACCCCGTCGTCGACCTTGACGTCCATCGCGCGATCGATCACCTGAGTGAGCTCGCCCTTGGGCCCGTTCACGGTCACGCGCCCCGGGCCGACGTCGACCGTCACGCCCGCGGGGATCTCGATTGGCTTGTTTCCGATTCGGCTCATGATTGAAAGCTTTGGAGCTTGGAGCTTGGAGCTAACGGCGGAACCCGGAGGTCCACGCTCCACGCTCCACGCTGTCACCAGACGTAAGCAACGACCTCCCCACCCACGCCGCGCTCCTTCGCCTCGTGGCCGGTCATCACGCCCACCGACGTGGAGATGATCGCAGTGCCCATGCCGCCCTGCACGCGCGGCACGCTCGTGCTCGGCACGTAGCGCCGGCGGCCGGGGCGCGAGACACGCCGCATCCCGCTGATCACCGGGTCCCGGTCCTCGGTGTACTTGAGCTGGATGCGGATCGACTCGCCCACGGCGGTCGGCTCGACCTCGTAGCCGGACAGGTAGCCCTGCTCGACGAGGATCCGCGTCATCTCCTTCTTCAGGCGCGAGGCGGGGATCTCGACCTCGGTGTGGTCGGCGCCGAGCGCGTTGCGGACGCGCGTCAGGTAATCGGATACGGGATCGCTCAGCATCGTCCTACCAACTGCTCTTGGTCATCCCGGGCACGTAGCCCTGGTGGGCCTGCTCGCGGAGGCAGATCCGGCAGAGGCCGAACTTGCGGTAGACCGCGCGGGGCCTGCCGCACTTGCGGCAGCGGTTGTAGTTGCGGCTCTTGAACTTCGAGCCGCGCGCCTGCTTGACACGTTGTGACGTCTTGGCCATTACTCCTCTTCGCCTCCGTCGCCCTCTTCGGCCGCATCCTCGTCGTCGGCCTGGGGCTTCTCATAAGCCTCTGGGTTCTCTTCCTTGAGCTGCTCGAGCGCCGCCTGCTCGGCCTCGGCGCGAAGCCGGGCCTCCTCCTTGCGGTGCTCCTCCTCCTCGGCCTCGATCTCCTCCTGCGACTTGCCGCCGGGGCGGCCCTCCTCGGCGAACGGGAAGCCGAGCCCGAGCAGCAGCTCGAAGCCCTCCTCGTCGGTCGCCGCGGTCGTCGCGAAGGCGATGTCGAGGCCGCGCGTCTCGCTGATCTTGTCGTAGTCGATCTCGGGGAAGATCAGCTGCTCGCGGATGCCGAGGTTGTAGTTGCCGCGGCCGTCGAAGGAGCGCGGGTTGAGCCCGCGGAAGTCGCGGACCCGCGGGATCGAGATCGACACGAGCCGATCGACGAACTCCCACATTCGCGCCTTGCGCAGGGTCGCCGAGACGCCGACCGGCATGCCGTCGCGAAGCTTGAAGGCGGCGATCGACTTGCGGGCGCGGCGGACGTTCGGTCGCTGGCCGGTGATGATCGCCAGCTCCTCGGTGGCGTCGTCGAGCACGTTCGAGGTCCGGCTCGCCTCGCCGATGCCCATGTTCACCGTCACCTTGACCAGGCGCGGGACCGACATCGGGCTCGAGTAGCCGAACTTCTTCGTCAGCGCCGGAGCGACCTCCTGCTGGTAGCGCTCGCGCAGCCGCGGCGGCGGGGCCGCCTGGCTCGGGGGTGTCTGGGTTGCAGCTTCCATGTCCAAGTCAGTCGATGTTCTTGTCGGTGCGCTTCGAGAATCGGACGCGCGAGCCGTCGTCGGCCTTCCGCATCCCGACCCGCGTGGGCTTGTCGTCGCTTGGGTCGAGGAGGGCGACGTTGGACACGTCGATCGGCCCTTCCTTCTCGATGATGCCACCTTGCTCGTTCATGGAGCGGGGACGCTGGTGGCGCTTGACGATGTTGAGGTTCTCGACGTACACCTTGCGGCGCTTCGGATCGACGCGGACGACGCGGCCCTTCTTGCCCTTGTCCTTGCCGGACATGACCAGGACGTTGTCGTCGGTGCGGATTCGCATGCCCTTGGCCATGGCTAGATGACCTCCGGGGCGAGGGAGACGATCTTCATGAAGGCGCGCTCGCGCAGCTCGCGGGCCACGGGGCCGAAGATGCGGGTGCCGCGCGGGTTGTTCTGCGGGTCGATCAGCACCGCCGCGTTCTCGTCGAAGGCGATGTAGGTCCCGTCGGGGCGGCCGATCTGCTTGCGGGTGCGGACGACGACCGCCTGCACGACCTCGCCCTTGCGGACGCCGCCGCGCGGCGTCGCGGTCTTGACCGTGGCGGTGATCACGTCGCCGACGCTCGCGTAGCGACGGTGGTGGCCGCCCTTGACGCGGATGCAGAGGATCTCGCGCGCGCCCGAGTTGTCGGCGACCTTCAGCCTGGACTCCTGCTGGATCATGCTCGCGCTCCTACTTAGCCCGCTCGAGGATCTCGGTCAGGCGCCAGTGCTTCGTCCGCGACATCGGGCGGCACTCGACGAGGCGGACGGTGTCCCCCGGCCCCGCCTCGTTGCGCTCGTCGTGGGCGTGGTACATCTTCGAGGTCCGGATCACCTTCTCGTAGGTCGGGTGACGACGGGCGCTCTCGACGCGGACCGTGATGGTCTTGTCCATCTTGTCCGAGACGACGATGCCCTGGCGGACCTTGGGGTTGCCGGGCTCGCGCTCGCGCGGCGGCGTCCCCTCGCCGCGCTCGACGGCGTCGCGGCGGACCTTGCCGCGCCCCTGGCGGTAGCGCCGGCGGGCGGCGGCCTTCGCCTTCCGCGCCTCGGCGCGCTCGGCCTGGCGGTCCTCGCCCGAGCGCTCCGGCTTCGCCTCGCCGGTGTGGGCGGAGCGGGCGCGGCGGCGCCGCTCCTTCGGCGAGATCTCCTCGGCCGGCTCGGCGGGCTCCGCGGCGGGGGCGGCCGCAGGGGCCTCCTCAGCCGGGGCCTCCTCGGCGGCAGGGGCCTCCTCCGCGGCGGGTTCCTCGGCAGGGGCCTCCGGAGCCTCCTCGGCGGGAGCCTCGGCGGCAGGAGTCTCGGCGGCAGCGTCCTCCGCTGCCTGCTGCTCGCTGCTCGCTGCCTGCTCTTCGGCTTCCTGCTTTTCCTCTTCGGCCATTCCTACTTCCTCAGTTCCTTGTTCAAATCGATGCCCCGCTGCTTCGCGACGGTCAGCAGGCGCGCGAGGTCGCGGCGGCTGTGCCCCAACCGGGCGCTGTTCTCGAGCTCGCCGGTCGCATTGCGGAGCCGCAGGTTGAACGCCTCGCGGCGTGCCTCCTTGAGCGCTTCGACCAGCTCGGCGTCGCCCATCTGATGCACCTCGGAGCCCTTCAAGACGGGTTCCCCTTCGTCACGAACTTGGTCTTGATCGGCAGCTTGGTGCCGGCCAGCTCCATCGCCTCGCGGGCGAGCTCCTCGGGGACGCCGGAGAGCTCGAACATGACGCGACCCGGCTTGACGACCGCGACCCAGCCCTCGGGGTTGCCCTTGCCCTTGCCCATCCGGGTCTCGGCGGGCTTCTTCGTGTAGGGCTTGTCGGGGAAGATCGTGATCCAGACCTTCCCGCCACGCTTGATCTTGCGGGTCATGGCGACGCGCGCAGCCTCGATCTGGCGGTTGGTGATCCAGCCGCGGTCGAGCGCCTTGAGGCCGTACTCGCCGAAGGCGACGGTGGTGCCGCCCTTCGAGTAGCCGCGCATGCGGCCGCGGAACTGCTTGCGGTGCTTGACCCGCTTCGGCGCCAGCATCAGCCACCGCCTCCCTGGCCGCGCTGCGGACGGTTGCCGCCTCCCTGGCCGGGCCCGCCGGCCTGGGGCCGGGAGCGCTCGCTGGGCCGGCGACCGCGGCCGCCGAGGTCCTCGTCGGGACCGGCGCCGTAGCCCTCGGGCATGACCTCGCCCTTGTTGATCCAGCACTTGACGCCGATCCGGCCGGTCGTGGTCTTCGCCTCGACGAAGCCGTAGTCGATGTCGGCCCGCAGCGTGTGCAGCGGCACGCGGCCGTCGGCGTAGCCCTCGGTGCGCGCCATCTCCGAGCCGCCGAGGCGCCCGGAGACCTGGACCTTCACGCCCTTGGCGCCCGAGCGCATCGCCGAGGTCAGCGCGCGCTTCATCGCGCGCCGGAAGGCGACGCGGTTCTCGAGCTGCTCGGCGATCGACTGGGCGACCAGCTTGGCGTCGAGCTCGGGGCGCTTGATCTCGCGGATGTTCACGCGGACCGGCTTGCCGGTCAGCTTGTGCAGCTCGCGGCGCAGCGCGTCGACCTCGGAGCCCGACTTGCCGATGACGATTCCCGGGCGGGCCGTGTGGATGTCGACGGTGACCTCGCCGCGCTGCTTGCGGATCTCGATCCGCGACAGGCCGGCGTGGGCGAGCTTGTTCTCGATGTGGCCACGGATGTTGACGTCCTCGACCAGGGCGTCGGAGAAGTTGCGCTCGTCGAACCAGTTCGACTTCCAGTCGTGGATGTAGCCGACGCGAAAGCCCTCGGGGTGGATCTTCTGTCCCATGTCTAAGCCAGTCCTTGTCAGTCCGCGTCGGGAATCGGGGTGAGGGCGATGGAGATGTGGCAGCTGCGCTTCTCGATGCGCGTCGCCCGGCCGCGGGCCCGCGGGCGGTAGCGCCGCATCGTCGGGCCTTCGTCGACCGAGATCCGCTCGACCCGGAGGTCCTCGGCGTCGAGGTCGTCGTTGTTCTCGGCGTTGGCGCCGGCGGAACGGAGCAGCTTCAGGATCGGCACGGAGGCGCCACGCGGCGAGAAGCTGAGGAGCGCCTCCGCCTCCTCGTAGCTCTTGCCGCGAATCTGGTCGGCGACGATCCGCGCCTTGCGGGCGGAGACGCGCACGTAGCGGGCGCTCGCCTTGACGACCGGGGCCTGGGTCTCGGTGGCCATCAGCGCTCTTCCTTCTTCGAGCCGGAGTGGGCGCGGAAGGTGCGGGTCGGCGCGAACTCGCCGAGCTTGTGGCCGACCATCGACTCGGAGACGAACACCGGCACGTGCTTGCGGCCGTCGTGGACGGCGATCGTGTGACCGACCATCTCCGGGAAGATCGTCGAGCGGCGCGACCAGGTCTTGACCATCTGCTTGGTGCCCGAGGAGTTCATCGCCTCGATGCGCCCCAGCAGGCGCTCCTCGACGTACGGACCCTTCTTGCTCGAACGCGACATCAGCGGCCGCCCTTCTTCTTGCCGCGCCTACGGCCGCGGACGATCATCGAGTTGGACTTCTTGTTCTTCTTGCGCGTGCGGTAGCCGAGCGTCGGCTTGCCCCACGGCGTCTTCGGATGCCCGCCCGGGCCCTTGTGGGCCTCGCCGCCGCCGTGCGGGTGGTCGACCGGGTTCATCGCGATCCCGCGGCTCTGCGGGCGGCGGCCCTTGTGGCGGGAGCGGCCGGCCTTGCCGACGACGACGTTCTGGTGCTCGGCGTTGGAGAGCGTCCCGATCGTCGCCCGGCACGACGCCTGAACCATCCGCATCTCCGAGGAGGGCAAGCGCAGCGTCACCATTTCGCGGTCCTTCGCGACCACCTGGATCGCGGTGCCGGCAGCGCGGCCCATGCGGCCGCCCTGGCCGGGCTGGAGCTCGACGTTGTGGACGACGGTGCCGGTCGGGATCTGGCCGAGCTCGAGCGCGTTGCCGGGCCGGATGTCCGAGCCGGGGCCCGAGGCGACCGTGTCGCCGACCTGCAGGCCCTGCGGAGCGAGGATGTAGGACTTGTGCCCGTCCGCGTAGTGCAGCAGCGAGATGTAGGTCGTGCGGTTCGGGTCGTACTCGATCGTCGCGACCTTCGCCGGCACGCCGTCCTTGATCCGCTTGAAGTCGATCTGGCGGTACTTGCGCTTGGCGCCGCCGCCGCGATGGCGCGAGGTGACGCGCCCGTAGGAGTTGCGGCCGCCGGTGCGGCTCTTGCCCTTGGAGAGCTTCTTGTTCGGCTTCGAGGTGGTGACCTCGGAGCGGTCCTGGTAGGTCGCGAAGCGGCGCCCGGGACTCGTCGGCTTTGTGTTGCGGATTGCCATCAGGACTCGGTAGCTCCCTCGAACAGCTCGATCTCGTTGCCGGGCGCGAGCTCGACGATCGCCTTCTTCCAGGCGCGCGTCTTGCCGCGATGGAGGCCGCGGCGCTTCGGCTTGCTGCGCACGCGCGACGTCCGCACCCCGACGACGTCGACGCCGAAGATCTCCTCGACCGCCTGCGCGATCTGGGTCTTGTGGGCGCGGTCGTTGACGCGGAACGTGTACTTGCCCTCCGACATCAGCGCGTAGCTCTTCTCGGAGACGACCGGCTCGACGATGACGTTGCGCGGATCCATCAGCCGTCCTCCTCGGTCCCGCGGGTGACCGCCCCGGCGCGCGACTCGAGGACCTCGAGCGCTGCCTCGGAGACGATCAGCGAGCGGTGGGCGACGATCTCGGCGACCCCGACCCCCTCGGCGCTGACGACCGAGACGCGGGCGATGTTGCGGTAGCTCTTCGCCGCCGCGGCCTCGTCGCCCGAGATGACCACGAGCGCGGGCAGCGCGCCGCCCCACTTCGCGAGGCCCTCGGCGGCCTGCTTGGTCGCCGGCTCATCGAAGGTGCCGGCGGGCAGCACCGCGATCGACCCGCGTTCGGCGTGGACGCTGAGCGCGGAGCGCAGCGCCTTGCGGCGCGCCTTGCGGTTGACCTTGACGGTGTAGGAGCGCGGCTTCGTCGCGAAGGCGTTGCCGCCGCCGCGGCGCTGCGGGACGCTGAGGGCGCCGACGCGGGCGCGGCCGGTGCCCTTCTGGCGCCACGCCTTGGCCCCGGTCATCGCGACCTCGCCGCGGGTCAGGCTCGAGTGCGTGCCGGCGCGGCGCGCGTTGAGGTCGGCGCGCGCGGCCTCGTGGACGAGCGACTCGTTGAAGGGCTCGGAGAACACGGCCTCGGGGAGGTCGGTCTTGGCCTGCTTGCCGATGGTGGCGGCCTTCAGCACGTTTGCCTGCGGCTTAGCCATCGGTCCGCACCTCCACGGTGCCGTTCTTCGGGCCCGGGATCGAGCCGCGGAGCATCAGCAGGTTGCGGTCGGCCTCGACGCGGATGACCTCGAGGCCGCGCTGGGTGACGCGCTTGCCGCCCATCCGGCCCGGCATCTTCATGCCCTTGAACACGCGGGCGGGATCGGCGCTGGCGCCGATCGAGCCCGGGGCGCGGACGTTGTGGGAGCCGTGGGAGACGGGACCGCGGGCGAAGTTGTGGCGGCGGACGGTGCCCTGGAAGCCCTTGCCGATCGCGACCGCGGACACCTTGACCCGCTGGCCCGGCTCGAAGGTCCCGACCGTGACCTCGCCGCCGAGCTCGAAGTCGCCCTCGGGATCGCGGATCTCGACGAGGTGGCGCATCGCCGGCGCATCGGTCTTCTTCAGGTGGCCGAGCCGCGCCTTCGTGAGCTTGCGCTCGGCGACCTCCTCGAAGCCGAGCTGCACGGCCGTGTAGCCGTCGTCGTCGGTGGTGCGGATCGCGGTGACCCGGTTCGGGGTCGCCTCGATGACCGTGACGGGCACGGACTCGCCGTCCTCAGTGAACAACTGAGTCATCCCGATCTTCTTTCCGACGATGGCTGCCATTTCCGATTGCTGCTCGCTCTAGAGACGGATCTCGACGTCGACGCCGGCGGGCAGGTTCTCGATCCGCTGGAGCTCGTCGATCGTCTTCGGGGTCGGGTCGTTGATGTCGATCAGCCGCTTGTGGGTGCGGATCTCGAAGTGCTCGCGCGAGTCCTTGTCCTTGAACGGCGAGCGGATCACGCAGTAGACGTTCTTGGAGGTCGGCAGGGGCACGGGTCCGGAGACGGACGCGCCGGTGCGCACCGCCGTCTCGACGATCTCGGTTGCGGCCCGGTCGATGGCGTCGTGGTCGTACGCCTTGAGCCGGATCCTGATCTTGCTTGCGGTGATCGCTGACACCTGTGTCTTGCCTCTGTTTCCTTTGCTACTCGTCGCCTTGGGCGCGAAAGGGGCGCCGACTGCGCGGCGCCCCTCGCCCTCGGACTGTCTGAACTCGCTACTCGATGATCTCCGTGACGACGCCGGACCCGACGGTGCGGCCGCCCTCGCGAATCGCGAAACGGAGCCCCTGGTCCATCGCGATCGGCTGGATCAACTCGATCGTCATCTCGACGTTGTCTCCCGGCATGACCATCTCCGTGCCCTCGGGCAGGTTGGCGACGCCGGTGACGTCCGTCGTGCGGAAGTAGAACTGCGGGCGGTAGCCCGAGAAGAACGGCGTGTGACGGCCGCCCTCCTCCTTCTTCAGGCAGTAGACCTCCGACTTGAACTTGGTGTGCGGGGTGATCGACCCGGGCTTGCAGAGCACCTGGCCGCGCTCGATCTCCTCGCGCTTGGTGCCTCGGAGCAGGCAGCCGACGTTGTCGCCGGCCTGGCCCTGGTCGAGGATCTTGCGGAACATCTCGACGCCGGTGATGGTCGTCTTCGCCGTCTCCGGGTGGATGCCGACGATCTCGACCTCGTCGCCGGTGTTGACGATGCCCTGCTCGATGCGGCCGGTCGCGACGGTGCCGCGACCGGTGATCGAGAAGATGTCCTCGACCGGCATCAGGAACGGCTTGTCGAGGTCGCGCTCCGGCTCGGGGATGTACTCGTCGAGCGTCTTCGCGAGCTCGAGGATGGCGTTGACCGACTCCTCGTCGCCCTCGAGCGCCTTCAGCGCCGAGCCACGGACGATCGGCGTGTCGTCGCCCGGGAAGTCGTACTCGTTGAGCAGGTCCTTGACCTCCTCCTCGACGAGCTCGACGAGGTCGTCGTCATCGACCATGTCGACCTTGTTGAGGAAGACGACCACGTAGGGCACGTTCACCTGGCGGGCCAGGAGGATGTGCTCGCGCGTCTGCGGCATCGGGCCGTCGGCCGCGGAGACGACGAGGATCGCGCCGTCCATCTGGGCGGCGCCCGTGATCATGTTCTTGACGTAGTCCGCGTGGCCCGGGCAGTCGACGTGGGCGTAGTGGCGGTTCTCCGTCTCGTACTCGACGTGAGAGGTCGCGATCGTGATCCCGCGCTCCTTCTCCTCGGGCGCGTTGTCGATCTCCTCGAAGCTCTTCGCCTCGCCCCCGCTCTGCTCCGCGAGAACCTTGGTGATGGCGGCGGTCAGCGTGGTCTTGCCGTGGTCGATGTGACCGATCGTGCCGACGTTGACGTGCGGCTTGTCGCGCTCGAACTTCTCCTTGGACATGCTGGTCTCTCGTGTTCCTCTCTCGGGTCTTTGCCGATTCGTTTACGTCTGGTTCTGCTTCTAAGGTTGTGGGGCTGGGTCGTGCCCCGGCGAGATTCCGGGCAACCGGCCCAATGTAGCCAAATCCTCAGCTCGCGGCTCCCACGGGCTCGCCTGCTTTGTGCGCCACGATCTCCTCGGCCACGCTGGCGGGGACCTCCTCGTAGTGCGCGAACTGCATCGTGTAGGCCGCGCGTCCCTGGGTCGCGGAGCGCAGGTCGCCGACGTAGCCGAACATCTCGCTGAGGGGGACGGTGGCGGTGACGACGAGAGCGTTGCCGCGAGGCTCCTGGCCGGCGAGCTTGCCGCGGCGCCGGGAGAGGTCGCCGATGACGTCGCCGAGGAACTCCTCGGGGGTCACGACCTCGACGTCCATCACGGGCTCGAGGAGGACGGGCTTGGCGCGCTTGGCGGCCTCCTGGATGGCCATCGAGCCGGCGATCTTGAACGCCATCTCCGAGGAGTCGACGTCGTGGTAGGAGCCGTCGATCAGCTCGACCTTGACGTCGACCATGGGGTAGCCGGCCTTGATCCCGGAGGCGAGTGCCTCGACCATTCCCTTCTCGACCGAGGGGATGTACTCGGTGGGAATCGCGCCGCCCTTGATCTTGCTCTCGAACTCGAAGCCCTCGCCCGGGTTCGGCGAGAGGTTGATCACGACGTCGCCGTACTGGCCCGAGCCGCCGGTCTGGCGGACGAACTTGCCCTGGACCTTCTTGGCCTCGTCGCGGATCGTCTCGCGGTAGGCCACCTGGGGCTTGCCGACGCTCGCGTCGACCTTGAACTCGCGCATCATCCGGTCGACGAGAACCTCGAGGTGAAGCTCGCCCATCCCGTTGATCACGGTCTGGCCGGTCTCCTCGTCGCTCTCGACGCGGAAGGTGGGGTCCTCCTCCGACAGGCGCTGGAGCGCGGTCGCGAGCTTCTCCTGGTCGACCTTCGTCTTCGGCTCGATCGCGACGGCGATCACCGGCTCCGGGAAGGTGATCTGCTCGAGGGCGATCGGCTTGTCCGGGGCGGAGAGCGTGTCGCCGGTCGAGGTCTGCTTGAGCCCGACGCCGGCGAGGATGTCGCCGGCGTAGCACTGCTCGATCTCCTCGCGGGAGTTCGCGTGCATGAGCAGCAGCCGCCCGATGCGCTCGGTCCGCCCGGTGGCGGTGTTGAGCACGCGGCCGCCGGCCTCGAGCTTGCCCGAGTAGACGCGGAAGTAGGTGAGCTTGCCGACGAACGGGTCGGACATGACCTTGAACGCCAGCGCGGCGAACGGCGCGTCGTCGTCGGCGGGGCGGGTGGCCTCGTTGCCCTCCTCCTGGCCCTTGACCGGCTCGACGCCGGTGACCGGCGGGACCTCGAGCGGCGAGGGCAGCAGGCCGATGATCGCGTCGAGCAGCGGTTGCACGCCCTTGTTCTTGAAGGCGGAGCCGCAGAGCACGGGGGTCATCGTCAGGTCGAGGGTCGCCTGATGCAGGGCCTTGCGGATCCGGTCCTTCGGGATCTCGGCGTCCTCGAGGTACAGCTCCATGAGCTCGTCGTCGGCGTCGGCGCAGGCCTCGATCATGTGGCCGCGCGCCTCGGCGACGGCATCCTCCATGTCGGCGGGAACGTCCTCGACCTCGAACTCGATGCCGAGCTCGTCCTTCCAGACGAGCGCCTTGTTCTCGACCAGGTCGATGACGCCCCGGAGGTTGTCCTCGGAGCCGATCGGGAGCTGGATCGGGATCGGGTTGGCGCCGAGGCGCTCCCGGATCGTCCGCACCGACATCTCGAAGTCGGCGCCGATCCTGTCCATCTTGTTGATGAAGGCGATGCGCGGGACGGAGTACTTGTCGGCCTGGCGCCAGACGGTCTCCGACTGCGGTTCGACGCCGGCGACGGAGTCGAAGACGGCGATCGCGCCGTCGAGGACGCGCAGCGAGCGCTCGACCTCGACCGTGAAGTCGACGTGACCCGGCGTGTCGATGATGTTGATGCGGTGGTCCTTCCACTCGCACGCGGTCGCGGCGGAGGTGATGGTGATGCCGCGCTCCTGCTCCTGCTCCATCCAGTCCATGACGGCAGCGCCCTCGTGGACCTCGCCCATCTTGTGGGTGCGGCCGGTGTAGTAGAGGATCCGCTCGGTCGTCGTCGTCTTACCGGCGTCGATGTGAGCCATGATCCCGATGTTCCGGGTCTTCTCGAGGGGGAAGTTGCGAGGCATGCGTGCTGAGTCCTGATCCTTCTGGTGAAGCTCTGGAGTCCGGGCAGAAAAAAGGCCCTCACGGGCCCGGCGAACATGCGTCGACTTCGTGCCCTGGGAGCTGCCTTATGTGAGCTCGGTCTCCATCATTTTGGAGTGGCCCGCGCGACCCCGAAGGGGCGACGAGCGACGCACGATGTTAGCAGGGGCTCAAGGCTCGGCAAAGGGGCGCCGACGGTCAGCGAATTCGGGCCGGTCGTGGTGCGGCGGCAGGCGCGCCTGCGCTACTTCGAGGGCGCCACGACCTGATGCGCCCGCAGGACTACCCCGACGACGCCCAGCTTCGCGTCGCCTACTTCGAGGGCGCCCCGATCGGCCCGGCATGGACGGGTCGATGGGTGATCCGGCGCGCGAGGCCGTCGTCCCCCCCGGCGGAGGCGCGGCGCAGGGTGCTGGAGGTGCTGCTGGTCGGCGTCCACGAGAGCGACGGGCTGGTCGCGGTGGCGAGCGCGTACCTCCAGCGCAACCCGCAGCTCGAGATGCACTTCTGGTACTGCCGCGCCTTCGTCGCCTCCGCCAACCGGATGGGCAAAGTCGCCGTGCAGCTCGCCTCCAGGGACGGGACCTGCTCCTGGAGCGGTACGTCTCCGGGGAGGACACCCGCGGCGCCGGAGTCGTCTACGAGGTCGAGAACGAGGGCCTGAAGCACTACTTCAACCAGGCCCTCTGGTTCCCCACCCTGCCCACGTTCATCGGCGAGAACTCAGCCGGCGCTCACGTCAGGGTCCGCTACTTCCCCGGCGCGAAGGCACCGGACCCTCCACCGCCGCTCAGCCCAGGGCTTAGAGTTCGTTCCGCGGTCCATCGGGGCGCGCAGGAGATCCAGGGATGAGGTCCTTGAGGAGCACGAGGCAGACAGCGACCCAAAGCGGGCCGGTCGCGCGGCGACGTCGCGGCGGGTGAAGCGACCGAGCTGGCTTCGCGGCGGGTCCGACCCCGACCCGGAGCGCGACGAGGAGGAGCGACCCGGCCGAAAGCCGCGGGCGGAGTCCGAACGCGCGCAGCGCGAGCGCCTCGCCAAGGCGCGCCGGGAGCGCGAGCGGAAGGCGCGCGCCGACCTCGCGGCGAAGGCGCGCGGGGATTCCGAGCGGGAGGGCGCCGAGAAGAGCCAGGACGCCGAACGCCCGCGGCGGGCCAAGTCGCGGGAGGAGGGGGACGCCGAGCGGAAGCGGCCGGGCGGCGCGAGGCCCAGGAGCGCGGAGCGCGAGAAGGGACGCGCGCCGCGCCAGGCCGAGCCGGCCGGGAAGCGGAAGGCGAAGCCGGCCGGCAAGGCGAGGTCCCAGCCGGGCCGCAAGCGGGAGCCGACCCGCAAGCGCGACTCCGGAGGCCGGGCCGCCCCGCTGGCGGCGGCCGGCCGGATCGCCGCGGACGTCCGCTCCTGGCTCGCCGCGACCGCGCCGCGCGTCGGCGGCATGGCGCTCCGCCTCCTGGTCGCCCTGTTCGCGGCCTTCTTCGCCGCCGTCGCCCTCGCTCTCAACCTCGGGATCGCGGCGTGGCGCTTCGCCCGCGGCGCGCTCCGCGCGGCCCTCGAGGGGCTCGACCGGTTGAGCCGGGCGGCGTCGCGCGCGGTCACCCCCACCCGCGCCGTGGCCGCGGTCGCAGCCGGAGCGCTCATCCTGCTCGCGCTCTCGCAGTTCGCCGACTACCGCAGCATCTCGATCGGCAACGACAGCTACGCCCCCGGAATCCAGACCGTCGCGCCGGCGCCGGTGACCGAGACCGACGCGACCGGGAGCGCCCACGCCTACGCCATGGTCCCGCTCGCGGCGATCGGCATGCTCCTGCTCGCCGGCGCACTCGGCGGCAGGCGGCGGCTCTGCGCCGCGCTCGCGCTGATCGGGTTGGTGGCCGTCCTCGTAGCGCTCCTCATCGACCGGCCGGAGGGACTCGACGCCGGCGACCGGCCCCTCGCCTACGAGGGCGTGAAGGCGACCCTGGTCGGCGGCTTCTACGCCGAGATCGCGGCGGGGCTGCTGCTGATGGCCTCCGCGCTGCTGCTGGGGCGCGAGCTCCGCTCGGCGGCGGCGGGAAGCTCGCAGCCGAGCCGGCGGCGATGGGCGCCGCCGCGCCTGCGACGGCGGGCGCGGGTCGAGGGGGCCAGGGCATGAGCGAGACCCGGGGAACCGACCCGGGCCCGCGAGGCGGTCGGTTCCCGCGGGCCGAGTACGTCCTGCCGGTGACAATCGTGCTCGCGGCGGTGCTGCTCGGCGTCTCCGAGTTCATGACGACCTTCGAGTTCACGCCCCCCGGTGCCGAGCCGCTGCGGGAGCAGCTCGCCTCCGACCGCCACAGCTACGCGCTGCTGCTGCTGGCGATCTTCACGGTCGCGGCGATGGTCGCGGCGATGGTGAGCGGGATCCGCGCCGCCGCGCTCGCCACCGCGGCCTTTGGCGTGGCGGCGCTCCTCCTCTTCCTCGTCCTCGACCTGCCCGACGCGGGCAAGCTGGGCGACCTCGAGGACCCCACCCGCGGACTCGCCAGCGCCCGGGCCGAGCCACAGGCCGGCTTCTGGGTCGAGGCGCTTAGCAGCGTCGTCCTCGGCCTCGCCTCGGTCGCGTTCGCGACGCTCAACCCCGCTCAGCTGCGGGCGCCGGTGGACCGCTGGCGGCGGCGACGCCCGGACTCGCAGGGCGAGGAAGGCGCGGAGAGGGGCGAGGAGAGGGCACGCCAGCGGGCCTGAGGGGATCCCGATGGTCGAAAAGTTCGGAATAGCCCGACTTCTCGACCATCGAGTCGTGGCGAGGGCGCAGGAGGCGCCGCGGCCGAAGGGCCGCGAGCCGACGAGGACGAAGATCCACGGGCCTCCCGGCCCGTCAGCTACCAGCGGTAGTGGGCGAAGGCTTTGTTTGCCTGCGCCATGCGGTAGATGTCGTCCTTGCGCTTGAAGGCGCCGCCCTGCTGGGAGCTGGCGTCCATGATCTCGCGGGCGAGGCGCTCGGACATCGACTTCTCGTTGCGGGAGCGGGCGAAGTTGACGAGCCAGCGGACGGCGAGGGTGCGGGCGCGGGGCGCGGGGACCTCGACGGGGACCTGGTAGGTGGCGCCGCCGACGCGGCGGGAGCGGACCTCGAGGACGGGGGTGAGCTCGCGGATGGCGTCGTCGAGGACGTCGGTGGGGTTGCGGCCGGTGCGCTCGCCGACGACGGCGAGGGCGTCGTAGACGATCCGCTCGGCGGTCGACTTCTTGCCGTCGAGCATCACCTTGTTGATGACCTGCTGGACGAGGCGGCTGCGATACCGGGAATCGGGCGCGACGGCCCGCTTGACTGCGCGGTTCCTTCTCACGGCTAGGAGGCCTTGACGCCGTACTGGGAGCGGGACTGCTTGCGCTCGGAGACGCCGGAGGCGTCGAGGGTGCCGCGGACGACCTTGTAGCGGACGCCCGGGAGGTCCTTGACGCGGCCGCCGCGCACGAGCACGACGGAGTGCTCCTGGAGGTTGTGGCCCTCGCCGGGGATGTAGGAGGTGACCTCCATGCCGTTGGTCAGGCGGACGCGGGCGACCTTGCGAAGCGCCGAGTTCGGCTTCTTCGGGGTCGCCGTGTAGACGCGCGTGCAGACGCCGCGCCGCTGGGGCGCCGCGATCCGGGCCTTGCGCCCCTGGCCGGACTTCAGACCGGGGGTCGCGACCTTCTTGCGCGGGGTCTTTCGACCCTTCCTGACTAGCTGACTGGTGGTCGGCACGGCGCGGAATGGTAGCGGGCGCGCGAAGGTGGCGACTAGTCTCCTCGGCTTGGCCGCCGACGGGAGCCTCGACAAGCCGGTCCTCGCCCTCGACGTCGACGGCGTCATCAGCCTCTTCGGCTTCGAGGGGCCGCCCGAGGACGCGCCCTGCCGCTTCCAGCTGATCGATGGCATGGCGCACTGCATCTCGCTCGGGACCGGGCCGCGGCTGCAGCGGCTGCTCCCCCACTTCGAGCTCGTCTGGGCGACGGGCTGGGAGGACCGCGCCAACGACTCGCTGCCGCCGATCCTCGGCCTGCCCCAGCTGCCCGTCCTGCGCTTCGGCGGCGCCGCCCGCTTCGGCAGCGCGCACTGGAAGCTCGAGCCGATCGGCGCCTACGCCGCGGGAAGGCGACTCGCCTGGGTCGACGACTCGCTCGACGAGAGCTGTCACGAGTGGGCCGCGCGGCGCCCGGAGCCGACGCTGCTGGTCCCCACGGACTCCGCGGTCGGCCTGATCGACGCGCAGGTCGAGACCCTGATCGCCTGGGCAACCCGGCAAGTAAACTGACCCCCGGTTCATGGATGCAGGGCTGCAGATGATGATCCTGATGGGGCTCATCCTGAAGATCCCCGTGCTGGGCGCAGCCTGGCTGATCTGGCATGCCGTTCGCGGGAAGCCGGATCCGGCGCAGGCGGCCGAGGAGGAGGACGGCGGCAGCCAGCGGCGGCACTTCCGGCGCGAGCCGAAGCGCCCGCGCGGGCCCCGCCGCGGGCCGCACGCGCCCGACGCGCTGCCCGTTCCCTGCAGCGACGGCGAGGAGCGCCTGCAGGTCCTTCGCCGCCGACCCGCCGCCGCGCCGGTCACGGCGTCTCGCGAGCGGCACTAGCTCACCCTTCCACCGGGATGTCGCAACAGGCCGACGCCCCCAGCCCGGCGCCCGCCGCCCCCCAGCGCTTCGCGCGGCCGATCTTCGTCGTCGCCGCGCCGGCCTCGGGCTCGCGTGTCCTCGCCGAGGCCCTCGCCCGCTCCCCTGCCGCCTGGACCGCCGCGCCGGAGGAGGACGGCACGACGGCGATCGACTCGATGCCCGCCATCCACCCCGGCTCCCGCGGCTGGGACAGCGACCGGCTCACGGCGTCCGACGCGATGGGCGCGGAGCTCGCCGAGCGGATGCGGGCGCGACTCGGCGAGCGCCTCGTCGGAGCCGGCGGCGAGGCCCCGGCGGCGGACGCGACCGGCCTGCGGCTGCTCGATGCGACGCCGGCGAACGCGCTGCGCGTCCCGTTCCTCGCGACGGTCTTCCCCCAGTCGGTCTTCGTCTACGTCTACCGCGATCCGCGCGAGAGCCTCGCGGGGATGATCGAGGGCTGGGAGTCGCGCCGGCACGTCACCCATCCCGAGCTGCCCGGCTGGGAGGGCGTGCCCTGGTCGTATCCGCTGGTGCCCGAGTGGCGCAACCTGAAGGGCGCGGCCCTGCCCGAGATCTGCATCCACCAGTGGTCGATGACCACTCGGATCCTGCTCGGCGATCTCGACCGCCTGCCGCCGGACCGCTGGTGCGTGAGCGACTTCGGGGCCCTGCGGCGCGATCCCGAGACCGAGCTGCGGCGCGTCTGCGAGTTCACCGGCCTCGAGTGGGACGAGGCGCTGCCGGCCTCGATCGGCCGAGGCGCGCCCGAGACCTGGCGCCGCCGGGAGGCCGAGGTCGAGCAGGTCGTCGCCGGCGCCGCCGAGCTCGACGAGCGCGCGCGGGTGCTGATCGCCCGCCCGCCCGAGCAGCGTGAGCCCGAGCCGATCGACCCCAACGACTCCGCGCGCTCGCCGCTGCGCAGCGTCAACAGCTCCAACCTCGTCGACATCCTCGACCAGCTCGGCAGCTCGCTGCTCGTCAGCACCTACCAGACGGGAAAGCTCGTGGCGATCCGCAAGGACGGCGCCGGGATCAACACCCACTTCCGCCAGTTCGAGAGCCCGATGGGCCTCGACGTCCGCGGCGGCCGGCTCGCCGTCGGGACGCGGTCGCAGGTGTTCGAGTACCACGACGTCCCGAGCCTGACCGAGAAGCTCCAGCCGCCGGGCAAGCACGACGCCTGCTTCATCCCGCGGAGCTCGCACTACACCGGCGACATCCGCATCCATGAGATCGCGTACGCGGCCGGCGACCTCTGGCTGGTCAACACCCGGTTCTCGTGCCTCTGCACGCTCGACGCCGCGCACAGCTTCGTGCCGCGGTGGCGGCCGCCGTTCGTCAGCGCCTACGCAGCTGAGGACCGCTGCCACCTCAATGGCCTCGCGGTGGTCGACGACAAGGTCCGCTACGTCTCGATGCTCGGGATGAGCGACGCCGCGGGGGGCTGGCGCGACAACAAGGCGCGCGGCGGGCTGATCATGGACGTGCCGTCGAGCGAGCCCGTGGCCACGGGCCTGTCCATGCCGCACTCGCCGCGCTGGTACCGCGACCGGCTCTGGATGCTCGAGTCGGGCGAGGGAAGCATCGGCGTCGTCGACCTCGACACCGGCGAGGTCGAGACGGTCGCCCAGCTCCCCGGGTTCACCCGCGGCCTCTCGTTCCTCGGCCCGCTCGCCTTCGTCGGCCTCTCGGAGGTACGCGAGTCGAGCACCTTCGGCGGCCTGCCGCTGACCGGGCGCCTCGAGGAGCGGCAGTGCGGCGTCTGGGTGGTCAACATCGAGACCGGCCAGACGATCGCGTTCCTCCGCTTCGAGGATCTGGTCGAGGAGATCTTCGCCGTCCACGCGCTCCCCGGGGTCCGCTTCCCGGAGATCGCCGAGCACGGCTCCGACGCGGTCAACCTCACCTACGTCCTGCCGGACGGGGCGCTGGCCGAGACCGCCTAGGCCTCTCCCCCGCCGAGCGACGCCTAACGCTCCCATAGGCAACGTTTCTCGTCACTCGGCGGTTGTCGGAGCCCGCATGACGAAGAAGACACGGCTTCGCCCAGGAAAAGACGCGGGAAGACACCCACCCGTGACTACGCCCCTGCCAGGTTCGGGTTCGTGCATCTGGATCGTCGCATCGCTGACCTCGTACGCGCTCAGCACGGGCTCGTGACCCTCGAACAGCTGCGGTCGGCCGGACTCGGCGGTCCCGGGGTCCGCAAGAGGGTTCGCGCGGGACGGCTCCACCGCATCCATCGAGAGGTGTACGCCGTCGGCCATCCGGTGATCTCGCGGACGGCCCAGATGCTCGCCGCCGTACTCGCCTGCGGGGAAGATGCCGCGCTCTCCCACCTTCCGGCCGCCGAGAAGCTCGGCGTCCGCAGGGCGTCGCCGCGGCTCGAGGTGAGCGTGCCTCGGCCGGGGGGCCGGACGCGGCCGGGGGTCGTGATTCACCGCGTGGCGCCGTGGCACCCCCAGGACCTCTGCACAATCGACGGCGTCCCCACGACGACGCTTCCGCGGACCCTCGTTGACATCGCCTCGGCGGTGGGCCAACGAGGGGTCGAGAGGGCGATCGCTGAGGCGCAGCATCTGAAGATGTTCGACCGCGGCGCCATGCGGGCCGCGATCATCCGGATGACCGGTCGGCGCGGGGTGGCGATCGTACGTGCCGCGCTCGAGGTCGACGGCATCGAGAAGACTCGGACGAACAAGGAGCTGGAGGAGCGAGCGCTCGCCCTGATCCGCCGCGGCCGCCTGCCGATACCGGAGGTGAACGTCCTCATCGAGGCACCGGGCGGTCCGTACAAGTGCGACTTCGTCTGGCGGGATGCACGGCTGATCGTAGAAACCGACGGCCGAGCGGCACATGTCCGGGAGTCGCAATTCGAAGAGGACCGGCGCCGTGACGCGAATCTGAAGCTGGCCGGCTGGCAGGTCCTCCGATTCACTTGGCGGCAGGTCGTCTCGAACGGCGGCTGGGTCCTATCGATCATCGGGGAGATGCTGCGACCGCGGCCCCTCCCCCCGCCGAGCGACGCCTAACGCTCCCATAGGCAACGTTTCTCGTCACTCGGCCGGAGGGCGGGAAGGATGAGGTGAAGGGCCTCGCCCACAACGACGACGGCCGCCTCGCCCCAACGACGACGGCCGCCCAGCGGCCGTCGTCGTCAGTCGATGTCCGGAGGAGGAGCTACTCCTCGCGCTCGGCCTCGGCCGGCTGGGCGGCGCCGTTGCCGGAACCGTTTCCGCCGTCCGTCGCCTCGATCTCGCTGGCGAGCTCCTCGAGCTCGTCGGCGAAGGTCGAGCCGAAGCCCTCGACGTCGGCGCCGCGGGGCTGCTCGACCTCGCCGGAGAGGCCGAGCTCGGCCGCGAGGGCCTCGTCGTCGAGCTGCTCGTCGGGCCGCTGGGGCGGCTCGACCGGCTCGATCTCGATCGTCCGGTAGTGCCGCAGGCCCGTCGCCGCCGGGATCAGCTTGCCGATGATGACGTTCTCCTTCAGGCCGACCAGGCGGTCTCGCTTGCCCTCGAGCGCCGCGTCGGTGAGCACCTTCGTCGTCTCCTGGAAGGAGGCCGCAGACAGGAACGACTCCGTCGCGAGCGACGCCTTGGTGATCCCGAGGATCACCTCCTCGCCCTTCGCCGGGGTGCCGCCGTCGGCCTTGACCTTCTTGTTGATGGCCTGGAGCTTGAGACGGTCCTCGAGCTGGCCCGGGAGCAGGTCGGTCGAGCCCTTGGAGTCGACGCGGACCTTGCGCAGCATCTGCCGCACGATCAGCTCGATGTGCTTGTCGTTGATGTCGACGCCCTGGGCCTTGTAGACGCGCTGCACCTCGGTGACGAGGTAGAGCTCCGTCTCGGTCCGGCCCCGGACCTCGAGCAGCTCGGCCGGGTAGAGCGAGCCCTCGTTGAGCTGGGTCCCGCGCTCGACCTTGTCGCCGTCGCTGACCAGCAGCACCGTCCGCGGCGGGAAGGAGTACGAGTTCTCGTCGCCCTCCGGGGTCGTGATCACGACCTTGTCGCCCTTGTCGGACTTCTCGACCTGGACCTTCCCGGACTCCAGCGCGAGCTGCGCCAGGCCCTTCGGCTTGCGCGCCTCGAACAGCTCGACGACGCGGGGCAGGCCCTGCGTGATGTCGAGGCCGGCGACGCCGCCGGTGTGGAACGTCCGCATGGTCAGCTGCGTGCCCGGCTCGCCGATCGACTGGGCGGCGATGATCCCGACCGCGTCGCCGATCTCGGCGTCGGTACCGGTCGCCATCGAGCGGCCGTAACAGGCTTGGCAGACCCCGGTCTCGAGCTCGCACTTGAGCGTCGATCGCACCGGGATCTTGACCGAGTCGTCGCCCTCGTAGGCCTCGATCATCGCGGCCAGCTCGGGCTTGTCGATCTCCTGGTTGCGCTTGAGCAGCTCGCGCCCGCGCTTGGTCTCGAACTTCTTCGCCGCCCAGCGCCCGATCAGGTTCTGGTTCGGCTCGCCGTCCTTGAAGAGCGGCATCTCGACGAAGTTCTTCGTCTTGCAGTCCTCGACGTTGACGATGACATCCTGGGCGACGTCGACGAGACGACGCGTCAGGTAGCCCGAGTCCGCGGTCCGCAGGGCGGTGTCCGCGAGGCCCTTGCGGGCGCCGTGGGTCGAGATGAAGTACTCGAGCACCGACAAGCCCTCCATGAAGTTGGACTTGATCGGGCGCTCGATGATCTCGCCCTTCGGGTTGGCCATCAGCCCGCGCATCCCGGCGAGCTGGCGGATCTGCTTGAACGATCCGCGAGCACCCGAGTTGGCCATCATGAAGATGGGGTTCAGCTCGTCGAGGTTGTCCTCCATCGCCTGGGCGACCTCGTCGGTGGCGGCGTTCCAGAGATCGGTGGTCTGATCCTTCCGCTCCTCGGCGGTGATCCAGCCGTCCTCGTACTGGCTGACGATCTCGCGGGCCCGCGACTCGTACCCGTCGAGGATCTTCTCCTTCGTCGGGGGCGAGATGACGTCGTTCTTGGACACGGTGATCCCCGCCTGGGTGGCGAAGTGGAACCCGAGCTCCTTGAACGCGTCGAGCACCAGCGAGACCGCGGCGGCGCCGTAGGACTCGACCAGCTCGCCGACCATGTCGTTGACGTCGCGCTTCTTCAGCGACGAGTTGACGAACTCGAACTTGTCCGGGTCGTACTCATCCTCGAGCGCCTCGGCGAGCGAGCGCTCGATCCGGTCGTTGAAGATGATCCGGCCGACCGTGGTCATGAAGTGCTCGTGACCCGGGCGGCGGTACTCCGCCGGATCGTGGAGCTTGACCAGCCCATTCTCGTACGCCAGCTCGGCCTCCTGCGCGGAGCGGAAGGAGCGGGGACGAACCCCGTCGGCCTTCTCGTCCCACTTGCCCGACTTGAGCTTCTCCTCGGCGGCGGCGAGCTTCTCCGGCCCGGGGCCGTAGGTGATGTAGTAGATCCCGAGGACCATGTCCTGGGTCGGCGTCGCCAGCGGCGCGCCGTGCGCGGGGCTGAGGATGTTGTTCGCCGACAGCATCAGGATCCGCGCCTCCGCCTGCGCCTCGGCGCTGAGCGGCACGTGGACGGCCATCTGGTCGCCGTCGAAGTCGGCGTTGAACGCCGAGCAGACGAGCGGGTGGACCTGAATCGCCTTGCCCTCGACGAGCTGCGGCTCGAACGCCTGGATGCCGAGGCGGTGGAGCGTCGGCGCGCGGTTCAGCAGCACCGGATGCTCCTGGATGACCTCCTCGAGCACGTCCCAGACCTCCGGGATCATCGAGTCGACCATCTTCTTGGCCGCCTTGATGTTCTGGACGGCCTTGCGCTCGACGAGCTGGGCCATGATGAACGGCTTGAACAGCTCGAGCGCCATCAGCTTCGGCAGGCCGCACTGGTGCAGCTGCAGCGACGGGCCCGAGACGATGACAGAGCGGCCCGAGTAGTCGACGCGCTTGCCGAGCAGGTTCTGGCGGAACCGGCCCTGCTTGCCCTTGAGCATGTCCGAGAGCGACTTCAGCGCCCGGTTGCCGGGGCCGGTCACGGGGCGCCCGCGGCGGCCGTTGTCGAACAGGGCGTCGACGGCCTCCTGGAGCATCCGCTTCTCGTTGTTGACGATGATCTCGGGCGCGCCGAGGTCCAGCAGCCGCTTCAGCCGGTTGTTCCGGTTGATCACGCGGCGGTAGAGGTCGTTGAGGTCGGACGTCGCGAACCGGCCGCCGTCGAGCTGGACCATCGGGCGCAGCTCCGGCGGGATGATCGGGATGACGTCGAGGATCATCCACTCCGGCTTGTTCGGCGAGTTCTTGAACGCCGAGGCGACCTTGAGCCGCTTGACCGCACGGGCCTGCTTCTGGCCCTTGGACGTGTTGATGGTCTGCTCGAGCTCCTCGCACTCCGCGTCGAGGTCGATCTGGCCGAGCAGGTCGCGGATCCACTCCGCGCCCATGCCGCCGCGGAAGTACTCGCCCCAGCCGAACTGGCTGCCGAAGCGGTCCTTGAGCTCGCGGAAGGTCGCCTCGTCGGTGATGACGTCCTTGACCTTCATCTCCTGGAAGAGCTTCCAGACGTCCTCCATCCGCTCGATGGCGTCGTCGATGTAGGCCTCGGTGTCGGCGATCTCGGAGTTGAGCTCCTTGCGGGTCTCGCGCTGGAGCTTCCCCTTGTCGTCCTTGTTGAGCTTCTTGACGGAGCCGATGCTCTCGGCCCAGAGCTCGTCCTCCTCTGAGAACTTGGCGGGCTTGTCGCCGGCCTCGATGTAGGAGAGGCGGCGCTCGAGGGACTCGGTCAGCTCCTGGACCCGCTGCTCGCGCTCGGCCTTGTAGGAGTCGAGGACCTTGTTGACCTCCTTCTCGAGCTTGCCGAGATCCTTCGCACGGGCCTCCTCGTCGATCCAGGTGACGATCGAGGCGGCGAAGTACAGGACCTTCTCGAGCTCCTTCGGAGCCATGTCGATCAGGTAGCCGATCCGCGAGGGGACGCCCTTGAAGAACCAGATGTGGGAGACGGGCGCGGCGAGGTCGATGTGCGCCATGCGCTCGCGGCGGACCTTCGAGCGCGTGACCTCGACGCCGCAGCGCTCGCAGACGATGCCCTTGTAGCGGACCCGCTTGTACTTGCCGCAGTAGCACTCCCAGTCCTTGGTCGGACCGAAGATGCGCTCGCAGAAGAGCCCGTCCTTCTCGGGCTTCAGCGTGCGGT
This sequence comes from uncultured Solirubrobacterales bacterium, assembly GCA_963823565.1. GTDB lineage: Bacteria > Actinomycetota > Thermoleophilia > Solirubrobacterales > 70-9 > RHKX01. Next base: position 370,698 of record CAWGLR010000003.1, on the reverse strand, counting down.
AGTTGATCGTCTCCGGCTTCGTGACCTCGCCGGAGCTCCAGCTCCGGATCTTCTTCGGAGAGGTGAGGCCGATCTCGATTGCGTCGAAGTTGTTGATGTCCACTTAGCGGCTCCTAGCCTTACTCGTAAATCCGTGCGTCCGTTCGACCGTGCGACCTCGCCTCACGTCTTGGCCTCCTCGGCCGCGTCCTCCGCGCTCTCCTTCTCGGTCTGCTCGTCGGCCGCTCCGTCGCCGTCGCCGGCGCGGACGCCCGAGAGGTCGATGCCGAGCTCCTCCGCGGCGCGGAGCAGCTCGTCCTCCTCCTCCTCGAGCCCGACCCGGCCCTCCTCGGTGACGAGGTTGGCGTCGAGGGAGAGCGCCTGCATCTCCTTGAGCAGGACCTTGAAGGACTCGGGGACCGACGGCTCGGGGATGTTCTCGCCCTTGACGATCGACTCGTAGGCCTTGACGCGGCCGACGGTGTCGTCGGACTTGACGGTGAGCATCTCCTGCAGCGTGTACGCCGCGCCGTAGGCCTCCAGCGCCCACACCTCCATCTCGCCGAAGCGCTGGCCGCCGAACTGCGCCTTGCCGCCCAGCGGCTGCTGGGTGACGAGCGAGTAGGGGCCCGTGCTCCGCGCGTGGATCTTGTCGTCCACGAGGTGGAGCAGCTTCAGGATGTACATGTAGCCGACGGTGACCTCGCCCTCGTAGGGCTCGCCGGTCCGGCCCGAGTAGAGCTTCGCCCGGCCGGCCGAGCGGGCGCCCTCGGGCGCCTTCTCGTCGAGGCCGAGGTCGATGCCCCGCGCGTCCCAGTTCTCCTTCTGCCACTGGACCAGCGCGTTGTCGACGTCCTCGACCGAGGCGCCGTCGAACACCGGGGTGGCGACGTTGACGCGACCGCCATTGCCCTTGGCCTGCTTGTAGGCCTCGGTGCCGTCGTCGTACCAGCCGTTGGCGGCGACCCAGCCGAGGTGCGTCTCGAGGATCTGGCCGATGTTCATTCGGCTCGGCACGCCGAGCGGGTTGAGGATGACGTCGACGGGGGTGCCGTCGGCCAGGTGGGGCATGTCCTCCTCGGGCACGATCTTCGAGATCACGCCCTTGTTGCCGTGCCGGCCGGCGAGCTTGTCGCCCTCGGCGATCTTGCGCTTCTTGGCGACGAAGACCCGGACCATGTCGTTGACGCCCGGGCTCAGGTCGTCGCCGTCGTCGCGGTTGAAGGTGATCACGTCGATGACCACGCCGCCCTCGCCGTGGGGGACCTTGAGCGAGGTGTCGCGGACCTCGCGCGCCTTCTCCTTGAAGATCGCGCGGATCAGCTTCTCCTCGGCGGTCAGCTCGGTCTCGCCCTTCGGCGTGACCTTGCCGACGAGCAGGTCGCCCGAGGTGACCTCGGCGCCGACGCGGACGACGCCGCGCTCGTCGAGGTTGCGCAGCGACTCCTCCGAGCGGTTCGGGATGTCGCGGGTGATCTCCTCGTCGCCCAGCTTCGTGGTGCGGGCGTCGATCTCGTACTCCTCGATGTGGATCGAGGTGAGCTCGTCGTCCTTGACCAGTCGCTCCGAGAGGATGATCGCGTCCTCGAAGTTGTAGCCCTCCCAGGACATGAAGGCGACCAGGCAGTTCTTGCCCAGCGCGATCTCGCCGTTCGAGGTCGAGGACCCGTCGGCGAGCACGTCGCCCTCCTTGACGTCGTCGCCGACGGCGACGATCGGGCGCTGATGGATGATCGTGCCCTGGTTGGAGCGCATGAACTTCTCGAGCTCGTAGGTGTCCTTCTGGTTGCCGCGGGTGACGACGATGCGCTCGGCATCGACGTCGGAGACCGTGCCGGCATGCAGGGCGACGACGACGTCGCCTGAGTCGATCGCGGTGCGGCGCTCCATGCCGGTTCCGATCAGCGGCGGCTCCGGCTTCAGCAGCGGGACGGCCTGGCGCATCATGTTCGAGCCCATCAGCGCGCGGTTGGCGTCGTCGTGCTCGAGGAACGGGATCAGCGACGTGGCGACCGACCAGATCTGCGTCGGCGAGACGTCCATGTAGTCGACCTCGCCGGGGGTGACGGCGCGGACCTCGCCCTCGTCGCGAACGCGGCAGAGGAGGACGTCGCCGAGCAGCTTGCCGGTCTTCGGGTCGACCTCGGCGTCGGCCTGGGCGATGACCTTCTCCTCCTCCTGGGTCGCGTCCAGGTGGACGATCTCCTCGGTGACCTTGCCGTTCTTGACCACCCGGTAGGGGGTCGTGACGAAGCCGTAGTCGGAGATCTCCGCGTAGGAGGACAGCGAGCCGATCAGGCCGATGTTCGGGCCCTCGGGGGTCTCGATCGGGCACATCCGGCCGTAGTGGGTCGGGTGCACGTCGCGGACCTCGATCGGGGCGCGCTCGCGGGTCAGCCCGCCGGCACCGAGCGCCGAGAGGCGACGGCGATGGGTGAGGCCGGACAGCGAGTTCGTCTGGTCCATGAACTGCGACAGCTGCGAGGAGCCGAAGAACTCCTTCATCGCCGCCACGACCGGGCGGATGTTGATGATCGTCTGCGGCGTGATCGCGTCGGCGTCCTCGGTGGTGAGGCGCTCGCGGACGACGCGCTCCATCCGGTAGAGGCCGATCCGGAAGGCCTCCTGGATCAGCTCGCCGACGGTGCGCAGGCGGCGGTTGCCGAAGTGCTCGTACTCGTCGAGGTGCTCGGCGATCGGCTCGCGGCCGTAGGACAGCGCCTCGGCGGCGTAGTCCTTGATCGGGTGCTCCTCGTCGATCTCCTCGGGGACGCCGAGCATCTTCGGCAGCGAGACCAGCTCCTTGATCAAGGCGACGATGTCGTCCTTGGTCAGCGTCCGGGTCTCGAGGTCGATGTCGAGGTCGAGGCGCGCGTTCAGCTTGTAGCGGCCGACCGTGGTGAGGTCGTAGCGCTTGGGGTCGAAGAAGAGCTGCTCGAGCAGCGCGGTCGCGGCGTCGATCGACGGCGGCTCACCGGGGCGCTGCTTCTTGAACAGCTCGATCAGCGCACCCTCCTCGGTCTTGGTCGCCTCCGTGTCGGCGGCGATCGTGTGCCGCATGTAGACGGAGTTGTCGAACATCTCGAGGAGCTGCTCGTCGGTGACGAAGCCCATCGCGCGGAGCAGGACCGTGACCGGCAGCTTGCGCTTGCGGTCGATCCGGGCGAAGACCTTGCCCTTCTTGTCGATCTCGAGCTCCAGCCAGGAGCCGCGGGCCGGCATCAGGTTCGCGATGAAGACCTGCTTCTCGCGGTCCTTCGGGGCCATCACGTAGGCGCCCGGGGAGCGGACGAGCTGGGTGACGACGACGCGCTCGGTGCCGTTGATGATGAACGTGCCGCGATCGGTCATCCACGGGAAGTCGCCCATGAAGACGGTCTGCTCGCGGATCTCGCCGGTCTCCCGGTTCTGGAACGCGACCTCGACGTTCAGCGGGCGGGAGTAGGTGATGTCCTTCTCGCGGCACTCGGCGATCGAGTGCTGCGGGTCGTCGAAGCGGAAATCGCCGAAGACGATCCCCAGGTTCCCGGTGTAATCGGTGATCGGCGAGACGTCGTCGATCGTGACGCGCAGCATCCCCTGCTTCGGATCCGTCAGGCGCTCGAAGGAGCGGCGCTGGATATCGATGAGGTTGGGGACGTCTAGGGGCGTGTCGAGGCGGGAGAAAGAGCGGCGGGCGGCAGCGGCGTGGGAAGAGGCCAAGTTGGACGACTCCTCAGGAGGTCTCGGGGTGGTCGAATTGCACGCGGCTCAGACGGGACACCTGGCAGCGAAAGCCGAGCCGACGCGCGACCGCTGAATATAGCAACCCGGAGCTCCCCGCTTCAAGCGCACGCGAGATCGCTCCCGGTCTGCTCCCGTCGAGACCGAAGAACTTGAGGTTTATAGCGGGTTTCAGGGCGCCTGTCGAGGGCCTCTCAGGAGAGGCGACGGCGGCTGCCGCCTCGGCTTGCCGCAGATCCCGGCGCGCCGAACGACGAACGGCGCCTTCCGGCGCCGTTCGCAACATCCTTGCGGGAGCGGGTCCCGCGGCTGCGGGGAGACCTACTTGATCTCGACCTCGCCGCCGGCCTCCTCGAGGTCGGCCTTGAGCTTGTCGGCCTCCTCGCGCTCGATGCCCTCCTTGACCGGGCCCGGGGCGCCGTCGACGACCGCCTTGGCCTCCTTGAGGCCGAGGCCGGTGGCCGCGCGGACCGCCTTGATGACCTGGATCTTCTTGTCGCCCGCAGCGGTGAGGATGACGTCGACGGTGCCGGCCTCGTCACCGCCGGCGGCCTCGTCACCGCCGGCGGCGCCGGCGGCGGCCGGAGCGGCCGCGGCGACTGCCGTCGCGGAGACGCCGAACTCCTCCTCGAGCGCCTTGATTCGCTCCGAGAGCTCGAGCACGGAGATGCCCTTGAGCTCCTCGATCCACTTCTCGGTGGTCAGTGTGTCTGCCATCTGATTCCTAATCCTCCTTCTCGTCCCCGGCGACGTCGCCCTGGGTTTCAGCTTCGTTCTCGGAAGTGCTTTCGTCGTCGTCGGCCTCCGCCTCGGCCGGGCTCTCGCCCTCCGCCTCGGCCTCGGGTGCTTCGGCCTCCGCCTCGGCGGCCTCGGCCGCCGGCGCCTCACCGGACACCAGCCCCTTCTCGGCGACCTGGCCGAGCTGGAGCGCGAGTCCCTGGATGAGCTGGTTCAGCCCCCGCACCATCCCGGTGATCGGGCTGGCGGCGAGGCCGACGAGCTGGCCGCGCAGGACCTCGACGCCGGGCAGGCGGGCGATCGACTGGAACTGGTCCGGGCCGAGCGCGTTGCCCTCCATGATCCCGCCCTTGTAGGTCGGGACCCCGTTCGCCTTGACGAAGTCGGAGATCGCCTTGGCGGCGAGCACCGCGTCGCCGTGGACGTAGGTCAGCGCCGTCGGGCCGACCAGGTGCTCGTCGAGCGCGCTCGCCCCCGCCGCCTCGGTCGCCCGCTTGGCGAGCCGGTTCTTGACGACGTTGAAGGAGGCGTCGGCCTCGGTCAGCCTGGTGCGCAGCTCGGCGGCCTGGGTGACCGAGATGCCGCGGTAGTCGACCGCGAACACGGCGCTGGCCTTCTCGAGGTCGTCGCCGATCTCCTTGACTGCCTGCGCCTTCTGATCTCTGTCCATCTGAAGTCTTTGCCCTCTGCTGATTGCGATTGGCCCCAAAGCGCGAAAAAGCCCGCACGCAGGCGGGCAGGGAAGTCGGCTTCCTCGCTCCACCTGCGCCGGCCGCGCTCGCGTCGAGCGGTTATGGGGCTACGGCCCCGCCGGCGGTCTTCGGCTTCGGGACGCGGCAGTGTAGGGGATCGCGGCGGACCCCGCCGGCGAGCGGCGTCAGGCGATCCGGATCGCGCCGAGCAGCTCGTTGAGCCGCGGCACCAGCGCCGGCACGCGGCGCCGCGAGCCGATCACGGCGTAGAGGCAGAAGGGCCGCCCCGAGGCGGTGAAGAAGCGCTGCGCACCGGCCTGCCCGGGAAGCCGGCGCAGCATCGTCTCCGCCGCGAAGTCCCCGGCGGCGAGCTCGCGCGGCACTCCCCGCGGGCGGTAGAGGCCGCGGCCCGGCTCGAGCCCGCCGCCGGGACTGAACTCGATCAGGGTCGCGAACACCGCCTCGCGCCCCATCCACGAGGTCGCCGCGGTGCCGTAGTCGCCGTCCTCGCGCGGCAGCGCGAAGTCGGCCGCGTGGACGGTGACGAGGCCGCCGCGGCCCCGCGCCCGCTCCTCCGGCAGGGCCCGCCGGCGCATCCGGCCGTCCCAGCCGGCGGGCAGCTCGACCGCGACTCCCTCGCCCTCGATCAGCATCTGCTCAGCCCGAGACCCCCGCCGCCGCCAGGGCGGCCCAGAGGAGGATCGCCGCCAGCCCGACCGGGGCGAGCCGCCGGGCGACCGCCGCCAGCGACTCGACGCGGGCGTTGAAGCCGAGCAGGCGCTCGGGGGTCCGCACCCGCCAGGCCGGCAGGATCGCCATCCCGCGGATCAGGCCGAAGGCGGCGCCGATCATCGCCCCCGCCGCCGGGTCGGCCGCCAGCAGCGCCGCCAGCAGCGTCAGGTAGACCGCGGAGGTGGTGACCACCGTCACCGCCCCGAGCCCGAGCTGGAACCCGAAGCCCGCCCCGTAGACCCAGCCGCGGTAGGCCCCGAGCCAGTTCTCGTTGACCTGTCGCCGCGGCGTCGGCAGCCGCAGTCCGCCGAGGCCGAGGTCGAGCGCCAGGCCGATCGCCACCGCGATCGCGAGGACGATCAGGCGCGCGTCGCCGGAGACGTCGTCCAGCACGAGCGATCCGAGCGCCCCGAGCAGCCACCCCAGGGCCGCCCCCGCAACCGTCGAGGCCGCGGCGAAGCAGGCGACGGTGACGCCCCAGATCGAACCGCGGCCCCGCTCGCCGAGCGGAGTGATGCTCGAAAGCATCGACTCGCCTCAGGGGGACCACGTCGACCTGACCGCCGCCAGCACGGCGATCGCGACCCCGATCCAGACGCCGCCCCAGCTCATCGGGCCTCATCCGTCGTCCCCGCCTGGCGGCCGGGATAGAGGCTCGGGTGCCCGGGGCCGATCCCCGCTCGGGCGAGCTCGGCGTCGATCCGGGCGCTGCGCTCCGGTCCGCTCGGGCTCCACTCGAGGTCCTCGGCGTCGGCGAGGGCGTCGCCGAGCAGCGAGGCGACCTGCTCCCAGGCGCTGGCCGCTCCCTCGCCGTGGATCTCGCCGCTCGCGCCGTCGACCCAGACGAAATAGGGAGCCGCCGGCACCTCGTAGCGCTCCCAGGTCGCGGTGGACATGACGACGGGAGTCCCGTCCGGCGCCAGCCGGCGCAGCTTCGTCGGGCTCTCGTGGGCGGAGTCCTTGACGACGATCACGAGTCGCCCGCCGTCGGGGATCTCCGGCGGGTGCTCGGAGAACGACCGCCAGAACTCCATGCAGGTCATGCACCCGCTGGTCAGAAAGGCGACGAGTGTCGAGGGCCCGCCCGGCGCCATCCCGAGTTGCACCCCCATCCCCTCGAGGTCGGAGCCGGCGATGTCGGGGGCCACGACCGCGTCCTCGCGGCGCGGGCCGGCGTTCGGGTCCGCGAGGTCCGGCGGCCCCGGCGCGCCCTGCCCGAGGGAGTCCAGCCGGCGCAGGATCTCGGCGTGGCTGCGCAGCAGCGCGACGACGACGACCGCCAGCAGGATCAGCAGCAGGGTCTCGGCGGCGACGAGGACGGTCATCAGACGCCGGGGTTGGGGCCGAAGATCACGGCGCTGCTCGAGTCGAGGCAGCCGCTGTCGTGGCGGCAGGTGTTGTTGTCGGTCAGGTAGGTGTCGTTGCAGCGGAAGCCGGGGATCGTCGAGGGGTTCACGCACGTGACCAGGCGGCAGGTGATCGGAGTGGTCTTGCCGATCTGGGTGTTGCACTGCCCGTAGCGGAACACGTTGCAGTTGGTGGCCCGGTTGGAGCACTTGTCCTTGGCGCACCGGCAGCCGGAGTGGCCCTCGCCCGGCTCGACGTTGCAGTCGAGGTAGTAGCGGACGTTCTGGTCGCCGCAGAGCCTGCTGCCCTTATAGCGCGTGCACTTCCACCAGCCGCCGATGAAGGTGTTGGAGGGGCAGATGTTCTTGCCGCGGTTGATCGTGCAGCAGAACTCGGTGTAGCCGTCGCTGCAGAGCCGGCCGCGGCAGTCGCCCGGCTTGATCGCCGCCCAGGCCGAGATCGGGCGGGTCATGTATCGGACGGGGGCGACGCTGAACGCGGTCGCGGCGAGGGCGAAGCGCGAGAGCAGCCCGCGACGGCTGGTCCGCGACTCGATCGCCCGGCCGGAGCGCTCGATCAGCTTCTCGGTCATCGCGCCGCCGCCCTCCAAACCGACGGGGGCGCGGTGAAGAGCGCCCAGCACAGCCACGCCGAGCAGGCGACCGCCGCGAGGACGACGGGTCCGGTGAGGGGATCGGCGAGCCAGTCGCGCGGCCCGCCGGCGGGGTCGAGGGCGAACGCCGCGGCGAGCGCCGCCGCGCCGCCGTCGACCGCGGCATGGGCGCGCGTGGCGGTGAACGAGCCGGCGCCGAAGCAGCCGCAGGGGATCCCCGCGGACGAGCGGGCGAGGGCCGCGACGACGACCGCGAAGCCGGCGTATGCCAGCGCGAGCAGGGCGGCCGTGGCGGTGCCCGGGACGGCCAGGGCCGCCACCCCCAGCGCGAGCTCGCAGGCTCCGACCGCGCGCACGACCCATGCCCGCGAGGGCAGCCCGAGCGCGAACAGCGCCGCGCCGGCGGGGGCGGAAGCTCGCAGCTTCGCGATCCCCGCGAGGGCGAGCAGGAGCGCGAGCAGCGCGAACGGCGGAGCGAGCGCGCTCATCTCAGCCTCCCACGCATCGCGGCGCGCTCCTTGCCGTGGACGCAGCCCTTGACCTTCGCCTTGAAGCTCCCGGTGAACTCGGCGACGTCGCCGCCGTTTACGTCGACGGCGGTCACCGCGATCACCGCCCGCGACCGGAACTTCCGGCCGTCGCCGCAGCGCCCGCGCACCTCCTCGACCCCGCGCCAGCTCGCGTCGCCACGGCGGCGCAGCGCGCTCCCGAACCGGCCCTCGCGGCCCTTGCGCATCAGCTTGACGCGGTCGCACGGAGCATCCGCGCGGCAGCGCTCCCTGAAGCGCCAAGTCCTCGTGACGACGTCACCCCGCTGCTGCCCGAACGGCTTGCCGCCGGACTTCACCCGCAGGGTCGTGCGGAACTCGCCATCCAGGGTGGCCGGCGCGCCGGGGGGCGGCGCCTGGACGCGGAGGACCGGCGCGGTCTCGGAGGCCGCACCCACATCGGCCGAGGCCAGGGTCAGCCCGAGCGCTGCGACGCCGAGCAGGGCTCCCGTTCCCGCGATCCGCACGGCGCCATCTTTGCAAGCCCGCGGGCGGGCGGCGAGGCTTGAGCTTCGGGGCGGCCCGGGGCCGCGCTAGGCGGCGGCGCCCTCGGCGACGGGCTCGCCGTCGGCGGCGGGCCCGTCCTCACCGGTCGCGAGGATCTCGCCCTCGCGAATCCGCGACGCGTCGACGCGGATGCCCGGCCCCATCGTCGTCGCGAGCGTGATCGAGATGATGTAGCGACCCTTGGCGGCGGCCGGCTTCGCGCGGACGATCTCGTCGATGACCGCGGCGTAGTTCTCGAGCAGCGCGCGCTCGTCGAAGGAGGCCTTGCCGATCGACAGGTGGATGACGGCCTGGCGGTCAGTCCGGTACTCGACCTTGCCCGACTTCGTCTCCTCGACGGTGCGGGCGACGTCGCTGGTGACCGTCCCCACCTTCGGGTTCGGCATCTTCCCCTGCGGGCCGAGGATCCGGCCGAGCCGGCCGACCTTCGGCATCTGGTCGGGGGTGGCGATGACGACGTCGAAGTCGGTCCAGCCCGCCTCGATCCGCTCGGCGAGATCGTCGGAGCCGACGAACTCGGCGCCGGCCTCGCTGGCCTCGCGGGCCTTGTCGCCCTCGGCGAAGACGGCGACGGAGACGTCGCGGCCGGCGCCGTTGGGCAGCGCCAGGGTCCCGCGCAGCTGCTCGTCGGCGTGGCGGACGTTGACGCCGAGCCGGATGTGGACCTCGACGGTCTCGTCGAACTTCGCGCGAGCGGTGCGCTTGAGCAGCGCGACCGCCTCGGCGGGCTCGTAGTGGTGGTTGCGGTCGACCTTCTCGTAGGCCTCGCGGAACCCCTTGCCTCGCTTGCCCGCCATCAGACCTGTCCTTCCACGTCGACGCCCATCGAGCGGGCGGTGCCGGCGATGATCCTCGACGCCGCGTCGAGGTCGTTCGCGTTGAGGTCCGGCATCTTCTTCTCGGCGATCTCGCGGATCTGTGCCGCGGTGATCTTCCCGACCTTGTTGCTGTGCGGCTCCCCGGAGCCCTTGTCGATCCCGATGGCCTCCTTGATCAGGACGGCCGCCGGCGGTGTCTTCGTGATGAACGTGAACGTCCGGTCCTCGAAGACGGTGATCTCGACGGGGATGATCGTGCCGGCGTCCTGCTGGGTCTGCGCGTTGAACGCCTTGCAGAAGTCCATGATGTTGACGCCGTGCTGGCCCAGGGCGGGGCCGACCGGCGGCGCCGGGTTCGCCGCGCCGGCCGGGATCTGGAGCTTGATGAGCGTGAGGACCTTCTTGGCCATGGTTCGTCTCCTCAGACCTTCTTGACCTGGTCGTAGCCGACTTCGACAGGGGTCTCGCGGCCGAAGATCGAGACGAGCACCTTGAGCTTGGCGGCGTCGTCGTTGATCTCGGCGATCTCGCCCGAGAAGTCGGAGAGCGGGCCGGAGATGACCTTGACGGTCTCGCCGATCTCGTACTGCGCCCGCGGCTTCGGCCGCGCCGCGCCCTCGCCGGCCGCCGGCGTCCCGGCCGCGGCGGCCTGGCCCGGCGTCTCGGTGTGCAGCAGGTTGTCGACCTCGCCCTGGGAGAGCGGCAGCGGCTTGTTGCGCGAGCCGACGAAGCCGGTGACGCCGGGGGTGTTCTTGACCAGACCCCAGGCGTCGTCGGTCATCTCCATCTGGACGAGGACGTAGCCGGGCATGGTGCGCTTCTCGACGTTGACCTTGCGGCCGTCCTTGATCTCCTGCACCTGCTCGGTCGGGACGACGACCTGGCGGACCTTGCCGCCCTGCGACATCGTCTGCACGCGGTGCTCGAGGTTGTTCTTGACCTTGTTCTCGTGACCCGAGTAGGTGTTGATCACGTACCAGCGGAACATCTTGGAAAAGCCTTCTGTCTGAATCGGGTTGGCGGTTTGAAGCGGGGGCTCGCGCGATCAGGTGATGAGCAGATCGACGAGGCGGGAGAAGACGGCGTCGAGCGCGCCGAGGTAGGCGGCCGCGACGGCGACGAACAGCAGCGTCACGGCGGAGGCCTGCACGAGGGTATCGCGATCTGGCCACTGCACCTTCTGCAGCTCGCGCGTGACCGACTGGAAGAACGAGATGACCGCGCCGCGCTGTCGCTCGGTGGTCGGCGCCTTGGCGGCGCGGCGCTCCATCTGCGCCTTGGCACGCTGCGCGCGCTCGCGCTCCTGGCGGCGGCGCTCGCGGCGGCTCAGCTGCTCCTCGCCCTCCGCCTGCTCGGGGCGTCCGACGTCGGCGCGCGAGGGAGCCGGCGCCTCGCGCTCGGCCTCGCGCTCGGCGGCGGCTGCGCCCTGCTCGATCGCGATCTCGGCCTCGAGGACGTCCGCGGACTCGGGCACCTGCGTGTCGTGCTGGGCCTCGGAGTCGGACTCGATCCGGTCGCGGCCGCCCGCGGCCTGCTGCCGTTGCTGACGCCGCTTGGCGGCCTCAGCCTTGCGCTGTGCCCGGCTCTTGGCCATCTAGATCAGCGCGTCTCCTTGTGCGGCGTGTGCTGCTTGCACCACTTGCAGTACTTGCGCATCTCGATGCGGTCGGGCGTGTTCCGCCGCGACTTGTTGGTCTGGTAGTTGCGCCGCTTGCACTCCTCGCAGGCGAGGGTCACGGCGATGCGTACGTCTCCACGGGCCATCTATCTATCCAGGCAGGCGTCGGTTGCTGAAGCTTTCACGGGTGCGTCTTGCGACTCCCTCACCCCTGTCGGACCGAGCCTCGCGGCCTCCCGATCGGGGGTCGCGTAAGGCGGGATCGCTCCCCGGTCCCGGGCGCGAGGTGGGATGGAGAATAGCGCGAGCCGCCGTTCGCGACGGCCCCCGCGGGCCCGCTCAGCGCTTGCCGGCCAGCTTGACGGTGCGCGTCAGCGTCGTGGCGTTGCCGAGCGCGTCCTCGAAGCGCACGGTCACGGTGGCCTTCAGCGGCTTCCGCTTCGCCAGGGCCCTCTTCAGGACCTTCGCTCCGCTCTTCGCCGGCGCGAGCTTCAGGGCGCCGCGGGCGCGGGACTGCAGGGCGATCGCCTTCGGCGGCAGGGCGACCTTCGCCGAGCCGGCCGCGACCGTGCCTGAGGCGGAGGCGTCGGTCGCCTCGCCGGCGGAGACGGCGACCGGGATCGAGACGGCACCGCGCACCCTCAGCTTCGCCGGCACCGCCGCGACCGGGGCGGCGACCTGCGTGTCGACCGCGAAGGAGCGCGACGCCGGCGTCGTCTCGACGTTCGGCACGCGGTCGATTCCGCGGACCTCGAAGGTGTGAGCGCCGTCGGCGAGCGGGCCGAAGGAGTCGCCGGAGACGCAGGAGCGCCAGTCGCCGCCGTCGATCCGGCACTCGTGGGTCGCCTGCTCGCCGGCGGAGAAGCGGAAGACGGGCCGGGACTCGAGCGTCGGACCGGAGGGTCCCGCGGTGATCGTGGTGTCGGGCGGGGTGTTGTCCACCGTGAACGAGGTCGTCGCCGGAGGCGTGGTCCGGTTGCCGACGGCATCGATCGCGACGACCCGTGCGGTGTGCGTTCCGTCGGCGAGTCGCGTGAGCGCCCACGGCGAGGAGCATTGCTCCCAGGCCCTGGAATCGAACTGGCATTCGAAGTCGGCCCCCGGCTCCGGCGAGGCGAACCTGATCGTCGCCGCGCGCGAGCGGGTCAGGTTCGGGACGTCCTTGACGAGGTTGATGACCGCCGGCGCGGTGAGGTCGACCGTGAAGTCCCACGCCCGCGGGTCGGAGGTGTTGCCGGCGGCGTCGAGCGCCCGGACCTCGAGCCGGTGGGCGCCCGCCGCGAGAGTCGGCGCGGTGAACGGCGACGAGCATGAGCTCCACGGACTGGAGGGACCCGGTGCGTCGAGCCGGCACTGGAGGAGCTCGTCGCCGGTCAGATCGAAGGTCGGGGTCATGTCGTTGGTCACGCTCGGCCCGGAGATCTCCGACTTCGCCGGAGGCGTGCCGTCGACGGTGAACGTCTCCGTCGCCGGATTCGGATCGAGGTTGCCGAAGGCGTCGACGGCGCGAACGCGGAACGTGTGCGAGTCATCGCCGAGGCTGGTCGGGCTGACGAACTCCTGCGCACAGGGAAGCCAGGGACCGTCGTCAACCTGGCACTGGAAGTCCGGGTCGAGGTCGTCGGAGGAGAAGGTGAAGGCGGGCTTCCGCTGATTGGTCAGACCGTGAGGGGCCGAATCGATGAAGGTGTCGGGAGGGGTGGCGTCGACGACGAAGTCGGTCCGCGCCGGCGCCGGCTCGACGTTGCCGGCGACGTCGGTGGCACGGACGTCGAAGGTGTGCGGGCCGTCGGCGAGCGACGGCGACGACGCGGGCGAGGTGCACGTCTCCCAATCGGCCTCGTCGGCGGAGTCGAAGCGGCACTCGTAGGTCGCCGGCTCGCCGGCCGCGAACGTCACATCGACGACCGCTGTGGTCATCCGCGGCGGGAGCGCCTCGATCGTCGTCGTCGGCGCGGCCGTGTCGATCTCGAACTCGCGATGCTCGGGCGCGGCATCGCGGTTCCCCGCGCCATCGACCGCGCGAACGTCGAAGGTGTGCTGGCCGTCCGCCAGCGAGCCCGGGTCGAACGGCGAGGAGCACGACACCCAATCGCCGGGGGCGGCGGAGTCGAGGCGGCACTCGAAGCTCGAGCCGGGCTCGCTGGAGGAGAACTCGAAGCTCGGGCGCGGATCGCTCCCCGCGGCCGGGGGCTCGAAGTCGATCGTCGTCTCCGGCTCGGTCGCGTCGACCGTGAACGCGGAGGTGACCGGCTCGCCGACCTGGTTGCCCGGCGCTATGCCCCGGACCGCGAAGGTGTGCGGGCCGTCGCCGAGCTCCGGCGTCGAGAACGGCGGCTCGCAGGCTGCGAACGGCGCCCCGTCGACGCTGCACTCGAAGGTCGTCCCGGCGACGGTGGACTCGAACGCGAACTCCGGCGTGCGGCTGGCGGTGATCCCGGCGGGGCCGTCGGTGATCGAGGTGCCGGAGGTCGGGTTGACGGTGAAGAGGCGCATCGCCGGAGAGGGGTCGGCGTTGCCGGAGGGGTCGGTGGCGCGGACCTCGAAGCTGTGCTGCCCGTTGCCGAGGCTCGCAGTGTTGAAGGGGGTGGCGCACGAGCCCCAGGCGCCGCCGTCGACCCTGCACTGGAAGGACGAGCCGAACTCGTCGGAGGTGAAGGCGAACTGGGGCTGGCGCAACGACGTCGGAACCGGGTCCTGCGGACCCGACTGGATCGTGGTCTCGGGCGGCGTCCCGTCCCCCTGCCACGTCGGCGCCACGTCGGCCTGGGACACGGAGGTCCGCCGGACCGGCGAGCCGCCGGTCGCCGTGGCGGTGTAGATCTCGTCGTTGCCGTCGCGCTTGCTCGCGAACGCGATCCCGCTGCCGCTCGGCGCGTAGGTCGGGTCCTTGTCGTCGACCGTGTTCGTCGTGCGCCGCGTGACCGATGCCCCGCCGCGGGTCATCGTGTAGATCTCGTAGTTGCCGTCGCGAGCGCTATGGAAGGCGATCGTCCGGCCGTCGGGGGACCATGCGGGCGCACCGTCGTCGGCGGAGTTGTTGGTCAGGTTGGTGTGACCCTGGCCGTCGGAGCTCATCCGGAAGACCTCGCCGTTGCCGCCGCCGCTCGCGCGCCGGAAGGCGATCTCCGACCCGTCGGGGGACCAGGCGGGGGCGGTGTCGTTGTTGGAGTCGCTGCTGAAGCTCGTCAGGTCGGTCGGGGAGCCGCCGGTCGCGGTCATCTTCCAGATGTCGTTGTCGCCGTCGCGGTTGCTGCGGAACGCGATCAGGTCGCCGTTCGGCGACCAGGCCGGCTCGCCGTCGTCGGCGGCGTTGACGGTCAGCTGCGTCAACGACTTCGATGCCCAGTCGAGGACGTAGATCTCGTTGTCGCCGTCGCGGTCGGAGGTGAAGGCGAGCTTGGTCCCGTCGGGCGACCAGGCGGGGTCGACGTCGGCCGCAGCGTCGTTGCTGACGTTCACCGGGAAGTCGCCGTTGCCGTTCATCGCATAGATCTCGGAGTTGCCGTCGCGGCCGCTGGTGAAGGCGAGGCGGCCGTTCGGGCCCGGCGTCTCCCCGGGATGGCGTGCGGCGAGGAGCGTCGCCCGGACGATGCCGGCGTAGCCGCGGTAGCCGCTGTCGTTGGGGTGGAACGAGCCGCTGGTGTCGCTGATGCTGAAGCCGTTGATCCACTCGTTGTCACAGGCGCCGTGGCCGAGGAACGCGGGGCGGGCGTCGGCGAAGCTGAACCCGGCCGCCAGCGCGCGCTCGCGGGTCACCTCGGCGAGCAGGTCGGCGGCGGCGTTCGCCTGGTTCACCTCGCCGCTGCTGAAGACGACGTTGCACGTGGAGTTCGGCTTGAAGATCCGCGGGTAGCCGACGACCGTGACGGTCGCGTTCGGCGCCCGCTGGCGGATCCTCGCGTAGGCGGCATCGAGCTTGGCGGGCAGCTCATTCTGGATCTTGCTCTCGGCGTCGTCGATCGCCGCGTTGCAGTCGCTGAACGGGTTGGCGCACGCGGTCAGCGCGTCGGTGAAGCCGGCGTCGTTGCCGCCGATCGAGACCGAGACGTACTGCGTGGCGCTCCCCAGCAGGTCGGCCTGCGGCGGAAAGCCGTTCTGCGAGCTCGTGCTGATGTGCGGGGTTCGGGCGCCGCTGCAGGCGGGATGGGAGAAGCTGCCGGGGATATCGGGGTTGATCAGCGGCCCGTAGGCGTCGTTGCTGCGGAAGCAGCTCTCCTCGTAGTACTGGCCGGCCCCGTTGCCGGCCGAGTAGGAGTCCCCCATCGAGACGTAGGTCTGGTTCGGGTCCTGGTTGACGCCGGCCGCCGCCGCCGGAGCCACGGCCACGAGCAGGATCGCCGCGCACGCGCCGAGGGTCGCCGATGGACGCCACATGTCCGCTCTCTCTCCGTTCCCGATCCGCGCCGGCCCCCGAAGGCCGTACGGAACCATCCATACCGAGGCGAGACTATATGGAAACGGAGGTCGTGTAGTGGCCTTCCGGCCGTGGCTTGCGATGGACCGCGGCGCGGCGGGCTGAGAGGATGCCGCCCCTCAGTCCTGGGAACCAAGGGGGTTCGAGAAGTCGAAGGGGCGCATCGGTACGGCGGCCACGACCCGAGTCGCAGCGGCGGCGGCCTTCCTTGCCTGCGCGCTGCTCGTCGCCTGACCGCCCGCGGGCGCAGTCGCGGTCGCGAACGAGAGGAACCCGAGCGGGCCGTAGGTGAAGAGGACCTCCGTCCCGAAGTCCATTCCCCGCTCGGTCGCCATCATCAGACCCGCCTGCCAGCTCGGGTCGAGGCCGTCCACCGGCGCGGAGAAGCGCGTGCCCCACGCGGCCGCCGCCACGAGGACGGTGAGCGCCGGCGTCGAGGTCAGCGCCCGGACGGCAGTGCCCCTTCCCTCTGCCCCTCCCCCGGGCTTCGTCAGACCACCACCTTCTCCGGCTCCCCGCTCGCCAGCGAGCGAGCCGCCGCGATCGTCGCGAGCGACGAGACGAGGTAGCCCTCGACCGGCGGCGGTCCGGCGCGCCCGGAGACCACCGCGGCAAGCAGCTCGTACTGGGCCCGCCACCCCTTGTCCTGCCTGCGGCCGCCGATCCCGGTCCGTGAGGCGCCACGCCAGATCGCGCCGGTGCGGAAGTCCTCGATCACACCGAGGACCCCCGGCGCGCTGACCGCGAAGCGCTCCTTGCCCGGGCCCGCCGGCGCGTCGGCCGCGTAGGCGACCGTGCCGGCGCTGCCGTCGGCGAAGTCGATCTGGATCGAGAAGTTGTCGGTGGCGGCGAGCGGGAGCTCAGGGTCGGAGCGGAACCCGCGGGTGCTCACGCGCAGCGGGTCGGCGCCCGCCTGGTCGCAGAGGAAGTCGACGAAGTGACATCCCTCGCCGAGCAGCCTGCCGCCGCCGACAGCGGGGTCGTTGGTCCAGTGGTCGGGCGGCAGCCGGCCCGCGTTGACCCGGAAGTCCATGAGCCTGGGGCCCGGCAGCTTCCGCAGCTCCACCGCCGACGGCGAGAAGCGGCGGTTGAATCCGACGATCAGCGGTGCCCCGGTGGATGCCTGGGCGTCGCGAACGGCGGCGAGCCCGGCGTCGTCGAGGGCGAGCGGCTTCTCGACGTAGACCGCGACGCCGGCGCGCAGCGCCCGTGCCGCGAGCTCGGCGTGGGAGTCGTGACGGGTCGCGATGCAGATCAGGTCGAGGTCGCCGGCCTCGATCAGATCGCCGGGGTCGGCGTGCGCGGCGCCGAACTCGAACCGCCGCCGCAGGTCCTCCGCCGATAACCCGCCCGCGGAGGCGACGGCGCCGGGCGCGAAGCCCGCCGCGATCAGGCCCGGCACGATCGTCGCCGAGGCGAACCGCCCGGCGCCGATCAGCCCGAACCGAGGCTTCGCCGCCCCGGCCGCCTTCCAGCTTCCGGCAGATGATCCCGCCCCCTCAGCCGTCCGCTGTCGGCTGCTTGCTGCTTGCTGCCCGCTGCTCGCTCTCTCGTCCGCCGCGTTCCCCCGATAGTCGAGCACGATCCCGACCACCGGCCGCTCCGCGTCGAGGTCGCCGATGAGCACGCCGAACGCCTCCTCGGCGCGATCGAAGGGGAAGCGGTGGCTGATCAGCGGATCGACGTCGACCCGCCCGGAGGCGACGAGCTCCAGGAACGATTCGATGTTGCGCCCCTCGGTCCAGCGAACGTAGCCGCGCGGGTAGTCGCGGCCGTGGACCTCGTAGGCGGGGTCGTAGCGCCCCGGGCCGTAGGAGCGGGAGAGGCGCAGGTCGAGCTCGCGGTCGTAGTAGGGGCCGCGTGGGACGTCGAGGCCGACGTCGCCGACGATCACGACCGGAGCCCGGTCCGCGGCGAGGCTCGCTGCCAGGCGGACCGGGTCGTCGGAGCCGGGCGCGGAGGCGCAGATCAGCACGGCGTCCGCCCAGCCGCCCCACCGCGATGGCCCGTCGAGGTCGCCGCGCGGGGCGGTGCGGGCGCCTGCGCGCTCCGCCAGCTCGAGCATGCGCTCGTCGAGGTCGACGCCCAGGACCGCGCAGCCGGCGGCGCCGGCGATCCGCGCCGCGAGCTGCCCGACGAGGCCGAGGCCGATGACGGCGACGCGCGAGCCGACCTGGACGTCGGCGCGGCGGAACCCGTGCATGGCGATCGCCCCGACCGTCCCGAAGGCGGCCTGCTCGTACGTCACCCCAGCGGGGATCGGCGCGCAGAGCAGCCCCGGCACCACGTCGAGCTCGGCGTGGTTGGCGAACCCGCCGCCGGCGATCGCGACCCGGTCGCCGGGAGCGATCCCGGCGACGTTCGGCCCCACCGCCTCCGCCACGCCGGCGGCCGAATAGCCGAGCGGGCCGAGCTCGTCGAGGCGCCGGCGGACGAGCTCGAGCGTCGAGCGGATTCCCTCCGAGCGAGCCCGGTCGATCACCTGGCGCGCCTGGTCGGGCCGCGCGCGGGCCTTGGCGAGCAGCGACTTGCGGGCGACGTCGAGGGTCGCCCGCTCGGTGCCGGAGCTGAGCAGGGAGGCCTCGACGCGGACGCTCACCGCGTCGGCGGAGGGTGCCGGATCCGGCACCTCGACGAGCTCGAGCCGCCCGTCCCGCAGCCGCCGGGCGACCTGTCTCATCCGGTCCCGCGGGCGGTCAGCCCGGTGGCGACGGCGAGCTCCTCGGCGACCCGCCCGACTCCGTCCGCCTCGAGCCCCGGGTACATCGGCAGCGAGAGCTCCTCCCGCGCCCAGGCCTCGGCCTCGGGGAACTCGCCCCGCGGCGATCCGGCCTGGTCGAGGAACGGTCGCTGCTCGTGGACCGCCGGCGAGTAGTGGATGCCGGTCCCGATGCCGGCGCGATCGAGCGCGGAGCGGACCGAGTCGCGGTCGGCGACGCGGACGGGGAACAGATGGAAGACGTCGCCGGCGCCGTCGCGGAGCGGGAGCGCGGGGACGTCCGGCGGCAGCTGCTCGCGGTAGGCGGCCGCGGCCTCGCGGCGCGCGTCGTTCCAGCCGTCGAGGTGCGGCAGCTTCACCCGCAGCACCGCGGCCTGGATCGTGTCGAGACGCTCGTTGCGCCCGGGAAGGTCGTGATCCCCCTTGCCGAGCTGGCCGAGGTTGCGCCAGCGGCGGACGCGATCGGCGACCTCGTCGTCGTCGGTCGTGACGACGCCGGCGTCGCCGAAGGCACCGAGGTTCTTCGACGGGTAGAAGCTGAAGCAGCCGACGTCGCCGATCGCTCCCGCCCGCTCGTCGCCGGACGACGCTCCGTGCGCCTGCGCGGCGTCCTCGATCAGGGCGAGGCCGTGCTCGGAGGCGAGCTGCCGCAACGGCGCCGGGTCGGGGATCTGGCCGTAGAGATCGACTGCAACGATCGCGGCGGTCCGGTCGGTGATCGCGGCCGCCGCGGCGGCCGGGTCGATCAGCCCGGTGGAGCGGTCGACGTCGCAGAAGACCGGCAGGGCGCCCGCGTGCAGCGGCCCGAGCGCCGAGGCGATGTAGGTGTGGGCCGGCACGATCACCTCGGCGCCGTGGTCGATCCCGAGCGCGCGGGTCGCGATCTCGAGCGCCACCGTCCCCGAGCCGACGCCGACGGCGTGCCGGACCCCGCAGTAGTCGGCGAAGGCGCGCTCGAAGAGGCCGACCTCGGCGCCGAGGATGAAGTCCCCGCTGGCGACGGTGGCGGCGATCGCGGCATCGATCGCGTCCCCGGCCTCGGCGTGCATCGGCCCGAGGTCCACGAACGGAACGCCCCCTGTGCCCTGTCCTCGCGCCATCGCCTAGGCAGTTTCCCCGGAACCGCGCCGCGCCGTCGCGCCGCCCGCGGCCTTGGCCTCGGCCAGCTCGAAGACGGCCGCGACGAAGGCGTCGCGGATGCGCTCGCCGTCCGCCCGGATGCGGGCGAGATCTGCCGTCGTGCTCGGGCGCGGGCCGATGCCCGCGAGCTCGGCCGGGTCGCGCAGCGGGCGCAGCAGGCCGCGCTCCTCGAGCCAGCGGTCGACCGCGGGCCGCTCGCCCGCGAAGGCCGACCAGGTCGGGAGCCCGAGCAGCGCCGCCTCGCGGCTCATCGTTCCGCCGGCGCCGACGAACGCGTCGGCCGCGTAGAGCAGCGAGCGGGCGTCGATCGCGTGCTCGGGGACCACGAGGCGCTCGAGGCCGAGCTCGCGCAGCCGCTCGCGCTGCCGGCCGTGCCGCGCGAGCGCGACCGTGACCACGTCCTCGCGCGCGCTGAGGACGCGCAGGCAGTCCTCCAGGATCGGGTTCTCCTCGGGGTGGTAGGCGGCGCCCGCCGGGGCGGAGCGGGCGACGACCACCGCGCCGCCCTCGGGCCGGCTGACGCCGATCCGCTGGAGAACGCCGGCGTCGGGCGCGAAGTCGGCGAGGTAGACCTCCTCCTTCAGCCCCGCGTAGCGGATCACCTTCGCGGGCTTGGCCCCCTGCTCGGCGACGACGTCGGCGGGCACGGCCTCAGGCAGCAGGATCCGGCTCGCGCCGCGGAAGGCCACGCGGTTGGCGGGCTGGTGCTCGTAGTCCATCGCGGTGACGGCCGGGATCCACATCGCCCTGGCGGCGAGGATCTGGGCGTAGGAGTTGTGCGAGAGGGCGACCTGCGGCCGCTCGCGCCAGGCCCAGCGCGCGAGGCCGGCCATCCGCCCGCCCACCGCCAGGGCCTTCCGCACCCGCCCGTCGGGGCTCGCCTCGCCGACGAGTGTCGCGTCGGGCCAGCGCTCGCGGGCGAGCTCGGCCGTCTGCGCGTGGTCGCGGTAGGTGACGGCGACGGCCCCGCCGAGCTCCTCGATCCGCCGCGCGATCGGCGCGAACAGCAGCGGATGCGGCGAGTTCGACAGGTCGATCCAGACCTTCGGCTCACCCGGCTGGCGACCCGGCGTCATCGTCCGGCTCCCATCGCCGCGCAGAGCGAGACGAGCGCCGACAGCATCGGAGCCTCGACCCACCGCACGTGGGCGGCGCGGTTGACGAACGTGCGGTGGCGCTGGAAGGCGAAGGCGCCGTCGCGGCGGCGCATCCGCCGCAGCCCGAAGCCGAGGACCTGCCCGGCGTCGGCGAGCAGCTCCGGGTGCAGGCGGGAGCCGAGCGCGAAGGTCTCGATCGACTGCGCGACGCACTGGCCGTCGATCGGATGCGTGCGATCGGTCGTGAAGCGCGGCACGCCGCCGGGGTCGAAGAGCCGCTCGCGGAAGAAGGAGAGGCCGCGGCGCCAGCCCGCGAGCGCGTCCTCGTCGCCGAGCGCCAGCCCGCAGCGGAGCAGCGAGTCGAGCACGTACCCGGTGTGGAAGTTGTCGACCCACGCGCCCAGCTCGCCCTCCGCGTAGGGCCACGAGCCGTCGGGCCGCTGGTGGGCGAGCGCGAACGCCACCGCCTCCCGCGCCACCTCGGCGTACTCGTCCCGCCCGCCCGCCGCGTGCAGGCAGGCCAGCACCGACGCGGCGAGCATGCTCGCGTTGTGGATCGGCGTGCGGTCGCCGGGGAAGTACCCCAGGAAAGCGCCGTTGCCGCCCGGGGCCGCGGTCAGCTCGATCCGCCGCAGCAGGAACTCCCCCACTCCCTCGGCGAGCTCGCGCGCCCGCTCTGACCCTCGCTCTTCCGCCGCTGCCAGCAGCGCCAAGCCGGCGAAGGACGTCGCGATCGTGTTCGGCGTCCGGCGCGAGTAGAAGAAGAAACGCGTCTCGACGTCGAAGTGGTAGCCCCAGCAGGGCTCCTCGTAGCCCGGTGATCGCAGCGCCTCGAGCCGGTCGATCGCCCATTCGGTCCCTGCGACCCCCCCGAACCCGAGGTCGTCGAGTCCGGCGCTGCCGCTCCGAGCGTAGGCGGAGAGCACGTGCGCGATCGTGTTCGCGTTCTCCCCCCGCGGCACGCCGAGCGGGCGGCTGAGGTCGATCGGCGAGCGCTTGTGGAGCTGGATCACGAGCCGGCGGGTCAGCGGCGTCCAGCCGAGGTGGCGCGCGCGTGAGCCGTTCAGGGCGTCGTAGGGGTCACGCCCGCACCAATGACGGTCGGCTCCCCATCGCTCGAGCTCGAGCGCCGCCCGCCGGGCCTCCTCCGCGCTTCCAGGAGCCGTCGCGGCCCCTACAGTGGTCCGATCGTGGCCTCCGAGGGACCCGCCAACGACGCCCCCTTCCGGCTGATCCGGGACTGCTCGTTCGGCGAGGGCGTCGTCGTCTACTCCTTCACCAACCTCTACGGCTGCGCGATCGGTGACGGGACGAGGATCGGCACCTTCGTCGAGATCCAGGCGGGTGCGATCGTCGGCGCTCATTGCAAGGTCCAAAGTCATACCTTCATCTGCGAGGGCGTGACCATCGCCGACGGCGTGTTCGTCGGTCACGGGGTCAACTTCGTCAACGACAAGCGGCCCCGGGCGCGAAGCGCCGAAGGGGAGCTGGCAGGGCCCGGAGACTGGGACCTGCTGCCTATCGACGTGGGCGAGGGCACGACCATCGGCTCCGGGGCGCTCCTGCTGGGCGGTGTCACGATCGGGGCCGGAGCCATGGTCGGCGCGGGGGCCGTCGTCACCGCCGACGTGCCGCCTGGCACGACGGTGGCAGGGATCCCCGCGCGCGTCCGCTGAGCCACCGGGGGCCTCAACCCGAGAGGACGAACGCCGCGTTCTCGTAGGGGACCGAGGGCTCGTGGAAGCGATGCAGCCCCCGCGGCGGGATCTCCTCGCGGACGTAGCCGAGGGACGCCAAGTCGGCGACCAGCGCGGCGCTGCTCGACCCGACTCGTCCGAGCAGGTCATCGTTGAGCTCGCAGATGATCGTGGCCACGTTTCGACTCTCGAGCAGCCGCGATGCTCCGGCGAGCGCCTCGGGCTCATAGCCTTCGATGTCGAGCTTGAGGACGTCGATCCGCTCGATCCCCCGCGCCTCGGCGATGCCGTCGAGGGTCTCGACCTCCACCTCCACGCCCCCGGCGGCCCCCGCGACGATCCGGTGGTAATCGGTCCCCTCGTTCGCATCCGTCAACCGAGCGGACCCCGGCGACCTCCCGGCCGCGACCCCCTCGACCTCGACGCGGACGCCGGGATTGAGGGCGAGGTTCCGCAGGAGGCTCGCGCGGTTCCCGGGGTGGGGCTCGAGGGCCACGATTCGGGCTCGCGGCCGGCCCGCCGCGGCCGCAAGGACCACGAACCCGACGTGGGCGCCGACGTCGACGAGCGTCCCCTCCTCGGGGAGGCGGGAGGCGATGTAGGCGAGCAGCGCCGGGTCGTACCGCCTGGTGAGCGCCGCCTGCGCCTGGGTGAAGTCCGAGAGGTCGAGCCCCATGACGGCGCCCGACCTGAGGCGCACCGCAACCGGCTCGGCCGGTCCGTCACGCAGGCTGGACTCGTAGATTCGGCGCACGACTCGATGCTGGCCGGACCCGACCGGCAGCGCCGCCAGTGCGGCGGAGGTCAGCCGCAGGCCCACCGGCAGCACACCCGGCTCCCCGCTGCCATTCTGCGCCGGGCTTTCCCGTGGCTCGCCCCGCCTGTTCCCCTGCTCACTCAAAGCGTTTCCTCTCGTAACGTTACGTGGCCCAGGTTCCCGCGGGCCGCGTCCATCGCGCCTCGGGTCCGGCACCGCAGATGGAGCGCAGCAACCACACCCGTCCGGACCAGCCCTTCCGGCGGGTTCTGTTCGTCTCCTACTACTCGCCGCCGTTCGGCGGTCCCCAGGGATTCAGGGCCGCGCAGTTCCTCCGGCATCTCCCCGACCAGGGCTGGGTCCCGCGGCTGCTTACGGCGAAGGCGTCGCTGTACGAGGGGGACCCCGGTCCGGGGGACGCCGCCTCGTTCACCTGGGCTCGCCGCGGCGCCATCGAGGCCGGCGGACTCCCCGTCGGCGCACTGGTGCGGCGCATCAAGGGCGAGCGCCGGGCGCCGGACGCAAACACCTCCGCGGAAGCGCCTCGACACTCGAGAATGACCCGGGCGGCAGCGCTGCTGGCCACGCCCGATCGTCTCGCCACCTGGATCCCCTTCGCCGTCGGCCGCGGGCTGCCCGCTGCGAGGAGCTCGGACCTCATCTACGCGGCGGGCCCGCCGTACACGAACCACATGGTCGCCATCGCGCTCGCCAAGCTGACCGGGAAGCCGCTCGTCTCGATGGTCGACGATCCGTGGGGATCGATGTCCCACGGCGTCTGGTACAGCGAGACCCAGCGCCGGCTCCATGCCCGGGTCGAATCGGCGAGCCTCCGCTCCGCGGACCGAATCCTCGTCGGCACGGAGGGGTTCGCGAGCGACCTCGCGAATCGGTTCCCGGCCGAGACCCGTGGGAAGCTTCGGCTCGTTCTCTGGGGCTTCGATCCGGTCGGCGACTCGCACGCGCCGCCTCCTCAGGCGCCCCCGGTCCGCTTCGTCTACGCGGGCTCGCTTCGCGGGCCGCATTACGACCCCTCCGCGCTGTTCGCAGCGCTTCGATCGCTGGCCACCGAGGGTGACCTGGCATCGCGGATGCGCCTCGACTTCTACGGCATCGCCGACGCACGGTACGTGGACATGGCAGCGGGCCTCGAGCAGGTCGTGCGCTTCCACGGGTTCCGGCCCCACCAGGAGGTGGAGGCCGCCATCTGCGATGCGCACGCGACGGTGCTGCTGATCGCGGACACCCACCCCGAGTTCGAGTGGTACACGTCGGCGAAGGTCTTCACCTACGCGGGAGCTCGCCGGCCCACGCTTGCGCTGGTGCCCCCGAACGGGGACGCTTCCCGACTCGTCCGCGACCGCTCCCTGGGGGTGGTCGCTCCGCCCTCCGATCCGGATGCCATCGCCGCCGCGATCCGTCGAATCGTCGGAGAGCACGAGTCGCTGCGTCGTGCGATGGGGAACGTCGACGACCTGACGTCGGCGGCGGTCGTCGCCGCCGCGAGCCGCGCCTTCGACGAAGCGGTCGCGGCGCGCGGCTAGCGGTTCTTCTTGCCCTGCTGCCAGACGAGGCTGGTGTCGCCGCCGATCTTCGCACGGAGCTTCAGGTTGTCGCCCTTGACGTGCAGCGACTTCGTGAACACCTTCCCCTTCTGGGCGTTGACTGCGCCGACCTTCTTGTAGCCGCCCTTGGCCTTCGCCTCGATCGTCAGCTTGCCGCTCTCGGGCGCGATACCCCAGGACTTCAGCTTCTTGCCCTTGCGCTCGGTCACGAACGGGAAGCGGACAGCGTCGAAGCTGGGCTTCTTCTTGCCCTCGTAGGTGTAGACGCCGGTCTGGTAGCTGGCGAGCGTCGGCTCCCCGGGCGAGTACTTCGCGTCGCGGAACTGGAGGAAGATCGCCGTCGAAACGCGCTGCTTCCAGAGCAGGTAGAGGCTCTCCGCGGTCCAGCGCGCGTGCTTCTTCAGTGGGACGCCCTCCTTGCGGTCGGGCGGGTTCGTCTGCCACCAGATCTCGTCGGCCCAGAATTCATGGTTGCCCCCGGTGCCGACCGTCTTGAACTTCTCGGCCTTGTTGAGGACCGTGGTCAATTCCTTCATGTCGGCGATCTCGACGTCGCCCTTGTTGATCGCATGCTTGCGCGGCGGATCCTCGCGATTGATCGGGTGGTGGGCGAAGACGTCGGCCTTGGCCTTCCCGGCCTTCGTGCACTTGCCCTTCTTGTTCTTCGGAGTCAGGCAGAGGATCTCCTGGAGGAACCGCACCGGCTGCGTGCGCTTCGGCCCGCCGGGCGGGTCGCCGTAGGGGGCGGTGCCGGCAGCAACGACCTTCGCGCTCGGGTTGACGGCCTTCACCTCATCGTAGAACGCGTTCAGCAGGCCTACGTAGATGTCGCTCGACTGGTTGGTCTTCCCCTTCCACTGCGGAGTGATGTAGGAGCTGAGGTTCGGCTCGTTCCACGCCTGGAAGTACTCGACGGCGGGAATCGGATTGGAGGGCGGATAGCTGCCGCCGTACCGCTCGGCGAGCATGTGGCCGAAGTCGGCGTAGTCGTTGGGGTTGGGCTTCCAGGTCCCGGGGTCCACCTTGCCGGGCCGGCCCGCGCCCTCCGCCCAGCTCGGGGCGGAGTAGGAGGTGAGCAGCACGTCGAAGCCATGGACCTCGGCGTTGCGCACCGCCTGGTCGATGGTCCGGAGGTTGTTGTAGGCCGGGTCCGCAGGGTCCCGCGGGTTGGCGGGCCTGCCCCCCGACACGATCGAGCTCCAGTGGATGTTCACGCGGATGATGCGCGCGTTCGCATCGGCTGTCCGCTCCGCCCAGAGGTTGCGGGTGTCGACGTCGTCGGCGCCGTAGAGGTAGTCGGCGAATCCGACGTCGAGGTCGCGCGCCGCATGCGCGCGCGGCGCCAGCGCCAGCGCTGCGGCCAGCAACCCGGCGAGGAGGGCGAGGGCGAGGGGAATGCGGGTGCTGTCGATCATCCTCACGACAACCCTCGCTCGCTGCCGATGTTGCGGTGACCGCCGGAATCGCGACGGTAACGCACGATCGCCATCGCGACGGCCCAGACCAGCGTCACGGCGATGACGATCCAGAAGAGGGCGCCCAGACCGGCGTCGTCACTCTCGCTGCGGAGGAGACGCGCGCCCGTGCCCGCATCCGCCGCCTGTGCGTCCTGTCGCGCCGAGGCCGCGATCGCGTCGAGCGTCCGCTCGTCCTCCTTGCCACCCGCCTTCCCGCCACCGTCGCCGGAGGCAGCGGACGTGGAACCGCCGGAATCGCCGCCGGAGGAATCGGACGGGACCGCCGCGACACCCTGGTCTCCGTCGTCACTGCCGCTGTCGCTCCCGCCGGAGTCGGAGCCGCCGTCGCCGGCTTGCCCGAAGGAGTCACCCGTCGGCGTCGGCCCGCCACCCGTCGGCGTGGACGGGGTGTACTGGTCGGCGCCGGGGTTCTGCGCGGCGGCTGGCGCGGCAAGCGCCGCACATGCAGCGAGCGCCAGACCGAGTAGCAGCGTGATTGATCTTGCGGTTCCGGGAATCGACACGATCCTTCAACCTCACTAAGCGTTCTGCCGGCTGCGCTGTGTCCCACCGAGCAGCACGGCGCTGATCGGACGTGCAATGTAACAGCGACGGGGGCATAGAGTCCTGCCACCCCCGATCCCGCATGACCGCTATCGCATTGCATGAACCAAGCCAGGAAGGGAGCGTCGCGCCCGATCTCCGCCGTGTCGCTCAGGGCCGGGCCGCGAGGGAGCGACGGCGCCGCGACTGGCTCCCGGATCTGCCGGACGCGGCGACGAGCGCCGCCTTCCTTGCCCCTGCGGCGCTGGTGCTCGAGCTCGGACTCGACAGCGGCGGATTCGACTCGCTGATCTATTCGCGCGTCGGGCTCGCCGCCTGGTGGCTAGTCCTGGTCGGCTCGATCAGCGGGGTCCTGCGGTGGGACTCGCTTGGCCGACCCGCGCGGGCCGGACTCGCAGTACTACTGGCCTTCGCCGCCTGGACCGCAGTCGGAGTCAGCTGGTCGGGGAGCGCCGAGCGCAGCATGATCGAGGCCGGGCGGGTCGCGGCCTATGCGGGGACATTCGCGGTCGCGCTGATGCTCGCCGGGCGCGGGCGCGTTCGTGCCCTGCTCGCCGGGGTGGCTTTCGGCTGCACGGCGATCGCCACGGTTGCTCTGCTCTCCCGCCTGCAGCCGGGATGGTTCCCGGCGAACGACCTCGCCGACGTCCTTCCCTCAACCCGCAGCCGCCTCGCCTATCCGCTCAACTACTGGAACGCGCTTGCGGGGCTGACAGCAATCGGCCTGCCGCTGCTCATCTGGATCGCCACCTCGGCACGAACCGTCACGGCCCGTGGAGTCGCGGCCGCGTTCGTCCCGCTCATGGCCCTGACGATCTCCCTGACTCTCTCCCGGGGAGGAATGGCCGCGGCGGTCGCGGGCGTGATCGCGCTGATCGCGCTCTGCACGCGGCGAATCGCGCTGGTCCCGCCAATGGCGACCATGGCGGCGGGCGCAGGCGCCCTCATCTGGGCCGCCGCCCGGCGCCCGTCGCTCCGCTCCGGGCATGTCGATGACGTCGCCCTCGCCCAGGGCGATCGGATGCTGTGGATCGTCATCGCGGTCGGCGTCGTCGTCGCGGTCGGCGTCATGTCCCTCGCCCTCCTCTCACGTCGGGGCCGGCTGCCGGCCGCTCCGGCCGTCCCCCGGCGAATGGCGGTCGCCGCGCTCGGAGCGGTCGCCGTGCTCGCCCTCGGCGCGTTCTTCGTCGCCGACGGGCCCACCCTGCTCGACGACGGTTGGCAGAAGTTCAAGGAGCCGGCCAATCCGGGGGCGCAGGCGGACCGGCTCCAGAGCGCGAGCGGCAACGGCCGCTGGCAGTACTGGTCGGCGGCCGTCGACGCGTTCGAGCACCAGCCGCTACACGGCATCGGGCCGGGCACTTATCGCTTCTGGTGGACTGAGCACCGCGACATCCCGAGCTTCGTCCGTGACGCGCACTCCCTCTTCGCCGAGACTCTCGGCGAGCTCGGGATAGTGGGGCTTCTGCTGATCGCGGGGTTCGTGCTGCTCGCGATCGTCGTGGGCGCGCGGCGTGCGATTGCCACCGGAGGGCCGGAGCGCCGCGCGCTCGCCGCGGCCTGCGCCTCGGCGATCGCGTTCGCCGTCGCCGCCGGGCTTGACTGGCTGTGGGAGCTCGCGGTGATCCCGGTCGCCTTCTTGTTCGTCGCCGCGGCCATCCTCCGCTCGGGCGAGCGGGAGCCCGCCCCCGAACCGCGACGCGGCGCCGCGGCACGCGCCGCGGCGATTCTCGTGCCCGCCGCGTTCGCCGCGGCGGCCATCGCCTTGATCGCGATACCGATGGTGGGAAACCAGCGGGTTGCCTCGTCACAGGCCGCCTTCCGCGCCGGCGACTACGAGGCGGCCCTCGATCACGCGGAGGACGCCGCAAGCCTGCAGCCCTACGCTGCGACGCCCTACCTGCAGGAGGCCTTTGCGCTAGAGCGCCTCGGGCGCGGAGCCGAGGCCAAGGCGGCCGCGCGTAAGGCGACCGAGGCGGAATCGACCAACTGGGAGACCTGGTACGTGCTCGCTCGCGTCGAGGTCGCTCGAGGCGAACGCGAGCGCGCGCTGCGCGCGCTGCGCGAGGCGAGGCGGCTGGACCCGCTGAACCCGCTGTTCAACCCGGACGCGGCGGATGAGAACACCACCAGCGCGCCGAGCGGCTGAGGCGAGAGCTACTAGTTGACTCCGCGGCGGCGCAGGACAGCCGGCAGCGTGCGCAGGAACAGGCGGATGTCCATCCACAGCGACCAGTTGGCCACGTAGATGTAGTCGAGCTTGACCATCTCCTCGAAGGGGATCGAGGTGCGGCCGAGGACCTGCCAGAGCCCGGTGATCCCGGGGGTCAGGTCGAGGCGGCCCCGGCCCCAGCCCTTCACGAACGCGTCCTCGGATACGGGCAGCGGGCGCGGGCCGACGAGGCTCATCTCGCCGCGGAGGACGTTGATCAGCTGAGGGAGCTCGTCGAGGCTGGTGCGGCGCAGGAACCCGCCGAGGCGAGTGATGCGGGGGTCGTCGTCGAGGTGGAGCCAGTTCGGGCTGAGGCTGTGCTGCATCAGCTCGCCGCGGAGGTCCTCGGCGTCGGCCCTCATCGTCCTGAACTTGAGCAGCGTGAAGTGCTCGCCGCCCTTGCCGACGCGCCGCTGGCGGAAGAGCGCCGGCCCCGGGGAGTCGAGCCGGATCGCGACCGCGATCAGCGCCATGAGCAGCGCGAAGGCGACCAGGGCCGGGACAGCGAACAGGAGGTCGAGCCCGCGCTTCATCGCGGCCGACGCGCGGCCCAGAACCGGCGGGTTGACGCCGAGGACGGTGATGCCCTCGACCTCGTCGAGCTCGAGCGAAGGACCGAAGGAGTCGCTGACGCCGGGCAGCACGCCGACCTTCACCGCGTACCGGCGGCAGAGGTCCATCATCTCGAAGACCTCCTCCGAGGAGTAGTCGTCGCGCGCGACCATGACCCGGTCGAAGCCACCGGTCGCGATCATCCGCTCGAGCTCCGTCGGGCCGCCGATCCAGGGCTCGGCGATGGCCGCCGCCGCGGGCGGAATCTCGCCGTCGCGGAAGGGGACGAGGATCGCCTTCGGCCGCTGACCGTACTCGGGGTGCGCGTGGAGCTTGCGGGCGATCAGCTCGCAGGTCGCGCCGCTCGCGGCGATCAGGACGTTCTCGCCGCCGAGCACGCGGTTGATCCCGCGGCGGGTCAGCGACCGGGAGACGATGATCAGGGTCAGCGCGACCCCGCCGAACCAGGCGATCTCGTCGAACAGCATCTGCTGCTCGGGAATCGCCTTCATGTAGGCCCAGAGCGCGAGCGTCCCGATGATGAGTGCGTGGAAGACGTATGGCAGGTCGTCGATGCCGGTGTGGCTGATCCGCTTGATGTCGCGGTCGTAGAGCCCGTAGACCTTGAAGAGCAGGGCGAAGACGAGCAACATCGGCAGCCCGTACCAGCCGAGGGCGGTGCCGTCGGTGCGTACGCCGCCGAGGAGCCCGGCGACGAGCAGGGCGGCCTCGACCGAGAGCAGGTCGCCGACGAGCAGCGCCCGCCGCGTGATCGAGTCGCGGCGCGCGTGGGTCGCGCGGATGACGCTGGCCGGGCGGACTGGGGCGGGGCCCTCGAAGTCGAGCGACTGCGGCCCCGGCATGCCGGTGGGAGCCGGGATGCGGGCGCTCCGCGGCGCGCCGCTCACACTGCCTCCCGGGTCCGGCCGGTCTCGACTCGCATCGGCGTCCCGCCGTTGGCCATCGACGCCTCGCCCGCCTCGACCATCCTCAGGACGTCGAGCGCCACGTCGCCGTCGCCGATCGGCTTGCGCCCCTCGCCGATGGCGCCGGCGAAGTCGCGCATCTCGGCAAGGATCGGCTCGGTCGTGTCGACGCGCAGCGAGACGATGTTCCCGCTGCGGTAGGAGAGCTGGTACTCGCCGTAGGTCTCGGGGTCGCTGTACTCGATGCCGCTGTCGTAGATCCGCAGCGGCTCGGCGGCGCCGTCCTCGTACACGAGCATCTTCTCGCTGCCGACGACCACGGTCCGGCGCAGCTTGCTCGGCGCCAACCAGCTCAGCTCGACGTTCGCGATCAGGCCGTCCTCGAAGTCGAGGTGGACGAACGCGACGTCGGCGACGCCCTTGGAGATCGCGTCCCGGCCGATCGCGGCGACCGAGACGGGGATGCGGCCGAGCCAGAAGCGGAGGATCGAGAAGTCGTGGGGCCCGAGGTCGAACAGGACGCTGATGTCGCTGCGATACGGGCCGAGGTTCACGCGGCTGGAAGAGACGAAGTAGATCTGTCCGAGCTCCCCGGAGTCGATGATGCGCTTCGCGGCGAGGACGGGCGGGCTGTGCAGGAAGGTGTGGCCGCAGGCGAGGACCAGGTCGTTGCTCTCGGCGCGCTCAATCAGGCCCAATGCCTCGCCGCTGGAGGCGGCG
Organism: uncultured Solirubrobacterales bacterium; assembly: GCA_963823565.1. GTDB lineage: Bacteria > Actinomycetota > Thermoleophilia > Solirubrobacterales > 70-9 > RHKX01. Next base: position 339,560 of record CAWGLR010000003.1, on the reverse strand, counting down.
AGGGGCTTCTCGACGAAGACGTGCTTCCCCGCTTCGAGCGCCTTCGACGCAAGCGCGTGGTGGGCGGCCACCGGCGTTGCGATGACGACCGCGTCGACGTCGGGGTCGGCCAGCGCCTCGCTGATGTCGGTGGTCGGCCGGGTCAGGGGGTTTCGCTGCGCGTGCCGTGCGAGGCGGTCCTCGTCGCGATCGCAGATCCACCGTACATCGGTCTCCGGCAGCTCGTTGAGGATCCGCAGCCGGTTGGGGCCCCAGTACCCGAGGCCGACGACGGCGACCGATTTGACAGTTGCACTCATCCCGCGACCCCCGTTTCGACGTTATTGGCCCGCTCCTGAAGCTCCCTGCCCTGCAGAGGACAAACCAACTGGAGCGGCAAAGTAGCGGAGTCTCCCCACGATCGCCCGAAAGCCGGGCTATCCTGGCGGCGCGAACCGGCCCCGGGCCGTTCGCCTCGGATGGAACAACACCAGCGCGCATACGGGGTTGACACCGCCTATACGGCCGTCAGGCGCAGAATCGTCCCGATTCTGCTCGCTGGCCTGATCATGGCGGCCGCAGCGGCGTCCCTCATGCTCTTGACGAGCAGTGACTACGAGGCTGAAGCGATCATCTACCCGCGCGATCCCGGCTTCTCCAATCAGGCATTCGACGCCCAGTCCTACGTCACCGCCCCACCCAACACGCAGCTCGCAGAGACCGATCTGGCGTCATTGGACGAGGTCGCCCGCATCACCTCCGCCAAGCTCGACGGCAGCCTCAGCGCGGGCGAGATCGAAAGCCGCGTCGAAGTCACCGACAAGCCGAGCGGCCTCATCGACATCACCGCGACCGGCCCCAATGCCACCGAGGCTGCCGAGCTCGCCAACGCGTACGCCGCCGCTGCCGTCGAAAGCAGACGCGACACGCAGGTCGAGGTCGTCGAGCGGGCGATCCACACCGCCGAGCTGAGCCTTCGAAGGCTCCCGCCCGGGTCCCTCGACCGTGCGCGCCTGAGTAGGCAGGTCAGCGATCTCAGGGCCTACCGCGACTTCCAAACCGGAAACGTCGAGCAAGTTCAGGAGGCGACTCCGCCCTCGACCACGAGATCGAGGCCCGTCATCTCCAGCGCAATCGGCGGCGGAATCGCGGGGCTGCTCCTCGGGGTCGCCGCCGTTCTGTTGCTCGATCGAATACGGCCGACGCTCATGGGTGGACGCAGCGCGGAGCAGGTGCTCGGCGCCCCCTTGCTGGCGAGCGTCGAGGAGGGCGCGCTGGACGAGCGGGTGGCGATGGAGGCGTGCCGAGCAAGACTCATGTACCGGGCCGACGGAGAGGCGCCCCGGACGGTGCTGCTGGTGCCGGTCGACGACGAAGACGTCGAACAGGTGGCGCACGGACTCGGGCGCGCCTTCGCCGCTGGGGCCGACACCATCGTTGTCGACGCGCGGCTGACCCAGGGAGACGGACGTCGCGGTTTCGCTCAGGTTCTCGAGGGGTCTGCGTCGCTGCGGGACGCGGTCATCGTCGGTGAGGCCGGCGTTCCCGATTCGCTTCCGGCGGGGGGCCCGGCTCCTGCCGGCTGGGTGTCCCTGGAGCGCCCGGAGGGTGGGAACAAGATGCGCGAGCTCGCCGATGCGTACGGGATGGTGCTGCTCGTAGGCGCTTCTCCGGTGGCCGAACCTTCCTCGGTCCCCCTCGTCAGCGGTGCCGACCTGACCATCGTTGTCGCCCGCGATGGCTCGGCCGAGAGCGCATGCACCGCGCTGGCATCTGAGATCGAGCGCGTCGGCGGAACGCTCGGCGGCGTCGTTCTCATCACGATATGACTCAGATGTGAGCGGCCCGCGGCGGCGCGGCCGGGAGCGGCGAAGACGCCCGCGCCCGCGCGTCAGCTCGCGCGTCAGCCCGGACGGGCACATGCTCGCTGGCTGCGGCAGCGCGTCCGCAGAGCACGGCCAGCATGACCATGCCGGGCAGCATCACCTCGGGATGGGTGAAGAGGTTGTTGATCAGGGCGACGGCGGCGAGACCGAGCAGGCCGCCGACGAGGAAGCGGTCGGGCAAGCTGAAGCGGCGTGGGCGACGCCAAATCGCCAATCCGAAGAAGAACGAGAAGGCGAGGGTGGCGAGGAGGTTGGCAACCCCGCCTTCGGCGAATGACAAGACCCAGATGTTGTGCGGCACGACGCTGGTGAACCCCGCAGGGGTTTCTCGGTAGCGGGGCACGGACTCCACGCCCTCGGTGACGCCCTCGCTGCCGAGTCCGCTGAGGGGGTCGTCGAGGCCCATCCTGGCGCCGGAGACCCAGGTGGAAGCTCGGTCGAATTCGGTGATGCCGCCGCGGACGTCCAGGCGGTCGGTCCACAGGGAGGAGACCGGGGGGATCAGGGTCGCCGCGCCGAGAAGAACGATCGCAGCGCCAATCGCCAGCAGTCGCGCACGGAGATCGATGCCGGTGAGGAAGACGTAGGTGGCGCCGATCACCACGCCGACGAGTCCGCCACGGGTGGTGGCGACGGTGAGGATGCCCAGCGTTGCCAGCGCAGTCGCAAGCCCGAGCAGGCGATAGCGCCTCGTTCCCGACCCGGTGAAGAGCGCGAGGCCTGCGAAGAAACCGAGCATCGCCATTGCGCTGAGGAAGTTGGCGCCGGCCGTCCCTTGTGCTCTCGTGACTCGCCGGGCGGAGTCATAAGCGTTGCCACTGCCGAACTCGACGGCGACGACGAGCGCCTCGCCGAGCATCCCGACGCACACTGCGGCGAGGATCCGCTCACGCGCGCCCTCGCGGCTCTGCACGCCGGCAGCGACGGCGACGATCAAGAGGGCGTAGATCAGCGGTTGGCCAAAGCCGTGCGACGCCTCCGAGAGGAAGTCGGCTGGGGTCTCGGAGTTGACCGCGGCGGCGAAGAGGCCAGCGCCGGCGACGGCGAGGAGTGAGCCGACGATGCCGGTGAGGACGCGGGGAACGCGTGGCGCACCGCGAGGGAGGCAAGCGAAGTAGGACCCGAGGAAGAAGATCAGGAGGCCGGCGCGGATGTCGCCGCCGTGCGTGCCGAGAGCGGAGGCAACGAAGCCCTCGCTCCCATTTGGGATCAACGGCGTGATGACGATTGCTGCGAGCAGCGGAGTCTCCGCCCCCCACAGGTAGATCGCCCCTACGGTCATAAGAAGAAGCCCACTGAACGCCAGGAGGGGCAGCGGGTTACCGACGATGGGGATCGAGACGCTCAGGAGGACGAGGGCCGCAACGACGCCAAGTCCGACTGTCCGCGGTGACCTATCCCTGACCATCGCTATCTCTGACCATCGTCGCCGGTAATCATAAGTCCGGGCTCGGTGGGGCGGACGTACGTCCTAGCGGTGTCAGGTAGAGCAGCACGACGGCTGTGACGGCGACGGTGGTCACGACGGCGGCGGCCCTGGCACCGCTGGCGGCGGCGATGAGATAGACCGCTGCTCCCACCAAGGCTGCGGAGGCCGTGAGTCCCAAGGCGGAGCGACGGGTCGCGCGCTCGCGGAGAACCGCGACGCGGTCGTCGTCGCGCATCAGGTGGAGCAGGAGGGCGAGCTGGACGATGCCGCCGAAGAGGACGCCGAGTGGGCGGCCGTCGATCCCGATCAGTGCGACCAAGCCGGCGGACGCAACGACGTTTGCGATCAGTCCAGCGATCACGCGAACGAGGACCTCGCGCACGCGCTTGCCGGCGTAGAGCACGGCCTCGAGCGCCCAGATGAGGGTGATTACGACGATCGCGGGCGCATAGAGGCGAAGGAGCTCGCCGACGGCGGCTGCGTCGCCGAAGGTGAGTTCCCCCCGGGCGAGGAGGAGCTGAGCAAGGCCCGGCCCGCAGATCGCGAAGACGACCGCGGCGCCCAGGGAGAGGAGCAGTGGGACGACGATGCCGACGCGGGCGTCGGCGTCGGCTGACTCGTCGCGTCGGCGTCCAACGATGAGAAGGGAGAAAGCAGCGCCCTGGCCGCTGACGAAGACGGCGAGGAGCATGAAGCGGGAGGCGTAGGACAGCTGCGATACGTCGCCGGGTTCGAGGAGCGAGCCGAAGAGCGGGTCGAGCAGCAGGGTGAAGCGACCAATGCTCGTCGCCGCCAGGACCGTGGCGACGGCGGCGAGGGCAGTTCGGCTCACCTTCAGGTTGCGGGCGCGGGGCCAGGGGGCGGCGTGGCGGGGCGCAGAGAGGAGGAAGGCGGAGGCGAGCTGGACGAGGGTGGCGAGAACGCCGGCGAGGGCGACGTCGGTGGCCTCGCCGCTGAGGGCGGGAAGGAAGAGGAGGGCGAACCAGGTGAGGCCGTAAAGGGTGGTGGAGGCGCCGGCGACGTAGGCGCGGTCGATGGAGTAGGCGTAGGCGGAGAAGACGAAGGCGACGCTGGTCGGGGCGATCGTGATCGCGTAGATGCGAAGGACGGAGGCGGCTTCGCGGGAGGTGGCGGCGTCGAGCCCGGGGGCGATGAGGTCGACGATCGGGGTGGAGGCGAGCGCGACGACCGCGGCGGCGAGCGCGCCGGCGGCGAATGCGAGCACGGCGAAGCGGCCGGCGGCGTGGGGCGCGGCGGGGCCGTCGGGGAGGCGGGGGATGACGATCGAGAAGACGGCGCCGGCGCTGACGGCGAGGATGACGGAGGGAAGTGCGGCGCCGACGAAGAATGCGTCGAGCTCGGCGCCGGTGCCGAAGAGGGCGCCGACCTTGATCTGAACGAGCGCGAGGGCGACGGCACCGATCGCGCCGGATCCGCCGACGATGAAGATGCGGCGGAGCATCAGTGGGCCGGCCCGGGCGCGGGACGCCCGGCGGCGGCGCCGAGGACGGAGAGGAGGGTCGCGAGGGCGCGCTCGGCGTGAAAGCGGTCGGGGAGGTCGGGGGCGCGGGGGGCTTCGAAGGGGGGCCAGACGCCCTCGACGACGCGGCGGAGGGCGGACGCGAGGGCCCCGTCGTCGCCGGCGGGGACGAGGAGGGACTGGGGATACCCGGAGAGGACGTCGGCGACGCCGCCGACGTCGGCGGCGACGACGGGGGTGCCGGCGGCGCGCGCCTCGATCAGCACCTGCCCGAAGCCCTCGGCGCGGGAGGGGACGACGAGGGCGGAGGCGGTTGCGAGCTCGGCCGCCTTGGCGTCGAGGGGGATGAAGTCGCCGACCAGGTAGGCGGAGGGCGGGAGGGCGGAGAACGCGCGCTCGAGGAAGGCGCGGTCGCCGTTGCCGAAGAGGCGGACGGAGAAGGGACGGGACGGGGGATCGGCGGCGAGGGCGGCGGCGATGCGGTCGGGGCCCTTGACGGGGGCGAAGCGGCCGAGGTAGAGGAGGATCGGGAGGGCGGGCGGCGGCGGGGGCGGATCGGGCGGCGCGAGGGCGCGGCGCTCGTGGGGCGAGAGGGCGTTGGGGATGACGGCGACGCGCGGGGCGTCGAGAGCGCGGGCGAAGGGCTCCCAGCGGGAGGAGGTGACGATGGCGGCGCGCGAGTGGCGCAGGAGCGAGCGGGATGCGGCGCGCCCGATGCGGGACCGGGATGCCCATGCCTCGTGGTCGCCGGAGTGGAGCTGGACGACGTAGGGGATGCGGAGGAGACGACAGATCTGGGCGGCGGCGAGCTTGCGGAGGGTGCTGCCGCCGGTGCTCGCGTGGAGGAGCACGACGTCGGCGCGGCGGCGGGCGAGGTGGATGGAGAGGGCGAGGAGGGCGCGGGCCGCGTGCAGCGCCTGCAACGGGCGCGGGTCGTCCCAGCGGGTGGTGTCGATGCGGTGGACGTCGGCCGCGTCATCGAGGCCGGCGTCGGCCCAGGAGGCGACGACCTTGGTGACGCCGCCGGGGTGCTCGGGGCTCGGCCCGAGCATCGTCACCCGTAACCGCCCGCTGCTCGATCCGTTTGCTCCCATCGACTCCAGACGAAGCCCGGAGTGGGACTTGAACCCACGACCCCCTCCTTACCATGGAGGTGCTCTACCGCTGAGCTATCCGGGCAGCGGGGCCACCTTAGCGATAACCCCGCCGGCGCCAATCGGCCGCCCCCGGCCGGGGATGGGGTCCCTCCATGAACGAGAGAGGCGGCGACGTCCTCATCCTGATCGCCGTCGTCACGATGGTCGCCGGCGCCGTCCTCCTCGCCGTCGTCAGCTCGATCGCCGGCGCATCGTCATCCTCGGCGGCGTCGACCTCCTGATCGGCCTCGCCATCCGCTCGGGCATGTTTGCGCGGCGGCTGAGCTGACTTTCGTCCCTCCGGGCCCCGCCGTTTCCGTCCGTAGGCGAACATATGTTTGGGGTATGAAAAGGGGGTTCCACCCACGTAAGCAGGGAGACATCGGCGAAGCGCACGCGATCGCCTGGCTGACCGAGATCGGCGCGACCGTCTGGGTCCCTCTGTTCCACAGCCCCGACGTAGACGTGATCGCCGAGCTCAACGGCCGGCTTCAGCGCGTGCAGGTTAAGACGTCGGGCGTCAGGCGATCGGACAGGTACGCCGTCCACATCGCCACGAATGGCGGCAACCGGAGTTGGACCGGCGCCGTGAAGCACTTCAGCCAGGAGCGCTGCGACTTCCTCTATGCCTACGTTCTCGATGGCCGGGCGTGGTTCATCCCCTCGTCAGCCGTTTGCGCCGCGACCTCCATCACCGTCGGGGGGCCGAAGTACTCGGAGTACGAGATTGGACCTGATCGGACCATCCCAGCCGCCGCGCTGGAACACCTAGAATGCGCGCCCCCTAGGGGGAGCGCCGTAGTTGGAGAGACGGGCTGGTCTGTAAAATCAGTGCCTAGTGCTGAGTGGGTTCGAATCCCACCTCCCCCATCCAAGGCCCAGCCGGCCGCCATGGACCTGCAGCCCGTCAAGCTGCGCCACGTCGGCCGGGCGAGGATGTCGTCCGGACACCAGATGACCGTTCCGATCGGCCCGTTTCGGGCCGCAGGCCTCGCACCAGGTGACGAGTTCGAGGTGACCGCGCTCGGCCCCGGCGAGTTCAAGGTGAGGCGAGTGCACGCGGCCTACGTGCCCGCCCCCGCTCAGCCCGAGCTCACCACTCCCGCAGAACCTGAGCCTGGGGAAGCCGCTTGAGCTTGCGCAGCGAGTTCGACTCGATCTGACGGACGCGCTCGCGGGTGATGCCGAAGTCGCGGCCGATCTGCTCGAGGGTGAGCGGCTCGGCTCCGGTGAGGCCGTAGCGCAGCTCGATCACCTTGCGCTCCCGCTCGGTGAGCAGGCCGAGCGCGCGGTCGAGGCCCTCGCGCTGCATCGAGTCGGTCGCCCGCTCGAAGGGGCTCTCAGTCGACTCGTCGGGGACGAGGTCGGCGACGCTGCCGTTGCCGTCGTCGCCGATCGGCGCCTCGAGGGAGACCGGCGCCGTCCCGATCCCCATCAGCTCCCGCACCTCGCTCAGCTCCAGGCCCACCTCGGCGGCGACCTCGTGCGGCTCCGGCTCCCGCCCCAGGTCCTGCACCAGGCCGCGCTCGACGCTGCGCACGCGCGCCAGCTTCTCGTTGACGTGCACCGGGATCCGGATCGTCCGGCTCTTGTCGGCGATCGCCCGCGTCACCGCCTGCCGGATCCACCAGGTCGCGTAGGTCGAGAACTTGTAGCCGCGCCGGTAGTCGAACTTCTCCACCGCCCGGATCAGTCCCAGCGACCCCTCCTGGATCAGGTCGAGGAAGCTCAGGCCCCTCCCCACGTATCCCTTCGCGATCGAGACGACGAGCCGCAGGTTCGCCTCGACCATCTGGCGCTTCGCGATCATGTCGCCGCGCTCGATCCGCTTCGCGAGCTCGACCTCGCCCTCCGCGGTCAGCAGCGAGACCTGCCCGATCGCGTGCAGGTACAGGCGCAGCGAGTCGACGCCGGGGTCGACCGTCAGCTCCGGCGGCGCGACGACCGGCGGCGCATCCGCCGATCCGTTCTCACCCGCGGCCGTGTCCCCGATCACCTCGACGCCGGCATCGGCCAGCTGCGAGTGCAGCTCCCTGATGCCCTCCGCGCCGAGATCGACCTCCTCGAGCGCCGCCGCGACCTGCTCGACGGTCACGTATCCCCGCTCCCGGCCGGTCGCGACCAGCGTCACGGCGACATCCTCTCCGGGACGGTCCCCATTCGGGGAAAGGGTCTGCTCGAGCTCCTCTGCCATCTACCCACAGCGCCGGCGAGCACGGCTGCTCCCCGGAACCGCGTTGCGAGTATGGCACGCCCGCCAACCGTCGAACCCGCGCCGCTACCCTTTCGTTGCCGACTCAACCATGAACGCCGTCTCACCCACCGCCAATCCGGACGTCCAGGCCCGCCGTCCGCGCACCGAGGTCAGCCTCACCCGGGTCGGCGTCCGCGGAGTCGAGAAGGTCATCCGCATCGACGCCTCCGGCGGCTCCGCCCCGCAGCTCTTCTACGCCGAGCTCGAGTGCTACGTCGACCTCAACCCGCGCCAGGCCGGCGTCCACATGTCCCGCTTCGAGGAGGTCGTCAACGAGGCGATCGACGCCTCGGTCATGCAGGCCGAGCTCAAGGCCGAGCACCTCGCCGCCCACATCGCCGAGCGCGTCCGCGAGGGCCAGGCCGGCCTCCGCGCCGAGGTGTCCCTCGCCGCCCGCTACCCCGAGACCGTCCCCGCCCCCGTCTCCGGCAAGCCGACCCAGGAGATCTACTCCCTCTTCGGGACCGCCGTCGCCTCCGAGCACGGCACGCGCACCCTCACCGGCGTCGAGGCCCACGGCATGACCGCCTGCCCCTGCGCCCAGGAGCTCGTCGCCGCCGGCGCCCGCGACCGCCTCGCCGGCCTCGGCTACGAGCCCGAGCAGATCGACGAGATCCTCGGCGCCGTCCCCGTCGCAACCCACAACCAGCGCGGCATCGGCACCCTCTACATCGGCCGCGCCGAGGACTGCCCCGCCTCCGAGATCGACGCCCGCGAGCTCCTCGCCATCGTCGAGTCCTCGATGTCGTCGGAGATCTACGAGCTGATGAAGCGCGAGGACGAGCGCCACGTCGTCGAGAAGGCGCACGCCAACCCCCGCTTCGTCGAGGACTGCGTCCGCGAGATGATCCGCCGCGTCGCCGAGGCCCACCCCGAGCTCGCCGAGAACGGCGGCTTCGTCCTCGCCCGCCAGGAGAACCTCGAGACCATCCACCGCCACACCGTCGCCGCCGAGCGCTCCGGCGAGCTCGCCGAGGTCCTCCGCGAGCTCGAGACCGGCGACCACTCCAGCCACCACATGACGATGCGCGAGTGGCTCGAAGCCCCCTGACGGCCGCCGGACGCCGTGCTCGGCGTCCTCGTCGGCTCACGGCCTGAGGCCGCTTCGCCTCCGGCGTCCTTGATCACGACGCCCGGCGACTCGTCAGGAGTCGGCTGTCATGTCAGTCCCCTGGCGCGCTGCCCTCGCCTCGCGAAGGCGTCGAGCGTCACCGCGCCGAGCAGCACACCGCCGGTGATCATGTAGCGCACGTCGGTGCCGAGGCTGAGCAGCAGCATCCCGTTCGTGATCGACTGGATCACGACGATGCCGAGCAGCGCCGAGTAGGCGCTGCCGCGGCCGCCGAAGAGGCTGGTGCCGCCGATGACGGCGGCGGCGATCGCGTTCAGGAGGACGTCGTTGGCGCCCGAGTCCTGGTTGACCGCGAACAGCCGCGAGGCGGCCAGCACGCCGCCGGCGGCGGCCATCGTCGAGGCGATCATGAGCACGGTCATCCGCACCCGCTTGACGTTGATCCCGGCCCGTCTCGCCGCCTCCGCGTTGCCGCCGACGGCGAAGATCTGGCGGCCGAACACCGTCTTGCGCAGCATCAGGTCGAACACGACCACCAGCCCGACGAGGATCAGCAGCGCGAGCGGCATCCCCCGGTAGCCGTTCATGATCGCGGCGACGATCACGCCCGCGGCCAGGAGCAGCACCGACCGGATGACGATCGACCGCGGCTCCTCGGCCACCAGCCCCGCATCGCGCCGCCGCCGCGCCGCCAGCCACGCCGCCGCCGCATAGACGACCGCGACTCCGATCGCGATCCCGTAGCCGATCTCCGGCACGTAGTAGGTATTGACGAGCTGGGCGACGCCGCCGTCGAACGGGAAGTTGATCGTCCCGTCCTTGCCGAGGATCAGAAGCTGCAGCCCCTGCCAGGCGATCAGCCCGGCGAGGGTGACGACGAACGTCGGCACCCCGACCCGGGTGAAGAAGAAGCCGTGCAGCGCCCCGATCGCGCAGCCGAACAGCAGCGCCATCAGGATCGCCGGGATCACCGGCCAGCCCTCGTTGACGTTGAGCACGCCGAGCAGCGCCGCGGTGACGCCGCTCACCGCCCCGACCGAGAGGTCGATCTCCCCGAGCAGCAGGACCAGGACGACGCCGAGCGCGATCGTCCCCGTCGCCGCCATCTGCTGGGTCAGGTTCGACAGGTTCTCCGACGAGAGGAAGCTGTGGTCGAGCAGGTAGAAGGTGATCCAGATGACGACCAGCCCGAGCACCACCGGGATCGAGCCCAGCTCGCCGTCGCGAATCCGCCGGCGGATCTCCGTCACCCCCCGGCCGATCAGACCGCCCTTCGGTCCGGCCGGCACCGATGCGTCTCCGCCGGGTCCCGCGGCGACGTCGCTCACTGCGACTCCTCCCTTCTCACCCGGGCCGCCTCTCGGCGCGTGACCGCGTTGATGTCCGCTCCCGTGATCGCCGACACGATCCCCTCCGGGGTGGTCTGCGCCGTCTCGAACACGCCGGCGTTCTGGCCGAGCCGGAGCACCGCGATCCGGTCCGAGACGGCGAAGACGTCGGGCATGCTGTGGCTGATCAGGACGACGCCGAACCCCCGGTCGCGAAGCCGCTCGACGAGCGAGAGCACCTCCGCCGTCTGAGCCACGCCCAGGGCGGCGGTCGGCTCGTCGAGCAGCACCACCCGCGGCTCGCCGAGCAGGGAGCGAGCGATCGCCACCGACTGCCGCTGCCCCCCCGACATCAGCCCGACCGGCGCCCGGACGTCCTGAATCGTCGTCACCGACAGCTCCTCGAGCAGCTCGCGCGAGCGCTTCTCCATCCCGATCTCGTCGAGCCGCCCGCCTCGCGTCAGCTCGCGGCCGAGGAAGAGGTTGGCGACGAGATCGAGGTTGTCGCAGAGCGCCAGGTCCTGGAACACCGTCGCGATTCCGATCCGCTGCGCGTCCGTGGGCCGACGGATGTGGATCGGCTCCCCGTCCCATTCCATCGACCCCGCGTCGGGCGGGTCGACCCCGGAGATCGCCTTGATCAACACCGACTTGCCGGCGCCGTTGTCCCCGACCAGCGCCGTCACCTCACCCGCCGCGACGTCGAGGTCGACGCCGTCGAGCGCCCTCACGGCACCGAAGCTCTTCTTCGCCCCCCGCACGCGCAGGAGCGGCGCGCTCCCGCTCGCCGGCCCCGCCTCGATCGTCTCAGTTGCGCTCACCCAGCACCTCCGGCGCCGGCCCGCCCGCGCTATCCCCCGGCGCGGGCGGGCGACGCGGGATCGTCTACTCGATCCCGGCCTTCTTGCACGCGGCCGCGTACTGGCCGGTGCAGATGTCCGAGGGCTCGTAGAACCCGTCCTTGATCACCGTGTCCTGGACGTTGTCGGCGGTGACCACCACCGGCTCGAGGAGCTGCGAGGGGACGTCGGTCGTGCCGTTGTCGATCGACTCGGTCGCGTCCGGGTAGTCCTCGCCCTGGAGCAGCGCGACCGCCATCGCGGCGGCGGCCTGAGCCTCGGGCTCGATCGCCTTGTAGATGGTCATCGACTGCTCGCCGGCGAGCACCCGCTGGATTCCGTCGACCTGCGCGTCCTGGCCGGTCAGCGGGGTCGATAGGGGGATCCCCGCGCCCTGCATGGCCGCGACGATGCCGGCGGCCATGCCGTCGTTCGCCGAGTAGAACCCATCGATGTTCTCCTTGCCGAGCGCCGTGATCGCCGACTGCGCCTCCGTCTGAGCCTTGTCCGGGCTCCAGTCGGGGGTGTCGAACTCCTTGGCGATGTCGACCTTGCCGTCGAGCACACTGTGCGCGCCGGACTTGAACTGGGCCGCGTTCGGGTCGGTGGGAGCGCCGTTGATCATCACGATGCTCGCGCCGTCGCCGACCTCGTCGAGCAGGGCCTGTCCCTGCAGCTCGCCGACCTTCTCGTTGTCGAAGGAGACGTAGTAGCTGACGGGCCCGCTGGCGAGACGGTCGTAGGAGACGACCGGCACGCCCTGGCTCTCCGCCTTGTTGACGATCGCCTGGGCGGCCTCGCCGTCGACCGGGTCGAGGACCATGACGTCGATCCCCTTCGTCAGCATCGACTCCGCCTGCGACTGCTGCTGGGAAGCGTCCTGATCCGAGTTCGCGTACTCGAGCGTGCAGTCCGGGCACTGCTCCTTGAGAGCCTGCTCGAACAACGGATGATCGAAGGCCTCGTAGCGGGTGGTCTTGGTCTCGGGCAGTAGCAGCCCGACGGTGCCGCTCTCGCTACCGCCTCCGTCGTCCGACGACGTTTCGTCGCTGGTGGTGCCGCAAGCGGCGACACCGACCGCGAGAACCGCGACGGAGAACATGGCGGCTGCGGTCTTCGCGCGGCCGAACCTCGTCGACATCTTCTTGACTCCTCTCCTCAAAGGACCGTTGGCGCCACACAACCACGCGCACGGGCTATTTGTCAAGTGGTTGTCAAAACCCCTGCGCCGAACGGGGTCGAAGTGTTCGAGGATTGACAATATCCCCGCCGCCCGTCTTTACTCTGCGCGGATGAGCGGAGGATCGCATCGGGGGCTGAGAGCACGCAACCGGGTGGCGCTGATCGACGCGTTGCGCACGCGCGGCCCGCTCACCCGGGGCGAGCTCGTCGAGCACACCGGGCTCTCCCGGACCACGGTGTCGAACCTCATCGGCGCCCTGATCGAAGAGGGCCTCCTCGATGACGAGCCGAACGACGCCGCGGCCGGCGGCGAGCCGCGGTCCGGCGGCCGGCCCTCGCGGCGCGTCCGCCTCGACGTCTCCGCCGGCGTCGCGGTCAGCGTCGACATCGGCGCGCGGCACCTCGCCGTCGCCGTCGGCGATCTCGGCCATCGCGTCCTCGCCCGCCACTGGGTTCCCCTCGAGCACGGCCACGGGGTCGAGGACGGGCTGGCGACCGCCGGGCGGCTGGTCGGCGAGTCGCTCGCCGAGGCCGCGGTCGACCGCGACCTCGTCATCGGCGCCGCCGTCGGGCTGCCGGCGCCGATCACCCACCCGGAGGGCACCGTCGCCTCCTCCAACATCCTTCCCGGCTGGGCCGGGGTGCGGCTCGCCCCCGAGCTCTCCGAGCGCCTCGGGATGACGGCCGTCGTCGACAACGACGCCAACCTCGGCGCCCTCGCCGAGGCGAAGTGGGGAGCGGGAGCGGGGGGGAGCCAAGTCGCCTACATCAAGGCCGCGACCGGGATCGGCGCCGGCCTGATCCATGACGGCCGCCTGTTCCGCGGCGTGGCCGGCACCGCCGGCGAGATCGGCCACACGACCGTCGCCGAGGACGGGCCCGTCTGCCGCTGCGGGAGCCGGGGCTGCCTCGAGCTGTACGCCGGCGGCAGCGCGATCCTCGCCGCGCTGCGGGAGAGCGATCCCGGTGTCGACACCGTCGAGCAGCTCGTCGACCTCGCCCTCGAGGGCGATCAGCCGTGCCGGCGTGTGATCGCCGACGCCGGCAGCCACATCGGGGTCGCGGCCGCCAACCTGATCAACCTGATGGGCCCCGACCGGATCGTCGTCGGCGGCGAGCTGAGCCGCGCAGGCAGCATCCTCCTCGACCCGCTGCGCGTCGCGGCCGACCGCTCGGCGGTGCACGCGGCGCGCGAGTCGGTGCGGATCGTCGAGGCGAGCCTCGGCGCCGACGCGGAGGTGCTCGGCGGCCTCCTGCTCGTGATCACCGAGCCCACCCGGTTCGGTGCCGACTCGCTCCTCAGCCGCGTCGCCCCGGAGACGGGCGCACCGCGGCCCAGCCGCGCGCCGGCCGTCTAGGAAAGGGCCGCGAGCCTGGCGTCGTCGTCGACGTAGCCGCGCGTGGCGGCGACCCGCCGAGGGCCCCGGCGCCTAGGCGGCCTTGGCGTCGCCCGCGGTGCGCTCGCTCCGGCTCTGCTCCATCCGCCGCCGGACGCCGAAGAAGTAGTCCGCGCCCGAGATCACGGTGGCCGCGACCGCCGCGTAGACGAGCAGGTCGACTCCCAGCGGCGCCGGGTCGACGGCGATGAGCGCGAGGATCGCGGCGATCTGCAGCGCGGTCTTCACCTTCCCGAGCCAGCTCGCCGCGATCACGACGCCCTGCTCGACGGCGACGGCGCGGAGGCCGGTCACCGCGAGCTCGCGAGCGATGATCACCATCGCGATCCAGGCCTGAAGCCGGTCGAGCGAGACCAGCGAGACCAGCGCCGCGACGACCAGCAGCTTGTCGGCGAGCGGGTCCATCAGCTTCCCGAACGTCGTCACCTCGCCCTTGCGGCGGGCGATGTAACCGTCGAGCCCGTCGGTGAACGCGGCGATCGCGAAGACGATCCCCGCCAGCAGGTCGCCGTTCGGGATCTCGCCCAGCAGCGCGACGACGACCACCGGCACCGCGAGGATCCGCAGCATCGTCAGCGCGTTCGGGATGTTGAGCGGGACCACGGGGCTCAGCCGATCTTAGGGGCGCCCGCTCAATCCGCCGCGGCGAGTTCGCGTGCCCGGCTGAAGACGTCGTCGAGCATCGGCTCGGTCAGCTTCCCGGTGAAGGTGTTCTGCTGGCTCGGGTGGAAGGAGCCGATCAGCGCCCACCCGCCGACCCGCGCCTCGGCGCGGTGCCCGAAGCGCGGCTTCGGGCGCGGCGCCTCCTCCCCGAGCCCGCGCAGCGCCCGCAGGCAGCCGTCCCAGGCGAACGACCCGAGCGCGACGAGCACCCGCGCGGAGGGGAGCAGCTCGAGCTCGCGCACGAGGTAGGGCAGGCAGGCGTCGCGCTCGGCGATCGTCGGCCGGTTCGCCGGCGGCGCGCAGCGCACCACCGCCGCGACCCAGGCGTCGCTCAACTCGAGCCCGTCGCCGGCGCTCACCGACTCCGCCTGGCTGGCGAAGCCGAGCCGGTGCATCGACGCGAAGAGCCAGTCGCCGGAGCGGTCGCCGGTGAAGATGCGCCCGGTCCGGTTCCCGCCGTGGGCCGCCGGCGCGAGACCGACGACGACCACCCGCGCACCCGGGTCGCCGAAGCCGCGCATCGGCCGCGCCCAGTACTCCTCGCCGCGGAACCGCTTCGGCGGGTTCGCCGCCGCCTCCTCGCGCCAGGCGACCAGCCGCGGGCAGAGGAGGCAGCTCGCCACCCGTTCCTCGAGCGCCGCCAGCTCCGCCGGCAGCGCCCGCGTCATTTGACCTGCTTGATCCGGAACCCGGTGTGGAGGTTCTTGTAGAAGGTCCCGGTGCTGACGTCGAGCTGCCACTTGTTCTGCAGCTTCCCGGTGTAGTCCTGGAGGAACTTCGCGAACAGCTTCGACGCCCGGTCGCAGCTCAGCGTCCCGATCGCCAGCAGGGTGAGCTGGTACTTGCCCTTCGGCACCGAGAGCCTTCCGATCCGGTCGTCGTGGAGGACCGAGAAGAGGTTCGGGCAGGCGGCACCGGTCGGGGTGTGGCCGTGGCCGCCGCCCCCGCCGCCGCCCTTCTTGGCGAGCTTGACCGTGAAGCCGTCGCCCGTCTTCGGCTGGAAGAACTCCCGCCGCTTCGCGCGGATGCGCCAGCCGTCGGGCAGCTTGCCGTCGTAGTCCTCGAGGAACTGCCGGAAGAGGTCGAACGCGTAGGAGCAGCTGAGCCGCTTGGAGTTGCGGACCTTGACCGTGTAGGCGCCCTTCGGCAGCTGCATCTTCCCGATCGTGTCGTCGTGGAGGACGCGGAACGTGCCCGGGCAGGTGGCCTGCGCGGCGTCGGCCCGGCCGGGCAGCAGCGCCAGCAGCAGCGCAGCAATCGCGACGGTCCCGAGGGCGAGGGCGAATGCGGGTGAGGTCCTTCTCGTCCGGCTCATGGCGGCGATGCTATTCGCCTGCAAGCCCGGCGGCAACGGGGAACCGGACTGGCGCGGACGGGTATCCGTCCCTACCCTTGATCCCCGCTTCATGAGCCAGGACCGTCACGACAGCCTGAGCTGCCTCGCCATCGTGCCGGCGCTCAACGAGGAGGACATGGTCGGCCGCGTCGTCCGCGACATCGGCCGCCACGCCCCCGAGTTCGACGTGCTCGTCGTCGACGACGGCTCGGTCGACAACACGGTCGCGGTCGCCGAGGCGGCCGGGGCGGTCGTCATCCGCCACCCGTTCAACCTCGGGATCGGCGGCGCCATGCAGTCGGGATACAAGTTCGCGTTGCGCAACGGCTACGACGTGGCCGTGCAGGTGGACGGCGACGGCCAGCACAAGGCCGAGTACCTGCCGCAGATGCTCGAGAAGCTGAGCACGACGAGCGACCAGGCCGACATGGTCTACGGCACCCGCTTCCGCGGGGACCCCGGCTACAAGGTGCCGCTCGGACGCCGGCTCGGCAACCTGATCTTCGCGCTGACCCTGACGCTGCTGGTGCGGCAGCGGATCACCGACCCGACCTCCGGCTTCCGCATGGTCAACCGCAGGGGCATCGAGCTCTTCGCCCGCGACTACCCGCACGACTACCCCGAGGTCGAGGCGATCCTGATGCTCCACCACCACCGCCTCCGGATCCAAGAGGTGCAGGTGCGAATGAACGCACGCGGGTTCGGCCGCAGCTCGATCGACTATCCGCGCGCCGCCTACTACATGGCCAAGGTCATGCTGGCGCTCTTCGTCGGCCTGCTGCGCCGCCGGCCCATGCCGACCGACGGTCGCCCGCCGGAGACCGGGGAGTTCGAGCCGGTGACGCCGAGCGCCGCCGCCGCCGGAGTCGGCGAGGAGGGCGGCCGGGCGTGATCGCCGCCGCGCTCTCCGGGCCCGCGGTCCTGATCGCGGTCGAGGAGTCGAAGCTCTCCGGCAAGGCGCAGATCATCGCGATCGTCGTCACGGTCCTGATGCTGGCGGTGGTGATCGACCTGGTGCGCCGGCGCCGGCTGGTCGAGCGCTACGCGCTGCTGTGGATGCTCGCCGCCGCGTTCCTCGTCGTCCTCGCCGTCTGGAACGGCGGGCTCAATTTCATCGCCGACGTCGCCGGCATCAAGTCGCCGCCCAACGCCCTCTTCCTGCTCGGCCTCGCGGTCATCTTCGGCTTGCTGCTCAACTTCTCGATCGCGTTCTCGCGGCTCAGCGAGGAGACGAAGATCCTCGCCCAGGAGGTCGCCCGCATCGACCGCGAGCAGCGCCGCGTCCGCAAGAGCGAGCTGCTCGCCGGCGAGGTCGAGCCGGAGCACGGCGGCGTCCCGGTCAACGCGGGCGCGAACGGGGACGCCGAAGCGGGCTGAGCCCGCGGCGTCGTTCACCGCTCCTTCACCACAGGCGGCGCCCGCGGCGCGAGTGTGGGGGGCCTGCTCGCGAGCGAGAAATCGGCCGACGTCGCCCCCGCCGGACGGGGTCGTTCCGCCGCCGCTATCCACGCGGCGCTCGCGGAGCTCCGGGAGGAGGTCGTCGCGGAGGCGGATCGTTCCCTCGCGCGATGGCGGCCGCGGGTCGAGCGCGACGCCTACCTGCCGAGCGCCGAGAACCTCGCGGCGTACCTCGCGCTGCGCGGGCACGACCTGCGCGACCTCCAGCTCGAGCTGATGCCGCTCGGGCTCTCCTCGCTCGGCCGCTGCGAGGCGCGGGTGCTGCCGAACCTCGACGCCGTCCTCGCTGCGCTCGGCGCGCTCGCGGGGAGCGGCGGTGAGGCGCCGGGCCCCCGCGCCTACTTCCGCGGGCACGAGCTGCTGCGGGCCCAGACCGAGGCGGTCCTCGGCCCGACGCCTCGCGGCCGCGACGTCCGGATCATGGTCACGCTTCCCTCCGAGGCCGCCGAGCGGCCCGAGCTGGCCGCCACCCTCGTCGCGGCGGGAATGGACGTCGCCCGGGTGAACTGCGCCCACGACAACCCGGAGGCCTGGCGTGCGATGGCCGCCAACGTCCGCGCCGCCGCCGCGGCCGCCGGGCGCTCGTGCCGCATCTGCTTCGACCTGACGGGACCGCGCGCCCGGGTCGCCTCGACCACCGTTCCACCCGATGCCCGCCTGCGCCGCGGCGAGCCCGTGCTGATGGGGACGGGTCCCGTGCCCGTCGCCGGCGTCCCCGAGCATCAGTTCGAATGTTCGCTTCCCGAAGTGATCGAGCAGCTCGCGCCCGGCGCGCGGGTCCTCGTCAACGAGGGGAGGCTCGGAGCGCGCGCCGAGCGCCGCGTCCAGGGCGGCTGGCTGCTGCGCGTGGAGGAGGCTCGCGACAAGGGCGAGCACCTGCGCACCGAGAAGGGGCTCAACTTCCCGGACTCCGCGCTGCGGCTGCCCTCGCTGACCCCCCAGGACCTCGTCGACCTCGGCGAAATCGCCGAATGCGCCGACATCGTCGGCCTGTCCTTCGCCCAGCGGCCCGAGGACGTCGAGATGGCGCAGAACGCCCTCGGCCGCCTCGGCTTCCCCGATACGGCGCTGCTGCTGAAGATCGAGACGGAGCTCGCCATCGAGGCCCTGCCCGACCTCATCGTCCAGGCCGCCGGCCGCCGGCCCGCGGGGATCATGATCGCCCGCGGCGACCTCGCGGTCGAGATCGGCCACGCGCGGCTCGCCGAGGTCCAGGAGGAGATCCTCTGGGTCTGCGAGGCGGCGCACGTCCCGGTCGTCTGGGCGACACAGGTGCTCGACGGACTCGTCAAGAAGGGCGTGCGGCATCGCGGCGAGATGACGGACGCGGCGATGGCGGAGCGCGCGGAGTGCGTGATGCTCAACAAGGGGCCGCACGTCGCCGACGCGGTCGAGCTGCTGGCGGCACTGCTCTCGCGGATGGAGGGCCATCAGTTCAAGAAGGTGTCGCGGATGCGAGCCCTGGGGACGTGGTCGAGGAGCGACTGACCTTCCTCGACCACCTGCCGCTGACGCGGCGGGCGGTCGCCTTCGCGGAGCAGCGGCACGGCGCCCAGCGCCGCCGCGGCGACCGCGCGACGATCGTCCTCCACCTCGTCGAGGTCGCCTCGCTGCTCGACCGCAGCGGCTACCCCGACGAGGTCGTCGCCGCCGCCGTCCTGCACGACGTGCTCGAGGACACCGACGCCGGGCGGGGCGAGCTCGCGGAGCGGTTCGGCGACCACGTCGCGAGCCTCGTCGCCGCAGTCAGCGACGACCCTGAGATCGCCGAGGAGGAGGCGCGCAAGGACGACGTCCGCGAGCGCGTGCGCGATGCCGAGGACGAGGCCGTCGCCGTCTACGCGGCGGACAAGGTCTCGAAGGTGCGAGAGCTGCGAATGACGATGGCGACCGATCCGGCGGACCCCGAGATCCCGGCGCGGCTCCGCCGCTACCGCCACTCGCTCGAGATGCTGGAGGAACGGATCCCGGGCAGCCGCATGGTCGAGCTGCTGCGCTTCGAGCTCGAGGCGCTGGAGCAGCTGCCGCCGGCGCGCAGCGGGGCCGTCTAGCCCCGGCAGCGGTCCCCGGGTGCGCAGGAGTTCGCGGCCAGCCGTCCGAGCAGGCCCCGCAGCTGCTCGCGCTCGCGCTTGGACAGCGGCGAGAGCAGCTCGACCTCGGCCTCGAGCGCGCGGCGGTGCGCCTGCTCGAGGCGGAGGCGGCCGCGATCGGTCAGCTCGAGCAGGTAGCGGCGGCGGTCCTCGGTGTCGCGACGGCGGACGAGCAGCTTCTCGCGCTCGAGGCCGTCGATCATCGCGACGAGGTTGCTCGGGTGGATGCGGAGCGCGTGCCCGAGGGCCTGCTGGGAGATCGGGCCGGCCTCGTCGAGGGTCGAGAGGATCGCGAACTCGGGCTGGCGCATGTCGATCTCGGCGAGCTTGCCGCCGATGCCCTCCCCGGAAGCCCGCGAGAGGCGGAAGAAGAGCAGCCCGCAGCTCGCCCTCTGGCTGCTGGAGCTGGTCGGTCGCGTGGCCATGGCAGGGCGAGGATAGCGTCAGATCAAGCGGATTCATAATCGTTGGTCTTCATAACTGTTGGTGATAAGGTGCTGTCTCCACCGACGCAGGAAGGACCCAGAACCGCATGACCACGCTTCCCCTGATCCCCCTCGACGACGTCGTCGTCTTCCCCGGCATGAACCTGACCCTGGCGATCGACGCCGGCGACTCCGACGAGATCCTGCTCGTCCCGCGCAAGGACGACGCCTTCGCATCGGTCGGCACGATCGCCGAGGTCCATGACCGGCTCAAGCTTCCCGGCGGCGCCAACGCGGTCACGCTCGAGGGCGTCCGCCGTGGCGTGGCCGGAGTGGCTCGCCCCGCCGTCGACGGCGCCCTGCGCATCGACGTCGCCCCCCATGACGACCCGGCCGGCCGCGACGACGAGATTCGCGCGCTCGAGCGCGAGTACCGCGCCGTCGTCGAGGAGATCCTCGACCTGCGCGACGCCGACGACCGCATCCGCGCCTTCCTGCGCTCGATCGACGAGCCCGGCGCGCTGGCCGACACCGCCGGCTACTCGCCCGACCTCTCATTCGAGCAGAAGGTGGAGCTGCTCGAGGAGCTCGACGTCTCCGACCGGCTGAAGCTCGCGGTCGCCTTCCAGCGCGAGCGGCTCGCCGAGCTCCAGGTCCGCAGCCGCATTCGCGAGGACGTGCAGTCGGGCGCCGAGAAGCAGCAGCGCGAGTACTTCCTGCGCAAGCAGCTCGAGTCGATTCGAAAGGAGCTGGGCGAGGACGAGGCCTCGGTCGCCGACGAGTACCGCAAGAAGATCGAGGAGTCCGGCATGCCCGACGACGTGCGCGAGCACGCCGAGAAGGAGCTCGGCCGCCTCGAGCGGATGGGCGACAGCTCGGGCGAGAGCTCGATGCTGCGCACCTACATCGAGTGGCTGGTGGCGGTGCCCTGGGGCGAGCGCTCCGAGGAGAAGCTCGACCCGGCTCACGCCCGCGAGGTGCTCGACGCCGACCACGCCGGCCTCGAGGACGTCAAGGAGCGGATCACCGAGTTCATCGCGGTCCGCAAGCTGCGGCGCGAGCGCGGTGTCAGCGAGGAGGGCAGGGCGGCGGGAGCCATCCTGACCCTGATCGGCCCTCCCGGGACCGGCAAGACCTCGATCGGCGAGTCGATCGCCCGCGCGACCGGACGCGAGTTCGTCCGCATGTCGCTCGGCGGCGTTCGCGACGAGGCCGAGATCCGCGGTCACCGCCGCACCTACATCGGCGCTCTGCCGGGCCGCCTCGTCCGTGCCCTGCGCGACGCCGGGACGATGAACCCGGTGATCATGCTCGACGAGGTCGACAAGGTCGGCGCCGACTGGCGCGGCGACCCGAGCTCGGCCCTGCTCGAGGTGCTGGACCCGGCGCAGAACCACTCGTTCCGCGACCACTACCTCGACGTCGAGCTCGACCTCTCAGAGGTGATGTTCATCGCGACGGCGAACGTCGCCGAGACGATCCCCGGCCCACTGCTGGACCGGATGGAGGTCGTGCGCTTCGACGGCTACACGACCGAGGAGAAGGTCGCCATCGCCGAGGGCTACCTGCTGCCGCGACAGCTCGACCGCAACGGGCTGAAGGCCGAGGAGGTCGATCTCGGCACCGACGCCGTGCGCCAGATCGTCACCGACTACACCCGCGAGGCCGGCGTCCGCAACCTCGAGCGCGAGATCGGGAAGCTCCTGCGCAAGACCGCGACTCAGATCGCGAGCGGCTCGGCTGAGCCGCCGGTGGAGCTCGATGCGGAGGCGGTGCGCAAGGCGCTCGGCCGCCAGCGCTTCTTCCAGGAGGCGGCGGAGCGCACCGCGGTGCCCGGCGTCGCGACGGGCCTCTCGGTCACCGGAGCGGGCGGCGACGTCCTGTTCATCGAGACGACCTCGATGGACGGCAAGGACGACTTCGTCCTCACCGGACAGCTCGGCGACGTGATGAAGGAGTCGGCGCGCATCGCCCTCTCCTACGTTCGCGGCCACGCCGACGGCCTTGGGATCGACCACGACGCGCTGGAGGGCAAGGAGTTCCACGTCCACGTGCCCGCCGGGGCGATCCCCAAGGACGGCCCGAGCGCCGGCATCACGATCACGACGGCGCTGACCTCCCTGCTCACGGGCCGGCCGGTCAAGCACACCGTCGGGATGACCGGCGAGGTCACCCTGCAGGGCCGGGTGCTGCCGATCGGCGGGCTCAAGCAGAAGGTCCTCGCGGCCCACGCGGCCGGGCTGACCGACGTGATCCTCCCCGAGCGCAACCGCGGCGACCTCGAGGACGTGCCCGAGGACGTGCGGGAGGAGATGACCTTCCACCCCGTCATGACGATCGACGAGGTGCTGGGCCTCGCGCTCGAGCCGGAGCCGGCGACGGCGCTGGCCTAGACGCGGCCGCCCCGCCCCGCCCCGCCCCCGCCCCTGGACCCACCCGCGATGCTGGGGTCGCTCAGTTCGTCATTTCGAACTCAGTGACCCCAGCGGGGGGTGGCGGGGGGGCCCGGGCGGCTGGGAACGGCTAGAGCAGGGACCGGGCCGTCCGCCAGTAGGCCCGCAGAAGGAACCGCAGCAGCCGCGACCGCCCGGCGCGGCCCAGGTACTCGCTGTCGAGGTCGGGGGTCAGGCGCTCGGCGAACTCGCGGGCGCCGATCGCAGCATCGGCCTGGATCGCCCGGCGCTCGCGGCGCAGACGAGGAAGCGCGGCGACCGCCTCGCGGTCCGCCCGTAGCTTCTCCCCCAGCCATCCCCCGGCCGCGGCGACGATCAGCAGCGCCAGCTCGGTCGCGAGCAGGGCCGGGGCGAGGACGAGGAGCAGCCGAGCCGGATAGGTGCGGACGACGGTCGCCCAGCGGTTGCGCTCGAGGTAGCGCCACTTGTGCGACCCCTTCGCGAACTCGTAGGCGTGGTCGCAGACGGCGCGCGGCTCGATCCCGCAGCGGCGGCCGCTGAGCCACAGCCGCAGCCCGAGGTCGGTGTCCTCGTGGTAGAGGAAGTAGGGCTCGCTGAACCCGCCGAGCGCTCGCCACGCCTCGCGGGTGACGGCCAAGCACGCGCCCGAGGGGAACGCCACGTCGCGCGGCTCCCGCGGGGCATCGTCGCGCGGCCGCCCCGCTCCCTGCGCCCAGGCGATCCCGGTGAAGTGGACGGCGCCGCCGACGCTGTTGAGCAGCCGGCCGCGGTCGTCGGTGACGAGGCCCTGCCAGGCGTCCCAGCCGCGACCCTCGCGGAGCGGCAGCTCGATCGCGTCGCGGAAGCCGGGCTGGACGACGTTGTCGGGGTTGAGGATCAGCAGCAGCTCGTGGCGCGCCCGCGCCGCTGCCAGGTTGACGCCGCCGCCGAAGCCGAGGTTGTCCCCGGCCTCCAGCAGCGTCGCGGCCGGCGCCAGCTCACGGACGAGTCCCGGGGTGCCGTCGCTCGAGCCGTTGTCGCAGACGATCAGCTCGTCGCCGTCGCGCAGCTCGGCGACGAGCGCCGGGAGCGTCCGCGGCATCTCGGCGGCGGAGTCGTAGGTGACGATGACGACGGAGAGGCCGCCCGCGCCCGGGCTTTCGGCCGAGTCGGTCAAGGGCGCGCGATGATAGGCCGATGGCGCGCATCTTCGTGACCCGCGAGCTGCCGGGGGACGCGGTCTCCCGGCTCGCCGCCGAGCACGACGTCGACGTCTGGCAGGAGGACCGGCCGATCGACCGCGACGAGCTGCTGCGCCGGGCGGCCGGCGCGCAGGGCCTGCTGTGCACGCTCGTCGACCGCGTCGACGCCGAGCTGATCGCCGCGCTCCCCGGCCTCGAGGCGATCGCCAACTACGCCGTCGGCGTCGACAACGTCGACCTCGACGCGGCCCGCGAGCGGGGCATCCCCGTCGGCAACACGCCGGGCGTGCTCACCGAGACGACCGCCGACATCGCCTTCGCGCTGATCCTCGCCTGCGCGCGGGGGCTGCTCCCCGCCGCCGCCGACGTCCGCGCCGGCCGCTGGACGACGTGGTCGCCGCAGGGCTGGCTGGGCCGCGACGTCCACGGCGCCACGCTGGGGATCGTCGGCGCCGGCGCGATCGGCCGCGCGGTCGCCGCCCGCGGCGAGGGCTTCGGGATGGACATCCTGCTCAACCGCCGCACCGACGTCCCCGGGAACGTCCCGCTCGACGAGCTCATCGAGCGCTCCGACTTCGTCAGCCTCCACGTGCCGCTCTCGGACCAGACCCGCGGGCTGATCGCCGAGGCCGAGCTGCGGGCGATGAAGGAGACCGCGATCCTCGTCAACACCGCGCGCGGGCCGGTCGTCGACCAGCCGGCGCTGCGGCGGGCGCTGGAGGAGGGGTGGATCGCCGGCGCCGGGCTCGACGTCACCGACCCCGAGCCGCTGCCGCCGGACGACCCGCTGCTCGAGGCGCCGAACCTCGTCGTCCTGCCGCACATCGGCTCGGCGACGCACGCGACGCGGGCGGCGATGGCCGGGCTCGCGGCCGACAACCTGCTCGCGGCGCTGGCGGGCGAGCCGATGCCGCACGAGGCCTGAGCCGGCCGGGACGCGCGTACCCGGCGGTACCCTCGTCACATGCGCGGAGAAGTGAATCGATGATCGGGCCGCTCGAGATCGTGCTGATCATCGTGATCGTCCTGCTCGTCTTCCGGGCCTACAAGTACCTGCCGCAACTCGGCCGCTCGTCCGGGAAGGCGGTGCGGCTCGGCAGCGAGAAGGCAAAGGAGCTCTCCGACAAGGCGGGCAAGCGCGCGGGGGACAAGTTCGACCCGCAGTCGATGGGCCGCAAGGCCGGCGAGGGGGTCCGCGAGGCCCGCGAGTTCCGCGACTCCTTCAAGGGCGCGCTCGAGCCGGGATCGTCGGAGCCCGCGGCTGAGCCCGCTCCCGAGCCGGCCAAGCCGGCCGCCGAGGACGCGGGCGACTCGACCCGCGGCACCTGAGCCGCCGCAGTACGGCGGGCTGACGGCCCGCCGCGCTTCGACGAAGCCAGCGCCCCCGGCCACGGTCAGTCGTCGGGGAGCTCGAACTCGAGCACGTAGTCGACCTGATCCCCGCCGGCCGGGGTCGAGGTGACCTCGCCGGTGGCGCCGAAGTAGTCGCCGGTGCCGCCGACGATCGCGCGCGTCGTCCCCTCGTCGACCGGCGCGGCCTCGCCCGGCTCGGCGATGTAGTTGCCGACGGCGACGATGGAGCCCCGGTCGAGCGTGAACTGCACCTGCCCGGCCCGGTACTCGACCTCGGTCCCGTTGAGGTCGTCGACGTCGGTCAGGGCGACCATCCCGTCGAGCCGCCCGACCGGCTCATCGGATCCCTCCTCGAAGAGGTCCTGGTTGAACGCCCGCAGGTCGCCGGCGTCGGAGCCCTGCTTGCCCAAGTCGGTGAAGGTCACGTCGATCTTGGGTGCGGAGAGGTTGAGGGTCTGCCGCTCGCCGGAGTCGGAGTCGTCGTCGCCACAGCCGGCGACGGCGAGGGCCGCGGCGGCCGCGCCCGTGATCAGCGCGATCCGCTGGCGCTTGGTGAGGTGGCTCATGGCCGGCAGGGGACCAGAGGACCCGGACGGCACGAGATCAAGCCGACGAGCGGATTCGAACCGCTGACCCCTTCATTACGAGTGAAGTGCTCTACCAGCTGAGCTACGTCGGCGCGGTGGCTGAGTCTAGAGGCGGCCCGCTTCAGCCGTGAAGACGGTCGGCTCGCGCGGGAGGTGCTCCGGGTCGAAGCGATCGAGCAGTTCCCGCGCCGTCACCGCCTCCCCCTCCCCCGCCATCCCCAGGGACCGGGCCATCCATCCGACGGCGTCGGCCGCCGCCCACCCGCACTCGGCCTCGAGGTCCCGCAGCGTCACCGCGCCGTGCCGCTTCGCGAGCCGGGCGCCGTCGGGGCCGAGGACGAGCGGGACGTGGGCCCACTCGGGACGCTCGTGGCCGAGGAGGTCGCACAGGTACGCCTGACCCGCGGTCGCCGGGAGCAGGTCGTCGCCGCGGACGACCTGGCCGACGCCCTGCTCGGCGTCGTCGACGACGACCGCGAGGTTGTAGGCGAAGGCGCCGTCGCGGCGGCGCAGGACGAGGTCGTCCACCGGCTCGCGGCGCTCGCCGTGGAGGCGGTCGGCGAACTCGACCTCGGCGCGCTCGGCGCGCAGCCGCAGCGCGAACTCCTCGCCCGCCTCGGCCCGTCGCTGCGACTCCTCCTCGCCAAGCCGCAGGCACGTCCCCGGATAGAAGCCGTGCCGGGCGTCGCCGTGCTCGGCCGAGGCCGCCTCGCGCACCTCCCGCCGCGAGCAGAAGCAGCGGAAGACGCGCCCCTCCTCCTCGAGCCGATCGAGGGCCGCCGCGTAGAGCGCACCCCGCCCCGACTGCCGGACGGCGTCGGCGTCCCAGTCGAGGCCGACCGCCCGCAGGTCGTCGAGCTGCTGCTCGACGAACGGCTCGCGCACCCGCCCCGTGTCGAGGTCCTCGATCCGGACGAGAAACGGGCGCCCCTCCGAGCGCGCGAAGAGCCAGGCGAGCAGCGCCGTCCGCAGGTTGCCGAGGTGCAGCTCGCCGGTGGGCGAGGGCGCGTACCGCCCGGCGCCGGCCACGGCCGGCTCCTTACTCGGGCTCGGCGAGCTTGTAGCCGATGCCCCGCACGGTCACAACGAGCTCGGGGTCCTGGGGGTCGCGCTCGATCTTCTGGCGGAGGTTGGAGATGTGGACGTCGCAGGCGCGGACGTCGCCGGAGAACTCCGACTGCCAGAGCTCCTCCATGATCTCGAGGCGGCTGAAGACCTGTCCCGGCCGCTCGGCGAGCAGGCGCAGGACCTGGAACTCCGAGCGGGTGAGGTTGACCGGCTCGCCGCGGACGGTGACGAGGTGGCGCGCGAGGTCGATCGAGACGTCGCCGGCGTCGATCGACTGGCCGCCCGGGCCGCCGTCGCCGGCGACGCGGTCGAGCTCGCGGCGGCGGAGCTGGGCGCGGACCCGGCCGAGCAGCTCGCGGACGCTGAAGGGCTTCGTGACGTAGTCGTCGGCGCCGACCTCGAGGCCGACGACCTTGTCGACCTCGGCGTCCTTCGCGGTCAGCAGGATGATCGGGACGGGGCTGCGCCCGCGGACGTCCCGGCAGATGTCGAGGCCGCTCCGGCCCGGCATCATGATGTCGAGGATCAGCAGGTCGTAGGGGACCTCGCCGTCGCCGAGCTTGTCGTTCGCGTCGTCGCCGTCGGTCGCGATCGTGACCTCGAAGCCCTCCTGTCCGAGGGCGTAGCCGACCGACTCGCGGACGGAGGGCTCGTCGTCCGCAACCAGGATCCGGCCGCTGCTCAAGACCGGCACCTCATGCGACCGGGGTCGGGCTCGGGGCAGCCGCGCGCAGCCGGATCGTGAACGTGCTGCCGCGCCCCTCCTCGGAGGTGACGCCGATCTCGCCGCCCATGACGTCGACCATCCGCTTCGCGATCGCGAGGCCGAGGCCGAAGCCCTCGCGCTCGAGCGAGCCGCTGCCGCGGTAGAAGCGCTCGAACACGCGATCCTGCTCGTCGGCACGGATGCCCGTGCCGGTGTCCTCGACCTCGATCAAGACCTGTCCGTCCTGCTCACAGGCGCGAAGCGTAACGACGCCCGGAGCGTCAGTGTGCTTGAAGGCGTTCGTCAGCAACCCGATCAGCACCTGGCGGAGCAGCACCGGGTCGGCCTCGGCGACGAGATCGGCGTCGACCTCGCGCCGCAGCTCGACGCCCTTGGGGACGTCGAGCGCGCCCACCGCCTCCTCGACCGCGAGGTCGACGCTGACGACGTCCGCCTCCCCCTCGGCGATCGCCTCCATCCGCGCCAGCGTCAGCAGCGCCTTCGTCAGGCGGCTGACGCGGTCGATGTCGACGGCGAGCCGGTCGAGGAAGTGGTCGCGCGCCTCGGGATCGTCCTTGGCGCCGGAGCGCAGGACCTCGATCGCGCCGGACATGCCGGCGATCGGGTTGCGCAGCTCGTGGGCGGCGTTCGAGACGAACTCGCGCTCGGCCTGGTCGCGCCGCAGCTCCTCGGTGCGGTCGCGGACGACGAGCAGCGCCGAGCGCTCCGCCGGCAGGTAGCGGGCCCCGATCGCGAAGACCCGGTTGCCGATCGCGACGTGGTCGCTCTCGGCGCTGCCGCGGTGGGTGGCGCGCCGGATCCACGGGCGCAGCGCCTCGACGACCGACCCGTCGGGGTTGACGAGATGGCCCGAGGCGGGGTTGGCGAAACGGACGTCGCCGTGGGGGTCGACGACGATCACCGCCTCCGCCAGCGAGGCGAAGACGGCCGACAGGCGGTCGCGCTCCGACGCGAGCGCCTCGAACGTCTCGGCGAGCGCTATCCGCATCGAGTCGAGCGTCCGGCCGAGGTCGCCGATCTCGTCGCGGCCGCCGGTGTTGAGCGGCTTGTCGAGGTGGCCCTCGGCGAGCTCGCCCGCCGCCGCCGCCAGCTTCTTGACCCGGGTGGTGATCAGGCTCGCGACGAGGAACCCGATCAGGCCGGCGACGATGACCGAGACGACGAGCGCGGTCAGGCGCTGGCCGCGTAGCGCCGCGAGCGCCGAGCTCACCTCCTCCGGCTGCTCGGAGACCGACAGGAGCACACCCTGCTTGCCGGTCAGGCCGACGAGCTGGACGGCGACGAGCGTACGCCCGCCGGGAAGCGCGTCGATGACCGTTCCGCCCTCCCGCAGCGCCTGCTGCGCCGCCTCCCGGGCGCCGGGAACCTCGGCGATGTCGAGCCCGTTGACCTCGCGCGGGCTGACGACGCGCGAGCCCGCGATGAGCCGGCCCCTCGTGACCCGGGGCGTGTTGTAGATCCAGGTGCGGAAGTTCTCGTTCGGGCGGGAGCGGCGGAGGACCTCGACCGCGTCGTGGACGTTGGCCCGCGTCAGCCGGCCGCTCGGCAGCGCGATCTCGACGTTGTCGCGGAGCCGGTTCGTGCGGCCGGCGGCGAGGTCCGAGGTGCGGCTCTCGGCCGCGTTCTCGCTCGACCCGGAGACGACCAGGTAGACGGTCGTGCCGGTGAGGATCCCGATCGCGGCGAACATCAGCGCGAGCCAGAGGCGGACGCCGAACGGCCGCCGCGACCTGATCGGGCGGATCGCCGGCCGGTCGGCCGTCACCGGGAGCTCGGGCGGCTTCGTCGGCGGCGGGACGCCGTCGGGTAGCTTCGGTGGGGTCGCGTCGAGCGCCATCGGCACCTCTTTTAGCCCACTGAGAGGCCGTCGCCAAGCGCGGCGGCCGCCCGGTGGAACAAGGCGTCCAGCGCCAGCTCCTCGTTTACGTTTACCCGCAGCCGTGCGCGGGTCTCCATCGCGAGCTCGGCGGCGCGGCGGACGGCGAGCGGATCAGCCCCCGCCGCGTCGGCGGCGAGCTCGTCGGAGCGGTCGGCGTTGCGGGCGAGGTCGGGCGCGCCCTCGGCCACGGCGATGACGTCGGTGAACCAGGAGGCGACGAGCGCGAGGGAGAGGTCGACGGCGGCGGTGCGGGCGCGGCGCTCGGCCCGCTTGGCGGCGTCCGCGCCCTCGCGGCGGATGCGGTCGGCGTCGCGGCCGCCTCCGATCTCATCGGCGCGGGCGTCCGCCGCCTCGGCGGCTGCGGCGCCCTCCGTCTTGCCCAGCTCGGTCGCGAGCGCGAGCAGGTCGGTCCAGGGGCGCGCGCCGACCTCGCCCGAGATCGCGGCCCGGGCGCTGGCCTCCGCCCGGGCGCGGAGCCGCTCGCCGGTCGGCGTCCCCAGCAGCAGCGCCCGGTTGAGGTCGCCGCCGCCGAGACGGGCGAGGGCGAGCAGCTTCCGCTCCTCGGCGCCGGGGAACTCGCTCGCGAGCCGGGCGGCGAGCGCCTCGGGCGAGAGCGGTGCGAAGTCGATCCGCTGGCAGCGGCTGCGGACGGTGTCGAGGACCGCCGCCGGCTCGGCCGTGATCAGGATCAGGTGCGCGTAGGGAGGCGGCTCCTCCAGCGTCTTCAGCAGCGCGTTCTGGCTCTCCTCGGCCATCGCGTCGGCGGCCTCGATGACGAAGGCTCGGCGCTCACCCTCGAAGGGCCGGTAGGGGACGCTGCCGATCACCTCGCGCCGCACGTCGTCGACCAGGTGCTGGTTGCCGGGCGGGCGCAGCCAGGCGAGGTCCGGGTGCGGCGAGGGGTCGGCGAGCGCGCGTCGCCGCGCCTCCTCCGGGTCGCCGGCTCCGCGCGCCAGCAGCTCGGCCGCGAAAGCCCGCGCGGCCGCCGCCTTGCCGCTGCCGGAGGGGCCGACGAACAGGTAGGCGTGTGAAGGCCCTGCCCGCAGCGCCGCCGCGAGCGCCGCCCGCGCCCCGGGCTGCTCGGCGGTGGCGTCCATGAGCGACCGATGCAGCTCAGCCATGACCATTCCGCCCCTCGTCGGCTACGTGCTTCCCGCTACCCGCTGCTCGCTCAAGCGCGAGCGCGGCGACGACCCGAGCATGCACCTCCTGGACGCTCCCCTCCCCGTCGACGACCGCCACCCGCTCCGGCTCCGCGGCGGCGATCGCATCGAACGCCGCCGCGATCCGTTCGTGGAAGCCCACACCCTCGCGTTCGAAGCGATCCGACGCCCGCGGGCCGCCGCGATCCTCGGCGCGGCCGGCCGCGTCGTCGAGGGCGATCCGGAGGAGCACCGTGTGGTCGGGCATGCAACCGGAGACCGCCGCCTCGTTGAGCCGGGCGACGAGGCCGGGATCGAGGCCGCGGGCACCGCCCTGGTAGGCGACGGTGGAGTCGACGAAGCGGTCGCAGACGACGTCGCGCCCGGCCTCGAGCGCGGGCCGGATCACCCGCTCGACGAGCTCAGCCCGGGCGGCGCAGAAGAGCAGCAGCTCGGCCCGCGGGGTGAGCTCGAGCGAGCCGTCCTTGAGCAGGTCGCGGAGTCGCTCTCCGACCGGGGTCCCGCCGGGTTCGCGGAGCAGCAGCGTCTCCGGGCCGAGCGCCTCGGCGAGCAGGCGCGCCTGCGTGCTCTTGCCGGCGCCGTCGACTCCCTCGAGGGTGACGAACAAGCCGGCCGCGCTAGCTGGAGGAGCGCCGGGAGCCGGAGGCTCCCCGGGAGCCCGAGGCCGCGGTCCGCGCGCGCTTGGTCCGCGTCGTCGTCTTCGGAGGCTTGCGGGTCCGGCCCTTGCCCTTGGCGCCGTTGGGCGAGGAAGCGGTGCTGTCGGCGGCGGTGCCCTTCTTCTCCTCCTCGGCCTCCTTGCGCTTCTGCGCCTCCTCGCGGGCCTTCATCCGCTCGGCGCGCTTCTCGCGCATCTCGACCATCGTCGGGCAGTCGTCGTTGAGGCAGAGGTTCCAGGGGCGGCCGCGGAACGCCTTCACCTTCAGGCGCGGCGTCTGCTCGCAGACCGAGCAGCGCTCCTCGAACCGCCAGAGCTCGTACCCGCGGCCGGGGAGCGGCCGCGAGAAGTGGCAGGCGTTCGGGTCCTCGGGATCGTCGCGGTTGTAGCCCTCGCAGCCGACGAAGCGCTTGCCGCCGCGCATCTCGATGATCCGCAGCCGGTTCGGCGAGCCGTCCTCGTGGGCGCGGCCGGCCTCCTCGCAGACCTTGCAGGGGCCGATGTACTTGTCCTCGTCCATCCCCGCCCAGATCACCTTGGCGAGGTCCTCGCGCTTGGCGAAGAGGTCGTCGTAGGTGCCGTGGAGCATGTCGCGGCTGATCTTCAGGACCTCGTCGCGGGTGATCTTGCCTGCGGCGATCTCATCCATGTCGCGCTCGAGCTCGGCGGTCATCTCCGGCGTCGCCATTCGCAGCACGTGGTCCTTGAACGCCTTGTACATGGCGATCCCGGTCTCGCTCGGCTCCGGCGGGTTGTTGTAGACGTAGCCGCGGTCGTAGAGCTTCTGGATGATGTCCGGGCGCGTCGCCTTCGTGCCCAGGCCGAGCTCCTCCATCATCTCCAGCAGCTTGCCCTGGCTGATCCGCGACGGCGGCTGGGTCTCCTTGCCGTCCATCCACGGAGCGCCGTCGAGGTCGAGCTCTTGGCCCTCCTCGAGCGCCGGCAGCTCGTTGTCGGCGGAGCGGGCGTAGGTGTAGATCGCCGCGTAGCCGGGATCGACGACGATCGAGCCGCGGACGAAGTACTGCTCCGAGCCCGCCTCGATGTCGGCGCGCGCCGACTCGGTGATCATCGGCTCGCTGAAGGTCGCGAGGAAGCGGCGGGCGACCAGCTCGTAGACGCGGCGGTGGGCGCCCTCGAGCGCGTTCGGGTAGACGGCCTGGGTCGGGTAGATCGGCGGGTGGTCGGTCGTCTCCTTCTTGCCGCGGGTCGCCGTGAGCTCGCCGTCGAGCAGGCCCTTGGCGGCGCTGAACTCGGGGATGCGGACGAGCGAGGCGACGAGCTCGCGGGTCGGCAGCGACGGCGGGTACACCGTGTTGTCGGTGCGCGGGTAGGAGATGAAGCCGTCCATGTAGAGGTCCTCGGCGATCCGCATCGCCCGCGAGGGGGTGATGCCGAGGCGGCTCGAGGCATCGGTGGCGAAGGCGGTCGTGTTGTAGGGCGTCGGCGGCTTGCGGGTGTTCTTGCGCTTCGTCAGCGCCGTCACCTGCGCCGGCGAGTCGGTGGCGGCGAGCGCGGCCTCCGCCTCGGCCTTCTCCCAGAACTTGTCGGTCTTGTGGTGCGCCTCGAAGGAGCCCTCGGGATGGGAGAACTTCGCGAAGACCTCCCAGAAGGGAACCGGGACGTGGGCGCGGCGCTCGAGCTCGCGCTCGACGATCAGCCCGAGCGTCGGGCTCTGGACGCGGCCGACCGAGAGGAAGTTGGAGCCGAAGCGCCGGGTCGCCAGCGAGACCGCGCGGGTCAGCGTCGCGCCCCAGATGAGGTCGATCTCGCCGCGGGTCTGGGCGGCGTGGGCGAGCGGGTAGGAGAGCTCGTCGAGCTCGGAGAAGGCGCGCTCGATCTCCTCCTTGGTCAGCGCCGAGTAGCGGGCGCGCTTCACGGCCGGGCCCTCGGAGCCGACGAGCTCGCCGTCGACGAGCTTCGGGTTGACCTCGAGCGCCTCGCGCAGAGCCTCGAGGCCGATCAGCTCGCCCTCGCGGTCGAAGTCGGTCGCGATGACGACGTCGTCGGCGTCCTTGGCGAGCTTGCGGACGGCCTTGACGACGTTCTTGTCGGTCGGCTCGACGACGAGCTCGGCGTCGATCAGCGTCTTCGGGTCGGTCTCCTGCCAATTCGAGTAGCCCTCGGGGAACGCCGGGTTGAGTACGTGGCCCTTGAGGCCCACGGTCATCTGCGCGTCGGCGCCCGCACCCCAGGTGTAGAAGGGCACCTTGTAGGTGGCGTCGGCCTTCGCCTCGCCCCCGCTGAGGATCTCGGCGATCTTCTTCGCGCTGTTGTTCTTCTCGGTGATGATCAGCCGCACGGCTGCTCCCTCCGGATGGTTCCCCCGATATATACGGCCGTCTCCGGCCCGGGCGGTCGGCGACTGTAGCAACCGCCCTCCGCGCCGCAACCGAGCTTCCCTACGATTGCGACGTGATGCAACTCGATCCGAGCACCCGCTGATGCCCGCGCAGAGCTACCCCGGCAAGGAGTGCGTCTGCCAGTTCCGCAGGGGGATCTGCGACCAGTCCTGCGTGCGCGGGATGTTCGAGACGAACTTCTACATCGCCTGCCTGCGGCTGAGCGGGCGCAAGTGCCTGGTCGTCGGCGCGGGCGACGTCGGGCTCGAGAAGATCGAGGGGCTGCTGGCCTGCGACGGCGATGTCGTCGTGGTCGCGCCCGAGGCCTGCGAGGAGATCCGCGCGCTCGCCGCCGAGGGGTCGATCGAGTGGCAGCGGCGCGAGTTCGAGCCGGCGGACCTCGAGGGCAAGTTCATGGCGATCGCCGCGACGAACGACACCGACGTCAACATCGCCGTCTACGACGCGGCCGAGCAGCGGGCGATGCTGGTCAACGTCGTCGACGTCCCCTCCCTCTGCAACTTCATCCTGCCGGCCATCGTCCGCACCGGGCCGCTCGCGATCGCGATCTCGACTGCCGGCGCCTCCCCGGCGCTCGCGAAGCGGATCAAGCGCGAGATCTCGGAATCCTTCGGCGAGGCGTACGCGGAGCTGGCCGGGATCCTCAACGAGGAGCGCGGCTGGGCGAAGGCGACCCTGCCGACCTATCAGGATCGCAAGGTCTTCTTCGAGGAGATCGTCAACGGCGATCCCGACCCGATCGAGCTGATCCGCGCCGGCCGGCGCGACGAGCTCGGAGCGATCATCGCCGCCGCCCGCGAGCGCCACGGCGACCGGGTTCAGGCGACCGCCTGACGCCCCGCTCAGCGCTTCTTCGGGTAGTCACACTTCGCGTGACCGACGATGCCGACCGCCTGGTCGTCGTTGGCGGAGAAGAACGCGGCGATGAACCCGATGGCCATCGTCCTGCCCCCGCGGCCGAACGCGAGCGCGCCGCCGGCGTTCGGCGGCTGGTCGCCGGGGAAGAAGAAGTTCGAGTAGTAGGACTTGGTGCCGGGGGGCGTGAGCGTGAAGTTCGTTCGCCGAATCCCGTACTCGAGGGTGTAGTCGCGCCCGAACCCGCGGAAGTCGTTGGCGCGGACGTCGAGCTCCCAGCCGTCGGAGCGCCCCTTCGCCTTGAACTTCCGCCCGTCGCCGCTCCCCTTCACGCGACAGTTCATCCGCTTGAAGGTGACGATCGTCTGCGTGTTGTCGTCGTAGACGACGATCTCGCGGTCGGCGTTCGCGGCCCGGTCGGGGCTCGCCGCGGGAGCGGCGGCGGGAGCGGCGAGCGCGGCGCCGGCGATGGCACCGAGGATCGCGAGTGACCGCATGCGACTCACACCGCTCACCTTAGCGCCGCCCGGGCGGGGGTCAACGCGCGTCCAGCCCTACGCGCCTTCCCGCGCGCTTTCGGCCACCGAACGGGGGCGTTTGCGTCTTGAGCCATGACATCCGCGCCCCGACGCTTCTCAGGTGGAGCGCGAAGGGAAGATCCGGTCCCGCCCAGGGACCAAATCCTCCATCGAGGTGGCAGGTGAGCTCGCGGCAGCGCAGTTCGCGACGGTGGCGAGGCGGCAGCTGGCCGCGGCTGGGGTCAGCGCCTCCCAGATCCGAAGCTGGAGACAGCTCGGTCGCCTGCATCCCCGCTACCCCGGCGTCTTCGCCTGGGGACGCGCCGAGCTGAGCGCCGAGGGGGAGCTCGCGGCGGCGCTGCTTCTCGCGGGACCGGGCGCCGCGCTCGCCTCGCTCACCGCCCTGTGGTGGCAGGGGCTGCTGCACCGGCGACCTCATCCCCTTCACGTCGCCTCACCTCACAGGCGCCGCAGCCGACCCGGAGTCCGCATCTTCAGCCGCTCCGCCCTCCCCCGCCGCCTTCACCGCGGCCTGCCTGTGGTGCCGCTCGCCGAGGCGATGCTCGCCGCGACCGGGGAGCTCTCGCGCGACTCGCTGCGCCTCGTCCTCGCCCGGGCCGAGTACGCGCGGATGCTGGACCGCCCCGCGCTCGAGGAGGTCATCCGCTCGGGCCGACCGGGCAGCTCCAAGCTCCGCGCCGCGGTCGACGCCCACCTGCCCGCGCTCGCCCGCTGCGAGACACCCCTGGAGCGCGACTTCGTCCTGCTCTGCGAGCGCGAGGGCATCCCGATCCGCGAGCCGAACCCGCGGATCGGGCGCTACCGGCCGGACATGCTCTGGCGAGACGCGATGCTGATCGTCGAGCTCGACGGCCGCGGCGCCCACACCACACCCGCACAGCTCGGCGCCGATGGGCGCCGGCAGGCCGAGCTCGAGGCCCGCGGCCACACGGTCATCCGCTTCGATTGGGATGACGTCCACCTCCGCGCTGAGCGGACGGCGGCGATGGTCAGGAAGCGCCTCGGCGTCTAGCCGGCGCTTCCCTCCTCCCCAGACCCAACCCCGCCGGCGGCGCCCGCGGCCGGGCGCTCCATCCGCCACATCGTCGGCCCGCTCGGCATCGCGATCTCGCCGAGCACCCGGTAGCCGTCGCGCTCGTAGAAGCCGACGTTCTCGCGGGTGGCGGTCTCGAGGAACGTCGGGACGCCGGTGGCCTCCGCGTCGGCGTGCAGGTCGGCGAGCAGCGCCCGGCCGACGCCGCTGCCGTGGTAGCCGGGATCGACGCCGAGGAACCACAGGTACATGTGCGGGTGGTCGACGTGGTGGGCGCGCATCTCGCGGTCGTCGCGGAACCCGCGCACGGCGGGCAGCGGACCGGCGAAGGCGAGCCAGCCGAGCTCCCAGACGAGGGAGCCGTGCGGCAGCGGCCAGCGCCCCGGGGCGAAGGCGACCGTCGCGCCGACGACGTCGCCCGCGGCGCTGCGGGCGACGCGGATGCGCGCGCCGTGGCGGCGCGAGCCCGCGAGGATCCCCGCGAAGGAGACCCGGTTGGCGAGTCGCCGGTGTCGGCGGCGGCGCGGGCCGATCGCCCTCCACACCGGGTCGTCGAGGAAGGCCTCGCCGAGGACGCTCGCGGCGCCGCGAGCGTCGGCGGCGGCGAGGGGCTCGACGCTCAGCGGGTGAGGCAAGCCGATCAGCCGGCGGGACCGGCGTAGACCGCGATCGCGACGAAGTGCACCACCGCCGCCGCGACCACGAGCACGTGGAAGATCTCGTGGTAGCCGAAGACGGCCGGCTTCGGATCGGGGCGCTGGAGCGCGTAGATCACCGCGCCCACCGTGTAGAAGAGCCCGCCCACCGCGATCAGGATGCCGGCGCCGAGCCCGGCCTCGGAGACGATCGCCGGGAAGGCGGCCGCGCCGATCCAGCCGACCGCGAGGTAGACGGCGACGGAGGCCCACTTCGGCGAGTTGGTCCAGACGAGCTCGACGACTATTCCCGCCGCGGCGCCCGCCCAGACCGCGATCAGCACCGCGTCGGCGAGCGGGCCCTCGAGGACGAGGAGCGCGAACGGCGTCAGCGTGCCGGCGATCAGCAGGAAGATCATCGAGTGGTCGAGGCGGCGCATCCAGAGGCGTGCGGAGGGCCGCTTCCAGTTCACCCGGTGGTACAGCGCGCTCGTCCCCAGCAGCGCCGAGAGCGACACCGCGTAGATCGCCAGCGCCAGGCGCTCGCGCCCGCCCGAGGCGGCGATGACGAGGATCGCGCCGGCCAGGACCGAGACCGGGAAGGCGCCCTCATGGATCCAGCCGCGCAGCTTCGGCTTGACCTTCTCCTGGAGCTCGTGCGCCGCCTGCTTGGCGGCCTCGACGCGCTCGCCGGTCGATTCCTTGGCGTGCTCGATTCGCGCCGCGGTCGCATCGCGCGCGTGCTCGAGCCGCTCGCCGGTGGCCTCCTTGGCCGTCTCGAGCCGCTCGCCCATGGCCTCGCGCGCCGCGGCCGCGCGCTCTCTTCCGGCCTCGGCTCGCTTGCGCATCCCGTCGGTCATCTGCCCGATTATCGCCGGTTGGACGGGGCCTGTGTGGATTCCTCGTCACAGGCACGAATCCCCTCCGGCGCGTTGAGCCGAGGAGGCTTCTGCCGTAAAATCCGGGGTGTTCCCGGGACGGTCGCGAAGACCGTTTTTCCCCTTTTGCGGAGTCGCTCGAGAGCTGGACATCCGGCCTCCCTAGGGTGCCGCCGAGGCGGTGGAAGCATCCTCGATCCGATCGGGTTCCGTCCGGGTCGAGCGCAACCCTCCGGCGTTACCACTTGAACGCGTTCCCGAGGGAGTAGAGAGATGGACGAGACAGCCACTGAGACCACAATCGACGTCGCGGCGCGGGTCGCCGACGGCGGCCTGAAGATCGAGCGCCGGTTCACCACTGAGGGCGTCCATCCCTTCGACGAGGTGACCTGGGAGGAGCGCGACGCGATCATCGGCGACCCCGCCGCCCCGGCTTTCGAGCAGCGCGGCGTCGAGTTCCCCGAGACGTGGTCGCAGAACGCGACGAACATCGTCGCCCAGAAGTACTTCCGCGGGCCGCTGGGCTCGCCCGAGCGCGAGCGCTCCGTCAAGCAGATGATCGGCCGCGTCGCCGGCACCATCGCCGCCTGGGGCCGCGAGGGCGGCTACTTCGCGACCGACGCCGACGCCGACGCCTTCGAGGCCGAGCTCACCCACATCCTCCTGCACCAGAAGGCCGCCTTCAACTCCCCCGTGTGGTTCAACGTCGGCTTCGAGGAGCACCCGCAGTGCTCCGCCTGCTTCATCCTCAGCGTCGAGGACAACATGGAGTCGATCCTCGCCTGGAACACCAAGGAGGGGCACATCTTCCGCGGCGGCTCCGGCTCCGGGATCAACCTCTCCAACATCCGCGCCTCGACCGAGCAGCTCTCCAAGGGCGGCTACGCCTCCGGACCGGTCTCCTTCATGCGCGGCGCCGACGCCTGGGCCGGGACGATCAAGTCCGGCGGCAAGACCCGCCGCGCGGCGAAGATGGTCGTGCTCGACGTCGACCATCCCGACATCGAGGACTTCATCTGGTGCAAGGCGCGCGAGGAGGAGAAGGCCGCCGCGCTCCGCGACGCCGGCTTCGACATGTCGATCGACGGCGAGGGCTTCACCTCGATCCAGTACCAGAACGCGAACAACTCGGTGCGCGTCACCGACGACTTCATGGAGGCGGTCGAGGCCGACTCCGACTGGGAGCTGACCGCGCGCAAGGACGGCGCCGTGCTGAAGACGCTGCCGGCCCGCGACCTGCTCAAGCAGCTCTCCGAGGCGGCCTGGCGCTGCGCCGATCCGGGCGTCCAGTACGACACGATCATCAACCGCTGGCACACCTGCCCCGAGTCGGGCCGGATCAACGCGTCGAACCCGTGCTCGGAGTACATGCACGTCGACGACTCGGCCTGCAACCTGGCGTCGATCAACCTGATGAAGTTCCGCCGCCCCGACGGCAGCTTCGACACCGCCGACTTCGAGCACACCGTCGACACGGTGCTGCTGGCGCAGGAGATCGTCGTCGGCCCGTCGAGCTACCCGACCGAGGACATCGGCAAGAACGCCCGCCGGTTCCGCCAGCTCGGGCTCGGCTACGCCAACCTCGGCGCCTTCCTGATGAGCAACGGGCTGCCCTACGACTCCGACGAGGGCCGCGCGGTCGCCGCCGCGATCACGGCGCTGATGACCGGCCGCGGCTACCGCAAGTCGGCCGAGGTCGCCGCCGCGATCGGCCCCTACGAGGAGTACGAGAGGAACCGCGAGCCGCACAACAACGTCATGCGGATGCACCGCGACGCGGCCTACGACATCGCCGAGGGCGAGACGAAGGACCACGGGCTCCTCGAGGCCGCTCGCCGCGCCTGGGACGAGGCGGTCGCGCTCGGCGACGAGCACGGCTACCGCAACGCGCAGGCGACGGTGCTGGCCCCGACCGGGACGATCTCGTTCCTGATGGACTGCGACACGACCGGCATCGAGCCGGACTTCTCGCTCGTCAAGTACAAGGAGCTGGTCGGCGGCGGGCAGATGACGATCGTCAACCGCTCGGTGCCGCTGGCGCTGCGCACGCTCGGCTACACCGAGGAGGGGATCGAGCAGATCGTCGCCTACATCAACGAGAAGGGGACGATCGTCGGCGCCCCCGGCCTCGAGGACGGTCACCTGCCGGTCTTCGACGTCGCCGTCGGCGAGCGGGCGATCAGCCACATGGGCCACATCCAGATGATGTCGGCGACCCAGCCGTTCCTCTCCGGCGCGATCTCGAAGAC
The DNA here is from genome assembly GCA_963823565.1 of uncultured Solirubrobacterales bacterium. Classification (GTDB taxonomy): domain Bacteria; phylum Actinomycetota; class Thermoleophilia; order Solirubrobacterales; family 70-9; genus RHKX01. The sequence goes on along the minus strand of CAWGLR010000003.1, from coordinate 300,027 downwards.
GGTCAACCTGCCGGAGACGGCGACGGTCGACGACATCGCCGAGGCCTACACCGAGGGCTGGAAGGGCGGCCTGAAGGCGCTCGCGATCTACCGCGACGGCTCGAAGACCGCGCAGGCGCTGCGCACCGACGCCCAGGACTCCGCCGATGAGGAGGACGAGACCCCGGCGCAGCCGGAGCCGGTCCGCAAGCGGATGCCGGCCGAGCGCGAGTCGATCACGCACAAGTTCTCGATCGCCGGCCAGGAGGGCTACATCACCGCCGGCAAGTACGAGGACGGCTCGATCGGGGAGATCTTCCTCACCGACATCGGCAAGGAGGGCTCGACGCTGCGCGGGATGATGAACGCGTTCGCGACGGCCGTCTCGATCGGCCTCCAGTACGGCGTCCCGCTCGAGGTCCTGGTCAACAAGTTCTCCTACATGCGCTTCGACCCGGAGGGCATGACCAAGAATCCGGAGATCCCGTTCGCCAAGTCGATGCCCGACTACATCATGCGCTGGCTCGCGAGCCGCTTCATCGAGGACCCCGACCTCCACGAGGACCTCGGCATCCTCACGTCCGAGGTGCGGGCGCGGAAGGAAGCGCAGCAAGCGCTCTTCAGCCCCGACACGGCAGGCCCGGCCAACCCCGAGGCGAACGGCAACGGCGCCGCCAACGGAAACGGCGGCACCAGTGGCGCCGCCTCCAACGGCAGCTCGGTTCCGGCCGCGGCGGCGATGACCGACACGCCGCCGGTCGTCCCCGCCCGCATGTCCCGCTCGCTGGACCTCGGCCCGGCGTGCGACCAGTGCGGAGGGATGATGCAGCGGACCGGCAGTTGCTACACGTGCACAAGCTGCGGCAACAACACCGGCTGCGGCTGAGCGGCAGGCAGCGGCCTGGGCGGCGTCATCGTCGGCTCGCGACCTGAGGTCGCGTCGCCTCCTGCTTCCTTGCCCAGCCCACCGCCTGCTCGCTCAGATCCGATCCGGCGGTCCTCAGCTTCCTCAGCGCCGTACTGACTGACGCGTCAGATACGCGCTCCCCGATACGGCGGTCCTGGGCAGCGCCGGGCCATATGATCGCCGGCGGTGGAGAAGCGACTGAGGAAGTGGGCGATCGCACTCGCGACGATGGTCGCGATGACCGCGCTGACCGCGGCACAGGCAAATGCCGCGAAGGGGCCGAAGCTCACCGTCCCGCGCGAGGACCTCGCCGCCGCCTTCCATTGCCCGATCGACCCGACGGACACCGAACGCACGCCACTGATGTTCGTGACCGGGACCGGAGCCTCCGGCGAGCTCGGCTACGAGATCGGGCGGGGCGCGTTCGAGGCCTCGGGGCATCCGGTCTGTTACATGAACTTCCCCGACTCGACGACGGCGGATATCCAGGTCTCGGTCGAGTACCTGGTCTACGGGCTGCGGCGCGAGCAGCGGATGGCGGGACGGAAGGTCGCGATCTTCGGGATCAGCCAGGGCGGGCTGCTGCCGCGGTTCGCGCTCACTTACTGGCCCGACCTGCGGCGCAAGGTCTCCGACGTCCTCGCGGCGGCGGGAACCCAGCACGGCACCACGGTCGGCCGCGGCTGCTCGGAGTCCACCCCCTGCGCCCCGGCCAACTGGCAGCAGATGCGCGGCTCCAACCTGCTGCGGGCGCTCAACTCCCAGCCCGACGAGACGCCCGGCGACGTCTCCTACACGACGGTGCGCTCGAGCTTCGACGAGGTCGTCCAGCCGCAGACCGGCCCCCACCCGACCTCGTCGCTGGCCGGAGCGAGCAACATCCTGATCCAGGACGTCTGCCCGGAGCGGCGGACGACCCACGTCGGCACCGCCGTCGACTCGGTCTCCTTCGAGGCCTTCCTCGACGCCATCGCCCATCGCGGCAAGGGACGCAAGGGCGCGGCGCGGATCCCACGCCTGCCCGGCGACGTCTGCGACCACCCCTACGCCGGCGGCCTCAACGAGGCGACGACGACCGGGTTCCTCGCCGCCTCCGGAACGGTCCTCGGACAGAACGAGGCCCTCGTCCCGAAGGTGCCGCGCGAGCCCCCGGTCCGCAAGGTCTTCAAGCGCCGGGCGCCGTAGCCCTGGTCGGACGCGGTGACGGCCAAGCCGGCCTGACCCCGGACGCGGCGCCGGCTCAGTAGCCCGCCGCGGGGGACTTCGGGAGCGACCACCGAAGCTGCCTCCGGCCGCCGCTGCTTTGGTGTCGTCGATGGAGGCATCCCGCATCCGCTCTCTCCGCCCGCTCCGGTGGGCCCTGCTGCTGTCGGCGCTGCTGCTCGCGGTCCCGGCCGAGGGAGCCGGCGCGGCGACCGTCCCGGTCGAGCTCACCGCCCGCCACGAGGTCATCAAGGTGGCCCCCGGGGTCCGGATGAGGGCGTGGACGTTCAACGGCTCGGTGCCGGGGCCGGTGATCCGCGTCACCGAGGGCGACACCGTCCAGCTCACCCTCCACAACGCCGACAGGCACATGGCCCATTCGGTCGACTTCCATGCCGCGCAGGTCTCGCCGCAGGTCAACTTCGCCGACGTCCTGCCGGGGAAGACGCGAACGTTCACCTTCGTCGCCCGCCGCCCCGGCGTCTTCCTCTACCACTGCGGCACGAGCCCGGTCCTCCAGCACATCGGGATGGGCATGTACGGCGCGATCGTCGTCGGGCCCGCGCTCGGGCGCCCGGCCGCGAACGAGACCGTCCTCGTGCAGAGCGAGTTCTACGGCAAGGTGAAGAAGGGCCGGCTGAAGCCGAGCTACAAGGCGATGCAGACGCAGGACCCGAAGTTCGCGGCGTTCAACGGGCGCGCGTTCCGTTACCGCGACAAGCCGATCGAGGTCGCGGTCGGCCAGCCGCAGCGGGTCTACGTCGTCGACGCCGGGCCGACGCTCGCGAGCGACTTCCACGTCGTCGGCGAGATCTTCGACGAGGCCCAGCCCGACGGCAACCCGGCGAACGAGCTCTTCGGCGTCTCCACCTACGGGATCCCCGCCGGCGGGGCGGCCGCCTTCGAGCTGACCTTCGACGAGGCCGGCAGCTACCCCTTCGTCACCCACTCCTTCCGCTGGGCCGACGCGGGAGCGATGGGCCTCTTCCGGGCGAGCTGAGAGCCGGCCGCGCGCTACGTGAGCGGCTGCAGCCGCTTGCGCTGGATCCGCGCCAGCTTCCGCTTCAGCCGCTTGAACTGCCGCTGCTGCTCGCGCGTGCGCTTGTACCCGCGCCATGCGAGGTTCCGCTTCTCCAGCGGGTCCTTCTTCAGGTCGTACATCTCCCATTGCGGCGGCCGCTTGCCGGACGCGTCGTAGTACTTGGCGAGCTTCCAGCGGCGCTCGCGCAGGCTGACGATGTGGTTCGGCGGCTTCGGGTAGGGGCCGTTCTTCTGGCCCGACTGGTAGTCGTCGTAGGTGAAGACGACGTAGTCCTGAGGCGGCGGCGCCACGCGGCGGGTGATCTGCGCCGAGTAGTCGCGGCCCTCCCAGTCGGCCGCCTTCGGGGCGCCGATCAGGCTCGCCACCGTGGGCAGGAAGTCGACGTGGGAGACGAGCGCCCGCGAGCGCTGCGGCCTGCTGAAGAGCTTCGGGTTCGAGTAGACGAGCGGCACCCGCAGCGACTCCTCGTAGAAGTTGAAGTTCTTCTGCCGCAGGCCGCCGTGCGCCAGGCCCATCTCGCCGTGGTCGGCGGTGCGGATCACCAGCGTGTCGTCGAGCAGCCCGTTCTCGCTCAGCGCGTCGAGGACCTGGACGAGGTAGTTGTCCGACGACTTCATCAGGTTGCCGTAGAAGTTCAGGTAGTTGCGCTTCATCTGCGGCGTGCGGAGCTTCCCGGTGAGGTTGAAGATCCGCAGGAACTGCGCCTGCACGTCGGGCTTGGTCCGCAGGTCCTCGTCGACGGTCTCGGGCAGGCCGATGGTCCCCTTCAGCCAGGAGTCGTCGTAGCCCGCGTCGATGTAGTTGTTGGGGTAGAAGAGGACGTCGTGCGGATTGACGAGTGAGACGACCAGGAAGAAGGGCTGCTGCTGGGCGGCCACGCTGTTGAGATACGCGAGCACGCCCTCGTCGCCCGCGTCGACGTCGCCGTCGTCGTTCATGTAGCGGCCGTCGTTGTCGGTCGTGCCGCCGCCGGCCTGGTCGATGTCCTGGTTGGCGCCTCCGTCCGGCGGGTTCCAGCGCGCCCAGCCGTACTGCGCGAGGTCGGAGGGCTCGAACTCGGCGCCCGCCGGCTTGCAGATGTGCCACTTGCCCTTGTAGACGGGCGCGTATCCGGCGGCGGCCGCGACCGTCGCCACGTTCGGCATCGCGTCCGGCAGCGGCATCTCGACCTGCGGGTACTGCGGCGACGGCATGTCCTCCTCGAGCGTGTACTTGACGCCGTGCTGGGCCGGGAAGTAGCCGGTCATCAGCGTCGAGCGCGCCGGCGAGCACATGCACGCGTTCGTGAAGGCGTTGTCGAAGCTGAGCCCATGGCGGCGCAGGCGCATCAGGCCCGGCAGGTTCCTCCGCGCCCATCCCGGCGGGAAGTGCTGGATCGCGCGGTCCTGGTCGGTCAGGAACATGACCACGTTCATCCCGGCGAACGAGCGCTTCGGCGCCAGCGCTCCAGCCGCCCTCGCGACCGGCGCGCGCGACCCGATCGCCGCCGCCCCGGCGACCGCCGCCCCGGCGCCGATCAGCTCCCGCCGGCTGAGCCCGCGTCCGTCCTTGTCCATAGCGCTCATCGCGCCACCTCCATCTCGTCGTGCATTGGCCTTCCGTCCCCGGCGGCGCCGTCGGCGGCCGCTCCGTCCCAGATCAGGTCGAGCGCGGTCGTCATCGCCGCCGTCGCGTCCCCACCCAGCGCCGCCGCCTGGACGCCGGGGAAGAACGCTCCCGCGGCGACCGTCATCGCGATCGCGACGGCGGGGACGTCGGCGCGCACCTCACCGCGGCGCTGACCCTCGGCCACGAGCTCGGCGAGCAGCTCGATCAGGGGCTGCGCGCTGCCGTCGTCGAGCAGCGCCGCGAAGCGCCCGGGGTGCGCGATCACCTGCAGCAGCGACGCCGCGTGCAGGGCGGGCGGCATGTCGCCCTGGGTGCTGAGGGCGACGAAGGTGTCCTTGATCACCGTGCGGATCCGGCGGCGGGAGCGCATGCCGGCCTCGGCCACCGGCTTGACGTGATCGCGGTAGTGGCGGGCGGCCCCCTCGATCAGCACGTCCTCCTTGCGGGGGAAGTAGCGGAAGAAGGTCGCCCAGCTCACGCCGGCGTCGTCGACGACGTCCTCGATCCGGGTCGCCTCGACCCCGAGGCGGTCGAATCGCCCGATCGCCGCCGCGTAGATCCGGTCGCGCTTCTCGGCCCCCCGCGCCTGCGTGGGCGGGATCGGAAGGGCGGCATCGGTGTCCCCGAGGCCGCGCGCGGTCCGTCGCTCCTCCGTCACGGCCAAAACCATATTCAGTATGTGACTGCCCGTCAAGCGGGCGGAGCGAACCCGCTGCTGGGGTCTCTGCCGCCAAGATGCTGGCGCGAAAGACCCCAGCGCCGGGTTGGTGGCCCTAGACCTCCTCGGGCACCATCTCGATCGCCCCGCACGGGCACTCGGAGACGCAGATCCCGCAGCCCTTGCAGTAGTCGAGGTCGATCAGGTAGTTGGCGTTGACCTCGGCGACCGGCGTCTCGAGCTTCAGCACCGCGTTGTCGGGGCAGACGCCGTAGCAGTTGTCGCAGGAGAAGCACGAGCCGCAGGACATGCAGCGCCGCGCCTCGTACAGCGCATTGCCGGGGTCGAGCCCGGCGACGACCTCGTCGAAGGTGCCCGCCCGCCGCGCCGCCTCGAGCCGCGGCCGGTGAGCGCGCGGCGCGTCGGCGAAGTACCACGTGTTGAGGGCGTCGAACGTCGCGAGCGCGCGCGGCGCGGGCTCGTCGTAGGGCGCCGATCGCAGCCAGCGGTCGATGTTGCGGGCGGCGCGCTTGCCGTGCCCGATCGCGACGGTGACCGTGCGCTCGGCCGGGACCATGTCGCCGCCGGCGAAGATCCCGGGATGGCCGGTCTGCATGTCCGGCCCGACCTCGACGACGCCGTCGTCGACCTCGATCCCGTCGACCCCCTCGACGAGGCCGAGGTCGCTCTCCTGCCCGAGCGCGAGCACGACCGAGTCCGCCTCGAGCTCCTCGAGCTCCCCGGTCGGCTGCGGGAACCCGGTCTCGTCGAGCTCCATCCGCTCGATCGTCACCCGGCCCTCCTCGGCGCGCTTGATCGTCGAGAGCCAGCGCATCATCACGCCCTCCTCCTCGGCCTCGGCCACCTCGAACTCGTGCGCAGGCATCCGCTCGCGGTTGCGGCGGTAGACGACCACCGCGTCGCTGGCGCCGAGGCGCTTGGCGGTGCGCGCCGCGTCCATCGCCGTGTTGCCGCCGCCGTAGACGACGACCCGGCGCCCGAGCAGCGGCGTCTCGGAGTCCTCCATCGAGCGCAGCAGACTCACCGCGTCGAGCACGCGCGCGGCTTCGCCGGCGGGGACGTAGGCGTTGCGGCCGAGCCCCGCGCCGATCGCGAGGAAGACCGCGTCGAAGCCCCCCTCCGCCATCGCGGCGGCGGCGTCCTCGACCTTGCTCTCGAGCTCGAGCTCGACCCCGAGATCGAGGATCCGCTGCACCTCCGCGTCGAGGACGTCCCGCGGGAGCCGGTACTTGGGGATCCCGAAGCGCATCATCCCGCCGGTCATCGGCCCGGCGTCGCGGATCGTCACCGCATGGCCGAGCCGCGCCAGGTGGTAGGCGGCGCTCAGGCCCGAGGGACCGGCGCCGACGACGAGCACGCGCCTCCCGGTCGTCTCGGCGGGGCGGTCGAACCGCCACCCGCGCGCGATCGCCTCATCGCCGAGGAACCGCTCGACCGAATTGATGCCGACGGACTCGTCGAGCTGCCCGCGGTTGCACTCGGTCTCGCACGGGTGGTAGCAGACCCTTCCCATGATCGCCGGGAACGGGTTCTCCTCGACCAGCCGCCGCCAGGCGCGCTCGTAGCCGGCCTCGCCCTCCTCGGCCTCGTACAGCCAGCCGCGCACGTCCTCCCCCGCCGGGCACGCGCCCTGGCACGGCGGCAACCGGTCGACGTAGACGGCGCGCTCGGTCCGCCAGCTCCCGGTCAGGTTCTGGAGGCTGGTGCCGACGTCGAGCGTGATCGCGAACGGCTTGTCCATCACTGCGCCCCGTGGTGGGTCTCGGCGAGGAGGCGCATCAGGTTCGACTCCTCCTCGGTTCGGCTCGCGATTCCGGGCTGGGAGTCGGGCAGGCCGGCGGCGTCGGTCGCCTCACCGGGGAGGTCGGCGCCCTCCTCCGAGCTCGCGAGGAGGTCGAAGCGGCGGATGTTGCGGTCGGCGGTCGCCTGGATCGCATCGATCACGTCCTGCTGCACCGGCTCCTTGAAGAGGTGCGCGTAGCGGCGCTGGAGCCGCAGGTACTCCTCGACGGGAACGGGCCGGCGGATCTTCAGGACCTCGGTCACCTCGCCGTGCTCGGCGGCGAAGACCGGGAAGAGGCCGGTCTCCTTGACGAGGCGGGCGATCCGGATCGTGTCGCGGGAGGCCGCGCCCCAGCCGAGCGGGCAGGGCACGAAGACGTGCAGGTAGCGGGCGCCCCGGAACTCCATCGCCCGCTCGACCTTGGCCTCGAGGTCGCGGAGGTCGGCGACGGTCGCGGTGGCGACGTAGGGGATCTCGTGCGCCATCGCGATCAGCGGCGCGTTCTTGCCCTGGCCGAAGGCGTTTCCGATCTGCCCCCCGGCGTCGCCGACCGGCTTCGTGTTGGCGGTTCGCGCCGCCGGCGGGGTCGCCCCCGAGCGCTGGACGCCGGTGTTCATGTAGGCCTCGTTGTCGTAGCAGACGAACAGCACGTCGTCGTTGCGCTCGAGCATCCCCGAGAGGCAGGCGAAGCCGATGTCGAGCGTGCCGCCGTCGCCGCCCTGGCCGATCACCCTGATGTCGTCGCGTCCCTTCGCCTTCAGCGCCGCCGCCGCCCCGGCCGCGACCGCCGGGGCGTTGCCGAACAGCGAGTGGATCCACGGCAGCTGCCACGACGACTCCGGGTAAGGGGTCGAGAACACCTCGAGGCAGCCGGTCGCGTTCGCCGCGATCAGCTTCCCCTCGGTCGCGCGCATCGCGGCGTCGAGCACGTAGCGGGCGCCGAGCGCCTCGCCGCATCCCTGGCAGGCCCGGTGGCCGGACGTGAGCGTGTTGGTTCGGCCGACGTGCGACTGCACCGTGCGCTCGTCGGGATCGAGCAGGCGGTTGCCCACCGCGTAGGTGCCGACCTGGTAGAGCTTGACCTCGTGGGGGTGGGGCTTCATCTCATGCCTCTCAATGCGACCGCGCGTCGACGACGCCGATCTCCCTGAGGATGTTCTCCGCGTGCGGGCCGGGCCGGCCGTCGCCGAAGTCGCGGGCGAGCTCACGCTCGACGAGGTCCGTCTTCAGGTCGAGGAAGTAGAGGACCTCGGGGTCGACCTCCCCCGCCAGGACCGAGTCGAGCAGCGCCCGGAGCGACGCCTGGGTGATCGGCCGCCCGCCGAGCCCGGCGACGACGTCGTGGACGACGGGCACCTCGTCGAGGCTCGCCAGCGCCAGGCGGACGTTCTGGCCGACGATCCCGCCGGCGCCGACGGCGAACGCCTTCTCGAGCACGACCACCCGCTTCGCGCCGGCGAGCACTTCGCGCACATCCTCCCGCGGCCAGGGCCGGAAGCACTTGATCGAGAGCGCGCCCACGGAGATGCCCTCGTCGCGCATCTCGTCGACGACCTCCTCGACGGTCCCGAGCACCGAGCCGAGCGCGACGACGATCGTCTCGGCGTCATCGACCCGGTAGCCGCGGATCAGCCCGCCGGAGGAGCGGCCGAAGCGTTCCTCGAACGCGGCGGCGATCGGCGGGATCGCGTCGAGCGCCTGGAGCTGGCGCGCGTGCATCAGGTACCTGACCTCGGTGAACGCCTCCGGCCCGACCATCGCGCCGATCGTCACCGGCTCGTCCGGGGTCAGCAGCTGGCGCGGCTCGAACGGCGGCAGGAACGCGTCGGCGTCGTCCTGCTCGATGAGCTCGACCTCGTCGAAGGAGTGGGTGAGGATGAAGCCGTCCATGCAGACCATCACCGGCAGCGAGAGCTGCTCGGCCAGGCGGTAGGCCTGCAGGTGCAGGTCGGCCGCCTCCTGGTTGCTCTCGGCGTAGAGCTGGATCCAGCCGGAGTCGCGCTGCGACATCGAGTCGGAGTGGTCGTTCCAGATGTTGATCGGCGCCCCGATCGCTCGGTTCGCCACCGTCATCACGATCGGCAGGCCGAGGCCGGAGGCGTTGTAGAGCGCCTCGACCATGTAGAGCAGACCCTGGCTCGCGGTGGCGGTGTAGGTGCGGGCGCCGGTTGCGCAGGCGCCGATCGCGGCCGACATCGCCGCGAACTCCGACTCGACCATCATGTACTCGCAGGGCTTCAGGCGCTCGTCGCGGACCATGTCCGAGAGCGCCTCGACGATGTGCGTCTGCGGCGAGATCGGATAGGCGGAGATCACCTCGGGGCGGCAGCGCGCGACCGCCTCGGCGACCGCGACGGAGCCCTCGATCTGCTCACGCACCGACGGCCTCCTCGTGCTCGCTCCGCACAGTGGCCGCGCAGGCCTCGGCGGCGGCGACGTTGCCGTCGCCGATCGCCCCGTCGCCGAAGCGCTCGCGGATCGCCACCAGCGCCGACTCGACGCTGACCGAGCCGGTCAGCGCGGCGATACCGGCGACGAGCGCCGCGTTCGACAGCGGCCGGCCGAGGTGCTCGCGCGCGAGCGCGGTGGCCGGGACGGTCAGCGACCGCCCCGGCTTCAGGCGATCGGCGACCTCGCCGATGCCGAGCTCCTCGAGCGTGCGGCTGGAGTTGACGAGCAGGTAGCCCTCGTCGCCGAGGCCGCCGAAGACGTCGACCTGGTGGAGCAGGGTCGGATCGCCGACCACCACCGCGTCGGGCTTTGAGATCGGCTCGCGGATCCGGATCGGCCGCTCCGAGATCCGGCAGAAGGAGACGACCGGGGCGCCCGTCCGCTCCGACCCGAAGGTCGGGAAGGCGAGCGCGTGCCGGCCGTCGCGGAACGCGGCCACCGAGAGCATCTCGGCGGCCGTGACGACTCCCTGTCCGCCTCGTCCGTGAAACCGCGTCGCGAACATCCGCACCGAAGTTAGTCCTCCGGCGCCGCGGTCGCATCGGTCGCCGCCGCCGACGGCACCGGGGTACTGGCCACGGAGCCGCCGCGGGCGGCGATCTCGGCGGCGACCCGCCGCCCCGCCTCCCGCACCGCGGCGGAGGGCTCGGCGCCGGTCGCGAACGAGTCGCCCTCGATCGCGAAGAGCTCGAGGCGCGGCGGCAGCCGGCCGAGCGCGGACGCCAGCTCGAGCACCTGCCCGAGGCCGAGCGCGTGGGAGGAGGCCGGAGACCGGGCGCTCCACCCGCCGGCGGCGTCGGCCCCGGCGTGGCGGTGGATCCGCCCCGGCTCGGCGCCGGCGACGGCGTCGACGAGCACCACGTCGGTGGCGTCGCGCCAGAGCTCGATCAGCTCGACCGGCTCGCCCTCGAGCGCGACGGCCTCGATCCCCGGCAGCCCGTCGAGCTCCCGCGCGACCTCGAGGCCGACCGCGTCGTCGCCGCGAAGGCGGTTGCCGAGGCCGACGACCAGCCGCCGCGCCACTCAGCGCCGCTCGATGTCGAGTTCGAGGAAGTGGGTGGAGCAGGAGATGCACGGGTCGTAGTTGCGCACCGCCTGCTCGCAGCGCAGCCGCAGGCGCTCGTCGTCGAGACCGAGGTTGGCGGCGACGAACGAGGTCAGGTCGCGCTCGATCGAAGCCTGGTTCTGGGAGGTCGGCGGGACGATGGTCGCGCGCTCGATCCGCCCGTCGTCGTCGAGCTCGTAGCGGTGCCAGCAGACCCCCCGCGGGGCCTCCGACCAGCCCGAGCCGGCGCCGGCCCGCGGCTCGACCGGCACCGCGGGCGCCGCCGGCGGCTCGTAGGCGTCGATCAGGCGGATCGCCTCGTCGGCGGCGAAGAGCATCTCGGCGCAGCGCACGCTGATGCTGCGGAAGGGGTTGGCGCACCGCTCTTCCAGGCCCGCCGACGCGGCCGCGTCGCGGACGAGCTCCGGCATCAGCGGGGAGTTCAGGTTCCAGCGCGCGAGCGGGCCGACGAGGTAGTTGCCGCGCTCGCGGATCCGTGCGTGGAGCGCCGTCGAGTGCGGGATCTGCTCCTCGACGACGTGCTCGGGGAACTCGGCCGGCGCGATGTCGAGCCCGCGGTCGGAGACGAGCCTGCCGCCCTCGATCGCGTACTCGCGGCCGGTCGAGAGCGCGACCATCTCCACGTCGAGCTCGTGCTCGGGGAACTCGAGGGTGCCGGTCCACGCGAGCGCGTCGAGCAGGTCGTCGCGGGACTCGACCAGCACCTCGCGCAGCGCCGCGAGCTCGTCCGGCCGCGGCACCCGGTGGAACCCGCCGACCCGGAGGTTGATGGGATGCACGGCGCGGCCGCCGATCGTCCGCAGGACCTCGTTGCCCGCCCGCTTGATCCGCAGCCCGCGCTCGACCGGCTCGGGATGCTCGGCCCGGGCCATCTCGATCGCCCCCTCGTAGCCGAGGAAGTCGGGGGCGTGCAGCATGAACGCGTGCAGGCCGTGGCTCTCCATCCACTCGCCGCAGTAGATGAGGCGGCGCAGCAGCCGGATCGACTCGGGGACCTCGACGCCGAGCGCGTCCTCCATCGCGTTGATCGCGGACACCTGGTAGGCGATCGGGCAGATCCCGCAGATCCGCGACGTGATGTCGGGGGCGTCGGAGTACGGGCGGCCGCGGAGCAGGGCCTCGAAGAACCGCGGCGGCTCGTAGATCTCGAGCCGGACGTCGGTGACCTCCTCGCCCTCGACGCGGACGTGGAGGGCGCCCTCCCCCTCGACCCGGGCGAGGGCTCCGACCTCGATCCGCCGCGTCTCAGCCATCGCCGGCTCCGCGGTCGCGCTCGAGCAGCTCCGACTCGGCGACGAACGCCGGCGTCGGGTTGACGAAGCGGAACGAGTCGCGCAGGCCGCGCGGGGAGCTGCCGTGGTCCTCGAGCCAGGCGGCGAGCGACGGCGCGTTCGGCGTCTCCTTCTCGCCGAAGCACCCGTAGCACCCGCGGTCGTATGCGGGACAGAGCGCGCCGCAGCCGGCGTGGGTGACCGGGCCGAGGCAGGCCGTGCCGTGGGCCACCATCACGCAGACGTTCCCCTTGATCTTGCACTCCATGCAGACCGACTGGGAGCTGATCTGCGGCCGCCGCCCCGCCAGCATCGCGAGGATGACCTCGAGCGTCTGCCTCGGGTTCGGCGGGCAGCCCTGGAGCTCGAAGTCGACCGGGACGTGGGCGGCGATCGGGGTCGACGTCGCCAGCGAGTCGATGTGCTCCGGGCTCGCGTAGACGGCCGAGACGAAATCGTCGATGTCGGCGAAGTTGCGCAGCGCCTGGATGCCGCCGGCGTTCGCGCAGGCGCCGATCGTGATCACCCGCCTCGAGATCCGGCGGACCTCGCGGATCTTCTCGATCTCCTCGGGGGTCGAGACGGACCCCTCGACTATCGAGAGGTCGTAGGGTCCCTCGACGCGTGCCCGCGTCGCCTCCAGGAAGTGCGAGATCTCGACGACGTCCGGGAGCCGGAGCAGCTCGTCCTCGAGGTTGAGGATCGAGAGCTGGCAGCCGTCGCAGGAGGTGAACTTCCAGACGGCGAGCTTCGGGCGCGCGGGCGCGGAGGCGGTCACAGCTCCCGCACCCCGAAGCGCCGCTCGATCTCCGACCAGGCGAAGACCGGGCCGTCGCGGCAGATGAAGGACGGCCCCCACTGGCAGTGGCCGCAGTGGCCGATCGCGCAGCGCATGTTCCGCTCCATCGAGACCGCGATCCGCTCCGCCGGCAGCCCGGCGTCGAGGAGGGCGGTGACGGAGAAGCGCATCATCACCTCCGGGCCGCAGATCATGGCGGTGGTCGTCGCCGGGTCGAGGTCCGCCCGCGCGATCAGCGCCGGGACGACGCCGACGCTCCCGGTCCATTCCGGGCCGGCGGCGTCGACGATCACCTCGAGGTCGAGGTCGCCGCTCGCGCGCCAGTCCTCGAGCTCCTCCGCGTAGAGGAGCGCCGCGGGATCGCGGCCGCCGTAGAGGACGGTGACGCGGCCGAAGCGTTCGCGGTTCGCGAGCGCCGACAGCACGACCGACCGCAGCGGCGCGAGGCCGACGCCGCCGGCGACCACCGTGAGGTCGCCGCCCTCCGCCTCCGCCGCCGGCCACCCGCGGCCGAACGGCCCGCGGACGCCGATCGCGCCGCCGACGGGGACCTCGCAGAGCGCCTTGCTGACCGGGCCGACGGCGCGGACGGTGTGCACCAGCACCTCGGGCCGCGCCGGGTCGCCGCTGATCGAGATCGGGACCTCGCCGACCCCATGGGCATAGAGCATCGTGAACTGTCCCGGGCGGAACTCGAAGGGGGCCGGGTCGAGCGGCACCAGCTCGAACGTCCACGTGTCCTCGGTCTCGCGCGAGCTCGCGGTCACCCGGAAGCGCTCCGGGATGTGCTCGCGGACCCGCTCAGCCATCGACGTCCCCATAGACGTCGAGCAGCCGCAGCCGGGTCGTCTGCAGGCGGTGGGCCATGACGGCCGCGAACCGCCGCATCAGCTCCCAGCCGAGGCCGTGGTCGTCCTCGCACTTGCCGCGCAGGCAGGTGCCGTCGAAGGCGATCGCATGCACCTCCTCCACCGCGCGGGCGTCGAACTCGACGCGGTAGGGCGGGAACAGCCACGAGTAGCCGAGGACGTCGCCGCCGTGCAGCGTCTCGACGACCAGCGGGGAGCGCGGCGGCGCGCTGAGCTCGAGGGCAACGGCGCCTCGGCGGATGGCGAAGAACGTGTCGGCATTGTCCCCCTCGCGGAACAGATACTCGCCCGGCCGGGCGACGAAGTTCGTCCCGCAGCCCGCGATCAGGTCGCGGTGGGCGGGCTCGAGGCCGCCGAGCGTCGGCACCTCGTCGAGGAGCTCGGCGATCTCCCTCATGCCGCGGTCGCTCCGTCGGTCGCGCGGATCGCCGCGGCCTCCTCGGTGATGTCGATCGCGACAGGGCACCAGGTGATGCAGCGGCCGCAGCCGACGCAGCCGGAGCTGTCGAACTGGTCGTTCCAGCTCGCCAGCTTGTGGGTCATCCACTGGCGGTAGCGCGAGCGGCCGGTGGGGCGGACGCTGCCGCCGTGCACGTAGGTGAACCCCACCGTGAAGCAGGAGTCCCAGCGGCGGTGCCGCTCGGCGTTGCCGTCGAGATCGGTGACGTCGTCGACGTCGGTGCAGAAGCAGGTCGGGCAGACCATCGTGCAGTTGCCGCAGGTGAGGCAGCGCTCGGAGACCTCGTCCCATCGCGGGTGCTCGAGGTTGCGGTCGAGGAGCTCCTTGAGCCCACCGGTTTCGAGCTCGCGCCCCATGCTCCGCCGCGTGCCCTCGACGACCGTCTCCGCGGCCTCGACCTCGGCGGCCGGCGCCGCCTCGACCGGCAGGTCAGCGAGCAGCTCCGCGCCGCGCTCGGTGCCGACCTCGACGAGGAACCTGTGGCCGCCGTCGTCGAGCAGCTCGGTGAGGGCGAGGTCGAATCCGCGATCGGCCTTCGGTCCCGTCCCCATCGAGTCGCAGAAGCAGGTGCCGCCGGCGACGCCGCAGTTGAGGGCGATCACGAGCAGCGGCTCGCGCCGGCGCGCGTAGTGCGGGTCGGGGTGAGGGATCTCGAGCAGCGCGGTGTCCAGCGAGCGGATCGCGTGCAGGTCGCAGGAGCGGACGCCGAGGAACGCCATCGGCGGCGGCTCGTCGGCCTCCGCCTCGACCTCCCAGCCGCCCTCGCCGTCGGCCCGGGTGCCCCAGAGCTTGACCTCGGGGCGGTGCAGCAGCCGCTTCCACGAGCTCGGGCCGCTGGCGAAGCCGAAGACCGCCTCGTCGCCGCGGCGCTCGACCCTGTAGGTCCCGCCCTCCTGGACATCGCCGAGGCCGATCGGGAGCTGATCGGCGGACTCGATCGGCTGCGGCGAGATCGCGCCCGCGTGCTCGGTCGGGCCGATCACCTCGTAGCCGCGATCGCGGAGGAGGCGGACGAGCGCATCGAGACCCTCCCGCGGCAAGGTGACGGGAGCGCGACCGCCGATCGGATCCTCCATGCGCCGAGGATATGCCCGGGGACCCCGATGTGCGAGCGGGAGGGCACCGAGCCCGGTTCAGGGCCGACTACGCGGCCATCGGGGCCGCGGTCGCGCATACGATGGCAGCAGCCCATGGCACCGCTCGAACGCGTGGAGATCGATGCCGCCCCGCTGGAGCGGTTCCGGACGATCCTCGGCGATCGCTTCGAGGAGGTCGCGCGCGCGGTCGGGCAGTCCCGCGAGGTCTTCGCCGGGCGCGTCCTCTGGCACATCAACTCGACCGCCAGCGGCGGCGGAGTGGCCGAGCTGCTCCAGGCGCTGCTGGCATACGCCCGCGGCGCCGGCGTCGACGGGCGCTGGGCGCTCATCGCGGGAACGCCGGAGTTCTTCACGGTCACGAAGCGCATCCACAACCTCCTGCACGGGTCGCCCGGCGACGGCGGTGAGCTCGGCGACGAGGAGCGGGAGGTCTACGAGGAGACGCTGGGCCACCAGGCCGCGGAGCTGGCGTCGATGGTCCGGGAGCGGGACATCGTCTACCTGCACGACCCACAGACCGCGGGGATGATCCCGCGGCTCCTGCGCAGCGGCGCCTCGGTCGTCTGGCGATGCCACGTCGGCACCGACGAGCCCAACGGCCTGTCGCGGAAGGCCTGGGACTTCCTCCGCCCCTACATCAGGCACTGCGACGCCCTCGTCTTCTCGCGAAGCGAGTTCGTCTGGGACGACCTCCCCGAGGACCGGGTGTGGATCGTGCCGCCGTCGATCGACGCGTTCTCGCCGAAGAACCAGGACCTCGAGCCGGTCAGCGTGGACTCGATCCTCAGGCGGATCGGCCTGTCCGACGGCTCGCAGGCCGACCGCGCCTACTTCACGCGCCGCGACGGGACCCCGGGGCGGGTCGACCGCCCGGCCGTGATCCAGCAGGACGCCCTCCTGCCCGACAGCGCCCTGCTGGTCACCCAGGTGTCGCGCTGGGACCGGCTCAAGGACCCGATCGGGGTCATGCGCGGCTTCACCGAGCACGTCGCCGGCGATCGGCCCATCCACCTCCTGCTCGCCGGTCCCGACGTCGACGCCGTAACCGATGACCCCGAGGGCGCGACGGTGCTGGCGGAGGTGATCGCGGAGCGCCACCGGCTTCCGGGACCGATCCGCAGACGCGTCCACATCGCCTGCCTGCCGATGAACGACCTCCAGGAGAACGCGGCGATGGTCAACGCGATCCAGCGCCGCTCCGACATCATCGTCCAGAAGAGCCTCGCCGAGGGCTTCGGCCTGACGGTGGCCGAGGCGATGTGGAAGTCGCGGCCGGTGGTCGCCAGCCGCCGCGGTGGCATCCAGGACCAGATCGAGGACGGCGTCAGCGGGGTGCTGCTCGACGATCCCGCCGACCTCGCCGAGTTCGGACGCGAGGTCGCCGCGCTCGCCGCGGATCCCGCCCGCCGGGCCGAGATCGGCGCCGTGGCGCGGGATCGCGTCGCTGACCGCTTCCTCGGCACCCGCCACCTGCTCCAGTACTTCGCGCTCCTGCGCGACCTGCTCGAGCGCAAGGGCGCCCGCGTGTGAGGGGACGAAGCTCACGCCCCGCGGCCGCCACGCGCCATAGGCTCGGGAGCGCATGAGCGATCACGTCGACGTGCTGATCATGGGCGCCGGCCTGTCCGGGATCGGCTCCGCCTGTCACCTGCAGCGCGAGTGCCCGGGCAAGACCTACGCGATCCTCGAGGCGCGCGAGGCGATGGGCGGAACGTGGGACCTGTTCCGTTACCCGGGGATCCGCTCCGACTCGGACATGTTCACGCTCGGGTACTCGTTCCGCCCCTGGGAGGAGGCCAAGGCGATCGCCGACGGACCGAGCATCCTCCGCTACATCCGCGAGACCGCCCGCGACCACGACGTCGAGCGCCACATCCGCTTCGGCCACCGCGTCGTCGCCGCCACCTGGTCGAGCGAGGACGCGATCTGGACCGTGACCGCGGAGCGCGTCGCCGACGGCGCGACCGTCGAGCTCACCTGCGACTTCTTCTTCGGCTGCTCCGGCTACTACCGCTACGACGAGGGCTACTCCCCGCGCTTCGAGGGCATCGAGCGCTTCGGCGGCGAGGTCGTCCACCCGCAACACTGGCCGAAGGACCTCGACTACGCGGGCAAGCGGGTCGTCGTGATCGGCAGCGGCGCGACCGCGGTCACCCTGGTCCCGGCGATGGCTGAGGCGGCCGAGCACGTGACGATGCTCCAGCGCTCGCCGACCTACATCCTCTCGCTGCCCGCCCAGGATCGGATCGCCGACGCCCTGCGCCGGCGGCTGCCGGCGCGGCGGGCCTACACGATCATCCGCTGGAAGAACGTGCTGCTCCAGCAGCTCTCCTACGGGATCAGCCGCCGCTTCCCGAAGTTCGCCCGACGGCTGATCCGCCGCGGCCTGCTGCGCGAGCTGCCGCCCGACTACGAGGTCGACACCCACTTCAACCCCTCCTACGACCCCTGGGACCAGCGCCTCTGCCTGGTCCCCGACGGCGACCTGTTCAAGGCGGTCGCGAGCGGCGACGCCTCGATCGTCACCGACGGGATCGAGACGTTCAGCGAGCGCGGCGTCCGGCTCGCCTCCGGCGAGGAGCTCGAGGCCGACATCGTCATCACGGCGACGGGCCTCAACCTGCTCGCGCTCGGCGGCGTCGCTCTGAGCGTCGACGGGACCGAGATCGACATCGCCGAGGCCGTGGGCTACAAGGGCATGATGCTTTCGGGGGTGCCGAACCTCGCCCTCGCCCTCGGCTACACGAACGCGTCGTGGACCCTGAAGTGCGACCTCGTCGCCGAGTACGTCTGCCGGCTGCTCAACCACATGGACGCCGAGGGCTACGACTACTGCGTGCCGCGCGAGCCCGGGCCCGACGTCGAGCGCGAGCCGTTCCTCGACCTCAAGGCCGGCTACGTCATGCGCTCGATCCACGAGCTCCCCATGCAGGGGGATCGCGCGCCCTGGCGCCTGCACCAGAACTACGCGCGCGACGTGCTGATGCTGCGCCGCGGCGAGCTCGAGGACGAGGGCATCGAGTTCCGCCGCGCCGGGCGCCCCAGCGACGATGCCGCCGCGAGCGTCGCCGGCGTTGCCGCCTGAGACGCCTCCTAGGATTGCGCCATGCACCAGTGGGTTCTCTGGGTCCTGTTCGCCGCCACCGCGCTCCACGTCGTCGAGGAGCACGCGCTCGGCTGGCAGGGATGGGCGTCGGAGCAGTTCGGCCGGCTCTTCGGGGTCAAGCCGACCTGGGCCGACTTCTGGGCGACCAACGCCGCGCTCCTCGCCTTCGGGATCGCCGCCGCGATGGTCGGCTGGCGAGCCGCGGGCTTCTCGCTCGCCCTCGCCGCCCTCTGCCTGATCAACGCGATCGGCTTCCACGTCCTGCCGACGGTCCGCGAGCGCGCGCCCAACCCCGGCTTCTTCACCGCGGTCCTGCTCTACATCCCGATCGGGATCTGGGCGTACGCCGCGGCCGCGGCCGACGATCGCCTCTCGTTCGGGACCTTCGTCCTCAGCCTGCTGATCGGCGCTGCGGTGATGGGCGCGGCCGTCGGCATCCTCCTGATCGGCCAGCGCTTCGGCTACGCCGACGACGAGACCGCCGGGGCGCCGGCGCCGCCGCCGATCCCGCGGTAGCGCCCGGGCCACCGGACCCCGACGACGAGTCGGGCGGCCCCGTCGAGTGGCCGATGGGTTGCACTATCCGCAACCGAAACGCCAGTCGGCGACGGGATGCTCTGATCGGTACCCCCGTGGGGTAACATGGCCGGCATGGCCACCGAACCCAGCAGCGAGACCCCCGAGCGCGGCTACAGCGCCAACAAGGACGCCGTCGGCAAGCGCCTGCGCCGCATCGAGGGACAGGTCCGCGGCGTCGAGCGGATGGTCGAGGAGGACCGCTACTGCATCGACGTCGTCACCCAGATCACGGCGATCCAGGCCGCGCTCGACAAGGTCGCGCTCAACCTCCTGGAGGACCACGCCAGCCACTGCGTCGTCGGCGGCGACGCCGCCGGGGCCGACGAGCGCACCGCCGAGCTGATGGGCGCGGTGAAGCGCCTCCTCCACCACGGCTGAGCGAAGCGAGGCCGGCCCTCCCGCCCGGCGGCCCCGCTGGTGATTCAGGGACCAGATAGGTCCTCTATCCGCCATCGACCCAGCGCCAGGAGCCCAAGTCCCTCCCCATCCATTTCCCCAGCCCACACCCCAGCCGGTGGCGCCCGGAGAATGCGGGCCTAGGCCTCAGCCACCCGCGCCGGGCTCGTCCGCTCCCGCGGCTCGAGCCGGCCGGCGCTCGCCACGGTCCAGAGCATCGCCAGCCAGGTGATGGTGGCGAGGACGATGTGGACCCAGACGAGCTCGGCCGGGAGCTCGAGGGTCCACTGGACCCAGCCGATCGCGCCCTGAAGGCCGAGCAGCCCGATGACGACGGCGAGCGGCCGCGCAGCCCGGTCATCGCCGCCGCGGCGGCGGAGCAGGAGCAGGGTCGCGACGGCGGCGACGCCGAAGATGCCGGCGAGCACCGCGTGGCGCTCGACCGCCCATTGCAGGGTCTCGCCGCCGCGGAAGTCGAAGCGCTTGACCAGCTCGCCCTCGTGGTCGCCCGGGTGCGGGCCGGAGGCGGTGCTGATCGTTCCGAGCAGGATCGTCAGCTGCCCGAGCGGGATCAGCCCGCGAACGGCCCAGACCCCGAGGCGGTCGCCCGACGCCCGCCGCTCGCCGGGCTCGTAGCGCGCGCACCAGGCGAGCGCGAAGGCGGCGTCGAGCAGGAGCATCGAGAGGATGAAATGGCCCATCACGAGCCCGGGCGCGAGGTGGAACTCGACGACGAGCGCGCCGAGGATCGCCTGGCAGATCACGCCGAGCGGCAGCAGGGCGCCGAACAGCGCGAGGTGCCAGCGATAGGGGCGGCGGCGGAAGGCGAGGACGCTGGCGGCGATCACGGCGATCCCGACGATGCCGGTGAAGATCCGGTTCGCGTACTCGATGACTGCGTTGATGTCGGCGGGCGGGACCGCGCGGCCGTAGCACCGGGGCCAGTCCGGGCAGCCGAGGCCGGAGCCGGTCAGCCTCACGGCCGCGCCGGTGAAGACGATCATCGTCAGCGAGCCGAGGGCGATGGCGGCGATCGCGAAGTACGCCTGGCGGGAGAGGGTCAGACCCCGCAGCCTGCTGGTGATCGCGGTGGCGGACATCGGCCCCGGAACGCTACCGGGGCCGATCCGCCCGCCTGGCTACGCGAGGTCAGCTCGCGCAGTCGGTAAGCCCGTAGTCCACCGCGAGCCGGTTGGCCTCGTCGAAGGGCCCCTGGAGGATCGCCTGGGGGTCGGCCTCGACCTCGTCGAGGCCCTGCTGGACCGCGTCGATGATCGCGTTCACCTGGTCCTCGTCGCCCTCCGGCGCGCCGAGCGCCTCGAGGTCGGAGATCTGCCCCCCGACCGAGGGGATGACCGTGTCCTGAACGAACTGCTCGAGCTCATCCGGAGAGGGCTCCCCGTTCGCGAAGGTGTCCTGCGCCGCCGCCTGGGCCTCGGCGTTCGCGTCCGCGCAGATCTCGTTCCCGGCGGCCACCTGAATTCGCTTCCCCGTTCGAAGTTGCCGCAATCCTATACGCGGCCGCGCGCGATCCCGCCGAATAGGACCGGGGCGCTGCGGGTAGGCAGTCGGGCATGGAGGTCGCAATCGCGGGAGGACACGGGAAGATCGCGCTCGAGCTGACGCGCCTGCTCGCCGAGCGCGGCGACACGGTCCGCTCGCTGATCCGCAACCCCGACCACGAGCGGGACGTCGCCGACGCCGGCGGGCGGCCGGTCCTCTGCGACCTCGAGGCCGACGACGAGGAGCGGGTCGCCCGCGCCGTCGGCGAGGCGGACGCGATCGTCTTCGCGGCGGGAGCGGGGCCGGGCAGCGGGCCCGAGCGCAAGGAGACGATGGACTACGGCGGCGCGGTCAAGCTGATCGAGGCGGCGAAGCGCAACGGGGTCGGCCGCTACGTGATCGTCAGCTCGATGGGCGCCGACGCATCCCACGAGGGCGATGAGACCTTCGACGTCTACCTCCGCGCCAAGGGCCGAGCCGACGAGGCCGTGGCGGCCAGCGGCCTCGCCTACACGATCGTCCGGCCGGGGCACCTGACCGACGAGCCGGCGACGGGCCGGGTGTTCGCCGCCGAGTCGGGAGAGCGGGGCGCGATCCCCCGCGCCGACGTCGCCGCCGTGCTCGCCGAGGTCCTCCGCCAGCCCGCCGCGGAGGGCAAGACCTTCGAGCTGATTTCGGGCCGCACCGGCATCGAGGAGGCCGTCGCCGCCCTGTAGACGGCTCTCCAGAGCCATCCATTAGGGATTTGTGAGCAAGACCTCATCCAGGTAGGGATTCGTGTACTCTGCGCGAACCCTGCAACTGGTAATGCCGAGTCTCGCCCCGACAGGGGACGGGAACGGGGGAACCACATGTTGGGGCGAATCCACCGACTGAGGTGGAAGCGCGACTCCTTTAGCGCTAGCCCGTCAGCTAACCCCGTAGGCCGACGAAGGAGTCACCAATCGTGCGCATTCTCAAGACGACTAAGGCGGCCGGGGTCGCTGCGGTCCTCTGTACCGCGCTGGTACCGGCCACCGCCTCCGCTAGCAGCGGCGGCCTCGGCACCAGCACCTCCCCGACGGTTCCCGGCAGCAAGGCGAAGCTCGTCAACGGCAAGGCGATCCCGCCCGAGGACGCCCCCGCGAAGATCGTCAAGGTCATCAAGGCCGCGAACAAGATCCGCAACAAGCCCTACGTCTACGGCGGCGGACACGGCGAATTCAAGGACAAGGGCTACGACTGCTCCGGCGCCGTCTCCTACGCCCTCCACGGCGGTCGCTTCCTGAAGACCCCGCTCGACTCGGGCAGCCTCGCCAAGTGGGGCGATCGCGGCAAGGGCAGCTGGATCAGCGTCTACGGCGCCCCGAGCCACGCCTACATGGTCGTCGCCGGCTTGCGCTTCGACACCTCCATGACCCCGGGCGACGGTCCCGGCTGGAGCGAGTCGATGCGCTCGACGTCCGAGAGCTACAAGGTCCGCCACCCCGCCGGCTACTGAGCCCCGGGAACCGACCTGACGATGCGGCCGCCTCCGGGCGGCCGTTTTCGTTTTCGGGGGCGGGCCTGGGGCATTCGTCAAAATCCGCCGCCATGTCCGAGACCTGCGTCCACATCGCCGAGTTCACCGATCCGGCCTGCCCCTGGGCCTGGAGCGCCGAGCCGTTCCGCCACCGGATCGACTGGCTCTACGAGGGCCGGGTCGAGTGGGAGCCGCGGATGGTCGTGCTCGCGCGCTCCGCCGCCGAGCAAGAGGAGAAGGGGCTGACGCCGGAGTGGCTCGCGAGCGCCTACGGGCGGATCGCCCACGAGCACCGGATGCCGATCGACACCCGCGAGCGCCCCTACGTCGCGGGCAGCGGCGACGCGTGCAAGGCCGTCGTGGCGGCCCGCCTGCACGGCGATCACGTGCAGATGCGGAGGCTGCTGCGGGACCTGCGGATCCGCTGCTTCGCCGGCCAGCAGCTCGACGACCCGGCGACGATCGCCGGCGCCGCGGCCGCGGCCGGAGTCGGCGACGAGCTCGAGGGGTGGCTCGCCGACCCCGAGGTCGAGCGCGAGCTCGAGCGCGACATGCGCGACGCCCGCGAGCCGAGCCCGGCCGCCCGGGTGCTCGACCACAAGCTCGCGAACTGGTCGGGCGGCCGTCGCTACACCTGCCCCAGCTACGAGATCACCCGCCTCTCCGACGGCGTCCGCATCGCCGTCCCCGGCTTTCAGCCCTTCGCGGTCTACGACGCGATCCTCGCCAACCTCGTCCCCGGGCTCGATCGCCGCGTGGCGCCGTCGTCGGCGGCCGAGGTGCTGGCCTGGAAGGGCATCCCGCTCTCGACCCAGGAGGTCGCGGTCGTCTGCGACGTCCCCTTCGACGCCGCCCGCGAGGAGCTCGGCCGGGTCGCGACGCAGACCTACGTCGGCGCCGACGGGTTCTGGGAGCTGGAGGCGTGAGGCGGCGCGGGGCCATCGCCCTCGCCGGCGCCGGGATCGCCGCCGGCCTCGTCGCGCGCCGCGCCGGCGCCGCCCGCCGCCGGCGAGAGCGGGCGGAGGTCAACATCCTCGACCCGGGCAAGGCCGTGAAGGTCACCTCGACGGGCCCCGCGAGCTCGGTGCAGAAGGCGGAGATCCTCGTCGCCCGCGACCTGCTCGACCGGATCTGGACCCCCGACAGCCTCGAGCTCCTCGCGCGCGGCTATTGGGGGTTCCTGCGCCGGATCTCCCTCGGGATCATCCGCGTCCACTACGCCTGGGACTCGCGCACGGTGACTGCGCTCGGGAAGATCCCGCTGCTGCGCTTCGGCGCCCCCGTCTACGAAACCGAGGAGGGCCGCGGCCAGGTCACCTGGCCGATCGCGAGCGGGATCCTCGTCGCCGGCGCCGGCAGGGGCCAGGGCCACCTCCGGGTCTCAGTCGAGCGCTGCGACCGCGACGGGGTCGACGACGAGGCCGACGCCCGCCGCGGCCAGGTGCGGCTGCTCGCGGCGGTCGAGGTGGCGAACTTCTACCCGGGCCTCCGCGGCAGCGGCCGGTTCGCCCGCTTCGGCGCCTGGTTCTACGCGCAGACCCAGCTGCGGATCCACGTCGTCGTCTGCAACGGGTACCTCCGCCACCTGCCGCGGCTCGACTTCCCCGGCGTCGACACGACGTCGATGCCGAGCGAGCGCCCCGAGGAGCTGGAGGCGGCGCGGTGACGGCGGCCGCCTCCAACGGAGACGCGCCGGGCGGCGATCGCCCGACGTACCTGATCGCCGGCGCAACCGGGGTGATCGGCCGCCGCCTCGCGGCGGCCCTGCTCGCCGACGGCGCGAAGGTCCGCGCGCTCGTCCGCGACCTCGAGCGCGGGCGCGAGATCCTCGGCCGCGACGTCGAGCTCTTCGAGGCCGACCTGCTCCGCGATCCCGACCTCGCAGCGGCGATGGACGGCGTCGAGCTCGCCTACTTCCTCGTCCACATGATGGGGCCCGACCGCGCCTACGCCGAGCGCGAGCAAACGGCCGCGACGGTCTTCGCCAAGGCGGCAACGGACGCCGGGGTCGGTCGCATCGTCTACCTCGGCGGGCTCGGGGCCGATCAGGGCGGCTCCCCCCACCTCGACAGTCGCCACCACACCGCCGAGGTGCTGCGCGAGCTCGGCCCGCCGCTGACCTACTTCCGGGCGGCGATGATCATCGGCCCCCACAGCGAGTCCTACGAGCTGCTGCGCTCGATCGGCGGGCGGCTGCCGGCGCTGCCCCAGACCGACTGGCTGACCGCCCGCACCCAGCCGATCGGGATCCGCGACGTCATCGCCTACCTGCGGATGGCGCCCCGCGTGCCCGAGTCGGCCGGTCGCGAGATCCAGATCGGCGGCCCCGACGCGATGCCGCACCTCGACGTCATCGAGCGCTTCGCGGTCGAGAGCGGGCACCGCGCGCCGTGGCGGGTCAGCGTCCCCGGCCGGATCTTCAAGCCCGAGGTGGTAGCGGCCGGCGCCGCCAGCGTGACCACCGGCAACCCCGCGGTGGCCGCCGAGCTCGCCCTCGGGCTGCGCGGCGACACCGACGTCAAGGACCCGTCGGGGGCGGAGCTGTTCCCGATCAGCCCTGAACCCCTCAACGTCGCGATCCAGCGCGCCCTCGGCGAGGAGGAGCGGAGCCGTGGGTGACGTCGTCGCGCAGTCGATCGCGATCGACGCGCCGATCGAGCGGGTCTGGGACCTCGTCATGGACCCCGACCGGCTCGGCGAGTGGGTGACGATCCACGACGAGGTCTTCGACGTTCCCGACGGCGAGCTCGAGCGGGGCTCGCGCTTCGGCCAGCGGATGAAGCTGAAGGGGGTCCCGCTGAAGGTGCGCTGGCTGATCGCCGAGATGGACGCGCCGCGGCTGGCGCGCTGGGAGGGAGAGGCCGCCGCCGGCGCGAAGGCGCGGATCTCCTACGCGCTGCGCGAGGAGGACGGCGGCACGGTCTTCGACTACGAGAACGAGTTCGACATGCCGGGCGGCAAGGTCGGCAAGCTCGCGGGCCGCGCCTTCAACGCCGCCTCCGGGAACCGCGAGGCGAAGAAGTCGCTCGCCCGGCTCAAGGAGCTGCTCGAGGATGGCTGAGGTCGTCGACCGCCGGCTCGAGAACGTCGAGATCGCCGAGCTGCCCGGCGGCGTCCGGATCGCCTACGACGAGTTCGGCGACCGCTCCGACCCGACCGTCCTGCTCGTCATGGGGCTCGGCATGCAGATGCTCGGCTGGCACGAGGAGTTCTGCGAGCTGATCGTCGAGCGCGGCTTCCACGTCGTCCGCTTCGACAACCGCGACGCCGGCCTCTCGAGCAAGCACCGCGGCAGTCGGCGCCCGAACGTGATCGCCGGCGCGCTGGGGCTTCCCGCCGGGAACCCCTACGCCCTCGAGGACATGGCCGCCGACGCCGCCGGGCTGCTCGACCACCTCGGCGTCGAGCATGCCCACGTCACCGGCGCCTCGATGGGCGGGATGATCGCCCAGACGCTCGCGTTCCGCCATCGCGAGCGCGTTCTCTCCCTCTGCTCGGTCATGTCCAGCCCGGGCGGCAGACGGGTGGCGACGATGCCGCGGATGAGCGTCCTCGGCGCCCTGCTCTCGCGTCCCCCTAAGGAGCGCGAGGCCTACGCCGAGCACGTCGCCAAGACCTTCGAGAAGATCGGCTCGCCGGCGTTCGAGACCGACGCCCAGCGGCTGCGCGAGCGCACGCTCCTCGCATACGACCGCTGCTTCTGCCCCGGCGGGACCGCGCGCCAGCTCGCGGCGATCGTCGCCTCCGGCGACCGCACGCGCGAGCTGGCGTCGATCACGGCGCCGACGCTCGTCATCCACGGCACCGCCGACAAGCTGCTCCCGAGTGCCGGCGGCGTCGCCACCGCCGAGGCGATCCCGGCGGCCCGGCTCGAGCTGATCGAGGGGATGGGCCACGACCTGCCGGTCGAGCTCTGGCCCCGGATCACCGACCTGATCGCCGAGAACGCCGCCCGCGCGAAGCCGCCGACGCCGGTCGGCTAGCTCAGCAACGTCAAGACTGCGGCTTCGATCTTCTCCCGGTCGGGGAACTGACCGGGATCGGTGCCGCGCTCGATCCGCTCGAGGCGGGGCGCGATCGTCTCCCCCGAGTCGAAGCAGTCGAACACGCGAGGGTCGATGTAGGAGGCGCGGCAGACGGCGGGGGTGTTGTTGAGGAACTCCGCGGTCTGGCGGACGGCGAGGTTGGCGACCCGCTTGCGGGCGGCCTTCGTCTCGGCCTCCTCGCCGTGGACGGCGACGAAGACGGCGGCGAGGACGGTCGCGTTCCAGGTGCGGAAGTCCTTGGCGCTGAAGCCGGGGCCGGCGGTCTCCTTGATGAACGCGTTGACGTCGTCGGAGACCAGGTCCTTCCAGACGCGGCCGTCCTTGTAGACGAGGAGATCCTTGAGCCTCTGCCCGCCGGTCCGCTTCTTCAGCGCCCGCAGCGTCGGCAGGACGGACGGGTCGGAGATCGTGTGATTGCTCCGCTGCCCGCTCTTCGACGGGTAGTCGAAGACCGCCTCCTTGGCGGAGATCCGCATGTGGCGCCGCTTGATCGTGGTCAGGCCGTAGCTCTCGTTGTCGGCCTCGTAGCGCTCGCTGCCGATCCGGAAGAGGCCGAGGTCGAGCAGCCGCACCGCGCACGAGCAGACCCGCTCGAAGCCGAGATCGCGCTTGCGGAGGCCGGTGTCGAGACGCTCCCGCAGCGCCGGGAGGGTCCGCGCGAACTCCTCCATCTCCTCGAACTTGACCCGATCGCGGCTCGCGCGCCAGTCGTCGTGGTAGACGTACTGCTTGCGTCCGGCGTCGTCATACCCGGTCGCCTGGATGTGGCCCCGGGGGTGGGGACAGATCCAGACGTCCCTCCAGGCCGGCGGGATCGCCATGGCCCTGATCCGGTCGAGGGTCGCCTTGTCGGTGATCGTCTCGCCGTCCTCCTCCTGGTAGGAGAAGCCGAGGCCGCGCTTGACCCTCCGGATGCCCGGACCGCTCGTGTCGACTCGCCGCGTGCGCGCCATGGAGTGCCCCTCCTACCCGGCGGGCGCCCTCGCAAGCGGGCGCGGCGTCCGACTGTGCCCGCTCGGTCTCACAAACGGACCTCGTTCCGTTGACACGCTGCCGGCGTAGCGATCCCGCCTCGCTTTCGCTCGCCGGCCTCGCCGCACTGCTGGGCATCCTCCGTCATCCTCGCCACCTTTGGTGCCGCGCCCACTGCGATGTGATGGCTGCTATGTCATCCGTCGGTGGGAGGACTGCCGTGCGGCTGCCGAGCCGCGAGCAGCAGGGCTCCGGCTGAGGGCCACGGCGCCGGACCTCTAGCCTCCCGCGGCCGATGCGGATGGCCCTGGTCACATGCGAGCGCCCGACCGAGCACGATGAGGACGTCGAGTTCCTCGCCCCCGCCCTGCGCCGGCAGGGGGTCGCGGTCGAGACGCCGGCCTGGAGCGACCCGCGCGTCGACTGGCCCGGGTACGGCCTGGTGATGCTGAGCTCGCCGTGGGACTACCACGAGCGGCCCGACGAGTTCCGCGCCTGGCTCGCGGCGACCGCCCCGACGACGAACCTCCAGAACGAGCTGGCGATCCTCGAGTGGAACGTCGACAAGCGCTACCTCCGCGCGCTCGGCGAGGCCGGGGTGCCGACGATCCCGACGATCTGGTCGGAGCCGGGGTCCGAGGCCGAGGCGCTGGGCGAGATCGCCGCCCGCGGCTGGGAGCGGGTCGTCATCAAGCCGGCGGTGGACCTCGGCGCGATGAACCTCGTCCGTGTCGAGGCGGCGATGGCGGAGCGCCTGCTGTCCCGCTACGACCGCCCGGTCCTGATCCAGCCGTACCTGCCCTCGATCGCGACCGCCGGCGAGGGCAGCCTCGTCTACCTCGGCGGCGAGTTCACCCACGCCCTGCGCAAGCGGCCGGCCTCCGGCGACTTCCGCATCCAGCCGCTCTACGGCGGCACCCACGAGGCGGTCGAGCCGAGCGCCGCCGAGACCGCGGTCGCCGAGCGCGCGCTCGCCGCCTCCCCCGGCGACCCGCTCTACGCGCGCGTCGACCTCGTCTACGACGAGGACGGCTCCCCGCTGCTGATCGAGCTCGAGCTGATCGAGCCGTCGCTCTACCTCGACGTGGCGCCGCGCGGGGCGGTCGAGCGGCTGGCGCGGGCGATGCTGGCCCGGGCGGCGCGCCGCGCCTAGGGCTCGTGCCCGGGCTCGATCCGCTTCGCCCGGTGGAACGGGAACGGGCGGACCTCGTGGTCGTGCTCGGCCAGCACGGGATCGAGCAGGAACAACGTGTGGTCGCCGGCGTCGAGGCGCTCGAGGATGCGCCCGACGAAGCGGTTGCGACAGCGGTCGAGCAGCGGCACCCCCTCGGGGCCCTCGTGCCACTCGGTTCGGCCGAGCTTGTCGACCTCGTCCCCGGTCTCGGAGCCGAAGAGCTCGGCGAGATCGCCGTCCTCGGCCGAGAGGAAGTGGACGCCGAGGTGGTCCGCGCCCTCGGCGATCCGGTGGGTGCGGTTCTTGTGCGAGAGGAGGACCGCGTAGCGCGAGGGGTCGATGCTCGCCTGCGTCGTGAAGCCGACGAGGCAGCCGCCGCGCTCCTCGCCGGCGGCGACGGTGACGATCATCATCGGGTAGTCGAGCTCGCCGACCAGCGCCTCGAAGGCCTCGCCGGTCATCCGTCCCGCTCCGCGACCATCAGCGTCTGCGCCGCCCGGCCGATCGGGCCGCGCTCGTCGAACAGCATCGTGTCGGTGAGGCCGACGCCGGTCGGCTCGGGGACGGTGAGCGAGTCGAGGCAGACCCACTCCCCCTCCGGCATCCGCCCGAGGTGGACCGTGAGGTCGACGTTGATGAAGACGTAGCGGCGGAAGTCGAGCGTCGCGCTGATCCCGTTGCCCGAGTCGGCGGCGACGAGGACGCGCTGCAGCGGCGTCGGCTCCTCGCCGGCGATCAGCGGGACCCGCATCCGCATCCATGCCGTCGCCGGCCCAGGCTCGAGGAAGGCGCCCTGTGCGAACCGGTACTCCATCGCCGTGTGGTAGCCGACGTCGTGACCGGTCGGGAAGAAGTCGACCCCCGGCTCGAGGTCGCCGGGAGCGGCCGGCACTCCGGTGCCGCCGCCGGGCCGCCCCGCGCGGAGGGGCGGCGAGCCCTGGTCCGTGCTCGTGAGCGCCGCGGGGATCTCGACCTTGCGGCGCAGCAGGCGCCAGCCGCGGGCGCGGACGAGCGGCGTCCCGTCGCCGTCAAGAAGGGTCGCCTCGGCCAGGTCTACCCGGCGCCCGGGGCGCACGACCCCGGCCTCGATCCGCAGCGGCGCGATCGGCACCGGCTTGAGGATCTCGAAGGTGATCCGGCCGACGTGACGGTCGGCGACTCCCTCGCCGAGCCCGTCGAGCCGCTCGATCGCCCGCGCGATCAGCGCCGACGGAGGGCCGGCGTGCTGGCTGCCGCCGTCCCAGGGACCGCGCGTGTGCTCGGTCGAGAGGAAGCCCTCGCCGTCGGGGACGTAGAAGGCGGGGTCGGAGCCGGCGGCCATCGAGGCGGGGAGTATCCTCGCTCGCGTGGAGAAGGTCGAGAAGACCGACGAGGAGTGGCGCAGCGAGCTGACGCCCGAGCAGTACGAGGTCCTCCGCAAGCACGGCACCGAGCGCCCCTTCACCGGCGAGTACGTCGACGTCAAGGACGACGGCACCTACGTCTGCGCCGCCTGCGGCAACGAGCTCTTCTCCTCCGACACCAAGTTCGACTCCGGCACCGGCTGGCCGAGCTTCTTCGAGCCCGCCTCCAACGACGCCGTCGTCACCCGCCCGGACAACAGCCTCTTCATGCGGCGCACCGAGGTCCTCTGTGCCCGCTGCGGCTCCCACCTCGGGCACGTCTTCGACGACGGCCCGCAGCCCACCGGTCAGCGCTTCTGCATCAACTCCGTCGCCCTCGAGCTCGACCCAGAGGGCGACCAAGGCTCCTGACCAGGAGAGGATCTGAGTCGGTGGTGTGGGAACGGCACACCATCGCTCAGTCCTGCGCCGATATGAGCTGGTCAGCTCGGCGTCATCGGCGGCTCGTGGCCGGAGGCCACGTCGGCCACCTCTTCCTTGACCTGAACGCTCGTATCGACGCAGGTCCACCCGTCTCGCCTCCCGCTCGGACGAGGAGCCCCGAAGGCGCCGTCCGTCGGAGCGGAGGCCAGACGCAACAGGGGGGGCGGCGAGGGAGGTGACCGGCCGCCCTGCCGCCGAAGGCGGGGTCGTAGGCCGGGCTCCTCCCTCGCCGCCCCCCGCGGCCCGCCCGCAGCGCCCGAGCCTAAGAGCCGATCGTCGCGACGAGGACCGCTTTGATCGTGTGCAACCGGTTCTCGGCCTGGTCGAAGACGATGCTCGCCGGCGACTCGAAGACCTCGTCGGTGACCTCGAGGCCCTCGGTCATGCCGGTCGCCTCGATGACCTTGCGGCCGACGGCCGTCTCGTCGTCGTGGAAGGCCGGGAGGCAGTGCATGAAGCGGACGTTCGGCTCGCCGGTGCGCTCGAGCGCGTCGGCGTTGACCTGGTAGGGCCGCAGCAGCTCGACGCGCTCGTTCCAGACGTCCTCGCCCTCCCCCATCGAGACCCAGACGTCGGTGTGGACGAACTGGGCGCCGGGAAGGGCCTCGCCGGGGTCCTCGGTGAGGGTGATCCGGGCGCCGCTCGCGTCGGCGCGCTCGCGCGCGATCTCCTGGACCTCGGCCGGCGGGTGGAGCTCGCTCGGAGCGCAGATCCGCACGTCGCTGCCCATGATCGCCCCCATCACCAGCAGCGAGCGGCCCATGTTGCTGCGAGCGTCGCCCACGTAGCAGTAGGCGATGTCGCGGCAGGCGCGCCCGCTCGCCTCCTTCATCGTCAGGAAGTCGGCCAGCATCTGGGTCGGGTGCCACTCGTCGGTGAGCCCGTTGTAGACGGGGACGCCCGCGTGGCGGGCGAGCTCCTCGATCGACTCGTGCGCGGCGCCGCGGTACTCGATCGCGTCGAACATCCGCCCGAGGACCCGGGCGGTATCGGCGATCGACTCCTTGTGCCCCATCTGCGAGCCCGAGGGGTCGAGGTAGGTCACGTGGCCGCCCTGGTCGAAGGTCGCCACCTCGAAGGCCGCACGCGTCCGGGTCGAGGTCTTCTCGAAGATCAGCGCGATCTCCTTGCCGCCGAGGCGCGGCTCCTCGTTGCCCGCGTACTTGGCGTGCTTGAGCGAGGCCGAGAGGTCGAGTAGGTACTCCATCTCGGCGGTCGAGAAGTCGATCTCCTTGAGGAAGCTGCGGTTGCGCAGGTTGTACATGTGGTCTCCTTCCCCCTAGTAGGCCGGGTCGCGCTCGATCGGGCAGGTCATGCAGTGGGAGCCGCCGCGGCCGCGGCCGAGCTCGAAGCCCTCGATCGTGATCACCTCGATGCCCTCCTTGCGGAGCCGGGTGTTGGTGTCGACGTTGCGCTCGTAGGCGATGACGACGCCGGGCTCGACGCATACGAGGTTGTTGCCGTCGTCCCATTGCTCGCGCTGGGTCTCGAACGGGTCGCCGCCGGTCTCGATCACCCGGATCGAGTCGACCTCGAGCGCCCGCTCCATCGCCGCAACCACGCCTCCGCTCATCTCCTCGGCGACCGGGAGCTCCGGGTCGTCGCTCGGCCGGATCTCCCAGACCCGGGCGTCGCGGACCACGTCGGGGAACATCGTCACCGCGTCGCGATCGACCTGCGTCATCACCGTGTCGAGGTGCATGTAGGAGCGCGAGCGCGGCAGCATCACCGCGATCACGAGCTGGGCCGAGCCCGCCTTGAACATCTCGCGCGCGATCAGGCCGACCGCCTGCGGGCTCGTCCGCTCGCCCATGCCGATCATCGCGACACCCTTGCCGAGCGGCATCACGTCGCCGCCCTCGACCGTCGCCGGCCCCCAGTCGGACTCGACGCCGCCGTACCAGATCTTGAAGTCCTCGCCCGCGAAGACCGGGTGATGCCTGTAGATCGCCTCCATGTAGGCCGTCTCCGGGCGCCGGGCCGGCTTCGCCATCGGGTTCAGCGTGACCCCGTCGAAGATCCACGACGAGGGATCGCGCTGGAAGATGAAGTTCGGCAGCGGTGGGACGAGCATGTCCCCGCTCACCGCGGAGTCGTACTTCAGCCCCGCTCCGCCCTCGAGGTCCTCCTTGGTCATCCCGCCGATCAGGAAGTCGGCGACCTCTGCCGGCGACGCGCTCTCCGCCCACTCGCGGCGCGAGCGGGCGAGGTTGAGGCCGACGTGATGCTCGTCGAGCACCTGGTCGACGATCCATTCGCGGGCCTCGGTGATCGCCAGCACGTCGGTCAGCAGCTGCTCTACCTCGAGCACCTCGACGTCGCGCTCGCGCATCGTCTCGACGAACGCGTCGTGCTCGCGCTTGGCCTGCTTGACCCAGATGACGTCGTCGAACAGGAGGTCCTCGGCGTTGGCGGGGGTGAGCCGGGTGTGCTCCAGGCCGGGCCTGTGGACCAGGACCCGGCGGAGCCTCCCGACCTCCGATGCGGCATTGAGCGTCATGGCTTCTCTCTCGGCGTTCGCCCCGGTCATCCGATCGCCTCGCCGAGCGCCAGGAAGGCGCAGACGACGACGATCACCATGCCCACGAACGGGAGCGCGAACTTCAGATAATGGTCGTAGCGAACCTTGGCGAGGACCAGGCCGCCCATCACCACCGCCGAGGTCGGGGTGATGTAGTTGACGATCCCCGAGGCCGACTGGTAGGCGGTCACCGCGATCGAGCGGTTGACGTCCGCGAAGTCGGACAGGGGCGCGAGGATCGGCATGATCAGAGCCGCGTGCCCCGACGAGGACGGCACGAGGAAGGCGATCGGCAGGTTAACCAGCATCGCCAGCGGCCCGAAGACGGAGCCCGACGTGCCGCTCACCGCGTCCTCGGTCCAATGGATGATCGTGTCGGTGATGTCGGCGTTCTTCATCACCACGGTGACGGCGCGCGCGAGCACGATGATCAGTGCGGCGCCGAGGAACTCGCCGGCGCCGGCGATGATCGCGTTCACGGTCCGCTCCTCGCCGAGCTTGCCGATCAGCCCGATGATCACCGCCGCGACGATGAAGACGACCGACGACTCCGCGAAGTAGAACGTCTCGAACGTGGGGAACGGCCACTCGGAGCCGAAGACCGTGTCCATGACGTCATCCCAGGGGACGAAGCCGTAGATCATGATCGCGAAGGCGAGGAAGAAGACCCCGAGGATCCCCTTCTGCCGCCCCGTCAGCTCCGGCACGTCCTCGACCAGGCCCTTGGCCTGCTCGGCGTCGGCGGGCGATATCCCGACGACCGACTTCGACGGGTCGCGGGTGATCCGGCGGCAGTACCAGAGCACGTAGTTGATGGCCATCCCGACGAGGACGACCCACATGATCACGCGGAGGACGATGCCGTCGCCGACGTCGATGCCGGCCGCATCGGAGGCGACCCCGGTCGCGAACGGGTTGACGGTCGAGGCGAGGACTCCCGTCCCCGCGCCGAAGAAGATGATCGCGGCCGCGACCACGCGGTCGTAGTTCAGCGCCAGCACCAGAGGGACGAGCAGCGCGAAGAACCCGAGGGTCTCCTCCCACATCCCGTAGGTCGTGCCGCCGATCGCGAAGATGCTCATCAGCACGATCACCAGGGCCGAGCCGCTGTGCTTGAAGCGCAGCGCAAGCCGTCCGATCCCCGTCTGGATCGATTCCGTCTGCATCGTCACGCTGACGAACGCGCCGACGGCGAGGACGAACAGGAAGATCATCGCCGAGCCGTAGAGGAACCCGGAGTTGAACGGGTCGACGTTGCCGCGGGCGTTCTCGATCCCGTAGAGGCCGTTCGGAACCGAGGTCCAGAGCTGCTTGAGCTGGGTGTCGACCGCCTTGTCGGCGCACGGCCCCTCGCCCTTCTCGCCGGTGCAGTCGGGGAGCTCGGTGTAGCTGCCCGGCACCGGGGCGCCGGACTTGTCCGCCTCGTAGCTGCCCGACGGGATCACGAACGAAGCGAGCCAGACCAGCAGCAGCACGAGCGCGAGGACGGTGAACGCGGTCGGGAACCGCCAGCGACGGGTCCCCTCCTTCACCTCGCCGGTCTCGGGCGGCGTCTCCGCTCCGGCCTCGGCCGGGAAGTCCTCCGGCTCTCGCCCCTCGGGCTGCGTGGTCATGTCCTCTCCCTTGTTCGTGGATCGGCGACGCCCGCGTGTCCAGCTGGGGTCACCTGGGTGCCTGCCACTCCTTCGAGAAGTCGCTGGAGCTGATCGAGCGACCCGATCGCGGCCCGGCCGCCGGTGGCCTCGACGAAGCGGCAGCACGCCTCGACCTTGGGGCCCATCGATCCGGCGGGGAAGTCGTGGGAGCGGAGCTCGGCCGGGCTGGTGTTCCCGAGCGCACGCTGATCCGGGCCGCCCCAGTCGATGTAGGCCGCCTCGACGTCGGTCGCGAGCACGAGCACGTCTGCGCCGAGGTCGGTGGCCAGCAGGCTCGAGGCGAGGTCCTTGTCGATCACCGCCTCGACGCCGCGGTGGCCGCCGTTCTCGGCGACGACGGGAACGCCGCCGCCGCCGGCGCAGACGACCACGAAATCGGACTCGACCAAGCGGCGGATCGCCCCCAGCTGGACGATCTCGCGCGGCTCGGGAGAGGGGACGACGCGCCGCCAGCGGTCGCCGTCGGGGCGGACGCTCCACCCACGTTCGCGCTCCAGCTCCCGGGCGGTGGCCTCGTCGTAGACGGGCCCGATGAACTTCGTCGGCTCGGTGAACGCCGGGTCGTGCTCGTCGACGAGCACGCGGGTGATCAGCGCGACCGTGTCGCGGAGGTCGATCGCGTTGTCGAGCTCGAGCTCGATCACGTAGCCGATCTGGCCCTCGCTCTCGGCGCCGAGCACGTCGAGCGGATAGGGCGCCACGTCGGCGTAGGCGTCGCTCATCAGGGCCAGCAGCCCGACCTGCGGGCCGTTGCCGTGCGCGATCACGAGCTTGTGGGTCTCGACCGCCGGCGCGATCGCCCGCGCGGCAGCGCGGGCGGCCGTCAGCTGAGTCGCGGCCTCGGGCTTCTCCCCGCGCGGCAGCAGCGCGTTGCCGCCGAGCGCGATCAGCGCCGTTGGGAGGTCTCCCTCGTCCATCGCGGCGACCGTATGGCGCGGCCGCAGCTCGAAGGTCCGGTGTGACTACCTAACCGGCGTAGGTGATGTCAATCCGGGCGCCGGTGGCGGCCCGCGCTCAGCCCAGCTTCGCCGGCGCCCCGCGCTCGACGAGGGCCGGCGGGACCGAGATCGTCCCGTCCTCCTCCTGGCGGTTCTCGATGATCGCGATCAGCGTCCTGCTGACGGCGACCGCGGTCCCGTTCAGGGTGTTGACGTGGACCGGCGAGGCCCCGGCCTCGGGCCGGTAGCGGCAGTTCATGCGCCGCGCCTGGTAGTCGGTCGTGTTCGAGGTCGAGGTCACCTCGCGGTAGCGGCCCTGGCTCGGGATCCAGGCCTCGATGTCGAACTTGCGCGCGGCGGGCGCGCCGAGGTCGCCGACCGGGATGTCGACCACGCGGTAGGGGACCTCGAGGCCGCCGAGGATCCGCTCCTCGACCCCCAGCAGGCGCTCGTGCTCCTCCTTGGCGGCCGCCGGCTCGACGAACGAGAACATCTCGACCTTGTCGAACTGGTGGACGCGGAAGATCCCGCGCGTGTCCTTGCCGGCGGCGCCCGCCTCGCGGCGGAAGCAGGTCGAGATGCCGGCGTACCGCAGCGGCAGTGCCCCCGGCTCGGCGATCTCGTCGGCGTGCAGCGCCGCGAGCGTCACCTCGGAGGTGCCGACGAGGAACAGCTCGTCGCGCTCGACCTCGTAGATCATCTCGCGCTCGCCGGGGAAGAAGCCGGTGCCGAACAGGGGCCCCTCGCGGACCAGGACCGGCGGCACGACCGGCACGAAGCCCTCCTTGCCGGTGATCTCGATCGCGTAGCGGATCAGCGCCAGCTCGAGCAGCACCAGGTCGCCCATCAGGTACGCGAAGCGGGAGCCGGAGGCCGCCGCCGCCTTCTCCATCTCGATCAGCCCATGTGCGCGGCCGAGGTCGAGGTGGTCGCGGGGCTCGAAGCCGAAGGCGGGCCGCTCGCCGACCTCGCGGAGGACGACGGCGTCCTCGTCGGTCTCGCCGTCGGGGGCCTCGGGGTCGGGCGGGTTGGGGATCCTGGCGGCGAGCTCGTCGCGCTCGACCTCGACCGCCTCGAGCTCGGCCTCGAGCTCCTTGATGCGGCCGGAGACGTCGCGCATCCGCGCGATCGCCTCGTCGGCCTCCTCGCCCGCGCGCTTGGCAGCGCCGATCGCCTCCGACGCCTCGTTGCGCTGCGCCCGCAGCCCCTCGACCTCCGGGAGGAGCTCGCGGCGCCGAGCGTCGAGCTCGAGCAGGCGATCGAGGTCCTCGCCGGCGCCGACGCGAGCGAGAGCCTCGCGGACGGGCGCCGGGTCCTCGCGGATGCTCCGCAGGTCCAGCACCGGGGTGACGCTACTGCGAGTCGGAGGAGCCGGAGTCGCCGGAGCTGCCGGAGGACGAGCCGCCGCCCTCCTCGCTGCTCTCGGCGGAGTCGACGCTGTCGCCCTGGGAGTTGGCGGGGCCGACCTCCTCGTCGCCGCCGCTCGCCGCGGAGGGCCGCGGCGAGTCCTGGACGTCGGAGCCCGAGTACTCGGAGACGAACGTCGCGACCATCTCGGCCTCGTCGCCGACGACGATGTTCTGGGGCATGATCGCGCCCGAGAACCCGCCGTTGTGGATCGCGAAGAGCACGTCGTCGTAGCTCTCCTTGCGCTGGTCGAAGTTCGGCCCCTGGACGCGGAGGGCGCGGTTGCCCGAGCCCTGCGTGCCGGCGGCGCCGATCGTGTGGCAGCCGGAGCAGTGGGTGGTGAAGATCTCGGCGCCGGCATTGGCCTCGGCATCGTCGCTGGGCACCGAGACGCTCTCGGTGCCGCAGGCAGCGAGGACGAGGGCCGCGGAAGCGGTCGCGATGAGCACGCCGAGGGATCGCACGCGGGCGGCATCATACTTTTCGCCGGACCGCATGGCAGCCACGGACCCATCAGAGGCGGGAGCCTCCGGCTTCGACCCGGCGCGGCTGCGCGCCGCGATGGCGCAGTTCCCGACGGGCGTCACCGTCGTCACGGCGCTCACCGAGGCCGGGCCGGCCGGGCTGGCCGCGAACGCGGTGAGCTCGCTGTCGCTGGACCCGCCGCTGATGCTCGCCTGCCTGGATCGCGGCTCGCGGACGCTGCGCGCCGTCGAGGCGGCGGGGCGGTTCGGCATCAATGTGCTCGGCGCCGAGGGAGCGGCGCTGGTGCGCTCGTTCGCGAGCAAGGTCCCGGTCCACGAGAAGTGGGCGGGAGTCGGCTGGAACGAGGCGGACGGGATCCCGCAGCTCGACGACGCGGTCGTCTGGATCGCCTGCGAGCTGCGCGACGTGATCTCCGGCGGCGACCACGTGATCGTCACCGGGGAGGTGACGGACGTCGGCGTGCGCGAAGGCGCGCCGCTGGTGTTCTACGGGGGTGAGTACCGGGCGCTGGAGTAGCTCAGCCCAGCGGGCTCGTGAAGTAGGCCCGCAGCGCCAACCCCAGGATCACCAGCGCGCTCACGGCCATGATCCCGGTCTCGCGGCGGGTGATCGCCAGCGCCACCGCGCGCTGGCGGTCGGTGGGGAGAGCGTCGAAGTCGAGGCCCTCCATCTCGTGCTCGGAGGCGGCGATGCGGGCGCCCTCGGCGAGGAGCGTGACGAGGATCGGCACGACGCCGTAGACGTAGTGGAGCCCGTCCAGCGACTCGCGGCCCTCGAGCAGGAGGACGCCGCCGAGGGCGACCTGGACGACGACCGCGACCTGGGCGAAGCGCAGCAGGTACCAGAACGCCACCGAGGGGCGGCGCGCGTACCAGCACCAGGCGCCCCAGGCGCCCGCAACCAGGTTGGACGCGAGCACGGTCACGCCGCAGACGAGGTGGACGTCGAGCATCGCGGGGTCTATAGCAGCCGCGACCCACACCCGGGGTCGGCGGGCCCGCGCCGGGGTATAAGTTGAGGCGCGGCAAAGCGGCCCAGCGAAGAAGGATCAGTTGCTCCAGAGCTACCTCCCCGTAATCGTGTTCGTCGGCCTCGGCATCATCGTCGGGGGCGCGTTCACGGCCCTGAACAAGGTCCTCGGCCCGAGCCGCCCGAGCCGGGTCAAGAGCGAGCCCTACGAGTGCGGACTGCCGTCGGAGGTCTCGCGGACGTTCCGCTTCGGCATCAGCTTCTACATGGTCGCGATGCTCTTCATCCTCTTCGACATCGAGGTCGTCTTCCTCTACCCCGTGGGGGTCCTGCTGAAGGCGTCCGACAGCGTGTTCGTGCTGGCCGAGATCCTGCTGTTCGTCTTCCTGCTGCTGGTCGGCTTCGTCTACGTGTGGCGGCGGGGGGCGCTCAATTGGAGGTAGATCGGACGAAGCTGCGTGAGCTGAGCCCGCTCGACCAGCCGCGCACCACCGAGGAGCTGCGCGTCCGCCAGATGAAGGCGCGCGACATGCTGCGCGGCGACATCGAGGGCAAGGACCTGGACGACTACGTCGAGTCGCGGGTGCTGACGACGACCCTGGAGCGGGCGCAGAACTGGGCCCGAGGCAACTCGCTCTTCCCCGCGACCTTCGGCCTCGCCTGCTGCGCCATCGAGATGATGT
The DNA here is from genome assembly GCA_963823565.1 of uncultured Solirubrobacterales bacterium. Taxonomy (GTDB): domain Bacteria; phylum Actinomycetota; class Thermoleophilia; order Solirubrobacterales; family 70-9; genus RHKX01. The sequence continues at coordinate 261,051 of CAWGLR010000003.1, read as the reverse complement.
CGATGGTCTCCGCGCGCTACGACACCGCCCGCTTCGGCTCCGAGGTGTTCCGCGCCTCGCCACGGCAGGCCGACATGCTGATCCTCTCCGGCCGGGTGTCGATCAAGATGGTCCCGGTCGTCCGCCGCATCTACGACCAGATGCTGGAGCCCAAGTGGGTCATCGCGATGGGCGCGTGCTCGTCCTCGGGCGGGATGTTCGGCAACTACGCGGTCGTCCAGGGCGCCGACAAGTTCCTGCCGGTCGACATCCACGTCCCCGGCTGCCCACCCCGCCCCGAGGCGCTGATCTACGCGATCCTCAAGCTCCAGCGCAAGGTCTTCGGCGACCCGGACCTCGGCTGGCGCGACCGCTACGCCGCGCACGGGACCGAGGAGGGGCAGCGACCGTGGCACGCGGGGGCGCTGCCGATCGCGCGGACCGGCACCTCCCCGGCCGACGGGATCGTCGAGGGCGTCGACGGCGGCGCCCCGCCCGAGGACGCGGAGCAGATCGTCCACCCCGAGCGGACCGGGCACGAGGCGCAGGACGCCTACGACCCCGACGAGGAGGACCGCGACCCGCCGGGCCCCGGCCGCCGGGACGCGCCCGGGAGGGGATCGATGACGGGGCGCGCCGACTGGGGGACCGGGAAGGTCGACCGTGCCTGACGCCCCCGGGCTCGAGCTGATCGCCCAGGAGGTGAACCAGCGACACGAGGGCGCGGTGCTGGGGACGACGTTCGAGCACGGCCAGGCGGCGCTCGTCGTCGACTCCGAGCACGTCCGCGCCGTGCTGTCGTGGCTCAAGGACGCGCCCGGCCAGGAGTACCGCTTCCTCGCCAGCGTTCACGGCGCCGACTACCTGCCGGCCGAGCCCCGCTTCGCGGTCCACTACGAGCTGCTGAACATGCCGCGGGTCGAGCGGATCCGGGTCAAGGCGCTGCTCGCGGACCCCGGCGCCGAAGCGCTCCCCGAACTCGACTCGGTCGTCGACATCTTCCCGACGGCGGAGTTCCAGGAGCGTGAGGTCTACGACTTCTTCGGGATCCTCTTCCGCGGCCATCCCGACCTGCGGCGGATCCTGATGCCGGAGGACTACGTGGGCTGGCCGCAGCGGCGCGACTTCCCGGTCGGCGGCGACCCGGTGATCTTCACGAACACGGAGAACACGGTCCCGGGGTGGACGCGATGAGCGGGACTAGCGCACCGGTCCTGCCGACAACGTGTGGCGGGACCCGGCCGAACCGGACGCGCAGCGGAGGATTCGGCCGGTGGTAGTCAACGCGGACACGATCAGGACTCCCGAGGAGATGGGGCGCGACGCGGTCGGGCGCACCGAGGCGCAGGTCATCGGGACCTCGCCGATCGAGCGCACCGCGATCGAGCGCGAGGACGAGCTCTTCACGATCAACATGGGGCCGCACCACCCGGCGACGCACGGCGTGCTGCGGCTGCTGGTCTCGCTCGAGGGCGAGGTGGTGCGCGACATGAAGCCGATCATGGGCTACGTCCACACCGGCATCGAGAAGTCGTGCGAGACGATGCCCTACTGGAAGGTCATCCCGTTCATCGAGCGGATGGACTACCTCGCCTACTTCTTCAACATGGGCGCGTTCTGCGGGGCGACCGAGCAGCTGCTCGAGCTCGAGATCCCGCCGAGGGCCGCCTACCTGCGGATCCTCCACATGGAGCTGAACCGCATCCACTCCCACCTCGTCGGGCTCGGGACGACCGCGCTGGACCTCGGCGCGATCTCGATGTTCTGGTACTGCTTCCGCGAGCGCGACAAGATTCTCGACCTGTTCGAGATGTCGTCGGGGCAGCGGATGCACACCCGCTACTTCCAGGTCGGCGGCGTCGCCGAGGACATCCCGGTCGGCTTCGAGAAGCGCGTGCTCGAGTTCTGCGCCGACATGCCGAACCGGATCGACGAGTACGCGGCGCTGCTCGACCAGAACGAGATCTTCCTCCAGCGCACCCGCAACACCGGGATCGTCTCCAGGGAGCGGCTGCTCGAGCTCGGCGTCACCGGGCCGCTGCTGCGGGCGGCGGGCGAGCCGTGGGACCTGCGCAAGGTCAGCGACTACCTGCCGTACAAGGACTTCGACTTCCAGATCCCGATCGGCACGGTCGGGGACAACTACGACCGCTACCGGGTGCGGCTGAACGAGATGCGCGAGTCGGTGCGGATCATCCAGCAGGCGATCGAGGGGCTGCCCGAGGGGCCGTGGATCAGCGACGACCGCAAGGTCGTGCTGCCGCCGCGGCACGAGCTCGGCACCTCGATGGAGGCGCTGATCCACCACTTCAAGCTCGTCACCGAGGGCTTCCGGGTGCCGCCGGGCGAGGTCTACTTCCCGATCGAGGGGCCGCGCGGCGAGTACGGCGTTTTCCTCGTCGCCGACGGCTCCGCGAAGCCCGTGCGGGTCCACATGCGGGACCCGTCGTTCGTCAACCTCCAGGCGCTGCGGGAGATGTGCGTGGGCGGCTACGTCGCCGACCTGATCGCCAACCTGGCGATGCTCGACCCGATCCTCGGAGGGATCGACCGGTGAGCGACGAGCGCGAGCAGGCCCGCGGCGGCTCCGGCGAGCCGCCGGTTCCCGACTCCGAGAGCAAGGGCGAGGGCTCGCCGGCGCAGACGGGCGACGAGCTGACCCCCGAGCGCGAGGCCGGCGCCAGCGGCGCCGAGGCGAGCGCGCACGCCGGGGTCGACCAGACCGCCGCGGTGCAGGTGCCGGAGGCGCACGAGGCCGGTGGCATCCCCGACGACTTCCGCGCCGAGGTCGAGGAGATCATGGGCCGCTACCCGCAGAAGCGGTCGGCGTCGATCCCGGTGCTGTTCGCGATCCAGCGGCGCTACGGCTGGTGCACTCCGGAGGGGATCCGCCAGGGCGCCGCGGTGATGGGCGTGAGCGCCGCCTACCTCGAGTCCGTCGCCTCCTTCTACGACCTCTTCCACCTCGAGCCGGCCGGGCGCCACCGGGTGCTCGTCTGCACCAACATCTCCTGCTGGATGCGCGGCGCCGACGGGCTGCTGAAGGCGTTCTGCGAGGCCGGCGGCGCCGACCCGCACGAGGCCGGCCACGGCGGCGCCGTCACCGCCGACGGCGAGGCGCTGATCCAGGGCTTCGAGTGTCTCGGCGCCTGCGACATGGCCCCGATGGCCTCGATCGACGAGCGCTACTACGGCCCCCTCGACGCGAGCGACGCCGCCGCCGCGATCGAGGCGCTGCGCAGCGGCGCCGAGGTACTCCCCGGCAAGGAGATGGCCCGCCGTCCCCTCGCCGGCGGCCCCGACGGGGAGCCCGATCCCCGCGTCGCGAACGCGGGCTAGGTGCTCGCGGCCCCGCGCCGCACCTATCGGCACCGAAAGAGGGGGAGATCGGCACGCGCCGTGACACATCCGTGCGCGCGTGCTTGCCACGTTGCGTGGGATGACGGACGTGAAGCCAGAAGGCGGTGTAGAGCCACGGTTTTTGGCTTCACCCCTGACCCCGGAGGAGAGGGAGCGGGCGCTGGCGGCGAGGGCCGGGAGGCAGCATGGCGTCATCGGCAGGGACCAGCTCCTCGCCCTCGGCTTCACGGACGATGCCATCCGCTACCGACTTCGCTGCGGTCGGCTCCGCCGCATCCAACACAACGTCCATGCGGCCGGCGCCCAGCCGCTGAGTCAGCATGGGCATTGGTACGCGGCCCTGCTGGCCAGCCGGCCCGACCCCCTTCTCAGCCATCTCAGCTCGCTGGCGAAGATGGGGCTGGCCCGCGAACGCAACCTGGTCCACGTGACGGTCACTCATCGCGGCGGCCGGAACCTGAAGGGCGTCACCGTCCACCGCTGCCGCTCCATCCACCCCGAGGACGTCACGCGGATCGACGGCCTCCCCCTCACCGCCCTGTCCCGCACGCTGCTCGACGTCGCCGAGGTCGAGGGCGAGCGCGTCGTCGCCAAAGCCCTCGAGGAGGCGGACCGGCGCGAGCTCCTCGACCCGCTCGCCATCCGGGCCTGCGCCGAGCGGAATCCCGGCCGCCGGGGGCTTGCCGTGCTGCTTCCCCTCCTCGATGAGTTCGTATCGACCCCGGGCGCGGAGGAGGGACTCGAACGCGAGTTCCAGCTCTTCCTCCGCGAGCGCGGCCTTCCCCTGCCCCTCGTGAACACGCTCGTCCACGGTCACCTCGTGGACTGCTACTGGGCCGAGCAGCGGGTGGTCGTCGAGCTCGACAGCCGCACCTGGCACGGTCACTGGTCAGCTCGCGAGCGCGACCTCGCCCGCGATGCGACCCACCTCCGCCACGACGTCAGGCCCCTGCGCGTCACATCGCGCCGGCTGAGGCGGGAGCCGGACGAACTGGAGAGCGACCTGCGGGCGCTGCTGAAGCTCTGAGCCGAGCGGTGGCCTCAGGCCGAACGGCCGGCCTCGCGGCGCGACCTCTGCGACTCCCTCCTGACCCGGGGCCTTGACGTCCTCACCTTCTCTGCTACTCTCGTGTTCAACTGTGTAGTTGATTAGCTTTGTAACGAAGGAGTGATGATGAGCACTGCAGTACACGAGGCACCCAGCGCCGAGGTGCGCGCAACCGGGTCCTGGCCGCTCGAGCGGGTCCTGTTCCTCCTCGCCGGGGTGATGGTCTCGCTGAGCGCGATCCTCGCGGCCGCGGTCTCGCCGTGGTTCCTGCTGCTGACCGGGTTCGTCGGGATCAACCTCCTCCTCTTCGCGACCTTCCGGGTCTGCGGGGCGTCGCTGATCCTCACCCGCGTCTTCAAGCTCCAGAGCAGGCTGGAGGCCCGCTGATGAGCGACGTCGCCTCCAAGCCCGCATCGGCCCTCGGGCCGCTCGGCCGGCTCGGCCTCTGGGTCTCCGACAATCGCGGCAAGGTCGCCCTCGGCTGGCTCCTGATCGCCGTCGCGGCCGGCATCTTCGCCCCGCGAGTCGAGCACGCCCTCTCGGGCGCCGGCTGGGAGGCCACAGGGTCGGAGTCCGTCGCCGCCCGCGACGCGATCGACCAGCGCTTCGGCGGCCAGTCGAGCTACGCGCTGCAGGCCGTCGTCAACTCCGACTCGGCCGTGTTCGGCGACCCCGCGTTCGACCGCACGGTCCGGCGCGCCGAGGACGTCCTCGCCGCCGACGACGCCGTCTCGGAGGTCGTGCCGCCGCAGCGCGGAGCGACCGTCTCCGCCGATGGCCACACCGCCGTCGTCCAGGCAGGCGCCGCGAAGAACCCGAACGACATGGTCGCCGCGGCCGACGACCTGAAGACCGCGCTAGCCGCGGCGGGAGCTGACGGCGTCGACGTCCACCTCACCGGCGCCTCCGGCATGTGGTCGGACTTCAACACCGCCAACCGCGAGGCGATGCTCAAGTCCGAGGTCATCTCATGGCCGGTGACGCTCGTCATCCTCGTCCTCGCGTTCGGCTCCCTCGTCGCCGCGGGCCTGCCGCTGATGCTGACCATCACCGGGCTCGTCGCCGCGGCGGGGTCGCTCTATCTCGCGAGCCAGGTCCTCGACGTCTCGATCTGGGCGATGAACTTCGCACTGATGTTCGCGCTCGCGCTCGGGATCGACTACGCCCTGTTCATCGTCCATCGCTTCCGCGGAGCGCTCTTCGGCAGCGGGCTCTCGCCACGCGAGGCGACCGGCGTCGCCATGGGGACCGCCGGCAAGGCCGTGCTGTTCAGCGGGCTCACCGTGCTGATCTCCCTGACCGCCGTGATGCTCGTCCCGAGCCCCGCCTTCCGCTCGATGAGCCTCGGGATCATGCTGTCGGTCATCTTCGTCCTCGCGGCGTCGCTGACCCTGCTCCCGGCGGCGCTCTCGAAGCTCGGGCCGAAGGTCGATCGCCTCGGCCTCCCGTGGGCGCACAGCGGCGAGCACCGCTCGCCCGCCTTCGCCCGCTGGGGCGAGCGCCTCTGGAAGCGGCCCTATCTCTACGGCTCCCTGGCGCTCATCGCGCTCGTGGCGCTGGCACTCCCCGTGCTGCGCCTCGACACCGGCATGCCATCGATCAAGGTCGTGCCCGAGGAGGACTCCTCCCGCGTCGGCTATGGCCTGATCCAGGACGCCTTCGGCGACGGCGCTCCGGGAACGATGCAGATCGTCGTCCCCGCCGATCAGGCGGCCGCGGCCGAGCGCATCCTGAGCTCCGACCCCGGGATCGCGCAGGCGATGCCGCCGCAGCCCTCCGCCGACGGCGCCGACGCCCTGATCGTCGCCGTGCCGACCGACGATCCCTCGAGCGACGCGTCTGGAGCGACGATCGACCGGCTGCGGGCCGACCTGCCCGCGGAGGCGCTCGTCGGCGGCAGCGCGACCGAGAACCACGACCTCGAGGCGCTGCTGAGCGAGAAGGCGCCGCTGGTCATCGGCGTCGTCCTCGCCCTCGGGTTCCTGCTCCTGCTCGTCGCCCTGCAGGCGCCGCTGATCGCGGCGGCCGGCGTGCTGACCAACCTGCTGGCGACCGCCGCCGCGTTCGGAGCCTCGACGTTCCTGTTCCAGGACGGCTGGCTGTCGGGCCTGCTCGGCTTCGAGCCGCAGGGGTTCCTCGACGCCTGGGCACCGGTGTTCTTCTTCGCGATGATCTTCGCGATCTCGATGGACTACACGGTGTTCCTGCTGTCCTCGGCGCGCGAGCACTGGGAGCGCTCCGGCGACCCGCGCGACGCGATGATCGGCGGTCTCGCCCACTCCGGGCGCGTGATCTTCGCCGCGGCGGCCGTGATGGTGGCGGTGTTCTTCACCTTCGCCCTCTCGGGGCCACTGCCGCCGAAGGAGATGGGCCTGATCCTCGGGATCGCAGTGCTGCTCGACGCCTTCCTCGTCCGGCTGGTGCTCGTCCCGGTGCTGCTGCGCCTGATGGGCACGGCGGCGTGGCGGCTGCCGAAGCCGCTCGCGCGGGTCCTGCCAGATGTCAGCTTCGGCCACGGGGAGTGACCGTGGCCCGAGCTTCCGAGCACCCTCGTAGAGTGAGGTAGGAGCCATGGCCCTCCCCTCTCCCCTTCCCGAGCCCATCCCCGAGCTGATCGCGACCCGGTTCCGCCTGCTGGCGGAGCCGATGCGAGTTCGCGCCCTCGACACGCTCCGACGCCTCGGCGAGGCGTCGGTCGGCGAGCTCGCGGAGGAGCTCGGGACGAGCCAGCAGAACGTCTCCAAGCACCTGGCGGCGCTCAGCTCCGGCGGCATCCTCGCGCGGCGCAAGGAGGGCAACCGGGTCCTCTACTCGATCGCCGACGAGCATTTCCTGGCGATGTGCGAGCACGTCTGCGCGAGCCTCGAGCGTCAGAACGAGGAGCTCGGCGCCGTGCTCTCGGGCCTCGCCGGCTAGGCCCCCCGCGAGGCGGGGCGGCAACCCCGTTCAGGTAGTTTGCACGCAGCCATGGGCACGGACGTGATGCATGCCTGAGACGCGGGTCCTCTTCCGCCACATCGACGAGCCGGGACTGGCCTCGATCGAGACCTACGAGCGGCTCGGCGGTTACACCGCGCTGAAGAAGGCGTTCCGCGAGCTCGAGCCCGGAGAGCTGGTCGACGAGCTCGAATCCTGCGGCCTCCGCGGTCGCGGCGGCGCCGGCTTCTCGATGGGCAAGAAGGCGAGCTTCCTGCCGCAGGGCAACATGGACAAGTACCTCTGCTGCAACGCCGACGAGTCCGAGCCCGGCACCTTCAAGGACCGCGAGCTGATGTTCAAGAACCCGCACGGGCTCGTCGAGGGGGTCGCGATCGGCGCGATGGCGGCCGGCGCCACCCGCGCCTTCATCTTCATTCGCGGCGAGTACGCGGAGATCGCCGACCGCGTCGAGGCGGCGGTCCGCGAGGCCTACGACGCCGGCTACCTCGGCGAGAACGTCCTCGGGACCGGGACCGACGTCTCGATCGTCGTCCACCGCGGCGCCGGCGCCTACATCTGCGGCGAGGAGACGGCGCTGCTCGACTCGCTCGAGGGCAAGCGCGGGAACCCGCGCCTGAAGCCCCCCTTCCCGGCGATCCAGGGCCTCTACGGCGGGCCGACGCTGATCAACAACGTCGAGACGCTGATGAACGTCCCCCACGTCGTCAACAACGGCGCCGGCTGGTTCAAGAGCTTCGGCACCGAGCAGTCGACCGGGACCAAGGTCGTCTCGGTCTCCGGCTGCGTCCAGCGTCCCGGCAACTACGAGATCGAGCTCGGGATCCCGTCCCGCGAGATCATCTACGGGCTCGCCGGCGGGCCGCCGCAGGGCCGCGAGGTCAAGGCGTGGTACCCCGGCGGCTCCTCCGCGCCCGTCCTCGGGCCTGAGGAGCTCGACCTTCCCTACTCCTTCGAGGCGCTGGCCGAGGCGGGGTCGATGCTCGGCTCGGGCGCGATCATCGTCGCCGATGACACGGTCTCGATCCCGGAGATGGCGCTGCGGACCGCGCGCTTCTACCAGCACGAGTCATGCGGCAAGTGCTCGCCGTGCCGCGAGGGCACGAACTGGACGGTGAAGATGCTCGAGCGCGTCGTTCGCGGCGAGGCGACGCCGATGGACCTCGACATCATCGCCTCGGTCCAGGAGAACATCATCGGCCACTGCCTCTGCGTCCTCGGCGACGCGATGGCGATGCCGGTCGGCTCGATGGTCCGCCGCTGGCGCCACGAGTTCGAGGAGGCGATCGAGCGCGGTCGGGCGGCCGCGGCGGCGCCGCTCGACGTCGAGCCCGCCCGCGACACGCCGGTGGCGGTCGGAGCCTGATCGCGTGAGCCCCGCCAAGGACGCGAAACCGATCACCCTGGTCGTCGACGGCGTCGAGATCCAGGCGACCGAGGGCGAGATGCTGGTCGACGCCGCGAAGGGAGGCGACGTCGAGATCCCGGTCTTCTGCTACGAGCCGAAGCTCGGCGAGCCGGTCGGCGCGTGCCGCATGTGCCTGGTCGAGATCGAGGGGATCCCGAAGCTCCAGACCGCCTGCTCGACCCCGGTGCGTGACGGGATGGTCGTCTACACGCAGAACGCCCGCGTCCACGAGGCCCAGAACGCGGTCGTCGAGTTCCTCCTCGTCAACCACCCGCTCGACTGCCCGGTCTGCGACAAGGGCGGCGAGTGCCCGCTCCAGGACATCTCGATGGGATGGGGGCCCGGCCGCAGCCGCTTCACCGACCCCAAGCGCCACTTCGAGAAGCCGATCCCGCTCTCGCCGCTGGTCAAGATCGACCGCGAGCGCTGCATCCTCTGCTACCGCTGCGTCCGCTTCAGCCAGGAGGTCTCCGAGGACGAGCAGCTCCAGCTCCTCGAGCGCGGCGCCGGAAGCTACGTCGGCACCCACGAGGACCGGCCCTACGTGGCGCCGTTCCACGGCAACATCATCGAGCTCTGCCCCGTCGGCGCCCTGACCTCGCAGGCGTACCGCTTCCGCGCCCGCCCGTGGGACATCGAGGACGCGGGCTCGGTCTGCACGCTCTGCCCGAGCCAGTGCAACGTCAAGTTCACGGTGCGGGACGAGCACGTCGTCCGCGTCCTCGCCCGCGACAACGAGGAGGTCGACGACGGCTGGCTCTGCGACAAGGGCCGCTTCGGCTACCAGATGTTCGCCGACCCGGAGCGCCCGGTCGCGCCGCGAGTCAACGAGGGCGGAGCGCTCGCCGAGGCGACCTGGCGCGACGCGCTCGACCGCGCGGCCGCCGGCCTGGCCGAGGCGAAGGGCCGGGTCGCCGCGATCGTCGGCGGCGGGACCTCCAACGAGGAGGGCTACCTGATCCAGCGACTCGTTCGCGGCGCGCTCGGCTCCGCCGACGTCGTCAGCGCCGCCTCCCCCTCGCTGCCGCTCGAGACGCGGCGCCGGCTCGCCCGGCCCGAGCTCTCCGCCGCCATCGCCGAGATCGACCACGCGAGCGCAATCCTCGTTGTCGGCTGCGACCCGATGCACGAGATGCCGATCGCCGAGCTGCGGATCCGCAAGGCCGTCCGCCGCAACGGCGCCAAGCTGCTGGTCGCCACCGACCGCCCGACCGCGCTCGATGGCGGCGCGGCGATCGAATCCGAGGGCGCGCTCGAGGCGCAGCGCTACGCGCCGGGAGGCGCCGCGGGCTTCCTCCGCGAGCTGCGCGAGGCGATCGGCCGCGGCGACGAGTCCAACGGCTTCGCCGGCGCGCTCCGCGACGCCGAGTCGATCGTCGTCGTCTGGAGCGAGCGCATGCTCTCCGGGCCCGGGGCGGCGGCAGCGGCCGAGGAGCTCCTCGGCCTCGCCGACGTCCTCGGGATCGACGGGACCGACGGCGGCGGGATGCTCGAGGTGCCGGCCTCCGCGAACGGGCGCGGCCTCCGCGAGGCCGGCTGCGCGGAGGGCTTCGCGCCCGGCCTCGGCGAGGCGCCGGCAGGCCGCTCCGCCGCCGAGATCCGCGAGGCGCTCGAGGCCGGCGAGCTCGAGGGCCTGATCCTCTGGGACGTCGACCCTGTCCGCGACTTCGACGACCCCGAGGGCTGGCAGCGGGCGATCGGCGCCGCCGACTTCGTGCTCGCTTCATCGGCCTTCGACAACGAGTCGGTGAGCCGGGCCGACGTGCACCTGCCGGGCGAGACGTTCGCCGAGAAGGAGGGCACCGTCACCCACCCGGACGGGCGCCTCCAGCGCGTCCGCCCGAGCGTCCCCCACCCCGGCGGCGTGCGGCCGCTGTGGCAGGCGCTGACCGAGCTCGCGGCGCTGCTCGGCGACGAGACCGGCGCCGGCACCTCCCCGGAGGTCTTCGACCTGCTCGCCGAGGAGGCGCCGTTCCTGCGGGGCATCACGATCGACCGGATCGGCGGCGGTGGCGTGCGGTGGCCTGAGCTGGTGATGGAGCTTGGAGCGTGGAGCTTGGAGCGTGGAGCGGAAGCACAGCGAGCAGCGAGCAGCGAGCAGCGAGCAGCTGAGGCCACGGCCGGACTCGGTGAGCGTGAGATCCGGCTCGGGACCTACCGCGACCTCTGGGCCGACTACGTCGCCGACCACAACCCGGCGCTCCGCTTCCTCTCCCCCTCCCAGACCCTGGAGGTCCACCCTGACGACGCCGAGCGCCTCGGGGTCGAGCAGGGCCAGCGCGTCCGGGTCGCGGCCGGCGAAGCCTCGCTGATCGCGAGCGTGGCGCTGCGCGAACGGATGCTGCCCGGCACGGGCTTCCTCGTCGAGGGGATCGCCGGCGCGGGCGCGAACCGGCTCAAGGGCGCCGCCGTGGTCACGGTCGGGCCCGCGCCCGAGGAGCCGGAGGAGCGGCCGACCTACGGCTCGTCGTCGCGCGAGGCGGTCTCGTGGGGCTGATCGCCGACGTCGGGTTCGCCGAGGCGACCTGGCTGCTGGTCCTGAAGTCGCTGGTGATCTTCGCCGCGGTCCTCGGGATCGTGCCGATGATCCTGCTGCTCGAGCGCAAGCTGCTCGGCCGCTTCCAGGCGCGCTACGGCCCCAACCGGGTCGGCCCGGTCGGGCTGCTCCAGCCGCTCGCCGACGTTCTCAAGCTGCTCAGCAAGGAGAGCTACAAGCCAGAGGCCGCGGTGCCGGTCCTCTGGGCGATCGCGCCGGCGCTCGTCATCCTCAGCGCCACCGCGACCCTCGCGATCATCCCGTTCGGCGACGTCCACGACGGCGTCGGCTTCTACGGAATCGACGTCTCGATCGGCGTTCTCTATGCGTTCGCGTTCAGCTCGATCTCCTTCTACGGCCTGCTGCTCGGCGGCTGGGCGTCGGGCTCGAAGTACTCGTTCATGGGCGCGATGCGCTCCGCCGCCCAGCTCATCTCCTACGAGATCTCCCAGGGACTCGCCCTGCTCGGCGTGATCCTCATGGCCGGCTCCCTCTCCCTCGTCGACATCGTCGACGCCCAGGAGCAGCAGGTCTGGTACGTGATCCCGCAGTTCGTCGGGTTCCTGATCTTCATGATCGCCGGCTTCGCCGAGACGAACCGCCCGCCGTTCGACCTTCCGGAGGCCGACTCCGAGCTCGTCGCGGGCTACAACACCGAGTACGGCGGGATGCGCTTCGGCTCCTACTTCATGGCGGAGTACATGGAGATGATCATCGTCTCCGGCATCGCCGCCGCGATGTTCCTCGGCGGCTGGAACCTGCCGTTCGGCATCGACACGCCCGCGCTCGTCGGCATCCTCGTGATGCTGGCCAAGATCGTCCTGCTGCTCTGCTTCTTCATCTGGGTGCGGGCGACGCTGCCGCGCCTCCGCTACGACCAGCTGATGAGCTTCGGCTGGAAGATCCTGCTGCCGCTCGCGACGCTGAACGTGCTCGTCACCGCGGTGCTCGTGGTCGCCACCTGACTGAAGAGCCTCGCCGGAAGGCAAGTACGCGATAATTTCTGTCTATGAGGGCAGGCAGGTCGGTGGTATGCCGCGACGGGTGATCGTGCTCTATTTGTCTCTCGGGGCGCTCGTGGCCGGTGCCCTCGTCGTCTCGCTGACAGTGGGCGCGGGCGAGGAGCCGGAGCCCGTCATCGCCGGGACCTACGAGCTGACGAACACCGACGAGTGCCTCGGCAGGACCTTCACGATCAGGCAGTCGGGACGATTCGCAACCGTCGACGCGGACGGATCGGGCGAGCTCAGGATCGAGGACGGCCTGCTCGAGGGGGAGGTCGACTGCGACGGCGATCGCCGGTCCCTGGTGATGATCGCCGAGGAGGGGAAGCTCCGCGGCGCGGTGGGCGACGCGACGATCGAGGCGCGACTCGTCGCCGGCCCGCCCCCGCCCGAGTCGAGCGCCGACGTGAAGCCCTCCTCGCTCGACGGCGCCTACGAGCTGGCGCCGACCTCACGCTGCCTCGGCGCCGACATCGACATCGCTGACGGCGAGAAGGTCACGATCTCGGGCGGGTCCGGGGTCAAGGGCGAGGGGACCTACGGGGACGGCGAGCTCAAGGGTGACGTCCTCTGCCAGGACGGCACCGCGGCCCGGATCGCCGGCGAGGCGGAGGACCGGACGATCCAGCTGCGCGTCTCGCCGCTCAGCGAGGACGCGCTCCCGGAGCGCCTCGAGGCGACCGAGCAGCGGGATCTCAACGAGACGCTGATCGCGTTCTTCGCCGCCCTCGTCGTCGTCATCGCCGCCGCCCGCTTCTGCGGGTCGATGGCCGCCTGGGCCGGCCAGCCGCGGGTGATGGGAGAGGTCGTCGCGGGGATCCTGCTCGGGCCGACCGCCTTCGGCGCCATCGCCCCCGAGCTCCAGGCCACGATCTTCCCCAGCGACCTGATTCCGACCCTCGGCGTCGTCGCGAACCTCGGCCTCGTCTTCTACATGTTCACCGTCGGGCTCGAGGCGAACCTCAGCCAGGTCCGCAACCGGATGCAGAGCACGTTCGCGATCTCCAACGCGAGCGTCGCCGTCCCGCTCGCCCTCGGCATGCTGGTCGCGCTCCCGCTGTACGAGCTGCTCGCGCCGGACACGACGTTCGCCGCGTTCGCCCTCTTCCTGGGCGTCGCGATGTCGATCACCGCATTCCCGGTCCTCGCTCGGATCCTGATCGAGCGCGGGATGCTCATCGGGCGGGTCGGGATGACGGCGCTGCTCGCGGCGGCGATCGACGACGTCACCGCGTGGTTCCTGATCGCCCTCGCCCTCGCGGTGGCCTCGTCGAGCTCGGCCGGTGGCGTCCTCGAAACGATCGGCCTCACCTGCCTGTTCGTCGCCGTGATGCTGCTGGTCGTCCGCCCCCTGCTGCGAGTCGTCGCTCGCCACTACGAGCGCTGGCAGCGTGGGGATCTGCTCGCCCTCGTCCTCGGCGCCGTCATCGCCTGCGCCTACGTGACCGAGGAGATCGGGATCTCGCTGATCTTCGGGGCGTTCCTGATGGGCCTCATGATGCCTCGCCACACCCGTCTCGCCGAGGCCGCGGAGAGCCGGATCCAGGCCTTCATCCTGCTCGTCCTGCTGCCGCTCTTCTTCGCCTACACGGGCCTGAGGACGAACGTAGGCCTGCTCGATCGCAGCGAGCTCTGGCTCATCGCCGGCGGCCTGCTGCTCGTCGCGATCGCCGGCAAGTTTCTCGGCGCGATGGTCGCCGCGCGGGTCAGCGGCTTCGGCTGGCGCGGCTCGGCGGTCATGGGGACGCTGATGAACACCCGCGGCCTGACCGAGCTGATCGTGCTCAACATCGCGCTCGCCGCCGGCGTCATCTCCCAGGCGCTGTTCGCAGCGCTGGTCCTGATGGCGCTGATCACGACCTTCATGGCGGGGCCGCTGCTCAAGCTCTTCGACCCGGAGAACTCGCTGGCGAAGGCCGACCCAGGCGGGGCGCCGGGCTCGCCGATCGGCGGGGATGCGCCGCACCCCGTCCCCGCCGCGCCGACCACGTAGGATCGGCGGCGATGGAAGACGAATCCGCCCCGGCGGCGAGCTCCGACTACCCCTACCTGCCCGACGACTCGGTCGTCAGCGTGCAGCGAGGCCCCGAGCCCGGCGGCGCCCGCGGCGCCTACCGCGCGTTCGGCGAAACCCTGCGCGGGCTGAAGACGACGATGGCGCGGATCGTCGAGGGCCCGGTGACGATCCAGTACCCGGAGGAGAAGACGCCCGTCTATCCGCGCTTCCGCGGGCGGCACAAGCTCCATCGCTTCGAGGACACCGGACTCGAGAAGTGCGTCGGCTGCTCGCTCTGCGCCGCCGCCTGCCCGGCCGACTGCATCCGCGTCGTCGCCGCCGAGAACGACCCCGACGACCGGGTTTCGGCCGGCGAGCGCTACGCCGCCGTCTACGAGATCAATCTGTCGCGCTGCATCTTCTGCGGCTACTGCGAGGTCGCGTGCCCCTTCGACGCGATCACCATGGGCCACGAGTACGAGATGGCCGACTACAACCGCGGCGATCTGATCTTCACGAAGGAGATGCTGCTCGCGGAGTCACTCGAGAAGGCTCCGCTGCGAAACGAGGGCGAGTAGCCCGCCGCCCCAGCAGGCCCGCGAGCGCCGCGTCGAAGCGCTCGGGCGCGTAGCGCTCTTCCCACCGGGCGCGCGCCGCCGCCCCCATCCGTGCCCGCAGCTCCTCGTCGCCGGCGAGCCGCTGCAGGGCCGCGGCGAGCGCACCGGCGTCCCCGGGGGTCGGTCAGCAGCGCCTCGGTGCCCTCGCTGACGGTGTCCGGAATCCCGCGGTGGCGGCGGCTACTGCCCTGCCTCCCCGGCGGCGGCCTCGCTCTCCTCGGTCGCCGCCTTCGGCTCCTTCGGCCGCTCGGGCTCGACCTCCGCCGCGGGCTTGCTCGCCTCCGGCTCCGATACGGCCGTCGCCCTCGCCGCGGTCGTCGCGGCGGGCTCCAGGGGCGCCTCGGCGGTCGCCGGCTCGGAGGGGCCGCCGCGCCGGGATCGGAGCGCGATCGCGGTGCCGACGCCCGCGGCGAGCACGCCGAGGACAAGCGGGATGCGATGACGCCGCGCCTCCGGGGCGGCCTCGCCGAGCAGCTCGACCGCGTCCGCGGCGGCGTCGCGAATGGCGGCGGCGCGCTTGGCGGCCTCCGCGCGGACGTCCTCGGCCGCGTCGAGCACTTGCTCGACCGGATCGCGGCGCCTGCGTGCGAACGGGTTCCTCATCGGTCCACCTCCATGTCTCTGAAACGGTCAGCCTTCGATGCCCGCGCCCGCGGGTTGCCCAAACGTCGCCTCATCCAAGCGCCCCCGACTCGCGCAGCTCCTCGACCTCGCCGCGGTCGAGGCCCCAGGCGGCGAGCGCCGCGTCCGTGTCGGCACCCGGCTCGGGAGCGGGCGCGGGGAGGCCGGCGGGCGTCGCCGAGAACCGCGGCGCGGGCGCCGGCTGGAGCTTTCCGCCGACCTCGACGAAGCTGCCGCGGGCGGCGTTGTGCGGGTGGGCGGCGGCCTCGCCGAGCCCGAGGACCGGCGTCGCGCAGGCCTCCGAGCCGGCGAAGACCTCGGCCCACTCGTCGCGGGTCCGCGCCTTGAAGACCTCGGCGAACGCGTGCTTCATCTCGCCCCAGCGCTCCCTCTGCATCTGCGGGAACTCCTCCGGATCGAGCTCGAGCAGCCGCAGCAGCTCGGCGTAGAACTGCGGCTCGAGCGCCCCGACCGCGAAGTGGCCGCCGTCGGCGCACTCGTAGACCTCGTAGAAGTGGGCGCCGGAGTCGAGCAGGTTGGTGCCCGCCTCGTCCGTCCACATGCCGAGGTCACGCATCGAGTGGATCAGCGTCGCCAGCAGCGAGGAGCCCTCGACCATCGCGGCGTCGACGACCTGGCCGCGGCCGGTCTCGCGGGCCGCGATGATCGCCGCCAGCATCCCGAATGCGAGCATCATCGCGCCACCGCCGTAGTCGCCGACGAGGTTCAGCGGGAACAGCGGCCGCTCGCCCTGGCGGGCGAAGGAGCCCAGGACCCCGGCGATCGAGATGTAGTTGACGTCATGACCGGCGGTGCTCGCCAGCGGGCCGTCCTGGCCCCAGCCCGTCATCCGGCCGTAGACGAGCTGCGGGTTCCGCGCCAGCGCCTCGTCGGGACCGACCCCGAGCCGCTCCATCACCCCGGGGCGGAAGCCCTCGATCAGACCGTCGGCCGACTCGAGAAGCCGCAGCGCCAGCTCGCGCCCGCGCGGGTGCTTGAGGTCGCAGCCGACCGAGGGCCTGCCGCGGTGCGTGTGGTTCCACGAGCCGGAGCCGAGTCCCGTGGCGGCCCCCGCGCGCTCGAGGCGGATCACGTCGGCCCCGGCGTCGGCGAGCATCATCGCCGCGAACGGACCCGGCCCGATCGAGGCGATCTCGACGATGCGGACGCCTGAGAGGGGGCCGGGCATGGGCGGAGACTAGGGGACCTGCCGAGCGTACCGCGCGGAGCGAGCAGCACGCTCGCTGCGCTCGCTGTGGCAAGTAGCCAAGTCCCTCGGGGGCTACTCGCTACTCGCTACTCGCTGCCGCCGACGCCGCGTCCCGCTGCGCCGCCAGCCCCTTGTCCCGCTGCGGCCTGCCCTCCTTGTCGAGCGGGTGATGGCAGGCGGCGAAGTGGCCGCCGCCGTGGTCGATCAGGGCGGGCTCGATCTCGCTGCAGACGTCGGTCCGGTAGGGGCAGCGGGTGTGGAAGCGGCAGGCGGCGGGCGGGTTCGCCGGGCTGGGGACGTCGCCCTCGAGGATGATCTGGTGACGGGCGGCGTTGGCGCGCGGGTCGGGGATCGGGACCGCGGAGAGCAGCGCCTGCGTGTAGGGGTGGATCGGGTCGTTGTAGACGGCCTCGGCGGGGCCGATCTCGACGATCTTGCCGAGGTACATGACGGCGATCCGGTCGGCGACGTGGCGGACGACGCTGAGGTCGTGGGCGACGAAGATGTAGGTCAGGCCGAAATCGTCCTGGAGGTCCTCGAGCAGGTTGATGATCTGCGCCTGGATCGAGACGTCGAGGGCGGAGACGGGCTCGTCGGCGATGATCAGCTTCGGGTTCAGCGAGAGCGCCCGGGCGATGCCGATCCGCTGCCGCTGTCCGCCTGAGAACTCGTGCGGGAAGCGGTTGTAGTGCTCGGGGTTGAGGCCGACCTTCTCGAGCAGCTCGCGGACCGCGTCCTTCTGGCCGGCGTGGTCGACGATCCCGTGCATCCGCATCGGGTCGCCGACGATCTGGGCGATGCGCTTGCGCGGGTTGAGCGAGGCGTAGGGGTCCTGGAAGACCATCTGCATGTCCTTGCGCAGGCCGCGCGACGCCCGGCGGCCGAGGCCGGCGATCTCCTGCCCCTCGAACCTGACCGAGCCCGAGGTCGGCTGGATCAGCTGCAGGATCGCCCGCGCGAGGGTCGACTTGCCGCACCCGGACTCCCCGACGAGGCCGAGGGTCTCGCCGCGGTTCACCGCGAAGGAGACGTCGTCGACTGCCTGCACCGCGCCGATCTGGCGATCGATGAGGATGCCCTTCTTGATCGGGAAGTGCTTGATGAGGTGGTCGACGACCAGGATCGGCTCCTCGGCGCCGACGTCCTCGCCGGCCGGGACCGGGCTTGTCTCCGCCGCGCCGCTCATGCCGCCGGCGCCTCCAGTCCGATCTCGCCGCCCTCGACGACGCGCCGCTCCCGCTTCTGCTCGGCCGACAGCCAGCAGCGGTCGGCGTGGCCGCCGTCGCCCGCGCGCTGCTCCAGCGCCGGGTGCTCGAGGCACTTGTCGAACGCGTGCGGGCAGCGGTTGCGGAACCGGCAGCCGCTCGGCGCGTTGATCAGCGACGGGGGCTGCCCGGCGATCTGGGAGAGCCGCGCGAGCCGCGGCTGGTCGACCCGGGTCAGCGAGCCGAGCAGGCCCCACGTGTAGGGGTGCTGAGGGTCGTAGAAGATCTGGTCGAGCGTGCCCGACTCGACGGCCTCGCCCGCGTACATGACCATGACGCGGTCGGCGACCTCGGCGATGACTCCGAGGTCGTGGGTGATCATGACCACCGCCATCCCGAGCTCCTCGCGGAGCCGCTCGATCAGCCGCAGGATCTGCGCCTGGGTGGTGACGTCGAGCGCCGTCGTCGGCTCGTCGGCGATCAGGACCTTCGGGTCGTTGGTCAGCGCCATCGCGATCATCACGCGCTGGCGCATCCCGCCCGAGAACTCGTGCGGGTACTCCCCCATCCGCCGCTCGGCGTCGGGGATGCCGACGAGCTCGAGCAGCTCGAGCGAGTGCGCGCGGGCGGCCCGGTCGCCCATGTCCTGATGGATCTGAATCGCCTCGACGAGCTGCTTGCCCACCTTGTAGAAGGGGTGCAGAGACGAGAGCGGGTCCTGGAAGATCATCGCGATCTCGTTGCCGCGGATCCGCTGCAGGCCGTCGTCGCCCAGCTGCGTCAGGTCCTGGCCGCCGAACTCGATCCTGCCGCTGATCTCGGCGTTGGAGGCGCGGGTCAGCCCGAGGATCGTCAGATTGGCGACCGACTTGCCGGAGCCCGACTCGCCGACGATCCCGAGCATCTCCCCCTCATGGATCTCGAACGAGACCGAGTCGACCGCCCTGACGATCCCCTCGTCGGTCTTGAAGTGGACGCGGAGGTCCTCGACCTTCAGCAGCGGAGCGC
The DNA here is from genome assembly GCA_963823565.1 of uncultured Solirubrobacterales bacterium. Taxonomy (GTDB): domain Bacteria; phylum Actinomycetota; class Thermoleophilia; order Solirubrobacterales; family 70-9; genus RHKX01. The sequence goes on along the minus strand of CAWGLR010000003.1, from coordinate 242,122 downwards.
TCATTCGTATCGGACCCTCGGATCCAGGTAGGCGTAGACGACGTCGACGACGAGGTTCAGCGTGACGATGAAGAACGCGCCGAACAGCGTGATCCCCTGGATCATCGGCAGGTCGGAGCGCTTGATCGCATTGAAGGTCTCGGCACCGACGCCGGGGATGTTGAAGACGGTCTCGGTGAGGATCGCGTTGCCCGCGAGCAGCACGGCGACGTCGAGCCCGAGCAGGGTGACGATCGGCGTGATCGCACTGCGCAGCACGTGCTTGCCGATCACTCGCCGTTCCGGCAGGCCCTTCGCGCGCGCGGTGCGGATGTAGTCCTCCTGCATCACGTCGATCATCTGCGAGCGCAGATATCGGGCGTAGATCGCCGCCGTCGCCGCGGCGAGCACGCACCACGGCAGGAACAGCGACCAGCACTTGCCGAGGAAGGTGGTCTCGCCGGCGTAGCTGCCGATCCCCGGGAAGATGTGGAAGATCCCGACGTCCTCGGCGAACAGGTAGAGGGCGACGAGGCCAAGCCAGAAGACCGGCGCGGAGATGAAGACGAGCGTCGTGATCATCGTCGTCCGGTCGAGCAGCGAACGCTGGCGGATCGCCGAGATGATCCCGGTCGGGATCGAGACGGCCATCCAGATGATCACCGCGCCGAGGACGAGCAGGGCGGTCGCGGGTAGGTCGGAGAAGATGACGTCCTTGACGTCGGCGTTGGACTGGTAGCTGCGGCCGAAGTAGAGCGGGCCGTGGGCGTCGGTCCCGGGCAGGTCGAGCGGCGTGAACACGCCCTTGAGGTAGATCCAGAACTGGGTCAGCACGGACTTGTCGAGCCCGAGCGACTCGCGGATGGCCTGGATCTGATCCTCGTTGGCCTGGCGGCCGGCGCGAAGCTGCGCCGGGTCGGCGGAGGGGAAGACGTAGAAGAGCAGGAAGACGACGCCGCTGACGGCGACCAGCATGAGCAGGGCCCAGAGGAGCCGGCGGACTATGTAGCGAGCCATCTAGGGGTTCGGAACGGAATTCGATGTGACGGTGGGAGAGGTGAGAGCCGGGGGGCCCGCCGGCCGGCGGGCCCCCCGATCTCGGTCGTTGCGATCAGCGGCTGCCGATCACGGCTTCAACGAGGTGAACGCCAGATCCCAGTTGGCGTTGAACTTGTTGATCACACCCGCGACGTCGGGCGACTGGATGTTCGCCTGGTCGTCCCAGATGTAGGGGATCGCCGGGGCCTGCTCGGTGATCATCCGATCGACCTCTCCCCATGCCTTGTTGCGCTCCTCGAGATCGTCGATCAGCGTGGCGTCGTTGATCGCCTTGTTGATCTCCGGAACGTTGAGCTGCGGCCAGTTCGAGTTGTTCTCCGGCACGACGTTCTCACCATTGAACGTCGGGTCGAGCATCGACTGACCGTCGTTGAAGTCCTTCAGCCAGCCCACGTTCGGACACACCTCGGGCGCGTTCGACGGGGTGGAGCAGAACTTCGTGTACATGATGTCGTGGGTCACCTTCTGGAAGTTGACCTCGAAGCCGAGCTGCTCGAGCTGGCTCTTCACGACGGCGGCGGTGTCGGATCCCGGAGGCGAGTCGTCACCGACCATGGTGATCTCGCAATCGGCACCCTCGCACTTGCCGCTCGAGTAACCGGCCTTCTTCATGTACTCCGCGGCGAGCTCCGGATCCCCCTCCGGCTTCGCCAGGAAGTCGAGGTCCGGGCCCTCCAGGCCGCCGCCCTCCTCGAAGCCGGGGAACTCCGGCGGGAGGAAGTGCGTCGCGACCGGGCCGGTCAGCTCTCCGCCTCGCGTGTTGCGGAGGTCCGTCCGGTTCGAGTTCGCGATCACGGCCTTGCGGACGTTGATGTCGTCGAACGGCGGCGACTGCGTGTTCAGCGACACGTAGCGGTTGCCGCCGCTCGGCGTCAGGGTCAGCTGACCCTCCTCGCCCGAGGTGGCGGCCTGCTTGATGGCGCTCGGCGGCGTCGTGAAATCGCCGTTCACCATGGCGCTGCCCGTCAGGACCTTCTTGGAGGCCGACACCGTGTCGGCGAACCCCTCCTGGAAGGTGACCTTGTCGAGGTACGCAGGGCGGTAGTCGCCCCCGGGCGCCTCGCCCGGGGAGCCGGCCCAGCTCGGGTTGCGAACGAGGACGATCTCCTTGTTCGGCGTGTAGCCGGTGAGCTCGCCGTCGCAGTTCTCGTCCACGACCTTGCCGGCGTCGTCGACGCAGGCGTTCTGGATCATGTACGGGCCGGTCGAGACCTGATGCTCGCCGTAGGTCGACGGGTTCTCGGCGTCGTACTGCTTGGCGTACTCCTCCGGCACCGGCGAGCTGACCGGGAGGGTGAGCGCACCGACGACGCCGACCGACGTCGTGTTGGTGAGCTTGATCTCCAGCGTCGTGTCGTCCGGCGCGGTGATGCCGCTGATGTCGGGAGCGCCGCCCGTCGGGTTGTCCTGGGCCTCCTTGACGGCCTTGTCGATGCCCTCGACTCCGGCCAGGTAGGTCTGGACGTACCCGTTCGGGACGCCCGGCAGCAGCGACCGCTCGATCGCGTACTTGACGTCGGCCGCGGTCGCCGTCCGGCTGACCGGCGGCGAGTACTCGACGTCGTCGCGGATCGTGTAGGTGATCGTCTTGCCGTCGTCGCTGACGGTCGGCGCCTCGGTTGCGAGCAGCGGCGTCGGCTTCTCGACGTCGGCCGGCGCCCAGCTCTCGAGCGGGGACTGAGTTGCCGAGCTCACCATGTAGGAGAACTGGTAGTACTGAGCGCCCGGGTCGATGTAGTCGACGTCGCTCGCCGCGATGACCGTCAGGTCACCGCCTGGCTGGGCGTCCGACGGTGCCTCGGTGGGCGCCGCGAACTCCTCGCTGCTGGTGCTGCTCGAGCTGCTGCTGTCGTCGTCGCCACACGCCGCGAGGGCGAGCGCCGCGAACAGCATCAACCCCAGTGCAATCACCGGGAAGACCCTTCTTCGCATTCTTTGTTCCTTTCGATTCGGACGAGACACGCTCATCCTTCGTGGTTTTCCAAGCAAGTCGTTCATCAGCTGCGCCGCTTCCGCGGGTTGAGGGCGTCCTGCATCGCGTCGCCGACGAAGTTGAAGGCGAGGACCGTGAAGACGAGGGCGAGGCCGGGGAAGAGCATGTACCACCACGCCTCGCTGAAGACCGGCGTCGCGTCGGAGATCATCTGCCCCCAGCTCGGCTGGTCGGTGACGCCGACGCCGAGGAACGACAGGGCGGCCTCGTAGAGGATCACCTGGGGAATCAGGATCGAGGCGTAGACGATGATCGGCGCAGTCAGGTTCGGCAGCAGCTCGCGGAAGACGATCCGGCTGTCGGAGGAGCCCATCGAGCGCGACGCCTCGACGAACTCCTTCTCGCGCAGCGAGAGGACCTGGCCGCGGACGATCCGCGCCATGTAGGTCCAGCTCGTGAAGGCGATGACGAAGATGACGACGCCGAGGCCGGGCTTGATCAGCCCGCCGAGGCAGCCCGACCCGCCCCCGCTGGTCTGCCCGAGCGTGCACGCCGCGGCCAGGCCGGTGGCGAGCAGCAGATACGGGATCGCGAGGAGGACGTCGACGCTGCGGGAGATGAACGTGTCGACCCAGCCGCGGTAGTAGCCGGCGAGCAGCCCCGCGACGACGCCGAAGACCGTCGCGATCGCGGTCGCGGCGAAGGCGACGATCAGCGAGACGCGAGCGCCGTAGATCGTCCGGCTGAAGACGTCTCGGCCGAGCTGGTCGATCCCGAACCAGTGCTCGCTCGAGGGACCCGTCGGCGTCGCGAAGAATGGGTCGAGGGCGGCGGTGTCGCGCGCGTCGGGATCGGGGGCGCCGGTGATCGAGACGATGACGGGAGCGAAGATCGCGACGAGGACCAGGACGCCGATGAAGATGAGCGAGGCGATCGCGAGGCGGTCCTCACGGAACCTGTTCCAGAAAAGCTTGCCGGGTGATTGGACCGGCGTCTCGAAGGCCGAGTCGATGAGCTCGGCCGATGCGCCGATCGGCGCCTCTCGTTCCTCTCGGTACTGGCTTGCTTCCAAGCTGCCCCACTTGGCATATCGGGAGCGACGGGAGTGACTCCGCCGCTGAACCGAGCGCACGATACTCCCCGCGGGATGCGAGGGCCCCGTCGCTAAAGGGGCGGTAAATCGCCTGCATCGGCGCCCCGGAAACGGCGTCCCAGGAAGCCGGCGACGTCGGCGAGGGCGTCGCGGCTGACGTGCAGCGTCCCGGCGAGCGCCTGGAAGTCGTGCCACATCCCGTCGAAGCGCTGGAGCTCCACCTCGACGCCGGCGGCCCAGGCGCGATCGGCGAAGCGCACCGAGTCGTCGAGCAGCACCTCCTCCGTGCCGACCTGGATCAGGGTCGGCGGCAGCGTCGCGAGGTCGGCGAAGAGCGGGGAGACGCGCGGGTCGGATCGCCGCAGGCCGCCGGCGTGCGCGTGGCTTCCCTCCTCGAGCCAGCGCGGCGAGATCATCGGGTCGCGGCGGGCGTTGGCGACGATCGACGCGCCCGACTGCGTCAGGTCGAGCCACGGGCAGAAGAGGACGAGGGCGGCGGGCGAGGCGACGTCCATCTCCGGGATCGCCAGCGCCGTGTCGACGGCGAGCGCGCCGCCGGCGGAGTCGCCGAGGATCGCAGTCCGCTCGGGGGGATGGCCGAGGCCGAGGATCGCCGTGTAGGCGGCGAAGACGTCATCGACCGGCGCCGGGAACGGGTGCTCGGGGGCGAGCCGGTAGTCGGGCAGGTAGACGTCGGCCCCGGTCGCCCGCGCCAGCCAGGAGGCGAAGCCGGAATAGGTGTTGCCGCCGCCGGTGAGGAACGCGCCGCCGTGCACGAACAGGATCGCGTCCCGCTCGGCCGCCGGCAGCGGGCCCACCCGGTCCCCGGTCCCGGCGCGCAGCCTGAGCATCCGCACGTCGCCGACCCAGAGCTCGCTGCTCTCGACCCCGCGCGGCCGGCCCGCCACCTTGATCACCAGCGCCAGCCAGCGGCGGCGGAACGACAGCGGCAGCGCCGGCGACATGAACGGCTTGAAGAACAGCCGGAGCTCGAGCCGCGTGAGTACTGTCAGCAGTGCCTGCATCGGCTGCCGCGGAACCCTAGATCACGATCGCCGAGGCGCCTCGCCCGGCCGTCCGGAGGGCGGACGCCGCCGGGCAGCCGTCGATAGGCTGCCGCGCGATGGAGCAGGTCGCTTTCTTCGCCGGCGCGATCGGCGCCCTCGGCGGTGCGATCGCGGTGATCGCGCTTCGCAATCCGTTCTACAGCGTGCTCGCCCTCGTCGTGCACCTGTTCTCGCTTGCCGGGCTGTTCCTGATGCTGCACGCCGAGTTCGTCGCGGCCGCGCAGGTCGTCGTCTACGCCGGCGCCGTGATGGTCCTCTACGTCTTCGTCGCCGCCTACGTCGGCGGGTTCGAGGAGCCGCTGTGGGACGCGATTCCCGGCCAGCGGGTCCTGGCGCCGCTGGTGGCCGGGGCGCTGTTCATCGAGCTCTCGATCGCGCTGCTCGCCAGCGGGCTCGAGGCGATCGACTCCCAGGGACCGGCGATCCCGGCGGGCTTCGGCAGCCCGTCTGCGATCGGCGAGCTGCTGCTCGAGAGGTTCCTGATCCCGTTCGAGGCGGCGTCGCTCCTGCTCCTGGTCGCCGCGGTCGGCGCGGTCGTGCTCGCCGGGCGGCGGACCGACCGCGAGGCCGCCCGCGCGGAGGCCGGCGAGTAGATGGACACGAGCTGGTACCTCGTCCTCAGCGCTCTGCTGTTCTCGATCGGCGCCGGCGGCGTGCTCGTCCGCCGCAGCCCGCTGGTGATCCTGCTCTGCCTGGAGCTGATGCTCAACAGCTCGAACCTGGCGCTGATCGCCTTCTCGCGCAGCCTCGGCAACGCCGACGGGCAGGTCTTCGCCCTGATCGTGATGGTCGTCGCCGCGGCCGAGGTCGTCGTCGGCCTCGGGCTGCTCGTCGCGATGTACAGGCGGCGGATCCCGCTCGACGTCGACGAGACGCGGGGGTTGCGCGGATGAGCGCCACCACCTGGGCCTGGCTCGTCCTCGCCTTCCCCCTCGCCGGCTCCATCCTCATCGGCCTCTTCTGGCGGACGCTCCCGGGACGCACCGCGGGGGCGATCGGCACCGGCGCCATCGCCGCCGCGTTCGTCTGCGCGATCGGCGCGCTGATCCAGCTCCAGGCCGAGCCCGCCGAGGCGCGCCACCTCGCCGACACCCTCTACGACTACGCCGGCGCCGCCGGGATCCCGTTCGACCTCGGGATCCTCGTCGACCCGCTGTCGGTCTTCATGATCCTCGTCGTCAGCGGCGTCTCGACGCTGATCCACCTCTACTCGTTCTCCTACATGGGCGGCGACGAGGGGTACCGGCGCTTCTTCGCCTACCTGAACTTCTTCGTCTTCTCGATGCTGCTGCTGGTCCTGGCGGGCAACTTCGTCCTGCTGATCGTCGGCTGGGCGTTCGTCGGCTACGCGTCCTACGCGCTGATCAGCTTCTGGTACCGGCGCAAGACCGCGACGAAGGCCGGCATGAAGGCGTTCGTGATCAACGTCGTCGGCGACATCGGGTTGATGTTCGCCGCGATCCTGATCATCCGCGAGCTCGGGGCAAGCGACTACCTCGGCGTCTTCGAGGCGGCGCCCGAGCACTTCACCACGAACGAGTGGACCATCGTCGCGATCTGCCTGCTCCTGCTCGTCGGCGCGTTCGCGAAGTCGGCGCAGATCCCGTTCCACACCTGGCTCCCGGACGCGATGGAGGGCCCGACGCCGGTCTCGGCGCTGATCCACGCGGCGACGATGGTCACCGCCGGCGTCTACCTGATCGCCCGCGCCCACCCGCTCTTCGAGCTCGCCCCGACGGCGGCGGACATCGGCGCCTTCGTCGGCCTGGCGACGCTGATCATCGCGGCGACCATCGCGCTCGTCGTCACCGACCTGAAGCGGATCATCGCCTACTCGACGATGAGCCAGATCGGCTACATGGTCGTCGGCGTCTCGATCGGCGCCTACTCCGCGGGCCTCTTCCACCTGATGACCCACGCCTTCTTCAAGGCGCTGCTGTTCATGGCGGCGGGCTCGATCATCGCCGCGATGGCGGCGATCCAGAACATCGACCGGATGGGCGGCTTCCGCAAGGCGATGGCGTTCACCTGCGGGACGCTGACGATCGGCGCGCTCGCCCTCGCCGGCTTCCCCGGGACCTCCGGGTTCTTCTCCAAGGACGAGATCCTCGTCTTCGCCGCCGAGCGCGGCGGCATGTACTGGGCGTTCGCGATCGGCGGTTACGCCGCGGCGATCCTCACCGCCTTCTACTCGTTCCGGATCGTCTTCCGGGTCGTCTACGGGGACCCGGTTCCCGAGGCCACCGAGCTCGAGCGCGGCCACCTCGCCCACGGCGAGCCGATGAACCCGGCGACCGGCGAGACTGAGGACACCGACGTCGGCTTCCCCGGGGCCGAGCACCACATCGCCGAGCGCGCGGCGCCGATGCGGATCGCGATGGGCGTGCTCGCCTTCGGCGCGCTCTTCGCGGGCTTCCTGCAGATCCCCGGCGTCACCCACGTCGTCGAGAGCTTCCTCGAGCCGACCTTCGAGGACTCGACGATCGCCCATACGGTCACGGTGAGCACCACGACCGCCTACATCGGCCTGCTGGTCGGCGCCGTCTGCTCGATCATCGGCATCGCGGCCGCCTTCTACCTCTACCTGGTCGCGACCGGCTCGACGCTGCGGCTGCGCGACCGGCTGCGCCCCGTCCACGACTTTCTCTTCCACCGCTGGTACTTCGACGAGCTGATCGACGCGCTGATCTACAGGCCTGTCGTCGCGCTGGGCCGGTTCGCGAACTCGACCTTCGAGCGCTACGTCGTCCAGGACGCGATCGTCGGGGGCGCCAGCGGCACCGCGAAGGGCCTCGGCGCCGTCGTCCGGACCGCCCAGTCGGGGTTCGTCCGCTTCTACGCGCTGCTGTTCGTCGCCGGCCTGGCGGGGTTGGGCGTTTACTTCCTGGTGGTGGCGAGCTAGGTGCTGACCGCAATCGTCTTCCTCCCCCTCGGCGTCGCCCTCCTCGCCTGCTTCCTCCCCGCTCGGCTCAGCGGTTGGCTCGCCTTTCTCGGCTCGCTCGTCTCGCTCGGGCTGGCGATCGCGCTCGTCGCCGGGTTCGACACCGCCTCCGGCGCGCTGCAGGAGGCGGTCAGCCACGAGTGGATCCCGGACCTCGGCGTCAGCTACCAGCTCGGGGTCGACGGGCTCAGCCTGTTCCTCGTCCTGCTGACCTCGCTGCTGTGGTCGGCGGCGACGCTGTACTCGGCGCTCCAGGTCCCCGACCGGGCGCGGACCTACTTCTTCATGCTCGGGCTCGGACAGACGGCGACGCTGGGGGCGTTCCTCGCGCAGGACCTGCTGCTGTTCGTCCTCTTCTTCGACCTGATGCTGATCCCGTTCTACTTCCTGATCGGGGCGTGGGGAACGGGCGACCGGATCCGGGCGACGATCAAGATGATCGTCTTCACGCTGGTCGGCTCGCTGCTGATGCTGGCGGCGGCGATCGCGACCGCCGTCCTCGCCGGCGACGCCCTCGGTGGCACCACCTTCTCGTTGGAGGCACTGCGCTCGGCGCCGCTGGAGACCGGCTCGCAGTACTGGATCTTCTGCTTCTTCGCGCTCGCCTTCCTCGTGAAGATGCCGGCGTTCCTCGTCCACGGCTGGATGCCGGACGCCTACCGCTCCTGCCCGCTGCCGGTGCTGGTCCTGCTCGGCGGCGTGCTCTCGAAGGTCGGCGCCTACGGCTTCCTGCGCGTGGTGATCCCCCTCTTCCCCGACGCCAGCGTCCACTTCCAGGACGTGATCCTGATCCTCGCGCTCGCCTCGATCGTCTACGGGTCGGCGATGGCCTTCACGCAGACGAACATCCGGCTGATCGCCGGCTACTCGTCGATGGCGCAGATGGGCTTCATCACCCTCGGCATCTTCAGCCTCGCCACCGACGGCGGCGACGGCGCGGTCATCCAGATGGTCAACCACGGCCTCGTGGTCGCGCCGGTCTTCTTCATCATCGCGTTCCTCGCCGAGCGCACCGGCACCGAGGACGTCCGCGAGATGGGCGGCCTGGCGAAGCGGGCGCCGGTCTTCGCGATCCTCTTCATGATCGTGACGCTCGCGCTGCTGGCGATGCCCGGCTCCGCCAACTTCGTCGGCGAGTTCTACATCCTCAGCGGCCTCTTCCAGTCGAAGGTCGCGATCGCGCTGATCGCCTCGACGGGCATCGCCCTCGCCGCGTTCTACGCGCTGCGGATGTACCAGCGGACGATGCACAACCGGCTGCCCGACGGGATCGTCTCGCGCGAGATCACCCTGCGCGAGAGCGTGGTCCTCGTGCCGCTCGTGCTCGCGATCGTCGCCCTGGCGCTGTACCCGGCGCTGATCACCGAGCGCGGCGAGGCGTCGGTGAACCGCAGCCTCTCGGCCCTCTGCACGAGCGACTCCGCGAAGCCGAGCTGCCCCGAGGGCGTGCAGCACCCTGAGGTGAGCACGATCGCCGAGGCCATCCCGTGATCGAGACGCCGGACATCGACTACGCCGCGCTCTCGCCGGTCATCGCGCTGACCGCCGGGATCTGCGTCGTCCTGCTCAGCGCGCTGCTGGTGCCGCGGACGAGCCGCTGGCCCTCGACGCTGCTGACGCTGATCGCGCTCGGCGCAACCGCGGGTTTGCTGATCTGGCAGCTCGGCGAGGAACCCACCGACCTCGTCGCAGGGGCGCTCCGGCTCGACGGCCTCGCGATCACGATCGGCCTGATGACGGTGGCCGCAGCGGCGTTCGCGGTCCTCCTCCAGCTCCGCGACGCGGCCGCCGACGAGGCCGGGCACGGCGAGTCGCACGCGCTGCTGCTCGGCTCGGTGCTCGGCATGGTCCTGCTCGCGCAGGCGCAGAGCCTGATCACGTTCTTCATCGCGCTCGAGCTGCTGTCGGTCCCGCTCTACGTCCTCTGCGGCTCCCACCGCACGCGCCCGGGCTCGCTGGAGTCGGGGCTCAAGTACCTGATCGTCGGCTCGCTCGGCTCGGCGACGCTGCTCTACGGGATGGCGATGATCTACGGCGGCTCGGGATCGACCGGCTTCGGGGCGATCGCCGCCGGCATCGGCGGCGACATGGCCGACGACCCGCTGGTCCTGATCGGCATCGCGCTCTGCGCGGTCGGGCTCGCGTTCAAGGTCTCGGTCGCCCCCTTCCACCAGTGGACCCCCGACGTCTACGAGGGCGCGCCGACGCCGGTGACCGCGTTCATGGCGGTCGCGACCAAGGCCGCCGCGTTCGCGGTCTTCGCCCGCTTCTTCTTCGAGGCGCTCGGTCCCGCGGCCGGCGACTGGAAGCCGGCGCTGGCGGCGCTGGCGGCGATCTCGATCGTCGTCGGCAACGTCGGCGCGCTCGGCCAGAGCTCCCTGAAGCGCCTGCTCGGCTACTCGGGGATCGCGCAGGGCGGCTACATCCTCGTCGGGATGCTGGTCTTCACGACCGAGGGAATCGAGGCGATGACCTTCTACCTCGCCGCCTACACGGTGATGAACCTCGCCGCCTTCGGGGTGATCGCGATCCGCGAGCGCGAGACCGCCCTCGGCGACGACGTCGCCTCCGTCGAGGGCCTCGGCAAGGACCGGCCGCTGCTGGCCTGGCCGCTGACGATCGCGATGCTCGCGCTCGCCGGCCTGCCGGGCACCGCCGGCTTCATGGGCAAGCTCTTCCTGATCGAGGCCGCGGTCGGCGGCGACTACACCTGGCTCGGGGTGATGATCGTGATCGGATCGATGATCTCCCTCGCCTACTACCTGCGGGTCGTCGCCGCGATCTGGATGCGACCCGCGCCGCGCCAGGCGCCGCAACCCACGCCGGCGATCGCCGGCGGCTCCCCCGAGGCCGACGCCCTCCTCGCGCGGCGCGGCGCCGAGCCCGGGCGCACACCGGAGGGTGAGCCGAGCGGCGGCCGCTGCTGGCTCGTCGTCGGCTCGATCCTCCTCGCCGCGGCGGCGACGGTGTTCTTCGGAGTCTTCCCCAGCCCGCTCGTCGACTTCGCCCAGCACGCGGGCGAGCTCGTCGGCTCGCTGCCGGGCTGACCCCCCGTCCCTACGCCCGCTGCTCGACCGCGTCGCCGATGCCGTGGCGATGGGCCACCGCGGCGGCCTCGGTACGGCTGCGGACGTCGAGCTTGGCGAGGATGCGCGAGACGTGGACGCTCGCGGTCTTCTCCGCCATGTACAGCCGCTCGCCGATCTCGCGGTTCGTCGCGCCGACGCTGACCAGCTCGAGCACCTGTAGCTCGCGCGCGGTGAGGCCGAAGGGCGCCTCCTCCTCCCGGCTCTGCGGGGCGGCGTCGTCGCCGGACGGGATCTCCAGCGGCGCCAGCCGGGCGCGGGTGGCGAGGCCCTCGACCTCCCCCTCGAGCCATCCCGCGCCGAGGCGGCGGGCGATCTCGCAGGCCGCTGCGAGCTGCGAGCGGGCACCCTCGCGGTCGCCGCGCGACAGCGCCGCCTGGGCACCGCGCCACAGCGCGATCGCCTCCGGGTACGGGCGCTCGACCTGGCGCCACTCCCCCGCCGCCGCGCGCCACAGCGCCTGGTCGTCGTCGCCGCCCGCGCGGGCGTGCTCGGCGCGAGCGGAGGCGAGCAGCGCGCCCTCGACTGCTCCCGCCCCCTCCTCGGCGGCGGCCTCGACGAGCGCCAGGAAGCGGTCGGCTCGCGCCAGTGCGGCACGCGCCCGGTCGCCGTCGCCGACGTCCCGGGCGCGCTCGGCGACCTCCGCCTCCACCGTCAGCCCCGCGGCCGCGACCAGGGAGATGCGGAACCCGTCCTCGGAGCAGAACTGGATCCGGTCGAGGCCGTCGTCGATCGCGCGCCGCGCCGCGTCGAGCTCGCCGCGACGCTCCTCCCGCTCGGCCGAGAGCATCGCCATCAGCGCGATGTACTGGGGCTCGAGCGCGTCGCGAAGGATCTCCCGCGCCTCCTCGAGGGCCTCGTCGACCCCCTCCTCGCCGCCGCGGGCGAGCGTGAGCTGAGCCCGGCGCAGCCGCGCATGGGCGAGGACGACGCCCTGGACGGCCGTACCGGCCTCCGCCAGCTCGGCGCCGACCCGGTCCCAGTCCCCGAGCTCGAAGTTCATCTCGGCGAGGTTGAGGCGGACGAAGCGGAACGCGCGCAGGGAGCCGCCGCGGCTGGTGATCCGATCGCGGATCCGCCCGATGCCCTCCTCGACGAGCTCGCGGGCGCGGCGGGTCTGCCCGGAGACGTGGAGGGCGTCGGCATAGTTGGTGTAGGCGATCGCCAGGTCCTCGCTCTGGCCGGTGCGCTCGGCGAGGGCGATCGACTCCACCATCCGCTCATGGCCCTCCTCTTCGCGCCCGAGCGCGAAGAGCGCGCAGCCGTAGCGGTTCAGCAGTGCGGCGAGCTCGCTGTCCATGCCGAGCGACTCCGTGGCCTCGATCGCCTCGGGCGCGGTCTCGACGACGGCCCCGAACCGTCCCTGCAGGAGCAGGAACCGGACGCGCTGGCCCAGCAGGCGGGCGCGCGCCGGGGAGTTGCCCTCCGCCGGCAGCAGGTCGAGCCCGCGCCGCTGCGTCTCCCGGCTGCGCTCCGCGCGACCCAGCGTCCACTGGCAGGCCGCGAGCCTGCTGAGCATGTTCGCCGCGCGCTCGGGGTCCGCCTCGAGGTCGAGCGCCTCGATCGCCCGCTCGTAGAGCGCCTCCGCAACCGCGTCCTGGTCGTCGAGGTAGTGGACGCGCGCCGCCTCCGCCAGCAGGCCGGCCTCGTCGATCCCCGCGACCTCGGCCGCGTTCTCCACCCGCGGCCAGAGCGCGAGCGCGCGGTCGAGCAGCGAGCCGGCCTCGCCGTAGGCGTGGAGCGAGCGCACGGCGCGGGCGGCGGCGACGGCCGACCGCAGCGCAGCCGGCTGGTCCCCGGCCGCGTGGTAGTGGTGGGCGACGGCGGTCGCCGACCAGGCCGAGCCGGACTCGACCTCGACGCGCTCGAGGGCCGCGGCGAGCCGCAGGTGCAGCTCGGAGCGCTCGCCGGGCAGGAGGTCGTCATGGAGCACCTCGCGTAACAGGGCGTGGCGGAAGCCGAAGCGGTCGCCGTCGAGGACGACGATCTGGGCGTCCATCGCCTCGCGCAGCGCCGACGAGATCGACGCGGCGCCGTCGTCGCCGGACGCCGCCGCGAGCACGCCCTCGCGCGCGCGGCCGGCCACCGCGAGCAGCCGCAGCAGGGCCTGGGCCTCGGGCGACAGCCGCTCGGCGCGGATCAGCAACGCCTCCCGCAGGCTCGGTGGCAGCGATCCCCGGCCGTCGATGCCGGCGGCGAGCAGCTCCTCGGTGAACAGCGGGTTGCCCTCGCTGCGGCTGAAGAGACGCTCGACGACGTCGCTCGCGGGGGCCTCCCCGACGATGTCGGTGAGCTGGTCGGTGAGCTCGCCGCGGTCGAACCGCTCGAGCTCGATCCGCCGCGCCCGCGGCGAGCGCTCGAGCTCGGCCAGCAGGGGGCGCAGCGGATGGCGCCGGTGCAGCTCGTCGCCGCGGTAGGTGGCGACGACGAGGACCCGCTCGCCGCTCAGGCTCGCGGCGAGGAAGCGGAGGAAGGCGCGCGTGGAGCTGTCGGCCCAGTGGATGTCCTCGATCCACAGCACCACTGGGCGCTCCTCGCCGAGCACCGCGATCAGCTCGAGGAAGGCGTCGAAGAGCCGGCGCTGCGCCTCCCCGCGCTCGCGCTCGCCCTCGTCGGAGGGCTCACCGATCTCCGGGCTGAGCCGCGCGAGCTGCGCGCGCGTCGACTGCGAGAGGGAGTCGAGGGCCGGCTCGCACGTCCGGTGCAGCGGACGCAGGGCGGCGACCAGCGGCGCGTAGGGCAGCTCGTCGCCGCCGAGCTCGATGCACGAGCCGCCGAGGGCCCTGGCGCCGTCGGCCTCGGCCGCAGCGGCGAGCTCGCGGAGCAGCCGGGTCTTGCCGACGCCGGACTCGCCGGCGACGAAGTACACGGCCGGGAGCTCGTCGGCCGAGCTCAGCGCCCTCCGGAGCTCCGCGAGCTCACGCTCGCGCCCCACGAAGCGGCTGCTGCTCACTCGCTGCGCCACGACCTCAAGTATGGCCCCCTTACTCGCGATCGCGAGTAAGGGGTGGGCCCGCTTCAGGTAAGGGGTCGAGTCCCCAACGTCGGCGCGAAAGGCCGATGTGCGGGGGCCCTCTCAGGCGTAGCTTCGATTGCGACGAATCGGAAGAGAGAGGACTGAAAGATGATCGCCCTGATCCAGAACATGTCGAACCACCGCGCCGAAGAGCTGCGCACCGAAGGCGCGCAGCGGCGACTCGCCGCCCGCGCCGCCCGCAGGCGCCGGCGGCGCACCTCCTCCCCCCGCCGGCGCCCCGAGCACGTCGGCGGCGCCGTCGCCGACTACGCGGCGCGCATGGACGGGTACGGCGCCAGGCTGACGATCCGCCGCCTCGACCACGAGGTCGACCGGGCGGCGCTCGAGCGGGTCGCCGGGCGCGACGCGGCGGCCATGCCCGAGGGCGAGCTGATCGGCGCCGAGCTCGACGGCGCCCTAGTCGCGGCGATGTCGATCGCCAACGGCTACGTCGTAGCCGATCCCTTCGCGCCCACGGCCGAGGCGGTCGTGCTCCTGCGCCGCCGCGCCGAGCAGATCGGCGCCGCGCAGGGCGGTCCGCACCGCGGGATCGCGCGCCGGCTCCTGCGGGCTCCCCTCGGCCGCGCCGGCTAGATCTTCAGGGACCGCCCGGCCCCTCTGCCCCGGGGTGGGGCGGTCCCTGATTGAATGCCGCGCGATGCAGCGCGTGATCGTCGACCACGACTTCTCGGTGCCGGTCGAGCGCTCGTTCGCCTATCTCGCCGAGCACGAGAACCTCGCCGACGTCTTCGGCGCCAAGATCAGGCGCCTGAAGGACGGCGACGACGGGACGCGCAACGGCGTCGGCTCGGTCCGCGAGCTGCGCGTCGGCCCGGGCCCGCCGTTCGAGGAGACGGTGACCGAGGTCGTCCCGAACGAGCTGATCCGCTACCGGGTCACGAAGGGCTCGCCGATCAAGGACCACCAGGGCGAGATGCGCTTCACCCCGAATCCCGACGGCGGCTCGCACCTGCACTACGAGATCGCCTTCAAGGGCAAGGTCCCGGGCATCGGCCCGATCGTCGCGGCCGGCCTGCGGCGGAACATCCCGAAGGGCCTCGCGAAGGTCGACTCGGCCACCTAGGCCGGTTGCTCGTCCCGGCGCACGGGCGGCGGGTATCCGGAATCCCATGGCGGGCTCCGCGGAGCCGCGAATCCCGCTCTTCGTCCACAGCGGCATTCCCAGCACCGGGGTCGCTCAGTTCGACATGTCGTACCCAGTGACCCCAGCGGGGTCGATTCGTCCGGGATACCGACGGATAGACCCCAGCGGCGGGAGCCGGCGCACCCGGCCCCCTCGGTGCCACTCGCGCGGGACCCCCGCTCTCCAAGCGAAGCGGGGGCCTTAAAGCCCTCAGCCCCGCTCGCAACCGCGCAGGCGGTTCCCCGTGCGGCCGCCGCAGCGGTCGCGCCCGCGGCCGCCGTCGATACGGTCCTCGCCGCCGCCCCCCGAGATGAGGTCGTCCCCATCGCCGCCGCAGATCCGGTCGGCGCCGCCGCGGCCCGAGATCCGGTCGTCGCCGCCGATCGTCGCGATCACGTCGGCGCCCCTGGTCCCGCGGATCCGCTCGCCGCGGTCGGTGCCGACGATCGTCGCGACGCTGCCGCCGCAGCGGATCGGCCCGATCGACGGCCAGCCCCGCACCCGCGAGGAGTAGATGTCGCGGGCCTCGGCGGCGTAGCGCGGGCCGAAGAAGAACCCGGGCCGGCGCGGATAGCCGTGGCTGGTGTTGGAGACGACGAAGCTGCCCTGGGCGACCCAGCCGCCGCCGCTCGCGCCCTCCGCCTGGTCGCAGCGCATCCCGCGGCCGCGGGGCCCGCCGAAGC
Source organism: uncultured Solirubrobacterales bacterium (assembly GCA_963823565.1). GTDB lineage: Bacteria > Actinomycetota > Thermoleophilia > Solirubrobacterales > 70-9 > RHKX01. Next base: position 226,121 of record CAWGLR010000003.1, on the reverse strand, counting down.
GCGCGGGATCGGGAGAGCTGCGGCCAACGCAGCGGATCAACCGGCGGCCGTCGTAGGAGGGCCGGCCGGAGGCCGGATAGCCGAACGCCTCCAGCCGCAGCCGCAGTGGCTGGCCGAAGCCGATCCCGCGCGAGCCGAGGCGCTGGACCGGCCTGCCGCCGCGCTTCACCGTGCGCAGCATCGAGAAGTCGTAGTCGAGCGACCCGAACCGGGCCCAGGCGCCGGGCACGATCAGGTTGCGGACCGGCCAGATGCCGTAGGGGAGCCGGCCCTTCGAGTAGCCGGGTGCGAACGCGAGCTCGCTCGCAGTGGTGCCGCTGCGCGCGTCGTAGGCGCAGTGCCCGGCCGAGGTCAGCAGGCTGCCGGAGCGGCTGCTGACGATCGTCGCCGAGCACGAGAAGTCGCCGAGCCCGGGGAAGCGGCCGACGAGCTTGCCGTGGACGCGATTGGGATAGCGGCCGGCGCCGACCGGCTGCTCGCTGCGCAGGGCGGGGGCGGCGGAGAAGAGCTCCGGGCTCCGCGGCGCGGTCCGCAGGGCGCCGCCGGGCGCGACGCGCAGCGGCGGGGCGGAGGCGATTCGCTCGGGGGTCCAGGCGCGCTGGGCCTCGGCGGGGGCGAGCCGCGCCGCGGGCGGCGCCGCGAGGAAGCCCTCGTCGCCCGCGGCCGCGCTCGCGGCGCCCGGCCCCAGGGCGGCCAGGGCGGCCAGGGCGGCCAGGGCGGCCAGGGCCGATGCAAGCAGGATCGCGCCGCGCCTCATCGCTCCTCCGCTGCCCACGGCAGCGGCGTCGCAACGCCGCTCGCGCCGATGCTCGATGATCCGCGGGTAGTCAGATGCCGGCAAGACTCCATCACGTCTCGATCGAGGTAACGCCCACCGACGCCGATCGATTCGGCGAGATGCTCGAGACGATCGGCTTCGAGGCGATCGAATCGCCGGAGCCGCTCGGCGACGCGGTGCGCTGGTTCGACGGCGGCGGCACTCAGGTCCACCTGATTCTCACCGAGGCCGCGGCGGTCCCGACCCTCGGCCACCCCGCCTTCGTCGTCACCCCCTTCCAGCAGGTCGTCGAGCTGCTCCGCGCCCGCGGGTTCGAGGTCGAGGACGCTCGGCAGCTGTGGGGCGAGCACCGGGCGTTCGTGCTCGCGCCGGGCGGACATCGCCTCGAGGTGATGGCCGCGCCGCCGGCCTGAGGCCCCGCACTTTGCGGCCTCGGGGGACCGCGCCGACGCCGGAGGAGAACGTAAAGTCGTCGGCCCCGATGAGGTACCCGGTCGAGACGTTCACCCCTGCCGAGCGCGCCGCGCTCGAGCCCCATTTCTCGAACCTCGACCGGCCCGTGTTCGCCCTGACGAACCTGCCGGAAACGGTGAAGGGGGCGCTCTTCGCCCGCTACTCGCGGTACGGCGGGACGCTGCGGCGCCTCTATCTCGACGAGTTCGCCGACGACTCCGCCGAGGCGCCGCGACCGTTCGACGGCGAGGAGGGCGAGCGGGCCGCGCAGCTCTACGAGCGGATCTTCATCGGCTACGGCGACGACTCGGTCGCCCAGCTCGGCGGCGCCCACCTCGCCTGCGAGTGGGTTTCCAACGTGCTCACCAAGACGCTTCAGCGCGGCCGGCTCGCCGCCTACCTCGAGCAGTCGACGCGCTACATCGCCTACGACAAGCCGATGCACGAGGACGCGGAGCCGGGCTTGCCGGGGTCCTGGCGCTACTGGCGCGGGGATCAGGCCGGGCCGGAGTTCGCCGCCGCGATGGACGAGGTCTTCGCGATCTACTCGCGCTCGCTCCGGGCCGTCCAGGCATGGGCGGAGGAGCGCTGGCCGCGCGGGGACGAGCCCGAGAGCGCCTGGGCGCGCTCGATCCGCGCGAAGGCACTCGACCTGCTGCGCGGCCTGCTTCCCGCCTCCACCCTCTCCCACGTCGGAATCTACGCCTCCGGGCAGGCCTACGAGCAGCTCCTGCTGCGCCTCCTCTCCTCGCCGCTGCCCGAAGCGCGCGAGGTCGGCGGGATGGCGCTCGAGGAGCTCGGCGCGGTGATCCCGAGCTTCATCTCCCGGGTCGGCCGCCCCGAACGCGGCGGCGAGTGGATCGACTACCTGCGCACCCGCCGCGAGGACACCGAGCGCTGGGTCGCCCGGCTCGGCCTCGACCGCCGCGGCGGCGGCGATGCGCCGACGGTCGAGCTGATCCACGTCGACGGCGACGAGGAGGCGCTGTTGGCCGCGTCCCTCTACGAGTCGACGGGGCTGCCGGAGGCGGAGATCCGCGCGCGGCTGGACGCCCTCGACCCGATCGAGCGCGAGCAGCTCGTCGCCGACCTCGTCGGCGAGCGGGCCAACCGCCGTCACCGCCCGGGCCGCGGCTGGGAGGCGGTGCGCTACCGGTTCGAGATCGTCTCCGACTACGGCGGGTTCCGCGACATGCAGCGCCACCGCATGCTGACCTGCCAGTGGCAGTCGCTCTCCCCCGACCTCGGCGCCGGGATCCCCGAGGAGGTCGTCGAGGCCGGAGCCGGCGACGACTACGCCCGCGCCCTCGAGATCTCACGCGCCGAGTTCCACCGCCTCGAGCAGGCGGGGATGCCCGAGCTCGCGCCCTACGCGCTCTGCCTCGGCTATCGCATCCGCTACGTGCTCGACATGAACGCGCGCGAGGCCATGCACGTCTGCGAGCTCCGCTCCGGCCGCGAGGGCCATCCCACCTACCGCGCGGTGGCCCAGGCGATGCACGAGCAGATCAGCGCAGTCCACCCGGCGGTCGGCGCCGCGATGCGCCACGTCGACTCGAGCTCGGAGCCGCGGCTGGAGCGGATCATGAGCGAGATCCGCACCCACCGGAAGCGCGTCGCGGCCGGGCGCTCTTAGGCGCGGGCGCTCACTGGCCGACCGGCCCGGCCCAATGCCGTAGAGACCTGCAAGCCGACAAGGGCTGCGATGTCGCTGGCATGGACGCACTTGACGGGCAAACAGAAGTGCTCATCGGGTGGGTGCGGCCCGTAGGCGAAGCCTCTCGTCCATGGCGACATCCTCAGCGCTGGGGTCGCTCAGTGCGATATGTCGTACTCAGTGACCCCAGCGGGGTCGAATCCGTCCGAGATACCGGAGGGATAGACCAGGAACCGGCAGGCGCCAAAATCCCCGCCGCAGCGGGAGATACGCCAGGCTCAGCGCTTCCCGCCTCGACCCCCGCCCTTGCCGCCCTTCCCGCCGCGCTTCTTCTTGCGCTTGTACGCGATCTCGCGGTAGAGGTTCTCGGCTGCGTCGCCGAGGTAGGGGCCGTAGAGGGTGAAGGGGTCGTTCCCGTAGCCGTAACTCGTGTCCGAGAGCAGGACGCCGCCGGGCGCGATCCAGCCGCCGCCGCTGGCGCCTCCGGTCATGTCGCAGCTGATGGCCAGGGGCCGCGGCTCGGTCGGGAAGAAGCGATCTCCCCCCTGCTCGTCGCTCGCGCACGAGTACTCACGCCGGTTGCCGGCGAAGCGGCCGACGACCGGATAGCCGTAGGCGGAGTAACGCTGTCTGCGCACCTGGTTGAAGGCGATGCCGCGGGCGCCGACGACGTCCTGGATCGCCTGGCCGGCGGGATCGCGGGCGACCGCCGCCGCGGCGAAGTCGTAGCGGATGTCCTGCGCCCTGCTGTAGCGGCCGGTGACGAGCAGCCGCTTCGCCGGCCACTCGCCGAACGGGGCGGCGCCGTCGCGGTAGGCGGGGATGAAGGTCCAGTTCTCGACGTAGCCGCCGCCATCGCGCTCGTAGGCACAGTGCCCCGCCGTCCAGACCACCCGCCGGTTCTGGCTGTTGACCACGGTGCCCGAGCACGAGTAGTCGTCCGCCTCCGGCCCGCTGGGAATCGTGAAGAAGACGCGGCCGTGCATTCGCACGCCCGCGGCCGACTCGTCCGGGACGAGGCGGGAGAGCATGGGCAGCTCCACCCGCGGAGCGCCGGAACGGAGCTTCGCCCGCGAGGGGGCGCTCGCCTCGGCGGGCGGCACGTACGTCGGCACGCCGCCGATCACCGGCGCGGGCGCCTGCGGAGCCGGCGCGGTCGCGGGGACGACCTCCTCGACCGGCTCGGCCGCGCGCATCCGCGACGGGGTCCAGTAGTCGCGCACCTCGGCGGCGGGCTCGCCGACCCGCTCGGCGGCGGGAGCCGGGGCGGCGGCGGCGAGGGCGGCGGCGGCCGCGACGAGGGCCGCGAGCGTCCGTCGGGCTCTGCGAGGAAGGAGTCTCATCGGAAGGAGGACCGGGGCCCCGCCGGATTGAACACGTCTGCCGGCCCGAAGCTGCGCGATCGTAGCCGCCGCGCAGCGAGTGAGTCGAGTTCGGCTAGCGTGGGTATGGATCGATCAGTCGACGCGAGAGGAGAGTGCGGGTGGCAGATTCAGCCGGGTCCGGGGAGGGCCGCATCGACGTCCTGATGAAGACGGAGGAGAGCTTCGAGCCTCCCGCCGAGTTCGCCGCCGACGCGAACGCCTCCGACCCGGGGATCTACAGCCGCGCGAACGACGACCCCGAGGCGTGGTGGGGGTCGTGGGCTGAGAAGCTCGAGTGGATCGAGCCCTTCGACGAGATCCTCGATTGGTCCGACCCGCCGTGGGCGAAGTGGTTCGGCGGCGGCAAGCTCAACGTCTCGGCCAACTGCCTCGACCGCCACGTCGACGCCGGCAACGGCGACCGCGTCGCCTACTACTGGGAGGGCGAGGACGGAACCCGCAAGGAGATCACCTACTCCTGGCTGCTCGACCAGACGCAGCGGGCCGCCAACGCGCTGAAGTCTCTCGGCGTCGGCAAGGGGGACGTGGTCGGGATCTTCATGCCGATGGTCCCCGAGGCCGCGGTGGCGATGCTCGCCTGCACCAGGATCGGCGCGATCCACAACGTCGTCTTCGGCGGCTTCTCCGCCGGCTCGGTCGTCGAGCGGATGGAGGTCTCCGGCGCGAAGGCGCTGATCACGGCGGACGCGACCCTGCGCCGCGGCAAGCCGACGCCGATGAAGGCGGCGGTCGACGATGCAATCGGTGACCTCGACTCGCTCGAGCACGTCATCGTCGTCAACCGCGCCGACACCGACCCGCCGATGGCCGAGGGACGCGACCGCTTCTGGCACGACGTCCTCGAGGCCGCCGACGCCGAGTGCCCACCGGAGCCGATGGACTCCGAGGACCCGCTGTTCATCCTCTACACGTCCGGCTCGACGGCGAAGCCGAAGGGGATTCAGCACACGACCGCGGGCTACCTGACCGGCGTCACCGCGACCCACAAGCTCGTCTTCGACCTCAAGGAAGAGGACGTGTACTGGTGCGCCGCCGACATCGGCTGGGTCACCGGCCACTCCTACATCGTCTACGGTCCGCTGGCCAACGGCGCGACCTCGGTGATGTACGAGGGCGCACCCAACTACCCCGCCGAGGACCGCTGGTGGGAGATCGTCGAGCGCTACGGCGTGACGATCATGTACACGGCCCCGACCGCGATCCGCGCCTGCATGAAGTGGGGAGTCGAGCACCCGCAGAAGCACGATCTCGGCTCGCTGCGCCTGCTCGGCTCGGTCGGCGAGCCGATCAACCCGCGCGCCTGGCTCTGGTACTCGGAGAACATCGGCGGCGGCCGCTGCCCGGTCGTCGACACCTGGTGGCAGACCGAGACCGGCGCGATCATGATCTCGCCGCTGCCGGGCCTGACGACGACCAAGCCCGGCTCCGCCACCGTCCCCTTCCCCGGGATCGAGGCGAAGATCTTCGACGAGGACGGCAACGAGGTCGCCGACGGCGCCGGCCTGCTCGTCCTGACGCGGCCGTGGCCGTCGATGGCGCGCACCCTCTACAACGAGCCCGAGCGCTTCGTCGAGACCTACTGGGACCGCTTCGGCAAGGACGTCTACCTGGTCGGCGACGCGGCCCGGATCGACGAGGACGGCTACTTCTGGATCGTCGGCCGCACCGACGACGTCATCAACGTCTCCGGGCACCGCCTATCGACGATGGAGATCGAGTCGGCCCTCGTCGGCCACGAGGGCGTCGCCGAGGCCGCCGTGATCGGCGTCCCCGACGAGGACACCGGCCAGGCCATCTTCGCCTTCGTCACCCCCGAGAGCGGGGTCGAGGGCGGCGACGAACTCGAGGCCGAGCTTCGCGAGCACGTCGCCGACAAGATCGGCAAGCTCGCCCGCCCGAAGCGGATGGCATTCGCCGACGACCTTCCGAAGACCCGCTCGGGGAAGATCATGCGCCGCCTGCTGCGCGACATCTCGGCCGGCAACGAGCTCGGCGACGTCAGCACGCTGCGCGACCCGGGCGTTGTCCAGGACCTGCAGAAGCAGGTCGGGTCGGGCTGAGGCTGGAGACCGGAATCGCATGGGGCGGTTCCGCGGAGCCGCCCGCTCGACGGCGGCTTAGGCTGCGGGCGTGGCATTCGTCGAGGAGGAGGCCGCGCTCCTGGCGCGCCGCGCCTGACGGTCCTGTTCGTCACCCTCTGGATCGGCTTGCTGGCGGTGCTGCTCCCGATCTGGGGCGCCTTCTCCCTCATCTACCTGCTTCTGAGTGCCGTCGCCGTGGTCCCCGCGCTCATCGCCGGCTATATCGGGACCAGGGACCAGCCGACGGCGGCGCCGGGCCTCATGCGGTCTGCGACCGTCCTCGCGCTGATCTACTTCGGGCTGGTCTACCTCGCCGGCCCGCACCCCGTCGTGTCCTGCTGAGCCTGGGTCCTCAGGCCCGGGGATTCGCCGAGTGGCGGGCCTAGACGCGCTTGCGATCGTCGCCGACGCCCATGCCCTCCGCCGCGGCGATGAGGAGGATCGCGGCGATCACGCCGACGACCGTGCCGATGAAGTTGAGCTCGAAGATGTCGCCCTCGCCGATCGCGCTGGCGACGATGCCGCCGACGAGCGCGCCGCCGACTCCCAGCACGAGGGTCATGAGGACGCCGATGTGCTGGCGGCCGGGGAGGATGAGGCGGGCGATGACGCCGATGACGAGCCCGATCAGGATCAGTCCGAGAATCTGCATGGGCCTCGGCTGCCCGCCTCGGCTGCCGCTAACCGTCGCCGCGACCCGGCGCGTGCCCTAGCCGCTCGTCAGCTCGCCGACGACCTCGGCGAACGCGACCGAGTGGGCGCCGATGTGGGCCTCGGTGGTGGCGGGCGACATCAGGGCCATCATGTGGAACGGCGTGAAGAGGATGCCGCGGTTGAGCATCGCCAGGTGCATGAGTTCGTCGAGCGGGCCGCCGATGACCTCGTTGGCCTCGGCGCCGTTGCGGGGCGGCTCCGGCGAGAACATGTACTCGACCCGGCAGCCGAGCCTGACGACGGACCAGTCGAGGTCATACTGGGAGACCGTCTCGCGGACACCCATCTCGTAGCGGCTGGCGAGCTCGATCATCCGGTGGTAGGCCGCCTCGGTGAGGACGCGGCCGAGGGTGGCGCGGACGGCGGCGAGCTGGAGCGCGTTGCCGGCGAGGGTGCCGCCGACGCCTCCGACGTCGGTCGCCTCCGGGATCTCGGTCTCGCCGACCCGCGCGGCGAGGTCGTCGGAGAGGCCGAAGGCGCCGGTGGGGATGCCGGCCGCGATCGGCTTGCCCATCGTCATCGCGTCGGGCCGCAGGCCGTACTCGGCGGTGAAGCCGCCGGGCCCGCAGCTCAGGGTGTGGGTCTCGTCGATGACGAGCAGCGTCCCGGTCTCGTCGCAGATCCCCCGCAGGGTCTCGTGGAAGCCGGGCTCGGGGAGGACGATGCCGACGTTGGTCATCGCCGGCTCGGCCAGCACGCAAGCGACGTCGCCGTGGGAGAGCTCGCGCTCGAGCGCCTCGACGTCGTTGAACTCGACGACGCGCGTCGTCTCCGCCGGGTCGACCGGCGGGCCGACGCTGCCGAAGCGCGGCACGACCTCGCCCTCGGGCGAGAGCTCGACCACCGTCTCGTCCACGGTGCCGTGGTAGCAGTGGTTGAAGACGAGGATCTTCGGCCGGCCGGTGACCTGGCGGCAGTGGCGGATGACGAAGCGGTTCGCGTCGGTGGCCGACGTCGTGAACTGCCAGTGGCGCAGGCCGAAGCGCCGGCACATCAGGTCGCCGACCTCGGCCGCGTCCTCGGTCGGCAGCATCGTCGTCATCCCGCGGCCGAGCTGAGCGCGCATCGCGAGGATCGCCGGTTCCGGCGAGTGGCCGCACATCGCGCCGGTGTCGCCGAGGCACAGGTCGACGTAGCGATTTCCGTCGACGTCGACGATGGAGGCGCCGCGCGCCTCGGCGACGACGATCGGGAAGTGGCCGGGCCAGCGCGTCATCCAGTTCATCGGCACGCCCGAGAGCAGGCCGTGGGTGGCGCGGTCGTAGAGGCGGCGCGACCCGGGGTGCAACTGCTCGAAGCGCTCGCCCTCGCGCTCGAGCATGCCGGCGATCGCCTCAGGCGACGGTTGGCTACCTGCCATGGGGTGAAGGTAACCCCCCCGGAGGCGCCTCGTCGCCCTCCTGTCGTCAGGATCCATCCGCCGCAAGCCCGCACCCAGCCGCCCCGCACCGCTCGTGATCCCGATCATCCTCGCCATCGCCGCCTCGACCTGGGCGGGCATCGCCGCCGAGCGCCGCTGGCCCAAGCGTGCGATCTCGGAGTCGCGGCGGTCGCTCCTGATCGTCCTCTACGTCGTCCTGCCGCCGACGACCTTCTTCAACCTCGCCGCGATCGACTTCGACGCCGACCACGCCGGCGGCATCGCGATCGGCTGGGTCGCGACCGCGCTCGCGGCCGCGACGGCCGGCTTCATCGGGGCGAAGCTGCTGCGCCTGGGACGGCCGCAGGTCGGGGCGATGATGGTCTGCACCCTCGTCGCCAACACCGGCTACCTCGGCTACCCGCTGGTCGCCGCCCTGCTCGGAGCCGACCACCTCGGCGAGGGCGTCGCCTACGACGTCGGGGTCGGGGCGCCCGCCCTGCTGATCGGCGGCTTCGCGGTCGGGGCCGCGTTCGGAACGCGCGCGGGAACCGGCGCGCGGGAGCGCAGCGGCGCCTTCTTCGCGCGCAACCTGCCGCTCTACGCGGCGGTCCTCGCGCTCCTCGCCCCCGACTCGCTCGCGCCGGACCTGCTCGTCGACATCTCGCGCGTCCTCGTCGTCGCGATCCTCCCCATCGGCTTCTTCGCGGTCGGCACGGCGCTCGCCCAGGAATCCGACGAGGGCGAGGTGCGGCTGCCGCCGCCGATCACGAAGGCGACGATCGGCGTCGCCTTCTCGAAGGTGATGCTCCTTCCGGCGCTGCTCTACGCGATCTCGCTGCCGCTGATCGACCTCCCCGGCACGTACCTGCTGATGGCGGCGATGCCGAGCGGGCTGAACTCGATGATCGTCGCCCACGCCTACGGGCTCGACCTCGAGACGGTGGCCGAGGCGATCTCGTGGACGACGGCGCTCGTCGTCGGCGTCGCGCTGGTCGCGAGCCTCGTCTAGGGCGCCTGCCTGCGGAACGTCGCCGCGAGCACGACCGCAGGCGCGACGACGATGAAAAGGAGGGAGACGACGTTGCCGACCGCGTCGAGCCCGTCGTAGGGCTCGAGGTTGAGCGAGTGGGGGCGTAGAGGCCGTCGGTCAGCTGGATCGCGCCGAGGATCGCGAGGACGGCGCGAACGACGGTCCTCGGCGGCCCCAGCTCGCCCATCGCGACCTCAGCCGCGCTGCTTTCGCTTCCGCTTCCGCTTGTTGTCCCGCCGCCCGGGCCGCTCGGACTCGCCGACCTCGGTCGCGGTGCCCTCGAAGTCCTCGGGGCTCGCGGGCTCCTCGGGGTCCTGCTCGGGACCGCCGGTGCCGGCGATCGACTCGCCCGGCTTCGGCCAGGGGATGGCCTTGCCCTCCTCCCAGGCGCGCGGGCGGCCGCCCGGCCAGAGGTCGGCGACGATCAGGCTGGTCGCGACGCCGAAGACGAACAGCGCCGAGGGGCCGATCAGCAGCAGGCCGACGCCGAGCGCCATCGAGAGGGTCCCCCAGAAGCGCGTCAGCAGGCCGGCGCGCATCGCGTTGAGCGCGGTGTAGACGATCCCGATCACGAGGCCGAGTCGGCCGGCGAAGTCGAGGCCGCCGTAGACGTCGAACGCGCTCTGATCCTGGAGGATGTCGCGGGCGTCGTCGTCGGCCGCGTCGGAGCCGATGTCGAGGGTGGCGGCGATGTCCTGGAACGGGTCGACGGACGCGTCCAGGGCGACGTAGTAGGCGATGAATGAGGCGGCGAAGAAGATCGGCCCGGCGACGGTCAGCCCGATCAGCCCCGGCCGGACGGACGAGCTGCGCGCCGCGGCGGAGCGGAACAGCGCCATCAACGGCAGGGCGAAGAGCGCGATCCCGACCGCCTGGAAGCTGAATTGCATGAGGACGCCGGTCTTGTCGTCGGCGAACGCCGGAATGATCTCCGAACTGCCCTCGGCGGAGTTGAAGTCGGAGTTGCCGACGAAGACCGAGGCGACGAACAGCGCCGCCCCGATCAGGCCCGCGATCCCGGCGATGCGTCCGAAGCGGCGCTCGCGCTCGAGCTGGTCGGCGGTCATGTTCACGCCCGGCAACCTACTCGGAGTCGGCCTCGCGCCGCGGGAGCTCGGCCGGCGGGGCGAGGTCGGCGCCCTCGTCGTAGCCCGGCTCCCCGGGCAACGCGACCCGGCCACCGGGCCGGATCGGGTAGTACTCGTGATCGGTCGGCTCGGCGATCCGGCTGATCCGCTCGCCGACGCCGAGCACGGCGTCGAGGAACGGCGCGGCGGCGCCGATCAGGCGCTCGAACCGCTGCTGCATCGCGATCTGGCCGGGGGTCAGATTGGCCACGCCGAGAAAGCTACTGGCCCGCAATAGCATCCGGGCCGTGGCCGGAGCGAGCACAGCCGACCAGGCGGGACCGATCATCGTCTACGGGGCGAGCGGGTACACCGGCAGGCTGATCTGCGCCGAGCTCGCGCAGCGCGGCGCCGACTTCGTGCTCGCCGGGCGCAACCGCGAGCGGCTCGAGAGCGCGGCGGCCGAGATCGGCGGCGACCACCCGATCGCGACGATCCCGCTCGACGACGGGCCGGGGCTGCGCGAGCTGGTCGGCGGCGCCGCCGCCGTGGTCGGCTGCGCCGGGCCGTTCACCCTCCACGGCGAGCCGCTGATCGCCGCGGCCGCCGAGGCCGGCGCCAACTACCTCGACACGACCGGCGAGCAGCCGTTCATCCGCGCCGCCTTCGAGCGCTGGGGCGCTCCGGCCGAGCGCAGCGGCGCCGCGCTCGTGAGCGGGTTCGGCTTCGACTACGCGCCCGGCGACATGCTCGCGGCGCTCACGGCGCGCGGCCTCGGACCGCTCGAGGAGATGCGGATCGCGTATTCGATCCACGGCTTCGGGGCGACCCGGGGAACCGCCCGCTCGGCGCTCGAGATGATGAAGGGGGGCGACGTCATCTGGCGGGACGGGCAGCTGGTGGCCGCCCCCCGGCACGTGGGCATGGGCAGCTTCGAGTTCCCCAGCCCGATCGGCCGGCGGCGGGTCGGCCGCTATCCCTCCGGCGAGACCGTCACGGTGCCGCGGCACGTCGACGTCCGCTCGGTCGAGGTCGTCATCGACCTGCGCGGGCTGACCGGGTTCTCGCTCGGCCCGCTCGGCGCCCCGGCGATGACGGCGGGCGGGCTGCTGATGGCGACGCCGCTCCGCGGCGCCGCTCACAAGCTGATCGGTCGCCTGCCCGAGGGCCCGAGCCCGCGTCAGCGGCAGGCCGCGCGCTACACGATCGTCTGCTCAGCCCGCCACGCGGGCGGCGAGCGGCGGGGGATCCTCCGCGGCAGCGACGTCTACGGGATCACCGCAATCACCCTGGCCGAGGGTGCGCTGCGGATGGCCGCTCCCGGCTTCGACCGGACGGGGGCGCTGGCGCCCTCGCAGGCCGTCGACCCCGAGGCCTTCCTCCGCCACCTCGAGCCCTTCGGCGTCTGGACCGAGATCGAGCCGGCGATTCGATGAGCGCGGCGCTCAAGGAGGCCCACTACCCCTGCCCGGCCTGCGGGTCGACCCTCTTCGGCTGGACCGCCGCGCACAACCCGCTCGACCGCGGTCACAAGATCGTCCTCGACCGCTGCGAGAGCTGCGGCCTCACGGTGACTCGCGCGACCGATCCGCCCGACGCGGTGGCCGAGATCGACGACGCGATCGAGCGCCGCCCCGACGGCTCGGCGACCCTGGCGGCGCCGAACCGGCAGAGCCTCCAGGGCGGGATCGGCGGCGCCCAGTGGTCGGGCCTCGAGCCGGAGCAGCGCCGCCTTCACCTCAACCCCGAGTCGGTGCGCCTGCTGCTCGCCGAGCGCGGGCTGGAGGTGACGGCGACCTCGACGCCGTTCACCCGCACCGGCCGGCAGGGGATGCGGCAGACGCTGATCAACGCCTTCACGCTGCGAGACAACTTCCTCCGCAACGCACGGGCGGGGCGGATCCGGCGGGAGACGGGCCGCGACCGCTTCCTCTACGGGCTGGACTGGGTCGTCAGCGTCCTCGTCTACGTCCCCTGCGCGATCTTCGCGGTGCCGCTCGAGGCCGCCGGCGCGGCGCTCGGCCGTGGCGGCGTCCTCGTCGCCGAGGCGCAGCCCAAGCCGGCCGAGTAGCCCGCGCGGGCGGAGCCCGCCCGGGCCGGCGAGTGCGAGGGCGTATCGTTCCCGGGGATGGAAGGTGGCTTCGGCATGTTCGGCGACCCCGACGAGCTCCGTGAGCGGCTCGGCGAGCTGGCCGACTCGATGCAGGGCGCCCAGAAGGTCGCCTGGGCCGATAACGCGATCCAGCTCGCGGTGGCGATGACCACCGCCGCGATCGGCCGGATCGACCTCCAGGGCGGCCCCGACGAGCAGGCGATCCAGGTCCGCGACGCGATCCGCCTGATCTTCCCGGAGGCGGTCACGCTCGTCTCCGAGGCCCGCCAGGGCCTCTCCTAGCCGGCCGCGGCTGTATCAGCCGACGAGCCCGGCGCGGCGGAGGCCGGCGAGCGCCTCGTCGCCGCGCTCCTCGACGACCTGGCGGCCGACCCACTCGAGCAGCTCGGGCAGGCCGTCGGCCAGGTCGACCCCCGCCTCGAAGCCGAGCAGCTCCGCGGCCTTCGCGGTGTCGGCGAAGCAGTGGCGGATGTCGCCGGCGCGGAACTCGCCGGTGATCTCGGGGCGCAGCTCCGGCGCGAGCCGGTCGCTGAGCTGCGCGGCGAGCTCGCCGATCTCGATGCGGCGGCCGGTGGCGACGTTGAACGCGTTGCCGGGCGCCGGCTTGGCGTCCATCGCCAGCCGCGTCGCGCGGACGATGTCGGAGACGTGGACGAGGTCGCGGATCTGCCGCCCGTCCTCGAAGACCCGAGGTGCCCTGCCGGCGAGCAACCGCGCCGAGAAGATCGCGGCGACGCCGGTGTAGGGATTGCCGAGCGCCTGCCGCGGACCGTAGACGTTGAGGTAGCGGAGGGCGACCGCCTCGAAGCCGTAGGCCTCGCCGAGCACCAGCGCGAGCTCCTCGGTGTCGCGCTTGGAGATCCCGTAGACGCTGACCGGCCGCAGCGGCGCGTCCTCGCGCACCGCCTCCGGCGTCGTCTCCCCGCCGCAGCGCGGGCAGACCGGCTCCCAGCGCCGCTCCCGCAGCTGGGAGACAGGGCGCAGGCCCGGGGTGACGAGCCCGTGCTCGGCGCAGCGGTAGGTCCCCTCGCCGTAGACGACCATCGAGGAGGCGACGACGACCCGGCGGATCCTGTCCCGGCGCGCGATCACCGCCTCGAGCAGCGTCGCGGTCCCGCCGGGGTTGGAGTCGACGGCCTTGCGGACATTGACCATCGACTCGCCGTTGCCGACGATCCCACCGAGGTGGAAGACGCGATCGACCCCCTCGAGAGCGCGCGCGACGTCGTCGGCGGACCGCAGGTCGCCGACCATCAGCTCCGCGTCCGGCGGGAGATGGGCGGGCGGCTCGCCGGAGGGGTGCGCCAGCTGGTCGAGGTTGTCGAGGATCCGCACCTCCTCGCCCCCGGCGAGCAGCGCGTCGACGAGGTGGGAGCCGATGAAGCCGGCGCCGCCGGTTACGAGGGCGCGGCTCACCAGATCGTGAAGAGGAGGAGGGAGCCTGCGAGGGCCTGGGCGGCGAGCAGGCCGAGCACCGCCGGCATGCGCCGCAGCGGCACCATCGTCGCCGCGGCGACCGCCGCGGGCGGACCCATGAACAGCCAGATGCGCTCGGTCTCGGCCTTGGTCAGCCCGACCAGCACCGAGACGAGGACGATCGCCGCCAGCGCCACCGCGACGGCCTCGCCGGCGCCGAGCGCCCGCGCCGCGTACCAGGCGGTCGGCAGGCCGAGCGCGAGGGCGAACGCGACCGGCGAGCCGAACAGCCAGTAGAGGTATGGGCGGGCGTTCGAGATGCCGAGATCGTAGGCCTCCCCCGCCGCCCTGATCGCCCCGACCGGGTCGAACCCGGTCGCCGCGTAGAGCGCGCCGTAGCCCGCGAGGAGCGCCGCCGCGACGATCGCCGCCAGCGTGACGGCGGGCCGCAGCCCCTCCCGCAGCCAGACGACGAGCGCCGCGAACGCCCCCATCGCGAGGAGCGCCCACGAGAGGAAGGAGGCGAGGACCAGGACCACGGCGCCGGCGACGCGACGGCCGATGCCGGAGGCGACGAGCAGGCAGGCCGCGGCGGTGGAGGCGGTGGCGAACGCGGCGTCGGTCGAGGTGACCCCGTAGAGCAAGGCCGAGGGCGAGAGCGCGACGAGCAGGCACGCCGCGCGCGACCGCGACTCGGCGAGGCCGCAGGCGCGGGCGAGCGCGTAGGTCAGCGGCGCGGCGAGCGCCCCGGCCGCGATCGTCAGATACGCCATGCCGCGGGCGCCCTCGATGCCGAGGCCCCGGAGGACGAGGAGCGTCCCGGGCGGGTGCGCCGAGGGGTGGATCGGCAGCGCCGGCGAGAGCTCGGCGAAGCGGTCGAGGAAGGTCCGGACGCCGAGGGAGTCGATCGCCGGCAGGACGGGCAGGTACTCGTTCGCCGCCTCCGGGTCGGCGCCGAAGACCGCGTGCCAGCCGTCGACGCCGTCGCGGGCTGCGGACAGCGCGAGCCGGGCGAGCAACGTCGCGACGAGAGCCCCGGCGAGGAACGCGAGCAGCGAGACCTCGCGGCGCGCGAGGACGACGGCGAGCGCCACGGCCCCGCCGAAGGCGGGGATCGCCACGAGCGCCGCCGGGTCGACCTGCGGCTCCCAGAACGCGAAGAAGGGCGGCCAGGGCGCCCCGAGGTTGCCCCCGGCGGCGTCGATCAGGAGCCCGGCGGCGACCGTGGCGACGGCGACCGCGGTGAGCGCGAGCGCGGTTCTCGTGCCGGGGGCCGCGCTCACGCCGTGGATCGAACCACACCCCTCCGGCATCTAGGGTTCGCGGCGGTTTGGCTGACGACCCGATCGACGTGGTGCTGCCGGTGCTCGACGAGGCCGCCGCGATACCCGGCGTGCTGGCGTCGCTGCCGCGGGGATACCGCCCGCTCGTCGTCGACAACGGCTCGACCGACGGCTCGGCGGAGGTCGCGCGAGAGCTCGGCGCCGAGGTCGTCGCCGAGCCGCGGCCGGGCTTCGGGTCGGCATGCTTCGCCGGGCTGACGGCGGCGCGCTCGAAGGTCGTCTGCTTCATGGACTGCGACGGCTCGCTCGACGGCGCCGAGCTGCCCCGCGTCGCCGGCCCCGTCGCGGCGGGCAGGGCCGACCTCGTCCTCGGGACCCGGGTGGCGGAGGCGGGCGCCTGGCCGCTGCACGCTCGGCTCGCAAACCGCGCCCTAGGCCTGATGGTCCGGCGCCGCGGGGTCCGCGTGAGCGACATCGGGCCGATGCGGGCGGCCCGGCGCGAACCGCTCCTCGAGCTCGGCCTGCGCGACCGCCGCTTCGGCTGGCCGCTGGAGATGGTGCTGCGGGCCGCGGAGGCCGGCTGGCGGATCGAGGAGGTCCCGGTCGCATACCGCCGGCGCGCCGGTGGGCGCTCCAAGGTCACGGGGACGGTGCGCGGGACGGTGCGCACGGTCGCCGACATGTCGAGGGCGATGCGGTGATCCCACCCTCGCGCGGCGACGTATCGCCCATCGTGGGCGACGTATCCCTGATCGTGATCGCCAAGGAGCCGCTCCCGGGCAAGGCGAAGACCCGGCTGATCCCCGACCTCGGCCCCGAGGGCGCCGCGGCGGTCGCGGAGGCGTGCCTGGCCGACACCCTGTGGGCGGCGGCCGAGGCGCCGGCGCGCAGACGGGTGCTGGCGCTCGACGGCGAGCCCGGACCCTGGCTTCCGGACGCCGGCTTCGAGGTGATCCCCCAGCGCGGGGGCGGCCTCGCCGACCGGCTCGCCGGCGCGTTCGCGGACTCCGGCGCGGCGCCCGCGGTGCTCGTCGGCATGGATACGCCGCAGCTCACCGCCGGGCTCCTCGCCGAGGCGTCGTCGGCGCTTCTCGCCGACGGTGTCGATGCCGTCCTCGGCCCCGCCTCCGACGGCGGCTACTGGGCGATCGGCTTCCGCGACGGCGACCCCGGCGCTTTCGCTGGCGTGCCGATGAGCGCCGACGACACCGGTGACCGGCAGCGCGAGCGGCTGCGCGAGGTCGGCCTGCGCTGGAGCGAGCTCGAGCAGCTGCGCGACGTCGACACGCTCGACGACGCCCGCGCGATCGCCGCGATCGCTCCCTGGACGCGAATGGCGCGGGCCCTCTGGGACGCGGAGCGAGAGGCGGCATGAGGCGGGTCGCGCTGCTCGGCGCGCTCGCGGCGGCGGCGCTCGCCGGCGGCTGCGGCTCGGAGGAGGCGAACCCGCCGCCGGCCGAGCCCGCGGCCTCGCCGGCGCTGAGCGACCGGCCCGCGGGGCGGGTGCTGCGGCTGGGGTTCGAGGCCGAGGGCGTCGCGGTCTCCGGCGGCGGCATCGCGACCGTCGCGGTCCGCGATCCGGACCGGCTGGACATGATCGACTTGGCCGATCTCGACGTAGTGGGAAGAGTGGAGACGCCGAACCCCGCTCGGCACCTGGAGATGGCGGCGAACGGCCGCACCCTGCTCGTCCCGATCGAGTACAGCGACCTGCTGTGGGAGGTGAGCGTGCCCTGCGCCGCCGATCACACGTGCGTGCAGGTCCCGGTCGAGATCCGCACCGGCGACTTCCCCCACGACGCCGTCGAGGTCGCGAACGGCCGGATCTTCGTCGCCGACGAGGGCGGCGACACGATCTCTGTCGTCAAGGGAGGCCGTGTGAGCGACACCCTCCCCGCACCCGAGCAGCCGGGCGGCGTCGCGGCGTCGGGCGACCTCGTCGCCGCCGTCGCGGTGGCCGCCCGCGAGGTGGCGTTCTGGGACGCGGACTCGCTCGAGGAGGTCGCGGTGCTCGAAGGAGGTGCCGGGCCGAGCCACGTCGTCGCCTCCGGTGACGGCCGCTTCTACGTCACCGACACCGGCGGCGACGCCCTGCTCGTCTACGAGGGCGAGGGGCCCGACGGCGACCCACGGCTGCTCGACCGGGTCAACCTCCCCGACAGCCCCTACGGCATCACGATCGACGAGTCCCGCGACGAGCTCTGGGTGACGCGCACCGGCGCCAACGAGGTCGACCGGATCGAGATCGGCGACGGCGCCCCGAAGGTCGTCGCGACGTTTCCGACCGTCCGGCAGCCGAACAGCGTCGGCGTCGACGAGGCCAGCGGGCGCGTCGTCGTGGTCGGCCGCGACGACGGCGCGATCCAGGTCTTCGACCCGGCCGAGGAAGGCTAGCCGCGATGGCCGGCCTCGAGCGGCTCGGGAAGCTGGTCGAGGAGAGCGAGGACGCCCGCCGGCCGCCGGCGCCCGACCCTCCCCGCGTCGGCCCGTTCAGGCGCGAGTTCTGGACCAGCCCGCTGCGCGGGCGCTGGCTGACGTCGTTCATCGGCTCGGCGATGCTGCCGCTGCTCGCGATCGCCGCGCTCACCGGCTTCCTCTCCCACGCCGCATACAACCCCGGCCTCGGCGCCAACGACGTCAGCGGTGGCTTCGAGGTCGACCTCTACTTCTTCGACTGGCCGACCCGGCCGGTCTGGCTCTACTCGCTGACCCAGTCGGTGCACCTGATCGCCGGCTTCACGCTGATCCCGTTGCTGCTGGCGAAGCTCTGGTCGGTGATCCCGCGGCTGTTCGAGCGGCCCGCGGCCCGCTCGGTCGCCCACGCGCTCGAGCGGCTCACCGTCCTCGCCCTCGTCGGCTCGTCGATCTTCCTGCTGGTCTCCGGCGTGATCAACGTCGAGTACTGGCTGCCGTTCGGGTTCTCGTTCGTCCCCGCCCACTACTACGCGGCGTTCATCTTCCTCGGCGCGCTGGCGCTCCACCTGGCGCTGAAGCTGCCGATCGTCGCCTCGACCTTCCGCCGCGAGGGAGCCTTCCGGCCGCTCGGGGAGGGGATAGAGCGGCTGCGCGTGGCCGACCCCACCGTCGACACGCTCGCCTCCCCCGACCCGCATCCGCCGACGATCTCGCGGCGGGGCTTCCTCGGTGCGGTCGGCGCCGGCTCGCTCGGACTGGCGCTGATGACCGCCGGCCAGAGCCTGCTCGGCGGCGTCCGCGAGATCGCGCTGCTGGCACCGCGCGGACAGACCGGCGGCCCGGCCGGCCCGGACGACTTCCAGGTCAACAAGACCGCCGCGCTCGCGGGCATCTCCGAAGAGCAGACGGGGGAGGGCTGGCGGTTGCGGGTGACGGGCGGCGAGCGCGACCTCGATTTCAGCCGCGCCGACCTGCTGGCGATGGACCAGCGCACCGAGCGGCTGCCGATCGCCTGCGTCGAGGGCTGGACGACGTGGCAGACCTGGACCGGCGTGCCGCTTGCGGCGATCGCCGAGATGGGCGGGCGCCCGGCCGGATGGGCGGTTCTCGTCGAGTCGCTGCAGGAGGGCGGCGCGTTCCGCCAGGCGACGCTCGCCTCCAACCAGATCGAGGATGGGCGGTCCCTGCTCGCGCTGAAGGTCAACGACGCCGACCTCAGCCTCGACCACGGCTACCCGGCCCGGGTGATCGTCCCGGCGCTGCCCGGCGTCCACAACACGAAATGGGTCGCGAGGATGACCTTCGTGGAGGCCTGACCGGTGCCGATTCGCGAGCGCGAGGGCGGTGAGGCGGAGGTGGGCCGCGGCGGTCTCGACCGCTTCCGCTACGAGTACGGCGCCCAGCCCCTCCACCTGCTGGCGACCCTGTTCAGCCTGGCACTGATCGGCTACGCGCTGCTGCGGATCACCGAGATCCCGGGCTCGACGCGGATCCTGCTCTGGCTGCTGCTCGCAGCTCTCCTGCACGACTTCGTCGCTCTTCCAGCCTACAGCGTGCTGCTGCGGCTCTCGCGCGGCGCCGCCTCGCGGACTTCCACGTCGCGGTCGATGGCGGCGGGCGCCCTCAACCACGTCCGCGTTCCCGCCGCGCTCTCGCTGCTGCTGCTGCTCGCCTACCTGCCCCTGGTCCTCCGCATCGCGCCCGAGAGCTACATGGGAACGACCGGCCAGAGCGTCGATCCCTACCTCGGCCGCTGGCTGCTGATCAGCACCGCACTCTTCCTGGTCTCGGCGGTCGCGTACGCGATCCGCCTGCGGCGCGGGCTCCCCGAGCCGGCCGCGGGCGTCGAGCGGATCGGCGCCGGCGAGCGCTCGCCGGCGCCGGGCCTCGGCTGGCGCGCAGCCGGGCGCCTTTCGATCGGCGCGGTCTCGCTCGCGATCCTCTGGGTCGCCGCGGCGGTCGTCGTCGGGCTGGTGACGAGCGGCTTCGGCGGCTGAGGCGAATCGTCACGCACCCGTCGGCGAAAAGTCACTCCTTGCTTCACACCCGTGTCCCCTTCCGGCCTACGGTCGGCTCATGGGAGCCAGACATCGACACGACCGCGGCGCCGCCTCCGTCGAGCACGCGGCCCTCGTCCTGCTGCTGGCGCTGGCCGCGACCGCCGTCCTCGCGGTGCTTCTCGCGAAGCCGCCGGAGGACGCCTCGCTCGCCGCCGCCATCGCCTTCAAGCAGCGCTGCGCCGTCCGCCACCCCGACCCCTGCTGGCAGGACCCGCTGACCGAGGCCTACGGCCGCGAGGTCGCCGGCGCCGTACGCGCCCTGGCGCCACCCCCGGAGGCCCGCGCCGACGCCGACGGCGTCGGGCTCGTCGGCGTCGACTACCGCCGCTGCCGGCAGGCTAGCTGCGCCACGCCGGGAGCGGGCGGCGACCTCCACCTCACCGCCTCCAATCGCCGCAGCACCGCCTTCACCCACGTCCGCCGCGGGCCGGGATGGATCGCGATCGACTACTGGATCTACCGGCCGACGATCGGCTGGGAGCGCATCACCCGGCGCCTGACGACCGCCGAGCTCACCGGCTACGCGAAGACCCCGCTCCCCGACTCCGCCGACCCGGTGCTGGTCCCGCTCGAGACGCTCCTCGGTCGCGACGACGCGGAGTTCCGCGCCGGCGAGGAGCCACCGTGGCGCGGGAAGGTGGAGAGCCGCTGGGGTCGGTGAATCGCCCCGGGCTCAGAGGGGCGCCGGGAGCTCGCCGCCGGGGATCGCCCGCGTCGGAAGCCTCGCGTTCATCAGCCCGGCGATCGCGACGAAGACGGCGATCCCGGCGAAGGCCTCCTCCCCCATCCGCCCGCGCGCGCGACGCCGACGAGCGGGATGATCGCGATCGGCACCGCCGAGCCGGCGGCGGTCATCAGCGCGACGGGAAGTCTTTGCCGGAAGCGGGACGCCGGTTTCTCACCAGACGGCGTCGTGGTGCTCCATGACGCCGAGGCCAGAGGCGAGCTCGACGCCGTCGAGAGAGCCGGCGAAGGTGCCGAAGGGCTGGCGGTAGGAGTAGCGGACGATCAGCTTGTTCTCCTCCTTCCGGCGCTCGGCCTCTGCGGTGAAGTTGAGCGCCTCCCCGCCGGCGAAGCGGATGGCCTCGAGGTCCTCGAAGGCGATCGGGCCGGGCTCGCGGATCGGCTCGCCCTCGACCCAGATCGCCCGTTCGCTCGCCGCCTCGGGGTCGTTGACGCCGGCGACGAGGTTCCAGCCGACCGCGCGGCCGTCGGCGGCGACGCCGACGCCCGCCGACCAGCTCCACTCGGTGTGGCGCGGGTGATACCCCGCCGACTCGTCCTCGACTCCGCGCATGCTCGCCTTCACCCGCTTGCCGCCGGGCAGCTTGACGTCGACGTCGACCGCGGCGACGCGCTTGCGGGTCCAGACGTACCTCGTCGTCCCGTCGTCCAGCGCCGGGCACACGACCTCCTGCCACTCGCCGCCGCGGTTGACCACTTTGGCGGTGATCTCGCCCGAGGCGATCCGGGTGATCGCGCCGCGATCCTCGAAGCCGATCTCGAGCGGCTGGCCGTCGTCGTCCTCGTTCCAGACCTCGCCGCGGGCGATCGGTGGGCGCATCCGGGTGCGCTCGTGGATCTCGCCGGACTCGCGGTCGAGGATCGCCCAGAAGGTCTGGGCCCCCGGGCCGACCTGGACGCTGGCGGCGCAGAGCATCAGCTCGTCGCCGAACGCGGAGACGTAGCGCCAGCGCTTCCGCCAGCCGCCCGCGAAGCGGAGCGGCATCGACCCCGGGGGCAGCGGCAGCTCGGGCCGCGGCCCCGCCGGTGCGCGCCACGGCAGCGCGGCGAGCGCCGCGGAGCGGTCGGCCGCCATCAGGCCCTGGCCCCGAGCTCGAGCAGCTTCGGCACCTGATCGAGCGGGTTCGGCGAGTCGAGCAGCACGACCCCGAGCTCGCGGCCTCCGCGCTCGGCGGTGGTCACGTAGCAGCGGCCGGCGGCGTCGGTGTAGCCCGTCTTCAG
Source organism: uncultured Solirubrobacterales bacterium (assembly GCA_963823565.1). Classification (GTDB taxonomy): domain Bacteria; phylum Actinomycetota; class Thermoleophilia; order Solirubrobacterales; family 70-9; genus RHKX01. The sequence continues at coordinate 204,341 of CAWGLR010000003.1, read as the reverse complement.
TCCGGTGTAGGAGGAGCCCTCCTCGATGAACGGATTGATGTTGTAGAGGTCGAGGAAGCCGCCCTTGATCGGGAACGGCCGGCGCACGTGGTCCGATCGCGCGATCCCGGCGATCAGCGGCTCGGAGAGGTCGGCGCGGGCGAGCAGGCCGAGGTCGCGCGGGCAGGAGTGGTTGCCCTTGTCGAGCAGGCCGTGGGGGCTCGTGAAGTGGGTGCAGCTCATGCCGAGGCGCCGGGCCTCATCGTTCATCCGCGCGACGAAGCGCTTCACGCTACCGGCGTCGTGCTCGGCGAGCGCGGTCGCCGCGTCGTTGCCGGAGACGAGCAGGAGGCCCTCCATCAGCGCCCCGAGCTTCACCTCCTCGCCCTCGGGCAGCACGCCGACCTTCGATCCGCCGGTGCGGACCGCGTCCCTCGAGATCAAGACCTTCTCTCCGGGACGGTGCCGGCTGGCGATCACCCAGGCGGTCATCATCTTCGTCAGGCTCGCGATCGGCAGCTCGCGGTCGGGGTGGCGCGCCCAGAGGATCTCCCCCGTGTCGAGGTCGAACATCACGCCGGCGCGCGGCGGGTCGGCGAAATCGTGCTCGACCGGCAGCGGATCGACCTCCGGCTCGAGGGCGAAGCGCGAGGGCGCCTCGACCTTCGGCGCGCTCGAGTCGGTCTGCGCCTGGGCCCGGTCGACCGCGGAGCCGAAGCCGACGTCGGCGACGGTCCGCGTCGCCCCGCCCCCGGAGTCGACCCCCCGCCCGAGCTCGGTGTCGGCGAGCAGCCCGCTGAAGACGACCCCCGCCGCGAGGAGGAGGACGGCGACCGCTGCCAGCAGCCCCTTTCGCATGGATCGCATCATCGCCAACCTCCGAAGAATGCGCAGGATCGCGTTGGACGCGGCCTCGCGTGCGTTCTCTAGTAGAAGGTGAACAGGACGGTGCCGCCCCGCCCGTTCCAGCGGAGAGGAGCGCATGGTCCGTTGACGGCACACGACTGACCGGTTGGTCCGTGGCCGGGTGCCGGCCTCTACGGCTGAAGCTCGAAGGAGGGAGGGCTGGGCGACTGGGCATCGCTCGCGCAGTCGGCCCCGGACGCGGCGCGGTTTCCGGCGGCGATCGAGTCGTCGAGGAACGTCTTCTCACCGTAGTTCGGGCAAGCCATGGACAGCCCTCCACCGACGTCCGCGGCGTTGTCGGTGATCGTCGTCGCGGTGATCTCGTTCCCAGCCGTGTAGTTGCTGATCCACACCCCTCCCCCCTGGTGTGAGACACGGCCCCCCGGCGCCGCCACCTCCCTACTCGATCGTCGCGATCGGGTCGCCCGCGTTGATCGCGGCGCCGACCTCGACGGCGAGCTTGGAGACCTTCCCCGCCTTGTGGGCGGTGATCTCGTTCTCCATCTTCATCGCCTCGATGACGACGATGAGCGCGCCCTCCTCGACCTCGTCGCCCTCGGCGACCTCGACCTTGAAGATGCTGCCCTGGAGGGGGGCGACGACGTCGTTGCCGGAGGCCGCGGCGGCGCCGCCGGCCTTGCGCTCGCGCTTCGGCGGCCGCTTGCCGGCGGCGGCGGGGGCCGCGGCTGCGCCGTTGCCGAACGCCTGGCCGATGACCTTGACCGGGAAGAGCCGGCCGCCGACCTCGACCTTGTAGTCGCGCTCGGTCAGCTCGGGGGGCTCCTCATGCTCGCCGACGGGCGCGGTCCCCGGCGCGTCGGGCGGCAGGGCCTTGATCCACTCGGGATCCTCGAGCAGGTCGCGGCAGGTCTCGCCCTTCGCCCACTGCTCGGTGGCGAGGATCGTCCGGTGGAAGGGGATCAGCGTGGTCAGGCCCTCGATCACGTACTCGTCGAGCGCGCGCAGCATCCGCTTCGTCGCGTGCTCGCGATCGACGTCCCAGGTGATCAGCTTGGCGACCATAGGGTCGTAGAGCGGGGTGACCTCGCCGCCGCGCTCGAGGCCCGAGTCGACGCGGACGCCGGGGCCCGAGGGCTCGAGGTAGTGGCCGACCTTGCCCGGCGCGGGGGCGAACTTCTTGTGCGCCGCCTCGGCGTTGATCCGGCACTCGATCGCCCAGCCGCGCATCTCCATCTCGTCCTGGGTGATCGAGAGGGGCTCGCCGGCGGCGATCCGGACCTGCTCGCGGACGATGTCGATGCCGGTGACCATCTCGGTCACGCAGTGCTCGACCTGGACCCGCGTGTTCATCTCGAGGAAGAAGTAGTCCTCACCGACCTGCATGCCCTCGATCGTCCCGGCGCCGCGGTAGTCGACCGCCTCGGCCGCCTCGGTGGCGATCCTGCCGATCCGCTCGCGCATCTCCTCATCGACGTGGGGCGCCGGCGCCTCCTCGATCAGCTTCTGGTGGCGGCGCTGGATCGAGCAGTCGCGCTCGCCGAGGTGGATGACGTTGCCGTGGGAGTCGGCGAGCACCTGGACCTCGACATGGCGCGGGTCCTCGAGATAGCGCTCGAGATAGACGGTGGCGTCGCCGAAGAACTTCTCGCCCTCGCGGGCGGCGCCCTCGAAGGCGGCCTCGAGGTCGTCGTCCGTCGGCGCGACGCGGAATCCCTTGCCGCCGCCGCCGCCCGCCGCCTTGCAGGCGATCGGATAGCCGATCTCCTCGGCGAGCTTCCTCGCGTCGGCGACGGTCTCGCTCGGCTCGGTCGCGCCGGGGACGATCGGGACGCCGGCCTTCTGCATGATCTCGCGGGCCCGCGTCTTGGACCCCATCGCGTCGATCGCCTCGGCGGGCGGCCCGATCCAGGTGATGTCGGTCTCGCCGATCGCGCGGGCGAAGGGGGCGTTCTCGGCGAGGAACCCGTAGCCGGGGTGGATCGCGTTCGCTCCGGACTGGGCGGCGACCTCGAGGATCTTCTCGATGTTGAGGTAGCTCTCGGCGGGCACGGCCGGGCCCAGCAGGTAGGCCTCGTCGGCCTCGCGGGCGTGGCGCGCGTCGCGGTCGGCCTCGGAGTAGACGGCGATCGCGCCGATCCCCATCTCCTTGAGGGTGCGGATGACGCGAATGGCGATCTCGCCGCGGTTTGCGATCAGGACCTTCTCGAACACGGCGGCGCAGGATATATGGCACGCCGTGGGCTCCGCACGGGCCCTCCCGATCAGGCTGGGACGGGGTCGTGGTCGGCGACGACGACCACGTCGCAGTGCGCCCGCTCGCTGAGCACGGTGGCCACGCTCGGGGTCCCCGGCTCGCTCGGGTGGCGGCCCGGCCGCCCCACGACCACCGCCGATGCCTGGGTGCGGTCCGCGAGGTCGATCAGGGCCTCGGCGGCGACGTCGTGGTGTCCGGTCACGTGAAGGACGACGCTGGAGGCGGGGATTCCCTCGCGCTGGAGCTGGTCGACCATCTCCTGCACCGAAAAGCGGATGTCTCCGGGCCGCTCGAGGTCGGCGGCATCCTCGACCGCTGGGCGGGTCTCGCGGACGTGAGCAACGAGGACCCCCGTCTCCCGGGCACGCGCGACCCGTGCTGCGGCGGAGACGATCGGCACCGACTTCGAGCGACTGAACGGGAGCGCCAGCAGGACCCCGGCCGGGACCGGGTACTCGCCGGAGCTCTCCTCGATCTCCGGCTCGCCCGCCCCCGCCAGGTGTCCCTTGGAAAGCGCAAGTGCGACGACCGAGAGGGCGACCATCCCGGCGCCCAGGTACATCGGCGCTCCAGTCGAAACGTGCTCGCCGAGCTTGCCGGCCACGTATGGCGCTATCGCGCCGCCCGTAAAGCGGACGAAGCTGTAGGCCGACGACGCGATCGGCCGCTCGACGACGGCCGTCGCCATCACGCCCTCGGTGATCACGGTGTTGACGACCCCGAGCAGGGCACCGGAGGCGACCACCACGAGGATCAGGGCCAGCTGCGAGTCCACGAAGACGCCACCGAGGAGCAGGTCGATCGAGACGCCCGCGAGACCACCGGCGAGCACCGTCACCAAGCCGAAGCGCCGCTCGAGCCGCTGCGCGCCGACGACCGAGGTGAGGGCCACGAGCAGTCCCCAGCCGAAGTAGACGAGCCCGAGCTGGTGCGTGCTGAGCCCGAGCGGAAACGGCGTGTAGGCGAGGATCGTGAAGAAGCCGAAGTTGTAGAGGACCGCAATGATCGCCATCGAGCGCAGTCCGGGATGCGCGAGCGCGCGCAGCGGCTCCGAGAGGCGGAGCTTGCGCTCCGGCTTCGGCACGTCGCCGAGCAGCGCCGCGATCAGGACGAAGCCGATCGCCATCAGCGCGGCGGTGCCGAAGAACGGACCGCGCCAGGAGATCCCGCCGAGCATCCCGCCGAGGAGTGGGCCGGAGGCGATGCCGAGTCCGAGAGCGGCCTCGTAGAGGATGATCGCCCGGCCGAGGCCACCGCTCGCGGCACCGACGATGACCGAGAGGGCGGTGGCGATGAAGAGGGCGTTGCCGAGGCCCCAGCCGAGCCGGAAGCCGGCGATCTCGAACACGCTGCCGGAGAGGCCGGCCAGGGCGCTGAAGAGGACCACGAGCGCGAGCCCCGCGAGCAGGGTCCGGCGCGGTCCGATCCGGCTGGCGACCCAGCCGGAGACGAACATCGACAGCCCGGTCATGCCGAAGTACGTGGTGAAGAGCAGCGACACCTCGCTGGGGCTGGCGTCCAGCTCGCTCGCGAGCGTCGGCAGGATCGGGTCGACGAGACCGATGCCCATGAAGGCGACGACGCAGGCGAAGGCGACGGCCCAGACGGCGCGTGGCTGATCGAAGATGGATCCGGAGTCGGTCGTCGAGTTCATCTGTCTCCCTGTGCGAGAAGGTGGTCGAGTGCGGGTATTGCGGCTGCGAGCGCTGCGCGCTCTCCGTCGTCCATGGAATCGAGATGCTGGGCGAGCACGGCGGCGCGGCCCCCACGCACCTCGGCGAGGAGGTCTCGGCCGGCGGACGTGATCGAGACGAGGACGGCGCGGCCGTCGGCCGGATCGGGGCCACGCTCGGTGAGCCCACGCTCAGCCAGCCGGTCGGCGAGCGCCGTCAGGCTCGGCTGCGTGACCGCCTCCTTGCCCGCCAGATCGGTGATGCGGCACGGGCCGGATTCGGCGAGCCGCCTGAGGACCGAGAGGGCGGTGATGCTGAGCCCGGCGGCGGTCGCCTGACCGCGGAGAAGCCTGCTCAGCTCGACGAGCCTGCCCTCGAGGAGGGTTGCCAGATCCTCGGTCCCCCGTGTCTCTGGGTCGGTGTCGATGCCCATAGGGACACTATATAGCGTCCCTATGGATATTGAAGGCTACCCCGCGGGCTCGTCTCCCGGCCAGTAGCCCGTCGCGCGCTCGAAGCCCTTCGCTCCGCCGCGGCGGACGAGCGCCTGGACGACCTTGAGGATGGCGCCGCCGATCGCCGCCGAGGCGAGCACCTCGGCCCAGCTCGCGTCGCGGTCGTCGGGATCGCGCGGGTCGTCCTCGGCAACGAGCCCCCACGCCTGCTCGAAGACCTTGCGCCCGATCATGCCGGCGATCAGCCCGACGACGATCGCGAACGGCTTGTAGATGAACTTCATGAATCTCTCCTGGTCTGATTAGGCGGCGCGGAGCGCTCTCGCCTCCTGGTCCCCTACCCAGATGACCTGGTCGCGACCCTGACCGACCCCGACCAGCGTGATCGGCACGCCGACGAACTCGGATATGTAACGGAGATAGTCGCGGGCGGCGGCGGGCAGATCGTCCTCGGAGCGCACGTCGCCGATCTCCTCGTCGAAGCCGGGGAGCTCCTCGTACTCGGCGGTCGCGTGGTGGAGCACCGACTGGTGGTAGGGGAACTCGTCGAACGTCGCGCCCTCGGCGCCGCGGTAGCGGACGCAGACCCGGATCGGGTCGATGCCGCTGAGGACGTCGAGCTTGGTCAGCACGAGCCCGGTCATGCCGTTGAGGCGGACCGCGTACTTGAGCGCGACGAGGTCGATCCAGCCGCAGCGCCGCGGCCGCCCGGTGGTCGTGCCGACCTCGCCGCCGCGCTCGCGCAGGGTGTCGCCGACCTCGTCCTCGAGCTCGGTCGGGAACGGGCCCGAGCCGACGCGGGTCGAGTAGGCCTTGGCGATCCCCCAGACCTCGTCGATGTCCTTGGGGCCGACGCCGGCGCCGACGCAGGCCGAGCCGGCGATCGGGTTCGAGGAGGTGACGAACGGATAGGTGCCGTGATCGAGGTCGAGCAGCGCGCCCTGCGCGCCCTCGAAGAGGACCGGCCGGCCGGCGTCGAGCGCCTCCCAGCAGAGCTTGGCGGTATCGGCGATGTAGGGCTCGAGGCGATGGCCGTAGGTGATGTACTCCTCGGTCATCGCGTGCAGGTCGAGCGCCGGATCCTTGGCGTGCGGCCGCAGCAGCTGCCGCTTCGGCTCCATCGCGGCCATGATCTTCTTGCGCAGGATCTTCTCGTCGAGCAGGTCCTGGACGCGGATGCCGAGGCGCGAGGACTTGTCGGCGTAGCAGGGGCCGATCCCCCGCCGGGTGGTGCCGATCGAGAGACTGCCGAGCTTCGCCTCGCCCGCCGTGTCGAGCAGCACGTGGTAGGGCATGATCAGGTGCGCGTTGGCGGAGATCCGCAGGTTCCCCGTCGTGATCCCCTGGCGCTTCAGGTTCTCGATCTCGGCGGTGAGGATCTTCGGGTCGATGACGACGCCGTTGCCGATCGCGCACGTCGTCCCGGGGTGGAGGATCCCCGAGGGAACGAGGTGGAGCTTGAAGGTCTCGCCGTCGCGGACGATCGTGTGGCCGGCGTTGTTGCCGCCCTGGAAGCGCACGACGAGGTCGGCCCGCTCGGCGAGCAGGTCGGTCACCTTTCCCTTGCCTTCGTCGCCCCACTGGGCGCCGACGATCACCATTCCGGACATGCCCGGCGGATTATGAGGGGTCGTGCGGGGCCGGCGCGGGAGCGAGCTGGACCCGCTCGCGCCAGTCGTCGCCGTACAGCGGCTTCTCGTGGCCGCAGATCTGGAGCAGCCGCGAGACCGTTCGCTCGCCGATCTGCTCCTTCAGGTCGGGCGTCTCCATGTTCGTCGTCACGACCATTGAGCGCCGCTCCTCGTAGCGCCGGTCGACGATCGCGTAGAGCTGCTCGAGCACCCAGTCGGTCCGCTTCTCGGCTCCGAGGTCGTCGATGTGGAGGAGGTCGACCGACGTCAGCCGGTCGAAGAACGCCAGGTACCCCTCCTCGCCGACGTCGGCGTCGTAGGTGCGGCGGATCCGCGCCAGCAGGCGCGGCATCGAGTAGATCGCGACGCTGAACCCGGCCTCGAGCGCCGTCTTCGAGATCAGCATCGCCAGCGAGGTCTTGCCGGTGCCGACGTCCCCCTGCAGCCAGATGCCGTTGCCCTCCGCGAGCTCGTCCTCGATCCCGTCGCAGAAGTCGCGGACCTCGGCGACGACGCTCGCCGTCGAGCGCTGGCCCGCCATGCTGGAGATCGGCGGCCGGTCGAAGGAGACGCCGCGGTAGCGCTGCGGCAGCGCCGACTGCATCCCGCGCGAGCGGGCCCGCTTGATCCGCCGCTGCCGGCACTCGCAGGGTCGCGCGACGTCGTCGGCGCCGACGATCCACCCGGAGCCGTCGCAGACCCCGAGGGCGCAGGTAGCACGGACGCGGATCTCGCCACTCTCCTCTCGGCCGCCGCCACCGAGCGGGTCGGCGCCCGCCGCCGGCAGCCCGAGCGGGTCGGTCGCCGGCGCGGGTGCTGGTCGCAACCCACCGAGCGGCCCGCGCGCCGGCTCCGGCGCGCCTTCGTCGCGACCGTCGCTCACGCGGCCTCCTGGCCGGCGCCGCCGTAGGCGTCACCGGAGGCGAGGTTGACGAACTTCGGGAACTGGCTCTGGAAGGCGAGCGGCACGTTCCCGATCGGCCCGTTGCGGTGCTTGGCGATGATCAGGTCGGCTTCGCCGGGGCGCTCGGTGTCCTCGGGGTTGTAGTACTCGTCGCGGTAGATGAAGGAGACGATGTCGGCGTCCTGCTCGATCGAGCCCGACTCACGGAGGTCGGAGAGGATCGGCACCTTGTCGGGGCGCTGCTCGGGGGCGCGGGAGAGCTGGGAGATGCCGATCACCGGCACCTCGAGCTCGCGCGCGAGGATCTTCAGCCCACGGCTCATCTGGCCGACCTGCTCGACTCGCCCCGCCCGCGTGTCGTCGGGGCGCATCAGCTGGATGTAGTCGACGATCACGAGGCCGAGCCCGCCGGCCGAGGAGTGCAGGCGCCGGCACTTGGCGCGGAGGTCGAGCAGGCTGAGGTCGGAGGAGTCGTCGATCCACAGCGGCGCCTCGGCGAGCTCGTTGCAGGCGCGCAGCACCTTCGGCCACTCCTTCGTCACCTGGCCCTTGCGCAGCCGGTCGGAGGGGATGCGGGCGCGGGAGGCGATGAAGCGGTGCGCCAGCTCGGTCTCCGACATCTCCAGCGAGAAGAAGGCGACCGGACGCTTCGCCTTCCACGCCACGTTCTCGGCGATGTTGCAGACGAGGCTCGACTTGCCCATCGCCGGCCGGGCGGCGAGGACGATGAGGTTGCCGGGCTGGAACCCGCCGGTGATCTCGTCGAGCTTCCGGTAGCCCGACGGCGTCCCGGTCATCTGCGTCTCGCCGCTTGCGAGCTTGTGCAGGCGCTCGGTCTCGGCGTCGAGGATGTCCGAGATCGAGCTGAAGTCCCCCGCCTGATCGGCGCGCGCGACGTTGAACAGCAGCTTCTCGGCCTGCTCGACCAGGTCCTGCGGCTCGCCCTCGCGCGTGTGGACCGACTGCTGGATCCGCTGCGCCGCGCCGAGCAGCCGCCGCAGCATCGAGTTCTGCTTGACGATCTCCGCGTACTTGCCGGCGCTCCCCGGCACCGGCGTGCTCGACGCGAGCGCCGAGATCGCGTCCCGGCCGCCGGCCTCCTCGAGCTTGCCCTGGCCTCGCAGCAGCTCGGAGACGGTCAGCGCGTCGACCGGCTCGGAGCGGTCGTACAGCTCGTGGATCGCGCTGTAGATCGTCCCGTGCTTGCCGCGGTAGAAGTCCTCCGCCGTCAGCCGGACCTCGACCACGACCGGGTCGATCGCGGCCTCGGAGACCATCATCGCGCCCAGCACCGACTCCTCCGCCTCGAGGTTGTGAGGCAGGAGCAGCGGCGCCTCCGGGGCCATCGTCGCGTTTCCGTTCTCTTCGATCGTGCTCATCAGGTTGGTGCTCCGGCGAACATGTGTTCGCCTCCATTGAAGGGCCCCAGCCGGACGGATCGCCGCCGGCTGCCCCTCGACTGAGGAAAGCACGGGGCGCGGCGACGCGACGGAGGGGAAGCGGCTATTTGCGGGATCGGGTGGGAAGGTCGTCATCAGGGAGCGTCGGCCAGGACTCCACCGAGGGAGCGACGGGTGCAGGGAGGAAGCGGCCGGCGAGGCGGGACCGTCGGGGTCCCCATGGCCGGTTCCGCGGTCCCGCGGGGCGAGAACGCCGCTCCCCGTCCCGGCATCGAGATGCGTCACTCGCGGATTTCGGACCGTATGGGTCCCTTATCTGCAAGCGAGCAGCGGATGCCGCCGCGAGCTTACGAAGTAGCCGCCCGCTCGTCCATAGCGGCATTCCCAGCACTGGGGTCGCTCAGTTCGATATGTCGTAGTCAGTGACCCCGGCGGGGTCGATTCGTCCGGGACAGCGGACGGATAGACCCCAGCGAACCGGGAGGCGCCAAACCGCCACCCCCTCGGTGCCACTCGCGCGGGAACACCGCTCTCCATGCGAGGCGGCCGGTCCCCCCTTCCCCCCTCGCTGCCCGCGGCGCGAAGCGCCGCCAGACGGCTCTCAGCCCTGGGGGGCGACGATCGTCTTCACCGACGCGGTGGCGCCGCCGGGGACCTCGACCTCGACCATGTAGGTCCCGGTCTCGCGGATCCCCTCGTCGAGGCGGATGCGCTTCTTCTCGATGCGGACGCCACGGGCCTCCTGGATCGCGTCGGCGATCTCCTTGGAGGTGACGGAGCCGAAGAGGCGGCCGTCCTCTCCGGCGCGGTGGGTGATGGTGAGGACGGTGCGGGAGAGCAGCGCGGCGGTCTCGCCGGCGCGCTCGAGCGCCTCGCGCTCGGCCTTCTCGGCGGCCTCGCGACGGCGCTGGGCCTCCTCGAGGGCGCCCTTCGTCGCGGGCTGGGCGAGCTTGCGGGGGACGAGGTAGTTGCGCAGGTAGCCCGGGGAGACCTCGATGGCGTCGCCGGCGGCGCCGAGCCCATCGACCTCCTTGAGCAGGATCGCCTGGGCCATGCTCAGCGGTCGCTCACGTAGGGCAGCAGAGCCACCTCACGTGCGCGCTTCACCGCCAAGGCCAGCTGCTGCTGGTGACGGCGGGAAAGACCGGTGACGCGACGGGAGCGGATCTTGCCGCGGTCGGAGATGAAGCGCCGGATCAGGGTCAGATCCTTGTAGTCGATGATCTCGACCGGGATCTTCGTGTACTTGCGGGGGCGGTTCTTGTCGAACCCGCGACGGCCGCCGCGGCGCGGAGGTGCGGCGGTGGCCATCAGGCGTCGGCCCCAGCGTGGATGTCGGTCAGGCGCTTCACAGCGGCGGTCGATTGTAGGGAGGTGCGCGAGTCGGCGCGCTCAGCCGGGCCGCTGGGGGTGGATGCCCATGACGACCGACGACTTGACCGACCCGTCCGCGCGCGGGTAGGCCCCCGGCCTGACGTCCTCGACGACGAATCCGGCGGACCGGTAGAGGCCGAGGGCGGGCTCGTTGTCGGTGAAGACCTCGAGCTCGATCTTCAGGGCCCCCTCGGCGCGCGCGATCTCGAGGGCGGCGTCGAGCATCCGCCGGCCGAGCCCGCGTCCGCGCAGCTCAGCGGCGAGCCACATGCCGAGCCCCCAGACGCGGTCGCCATCGCCGGGATGGAGCCCGACGGAGCCGGCGATCGCGCCGTCGCCCGCCTCGAGGACGAGGAAGACGATGCCGCGCTTCATGCCGCCGCGGAAGCGGTCCTCGAGCTCGGCCTCACTCGTCGCGGGCTCCGTCGCGAGCCAGCGGCCCTCGTCGACCACCGGCTTCATGCCGGCGGCAAGCGCCGCGGCGTCGGCCGGGACGGCCCGCCTCAGCCGCGGCTCGCCCCCTCTAGAACGGGATGTCGTCGTCGGAGCCGCCCCCGGAGGCGACGCCGGCCGGCTGATCACCGAAGTCCGACGTGTCGGCCGGCAGGTCGGATCCGCCGTAGCCCTGGTTGGACTGCTGCTGCGGCGGCCCCTGGCCGGCGTCGTCGCCGCGGGAGCCGAGGAACTGGACCGTGTCGGCGACGATGTCGACCTTCGAGCGCCTGCCGCCACCGTTCTTGTCCTCCCAGGAGGACCAGCGAAGCCGGCCGTCGACCGCGACGGGGCGCCCCTTCCTCAGGTACTGGGCGCACGCGTCGCCCTGCGCCCCGAAGACGATGACGTTGAAGTAGTTCGGCTCCTCGACCCACTGATCGGTCTGCCGGTTCTTGTAGCGGTGGTTGACCGCCACTCCGAGCTCGGTCACGTTCGTACCGCTCGGCATTGCGCGCTGCTCGGGATCCCTTGTCAGGTTGCCGACGAGCACGACCCTGTTGATGTTCGCCATCGGAAGCTTGCTCCTTTGATCGCTCTGAGGCTTCGAGTGTAGGCACCCCGGTGGCGGGCCCCGCGCCCCCCGCCGCAGACGTCGGCAACCAACCCGCAACCTGCGGGAAACGGATCAGCGGAAGCCGAGGCTAGGAGCCGGCTTCGTCGCCACCGGCGGCGGCCGGTGCGGCCTCGGCGCCGGACTCGTCCGCGGCGCTCTCGGTGCCGGCGTCGCCCTCGGGGGCGGCGGGGGGCGGAGAGTCGGGTCGCGGACGACGCGGACCGCGATCGTCGCGATCCCTGCCGCGGCCGCGACCGCGCTCGCGGTCGTCCTCGTCGCGCCGCATGATCTGCTCGGTGTCGGGCGGGACGATGTTCGGGGAGCCGGCCTCGACCTTGAAGATCCGGAAGCGCAGGACGCCGTCGGTGATCTTCAGCGAGTGGTCGAGGTCGTCGAGCAGGTCCTTGCCGCCGGTGAAGCGCCAGATGCGGTAGTCGGCCTCGCCCCGGCGGTCGATCTCGTAGGCCATCTTGCGCATGCCCCAGTTCGCCTCGTGCTTGATCTCGCCGAGCTTCTCGAGCCGGGACTTCGCGTCGGAGGCGACCTTCTCGCGCTGCTCGTCTCCCGCCTGCGGGTCGAGCATGAGGATGAGTTCGTAATCAAAGGTGGGCAAAGCGGCGGAGGACTATAGCGGGGCATGGCGGCCCGGCCCGGGCTTCCCCGGGGCATGAGGGGAATGTCCGTGAGCTGGCCCCGGGCGGCCAAGGCCGGCGCCGCCGTCGCGGCGGCCGCGGTCGCCCTGGCCCTGCTCCCGTCGCTCCTGCGCGCTCCTGAGCCGCCGCCGCTGGACCCGCGAATCGGCTTGACGGGGGTCGAGTCGCCGGCGCCGGCGGCGCCGGCCCGCCACGACGAAGACGCGAGAGCAAGCCGGAAGCCGGCCCGCCCCGATGGGACGAGACGCACCGACGGTCGTCGGGATCGTGAGCCCGAAGCGAAGCCGAGGCGAGAACGGGGCGGCGGTCCCCCGTCGTCGCCGGCGACGACGGGGGACGATCCCGCCGCCTCGCCGGTGCCTCACGCGCCCCCGCCCCCGCCCCCGCCGGCGCCGGCGCCGGTCGTCGCGCCCGTCCCGCCCGCGCCTCCGCCCGCTCCCGCCGAGGAGGGGACGCCGCCTTCGCCGCCGGTTGCGTCGCCGCCGCCGGGGATCGCCCAGTTCGGCCCCTGAGCCCCGCTCCCCGCCGGCAGCGGGATCGACCCCGAGACCGTCGTCCCGCCTTCGCCCGGGAAGCCGATCGTCAGCTCGCCCTCGAGCGCGGCGAGCCGGTCGCGCATGTTCGTGATCCCGGCGCCGTTGGCGGCGCCGGCGTCGAAGCCGCGGCCGTCGTCGCTGACGCTGAACCTGAGCTCGCCCTCTCGCTCCTCGATGTCGATCGTGATCGCCCCGACGCTGCCCCCGTGCTTGATCGCGTTCTGGACCGCCTCCATGCAACAGAAGAAGACCGCGCTCTCGACGTCCTCGGGGTGCCGGGTCAGGCCGCGGTCGCGCGTCCTCACCGGGACCGGTAGGCGCAGCGCCGCGCCGCGAAGCGCGTCGGCTGGCCCCGCCGCGGTGAGCAGCGGCGGATAGATGCCGTGGCAGAGCGCCCGCACCTCGTCGATGACGTCGCCGACCTGCGCCCGGAGTTCCTGAAGCGTCCGGCGGGCATCCGCCGGGTCGCGCTCGATCGCGTCCTCGGCGATCTCCAGCTCGATGCCGAGCGCGATCAGGCGCTGCTGGGCGCCGTCGTGGATGTCACGCTCGATTCGCCGCCGCTCGGCATCGGCGGACGCGGCGATCCGTGTCCGCGAGGCCGCCACCTCCTCGCGCGTCTCCGCCAGCGCCTCGGTGAGGCGCTGGCGCTCGAGCGTCGAGCGCACGCTCGCGGCGACCGCCCCCAGCAGCGCCTGCTGGTGGCGGGTCGCGCCGTCGCACGCGACGAGGGCCCGCTGCCCCTCCCCACCCTCGACCGGCAGCAGGAAGCGGCCGCGCCCGGCGGTTGGAGAGGCGACCGGGACGCCGTCGGCGTCCCGCCACTCACCCTTCGCGCGCAGGTACAGCCGCAGGACCGGGTCGTCGAGCGACTCCGCGAGGAGCGCCTGCAGGGACGCGGCGCCGCGCGCGTCCTCGAGGCCGGCCCCCAGCCGCTCGAGCGCGCGGGCGGTCCGCAGGCGCCATCGCACCAAACCGACCAGAAACCCCACGGCGATCAACGGGACCGTCAGCGCCATCACGAGCGCCGCGGCCGCGACGACGTCGGTCGGCGCGTCGCTGCCGCGGAGGGCGAGAAAGGCGCTGGCCCCGCCGAAGCGGACGATCGCGACGGCGAGCACGGGGGTCAGCGACGTCCGCGCGAGCGGGGTCGCGCGCCGCTGGCGGCCCACCAGCAGCAGGCTCACCGTCATGAACAGCGCACCGGCGGCGATCTCGCGCAGCGGCCCGAGCACGTCCATCGCGACCGACGACCCGCCGCCGATCGCGAAGGCGTTGTCGGGGCAGCCCTCCAGGCACCCCGTCCACGGCGAGGGCGTCGGCAGCGACTCGGCCACCAACACTCCCGGCAGGTAGAGGACGACGACGATGGCCGCCGCGAAGCCGACCGCGAGGCGCTCGCCGCGGGACCTGAGCCGGCCCGTGGGATAGGCGAGCAGGACGTAGACGATCGCGACCTCCATCGCCCAGCCGGCGAGCCGGCCGACGCTGTAGGGGAGGCTCGCGCCCGAGTTCGCCAGCGTCGTGACGAACATCCCGGCCGCGCCGAGGACGAGCAGGGCGCCGAATCGGCGGGAGAGGTCGGAGCGCCAGGCGTAGATCCCGAGGACGAGCGGCGAGCCGATCAGCAGCACGGCGACGGTGGCCGTCAGGTAGCGGTGCTCGATGCCCTCGTTTCCGATCGCGACGGCGGCCGCGACGGCGCACATGAGCATCCCGGTTGCGATGACGAGGTCGAGCCCGCGCGCGGACAGGCGGCGGGGCCGCTCCCCCCGGCGCGCTCTGAAGGGCAGTGCTTTCACGATCTCGCTTGCCGGTGTGGCAATTCAACCGTAGCGCCCAGCGCACCCGCCCCGCCACCGGATGGGGCGACGAGGTGCGTCGGTAGCGGCTACCCAGACGCCGGCGCGGCATCGCCGCGCATGTCGTCCTCGGCCAGGTAGATCAGCGCCGCGCGGACCCGCTTGCTGATCTCCTCGGCTTCGGACGCGTGGGTGAGGCCGAGCTTGAGGAAGATCGCGTTGATGTGCTTCTCGACGGCCCGCTTGGTCAGGACGAGCTGATCGGCGATCGCGGAGTTGCTCTGCCCGCGGGCGACTGCGGCGAGGACCTCGAGCTCGCGCGGGGTGAGCTCGCGCAGCGGCGACGTCTCGGCGCGCCGCCGCGCGGTGACCAGCACCTCGACGATCTTGGGGTCGATCGCGGAGTCTCCGCGAGCCACGGCCTCGATCGCCGCGACCAGCTCGCCGCGCTGGTGGACCCTCTCCTTCAGCAGGTACGCCCGGCCCTCCGAGCCCGCCGCGAAGAGCTGCAGCACGTAGCCGGGCTCGGCGTGCTGGCTGAGGATGACGACCCCGATCCCGGGATGCGCGTCGCGCAGCCGGGAGGCGACCCGGATCCCCTCGTCCGTCGAGCTCGGCGGCATCCGGATGTCGGTCACCACCACCTCCGGCGCGTGCTCCTCCACCGCGGCAAGCAGCGACTCCATGTCCTCGCACGACGCGACGACCTCGACCTCGGAGGCCTGATCGAGCAGGTGCTCGATCCCCTCGCGGACGAGGTAGCTGTCCTCTCCCAGCGCGACCCGGATCGCCATCGCTGCCGATCAGCGTACGCGCAGCGACGCCGCCGGGACCCCGATGGGTCCCGGCGGCGGGCCGGCCTCAGCAGCTCAGGAGGTCGCCTTGCGCTTGATCGCCTCGAACTCGTCGGCGCTGATCGTGCCGGCGTCGAGCAGCTCCTTGGCCTTGGCGATCTCGGCCGCGGCGCCGCCGGCGCCGGCCGTCTCGCGGACGTACTTGTCCATTGCGGCCTGCTGGGCCTGCGTCTGCTCGATCGTGCGGTCTCGCATCCCGTCGTGGTTGGAGATCAGGTAGACCAGCACTCCGAGGAACGGCAGAACGATCACGAACACGACCCAGAAGGCCTTGTGCCATCCGCCTATGTCGTGCCGCCTGAAGACGTCGACGAGGACGGTCACCACGATCCAGATCCACGCCACCCAGGCGAAGAACAGGATCATCGTCCAGAAGACGTCGAGGAAGGGGTAGTCGGCTGCCAGTAACGGCATCGGGGCTCCTTTCGCTGATACGGCGACGATGGTCCCCCAGGGACTGGGCGCCGGCAATGGCGCCCGCACCCCTCCCGGAGGTCGTGCGAACCACCCGAGTCAGCCGGCCGCCAGGATGCGCGTCTTCTCGGCGGCGAACTCCTCCTCGTCGAGGACGCCCGAGTCCCGCAGGCCGCCGAGCCGCTCGAGCGCGGCGATGCGCGCGTCGCCCGCGGGCGCAGTTGCGGCTGCAGCCTCGCGCCGGTGGAGCATCCGCCGCTCGCGGGCGGCAGCCGCCCAATCGGCGATCCCCTTCGCGATCCCGGCCGGCGATCGCGCCGTCACCAGCTCCGGGAACTCGCGGATGACCTGGCGCCGCAGCGTCTCGGTCCCGAGGACGAGCAGCGCGACCAGCAGCAGCGAGGGAGCGAGCCGATGCGTCGCGACCACCGGATCCCACCAGAAGAGCAGCACGAGCAGGACGCCGAGGGCGCCGTAGGCGAACCGCGGCTGGCGCAGGTACGGCGTGACCGCGCGGCGCACCGACACCGCCACGGTCGTCGGGCCGGCGAGCCAGGCGGTGAGGAAGATCACGATGCCGTAGGCGATGACGCTCTGACAGGTCTCGACCAGCAGGGAGGTGCCCTCGTTGAACGCCGCCCGCACCGCTGCGTCGGTCACCGGCGTCTCACTCAGGGAGTTGACCACCGCGTCCCTGGCGAAGCCGCGTGAAAGCAGGACCACCACACCGATCACGACGAAGCCCAGGCCGGCGCTGCGCAGCGTCTCGCGCCGCCGTCCGCGGGCGACCGCGATGGCCGCGCCGTAGAGGACGAACGTCAGCGCCGTCAGCACCCACGCCAGCGTCTCCAGCAGCTTGACCGCCCTCTGGGCGGTCTCGAGCTCCTTGGAGTTCGTCACCTCGAACGAGGACGCCTCCTCGGGCAGCTTGTCCACGAGCTTCTGCCCGATCCCGATCTGCGCGGTGACCGCGGTGATGATGCCCTTGAGGTCGATCGTGACGAGGCCGCCGGTCGTCGAGACGTACTCATTGCGGTCCCTGATCAGCTCGACCAGCTTGCCGTGGGCGGCACGGTTGGCGTCGACCCAGAGCTGCTGGACCTTGGGCTGCTGAAGCGCCCTGAGCGCGACGTCGTCGGTGACGTTCCGCGCGGCGGCCGAGATCGGCCCCGCGAGCGGCTTGATGTCAGGCGGCAGCCGCTGCTCGATGGCGCCCTGGACGTCGACGTTGTCGTAGATCGTGGTCGTCACGAAGTCCGCGACCGCGACCTGGATGTCGTGATTCTGGATCAGCGCCTCGCTGGTCCTGGCCCAGGTCTCGTCCTCGAGGAGCTGCCGCTTTCCCCAGACCGCGAAGACCGAGACGATCCCGACGATCGTCGCGAGCACGACGAGGAGGGCCGGTACGAACCGGCCCCCTCGCTCGTTGATCTCCTTGGCGCTCATCCCTCAGATCCCGGCGGGACCTGATCCTCCCGCCTCAGGCGGCGGTGCGGTCGCGCCCGACCGTGCCGTGCCGGCCGCCGTAGACCACGAGCCCGTAGATCACGAGGATGTCGATCGAGAAGATCGCCAGCGACCACAGCGGGAACGCGGCGATGAAGATCAGCTGCGCGACCGCGTTGAGCGACGCGCTGCCGACGCCGACCCAGCGGCCGTACTCGCCACCGGACCAGATCGAGAACGCGGCGAACAACTGGAGGACGCCGATCACGAGGATGACCCAGCCCCAGGTGTTGAGGTCGGAGAACATGAAGTGGGCGTCCTGGGTGTAGAAGTTGGCCGAGTCGATCGCGGCGATCCCGCCGATGGTGTTCATCACGCCGGCGATCGCGATCATCACGCCGGCGAAGAGGACCCAGCCGGCCCCGCGCTCGTCGTCGTATCCGTTGCTCATTGCATGCTCCCTTCGATGGGTCTGTGGTACGCAGTCTCCGGCTCGGCGAGCATCCCCGGCAAGGGCGTGCGCACCACATCGCGCCGACAGGCCTGCCGCATCGCATGCGCCGGCGGCGGGTGAGAGGGTGGGTGACGTGATCCGCGGTCGCTGGCGGAGGGTCGACCGCCGGGAGTCTCCCGGAGATGCGGCCGAGGACGAATACCTCGAGATCGATCCGGCCGAGCTGACCAGGATCTTCTCGGTCCCCGATTGGCTCCGGAACGCCGGCTTGATGGCATGGCTGCTGGTCGGGGTCGCGGTCTTCCTCGTCGGCGCCGTCTGGCTCGCTGCGCTGACCGAGGTGATCGTCGTGCCCGTGATCGTCGCCGCGATCGTCGCCGCCGTCGGGGCGCCCGCAATCCGCTGGATGAGCGGTCACGGCCTCCCGCGCGCGCTGGCGGTCGTCGTGCTCATGCTCGGGCTCGTAGCGCTCGGAATCGGCCTCCTGCTCGTGATCGTGCTGGGGATCAGCGGCGAGGCGGGCGCGATCGGCGACCGGCTCGCGAGCGCTCAGGCGACGATCGTCGGCTGGCTCCAGGACCTCGGCCTCGACCCCGGCAAGGCCGAGGACGCCCGTCGCTCGGCCGAGGACGGGGTGAGCAATGGGTTCTCGGCATTGATGAACGGCGTCGTCGGCGGCGTCGCCAAGCTCTCCTCACTGGCCTTCTTCCTGGCGATGACCGCGCTGTCGTCGTTCTTCCTGCTCAAGGACGGACCGCAGATCCGGGCCTGGGCCGAGCAGCACATGGGAGTGCCGCAGTCGGTCGCCCGGCTGGTGACCTCCCGCACGCTCGAGTCCCTCCGCGGGTACTTCACCGGCGTGACGATCGTCGCTTCGTTCAACGCGGTCGTCGTCGCGATCGGGGCGCTGCTGCTCGGCGTGCCGCTGATCGGCACGATCGCCGCGGTGACGTTCTTCGGCGCCTACATCCCCTACCTCGGCGCCTGGGGCGCCGGCGCCTTCACCGTGCTGATCGCGCTCGGCGGCGCCGGCACGGACGCCGCCGCCGGGATGATCGTCGTCCAGCTCCTCGCCAACGGGATCCTCCAGCAGATCGTCCAGCCGTTCGCGATGGGGGCCGCCCTCGGCATCCACCCCCTCGCGGTCCTCGTCGTGACGATCGCCGCGGGAGCCCTGTTCGGCGTCGTCGGGCTGATCCTCGCGGCGCCGCTGACCGCCGCCGCGACGAAGGTCGCGGCGGATCTCGCGAAGGCGCGCCTCGAGGAGGCGCCGGCCGCACGGCCGCAGGCGAGCGCCGCCGCGGAGGCCGCCGGTGCCTGAGCAGCCCTTCAACCGCGGCGTTCTCGCCGTTCTCGCGATGGCGCAGTTCGTGATGGTCCTCGACCAGTCGGTGATGAACGTCTCGATCTCGCAGCTCGTCGACGACTTCGACACGACCGTGACGACGATCCAGGCGGTGATCACCCTCTACTCGCTGGCGATGGCGGCGCTGATGATCACCGGGGGGAAGATCGGCGACATCTGGGGCCGCAAGCGCACGTTCATGGTCGGCCTCGTCATCTACGGCATCGGCTCGCTGCTCACCGCGGTCTCGTGGAACGTCCCGAGCCTGACCTTCGGCTGGTCGATCCTCGAGGGCATCGGCGCAGCGATGGTGCTCCCCGCGCTCGTCGCGCTGACGGCGGGGAACTTCGCCGGCGCCGCCCGCGCCAAGGCCTACGGCGTCCTCGGCGGCGTCGCCGGCGCCGGGATCGCCGTCGGGCCGATCCTCGGCGGCTGGGTCACCACCAACCTCACCTGGCGCCTCGTCTTCGCCGGCGAGGTGGTCATCGTGATCCTCATCCTGCTGCTGTGCCGCAAGCTCAGCGAGCCGCCGGCCGAGGAGGGCGAGCGGAAGCTCGACGGCGTCGGGGCGGTGCTCTCCGCGCTCGGGCTCAGCATGATCGTCTTCGGCGTCCTCCAGGCCAGCAACTGGGGATGGCTCGAGCCCCGCAACTCGCCGATCGAGCCGTTCGGGTTCTCGCTGGTGCCGTTCGTGATCGCCGGCGGCGGCGCCGTCCTCTACGCGTTCCGCGCCTGGGAGCGACGGCGTGAGGAGCGCGGAGAGACGCCCCTCGTCCACTTCGCCCTGCTCCGGATCCCGGTGCTCCGCAGCGGCCTCGGCATGTTCTGCGCCCAGAACCTGATCCTGCTCGGGATCTTCTTCACGATCCCCCTCTATCTCCAGGTCGTACAGGGGTTCGACGCCTTCGAGACGGGCCTCAGGATGCTCCCGGTCTCGGTGATGATGCTCGTCGCCGCAGCCGCCGGCGGCTCCCTCGCCGCGCGTTACTCGCCGCGGCTGATGGTCAGGGTCGGGCTCGGGCTGCTGCTCGTCGCCGACGTGCTCCTGCTGGGCACGATCCAGCCGGCGATCGACGATCTCGAGTTCGCGATCGCCATGGGCGTGCTCGGCCTCGGGATGGGCTCCATCGTCGCCCAGCTCGGCAACGTCGCCCAGTCCGCGGTCGGCGACGACGAGCGCAGTGAGGCCGGCGGGCTCCAGTACACCGCCCAGCAGCTCGGCGCCTCCCTCGGCACGGCCCTGATCGGCGCGGTGCTGATCACCGGCCTGATCGGGGCGTTCGGCACCAACGTCGATGAGGACCCGCAGGTCTCGAGCAGCGTCGAGAGCCAGGTCGGAGTGGCGCTCCAGGGCGACGTCAGCTTCGTCACCTCCGACCAGGTGCGCGCGGGGGCCGAGGAGTCGGGCCTCGACGAGACGACGGCCGACGCCGTCGTCAGCGGCTACGAGGATGCGCAGCTCAAAGCGCTCAAGACGGCGCTGCTCGTGGCGGGGTTCATCGTCCTCGCGTCCTTCATCCCGGCGCGCGGGCTGCCGGGCAAGCCGCTCGAAGGCGCGGGAGCCGCGCGCGCCGGCCCCCCGGAGGAGACGGCCTAGCTCTCGGCGCGCTTGCGCTCGATGTCGGCGAGCTGGTTGTCGATCCAGATGCCGGGGTCGGTGCGCTCGACGATCTCGCGCAGTTCCTGAGCGCGTCGGCGGCGCTCGTCGGCCGGCATCGTCAGCGCCCGGTGGATCGCCTCCGCCTGCTCCTCGATGTCGAAGGGGTTGACGCTGAGCGCGCACTCGCCGAGCTCCTCGTGGGAGCCGGTGTTCTCGCTCAGCATCAGCACGCCGTCGCGCGTGTTGACCGCCGGGGCCTCCTTGGCGACGAGGTTCATCCCGTCGAAGATCGAGTTGACCATCAGCAGGTCGAAGTGCTTGTAGCGGGCGACCGCGTCGTGGAAGTTCTCGTAGATGCGCAGGTCGATCGGCATCCAGTCGGTCGTCCCGTGGCGGTGGTTGACGACGGCGACCAGGGCCTCGATCCGCTCCAGGTACTCCTGGTACTCGGCGACGTCCTGCCGCGACGGCTGGAGATGGGCGATGAACGTGACCTTCTCGTGGAACTCCGGGTGATCGGCGAGGAACTGGTCGAAGGCGGTGAACCCGCGGAGCACGTTCTTCGAGAGGTCGGCCCGGTCGACGCGGATGATCAGGTGCTCGCGGCGCCGCGCCAGGAGCTGGCGCTCGTACTCGCCGACCTCGTCGGAGGCGGCGACCCGGCGCAGGCGCTCGGAGTCGATCCCGAGCGGGTAGGCGCGGATCCAGACCTCGCGGCCCCGGTAATCGACGACGCCGTTGCGGTAGTCGACCTCGCAGCCGACGAGCTCGCGGCAGCAGTCGAGGAAGTTGTGGACGTAGGAGCTCGTGTGGAAGCCGATGATGTCGTTGGAGAGGAGCCCGTCGTAGATCGGGTCGCGCCACGCCGCCGGCAGGATCCGCCAGGCGTCGGGGTGCGGCCACGGGATGTGGACGAAGTGGTGCAGGAAGGCGTCGGGCTTGGCGGCGCGGACGCGCGCCGGCGCCGTGTACAGGTGGTAGTCGTGGAACATCACGAGCGGATCGGTCCGACCGTCGATCTGCTTGATGACCTCCCGGGCGATGTCCTCGTTGACCACCATGTAGCCGTTGTCCCAGGCCCACTTCTCCTCGCGGCGGATGTCGGGGGCGTTGGAGAGGTCCCAGAGGTAGTGCTGGGTGAACCAGAGCTGGGGGTTGGCGATCGTCGAGTAGAAAGCGTCGTAGGCCTCGGGGTCGGAGGCGACGAGGTCGACGTCGTAGCTGCCGCCCTCGAGCTCGATCTCGACCGGGCCGCCGGCCTCCTCGGCGACCACCGCGTCCTCCTCGCTCATCGCCGAGGCGATCCAGAGCACCTTGCGATGGGTCGCCAGCCCGGTGAGCGCCGTGACCAGGCCACCGCCC
This sequence comes from uncultured Solirubrobacterales bacterium, assembly GCA_963823565.1. Lineage (GTDB taxonomy): Bacteria > Actinomycetota > Thermoleophilia > Solirubrobacterales > 70-9 > RHKX01. Next base: position 182,290 of record CAWGLR010000003.1, on the reverse strand, counting down.
CCGCGCTTGATCTCCCGCTCCCCCTCAGGGCCCCGCTCGAAGGTCGCCGGGCCCCGGTTGGAGACGATGATCAGCGGCTCTTCTGGGTCCATCGCAGCCAGCTTCTCAGACCCGCGGAGGTCCTGCGGAGCGCAGCCGCTCGACCCCGCCGTCGAGCGCGGTCACGATCGCGGCGTGGAGCTCCAGGGTGCCCGCGGCCACGCACGACATCTGGAACTCGTGCCCGGACCCGAGCAGCGGGCGATCCGCCAGCGGCGAGCCCCAGGCGTCGGTGACGACCGCCCCGGCCTCCTCGAGGATCAGCGCCGCCGCCGCGAGGTCGTAGGGCGAGTTGTTGAGGACCGCGCCGTTGCCGACCCGCTCGAAGTCGGCCCGCATCCACTCGACCTCGTCGATCATCCGCGGCCCGGGGTCGACGTAGGCGTCGAGCTGGCCGGTGACGATCCGGGTCATGTCGAAGGTCGCCGAGCCGAGGTCGAAGGTCCCGCCCGAGACCGAGGAGGAGTCGACGAGCTCCTCGAGCACGATCGCCGTCGGCACGACCGGCCGGCCCCGGAAGCCGTAGGTCCAGAGCATCCGCTCGATCGCCGTCTGCCGCGAAGTCCGCGGCTCCGGCTCGACGCCCTCGCCGCGCACCGCGAGGAAGCGGTCCCCCGACTTGATCTCGACGACGCAGCCGACCTCGACGTCACCCATCGCCGGCTCGCCGTCGAGCCGCGCGGCGGCGACCGACACGCACGCGGACTCGAGCCCCGCCAGCGCCGGCCGGGTCCCGTCGATCGGGTCGACGACCAGCACCCAGGCCGGGTCCCCGCCGGGCGAGACCATCCCGCGATCCTCCGAGTAGAAGGCCACATCGGGCGCCCGCTCGGCTAGGAACGCCTCCATCCGCGACTCGGCGCGCTCGTCGATCGCGAAGGTGACGTCGCCGCCCGCGCCGCCGCCGGCGTGCTCGCGACCCGCGGTCCGCCCGAGCTCGGGCAGCACCTCCTCGCGCAGGTCGGCGGCCAGGTCGGCGACAAGGCGGCGCACGGAGTCGGCGGTCATGCCCGCGGAGTCGCCGGAGCAGCCGGGGAAATGCGGCCGCTCACCCGCCGGGACGCTCGCCGAGCGTCACCTTGACTTCCTGCTCCTCGCCGTCGCGGATGATCGACAGCGTCACCTCGTCGCCCGGCTCGTGCTCGGCGATCAGCCGCGACAGGTCGTTCTCCGCAACCAGCTTCTCGCCGTCGATGGCGGTGATCACGTCGCCGCCGACCTTGTAGGGCCGCCCCTGGAACTCGATCTTGGAATCGGGACCCGACCCTGCGCCGCGCAGGCCGGCGTCCTGGGCGGGCCCGCCGTCGATCACCTCGGAGATCAGCGAGCCGGTCGGGGCGTCGATGCCGAGCTCCTCGGCGAGCTGCGGGTAGAGCGCCTGGCTGGAGACGCCGATGTAGGGGTACTCGACCGCGCCGTCCTCGCGCAGCTGATCCAGCGAGCGCTTGACGAGGTTGATCGGGACGGCGAAGCCGACGCCCTCGTTGCCGCCCGAGGTCGTGTTGATCTGCTGGTCGATGCCGATGACCTTGCCGTCGGCGCCGATCAGCGGCCCGCCGGAGTTGCCGGGGTTGATGGAGGCATCGGTCTGGATCGCGCCCTCGATCCGAAACTTCGTCAGCGACTCGATCGAGCGATCAGTGGCGGAGACGACGCCGACCGACAGCGACTGCTCCTCGCCGAACGGGCTGCCGATCGCGGCCACCGACGCGCCGACCTGCACCTCATCGGAGTTCCCGAGCTCGATCGGCTTGAGGTCGAGGCCGTCGGGGTCGACCTTGACGAGCGCGACGTCCGCGTTGGGGTCGAAGCCGACGATCTCGGCCGAGACCTGGTTGCGGTCGCCGAACTCGACGTAGACCTGGTCGGCCTCGTTGATCGGTCCCTGCGCGCCGGACTCCTCGGCGTCGGTGACGACGTGCGCGTTCGTGGCGATCTCGCCGTCCTCGTTGAGGACGAACCCGGAGCCCTGGCCGGCGCCGGCCGCGCCTCCCTCGCCGAAGATCGAGGTGATCGTGACGACGCTCGGTGCCGCGTCGGCGTAGATCCCCTGGGCGTCGAAGCCGTCGCTCGCGGTCGCGACCGCGACGGTCGGGGTCGAGCTCGTAGCGGTGACGGTGGACTCGCCGGTACCGTCGGAGCCGGAGCCCCCGCAGGCGCCGAGCCCGATCGCGGTTGCGGCGACCGCGGCCGCCAGCGCCGGCCGCCTGACCATCTGCGCCGCGGTCACGCCGGCGCTCCGGCCGCGCGCGGCAGGGTCAGCGTGAAGGCGGTGCGGCGGCGCCGGGTCTCGAGCTCGAGATCGCCGCCCATGAGCCGGGCGAGCTCGCGGCCGATCGCGAGGCCGAGCCCGGAGCCGCTGACTGCGTCGGCCGTGTAGAAGCGCTCGAAGACGCGAGCACGGGAGCGCGGCTCGATCCCGGGACCGTCGTCGACCACCGTGAGGCGGCAGGAGCGTGACTGGCAGGAGGTGGCGATGGTGATCTCTGTACCTGGCGGCGTGTGCTTGATCGCGTTGTCGATGAGGATACGCAGGATCTGAGCTGACCTCTCCCGATCGGCTTGAGCAAGCGGTTCTCCGCCCTCTGCCTCGACCACCGAGATCATCGTCTCGTGACGCTCGGCCGCCGCCGCGAACTCCCCCGCCACCTCCTCGGCGAGCGCCGAGAGGCTCACCGGGCGGAGCCGGAGGTCGACCGCCTCGGCGTCGAGCCGCGAGAGGTCCAGCAGGTCGGTCGCGAGCTTCGTCAGCCGGTCGACCTGACCGCGCATCGTCCGGATGAACTCGCGTCGCGTCTCCGGGTCCGGCTCGGGGTCGTCGTCGAGCAGCTCGATGAAGCCGCCGAGCGAAGCGATTGGGGTGCGGAGCTCGTGGGAAGCGTTCGCGATGAACTCGCGCCGGGCGGAGTCGAGGGTGCGCAGGCGGCGCTGCATCTCGTCGAGGGTCAGCGCCAGCTCCCCGACCTCGTCTCGTGCGCCGACCGGGATCGGGACGCCGAAGTCGCCCTCGGCGACGCGCTGCGCGGCGTCCTCGAGCCGCCGCAGGCGCCGTGCGTGGTAGCCGGCGGCGAGCCACGCCGCGATCAGCGCGGCCGCGAGCGCGATCGCGCCGGCGATCAGGGTCTGGCGGCGAATCAGCGCGACGTTGTCCTCGACGTCCTCGAGCGGCGTCGAGAGGACGATCACCCACTGCGGGCCGCCGGTCTCCGCCGGGTTGCCCTCGGGGACCGGGATCGCCGTCTCGCCGACCCGCAGGCCGCGCACGTTCTCGATCCCCGAGCGGATGCCGCCGCTGGCGACCGCGCCGGTCGCCGGCGGGTAGGTCCCCTCGACGGCGTCGCTCTCGAGCTCGGAGTCTGCGATGACGAAGGCGGGGCGCCCCTCGCGGACGCCGAGCAGCGTGATCCGGGCGTCCACGGCAGCGGCGCTGCGGCGGACGAGCGCCGCGATCTCACGCTGGTCGAGGCCGCGGGCGGCGGCGCCGCGCAGGCCGTCGAGCTCCTCGGTCCCCTGCTGCTCGAGGCGCTCGAGGCGCTCGGAGGTCAGGCTCGAGCTGAGCTGGGGAACCACGTAGAGGTAGACGAACCCCACCGCGGCGGTCGTGATCGCGAAGAACAGGAGGACGAGGCGGAAGCGGACGCTTCCCAGCGGCCCGCGCCGTCCCCCGCCGGCGGGGCGCCGCCCGTCGGCGCCTCGGGCCGGAGCGGCGCTCACTCGCCCGCGTCCGGTGGCCCGTCGTCGCGGAACCGGTAGCCGACGCCGCGGACCGTGAACAGGTACTCGGGCTCCTTCGCGTCCTGCTCGATCTTCTCGCGCAGGTGACGGATGTGGACGTCGATCGTCCGCGGGTCGCGGTAGGCGCTGTCCCCCCAGACGCGCTCCAGCAGCGTGTCGCGGTCGAAGACGCGCCCCGGGCTCGACGCGAGCGTCGCGAGGATCTCGAACTCGACGTAGGTGAGCTGGACGCGCTCGCCGCGGACCTTGACCTGCCGGCGGGCGCGGTCGATCGTCAGCTCGCCGGCGGTGAGCGGAGCCTCCTCCTCCACGACGCCCGACATCCGCGTGCGCCGGAGCGCCGCCCGCACGCGGCTGCGGAACTCGCGCACGCTGAACGGCTTGGTGATGTAGTCGTCGGCGCCGATCTCGAGGCCGAGCACCTTGTCGACCTCGTCGTCGCGGGCGGTGAGCATGATGATCGGTACCTGGCTGCGCGACCGCAGGCGCCGGCAGACCTCGATGCCGTCGAGGCGGGGCATCATCACGTCGAGCACGACGAGGTCGAAGCTGCCGCCGGAGAAGAAGTCGAGCGCCTCGCGCCCGTCGCGGGCGACGACCACCTCGTAGCCCTCCTTGCGCAGGGGGTAGGCCAGCAGGGTCTGGATGGCCTCCTCGTCGTCGACGAGAAGGATGCGAGCCGAGGCCTCGGCCATGCGGTGAGGTTAGGGCCTGGCTCGCGAGGGGCGTGCGGCCGGCGATCCGGATGCAAGCGTGCAGGGCGCGCGGGCCGTAGCGGCTAGTTTCAGCGGCTCCCATGTTCGACCTGCGGCTCTACCGGTTGGCGATGGTGCCGGCGCTCGCGGCGCTGGTCCTGCTCATGTTCTCCTTCGAGCCGGTGCCGAACCCGCTGCAGGAGCCGGTCGCAACCCCCGAGTTCGAGGCGATTCCGGCTGCCCGGCAGGCCCGGCAGATCGTCGCCCGGGCGCCGGAGCGCACGCCGGGGTCGGAGGGGGACCGGACGATCGCCGCGCTCGTCGAGGACGCCTTCTCCCAGATCGAGGGCGGCGAGGTCGCCACCCAGCAGTTCAGCGCCACCCAGGACGACGCCGACGCCGACCTCGAGAACGTGATCCTGACCATCCCCGGCGAGTCGGACCAGACCATCCTCGTGGTCGCGGGACGCGACTCGCGAGCCGGGCCCGGCGCCGGCTCCAGCGCCGGCGCCACCGCGGTGCTGCTGACGCTCGCCGAGGCGCTGGGCACGCAGCGGCACACGCACACGATCGTCCTCGCCTCGACCGACGGCGCCGAGGGCGGCGCCGGCGCGCGCGAGCTGATCGACGCCCTGCCGCGCCCCGAAGACGTCCGGCAGGCCATCGTCATCACCCAGCCCGGCGTCGTCCGCGCCGAGCCGCCGTTCGTGATCTCCACCGGCACCGGGCCGGAGAGCCCGAACGTCCAGCTCGTCGAGACCGCCCGCGCGATCGCCGGCAACGGCTTCGAGCAACGCGACGAGCCGCGGGGCCCGTGGGTCGGGCTGGCGCGGCTGGCGCTCCCGGCCGGACTCGGCGAGCAGGCGGCGCTGCGCGACGAGGGCATCGAGGCGATCGCGCTGAGCGCGGCCGGCGAGCGGGCCGTCGATCCCGGGGACGACGAGGTGGTCTCGGCCGAGACGATCGCCCGGGCGGGCAGCGCGACCCTCGACCTGGTGCTGACCCTGGACGAGGCGCCGAACGCGCCCGACGCCGGCCCGTCCGACTACGTCCGCGTCGGCGACAACCTGGTCCCGGGCTGGACGATCGCCCTGCTCGCGCTGGCGCTGCTGGTCCCGCCGCTGCTGACCGCCGCCGAGACCTGGCTGCGCGAGCAGCGGGCGGACTGGCGGGTGCGCCGGACGATCCCCTGGGCGCTCGAGCGAGCGCTGATGCCCCTGGCTGCGCTGCTTCTCGCCTATGCCCTCGCCTTCGTCGGGCTGATCCCCGACCCGGCCTTCCCCTACGACCCCGCGGCCTTCCCGCCGGGGGCCGGGGCGCCGATCGCCTTCGTCGCCCTGATCGCGGCCTTCGCGCTGGCGGGCCTGCTGATCAGGCCGGCGCGGACGCCGCTCGACTCGCAGGCGCACGTGCTCGCCGCCGCGGGCGGCCTCGTCACCGGCGCGGCGCTGATCGGGATCTGGGCGCTCAATCCGTATCTGGCGCTGCTGCTCGTCCCGGCGGCGAACGTGTGGATCCTCCCCGCCCGCGCCGCCGGCCCGCCGCGGGCGCGCTGGGTGATCGTCGCCGCCGTCGTCTCCGTCGCCGCCGTCGTCGCGGCCTTCGTCACCGTCGCCGCCGAGCTCGATCTCGGCCTCGCCGCCCCCTGGCACCTGCTGCTGACGGTGGTGGACGGACAGGTCGGCTTCGGGATGGCCCTCCTCTGGTGCGGGTTGATCGGCGGGTTGATCGCCTGCATCACCGCGACCGCGGCCCGGCGGATCGAGCTCCCATCGGCATCTCCGCGGCTCCGCGGAGCCGGAACGCACGCCGGACCCGGGGCGCTCGGGTCGACCCCTCCCGCCCAATCGAGGATGCGATGACGTCCAGACGAGCTGGACGAGAGTCCGAATCGGCTAAAGGGACCGGCCGCGAAGCCGATGGGTCGTTTGACGTAGGGAAGGAACCCTCGTTTATGACAATGCATGTAGGCAACACACAGCTCGACTCCGATGGCTCCTCGCCGGACGGGGTCGGCCCGGGGGGCGTCCGCGTCGGCAGCAACCGGCTCCAGTCCGTGCAGGAACTCGTCGCGACCGGCGAGTACAAGGTGGACTGCGAGCTTGTCGCAACCGCGATGCTCGAGCGCATCGGCGCGACCGTGAGCGACCGCGAGCTGATCAGCGCGACCGAAGGTGGTCGTGTCCTCCTGGAGGCACTGAGCGGCCTCCGGGCAGCCTGATCCGCACGGCCGAGCCGGGAACGAACCGACCAACCTCGGTGAGGGGACAGCCCACCTCCGCGACCGCCCGCGTGCAAGCGGCGAGGGCACCTCGCGGAACCGCGCAGAGCAGTTCGTAGTCCTCGCCTCCCGCGACCACCAGCTCGCCGGCGTCCCGGCCGGCCGCGGCCGCCGCCTCGACGACGCCGGCGGCGACCGGCACCCGCTCGAGCTCGATCTCGATCCCGAGCCCGGAGGCGGCGGCGAGGTGCTCTGCGTCGGCTCCGAGGCCGTCGGAGACGTCGATCATCGCGGACCCTCCCGCCGCCGCGATCGCCGCGCCCGCGGCCAGCCGTGGCACCGGCGCGAGCTGGCGCCCGGCGACCGCCTCGTAGGCCGCTGCGGCGACCTCGCGCGCCAGGTCGGGATGCTCGAGCAGCATCAGCCCCGCGGCCGCGCCTCCGCACGATCCCGTCACGCAGAGCGCGTCGCCGTCGGCGGCGCCGGCGCGACCGAGCAGCGCCCGGCCGGGGGAGCCGTGACCGACGGCGGTGACGCTGACCGAGAGCGCCGGGGCGCGGGTGATGTCGCCGCCGAGGACCGCGACGCCGAGGCGCTCGGCGACCTCGGCGAGGCCGTCGCAGAGCGACAGGCAGGCATCGGGGCCGAAGTCCTCGGGGATACCGAGCCAGACGTAGGCCTCGTCCGCCTCCGCCCCCATCGCCGCGAGGTCGCTGAGGGCGGCTCCGATCGCCTTCCGCCCGACCGCCCGCGGCGGGCACCAGCGGCGCCGGAAGGCGACGCCGTCGACGATCGCGTCGACGCTGACCGCGCGCGGGCCCGGCGGTGGGTCGACCACCGCGGCATCGTCGCCGCTGCCGATCCGGACCGCGGCGCCCGATCCCTCGACGGTCGCCGCGAGCCGGTCGCGGATCGCGGCGATCAGGTCGAACTCGGGGGAGTGCCGCATCCGCGGCTCGTTGCGCGGCTCGTCGCTCACGCCGGGAACCCGTTGGACACCTGGAACAGGGTGAACGCGATCGCGCCGGCGGCGAGCAGGCGGTCGCGCGAGATCGCGGCGAGGGGCAGCAGCCAGATCACGTACCAGGGCGCCATGTAGGCGGAGGCGACGAGGAGCCCGAGCGCGGCCCAGCCGGCGGCGCGGACCCAGTCGGCGCCGCGGGCGACCCGGACGAGCAGCGCGACCACCACGGCCCCGAAGCAGACCGCGAGGACGACGCGGATCGGGTCGACGTCGAGCCCGGTGATCCGCGCCAGGGTTGCCGGCACGCTCCAGCGGCTGACGGTCGACTGGTTGTCGCCGGCGACGCTCAGCGCCTCCGTCGCGCCGGTGCCGAAGACCGCGAGTGCGACCGCCGCGAGCCCGGCTCCCGCCGCGAGAGCGCCAGCGAGGATCCGGCCGCGGCGCGGGCCCCCGAGGACGACGAATGGTGCGTAGAGGGCGCCGGCTGCCTTGACCGCGACCGAGGCGGCGAGGCTCGCGCCGGCGGCCAGCGGCCGCGCGGTCAGCGCGGCGGTGACCGCCGCGAGCGCGAGCAGGGTCATGAGCCCGTCGTTGTGGGCGCCGGCGACGAGGTGGACGAGGACGAGCGGGTTCAGGGCGACGAACGCGGCGGCGGCGGCGGGATCGACGCCGCGCAGGCGGGCGAGCCGCGCGGTCAGCGCCGCCATCGCCGCGATCGCGAGCGCCGCGACGACCTTCAGCGCCCAGACCGCGGCGGGGACCCCGAGCAGCGCGAGCGGGTAGGAGCCGAGCGTGAACAGGGGGCCGTAGACGCTGACCGCCTCGCTGAAGTCCTCGACCCGGATCGCCGCCTCGTCGCCGGGGATCGCCGCCGGCGCGTACTCGTAGGGGTTGAGGCCGTGCTCGGCGCCGAGGCGCGCGTAGGAAACGTAGGAGAAGACGTCGAGGGAGAGCAGCGGCGGCGCGAGCGCGAACAGCAGGATCGCGGCACCGGCGAGCAGCGCGAGCGAGCGGCGGCCGAGCGCCCTCGCCAGCGGCAGCAGCGCCGCCCAGGCCGCGACGGCGGCGAACAGCAGCAGGCGGTAGGTGTCGGGCGAGAGGCCGAAGCCGTCGCCGTAGGGCCCGGCGAGCCAGCCGGGGAAGCCCGCGGCGGCGCCGGGGACGAGCTCGCGGCCCGGCGCGGCCAGTAGGACGAGGAGCAGCGCGAGCACGGCGGCGATCAGCCCGGCCGCGATCGGACGGCGGTCCGTCATCGCGACGGAGGCTACCGCGGGGCCCCCGCGCCAGAATCCCGGCCATGAAGCCGCCGGGCCGCTACCGCGCATGCCTGATCGACGCCCTCGGGACCACGGTCAGGCTCGACCCGCCCTGGGAGCGGGTCGACCCTGGCGTCGTCGAGGGCCTGCCGGCGGAGCGCGTCCGCGGAGCGTTCGCGGCGGAGATGTCCTACTACGCCGCCCACGCGCACGAGGCCTCCGACTCGGCGTCGCTGGCCGCGCTCCGCGAGCGCTGCGCGGCCATCCTCTCCGACGGGCTCGGCCGCGAGGTCGGCGTCCCGGAGCTGATGGCCTCGATCCGCTTCGCCGCCTATCCCGACGCGCAGCCGGCGCTCGCGCGGATCCGCGCGGCGGGCCTGCCGGTCGTCTGCGTCTCCAACTGGGACTTCGAGCTCGCCGCCGTGCTCGAGCGCGTCGGTCTCGGCGACTCGTTCGACGCGGTCGTCGTCTCGGCGCTCGCCGGCGCGCGCAAGCCGGACCCGGCGATCTTCGCGGCGGCCCTGGGGGCCGCGGGGTGCGCGGCCGCCGAGGCGCTCCACGTCGGCGACGCCCCGGCCGACATCGAGGGGGCGCAGGCCGCCGGGATCGACGTGCTGCGGATCGCCCGCGCGGGGGGCGGCGACCTGACCTCGCTCGACGAGCTGCCGCCGCTGCTGCTGCCCGGCGGCCCGATCAGCGAGCATTGAGCGCGTGAGCCACGGTCCGGTGACGAGCCCCGCCCCCGCTCCCGCCCCGGCCGGCGGCGAGAAGCAGCGCCACTTCCTGCGCCGCTACGAGGGGCTGCCCGCCAACGGCTTCACCTGGTCGACGGCGCTGATCGCCTTCTTCGCCTCGATGGTGGCGGGCGTGATCGGCGGCGCCATCGTGGCCGCGATCTTCGATCCGGAGCTCGAGTCGAACGCGTCCAAGCTCGCCGCTCAGGCCGTGGTCGTGATCAGCTTCATCGGCGCCGCCCTGCTCGTCGCGGGAGTCGACGCCAACGACGGCGGCGGCGGCTCGATCCTCGACCGCTTCGGCCTGCGGCGCTTCGGTCTCTGGATGCTGGGGATCGCCGGCCTCGCCTGGCTCGGCTACTTCATCGTCCAGATCGGCCTCGGGCCGCTGATCAGCCCCGACCAGAAGGACGTCACCGAGGAGCTCGGCACCGACGAGGACTCGTTGGCGAGCATCGTCGCCCTCGTGATCCTCGTCGTTCCCGGCGCCGCGATCTCCGAGGAGCTGCTCTTCCGCGGGGTGATCTTCTCCGGCCTGCGGAAGTCGATGTCGCTCTGGCCCGCCGCCCTCGTCTCGTCCGTGGTCTGGGCGCTCCTGCACCTCGTCAGCGGGAACCTCGCCGTCGCCGCGGTGCTCGCGGTCTTCGGAGTCGCGCTCGCCTGGGCCTACGAGCGCAGCGGCTCGCTCTGGGCCCCGATCGCCGCCCACATGTTCAACAACACCCTGGCGGTCCTGGCGCTGCTGCTGACGTAGGGGCCGTCGAGGGGGGTTGATCGCAGCCAGGCGCCCGCCCGCCGCTGCCTGCTGGGGTCGCCGAGTTCGTCATTTCGTACTCAGTGACCCCGGCATCCGACCCCGGACAACCCGTTCCCTGCCGCTGGGGTCGCTCAGTTCGTCATTTCGTGCTCAGTGACCCCAGCGGGCTTGGGGGACCGTGGGCGCGAGGGCCGGCCGGCCCCCGCCCCGCACCGGCGACGTCCACCGCCCCGCTCCCTATCATCCGGCCGCAATGAGCTCCCGCATCCGCACCGCAGTAGTCGTAGTCCTCTCGATCGCCCTCCTCGGTGCGACCGCCATGTCCGCCTCCGCCGCGGACAAGAAGGCCCCCGGCGGCCCGAAGATGTCGCTGCGCCTCAAGGGACTCAACGGCGGCAAGCTCGCGGTCGGCAAGAAGATCGTCGTCAAGGGCACGGCACAGCCCTTCGCGGGCGGCGAGAAGATCACCGTGCGACTGCTGCGCGGGAAGAAGCCGGTGGCGACCAAGAAGGTCTACATGCACCGCAAGAGCAAGGAGAGCAACCTCGGCCAGTTCGACTTCGAGCAGCGGATCATCAAGCCCGGGAAGTACAAGGTCGTGGCCTCCGCCGCCGTGAGCGACGCGACGAGCCGCGGGTTCTCCATCCGCTTCCCGGACCTCGACCCAGGCGATCGCAACGGCACCGTCAAGATCTTCAACACGCTGCTCGAGCGGCAGGGGTACGTCAACGACGAGGGCAAGAAGTACGACGGGGCGACCGAGCGCGCCGTGCTCGCCTACCACAAGGTCAACGGCGAGCAGCGCACCGGCAAGGCGACGAAGAGCATGTTCAAGAAGCTCGCCAAGGGCAAGGGCGGCTACACGCTGCACCATCCCGGCGCCGGCAAGCACGTCGAGACCGATCTCTCGCGCCAGGTGATGGTCCTCGCCAAGGGCGACAAGGTCGACGAGATCTACACGATCTCCTCGGGTGCCCCGGCGACGCCGACGATCCTCGGGAAGTACTACTTCTACCGCAAGGAGCCGGGCTTCAACAACGTCCACATGTACTACTCCGTGTACTTCCACGGCGGGTACGCGACGCACGGCTACCAGTCGGTTCCCGACTACCCGGCGAGCCACGGCTGCCTGCGCAACCCGATCCCCGACTCCAAGCACATCTACGACTGGATCGACCTCGGGGACCCCATCTACGTCTACAAGTAGCGACGAGCTGACTTGAACGCGCGCGACACGCTCATCGCCGAGCTGCGCGAGCACGCGCTCGTGCTCGGCGAGGTGACGCTGACCAGCGGCGCTACCGCCTCCTACTACGTCGACGCCAAGCGGGCGATCCTGCGCCAGCCGGGGTTCCGCGCGGTCGCCGAGCTCGTGGCCCGCGAGGCGAACACGCGCCAGGCGCAGGCCGTCGGCGGGATGACGATGGGGGCCGACCCGATCGCCAGCGCCGCGCTCTCCGATCGCGCCGGGCAGAGCCTGCTCGCCTTCTTCGTACGCAAGGACAAGAAGCAGCACGGCCTCCAGCGCTGGGTCGAGGGCCCGATCCTCGAGCCCGGCACGAAGGTGCTGATCGTCGAGGACGTCGTCACGACCGGTGGCTCGACCGTCAAGGCCATCGAGCGCTGCATCGAGGAGGGCCTCGACGTGGTCGGAACCGTCTGCGTGCTCGACCGGCTCGCCGGCGGCGCCGAGGCGATCGAGGCAGCGGGCGGCGCGCCGTTCACCGCGCTCGCGACGATCGACGACATCCACCCCGAGCGCGACGACCGCTAGGTCGTCCCGCCTCCGTTGCAGCGTGTCTGCGCGCGAGGGCTACTGCTTCAGGTGGACCCCGCTGGGGTCGCTGGCGCCAACATTTCGTCGCGAGAGACCCCAGCACCCCTGAAGAAGCGGCAACCCGGCGGGAAATGGACCGCTAGCCCGCGCGTTCGGCGAGCTCGTGATCGAGGACCTCAACCGCGTCCTCGTCGGACGAGACGGCGATCGCGCCGCCCGTCGAAGCCCCGCCACCGCCGCCGACGATGACCACCGGCGGCTCGGGGATCGCGCCCAGCCGGTCGACCGCAACCTGGAGCTCGGCGCCGTCGCGGAAGGCGGCGGCGTTGAGACAGACGGCGCCGGGACGGTGCATGCCGGCGGCCTTCTCGAGCTCCTCGGAGTGGACGTCGGTCCCGAGGTAGACGGTCTCGAAGCCGGCCCTGTCGAGGGCCTCGGCGATGCGCGAGAGCTCGCCGCGGTGCGCCTCGCCGCCGATCGCGGCCAGCAGCACGCGGCGGGCGAAGCGCCGGCGGCGGCGGGGGGCCGAGCCGAGGACGGCCGCAAGCTCGCGCTCGCAGATCGCCGCGGCGAGATGCTCGTCCGCGGCTCGCAGCCGTCCCGCCTCCCACTCGGAGTCGATCCAGTGCAGAGCCCGGCCGATCACCTCGGTCTGGATGGCCATCGAGCCGACGCCGCGGCGCCCGGCCTCCTCGACGACCGCGGCGGCGCGGCTCGCGTCGCCGGCGAGCAGCGCCCGGCGGAAGCTCTCGCGGGCCGCTGCGGCCGCGGCGGTGTCCGGCGCCCGGGCGGCGGCGAGCGGGCCGCGGCGGATCAGCCGCGCCGCCTCCTCCGGCGGGACGGGGATCGCGAAGCGGTAGCCCTGCCCGTACCGGTAGCCGAGGGCGAAGAGGTGGGCGAGCTGCTGGTCGGTCTCGATGCCCTCGGCGACGACCTCGATGCCGAGGGCGCGGGCGATCGGCAGCACGCCGGCGGCGAGCGCGGCGTCGTCGGAGGGCTCGCCGAGGCCCTCGACGAACATCCGGTCGAGCTTCATCTGGTCGATCGGCAGCGCGCGGAGCTGGGCGATCGAGGTCGAGGCGGTGCCGAAGTCGTCGAGCGCGATCCGCACGCCGAGCGCCCGCAGCTCGGTGACCCGGGCGAGGTAGGTCTCGGCGGCGCCCGCCAGGGCGGACTCGGAGATCTCGATGACGATCCTGTCGGCGCCGACTCCGGCGCGGTCGATCAGCGACTCGATGCCGCCCAGCAGCGAGTCGGAGATCAGCTCGTCGGCGGATACGTTGAAGGCGAGCGTCACGCGTTCCGTCGGGTCCTCGGCGGCGATCGCCGCAAAGTCGTCGCCGGCGCGCTCGAGCAGGCAGCGGGTGAGGCGCCCCCCGATGCCGTGCTCCTGGGCGATCGCGACGAACAGCTCCGGCGAGACGGGGCCGTCCTCGGGATGGCTCCACCGCGCCAGCGCCTCGACCGAGACGATCCGGCCCGAGGCGATGTCGACGATCGGCTGGTAGGCGAGGGCGATCGCTCCTGCCTCGATCGTGGCCGCGAGGTCGCGGCCAAGCCTGGTGCGGGCCGCCAGGCGCTCGCGCAGGTCCGCGTCGAAGACCTCGAACCGCCCCGGGCCGGCGGGGGCGCGGTCGAGCGCGGCCTCGGCGTCGGCGATGAGCGCCTCCGGGGGTGTCGCGGGATCGTCGGTTACGGCGGCGCCGACCGAGACGCCGGCGGCGAAGACCTGGCCGCTGAGCTCGAAGGGGTCGGCGAAGCCGTCGCGCACCCGGCGGCCGATCTCGGCGAGCTGGTCGGGGGAGTCGAGGCAGCACAGCAGGGCGAACTCGTCGCCGCCGGCGCGGGCGAGGATGTCGGCCGAGCGGGCGGCCGAGCGGATCCGCCGCGAGGCGCTGAACAGCAGCTCGTCGCCGACCGCGTGGCCGAGGTCGCGGTTGATGCGGCGGAAGCCGTCGAGGTCGACGAAGAGCACCGCGACGTGGCCGCAGCCGTCGCCGGCACGGCCGAGCGCCTCGCTGACGCGCGCGAGGAAGGCCGATCGCGTCGGCAGTCCGGTGACGGGATCTCGCTGGAGATCGTCGGTCAGCTCAGCTGTGGCCACCGCCCGACCTTCGATCCGCGCCGGCCGCTTCCTGCCGCCGCAACCCGCGCGCCGCGTCCAGGCGGCCTCAAGGAAGCCGGCCCGGCTCCGATGAGATCGGGGTGAGGCCGGGTCATCGCGGGATCTCGCACGTCCTCGCGGCGGCGGTCGGGGCGCTGCTGCTCGCGGCGCCCGCGCCGACGAGTGCGGGGAGGACGGACTACACCCCGGCCCACATGCGCGCGACGAAGGCGGTCGCTCCGAAGGGCGCACCCAAGTACGTCAAGAAGATGATCAAGGCGGGCAACCGGATCAGGGACAAGAAGTACAAGTGGGGCGGCGGCCACGGCGACTGGGCCGACAAGGGCTACGACTGCTCCGGCGCCGTCTCCTACGTCCTCCACGAGGCCGGCCTGCTCGACTACCCGCTCGTCTCCGGCGAGTTCAAGAAGTGGGGCGAGTCGGGCCGCAGCAAGTGGGTGACGATCTACGCCAACAAGGGCCACGTGTTCATGGTCGTTGCTGGGCTGCGCTACGACACCTCGTTCATCACCGACGGCGACAGGAGCGGTCCGGGCTGGAGCGAGTACATGCGCGACGACACCCGGCGATTCCGCATCCGCCACCCCGATGGATCGCGCAGCTGGTAGCGCGCTGGCAGACTCCTGGGGCATGCCCCAGGAGATCGACGTCAGCCGCCACATCGACGCCCCGCCCGCCGCGGTCTGGAGGCTGCTGGACAACAGCTCGACCTGGCCGGAGTGGACCTCGATCGACGCCTTCGAGCTCGAGCTCGAGCCCGACGCCGAGACCGGCCTCGGCGAGATCCGCCGCTTCCGCACCGGCCCGATCACGGTCCGCGAGGAGATCGTCGAGCGGATCCCCGAAGCGCGGCTCAGCTACCGCCTGCTCGGCGGCCTGCCGGTGCGCGACTACGTCGCCGTGATCGAGCTCGCCCCCGCCGGCCAGGGCACGGACGTGCGCTGGCACACCACCTTCGAGGGCCGGATCCCGGCGACCGGCTGGTTCTTCGGGGCGATGCTCGGCAAGGCGACCCGCGACTTCGTCGCCGGCCTCGATCGCGCTTCTCGCGCTGTGTGACTGACTGCACACGCTGCATGTAGGGCCTGACGCCCGACCGGGTAAGCCCGTTGTCCGGTGTCGATGGTGCAACGGACCGAACAGCGACTGACCGTGCTCGTCCCCGCCTACGACGAGGAGGAGACGATCGCGGCGACGGTGCGCTCGCTGCGCGAGCAGACGCTCGCCCCCGCGGCGATCCTCGTCATCGACGACTGCTCCACCGACCGCACCGCCGCGGTCGCCCGCGACGCCGGGGCGACCGTCGTCCAGCCCCCCGAGAACACCGGCTCGAAGGCCGGCGCGCAGACCTTCGCGCTCGACCTGGTCGAGACCGAGCTCGTGATGGCGGTCGACGCCGACACGACCCTCGCGCCCGACGCGATCGAGACGCTCCTCCCCGCGCTCGACGACCCAGAGGTCGCCGCCGCCTGCGGCTTCGTCCTGCCGCGGCGGGTGTCGACGATCTGGGAGCGCGGCCGCTACGTCGAGTACATGCTCGCCTTCGGGTTCTTCAAGCGGATCCAGGACAACTTCGGCAAGCCGCTGATCTCCTCGGGCTGCTTCTCCGCCTACCGCACCGACGAGCTGCGGGCGCTCGGCGGCTGGTCGACGCGGACGATGGCCGAGGACATGGACCTGACCTGGTCGCTATACCGCGAGGGCCACTGCGTCCGCTTCGTCCCCGAGGCCGTCTCCTACCCGGTCGAGCCGCACGACCTCGACTTCCTCGGCAAGCAGCTGCGGCGCTGGTCGCACGGCTTCATCCAGAACGTCCGCCTGCACAAGCGGTCGCTGCTCTCGCTCGGCTACCTGCGCTCGACGGTCGCGATCGCGACCTGGGACGCGCTCGTCGCCTCCCTCGCCTACATGGTGCTGATCCCGCTGCTCGCGATCCTCGCCCGCCCCGCCTACCTGCTCGGCTACCTGATCGACGCGCCGGTCGTGATGGTCCCGGTCCTCGCCCAGGCGGTCGAGCGGCGCGAGGTCGGGCGGACGCTCGCGAGCCTGCCGAGCTTCTTCGTCCTCCGCACGGTCAACGGCTGGTTCATGCTCCGCGCCGTCTGGCAGGAGATCGTGCTCCGCCGCCCGCTGCTCGTCTACGAGAAGGGGCACTGATGTCCGCCGGACTCCCCGGGCTCGGCCTCGGTGGCCTGTTCTTCATCCTCTCGGCGCTGATCGCGCCGCTGATCGAGGCTGCGCGCGTCGCCCGCGGCACCAGCTCGCCGGAGCGCCGGCGCCAGGTCGCGCGTCAGTTCGCCCTCGCGGTGGCGATGGTCGCCGCGATCGACCTCACCCTCCGCGGCGTGCTGCTGGCGGGATCGCTGATCGGCGCGACGCCGGCGCCCGAGCTCGGATTCGTCGCCCTCCCCCTGGCGCCGATCGGGATCACGACCGGTCTGCTCCTGCTGGTCGTCGCCGGCGCGAAGCTCGCCGAGCTGGTGCTGCGGCCGCGCGCGCGACGTGACCGCCGCCGCGCCGCCCGCAGGGGCGAGGGCCGGATCGCCCCGCGTCCAGCGCGGGGCACCTCGCCCTGAGTCGCGCCTAGCTCAGCAGGTTCAGCTTCGGGACGCCGGACTCGACGAGGAACTGCGCGCTCGTCTGCGGCACGGCGCCGCGAGTGAGCGCGTCGCAGGTCCGGAACTCGCCCCGCAACTCGCTCTTGCCGAGCTCGACGATCCCGAAGCCGCGGTTGCGGACGTCGAGGAACTTGATGTGCGGGTTCGCTGGCGGGCCGACCGTCTCGAGCGCCCCCGGCGGCACGTTCAGCGCCTCCGGGATGCCGAGCGAGGTCGCCGAGCCGCCGACCAGCTCGACGCCGACCGGAGTCCCGTTCTGCTCGCCGTTCGTCGTCAGGTCGCCGGCGAAGAACGTGTGGATGTCGCCGGTGAGCGCCGCCAGGTTCTGCACGCCCGCGGCGGCGAAGTGCTCGAGGATCTCGCGGCGCTCGGCGCCGTAGCCGTCCCAGCCGTCCTGGTTGACGTGCTGGCCCTGCGGCAGGTCGAGCGCCATCGCCATCACCTCGCTGCCCCACAGCTTCCAGGTCGCACTCGACGCCGGGACGGCGCCCATGAACCACGCCTTCTGCTCGGCTCCGAGCATCGTCCGCCCGGGGTCGTCGCCGGCCGGGCAGGGGACGAGGAGCTCGTCCCCGCAGGGCTGCTGATCGCGGTACTGGCGCTGGTCGGTGAGGAACAGCTCCGCGAGGCCGCCGAGGCGAACCGAGCCGTAGATCCGGTTCTTCTCGCCGCGGTTGCGGATCCGCGGCATCGACTCGAAGAACGCCCGGTAGCCGTTGCGGCGGCGCTGGGGGAACGGGACCCGGCGCGGCTTGCCGTTGTTCTCGTTGTCCGGGTTCGCCTCGGCCGAGTCCTGCTGGTCTCCGGCGTAGTTGTCCTCGACCTCGTGGTCGTCCCAGACGTTGACGAACGCGTGCGCCGCCTGGAGGGCCTGCAGGTCGGGGTCGGACTGGTACATCCGGTACTTCTCCCGGTACTCCTCCAGCGTCTGCACGTTGCCGTCGCCGTTGGCGCCGAGCGTGTCGAGCCGGTCATCGGGGCCGGGGTAGTAGCGGCGCTCGTAGACGTAGTCGCCGAGGAAGACGTAGAGGTCGAGGTCCTCGCCGGCGAGCGCGCGATGGGCGTTGTAGTAGCCCGCCTCGTAGTCCTGGCAGGAGAGGAACGCGATCCGCAGCGGTGCCTTCGAGTCGGGCGAGGGCAGCGTCCGGAACTTGCCGACCCGCGAGCTCCGGTCCTTGGCCTCGAAGCGGTAGTAGTACTGCTTGTGCGGCTTCAGGCCGCCGATCCGCTGGTGGACGGTGAAGTCGCCCGCCTTCTTTGCGTGCACCTCGCGGCGCTTGACGACCTTGCGGAAGCCCTTGTCGGTGGCGACCTCGAGCGTCAGCTTCGACGTCCGCTCGAGGCCGGTCAGGCGGGTCCACAGCGTCGCGCCCTTGTGCGTCGGGAAGCCCGACGCGACGCCGTGCAGGAACTTCGCGCCCTTCGCCTCGGGGATCGCACGCGCTCGCGCGATCGCGGCGTAGTTGACCGGCCCGGCGAGCGTCAGCCCCGCCGCTGCGCCGGCCACCAGGAACTCCCGGCGTCGCAGGCTCGAGTCCCGCAGGTTCCCGTCGTTCTCCATCTCCACATCCCTCTCGGTCGGTTCAGCCCTGTCCCCGCGGGGGATTAAAGCCGGATCACGTGATCGGGGTCGGGCTTCCGCCGATCGGGGGCCTGGCTGTAGTCGCCGAAGGGCTCGTCGCGAGCGGCGACGGCGGCGCCGACACCCTCCTCCTCGGCGCGGCGCACGAACTCCTCCGCGGCGGGGATGTTGCGCATCAGCCCGTCGAGGATCGGCCCTCACCAGGTCGGCGCAGAGGGCGAAGTCGCTGCCTCCGCCCACGCACCAGCCGTGGACCTGGGCGGCCCAAGCGCCACTGAGGCCGATCGGGCCGCCGGGCCCTACTCGATGACGCCCCGTCGCAGGACCTCGGCGACCGCCGCGGCGCGATCCGGCACGCCGAGCTTCGCGTAGACGTTCTCGAAGTGGGTCTTGACCGTCGCCGGGCTGATCACGAGGCGCTCGGCGATCTTCGGCCCGCTGAGCCCGTCGGCGGCGAGCTGAAGCACCTCGATCTCGCGCGCGGTGAGGCCGAGCGGCTCGAGCTCGCCGCGGCGGCGGTCCAGGAACTGGCCGAGCTGATGGCCGATCGCCGTCAGCGACAAAGAGAGGCTTTCGGTCAGGGCGATGCGCTCGCGGGAGAGCAGCTCCACGACCGCGAGCGAGGTGCCCCCGGCGATCGCCGGGAACGCGACGCCGCCGTTCAGCCCGTGCCCCTCCGCGACGCGGGCGCGCTGGAAGTCGTGGCGGATGCCGTTGCCCAGCGTGACCGGCTCGCAGCGCTCCCAGGCGTGTCCGGCGAGGCCCGAGCCGCGGGGCAGGCGCGTCTTCTCGGTCACGTCCTCGAGCTCGTCGTCGGGGAGGACCTGCGAGCACCAGACGGCGATCGGGTGAAGCCCCTCGCGGCGATTCACCCAGACCGCGCCGGCGATGGCATCGAGCGCCCGCGCGAGGCCGGCGATCAGCTCGACCCCGCTGTCGGCGAGCGCCCTCCACTCACCGATCGTCGAGGTGACGGCGCGGTAGGCGAGCACCTCGCGCTCGGCGCGCCGGCGATCGGTCACGTCCTGGACGGACCCGATCACCCGGCTGGGACCGGGCGGATCCTTGGTGCTCGTCGCCCGGTACACGCTCAGGTAGCGCACCTCGCGGTCGGGCCGGATGATCCGGTATTCGACGAACTCGACGTCCTCGCCGCCGCGGAGCCGCTCGACCGCCTCCCGCAGCCCCTCGCGGTCGTCCGGATGCGTGTGCGCGAGGAAGTAGTCGACAGCCGGCTCGACCTCGCCGACCTCGAGCCCCATCAGGCGGAAGAGGTTGTCCGACCAGGTGACCTCGCCGGTCTCGAGGTCGAGCTCCCAGCTCCCGAGGCCTGCCGCCTGCTCGGCGCGCGAGGCGAGCAGCTCAGGCGCCTCCATAGATCGAGGCTCTCCCCCCTGCACGGTCAGCCGACCCGCCTTCCTGATGCGGGCAGCGGCAGGCCGGCCGCTGGGGCCGGCCTGCGCAGCGATGGGATCCAGCCTCTGCGCGCCTCCGTTGGCCGCTCCGCCGAGCGACTCGACTCTCTCGTGGACGACGCGAGGGCGATCCCGGTGCCCTCCCGGCTACCGCTGTCGGAAAAAGGTAGGCGCTCCCAGCAGCATTCCCATCCGCCGAACGGCGGATGGGGGCGAGATCCTGCCCACGTCGTGTCGAACTCCATCGCCCGTTCTCTGCCCGGCATGTGCGGCGGCGACACAAGCGGGACTGGGGCCTTCCGGCCCTCAGCAATCCCGCCGGGTCCATCGCCGCTGAGCATCGACAATCGTGGCGTGGCGCATCCGCCCCCACCCGCCACCTCGCCCGCGCCAAGGACGTGGCGAAGCCGTCGGCGTCGCGACCCGCCCCCTCGCCGAGCCAGTCCATGCATGGGTCCTTCAGCGTGACCGCCTCGAGCCGGCCGTCGTCGCCGTGGAGCTCGGCGATCTCACTGCGGCTGCGAATCGCGACGCCGCGCTCCTCGACTCCTCGATCAGGTATGGGACATCGTCTCGGCGAGGTCGCCGCGGCGGTGCCGGAGGGTCACCAGGGCGCCGCCGCGGGCCAGCCAGACCGCGGCCTGCCCGGGGGGCGCCGGTAGTCGGCTCCGGTGGCGAGGACGACGGCGCGGGCCAGCAGCGCGCGGCCGTCCTCGAGCGGAAGAGCTCGCCGGGGGAGGGGACGATCAGATCGCCGGCGCCGGGGCGGACGACCTCGTCTCGAGCTGGGACGGCGAGAGCACGGCGGAGGGCGAGACGTTCACTGCTCCAGTCCGGCCAACCTGTGAACCGCCGGGGCGGTGATAGAACGGCCACCTGTGGTCCGCGCCGTGATCTTCGACCTCGACGGGGTCATCCTCGACTCCGAGCAGCTCTGGAACGAGGTCAAGCGCCGGGTCGCCGACGAGCGCGGCGGCCGCTGGCTCGACGAGGCGCCGCGGGCGATGATGGGCATGAGCTCGCCCGAGTGGTCGGCCTACATGCACGACCGGCTCGCGGTCCCCGACGAGCCGGAGGAGATCAACCGCGCCGTCGTCGCGGGGATGCACGACGCCCTCGCCGCCGACCTGCCGCTGCTGGCGGGCGCCCGCGAGGCCGTGACCGCCATCGGCGAGCGCTGGCCCCTCGCGCTTGCGTCCTCGTCGAACCGCGAGATCATCGACCGCGTCCTCGCGCTCGCCGGGCTCGCCGAGGCCTTCCGCGCGACCGTCTCATCCGAGGAGGTCGCCCGCGGCAAGCCCGCGCCCGACGTCTACCTCGACGCCGCCGCGAAGCTCGAGGCCGAGCCGGGCGAGTGCGTCGCCATCGAGGACTCGGCCAACGGCATCCGCTCCGCGGCGGCGGCCGGGATGGCGGTCGTCGCCGTCCCGAACCCGCACTACCCGCCCGAGCCCGAGGCGCTGGAGCTCGCCACCGCGACGGTGGAGTCGGTGGCCGAGGTCGACCCGGCGCTCGTCGAGCGCATCACGGAAGCCCTCTAGCGCCCCGAGCTGGATTCGAACCAGCGGCCTACTCCTGGAGGAGTCGCTCTCGCATCCGCTCGTAGCGGGGGCCGGATCTGATCTTCGTCGGCGCCCTGCGGGTGTCGGCGTCGGGCGGAACGAGAACCCGGATCCCTTTCGCCTCGAGCTCGCTCGATCTGCGGTGAGTTCCAGTAGCCGGCGTCGGCGAGGATCGTCTCCGGGCTGCGATCGACGATCCCGGCTTCGCTTCAGTTCCTCGCTCGGCGGCCGTCGGCCATCGGCGCGAGCCGATGGCGCTCGTTGCCGCCGGTGATCACCTCGGCGGCGACGATCACCTGCTCGGTCGTCGCAGCGGCCTGAGCGGTGTAGCCCTGGATGAATCCGCGGTCGCGGTCTTGACCGGGCGCGAGTCGCGGGTCGGTGGTGTTGATCCTCCGATCAGGCTCTGCGGCGATCGGCCGCGGCTTCGTCGGCCCGCCGATCTTTGCTGCCGGTCCGCTCGGCGTAGTCGGCCTTCGCCCGCTGCCAGGCGGCCATCTCCTCGAGCTTCGCCTCGTGCTCTTCGTCGAGCTGGCGCTTCGCCTCGCGCAGGCGCTCGAGGCGGCCCTTCGCGGCTCCGAAGCTCCGGGCGGCAGCTCGTCGCCGCGTGCCTCGCCGAACTTCTCGTCCTCGGCGGCGTCGGCAGCTTCGGCCTCCTCGAGGATCTCCTTGCCGAGCTGGCGGTAGGTCTTGTTCTGGCGATCGGCGGCGTCGGCGGCGATCCGGGTGCCGTCGAAGGCGATCGTCCCGACCGAGATCAGCCCGGCCTTCGACGCAGAGCTTCAAGACCTCGGTGAAGAGGCCGGCGAGGGCGTCCTCGTGGCGGCTGCGGAAGCGGGCGATCGTCGCGTGGTCGGGTGCCTGGTTGGCGCAGATCACCCGGTGGGCGATGTCCTCGCGGCAGCGCCGCTCGATCCTTCGTGAGGAGCGCTCGCCGGTCGCGTAGCTGTAGATCAGCAGCGCAACCATCATCTCCGGGTCGTGGGCGGCGCGGCCGTGGCCGTCGGCTCGGTAGTCGGCGAAGAAGGCGGCGAGGTCGAGCTCGCCGACGGCGTCGATGACGAACCAGGCGAGGTGGTCTTCAGGCAGCCAGTCGCGCAGGTCGGGCGCCAGCAGAAGGCTTTGGTCACGGTCGCAGGGGAGAAAGTTCTGAGCCATAGGGCATGCTCGCCTCGGCGGCGGACACGAAAGCGGTGCTCAGCAGGGGGTTTGTGCGACAGCCTCCATGGAAAGCGGGCAGGACCGCGCCGAGCTTGGAGCACTGCTGAGGGCCATTAGAGGGTGGACGAAACTGTGGATCGCCCGTCCACCCCAAAATCGAGAACTGGAGCCGCGCGCGGGCCCTCCTCGCTGCCGACCCCACCCCCTCACCTGAAGGTATTGGGGGCGGGGTCGGCAGCGATCCGGGCCAGTGGTTGAGAGCCCGGGGAGGGGTGGACGGGCGATCTGAGTGGGTCGGCAGAAGGGAAGTAGGTCGAGACCTGGCGGGGTCATCTGTCACCGGGGGGAGTGATGGATGCGGATGCTCTAGAGCAGGCGGCAGCTGAGACGATCGAGGAGCTTGACGGCGGCCGGCTGGCCTGTCGGCCAAGCGTCCGTAGAGCTGGTTGGCTGTCGGCGAAGGCGATCAAACGGGGAATGATCGGACTTGCGGAGAGTTTGGACGAAAGAAGGCTCTTCTCGGCCCTGCCCTGGCGCTAGCGCCGCGCCACGCTCAAGCAGTACCGTTGGCCTATCAGACAGCGTCGAAGGCTCCACACTTGGCTATGCTTTTTCGTGAGCGCCGCCGTCGCAACTCCGGTTTGGCTGGTCGATGCCGGCGATTCGCCGTATCACGGAGTTCTCCGCGGCGCCGGCGCTGCACTGATCGCGCTTACTGCAGCCACGATAGCTATGCGCCTCCAGCGCGGTGACGCGCGCGACCTTACTGCGCTTGTCGCCGTTGCGGCACTCGGGGCGGTCACCCCACTGCTCGTGGTGCTCCTTGCGTTGGTCCTCCAGATTGGTAGCGGTTACGAGTTCTGATCAATGGCGTTACCGGCCGATTCGACGGGTTACGGTCGCGCTCCGAACCCCGTCGCTGCCAAGTGCGCTAACCATCACCTTCAGCCCGCGAGTGGTACGCACTCCCGTCTGAATCCTGATCACGCCGTGTCGCCTCGGCGCGGCTCGGTCCACAGAGCGGGGGGGTCGGCTGTCGTCAGTGCGATCGGTGCTCACTAGCAGTCGAGGCCAGCGTTTCGGCGCCCTAGCATCGACTCGATAGTGGAGCGAGATCAGGCCCGGCTTTGCTCGGACAATCCGGATGTCGGGCGGGTGCGTGGCGCTAGAGGAGCTAGCGCCGCCGCTGGACAAGCGCTGGCTCTCGTCCTGCAGGCCATCGAAGCACCCCCCGGCATTCTCATCGAACCCATCCGGCTCATCCCACTGACCGTGCTGCGCAGGTCCACTTGGGCTTGAGGCCGAGGCGCCCCAACTGCCGGGCCAGTCTACCCATGACGGAAAGCCGTCATCGATCAACTCGACGACCGGCTTCACATCCAGTCCGCTGCTCCCTTTCAAGCCAATAGAGATGCTCATCGATAGCTATGCCCGCTGTGTTGTCGATCCCGTCGACGAAGGACAGATCGACGTTGGTTCCATCGATCGAAGCGCGCGCGATCGAGGACCACGAATCGCCCGCGTCTCCGACTCGGGACCAGTAGATGTGGGAGCCGGTCACCGCGATATCTGAGACCCCAGTGATGGTCGCGTTAGGAATGAAGTCGGGATCGACGTTCAAGCCGTCGAGATCCGCTCTCGCTATCGCGTTGTCAGCCGTCGCAAAGTAGATGTGCTCATCATCGATGGCCAAGGCGCCAGCGGGTGCTGCGGCGATGAAATCCGTATCGACGATGGTGCCGTCATTCGCCGCTCTCCCTACGCCGACGTTCTGACCCGCACTGCCCCAGTAGATCGCTGCGTGGGAGTCATCGGCCGCCCCCGGCATCGCCAGCAGCCCAGCCGCCGAAGCCAGAATGAGCAATGCGCGGCGTTGCCAGTCGACGCGGACGAACCTCATGCCCCCACACTCCCCTGTTGTAATCACCCGAATGTAGGCGACGACCTGCGGTACGCCACCAAGGAGAGGACGATACAGGAGCGCTATTCATTTCTCTCAACTGGAAGACGGAAATTGCGACCTTTTCCGGGCACCGACCGGTTCGAAGCGCTTCCACGCGATGCGCTTGTCCCTACGCCCGTTGTTAACCAGCTGATGGATGCGTTTGGCGCATTAGCGAGCAGACGATCGCGAGCAGCTGACGCTCTAGAACCGGTTTCGAGAGCTGATGCCAATCGCGGGCAGGGTTCAGGAGCCAGGGAGGTTGGACGCGCGATCCAGAGAGGCCAAGGCAAAAAGGGTAGGTCGAGACCTGGAGGGTTCATCTGTCACCGAGGAGGTGATGGACGGAGAAGCCCGAGAGCATGCAACGGCGGAGACGATCGAGGAGCTTGACGATGGCCGGCTGGCCTACCGGCCAAAGGAGTTAGCGGCGCTCGTCGGGCTGTCGGCGAAGACGATCTACCGGGCGATCGAGCGGGGCGAGCTTCGGGCGGCGAGGGTCTCGAACGGGACGAGGCTCCTGATCCCGGCGGCTTCTGCTCGGGCTTGGCTTGCCGAGAATCTGGTCGTCCCGCATGAACCGGAGGAGCCGCCGCGCGTGCTGCCGAGGCGGATCGTCCGCAATCGCTTGTGCGAGCAGCGGCCGCTCGCAGCCGTCTTCGCCGAGCTGGATCTGGACCGCTCCTCCGGCTACGATCGCGGGGCAACTTAGTGGCCCCGGCGACGCTGAACACGTCCCGGGGCCCGGCGCCGGAGGTGCAACTCCGACGCGCCCGACACGCTAGCCCTGAAGGGCTCGCGTGGCTTGGCCGTCTTGCCTTCTCCGGCACCTGAATCTCAGGTGAAGGAGGAGAGGATGAGGGTCAAGGTCACCTCGCTCGGGGTTGTCGGAGGCGAGGGTCGATGAGCGTCGAGCGGATCAAGCGTGCTTCGGGAGAGGTCGTCTGGCGGGTGCGGTGGCGCGACGTCTCGGGGCGCAATCGCTCGAAGGTGCTCGGGCGGAAGAGGGACGCCGAGGCATTCGACGCTGAGGTGAAGCGTCGGCGGCGGACCGGTGAGCTGGCGGCGATGGATGGTGGGCGAGAGACGCTGGATGAGTACGTGACCGGGGTCTGGTCGCGAGCCCACGCCGCGCACCTGGCGCGGCGAACGCGCGAGATCTACTCATCGCTCTACGACCTGCACATTGGTCCGCGCTTGGGTGAGATGCAGCTGCGCGAGATCGACCCCGAGATCGTCGCGACCTTCCAGGGCCAAATGATCGCTGAGGGCGTCCGGCCGCACGCGATCCAGAAGTCGATGACCTTGCTCGGCGCGATCCTGCAGAGGGCGGCCGAGTCGCGCCGCATTCTTTACAACCCGCAGCGCGTCGTCCGCAAGGCACGGCTGCCTCACAGCACTGAAGTCCGGCCGCTGGCGCCAGCGACTGTTGAAAGGCTGCGAGCTGCATGCGATCTACGCGATGCGACGATCGTCTCCGTCCTCGCCTATGCCGGCGTCCGGCCGGGGAGAGCTGCGGCTCCTCAAGTGGAGCGACGTCGGCGAGCGGACTCTGCTCGTGAACGCACCGAAGACCGGCGGTCGGCGCAATGTCCGCTTGCTGAGCCCGCTGGTCGACGACCTCGAGGAGTGGAGAGCCGAATCAGACGCCTCCCAGGACAAGCCGATCTTCGCGGCCACAAACGGCGACCATTGGACAGCGAACGGCTTCGAGAAGTGGCGGCGCCGACGCTTCGCACCAGCGCTTCCTCGTGCCGGGTTGCCATCGGCGCGGCCTTACGACCTGCGCCACAGCTTCGCCTCCCTCCTTCTCCACGAGGGACGCAGCGTGATCTACGTGGCCCGCCAACTCGGCCATGGAGCGGAGCTGACGATGCGGACCTACGGCCACGTCATCGAGGAGCTCGAGGACGCTCCGCGGCTGCCGGCCGAGGACGCCATCGTGGGAGCCCGAGTATCGGTTGCGGGATGAGCTTGTACCCGTTTCGTACCTGTGCCCTCCCCTGCCTCAGCCGCGACTTCAAGAAAGACCTGCAAATGAAAGCGCCCCGAGCTGGATTCGAACCAGCGGCCTACTCCTTAGGAGGGAGTCGCTCTATCCAGCTGAGCTACCGGGGCCAATTGGCTTGTCCAAGCGGGAATCACGGCCTCTGGCCGGCTCATCGTTTTGATATATTCAGCCCATGCCGGTATCTGCGAAGAGGAGCCCGCGGGTTGGACGCTTCCTGGTTGCATGCCGGCGCCGCCATGGGCTCAGCCAGCAGGAGCTCGCCGCGCGCCCGGCATGACCCACCAGCATCAGCCGTTTCAAGCCGACAGGTCTCCCCGTCGTTCGCGACGCTCGGCTGACCCTCGCCTCGATGAGCAGACGCCTCAGATCGTCGTCCAGTCACACCTGCCCCAGTAGTGAGCGCTTCCGTTCGCGGACTTGGCGCTCCTTTCGCTGATTGATCCCGACCAGCGCCTCGAACAAGCAGTGGTCCTCAGCCGAACCGCGAGTGAGCTCGCGGCGACCGGACCTAAATCGTGAGCGGACGCGGCGAGGGCGCCGGTGAATCGTCCCGCGCCGGACCGTGCTCGATCCGCGACCCATCTGGCCTACGGCCCCAGCGATCAAGTGTCCACGAAAGCGGGTCAGGTCCACCTCGACTTCGGCTGCGGCTGCGGCTGGCTCCTGCGGTGGTGGCCGCGGGGTTCCGAGACCCGGCTCTACGGCTGCGACTACACGGGTCGCGGTCGGGCTCGCTGCTCGACGCGCCGCCAGGAGCGCTGTGGCGGTGGCGCTCGCCTCGACATGGCGGGCCGTACTTCTTCGGGCCGAGGGGTGGCACCTCAACGCCGAGCACTTCGCCGAGCGCCACGGTCTGATCCTGATCATCGCGCTGGGCGAGTCGATCGTCGCGATCGGCGCCGGCGCGGAGTTCGGTGTCACCGGCGGGTCATCCTCGCCGCCGTCCTCGGTCTCGCGATCGCCTGCATGCAGTGGTGGGCGTACTTCGACGTCGTCGCGCTCGTCTCCGCCAGGCGGCTGGCCGGGTGGAGGACAGCGGGAGCGCAACGAGCTCGCCCGCGACTCCTACTCCTACCTGCACTTTCCGATGGTCGCCGGCATCGTCCTCGTCGCCCTCGGGTTGAAGAAGACGCTCGGCCACGTCGACGACCCGCTGAAGATCGTCCCGCGCAGCCCTGCTGGGCGGAGTCGATCTACCTGCTCGCGCTCGGCGCCTTCCGCTATCGCCACATCCATTCGGTGAACCTGCGACGCACCGTCGTCGCGGCGCTCTGCTTCGCGCTGATCCCGCTCGCCCTGGAGATCCCGGCGACGGCCAGCGTCGGTCGCGTTCGCCCTGCTCGCGGTGATGATCGCGTTCGACACGCGCTCCTACGGCCCAACCGGTGGACCTCAGGCACCCTGGCGAGCGCACCGCGGAGACGCCGACCGTAGCCGCCGCAGGCCGGTCCCCGGCTGTAATCCTCAGCGATGGCGGCGCACTCCTCGACTGCAACGAGCAGGCTCAAGCACCTGGCCGGCGACGGCGCCTGGCGCGCGCCGCCTTCCGGCGGCGAGCTGATCCTCCAGCTCCCGAGCTCGGAGGCGGAACCTGGCGCGCCGTCCGCGCCCCACCTGATTGGCCGCAGCGAGTTCGAGTTCGTCGGCCGGCGCGAGGGCCGCGATCACCTCGTGGCCCAGGACGTGTACCTGGCCCGCCGGCGATAGCCGCCCGCGCCCGGGAGCCGGAGCTCCACGGGCGCGGAACGGGACGAGGCCTAGCCGCTGGTCGAAAACCGGGCCCCGGGAAGCTGCGAGCGCACCGCGTTCGCCGCGGCGACCACGACGGTGCCCTCGAGCAGCAGCGAGACGACTCCGGACAGCTCCCACTCCGACTCGTGGAAGCCGGGGAGGCCGACCGTCCGGGAGAGGATGAAGCCGAGCGCCATTCCGGCCGCCGCGAGGGCGGCCACGGTCCAGGCCGCGGCGTCGTTCGCGCGCTTGCGGATCCAGGCGGCGAGGCCGAGGCAGGCGATGCCGCCGGCGATGAACAGTGCCCCGACGTAGGTCTCCTCGGAGAGGTACTCGGGAGCGAGGACCAGGTGGAGCACGCCGGTGCCGGCGAGGGAGAGGATGCCGGCCTTCTGCAATGTCGTCTTTTCCATGTCGCTTCCTTTCGGATTCCGCCGGCCGTTCGCCGGCTCGGGCCGAAGCTATGAAGCGGCCGTCCAAGCGCCGGCAAGCCGCGAGTAAGGATTTGGTTCAGTCCAAGGCGCGGACCGCATTGAAGCCCGCGGTCCCGGCAGCCGATGAACCCCCGATGGGCCCGATCGTCCTCAACGAGCGTCAGCGGCGCATGGCCCTCGGGCTCGCGGTGCTCGGCAACTGGCTGCCGATCCTGATCGCGACGCTCGCCGACTTCGACGACCACCCGACCGAGTTCTTCGTCGGGGCGGCGGTGGCGATGGTGGCGCCGATCGGGGTCAACCTGACGCCGCCGGACATGCGATGGCTGCGCTGGGTCTTCGCCTTCGGCGGCCTGCCGGCGCTGACCCTGCTCCAGGCCCACACCGGCGGCGTCGCCTCCCCATACGCCGTGCTGCTGGTGATGGCGACGATCTGGTTCGGCGTGATGGCGACCGACGGCGAGCTGAAGGTCGGGCTGGCGGTGGTCGTCGCCTGCTGCGTCGGGCCGATGGCGATCGTCGGGGCGCCCGAGTACCCGGTCGACTGGCCGCAGGCGGCGATCCTGATCGTCGTCACCGCCGCGGTGATGGCGACGCTGTCGATACTGAGCCGGGAAACGGCGCGGCTGACCCGCCGGCTGCGCCACGAGGCCTCCCACGATCCGCTCACCGGCCTGCTGAACCGGCGCGGCTGGGAGCAGGCGGCGGCCCGCGACCTCGCCCACGCCGCGCGCAAGGGAGAGTCCTTGACCACGGTGCTGCTCGACCTCGACCGCCTCAAGTCGATCAACGACGAGCTCGGCCACGACGCCGGCGACCGGGTGCTGTGCGAGACGGGCGAGCGGCTCGCCGCCGCCTTCCGCGGCGAGGACGTCATCGCCCGCGTCGGCGGCGACGAGTTCGCGGTGCTCCTCCTCGGATCCAATCCTGACGACACCTTCGGCGCCGTCGAGCGGCTGCGGACGGCGACGCCCGAGACCGGCTCCTTCTCCGCCGGCATCGCCGTCGGCCGCGCCGACGAGAGCCTCGAGGACCTGATGGCCCGCGCCGACCTCGCGCTCTACGAGGCGAAGTCGGCCGGCCGCGGGACGGCCCGCCTCGCGACGGCGCCGGTCGTGCCGCCCCCGGCCTGAGCCGTCAGCCGCGGTCGGGGATCGCCTGCACTGCCCAGCCGTTGCGTCGGGTCGCCGAAGAAGACGAAGTCGCCCCGGTCGAAGCTCTGCACCTGCTGACTTCGACTCCCCGGCTCGCGCGCTCGGCGCGGGCGCGCCGACGCCGGCGGAAGCGCGGGCGACGAGAGGCCGGCGCCGGAGCCGGTCGCCGCCTCCTAGGCCCTAGGTCCGGTCGGCAGCGGCCGGGGTCTCCTCGGCCTCGTCCTCCTCGTCGGCGTACAGGCTTTCGCTGGCGATCTCGCGCAGCCGCCGGTCCCAGAGCTTGACGTCGAGGAAGACGTCGTCGCCGAACCCGTGCACGGCGTCGACCGCGACGAGGGTGAAGCGACCCTCGATGACCGCGGCCTGGTCGACGACCTCGCCGGCGAGCTCCGCGGTCGCGGCCAGCGCGCCGCGGACCATCGGCGTCCCCCAGACGAGGGTGACGTCGCCGCCGCGGCCGCCGTCGGCCCGCCAGGTCCCGATGACGTCGTCGTTGAGGTCGACCTGCCAGTCGGGGTTGTCGTCGGCGGTGACGTCGGTGTAGTCGACGCTCGGCACGAGCTCGCCGGGCTCGCCGTCGTCGAGGCGCGGGAAGGAGATGTGGCCGAAGAACTCGGGCACCGACCCATCCACGGCCTGCGCGCCGCGGCCGGCGACCGGGATGTAGGTGCGTCCTCCCCAGGTGCGCTCGGGGAAGAAGCGCAGCGTCTCGGCGTCGACCTGCGTTCCCGCCTCGGAGGCGAGATCGCCGCATGCGGCGACGAACGTCTCGCGGAGCCGCTCCTCCCAGCGGCCGTAGGGACGGGACTCCTGGGCGGTGTCGGCGATGAAGCGGGGAAAGGGGCGTGCGAGGGGTGGCATGGCGGGGAGCGTATCCGTCGCCGAACGGCGGCATTCGCGACGACGCCGATACAGGAAGACCGGCGCGGGGGGAGAACGTAGCGGGGACCCGCTCCGGCGGGGGGATGGTTTCTTTGTCGGCCCGGTCGATCAATCGCGCACGTGCGCGCCGCCTCGAGCGGCGGCGTCGCCGCGCGGCTGGTGCCGTCGCCGCCACCATCGTCGCGCTCGGGGCCGCCGCCGCTCCGGCGAGCGCTAAGACCTTCACCGTCGAGAACCTGGACGACTCGGGGCCCGGCAGCCTCCGCGATGCGGTCGCACAGGCCAACGCCGACTCCGGCGCCGACCGGATCGCCTTCGCTCGCGGGGTCCGCGGCGAGATCACCCTGACCAGCGGTGAGATCGCGATCGACGCCGCGCTGACCATCGCCGGGCCGGGCGCCGACGCGCTCACGGTCAGCGGCGACGCGAACGCCGACGACGTCCACGACGGCGCTGACTCGCGCGTCTTCCATGTGCGGCCCGACGCAACCGGCGCCAAGGGCGACGCGGTGACCATCTCCGGGATCGCGGTCGCCGAGGGGTTCTCCGGGTCCGGCCAGGGCGGAGGCATCCTCGCCGAGTACGCCGACCTCACGCTCGCGGGCGTCGCGCTCAGCGGCAACCGCTCCGACAATCGCGGCGGCGGGATCTACGCCGGCGGCAGCCGGCTGACCATCGCCGACTCGGTCCTCGCCGGAAACGCGTCGGCCGGCCCCGGCGGCGGTCTCTACGCCGACGACGACGGCGAGGTCGCTTCCCCGACCGGCCTCACCGTCCGCAACTCGACTCTCTCCGAGAACGTGGCCGGGAGCAACGGCGGCGGCCTCTACGTCGACAACCAGGTGGACTCGGTGCTGGTCTCCCACAGCGCGCTCGTCGGCAACGGCGCCGTCGGCGACGGCGGCGGGCTCCTCCTCAGCGGCCCCGACGCCGGCCCGGCGCTGATCGTCGACTCGACGATCAGCGGCAACGCGGCGACCCGCGGCGGCGGGGCCTACGTGCGCAACGAATACGACGCGAAGGTGCGGATCGACAACAGCACGGTCGCTGACAACTCGGCGCGGACGAGCGGCGGCGGGATCTTCCGCAGGGGAGTGGACGATCCGGCGCGGCGGGGACGGGACGTGACCGGCCTCTCGAGCACGATCGTCGCCGAAAACTCGGCGCCGGAGGGAACCGACCTCGACCAGGCCAAGGGCGCCGATGGAGCGTTCGTGGTCGGCCACTCGCTCGTCGGCACCACCACGGGCGCTGCGATCGACCCCGACCCCCACGCCTCCAACCAGCTCAACGTCCGCGCCCGACTCGAGCCCTTGGCCGAAAACGGCGGGCCGACGCCGACGATGCTCCCCGCCGCCACGAGCCCGGCGATCGACGCCGGCGTAGCCAACGGCCTCGCCCACGACCAGCGCGGCGAGCGCCGGACCATCGACCACGGGGCCGCCCGCGACGGCGCCGCCTCCGACGGGAGCGACATCGGCGCGGTCGAGCTCGCCGACCCGCGCGTCAGCGCGGCCGTGGTCAAGGCTCGGACCGAGCAGCGGCAGCGCGCAACCCGGGTGTCGGTCAAGCTCAAGGCGGGAGCGGGCGAGCGTGTCACCGTGGAGGCAGGCGGTCGCGTCGAGTCGGGGAAGACCTTCGAGCTGATGCCGGCGCAGGCGGTTGCCAAGCCAGGCGGGAGGCGGACGCTGGCGCTGCGGCTCAAGCGCGCGGCGAGCGGGCGCGTCCTCGGGGCACTCGCAGCGGGCGAGCGGGCTCGCGCGACGATCGAGGTCACTCTGACCGACGCCGCCGGGAACGTGACGACGAAGCGGCTCCGAATCAGGCTCGCGCCCGGCGGCAAGCACTAGCGGCCGCAGCGACTACCCCGGCAGCGCCTCGCGCAGCTCCGCCGCGGCGATCTCCGGCGCGACGCCGTTGATGTCGACGCCCGTGCCGAGCTCGAAGCCGCCGAGGAGGCCGAGCCGGGGGACGACGTCGATGTGCCAGTGGAACTCCTCGGCGCCCCGCGGCGCCGTGCGGACCCAGAGGTTGAGCGGCACCCCCTCGCCGAGGGCGGCGCGAAGCGCCCGCAGCCCGCGATGCAGGAGCTCGGCGCCGCGGTCGTCGTCCTCGAAGCGCGCGCTGGCGCTGCGCGGGACGAGGCGCAGCTCGTAGGGCGAGCGCGATGCCCAGGGACAGACGAGCGCGGCCTCGCCGTCGATCGCCACGAGGCGCTCGCGCCTGCGCACCTCCTCGACGACGACGTCCTCGAGCAGGTGCCCGCCCATCGTCCGCTGGTTGTAGGCGGTGAAGCGCTCACGCTCGCGGGCGACGAGCGGCGGCACGAAGGGCATGGCGAGGAGCTGGGCGTGCGTGTGCTCGCGGGTGGCGCCGGCGGCCGGGCCCTCGTTGACGAGCAGGTGGACGAGCGACGCCTCCCCCGAGTGGGCGGCGATCCGCTTCCGCCAGGCGGCGAGCGCGCCGCCGAGCTCGGCGAGCTCCAGGTCCGCGAGCGCCTGCACGTGCCGCGGCGAGTTGACGATCACCTCGTGCGCGCCGACGGCGGGCGCGCTGCCGAAGAGGTCCGACTCGCTCGCCCGGGCCGAGGCGAGCAGGGGATCGGCCGAGCTCGTGAGCCCGGACTCCGAGACGCCCGCGCGCTCCGCCGTCCCCGCGGCGAGGGCCGGGTAGAGGTTCGGGACCGCGCGCTGCTCCCAGCCCGGAGTGTCGGGCTCGCCTCCGCCCGGACGCTCGGCCCAGACCTCGGGCGGGGTCTCGGCCTCGTGGCCGGGACAGAAGGGGCAGTCCTCGGCGCTCACCGTCGCCGCCCGCGGCTTCGCGTAGTCGTCCGGCCGTCCGGAGCGCTCGGGCGCGATCAGCGCCCGCATCCCGGTGAGCTGGTCGATCCGGAGCTCGGGCACGAGTCAGCGCTCCGCCGCGCCGGGGATGGGTACGCGGTCGCTCAGAGCGCCGGCGGGACGTCCGGCGGGGGCGGCGGGGCGTCGTCCTCGCCGTCGCCTGCGTTCCCGGGGAGCACTGCGCCGGTCTCGGGATCGATGTTCGGCGCCGGCGGCATGTCCGGGGTGTCGGGCCCGCGCGTGGTCGGCCTGCCGGCGGTGCCGCCGGTCCCGTCGTCGCCGCCGGTGAACTTGGTGAACGCGTTCATCAGCTCGATCGGCAGCGGGAAGACGATCGTCGTGTT
Source organism: uncultured Solirubrobacterales bacterium (assembly GCA_963823565.1). Lineage (GTDB taxonomy): Bacteria > Actinomycetota > Thermoleophilia > Solirubrobacterales > 70-9 > RHKX01. The sequence goes on along the minus strand of CAWGLR010000003.1, from coordinate 148,311 downwards.
CTGGTTGACGCCCATCTGCAGCAGCGTCTGCAGGTAGCGGAGCTGGAGCGTCGCCGGGTTCTGGCTGATGATGTCGGCGGCGTCGGAGAGCTTCTGCGCGGCCTGGAACTCGCCCTCGGAGCCGATGATCTTCGCGCGCCGCTCGCGCTCGGCCTGCGCCTGCAGGGCGATCGCGCGCTGCATGTCCTGGGGCAGCTCGACGTCTTTGACTTCGACGGTCGAGACCTTGATGCCCCACGGCTCGGTCTGCTCGTCGATGATCAGCTGGAGCTCCTGGTTGAGCTTCTCGCGCTCGGTCAGCAGCGAGTCGAGCTCGGCCTTGCCGAGGATCGAGCGGAGGGTCGTCTGCGCGATCTGGGAGGTGGCGACGAGGTAGTTCTCGATCTCGGTGATGGCTCGGTCGGGGTCCATCACCCGGAAGTAGGCGACGGCGTTCACGCGGACGGTCACGTTGTCCTTGGTGATCACCTCCTGCGGCGGGACGTTCAGCGTCACCGTTCGCAGGTCGACCCGGACCATCTGGTCGACGATCGGGATCAGGAAGCGCAGGCCCGGGCCCTTGAGGGCGATCAGGCGGCCGAGCCGGAAGACGACCCCTCGCTCGTATTCGCGGAGGATGCGGATCGCCGACGCCCAGACCAGCAGGCCGAGGACGACGACCACTCCGAGGATCACAAGTCCGGCCACGCTCAGCTTCCTCCTGGTTCGCTTCCGACGTTCTCGGCGACCGGCTCGGCGTCCCCCTCGCCAACCGGTGCGACTGTGAGGGTGAGGCCGTCGATCGACTCGACCCTGACTCTATACCCGGCTTCGATCGGGTCATCGGGATCGGCGGACCGCGCCTGCCACAGCGCCCCGTCGACGAAGACCTGGCCGACCGGATCGATCCGCTGCCGCGCCTCGGCGATCTCACCGATCAGGTGCTCACTGCCCGATTTGATCGGCTCCTTCCGCGCCGCAAGGGCACGCTGGCCGATGAAGGCGAGCGAGCCCCCGAGCAGGACGGCGACGAGGATGACGAGGACCGGGCTGACCTCGGGGCCCTCCCCGCCGGTGTCGAAGAGCAGCAGGCCGCCGGCGATCAGCGCTCCGACCCCCGCGACCCCGAGCAGGCCCCCGGTCGGCAGGTGGGCCTCGGCGATGATCAGCCCCGCCGCGAGGATCAGGAGGACGACGCCGATCGCCGCCACCGGCAGCTGGATCGTCCCGAACAGCCCGAGGATCAGCGAGATCGCGCCGACCGCGCCGGGGACGATCGCGCCGGGGGAGAAGAACTCGAGGGCGATCCCGACGAAGCCGACGAGCAGCAGCAGGAAGGCGACGTTGGGGTCGACGAGGATCTGCAGGAGGTCGTACTGGAGCGGCATGTCCTCCTCCTCCACCTCGAGGCCCGCGGTGTCCAGGGTCCCCGCCTTCGGCCCCTTCACCTCGAAGCCGTCGAGCTGCGCGAGCAGGTCCTCCTGGTCGGCAGCGATCAGGTCGATCAGGTCGGCGTCGAGCGCCTCTTGGGCCGTCACGTTCGTCGCCTCGCGGACCATCTCCTCCGCGAGCTCGGGGTTGCGCCCGTGCGTCTCGGCCAGCGCGCGGACGTAGGCCGAGGCGTCGTTGGTGACCTTGCGGCCGAGCGTTCCCTCGATGTCGCCGCCGTCGGACTCGATCGGCGAGGCGGAGCCGATGTTGGTGTCCGGCGCCATCGCGGCGACGTCGGCCGCCTGGGTGATGAAGACCCCCGCCGAGGCGGCGCGCGCGCCATTCGGCGTCACGTATGCGACCACCGGCATCGGCGCCGCGAGGATGTCCTTGACGATCTCCCGCATCGAGGAGTCGAGGCCGCCCGGGGTGTCGATCCGGACGATGACGAGCGGCGCGTCCTCGTCGGCCGCGTCGTCGAGCGCGTGCCCCATCCACGCCTCGGTCGCCGGCGAGATCTCCCCGTTCAGCTCGATCGAGGGGACGGTGGTGGAGTCGGACTGGGCGACCGCGGAGGCGGCGAGAATCGCAGCGCCGAGGACGATCGAGACCGCGGTGATGATCCGGCGCAACGTCATGTGCTGATTATCCGCCCGCCGGGGTCTGTTTGGGCAACATGCTGCGCGGATCGACCCCGGCGCCGATGGCGGCGGAGCGATCGGGTCAGCTCGCGTCGCTCAGCGCGTACTTCTCGATGTCGGCGTCGAGGTCGTCCTGGGTGCGGTACTGGCCCTGGTGGGTGTAGACGAGCTTCCCCTCCGCGTCGTAGAAGAGCGTGTTCGGGACTGCGATGAGGCCGGTGTCGGCCCACGCGGCCAGCTCCTTGTCGGGGTCCTCGACGCTCGGGTAGGGAAGCGGGTTGTCGCGCAGGAAGGTCTCGTACGCGTCGGCGGAGTCCTGCGTGTCGACGCCGAGGAAGGCGACCTCGTCGAGGTGCTCGGCCGCGGCGTCCTGGAACCAGGGGAACTCGACCCGGCACGGCCCGCACCACGACGCCCAGTTGTTGACGACGACGGGATAGCCGCGGACGCTCTCGAGCGTCTGGTCGTAGGCCTCCTCGCCGCCGGTGATCAGCTCGTCGCCGTTCGCGTAGAGCTTCGCGAGCTTCGGGGGCGCCTGCTTCAGCGCCGGTTCGTAGTCGGGAGCCGGCGAGGAGTCGTCGCTCGAGCCGCACGCGGCGAGCGTCGCGGCGGCGAGAAGGCCCGCCGCGAGCGCGGCCGCGGCCCGGATCCCCGGGCTGGAGGGCAGGCGGTTCACGGCGGCCGAGGTTACCCGGCAGGCGACGTCGCCCCGCGGGGCCGCCTCGTGCAGAAAGCGGCCGCTGTCCCCATACCGCCCTGCTCCCTGCTTAATGCTGGGTGCGGTTCGAGGGGACTTTGGACCGCAGGGGCCCGCGGCCGGGAGGAGTAGCCGGAACCGCCTCGCCCCACGAGCTACTGCGCGTGTAGCCCCATTGCACGGAGCCCTACGCGCCACCCAAGCCTTTTCAATGGCCGATACCACTGCACTCGCCGCCTCGGCGGCTGACGCGCCCAGCGGCGCCGACATCGAACGCGTCCAGGAGTTCACGCGGGAACCAATCCTGCTCGAGGGCGAGACGTTCGAGGACCTCCACCCCGGCACCGCGCGCCGCAAGGCGTTCGACGCTGCTCACGCCGAGCTCGCCGAGGGCTTCGAGGAGCCCTCGGCGGAGTGGCGCCGCGAGTACTCGCTGCTGCTGGGCCTCGAGCGCGTCCTCTCCCAGGACCCGCCGACGCTCAACGACGGCGCCGTCCTCTCCGAGCACCAGGTCGACGCGCTCTCCGGCACGCTCGCGGCGATCATCTCCGAGGTCGAGGAGCCCGGCGCCCGGCGCAACGGGACCGGGAACGGCTCCGGCAACGGCGTCCCGACCGACGAGGGCGAGGAGGCCCTCGAGGAGGACGAGGAGCCCCGGGACTGGGCCGAGGAGGACGAGGAGGAGGACGAGGACGTCGTCGCCGAGGCCGCCGACGACCCCGGCGCGAGTCGCCGCTTCTGGTTCGAACACGCCACGGGCGCCGGCAAGACCGTCGCCGCCGTCGGCTTCGTCGAGTCCTCGCGGACCGGCGGCATCCTGATCCTCACCCACCGCCGCAACCTCGTCGACCAGTTCATCGGCGAGATCTCCGACCGCGGCTACGCCGACCGGCTCTCGCCGCCGCTGCTGAAAGGCAAGGACAACGCCTACGGCCCGGTCACGGTCGAGACCTACCAGTGGTTCGTCCGCAACGCGGGCAAGATCTCCGACGCCTACTCGATCGTCATCTGCGACGAGGCGCATACCGCCCTCGGCGAGAAGACCAGCGCCTGCATCCGCGCCTGGCAGGGTCCCGTCTTCATCGGCATGACCGCGACCGGCGCGCTGATCGCCCGCCACGTCGCCGACCTCTTCCCGACGCAGACCTCGCGCTTCGACCTCGCCCAGGCGGCGCGGCGCGGCGTGATCGCGCCGCTGCGCTGCATCCGGATCCCGCCGGGACCGGGCGTGCGGACGCTCGCCAAGGTGCCGCTGCGCCGCGGCGAGGTCGACCAGGACTTCGACCAGGAGGAGCTGGCGAAGCTCCTGGACCAGGGGCCGTTCAACGTCGCGATCGCCGACCTCTACCGCTCCCGGTTCAAGCGCGTCCCCGGCGTCGTCTACACCGCCGGCGTCAAGCACGCCAACAACGTCGCCGCCGCGATGCGCGACTTCGGAATCAACGCGCGCGCGGTCTCCGGCGAGACGCCCAAGCGCGAGCTCGCCGAGACGCTCGCCGCGTTCGAGCGCGGCGAGGTCGACGTCCTCTGCAATGCGATGCTCCTGGCGGAGGGCTGGAACTCGCCGCGCGCGACGATCTGCATGCACCTCGCGCCGACCGCCTCCAAGCGCATCTACCAGCAGCGCGTCGGCCGGGTCACCCGCCGCAACCCCGGCAAGGAGGCCGGCCTGGTCATCGACCTCGTCCACCCCGCGACCCGCAACGACGAGACGATCGTGACGCTGCACTCGCTGCTCGACCGCGACGTGTACCGCGGCGGCGCGATCGTCGTCGGCCCGGTCCGTCGCGGGCGCGGGCGCCGGGTCCGCGTCGAGAAGCGCGTGATCCCCGTCTCCGCCGATCCCGAGCGCCGGATGCAGGTGCTCGAGCGCGAGATGTGGCGGACCGCCGTCGAGCGGCTGGACTACTCCGAGCAGCACGTCTGGGCCGCGCTCGCCGGCGCCCGCGTGCAGCCGAACTCCTGGCGCAAGGCCAAGGCGATGCTCCAGCACGACCAGGCCAAGGAGCTGCGCCGCCGCTTCCTGCTGACCTGCATCCAGCGCAACCGCTCCACCCAGCTCAAGCTGAAGGCGCTCGGCGAGCTCGCGCTGACCCGCGAGGCCGAGCCCTTCGACGAGGCGATCGACATGGTCGGGACCTGGCAGCGCGATCAGCGCCGCGCCGGCGTCCGCGTCCTGCTCCAGGCGCTCGCCGAGAGCCGGATCGGCCGCCGCGACCAGGCGCAGGCCTGGGTCTGGCGCCTCGCCGAGTTCACCCGCGAATGCCACGAGGAGTACGCGGTCGCCCGCTGGCCCGAGACCAAGCGCCTGCTCGGCCTCTTCGTCAACTCATCCGGCCGCGCCCACGGCAAGAACGCCCGCCGCCTCGTCCAGGCCGCGCGCAGCCAGGACCGCCGCCTCGCCGTCGCCCTGCTCGCCGCCGCGGTCGCCCACACGCCCGAGGCCGAGGAGGTCCTTCGCGGCGCCCGGATGCGTATGGCCCGCAAGCCCTCCGCGGTCGCCCGCGAGCTGCTCCGCAACCTGCCCAAGAGCGGCGGCAAGAAGCGCCGCCGGCGCAGCAAGCGCTCGCGCGACGGCGAACGCGAGAAGGGCGCTAAGTCGGATGCCGCGACCGAGGCCGAGGACGGCGAGGAGATCGAGACCATCACCGACCCGATCCCCGAGGACCCCGGCCCCGGCAACGAGGAGGGGCCCGAGTTCGACGACGGTGACGACGACGAGCCCGAGGGCGAGGAGAACGGCGGCGTCGACGCCGACGAGTTCGAGCCCTACTCGGCGCCGGTCTCCAAGTCCGACCACGCCAAGCCCGAGGACAAGGCCAAGCGCCGAGCGGCCTGAGGCTCAGTCACGGCCAGCCTCCCACCGCGCTGGGGTCGCTGAGTACGTCATTTCGAACTGAGCGACCCCAGCAGGGGGAGGGGTCGCGATTAGATCCGCCGCCCGACCCCGCTGGGGTCACTGAGTACGACATTTCGAACTGAGCGACCCCAGCGGGAGGAGGGGTCAAGCGGCGAGGTTCAGCAGGCGGCGGGCGTTGCCGTCGAGGAAGAGGTCCCTCGTTTCTGCGTCCAGGCCGAGGTGGTCGAGTCCGGCGAGGGCTTGGGCCGGCGGGATCATCGGGTAGTTCGTGCCGAACAGGACCTTCCGGCTCCCGCCCCTGGTCTTCATGTAGGCGACGAGCTCGGCCGGGTACCGCTCGGCCGTGTAGGCGGAGGTGTCGATGTAGACGTTCGGGTGCTTGCGCGCGACCGCGACCATCTCCTCCGTCCACGGGTAGCCGATATGTCCCCCGACGATGGTCAGCTCCGGGAAGTCGAGGGCGACCTGGTCGACGTATGGGATCGGCCGGCCGGTCTCCGAGGGTCGCATCGGCCCCGTATGCCCTACCTGGGTGAAGAAGGGAACCCCGAGCTCGACGCACTCCGAGAACAGCGGGTAGTAGCGCCGATCGGTCGGCGGCGCCTCCCACAGCCACGGCACGACGCGCAGGCCCTTGAACCCGAGCTCGGTGACGCAGCGCCGCAGCTCCCGCACCGCCTCCATCGGCCGCCGCAGGTCGACCGCGGCCAGCCCGGCAAAGCGGTCGGGATGCGCCTCCACCCACCCGTGCACCTCGTCGTTGCCGATCAGCGATCCCTCTGGGTCCTCCCAAGCGCTCAGCAGCCCGAAGTCGACTCCGGCCGCGTCCATCGCCGCGAGGGTCACCTCGATGGGGATCTCCTCGTCGGGCACCTCGAGACCGGTCCAGCGGCGGAGGGACTCCAACATGTCATGCCGCAGGAACCGCACGGTCGGGTGCTGCATCCAGACGTCGATCATCGGTAGGAGCCTTTCAGTCCGCGCAGCTTCAGGCTGACCGCCCGCAGGCCACCTCGATGTACGGATCCGGACGCATATCGTCCGAATCGGTACGCCGACCCCGCAGGTGGGATCACCGCTGCCCTGCCGCGCTTCTCGCTCTGGACAGTCAACGATTGCCCTCCCTGCTCAGGGCCTCAATAGACGCCATCGATGCCGATGACCCGCCCCTCTTCGACAACCACATTGACCCGAGCGTGATCCAAGTCGAGAGTCATCCCGAGATCCTCGCCATCTCGCTGAACCACGCGAACGCTGCAGCTGTTGCTGCGCGCGTGAGCACGCGCGTCGCCCTCCGACCAACTCGCCCGCCCCTCAGTGCAGCTTCAGGCTGACCTCGCCCGAGCCGAGCGAGGCGACCTCGCCGTCCTCGCCGCGGACGAGCAGGTTCCCGCGCTCGTCGATGCCCTCGGCGACGCCGGTGCGGCCGAGCTCGTCAGGGCCGCCGTCCCAGGAGATCCGCCGGCCGCGGAGGGCGTCGCGGCGCTCGAACTCGTCGTGGACGGCGGTGGGATCGGCCTCCGCCCACTTCCCCAGCGCCTCGTCGAGCGCCTCGCGCATCCGGTCGGGCGTGACGCCGTGGTCGAGCGAGGTCGCCGGCCAGCGCAGGTCGGGTGGGAACTGGTCGGGCTTGATCGAGAGGTTGATGCCGACGCCGATGACCGCCCAGTCCGGCGGGCGCGCCTCGATGAGGACGCCGGCGAGCTTGCGCTCCCCGTTCCAGACGTCGTTGGGCCACTTGACCTCGAGCCGCACCGGGACCAGCGACTCGCACGCCTCGCAGACCGCGATCGGCGCGGCGAGCGGCAGCAGGATGTGCGAGAGGTCGAGGGGTCGCAGGATGGCCGAGTAGAGGAGCGCGGCATCGGGCGGGGCGACCCAGCGACGGTCCCCGCGCCCGCGGCCCGCGGTCTGCTCGGAGGCGGTGACGACGGTGCCGGAGGGGGCGCCGTCCTCGGCCAGGTCCTTGGCGAGCAGGTTCGTCGAATCGATGACTCCGTGGTGATGGTGGGGCTTGCCGAACCGGGTGGCCATCGGTTGAGGTTAACCTCACGGGTCGGCAACGGCCATATCCTCGGATGAGGATGAGCGCAGCGATCGAGGTCAGCGAGCTCAGCGTCGATCGTGGCGGCAGACGGGTCCTCGATGAACTCGAACTGAGCGTCGAACCGGCGCAGGTGACCGGGCTGATCGGCCCCAGCGGCTGCGGGAAGACGACCATGATGCGAGCGATCGTCGGCGTGCAGGTCGTCGCCGGCGGCGGCGTCGAGGTGCTCGGCGCTCCTGCGGGCTCGGCGGCTCTCCGCACGCGGGTCGCCTACGTGACCCAGGCGCCGTCGGTCTACGGCGACCTCACGGTGCGGGAGAACCTCAACTACTTCGCCCGGCTGCTCAGGGTAGGCGAGGACCGGGTCGCGCAGGTCGTCGGCCTCACCGGCCTCGACGGGCTCGAATCGCGGATGACGCGATCGCTCTCGGGAGGCCAGCTCTCGCGGGTCTCGCTCGCCACCGCGTTCCTCAACGAGCCGGAGCTGCTCGTCCTCGACGAGCCGACGGTCGGTCTCGATCCGGTTCTGCGCGCCGAGCTCTGGACGACCTTCAGGCGGCTGGCCGAGGGTGGCACGACGTTGCTGGTCTCGAGCCACGTGATGGACGAAGCGGCCGAGTGCGACCGCCTGCTGCTGATGCACGAGGGCGCGATCCTCCGCGACGCCACCCCCGCCGAGCTCCGGAGCGAGACCGGCGAGGAGAACCTCAGCAAGGCGTTCCTCGCCCTGATCCGGATGCGGGAGGCGGCGTGAGCGCCCGGGCGACCGGGGGGACCGCGGCGCGGCTGCTGCGCCAGGTCCGGCACGACCCGCGGACGATCGCCCTGCTCATGGTCGTCCCCGCCGCCCTTCTGACGCTTCTCTACTTCGTCTTCGACGGCCGCCAGGAGACCTTCCAGACGATCGCGGCGCCGATGTGCGGGCTGCTGCCGTTCATCGGCATGTTCCTCGTCACCTCGATCGCGATGCTGCGCGAGCGGACGACCGGCACCCTCGAGCGGCTGATGACGCTGCCGATCGGCAAGGCCGACCTTCTGGTCGGCTACGGGATCGGCTTCGGGGTGCTCGCGACCGTGCAGGCGATGATCATCTGCCTCACCGGATTCGCGTTCCTCGGCCTCGACTCCGAGCACGGCGCCGTCCTCGTCGGCCTGCTGGCGATCGGCAACGCGATCCTGGGCATGGCGATCGGCCTGCTCGCCAGCGCGTTCGCCCAGACCGAGTTCCAGGCGGTCCAGTTCATGCCGGCACTGGTCCTGCCCCAGCTCCTGCTCTGCGGCCTCTTCGTTCCCCGGGACGAGATGGCGCCGGCGCTCGAGGACCTCTCCTACGTCGTGCCGCTCACCTACGCCTACGACGCGCTCGCCCGCGTCACCTCGCCCGCCGACCTCGGCGGCGAGTTCACGCGCGACGTGATCGTGGTCGTCGCCGTGACCCTCGCGTCGCTGTGGCTGGGAGCGCTGACGCTGCGCCGCCGCACCCCCTGAGAGGGCTTACGCGCTAAGGCGAGGGCTCGAGCTCGACCTCGTCGCCGACCCGGACGTCGAGAACCTCGCTCGCGTCGCCGCGGTTGACGGCGACCGCCATGTGCCCGGTCGAGTCCTCGTAGAAGAGGAAGGTGCCGTCGGCAACCTGCTCGAACGTCGTCGCGCGCACGGCCGTGCGGCGGCGCGAGCGTGAGCCGATCGAGACCCGGAACGCGCCGGCGAGCGGATGGCCGTGGAGCTGCTCGGCGGTCAGGTCGAGCGAGACGTTCCCGAAGCCGTCGATGCGGTCGGCGCTAGCGAAGACCCGGTGCTGCTCGATCCGCGGCCGTGAGACGGGCTTGCGCTCGAGGCTCGTCGGGTCGATCTCCTCGCCGGCCTCGCTCAGCTCGGAGCCCTTGGCGAGGTGGGCCGCGACGGGGGCGAAGAGGTCGCGGCCGTGGAACGTCGCGGACGCCCGCTCGAGCCGGAACGGCGAGCGGCTCGCGTCGACCGCCTCGACGGCGCCGCCCGCGGCATCGATCGCCGGCGGTAGCGCCCCGTTGTCCGGGCCGACGAAAAGGTGGCCGCTCTCGCTGCGCACCGCGACCGCCCGACGGTGGCCGCCGACCCCGGGATCGACGACCACCAGGTGCACCGCGACCGGGCTGTAGGGGACGGTCTCGCAGAGAACCGCCGCCGCCTCGCGGACGTCGTGGCGGCCGATGCCGTGGGTGATGTCGATGACCTCGACGCCCGGCGCGATCTTGGCGATCACCGCGCGGCAGACCCCGGCGAAGTCGTCGGCGAGCGCCGTAGTCGGTGGTGAACGTGATTGGCAGCCCCATGTCCGCGGCGACTCTAGATCAAGATCGCGCAGGCCAGTCGCATCGGCGACGAGCGCCTCGAGCAGCCCGTCGGGGTCGTGCCGCTCGGCCTCGACGTCGACGCCGAGTCCGAGCTCGCGCAGCGTCTCGCTCGTCACCGGGCCGATCGAGACGACCCGCGCGGCGCGACTCGAACTCCGGCCCGACGGACTCGGCGAAGTAGCGGGCGGTCGAGGAGGAGGTGAACGTCAGATAGTCGGCGCCGCGCGGCCAGCTCGATCGCCTCCTCGCCGGCCGGCTCGCGCACCGTCTCGTACAGCGGCACGACGTCGACCCGCGCCTCGCGCTCGCGCAGCGCCTCCGGCAGCACGTCGCGCGCCTCGGCGGCGCGCGCGATCGAGCGACCGGGCGCCCGGCGACGTCGACCTCGCGCAGCGACTCGACCAGCGACTCGGCGATCGAGCGCGGCGGGACGATGTCGGGGATCAGCCCGTTGCGCGCGCAGCGCGCGCGCCGTCCCCGGGCCGATCGCGGCGACGGTCGCGTTGGCGAGCGCGCGGGCGTCGAGGCCGCGCTCGGCCATCGCGGCGAACAGCAGCGTCGACGCCGTTGGGGCTGGTCAGGCAGACGAGCGCGTAGGCATGCAGCCCCTCGATCATCGCCGCGACCTCGCGGCGAGTCGATCCTCGGCTCGATCCGGATCGCCGGCATCTCGACGACCTCGGCGCCGAGCCCGCGCAGCGTCCCGGCGAGCCCGCTGGCCTGGGCGCGGGCGCGGGTGACGACGACCCGGCGGCCGTGGAGGGGCCGGCGCTCGAGCCAGGCGATCCGCTCGCGTCGCGCGGCGACCGGGCCGAACAGCAGGATCGACGGCGCGCCGAGCCCGGCCTCGGCGACGGCGGCCGGGAAGCGATCGCCGTCGTCGCGACGACGGCGCGCTGGTCGGGGTGCGTGCCGCGCATGACCGCGGCGGCGGGCTCGTCGGGGTCGCGGCCGGCGGCGATCAGCCGCTCGGAGATCCGCGGCAGGTTCTTCACGCCCATGTAGAGGACGAGCGTCCCCGGGAACGCGGCCAGCGCCGGCCAGTCGATCGCCGACTCCGGCTTCTCGGGGTCCTCGTGGCCGGTGACGAACGCGACCGCCGAGGCGTCGTCGCGATGGGTGACCGGGATCCCCGCGTAGGCGGGAGCGGCGATCCCGGCGGTGACGCCGGGCACGACCTCGAAGGGAACGCCCGCGGCGGCGAGCGTCTCGGCCTCCTCGCCGCCGCGGCCGAAGACGAACGGATCGCCGCCCTTGAGCCGGACGACCGAGCGCCCCGACAGCGCGATCTCGGCCATCGTCCCGCTCGGTCTCCTCCTGCTCCATCGCGACCTTGCCGGGTGCCTTGCCGACGTAGATCAGCTCGGCGTCCGGCGCGGGCGCCGTCGAGGGCGCCGGCCGGGATCAGCCGGTCGTAGAGGATCGCGTCGGCGGTGGCGATCAGCTCGAGCGAGCGAGCGGTCATCAGCCCGCGGTCGCCGGGCCCGGCGCCGACGAGGTAGGCGACGCCGGGACGCGCGCCCGGCCGGGCCCTCGGTCGCGGCGCGCGCTCGCGGTCGGGCCTTCGCTCACGCTCTGTCACGCCGTCCACTCCTCCGCCCGTGCCAGCAGGTCGAGTGCGCCGGCCTCGGTCATCCGCTCGACCAGCGCCTCGCCGAGGGCGACGGGCTGGGTCGGATCGCCCTCGACCGCTTCGGCGACGTGCTCGCTGCCGTCGGGAAGCCCGGCGTAGCCGAGGACTCGCAGCGCGCCCTCGCGGTGGCGGGCGCAGACTCCGACCGGCGTGTTGCAGCTCGCGTCGAGCCCGGCGACCGCCGCCCGCTCCGCGGTCAGCTCGATCAGCGCCTCGCGGGCGGTGATCGCGGCCGCGGCCTCGGCAGCGGCCGCGTCGCCCTCCCTCCCCTCGAGCGCCAGGGATCCCTGACCCGGCGCCGGCGTCAGCTCCTCGAGCCCGAAGCGGAAGGAGATCTCGCCGGCGCGGCCGAGGCGGGCGAGGCCCGCCGCCGCAAGGACGATCCCGTCCAGCTCGCCCTCGGCGAGGCGGCGCAGACGCGTATCGACGTTGCCGCGGAGCTCGACGATCTCGAGGTCGGGGCGCAGGGCGAGGAGCTGCGAGCGCCGCCGCAGGCTCGACGTCCCGACCCGGGCGCCCTCCGGCACCTCGGCGAGCGAGCCGGCGGCGCCGACCCAGGCGTCGGCGGGGTCCTCGCGCCCGGGCACGCCGATCAGCATCAATCCCTCCGGCAGCTCGCCGGGGACGTCCTTGGCGCTGTGGACGGCGAGGTCGACCTCGCCGTCGAGGAGCGCCCGCTCGATCTCGCGGGTGAACCGTGACTTGTCGCCTGCACCGGCCGCCGCCGGTGCTCCCTCGTCTCCCGACGTCCGGATCGGGACCAGCTCCGGATCACCGGGCAGCTCCCCGGCGACCGCTCGCGACTGGGTCAGCGCCAGCGCGCTGCCGCGCGTGCCGATCCGCAACGGAGTCAGCTGCCGCGCTCGCCCTTGCGGCGGGCGCGGATCGGGGTGACCTCGGCCCCGGGCCCCTCCGGCTCGGTCGCCGAGTCGAGCCCGAAGAGGTCGCGCAGGGCCGCAACCTGCTTGTAGGCGTCCTCGTCCTCGCCGGCGCGCTTCAGGCGCAGGGTCGGCTCGTGGAGGATGCGGCTCGCGACGGCGCGGGCCATCGCCTCGACCCGGGCCCGGTCGGCCTCGCTCAGCGACTCGAAGCGACCCTCGTTCTCGGCGAGGACGCGGCGGACGATCTCGTCGGCGCGCGAGCGCAGCGAGGAAACGGTCGGCAGCACCTCGAGGGAGCCGAGCCAGGACTCGAAGCGGGCGAGCTCGGTGCCGACGAGCTGCTCGGCGCGGCGCGCCTCAGCCTCACGTCCGCTGGCGTTGCGCTCGGCGATCGTCTGCACGTCGTCGACGTCGCGGATCACGACGCCATCGACCTCGCCGCAGGAGGGCTCGATGTCGCGCGGAACCGCGAGGTCGATCATCAGCAGCGGCCGGCGCCCCCGCGCGGCGGCGACGAGCTCGAGCTCCTCGCGCTCGACGATGTGGTGCGGCGAGTTGGTCGAGGAGACGACGATGTCGGCCCGCTCGAGCTCGCTCGGCAGGTCGTCGAAGCGGACGGCCTCGCCGCCGAAGCGCTGGGCGAGGCCGATGGCGCGGTCGTACCGGCGGTTGGCGACGAAGACCGCCTCGACGCCCTTGGCGGCGAGCGCCTTGGCGGTGAGCTGGGCGGTCTCGCCGGCGCCGATCAGCAACACGCGGCGGTCGGAGAGGTCGCCGAGCGTGCGCGTCGCCAGCTCGACCGCGGCGGAGGGGACGCTGATCCCGCCCTCGCCGATCCTGGTCTCGCTGCGGACTCGCTTGCCGGCCGTCAGGGCGCCGCGGAAGAGCCGGTTGAGGACGGCGCCGGTCGCGCCCTCGACGAGCGCCAGCTCGTAGGCGCGCTTGACCTGGCCCTGGATCTCGGCCTCGCCGACGATCATCGAGTCGAGGCCGGCGGCGACGCGGAAGAGGTGCCGGGCAGCGTCGGCGCCGCGGTAGGAGTAGAGGCTCTCGATCAGCTCGGTCGGCCGGATCCCTGCCTGGCGCGAGAGCGCGCCGAGCGCGGCGTTCTCGGCCTCGACGGGATCGGAGACTACGAGGTAGAGCTCGGTGCGGTTGCAGGTGGAGATCGCCGCCGCCTCGCTGATCCGCTCGGAGGAGCGGAGATCGCTGAGCACGCCCGCAGCCCGTCCCTCGGTGAGCGCGAGCCGCTCGCGCAGCTCGAGCGGCGCGGTGTGGTGGGAGATGCCCAGGGCGAAGAGGTCGCTCACGATCCATCGCCCCCCGGAGCGACCGCGGCCTCGGGCTTCCCGGCGGGCGTCGGGCCGTTCGCTGCTCGCTGCTCGCTGCTCGCTGCTCGCTTCTCCTCCGCGGCTTCGGCGATCTCATCGAGCTCGCGCGAGATCCGCGACAGCTTCGCCGCCATGATCCCGATGTAGACGACGAGCAGCAGGACGAAGACGACGTAGGCGCCGGCGACGTACTTGCCCGCCTCGTCGAGCGGCAGCGCCGGCATCAGCTCGGTCCTCTTGCGGGGACGCCCGCGGCTCCGGGGGCGATGCGCGCGCCGACGCCGGCCGCGGGCTCGGTGCCCTCGATCGCGCGGCGCAGGCGGGAGAGCTGCGCCGAGGTGCGCTTGGCGGTCAGCTCGAAGGAAACGAGCGTCGCCCAGAGCGTGGCGATGCCGGCGAAGCAGACGGCGAAGGTGAGCCACATCTCACCCGGCATGCCGCCCTCGGCCGTCGCGAAGGTGCGCGGGTGGACGAGCGACTCGGCGGCGCGGACCGCGGCGAAGTTGAGCGGCACGAACGCGCCCGCGGTGATCGCGAAGACGGAGGCGTAACGGCCCTGGCGCTCACGGTCGGGGATCGCGTAGCGCAGCGGGTAGTAGGTCGCGTAGAGCAGGAAGACGATCAGGAAGCTGACCAGCGTTGGCTCGTCCCAGACCCACCACTTCCCCCACGAGGCCTTCGCCCAGATCGAGCCGGTGACGAGGACGGCGACGCCGAAGATCACCGAGGCGTGGATCGAGACGTAGGAGCGGGCGTCGTGCACCGGGTCGCCGGTGCGGAGGTGGCGGATCGCGTGGATGCCGCCGATCACGAAGCCCCCGAGCGCGACGATCGCGAGCGGCACGTGGAGGTAGAAGATCTTCTGGATGAAGCCCTGGTCGGCCTCATTGGGCGCGTAGAAGAAGACAAGCGCGAAGCCCGCCCCGATCAGGAGGGCCGTCAGGAGCGCGAGTGTCCGCAGGCGGTTGGCCTTCATCTACGGGTTCCGATGGCCGCCGCGTCAGTCCTCGAGGAGGAAGTCGAACACGGCCCAGCCGATCAGCAGGAAGATCGAATCGTACAAGCCGAGGATGCTCAGCCAGGTCCCGTATTTCTCGTAGTCGGGACCGCCCGCGGCGAGCAGCCGCTCGCCCGCGGCGCTCGCCGCGATCATCGGCGGGAGCAGCAGCGGCAGCAGGATCAGCGGGCCGATCAGGTCGCGCGCGGTCGAGTTCGTCGCGATCGGCGAGATCAGCGCTCCGAGGGTCGCCAGCGCCAGGTCGAGGAGCAGCAGGACCGGCAGCATCGGCACGAGGCCGCTCGCGTCGTCGAGGAAGAAGAGCCAGAAGATCGGGATCGCCACGACCTCGAGCGCGACGAGGTAGACGAGCAGCGCCGCGATCTTGGCGAAGAACAGCGCGGTGGCGTCGACCGGCGCGAGCCGGACCGCCTCGAAGCCGCCCTGCTCGCGCTCGGGGACGAAGATCCGGTTGATCGCCAGCAGCGCCGCGAAGAGCACCGTCACCAGCAGGACCCCCGCCGCCAGCCCGCCCTCGAGCTCGGTCCGCGAGAGCCCGAAGCGGAAGACGACGTAGATCGTCGTCGCGAACAGGACCATCGCCGGGATCGACTGGAGGGTGCGCAGCTCGACCCGGAGGTCCTTGCCGAGGATCGTCGCGACCGCGCTCGCGGTCGAGGGGCGCTCGCCCATCACGCCACCGCCGCGTCGGAGTAGACGCTGCGGGCGAGGTCGGGATCGACCTCGGCGGCGGGACGGAAGAAGGCGACTCCACCGTCGCGGCCGAGCGCGAGGACGCGGTCGGCGCCGGCGAGCGCCGCGGCGACGTCGTGGGTGACGAGTACCCGCGTGCGTCCCCGCTCGTCGGCCGCCCCGTGGCCGATCAGCGGCGCGATCGTCCCCGCCCCGGCGGGGTCGAGGTTCGCCAGCGGCTCGTCGAGGACGAGCAGCTCGGGGTCGTGCAGGACGGCGCGGCAGGCGGCGAGCCGCTGCACCATCCCAGCCGACATCTCGGCGACGCGGGTCGAGGCGCGATGGGCGAGCCCGACGCGCTCGAGCAGCTCGGCGATCCGCTCGGCGCCCTCGCCGGGCAGGCCGAAGAGGCGGGCGTGGAAGCGCAGGTTCTCCGCCGCGGTCAGGTCCCGGTAGAGCAGCGATTGGTGCCCCAGGTAGCCGATCCGGCCGCGCAGGCGCCAGGCCTCGCGCGGCAGCTCGCTTCCGAGCACCGAGACGCTTCCCACGGTCGGGCGCAGCAGCGTCGCGACGATCCGCAGCAGGGTCGACTTCCCCGCCCCGTTCGGGCCGAGGACCGCGAGCGTCTCGCCGGCCGCGAGCTCGGCGTCGACGTCGCGCAGCGCCCAGCGCTCGCCGTAGGCCAGGCTCAGCGAACTCGCCCGCAGCGCGGGCTCGGGGGCGGGATCGGCCACGCCCCCAATCTAGAGCTACATCGGCAGCTTCGAACGCCCCTCGCGGCCCTTGGACGCGCTCTTGTTCGTCGCCCTCCGCGACTTCGAGAACGGCTTGCTGAGCCACTCGCCGACCTTGCCCGGAGCCGAGCCTGCGGCCCGTTGCGGGACCGACAGCGACCTGTCGACTCCCTTTTGCGGTCCGTGGGAGAGGCGGGGCAGCAGGAAGGCGAGGATTGCGAGGACGATGCAGACGACGACGATCGCGGCGATGATCACGTGGGCTCCTCCGGTGGTCGAGATGGCGGCGCCCCCCGCGCCCGGTGCTCCGGGGGTACCCCGTTGACGGGCTTTGACCCTGCGCTTAGGGGCGCCGTCCAGAATCGCTCGCATGAAGCGCCGCAGCAAGCTCGCCGCCACGGCAGCCACCGCGGCGATCGCCGTCGCCTCACCGGCGACCGCCGCCAAGACCGGCCACGCCCGGGCGACCGGGGGCAAGCCGCGGGTCTCCCAGCTCGCCGCGGCCCAGAGCTCGCTGGCGCTGCAGTCGCTGGAGGCGATGCGGGGCGCCGAGCGGCGCGAGCACCGGCGGGGGCTCGCGACGGCGCTCGCCGCCGAGCTGCCGCGGAGCGAGGCCCCCGCGGTCGAGCGCGGCCTCGCGGCCGCCGAGGTCGAGCCCGCGACGCTCGCGAGCTCGCTCGCGATGAGCACCGGCGCGAGCGAGCGCCAGGTCGAGGAGGCCTTCGAGGCGATGGCACGCACCGCCCGCGCCAAGCGGCTGCGCGGCTAGCCGGCCCGTCGCTCGGATAGCGTCGGGCCGCAATGGAGTTCCGCTTCTGCCCCAACTGCGCGACCGAGCTCGAGCTCAGGGCCTCGGACGGCCCCGATCCCGATCGCCCCGCCTGCCCGAACTGCGGATTCGTCCACTACGACAACCCATCGCCGACCGTGCAGGCCTGGATCGAGCGCGACGGCGAGTACCTCGCGCTGCGCCGCGGCGGCGAGCCCTACATGGGCGAGTGGAACATGCCCGGCGGCTTCGTCGAGTCCGGCGAGAGCGGGCCCGAGGCGATCGTTCGCGAGGTCGGCGAGGAGACCTCGCTCGACGTCGATCCGGTCGAGGTGATCGGCGTCTTCTCATCCTCATACGGAGACGGGGACGACGCGATCTCGATCTTCGACGTCGCCTACCGCTGCGACCTGATCGGCGGCGAGCTCGTCGTCTCCGAGGAGTCGACCGAGGCCGGCTGGTTCACGCTCGACGAGTTCCCCGAGCCCGCGTTCGAGGGCGAGCGGGCGGCGCTGCGAAAGCTGCGGGGTTCGTAGGCCCGACGCGCAGTCGCTGCCCGGGGGGTTGTGGCAGTGAGGGGGCGGCCAGGCCCGACGGTGAACGGGATGAACGTTGCGGTATGCGCAACGTTCATCCATCTCACCCGTGAACCCGATCTAGGTCGCGCATATCGCTACCAAGGTCGGTTTCACACCCCGGCTACCGGCCCATAGTCCGCTTCCCCGTTCGCAGCAGCGCGCCGCCGCCCTCGCGGATCACCTTCACCCGCGAGCCCGCGCCGCCGTAGAGCAGGCCGGCGCTGGCGCGGATCGCCTCGCCGAGGGTCGCGTCGTACGGATGCCACCAGAAGTCGCGGCCGCGGGCGGGGTTCCAGGTGACGTTCTTGATCTCCGAGCACTCGTAGAGCCCGAACTTGGAGTGGGAGCGGCCGAGGCCCGAGTCCTTGACCCCTCCCCACGCGCACTGCATCGCCGCGTGGCTGAAGGAGTGGTCGTTGATCCAGACCATTCCCGACTCGATGCGGCGCGCCATCCGCTCGCCCTTGTGCTTGTCGCGGGTCCAGATCGATGCACCCAGCCCGAACTCGGAGTCGTTGGCGAGCTCGACCGCCTCCCGCTCGTCGGCGACGACGACGAGCGGCAGCACCGGGCCGAAGATCTCCTCACGCATGATTCGCATCTCGTGGGTGACGCCGGTGAGTACCGTCGGCGCGATGTAGGAGCCCGGCGAGCCCGGGACCTCCGTCGGCCCGCCGCAGAGGCGCTCGGCGCCGGCGGCGAGTGCGTCGTCGACGAGCTCGTTCACCACCGCGTACTGGTCCTCGGAGACCATCGGGCCGATCTCCGTCTCCCAGCGCGACGGGTCGCCGACCCGGAGCCGGCCGGCGCGCTCGCTCACCATCGCAACGAACCGCTCCGCCACCTCCTCGACCACGTAGACGCGCTCGATCCCCGAGCAGGTCTGCCCGGCGTTCGCGAAGCCGCCCCAGACGATCCCGTCGGCGGCGTTGTCGAGCTGCGCGTCGGCGCAGACGATCGCCGGGTCCTTGCCGCCGAGCTCGAGCACCGCGCCCTTCATCCGCGCCGCGCACGTCTCGCCGACCTTGTAGCCGACCGGCACCGAGCCGGTGAAGAAGATCTTCCGCGCGGTCGACTCCGACAGCGCCTGGCCGACCGCCCCGCCGCCGTGAATGTCGCGGACGAGTCCGCCGGGGACGCCCGCCTTCTCGAAGGCGACGCGGATCCGCTCGCCGAGAAGCGGCGTCAGGCTCGCGGGCTTGAGCGCGACGCCGTTGCCGGCCATCAGCGCGACGGCGACCTCGCCGAACGGGATCGACCACGGGTAGTTCCACGGCGCGATCACGCCGACGACGCCGAGCGGCTCGAACGCGAACTTCGCCCGCTTGCCGAGGAACAGCCCGCTTCCCATCTTGATCGACTGCTCGGCGAGGATCTCGGGGCCCTCCTCGGCGATCCACCGCAGCGCGTCGATCGTCGGCACGACCTCCATCGTGTAGGCCTCGGTGATCGGCTTCCCCTGCTCAGCCGAGAGCAGACGCGCGACCTCGTCGACGTCGCCGGCGAGGATTTCGGCGGCCCGTCGCAGGTAGCGGGCGCGGTCGGTCGGCCCGAGCTCGCCCCAGAAGGTCTGGACCTCGGCGATCTCGTCGACGACGCCCTGGACCGCGCCGGGCTCGACCGTCTCGACGGAGCCGATTCGCTCCCCCGTCGCCGGATTGAAGGACTCGAGGCTTCCCATCGGCTGCCGCGAGCATATGGGCTCGCGGCGAGGGCTCCTCGCGTCGGGATCTTCGATCATCCGTACTCGACGTCGCGCTCGGAGTTGCGGACCTCGGCGCGGAAGCGCGTGCCGACGCGGTCGACGGCGCCTTCCTGGTCGACATCATGCCGCCGATGCTGCTGATCGGCGCCGGCGCCGGGCTCGGCTTCCCGGCGCTGATGAACCTGGCGATGTCCGGGGTCGAGCCGCAGGACTCCGGCTCATGAGTAGCTACAGCTAGGGCTCAGCCCTTCTTCGCGACGCGGCGGAACTTGACCTTGGCCGGGGACGCATCCGCGTTCCCGGCCTTGTCCGTCGCCGCGACCTGGAACTTGTGCCTGCCGATGCCGACCCCC
The DNA here is from genome assembly GCA_963823565.1 of uncultured Solirubrobacterales bacterium. Classification (GTDB taxonomy): domain Bacteria; phylum Actinomycetota; class Thermoleophilia; order Solirubrobacterales; family 70-9; genus RHKX01. The sequence continues at coordinate 128,649 of CAWGLR010000003.1, read as the reverse complement.
TTCCTGAAGGGGGAGTCGCAGGGCTTGAAGGGGGCCTTGTCGAGCTTGCACTCGAAGGTCGAGCCGCTCTCGGTCGAGCGGAATGTGATCTTGACCTTGCGCTTGCTGACCTTCTTCTTCGGCTTCTTGACGATCTCGGTGTCCGGCGCCTTCCTGTCGGGAGTCGCGCACGGCGTCTCGGTCGGAGCCGTCGCGTTGTTGCGGGGGGTCGGCGGCCCGACGGCGAAGTCGGTGGCGGAGTCGTTCGTATCGTCAGCGGGCTCGAGCAGGGTCGAGCAACCCGGCGCGATCGTCCGGTGGACGCTGGTGCCCGCCGTCAGCGCCGGCGCGGACCTTCCCATCGGCGACGGGTTTCCGCCGGTTGCTCCGGAGAACGACCCGAACGAGACGCAGTCGATCCCCGCGAGCGGCGCGACCGTCGAAAGGAAGCAGACGGCTCCCGACTCGCCGACCGAGATGTTGCCGCCGGGATCGTCGACGGTTGCGACGAAATCGGGCGTGACCGGGAACGGCATCTCGCCCACGACGAGAATCGTCCGCTGGTTCTGGCCGCTGGGTACGCTCGACGGGAACTCGAAGGTGCTGTCGAGATCGCCGTTGCGCGCGTAGGTGCGGATGAAGTGGCCGCCGACGAGGTTCTGGCCGGAGGCGTACATCTGCAGCTCGACGTAGTCGGCCGGATTGGAGTTGCCGACCTCCCTGATCTTCATCAGGTGGAAGCTGGCGCCGGCCGTTCCGGTGCCGAGCAGGCCGGCGACGACGAACGCAAAGAGTGCCGCTCCCCGACGCATCGGGCACCGACCGTAGACCCGGGTTTTCAACCTGTCAAGGCGCCTTGCGCGCCCTGCGGATCCGCTCGAGCCGCTCGGCGAGCATCGCCTCGAACCCGCGGTCGGTCGGCTCGAAGAATCGCTCCCCGGCGACGGCGTCGGGCAGCGCCTGCTGGTCGTTGACCGCGCCGGGGTCGTTGTGGGGATAGCGGTACCCGGCGCCGCGGCCGAGCTTCTTCGCCCCCGGGTAGGCGGCGCTGCGCAGCGCCGCCGGGGGCTCGGCGGCGCCGTGCTCGCGCACGTGCGCCTCGGCGCGCCCGAGCGCGGCGTAGGACGCGTTCGACTTCGGCGCGAGCGCCATGTAGACGGCTCCCTGGGCGAGGTTGATCCGGCACTCCGGCATCCCGACCCGGTCGACGGCCGCACCCACCGCCGTCGCCACCGCCAGCGCCTGCGGGTCGGCGTTGCCGATGTCCTCGGAGGCGAAGATCACCATCCGGCGGGCGATGAACCGCGGGTCCTCCCCGCCCTCGAGCATCGCCGCCAGGTAGTAGATCGAGGCGTCGACGTCGGAGGCCCGAGTCGACTTGATCCACGCCGAGATGTAGTCGTAGTGCTTGTCGCCGGCTTTGTCGTAGAGGACCGCCTTGCGCTGGAGGGCGTCCTCGGCGGCGGCGATGTCGATCCGGCCGTCGGGCCCGACCGTGCTCGCCGCCCGCTCGAGGGCGCCGAGCGCCTGCCGCGCGTCGCCGCCCGCACGCATCGCGAGCATCGCGAGCGCGTCGTCGTCGACCGCCGGCGGACGCTCGAGGCCGCGCTCGGGGTCCTCGAGGGCGCGCCGCAGCACCGTCAGCGTCTCGTCCTCGGTCAGCGGCCGCAGCTCGTAGATCTGCGAGCGCGAGAGCAGGGCGGAGTTCACCTCGAAGAACGGGTTCTCGGTGGTCGCCCCGATCAGTGTCACCAGCCCCTCCTCGACCGCCGGCAGCAGCGCGTCCTGCTGCGCCTTGTTGAAGCGGTGGATCTCGTCGAGGAAGAAGACCGTGCGGCGCCCGGTGCGGCGGCGCTCGCGGGCACGCTGGAGCATCGCCCGCACCTCCGCGCGCCCGGCGTTGACCGCCGACTCCTCCTCGAAGGCGCCGTCGGCGGCGGTCGCAACGATCCTGGCGATCGTCGTCTTCCCGGTGCCGGGCGGCCCGTAGAGCACCATCGAGTGCGGCTCGCCCGACTCGATCGCGGTGCGCAGGGTCGAGCCCTCTCCGAGCAGGTGCGATTGACCGGCCAGCTCCTCCAGCATCCGCGGCCGCATCCGCACCGCCAGCGGCGCTCCCGCAGGCGCTCCGCCCCGCTCCGCCGCGGCCCCTTCTTCGAACAACTTCCCCTCCATCGCTCCCTATTGAAGCGGTCGGCCCGGCCCGCGGCGCTAATCTGATCGCGATGGATGAGGGTGGAGGCGACGGAACGCCTGGTCTGTTCGAGGTTCGGGCGGACTCGAGCAACGGGGCGTCGGCGAACGGAACCAGGGACAAGGACGAGCCGCTGCGGCTCGGCGGCATGGCCCTGCGCAACGGCCTTCTGATCCATGGCCCGACGTCTTGGGCGGCCGCCGCCCGCACGCCAGACGGGAGCATCCAGGTGGCCTCCGGGCCGAAGCCCGACTTCGGCGGCAACCGCCTCGCGAAGGTGCCGATCCTCCGTGGCCCGCTGCGGCTCGCCGAGGCGTTCGCGGTGATCCCGCTGGCGCGCCGCGCCGTTCCCGCCTCGCGCCTTCCCTTCGAGGACCCCAAGGTGCTCGCGGCCGGCGCGGCGACCGCGGCGGTCAGCGCGCTGATCCGCGGCGGATCCGAGCGGCGCGGGCCGGTGCGCGAGACCCTGATCGGCGTGATCGGCCTCACCCCGGCGCTGGTGGCGCTCTCGAGCTCCGAGCTCGCCTCCTACCACGCCGTCGAGCACAAGTCGATCGGCGGCTACGAGCAGGGGCGCGACCCGGCTCTCGTTCCCAAGGAGCACCAGCGGTGCGGCTCGAACCTGATCGTCCCGATGCTCGTCTTCTCGGCCGCCGGCCAGCTCGTGGTCAACCGGCTGCTCGACCCCCCCGGCCGCGTCGCCCAGAGCCTCGCCGGCGTCGCCGGCGTCTCGTTGTCGGTCGAGACCTTCGTCCATGCGGAGAAGCACCCGGAGTCGCCTCTGGGGCGCGCCGTTCACGCGGCCGGAGACGCGATCCAGCGACTGTTCGCGACCCGCGAGCCGACCGCTGAGCAGATGGAAATCGGAGCGGCCGCACTGGACGCGGCGCTGGAAGCCGAAAAGGGGGAGTCACGATGACGACCGCGTCGATCTTCGACCAGATCCAGGACTTCTCGTACGAGTGGGGCGGGGTGATGACATTCCTGCTGATCGCCCTGCTCGTCTACGTCTCGTTCCGGCTGCTGTCGTCGATGCCGAAGACGAAGCCGATGGAGATCAAGAGCTCGCGCCGCAGCGGCGTGACCTGGGACGACATCGCCGGCCTCGACGGGACCAAGGACGAGCTGCGCGAGGTCGTCGACTTCCTCTCCGACAAGAAGCGCTTCAAGTCGCTCGGCGCAAGGGTGCCGCAGGGGATCCTCCTGCACGGCCCACCCGGCACCGGCAAGACGATGCTGGCCAAGGCCGTGGCGCACGAGTCGGGCGCGAACTTCTACGGCCAGTCGGCCTCCTCGTTCGTCGAGACCTTCGCCGGCCTCGGCGCGGCGCGGATCAGGCGGCTGTTCCGGGAGGCGCGCGAGAACGCCCCGGCTATCGTCTTCATCGACGAGCTCGACGCGGTCGGGACGGCGCGCGGCAACGACGTCTCCGGCGAGCGGGACCAGACCCTGAACCAGCTGCTCGTCGAGATGGACGGCTTCCACGGCTCCGAGGACGTCGTCGTGATGGCCGCCTCCAACCTGATCGACAAGCTGGACTCCGCCCTGCTGCGGCCCGGGCGCTTCGACCGGCAGGTCTTCGTCCCGCCGCCGGACCTGCGCGGGCGCGAGGAGATCCTCGCGGTCCACACGCGCGGAAAGCCGCTCGCGCAGGACATCGACCTGCGGCGGGTCGCCCAGCACACCTCGGGCCTGACCGGCGCCGACCTCGGGAACCTCTGCAACGAGGCGGCGATCCAGGCCGGTCGCCGGCGCGCCGACTTCATCTCCCAGTCGGACTTCGAGAACGCCTTCGAGCGGGTCGTCGCGGGGCTGCAGAGCCGCAAGGTGATCACCCCACACGAGAAGCGGGTCGTCGCCTGGCACGAGGCCGGGCACGCGCTGGTCTCCGAGCTGCTGCCGACCGTCGACAAGGTGCAGAAGGTCTCGATCGTCCCCCGCGGCAAGGCGCTGGGCTACACGCTGAACCTGCCGCAGGAGGACCGCTACCTGAAGTCGCGCCAGGAGCTCGTCGACTACATGAAGGTGCTCCTGGGCGGCCGGGTCGCCGAGCAGATCGTCTTCGGCCGGGTCACCACCGGCGCCTCCGACGACCTCTCCAAGGTCACCCAGATCGCCCGGTCGATGGTCTACGAATACGGGATGGGGACCTCGATCCGCTCCCACCAGGTCCCGGCCGGCGACTGGAACATCTCCGAGATGATGCGCCAGCGGCGCGACGAGGAGGTCACCGAGATCGCCGAGGAGGCCTACCGCGGCGCCCAGCAGCTGATCACCGACCACCGCGACCTGCTCGACGAGATCGCCAACCGCCTGCTCGTCAACGAGACGATCGAGCACCAGGAGATCGCGCAGATCATGGCCGACCGCCGCGAGCCGGCGCTGGCGCCGAAGACGGTCCGCGAGCCCGAGCTGCGGCCCGCCTCCCGCCCCGCCGCGGTGCTGCCGGCGGAGGCCGCCTCCGAGCCGCCGCCGCGGACGAGCCAGCCGCCGCCGCGCTCCTGAGCGCCCCGATGACGCCCGCGCCGCCCAACTAGACTGCGGCGCCATGCTCGACCGGATCGATCACGTCGGCGTCGCCGTCGAGGACCTCGACGGGGCGCTCGCCCTCTACGAGGGCGCCCTCGGGATGCCGGCCGTCCACCGCGAGACGGTGGAGGAGCAGGGTGTCGAGGCGGTCCTGCTCGACGTCGGCGACGGCCACGTCGAGCTGCTGAAGCCGCTCGGCCCCGACACCCCGGTCGGCAAGTTCCTCGTCAAGAAGGGACCCGGCCTCCACCACGTCGCCTACGCCGTCACGGACATCGAGGCGACGCTCTCCCAGCTTCGCGAGCAGGGGGTCCGGCTGATCGACGAGACGCCCCGGACCGGCATCCGCAACAGCCGCGTCGCCTTCCTGCACCCGAGGTCCACCGGCGCGGTCCTGACCGAGATCGTCCAGCCCGCAAAGGAGCACTGAGGAATTGGCAGACACGATCAGGCGCGTTGAGATCGGCTTCGACGGTGGCCAGGTGATCGCCCTGCGGATCTCCGAGGGCGTCCTCGAGGAGCTGCGTTCGGCGCTCGGCGACGGCGGCTGGCATCGCATCGCGACCGACGAGGACGAGGTCGACGTCGATCTCGGCAAGATCGTTTTCGTCCGGACGGCCGGAGATGGCCAGAAGGTCGGCTTCTAGGCTGGGTGTCCTCGCGGGCGCCGGCGTCCTCGCCGCCGCGATCTGGTGGCGGCGGAATCCCTCCGCCTGCCCCTACTCCCAGCGCTTCTGGGTTGAGGCGCCGCACCCGCTGATCACGCGCGACCGCCTGCGCCGGGTCCTCCGGCCCCGCCTCGCCGAGCGGATCCTCGAGATCGGTCCCGGCACCGGGTACTACTCGCTCGACCTCGCCGAATGGGTCGGCGGCGCCGGCCGGCTCGACGTCTTCGACATCCAGCAGGACATGCTCGACCACACGATGGAGCGCGCCCGCGAGCGCGGCCTGGCGAATGTGACCCCGGCGCAGGGGGACGCGCGACAGCTCCCCTACGAGGACGGCTCCTTCGACGCCGTCGCGCTGACCACCGTCCTCGGCGAGATCCCCGACCGCGAGGCGGCGATGCGCGAGATCGCGCGCGTCCTCCGTCCCGGCGGGCGACTGGTCGTCGGCGAGCTGTTCGGCGATCCCCACTTCACGACCCCGCGGGAGGTCGAGCGCCTCGGGAGCGAGGCAGGCCTCCTGCTCGAGGAGCGCTCCGGCCCGTGGGTCGGGTCGTTCGCGCGGCTCGGCAAGCCGGCCTAGCTGCGGGCATCCGGCGGGGGTTCCGCGAAGAAGGGGGCGCGGACCCACTGATCGCGACCACGATCCCGATCACCGCTGTCGGAGGTGGCCCGATCGCGTGCGCGAGACGTTGCGGAAGCGGCTGCGCCGGCTCTAGCCCGCCCGCCCCCAGAGCCGCTCCTCCAGCTCGAGGACGCGGCCCGCCGCAGTGCCGATGCGCTCCCAGCCGGCGGGGTCGGGCTCGTCGGTCTCGCTGGCGGCGAAGAGCTCACCGGCGAGGGCGGTCCAGGCCTCGGATGCCGCGGCGGCGAGCGCGGCTTCGTCGTCGCGCCCGACCTCGGCGAGGAACCGGGACCAGAGGGCGCGGAAGTTGCCGCCGCCGGTGCCGCGGCGCTCGATCACCTGGTAGTTGAAGCGGGCCGACCACTTCCAGTCGGCGGTGGCGGCGGGCCAGCTCCTGACCTCGGCGGCGAAGCGGCGCAGCGCCGGCAGGCCCTCGAACTCGCCGAGCTCGGGCTCGTGCATCCGCCGCTCCGCGCGCTCGATCGCGGCGGGCGCCGCAGCGCGCAGCTCCTTGACGCTCGGCACGCCGTCCGGCGCGTCGACCATGTGCCCGGCGAGGGAATAGAACGGATGCTGCTCCTGCCGCGCCCTCGCGAGCCCCTCCAGCGAGGTGCGCTGGAGCTCCTCGAAGCCGGTGTCGGCGACCCACGCGTACTCGTCGTCGTAGCCGGCGAGGACGACCGCGTGGCCCGGGAAGTGGGCCGAGTTCCCGTAGTGGTCGAGGTGGTAGAGGTCGGTGAGCAGCAGCGCCGGCCGGCCCTCGTCGACGACCTCGCGGGCCATCCGCCATGCCTCATCCGGATCGCTCGCGGTGCGGAGCCGCAGCGGCGCCCCGGTGAGCTCGAGGAACTCCTCCTCCAGCCGCCCCGTCCGGCCGTTGGTGAACCGCGTCGGTGACAGGTCCTCTGAGGCGAAGTAGTAGAAGCACGCCCCGGCGCCGAGCCCGAACGCGAGCTCCTCGGAGACCGGCGTCCCGTGGAACGTCAGCAGGTTGCGCAGCGCCGTCGAGCCGCAGTGGTGCCCGGGGTGGTGGGTGAATCCGGCGACGCTCGTCGCCCCTGCCGTTTCCATGGCCGGGATTATCTCAGCCCCGCTCGGGTTGCTCGCGCAGCCGCAGGTACTCCTCGCGGACGCGGAACACCGAGCGCATCTCCGCGGTCACCTCCTCGAGGAACTCCTCGCGGTAGGTCGAGTCGGTGAGCATCGCGATGGCGAAGTACAGGCCGGTGAAGGCGGCGAGGCCCGCGGCGACCTTCACCAGCTGCTCGGTGATGTCGAAGTGCTCCCCGAACAGGTCGATCGGGATGAGCGTGTCCCCGGCGTCGCCGATCCACTCGGTGCGCACGTGCTCGTTGATCGCGATCGCGCCGAAGACGATGAAGAAGAGCGCGACCATCAGGCTGACGATCAGCACCTGGAGCGCCTGGCTCGTCAGCAGGACGAGGCCGACGTTGCGGAGCTGGCGCTTTCCCAGCGGCCGGTCCTCGCTCCCCACCTCGCGCTCGAGGGACCGCACCTCCCGCGGGAGCCGTGCGATCAGGAACCCCATGCCGAGAGCGACGAACAGCAGCGCGATCGCGATCAGGTCGCCGTCGGAGATCCAGGAGAACACCTGCCACATCTCGGTGCTCATGAAAGTCAGCAGGGCGAAGATCATCAGCAGCGGCACCGCCCGCGCCATCAGCACCAGCGATGCGCGCAGCTGGCTGATCAGGCGGCGACCGGTCCAGCGGACGATCGAGAGGAGCCCGTAGCCGAGGACCGCGTGGATCAGCGCCAGCAGCGCGAGGTTGGCGATCGCCGTCCCGAGCGCGCTCCGGACCTGGCCGCCGAAGATCAGCGGCAGCACCGACGGGACGAGCACGAAGGTCGCGAGCTCGAGCCTGCCGACCGTTTCGGGGACGGCAGTGAGCGGCCGGCCCCGCATTCGGTTCAGCGCCGCGACGACGCCGAGCAGAATCGCCAGCGCGCCGAGCACCGCGCCGACGTTCGCCCAGAGCGACCACTCGAGCTGAATCGCCCCCAGCATCTCCCCGAGGAAGACGAGCGCGAGCAATGGCGCGGCGCGGTTGAAGACGTCGGTCGAGGCCGAGAAGTCCTCGTCGAGGAGCGGCAGCCCGGACTCGCGGAAGTGCTCGCGGCACTCGGCGATGCGCTGCTCTCGTTCCTGCGCCGTCACGGCGCCATTCCACCCACCGGCCCGGACGGCGCCGGGGTTCATCTACGCTCGCCGCGATGCCGTCCCTGGCGCTCCTCGCGAACCCCGAGTCCGGCAGCGGCGATGCCGAGCGCGTCGCCGAGCTGCTCGAGGAGGCGGGCGCCGACGTCCGGCGGCTCCCGATCGACGAGTGGCGCGCGGCGGCGCGCGGCGACCTCGACCGGATCGTCGTCGCAGGCGGCGACGGCTCGCTCGGCTGCGCGGCTGAAGCCGCCGCCGAGGCCGGCGTTCCCCTTGCGGTCGTGCCGACCGGCACCGCCAACGACTTCGCCCGGCGGCGCGACCTGCCATCGGAGATCGGGGAGGCCTGCGCCCTGGCCGCCGGCGGGTCGCGCACCGTTCCGCTCGAGCTCGCCCACGCCGGCTCCCGGCCGTTCCTCAACGTCGCCAGCGCCGGCCTCTCCCCCGCGGCCGCCGAGGAGGCCGACGACCTCAAGGGGCGGATGGGAGCGCTGGCCTATCCCGCCGGCGCCGTCAGGGCGGGTGCCACCGCGCAGCCGGTGAGCGTCGCCGTCGACTGCGACGGCGAGCGCCTCTACGAGGGAGACGCCTGGCAGGTCTCGGTCGCCAGCAGCGGCGCCTTCGGCGGCGGCGCCGAGCTCGCGGCGGACGAGATGGACGGCCGACTCGATGTCGTCGTCATCGAGGGGAGCGGCCGCGCGCGGCTCTTCAAGCACGCCGTCGGGATGACTACCCGCTCGCTGGAGGGTCAGAAGGGCGTGCTCACGGCCCGCTGCGCGACCGCGTCGCTTCGCCTCGAGGGCGGGGACGAGACGCTGAACGTCGACGGCGAGATCGTCCCCGCCGACGAGCTCGCCGAGGACGGCGCGGTCCCGTTCACCGTCAGAGCCGGCGCCTTCGAGCTGATCGTCCCCTGACGCGAGACGGCCGCCCGCCGGGGCGTCCCTATCCTCCCCCGCCGTGCTGGAGCGCCCCAAGAGCCTGCGACCCGCGCCGCCCGCCGAGCGGAGGCGCCGCCTCGCCCACTGGGTGGTCCACGGCCGCACCCCGCTGGGGCGGGTCCTGCGCGGGATCGGCGCCGCCGATCAGCGGCTGCTCGTCGCCCTCCGCACCCGCGGCCACACCTCGGCCCTCGAAACCGCGGCCGGCGCCCTCGGCACGTTCGGCGAGCTCGGGTCCGGGTGGCTGGCGATCGGCGGGCTCGGCGCGGCGCTCGACCGGCCCCGGCGCAATCGCTGGCTCGCGGCCGCGGGCGCCGCTCCGACGGCGATCCTCGCTAACTACGCCGTCAAGCTCGCGGTCGGCAGGCGCCGGCCCCTGATCGAGGACCACCCGCCGCTCGCCCGCGCGCCGAGCAAGCTCTCGTTTCCCTCGGCCCACTCGACCTCCGGCGTCGCCGCCGCGGTCGCCCTCGGCCGCGCCGCGCCCGAGCTGCGACCGCCGCTCTACGCGCTGGCCGCCGCGATCTGCCTCGGACGGCCCTACCTGGGGATGCACTATCCGAGCGACGTGCTGGCGGGGGCGGGGCTCGGGATCCTGATCGGGCGGTTGTACCCGCTGCCGGAGCAAGCAGCAAGCAAGCAGCAAGCAGCAGCACTCCACATGGAAGTCGAGGCGACCGCGTGAAGGTCGGGATCGTCGGTATGCCCAACGCGGGAAAGTCGACGCTGTTCAACGCGCTGACGAGCGCCGGCGCCGAGGCGGCCGGCTACCCGTTCACGACGATCGAGCCCAACGTGGCGATCGCCGCGGTCCCCGACGAGCGCCTCGACCGGCTCGCCGAGGTCATCCGCTCGACCCCCGTCGTCCACGAGTCGCTCGAGGTCCACGACATCGCCGGCCTCGTCCGCGGCGCTTCCGCCGGCGAGGGACTCGGCAACCAGTTCCTCGCCTCGATCCGCGAGACCGACGCGATCTGCCACGTCGTCCGCGCCCACTCCGACGACGGCGTCCCCCATCCCGACGGCCGCGTCGACCCCCTCGCCGACGCCGAGATGGTCGAGGCCGAGCTGATGCTCGCCGACCTCGAGACCGCGACGCGGCGGCTCGAGCGGGTCGGCAAGCAGGCGAAGACGATGGACAAGGACGCGATCGCCGAGCGCGACTGGCTGACCGAGGTCGTCGCCGCGCTCGAGCGCGGCGAGCCCGTCCGCTCCGTCCCGGTCCCCGGCGCGGTCGGGCCCGACGGCCCGCGCAATCTCCAGGCGCTGACGTCGAAGCGCGTGCTCTACGTCGCCAACGTCGACGAGGGCGAGGACGAGCCTCCGGCCGCGCTCGTCGAGCACGCGCGGAGATCCGGGGACAAGGCGATCGCGCTCAGTGCCAAGATCGAGGCGGAGCTCGTCGAGCTCGACGAGGACGAGGCCGCGGTCATGCGCGACGAGCTCGGGATCGCCGAGTCGGGGCTCGGGCGGATGGTGCGGGCGGCGTACTCGCTGCTCGACCTGATCAGCTTCTTCACCGCCGGGACCGAGAAGGAGGCGCGAGCCTGGAGCCTCCGACGCGGGTTGACCGCCTGGCACGCCGCCGGGCGCATCCACAGCGACATCCAGGACGGCTTCGTCAAGGCCGAGGTGATCGGCTGGGAGGACCTGGTCCGCCTCGGCGGCTACTCGCAGGCGCGCGACGTGGGCCTGCTGCGGATCGAGGGCCGCGACTACGTGGTGCAAGACGGCGACGTCCTCACCGTCAAGCACACCTGAGAGCGCCCTCGACACTTCGCATCTCGGCGTCCTCGGGAAGGGTCGGTGGCTACCCAGCCGCGTCGAGGATCTCGCTCGCCTCGGGCGAGACGGTGACGTGGATCGCCTCCGGCTCGACCGCGTAGTCGATGACGTTCAGCGCGCGCATCCGGTCGAGGGCGAACTGGAAGGCCCGGGCCTGGCGGTCGCTGGAGTACTCGCGGAGGACGTCGAACGACCAGCCGGTCGTGTGCAGCGAGTAGTTGGGGGTCGCCTGGCCGTTGATGTCGAGCAGGGCCGCCTGGTAGTCGAGGTCGCGAACGGTGCTGGTGATCGTCAGCGTCCCCTTGCCGCCGTTGATCGCCCTGACCTTCGCGGCCATGTAGACGAGGGCGGCAAGTGCCTCGGGCCGCAGCGCGCGGTAGACACCCGGCTTGACGCCGAACTGGTGGGCGAGCTCGCCCATGCGTTTGTCGATCCGGTAGCCGACCGTCCCGCCGGGGGGCAGCTTCTCGAGGCTGCCGTCGTCGACCGCGGCGGTGATCGCGGGAGCGTCCTCGTAGACGGTCGTCTCGCCCTCGGGGTGGAAAACCTCCTCCTGGGTCGACTTCGCCTCGTGGAGGCCGGCGAGGCGCCGGAGCTCGGCGGGGCCGTTCCGGAGCAGCCCCATGATCCGCTGGGCCGCGAGCACCCGCCACAGGTAGGTCGAGCTGTCGTCGCCGAGCGAGCTCAACAGCGCCCAGGCGCGCGCGTGGTCGAGCGGCGAGGAGCCGAAGAAGAGCTGCGCGTAGTCGATGCCGCTCTCGTCGACGAGCCCGCCGGCCGCGCCGCCGGTGGCGTCCGTCTCGAGGTAGCGCCCGACCGCGTTCTCGAGGTTGCCGATGCCCATGTGGTAGCTCTCGGTCGCGAGGTCGGGCTCCCCGAAGCGCCGCTCGGCGAGCTGGAGGTAGAGCGCCATGCCCTGCAGCGCATCCGCCGGGCGGAACCGCGCGTCGACCGCCCGCCGCTGCCGCTCCAGCCGCTCGCGCTCCTGCCCGAGCTTGCGCAGGCGCAGGAGCGCCCGCGAGCGCACCTTCGGCTTGCGGCTGCGGGCGTCCTTCTCGGCCCGGGCCGTCTGCTCGGCGTTGCGCGCGAGCTGCCGGGCGATCTCCTTCGACCGCCTCAGGTCGATGTCCATCCCGAGGAAGTCGGTGCCGGTGGAGGCGACGATCTGCGCGAGCCCCGAGGCCGCGGCGGGGTCGGTCCCGGCGATCACGTCGGGACGGCCCGCGCTCTCCAGCAGGACCATCGCCTCCATGGTGTCGGGGTCGACGCCGTGCGCTGCCGCGGCCCGCTCGATCAGCGGCCGCCATCGCGCCGTCCGCCGGGCGCTGGCGACGATCCCGCCGGGGCTCTTCGCGTAGAGGACGTGGGAGTAGCCGAGCGTCGCGCGGTCGACGAAGTCATCGTGCCGCTCCTCGGTGTAGGCGAGGGGGTCGCCGCCGCCCTCGGCGGTGGCGAGATCGGCGATCCGCTGGTCGAGCGAGCGCTCGTCGCCCGAGCCGCCCGACAGCAGGGCGGCGAGCAGGACGGCGATCGCGATCGCGGCGAAGAGGAGAGCGAGGCCGAGCAGCAGCGGCCGGCGGCGCTTGCCGCCGGCAGGGGTCTCGCTGAGGTCCGGATCCGTCACCCGCAGAGCCTGACAGCCCGGGCGCGCGAGCCGTGGTTAGCTACCGGCCGTGCGCACGGCGGCTCGGTTCCCGACGGTCCCGCCCGAGCGCGGCCACTACGAGAGCTTCTACCTGAAGGCCGTCGCCCCGGAGGGAGGCCGGGCGATCTGGATCCGCCACACCTTCCACCGGCGGCCCGGGGAGGTGGCCACCGGGGCGGTCTGGGTCACCCGCTTCGACGCCGATCGCGGCCGCCCGGTCGCGATGAAGCGACAGGTCGGCGAGCGCGACGTCGCCGTGCCGGAGGGCTCATACATGCGAGTCGACGGCGCCGAGGTCGGCCCCGGCTTCGCCCGCGGCGCGATCGAGCTGACCGAGTCGAGCGCGAGCTGGGACCTGCGCTACTCCGACCGCCAGGACGCGCTTCGCCACCTCCCGGCGGAGTGGATGTACCGCGCGCCGCTGCCGCGGACGAAGCTGCTCAGCCCGCATCCGGCCGCGACCTTCGAGGGGGAGGCGGAGATCGACGGCGAGCGCCTGGCGATCGAGGGCTGGCCGGGGATGGTCGGACACAACTGGGGCGCCGAGCACGCGCAGACGTGGATCTGGATCCACGCGGCGGGACTCGGCGAGGACGGGTCCGGCTACCTCGACGTCGGCGCCGGCCGGGTCCGGGTCGGGCCGGTGCTGGCGCCGTGGGTCGCCAACGGCCGGCTCGTGCTCGACGGCGCGGCACATCGCCTCGGCGGCATCGGCGCGGTCCGCTCGACCCGGATCGAGGCAGAGCCGACGGGGTGCCGGTTCGTCCTCGCCGGTGACGGCGCGCGCGTCGAGGGGGCCGTGGGCGCCCCCGCCGAGCGCTTCGTCGGCTGGCTCTATTCCGACCCCGGCGGCGGCGCCCACAACTCGCTGAACTGCTCGATCGCCGACCTCGAGGTGGCCGTCGAGCGCGACGGCCGCACGGAGCGGATCGAGGTCGAGGCCGGCGCCGCCTACGAGCACGGCACGACCGACACCGGCCACGGCATCCCGATCGAGCCCTACCCCGACGGCTAGGCGAGCCCGGCTCAGCCGAGCTTCTTGAACTTCATCCAGGTCGAGCGCAGCCCGAGCCGGACCTGGAGGTCGGTGCCGGTGACCTTGGTCGAGCCGCCGGACCCGAGGACCTTCGCCCGGACGACCCGCGGCGAGACGCCGCGCTTGGTCACCTTGACGTCCTTGAGGCGCCCCTTGACGAGGTCGCCGAGCTTCGCCTGCATCTCGCCGCGACTGAGCGTCACGCGCCAGCGGTGGTAGGGCGAGGTGTCGTCGTAGGGGTCCTTCACGCTCTTCAGGTAGGGAACCGGGCTCGCCCCGGGGAAGGCGTACTCGATGTTCTCGGTTCGGCCGCCGGAGGTCGACGAGTAGTAGCCGACGATCACCTTCCCGCCATACTCGACCACCTCGCGCCTGGTCTCCTTCGCGGCGCGATCGGTGCGCTTCGTCTCGGTCCCGTAGCCGCCGTAGACCTGGCTGCGGGTGTCGTCGTAGACGTCGAAGATCGGCCCGCCGTCGGTCGAGACGGCCAGGGACCGCGCCGTGACCGCCAGCGCGCCGAGCGCGTCGATCGGCCAGGACGGCGGCATCTCGTTCGGCAGCACGCCCTGGATGTAGCCCTCGAGCGAGACGCGGTTGACGACGTAGAGCGTCCCGCCGTCGGCGGCTGCGAGGAGGTCGCCGCGGTAGCTGCCGAAGCCCCCGAGCTCCAGCGGCCCCTTGGTGCCGCGGGCGTCGAGCGTCTCCCCGCAGCCCTCGAGCCGGTGGCCGCCCTGTGTCTCGAGCCTGACCGAGCCGCCGCCGAGCTCGGCGCGGTAGGTGCGCGAGGGCTTGAGGTCGCGGCCGCAGGCGCGCCGGGCGCCGCTGAAGGCGACCGAGCCGGCGGTGCCGAGCAGGACCCGGACGGTGTGGCCCGCCTTCACCTTGCCGATCTTCGTGCCCTTGAAGTAGTGCGTCGCGATCTCGCGGTAGTCGCGGCCGTGCTTGGCATACCCGTAGGCGCCGTAGGCGCTGAGGCCGACGCCGTGTCCCCACCCCGCGCCGCTGATCCGGAAGCGCGGCTTCGCATCCGCCGCAGCGGGCAGCGGCAGCGCTGCGATCGCCGCGGTCGCCAGCAGCAGCGCCGGCGTCCGCCGTGCTGCGATCCGGGTATTGGGGTGCTTCGCGTCCATCTCCCGCCTCTCGTCCCTTCGACGAAACGGACAAACCGCCTGCCCCGGATTGGTTGCGGCGCGCGCGTTCCATCCACCGCGCCCGGGGTAGGGTTGGAGGCGGACTTTTCCCGCGACGGACGGAGGCAGAATGGCTGACGAGAGCTCGGTGATCGACGGCGTCGAGCGCCGCCTGCTGATCGGCGGCGAGTGGCGGGACTCGAGCAACGGCGAGACCTTCGCGGTCGAGGACCCCTCCACGGGCGAGACCCTCTGCGAGGTCGCCGACGGGACCGCCGCGGACGGGTCCGCCGCCCTCGACGCCGCCTGCGCGGCGCAGGCCGAGTGGGGCGCTTCGGCCCCCAACGACCGGGCGACGATCCTGCACGACGCCTTCCGGCTGATGGGCGAGCGCGTCGACGAGCTGGCGCTGCTGATGACCCTCGAGATGGGCAAGGCCGTCGCCGAGTCGAAGGCGGAGATCGCCTACGCCGCCGAGTTCTTCCGCTGGAACGCCGGCGAGGCCCTCCGCACCGACGGCTACTACAAGCCGCTGGCCAACGGGACCGGGCGGGTGCTGGTCATGCGCCAGCCGGTCGGTCCCTGCTACATGATCACCCCCTGGAACTTCCCGACCGCGATGGGGACGCGGAAGATCGGCCCCGCGATCGCCGCCGGATGCACGATGGTGATGAAGCCGGCCCAGAAGACGCCGCTGTCGATGCTCGCGCTCGCCCAGCTCCTGATCGAGTGCGGCCTCCCCGCCGGCGTCCTCAACGTCGTCACGAGCTCCTCATCCAGCGAGATCTCGAAGCCGATCATCGGCGACCCGCGGCTGCGCAAGCTCACCTTCACCGGCTCGACCGAGGTCGGGGTCAAGCTGATCGAGCAGTCCGCCGCCAACGTGCTCAAGACCTCGATGGAGCTCGGCGGCAACGCGCCCTTCCTCGTCTTCGAGGACGCCGACCTCGACGCGGCCGTCGAGGGGGCGATGATCGCGAAGATGCGCAACGTCGGCGAGGCATGCACGTCGGCCAACCGCTTCCACGTCCACGAGGACGTCGCCGAGGAGTTCGGCCGCAAGCTCGCCGAGAGGATGGGCGCGCTCAAGGTCGGACGCGGCACCGAGGGAGGCGTCGAGGTCGGCCCGCTGATCGACGAGGACCAGCGCTCGAAGGTCGCCGAGCTCGTCGACGACGCCGTCGAGAAGGGCGCCAGGGCGGTCATCGGCGGCTCCCGCGCCGAGGGCGCCGGCTACTTCTACGAGCCGACGGTGCTCGCCGACGTCTCCGACGACGCCCGGCTGCTCAAGGAGGAGATCTTCGGGCCCGTCGCCCCGATCCGCACCTTCGCCTCCGAGGAGGAGGCGATCGCCGCGGCAAACGACACCGAGTTCGGGCTCGTGGCCTACGTCTTCACCCGCGACCTGAAGCGATCGCTACGCGTCTGCGAGGCGCTCGAGACCGGCATGGTCGGGCTCAACCAGGGCCTGGTCTCGAACGCCGGCGCGCCGTTCGGCGGGGTCAAGGCCTCGGGGATCGGCCGCGAGGGCGGCAACGAGGGCATCCACGAGTACCTCGAGACGAAGTACGTGGCAGTCAACCTGTAGCGCTCACCGGCGGATGTACGCGAGCCGGCGCGGCCGGTGTCCGCGTCTCGAACGGTGCGTGGGGCAACATCGTCGGCTCCTTCGGTCGCTCGTTCTGACGCGTTCATTCCATTCGCGGGGCGCGCGCGACTTCGCCCGATCCGGCCAACCTCGCGATGGCCGGATCGGGCCATCGCGAATAGCCTTGCGGCCGTGGTCCAGTCGATCCGGTTGTGGGACTGCTCTGGGCTAACGCCCCAGCAGCTGCGAGAGCAGGCCGGCGCCGGAACGCCGCTGCTCGAAGTAGCACTGGTGGTACTCCTCGGCCATGTAGAAGCCCGTCGCCGGCTCGATCGAGGTCGCGATCGGCGCGTCGTAGCGCTCCTGCTGCCGCTGCTTGGACTCCTCGGCGAGGCGTGCCTGATCGGGCGTGTGGGTGAAGATCACCGTCCGGTACTGGTCGCCGACATCGGGGCCCTGGCGATTGACCTGGGTCGGGTCGTGGATCGACCAGAAGTGGTCGAGGATCTCGTCGTAGGAGATGCGCGCGGGGTCGTAGGTGACGCGAACGACCTCGGCGTGGCCGGTCGTCCCGGAGCAGACCTGCTCGTAGGTCGGGTCGGCGACGTGGCCGCCCTCGTAGCCGACCGCGGTGTCGACGACGCCCTCCACCTCGCGGAAGTGCGCCTCGGGCTTCCAGAAGCAGCCGGCGCCGAACGTGGCGACCTCGGTCGTGCCCTCATGCGGCGTGCCGTTCGTGGTCTGCGTCATGCTCGCTCCTTCGTCGGGTGAGTCCGATGATGACAGCCGTCCACCCGCGGTCCGGCCGTCTCATGTGAATGCGGCCGGGACCGATAGGAGGATCACTCGATGTTCGTGATGGAGTTCGTCAACCGCGTCCGCCTGGCGCAGAGCTGCGAGCCGCTGATGGAGCTGCCGGCTCCCGGCGCCGACGGCTCGACCCCGCTCGAGCTCGCGATGGGCTGCCGGCTCGAAGCCGACGTGATGCGCCTGTCGAGCCCGCAGGCCGCGGCCGCCGTCGCCGACGTCACGGGCCTCCCGGTCGGCATCGACCGGATGACCGTGGCGCTGCCGCGCGCGCTGATGCCGTTCGCGGCATCGATCGAGGAACGGCGCCGCCCGGCCGAGCAGGTCCGCTCCGTTCGCTGACCGGCCTAGCCGCTACCCGTCATGTGGGCGGGCCATGCCGACGAAGTCCAGCGCCTCGTCGAGGACCTCCTCGGAGACGCCCTTCTCCATCGCGACCTCGCGGACCGTGCGGTTCGAGCTCGCCGCCTCCTTGACGATCTCGGCCGCGCTGTCGTAGCCGATGTGCGGGTTGAGAGCGGTCGCCACCTGAAGGGTGGACTCGGCGTGGCGGCGCAGCATCTCCTCGTTCGGCTCGATCCCGCGGACGCACTTGGTGTCGAGCAGGCGGGCGGCGGCGGCGAGCAGCTTGATCGCGTCGAGCAGGTTGCGGGCGATCAGCGGCACGCGGACGTTGAGCTCGAACTGGCCCTGAGAGCCGCCGAGCGTGATCGCGGCGTCGTTGCCGATCACTTGATCGCCGACCTGGATCACGACCTCGGGGATGACCGGGTTGACCTTGCCGGGCATGATCGAGGAGCCCTTCTGGAGCTCCGGCAGCCGGATCTCGGCGAGCCCGGCGCGCGGGCCCGAGCCCATCAGCGCGAGGTCGTTGCCGATCTTGATCATCGAAACGGCGACGCCCTTCAGCGCGCCGGAGAGCTCGACGAGCGCGTCGCGGTTGGCCTGCGCCTCGAAGCGGTCGGCGGGCGCGGAGATCTCGAGGCCGGTGTCGGCGGCGAGCTTCTCGCGGACGCCCGCGGCGAACTCGGGGTGGGTGTTGATCCCGGTCCCCGTTGCGGTGCCGCCGAGCGGGATCTGGCCGACGCGCGTCAGGGTCCCGCGGATGCGGTCTCGGCCGAGCCGGATCTGCGAGGCGAAGCCCATGAACTCCTGGCCGAGCGTCACCGGGACGGCGTCCATCAGGTGCGTGCGCCCCGACTTGACGTGGTCGGCGAACTCGTCGCCCTTGGCCTCGAACGCCTCGACGAGCCCGTCGAGCGCGGGGAGCAGGTCGCTGGAGACTTCGCCGAGCGCGGCGAGGTGCACGGCGGAGGGGAAGACGTCGTTGGACGACTGGCCCATGTTGACGTGGTCGTTGCGGTGGACCCCCTCGCCGGCGAGGTTGGCGATCACCTCGTTCGCGTTCATGTTCGACGACGTGCCCGAGCCCGTCTGGAAGACGTCGACGGGGAACTGGTCGTCGTGCTCGCCCCGGGCGATCGCGTCACCGGCCTCGCCGATGCGCTCGGCGACGTCGGCGTCGAGCAGGCCGAGCTCGGCGTTGGTGCGCGCCGCCGCGGCCTTGATCCGGCCGAGCCAGTGGACGACCGGCGCCGGGATCGGGTGCCCGGAGACGGGGAAGTTGTCGATCGCCTTGTCGGTCTCCCCGCCCCACAGCCTCTCGCCCTCGGGTGCCTTCACGTCGCTGATCTCGGTCATCTGGAACCTCCGTCGGTCTCTTCTGAAGTCTCCGACTGAGGCTATCTGGCCGGACCCGGCGGCTCCGGGCCGAGCCCGCCCGTTTGCCGATCGTAGAATCGCCCGTCCCGATGCCTCGTTACGCCCCCGTCGATCCGAAGCAGTCCTTCCCCGAGCTCGAGGAGCGGGTGCTGGCGCGCTGGCGTGAGCTCGACGTCTTCAAGCGGCAGCTCGCCGGGCGCGAGGGCTCGCCGGTCTGGAGCTTCTACGAGGGCCCGCCGACCGCGAACGGCCGCCCCGGCTCCCACCACGTGCTCGCGCGCGTCTTCAAGGACGTCTACCCGCGGTACAAGGCGATGGCCGGCCACTACGTGCCGCGCAAGGCGGGCTGGGACTGCCACGGCCTGCCGGTCGAGCTCGAGATCGAGAAGGAGCTCGGCATCTCCTCGAAGGAGGAGATCGAGGACTTCGGCATCGCCGAGTTCAACGAGCGCTGCCGCGAGTCGGTGTTCCGCTACGTCGACGACTGGCGCGAGCTCACCGAGCGGATCGGCTTCTGGGTCGACATGAACGACCCCTACCGGACGCTCGACAATGAATACATCGAGTCGGTCTGGTGGTCCCTGCGCCAGAGCTGGGAGCGCGACCGGCTCTACGAGGGCCACAAGGTCGTCCCCTACTGCCCGCGCTGCGGCACGGCGCTGAGCTCGCACGAGGTGGCGCAGGGGTACGAGGACCAGGTCGACCCGAGCGTGTACGTGAGGCTGCCCGTGAAGCAGGCAGCGAGCAGCGAGCGGCAGGCAGCTGGCCCGCTCGAAGCCGGTGACTCGCTCCTCGTTTGGACCACCACTCCGTGGACATTGATCTCCCATGCCGCCGTCGCGGTTGGGGGCGAGATCACCTACGTGCGGGCGCGGGCCAAGGACTCCGACGAAGTCGTCGTCGTCGCGCGGGCGCTCGCCGAGCATCTGCTCGGCGAGGGGTGGGAGGAGCTCGGGTCCTTCTCCGGTGCCGAGCTCGAGGGCGTCCGCTACGAGGCGCCCTTCGACTACATCGCCGGCGCGGAGTTCGGCCCGCTCGGCCACTCGGTGCTGCTGGGCGACTTCGTGACGACCGAGGACGGCACCGGCCTCGTCCACACGGCGCTGGCCTTCGGCGAGGACGACTTCCGGCTCGGCGAGAAGTACGGGATGACGCTTCAGAACCCGGTTCTCCCCAACGGCCGCTTCGACTCCCGCGTCCCCGACTACCAGGGCAAGCTCGTCTACGACCACAACCCCGAGATCGTCGAGGCGCTGCGCGAGAAGGGCCGCCTGTTCCGGGAGACCGCCTACGAGCACGCCTACCCGCACTGCTGGCGCTGCGGGACCGCGCTCCTCTACTACGCGACGTCGAGCTGGTACCTGCGGACGTCGGAGGTCAAGGGCCGGATGCTCGAGGAGAACGAGGGCATCGGCTGGCACCCCGACCACATCAGGCACGGGCGCTTCGGCAAGTGGCTGGAGAACAACGTCGACTGGGCGCTCTCGCGCGAGCGCTACTGGGGCACGCCGCTGCCGATCTGGCAGTGCACGAGCGAAGACTGCGACGGCGAGTTCTGCGCCGGCTCGATCGAGGACCTGCGCGAGCGCGGGGGCGAGGTCCCCGACGACCTCCACCGTCCCTACATCGACGAGGTCGTGCTCGAGTGCGCCGACTGCGGCGGCGAGATGCGCCGCGTCGCCGAGACGATCGACGCCTGGTACGACTCGGGCGCGATGCCCTTCGCGCAGTTCCACTACCCGTTCGAGAACCGCGAGGAGTTCGAGTCGCGCTTCCCCGCCGACTTCATCTGCGAGGGCATCGACCAGACCCGCGGCTGGTTCTACTCCCAGCTCGCCGAGTCCGTGCTGCTGTTCGACCGGACCGACTTCCGCAACTGCGTCTGCCTCGGGCTGATCCTCGACCCCGAAGGCCAGAAGATGTCGAAGAGCCGCGGCAACGTCGTCGATCCCTGGGACGTCATCCGCGCGCACGGCGCCGACGCGTTCCGCTGGTACTACCTGACCTCCCAGCAGCCCTGGGCCGGCTACCGCTTCAGCATGGAGACGATCGGCGAGTCGGTCCGGCAGTTCCTGCTGACGCTGTGGAACACGTACAGCTTCCTGGTGCTCTACGAGAACGCTGCGGAGGGACAAGAGCGAGCGGCGAGCGGCGAGCGGCGAGCAGCTTCGGAGTCGGAGCTCGACCGGTGGCTCGTTTCCCGGTTGCAGGGAGTCACCGCCGAGGTGCGCGAGGCGCTCGACGGCTTCGACTCGGTCAGTGCGGGCAAGGTGATCTCCGACTACGTCGACGAGATGTCGAACTGGTACGTGCGCGTGCAGCGCCGCCGGTTCTGGGAGGGCGACCCAGCCGCCTTCGCGACGCTGCGGCACTGCCTGCTCGAGACGGCGAAGCTGGCGGCGCCGTTCGTGCCGTTCACCGCCGACGCGATCTACGAGAACCTCGCCGGCGGCGCCGAGGGCGCCTTCGGCGACGCGCCCGACTCGGTCCACCTCTGCGACTTCCCCGAGCCGGCGCAGGGCCTTCGCGACCCCGAGCTCGAGACCGGCATGGAGGCGGCGCGGCGCGCGGTCGAGCTCGGCCGGGCGGCGCGCGCGCAGGCGAAGGTGAAGACGCGCCAGCCGCTCGCCAAGGCCGTGATCGTCGCCACCGCGGCAGAGCGCCGGACCATCGAGGGGCTCGCCGACGTCGTCGCCTCCGAGCTCAACGTCAAGTCGCTGGAGTTCGTCACCGAGGAGGGCGAGCTCGCGAGCTACGCGGTGCGGCCCAACTTCCGCTCCCTGGGCCCCCGCTTCGGCAAGGACATGCCGCAGGCGAAGGCGGCGATCGAGTCGCTCGGCCCCGACCACGCGCGCGAGGCGATCGCCGGCGAGCGCGAGGTCGGGATCACAATCGACGGCCGCGAGCACACGCTGCGCCCCGAGGACATGACGCTCGTGATGCAGCCGCTCGAGGGCTACCAGGTCGAGTCGGAGTCCGGCCGCGCCGTCGCGCTCGCGCTCGACCTCGACGAGGAGCTGATCCGCGAGGGGCTGGCCCGGGAGGTCGTCCGCGCCGTGCAGAACGCGCGCAAGGAGGCGGGGCTCGAGATCACCGACCGGATCGCGCTGCGGCTCGGCGGGGACGAGAAGCTGGTCGCCGCCGCACGGGCTCACGAGGCCTACGTGGCGGGCGAGACCCTCGCCACCTCGACCGCGTTCGGCGACGGCGAGGGCGAGGCGGTCAGCGCCAACCTCGGCGGCAGGACGCTCGAGATCGCACTCGAGCGCGTCGGTCGGCGCTAACGTGTTCAACTGCTACAACGAACCGATCACCGTCCTCTCCGTGGCGGGCTCCGCGGTCGGCAACTTTCCCGGCTGGTCACAAGCCGGTGGCGGCCAGGCAACGAAATACGCGCCAGCCGGACTCCCGTTCCCACGGTCGAAGACCCCGACCTCCAGTGGTGATCCTGTTCCTGGCCGTGAACCGGGCGGTCACCCTTCGCTCTTGAGCGGGTGGAACGCACGCGAGGAGGCGGAGGTCGTCGCCGCGCCGTGGATGAGCCGGCGCGTCGCCTAGGCCAGCAGCTCCGGGTCCACCGGCGGCACGTCGTACTCGCGCCGCAGGTCCTCGAGCGGGGTCTCCGTCGCGCCCCAGAAGTCCCAGTCGGGGGCGACGACGTCGACGGTCGTCTGCGCTCCCCGGTCCCAGGCGGTCCAGAAGTGACGGGGCTCGAACTTGCCGATGTTGCTCATCGCGATGTCGTTGAGCTTGATGCCCAGGTGCCAGGAGAAGATGACCGGCAGGACCTCGGCGGCCATCGGATGGTCGGGGTGCATGGCGCCGATGAAGGTGGAGACGCAGAGCTCGCCGAGCTCGGAGGTCGAGTAGCCGCTGAGGACGTGGGATGAGTCGTGGGGCGTCGTGAATCCCTCCGCGAGGCCGTTCGGGTTGCCGGGGAACAGGAAGCCGTTCTTGCGGAAGTGGTCGAAGAAGGCGCGGCCGAAGCTGCCGGCGGGGAGTCGCTCGAGCGCCAGGTAGCGCGCCTCGAGCTCGGGATCGTCGTTGCCGTCGCGATAGGGGAGGAACGGCGCCACGGGGCTGACGTCGATCCCGGTGAGGTCGAGGTGGGGGAAGCTCTCGGCGTTCTTGCGGACGATGCAGGCGGCGGCAGACGCGATCTCGCCCTCGGCGGCCTCGGTGAGGATCGGCAGGTACGCCTCATGGACGCCGAGCGCGCGGGCGTAGCCGTCGACCAGCGCGTTCTTGGCCTCGTCGAGCCTGCCGTCGGCGAGCGACATGACCGCGAGCATCCGCACGGCCATCGCGGCCTCCTCGGTGAGGGTCGCCGCGAGCTGCTCGGGGTCGCGGGGCTCGATCGCGTCGACGTCGGTCTCGCCGAGCGCGAAGACGATCTCGGCGGCCGCGCCGATCGTCCGCCGGTCGGCCTCGCTCACCGTTCCGTCGCCGTGGGCGAGCGCGACCGCCCGCATCGCGCCGAGGATCGCCTCCGCCTGATCCCTTGGGACATCGATGAGCACGCCCGAACGGTAACGCCGGGCTCCTTCGCAGGCACCCCATAGCCTGTATTGCATGGAGATCGGCGGCGACACCAAGGCGGTCCTGCTCGCCGCCGGGCTGATCTTCCTCTGGGCTTTGCTGCTCGGCGTCTGGAAGTACCGCCAGATCGCGGCTTCGCCCGACGCGCAGGCGCACCCGTACGTCGATATCGCCCACCGCGCCGCGCTGCTCTACAGCTTCGCGACGCTGCTCATCGCGGTCTTCGTCGAGCTCAGCGACTGGTCGACCGCGGTGAACGCGATCGCCGCCTTCGGCCCCATCGCATTCTTCGTCGCCGCGATCGCCGGCTACTGCATCCATGGCTGGCGTCGCGACACCGACAACCAGTTCCGCGACCCGGTCCGCGGGACCCGCGGCTTCATGTGGGCGCTGATCGCCGTCGAGATCGGCGGCGTCGCCGTGCTGGTCGCCGGGTTCGTGGCCGCGCAGATCCTCTGACCGGAGCAACCGACGCGAAAGACGACTATCCTCGCGCGCAATGACTCGCGGGAATGCTGCGGAGGCTCTCCGGGCCGCGGGGATGGCGATGGTCGCGCTGGTCGCGGCCCTGCTGCTCGCCGCGTGCGGAAGCTCGGGCGGCGGGACCTCTGCCACGTCGTCCGATTCCTCCTCGGCGACGACGAGCACGACCTCGACGACCGACGACGAGCCGATCGGCCTGCGCAAGGCCGCGGAGGAGATCCCGGCGATCGAGCGCGACTGGGGCGTGCGGGGGTACCGGCGGCTCGTGCTCGGGACGCTGCGGCTGCTCGACGTCTACTGGCATAACAAGCTTCCGAGCATGGACGGCGACTACTCGCCGCCGGGAATCCTTCGCTCCTACTGGACGCCGGCGCAGGACCCGGACTGCGGCGGCAGCCCGCTGGGCATGAACAACGCCGCCTACTGCTCGGACAACAACTCCATCTCCTGGGACGGCGGCTGGCTCCAGAACAACTTCTACGCGCACGTCGGCGACGCCGCCGTCAGCTTCGTCCTCGCCCACGAGTTCGGCCATCTGATCCAGGACCGGCTCGGGACGTTCGGGACCTACGAGCACCAGATCGAAGAGGAGCTCAACGCCGACTGCCTGGCCGGCGCCTGGTTCGGCGACGTCAACGTGCAGTTCTTCAGGCTGACCCGGGCCGACTACCGCTCGCTGTACGACGGAGTCTTCGACGTCTCCGACCCGCGCGGGCTGCCGTGGCAGAACCCCGAGGCGCACGGGAACGCGAGGACGCGGAGCTTCGCCCTGGACTACGGCGCCAAGCACGGCCCCGAGGCCTGCATGAAGAAGCTCCACCCAGGGTTCCTGGGCAAGTGAGTGAGGGCGCCCTGCGGCGCCCTCGGCTCAAGCTATGGCCGGCTCGATTTCGGCTTCCAGCCGCTTCTTCGGCATCGCGCCGACGATGGTCTTGGCCGGCTGGCCGCCCTTGAAGACGATCATCGTCGGGATCGACATCACCTGGTACTGGCTGGCCGTCTCCTGGTTCTCGTCGATGTTCAGCGAGACGATCTTGACGTCGTCGCGCTCGCCTGACATCTCCTCGAGGATCGGATGGACGACGCGGCAGGGGCCGCACCAGGGTGCCCAGAAGTCGACGAGGACGGGCTCGGCGGACTCGAGCACCTCGGCCTGGAAGTTGGTGTCGTTGACTTGCGGGAGGTTGGCCATCCCAGCTCCTGTTTCGTGGATTTGCGTGGGCGTCTGTATATCGGTCTGATCACCCGGACTCGCTGGTCCGAGTCGTAGAGGCACCTTACTACACAAAATGAAGTATTGGAAGACCTCGGGGGGCTCGTTCAGCTCCAGCGGCGGCCGCGGAGCCGCATCGCGGGCACGCGCAAGGCCGCCTCGGCGACGATCCTGCGGCTCATCTTCGACTCGCCGACCCGGCGGTCGTTGAAGACGATCGGGACCTCGATGACGCGGAATCCCGCGAGGCACGCGCGGTAGGTGGTCTCGACCTGGAACGCGTATCCGAGCGCCCCCACGGTGTCGATCCGGATCGCCTCGAGCACCTCGCGGCGGAAGCACTTGAAGCCGCCGGTGAGGTCGTGGACGCCGAGGCCGAGCCAGAGCCGCGCGTAGATGCTGCCGCCCCGCGAGATCGCCCTGCGCGTCGCGCCCCAGTCCCCCACGCCGCCCCCCTCCACGTAGCGCGAGCCGAGCGCCAGGCCGGCGTCCTCGGTCGCGTCGAGGAGGCGAGGGATGTCGGCCGGGTCGTGTGAGAAGTCGGCGTCCATCTGGACGATCCGCTCGGCGCCCTCGGCGAGCACGCGACGGAAGCCGGCGACGTAGGCGGGGCCCAGCCCCTCCTTGCCGGCGCGATGCAGCACAGCGATCCGCGCGTCCGCCGCAGCGAGCCGGTCGGCGATCTCCCCGGTGCCGTCCGGCGAGGAGTCGTCGACGACCAGGATCCCCGTGCCGGCGGGCGCCGCCTCGAGAATCGCAGCGGTGATCGGCTCGAGGTTGTCGGCCTCGTTGTAGGTCGGTAGGACGACCCGCGTCAGGGGACCGAAGGGGGCCACGAGCCGGTGACCCTAGGCGAAAGGCCATGAATAACGTAGGCGCATGCGCAACGCCGAGATCGCCGCCGCCTTCGACGAGCTCGGCACCCTCTACGCGCTCGACGGCGCCAACCGCTTCCGCATCCTCGCCTACGGCGAGGCGGCGCGGGTCATCCGCGACAGCCCGGCCTCGGTCGAGGAGCTGGCGCTCGCCGGGCGCGCGACGGAGCTCAGCGGGATCGGCGAGACGATCCAGGAGAAGGTCGTCGCGCTGGTCCAGGAGGGGGAGATCCCCGCGGCGGCGAAGCTGAAGAAGAAGTTCCCGGCGTCGCTGGTCGAGGTGACGCGGCTTCCCGGGGTCGGGGCCAAGACCGTCCGCAAGATCTACGACGAGACCGGGATCGCGACGCTCGAGGACCTCGGCGCCGCGGCGGAGCGCGGCGAGCTGCGCGACATCAAGGGCCTCGGCGCGAAGTTCGAGGAGAACGTGCTCAAGGGGATCGAGCGCCTCGCGGCCGCGGGGCACGAAGAGCGCCGCCTGCTCGACGACGTGCGCGGTATCGCCGACGGCCTGGTCGCGGCCCTCGAGGACCACCCCGCCTCGGAGCGCGTGGTCCTCGCCGGCTCGGCCCGCCGCTGGGCCGAGACCTGCAAGGACATCGACATCGTCGCCACCGCGTCCGACCCGCTCGCCCTGGCGACCGCGTTCGCCGAGCACCCGCTCGTCGCCGACGCCGGGAAGCCGGGCGCCAACGGCGTCCACGCCCGCACCCACAACGGCCTCGGACTCGACCTGCGGATCGTCCCGCCGGAGGAGTTCGGGAACCTGCTGCAGCACTTCACCGGATCGAAGGAGCACAACGTCAAGCTCCGCGAGCGCGCCGTGCGGATGGGCCTGTCGGTCTCCGAGCACGGGATCGCCGACGTCGAGTCCGGCGAGGTGACCACGTGCGCGACGGAGGAGGAGGTCTACGACCGGCTCGGCCTCGCCTACATCGAGCCGGAGCTCCGCCACGGCGACGACGAGATCGCCCGGGCCGAGCGCGGCGAGCTGCCGGAGCTGGTGACGCTCGCCGACGTCCGCGGCGACCTCCATTGCCACACCACGCTCTCCGACGGCAGGAACTCCCTGCGCGAGATGGCCGAGGCCGCCCGCGACCGCGGCTACGCCTACCTCGCCGTCACCGACCACTCGGCCAGCCACGGCTTCGGCGACGACGTCCAGCCCGACGCGCTGCGGCGGCGGATCGAGGAGGTCCGCGAGCTCAACGAGGAGGTCGAGGGCATCCGCGTCCTCGCCGGCTCGGAGGTGAACATCACCACCGAGGGCGACCTCGACTACGAGGACGCGCTGCTCGACGAGCTCGACTGGGTCGTCGCCAGCGTCCACACCTCCTTCCGCCTCGACAAGGAGCGGATGACCGAGCGCATGGTCGCCGCCGTCTCCAACCCCTTCGTCGACTGCCTCGGCCACCCGACCGGCCGGCTCCTGCTCCGCCGCCAGCCCTACGAGGTCGACATCGAGCGCGTCATCGAGGCCGGGGCCGCGGCCGGCACCTTCATCGAGATCAACGGCAGCCCCCGCCGCCGCGACCTCAACGAGCGCAACGTCCGCCTCGCCGCTGACGCCGGCATCCCGATCGTCCTCAACACCGACGCCCACCGGGTCTCGACGCTCGGCAACATGGCCTACGCGGTCGCGACGGCGAGGCGGGCCGGCCTGACCAGAGACGATGTCGCGAACACCCGCCCCTGGGGGGCGTTCAACAGGCTGCGGAAGAAGGGGCGGAGGCTTTGACGCCGGAGGACGACTGGACCGACGCCACTCCCTACGCGCCGATTGGCGGCCCGCCCGCCGACACGCGCTGCTCGTTCTGCGGGCGGGGACGCGACGAGGAGCCCGGACCAGGCTGGGTCATCGCCGCCGATGCGACCATGTGCCCGCGCTGCCTGCGCTCGGCGGCCTCCGAGCTGCTCGGCTACGAAGAGCCTCCGGCGCAAGGGTGAGCGGCGCCCGGCGGCCCGCCTACCTGCCGGAGCCGGTCGGCTGATCAGGGGCTGCCGAGCCCGGGCGCCCCGCGCATCAGGCCGGGGGTGCGGACCAGCTTGATCGGGTCGAACGCCGACCCGTGCTCGACGTAGAAGCAGACGCCGTCGCGCTCCTCGACGGCGGTCACCGCGGCCTCGCGATTGCGCCACGCCATCGCGACCGCGAGGGCGAAGCCGGTGGCGATCGCCGGCACCTGCGGCAGCAGCGGCCCGACGGCGCCGGCGAGGATCGCGAACAGCCCGATCGGCCAGAGGCGCGCGAGCGCGATCCGCGCGGGCGACTCCGAGGGGAGCTGCGTCGTCGTCCGCGCCGCGGCGAGCGGCCCGGCGAGGGCGTCGCGGGTCCGCGCGGGACGGCCGAGCCAGATGCCGGCGGCGAGGGCGGCGATCCACCAACCGAGCGCCACCGCGGCGAGGGCGTCGTCGCCGCTCGAGTTGATCGTGACCGCCGCGATCGCGGCGAGCGCCGTCGCCTCTACGGCGATCAGCAGGACGGTGCCGCGGAGGAGGTCCTTGTACTGCATCAGTTCGTCAGCGCCTCCAGCAACTCGACCAGCTCCCCGGTCCCCGCCACGGTGACGTCGGCCTGCTCGGCGATCTCCGGCGGCCCCTCGTCGGAGACGACGCCGACCCGGACGATCGCATCGAGGTGGCCGGCCTCCCGCAGGGCGCGCAGGGCCGAGAAGCCGTCGAGGTCGGTGCGGTCGTCGCCGGCGTACATCGCCGCCCGGACCGGATGGCGTTCGAGCAGGGCGGCGATCGCGACGCCCTTGTCGATCCGCACGTCGGGGCGGATCTCGACCACCATCCGCCCGCGGTGCGTGTGCAGCCCCGCCGCCTCGGCCTCGGCCGCGATCCGCCCGACCGCCTTCCCTGCCTCGGCTTCGCGCTCGGCGCCGCGCCAGTGCAGGGCGACGATCGGCCCCTTGTCCTCGAGCCGCACTCCACGCTCCCTGAGCGCGTCGAGGTCGAGGTGCCGCGCGAACGCCGCCGCCTCCCCCTCGTGGCCGGCGAGGGCCGGGCTCGGCACCGGCGCCTCGGCGCCCGGCTCGAGCAGCTCGAAGCCGTGGTTGCCGGCGTAGGCGATCGCGTCGAGCCCGACGATCCCCCGCGCCATCTCGGGGCGGCGGCCGGTGATGACGGCGCAGAGCGCGAAGCGATCGGCGATCCGCCGCAGCGCCTCGCGGGCGGCGTCCGGGACCGCGACCAGCTCGGGCCGCGCGACGATCGGGGCGAGCGTGCCGTCGAGGTCGCAGAGGACCGCCCCCGAGGCGGGATCGGCGAGGAGGGGCTCGAGCGCGGGCGGGGGCGTCGGGCTCGCTGCGGCTCTGGGCATCCGATCTAGTATCGCGCCGTGGAGCCGCCAAGCCGAACGACGCGGCTCGCCGGCATCGGGGTCGCCGCCGGCGCGTTCAGCGGGCTCTTCGGCGTCGGCGGCGGGCTCGTGATGGTGCCGCTGCTGATCATGCTCGGCTACCGCGAGCGGCGAGCGACCGCGACCTCGCTCTGCGCGATCGTCGTCATCGCGACGTTGGCTGCGGCGATCCACGGCCTCTACGGCAACGTCGAGCTCGGCGACGCCGCCCTGCTCGCCGTGCCGGCGATGCTCGGCGTCGGCCTCGGAGTCGCCGTTCAGCAGCGCATTCCGGAACGGGCGATCTCGCTGATCTTCGCCCTGCTGCTCGTCGCGATCGCGGTCGAGCTGGTGGTGCCGTAGCGATGGACGTGGTCGCGGCGGTGCTGATGGCCCTGGCGGGCGGCGCCCTCGGCGGGCTGCTCGGGGTCGGCGGCGGGATCCTCTTCGTCCCGGCCCTCGTCGTGTTCCTCGACAGCTCGCAGCTGGCCGGGGAGGCTACTTCGCTCGCGGTGATCGTCCCGATGGCGATCCTCGGGACCTGGCGCCAGCATCGGCACGGCAACGTCGATTTGCGGGCCGGAGTCACCATCGGCCTCCTGTCGGTGCCCGGGGTCCTCGCCGGGGTCGCCCTGGCGAACGTGCTCCCCGAACGCGCGCTCGAGCTCTCCTTCGCGGTCCTCTGCCTCGTCGTCGCCGTCCAGCTGCTCCGCCGCGCCGCAACCGCGCCGGAGGCCGGGGCGCGATGAAGGACGGCCTCCACCTCGGCGCCGGGGTCTTCGTGCCGATCGAGGAGATCGAGCTGCGGGCGAGCCGCTCCAGCGGCCCCGGCGGCCAGCACGCGAACAAGACCGCCTCCCGGATCGAGGCGGTCTTCGACGTCGGGGCCTCGGCCGCCCTCACCGACGCTCAGAAGGAGCGCATCGCCCGGCGGCTGGGCCCGCGCGTCACCGCCGTCGCCCAGGATGCCCGCAGCCAGACCCGCAACCGGGGGATCGCCCTCGAGCGACTTCGCGAGCGGCTCGCCGAGGCGCTGGCGACGCGGAAGCGGCGGCGCCCCACGCGGCCGGGCCGGGCGGCTGAGGAGCGGCGGCTGGAGTCGAAGCGGCGTCAGTCGGAGCGCAAGCGGGCCCGCCGGCGCGTCGATTGGTGAGAGGCCGGTACGCCCTCAGCAGTCGCGGTCGTTGAGCGAGCCGTTGGGCATGGTGAGGTTCGCGCCCGTCATGTTCGCGCCCGTGAGATTGGTGCTCGTGAGGCGGGCGGCAGGGCGCCGGGAACGACGAGTGGGGTGTGCGTTGCGCGATGCGCAACGTTGATCCCGTTCACCGGCGGGGAGCTTTCGCCTGCCTGCGCGGGTGAGCTGGAGGTCAGCGCAGGCCGTGTTCCAACGCACCCTTGACCGAAGCGTCGAGCGAGTTGATGCGCGCCAGGGCGAGCGCCTCGGCCGATGCGAACCCGGAGCCGGCGCCGCGGGCGCGACCGGCGGCCTCGGGGCCGTGGTGGCCGAGGATGCAGTGCAGCAGCGCCAGCCGGCGCTCGGGCGGCAGGCCGCCGGCGTGGGCATTGACGATCTCGGCGCCGAGGGCCAGGTGGCCGAGCATCGCGCCCTCCTCGCTGATCCCGAACTCCGCGCCGTAGGTGAACTCGCGGGTCTTGCCGATGTCGTGCAGCAGGGCGGCGGCCATCAGCAGGTCGGAGTCGAGCTTCGGGTGCAGCTGGCAGACCTCGCCCACGAGCGTCCCGACCGAGACGGTGTGCTCGAGGAGGCCGCCGAGGTAGGCGTGGTGGCCGCCGCGCGTGCAGGGCGCTCGCCTGAGCTCGACCCGTACCGGCTCCGCCGCGGCGACGCGCTGGACGACCGCGCGCAGCGCCGGGTCGTAGACCTCGCCGGTCAGGTGCTCGAAGAACCCCTCGAGCTCCTCGACCGAGCGGTAGGCCGACGGCAGGAACTCGGCCGGGTCGATCGCGGCGGGGTCGAGGCGGCGCAGCGCGGTCAGCTCGACCGAGAGCTTGCCGCGGTAGCGCTCGACCTTGCCGCGTGCCTCGATCGCGTCGCCGCGCTCGAACCGGGCGCCGAGCTGATCCGCCTCGCGGAAGATGCGCGCGGGGATCGATCCGGTGCGGTCGCGCAGCTCGAGGCTGAGGTAGGGGGTCCCGGCCTTGGAGAGCTGGCGGTCCTTGCGGGCGACGGCGAAGCGGCCCTGCAGCGGGCGCCCCGGCTGCAGCGCGGCGATCCCGCCGTTGGCGGGCTGCGGGCGCTCGGGGATCGTCACGGCTTCCACGAGCCCGATGATCCAATCCCCGCCGGACGCCGCATCCGCGGGCGGCTACGCTGATCCGAGATGGACCCGATCGTCTGGGAGAACGAGCCGCCGCTACTGCGATCGCCCGTGCTCGTGGCGTCCTTCTCCGGTTGGAACGACGCCGCCAGTGCCGCGAGCACCGCACTCGGCGCGATCGCCGGAGCGCTCGACACCGAGCTCGTCGCGCGGATCGATCCTGAGGAGTTCTTCGACTTCCAGGCGAACCGGCCGACGATCGAGATCGTCGACGGGCGCATGGAGGGCGTCGCCTGGCCCGACAACCTGATCGTCGCCGCCAAGGCCGAGGAGGCCGAGCGCGACCTGCTGCTGATCAGCGGCACCGAGCCGAGCACGCGGTGGCGGACGTTCTGCAACGCGGTGCTCGACGTCGCCGAGCGGTGCGGGGTCGAGTCCGTCGTCACCTTCGGCTCGCTGATCGCCGACGTCGCCCACACGCGCCCGGTGCCGATCACCGGCCTCGCCAGCGACGACGAGATGATCGGCCAGCTCGGATTCGAGGACGCCTCATACGAGGGGCCCACCGGCGTCCTCGGGGTCTTCCACGGGATCTCCCGCGAGCGCGGGATGAGCGCCGCGAGCCTCTGGGCCGCCGTCCCCCACTATGCGGCCGCGGTGCCGAATCCGAAGGCCGGGCTCGCGCTCCTGCGCCGTCTCGAGGGGATGATCGGGATCGCGGTCGAGGCCGCCGACCTCGAGGACGCCGCGGGCAACTTCGAGCGTCAGGTCTCCCAGGCGGTCGCGGCCAACCCGGAGATCAAGGAGATGGTCGAGCGGCTCGAGGAGCAGCAGGACGAGGTCGCGGGCTTCACCCAGGAGGAGGTCCCCTCCGGCGACGCGATCGCCCGCGACTTCCAGCGCTTCCTCAGGCAGCAGCAGTCGGGCGACTGACCGCCCGGCGGCCGGCGCTCACCCGCGGATCAGCCTCGCCGCGCTCGTCATCCGCGCCGGCGGTGGCACCACGACGTCCTCGCCACCGCGCTTCGCCGAGTAGGGGAGTGACTTCGAATCGCAGTCCTCCTCGGCCGGGAAGTCCGGGGGCTCGGGCGGGAAGTGATGGCTGTAGGTGAAGCCGCCGGAGAGAACCCGGCTCTTCCGCTTGAAGTCACCGGTGATCCTGGTCACGTTGCCGGAGCCCCGCTGGACCGTCTTGAAGGTGAACCCGCCCTTCTTCACCTTGACCCCGAGCTTCGCCAGCTTGGTCCAGGCGGTGATG
This sequence comes from uncultured Solirubrobacterales bacterium, assembly GCA_963823565.1. Lineage (GTDB taxonomy): Bacteria > Actinomycetota > Thermoleophilia > Solirubrobacterales > 70-9 > RHKX01. The sequence continues at coordinate 95,834 of CAWGLR010000003.1, read as the reverse complement.
CCACCCGACTGCTCGCACGTCACCGGGATGTCGGCAGCGCGGATCTCGACGACCCGCCTCGGCTTCGCTTTCTTGACGACGACGTCGAGCGCGATCGTCCCGCTCGGCTTCAGATCGCCGCCGTAGGTGACGACCTTGGCCTGGCTCACGGTTGGAGCTGCCAGGGCGATCGCCGCGGCGGCGGCTAGCACCGAAGATCTCATTGCAGGAAGTTAGCTGCCTGAAAGAGCCGACGTACCGGTCACGCTTCCGACGCCGGGCAGATCAGGCGGTAGTCGCACCACGAGCACGTCTCGAAGGACGGGCGCGGCTCGAAGTCCTGCCCGAGGATGCCCTCGGCGACCTCGGCGACCGTGCGCTCCACCCGCGCGAGCGCGTCGGGCTCGCCCGCGACGGGGACCTTCTCGTCGTCGAGCACGTACCAGTAGGAGCCGTCGGCGGCGTCGACGTCCCACGACTCCTTGGCGGCGATCCGGTACAGCGCGATCTGCAGGTCGCCGCTCAGCTCGTCCGCGGTCTTCGGCGCTCCGGTCTTGTAGTCGATCAGCTCGTAATTGCCGTCGGGATGTCTGTCGACGCGGTCGACGCGGCCGGAGATCGTGCTGTCGCCGATCTTGAACGAGAACCGGCGCTCGAGCCAGACCGGGCGGGAGGCGCCGGCGCTGTCGCGCTCGTAGTAGCGGGCGAGCGCGGCGACGGCGCGGTCGCGGTACTGCAGCTCGTCGTCGGAGAACCCGAAGCCGGTCCGGCGCCAGCCCGCCTCGAACAGAGACAGCAGCCGGTCGATCCCGCCCTCGGTGCCGCCGCCGCGGAGCTCCTCGGCGTGGTAGCGCTCCAGCACGTTGTGGATCAGGATCCCGAAGCGCTGGTTGATCGTCGGCTCCTGCGGGATCGCGAAGACGCGCGCGAACTTGTACTTGAGGGGACAGGTCAGGTAGAGGTCGACGTCGGAGGCCGAGAGCGCCAGCCCGCCCGCGCGCATCGGGATGAACGCCTCCAGCCCCGGCTCGCCGCGGCTGGCGAGCTCCTCGGACCGCCGGGCGAGGTCGCGGCCCTGGTCGAGCACGTACTCGTCGAGGGCGGACTTGCCGAGCTCGCCGAGTTGCTCGGGGGTCGCGATGCGGCCGAGCAGCTCGTTGACCGCCGCCAGCGACTCGCGCTCCGACTCGCCGCCCGGCCGCTGGATCAGCGCCGCCAGCTTCACCAGCTCGAGGAAGCGAGCGACGGCGCGGTTGACGTCGTCAGCCGTGTCGAGGCGCATCTCGCTGAGCGCGGCGCCCGCTCGCCACGACGACTCGAGCACCTCGTCGCGGAGCATCCGGTAGGTCGAGTGGAGTCCCTCCCCGGGCCCGAACAGTTCCTCGGCGTGGTGCTCCTCCTCGGCGGCGAGGGCCTCCCGGCAGGCCTCGTAGACGGGCGAGGGCGCGGCGGAGACGCCGCCCGCCTGCTCGGGATAGGCGAGGACGATCGAGCGGCTCGCCCGGCTCATCGCCAGGTAGGCGCGCCGGGCCCGGAGGGCGTCGGGGACGTCGCCGGCCGGGGGCAGGTCCTCGTCGATCAGGTCGTCGGGAATCCACGCCGACCGCTCGGCGCCGCCGCGGAGCGCGCCGCGGCCGAGGCCGAGCAGGTAGACGTGCGCGAACTCGGTGCCCTTCACCGACTCGGGCTCGGTCAGCAGCACCGCGTCCGCCGGCGGCGGCTCGGCCGGCCGGCTGAACCGCTGGCCCGCCTCCCCGACCGCCGCCAGATAGCGGACGAAGTCGCGCGTCGATCCGTCGGGGCGGCGGCGCGTCCAGCCGGCGGCGAGCTCGGCGAGGCGGGAGAGGTTGACGAGCCGCTCGGCGGTCTCCGGGCTGGCGGCGAAGAGGCCGTGGCGGCGGAAGCCGATCCGCTCGATCAGGCGCCGCACGAAGACGTCGGCGCGAATGCCGTCGAAGGCGCTCGCGGCGGCGCGATAGAGCTTGAGGAAGGCGCGGAGGCGATCGCGCGAGGGCGGCGGCAGCTGCGGGCTCTCGAGCGCGGCCTCGAGCGCCGAGATCATGTCGAGCTTGCGGCGGCGCGCGATGGTCGTGCAGCGGGCGAGGTCCACCGACGGGAGCTCGACGGGCGGCCGCGTCAGCGCGCGGACCACCGCCGCCGAGTCGGTCGGGTCGGCGATCGCGCGCAGCCAGGCGATCGTGTCGCGGACCTCGGGGCGGCTGAAGAAGGCCGCCGAGCCGGCGCTGTGGAAGGGGATCCCCCGCTCCTCGAGCGCGGCGGCGATCAGCCTGCCCTCCCCCGGCGAGCCCGCGAGCACGCAGACGTCGGCGGGCTCGCAGGCGCCGCCCGCGAGCAGGCCCTCGATCTCGCGCGCCGCGGCCTGCGCCTGGGCGCGCTCGTTCGCGCAGCGCCAGAAGCGGACCGGCGCCTGCCCGTCGTCCTCGTCACGCCCGCTCCCGCGCGGGCGCTGGCTGCGGGCACCGTAGGCCTCGGGCGCCATCGCGGCGGCGGTCTGCACCACCGTCCGCAAGCCGCCACGCGAGCGCCGCGAGGGACCGAGCTCGTGCACGGCCGCGCCGGGGAAGGACGCGCGCAAGCGGGCCGGGGCGACCTCCCCGTAGGCGCGATGCGCCTTCAGAGCCTGCTGGGGATCGCAGGTCGCGAGCACGTTGCCGTGCGGGGCGATCAGCGGCAGCAGCGCGATCCGCGGCCGGCCGGCGTCCTCGAGCTCGTCGACGGAGAGGCTGCCGAAGCGCTCGCCGACCGCGGCGGAGATGTCGGGATGGCGGTTGAGCAGGCGGCCGAGCTCGAGGATCAGCTCGCTCTCGTCGAGGACTCCCTGCTGGAGCGTGATCGCGTCGTGGCGGTCGAAGAGCTCGGCGAACTCGAGCTCGCGCAGCGCCGCCTCCCGCTCGCTGCGGCCGGAGGCGCCACGCTCGGCGGCCCGCGCGCGGTCGCGCAGCTCGCCGGGACCGATTCCCTCGGTCTTGAGCGCGTCGATCCGCTCGAGCAGGCGCGCCAGCAGCCCGGCGGGGTTGCCGCGGATCTCGTGCCGGCGCAGGGGCAGGTCGTCGAGCCGGTCGAGCAGCAGCGCCAGGCGATCGGCCGGCGCGGCCAGCTCGAAGAACGGGTCGAGCCCCGCCTCGAGCGCGTAGTCGCGGAGGATCCGCTCGGCGAAGGCGGGCCAGGTGTCGACGGAGATCTCCTCCGAGGAGGCGGACAGCAGCTCGGCGAGGCGGTCGCGCAGGTGGGCCTGGTTGGCCGCGCTCTGCGTGATCACGGCGATCGCCTCCGCGCCGGCCCCCTCGGCGACCATCAGCGCCGCGCGCCGGGCGATCAGCTCGGTGCGGCCCGAGCCCGCGGAGCCGAGCACGAGCGCGGGGCCCTCGCGGTGCGCGAGGGCCTGCTCGAAGCCCTCCTCGCTCCTCGGGTCGCCCATGCGACAACCGTAGCGATGGGCGTCAATACCATTGGCGGGAATGGACGCGCCCGTCGACTGGCTTGACGTCTGCCGGCGGATCAGCGTCCGGCAGGCGGAGCTGTTCGCGGGGACGACGAGCATCGCCGAGCGCACCAACTACGAGGGGCGCGGCGAGGGCGGCGACATGACCCTGACCCTCGACCGTCAATGCGAGGACATCGTCTTCGAGGAGCTGGAGCGGGTCGCCGACGGCCACCCGATGCTCGCGATCAGCGAGGAGCGCGGCGAGGTCGAGCTCGGTGGCCCGGGCGCAGCGACGCGCGTCGTCATCGACCCGATCGACGGCTCGATGAACGTCCGCCGGACGATCCCCTCGCACTCGCTTTCGATCGCGATCGCGAGCGGCGACACGATGGCCGACGTCGACTTCGGCTTCGTCCACGACTTCGGCGCCCGCGAGGAGTTCGCGGCGACCCGCGGCGGCGGCGCGACCCTGAACGGCCACCCGATCACCGCGGACCGTCCCGGTCAGGGCCTCGAGGTCGTCGGGCTCGAGTCGGCCGATCCGCGCTGGGTGCTCGGGATCGTCGACGCGCTGCGGGGCGAGGTCTACCGCCTCCGGGTGGTCGGCTCGATCGCGATCTCGCTCGCCTACGTCGCCGCCGGCCGCTTCGACGGCGCGCTCTCGGCCCGCACCTGCCGCTCGGTCGACGCCGCCGCCGCGCAGCTCATCGTCCGCGAGGCGGGCGGCTCGGTCGTCTTCGCCGACGGCGGCCTCGACGGGGCCGGCCTCGGCCTCGACTCCCGCTACACCGTCGCGGCCAGCCTCGACCCCGCCCACATCGACCTCCTCCTGAAGGCGCAGGCGGCGGGCGCGGGGCCCGAGGGGTGACGGCCTTCGTCGACTGGGGAACGGCCTCGAGGCTCGCTCGGGTCGCCGCGGGGGGCGGGCCGCGGGCGATGGCCGGCGGGCACGACCTCGTCGCCGTCGACGCGCGGGCTCGCGAGGCCGTGCTCGGCTACACCGGGCTCGCGCTCGCCGAGCCCGCTCCCGCCGCGGAGTGGGTGAGCCGGCGCGAGTGGGCGGCGATCAACCTCAGGTCGATGCGCTCGCTCGTCGCGCCGCTCGAGGGCAGGCTCGCGGAGTCCGTGCCGGCGGGCAGGGCCGGGCGGGCCGCCGGGGCCGCTGCCGGCGGGCTGATGGCGGCCGAGGTCGCGGGACTGCTCGGACTTGCCTCGCGCCGGGTGCTCGGCCAGTACGAGTTCCCGCTCGGCGGCGACTCGCCGCCGCGGCTCCTGCTGATCGGCGAGAACCTCGACGCCGCGGCGGGGGAGCTCGACGCCGACCCCGCCGAGCTGCTCGAGTGGGTGACCCTCCACGAGGTCACCCACGCCGTTCACTTCTCCGCCGCCCCGTGGTTGCGCGGGCACCTCGCCGGGCTCGTCGGCAGGCTGCTCGACGCGGCCCCCGGGCAGCTCTCGCTCGGCTCCATGCTCGCCGAGGCGCGACGGCTCGCGGCCGATCCGAGGCGGCTGGTCGAAGAGCTCCGCGAGAGCGACCCGGTCACCCTCCTCGCCCCGGCGTCCGCCCGTCCGACGATCGCGGCGGTGCAGGCGACGATGGCGATCGTCGAGGGCTACGCCGAGCACGTCATGGACTCCGCCGGCGACCGCCTCGGGACCGCCGTCCCCGAGCTCCGCGCCGCCCTCGACCGCCGGCGGCAGAACCGCAGCACGCTCGCTCGCCTCCTCGGCTGGCTCCTCGGCTTCGAGATGAAGATGCGCCAGTACCGCGACGGCAAGCGCTTCGCCGACGCCGTCGTCGCCGCTGACGGCATCGGCGGCCTCAACCGTGCGTGGGCCGGGCCTGCGGACCTGCCGACCCTCGCCGAGCTCGCCGAGCCCGACGCCTGGATGGCGCGGGTCGGGATGAGCGCGGCGGCGTAGCGGTCCCGCGGTCACTGGGGCGCGTTCTCCGCGGTATTCGCGGAAAGCCCGCCCACTGATCGGGATGGGCCCGCGAAATCCCCGCAAATCGGCCCCTCTATCCAGCGGCGATTTCCCGTTCTGTAACTGGGTATGTCAGGGCGTGTAAGAACGGGTGTTCGGTGCTACACTGAACATCCTTAGAAATAAGGAAGTTAGTAAGAGCACGATCTTCAACTACGCCCGAAGGGGATGAGAATCAATGGCAACCGCCACGAACAGGACTGGTAGCTCCAAGAGCGTCCAGCGCAAGACCGCCAAGACCACGACCAAGGCGCAGGCGACGAAGACCACGAAGCAGGCCAAGCGCACCGCCAGCACGGCGAAGGCCGCGAGCAAGCGCACTGCCGCCTCCGCCCAGGCCAGCACGAGCAGCACCGCCACCGAGGCGAGCAAGACCGCCGGCCAGGCCAAGGGTGGCGTCAACGCCGCCGCGGACTACGTCCGCCAGGCCGCCGAGACCGCCGTCGACGTTCCCGTCGGCGTCGCGCTGACGGCCGCTGAGCGCGTGACCGACATCAACGTCCGGTTCAACACCCCGCACAAGCGCGAGGTCGAGGTCCGCCGGGTTCGCAACCAGCTCCGTCGCGAGCTCAACAAGGTCGAGCGTCGCGGTGGCAGTGCCCGCCGTCGCGCCGTCCAGCAGGCGAAGCGCACGCGCAACCGCCTCGAGCGCGAGGTCAAGCAGCGCCGCCGGACCGCCGAGACGACGCTGCGCCAGCAGCGCCGCACGGTCGAGTCCTCGCTGAAGCGCAACCGCACCGAGGCCGAGAAGCGGGTCCGCGAGGTCCGCGAGCGGGTCGAGGCGCTGGTCTAGGCCGCTTAGCCCGGGCCGCCCCTGGAGAGGCGGCGGCCCGGAGAGATCTGCTCACGGGGCTTCGCCCCTGGGGCAGAGCGGGGCGTCGGAGCTGCTCTCGAGCAGCGTCGGCCCCCACCTCTCCTCCCCGATCCAGCCGGCCCTAGGGCCGGCTGGATCATTTAACGCCAACGAACGCCAACGCCGAACCTTCTCGTTTGGGACAATCGCCGGGATGTCTCTCCCCACCGAAGCACAGGTCACAGAAGCCCTCAAGTCCGTCATCGATCCGGAGCTCCGGCGCTCCGTCGTCGAGCTCGGGATGGTCCGCTCGATCGAGATCCACGACGGCGGCCGCGTCGATGTCGTCATCTCGCTGACGACCCCCGGCTGCCCGATCCGCTCGCAGTTCGAGCGCACGGTCGTCGAGCACGTCGGCGGCATCGAAGGCGTCACCAGCGTCGGCGTCGGCTTCGACGTCCTCAGCGACTCCGAGAAGGCCGGCCTCCAGCAGAAGCTCGGCCGGCCCAGTGGCCTCCCCGAGGGAGCGCTGGCCCAGGTCAAGAACGTGATCTGCGTCGCCTCCGGCAAGGGTGGCGTCGGCAAGTCGACCATGACCGCCAACCTCGCCGCCGCCCTCGCCGCCGAGGGCAAGCCGACCGGGGCGCTCGACTGCGACGTCTACGGCTACTCGATCCCGCGCATGCTCGGCATCAACAGCCGCCCCGAGGTCAACGCGCAGCGCAAGATCGTCCCCCTCACCTCCCCGAGCGGCGTCAAGGTGATGTCGATCGGCTTCTTCGTCGAGGAGAACGCCGCGGTGGTCTGGCGCGGGCCGATGCTCCACAAGGCGATCCAGCAGTTCCTCGAGGACGTCGAGTGGGGCGAGCTCGACTACCTGCTGCTCGACCTTCCTCCCGGCACCGGCGACGTCTCGATGACGCTCGCCCAGCTGCTGCCGCAGGCGAAGATCCTGATCGTCACCACACCGCAGCCGGCGGCGCAGACCGTCGCCGCGCGCGCCGCCGACATGGCCGCCAAGGTCGATCTCGAGGTGATGGGCGTGATCGAGAACATGTCCGCCTTCACCGCTCCCGACGGCGAGCGCTACGCGATTTTCGGCGAGGGCGGCGGCCGGGAGCTGGCCGACAGGCTCGACGTGCCGCTGCTCGCCAAGGTGCCGCTCGAGGAGGCCCTGCGCGAGCACGCCGACAGCGGCGAGCCGCTCGTCGCCAGCGACCCCCACGCCGCCTCGTCGATCGCGATCCACGAGGCCGCGCGCGGGATCATCGCCCAGACGCCCGTGGAGCTGCCGCTGATGGAGGCCGTCGCCGCCTCGGTCCCCGAGCCCGGCCCGGCGCCGATCAGCGGGATGGAGCTACCGGTCGTCCAGGCCGGCGGCTAGACCTTCCGCTCGCGTAGGGTGCCTCCGTCGTCGACGGGGAGGTGGAGCCCACTGCTTGAGCCATGCGACCGCCGCAACCTGTACTGAAGTGGTGCTGTTAGGCCAAGGTTGGGGGTGTACGGCAGGGGTAGTGCCGGTGCTTGCCGGCTGTGGTAGCAGCACGCTTACGGTTCCTACGGTTTCGTCGGTCGTGCCTCCATCTGCGCAACCTCCCGGTCCGCCGACGCCATCGCCGCGGCCAGCAGCCCCGCGCAGGCGAACGCCGCGACCAGCAGGACCGCGCACGAGACGAGGAAGCCGCCCGCGACGCTGAACAGCGGGATCCCGCGCGCCGAGAGCGCGGCGACGCCGAAGACGCTGACGAGCGCCGCGGCGAGGCCAAGGAGGGCGAGCTCGGTCACGCCGATTCGGATCGGGCCGCGGACGATCTCGCGAGGCCGGTGCTCGGCGACCCGGTCGGGCCAGCGGCGGATGGCGATCGCGGCGACCGCGCCGGCGGCGATGCAGACGAGGTAGGCGCCGACCGCGTCGCTCGGCCGGTGCCAGCCGGCGGCGACGACGGCGATGCCGAAGGTGCCGCCGATCGCCCCGGCGGCGAGGGCGGTCGGCGTGCGCAGGCGGGCGGGGACGACGAGCATCGCGGCGATGCAGACCGACATCCCGACGGTCGTGTGGCCGGAGGGATAGGAGTTGAGGCCGTCGTTGAGGTTGGTGGTTACGATCAGCGGCCGATCGAGGATCACCAGCTTGAGAACTTCGGTGCTGAGCACCGCGAGGCCGATCGATCCCGCCGCGATCAGGGCCATTCGCGGGCGGCCGCGGAGGAACGCCACGCCGGCGACCAGCGCCGTGGCGATCATCAGGGTGCCGACGCTGACGATCCGCAGGAACCGGTCGGCCTGGGCGGCGCGGAGGTCGGAGATGACGTCGCGGCCGAGCAGCGCGCGCTCGTCGAGCTCCTGCCCCCAGCGGCTGCGAATGACGATCAGGTAGACCGCGACGACGGCGAGCGCGGCAACGATCGCGAGCAGGAGGAGCTGACGGGGCAGCGGCCGCCCCGTCGCGCCGTCGGCGCGCGCGCTAGGGGTTGGCGAAGTAGTCGGCGTTGATCTGGGCGAAGTGAGCCCACTCGCCGGGAAGCTGGTCCTCGGCGAAGCAGGCGTCCACCGGGCACGCCTCGACGCAGGCGTCGCAGTCGATGCACTCGTCGGGGTCGATGTAGAGCTGCTTCTGCGCCTCGTAGTCGGGCTCGTCCGGGGTCGGATGGATGCAGTCCACCGGGCAGACCTCGACGCACGAGTTGTCCTTCTCCCCGATGCAGGGCTCTGCGATGACGTAGGTCAAGGTGGCTTTCCCTCTCGGTTGGTTCGAATCTCGACGGATGCCGGGCTGAGCGCCGGCGAGTGCGACATCGTACCGACCGCCTGCCGAGCGATCGTGACAGCGGTCCGTCCGCTGACCGGAGGCGCCAACTAGGGTTGGACCCGATGATCCTGCTCACCGGAGGGACCGGGGTGGTTGGCTCGGCGCTCCTGCCGATGCTCCTCGAGGCGGGTCACGACGTCCGCTGCCTGGTCCGCGACCCGCGCAAGCTCGGGCCCGAGCGGGTGCGGGTTCAGCTTTCCTTGGCCGACCTCGGCGACCCGCGCGGCCTTCGCCACGCCGTCCGCGGCGCCGATACCGTGATCCACCTCGCCGCCTCGATGCGGGACGAGCCGCCGCGCCGGGTGGAGGAGATCACCGCGCTGGGCACGCACCGCCTGCTCGAGGCCAGCGAGCGCGCCGGGGTCCGCCGCTTCGTCTTCTTCAGCGCGCTCAACGCGACGCGCTTCCAGCGCACGCGCTTCTTCCGGGCGAAGGCCATCGCCGAGGAGCGGGTGGCCGCCTCCGCGCTCGAGACGACGATCTTCCGGCCGTCGATCGTCTACGACCGCGACGACCCCTGGGTCCGGCTGATGCGCCGGTTCGCCCTGCTGCCGGTGCTGCCGATCTCCGGCAGCGGCCGGGCGATGTACGAGCCGCTGTGGGCGCAGGACGCCGCGCGAGCGGTGATGGCCTCGCTCGACCGCAAGCCCGGGCGGTTCGACCTCGCCGGACCCGAGCGGATGAGCTACGAGCAGATCGCGCGGGTGATCGCCCACGCCGCGGGCCGGGACCGGCCCGCGATACACGTCCCCCTCCCCTTCGTCCGCTCCTGCCTGATCTGGCTGCGTCGGATCTTCGGCGAGTCGGTCTTCGCGACCTGGGAGGAGGCCGAGCTGCTCGAGGTGCCGATGGTGAGCGAGCGCGGGCCGGCCGACCTCAGGGAGCTCGGCGTGCAGCCGACGCCGATCCGCCGCGTGCTCGCCGCCTGAGGCGACTGGTCAAGCCCCCGCCTCCAGCAGCGCCGCCTCCTCCTCGATTCCCCGCGCCATCGCGTCGAGGTCGCCGACCAGCGCTGGATCGGCGCAGAAGCCGAAGTGCAGTCCCCCGGCGAGCGAGACCACGGCGACGCGAAGGGCGTGCCGGCTGCCGATCTCGGCGATCGAGTGGATCGACTCGACCGGGGCGCCGAGGACGCGCACGGCGCTCCGCGGACCGGGCACGTTCGAGACGCTGAGCGCGAACGAGCGCGGGCTCGATTCGAGGTGCTCGGCGAACGCGCGCATTCGCGCCGATACCGAGCCAAGCTCGCTCAGGACCTCCTGCAGGTCCCCGGCGTCGTGCTCGGCCTTGCGCTTCGCGGTCGCCGCGTGGACGTGCCGCAGGCGCTCGCGCGGGTCGGCGATGTGCAGGGGCAGGCGCAGCGAGAAGAAGGAGTCGAGGTTGGCGGCGCTGTCGCCCTCACGGTGCAGGGAGACCGGGACGCGCACGCGGATGTCACCGAGCGGGCCGTGATGGTGCTCGAGCCAGCGCCGCAGCGAGCCCGCGACCAGCGACAGCACCGCGTCGTTGAGGGTGGCGCCGTCGATCGACTTCGCGGCGTCGTGCAGCGGCCCGAGCTCCGTCGACGCCAGCGCGATGTGGCGGCGGCGGCCCACCTCCCCGTCGAAGGGCGAGCGCCGGACGGTCTCGCCAAACTCGCGCTCGACGAAGGCGAGCAGGTGTCGTCGCCGGCGCGTCTCGTCGGGATGGGAGTGGTCGTGCGGCCGCTGGATCGCCCCGCTGTCGCTCGTCGCGATCTCGCGGTCGAAGAGGAGCTCGCGGGCGAAGCGCATCGCCGCCGTGCCGTCGGCCAGCGCGTGGTGGATTCGCCAGACGATCAGCGTGCCGCCGTCCTCGAGCTCGCCGACGTGCATCTGCCAGAGCGGCTGATCGCGGTCGAGCCGCCGCTCGAAGAGCCGCGCCGCCTCGATCGCGATCCCGGCGTCGCTGCGCTTGCCGCTCGGGTCGAGCGGGACGACCCGGCGCGCCGGGTCGAAGCGCTCCGAGGGGACCCACGCAGGCTCCGCCTCGGTCCCGCCGAGCACCGTCGTCAGCGCCGGGACGCCGCCGATCCGCTGTCCGACCAGCCCGCGGATCTCCTCGAGGCCCGGCGCCTGGCCACCGACCCGGATCACCTTGCAGGTGTGCCCGGCGATCGTGTCGGACTCGAGATCGAGGATCGCTCGGTCCTCGGGCTGAAGCGGGACGGGAGCGCTCACCTCCCGCATCATCCCACCGGTCGATGTACGATCGCCACATCGAGCGGCCGGCCCGCAGGTCGCCGCTCTCGATACGGCTCGGGGTGTCGATTGCAGCGACCGTCGTGTTCCTTCTGGGGCGACGGAGCCGCGCGCGGGATCGACGAGCCGGATTGGGGCCGGCCTCGCGCCCTGCGGCGGCCGCGACGGCGCGGTCGAGTTCCCGCGGCTGCCCGACGGACGGCACGCGCTGCGGGTGAAGCTGCTCTGCAAGCGCTCGGAGAAGTCGGGCCCGTGCCGCGGCAAAGCCGTCCTGCGGGGGAAGCGGTCGAAGGGCAAGCTCGGCGCGGGCAAGCTCAAGCTCAAGCCTGGCAAGGCGAAGTGGGTGAAGGTCAAGCTGAAGCGGCGCGGGCGGGCGCTGCTGATCGACCGGTCGGGGGGAAGGTGCGGGTCGCGGTCAAGGGACGCGCACGAGACGGCTCGGGAACTCGCGGCGCTTCGGCAAGCGGGTCCGGCTCGGCCGCTGAACGCAAGAGGGCCCGGGTTGCCCCGGGCCCTCCGCAGCACCTGAGCGGTGCAGTCAGCTCGCAGGCTGACTACATCATGCCGCCCATGCCGCCCATGTCGGGCATGCCGCCACCGGCACCCGCGCCGTCCTTCTCGGGCGGCTCGGCGACGATGCACTCGGTCGTCAGGATGTTCTTGGCGATCGAGGCCGCGTTCTGCAGCGCCGAGCGGGTGACCATGGTCGGGTCGATGACGCCGTCCTTGATCAGGTCGCCGTACTCGCCGGTGCCCGCGTTGAGGCCCTCGCCGGGCTTCATGCCGCGGATCTTCTCGACCACGACCGAGCCCTCGAACCCGGAGTTCTCGGCGATCTGGCGGATCGGCTCCTCCAGCGCGCGGCGGATGATCTCCGCGCCGGTGGCCTCGTCACCGTCCAGCGACTTGACGTCGACCGCGCCCTGAGCGTTCAGGAGAGCGACGCCACCGCCGGGGACGATGCCCTCCTCGAGGGCGGCCCGGGTGGCCTGCAGCGCGTCCTCGACGCGGTGCTTCTTCTCCTTCATCTCGGTCTCGGTCGCAGCGCCGACCTTGACGACCGCGACACCGCCCGCCAGCTTCGCGAGACGCTCCTGGAGCTTCTCCCGATCGAAGTCGGAGTCGGTGTTCTCGATCTCGGAGCGGATCTGGTTGATCCGGCCCTCGATCTGCGCCTTGTCGCCGGAGCCGTCGATGATCGTCGTGGTGTCCTTGGACACGACGACGCGGCGGGCATGGCCGAGCTGGGTGAGCTGGGTGTTCTCCAGCTTCAGGCCCATCTCCTCGGTGATCACCTCGCCACCGGTGAGGATCGCGATGTCCTCGAGCATCCGCTTGCGGCGGTCGCCGAAGCCCGGGGCCTTGACCGCAACGCCGGTGAAGGTGCCGCGGAGCTTGTTGACCACCAGGGTCGCCAGGGACTCGCCCTCGACGTCCTCGGCGACGATGACGAGCGGCTTGCCGCCCTGCATCGTCTGCTCCAGGATCGGCAGGATCTCGCGGACCGAGCCGATCTTCTGGTTGGCGATGAGGATGTAGGGGTCCTCGAGCACCGCCTCCATGCGGTCCTGGTCGGTGACCATGTACGGCGAGATGTAGCCCTTGTCGAACTGCATCCCCTCCGTGAACTCGAGCTCCATCCCGAAGGTCTGGCCCTCCTCGACGTTCACGACGCCGTCCTTGCCGACCTTCTCGATGGCGTCGGCGATGATGTCGCCGATCTCGTCGTCAGCGGCCGAGATCGAGGCGACGCGGCTGATCTGATCCTTGCCGCCGACCTCCTTCGACTGCTTGTCGCGCAGGTCATCGACGACCTGGTTGACGGCCGTCTCGATGCCCTTGCGCAGCGCCAGCGGGTTGGCGCCGGCAGCGACGTTCCTCAGGCCCGAGTGGACGATCGTCTGCGCGAGCAGCGTCGCCGTCGTCGTGCCGTCGCCGGCCACGTCGTTGGTCGCGGTCGCGACCTCGCGGACGAGCTGGGCGCCCTGGTTGGCGAAGACGTCCTCGATCTCGATCTCGCGAGCGATCGTGACGCCGTCGTTGGTGATGGTCGGCGCGCCGAACTTCTTGTCGAGCACGACGTAGCGACCCTTCGGGCCGAGGGTGACCTTGACCGCGTTGGCGACAGCGTCGACGCCCTCCTGCAGTGCGGTACGCGCCTCGGCGTCGTACTTCAGCTCCTTGTGAGCCATCTCTTCAATCCTTTCGGTTCAGTTTCTCGTCGGCCGGGCGGGGCTTAGCCCTCGACCTTGGCGAGGACGTCCGACTCGCGGAGGACCAGCAGGTCCTCGCCGTCGACCTTGACCTCCGTGCCGCCGTACTTGCTGTAGAGCACGGTGTCGCCCTTGGCGACGTCGAGCGGGATCCGCTTCTCGCCGTCCTCGTCCCAGGCGCCGTCGCCGACGGCCAGGACCTCGCCCTTCTGGGGCTTCTCCTTGGCGGTCTCCGGGAGGACGATGCCACTGACAGTCGTCTCCTCCTCTTCGATCGCCTTGACGATCAGGCGATCGCCAAGCGGCTTCAGGTTCATACTCGGGTACCTCCGTTGGGGGTGTCTGCTTCGTAGGTCTTCAGAGTTGGGGCGGCCGCCTTGCGACCGAACCGGTTTGGCACTCTACATGTGAGAGTGCCAAGGCTGGCGCCGAGTGTAGCCGCCCGACTGGGGCTGTCAAGTGATCTAAGTGTGAACGGCGTAGATTCGTGCGTCGCTGGGAGCAGACCGCCGGGCACTGGGGTCTCTGCCGCCAACATGTTGGCGCGAGAGACCCCAGCAGTCGTCAGTCGGCCGCCAGCAGGCGGCAGCCGAGCCGGCTCGCCAGGCCCTCGCCGCCCCAGCGCATGATCCGGTCGTGGTTCCAGCGAAAGACCGGGTCGGCGATCGGCGCCAGCAGGCGCATCCACGCCTTCGTCGCGTCGACGTTCCACTCGTAGACGACCGCGGTGATCCCGTCCTGCTCGTACAGCCGCCAGCGGCCGACGCCCTCGAGGCCGCCCGACGCGCGGCCCTCGAGGAAGGTGGGGCGCTCGACTGCGGTGGTGACGACGTCGAAGCGGACCGGGTAGGGAATCCGGCTGCGCCAGACGTAGCTGCCGCGGCGGCCGACGCCGCAGGGCGTCCCGGGGTCGGTCTCCTCGGCCGCCTCGACGCCGCGCCACCACTGCGGCCACGAGCCCGAGTCCCAGATCGCCTCCCAGGCGTCCTCGCGGGGAGCGTCGAGCAGCCAGCAGCTGAGGAACCGGTAGCGCGCCATCGCGGTCCCCGGTGCGGCCCCGCTAGTTCGGGCTGGGCGGCTCGCCGTTGCCGAACGAGCCGATCGGCCGCTCGACGATCTGCGAGAAGCGGATCACGGTCACGAGGTCGTCCTGCTCCACCTTGCGGCTGTAGATCTGCTCGAGGAAGTTGACGGTGTCCTCGAGCCGGCGGAACTCGGGGTTGTCGTGCTCGATGTCGCGCGGGGAGAGGTCGGCGACCTTCTTCAGCTCGACGTCGTCGATCACCGCGGCGAAGATCTTCTCCCGCGGTCCGTGGCGGTAGCCGACGGTGATCCAGACGACCTGCCCGCGGTCGTACTTGCGGGACTTGTCGCCGAGGCGGATCGTCGCCGTCTTGCGCCCCCGCTTGAGCTGGTCGACGAACAGCGGGGAGTAGAAGTTGAGGACGTAGAGCGCGCTCATGCGCGCCGGAGCGTATCCCGGATCGCGACGCTCATGGCTGCGGGTATCCCTCCGCGCCGAGCAGCGGCACGAAGCGGCAGGGCGAGATCTCCCGGCGCATGAAGTGCTCGGGATCGCCCTTGTCACGCCAGAACAGCGTCAGGCTCTCGTTGCCGTCGGCCGCGACCGGAGCGACCAGGCGGCCACCCGGCGCGAGCTGGTCGAGCAGCGCCGAGGGAGGGCCCGGGGAGGCCGCGTGGACCGCGATCGCGTCGAACGGGGCGCGGTCGGGGAGGCCGAGCGAGCCGTCGGCGACGATCACCTCGACGCGGTCGGGCCCGTAGCCCGCAGCGGCGAGCGCCTCGCGGGCCCTCTCCGCCAGCTCGGGAACCAGCTCGATCGAGATCACGTGCTCGGCCAGCTCGGCGAGGAGCGCCGCCGTATAGCCGCTGCCGCCCCCGACCTCGAGCACCGTCTCACCGCCCCGCAGGCCGAGCGCCTCGATCGTCGCGGCGACGATCCACGGCTGCGAAATCGTCTGGCCCTGGCCGATCGGCAGCGCCGCGTCGGCGTAGGCGCGCGTGCGGATCCCCTCCGGGACGAAGAGCTCGCGCGGCACCCGCGACATCGCCTCGAGCACCCGCGGGTCGGCGATCCCGCGGCGACGGAGGTGCCGCTCGACCATCCTCGCCCGCTGCTCCGCGAACGAGCTCATGGGATCAGAAGATGTAGGCGCGCAGTCGGGAGGGCTCGAACACGGTCACCCGGCCGCGGCCGACGCGCACCACGCCGGCGCGCTCGAGCACGGCGAGGAAGCGGCTGACGCTCTCGCGCGATGTCCCGGCGAGCTGAGCGAGGTCGGCCTGGTTCATCCGGATCGTCACGCCGTCGCGGCCCTCCTCGGCGCTGTCGCCGCTGACGAGCTGGGAGAGCACGCCGGCGACCCGGCTCGGCACCGTCTGGAACGACTGCCGGCTGATCCGCTCGTTCGTCTCGCGCAGCCGCTTGGTCAGGGCGACGACGAGCTTCGCGGTGATGTCCGCGTTGCGCTCGAGCAGCCCGCGCATGTCGGCGGCCGAGATCGCGAGCAGCTCGACGTCGGTCAGCGCCTCGACGCTCGCCGAGCGGACTTCGCCGTCGAGCATCGCCAGCTCGCCCACGAGCTCGCCTGGGCCGAGCGTCGCCAGGGCGATCGCGCGGCCGTCGGAATGCTCGCGCGTCACCCGCACCTCACCCTCGCGGATCACGTAGCAGGCGTCGGATGCGTCGCCCTCGTGGAAGACGCGGTCGCCCTTCGAGAAGGAGCGCGGGATCGCTACCTTCGCGATCCGCTCGAGCTCGTCGGCGTCCAGCCCGGAGAGCAGCGGCACGCGAGCCAGAAGCTCGGCCGGGGTGACGGTCTCCTCAGCCATCGGCGCGCATTATCGCGCCCCAGGGGCCACCGGCCTAGCTGCGACATGTCGAGACCGGCATGCTGCCGCTCAGGTCCGGGTTTCCGGCCGTGATGTTGCAGGCTCGGAACTTGATCGTGGTATCGCCGTCCTGGGTGCCGCTCGTCCAGATGATGCCGGCCGGAAACCCCGGGTCATCGACCCGCGGGTAGATCTCGATCACTTCGTCGTCGGTCACGTCTCCGGAGGTGCCCTGGAACCCGCGCAGGTCTCGGCCCGGATCGTCGTCGTTCGCCGCCACGCCGCGAGCGGCGCGACCAGCAGGGTCAGGCAGGCGCTCGCGAGCGCGACCCGCCCGCGGCCGCCGCGTTCACGCTGCCTGCCCTTCCAGGCCGCTCCATGCTCGCGCTCGGCCGCTCCATGAATCCGTTCCCCCGGACCACCCGGCCAAGGGTCATCACCCATTGCCCGGGCGACATCCTGAACGGATTTCGCGCTAGCGCTGGCAGTCCTCGCACCAATATGTGACGCGGTTGTCGTCGCCTTGGCCGTGCGTGCGGATCGGGCCGCCGCAGCGCGGGCAGGGACCCCGGGAGCGGCCGTAGATCTGCTTCGGGCGGCTGCCGCGGGCGAGCGACGTCTCCATCACCCACTTCGTCGCGTCGACGATACCCCGGGCCTCCTCCTCGCTCAGGTCGCCGACCTTCCGCCACGGGCTGATCCGCGGCAGGAAGCAGGCCTCGATCCGGATCACGTTGCCGATGCCGGCGATCAGCGACTGGTCGTTCAGCGCCTCGCCGATCGCGGCGGACGGCTCGTAGGCGAGGACCCGGGCCGCCGCCTCACCGGGATCGAACTCGGGCCGGAGCGGGTCGGGGCCGAGCTGCAGGAGTGCGGGGTCGTTGCGGGCTCGCGACGCGGAGACGAGCCGCAGGAGCTTGCCGCCGCCCTGGCTCGCGACCCCGCGTCCGGCGGCGAGGACGAGCCACGGCCTGCCGCGCGGGAGCCGGCCGTCGGTGCGGACGAACCATCGGCCGTTCATCCCGAGATGGCTGTGGATGACCCGCTCGCCGGAGAAGTGCAGCAGCAGGTGCTTGCCCCGCGCCTCGGCCCGCTCGAGCGTCGCCCCGGCGAGCTCACCCGAGCGATTGTGGATCGGCGAGCGCGGCGAGGGCGCGTCGGCGACGGCCATCTCTCTGCCGGCGAGCGCGGCGTGGATCTTCCGCGCGGCGCGGTGGATGGTGTCCCCTTCAGGCATGGATGACTCCGGCGGAATCCTTCGCTACGCGTCCGGTTCCCCCGGTTCCGACCAGACACCGTGGGCAGGACCGGGGCGTAGCATCAGGTCCATGCCGAGACGGCTGACAGCGATCGGCGCCGCCGTGGCGATCGCGATGATCGCATGGCCCGCCCTGACCGCCGCAGCAACGCCGCCGCGGGTCACCAGCCTCAACTACTTCGTCCGCGACGACGGGACGCTTCCCCACACGCGGCTGATGGTCAGCGTCCGCCGCGCCGACCGCGTGCGCCTGACGACGGTCTTCGAAGGCGAGCGGGCTGGAGGCTCGCCGACCCTGGACCACCGGATCTCGGGCAGGCCGTGGGTCCTCAAGCACCAGGGGGCGGGCGGCGAGCTCTACGGGCTCATCCGCCGCTCGCTCGCCCGGCGCGGATCGGCGGACGTGAGGATCCGCGCCCGCAACGAGGCGGGCAGGGTTCGCGTCAAGCTCAGGATCCGCGAGTCCGAGTGCACGAAGGATCCGCCCTTCTACCCGCTCGACTGCACCGTCCATTCCTGAGCCGGTCCGGCGCTACGGCTTCAGCTT
Source organism: uncultured Solirubrobacterales bacterium (assembly GCA_963823565.1). Classification (GTDB taxonomy): domain Bacteria; phylum Actinomycetota; class Thermoleophilia; order Solirubrobacterales; family 70-9; genus RHKX01. Next base: position 77,732 of record CAWGLR010000003.1, on the reverse strand, counting down.
GTGCCCCGAGCTGAACAGCCACTGCGCCCAGGCGAGCAGTCCCGCCGCGATCACCGCGGTCACCCCGAAGGAGAGCGCGACGCTGACGTCGCTGTGGCCGAGGAAGCCGTAGCGGACCGCGTTGACCATGTAGAAGAGCGGGTTCGCGTGGGAGAGCTCCTCCCAGGGCGACGGCAGGATGTCGATCGAGTAGAAGACGCCGCCGAGGAACGTCAGCGGCAGGATCAGGATGTTGTTGATGAAGCTGTGGTGGTCGAACGTCTGCGCGTAGATCCCGACGACGGTTCCCAGCGCCGAGAACAGCGTCACCAGCAGGAAGATCGCCGCGATCAGGTGAGCCGGCTGCTCGACCGGCACCCCCGTGAGCGGGATCGCGATGGCGACGAGGGCGATCCCGATCGACAGCGACCGGAAGAAGCCGCCGACCGCGTAGCCGAGGTTCATCTGCCACGGGTGCATCGGCGAGGCAAGCACGTCGTTGATGTAGCGGTCGTTGCGCGCCTGCAGGAGCGTCGAGGAGTTGTTGGAGAACGCCGCCTGCGCCATCGCCATCGCAATCAGCCCGGGGACGATGAAGACGTCGTACTCGAAGCCCTCGATCGACTGGATGCGGCTGCCGAGCGAGAGCCCGAAGACGAGGATGAAGAGCGCCGAGGAGACGACGGGGGCGAGGATCGTTTGCGTCCACAGGCGGGTGACGCGGCGGCACTCGCGCAGCGCCAGCGAGCGCATCGAGCGCCCGGGATCGGGCGCCGCGAGCTCGCGGCGGCGAACGGCCGCAGCGGTGGCGGTCTCCGTCGTCACTCCTCCGCCTCCTCCGCGGCCATCGCCAGAGGCAGCGCCGTCGAGACGGTCTGCAGGTAGACCTCCTCGAGGGTCGTGGCGTCGTAGGCGCGCTTGAGCCCATCGGGGGTGTCGCGGGCGACGATCCGGCCCTTCGAGATCAGCGCGACGTCCTCGCAGAGGGACTCCGCCTCCTCGAGATAGTGCGTCGTCAGCAGGATCGTCGTCCCCTGCTGGTGGAGGCGGCGGATGTAGCGCCAGAGGTCGTGACGGAGCTCGACGTCGACGCCCGCGGTGGGCTCGTCGAGGATCACCAGCAGCGGCTCGTGCAGCAGCGCCCGCGCCAGCAGCAACCGCCGCTTCATCCCGCCGGAGAGCTTGCTCGTCCGCGTTTTCGCCTTCGCCCGCAGGTCGAAGACGTCGATCATCTCGTCCGCCCGCTCGGTCGCCGGCCCCGCCGGCATCCCGAAGTAGCCGCCGTGGTAGACGAGCGACTCGCGCACGGTCAGGAAGCGGTCGAGGTTCGGGTCCTGCTCGGCGACGCCGACGATCCGCCGCGCCTGCATCGAGTCGTGGGCGTGCCCGAACACCGAGATCTCGCCGCCGCTGAGCCGGATCAGGTTGCAGACGGCGCTGATCAGCGTCGTCTTGCCGGCGCCGTTGGGGCCGAGCAGCCCGAAGAAGGCGCCCGCCGGCACCTCGAGGTCGAGCGAGTCGAGCCCGACGGTGCCGTCGTCGTAGGTCTTCGAGAGCCCGGAGATGGAGAGGGCTGGAGGGGCGTCGCGCACCCCGGACAGGTTAGGGAGCGGCCGGTGCCGGGCCGGACGTCCTAGCCCGGGCCCGGGCGAGCTCGGGCAGGTGCTGGAGGCGGCGGTGCGGGAGTGGCTCGATTCCGAGTGGCCCCTTCGAGACCGTGCGCTGGCCCAGCCGCGAGATCTCACGGGAGGAGTGGGACGCGCTATCCGACGCGTAGCCCCGTCCGGAAGTACGGATGACCGCTCCTGAGCCACCCCGCGGCTATGCCACGATAGGTTGATGGCGACCGGTACTCAGGTTCCGGAGCTCGAAGCGGAGGGCGACGGCGCGCTAGCCGAGGACGAGTCCAGGGAGTGGGAGCCGCGGGCGATAGCGCGGCGGGGGATCCCGGCGCTGATCGCCCTCGCGGTGCTGATCCTGATCGTCCTGCTGGCACCGGGCCTCGGCGAGGTCCGCTCGCTGCTGGACGACGCCGCCCCGGGGTGGATCGTCCTGGCGATCGCCTTCGAGGCCCTCTCCTTCGGCTCCTACATCGTCATGTTCGCGCCGGTCTTCTGCCGCGGGCTGAGCTGGCGGCGGAGCTGGCAGATCGGCGGCTCGGAGCTCGCGATGGGTTCGATCGTGCCCGCCAGCGGGCTCGGCGGCCTCGCGCTGGGCGCGTGGGTGCTGCACGAGGGCGGCATGGACCCGCACCGCATCGCCCACCGCTCGGTGGCGTTCTTCCTGATCAAGAGCTCCGTCAACTTCGTCGCCGTCGCGATCCTCGGCACGCTGATGTTCCTCGGCCTGTTCGGAAGCGAGGAGCCATGGACGCTGACCCTGCTGCCGGCCGCCGTCGCCGCGGTGACGATCGCGGCGGTCCTGACGATCCCGCGGCTCGGGCCGGGCGAGGAGCCGCCCGACGACGTCACCAGGGTCGGGCGGATCGCGCACGCCGCCCGCCGCGCCGTGATCACCGGGACCGCGACCTCGGTCGAGATCGTCCGCACCGGCAACGCAAGGGTTATCGCGGGCGCGATCGGCTATTGGGCGTTCGACAACGCCGTGCTCTGGGCGACCTTCCACGCCTTCGGCCACACCCCCGACCTCTCGATCGTGCTGATGGGGTACCTGATCGGCCAGATGGGCGGGCTGCTGCCGCTGCCGGGCGGCATCGGCGGGATCGACGGCGGCCTGATCGGGACGTTGATCGTCTACGGCACGCCGGCGCCGGAAACGGCGGCAGCGGTCCTCGCCTACAGGGTGATCCTCTTCTGGCTGCCGCTCCTCGCGGGAGCCGTCGCCTTCTTCAAGCTGCGCCGCGACATGCCCCGCGACCGCGAGCTCGCCACCTGCGAGGCGCGGGCGGCTGCCGCCTGAGGCCGCACCCCGGCGTAGCCTCCCCGCCCGTGCGCCGATACCTCCTCGCCCTCCTCCCGCTGCTGCTCGCGCTCACCCTCGCCGCTCCGGCGGCGAGCGCCGCGGAGCGACCCGGCGGGGTCGGCTTCCGGCTACGGGGGGCCGACGTCACCCCCGGGCATCCGCTGTTCGCGGGCAAGCGGCCGATCCGCCTCCACTACCGATTCGCCGCGCGGCGGCCGGTCGGCCTGCGGATCGAGGTCGCCGCCGCCCGCAGCGGCAAGGTCGTCCGCTCCTGGCGCCTGCGCGGCGCGCGTCCGGGCCGGAAGCTGGTGCGGCCTTGGGACGGCCTGACCGCGAGCGGCCGCGCCGCCCGCGACGGGCGCTACGAGTTCCGCGTCGGCCCGGTCGGCACGGCGACGCGCCACGCCGCCGGCTTCCGCCTCCGCGGTCACGCCTTCCCGGTCGACGGCCCGCACGGGGCCCGCGGGGCGATCGGCGACTTCGGCGCGCCCCGCAGCGGCGGGCGGGTCCACGAGGGCTTCGACATCACCGGCGCCTGCGGCACGGCGCTCGTGGCGGCCCGCGGGGGCGTCGTCGTCAAGCGGGGATACGACCCGCGCCTCTACGGCAACTACGTCCAGATCGACGCGCGCAAGACCGCTCAGGATTACTTCTACGCGCACCTGATCGAGCCCGCGTCAGCGGGCAAGGGCGACCGGCTCCATACCGGCGAGCAGGTCGGCCGGATCGGCCAGACCGGCAACGCGGCCGGCACGCCCTGCCATCTCCACTTCGAGGTCCGCGTCCACGGCCGGCCGATCGACCCCGAGCCGCTGCTGCGGGACTGGGATCGCTAGGTCCGCCGGCCTACGCCGAGGCGACCAGGCGCCTCGGCTGCCGCTCGAACCCGGCCGCGACGAGCTCCGCCTCGAGGGCGTGGCCGATGACGCTCTCGCCGTCGATCCGCTCGATCCCGAGGCGCGGGAGCCGGCGTTCCCGGACGGCCCCGGTGAGCGCCGCGTACGCGCCCGGTCGCTGCTCGTCGCTGAGGTGCCCGACGTGCAGCAGGCCCTTGCCGCCGCGCTCGACGTAGATGACCGGCTCGCCGTTGCGGAGCAGGACGAAGGCGCCGGCGACTCGGCTCGGGCGACGGCCGCCGCGGCCGTCGCCGTCGGGATCGGCGCCGGCGCCCGGTGGTCGCGGCCACTTCAGGGTCGCCCCGTAGGGCTGAGCGGGGTCGGTGGCGGCGAGGACCACGAGCTCCTCGTCCACCCGCGGCAGCGAGCGCAGCCGCTCGACGGCGCCGGCGAGGGCGAACTGCGCACCGCCCAGCCCCTCGACGAAGTAGCCGCGGCGCGCCGTGCCGAGCATCTCGAGGTTCGAGAGCTCGCCGTACAGCGAGGAGAAGCCGCCGGGGATTCCCTCGGCGAGGACGGTCTCGCGGGTGACGATGCCGTAGCGCTCGAGCATCAGCTCGGCCTGGGCGCGCATCCGCGGGCCCGCGGCCGGCGCATTGCGGAAGAGCGTCTCGGTGAGCGACCAGCGCCCGGCCACCGCCTGCCCGGCCGCGTTGCGGCGGGCGCTGAAGCGCCTCCCGCGGCGCGCTGAGCGCGACTCCTGCGCCTTCAGCCGCGGCGCGCGGAGCGGCGCGACCGCGTCGTTGGTCACCTCGCCGGCCCAGGCCAGGTCCCAGAGCGCCGAGTGGAGCTCCTCGCGGGTGCGGCCCTCGACGAGCAGGTCGGCGACGAGGTCGACCCAGAACGCGGGGCCCTGCGCGAGCAGCTCGCGGATCGCGTCGTGGATCTCACCCTCGGGCCGATCGAGCTTGACGTTGGCGGGCGGCGGTCCGGCGAGCCGCACGTCTTCGCGGAAGTAGAAGGCGACGCGGCCGGTGCGGCCGACGGGGCCGGCGCCGATCCAGACGATCTCGCCGCCGGTCGAGAGCTCGTCGAGCCAGGTCGGCGAGTAGGCGCCGAGCCGGCGCGGCAGGACGTCGCGCTCCCAGGTCTCGGGCGTCAGCGCCACGCCCTGAAGCGGCACCAGGGCCTCGCGCAGGCGATCGGGGCCCGCGCCGGCCGGCCGGTAGGCGTCGACGTTCTGCCAGGAGTGCAAGAAGCGGGCGAGCTCGGCGGTGTCGGCGGCCTCGACCTCCTTGCGGAGGACGGCGAGGCTCGCGCGCCGGAGCCGCCGCAGCACGTCGGGGTCGCACCACTCCCGCTCGGTCCCGCCGGGCAGGAGCTCGCCGCGGATCAGCTCCCCCGCCGCCTCCAGGCCCTTCAGCGCCGGGGTCGGATCGACCCCGTAGCGCCGCTGCGGCAGCGCGGTCGGGAACGGGACGTGGGTGCGCGCGTAGCGGCGCATCAGCGCTGCCATCGGCTCGGGGACCTGCTCGAGGAAGGCGGCGGGCAGGCCGGAGGGGACGGGGACCCCGAGCGCGTCGCGGAAGAGCGCGCTGTCCTCGGCCGCGATCCAGCGTTCCTCGCCGGCGATCCGCACCTCGACGACGCGCCGCTCGGACCCCAGCTTACGCAGCATCGACTCCGCCGAGTACCCCTCGGCGGTGCGCTCTTCGCACTCGGCCGTCGTCAGGTCGCCGAGGCGGCGGAGGATCTGCTGGAGCTGGTCCCGGTCCACCGCCCGGGCCTGCTCGACGCGGTGCTGGAGCGAGTCCTCGACGTCCTCGAGCGCGGCCGGATCGATCAGCTCGCGCAGCTCCTCCTGTCCCAGCAGCTCGCGCAGCAGGTCGCGGTCGAGGGCGAGCGCGGCGGCGCGGCGCTCGGCGTTGGGCGTGTCGCCCTCGTACATGTAGGTCGCGACGTAGTCGAACAGGAGCGAGGAGGCGAACGGCGAGGCGGTCTGCGTCTCGACCTCGACGAGCGAGATCCGACGCGACTTGAGGTCGCGGAGGATCTCCCCGAGCGCGGGGAGGTCGAGGACGTCGCGAAGGACCTCCCGGTACGTCTCGAGCGTCACCGGGAACCGCGGGAAGTCCTTGGCGACCTCGAGCAGGGACTGCGCCTTCAGCCGCTGCTGCCAGAGCGGGGTGCGCTTGCCCGGGTAGGCGCGCGGGATCAGCAGCGACCGGCCCGCCGCCTCGCGAAAGCGGGCGCCGAACAGCGCCGTGCCCGAGAGCTCGCCGACCACGAGGTCCTCGACCTCGTCGGGATCGAGGACGACGAGGTCCGGCGAGGGGGCCTCGTCCGCGTCGGGGAGGTGGACGACGATCCCGTCGTCGGACCAGATCGCGTCCGCCTCGAGGTCGAACTCCTCGCGGATGCGTGAGGCGAGCGCGAGCCCCCAGGCGGCGTGGACGCGCCCGCCGAACGGCGAGAGCACGCAAAGGCGCCAGTCGCCGATCTCGTCTCGGAAGCGCTCGACGACGATCGTCTGATCGGAGGGGACGACGCGCGTGGCGGCCTGCTGCTCGCGCAGGTAGTCGACGAGGTTGCGCGCCGCGAGCTCGTCGAGGTCGTACTCGGCGGCGAGCTCCTCCGGCTGCTTGGAGACCGCCTCGCGGGAGAACTCGCCGATCGCCCGCCCGAGCTCGACCGGGCGGCCGACCCCCTCCCCGCGCCAGAACGGGACCGCGCCGGGGACGCCGGGGGCGGGGGTGACGATGACGCGGTCGCGGGTGATCTCCTCGATCCGCCACGAGGAGGCGCCGAGCAGGAATACCTGGCCGGCGCGCGCCTCGTAGACCATCTCCTCGTCGAGCTCGCCGACCCGGCGGCCGTCGGGAAGGTGGACCCCGTAGAGCCCGCGATCGGGGATCGTCCCCGCATTGGTGACGGCGAGCTGGCGGGCGCCCTTGCGGCCGCGGACCGTCCCCGCCGTCCGGTCCCAGACGACGCGCGGCCGGAGCTCGGCGAAGCGCTCCGACGGATAGCGGCCGTCGAGCATGTCGAGGACGTTCTCGAGCTGCTCGCGCGAGAGCTCGCGGTAAGGCTCCGCCGAGGTGACGACGCGCTCGATCTCGTCGACCTCCCACTCGTCGTCGGCGACCATCGAGACGACGTGCTGGGCGAGGACGTCGAGCGGGTTGCGCGGGATCACCGTCTCCTCGATCTCGCCCGTGCGCATCCGCTTGGCGACGACCGCGCACTCGAGCAGGTCGGAGCGGAACTTGGGGAAGATCCGGCCCTTCGAGACGGCCCCGAGCTCGTGCCCGGCGCGGCCGACTCGCTGCATCCCGCGCGCGACCGACTTCGGCGACTCGACCTGGATGACGAGGTCGACGGCGCCCATGTCGATGCCGAGCTCGAGCGAGGAGGTGGCGACGAGGCACGGCAGCTGCCCGGACTTCAGCAACTCCTCGACGACGAGCCGCTCCTCCCGCGCGAGCGAGCCATGGTGGGCGCGGGCGATTTCCGGGTACTTGTCGAGCGGCACGGGAGGCCGCGGCTCTGGCGGACCATCCACGTCCGGGCTTTCGCTGCTCGCTGCTCGCTGCTCGCCGCCTGTTTCCTCGGCGGCCAGCTCCGCCTCGAACAGCTCCTCGGCGTTCATCTCGTTCAGCCGCTTCGCGAGCCGCTCCGCCCCGCGGCGGTTGTTGACGAAGACGATCGTCGAGGTGTGCTCGCGGACGAGCTTGAGCAGCTCCGGGTAGATCGCCGGCCAGATCGAGTTCCGGTTGGGGGAGTCACCCGGCATCTGCGGAGCCACCGCGGGCCCCGGCAAGTCAACTCCGACCGAGTCCTCCGCTTCGCGTCCGGTTCGGTCGGTTGAAAGCGACACTGGTTCGGCAGGACCGGGCGTGGTGTTCCCAAGATCTCCCATGTCTTCGACTGGCACGACGATCTCGAGGTCCATCTCCTTGCTGACGCCGGCGTCGACGATCCGGCACTCGCGGCCCGGGCCGACCAGGAAGGTCGCGATCCGCTCGAGCGGGCGCTGGGTCGCCGAGAGCCCGATCCGCTGGATCGGCTCCTCGCGCCCCTCGGCGTCGGCGGCGTTGACGCGGACGTGGCGATCGAGCCGCTCCAGGGTCAGCGCCATGTGCGCGCCGCGCTTGGTCGGCGCGACCGCGTGGATCTCGTCGACGATCACGGCCTCGACGTCGGCGAGGATCTCCCGCGCCCGCGAGGTCATCATCAGGTACAGCGACTCGGGCGTGGTGATCAGGATGTCGGGCGGCTTGCGCAGCATCGCCTGGCGGTCGCGCTGGGAGGTGTCGCCGGTCCGCAGCCCGACCGAGACGTCGGCGCCGACGCCGGCGAGCGGCGCCCGCAGGTTGCGCTCGACGTCGTAGGAGAGCGCCTTCAGCGGCGAGACGTATACCAGCCTCACCCCGGTCGCCCGCTCCTCCTCGCCGGCGGCATGCTCGCGCTTCTCCGCGGCGATCCGGTCGATCCCCCATAGGAACGCCGCCAGCGTCTTCCCCGAGCCCGTCGGCGCGCAGATCAGCGTGTTCTCGCCGCTGGCGATCGCCGGCCACCCCGCCGCCTGCGCCGGCGTCGGCCCCTCGAACGAGCGCTCGAACCACGCCCGCGTGCGCTCGCTGAACGCCGTCAGTGGGTCGGTCGTTTGGGTCGTTTCAGCCGTCGCCGCCAACCGGTCCACGTTAGCGATCGGCGTCCGCGGCCTTCCCGCCCCCGGGGTAGGCGGCCAGCGGCAAGGCCGGCCGGACAAGCGGCTGGGCGGAGAGGCGCGCTTCCTGCCCGCGCCTCTCCTCAGCGGGTCCGGCGGCCTTCTCCAGCTCTAGCTCGAGGAGCTGCGCGAGGCCGCGGCCTTCCGGGCCGAGGCGCTCCGCTTCGCGGCGTTGCGCTTGCGCGTCGCGGCCGCCTTCTTCGCCGCGGCGCTGCGGTCGGTGGTCGAGGCGGAGCGCTTGGCGGTCGAGGCGGTGCGCTTGGCGCCCGAGCGAGCGCTGGCGGCCGTCGACTTCGCGCCGCGCTTCGCGGCGGCCGTCGTGCTGCGGCTGCTGCTCCTGCGCGCCGAGGCGGTGCGCTTCGCGCCCGCCTTCGCGGTGCGGCCGGTCGACTTCGCGCTCGAGCGGGCGCTGCGAGCGGTCGTCTTCGCCTTGCGCGCGGCGGAGCCGGCGCTCGCGGACGCCTTCGACGCCGAGGCCCTGGCGCCGGCGGCGGAGCTCTTCGCGGACGCCTTCTTGTCCTCGCCGATCGGCAGGCGCCGCTCGAGCTCGGCGGTCAGGTTGCGGAAGTTCTCCGCCGCCTCACGTACGCCCTTCTCAGCCTTCTTCTTCCCGGTGTCGAGACCGGACGAAGCGCGCGCGATCTGGTCGGCGACGCTCTTGCGCACGCCGCTCTCGCGAAGCTGCTTGAACAGGTCCTTGTCGAGCTTGCCCTTCTTCTTGGCCATTGGTTCCTCCTAAGTCAGATGCAGGGTGCCGCGGCCAGTCAACATGAAGATGCCCCGAAAGGTCGCGCGGGCAAACGTCAGCGCAACTCGAACGGCAGCGAGTCGGCCACCTCGGCCAGCGACGGCGCCGACTTGTCCCGCTCCGAGAGCAACGGGTCGGGGAGCGGCCAGTCGACGCCGACGTCGGGGTCGTCCCAGGCGATGCCGGCCTCGGTCTCGGGGTCGTAATAGGAGGTCAGCTTGTAGGCGACGTCGGCGACCTCGCTCAGCACCTGGAAGCCGTGGCCGAAGCCGACCGGGACCCAGAGCTGGCGGTGCGTCTCGTCGTCGAGGACGTGCCCCTCCCACCTCCCGAAGGTGGGCGAGCCCCGTCGCAGGTCGACGGCGACGTCGAAGATCGCGCCGCGCACGCAACGGACGAGCTTGCCCTGGCCGGGGCTGGTCTGGAAGTGCAGGCCGCGGAGCGTCCCCCGCTGGGTCGAGCGCGAGTGGTTCTCCTGGACGAACTCGGCATCGACTCCGAGGTCGCGCCAGCGGTCGCGGCTGAAGCTCTCGAGCAGGAACCCGCGCTCGTCGCCGAACGCCTGCGGCTCGATCGCGACGACACCGTCGATCTCGGTCGGCACCCGCTCCGCCATTCAGCTCCCGAGCTTGCGGCCGTACTGGCGCTCGTAGTACTCGCGGTACTCGCCCGAGCGGATCGGGCCCCACCACTCCTCGTTGTCGCGGTACCACTCGACGGTGCGGCGGATGCCCTCCTCGAAGTGGACCTCCGCCCTCCATCCGAGGGCCTCGGTGCGGTCCGAGGAAAGCGAGTAGCGGCGGTCGTGGCCGAGGCGGTCCTCGACGTGGTCGATCAGGGAGGTGTCCCTGCCGGTGAGGTCGAGGATCGTCTTGATGACCTCGATGTTCGGCAGCTCCTCGGGACCGCCGACGTTGTAGACCTCGCCGGGCTCGCCGCGCTCCAGCACGACGTCGATCGCCGACGCGAAGTCCTCGGTGAAGAGCCAGTTGCGGACCTGCATCCCGTCGCCGTAGACCGGCAGCCGGTCGCCGGCCATCGCGTTGAGGACCATCAGCGGGATCAGCTTCTCCGGGTGCTGGCGAGGCCCGTAGTTGTTCGAGGCGCGGACGATCAACGCGTCGGCGCCGTAGGTGCGCTGGAAGGCGCCGACGAGGAGGTCGCCGCCGGCCTTCGACGCCGAGTAGGGCGAGGAAGGCTCGATCGGGGAGGTCTCGGTGAACGACCCCTCGGCGATCGATCCGTAGACCTCATCGGTCGAGATCTGCAGGTGGCGGATGCCGGCGTCGCGCGTCGCCTCGAGCAGGACGAAGGTGCCGAAGACGTCGGTCTGGATGAACGCGCCCGGGTCCTCGATCGAGCGGTCGACGTGGGACTCGGCGGCGAAGTTGACGACGACGTCGCAGCCGTCGATCGCCTCGGCGACCTTGGCCCGGTCGGCGATGTCGCCCTCGACGAACTCGAGGCGGGCCTCGTCGGCGCCGGCGAGGTTCTCGCGGCGGCCGGCGTAGGTGAGCTTGTCGAGCACGACGATCTCGTCGTCCTCGTTCTCGGCCAGGTGCCGGCGCACGTACGTCGAGCCGATGAACCCGGCGCCGCCGGTGACGAGCAGCCTCATCGCACCAGCTCCCGGTCGGCGAGGTAGCGGCGCAGCGACTCCTGCCAGGGCGGCAGCTCGATCGCGTCGTCGCGCCCGTGGCCGAGGACCGAGTACGCGGGGCGGTTGGCCTTGAAGCCCATCATGTCCGTGGTCGCCGACATCACCCGCGTATCCATCCCGGCCTGATCGAAGATCTCGACCGCGAAGTCGAACCAGGTGCAGTCGCCGCCCCCGCGCATGTGATGGATCCCGTAGTGATCCGTCTCGACGAGCCTGATCATGCCGTCGGCGAGGTCCACGCAGCTCGTCGGGCTGCCGCGCTGATCGCTGACGACGAGGACCTCCGGCTGCTGGCTGCCGATCCGCAGCATCGTCTCGACGAAGTTCTTGCCGCCGACCCCGAAGAGCCAGGAGGAGCGGACGATGAAGTGGCAGGAGTTCGCAGCCGCGACCGAGACCTCGCCGCCGAGCTTCGAGCGGCCGTAGGCGCTGATCGGGTTCGGCATGTCGTCCTCGAGGTAGGGCGAGTACTTGGTGCCGTCGAAGACGTAATCACTGGAGGGGTAGAGGATGCTCGCGCCGATCCGCCCCGCTCCGGCGGCGAGCAGAGCCGCGCCGGTGTCGTTGATCGCCATCGCCCCGCGCTCGTCGTCCTCGGCGCCCTCGACGTCGGACCAGGCGGCGCAGTTGACGACCGCCTCGGGGCGGAAGTCCTCCATCGCCTCGTCGATCGAGACGGGATCGGTGATGTCGAGCTCGGCCCGGTCGAGCGCGTCGACGTGATGGCCGCGGCGGGAGGCGGCGTCGATCACCTCGCGGGCGAGCATGCCCGCGGCGCCGGAGACGAGGATCCTCACGGCAGCGTCAGCTCCGAGGCGTCGCCCACCATCATCCGCAGCGTCTTCGGCCGGCCCTCGGCGTGGGAGATGCGGACGTTGCGCCCGAGCAGGCTCGCCTCCATCCGCGAGGGCAGGTCCCGGACGCTCGCGCCCGTGAGCAGGATCGAGTGCTCGACCTCCGAGCGCGCCACCTCGCAGCCGGGGGCGATCGCCGTGTAGGGCCCGATGTACGCGTCGACGACCGTGCTGCCGGCGCCGATGATCGCCGGGCCGCGGACGAGGCTGCGCTCGACCCGCGCCCCCGCTTCGATGACCACCCGGCCCTCGACCTTGGCGTCGACGGTCTCGCCGTCGATCCGCGGGACGATGTCCTCGAGAACGAGGCGGTTCGCCTCGAGCATGTCGGCGAGCTGTCCGGTGTCCTTCCACCAGCCCTTGACGCGATGCTGCTCGACCGTGTGGCCGGTGTCGATCAGGCGCTGGATCGTGTCGGTGATCTCGAGCTCGCCGCGGGGCGAGGGCTCGATCGCCTTCGCCGCCTCGAGCACGGCCGGGGTGAACATGTAGACGCCGACCAGGGCGAGGTCGGAGGGCGGGTCCTTCGGCTTCTCGACGAGGCGGACGATGCGCTCGCCGTCGAGCTCGGCGACCCCGTAGTGCTCGGGGTCGAGCACCTGCGTCAGCAGGATCAGCGCGTCGGGCTCGTTGCGGCGGAAGGCGTCGACGAGCCCCGTGATGCCGTCGCGAAGCAGGTTGTCCCCCAGGTACATGACGAAGGAGTCGTCACCGAGGAAATCCTCGGCGGTGAGCACGGCGTGGGCGAGCCCGAGCGGCTCGGCCTGGGGGATGTAGGTGACCTCGGCGCCGAGCATCGAGCCGTCGCCGACGGCCTCGCGGATCTCGTCGCCGGTCTGCGGCGCGATCACGATCCCGATCTCGGTCACGCCGGCGTCGACCAGCGCCTCGATCCCGTAGAAGAGCACGGGCTTGTTCGCCACCGGCACGAGCTGCTTGGCGGAGGTGTGGGTGATCGGGCGCAGGCGCGTGCCCGCTCCACCCGACAGGATCAGGCCCTTGAGCTTCTCCATGCGGCTCGGGAGGCTAGCGGCGGACTACTGCTGCCGCATGGCCAGTGCTCTGGTGGGGGCCTCATCAAGGCGCATCCCGCCCCAGCGACCGCGGTGAACCAGGCCGAGAACCTAGTAGGTGCCGCCGAGCTTCCGGTGGTCCCAGGTCGCCGTGCGCACCGGGTGGAAGTGCAGCGCGACGCGCTTCGGCGCCTGCGCCTCCAGCGCCGCCGCCGCGTCGCCCTCGATCTCCTCGATGCCCTCGGTGTAGCGGATGGTCAGCTCCTCGGCGAAGTCGACGATCCGGTCGACGTCGCGGATGATCTCCGCGCGCGACTCGATCTGGATCCCGCGGAGCTCCTGGTACTGCTCGCCGGTCTCGACCAGCAGCGTGCAGCGGTCGTCGCGCTCGAGGTTCCGCACCTTCTGAGACTTCGCGAATGTCCAGGCCCAGATGTCGCCGTCGCGGACCACGTACCAGAGCGGCATCGAGTGCGGCCACCCCCGCGGCCCGTTGGTCGTCGCGATGACGACGCGCTGCTCGTCGAGGAGCTCACGCTGCTCCTCGGGAGTGAGCTTGATCTGGTCGCGGCGGTTGGCCACGGCACGAATCTAGCTAGGGGTCGAGGTCGCGCGGGGCGCGGTCCTCGGCCCAAAGCTTCTCGAGATGGGCGCGCATCGCAAGCGCGGCCGCGGGGCGCATCGCCTCGGGGACGTCGCCCCAGGCCGCATCCAATAGCTCGTCGGTCGAGCGGATACCGCGGTCGAGGGCCTCGAGCAGCATCCGCTCGCGCTCCCGGCGATGGTGGGCGTACTCGGCGATCTTCGCCGCCGGATCGGTGATCCAGGGACCGTGGCCGGGGGCGAGCAGCCCCGCCCCGAGCGCGGCGACAACTTGGAGCGAGCGCATGTAGTCGGCGAGCGACCCCCCGCCCGACTCCGGCGGCACGATCGACGACCCCTCGCCGAGGACCAGGTCGCCGCAGAAGCAGACGTCCCCCCAGACGAAGGCGACGTGGTCGAGGGCGTGCCCCGGCGTCGGAACGGCGCGAAATGGCCCGACGTCGATTGCCGCTTCCTGCTTGCTGCCTGCTGCATGCCCGCCCCCCAGGAGCGCCTCGATCTCATCAACCCCGTCCGCGTCGCCGTGGCGGAGCTCCCCTCCCAGCGCCTCCACTCCCTCGTTGTGATCGAGGTGCGAGTGGGTCAGGACGACGCCGCCGATCCCGCCGCGCTCCGCCGCGACCCGGCGCACGCGCTCGAGGTGCTCGGCGTCGGCCGGCCCCGGGTCGACGACCCAGGCGGGATCGCGGCCGACGACGTAGGTGTTGGTCCCGGTGAGGGTCATCGGTCCCGGGTTCGCGGCACGGACCCGGACGAGGTCGCGCTCCCCGGGCGCCGCGGCCAGGGGCGCCTCGTCGCCTGCCACCGGCCCGCCCGCGCTCAGTCGGAGACGGCGGCGAGGACCGCCTCGCGCGCGTCGTCGGGCTCGATCACGACCATGTCGCCGGCGCCCTTGAGCACCTCGCGGACGAGCCAGGACGTGCCGGCGAACGGCATCTCGATGATCAGGGCGCCGTCGGCCAGCTCCTCGACGACCGTCCGCTCCTCGCGCACCCAGCGCGCGCGCTCGGGCGAGACCCAGACGCGAGCGACGCGGGCGTCGGTTACCTCGCCCTCGCTGAGCCAGCGCTGGGCGTCGAGCCGCGCCTCTACCTCCTCGGCGCGCTCGAAGGTCTCGCCGGTCGACTCGGCCTCCTTCGTCCGGTCAAGGCGGAAGTGGCGAACGCCGTCGCGCTTGCGGTCGCGGCAGCCGACGTACCAGCCCTCCGGGCCGCGGGCGAGCCGGTAGGGCTCGATCTCGCGGGTCGTGAACTCGTCCTCGTTCTCCTTGTAGTACTTGATCCGCAACACCTGCCGGGCGGCGATCGCGTCGTTGACCGCGCTGACGATCTCCGGCTCGTCGCGCTCGATCGTGATCTGCAGCCCCTCCTTCGACGGGTCGTGCCCGAGCGCGTCGACGATCTTCTGCCGGGCGGTGTCGAGCCCCTCCTGCGGGAGGTGGTCGCCGAAGAAGTCGATGGCGGCGACGAGCGCCTTCGCCTCGAGCGGGAGGAGCCGGGCCGGGCGGGCGAAGCTGTCGCCGTAGGCCTCGGGGTCGACCTCGATCTCGTCGCCGACGATTTCGGCGTAGAGGACGTAGGTGCCGCCGCCGAAGTTGACGACGTTGAGCACGTCGATGTCGCCCTCGAGCTCCTTGGCGGTGATCCCGAGCTCCTCGCAGACGTCGGCGGTGTGGAGCTTGCGGTCGTTGCGCGCCGCGTCGATCATCATCCCCGCCAGCGTGACGAGGCGCGCGAACCGCTCGGGGCGGATGACGGTTTCGGCCTTGCCATTGGAGCGGCTGCGGCGCTCAGCGTCGGCGACCGCGGGGCTGCCGACCGGCTTGGCCGTCCGGAAGTCGCTGGAGTGTCGGGAGCGGAGCAGCTCGCGGCGCTCCTCGGCCTCCTCGGCCAGCTCGGCCGGCTCGAGAACCTGCGCGTTCTGCCGCCAGCCGAGCAGCCAGGCGACGAGCTGGCGCGAGGATGCGAACTCGGTCTCGAACACCGACCCCTTGGCGCCGCGCACATCGCCGTTGCGCGCCGGCTCGATCTGCCCGAACTCGCCGTAGTCGCGCTCGACGAGCCAGTCGATCCGGTCGCGGAGGAAGATCCGCGCCGTCCCCGCGACCTGCCCCATCTGCCAGTCGGCGCGCGAGCCGTAGTCGTGGCGGTCGAAGCTCTCGGGCGGGCTGAAGTCGTGCTCGGCCTTGCTCGCGTAGGAGACCTTGCCCTGGATCCGCGAGAGCCTGAAGACGCGCACGGCGTCGCGCTCGTGCGCATAGCCGATCAAATAGAACTGGCCGGAGCGGAAGACGAGGTGGTAGGGATCGACCTTGCGGTCCGAGGTCTCGTCGCGCTCCATCGTGTAGTAGCGGAACTGGATCGTCTTGCGCCGCGAGATCGCGGTCTCGATCTTCGCCAGCCGCTGCGACAGCTCACGGCCGCCGGCCGACGCCGTCATCGCCATCTCGATCGGCGCGTTCTCGGTCCCGTTCAGCGGGCTCTTGCGTCCCCACGACACCTGCTGGAGCGCGAGCCGCAGCGGCTCCGCATAGGCGAACTGCCCGTCGAGCAGCGCCAGGGCGGTGCGCAGCGCGGCGAGCTCTCCGTCGGTGAACTCGATCGCCGGCAGGTAGTAGTTCTCCGGCGGCAGCGCGTAGAGCTCGGACTCGAGGAAGCCCTCGCTCGGCTTGTCGACCTTCAGCGCGATGCCGAGGCTCTCGAGCTCCGCGCGGTCGGCGTAGAACCGGCGCGCGAACGCGTCCTCGTTCATCGAGGAATAGCCCTCCACCTCCTGCTTGATCTCGAGCGCCGACACGGGCCGGCGGTTCGCCATCAGGAAGGAGATCAGGGAGAGCTGGCGGATCAGCTTCTCGGTGTCCTTCGCCACGCGGCGGAGGATAGATGCCGCACCCGGGGCGCAAGCCGCGGACCTGCGGGGATTCACGGAGTTTGCGCGCTCCTGTGAGCCTTCGGCGCGCCCATCGCAGCCGCACAACCAGTTAGATTCACGACTGTGTTCGCTGAGAACCTAGCCATGCGGCTGATCGGTCTGGTGACCACCCTGCTCGTGCTCGGCGCGGTCTACCTGTTCTTCGTCAAGCCGATCCTCGACACGACCAACAACGCCTTCGACAGCGTCAACGACACGATCAGCAACTCGTTCGACGACATCGGCCTCGGCGACGTCAGCGTCAGCGACATCCGGAAGGGCGACTTCGGCGACATCCAGAAGCAGATCAGCCAGGCCGGCCTCGACGGCCAGGACCAGCGCCAGGCCGAGCGGCTTCTCCACTGCGTCCAGCGGGTCCAGCCGGACACGTCGAAGATGCAGCAGTGCGCCGAGAGATTCCAGTAGCCACCCCAGGGCGGTAGCCGCGTCCCCGGCGGGTGCGGTCCCGCGAGCTGGTCATCGCCGAGAAGACGGGTGGATGTACGAAAGCTGACGGATCACGTCCGGATCGGTACATCGAGCGCCGCGATTTGGGGCCGTGAGCCGATGAGGACGCGCCGGTATCGCCGTCCTCAGGCCGCCCGGCGGTCTTTGAAGTAGGCGCTGCCGTCTATCCCCCGGTCGAACCCCGACCAGGCCTGGCCCTCGGCCAGCGTCCGCTCGATGCGGTCGAAGCTGCCGAGCTTGCCGCCGAGGTTGTCCATCGCGTGGACGAGCGTCGCCTCGCGGGTCGCGGGGACGACCGGCGAGCCGTGCTCGAGCGTCCCGTGGTGGGAGAGGACGATGTGCAGGACCGCCCATCCGAGGTCGGGGTCGAAGCCCTCGATCGAGTCGATCTCGCGGCGCACGCGGTAGTAGCCGAGCGGGATCTCGCCGATCAGCTTCCCGAGGTCGGTCATGTCGATCGCCAGCGGGTTGTCGTTGTAGGCCTCGAGCTTGCCGATGTCGTGCAGCAGCGCGCCGGCGACGGCGACCTCGCGATCGATACCCGGGAAGAAGGCGGCCGCGGCGCTGACTCCCTGCGCCACGGAGAGCGTGTGCTCGAGCAGTCCGTGCCGGTAGGCCTGGTGGTAGTGCTTGGCCGCCGGCGCATCGCGGAAGCGCTCCCACTGCGGCGAGGAGTGGTCGAAGAACCGGTCCAGCAGGGTCCGCAAGTCGCGGTTCTGGATCGTGTCCAGGAGCGCGGCGAGGTCCTCCTCCATGCGCTCGAGCGGCACCGGCGAGCACTCCAGCAGCATCGACGCGTCGTATTCGCCCGCGGCGGCGGGCGCGATCGCCTCGACGATCAGCGAGTCGCCCCACTGGGGACTGCACTCGAAGCGCCCTGTGATGCGGACGATGGTCCCGGGCTCAGCCGCCTTGAAGCGAACCTCGATGTCCTCCCAGCACTTGCCGCTCACGCTTCCCGAGCGGTCGGCGAGCTTGAGCGCCAGCCACTCGCCGCCGCGCTTGGTCGGCCGGCGGCTTCGATCGCGGACGACGTAGCAGCACTCGACGCGCTCGCCGTCACGGAGTCCGGCGAGCTCGCGATGCGGCGGCGGCCCGGCCTCGCCGGGAGCCTCACCGAGCTGTGCCTGCAGTCCGTCCACGCCCGATCGACGGTAAAGCCTCGGGCGGCGGATTCAGCTCAAAGCGGGCCGATTTGCAGGGATTTTCACTCTTTCGCGCGGAAGTCAGCACGAATCGCGCCGGAAGCGGCCGCCGGACGAGGACGCCCCTAGCTCGAGGATCGGCTTGCCGCCGGTCACCGGCACGACGGCGCCGGTCATGTAGCTGCCGTCGTCGGAGGCGAGGGCGCCCGTCCCCTCGGAGCGAGGTGTTGGCAGTCGCGTCCTGCGGCGGCAGGGATTCGGTGCCTCTGCGCCGAAAGGAACCGCATGCTGCACCAAGTCAGAGTAATCGTCCCCCTCGCTGTCGCCGCGGCTGTCGCGCTGAGCGCCGGAGCCACCCTCGCGGGGGCCGACCGCAACCACCCGCCGCGAGTTCGCGACGGCAACTACGGCAAGCAGGCCGGGAACCGATCGATCGCCTTCAAGATCGCGGATCGGCACGTCAGACGGCTCTACTTCACGATGCCGATCAGCTGCGTCAACGACGACACGGGCGAGGAGTACACGCGCTACTTCGACGGCTCCAACCTGAGCGGTGGACGGGTCGGCCGCAACGCGCGGTACCGCCGCAACTTCAGCGTCTCCAGCAACGGGCGCGACGGCGACGTCACCGTGACGCTCAACTTCCGCCACGGCCGGCCGATCGCCGACGTCGCCGTCCTCGTCCCCCAGGCGGGGCTCGAGACATGCGACGGCGAGATCTCGATGCGGGTGCCGCGCCTCGGCTGACGCGCACGAGGGCGGGTGACCGGCGACGCCCCGCAGGACGCCGCCGGTCACCGCAGCTCAACGGAAGCTGACGCCGAAACGCTCGCAGAGGCCGGGGAGCGACTCCGGGTCCAGCTGCAGGCCGTAGCGGTCGGCCAGGGCGGGACCGCGCTGATCCGCGGCGACCTCGCCCCGCGGCCGCCCGCCTCGCCGGGGGGTTTCGGGCCCCTCGTCCCGTTTCTCGCCACTGAGGGGGCCCGCGATCATCTAGCCTTCCCGCCCCGCGGGCGAGGTAGCTCAGTTGGTAGAGCACACGACTGAAAATCGTGGTGTCGCCGGTTCGATTCCGGCCCTCGCCATCCCGGCTCGTCCGGGATCGAACCGGCTCCAGCCGCTCGGCGTCCCGCCTCGCTTTGGTTCGATTCCGGCCCTCGCCATCCCGGCTCGTCCGGGATCGAACCGGCTCCAGCCGCTCGGCGTCCCGCCTCGCTTTGGTTCGATTCCGGCCCTCGCCATCCCGGCTCGTCCGGGATCGAACCGGCTCCAGCCGCTCGGCGTCCCGCCTCGCTTTGGTTCGATTCCGGCCCTCGCCATCCCGGCTCGTCCGGGATCGAACCGGCTCCAGCCGCTCGGCGTCCCGCCTCGCTTTGGTTCGATTCCGGCCCTCGCCATCCCGGCTCGTCCGGGACTACGGGGGTCGCTCAGTTCGTCATCTCGAACTCAGTGACCCCAGCAGGTCGGCGGTTGCCCGCCTCAGCCCTCCGCCTCGGGCTTCCGCTCGTCCCGCAGGCTGACCCGGCCGGCGTGCGCCCTCGCGGTCGGGTCGCGGCGGACCTTGATGACGCTCGCGATCGTCGCCACCGCGAGGACGATGACGATGACGCCGAGGCTGGCCACCGTCGAGACCTCGGGCACGCCGTCCCAGGTCTCGTGCGCCCAGTGCAGGATCAGCTTGATCGCGATGAAGCCGAGGATCACGGCGAGCCCCGTCGAGAGGTAGACGAGACGGTCGAGCAGGCCCGTGACGAGGAAGTACAGCGGCCGCATGCCGAGGAGGGCGAACGCGTTCGCCACGAAGACGATGTAGCCCTCCTGGGTGACCCCGAAGACGGCGGGAATCGAGTCGAGGGCGAAGAGCAGGTCGGTGCCGCCGATCGCGAGCAGGACGAGCAGCAGGGGCGTGATCACGCGCTTTCCGTTCTCCCTCGAGAAGAGCCTGTCGCCGTGGTAGCGGTCGGTGACCGGGAACCAGCGGCGCGCGACCCTGACGAGCACGTTGTCCTCGATGTCGGGGTCCTCGTCGCGGTGCCGGTAGAGCTGGATCGCCGTCCAGAGCAGGAGCAGCCCGAACAGCAGGAACATGAACGAGAACGCGTTGATCAGCGCGACGCCGGCGACGATGAAGACGATCCTGAGGAGGAGGGCCGCGAGGATGCCGAACGTCAGGGCCGTGTTCTGCTGCTTGATCGGGACCGCGAAGGTCGCGAGGATGATCGCGAAGACGAACAGGTTGTCGATCGACAGCGACCGCTCGACGAGGTAGCCGGCGAAGTACTCGGTGCCGAAGTCGCTGCCGGCGTAGTGCCAGAAGACGCCGCCGAAGGCGACCGCGAGCAGCGTGTAGAGGATCGAGACGATCACCGCCTCCTTGAAGCCGACCTCGTGCGGGCGGACGCGCGCTGCGAGCAGGTCGACCGCGAAGGCGATCGCGATGACGCCGATCGTCAGCGCCCAGCCGAGGGTCGTCACCTCGAGCATCAGGCGGTCACCTCGTTGCGGCGGCGCGTCGGTCGGTGGGCATCCATCGGTACCTCCATCTGGTCGAACAGATGAAGGTTTTGCTCGGCCGCGGCGTTCTCATGCCGAGGCTGCATCGCCGGGACTCAAAGGTGAGGCCGTGCTGACGACGGATGCGCTGGGAGCTACTTCCCTTCGAGTGGCAAGATTGCACATTCACCGTGCCCGAGACCCCCTGCCACATGTCGATGTCGCTCGACGGCTTCGTCGCCGGACCCGACCAGAGCCGCGACAACCCGCTGGGCCTCCGCGGGATGGAGCTTCATAGGTGGCACATCGAGCCCGACAACCCGGCGGACGAGGCGATGCGCGACAGCCTGCTCCAGCCGCGTGGCGCCTACGTCATGGGCCGCAACATGTTCGGGCCGATCCGCGGCGAGTGGGACGAGAGCTGGCGCGGCTGGTGGGGTGACGACCCGCCCTACCAAGCGCCGGAGCGATCGACGAGCTGGTGGTACCGCGTCGGCACCTGACGACCGCGGCGCTCAGCTCTCGAGCATCGCCCCCATCAGCTGGATCGATCCGGCCTTGTGCAGGTGGTCGTTGAGGTTGCCGCACTTCGGGCTCTGCACGCAGGAGGGGCAGCCCTCCTGGCAGGGGCACTCGCCGACCAGGCGCGCGGCGTCGCCGACCAGGCGCTCGAACTCGTCGAACCCGCGGCGGGAGATGCCGACCCCGCCGGGGTGGCCGTCGTAGATGAAGATCGTCGGCCGGCCGGTCTGCGGGTGGACGTTGGTCGAGAGGCCGCCGATGTCCCAGCGGTCGCACATCGCGAGCAGCGGCAGGACGGCGATCTGGCTGTGCTCGGAGGCGTGGAGGGCGCCGAGCAGCGTCTCTCCGGGGAGGGCGGCCGGGCCGGTCATCGACTCCGGCAGCACGTACCAGAGGCCCTTCGTCGGAAAGCTCTGCTCGGGAAGGTCGAGGGTGACGAAGTCGAAGCCCTCGGCATCGCCGTCGTCGCCGATCCGCTTGCGCTCGAAGGCGAGGACCTGCTTGGTCACCGAGATCGAGCCGAAGAACAGCTCGGCGCCGAGCGCGCCGCGCTTCGCCTCGATGCGCTCGATGAACACCTCGGTCTCCTCCCGCGGCTGCGTGTACCAATCGCCGTCGAAGGGCTTGACGATCGCGCGGCGGGAGTCGACGTCCAGCTCGGCGACCTCGTAGGAGCGGCCGAGGTGCATGTAGATCGCACCGGGGTGGACGGTCGAGAAGGCGCGTTCCGCCTCCACCGTCCCGAGCAGCTCGCCGGAGCTCGCGTCGACCACCGTCACCGAGTCGGCCGAGGCCGAGCGCAGGCTGATCCCGCCGGCGTGCAGCCCCTGGCTCCGGACCGCGTACCCGCCCCCGCGAGCCGGGCGCAGGTACCCGGCGCCGGCCAGCGCCTCGGCCCGGTCGCGCCAGCCGTCGCCGAGGATCTCGTCGTCGCCCTCCCGCCCGAGCGGCGCCTCGTAGGAGGCGGCGAGAAGGTGGGCGGACTGGATCCGCTCGTTGCGATGGTCGAGGATCGCCGCCTCGACCGGGCGGCCGAGGAACTCCTCCGGGTGCCGGCAGAAGAACTGGTCGAGGCCGTCGATGCCGGCCATGTAGATCGCGAGGCCGTCGCGGCGGCGGCCGGCCCGCCCCCACATCTGCCGCAGGCTCGCGACGGTGCCGGGAAACCCGGCGCAGATCGCCGCGTCGAGCTCGCCGATGTCGATCCCGAGCTCGAGCGCGTTGGTGGCGACGACCGCGAGCAGGTCGCCGGAGGAGAGCCGCGCCTCGATCTCGCGGCGCTGCTGCGGCGTGTAGCCGGCGCGGTAGGGAGCGATGCGCGCGGCGAGGTCGTCGCGCCCCCTCCGCTCGAGCGTCTCCCGGGTGAACTTCTGGATCAGCTCGACGCCGCGGCGGCTGCCGACGAAGCAGATCGTCCGCGCGCCGGACTCGACGAGGTCGGCCAGCATGCCGGCGGACTCCGAGAGCAGCGAGCGGCGCTTGCCGGTGGCGCGGTCGAGCAGCGGCGGGTTCCACATCGCGATCCGCCGCCCCGCCTTCGGCGCGCCGTCGGAGTCGATCAGCCGGAAGTCGGTGCCGACCAGGCGCTCGGCCAGCTCCTCGGGGTTGGCGATCGTCGCCGAGGTGAGGATGAACCGCGGCTCGGCCCCGTAGATCCGGCCGACCCGCCGCAGCCGCCGCAGGACGTTGGCGACGTGGGAGCCGAAGACGCCGCGGTAGACGTGCGCCTCGTCGACGATGACGTAGCGCAGCTTCGCGATGAACTCCGCCCAGCGCTTGTGATGGGGGAGCAGGCTGACGTGGACCATGTCGGGGTTGGTGAGGATCAGGTTCGAGCGGCGGCGGATCGCCGGGCGCTCCTCCCGCGGGGTGTCGCCGTCGTAGATCGCGTGTCGCAAGCCGCCGGGAGCGATCTCGAAGAGCTTGCGCGCCTGGTCCTGGGCGAGCGCCTTGGTCGGGTAGAGGTAGAGCGCCCGGGCGCCCTGGGGGTCGCGGGCGATCGCGTCGAGCACCGGCATGTTGAACGCGAGCGACTTGCCCGACGCGGTCGCCGAGGTGACGACGATGTCGCCGCTCTCGCTCGCGCGCAGCGCCTCGAGCTGGTGTGCGTAGAGGGTGCGGATCCCCGCCCGCTCCAGGGCCGCGAGGAGCTCGGGGTGCAGCTGCGCGGGCAGCGGCACCTCGTTCGCGCCGACCTCGCGGTCCATGCTTTCGGCGACCAGGCGGCCGTCCTGGCGCCCCGGGTCGATCGCCGCCCGCCACGCCTCGTCGACGGCCGAAGCCCAGGGCAGGTCGAGAGACTCGGCGGCTTCCATCCCCTCAAGCTACGCCAGCGGGGAGCCGGGCCGGGCGGCCGCGGCGATCCGCGCCGCGACCCTCACCGCATCGAGCGCGGAGATGTCGTGCAGGCGGTGGATCTGAGCCCCCGCGGCGGCGGCGAGGGAGGCCGCGGCGATGGTGCCGGCGCCTCGTCCCGCCGCGCCGACGCGGTCCTCCCACGACCCGGCCAGCACCGCGCCGACGAAGTCCTTGCGGGAGAGCGACACGTACAGCGGCCGGCCGAGCGAGTGCAGCTCGCCGAGCCGGCGGAGGATCTCGAGGTCGTCGTCGACGGCCAGGTCGAAGTCGAGGCCGGGGTCGAGCGCGATCGCCTCGGCCTCCATCCCGAGCTCCACCGCGCGCTCGATCCGCCCGGCGAAGAACTCCTTGAGGCGCTCGACGACGTCGTCGTAACGCGGCGCCGGCCGGTCCCGCCGCGGCGGGCCCTCGATGTGCATCAGCACGTAGCCGCACCTCGCTTCGGCGACCGCCTCGAGCATCGCGTCCTCGCCGCCGCCGATGTCGTTGATCGCAGCCGCGCCGGCGCGGGCGGCGGCGGCGGCGACCTCGGGCTCGAAGGTGTCGGCGCTGACCGGCACGCGGGAGCGCTCCGCGAGGCCGGCGACCGCGGGGACGAGCCGAGCTGCCTCCTCCTCCGGCGCGACGGGCGGGCCCGAGCGAGCGGGGACCGCGCCGACGTCGAGCATGTCGAAGCCGAGCTCGGCGAGGCGGACGCCGTCGGCGACCGCGCGCTCGGGCGTGCCGCTGCGGGCGCCCTCGAACATCGAGTCGGTGGTGACGTTGACGATCCCGGCGCCGATCGGGTCGCTCGGCGCGAGGGTGCGATCGGCGAGCCGCCAGGCCGGCACCGCGGCGGCCTCAGGCCGTCCGGAAGACGTCGATCCAGTCCGCGAAGTCGAAGGAGGTCTCGGGATCGCGGCCCTCGCGCTGCGCCGCGGCCGTCTCCTGCAGCGCGCCGAACAGCGTCCGGAAGAACTCCCAGGTGCGCAGCGGCGGCCGCACCTCCCAGATCACCGTCCCGCTCTCGTCCGCGAGGCCGCCGAAGTCGTGCATCGTCCCGGCGGGCACGAGGAGCTCGTCACCGGCGCGCAGTACTCGTTCCTCGCCGCGGACGTTGGCCCGCACGCCGCCCTCGATCACCTCGAACCGCTCCTCCTGCTCGGGGTGGAAGTGCGGGGGAGCGGGGGCGCCGCCTGCCTGGTAGATGCTCTCCATCACCAGGTGCTCGCCGGTCAGCTCGACGAGCCGGATCACCTGGCCGGTGAAGGGGTTGACCAGCGTGTTCGGGTCGGGCTGGGCCATCGGCGAATACGGTACCCGCATGGCCCTCCGCTGCCTCTACGTCGACCTCGACGGCACCCTGCTCGGAAAGAACGGCTCACTCTTCCGCGACGCCGAGGGCAACTTCTCCCGCGCCCAGGCCATGACCTTCGAGGCCTGTCACCGGGCCGGGGTCGAGGTCGTGATCATGTCCGGCCGCCGCGAGGCGCAGGTCCGCCCCGACGCCCGGCTCTTCGCCCAGACCTCCTACATCTACGAGGCCGGCTGCGGCATGGTGATCGACGACGAGCGCACCTACCTGACCGGGGACTGGGTCCCCGACGAGGAGGGCACCCCGGCGGAGCGGATCATCGCCTCGGGCCTGCCCGACCTGCTGTTCGAGCGCTTCGCCGGGCGGCTGGAGTGGCACGCGCCCTGGCACGACGAGCGCGTCCTCTCGCTGCTGTTCCGCGGCAAGGTCGACGTCGACGCGGTCAACGAGATCATCGCCGCGCAGGGCGAGGCGGGGCGCGACCTGCGCTTCCTCGACAACGGCGCGATCAACCGGCCGATGGAGGGGATCGACCGCGCTCACGCCTACCACCTCGTCCCGGGAGGGGCGAGCAAGGGCAAGGCGGTCGGCGCCCACATGCGGGCCCGGGGATACGCGCCGGAGGAGTGCATCGCCGCCGGCGACTCGATCGAGGATCTCGGCGCCGCCCGGCACGTCGGCCGATTCTTCTGCGTCGCCAACGGCCCCGAGAGGGACGAGGCGCTGCGCGCGGCCCTCGCCTCCCATTCGAACGTCACGGTCACCGAGGGGCGCAACGGCGACGGCGTGTACGAGGCGGTCGTCGGAACCCTCGCCGGCGCGCACCCCACCGCTGGGTAGGGTCGGCCCATCGCACGCCGGGCCCCGATCCTCGCGCTCCCGCTCGCCGCGCTCTGCGCCGTCACCTTGGCCGCATGCGGGGACGGGTCGGACCCGAAGACGAGCGTCGAGGCCACGACGGCCGCCGACGAGCGGCTCGCCGGGCGGATCGAGGACGAGCTGCGCGTCTACGAGCAGGGGTTCGACCTCGAGTCGGTGCCGCAGGAGCAGGCCGACCAGCTCGCCCCGGTCGTCGACAACCTGCCCCAGGCCGCCGGCGGCGTCGAGGTCCTGCGCGTGAACGACGGCGTCGTCGAGGCCGAGACCGGCTTCCCCGACGACGAGGAGGGAGCGGTGACCGGGCGGCTGATCTGCGGCGCGATCGAGCGGGCGATCGGCGACGGCGAAGACCCGGGCGGGCACCGAGTCCTCGGCGAGGACGCCGCGGTGCTGGCCGAATGCGAGCCCGATGACGCCAACTACCCCTGAGCACGAGGGAGACCCGGTCAACCTGCTCGAGCTCGAGCGGGCAGCCGCCGCGGCGCTCGACCCCGCCGCCTACGACTACTTCCGCTCGGGCGCCGGCGACGAGCTGACCCTCGCCCGCAACCGCGCCGCCTTCGCCGAGATCGAGCTGATGCCGCGGGTGCTCGTCGACGTCTCCAGGCTCGACACCGCGACGACCGTCCTCGGCGCCGAGCTGCCGCATCCGGTCGTCGTCGCGCCGACCGCCTTCCACCGCCTCGCCCACCCCGAAGGGGAGGCGGAGACCGCACGCGGGGCCGCCGCGGCCGATGCCGTCTTCACGCTCTCGTCGCTCTCGAACACGCCGCTCGAGGACGTCGCGGCGGCGGCCGGTCGGCGCTGGTTCCAGCTCTACGTCTTCCGCGACCGTGCCGTGACCCGCGACCTCGTCGAGCGCGCCGAGGCGGCCGGCTACGAGGCGATCCTGCTGACCGTCGACGCGCCGATCCTCGGCCGCCGCGAGCGCGACGTGCGCAACCGCTTCGCGCTCCCCGACGGCCTGCGCATCGCCTGCGTCCCCGAGGGCGACGTCGGCGCGCCGGCGGGCGGATCGGGCCTGGCCGCCTACTTCGCGACGATGCTCGACGCCTCGCTCGAGTGGAACGACCTCGAGTGGCTCTGCTCGATCACCGACCTGCCGGTGGCGGTCAAGGGCGTACTCCGCGCCGACGACGCCGCGCGCGCGGCCGGCGCGGGCGCGGCCGGCGTCGTCGTCTCCAACCACGGGGGACGCCAGCTCGACACCTCGCCGGCGACCATCGACGCGCTGCCGGCGATCGCCGACGCGCTCGGCGGGGAGCTTTCGCTGCTGCTGGACTCCGGCGTCCGCCGCGGCACCGACGTCATCAAGGCGCTCGCCCTGGGAGCGAACGCGGTGCTCGTCGGCAGGCCGGTGCTGTGGGCGCTCGCCGGCGGCGGGGCCGTCGGCGTCGAGCGGGCGCTCGCGATGCTGCTCGCGGAGACCCGCGAGGCGATGGCGCTCAGCGGCGCCCGGTCACTCGCCGAGCTGACGCCGGACCTGCTGCGGCGGTCCTGAGCGAGCGGGGCACCGATGCGTCGAGGAAGACGCTCATCAGCCTCTGCCGGGGTCTTTCAGTCCATCATCGTGGACCGAGAGACCCCAGCACCCCTAGCCGAGCAGGCGCTTCTTCTGCTCCTCGAACTCGTCCTGCGACAGCGCGCCGCTCTGGCGCAGCGCGTCGAGGCGCTCGAGCTGCGCGAGCGGATCCCCGGCTCCCGCGCCCGCGACGCCCGCCGCGCCCGCGCCGGAGAGGCCCTGCATCTGCTTCTCGGCCTGATGCTGGGCAATCGTCTGCATCACCTGCGCCGCGAGGACCGGGTCCTGGCTGAAGTCGAGGTGCTCCTGCGTCCCCGGCACGAGCTCGCGGCCGATGACCTTCTCGAGCTTCTCGCGGAGCTCGGGGTCGTTGCGGAGGTCGAGGACGGGCTCCTGGGCGCTGCCGCCCGAGAAGGCGCCGCCCATCGCGCCGAGGGCCCCCATCGCTCCCATGCCCGACATGGCGCCGAAGCCGGCCGCGCCGCCGGCGAGGGGGTCGGCGATGCCGTCGCCCTCGACCGGCCCCTGCGCGGCGAGCGCGGCGCGCCGGGCCGCGGTCTCGGCGGCCTGGTTCGACTCGGCGGAGTCCCAGTCGATCGCGACCTTCTGCGGATTGTCCCGGTCGACCTTGACCGGCAGCGCGAGCCCGAAGCCGAGCGTGTGCTTGCGGTTGACCATCCACTGGTCCTCGACCTCGTAGGGCGCCATGCCCTCCACCTGGATCTGCAGGGTCATCGCGATGTTCTGGGTCGTCGCGCCCGCCTCCGGCATCGACATCGCGACGATCGTGCCGGTGCCGGGCATGCCCTTCTTGAGGATCTTGCGGTGCGTGAACGGGTTGATCATGGGAGCTCCTCGCCTCTGGGTTCCCCGCCCGGCCCCGAGGCTAGCGCCAACCGCGCGGCCCGTGTGACCAGTCCTCAGTCGCGGCGCGGAGCGGCGCTCGGGCCACGCACGCGGCGAAGCAGCCCGTCGAGGAGGCGCGGCGCGATCCCCTGCAGCCCGAGGAGGCGGACGGCGGGCGGGACGAAGACCGCCCGCTCGTCCCGCTCCACGGCGGCGAGCGTCGCGGCGGCGACGCGCGCCGGATCGACCGCCTCGTCGCCCCGGCGCCAGTCGGGGAGGCGGTCGCGCTGGTGGGAGTGCAGGTCGGTCTCGACCTCGCCCGGGTAGACGGTGGTGAGCCCGACTCCGGTGCCGGAGAGCTCGTGCCGCAGCGCCTCGGCGAACTGCGCCCCCGCGGCTTTCGTCCCGCCGTAGACGGCCGCCCCCGGGAACGCCCGCAGCGCCGCGCCGGAGGAGACGACGACCACGTGCCCGCGGCCGCGCTCGAGCATCGGATCGAGCCCCGCCTTGACCGTCAGCACGGTGCCGAGCGCGTTGACCCGGACCATCTCCTCCGCCAGCGCCGCGTCCATGTCGGCGAACGGGGCGTAGTGGGCGATACCGGCATTGGCGACGAGCAGGTCCAGGCGCCCAGCCCGCGCGACGAACTCGCCGACGGCGCGCTCGATCTGAGCGCGCTCGGACACGTCGGACGCGAGTAGGACGGGATCGCCGCGCAGCCGCTCGGCGAGCGCGTCCAGGTCACCGCGCCGCCGGGCGACGAGGCCGAGGCGGGCGCCGCGGGCGTCGAGCGCCAGCGCCAGCTCACGCCCGATCCCTCGCGAGGCTCCGGTGATCAGCGCGCGGGTCTCGCCGCCGAGCTCCATCGGCGGATACTCTCAGAGCGATGGCCGACGCAACCGTCGCAGAGGAGGAGTACCTCCAATCGCTCTTCTGGCTGCAGGAGGCGGAGCTGCCGATGACCGGCGCCAACGTGGCCCGCGCGATGCAGCTGTCCCCGCCCACGGTCCACGAGATGATCGGGCGGCTGGAGAAGGATGGCTACGTCGAGCGAGCCAACGACAAGTCGCTGAGCTTCACCGCCGAGGGCCTCGAGCACGCGAAGGCGATCGTGACCCGCCATCGCCTGATCGAGCGCTTCCTCACCGACGTCCTCGGCATCCCCTGGGACGAGGTGCACGAGGAGGCCGAGCGCCTCGAGCATGCGATGTCACCGGTCCTCGAGGAGCGGATGATGGCGGCGATCGGCGACGCGAAGACGTGCCCGCACGGTCACCCGATCGTGCTCGAGGAGCGGGTGCGCGGATCGCTTCTCGCCGACTGCGAGGTCGGCGCCAAGGTCGGCATCCTCCGCTTCGAGAACGAGGCCGAGGAGCTGCTGCACTACCTCCGCGACGCCGGCCTCGAGACCGGCAAGGAGGGCACCGTCGCCGAATCCGACGACGAGCACGTCGTCATCGAGTCCGATGACGGGAAGCACACGATCTCGCGCACGGTGGCGGAGACCGTCTCGGTGGTCGCCGATCCGGCCCCGCCCCCACGCGCGCACCTACCCGAGCAGATCCACCTGTCCACGGACAGGTTCGGCCGGTAACTACCACCGCGCCTCCGCAGCCCGGCGGCCTGAGGGTGCGGCTGCCAAGGACGCAGGAGGCGCAGCGGCCTCTTGGCCGTGAGCCGACGAGGACGTCGGCAGGCGTGCCCTCAGGCCGCCGGGATCTCCTGGGTCTCGGTGCTGGGCTCTCCGCAGATCTGGCGCAGGCGACGGTAGAGCCGCTCGTCGCGCGCGGCGTGGGCCGGGGTGAGCCGGCGCGTAGCCGCCTCGTGGTCGCGGACCGCTGCGGCCAGCGCGAAGAAGCGCCGCTCCATGTTGCGGCGGGCCACCTGCTCACGCTGATCCTCGGGAATTCCCTCGAAGAAGCTGATCGGCATCTTCAATCTCCTCGTGTCCTCAGGCCGGGGAACGCCTCCCCGCTCCAGCCGTACCTTTGTTTACTAGAAGACTCGACAATAGCAGCTCTTTCTTAGCAATTGCTAAGGAAATGCAAACAGCAAGTTATCTTTCGGTTTCGGGCGGCGAGGCAGGGGCCGCGGGGGCGGTGAGGGGAGGCTTGGCGGCGGCACCCAGCCGGCGCGCCCCGACCTAGGACTACTTGCCGTCCCTGAGGATCACCAGCGCTCGGGCGATCCGGCTGATGCCGACGGGGACGTCGGCGGGCGGGACGCTCGCGAACGAGAGACGGAGGCTGCGCTCGCCGTCGGCGAGCATGAAGTCGGGGCCGGCGACGAAGGCGACGCCCTCCCGCTTGGCGATCGGCAGCAGCGCGGGGGTATCGCTGCCCTCGGCGAGGTCGAGCCAGAGGAAGTAGCCGCCGCGCGGGGTGACGAACTCCGCCTCGGGGACCTGCGCCTCGAGCTCGCGGACGACCGCGTCCCGGCGCTCGGCCAGGGCCGCGTTGACCAGCTTGATGTTCTCGTCGAGCGAGCCGGAGCGGCAGAGCTCGTAGACGATCGCCTCGGCGAGCATGTTCGGCGAGATGTACGTCTCGTTGGCGGCCTTCGCCAGCGAGGCGATCTCGTCCGGCGGGCCGATCAGGTACCCGACGCGGACGCCGGGGCTCACGGTCTTCGAGAACGAGGACGCGTGGACGACCTTGGCGCCGGTCCCCTCGGCGAGGGCGAGCATGGTCGGCAGCTCCTCGGCGTCGCCGAACCGCACCTCGCGGTAGGGGTCGTCCTCGAAGATCCAGAAGCCGTGCTCGGCGGACAGCTCGACCAGGCGGCGGCGCTTCTCCTCCGAGAGCGTGCAGCCGGCGGGGTTGTGGTAGTTGGGGATGACGTGGACGAGCTTCGGCCGGTGCCCGTCGGCGAGGGCCTGCGCGACCCCGTCGACGTCGATGCCGTCGGCCTCGAGCGGGACGCCGATCCGGTCGACGCCGAGCTTCTCGAGCATCAGCAGGGTGCGGTCGTAGGAGGGCTGCTCGACGACGACCTCGTCGCCGGCGCCGGCGATCGCGCTGAAGAGCATCCACCCCGCCTCCAGCGACCCGTTGGTGACCATCACCCGGGCGGGATCGACGCCGCCGTGGCGCTCGGCGATCCACCCGCACAGCGCCGGGTGGCCGATCCCAGTGCCGTAGGAGAGCGCGCGGGTCGCGTCCACCTGCAGCGCCCGATCGGCCGCCTCGCGCACGGCCTCGACGGGGAGCAGATCGGCGCTCGGCGCGCCGCGGGCGAAGGAGATCACGTCGGCCATCGGCGGGGCGAGTATAGGCGCGAGCGACGGGCCGACTCCGCTCAGCGGGCGCTCACGACCAGCCCGGGCGACGCCAGACCATCCGCAGGTGCTCCGGGGCGGCGATCTCGTAGCCGAAGCGCTCGTAGAAGGGCACCATCTCCTCGAGGCAGACCAGCTCGATGCGCCGGCACCCGGCGAGAACCGGGTGCTCGTGGGCGCGGCGGACGAGCTCGGCGCCGACGCCGCGGCTGCGCCACTCGGGATCGACGATGACGTCGAAGATGCTCGCCCGATAGACGCCATCGGTGATCGCGCGGACGAACCCCACCAGCCGGCCGCCGGCGACGGCCGACAGGACCAGGTCGCTGCCCGCCAGCATCGGCTCGACGTGCTCGCGGTCGCGGTCGCTGGTCCACCACTCGCGCGCGTAGAGCGCGACGAGGTCGTCGATCAGCGCGGGATCGAGCCCCTCGCGGAACTCGATTTCGTCGGCCGCGTTCAGGAGTTGACGATTTCGGCAGCGATCTTGGCCGCCTCGCTCGGGCTCGTGCCGACCTGCACGCCCTTGGCCTCGAAGGCCTTCTTCTTCGCCTCGGCGGTGCCCGAGGAGCCGGAGATGATCGCCCCGGCGTGGCCCATCTGCTTGCCCGGAGGCGCCGTGAAGCCGGCGATGTAGGCGACGACCGGCTTGGTGACGTGCTCGGCGATGTAGTCGGCGGCCCGCTCCTCGGCATCGCCGCCGATCTCGCCGACGAGGACGATCAGCTCGGTCTCGTCGTCATTCTCGTAGAGCTCGAGGATGTCGATGAAGTCGGAGCCGACGATCGGGTCGCCGCCGATGCCGACGATCGAGGAGTTGCCGAGGCCGGCCTGCTTGAGCTCGTTGCCGATCTGGTAGGTCAGAGTGCCGGACTTGGAGACCACGCCGATCGAGCCGCGGTCGAAGAACTGCGCGGGGATGATCCCGACGTTCGCCTTCCCGGGCGAGAGGACGCCGGGGCAGTTCGGGCCGATCAGCCGCACGCCCTTCTCCTTCGCCCGCCAGTAGGTCGGCAGCATGTCGTGGACCGGGATCCCCTCGGTGATCGCGATGACGGTCTCGATGCCGGCGTCGATCGCCTCGTTGATCGCGGCGGCGGCGAAGCGCGCGGGGACGAAGATCATCGAGGTGTTCGCGCCGGCCTCGCCGACGGCCTCCTCGATGGTGTCGAAGATCGGCACGCCGTCGACGTTCTGCCCGCCCTTCTTCGGCGTCACGCCGGCGACCAGGTCGGTCCCGTAGTCGCGGTTGCGGAGCCCGTGGAAGGAGCCCTCGCGCCCGGTCAGGCCGCTCACGCAGAGCTTCGTGGCGTCCCCGACGATGATGCTCACCGGCTGCCTCCGGCCGCCAGCTCGACGACCCGCTCAGCCGCTCCCAGCATCGTCGCGTTCACCTCGAGGCCCTCGAGGTTCGCCTCGTCGAGCAGCCGCAGGCCCTCCTCGGAGTTGGTCCCGTCGAGGCGGACGACCAGCGGCACGTCCATGTCGACCCGCGAGTAGGCCTCGATGATCCCCCTGGCGACCTCGTCGCAGCGGGTGATCCCGCCGAAGATGTTGAACAGCACCGCCGTCACCTTCTCGTCGGAGGTGATGACCTCGAGCGCGTCGACGATCGCGTCGGCCTTCGAGCCGCCGCCGGCGTCGAGGAAGTTCGCGGGCTCGCCGCCGGCGTTGGCGACGACATCGAGGGTCGACATGCAGAGCCCCGCGCCGTTGCCGAGGATGCCGACGTTGCCGTCGAGCTTGACGTAGGTCAGGCCTCGCTCCTTCGCCATCCGCTCCTGCGGGTCGTCGTCGGAGGGGTCCTCGAGGTCGGCGAGGTCCTCGTGGCGGAACAGGGCGGAGTTGTCGATCGTCACCTTCGAGTCGAGCGCGACGACCCTGCGGTCGCCGGTGACGATCAGCGGGTTGACCTCGATCAGGGTGGCGTCGAACTCGTCGAAGCCTTCGCTCAGCTTGACCAGCGTCTCGGCGACGCCGTCGACGACGTCCTCGTCGATCCCGGCGTCGACGGCGAGCGCGCGGGCGTCGTCCTCGCTGAGCCCATCGAAGGGGTCGATGTGACGCTGGACGAGCGCGTCGGGGTCCTTCTCGGCGATCTCCTCGACGTTCATCCCGCCCATCCGCGAGAGGATCGCGAGCGACTTCTTCTCCGAGCGGTCGAGAATGATCGAGGCGTAGTACTCGGCGTCGATGTCGGACGCGCCCTCGACCCAGACCTGATGGACGCGGAAGGGGCCCTCTCCGCGGGGCCCGCGGATGTCCATGCCGAGAATCGCGTCGGCGTGGGTGCGAGCCTCGTCGGCGTCCTTCGCCAGCTTGATGCCGCCCGCCTTGCCGCGGCCGCCGATCTGGACCTGGGCCTTGATCACGCAGGGGAAGCCGATGCGCTCCGCCGCGGCGACCGCGTCGTCGACCTCAGAGGCGACCTCGCCCTCGGGGACGGGCACGCCGGCGCGCGCGAAAAGTTGCTTTCCCTGATACTCGAGGAGGTCCATGGGTGCGGTGCCCGTGGGCGGGCGGCGGGCAGACTACCCCAACTGGGGCGAACGGCAGAGGTATCGCCGATTGCGGTCGTATAAATGGGGTAACGCTCGCCACGGCAGGAATGACGCGCCACGCACCGGACTGAATCTGAAAGGCTACATCCAATGAGCACCTGGACATTCATCACTAACCATGCGCGAGTGCTGATGGTCATCACCAATGACCCGACAGTGCGCCTTCGCGACATCGCTTCGACGCTCGACATCACCGAGCGCGCGGCGCAGCGAATCGTCACTGAGCTGGTCGAGGAGGGGTACCTCAGCCGCAAGCGCGAGGGGCGGCGGAACGTCTACACCGTTCACGCCCACAAGCCGATGCGCGCGCCGCAGTCGCGAAGCACCGAGGTCGGCGAGTTCATCGACCTGATGCTCGCGAACGCGGACGCGAAGACGGTCGGCAAGGGCTGAGCCCGCTCCCCGAGCGGCAACGAGCGCCGGCACGGCCGCGATTCCCGCGGCTGGCATAATGGCGCGCCCTCATGCCTCTACCTAAGCGCAGCGAGATCGAATGGGTGACCGTGGATTGCTACGGCACGCTCATCGACTGGGACAAGGGAATCACCGAGGCCTTCGAGAAGGCGGCCGTCGAGGACGGCCTGACCCTCGACATGAAGACGCTGCTCCCGCGCTTCTACGAGGTCCAGTACGAGGTGATGGCCGGCTCCTACGAGCTCTACGCCGAGGTCCTGCGCCGCGCCGCGGTCAAGGCCGCCGGTGAGGTCGGCTGGAGCCTCGAGCCCTCCCGTGCCCAGTTCCTGCCCGACTCGATCGGCAGCTGGCAGCCCTTCCGCGAGGCCAACGCGGCGATGGACCGGCTGAAGCAGAAGTACAACCTCGGGATCGTCTCCAACGTCGACGACAAGCTGCTCGGCGTCTCCCGTCGCCACCTGCGGACCGAGCTCGACCTCGTCGTCACCGCCCAGCAGGTCCGCTCCTACAAGCCCGAGCCGGCCCACTTCAAGGAGTGCGCGCGGCGAATCGGCAAGAAGAAGGGCTGGGTCCACATCACCAGCGGCCACTACACCGACGTCGAGCCGCTGGTGAAGATGCGCGTCCCGGTCATCTGGATCAACCGGCGCGGCGAGAAGCTCGACAGCAGCGCGAAGAAGCCGACGGCCGAGGTCAAGAACCTGCGGGACGCGGCGAAGAAGCTGGGCTGCTAGATGACTCCGGGCGAATCCTCCGCTTTGCGTCCGGTTCGCCCGGGTCCCGACTAGTCGTCTGGGGCAGGATCAACGGCTGCTGTCGCCGGACGGCTAAGTTCCTCCCATGCGCATCGCCATCGCCGCAGACGAGCTGACGGGGGTCGCTTCCTCCATCGCCGAAGAGCTGGAGAGGCGGGGCCATGAGGTGATGCCCCACGGCGCGCTCAGCGCCAGCGAGCGCGACGACTGGGCCTGGGCCTCGGAGGCGGCGGCGCGCGACGTCGCCGAGGGACGCGCCGAGCAGGCGGTGATCGCCTGCTGGACCGGCACCGGCGCCTCGATCGCCGCGAACAAGGTCGGCGGGATCCGGGCGGCGCTCTGCGGCGACGCCGAGACGGCGCGCGGGGCGCGGCGCTGGAACGACGCCAACGTGCTCGCGCTGAGCCTTCGCGCCACATCGCGGGCGGAGCTCGAGGAGATCCTCGACGCGTGGCTCGAGGCCGAGCCGTCGGCCGAAGCCGACGACCGCGCCAATGTCGCCCACCTGAGCGAGATCGAGACGGGCTGAGCGGTGGCCGACCTCGCCACGCCCATCGAGCGGCTGCTGCCCGACCGGGCGGAGACGACCGTCGACGACCAGCTCGCCGGCTTCGACCCCGTGGCCATGTGCTCGGCCGACGACCGCCCCTACGTCTACACGAACTTCGCGGTCACGGTCGACGGCCACGCGACCGTCGAGGGCCGCTCCGGAGCGATCGGCACCGAGACCGACACGGCGATGCTCGTCGCGCTGCGGATGCGCGCCGAGGCGATCATGGTCGGGGCCGGGACGATGCGGGCCGAGCGCTACGGCCGCGTCTTCACCGATCCCTCCCGGCGTGCGGTGCGGGAGCGCCGCGGGCTTCCCGCGGACCCGCTCTTCGTCCTCGTCTCCGGGCGCCTCGACCTCCCCTGGGACGCGCCGCTCTTCACCGACGGCGGCGGCCGCGTGCTCATCTTCACCGCCTCCGAGAAGTCGCCGCCCGAGACCGCCACCCCCGTCCGGGTCGTCCGCCACCAGGGGCGCGTCGACGTCGTCGAGGCCCTCCGCCACCTTCGGGTCGAGCGCGGCATCCGCTCCCTGCTCAGCGAGGGCGGCCCGCACCTGCACGCGGACCTGCTCAGCGCCGGGCTCGTCGACGAGCTCTTCGTCACGCTCGGCCCGATGCTCGCCGGCGGCGAGGGGCCGGGGCTGACGAGCGGTCTCCCCGAGCACGTCACCCCGCTGGAACTGGTCTGGCTGCTGCGCGACGGCGACGAGCTCTTCGCGCGCTACCGGCTGCGGGGATAGGTGGGCGGGGGAGTGGGGCCGGCTGAGGCCTGTCGCTCCGGAATCTGCGGCTGATTCGGAGAGGCGGGGGCGTGCACGGTTGCACCCGCATAGCGCGGCTAATCGAGCGGACCCCCTCGCTGTCCTAAGCCGCTCCCGGGATCAACCCCGACCGCTCGCCCCGCGCCTCGCCGCGGCGGAGCAGGCGCATGCCGAGGATCGTCGCGCCGAGGACCGAGGCCGTCGCGGAGCTGACCTGGATGCTGAAGCGGCCCCGCGGCAGCCAATAGACGTCCTGGAGGTCGACGAGCAGCGCGGCCTCGTCCATCGTCAGGCCGATCCCGGCGCCGAACGGGATGGCCATCAGGGTCTCGAGGTCACGGTTCTCGGAGACGATGCCGACGCCGCCCGAGACGAACGCGAGCGCGATCCCGGGCACGAAGTGGTGGATGTGGCGGCCGCGGACGTTGACGTTGCCGAACGGCCACCAGCCCCAGCGGATCCCCGCGGTCGAGAGCCGCGCCCAGGCGAACGCGCCGACGAACCCGGAGAAGAGGTTGAAGAGCGCCGCCTCGCGGCGGGTCGAGGCCGCGTAGCCCTCGTAGGCGACCAGCAGCGTGTCCTGGGACGCGCGGCCAGCCAGCTGGAGCGCCTCGACCGGCCCGTGGGGCAGGCGAGTCTGGGGATGGCGCTCGTCGACGCGGCGGCGGAAGCGGCGCTGGAACTCGCCGGCGATCACCGCGGCGCTCGTGCCGACGCCGGACACCGCCAGCGCCAGGGTGAGGCGGTCGATCCGGCGGCGCCGGCGGTGCAGCCGCAGCGTCTCCGCGAGCGAGCCCACGGGCTAGAGCCGGACGACGTTGTCGGCGGTCGTCCCGCGACTGATGCCGCGGAAGTCGACGACGAGATCGGCGCTCGCGATCACCTGCTGGTAATCGATCTCCGGGTGGACGGTGACGATCGCGACAGCGTCCGCCTCCGCCGCGCCGGCGGCGAGGTCGACCGATCGCAGGTCCTGGTCGGCGAGCTCGGGGACGAGCGGGTCGTGGTAGGTGACCTCGGCGCCGAGCCCGCGCAGGTGGCGGATGATCTTCAGCGCCGGGGCCTCGCGCAGGTCGGCGACGCCGGCCTTGTAGGAGACGCCGAGAAGCATCACCTTGGAGCCGCGCACCGCCTTGCCGCGGTCGTTGAGGGCCGCCTGGATCTTCGAGACGCAGAAGTGGGGCTGCGCCTGGTTGATCTTCCCCGCGAGCTCGACGAACTCGGTGTAGAAGTCGTGCTGGCGCGCCTTGAAGGCGAGATAGAAGGGATCGATCGGCAGGCAGTGCCCGCCCATTCCCGGCCCCGGCTCGAAGCGCATGAAGCCGAACGGCTTGCTCGAGGCGGCGTCGATCACCTCCCAGATGTCGATGCCGAGCCGGTCGGTGAGCTGAGCGAGCTCGTTGACCAGGGCGATGTTGACCGAGCGGAAGATGTTCTCCAGCAGCTTCGAGAGCTCGGCCGCCTCCGGCGAGGAGACGCGGACGACGTCGTCGGTGACCTGCTCGTAGAGCGCCGCCGCCCGCTCCGTGCAGGCGGGCGTCATCCCGCCGACCACCTTCGGCGTCTCGGCGATCTGGTTGTCGCTGCGGCCGGGGTCGATGCGCTCGGGCGAGTAGGCGAGATGGAAGCCCTCGCCGACCCGCAGGCCACCGCGCTCCAGCGGCGGCAGCAACTCCTCGCGGGTGGTTCCCGGGTAGGTGGTCGACTCGAGCACGACGAGCTGGCCCTCGCGCAGGACCGAGGCGACCGTCTCGATCGCGGCGCGGACGAAGGAGAGATCGGGCTCGCGCTCCGCGGCGAGCGGCGTCGGCACGCAGATCACGATCGCCTCGCACTCCCCGAGCGCAGCCGCGTCCGTAGTCGGCCGCAGCCGGTCGGTGAGCCTCGCGAGGCGCTCGGAGGAGACGTCCTCGATGTCGCTGTCGCCGCCGGCGAGCCGCTCGACCCGATCGGCGTCGACGTCGTAGCCGACGACCTCGTGCCCGCCTTCGGCGAAGGCGACGGCGAGCGGCAGGCCGACGTATCCGAGTCCAACGATCCCGATTCGCATCCGGCGCAGTCTAGGGACGCGAACCGGTCACAGCCGGGCTTTCCCGGCTGACCTGGGAGTAGAATGGCGGAGATGAAGCGGTTGCTCGTCCCCGCGGCCTTCGGCGTCAACGCGGCCCGGCACTTGGCCTGGTACCTGAGCTATCAGGTCAGCGGATCCGCACGCGACTGATCAGGGGGGAGGGGGATGAGGGTCGCGATCGCGGGCGCCACCGGCGTCCTCGGCCGCGCGGGGATCGACCGCCAGTTCGCCGCAACCAACCGCCTGCGAACGGAAGGCACCCGCAACCTCGTCGACGCCGTTCGCGAGGCGGGATCGCGGCGCTTGGTCGCTCAGAGCATCTCCTTCGCGGTGGAGCCCGGGGGCGGCCTCGCCGACGAACGCACTCCCCTCTGGACCGAGCCGCCGATGGCCGGGATCGCCGAGGCGATCGCCACGTCATCGCGGGCGGCCGATGGGCCATGTAGGGATCGAACCTACGACCTTGAGATTAAGAGTCTCCTGCTCTACCAGCTGAGCTAATGGCCCCGGTGGCGGGGGATTCTAACGAGCGGTAGCGGGCCGCTCAAAGCTCAGGGAGCGGGCGCGATGCCCGACGAGCCGCCGAGCGCGGCGGTCGGATCCGGAAGCGTCCCGGTCCCGGCCTGCCCGGCGGCGTTCTGCTGCTGCTTCTGCTGTTTGGCGGCGAGCTCGGCCTGCTTCTGGGCCTGCTTGAACGCCTGCTGGAGCTGCTTGCGGGTCGTCGGGTCGGGCGCCTCGGCGATCGCCTTCTTGGCCGCCTCGTCGGCGACCTGCTGGTCCTGCGCGTAGTAGGCGAAGGTGGCGAGGTTCTGGTAGGTGCCCAGCGCCGGCCGCGCCTCGGCGACGATCTTCGCCGCCGTGACCAGGTTGTCGAGGATCTGCTCCTGCTGGGCGGTATCGACGCTGTAGAGGATCGGGTAGACCTGCACCATCAGCCCGGCGACGTCGTCGTTGAGCTCCTTCGGCTTCGTCTTCACGTACCGCTCCCAGGCGTCCGCAGCGTTCTCGTAGCTGTTGATCGTGCCCTCGGTGAGCTGGTAGCTGCCGTTGTCGGCGACCTCACGCTGTTCCTGCCCCTTGAGGAACTCGTAGCGGGCGAGCACGAGCAGGGCGCGCTCGTCGTTCGGATTGGACGAGAGGGTCTCGTTGGCCTTGTCGATCTGCTCGTCGTAGTTGGAGCTCTGCGTGGTGTCGCTGCCGATTCCGACCGCGTCGAGCAGGCCGCCGCCGCCGGCGCCGCCGATGCCGAAGAAGACGAGGCCGCCGCCGATCAGCAGCGCCAGACCGGCGTAGATCACCTGGACGAAGCGCTTCCGCTTGCCCTGAAGGTCGAAGAGCATGCCGTCAGCCTAGAGACTCGCCACCGGCAGGAGAGTCGGTCGCGGCCGACGGCGCCACCGGCTCCCGCGGCCGCCCGAGCCAGCGCGAGAGGATCAGGCTGAGCTCGAAGAGGACGACGAGCGGCGCCATCGAGATCAGCATCGTGATCGGGTCGGTGCCCGGCAGCAGCATCGCGAGGATGGCGCAGACGAGGATCGCGTAGCGGCGGTTCTTGGCGAGCTGATCGGGGGTGATGATCCCCAGCCGGGTGATCGCGAGGATCCCGACCGGGATCTGGAACAGCAGGCCGACGCTGATCAGCGCCAGTGAGAAGAACGAGTAGTACTCGCGAGCGCGGATCTGGGTGGCGAACTGGTCGTCGTTGAAGTTGAGCAGGAACTTGATCGCCGCCGGGACGACCACGAAGTACGCGAAGACGACGCCGAGGATGAAGAGGACCGGTACGAGGAGCAGCAGCGGCACCATCGTCCGCTTCTCGTGCGGGCTCAGCGCCGGCAGCACGAACGCGTAGAGCTGGTAGAGCAGGAACGGCAGCGAGATCAGCAGAGCGCTGTAGAGGACGACCGTCAGCGTCGTCATGAACGGCTCGGTCGGCGACAGCGTGATCGGCTCGAAGTCGTTGGGGAGCGGGTCGTTGGCGATGTCGAGGATCGCGTGGTTCTGCCAGAAGCAGAGGACCGCGACGACGATGACGAAGATCCCGGAGACGATCAGGCGGGTGCGGAGCTCGTCGAGGTGCTCGACGAGCGTCATCCGGTCGTCGAACTTGGCTGCCTTCAGCCGCGCCATCGCTCAGCGGGTCGGCGGGCTAGGAGCGGTCGGCGGGATCGGCCGTCTGCGCTTCGGCGTCGGCGCGGGCGGCGGCGACCGGCGTCGGCTCCTCGTCCTCGGCGGCCGGCTCCTCGAAGCCGTTCTCGATCTCGGGCGGCTCCTCGTCGTCGCGCTCGCCGGTCACCGAGGCCTTGAACTCGCGGAAGCCGTCGCCCAGCGACTTGCCGAGCTCGGGCAGCCGCTTGGGGCCGAAGACGATCAGGGCGATGATCAGGACGATCGCGATCTCGAGCGGGCCGATGTTTGGCATGCCGTCGAATGGTAGCGCCGGGGGGCCGCCGTCCCGCGGGGCTCAGCGCTTGCGAATGCGGAAGCTCAGCCGGTACTGGCGGCCGGTGTTGGCGGAGAGGTCCGTCGCGCTGACCTTCGCCACGTAGCGGCCAGGCCGGGGGCGGAAGTGCTTGCGGCGGTCGCCGAACGGCACGGTGTTGAAGCCGACGGTCCCGCTCCACAGGGCGTAGCCCGCGAAGTGGCGCTTTCCGTCGCGGTCGAAGCGGTAGAAGTCGGCGCTGATGCGCGCGCGCTCCCCGAGCGAGAAGTGCAGCCGGGTCCCGGGCCGGCGGAACGTGGTCTTTGCGAGCCGGATGTCGCTCATCACCGGCTTCTTCAGGTCGACGTTGGTGCGGGGAACCGGGTCGGGCTCAGCCTCCGGGTCCCCCGGGGTCGCGGAGACCGTCACGGTGCCGTTGACCGTCGAGTGCAGCTTGCAGCGGAAGCGGTAGGTGCCGGGCTGGTTGAAGTCGAGGCGGAAGCTGTCGCCGATCCTGTGGTTCGGCTGGCCGTTACCGGGGTCGGAGTCGAGCCCGGCCGAGTTCGGCGAGTCCCCGGTGACCGAGTGCATGGTGTCGGGCCCGGTCCAGTACCAGGTGACGTGCTCGCCGAGGTCGATCTGCACGTCCTCGGTCGACCAGCGGTAGTCGCTGATCGAGATTCGGCGGTTGGCGCCGTCGGCGAGCGACGGGAGCAGCGCGAGCAGGAGGGCGGCGGCGAGGAGGGCGCTGAGCGTCCGGCGGGTCAGCTGACGAGGTACCACCCGTTCATCCCCTCGTGGAGATGGGTGAAGACGTGGCAGTGGTAGAACCAGCGGCCCGGGTTGTCCTCGGTGAAGCGCGCGGTGGTGACGTCGCCGGGGCCGATCGTCACGTTGTCGATGATCTTGCCGGCGTCGTTGGGCCACCGGTGGCCGTGGATGTGGAAGGTGTGGAAGCTGTCGTCGAGCGCGTAGACGTGCCAGGCGACGTCCTGGCCGACGCTCGCCCTGAAGGTCGGGGTGTTGCCGGCGTAGGCGTGACCGTTGATGCAGTAGAAGGCGCGGTCCAGGCCCGTCGCGACCGGCAGGAACGAGTGGAAGGCGGCGAAGAAGTCCTTGTCGGGCCGCGGCTCGCCGGGATCGCGGACGATGATCGACCCGAACAGGCCCTTGTAGAGCGGGAGCGGGTCCATCGGGCCGTGGTCGTGGTACATCCAGGCGCCGGCGGCCTCGGGGGTCGCCTCCCAGACGTAGTCGACGGTGTCGCCCTTCTGCACGAAGCCGCCGGGGTCGGTGAACTTGCCCTTGTAGGCGCCGTCCATGTCGACCGAGTAGAGGACGCCGTGGGGGTGGATCGTCACCGGCGTCTTCAGCGTGTTCTGGAAGTGGACGACGATCCGGTCGCCGACGTTCGCCTCGATCGTCGGGCCGGGGATCGTCGCCTTGCCGAGCGGCTCGCCGAAGCCGGGCGTGTAGGCGCGGTAGGCGTAGGCGGTGAAGCGGGTCTTGCCCTTGACCTTCTCGCCCATCATCTCGTCGCGGCCGCGCGGGACGATGTTCCACTTCACCGCCTCGGCCTTGATCCAGTACTCGCGGGTCGCGCCCGCGGCGGCGAGGACGGTCTGGGAGCCGTAGGCGGGGTCCGCCTTGGCGGCCGCGACCTTCGGCGGGACGTCGAGGCCCTCAGAGAGCCCCTCGACGTCGGCCTCCTTGTTCAGGAGGACCTTCTGACCGCCCAGGGTGCAGAGGAAGAGGCCGCCGGCCCCGGTGAGGAACTGGCGGCGATCTCCTGAGCCCAGGTTCACGGGGCGCTCACCGCCCCCCGGCTACTTGCCGACCTTGACCGTCATCTGCATGACGGTCGGGTGGATCGTGCAGATGAACTTGTACTTGCCCTTGACGTCCATCTTCTTCTTGAACTTGATGCCGATCGCGCCCGAGCCCGACTTGTTGCACTTGCTGATCAGCGGCGAGTAGGCGTCCTTGCCCTTCTTCTTGCAGCCCTTCTTGACCCCCTTCGGGCCGTCCTTCATCGTCACGTTGTGGGTGTTGGTGTTGGAGGCATCCCACGCCCACTTGATCTTGTCGTTCTTCTTCACCTTGAGCTCGACCGGAGCGAAGAAGTCGTCTGCGACCGTGACCCTCTTGGTCGCGGCGCCGGCGCTC
The DNA here is from genome assembly GCA_963823565.1 of uncultured Solirubrobacterales bacterium. Lineage (GTDB taxonomy): Bacteria > Actinomycetota > Thermoleophilia > Solirubrobacterales > 70-9 > RHKX01. The sequence goes on along the minus strand of CAWGLR010000003.1, from coordinate 34,973 downwards.
GTCGCCGGGATCAGGATCCCGGCAGCGAGGACGGCGATCAGTGCTGTTGCCCGCCTCATCTGATTCCTCCTAGCCGCAGTCCGGACCGGGGGTCACGTTGCGCGGCTTGTAGTTCTTGAACTTCGGATGGCCGTGCTTCGTCCATGAGCACTCCTGGTTCTCCGGCGGATTCGCCAACACGTAGCCGGCGAGATCGGCGAACTGGTCCGGCTGACCGTTCTCGTCGCCGGTCTGCCCGGCCCCGCTCGGCGGCGTGTTGTCCGGGCACGTCGTCGGGTAGAGCAGTGCGGTCGCCGCCGGGGTCGCCGCGGGCTCGAACGTGCTGCTCGTGTTGCCCTGGAAGCAGTTGCCGCTTCCGGCGCCCTGGTTGAAGAAGTCGACCGCGTTGGTGTCGGTCCCGCCCCGGCCCATCTCGTTGTTGATGAACTGGTTGTCGAACGGGATCGCCTCCGGCCTCCCGTCGCCGTTGCCGTCCTCGTTGAACGGATCGGAGACGATCGCGGCACCCCACTTGAAGTTGCCGAAGATGTCGTTGTTCTCGATCTTCCAGCCGGTCGTGCCGAGCAGGACGATGCCGGCGCCCGTCGGGTACTGGATCGTGCCGAGGCCCTCGATCGTCCCAAGGCCGTCGGAGACGGTCTTCACGCCGGAGTTCGGCAGGAAGTAGTTGAAGTTGTTCCAGAAGATGTCGTTGTTCTTGATCGTGCTGTCGGCGCTCGGCTCGAACGGCTCCGAGTCGAGCGTGTTCGGCACGATCCCGACGCCGTTGTTGTACCAAGCGCCCTTCTCGATCACGACGTAGCGCGAGTTCGTGCCGGAGTAGCCGAGCACGTTCTCGTAGGCCTCGAGGTGATCGAGCCGCGTCTTCTTCGGCTTCTTCTGCGGCGGCGTCGCGCCGACGTAGAAGGCCGAGTCGCCGTGGTGGTAGCCGACCGAGTCGGTCATCCGGCCGCCGACGCAGCCGAACGCGTAGAGGCCATAGGCCCGGTTACCCGACGTGATCGTGTTCTTGAAGAGGTAGTCCCGGCAGTCGAACTTGCCGTTGTCGTCGCCGCCCTCGAGGGTCGGGTCGTGGACGAAGATGCCGTTGGCGCCGTAGTTGCGGGCCCAGAGGTTCTTGACCTTGAGCTTCTTGACGCCGGCGCCCTCGATGCCGCTGTTGGCGGTGCTGCCGTCGGGGGTCTTGGCGTTCTTGCCCTCGAGGATGACCTTCTCCGGGTTGGCCGCCTTGTAGGTGACCTTGCCCTTCTTGCCGCCCTTGCCCTTCTTCTTCTCGACCATGCCCTGGATCGTCAGGCCGTCGTACTTGTGGCCGGAGACGATGACGCCCTCGACGTACTTGCCCGGGAGGACGTTGATGACCGAGTTCTTCTTCTTGACCTTGTCGACCGCGTCCTGAATCGTCTTGTACTTACAGCCGTGCTTGCAGACGACGAGGGGCTTCTTTCCCTTGGCCGTGGCCTGGCTGGGCACGATCAGCAGCGCCGCTGCGAACAGCACGGCGGTAGCGAGACGAACGACGAGACGACGATTCATTAGCTCTCCTCTTTACGAGCGGCGGCCTGGGCCGAAGGGTCAGTTGATCCGGGTCGATCCCCCAACCCGCCGGGAACTCTAACGATGCGGTGCGGATCGGGCGTCGCTCGTCGGTCAGGCGTCGCCCATCGAATCGGGGAAGTTGAGGTAGTAGCGGCTCGCCGTCGGCTCGCCCTGGCCCTGGTACTTGCTGCCCGTCTCCTCCGAGCCGTAGGCGTGCTCGACGGGCGCATCCATCCGCATGAAGGACATCTGCCCGATCGGCATCCCGTGGTAGATCGTGATCGGGAGGGTGGCGACGTTGGAGAGCTCGAGCGTCAGGTTCCCCTCGAAGCCGGCATCGACGAAGCCCGCGGTCGAGTGGATGAGCAGGCCGAGGCGGCCGAGGCTCGAGTTGTGCGTCGTTATGAAGGACCGCGTGATGAGGAAGGCACCTCGCCGTGATCCAACCTCGATGCAGCGCACCGGGCGCGAGCTGACGCGCGTAACGCGGCGGATCGAGCGCGATCCCCGGTGCCAAGCTCGTTGCTGGGTCAGACGCTGGCGTGTCAGCTTGCGCTCGAGGCGGAAGACGCGGCCGTGCGGCGTGAATGTGACCTCGTACTTCGGCCCGCAGTCCCGTCCGTAGAGCATCGCCCGCTTCTCAGCGACCGCAACCCGATGCCCAAGGCCTGCAATGAGCTCGCGGTAGTCGTCGGCGAGCCGCCGCTTGACAGTCGTAATGTCGCAGCGGCAGTACTTATCCACGTAGCCGTCGGTGTCCATGAGCCCCTCGAGCAGCGCCTGCCGCTGCTCAACGCTCGACTCCATATACGCGCGCGGGATGTGTTTGTCCCCCAGTAGACCGAGCGCTCGGAGACGGCTCGAGAGTGACTCGTTGGCGATGTAGCGGCCGGTGGAAGCATCGCGTGTGTGTCCTGCGCCCCCGATGCGATAGCTGAGGGGGGTCGACGCGCACGCGACCCACTCTCCCGCGCGGAAGACCTCCGCAAGGATCGGGCGATCCATCGTCGTCACCTCGGCCTTCGTCGATGTGCCATCGCCAAGCCAGACTCCGAGCACGTAGGGGTCGATCGGCAACTCACGTTCCGGGTATCGGACTGGCCGCGCACGAGGAATGCGGTACTTGAACTCTCCGCCCGAGTCCCGAACGGTTTCGGCGAGCATCTCCGTCGTCACGATCCGGCGCCGCTCTCCGCAACGCTGGTCGTACTTCGTCTGCACCTCCCACTGATGCTGCGAGTCGGCGATGACCGTTGTCCCGTCGGAGAACTCCACCTCCCAGCATGGCCGGTCCGTCATCACCTCGGAGACTCCCGCCACGGGAACGGGGTCGCCATCGGGACCGAACACTTCGTCGCCGGGTTGAAGCTCGCCCATCGTCGTCCAGCCGGTGGGCGTTGGCACCTCGGTGTCGAGGGCCAGAGCCTTCCCCTCGAGACGCGCGACGACGTCGTCGGGGAGGCGGACGCGCTCGAGCGTCTGCCCGAGGACGAACTCGCCCGGGTGAAGGATGAACGGCTCGCCCTCGGGGACCGTGACCAGCTCGGTCAGGTCGGGCTGCTCGCGCCGCACGTCTATATAGGGGTGGCGCGCGTTGTGGAAGACGCGAAAGCTGCGATCGACGCGGACATCGACGCTCGACGGCTGGATCATCCCCGGGTCGAACGGATCGAAGGCGATCCGTCCGGCCTCGATCTCGGCCCTGATCGTGCGGTCGCTCAGCACCATCGCGCGGGGCAGTCTATGGCCGCTGGGAGCGCCGGGAACGGCGATCGGGGCCGGAAATTGCGGCCTTCGCTTCCGCGATGGACGTCCGTCCACCCGCTCGGGCCCCTCTCATGCGCCCACCGCCCACGCCCGATGCGGCAAACACGATGGACGTATCGAGCGATCACGAGGTGCCCGAGCGGCGGCACGGCGGGGCAGACGTCGAGCTCCACGTCTGCCCCGAGTGCTCCTCCCGCCTCGTCTACCCGCTCGAGTGGGCGCCGGTCGACAACTGCCACTGGCGCGTCGAGCTCCGCTGCCCCGAGTGCGAGTGGCGCCAGTCCGGCCTCTACGAGCAGGCCGTCCTCGACGCCTTCGACAACGCCCTCGACGAGGGCACCGACACCATGGTCGCCAACCTCCGTCGCCTCCAGCGCTCCAACATGGAGGAGGAGCTGGCGCGGTTCGGCATGGCGCTCTCGACGGACCTGATCCTCCCCGAGGACTTCTAGGACTCCTGGTCACAGGGCCGCGCGCGGCGGGCGAAGCCCGGCCGCCGCGCGCCTTCGGGCCTATCGGCGCACGATTGTCACCGAATGGGGGGAGTGGGCCTCCCACGCGTGACTCGAGGCCCGCAACGCTGGCTCGATGGCCGATGTTTGGCGAGAAACGACACCCCAGGTAGCGGAATTCGCCAATCATCGGCTGCGGGAGCGCTGGCTGGCCGAGGTCGCAGGCCGACAGCAGGACCTCCTCTCGCTGGCCCAATGCCGACATGCGGGACTCGCGGACAGCACCATCCGGAAGCGCGTCGGCGCGGGCACTCTCTTCCGGGTGCGCCGCGGCGTCTTCTCCCGCAAGCCACCGCCCTTCAACACCCGGCAGCTCTGGATGGCCGCGGTTCTCGCGGGAGGGCCGGAGACGCTGCTGAGTGACTGGCCGGCCGCGGAGCTTCAGGACATCGCCCCGCCAGACCACACCCCCTCCCCCGCCATTCACATCTCAGTCCCGGGATGGGGTGGTCGGGCGAGTCGCGGAGGCCTGGTGATCCACCGCCGCGGCCCCATCGACCGACGAGACCGCCGCAGCGTCGACGGCATCCCTGTCACCTCCGCCGACCTCACGCTCGTCCACCTCGCCGGCACGGCGACGGAAACGGAGTTGGAGCAGATGCTCATCGCCGCTGACTCCCTCGGCCTGACGAAACGGCACCGCCTGCTCGAGCTGATCGAAGAGAACCAACGGCTGGCCGGCCGCGGTCGCCTTCTCTCCCTCCTCGCCCTGCCCCCCGCCGAGGTCCTCTCCGGCGCGGAGCTCTACCTCATCCCCCTCTACCGGAATGCGGGCCTGCCTCGTCCGGCCTTCAACCATCCTGTCCAGGTTCCCGGTCAGGCGAAGCCGCTCAAGGTCGACATCGCCTGGCCCGACATCAAGCTCGCCTTCGAGCTCGACACCCAGCGCTTCCACGGCGATTGGGAGCGAGCCGAGGCCGACCGCGAGCGCGACCAGCTGCTCGGCCTCGCCGACTGGCTGTGTCACCGCTTCTTCCGCCGTCAGCTGAAGGAGCGGCCTACCGAGGCGGCGGAGCGGGCACGCCGCTTGCACCACTTGCGCAGCCAAGCGATGGAAAGCGGGGAGGCAGCGCCGAGCACCTAGTCGGGCGGACCCAACCCGCCTCCCTTCACCGCCTCAACCCCGCGGGGTCTACGAATACCGCTCGACGACGCCGTCGGCCACCAGCTCGAGGAGCTCGAGCTCGGCACCGGCGATGCCGGCGTCGCGGAGTCCGCGCTTGGCCGCCTCGACGCGGTCGCGAGCGTCGGCGCGGACCTGCTCAGGGGCGCCGGTGGCGGCGATCCGGTCGCACGCCTCGGCCGCCTCGTCGACGAGCAGGGAGCGCAGGTCGAGATCTGCGAGGCCCGGATCGCGCTCGCGGGCGAGGATGAACGGGAGCGTGACGGTGCCGTCGAGCAGGTCGGTGCCGCGCGCCTTCCCGGTCCGCTCGGGCGGGCCGAGGACGTCGAGGACGTCGTCGAGGAGCTGGAAGGCGAGGCCGATGTCGCGGCCGAAGGCGAGGAGCGCCCGCTCGTCCTCGGGCCGGCGCTCGGCGCCGATCACGCAGGCGCACTCGAACAGTGCGGCCGTCTTCAGCTCGCAGCGGTGCGTGTAGCGCTCGACGCTGACCCGGGTGTCATAGGCGTCGCGCCGCTGCGCCAGCTCGCCGCGGGCGAGCGCGACCGAGGCCCGCGCCAGCAGCTCGACCTGGCGCCCGGCGCCCTCGCCGTCACCCTCCGCGAGCTCCGCGAACGCGCGCGAGAACAGCAGGTCGCCGGTCGCCACCGCCCGCTCGCGGCCAGAGCGCGCGACCACCGTCGGCAGCCCGCGACGCAGCGGCGCGGAGTCGAGGACGTCGTCGTGGACCAGGGTCGCCATGTGGACAAGCTCGATCGCGGTGGCTCCGCGGATCGCCGCCTCCTCGGCGCCGGGGCCGGCGCACAGCAGCACGAGCAGGGGCCTCATCCGCTTGCCGCCGGCGGCGAGCGTCTCGGTGGCGTCGCCGCCGAGCTTCGGGCCCCAGCCCTCGACGCGGCGCTCGAGCCGGCGCTCCACCTCCGCCATCCGCCCCGGCAGCCACGGCGAGGCGAGGTCGATCACGGCGGTGACCGGCTCGGGGGCGGAGGAGCGGGTCATCGCCGGAGCCGTCCTCATCCGCCCGCAGCCTGCGGGTCCGCACCACTAGGGCCCGGAGGCTTGCGGCCGGAGTGGATCGCGATGATCCCGCCGGCCAGCACCGTCCAGCGGATCGACTCCAGGCCGGCCTCGTCCATCAGCTTCGCCAGCGCCTCCGGCGGCGGGAACCGCTTCACCGACTCCGGCAGGTACGAGTAGGCCTCGCGGTCGCCGGCGATCGTGCCGATCATCGGCACGAGCCGGTCGAACCAGATCGAGAAGAACGTCGACAGCGGCGGCCGCTGCGGCTGGGTGATCTCGAGGATGACCAGCCGCCCTCCCGGCTTCAGGACCCGCGTCATCTCGCGGATCCCGCGATCGACCTCGGCCAGGTTGCGGACGCCGAAGCCGACGGTCACCGCGTCGAACTTCGCGTCGTCGTAGGGCAGGCTGAGCGCGTCGGCCCACTCGAAGACCGGCCGCGCCGCGCCGGGCTCCGGCTCCTCGGCCTTCGATCGCGCGAGGTCGAGCATCCGCTCTGAGAAGTCGGAGCCGACGACCCGCCCCTCGGGACCGACCCGCCGCGCGAGCTCGAGCGTCAGGTCGCCGGTGCCGCAGCAGACGTCGAGCGCCGAGTCACCCGGGCCGACCGCGGCGGCATCGACGGCGCGCGCCCGCCAGCGGTGGTGCATCCCGGCGGTCATCGCCGAGTTCATCAGGTCGTAGACGCCGGCGATGCGGTCGAACATCCCCCGCACCTGTCCGGCGAACTCGGCCGAGTCGCGTGACGGCTTCGACGATGTGGCCTGCGATGACGTCATATGACGTGAGCCGGCGCTGCGAGCGCGGAGCGGAGCGCTAGCCGCCGGAGGAGGCGCCCGAGTCCGACCCGCCGGAGCTCGGCCCGGACTCGCTGCCCTGGGTTGCCCCCTGCCCGCCGGTGTCGCCACCGGCGCCGGTCGTGTCCTCGGTCGCGCCGCCGCTCACCGCGGAGCCCCCGGCCAGCCCGGTGTCGGCGCTTCCCTGCTCCTCGCCGTTGAGCGAGCCGAGGAACAGGACGAGGTCGCGGAACTTCTCCGGATCCGACTGCATCAGCCCGGAGTAGGACGGCATGATCCCCGGCCCGACCTGGAGCGATCGCGAGATCCCCGCCGGGTTCAGCCGGGCGCCGATCGCGGTCAGCTCCGGCCCCGGGCCGTTGTTGCCGTTGTGCTCGAAGACGTGGCAGGCGAGGCAGCCCGACTCGGCGGCGACGAGCTTGCCGGCCTCGTACTCGGGCGCGACGTCGATCTCGATCTCGGTCGGGGAGCCGGCCTCGGCGCCGAGGAAGGTGAGAAACGCCATCGAGGCGATCGTGAGGATGCCGGCCGTCGTCGCGATCGGGCGCTTCAGCGGGTTGCGCTCCGGGTTGCGGTCGTAGAACGGCAGCAGGAAGAGCAGGACCATCGCGATCGTCGGCACGCCGATGGTCGCGATCGGGACCAGCTCCGGCGGCTTGATGACCCGCAGCAGCTCGAAGAGGAAGAAGAAGTACCACTCCGGCCGCGGCACGTAGGTGGTCGTGGTCGGATCGGCCTTCGGGCCCTGCTCGGCGCCGAGGACGAGCGACATGATCACGATGACCGCGACGACGATCACCGCCATCGCCGAGTCCTTCATGATCGCGTACGGGAAGAAGGGCTTGCCCTTCTTCTTCAAGACCTCGTACTCGCGGAGGTACTGCTCCTTGTCCTGACGGTTCACGCTGCGTCCGTCCCTACAGGTGCCCGTTGGAGCCGTTGCCGACCGCGGTCGCCTCGACCTCCTGCTCGCGCGCGTCCTTCGGCTTGCGGTCGCCGCGGATCCACGGCGGCGCCGTCGTGCCGAGCTTGACGACGAGGTAGAGGTGGGCGCCGATCATCGCGATGATCGCGCCGGGGACGAGCAGCATGTGGATCGCGTAGAACCGCGAGAGCGTCGTCGCGCCGAACTCGGGGCCGGCGCGGAGGAAGTCCGACAGGTACGGGCCGACGATCGGGCCGGTGCCGTTGATGTTGACGCCGACGATCGTCGCCCAGTAGGAGCGCTGGTCGAACGGCAGCAGGTAGCCGGTGAAGCCCATGACCATCGTCAGGATCAGCAGGACCACGCCGATCACCCAGTTGAGCTCGCGCGGGTACTTGTAGGCGCCGAAGAAGAAGGTCCGCGCCATGTGGACGAAGACGAGGATCACCATCACCGAGGCGCCCCACTTGTGCATGCCGCGGACGAACTCGCCGAGGAAGACGTCGTTGGTCAGGTGGGTGATCGAGCTGTAGGCCTCGACCGGCGAGGGCGTGTAGTACATCGCCAGGAAGACGCCGGTGATCGCCTGGACGACGAACGCGAACAGCGTCGCCGAGCCCAGCGTGTAGAACCAGTTGGTCCCCTTCGGGACCTTGCGCAGGAGCATCGCGGTGAGGAAGCTCGCGCCCCCCATCCGCTCGTCGACCCAGCCGACGAGGTCGACCGGCGCGTCCTTCGCGCCCGTGGAAAACCGCTTGGTCGGGTCGTCGGTGCGGCCGGGCTCCTCCTCCTCGCGTTCCTTCAGCGCGGTCGCCCCGTTGCCCGCGGCGCCGTTCGCGCCGCCGGGACGACCGGGCTTCGGCGGGCGCCGCATCGGCGGCGGGAGGAGCTTCTCGAATCTGCTCATGCGTCCCTGACCCTGCTACGAGGACGGCGCCGGAGCCGTGGACGGACGGGGCGGGTACAGATACTCCCAGACCCCGCCGGTGAACTCGCCGGGGTCGCGGGCGCGCACGGGCTCGAGCTGGGAGGTGACGCTGTAGCGCGGGCCGATCTCGACGTTGCCGTCGACGACGCGCGTCTGGAAACGGTCGAGCGGGCGGACCGGGGGGCCGCCGATGACCTCGCCGGTGAAGCTGTAGACGCCGCCGTGGCACGGGCAGATGAAGTTGCCGGCGGCCTCGACGAAGCGGACCGGGCAGCCGAGGTGGGCGCAGCGGGTTGAGATCGCGATGTACTGGTCCGGACTCTCCATCTCGCCCGTCTCCTTGTTCAGCTGCAGGTCGGGGCTGCCCTGGCGGACGTAGACGGTGCTCTTGCCGGCCTCGCCGATCCCCTGGACGATCGTGATCACCCGCGGCTTGTACGTGTCGGGCACGAAGTCCTCGGTGGCGCCGACGGCCTGCCAGCCCTCGTCCTCGCGCTCGAAGATCGGCGCGACGGCGAACCCGAGCGCCGGCAGCACGATCGCCGCGCCGGCGATACCGCCGAGCGCCTGGCCCGCGACGGCGAAGACCTTGCGACGGGTCATCGACTCGCCCTCGAAGTAGCCGATCGGCTTCTCCATCGGGGGAAGTGAGTCGTCGCGACGCTCGTCGTCGACGGGGTTCTTGTCTGTGCCTGAATCAGCCAAGGTCTGCGGCGCGGAATCCTACTTGTTCGGCGGCAAGGGTCAGTGGGCCGGCGAGCCCTGCCCGCTCGGCGGTCGAGCGCGCCGACTCCCAGAGCGGGCGGACGTCGCCGGACGCGCGGAGCGCGGCCTTGTCGCGCTCTTGGGAGTCGGGCGGGCCGGCGGCGATCGCGACCGCAGCGGCGAGCCAGGCCGCCTCGCGAGCGGGGCCCGGGGCGCCGGCGGCGTCGAGCTGGGCGGTGAGCGAGATCAGGTCGGCGAGCTCGGCCACCGCCAGCATGTCGCCGAGGCCCGCCAGCCGCTCGATCCCGCGCGCGTAGAGGTGATCGCCGATCAGCAGCCGCAGGTCGGCCTCGAGCGCGGGCAGCAGGCGCGGCTCGCCGTAGTGGAGCAGCCACCCCTCGCGCACCGCCTCGACGACCGCCGCGTAGTCGCCGGCTCGGTCGCGGCAGCGCGGGCCCGCGGCGACGAGCATCCCGAGCGCCGGAATCGCGTCGGCCTCGACGACGTGGCCGGCGACGATGCTGCCCTCCTCGCGCAACTCGTCGGCGAGCAGCGCGAGCGCCGAGCCCGGGTCGGAGGCGATCGCCGGAGTCATCGGCCCCACGCCTCGCGGAGGGCGTCCGCCGCCGCCTCGCAGGTGCGGTCGATCGACCCCTCGTCGTGCGCCAGTGAGACGAACCACGCCTCGAACTGCGAGGGCGGCGGGTAGAAGCCGCGGTCGAGCATCCCCCGGCAGAAGCGCGCGTAGGCGTCGAGGTCGCAGGCCTTCGCCGACTCGAAGTCGTGCGGGGCGTCGCCGGCCATGAAGAGCGTCACGAGCCCGGGGCGGGAGGAGACGCTCGCGCGCAGCGCCCCCTCGTCCCCGGAGGCCTCGGCGCTCGCCCGCTCGAGACCGGCGGCGAGCCGGTCGGTCAGCTCGCCGAGCCGCGCGTAGGCTGCGGCGTCGAGCTCGGCGAGCGTCGCCAGCCCCGCGGCGACCGCGAGCGGGTTCCCGGAAAGGGTCCCCGCCTGGTAGACGTCGCCGGCCGGGGCGACCCGCTCCATCAGCTCGCGCGAGGCGCCGTAGGCCGCGGCCGGGAGGCCGCCGCCGAGCACCTTGCCCATCACGGTCAGGTCGGCGCGGACCCCCTCGAGCTCCTGGGCGCCGCCGCGGGCGACGCGGAACCCCGAGATCACCTCGTCGCAGATCAGCAGCGCGCCGGAGCGGTCGGCGAGCTCGCGCAGGTGCGCGAGGAAGCCCTCGCGCGGCGGGACCAAGCCCATGTTCGCGGCGATCGGCTCGCAGATGATCGCCGCCGGCTCGTACATGTCGACCGCCTGCTCGACGGCGACCGCGTCGTTCCAGGGCACCAGCGCGGTCTGCTCGGCCGCGGCGAGCGGGACGCCGGGGCTCGCCGGGATCCCCTGGGTCGCCAGGCCCGAGCCGGCCTCGGCCAGCAGGCCGTCGACGTGGCCGTGGTAGGCGCCGGTGAACTTGACCAGCCGCTCGCGCCCGGTCGCCGCGCGAGCGAGCCGGATCGCGCTCATCGCCGCCTCGGTCCCGGAGGAGACCATGCGGATCATCTCGACGGAGTCGAACCGACCGCTGACCTCCTCGGCCAAGCGCACCTCGCCCGCGGTCGCGGCGCCGTAGGACGTCCCCCGCGCCGCCGCCTCCGCGACCGCCGCGACGACCGCCGGATGCGCGTGCCCGAGGATCAGCGGTCCCCAGGAGCAGACCCAGTCCACGTAGGCGTTGCCGTCAGCGTCGACGACCTCGCAGCCCGAAGCCCGCTCGATGAAGATCGGCTCCCGCCCGATCGACCCCATCGCCCGCACGGGCGAGTTCACCCCGCCGGGCAACACCTTCAGGGCTTCGCGGTAAAGCTCGGACGAGCGTTTCGAGTCCAAGGTGCCGAGCGCTACTCGCTACCTGCTGCGCGCTACCCGCTCGAAAGCCTCCGGCGCGTGCTCCCGCTCCCAAGCCTCGTAGTCGGGCGTGAAGTAGCGCAGCCGGATCTTCTTGAACTCGGTCGACGAGTAGAGGACGGCGCGATCGTCGCCGTGGAGCCCGTGCTCGTCGGCGATCGACTGGAGGACCGCGTCGCACTCCTCCTTCGAGCGGCCGTGGGCCATCGTGAAGACCGAGTAGGGCCAGTCCTCGTAGGTCGGGCGCTGGTAGCAGTGGGAGATGCCGCGAACGGCGGCCATGCGCCCGCCGACGTCCTCGATCTGGTCGGCCGGGACCTTCCAGACGCCCATGCCGTTGGCCGAGAAGCCGGCCCGGCGGTGGAACAGGATCGCGGCGACCCGGCGCAGCAGGTTGCGATCGACCATCCCCTCGAGGTGGGCGAGGAGCTCGGGCGTGCTCATCCCGGCCGCGGCCGCGGCGGCGTCGTAGGGGCGGTCGGCGACGTCCATCGGCCCCTGCAGCGCCCGGATCACGGCGACGTCGGTGTCGTCGTAGGGCTGGCGCTCGAGCTCGCGCGGCGGCACCGCCTCGACCTTCGCCGCGAGGGCGTCGGTGTCGCCCTCCATCTCGAGGTTCATGTTGATCTTGAACATCGTCAGCGTCGGCAGCTGGCGGATCGACTCGGCGCCGGTCAGCCGCTGGAGGACCTCGAGCGTGCCCTCGAGGCCGAGCCGCGAGTCCGGCGGGGTCGCGATCGTGAACCAGAGGTTGAACTCGTGGTCGCGCAGGTAGTTGTGCGAGACGCCCGGGTGCGAGTTGATGATCTTCGCCGGCCGGTGCGGGAACTCGGCGTCGACTTTCGCGGCGACCAGCATCGACGAGTAGCCGAGCGCGCGGGTGTCGAAGATCGGCGTGATCTCGCGAATGATCCGGCCGTCGAGCAGGCGCTGCGTCCGGCTCTTGAACTCCTCGACCGGCAGCTCCGCGGTGGCCGCGAGCGCTGCGAACGGCTCCTCGGCGAGCGGGAAGCTCGACTGCATCAGGTTCATGATCCGGCGGTCGACGTCGTCGAGCGGGATCGCGGCGCCGCCCTTGCGCGAGCGCAGCTTCAGCCGGGCTCGCTTGCCCTCGGCGTCCTCCGCCTCTGCGGCAGGGCCCTGTTCGTCGGTCTCTGTCAGCTCAGCCACTTTGCGGCGTCCTTGGCGTAGTAGGTGAAGATCGCGTCTGCCCCGGCGCGGCGGATGGCGGTGAGGGCCTCGAGCACGGCGGCGCGCTCGTCGATCCAGCCGTTGGCGGCGGCGGCCTTGAGCATCGCGTACTCGCCGGAGACATGGTAGGCCCCGAGGGGTGCGCCGGTCGCGTCCTTGACCCGCCGGATCACGTCCAGGTAGGCCATCGCGGGCTTGACCATCAGCATGTCGGCGCCCTCGTCGAGGTCGAGCTTCGACTCGCGGATCGCCTCGAGCACGTTCGCCGGATCCATCTGGTAGCCGCGGCGGTCGCCCTGCTGCGGCGTCGAGCCGGCGGCGTCGCGGAACGGGCCGTAGAAGGCCGAGGCGTACTTGGCCGAGTAGGAGACGATCGCGGTCTCGGCGTAGCCCTCGGTGTCGAGCTGGCCGCGGATCGCGCCGATCCGGCCGTCCATCATGTCGGAGGGGGCGACCGCGTCCGCCCCCGCCGCCGCCTGCGAGAGCGCGGTCTTGGCGAGCAGCTCCAGCGAGAGGTCGTTGTCGACCTCGCCGTCGGGCCGCAGGTAGCCGCAGTGCCCGTGGGAGGTGTACTCGCACATGCAGGTGTCGGCGATCACGGTCAGTCCCGGGTCGGCCTCCTTGAGCGCGCGGATCGCGAGCTGGACGATCCCCTCCTCGTCGTAGGCGCCGGAGCCGACGTCGTCCTTCTCGGCCGGGATGCCGAACAGCAGGACCGAGTCGATCCCGGCGGCCCGGATCTCGGCGGCCTCGGCGACGAGCGCGGAGATCGACAGGCGCTGGACGCCGGGCATCGAGGGGACGTCCTCGCGGACGTCGGAGCCCGCGGTGACGAACAGCGGCTGGATCAGGTGCGCCGGCGTCAGCTCGGTCTCGCGGGTGATGCCGCGGAGGACGCCGGTGCGCCGAAGACGCCGCATGCGGGTAGCGGGGAAGGCCATACCCCGCAGTCTAGGAGGGGACCGTAACCGGGACTATCCCCTGACGGGAAGCGGGTTCGCGCGTTGTCGCTTCATGCGCCGCATCGGAACCGACTGGACCTTTGCGGGGGGTTTGCCGATAATCGGTGCCGATGTCGCATGCACGCGCCAGCGCGCTGACGACCGAATCCGCAGGGCAGGAGGCCCGAGCGGACCCGCTTGCGCTGGCCGCGTCGCGACGGGAGAAGCGCGCGTTCGAGCGGATCTTCAAGAAGTACCACCAGGAGATCTACCGCTACTGCCTGTCGATCGTGCGCCGGCCGGAGGACGCCGAGGACGCGCTGCAGGCGACGATGGCGGCGGCGCTGCGCGCGCTGCCGGGCGAGAAGCGGGACATCGCCCTGAAGCCCTGGCTGTATCGCGTCGCGCACAACGAGTCGATCTCGCTGCTGCGAGCGCGGCGGCCGCAGGCGGAGCTCGACGAGACCACCGACCCGATCGCCGAGTCCGCCTACTCGGAGGCGGCTGGCCGCGACCGGCTGCGGAGCCTCGTCGCCGACCTGCGCTCGCTCCCCGAGCGGCAGTCGTCGGCCCTCGTCATGCGCGAGCTCAACGGCCTGGACTACGACGAGATCGGAACCGCGCTCGAGTGCTCGGGGGCGGCCGCGCGCCAGAGCGTCTACGAGGCGCGGACGGCGCTGCGCACGCTCGAGGAGGGACGCGACATGGACTGCGCTGAGGTCCGCCACGCGATCTCCGACCGTGACGGCCGCAAGCTGCGCGGGCGCAAGATCAAGGCCCACCTCGCCGTCTGCGACGGCTGCACCGGCTTCGCCGCGTCGATCGAGCAGCGCCAGGCCGACCTGCGCGTGCTCTGCCCGCCGCTGCCGGCGATGGCCGCGGCGGCGATGGCGAGCGGCCTGCTCAGCGGCGGCGGGGGCGGAGCCGGCGGCGCGGGCGGCCTGGCGGCCGGCGGCGCAGCGGGCGGCGCGGGTGCCGCGGGTGGCGGCGCGGGCCTCGGTGGGCTCGCCGGCGCGGGATTCGCAGGCACCGCGGCCATCAAGGGCGCATCGGTCTTCGCGGGCGTCGTGCTCGCGGCCGGCGCCGCCGACACGGCGGGCGTCGTCGACCTGCCGCTCCCCGGCGGGCTCGGCGACTCGAGCTCGAAGTCCGACGGCGGCACTACCAACTCGACCCTGAACGAGAGCGGCGGGGCGAACGGCGGGGCCGCGGGCAGCGCCGGGGCGTCCGATCAGGCCACCGGCAACTCTTCGGCGGGCAACGGCAAGTCCGAGGACGCGCCGGGGCAGACCGGCTCCTCGCCGGGCAAGTCGGAGGACGCTCCCGGCCACGGCGGCAGCTCGCCCGGCAACTCGGAGAACGCGCCCGGCCAGACCGGCACCTCTCCCGGCAAGTCAGAGGATGCCCCGGGCCACGGCGGCAGCTCCCCCGGCAACTCCGGCTCCGCGCCCGGCCACGGCGGCACCTCGCCGGGCAACTCCGGCTCGGCGCCGGGACAGTCCGGCTCGCCCGGCAACTCGGGAAGCGCTCCCGGTCAGTCCGGCTCGCCCGGCAGCTCCGCCTCGGCACCCGGGCAGACGGGGACGCCCGGCAACTCGGGCTCGGCTCCCGGCAGCTCCGGCTCGGCACCCGGGCAGACGGGCTCGCCCGGCAACTCGGGGTCGGCGCCGCCGGCGGCGCCCCCCGCCTCGCCGCCCGGCAACTCGGGCTCGGCTCCGGGCCAGTCCGGATCGCCCGGCAACTCGGGCAGCGCTCCGGGCCACAACAAGTAGCCCGAAACCATCCCGAGATACCCCCTGACGCCGGTCGGCGCGTTTCGTTGTTCCCATGGACGACGAAACGAGAGACCCCGATCTGGGCCGCGCGGGAGCGGCCTCAGGAGGCATCAAGTTGAAGAAGGCAATCACGATCTTCACGGCGATCATCGGAGCAGCGCTGATGCTCGCTTCGCTCGCCGTCGCAAAGCCCGACCACCCGAGCCAGGCGAGGGATGCCGCCGCCAAGCAGTGCGCGGCGGAGAAGAAGGCGGACAAGGCGGCCTTCAAGTCGCTCTACGGCAAGCACGCGATGCGCACCTGCATCAAGGGCGAGACGCCGGTCGCGGAGGACGAGTTCAAGAACGCCGCCAAGGAGTGCAAGGCGGCCGAGGCCGCTGACCCGGACGCCTTCGCGGAGACCTGGGGCAACGGCAAGAACGCCTACGGCAAGTGCGTCTCCGGCACGGTGAAGGCCGAGAACAAGGAGGACGTCGCCGAGTTCAAGAACGCCGCCAAGGAGTGCAAGGCGGAGCGTTCCGGCGACCCGACCGCGTTCGCTGAGGCTTACGGCGATCGCAAGAACGCCCTCGGCAAGTGCGTCTCGACCAAGGTCAAGGAGGCCGAGGAGCCCGAGGCCACCGCGTAGCCGAGCGATTTCACGAGTTTGTCCCCCGGGCCAGTCCTCACGGGGGGCGAAGAGAGAGGCCCGCCTCCCCCCGGCGGGTCTCTCTATTTAACGAGCGGCTGACTGTCTAGATGAAGCGCCGCACGGCGAGGCGGGCGAGCGCGCCGTAGACGACCGCCAGCGCCGCCAGGTGCCCGAAGGCGGCCCAGAGGCTGGGTCCGTCGGCGTCGAGCGCGCCCTCGAGCGCGCGCAGCGCCGGGTCGAACGGGAAGGCGGCCGAGATCACCTCGATCACGTCGAAGAGAGCGGCGCTCACCGAACCGGCGGGGACCAGGGAGAGGAACGCGACCGGCAGGCTGATCATGAACGCCAGCAGCGATGCCGCCCGGACCTCGCGCGCGGCACCGCCGATCGCGGCGCCGAAGGCAGCGAACCCGGCGCCGCCGGCGACGATGGCGGGGATCCAGAGCGGGAAGCGGCCCCAGTCGAGCGTGATGAACGGACTGAGCCCGGCGAGCATCAGGATCGTCACCGCCAGCGCGACGACGACCCCGAGCAGGACCTTCTCGGCGAGCAGCGCCGACTTGCCGACGAGCCCGCGGGTGAGGCGGGCGAAGACGTTCTCCTCGCGCTCCAGCGCCAGCGAGCCGGCGACGAGCAGCACCGTGACGAACATCAGCGTCACCGTTGCCGCCACCGCGATCGCGAAGGTGTCGAGCGACGGCGAGCTGCCGTTGACGACCTGCTTGTCGACCTTGATCGGCTGGGACACCGAGTTGAGCAGGTCGTCGGCGACGCCGAGGTTCTCGATCGCCAGGTCGCTGAAGCGGATCACCGAGTCGAGCGCGGAGATGTCGGGGCTGTCGGGCGGAAGCTCGTCCCTGAGCTTTCCGAGGATCGCCGAGGAGCGCTCGAGGCCGAGGATCTTGACCCCCTCCCCGAACAGGGTGAAGTCGCCGCCCGACAGGAGGACGTCGAGGTAGGTGTTGGAGACGTCGGAGACCTGCTGGGAGATCCGCAGGTTGGCCTGGGCGAGGAGGTTGTTGATCCGGTCGTCGACGAGCTGGCCCTTCACCGGGTCCTCCTCGTTGACGAAGATCTCGACCGTCGGCTCCTTGGGGTCGAGACCGCCGAGCGACTGCAGGTTCTCGACGAGGTCGGCGGGCAGGATCAGTGCGCCGAGCGCGTCCCCGGAGGCGACCATGTCGCGCGCCTCGTCCTCGTCGTCGACGGAGATGCAGTCGATCCGCGCGCAGAGCTCCTCGCGCACGCTGCCGACGTCGAAGCTCTCGCTGCCGATCGTGAAGGGCGACGTGCTCGGGACCTGGTTGACGATCGCCACCTTGGGGGTCTCGGGGTCGCGGCTCAGCGCGAAGCCGATCAGCACAGCGATGACGACCGGGTAGGCGATCAGCAGCACGGTCACCAGCGGCGAGCGCCGCATGATCTGGAGGTCCTTGAGCAGCAGCCAGCGCATCGGCGGATCTAGTGGCCCCGCTCGGAGAGGAAGCGGACGAACGCCGACTCGAGGTCCTCGCCGGCGCCGGCGGCCTTCTTCAACTCCGCCACCGACCCCTCGAACATCCGCTCGCCGTCGGCGATCACCAGCAGCCGCTCGGCGTAGCGCTCCGCCTCGCCGATGTTGTGGGTCGAGAAGATCACCGTCGTCCCGCCGCCGGCGAGGTCGAGCGCGAAGTCCCAGAGGCGGGCGCGCTGGCGGGGGTCGAGCCCGGTCGAGGGCTCGTCGAGCAGCAGCACCGCGGGGCGGGAGAGCAGCCCGATCGCGATGTTGATGCGCTGCTGGTTGCCGCCCGAGAGGTCGCCGATCTGATCGTTGCGGCGGTCGGTCAGCGAGGTGACGCGGAGCATCTCCTCGATCGTCCCCTCGACGTCGTCGACCCCCTCGAGCCGCGCGAAGAGGCGCAGGTTCTCCTCGACCGTCAGCAGGTGGTAGAGGCCGGCGTTCTGGGGGACGAACCCGACCTCGCCCTGCGGGAGGTGGATCTCGCCGGCGTCCGGCTGCCGGATCCCCGCGAGGATCGAGAGCAGGGTCGTCTTGCCGGCGCCGTTGGGCCCGATCAGCCCGAGCAGCTCGCCGGGGGCGGCGTCGAAGCTGAGGTCGCGCAGCGCGCAGCGGTCGCCGAAGCGCTTGCTCAGGCCTCGCACCTCGATCGCCGCGGCGGCGCCGGGCGCGGTGCTCGAGGCCGGGCCGGCTGCCGTGCGGGTCCCTTCCACGCCCCGAAACCTAGTGAAGCGCCGCGCCGCGGCGGCCGCCTCCATCTACCCTGAGCGGCCATGCGCGTGCTCTTCATCGGCGACGTCGTCGGTGGCCCCGGCCGCCGCGGGCTCGCCGCCGTGCTCCCGCGGCTGCGCGAGCGGCACGAGCCCGACCTCGTGATCGCCAACGGCGAGAACGCCGCCGGCGGAGTCGGGATCACCGAGCGGACCGCCGGCGACATCTACGACGCCGGCGTCGACGTGATCACCACCGGCAACCACGTCTACCGCCACCGCGACGCCTACGAGTTCCTCGACCGCGAGGAGCGGATCGTGCGGCCGGCCAACTACCCGAAGGGCAACCCCGGGCGGGGCTCGACGATCGTCGAGGTCGGCGGGCGGAAGGTCGGGATCCTCAACCTCAGCGGCGAGCTCCAGCTCACCGTCGCCCGCTCCCCGTTCCCCGCCGCCGAGGCCGAGGTCGCCGAGCTCGAGCGCCGCGGCGCCGACGTCGTCATCGTCGACTTCCACGGCGAGGTGACGAGCGAGAAGATCGCGATGGGCTGGCACCTCGACGGCCGAGTGGCCGCCGTCCTCGGCACCCACACGCACGTCCCCACCGCCGACGCCCGGGTGCTCCCCGGCGGCACGGCGTTCGTCTGCGACGTCGGGATGACCGGGTCGCGGCGCAGCGTCCTCGGGGTCGAGATCGAGGACGCGCTCGGGCGCTTCCGGACCCAGATGCCGGCCCGCTTCCGCACCGCCGAGGAGGACGTCTGGGTCAACGCGGCGGTCTTCGACGTGGGCGACGACGGGCTCGCCACCTCGATGCAGCAGGTGCTCGAGCCGGTCGACCCCGGAAGCGGCTAGACGTCCTTCAGAGTTCAGTCATTCCCCGCCGATAGGGAGTGGGATGAGGGAGACCGAGAGTTGGCTGCTTCCGGCCCAGACCGACCGGGAGCGGATGCTGGACATGGATCAGCGGCTGCAACGCCCGCGACAGCTCGCGTTCGGCGTGCTGGGGGTGGCCCTCCTCGTGCTGGGCCCGTGGATCGGCTGGTGGACGATCGCCCCGCTCGCGATCGCCGCGCTCCTCTTCCTCGCCGCCGACCGGTTGATCGCCGTCTCCGATCGCCCGGAATTCGGGATCCTCGCCGCCTGGCTGGCCGCGCAGGCGATCATCGGCGTCAGCGTCCTCGTCGCCTGGGACGAGAACACGCCGGTGATGTCTTGGTTCGCGATCCCCATCGTCACCCTGAGCGCGCGCTTCTCCCTCCGCGGCGTCGTCATCGGCGTCGCTCTGACGCTGGCGATGATGCTCGCGATCGCCTTCGGCTCCCACCCGGGCGAGGTCGCCGACCACCCGCCGATCCTCGTGATGCCGATCGCGGTCGTGCTCTGCGTCGCCGTCCTCTCGACGGCGCTGATGCGCTCCGACCAGGAGCATCGCGACGAGGCGATCATCGACCCGCTGACCTCGATGCTGAACCGCAAGTCGCTGGAGCCGCGAGCGGCGGAGATCGCCGCTCAGGCTCAGGTCAGCGGCGCCCCGGTCGGCGTGGTCATCGTCGACATCGACCACTTCAAGCACGTCAACGACACGCTCGGCCATGCCACAGGAGACGCGGTGCTGCGCGATGTCGCCTACACGATCCGCAAGGGCCTGCGGGCCTTCGAGCTCGCCTACCGGCTCGGCGGCGAGGAGTTCCTGCTGCTGCTCCCCGGCGCCAACCCGCCGATGACGGCGGGCATCGCCGAGCGGATCCGCTCCCACGTCGCCGCGGCCCACTACCCCGACGGGTGCAAGGTGACCGTGAGCTGCGGGTTCAGCGCCACCGCCCCGGGCGAGAGGTTCGAGTTCGCCGAGCAGTACGAGCGCGCCGACCGCTACCTCTACGACGCCAAGCGCAACGGCCGCAACCGGGTCGAGGGGCCGGCCGGCAAGCTCGAGGCGATCGCGAGCGTCAGCTAGTCCGGGCGGCCGGCGCGGAGCTGGTCGCGCTCGGCGAGCCGGTTGGCGCGGCGCAGCTCGGCCTCGCGCTGGCGCCGAAGCTCGTCCTCGGACTCGGCGAGGAGCTGCGGCGCGGCGATCGGCTTGCCGTCCTCGAGCGCGACCATCGTCAGGTAGGCGGTGGACGTGTGGCGCGTCTCCCCCGTGTAGGGGTTCTCGGCCTCGACGCGCACGCCGACCTCCATCGAGGTCCGCCAGACGGCGTTGACCGAGGAGGAGCAGCGCAGGAGCTCGCCGACGAAGACGGGCGTCAGGAACGTCATCCGGTCCATGCCCGCGGTGACCACGCGGCGGCCGGAGTGCTTGATCGCGGCGAGGCCCGCTGCCTCGTCGACGAGGCGCATCACGGTGCCGCCGTGGACGAAGCCGCCCGAGTTGGCGTCGCCGATCCCCATCCAGCGGACGAGCATCGAGCGCGAGTGCGCCGCGAGGCGACGCTCGCCGGCGCCCGAGCCGCTCTCGGGGTGGGGCCGCTCGGGCGGCTTGATCTCCTCGGACATCGCGGGCGCAGCGTATTGCGAGGCCACAACGAAAAGCGCCACCCCGGAGGGTGGCGCTTCGGAAGTCGTTGGCTCCCGTGGGGAAGCCGGCTTCGGGTCGTCTACGCCTTGGAGACGTTGACGGCCTGCGGGCCCTTCGCGCTGTCCTCCATATCGAAGTTCACGCGGTCACCCTCGTCGATGCGAGCACCGCCGACGATGTTGCTGATGTGAACGAAGGCGTCCTTGTCGCCGCCCTCGTCGGGAGCGATGAAGCCGTAGCCCTTCTCGCCGTTGAACCACTTGACGGTTCCAGTTGCCATTTGTCGCATTGCCTCCAATGCCAATTACGTCTGCGGCCCTATTGGAAAGCACTGCCGTGGCAATGGTCCTCGAGCACACATACTCTGTATTCGCGATCCACTGCGGACCGCCAACCGGGAACTGTAGAGAGGGCGCGAGCCTGGCGCGCCCCGCCTGGACAAAGGTCTTCCCGCTCGGGTCGCGGGCCCGCTGACGCCGCGGGCGCGGCGCGGCACGGCTGCAGATTCGCGCCGCGCTGCCGATAAGTCCCGGGTGAGGCCGGAGATGGAGGAGGGGACCGACCGCGGGGCGCCGGGGGCCGCCGCCGCTGCCAGGCAGCTCGCCGAGCGCGAGGCGCTGCTTCGCGTCGCCGCCGCCGCGGTCGGCGCGATCGACCTCGAGAGCGTGCTCGAGCTCGTCGCCGAGGAGGCGCGGCGGGCGATCGGCGCCGCGTCGCTGACGATCAGCCGGTTCGAGCGGGAACGGACGCTGTACCGGACGCTGATCAACGTCGGCGACCTCAGCGATTGGGAGGTCCGCCATCCCGACGACGAGATCTATCGCGTCGCCGAGTTCCCCCGGCTGAGCCAGATGGCGGAGACCGGGCAGCCCTACTTCACGTCGGTGGACGACCCCGAGGGCGAGAGGAAGGGCGTCGAGTTCCTGCGGCTCGTCGGCAAGACCTCCGACCTCGGCGTCGCGATCGTCGTCGAGAACGAGGTCTGGGGAGGCATCTGGGCGACGACCGCCGACGGCAGCACGTTCCGCAGCGAGGACGTCAGGTTCCTCGAGGCCATCGGCGGCCAGCTCGCCGGCGTGATCGGCAGGGCCGACCTGTTCTCGCGCGTCTCCCGGCTCGCCTACGAGGACCCGCTCACCGGCCTCGCCAACCGACGCGCGTTCGAGGAGCGGCTCGACCGCGCGATGCGGCGCTTCGCCGACGGCCGCTCGAACGTCGCCGTGGTGCTCTGCGACCTCGACGGCCTCAAGGCGGTCAACGACCTCCGCGGGCACCTCGAGGGCGACGGCGCCCTGCGCGCGGTCGCCTCGGCGCTGGTCGCGGCGGCGGCCGAGCACCCCGGAGCGTTCGTCGCCCGGCTCGCCGGCGACGAGTTCTGCGTCCTCGTCGAAGCGCGCGGCGGCGACGGCGGCCTCGGCGCGGCCGAGCGCCTGGCGACGACCGCGCAGCGACTGCTCGCCGCCGAGGGCGTGGCGACGATCTCCTGCGGCGCCGCGGCGGCGAGCGAGCGCGCCGCGACCGCCGAGGACCTCCTCAGCTCCGCCGACGACGCGCAGTACGTCGCCAAGCGACGCGGCGGCAACCGCGTCTGCACCGCCGCGCAGGTTCGCGACGCGCCCGAGCGCCTCGCGGCCGGCGGCGAGGACTTCCCCCAGCTCCTGACGGCGGCGACCCAGTCGATCGCGGCGGGCCTGGCCGACGAGCTCGCCGACGCCGGCGTGCTCGACCGGCTCGAGTTCGTCTGCGGAGCTTTCGCCGACGCCGCCGGTCTCGCCCGCTGGGCGGTCTCGATCGCCGCCTCCGGCACCAACTACCTGCGCGAGCTCTCGCTCGCCGACTACCGCGAGCGCGGCGCCGGCGCGCGGGTCGCTCGCGGGCACGAGCTCGAGGAGCTCTACGACCTCGACGACTATCCGCTGACCGCGCGGATCGTCGGCGCGGGCGCCGGCTCGTTCGTCGCCCGAGCCGACGATCCCGAGGCGGACCCGGCGGAGCGGGCGCTGATCGAGCGCGAGGGGGTGCACGGCGTGGTCGCCGCGGTGGCGGCCGACGAGGACGGCGCCTACCTGGTCGAGCTCGTCTCCGACGACCCGATGGCGCCGCTCGAGGCGATCGAGCCTCTCCTGGCGCTCTCGGTCCGAGCCGCGATGAGCGTCGTCCCCCATCAGCGGACGGCCGACCCGGCGGCCTCGGTCAACTCGCGTGCGCTGGAGCTGTCGCTCGCCCTCGCGGACCGGCTCGCCGGCGCGACCGCCGAGCACGAGGTCTGCGAGGCATCGGTCGAGGAGCTTCAGCGGGCCTTCGGCTGCGCCGTCGTCCACCTCGTCGGGATCGCGGGCGATCGCTTCGAGCTGCGCGCCGAGCGCGGCCCCAGCCACACCGACCCCGGCTGGACGCAGGCAACCGGCGTCGGGCTGATCGGCCAGGCGCTGCGCGAGCGCGCGCCGGTGCTCGCGGTCGACGTCACCCGCGAGCCGGGCTATCGCTGGACCGAGGCGACCAAGGAGGTCCGCAGCGAGCTCGCGGTCCCGGTGCTCGTCTCCGGCGAGCCCTGGGGGGTGGTCAACCTCGAGGACCTCGAGGTCGGCGCCTTCAACCTCGACGACGCGCGGCTGCTCGAGTCGGTCGCCGCGCAGATCGGCGGCGCGCTGACCGCGATCAGGCTCTACGAGCAGCTCGACCGCGCCTACCTCGGGACGGCGGAGGCGCTGTCGGCCGCGCTCGAGGCCAAGGACTCCTACACCGCCTCCCACTCGCAGTCGATCGCCGACCACGCCGTCGCCGTCGGCCACCGGCTCGGGATGGAGGGCGAGGGGCTGCGGATGCTCCGCTACGCCGCCGCCTTCCACGACATCGGCAAGCTCGCGATCCCGCAGGAGGTGCTGAACAAGCGCGGCCCGCTGAACGACGAGGAGTGGCAGGCGATGAAGATGCACACCCTGATCGGCGAGCGCATCCTCCGCCCGATCGAGTTCCTCGCGCCGATCCGGCCGGTCGTGCGCGCCGCCCACGAGCGCTGGGACGGCGGCGGCTATCCCGACGGGCTCGCGGGCGAGGAGATCCCGCTGTCGGCCCGCATCCTCTTCGCCTGCGACGCCTACGACGCGATGACCACCGACCGCTCCTACCGCCAGGCCCTGCCCGAGACCGAGGCGCGGGCGGAGCTCCGGCGCAACTCCGGGTCGCAGTTCGACCCCGAGGTGGTCCGCGTCCTGCTCGAGGTGGTCGAGGCCGAGGGCGCGGAGACCCTCGCGGCCGACGCCGGCGGCGCCGGCGCGCTCGCGCGCTGAGCGGACCCCCGGCGCCGTCGCGCGGGGCCGATAGGTTGCGGCCGAGGATGGCTGCTCGAACGGGAGAGCCGCGTCACGCCGGAACGCTCTTCGCGACGGTCGCCGCGGCGGGGATCGTGCAGCTGCCGACCGCGGCGATCGTCGTCGCGCTGCCGACGATCCACGGCGAGTTCGGCACCTCGATCGCCGAGCTGCAATGGACCGTGACCGCGTTCATGATCCCGTTCTCCGCGTTCCTGATCGCGGCGGGCAGGCTCGCCGACATCTTCGGCCGGCGCCGGCTGCTGCTGATCGGCGCCGCCACGTTCGGCGTCGGCTCGCTGCTCGCGGCCGTCGCGCCGGGGATCGAGGTGCTGATCGCGGGGATCGCGCTGGCGGGAGCGGGCGGCGCGATGCTGATGCCCTCGTCGATGTCGCTGCTGACCAACGTCTTCACCGGCGAGCGGCGCGGGACGGCGATCGGCATGTGGGGCGCGGCGACCGAGCTCGTCTCCGGCGTCGGCGTGCTCGTCGGCGGCGTCCTGACCGGGCAGCTCGACTGGCGCTGGATCTTCGTCGTCTGCATCGCCTTCGCCGTCGCGATCGCGTTCGTCGCCCTCCGCTCGACCCCCGAGTCGAGCGACCCGACGGTCCCGCGCCGGGTCGACCTCGCCGGCGTCGCGCTCTCGGCCTCGGGGCTGACCGCGATGACCCTCGCCCTGATCCAGGGGGCCAGCTGGGGCTGGGGCTCGCCGGCGGTGGTCGGGCTGCTGATCGCCGCCGCCGTCCTCTTCGCCGCCTTCGCCGTCGTCGAGCGCCGCGTCGACAACCCGATCTTCGACTTCTCGTTCTTCCGCCACCGCAACTTCGCCGGGGCGACGATCGTGATCTTCGTCCTCGACTTCTCCTTCGGCGCGCTGCTCTTCTTCCTGCCGCTCTACTTCCAGGAGATCCTCGACTACTCGCCGACGCAGGTCGGCCTGCTGCTCGTGCCGCTGACCGGGCTGATGGTCGTCGGCTCGCCGCTCGGCGGCCGGGTCGCGGCGAAGGTCGGCCCGCGGCCGCCGATCGCGATCGGGCTGGCGCTGATGGCCGTCTCCGTCTTCGTTCTCTCGGGGATCGACCTCTCCAGCGACTACGCCGACCTCTGGCTGCCGACCGCGGCGATGGGCTTCGGCGTCGGCTTCGCGCTGACCCCGATGAACCTCGCCGGGATGAACGCGATCTCGCGCGACCACGCGGGCGCGGCCTCGGGGGTGCTGGTGACGCTGAGCGGGCTCGGCGCGACCCTCGGCGTCGCGGTGACCGGCGCGATCTTCAACGGCCTCAACCAGGACCGCACCGCCGAGCTCGTGACGAAGGCAGGGGTGAAGATCGACACCGCGCAGGCGCGGGAGCTCGACGGGCTCCTCGCCGGCGCGCCGGGGGCGAAGGACACCCTCGACCGGATCGCGGGCTCGGACGCGAAGGCCGCAGAGGAAGCCGTACGCGAGGCATTCGTCTCGGCGCTCGGAACCAGCCTCAAGCTCTCCGCCGCGCTCGTCCTCGTCGGGCTCGTCCTGTCGATGCTGCTGATGCGCCGGACCTCGCCGGCCGACGCCGCCCCGGTCCCCCCGGTCGTCGGCGCCCCGACGCCGCGCCCCGCCCCGCGGGGCATCACCGGCTGAGCCGGCGGCGGCGGCGCTCAGCGCAGGTCGTCGAGCGCCTCGCGCGGCAGGTGCGCCGCCTCCATGTCCACGCGCTTGCCGGCGAAGGGGATCCCCTCCCTGCGCAGCAGCCGCCGCTGGCGGTCGCCCTGGGCGAAGCTGCCGTCGGCGCGGACCACGCGGTGCCAGGGAAGGCCCCTCTCCTTCGTCGCCGCCAGGACCCGGCCGGGCAGGCGCGGGGCCTCCGGGCAGAGGTCGCCGTAGGTGGTGACGAAGCCCTCGGGCAGCTTCCGCACCAGCTCCACAATCCGCTCGTGTCGTTCGAGATCGGCCATCGGTGTCGTCCTCCCGTCGTCAGTTTGACTGCCCGGCGAGCGTGACCCGGCCCGCGTCACGGGTGGGTGAACGGGTGTGCCGATTGCCGCGCGGATCGGTGCCAACCCATTCCGCGATCCGCTAGCTTGCCGCGCTCGACACCGAGGCGCAGCCCGAGCTCATCGGCGTCAACCAGATCGACGCCTACTACCTGCTCGACACCGAGAACACCGACTACGTCCTCATCGCCCGCCACGAGCCGGGCAGCGAGACCGGCTACCGGCTGACCGGCTACTGGGCGATCAGCGAGTAGCGGCGCGGAGACCCACGCACTCGGCCGGCTCGCCTCGAGGCGAGCCGGCCCTGGTCAATGGCGCACCCACTCACCAGATCGTTGCCACGCCGTATGGCTCGAACCGAGGGTCACCGGTGACGACCGGCAGATCCTCAGCCACCGCCTGGGCGATCAGCAACCGATCGAACGGGTCCTGGTGGTGAGCCGGCAGGGCGTGCACCGACCAGGCGTGGCGCGGATCGACGGCCAGCCATCCGAAGCCCTCCGCCTCGATCACCTCCGGAAGATCAGCGGGCGCCTCCAGCTTGCCGAGCCCCAGCTTGATCGCGATCTCCCAGAGGCTGACGACGCTGACCAGCGGGACGTGATCGACGTCGCCCATCGCGTCGCGGGCGGCGGGAGTCAGGGCAGGATCGTCTCCGAGCCACCACAGCAACGCGTGGGTGTCGACGAGAATTGGGGTCAATCCCCGCTTCGGGGGAAGCCGGGCGGGATCTCGTCGAACCCGGCGCGGATCTTGATTTGACCGCGCAGCGCTCCCGGGGTCCGCGGCGCCGACGAGGGCGCGTAGGGAACTAGCTTCGCCACCGGGGTGCGGCGGCGGCGCACGACGACCTCCTCCCCCTGCTCGACGCGAGCGATCAGCCGCGAGAGGTTCGTCTTCGCTTCATGGATGGAGACGGGCTTCACGGAGGACACGGTAGCTACTTAGTCCACTTAGTTCAATTGCGGGAACACGATCCCCTCGTCCTCGCTGACGATCACGATCAGCTTCTCCGCGCGCCAGACGAACTCGACATCGCCGCGGTTGCGGCCGGGCCGGACGATGTCAGGGGTGGGTAGATCGCGTTCGTCGATGAAGGTCCGCATGGCGGCGCCGATTCCGGCCGCGGCCTGGGCGAGCGCACCGGGGAGAACGCCTGTGGCCGCCAGCTCACGTCCATTCACCGCGAACTCGACAAGGTCGGGCTCGGTCCACTGGAGAACGAAGTTGCGCGGGTCGAAATCGGGGAGGACCAGATCCGGCTCAGTGAAGCCGGCCTCGACGACGAGGCTGCGTAGGCGCGCCTCACCATCCAGAAACTCCGAGCGGCATCGATCGTTCACGCCGCGAGCCTCCCGCATGGTCCGTCACGCGTGGGAAACGCCGCGTGACAATTCCGTCGCGGAACCGTGACATCTCACCCAGGCACCCACGAGCTTCGGTCCTGGTCACGCAGGCGAGATCCGGCGCACAGGCTGCGGCTCTTGTGCGAGAGTGCCCATCACGTGGAGGCGACGGGGAGGTTCCGGTGACGCTCGGCAGGACGATTCGCGCATTGCTCGCGACCGCGGCGCTGCTGCTCGCGCTTCCCGCGGCCGCCGGGGCGGCCCGCGACCTCTACGTCACCAACGGTGCCGCCGCCAACAGCGTCTCGATCTTCAACGTGGCCGCGGGCGCTCCCGCGGATCCTCCCACCGCCGTCACCACCCCCGTCGCCGAGACCAGCACCGACCCGCGCGGCGTCGCCATGACTCCCAACGGCGCGAACCTCTACGTCGGCAGCGCCGGGGGCTCGGCGATCGTTCCCCACGCCGTCGCCGCGAACGGCGCTCTGACGGTGGGGGCGCCCGTGGCCGCCGGCTCGTCCCCCGCCGGGATCACGGTGACCCCCGGCGGCGGCTTCCTCTACGTGGCGAACAGCGGCGACGACACGATCTCCGGCTACGCGGTGGGGTCGGGCGGCTCGCTGACCGAGCTCGCCCCCTCCCCCTTCCCGACGGGACTGACGCCGCTCGGGATCGCCTCCACCCCCGATGGTCAGAACCTCTATGTGACGAACGGGGACGGGGCGAACGTCAGCGCGTACGACGTCGCGGCGGACGGGTCGCTGACCGAGCTGGCTGCCTCGCCCTATGCCGCCGGGACCGACCCCCGAGGCATCTCGATAACCCCCGACGGCCGCTTCCTCTACGTGGCCAACAACGGCTCCGACGACGTCTCCGCGTATGCGGTCGCCGCCGACGGCAGCCTCACCCCGGTCGCGGGCTCCCCGTTCGGGACCGCCCAGGGCCCCTTCGGCAGCGCGATCACGACCGACGGCGAGCATCTCCTGCTCTCCGCCGCGACCCTCACCGGCACGGCGGTCTCGCTGAACATCGGGACGAACGGCGCGCTGAGCGGCCAGACGACGGCGCTCGCCGGACAGGCGCCGCGAACCGTCGCGGTCCACCCGAACGGGACCAACGCCTACGTCACCGCGGACACGCCCAACCAGCTCTTCACCTACACGGTCGGGGCCTCGGGCGTTCTGACGCCGCTCGGGACGCCGCAGGCGCTGCCGAACGGCGACCAGCAGTTCCAGGACGCCGTCGTCACGCCGAACCAGGGGCCCGTCGCCGCCTTCTCGCAGGGAACGACGCCGGCCAGCGTCGTCGCCACCTTCAACGCGAACGCGTCCTCCGACGACACCGGCGTCGTCTCCTACCGCTGGGACTTCGGCGACGGCACGACCCAGACGACCAGCCTCCCGACCGTCAGCCACAAGTACGCGACCAACGGCACCTACCAGGTGACGCTGCGGGTGACCGACACCGAGGGCTGCTCGACGACGCGCATCTACACCGGTCAGACCGTCCTCTGCAACGGCGGCCCGGCCGCCCAGGTGACCAAGCAGATCGACACCAACGCGCCGCCCCAGCCCGACAACCGGGTCAAGAAGCCGTCGCTGACGATGCGGGCGAGTCAGGCCCAGCGCCGCAAGCAGATCAAGATCCGCGCCAAGGTCGGCGCCGGCGAGGCGGCCCGCATCAAGCTCCGCGGCCACATCAAGCAGTCGAAGGTCCGCGTCAAGCTGAAGAAGCAGACCGTCGACGTCAAGGGCACCAACCGCCGCCGCGTGACGCTCAAGGTGAAGAGCAAGCACGCCGTCAAGAAGGTCCGCCGCCTGATCCGCAAGGCCGGCGCCGTCCGCGCGACCGTGATCGCCAACTTCAAGGACGACGCGGGGAACAAGGCCAGGCTGTCGGAGAAGACGGCGCTGACGTTCAAGAAGAAGAAGCGGTAGCGGTCGGAGCCGCCTCACTCAAGCGACGAGCAGGTCGTCGGGGCTCGCCGCCCCCACCCCCATCAGCAGCGGTCGCAGCTGCTGCACCGCGATCGACGCTCGCCTCCCGTTCTCCGGGCGCGTTCTCCGACGGCACTGGTTGGCGGCGAACGGGAGGATCCGGCTGGGAAGGGGCGCCTGCTCCAGCGGCTGGAGCTGGGCGGTCGATGGCTGCTCGGGCCCGGACACCTCCGCGAGGATGTCGGCGTCCGTTCGGCCGATGACCGAGCGCCGGTAGAGCTCCGCACCGGCTCGATCCCAGAGAAGAGGCGCGTCGTCGAGCGGGACGGTGGCGTCGGGCCGCAAGCCGACGAGCCACGGCGCCATGGCAACGGCCGGATCGCCGTCGACGTGCGCGGCGGCGAAGCCCGGGTTGAGGGCGCTGATCGAGCCATCGACCGGCGCGAGCAGGTGGACGCGCTCGCCGGAGTACGCCGATTCGATGGCCGCCACCACTTCACCGGCCCGCACTCGGTCCCCGCGCCCCCGAGTCCACACCTGCGGAGCCGTCGCGATCAAGGCGGTCGCCCCCGGCGCCGGGCAGACCTCGACCACGTCGCTGCGACAGCGCAGGGCGACGTGGCGATGGACCCAGAGAGCGCTGCCACGAGCGTGCCGCCAGGTCGCGATGGCGGTCGGTGCCGCCGTGGGCTTCGACGACGTGGTCGCGGGCTGAGCCGGGCGCCGGCTGCCGATGGCGGGGAGCAGCGACTGGGGCACCGGCGCCGCGTACTTCAGTCCCTCGGCCTCGAGCTCCCGACGGGTCACCAGTGGGACGCCGTAGCGGCGAGCGGCGAGCTCGAACCGCGCGCGCTCGTCCTCCTCGACCTTGCGTCTGCCGGGCAGCGCGAGCGCCAGGATCTGTGCGAACTCCGCTCGGAACCCCGTCCGGTAGACGTCGAGCTCCCCCCATGCGGCGATCACTCCCAGCGCCGTTCGCGGGTAGGGGACGAGCCTCCGGTGCAGCGTCGAGTAGGCGTTGAAGCCACAGACACAGCCGGGATGCGGGGAGCGATGTCTCGGCCGCTTCGACGGCGCGACTCCAGGGCAGCAGACAGCCTCGTTCACCGCCACGCTCCCAGATGCTCCCGGCGGCGATCGCGCCGAGCCTCCCCCGCATCCCGAGGTTCCAGATCCTGAACCCGAGGACGGGCTGGGTCAGGTCCGGTGAGCGGTCGGCGCCCGTGCTCACGTGCGCGCGGGCTCGCGGCGTCCGGCGCCTTCGTCGGCTCTCGGCGGCGACGGTGGCGGCTCGGCCGGTGCCGGCTCGCGGCTCCGGTGACGGCAGGCGCAGCGGCTCGACCTTGATCCGGCGCGAGGGACCCGGGAGGTCGAGCCCGCACGGGTCCACCCTCGTCTCGCTCTCCCCTCGGACACCCATCGCTTCGAACCTATGGCCGCTGTCAAGTGGCCGCGATAGCGTCCCGTCCCGCGGGGAGTTGACCCGCTTTCGCCATGGCCGACTTCCGCAGACGTCCCCCGCATGAGCTCGACCACCTGTCCGATCAGGAGCTCGTCGACTACCTCGACGAGGCGCGGGAGAGCGGTGATGGCCAGGCGCAGCGGGAAGCGCTCGGGTACCTGGCCTGGGCGTTCGAGCCGAACATCCGCGCGCGCGTCGCGGCGAAGGTGCCGGTGGAGGCCATCGACGACGTCGTCATGGAGGTGTTCCTCTCGCTCGCCCATGCCGGCTTCGATGGAAAGCTGATCGGGCAGTTCGGCTCCTTCGTGCGGACGGTGACCGAGCGCCGCATCGCCGACTTCACGCGGACCGCGAAGCGCAGGCCCGACGAGGCCCCGCTCGCCGAGGAGAACGCCGACGACGACGACGTCGCCGGCGGGCAGCCGTCCAGCGCGGACGAGACCGGGTTGATCGACCACCTCGACGCGGTCGGGCGCGTGCTCGAGACGCGCAACCCACTGCACCGGAAGGTGATCCGCCTCTACGGTGCAGGCGTGCCCGGCTTCGAGGATCTGTCCGCCGACCAGGTCTGCGAGCGGATCGCGGCCGACGGGAGCGGCGAGCGGATGAGCGTCGACAACGTCGCGCAGATCTGGAGTCGCTTCAAGCGCGACCTGAAGGGGGAGCTCGATGCCTGAGCCGCGGCAGCTGCTCGAGGAGTTCGCGGCCGCCTTCGAGGCGGGCGACGGTCCCAACCCGCGCGACTTCGTCCAACGGGCGGGCGAGAGCGCCCGTCAGGAGACCGAGGCCCTGATCGACCGGTACCTCATGACGGCACCCCGCAGAGCGTGGGACCCGGTCGCCTATGAGAGCTCGCTGGCGAAGGTCGCCGTCGACCAGGTGTTCGAGTCGATGGAGGGCGTCTCGGGCAGCTGGCCCGAGCTGCTGCCGTCGCTGCGCAAGCGCGCGCGACTGAAGCGGCGCGAGGTTGTGGAGCGGCTGGCCGGCTCGCTCGGCGTCGGTGAGGAGCCGCAACGCGTCGAGAAGGTCGGCCGCTACTACCACGAGATGGAGCACGGCCTGCTGCCGGCCGAGGGCGTCTCATCGCGGGTGATCGACGCGCTGGCGGCGATCGTCGGCGCCAGCGCCGAGCAGATCCGGCGGGCCGGCGAGGCGGTGACGCCTCCCGATTCCGCCGGAGGCGCGGTGTTCGCGCGCAAGGCGATGGCCAACGAGGCCTTCGAGGTGATGGACGCCGACGTCGCGGCCTCGCCGCACGAGCCTGCGTCCGTGGCCCGCGACGAGGTCGACGAGCTCTTCACCGCCGGGTAAGCCGCGCCCGGCCGGGCTAGCATCGGCCGGGTGGAGGAGGTCGAGGCAAGGGCCGCGGAGCTGCTCGCGGGTGTGCCCGAGTGGATCTGGGACGGGGAGAGCTGCCCGGTCCCCGTCGAGGACATCGCCGACTCCCACCTCGGGCTGCTCGTCTGCGACGTCGAGGACATGTGCGCCGCCCCCGGCTGCCCCACGCTCGAGGAGGGCCAGTCGATCTCCGGCCTGCTGCTCGCGAGCCGCGGCGAGATCTGGGTCAACGCCGAGGAAGCGCGCCAGTGGCCGCCCCGCCGCCGCTTCACGATCGGCCACGAGCTCGGCCACTGGGTCCTCCACCAGCAGGGACAGACGACGATCTTCTGCCGCCACGGCCAGATCGAGGAAGCACGACGAAGACCGCCCGCCGCTCGACCCGATCGAGGAGGAGGCGAATCAGTTCGCCGCGGCGCTCCTCATGCCGGCGGAGCTGATCCGCCGCGAGTACGAGCGCGACCGCGACTTCGATCGGCTCTGCGACGTCTTCGGCTCATCGCGGGCGGCGATGGGCAGGCGGCTGCACCAGGTGATCTAGGGGGTCTCGCCACCTCGCCCCACGACTTCGTGTGGGATCAGGAGGTGCCGGGCTCGTCGTCGTCCGAGGCCTCCCGAGCGTCCATCCCGTCGAGGAGCGCGTTGATGTCGTGGCCGCGGAACTTCGTGCCCTCCGGGTAGCGGGCGGTTCCGCCCTCCGTCAGGTAGGCGTCCCGGACGCGCGGGTCATCGCGTCTCTCGGCGTCGCTCGCGCGACCGGCGACCCGCGTCTCGATCTCGCTCACCGTCCGGTCCAGCTCGTCGAGCGCGGCGACGGCCGGTCGGTCCAGCTCGTCGCGGCGTGCATCGAAGGCGCTCACGAGCGAGCGGTAGTACCAGGCGACGTCTTCGGGCCCGGCACTGAAGCGGCTCCAGAGCTCGTCGCCGATCGTCCGGTGGTCGAGCAGGATCGCGCGGGCGTTGTGGAGCTTGTCGGCGATCGAGACCCGCACGGCGCCGATCGGCTTGGTTGCGATGCCTTCGATGTAGTCGACCTTGCGCTGCCTCCACGGCGGCTTCGGCTCGATGTCGGTGTCGGAGTTGGCGCGCACCATCTCCGCGACCTCCCCGCCGAACCTCTCGCGGATCTCGGCCTCGGCAGCGGCGCCGCCGCCGTCCTCGATCACGTCGTGCAGGAGCGCTGCGATCGCCTCCTCCTCGGTGCACTCCATCTCGAGCGCGATCGAGGCGACGCCGAAGATGTGGGAGACGTAGCTGACTCCGCTCCCCTTCCGCTCCTGGTCGCGGTGCTTGTCGATCGCGTAGGCGACGGCCTCGTCGAACTGCCGGGACAGGGGGTGCGCGGGCCTGCTCATCGGCCCCGAAGCATGCCGAGCCGACCGGGGAATGGAGACGAGGCCGGCTGAATCCCCCGGCCGGCCCCGTCCCCATCCCTCGTCCTGGCGATCCATTCCACGTTCGGACGGTCGGCGGCGGGGTCGCGCTTCTGACGCCGGCACCGGATTTCGTCCAGAGCGCCAGATCGGACTGCGGGTCCGTCGGTCGCTCGCCTGCGGCATATGATAATTTCATATGCCCATGGCGAAGATCCTTTCCGTCTCCGTGCCCGACGAGCTGCTCGACGAGACCGAGTCGACCGCCGCCGCCCAGGGCCGAACGAAGAGCGAACTCGTGCGCGAGGCGCTTCGCTCCCACCTGAAGCTCCAGCGCATGCGCGCTCTCCAGGAGATCGCGGGCTCCCGAGCCGAGCGTCTCGGGGTCGGCCCCGAGGACGTCGAGGGCGTGATCGACGAGGTTCGGGAACGGTCGCGCTCCTGACGCCTCGCGTCGCGTGCGACACCAACGTCCTCGTCTCGGCCCTGATCGCGCAAGGTCCGCCGAGCAGGGTGCTCGAGGAGGCGATCGCCGGTCGACTACGCCTCGTAGTCCCCGAACACGTGCTGGGTGAACTCGAACGAGTGCTTCGGGAGAAGCTGGATCACTCGCGCGAAGAGGCCTCCACCGCTGCCTCGTTCATGCGATCGCTGGCCGCGGAGACGCCGGTGACTCCGGAGGCGGTGCCGGAGCTGAGCGGGGACAGCGACGACGACGCGATCATCGCTGCCGCGCTTCGCGCAGAAGCCGACGTCCTCGTGAGCGGCGACCGCAGGCACGTGCTTCCGCTGGAGCGGGTCGGCACGATGCGGATCCTGACGCCGCAGGCCCTGCTCGCCGAGCTCCGTACCTGACCGCCTGGACTCGACCGCTACCCGGCGCCGGAGCCGATCAGCTCGATCTCGCAGCGGACACCGGGCGCGCTTGCAAGGCGCGCGTCGGCGGTCAGGAGCGGTGCCGCCAGCACCTCGGCCAGGGCGAGATAGGCGGCGTCGTACGGCGTCGCGTTCTCACGCAGCTCCCAGATCCTCGGCAGCAACGGGGCATGCGGCGCCCGCTGCAGGGGGAACGCCTCGAGGTCGGCCAGCGCCTGGTGCGCGCGGCGTTCCTCCAGCCGTCCGGCTCGAGCGGCCCGGCGCCAGACCGACGCGACCTCGAGATCGATCAGCTCGGGAGCGAACAGGGGTCCCGCGCCGAGGCCGCCCCGGGCGAGCTCGCCGTCGGCGCCGTCGTCACCGAGCGCCGGCGCGAGCACCGAAGCGTCGACGACGATCACCGCCTGTCGCGCTCAGCACGCAGGGCGGCAGCGGATTCCTTCAGCAACACCTTGCCGCCCGAGCGCTCGCCGACCCGGCGCAGTGCCTCGTCGAGGGTCGGCCGAGACGCATCCTCGGTCAGCCGAGCGAGCAGGTACTCCTGAAGCGACTGGCCGGCCTCCAGCGCACGCCGCCGGAGAACGAGGTGAACCTCGTCGGGAACGTCCTTGATCTGCACGCTGGGCATGGTCTTCAGCGTAACAGCCGTTCTGGCGCCTGTCCATGTGTTTTGGCGCAACGCACGATGTCAGGAACGACGGGACTCACGCGACTGAGCCGCCATGACCATCCTTCGCGAAGACTCCCGTCCCCTTTCCTCCCACCTCGCCGGCCCGATCGAGGTCGGCGAGCCCGACGTCGCCGGCCCGCTCGAGGTCTACCCGCTGTTCGCGCCCGAGCCGAAGCTCGACTACGTCGCATTCGCGG
>CAWGLR010000002.1:0-252998 GCA_963823565.1 uncultured Solirubrobacterales bacterium | reverse complement strand
CGATGGACCTGCTCGTCGCGCTCAACACCGGCCACCGCGGTGCGCTCTCGACGGTTCACGCGAACGGCCCGGAGGATGCGCTGCGGAGGCTCGAGACGCTGGCGATGATGGCCGGCCTCGGGGTCCCGCACCGCGTCGTCCGCGACCAGCTCGCCGGCGCGATCGACCTGATCCTCCACCTCGAGCGCGGCCCGGCGGGGTCGCGGCTCGCGATCGAGCTGGCGGAGGTCGAGCGTCGCGACGGCGAGCCCGGCCTGCGCATGCTCTGGCGCCGAGATCCGGCGTCATGAGCTCCTGGCTTCCGATCCTCCTCGCCGGAGCCGGCGGTGCGGCGGTCGCCGTCGCGCTCCGGGAGGGGCTCGGGTCGATGCCCGCCCTCGCCGCGCAGCTCGAGGCGGCCGCGCGGACCCTCGCGCTCGCCGGCAGGGAGAACCGGGCGCCGACCGAGGCCGAGCGCAGGCGGCTCGGAGCGGTCGCCGGCCTGGTGCTGTGTGCGGGCGCCGTCCTGCTCGCCGGCCTCGGGCCTCTGGCGGGAATCGCTGCGGCGGGTCCCGCCGTGGCCGGCTGGGCCGTCGCTCGGCGCCAGCGTCGCTACCGCGAGCGCGTCGAGGCGGACGTCCCCGCGATCGCGGCCGGCATCGCCGACGCCGTCGGCGCGGGCGGCTCGCTGCGTATCGCGCTGCTCGGAGCCGCGGCGACGCTGGAGGGGCCGAGCGCCGTCGAGCTGACGCGGGTCGGCGCCGACCTCGAGCTCGGGATGCCGGCGCGCGAGGCGCTCGCCGGCCTGACCCGGCGGGTCCCTTCGGAGCGGATCGAGGCGCTCGTGATCGGCGATCCTCTCCCAGGAGCGCGCCGGCGGCGACCTCGCCCAGCTGCTGCGTCGGCACGCCGACGCGGCGACGCGGCGGCAGCGCGCCGAGCGCGACGCGCGCTCCGCGACCGCCCAGGCGCGACTCACGGGCGGGATGGTCGTCGCGATGCCCCTGTTCATGGGGCTGCTCGTCGAGCTGATCTCGCCGGGCTTCCTCGCCGGGCATGCTCGCCAACACCGCGTCGGTCGTCCTGCTGGCCGCCGCCGGGATCCTGCAGCTGGGCGGCTTCCTCGCGATCCGCAAGCTCGGCGAGGTGCGAGGTTGAGCGCGCTGCTGGCCGGCGCGTGTGCGCTGCTCGTCGCGGCGGCGCTCTGGGAGCTCGCCGGCGAGCGCGGCGAGGACGCGCGCGAGTCCTGGCGGCGCCGGGTGGCCCTCGGCCGCCTTCCCGCGCCGGCGGCGGCGAGCAGGAGCCTGCTGCTGACATCCGCTCAGCGCCGGATCGATGACGCCGACTTCGCGGGCCGCCTCAGCCCGGCCGCACTGATCGCCGCGAAGGTCGCGAGCGCCATCCTCTCGCTGCCAGCGGCCGCGACCGCGGCGCCGGTCGCGCCGGGCCGGTTCGGCTCGCTCGTCCTCGTCGGCGTCCCCATCGCCGCCTTTCTGGCTCCGGACCTCCTGCTCGACCGGATTGCCCGGGCCCGTCGCGAGCGCGTCTCGGCGGCGCTCCCCGACGCGCTCGACCTGATGGCGACCGGCGCCGCGACGGGCCGCGGCCCCGGGGCGCTGCTCGCCGACGCGATGCGCAGCGCCTCCGGACCGCTCCGCGAGGACCTCGCCCGAACCGTCGCGGCGATCGAGTGCGGGACCGCTCAGGAGACCGCGCTGCGCCGGCTCCGCGACCGCTCGCGCGGCGAGGGGCTCGCGGCGCTCGCAGGGGCGCTGGAGCGCTCGCGCCGCCACGGCTCCCCGCTCGCCCACGCCCTGCATGAGCAGGCCGGCTCGCTGCGGGTCGAGCAGCGCCGCCGGATCGGCGAGCACGCGGCCCGCGCGGCGCCGAAGATGCAGCTCGTCGTCGCCCTGCTGCTCGTCCCCTCGGTGTTGCTCGTGGTCGCGGCGGCGATCGTCGCGAACTCGGGTCAGTTGCTGCCGAGTTACTGAGCTTGCGGCAGTGTGCTCTGGCTCGCCTCCTCGGCGAGCCGGTGAGCGACCCCGGAGGCGGCCTCGCAGAGGCCGTCGAGCTCGGCCGCGGAGTCGAGGTGGCCGGTGACGTTGACGCAGAGGCTGCCGGCCGAGAGCTCCCAGGCGAAGTTCTTCGGGGTCTGCTCGGTGAGCCAGACGATGAAGCTGGGGGAGAAGAGGCGCTTCATCCAAACCTGGTCGTCGTGCTCGCCGTAGAAGATCTCGTAGCGCTTGTCGAGGACCTCGCTCTCGAGCTCGAGGCGGTTCATCTTGCGGAAGACGTCCTCGGCGCCATCCATGAAGCGGAAGCCGGAGCGGCGCTGGCAGTAGACGTCGGACACCTTCGGAGCGACGGAGGGGATGTCGTGGAGGACGACCGTGAAGCGGTAGTAGTCGGTGTCCCTGTCGCCGTCCGAGTCGGTCGTCTCGACCTCGTAGGTGTAGAGGCCGATCGCCCCCGGGGCACCGCCGGGGAGGGTGCCGTTCATCACCTGGTCGGCGTAGCGGTCGTCGCCCTTGCGGAGCAGCGGTGTCGTCGGCGGCAGGTGCGAGCGGCCGGCCGTTCGGTTGAGCCCACGGGCCGAGGCGTAGGAGGAGAAGAAGTCCTCCTTGGCGCGGTTGGCGGCGAGAACGAAGACGACCAGCAGCGTCAGCAGGACCACCGCGGCCGCGGCCGCGGCCCCGATCGCGACGCCGCCGCCGATCGTGCCGCCGACGAAGGCGACGATCGCGAAGGTCGAGCCGAGCGACAGCGTCAGCGGATGGCGCAGCAGCCGCTTCAGGTGCATGCCGCGCGTGTCGTCGGCGTCGAGCGGAACCGCCTGGTCGGGCGGGGCGACGCCCTCGCCGGGGCCGACCGGGGGATGGGTGCTGCCGGGCGGCGGCGTGCTCTCGGTCTCGCTCACGGGCGCCAGCCTAATCGAGCCGGGACGCAATACGGACTTCGAGTTCGGCCACTACCCGCCGGCCCTGCTGGGGTCGCTGAGTACCGAATGTCGAACTGAGTGACCCCAGCAGCGGGGAGGGGCTGAGCCGGGCTCGATGCCGGTGGCGCGCAGTGGGGCGGTCGCCTCCTCTCGCTGCAACCGCGGTTGCACCCCGGCGCGGGCGTCCCACCACGCCCCACCCGCTCGGATTCCGCTTGTCCAAGCGGAATCCCGAGCCCCTCGGACCCGGGTAGCAAGTCCGTCCGACGGCGCGTGTGTAGTGCCGCAGCACTGATGTGTTGCGTAGTGGGTCGTTGTGGGCTACTGTGGCGCGCAGTCGAGATCAGCGGGCCGGAGGGGCGAGGTTCCTCCCACCTCACCTCTCCGGCCCAGCTCTCTCGAATGACTTCCACCGGCGGCCCCAATGACCTTTCGCGGACTCCATGAGCACAACCTCGATCCGAAGGATCGGATCACCGTCCCGTCGGAGTACCGCACCGCTCTCGCCGAGGGGATCGTCCTGATGAAGGGCGTCGAGCCCTGCGTCGAGGTCTGGCCCGCCCAGCAGGCGGAGGAGATGGAGGCGGCGACGCTGGCGCAGCTCAACCCGCTCAGCCGCGACGCCCGCCGGCTCCAGCGCCGCACGTTCGCCCACTCGGTCTCGGCCAAGCTCGACTCCAACGGCCGGATCCTGCTGCCGAAGATGCTGCTCGAGCACGGGGAGCTCGAGGGCCGGTGCGTGATCGCGGGCATGGGCAAGCGGCTCGAGATCTGGAACCCCGAGCAGTGGCTCGCCGAGGACGAGGAGAACGAGAAGCAGACGCCGGCCCTCACGGAGAGCCTCGCCGCCCAGCAGGCCGCGGCGCAGGGGATGCTGCCGGGAGGCCGGGGCTGAGATGGTGACCCTCGCGTATATGCCGATCGAGCACGTCCCAGTTCTCGCCGCGGAGGTCATCCGCGACGCCGCCCCCCAGCCCGGCGACCTCGTCGTCGACTGCACGTTCGGCGGCGGCGGCCACTCGCGCCTGCTCGCCGACCGGATCGGCCCCGAGGGCACGCTGATCTGCATCGACCGCGACCCCGCGGCCCGCGACCGCTTCGAGCAGATCGCCGCCGAGGCGCCGTGCGAGACCCGCTTCATCGGGGCCGACTTCGCCGACGCGCTCGAGGAGCTGCGCGCCGAGGGGGTGCGCCCGGACCTGATCCTCTTCGACCTCGGCGTCTCCTCGATGCAGATCGACGCCTGGGAGCGCGGCTTCTCCTACTCCTTCGACGCCCCGCTCGACATGCGGATGGACCCCGACGCCGAGCTCTCCGCCAAGACGATCGTCAACGAGTGGCCGGAGGCGCGGATCGCCTCGACCCTGCGCAACCACGCCGACGAGCGCTACGCCCGTTCGATCGCCCGCGAGATCGTCGCCCGCCGCCCGCTCGAGACGACCTCGGAGCTCGTCGACGCGGTCCGCGCCGGCGTGCCGCCGAAGGTCCGCTTCGGCCGCGGCAACCCGGCCAAGCGCACCTTCCAGGCGATCCGGATCGCCGTCAACGCCGAGCTCGACGCGCTCGACGCCGCTCTGCCGACCGCCTGGGAGCTGCTCGCTCCCGGCGGCCGCCTCGCCGCGATCTCCTTCCACTCGCTCGAGGATCGCCGCGTCAAGCGCTTCCTCGCCGACCGCGCGCGCGGCTGCGTCTGCCCGCCCGAGCTGCCGGTCTGCCAGTGCGGCCTCGAGCCCGAGGCCGAGCTGATCACCCGCCGCGCCGTCGCCCCGAGCGCCGGCGAGGTCGCGGACAACCCGCGCTCGGCCTCGGCTCACCTGCGCGTCGCACGCAAGATCGATGGGGAGCAGGGCTGATGGCCGCCGCGCCCGTCCGCGCTCCCGCGAAAACTCGCCGTACGCAGGCGAAACCGCGTCCGGCGTCGAAACGAAGGACCGTGCAGGGAGCAGCGACAGCCCGCAAGCCGCGCCCGTCCGCCTCGCGGACGGCGACGCGCACCGCTGCGAAGACGCGTTCGCGGTCCCGCGCCTCGGCAGCCGGCCCGGCCCCCCGGCGCCCCGTCGCCTCCGGCGGCGTCGTCGCTTTTCCGGTCGCCGCCGTCGGCCGTACCGCCCACGCGGTCAGCGGCCTCGCCGACTCCGGCCTCGTCCACGGCCTCGCGCGCTCCCGCGCCTGGATCGTCCTGCTCGGCGTCCTCCTCGCCGGCATCGTCGCGGTCAACGTCTTCGGGCTCAGCCTCAGCGCCTCCAACAGCCGGGTCGCGGCGAAGATCGGCGAGCTCCAGCAGGCCAACGGCGTCCTCCGCGCCCGCATCGCCGCGCGCACGTCCACCGACGGGATCCAGAAGGACGCCGCGGGCCTCGGCCTTCGCGTGCCCGAGCCTGACGCGGTGCACTACCTCCACCTCGGCGGGAACGAAGCCGCCATCGCCGCCAAGCGTCTCGCCGCGGGCGAGATCGGGGCGACGCTCCCGGCCGACGGGACCGCCACGGTCGCCGATCCGGCGACGACCGTCAGCACCGAGCCGGCGGTCGATCCGGTCACCGGGGCGACGATCGACCCGGCCACGGGCGCGACGATCGACCCGGCCACGGGCGCGACGATCGACCCGGCGACCGGGCTGCCGATCGACCCCGCCACCGGCGCCCCGGTCGCGACCACCGACACGACCACCACAACAGCCTCCACCACCGTCCCGTGAGCCCCGGCCGCCGCACGCGAGGCTCGACCGGCTCGATGAAGCTGATCGAGCGTCGGTCCGGCCTGCTCTTCGCCTGCTTCGCGCTGGCATTCCTCGTCGTCATGGCGCGGGCCGCCTGGCTCCAGGCCGTCAAGGGCGGCGAGCTCAGCGCCGACGCGCGCAGCCAGCAGGTCGCGACCGTCACCGTCCCCGGGCTGCGCGGCACGATCCTCGACCGCAACGGCAACGCGCTCGCGCTCTCGGAGGAGGCGGCGACGGTGTTCGCGACTCCCTACCAGGTGACGAACCCGCCGAAGACGGCGAAGGAGCTCGCCAAGGTTCTCGACGAGGACGAGGACGAACTGCTGAAGGCGCTCACCGCCGACAGCGGCTTCGAGTACCTGGCGCACAAGATCGACCTCGTCACCGCCGACCGGGTCGAGAAGCTCCGCCTCGACGGGATCGGGATGCTGCCCGACTCCCGCCGGGTCTATCCCCAGGACGAGGACGGAGCGCGGCTGATCGGCGCCGTCAGCGACGAGGGGCAGGGGCTGTTCGGCATCGAGTCCGGCGAGGACGACGTGCTCGCGGGCAGCGACGGCGAGGTCGCGATCACCAAGGACGCCCTCGGGCAGGAGATCGGCCGCGACGAGATAGCCGGCGCCGAGGCCGGCCACGACGTCCAGCTGACGATCGACGGCCGCATCCAGTCCTACACCGAGAAGGTGCTGCGCGGGATCGGCGACAAGTACGACCCCGTCGGCGCGACCGCCGTCGTCATGAACCCGCAGAACGGCGAGGTGCTGGCGATGGCGAGCTGGCCGCCGATCGACCCCTACGACCTGACCGACGCGCGATCTGAGGACACGATCAACCTCGCGACCGGGATGACCTACGAGCCCGGCTCGACCTTCAAGGCCTTCACCGTGGCCGGGGCGCTCGAGGAGGGCGTCGTCACTCCCGGTACGTCGTTCGACCTGCCGCCGTCCATCAGGGTCGCCGACCGCACGATCGAGGAGTCGCACCCGGTCGGGTATCGGACCCTGACCACCGCCGACATCCTCGCCCAGTCCTCCAACGTCGGCGCCGTCACGATCGGCATGGAGCTCGGCGAGAAGCACTTCAGCGACTGGGTGGACCGCTTCGGCTTCGGCCACCCGACCGGCATCGACTACCCGACCGACGAGATGGGGATCGTCCCCTCCTACCACGACTACTCCGGCTCCTCGATCGGCAACCTGCCGATGGGCCAGGGCCTGTCGGTGACGCCGATGCAGATGATGGAGGGGTACGCGGCGATCGCCAACGGCGGCACCCTGCAGCCGCCGCGACTGGTCGAGGAGGTCGACGGCGAGCCCGTGCCCGAGGCGGCGGGGCACCGCGTGATCAGCGAGAAGACCGCGAGCCAGATCCGGACGATGCTCGAGGGGGTCCTCGGGCCGGGCGGCACCGCCCCCGAGGTCGAAGTTCCCGGCTACGTCCTCGCCGGCAAGACCGGCACCTCGCAGAAGGTCGTCGACGGCACCTACTCGGAGACGCAGTTCGTGGCCTCGTTCGTCGGCTTCGCCCCGGCGGCGGACCCGAAGCTGCTCGTCTCGGTGATCGTCGACGACCCCAAGGGCGACTACTACGGCGGCACCGTCGCCGCCCCGGCCTTCGGCCAGATCGCCAGCTTCGCCCTCCCGTACCTCGGGATCCCGCCGACCGAGTAGGGGTCGGACCGGGGGGACGCCACTCGCGTTCCTAGAATCGCGGGCGATGAGGCTGGATGAGCTCAGCGCCGCCGCGGGCGGACGCATCGCGCGCGGGGACGGCGCCGAGGAGATCGACGACATCGCCTTCGACAGCTCCCGGGTGAGCCCGGGGACGCTGTTCGTCTGCGTGCGGGGCATGAGCGCCGACGGCCACGACTTCGCGCCCGCCGCTATCGAGGCCGGTGCGGCGGCCATAGTCGTCGACCATCAGCTCGCCCTGCCGGTCCCCCAGGTCCTCGTCGAGGACACGCGCCGCTCGATGGCGCCGCTGGCCTCGAAGCTCTTCGGCGACCCGAGCGCCGCGCTCACAGTCGTCGGCGTCACCGGGACCAACGGCAAGACCACGACCGCGTTCCTGGTCCGCTCGATCCTCGAGGGCGCCGGCGTCGCCTGCGGGCTGCTCGGGACCGTCAAGCAGGTCGTCGGCGGGGTGGAGGAGGAGGTCGTGCGGACGACCCCGGAGGCGATCGACCTCCAGCGCACCTTCCGCCGGATGCTCGACGCCGGCGATCGCGCCTGCGTGATCGAGGTCTCCTCCCATGCCCTCGTTCTCGGCCGCGCCGACGCGATCCACTTCGATGTGGCGACCTTCACGAACCTGACCCAGGACCACCTCGACTTCCACGCCGACATGGAGGAGTACTTCGCCGCCAAGCGGATGCTCTTCGCCGCCGACCCCGGCGGGGCGCGAATCCTCCCCGGCGTCGCCGCCGTCAACGTCGACGACCCCTACGGCGCCCGCCTGATGGCCGAGCTCCGGGAAACGACGGGGCAGCCCCCGATCGGCTTCTCGCCCTCCGGCGCCGAGGCGGACCTGAGCGCGCGCGACGTCGACTTCGACGCGACCGGCAGCCGCTTCGAGCTGCTCGGGCCCGCGGGGCAGCGCCGCCGGGTGGAGCTGCCGCTCCCGGGCCACTTCAACGTCGAGAACGCGCTCGCCGCCCTCGCGGTCGCCTACGGCCTCGAGCTCGACATGGACTCCGCCGTGGCCGCGCTCGCCGGCGCCGAGCCGGTCCCCGGCCGGATGGAGCCGATCGACGAGGGCCAGCCCTTCGGGGTGCTCGTCGACTACGCCCACACTCCCGACTCGCTCGAGAACGTGCTGCGGGCGGCGCGCAAGCTCACCGACGGCAGGCTGATCTGCGTCTACGGCTGCGGCGGCGACCGCGACCCGCTGAAGCGGCCGCTGATGGGGCGGGCGGGCGCCGAGCTCGCGGACGTCGCCGTCGTCACCTCGGACAACCCGCGCTCGGAGGACCCGCGGGCAATCATCGACCAGATGCTCGAGGGCATCCCCACCGAGCGGCGCGGGGAGCTCGTGGTCGACCCCGACCGGCGCGCTGCGATCGCGGCGGCGATGCGGCTGGCCGCCGCCGGCGACCTCGTCGTGATCGCCGGCAAGGGTCACGAGCAGGGACAGGAGTTCGAGGGCGGCCGCAAGGAGCCGTTCGACGACCGCACGGTCGCCCGCGAGGAGCTGGCGGCGCTTTCCCCGGCGGCCGCCGGGTCCGCATGATCGAGCTCGAACCCGACCGCATCGCCGCCGAGGCCGGAGCCGAGATCGTTGCCCGCGGCGGCGGCGGCCGGCCCGAGCGCGCGAGCGTCGACTCGCGCTCGACCGGACCGGGCGAGCTCTTCTTCGGCCTCCCGGGCGAGTCCGACGACGGCGGCCGGTTCGCCGGCGATGCGCTCGCGGCGGGGGCCTGGGGAGCGCTGGTCACCCACGCGCGGGCGCGCGAGCTCGAGGGCTGGATTCCGCCGGGGTCGTGGCTGCTGGCGGCGGACGACCCGGTTGCGGCGCTGCAGCGGCTCGCCCGCGGCTGGCGCCGGGAGATCGGGTGCCCGCTCGTCGGCATCACCGGCTCGACCGGCAAGACCTCGGTCAAGGACATCACCCGGGCGATCCTGCCGCGGCGCGTGCACGCCAGCCCCGAGAACTACAACACCGAGATCGGCATGCCGCTGGCGCTGCTCGCCGCGCCCCTGGAGACGGAGGTCCTGGTGATGGAGATGGCGATGCGGGGGATGGGCCAGATCGCCGAGCTCTGCGAGATCGCCGAGCCGACCGTCGCGGCGATCACCAACGTCGGCCCCGTCCACCTCGAGCTGCTGGGGACGGTGGAGGCGATCGCCGAGGCGAAGGCGGAGATCCTGCGCGGGCTGGGGCCGGAGGGCCGCGCGGTCATTCCCGAGGACGCCGAGGCGCTCGAGCCGCACCTCCACGACCGCCTGACGACGC
The DNA here is from genome assembly GCA_963823565.1 of uncultured Solirubrobacterales bacterium. Classification (GTDB taxonomy): domain Bacteria; phylum Actinomycetota; class Thermoleophilia; order Solirubrobacterales; family 70-9; genus RHKX01. Next base: position 243,411 of record CAWGLR010000002.1, on the reverse strand, counting down.
TCACCTTCGGGCCCGGGGGCGACGTCTTCGCGCTCGAGTCGAGGGTCGCGACCGCGCGGACCGACGCCCGCATCGGGACGCCGCTCGGCGAGGCCGACTTCACGTTCCCCTTCGAGGAGGCGCACAACCTCACGAACGCGCTCTGCGCGGTCGCGATCGGGGTCGCGCTCGGGTTCCCGCCGGAGGAGATGGCGCCGCTCGCGTCGCGGATAGGGTTCTCGCGCCTGCGCGGCGAACGGGTCGAGCTGCAAGGGGAGATCCTGCTGCTCAACGACTGCTACAACGCGAATCCGATCTCGATGCGCGCCGCGGTCGAGCACCTCGGCTCGCAGGTGACGCGCGGCCGGAGGATCGCGATCCTCGGCGGGATGGCCGAGCTGGGCCCCGAGGGCCCGCAGTTCCACGAGGAGATCGGGGCGCTGGTCCGCGAGCTCGGGATCTCGCCGCTGATCGGGGTCGGCGAGCTCGCGCGCGACTACATGCCGGACGAGTGGGCGCCGGACCCGCTCGCCGCGGCCGAGCTCGTCCGCGGGATCCTCCAGCCGGAGGACGTCGCGCTCGTCAAGGGCTCGCGCTCGGTCGGCCTCGAGGCGCTCACGGACGTCCTTCGGGCCGAGATCGGCGAGGTGGCCGAAGCGTGATGCTGCTCGCTCAGAGCGATGGTCTGAGCACGGTCCCCGTCGACCGCGGGGCAATCCTGATCGCGGGGATGGCCGCGATGCTGATCACGATCTTCCTCGGCCCGAAGTTCATCGAGCGGCTGCGGGAGCGGGAGTTCGGCCAGCAGATCCGCGAGGAGGGGCCGGAGGGCCACCATGCCAAGGCGGGCACGCCGACGATGGGCGGGCTGATCATCTTCACCGCGATCGCGGTCCCGTACCTCGTCCTCTCCGACCGCGACACCGAGAGCCTGATCGTCTTCGGCGTCGCGATGGGCAGCGCCCTGCTCGGCTTCATCGACGACTACATAAAGATCGTCAAGCGCCGTTCCCTCGGCCTCTCGGCGCGCTGGAAGCTGACGATCCAGATCGCCCTCAGCGTCTTCCTCTGGTGGGGCGCCTTCGACGCCGTCGGCCTCGACCCGGACCTGCAGCTGCGCGTCTTCGACGCCGAGCTCTATCTGGGGCCGGTCGTCTACATCGTCCTCACGTTCCTCGTGCTCGCGGGCTTCAGCAACGGCGTCAACCTCACCGACGGGCTCGACGGCCTGGCGGCGGGCTGTGCGGCGATCGCCTTTCTCGCCTACCTCGCGGTGACGATCACCACCGGCCAGGAGGACCTCGCCATCCTCTCCGCCTGCTTCGTCGGCGCCACCGTCGGCTTCCTCTGGTTCAACGCCTTCCCCGCCCAGATCTTCATGGGCGACACGGGATCCCTCGGCCTCGGCGGCGCCATCGGCGGCCTCGCGATCATGACCCAGACCGAGATCCTGCTCCTCATCATCGGCGGCATCTTCGTCATCGAGGCCGCCTCCGTCGCCATCCAGGTGATCGCCTTCAAGGCCTTCCGCCGCCGCGTCTTCCTGATGGCCCCGGTCCACCACCATTTCGAGATGCTCGCCTGGTCGGAGACGAAGATCATGCTCCGCTTCTGGATCGTCGGCGCCGTCCTCGCCGGCATCGGCTACACGCTCTTCCAGAACAACATCGGGGTGTAGGGGCCCTCCCGGCGGCTAGGTTGGTCCGGGGCTCTGGCTGATCCTCGTCGCCGCCGCATTCGTCGTCGCCATCGCCTTCTGGCTGTTCGCCCTGCGGCCCTGCCGAGGGACCAGCGGTGGATCGGCAAGGGCGCCGGCGGCCCGCCGCCGGCCTAGTCGACCAGGCCGAAGCCGTCGTTCACCGCATCGTCACCGGGCTGCGGCGCCCGCGAATCGACGAAGGCGACGATCCCGAGGACGAGCGCCACGACGAATGCGAGCGTCGCGAGGACGATGATCGCGTTGAGCCTTCGCTCGCTCCTCTGCGGGCTTCCGTTCGGGTTCATCGGGACCTCCTGATCGGCTCGTCGAACCTTACGGGGTTCGACGCGGATGCGCCCGCACCTCGTCGACGATCTGCTCGACCTTGGCCCGCTGCTCGCCGGTGAAGCGGGTCGGGAGCATCGTGTCCGTGCGCATCGCGGTGACCTGAAGCGCCTCGCCGGTCGGTCCCGGCGACTCGCGGAGCTCGAAGGAGTCGATCATGGCCGCGTGGCAGCGGGCACTGCCCGTCTCGTCGAACAGCTCGAGCACCGAGCCGTCCCAGACCACGACCGTGCGGTCGCCCTCCATGCCGCCTCCGCCGTGCGCCTCGACGCGGTCGCTCGCCATCGGCCGTGAGTCTGCCAGCGGACCGGCCGCGACGGCGCCCTTCGATGCGAGAGGATGTCGCGCCATGGGGGGCCCCGACCGCACGCCCAGGCTCGCGCGCCCCTTCGTCGCCTTGCTCCTCTCGGCGATGATCCTCACAGCGGCCTTCGCCTGGGAGCCGTGGCCCCTGACGAGCTTCCGGCTGTTCAGCACGGCCCGGATCGACCAGCAGCAGGCCTGGTCGGCCACGACCGTCTCGGTGGACGGGGAGGAGGAGGCCTATCCGCTCGGCGCCGAGGAGCGCGGGTTCCGCGGCTTCCCGTTCGTCATGGCGGAGTTCGCCTCGGCCTCGAGCGAGCGGCGGGACGAGCTCTGCCTCACCTGGGTCACGGCGGCCCCTGAGCTGGTCGGCCGGGAGGCCGAGGAGGTTCGCATCTACCTGCGGACCTGGACGCTCTCCGACCGCGTCGACGACGAGGCGCGCGAGGGAACGACGGAGCTGAGGTACGTATGCACGAGCGAGGGGCTCGAGCGTGAGCTCTGACGCCATCCTCCGGCCGCTGAGAACGGTCGAGGGCTTCATCTTCGCCCCCGAGGATGCGCGCCGGCTGGCGGCCGTCCGCATCGCTCTGTTCGGGATGGTCGCGTTCCGGATCGTCACCGACGGGGACTACGCGCACGTCGCCGGGCAGCCCGAGGCCCTCTTCGACCCCGTCTCGCTGTTCCACCTGATCCCGAGCATGCCCTCCCCGGAGTTGACGGCCGCGGTCAGGGTTGTGGGGGCGGTTGCAGCGGTCGCCGCCGCGATTGGCTTCCGCCCTCGTCTCAGCTTCCCGGCGGCCTTCGCCTGCTTCCTCTTCCTCAACCTGATGCTGAACGCGACCGGGAAGATCGTCCACAACGACGTCGTCCTGACCCTCTGCCTGCTGCCGCTGCTCGCGGCCTCCGTCGCCGCCTCGCGAAGCTGGTCGCTACCGAGGAGGCCGCGCCCAACCGACCCCGTCGCGGTCGCGTACGGCTGGCCGATCAGGACGGCGATGGTGATCGTCGGCCTGGCCTACCTCTTCGCCGGGCTGCAGAAGCTGCGCTACACGGGCATCGACTGGGTCACGGGCGAGAACCTGCGGTTCGTCCTCTGGGCGGCGAGCGACGCCCAGGCCGACGGCAACTGGCTCGCCCTGTTCGTCGCCGACCACGAGTGGGCGTTCCATGCGCTCGCGGCCTCCACGATCCTCGTCGAGATCGGATTCATCGTCTGCCTGCCCTTCGCACGGCTGCGCTGGGTCTTCGTCCCGGCGGCGATCGGGCTCCACCTCGGGATCTGGGTGGCGATGGGTCTCGACTACCTGCCCCAGTGGTGGACGGTTCTCGTGGTGTTCGTCAACTGGGCGGCGCTGGCCGACCTCATCGGCCGAGCGAGAGGCCAGCCGGCGACCGCGATCGGCTGACGATGAGAGCGTCGCTCGGGGGAGGGACAGCGCCGCCGACCGGCGAAGCTAACGGGGTTATGTCCCCCAGCTCGGTTCCGCGGCCGCCGCTCCCCGGCGGGCCCTATCTGATCGTCGGCCTCGCCCGTTCGGGCGTCGCCGCTGCGGAGGCGCTGCTCGCGCGCGGCGAGCGCGTGTACGGGACCGATTCCGGAAGTCCTCCCGGTGCGAGCAGGCTTGCCGGGCTCGGCGTCGAAGTGGAGACCGATGGCGACGGCATGGGGCTCCTCGAGGAAGCGGCGACGCTGGTCAAGAGCCCCGGGGTGCCCGCCGAGGCGCCGGTCGTCGCCGCGGCCCGGGCGCGCGGGATCCCGGTGCTCGGCGAGCTCGAGCTCGGCTGGCGGCTGCTCCCGAACCGGTTCCTCGCGGTGACGGGGACCAACGGCAAGACCACAGTCACCGAGTGGATCGGCCACGTCCTGCGCGAGGCGGGCGAGCCGGTGACGGTCGCCGGCAACGTCGGCACGCCGCTGGCGTCGCACGCCGCCGAGGTCGATCCCGCAGCGACGATCGTCTGCGAGTGCTCCTCCTTCCAGCTCGAGGACTCGGTCGCCTTCGCGCCCGACGTCGCGGTGCTGCTCAACGTCACCCCCGACCACCTCGACCGCCACCGCACCCTCGAAGCGTACGCCGAGGCGAAGCTGCGGATCTTCGCCAACCAGACGGCCGACCAGATCGCGGTCGTCGACTGCGACGACCCCGTCGCCGGCTCGCTCGAGCTCCCGGGGGAGGCGCTGCGCGAGCCCTATGGGATCGACGCCTGCGCCGACGGCGAGGAGCGCTGCCTCGTCTCCTACGCCGACGGCCGCATCGCCGACGCCGAGGGGACCCTGGTCGAGCGCGCCGAGCTGCCGCTCGCCGGCGAGCACAACATCCGCAACGCGATGGCGGTCGCCGCGGCGGCGCTCAGCGCCGGCGCCCCGCGCGAGGCGGTCGCGGCGGGGCTGCGCAGCTTCGGCGGCGTCCCCCACCGGCTCGAGCGCGTCGCCGAGATCGGCGGCGTCGTCTACGTCAACGACTCGAAGGCGACGAACGTCGCGGCGGCGGCGGCGGCGCTGGAGGCCTTCGGCGCCGGCGTCCACGCGATCCTCGGCGGCAGCCTCAAGGGCGGCGGCTTCGAGGAGCTCGCCCCGGCCGTCGCCGACCACTGCCGTGCCTGCTACCTGATCGGCGAGGCGGCGCCGCGCCTCGCCGCTGACCTCGCCCCGGCCGGAGTCCCGCTCCGCGATTGCGGCGATCTCGCGACCGCCGTCCGCGAGTCCGCCGCCGCCGCGAGCCCGGGGGAGACCGTCCTGCTCGCCCCCGCCTGCGCGAGCTTCGACGCCTTCCGCGACTACGAGCATCGCGGCGACGCCTTCCGCGAGCTCGTCGGGGAGCTGGCGTGAGCGGCGCCGCCGGATCGCTGCGGCTGCCGTTCTCCCGCCGGCGGCGCAGGGCGAAGGCGAAGCGGGCGACGAAGGTGCGTGCGCAGCGGCCGATCGAGTACTCGCTGCTGCTCACCGCGACGATGTGCCTGCTCGCCTTCGGCGTCGTCATGGTCTTCAGCGCCAGCTCGAGCGCGTCGCTGCTCGAGAGCGGGGACGGCGCCTACTACCTGAAGCGCACGCTGATGTTCGGCGTCTTCGGCCTGCTCGCGATGCACCTGCTCGCACGCCACGGGCTCTCGACGGTCCGCCGGCTGACGCCGCTGCTGCTCGTCGGCTCGATCGTCCTGCTGCTCGCGGTGATGCTGCCCGGAGTCGGCTCGTCCGCCAACGGCGCCCAGCGCTGGATCGCGGCCGGGCCGATCCAGGTCCAGCCCTCGGAGATCGCCAAGGTCGCGTTGCTGCTCTACGGCGCGAACCTGCTCGCCGAGCGGCCGGCGATGACCCGCGACCTGCGCGGAATGGCTCCCTACCTGCTCGTCTCCGCTGCGGCGATCGGGCTGATCGTGGTCGAGCCCGACCTCGGGACCGGGATGGTGACCGCGTTCTCGATCTCCGCCCTGCTGATCGCCGCGGGGGCGAAGCTCAGGCACCTGGCGATCATCGCCGGCGTCCTCGCGTTCCTCGTCTTCATCGCCGTCCTCATGGAGCCGTACCGGATGGCGCGGCTCACCACCTTCATCAACCCGAGCCACGACGCGTCGGGCGCCGGGTTCCAGGGCGTGCAGGCGACGATCGCGCTCGGATCCGGCGGCATCTTCGGCGTCGGGATCGGCGAGAGCGTCCAGAAGGCCTTCTACCTCCCCGAGGCCCACACCGACATGATTGCCGCCGTGATCGGCGAGGAGCTCGGCCTGCTCGGGATCACGGTCCTCGTCGGGCTCTACATGCTGCTCGGGTACGCGGGGTTCAGGACCGCTCAGCGCGCGAAGGATCGCTACGGTCGCCTGCTCGCCGCCGCCCTGACGGCGATGATCTTGGTCCAGGCCTCGATCAACCTCTTCGCGGTCCTCGGCCTCGCGCCGCTGACCGGAGTCACGCTCCCATTCGTCTCCTACGGCAACAGCAGCTTGATCGTCACCCTCGCGGCGGTCGGCGTGCTGCTCAACATCGCCGCGGGCGGCCGCGCGCCCGCTGCGGGAGCCGGGAGGGGGCTGCGCGTCCTCGACGGCGGCCGGGCGCCGGCGGCGCCGCGGCGCACCGGAGGTTCACGTGCCGCGAGTGGTGATCGCAGCCGGAGGCACAGCGGGGCACGTGGTGCCGGCGCTGGCCGTCGCCGACGCGCTCGTTGACGCCGGGGCCGAGGTCAGCTTCGTCGGGACGCGCGAGCGCGCCGAGGCCGAGCTGGTCCCCGCCGCCGGGTACGAGATCGACTTCCTCGCCGTCCGCGGCCTCGACCGCCGCAACCCGATCCGGGCCGCCGCGGCGCTCGCCAAGGCGGGAGTCGCCGCCCGCGTCGCCCGCCGCCTGCTGCGCGAGCGCGGCGCCGACGCGGCGATGGGCGGTGGGGGCTACGTGGCCGCACCCGTCGGGCTCGCGGCGCTGTCGCTGCGGCTGCCGATCGTCCTGACCGAGGCCGACAGCCACCTCGGCCTCGCCAACCGGCTGCTCGCGCCGCGGGCGGAGCGCGTCTGCCTCGCCTTCCCGATCGCCGGGCGCGAGGGCGAGCGCTACCTCCTCACCGGCCGGCCGGTGCCGGAGGCGGTCGTCACCGCCGACCGCGAGGCCGCGCGGGCCCGGTTCGGGATCGCGCCGGGCGACCGCTGCGCGCTGATCTTCGGCGGCAGCCTCGGCGCGCTGACGATCAACCGCGCCGCCGCGCAGGCGTTCGGCACGGGAGGCGGCGAGCGCGACTTCCACGTCCTCCACATCGCCGGGCGGCGCGACTACGCCGAGATCGCGCCGCTGGTCGAGGGCGCCGACCGCTACACGCTGCTCGAGTACGAGCCCGACCTCGGCGACGCGCTCGCCGCCAGCGACCTCGTTCTCGCCCGCTCGGGCGGCTCGGTCTTCGAGCTGACCGCGGCGGGGCGGCCGGCGATCCTCGTCCCCTACCCCTACGCGTCGGCCCGCCACCAGCACGCCAACGCCGCCTGGATGGCCGACGCCGGCGCCGCGGTCGTCGTCGAGGACGCCGAGCTGACCCCCGAGCGCGTGCGCACCGAGCTCGCCGGGCTGCTCGCCGACGACGAGCGCCTCGCCCGGATGGCGGCGGCGTCCCGCTCGCTCGCCAAGCCCGACGCCGCGGCCCGCATCGCCGAGGAGATGCTGAAGGCATGCCGGAGCTGAGCCCGCAGGAAACGGCCTTCGCCGGCCGCGAGCTGCACTTCATCGCGATCGGCGGCGCCGGGATGAGCGGGCTGGCGCTGGTTTGCCATGAGCTCGGCGCGAAGGTTTCAGGCTCCGACCGGGCCGAGTCCTCGTACATGGAGCGGCTCCGCGCCGCCGGGATCGAGCCGCGGGTCGGCCACGACGCCGACGCCGTCCCGCCCGGCGCCGACGTCGTGGTCTCCACCGCGATCGGCGAGGACAACGCCGAGCTGCGGCGCGCGCGCGAGCGCGGCCAGCGCGTGATCCACCGCGGCGAGCTCCTCGCCGAGCTCTGCGGGCTGAAGCGGCTGATCGCGGTCGCCGGCGCCCACGGCAAGACGACCACGTCGGGAATGCTCGCCCACTGCCTGCGCCAGTCGGGGGCGGACGCGGCGTTCATGCTCGGCGGCGAGCTGCCCGGCGCGGGCCCCGACGGCGGCCCCGCCAACGCCGGGTGGGGGAGCGGCGGCTGGGCCGTCGCGGAGGCGGACGAGAGCGACGGCAGCTTCCTCCGCCTGCGGCCCGAGGTCGCGGTGGTGACGAACGTCGAGCTCGACCACCACTCCCACTGGGGCGGCGAGCGCGAGCTCGCCGACGCCTTCGCCCGCTTCGCCGCGCCCGCCGCCGCCCTCGTCCGCCCGGCGGGAAGCGCCCTCGCCGCGCTCGACGGCGCCGGCACCATCCTCGGCTACGCCGTCTCGCTGCCGGGCCGCCCCCACGAGCCGGCGGCGCTCCTCGCCACCGACATCAGCGCGCCGGAGGGCGGCACCGAGTTCACCGCGATCGCGGAGGCGATCGGCGAGCGGCGGGTGCGGCTGGGCGTGCCCGGCGTCCACAACGTCGCCAACGCGCTCTGCGCGATCGGCGCGCTGATCGAGGCGCGCTCCCTCGACGACGGCCTGCCGCCGCTCGAGGAGCTGATCGCGCCGCTCGAGGGCTTCGCCGGGATGGCGCGGCGGCTCGAGCTCAAGGGCGAGCGCAACGGCGCCCGGATCTACGACGACTACGCCCATCACCCGACGGAGGTCGCCGCCTCGCTGGCGGCGCTCCGCGAGCTCCCGCACCGGCGGCTGATCGCCGTCTTCCAGCCGCACCTCTACTCGCGGACGAAGGCGCTGGCACCGCGGTTCGGCCGCGCGCTCGCCGGCGCCGACGAGGTCGGCGTCATCGACGTCTACGCCGCCCGCGAGGAGCCCGTCGGCGAGCTCGAGGGGATCAGCGGCCTCACGGTCGCCGAGGCGACCGCCGACGCCGCCCCCGGCCGCCGGGTCTGGTGGCTGCGGGACGCCGACCGCGCCGCCGCGGTGCTCGCCGACCGGCTGGGGGAGGGCGACCTGCTGGTGACGATCGGGGCCGGCGACGTCTTCCGGGTCGCCGACCGGCTCGTGGCGGGAGGCAAGCCTTGAGCGAGCCCGCGGGCATCGAGCACGACTTCCCGCTGGCGCGGCTGACGACGGTGCGCGCCGGCGGCGTTGGCGACATGTTCGCTCGCGCCGGCGACGAGGACCGCCTCGTCGAGCTGCTCGCCTTCGCCGCGGCCTCCGGGGTCCCGGTAGGAGTGGTCGGCTCGGGATCGAACCTCCTGGTATCCGACGATGGCTTCCGAGGGCTCGTGCTGAAACTCGACGGTGACCTTGCGACGATCGAGCGCGAGGGCGACCGCGTGCTCTGCGGCGGCGGCGCCCGCCTGCCGTCGGCGGCGGCGAAGTCGGCCTCCTGGGGCCTCTCGGGCCTCGAGTTCGGGGTCAACATACCGGGCACCGTCGGCGGCGCGGTGCGGATGAACGCCAACGCCTACGGGGGCGAGCTCGCGCGGACGCTGGAGTGGGTCGCGATCTGCACCGCCGAGGGGTGCGAGCGCCGGACGCCCGATCAGCTCGGCTTCTCCTACCGCCGCTCCAACCTGCGGGCGGGGGAGGAGGTCGTCTCGCGCGCCTCCTTTCTCCTCACCCCCGCGGAGGTCGACGCGGTCAAGGGCACGCTCGCCGGGATGCGGGGCAAGCGCCGCGAGGCGCAGCCGTCGGGGATCAAGACGTTCGGCTCCACCTTCAAGAACCCGGACGACCCGCGGGCGGAGGGGCGGTCCTCCGGCCAGCTCCTCGACGCGGCCGGCTGTCGCGGCATGAGCGTCGGCGGGGCGAGGTTCTCCGAGAAGCACGCGAACTTCGTCGAGAACATGGGCGACGCCACCACGGCGGACATCCTCGAGCTGATGGCACAGGGGCGCCGCCGCGTCCATGAGATGTGCGGGGTGGTGCTCGAGCCCGAGGTTCAGGTCCTCGGCGAGGTCGAGTGGCCGGCGAGCTGGGAGCTCGGCTCGTGAGCGCCCGGCCGCTGTCGGTCGTCTCCCGGCTGCGGATGCCGTCGCTGCCGTCTCGCAGGGTGCTCCTCCGCCGGCTGATCCTGCTCGGCATTCTGCTCGCCGCGCTCGCGGCCGGCTACGTCTTCTGGCTCCGGGACTCCTCGCTCGTGCAGGTCACCGACGTCACCGTCAAGGGCGCCGACTCGGATGCCGCGGCGGCGTCGGCGATCACCTCGGCGGCCGAGGGGCAGAGCACCCTGAACTTCGACGTCCAGGCGCTGCGCGCCGCGGTCGCCGATGACCCGAACGTGGCCGCGGTCACCGCGCAGCCCGACTTCCCACACGGCGTCACGGTCGAGGTCGTCGTGCGCGAGCCGGCCGGCTGGCTCGCCGACGGCAAGGGCGCGGTCCTCGCCGCCGACGGGACCGTCCTCTCCACCGGCGGCGACCGGCCCGAGGGGCTGCCCGAGATCGACGCCGAGGCGACGTCGCTCGGCGCGCGGGCGGAGGGGCCGGCGCTCAACGTCGCCAAGGTCCTCGGTGCCGCGCCGCCCGAGCTCCTCCCGCAAGTCGAGCGCGCCACGGCGGACGACGAGTCGGGCCCGGTGGCCGAGCTGACGGGCGGGCTCGAGCTGCGCTTCGGCGATCCCTCGCGGTCGGCGCAGAAGTGGCAGGCGGCCGCCGCGGTCCTCGCCTCGCCGGACTTCGAGGGCGCCGAATACCTCGATGTCTCGGTCCCAGGGAGGCCGGTGGCGGGCTGATTTCCGACCCTCGACCCTCGCTTGAGGGTCTGAAAAGTCTCAACCGGCGGTGGAGACAGCGATGTTGCAGGCCGATGAGGGAGTCGTTGACACCCTTCCCGTGTTCGCTTAGCTTTCTTGCACTTTGCGGACCGGAAGTCCGCAAACTCTCGACTATTGCTCTAGCTCCGGACGGAACTCAGAAAGGCAAGTGAAGCTCTGATGGAGGCTTCCAGTTACCTGGCAGTCATCAAGGTGGTCGGCGCGGGGGGCGGCGGCACCAACGCGGTGAGCCGCATGGTCGACGCCGGCCTCAAGGGCGTCGAGTTCCTCGCCGTCAACACCGACGCGCAGGCGCTTCGCGCATGCGAGGCGGACGTCAAGCTCGCGATCGGCCAGGACCTGACCCGCGGGCTCGGAGCGGGCGGTCAGCCCGAGGTCGGAGCGGGGGCCGCGGCGGAGAGCCGCGACGACATCAAGGAGGCGCTCAAGGGCGCCGACATGGTCTTCGTCACCGCCGGCGAGGGCGGCGGCACCGGCACCGGCGCCGCCCCCGTGATCGCCGAGATCGCCAAGCAGGAGATCGGCGCGCTCACCGTCGGCGTCGTCACCAAGCCGTTCGAGTTCGAGGGCAGCCGGCGGATGCAGCAGGCGCTCGAGGGCATCGAGAAGCTCCGCGCCGAGGTCGACACCCTGATCATCGTCCCGAACGAGAAGCTGCTCAACATCGTCGAGCGCCGGGAGCCGATCAGCGAGGCCTTCCGCAAGGCCGACGACATCCTCCGCCAGGGCGTCCAGGGCATCACCGACCTGATCACGGTCCCGGGCCTGATCAACCTCGACTTCGCCGACGTCAGGGCGATCATGTCCGATGCCGGCTCGGCCCTGATGGGGATCGGCAGCGCCGGCGGCGAGAGCCGCGCGACCGAGGCCGCCAAGGAGGCGATCTCCTCGCCGCTCCTCGAGTCGGCGATCGACGGCGCGACCGGCATGCTGCTCAACATCACCGGCGGCGAGGACATGGGCCTCTTCGAGGTCAACGAGGCGGCCGAGGTCGTCAGCTCGACCGCGGACAAGAACGCCAACATCATCTTCGGCGCCGTCGTCGACAACACGATGGGCGAGGAGATCCGCGTCACCGCGATCGCCACCGGCTTCGAGGGCTTCGAGCTCCTCGCGCGCCGGCCCGAGGCGATCCGCCGCCGCAGCCGCCGTCGCGGTATCCAGCCCCCGAGCGACCGGGAGATCCGGCAGCTCGAGGTCAGCGACGACGACATCGATATTCCGCCCTTCCTCAGGGACTAGCGAGTAGCGGGTAGCAATTAGCAAGTAGCTCCACTCGAGGAGCTACTCGCACAGCGAGCGAAGCGAGCGTGCTACTCGACTACCTGCTGAGCGCCACCAGCAGCTCGCGGACGGCGCCGGGATAGCGATACGTGATCCCCCCGTGCTTGCCGTCGAAGAGCTCCAGCGTGTGCTCGACTCCGAGCTTGCCGAGCTCGCGCGAGAAGGCCTGGGCGCCGAGGTCGAGGAAGTACTCGTCGCCCTTGCCGGCGTCGAGGTAGATCCGCTTCATCGAGCGCAGGGCATCGGCGTGGCCGGCGGCCATGTGGACCGGGTCGTGCTGGAGCCAGAGGGCCCAGACGTCGTCGATGAGCTGACCGGACTCGACGTCGAACGGGACGAGCGCCTTCCCGGGGTTGTCCGGGTCGGGGGAGTAGGCGGCTGCGTAGCCGTACATCTCGATCGGTCCGTGGCGGTCGTAATCGAACGCCTCGGCCTCGGTGAACCTCTCGAAGAAGACCTCGTAGGAGGAGTCGAAATGGTCGCGCAGCGTCCTGATCGACTTGGCGATGCCTGGGGTCATCGAGAGCTCGAAGAGCGCGTCGCCGGCATGGGAGGCTAGGGCGGAGAAGACGTCGGGACGCATCATCGGCACGACCATCGCTCCGTATCCGCCGGACGACTTGCCGGTCAGCCCGCGCGCCTCGCGTGAGGGGACCGCGGGATAGCGCTCGTCGATGAACGGGACGACCTCGTCGCAGAGGTAGGACTGGTAACGCCCGGTAGCGATCGAGTCGAGGAACTGCGAGCCGCCGTAGCTGGTCCAGCAGTCGGCCATCACGACGATCCCGTCTGGGCACTCGTCGGAGGCCAGCATCGCGTCCATCCGCTCGATGAACGTGGGCTCGAACGCGTTCCGGCCGCTCCACATGTCGAGCTGGCCGGTGTAGCCCTGGATCACGTAGACGACCGGGAGCTCGCGCGGGTGGTCGAGCTCGACCCCGGGTGGGCGCAGGACGTAGAGAGGGCGGCGAGGCGAGTCGCCGAGCGGGTTGCCGGCGAGCAGGTCGGACTCGACGACGAGCCGGTCGAGCGTCCCCCGCAGCGGGTGGCTCCACGGGGCGCCGACGAGCTCCCCATGGTCGTCGACGATCTCGTGCACCAGGCGCATTCGCCGAGGCTACCGCGCCGCCCGGGGCGCCCGGCTAGCCTCCGGGCCGTGGAGACCCCCGAAGCCCTCAAGCGCACCGCGCTCTACGACGAGCACGTCGCCGCCGGCGCCCGCCTGGTCCCGTTCGCCGGCTGGGAGATGCCGGTCCAGTACGAGGGGGTCGCGGCCGAGCACGAGGCCGTGCGCGAGCGCGCCGGCGTGTTCGACGTCTCCCACATGGGCCAGATCAAGACGTCAGGCCCGGCGGCCCGCGACTTTCTCCAGCGGCTGCTCTCCAACGACGTCGACAAGCTGAAGCCCGGCGGCGCCCAGTACTCGTGCCTGTGCGCGGAGGACGGCGGAATCCTCGACGACCTCTTCACCTACCTGCTCGAGGACGGCAGCTACCTGACCGTGAGCAACGCCGCCAACCACGACTCCGACCTCGAGTGGTTCCGCAAGGTCGCCGCCGACTTCGACGTCGAGGTCAAGGACCTCGCGCCCGCGCACGCGATGCTCGCCGTCCAGGGGCCGGAGGCGCGGGCCGCGGTCGCGCCGCTCGCATCCGGCGAGCTGCCGCCGCGGATGCACACGGCGACCCTCGATGTCGCGGGCGCGCAGGCGCTGGTCTGCGGGACCGGCTACACCGGCGAGGACGGCGTCGAGATCATCCTCGCCAACGACGGCGCGCCGGAGCTCTGGCGCGCGCTTCTCGAAGCCGGCGTCGAGCCGGTCGGGCTCGGCGCCCGCGACACGCTCCGGCTCGAGGTCTGCTTCCACCTGCACGGCAGCGACATGGGCCCCGACCGCAATCCGATCGAGGCCGGCCTCGGCTGGTGCTGCAAGGAGGAGACCGGGTTCATCGGCTCCGAAGCGGTCGCCTCGGCGCGCGCGAACGGCACCGCTGAGAAGCTGGCCGCCTTCGCGATTGAGGGCCGCGGCATCCCGCGTGCAGGCAACCCGATCCTCGCCGACGGCGTGCCGGCGGGCACCGTCACCAGCGGCACCTTCTCGCCCTCGCTGGGGATCGGCATCGGGATGGGATACGTTCGCGCCGACCTGGCCGAGCCCGGCCGCCGCATCGAGATCGACGTCCGCGGCCGCGTGCGCGAGGCCGAGATCAGAAGCAAGCCCCTGTACAGCAAGAGCTGAGAACCGAACCGGAGGAGATTCGATGGCCGAGGAGAGCTACCCGGAGGACCTGCGCTACCACCCCGAGCACGACTGGGCCCGGATCGACGGCGAGGAGGCCACCTTCGGGATCACCTGGTACGCCCAGGACTCGCTCGGCGACGTCGTCTTCTTCGACCCGCCCGAGGTCGGAGCGACCCTGACCAAGGACGAGCCCTACACCGAGGTCGAGTCGGTCAAGGCCGTCTCCGACGTGATCGCGCCGCTCTCCGGCGAGGTGACCGCCGTCAACGAGGCCGCCGGCACCAACCCCGAGGTCATCAACGAGGACCCCTACGGCGACGGCTGGATGGTGAAGGTGAAGCTGAGCGACACGAGCGAGCTCGATTCCCTGCTCGACGCCGCTGCATACAAGGACCTGCTGGGCGACTAGCACCAATCCCGCACCGGTCCTGCCTCCGACGCGTGGCGGGACCCGGTCGAACCGGACGCGCAGCGGAGGATTCGGCCGGAGGTATCTCGGGCGGGATGGGGGCCCGCCAGCCGATCCGCTCGCCTCTCTACCCTTCCGGGGCGTGAGCGGGTACACGTCGACAACCGAGGCCGACCGGGCCGCGATGCTCGAGGCGATCGGCGTCTCCTCGGTCGAGGAGCTCTTCGCCGAGCTGCCCGAGGGCGTCACCTTCGCAGGCCCCCTCGACCTGCCTGACGGCATGGGCGAGGCCGAGGTCTACGCGCGGATGCGCGAGCTCGCCGCCCGCAACGCCGACGCCGAGTCGGAGACCTGCTTCCTCGGCGCCGGGATGTACGACCACTACGTGCCGGCGCTCGTCGACGCGATCGTCTCCCGCTCCGAATTCCTCACGCCCTATACGCCGTATCAGCCGGAGATCTCCCAGGGCGGCCTCCAGGTGATGTTCGAGTTCCAGACCGCGATGTCGGAGCTGACCGGGCTGCCGCTGTCGAGCGCAGGGCTCTACGAGGGCCCCTCGACCGTCGCCTCGGCCGGCTACCTGGCGATCGGCGCGACGAGGCGGAAGCGGTTCGTCGTCTCGCGGGGAGTCCATCCCCACAGCCGCGAGACCCTGAAGACCTACTCGCGCGGCTACGGCGCCACGATCGCCGAGGTCCGGCTCGAGAACGGGCTGACCGACCTCGACGCTCTCCGCGAGGCGGTCGACGAGGAGACCGCCGCGGTCTTCGTCCAGTACCCGAGCTTCCTCGGCGGCATCGAGGACCTCGAGGCGCTCGCCGACGTCGCCCACGAGGCGGGTGCCCTCCTCGTCGCCGCGTGCGACCCGATCGCCCTCGGGATCCTGCGCACGCCCGGGGAGTGCGGCGTGGACATCGCGGTCGGCGAGGGCCAGCCGCTCGGCAACCGGCTCGACTACGGCGGGCCCTCCTTCGGGTTCTTCTGCGCGACCGAGGCCCAGATCCGGCGGATGCCGGGCCGGATCGCCGGCGAGACGACCGACGTCGACGGCCGCCGCGGCTTCGTCCTCGCGCTCCAGACGCGCGAGCAGCACATCCGCCGCGAGAAGGCGACCCACAACATCTGCACCGCGCAGGCGCTGAACGCGCTCGGCGCGATGGTCCACCTGAGCTGGCTCGGCCGCCGCGGGATGACCGCGCTCGGCGAGCTGCTGATCCGCCGGACCGACTACGCGCGGCGCCGGCTTGCCGAGATCGAAGGCGTCGAGCTGCTCCACGACGCTCCGGTCGTCCGCGAGTTCGCGCTCTCGCTCGAAGCGCCTGTCGGCGACGTGCTCGACCGCTGCGCCGCCCGCGGCATCGCCGCCGGGGTGCCGCTCGGCGCCGAGTACGGCGACAACGGATTGCTGGTGGCGATAACCGAGCAGCGCTCGCGCGCCGACATCGACCGGCTCGCGGAGGCGCTGGCCGACGCGGTCGGCGCGGGCGGACAGTGGACAGCGGACAGCGGACAGCAACAGACCGCAGCGGGGATCGCGTGAGCGCGCCGGCTCCCCCCAGGACCGCCGAGGTGCCCACGCCCATGCAGCGGGATTCGGCCGTGACGATCTTCGAGCGCTCGGTCGAAGGCCGCCGCGCCGGGGACATCCCGGCCGTCGACGTCCCCGAGGCGGACAAGCCGCTCGAGGAGATCGTCCCCTCGCGATTCCTGCGGAGGGAGCCGGCGAAGCTGCCCGAGGTCTCCGAGCCGGAGATCGTCCGCCACTACAACCGCCTCTCGCGGCGCAACTTCGACCTCGACTCCGGGATCTACCCGCTCGGCTCCTGCACGATGAAGCACAACCCGCGGCTCAACGAGCGGGTCGCCGCGCTCCCGGGCCACGCCCGGCTCCACCCGGCGCAGGACCCGAAGCGGGCGCAGGGCGCGCTCGAGCTGATGTGGCTGCTCGAGCGGTCGCTGAGCGAGATCTGCGGGCTGCCGCACGTCAGCCTCCAGCCGTCGGCCGGCTCCCACGGCGAGCTCGCCGGGCTCCTGCTCACCCGCGCCTACCACGCCGAGCGCGGGGAAGAGGATCAGCGGGTCCGTGTGCTCACGCCCGACACCGCCCACGGGACCAACCCGGCGTCGGTGACGATGGCCGGCTACGAGGTGGTCAAGGTCGCGACCAACGAGGACGGCGGGGTGGACCTCGACGACCTTCGCGCCAAGGCGGACGAGACGGTCGCCTGCCTGATGCTCACCAACCCGAACACGCTCGGGCTGTTCGACCGCAACATCGCCGAGATCACCGGGATCGTCCGCGAGGCCGGCGGCACCCTCTACTACGACGGCGCGAACCTGAACGCGATCATGGGCCACTCGCGGCCCGGCGACATGGGTTTCGACATCGTCCACGTCAACCTCCACAAGTCCTTCAGCCAGCCGCACGGCGGCGGCGGCCCGGGCTCGGGCCCGATCGCGGTCTCCGACCGCATCGCCCCCTACCTTCCGGTGCCGCGGATCGAGCGGCTCGAGGGCCACAACGGCGACGGGCCCCGCTACGAGCTTCGCGGCGCCGACGACCACCCGGAGACGATCGGCCGCCTGCGCGGCTTCCAGGGCAACTTCGGCGTCTTCGTCCGCTCCTACGCCTACATCCTCAGCCTCGGCGGCGACGGCCTCACCGAGGCGTCGGAGACGGCGGTGTTGAACGCCAACTACCTGCTCGCGCGGATGCGCGAGGGGCGGGCCGGCAGGTACCTGCCGATCGCCTTCGACCGGCGGCCGATGCACGAGTTCGTCCTCTCCGGCAGCGGCGCCAAGAAGGAGCTCGGGATCAAGACCCTCGACGTCGCCAAGCGCCTGCTCGACCACGGCATGCACCCGCCGACGGTGTACTTCCCGCTGCTCGTCGACGAGGCGCTGATGATCGAGCCGACCGAGACCGAGCCGAAAGAGCGCCTCGACGATCTCGCCGAGGCCTTCGAGTCGATCCTCGCCGAGGCCGAGGAGGACCCGGAGATCGCCCGCCGGGCGCCCTACACGACGCCGGTGCGCCGGCTCGACGAGGCGGGCGCCGCCCGCAACCCGGTGGTCCGCCAGCCGCTCTGAGGGGAGCCTGCTGCCCTGGGGGTCGGTGAAGAAGTTAGGGGATCGTGGTCTCGGACGGGTCGGGCATCGTGCCCAGCACTATCGGCCCTGCTCGTCTCCCCTCACCGGGCGAGCTATCTCAGGACGGCTCGAGGGGGCGATCGAACCCCGGAGGGACGGCTCGTCAGTGACCGCGCGTACCCTCGGCCAGCCGCGGGTCGTCCGCGGCGATGCCCTGGATGCGGACCGTCTTGTCGCGCGATCCGGCCCCGCGGACGATCTCGACCCGGCCCTTCGGGACTCCGAGGAGCTTCGCGATGGCGGCCTCGACCGCGCGGTTGGCCTTGCCGTCGGTGGGCGCAGCGGTGACGCGGATGAGCAGGCGGCCGGCGCGGTGGCCTCCGACCTCGGTGCGCCGGGCGCGAGGGATCACCCGGATCGGGATGGTCGCTCCCTCGCCGCTCGTGCGAGCGGCGCGAGCTCGGGCTACCGGAAGCCTCCCAGCTTCAGGTAGCGCTTCACGGTCTTGCGGCTCTTCGTCACCTTGCGGGACCCGACGCCGACGAATCTGACCTTGCCCCGCTCGACCCCGAAGACGTAGCGCCGGTTCTTCGACCTCGACCTCTGGACGTAGAGGCCGCGACCGAGCTTCTTCGCCCTCGGCCCGATCGCCGAGGCGCGGGCGGAGGGGCGGACGCGACCGACGTGGTGGGTCCGGGCGCTGCTCGCGATCAAGCCGACCTTGGGCTCCTTCCCGGTCGTGAACACGGCGGCGAGCTTCGTCTGCTTGTTCTTCTTGCCCTTGACGCAGTAGCGGTAGCTCCGCTTGGGCCGGGCCTGCGGCTGGCCGGCGCGCTTGAGGAGCCTGACCGGGCCGAGGTTCATGCGGACCTTGCGATAGCCGACCTTCCGCATCGGCCCGCGGCGCTTCAGGCAGGCGCGGTCGGGCACGCCGACGGCCCGCTCCCAGGTCTCGAGGTAGGCGTCGGTGGCCCCGGCCATGTCCTCGATGATTCGCTGGCCGCCGACGTGCTCGAGGTCGGCGACCCAGTCCGCGTAGAGGCCGAAGTGGTCGACGCCGTCCTTGTTCAGGTCGAAGACCCGCTCGCCGGTGATCTGCCGGTCGAGCTGGATCCCCTCGTCGACCGGTGAGGTGAACGGGTAGGGGAGGGGGTTCTCGCCCGCGTCCTCCCGCGGCGCCGGCTGGCCGGAGAACCCGTTCATGTCGTCGGCGAACCCCAACCCGAATGGGTGCTTGGAGCCCGAGGCGCGCCAGAGGGCCTTGTGCTCACGCCAGATCTTCAGGTAGTCGTCGGTCTCGCTCTTCATCGCCGCGACGAAGCCACCGAGCCCGTAGATCCGCTGGTAGCTGGGATCGTCGGCCCAGCTGTGGCTGGAGACGACGCCCTGGTAGTCGCGGGCCTGAACGTAGTCGAGCGCCTGCTTGCGGGCCTTGACGCTCATGTGGTCGGGGTCGAAAAGCACCCCCCGCTTCATCATCCCGTCGAGGAAGTGCTCGCCGAGGTCGGTCAGCCCGCGCGGGTTGCAGACCGGCCCCTCGGGATAGACCGGGAGGACCCCCGAGGGGATGACCAGCCGGATGACCCCCTCCAGCGCGCTGCCCGCCGGAACGGGGGTCGGCTGGCGGTCGTACGGCTCGCTCGTGCACTTCTCCATCGCCCAGAAGCGGCCGGTCGCCTGCCGGTTGCCGACGTTGACGATCACTCCCTGGGTGCCGTTGTCGAAAGCGACTCCGCTGAGCGCGTTGTCGAACTTGTTCGCCATCTCCATCTGGCGCACGCCGAGCTCGTAGTACTTGTTGAAGGCGGCCTCGATGCTCTGCGCGGAACACTGCGGGACGTCGTTGCGGATCCCGCAGTTGAACGGCTCGGAGACCTCGATCCCCATGACGACGGCGAGCTTGCCCTGGTTGATCACCCGCCGGGCCTGGAACGGCGTGCGGACGATCCGGAACCAGCCCTTGCCGGGCCCGCCGTACTGCGCGTCGACGTAGTCCTGGAGCGCGTAGATGTCGTCGATCTGGCGGTCGACGGCCTCCATCTCGTTGCAGGAGTACTTCTTGAGGAGGTTGACGAAGCAGAGGGCCGAGTTGTCGACCGCGAGGTTGACCACGAGCCGCATCCCCGAGCGGTAGGTGCGCTCGAGCCAGCGGTAGTAGACGTTCTCGTGCGTGTAGCTCTCGTTGTCGGGCCAGTCGGCGAAGGTCGGCCAGCCGACCGGATCGTGCATGTGGGTCGGGTCGCCGTAGGAGGCGATGTTCTCGACCAGCGCGCCGGAGCCGTTCGGATAGTGGTCGGGGCAGTCGGTGAGCGCGACCTCGATGCCGAGCGGGCTCCACGGGCGGCCGCAGTGGAGGTTCCCGCCGAACGACTCGAACGCGAACATGTGCATGTGCGCGTCGACGAGCCCGCGGGTCTCGCCGTAGGGGGTCGCGCCCTTCTGCGGCTTGCCGACGACGTTGAGCTCGGCCTCGGGGAAGGGGATGCAGCCATCGGCGGGGGCGAACTCGAAGGTCTCCGCCTTGGCGGGCTCGACCAGCGCCAGCTCGCCGTCGCGGTCGAGCGCGAGCGCCTTCCCGGTGGCCCCCGACGTGACCGTGAAGCCGGCCCCCGCGTAGTCGACGCGCCAGTCGCCCGCAGGCGTGGGCTCGGGGGACGAGACCACCTCGCCGCCGTCGGTGCTGAGGAAGTCGCCGTCGGAGCCGAGCAGCAGGTAGGAGCCGAGGTCGGTCGCCTGCATCCGGAAGCTCTCGGCCTCCTCCGGCAGGACCGCCGCAGCGTCGTAGCGGCCGCCTCGCAGCGCGGCGACCTTCAGCGTGGTCGATTGCGGCTGCAGGGCCGAGCACGATCCCGCCAGCTCGAAGGCGGCTTCGCTGCCGGCGCGGGCCTCGGCCTCGGCCTGGAGGTCCACGTGCCCGGCTCGCGCGGGCGCAGCGGCGAGGGTCGCGTAAAGCGCCGCCAGCGCGAGCATCGCGAACCTCCCGCGCATGAATCCCTCCCTACGAAGACTCACGGCTCAAACCTATCCGAGCCGGCCGCGGGCTGCAGCGGATCACCCCGGTGGCATGATCGCGGGGTGCGGGGAAGATGCCGAACCGGGTTGGCCCTGGCGCTGCTCGCGGCGGCGATGGCCTCCGGGTGCGGGGCGGCGGGAGGCAGCTCGGCGAGCCCCGCTCCGGCCGAGTGCCTGAAGAGCTGGAACGCGGGGGAGATCTCGCTGCGCTTCGGCCGGCACGTCTACGACACCCACGAGTCCCACCGGGCGCAGGTCGGGATGCTCGAGGCCGTCGACGGCAATCCCAACGTCGCCGCGGGCGGGGCCTGCGCGGTGATCTTCGCCGTTCCGGAGTCCGACGTCGAGTACGGCGCCGTCGGCCTCGTCGAGACCGAGCTCGGCTGGGCCTCGATGCAGGAGCTGGCGCGGGAGGACCCGGAGGAGCTCGGGCGGATCCAGGGCGAGGCGTCGAGTGCGGCGAACGCGACGCTCTTTCCGGACGGGAGCCTCGAGCCCAACTGACCGCCCGGCGGCTGCCGCGCCTCGCGGTTCCGCGGAACCGCCCTCATCGGTGCGCTCGCGGGCCTCGCGGAGCACGACCACCCCGCCCGAGAGCTCGTCGCCCGGGAAGATCGGCTGGAGCTCGGCGCGCGGGACGTCGCCGGGCCAGAACAGATGCGGGCCATAGGCCTTGGCCCCGTAGCGGCGGACGAACAGGTCGACGTCGCGCACGTGGTCCGGCTTGAGGACGAGGGCGACATCGGGGCCGAGCGCGTCGAGCCGCTCGCAGGCCTCGCGCGCGTCCGGAGGCGGCGCCAGCGCGTCGATGACCATCGCCACTCCCCGCGACTCGGCGGCGAAGGAGCTGACCCATCCCTGCCAGTCCTCGCCCTCCCTCCAGGCGGGATGGCGCCGGCGCCACAGCCAGAGCCCGTCGGCGACGTTGCGGATCTCCACGCTCATCTCGCCCCCCGGGCGGCGGGCAGCTCCTGCTCGAGCTCGAGGACCGGCGCGAAGAGGTCACCGTGGCGCTCGACCCGCTCCAGCACCTCGCCCGCCTCGAACCGCAGGCAGTCGGGATCGCCGGCGTCGAGGGCGTCGGAGACCTCGTCCCAGCTCAGCGGCGTCGAGGCCGTCGGGCGCGCCTTGGCGCGCAGCGAGTAGGCGGCGACGGTCGTCTTCGCCGCGGTGTTCTGGCTCCAGTCGACGAGCACCTTCCCGTCCCGCAGGCTCTTGGTCATCCGCGAGACGACGAGGTCCGGCTCGGAGCGCTCGAGCGCCTGCGCGACGGCGAGCGAGAAGGGCTTGGTCGTCTCGTAGGTGGCGCCGCCGTTGAGCGGGACGTAGACCTGCATCCCCTTCGATCCCGAGCTCTTCGCGAACATCCTCAGGCCGAGGCCCTCGAACAGCTTGCGCAGCAGCAGCGCCACCCGGCAGCACTCGAGGATCGTCGCCGGCGGGCCCGGGTCGAGGTCGAAGGCGAGCACGGTCGGCGACTCGATCTCGGCCCCGAGCGAGAGCGAGGGGTGGAGCTCCAGCGCCGCGAGCTGGGCGAGCCAGACCAGCGTCGCGAGGTCCTCGACGAGGCAGTAGTCGATGCTGCCGCTCCGGCTCGAGCCGATTCGCACCGTCTGCACCCAGTCTGGCCGGTGAGAGGGGCAGTTCTTCTCGTAGAAGTGGCCGCCCTCGACGCCATTGGGATAGCGGATCAGCGTCACCGGCCGGCCGCGCAGGTGAGGCAGTAGGACCGGAGCGATCCGCGCGTAGTAGTCGACGACCTGGCCCTTGGTGAAGCCGGCCTCCGGGTAGAGGACCTTGTCGAGGTTGGTGAGCGACAGCCGGCGGCCGTCGACCTCTACCTCTCGGCCTTTGCCCTTGGCTTCGACTTGCTCTTCGCCTTCGAGCTGGACTTGGACCGCGAGCTCCCGGAGGAGCCCTTCGACTTCGAGCCGGACGCGGAGGACTTCGACTTCGGCGCCTTCGACTTAGAGCCGCCGTTGGAGTCGCTCTTCTCGCCGCCGCCGGCGAGGTCCTCGCCCTTGATCGCCGCGAGCGATTCCTCGAGCGCCGCCATCAGGTCCGGCGCCTTCGTCGGCTTCGGCGCCTCGGCGTCGGTCGAGACGATCTTCTCGCCGGAGGCCTTGCGCTCGATCAGCGACATCAGCTCCTCGCGGTACTCGTCCTTGTAGGCGGTGGGATCGAAGTCGGAGGAGAGGGAGTCGATGAGCGCCTTCGCCATCTCGATCTCGCGCTTTCGCGGCTCGACCTCGGCGGCCTCGCCGAGGACGTCGTCTAGCTGGTCGGGCGGGACGACCTCGTCGGCGAAGCGCATCGTCGCCAGGGTCAGGACGGTGCCGTCGCTGTTGGCGCGGATCGCCGCGAGGCTCTCCTTGTTGCGCATGACGAAGCGGGCGATCGCGACCTTGCGCTGCTCGGACATGGCCTGCGCGAGCAGGGCGTAGGCCCGCTCGGCGCCGCTGGCGGGGCCGATGTAATAGGGCTGGTTGAAGTAGATCGGATCGATCTCGTCGAGGTCGACGAAGTCCTCGATCTCGATCGCCTTCGTCTTCTTCGGGTCGAGGGCCTCGAGCTCGTCGCGCGTCATCACGACGTACTGCTCGGGCGCGATCTCGTAGCCCTTGACGATCTCCTCGTAGGCGACCTCCTCGCCGTCCTCCTCGGCGACGCGCTTGTGGCGGATCCGCGACCCGTCGCTCTCCCGAAGCTCGCGAAAGCGGATCGCCCGGCTCGAGACCGCCGAGTAGAGCTTCACGGGCACGTTCAGCAGCCCGAAGGAGATTGAGCCTGTCCAGATCGCGCGCGCCATCGAAAGGGGATCTTCGCGAGATTACCCCGGAGTCCTCAGCGGCAAGCAGCGAAGGGGCGCGATCTTGCGCTCAAGGGCAGCACCAGCCGCCGATCCGCGGGAATACCGCCGCGCCGCGCGGCGCCCCCGGGTCGAACTGGCGCGAGACGTCGCCGATCGCCAGCGGCTTGGCCGCCCGGCCGGAACGGGCGGCGTCGAAGAACAGCCACTGGTCGGCGTCGCGCCAGCCGAGCAGGACCCGCGAGCCGTCGGGGGAGAAGGCCGGTGGCTGGAAGTTGCCGAGGCCGGTGAAGAGCCGGCGGTGGGGGAAGACTCCATGAGCCTTCTCGAGGCTGCGATATGAGAACGGCCCGCCCGCGCGCGAGCCGAGACGACCGAGCGTCAAGGTCGCCTGAGGGGGGCCCTCGGGGCGATTGCGATTCGTCAGCAGGACCAGGTGGAGCCCGTCGGTCGACGGTGCGACCGCCGCGAGGGCGCCGCCCGACGGGATCGTGAGGTCCTCGACACGGCCGCTTCTCGCATCGACGAGCGCCAGGGAGCGCGGGGCGGCGACTAGCAGCCGCTCGCGGTCGAGCCACGCGATCGAGCTGACCGCGGGCACATCGGCGCGCATCAGGGTCGAGCCGCTGTCGACGTCGATCACCCTGAGGCTGACTGGGGTGTCGGCGTAGGCGAGAACGTTGCGCGAGTACGGGCTATCGGGAACCGGCATCCATGCCGGGGCGACGTGGGGCGCGACCGCGCCGATCGCTCGGTCCACCGTCCCGTCGCCGGCGACCACACGGAGATCGCCCCCGGAGCGGTAGGCGATGCGCTGGCCGCTCGGGCTCCACCTCGCGTCGCGCGCCTCGCCCGGCGTGTCGATCGACCAGCGGGGATCGCCGTCGGGCTCGACCGCGGTCAGCGTGCGGCCGCCGGTGACGGCGAGGAAGAGGCCCCGCGGCGACCAGGTGGCGGAGTCGTAGTCGCCGAGCAGGCGCCGCGAGCCGTCCGTCTGCACGACCCACGGCCCGCTTCGCGACTGGACCACGAGCTCGCCGCCGCCGGGGATCGGCCCGAGCGTCGTCCGCGACGGAGCGGGCGCGTCCTCGAACCCATTGCCGATCCACTCGCGGACGGCGGCGCCGGCCGGGGTGAGCGCGAGGGCTGCGGCGACGCCGGCGGCAGCGGCCGTTAGCAGCCCCCGGGTCCGCGTGCGGCGCGACGGGCGCAGGGTCTGGCTCGCCGCGGTCTCGGCGGCGAGGGCGACGGCGCGCTCGAGCGCCTCGCGCTCGCCGGGAGCCGACTGCGCCCGCAGTCGCGCGGCGAGGCGCGCCTCGCGCTCGCGCTCGGCGCTCATGTCGCGGCTCCCACGTCGAGGTGGCCGGCGAGCTGGTCGAGTGCCCGCCGCAGCCGCGAGTTGACGGTGCCGCGCGGCAGTCCGAGCTCGGCGGCGATCTCGCCCGGCGTGAGGTCGAGCAGGTAGCGCATCGCGACGATCGCGCGGTGCTCCGGGGTCAGGCGGGCGAGTGCGGCGTCGAGGCCCGCCGCCCGCGGGTCGGCCGGCGGCTCGGACCGGTCCGCCGGCGGCGAGCGCAGCTCCGCGTCCTCGGCGGTCCCGCTCGCGACCTCCCGGCGGGAGCCGCGGGCGCGAGCGTGGTCGATGGCCCGGTTGACGGCGATGCGGTGCAGCCAGGGACCGAACGGGCGCGTGCGGTCGAAGCGGTCCAGCGAGCGGATCGCCGCGACGAGCGCCTCCTGGGCGACGTCCTCGGCGGCCGCCTCGTCGCGCAGCACGAGATAGGCGGCGCGGTGGGCGAGCGGCCAGGTGCGGCGGACGAGCGCCTCGAGCGCCTCCTCGGAGCCGTTCTGCGCCTGCCGCAGCAGCCGCCGCTCCTCGCGCCGCGCCGCCCGCTCGCTCTCGGTCCCCTCGGCGCGTACGCCGATCAGCGCCTGCGCGGCTGCGGGCTCGGCCCCCATGACGCCGAATTGTCCTCCGACGGGGGCGCTGAAGGCAAGCGAAGCGGGGGCCATCCGAACGGGTACGGGTCGAGCTGCCCGGGAGGTCCCGGACCAGCCCGGGGACCGATCGTGGCCGCGGCTCCGTAGCGGGAGCAGGCAACCGAGATGGGGGATCGACCGTGAGAAGGACCAGGCACGCCGAGCTGAAGCTGCTGATCGGGGCGATCGTCGCGGCATGGGCCGTGCTCGTGGCCCTCGCGGCCGCGCGAGCCGAGGGAGACGGCCTGCCGCTGCCGTCTGGCCCCCAGGCGCTCGACACGACGAGGGCCGGGGTGGTCAGCGCCGACGGGTCGGACCGGTTCGTCGCAATCCCCGCCGGCGAGCGGACCCTGCTCTTGCGCACGAACGCCGAGACAGGGGTCATCAGGGAGTCCAAATTCGTACCTGGCCACTACGTGGTGCCCGCCGTGTCACTCGATGGGGATACGGCGGGGCTCTCCGCGGACGGCCGGACGTTGATGCTGATCGAGCCGCGGCAGTCGTTTCCCCGGCCCTCGACATCTCTTCTCGTGGTTCACGCCGAGAACCTCCGCGCGCTGCGCGAGATCCCGCTCCGCGGCGACTTCAGCTTCGACGCGATCTCCCCCGACGGCGACACGGCCTTCCTCGTCCAGTACCCCGACCCCCGCGACCGCAACGAGTACCGGCTGCGTCGCCTCGAGCTCCCAGCGGGGCGGTTGCTGCCGGGGTCGCTGCTGCCCGACAACGAGTCCGACGAGGAGATGCGCGGCCTCCCGATGTCGCGCGTGACCGGGCCCGGAGGGCGCTGGGAGTACACGCTCTACGACGGCGGCGCGACGTACCGTCGAGGCGAGGTCGGGGAGCCGTTCGTCCACGCGATCGACACCGTCGCCCAGCGGACGCTCTGCATCGACCTCGAGTGGATCGCTCCGCGGGCTACGGGCCGGATCGACCTGCGGATGAGCGCCGACGGCGGCGAGGTCGAGGTGATCGACCCGCGCGCCGGCGTGGTCGGGCGGATCGACGCGGTGACGGGCGAGGCGCGCGAGGTCTCCGAGCCGTTCATCGCGGCGCCGGCGGAGGAGGAGGGCGGTGGGGGGGCCGGTGGCGTCCTGACGATCGCGGGCGCCGCCCTCCTCCTCGGCGGCGCCGCCTTGCTGGCCTGGGGCATCCGCCGCCGCGCCCGGCCCCGAGTCGCGCCCGGACCCGCCGCCTGAGGCCGCGCCCCCGCCGACCGCGCCGGCACCGATAATCGACGGGTGCTGTTCGAACTCCGCGACGTTCGGCTCGCGCGCGGGGGCCGCCAGGTCCTCGACGGCTTCGACGCCGACATCCCCGCAGGGGTGACGGCGCTCGTCGGCCCCTCCGGCTCCGGGAAGTCGACCGTGCTGCGGCTGCTCGACCGGCTGTCCGACCCGGACACCGGGGTCGTCCGCTACCGCGGCGAGGACGTCCGCGAGCTCGACCCGCTGGAGCTGCGGAAGGAGGTCGCGCTCGTCCCGCAGCTCCCGGCCCTGCTGCCGGGGACGGTCGCCTCCAACATCGAGTTCGCCGCCGGCCTCGCCGGTACCGAGCCCGAGGCGGCCGAGGTACTCGGGCTGGCCGGCCTCTCCGCCGACTACGCGGAGCGCGACGTCGGCAAGCTCTCCGTCGGCGAGCGGCAGCGGGTGATGCTCGCCCGGGCGCTGGCGCTGGAGCCGCGGGTGCTGCTGCTCGACGAGCCGACCTCGGCGCTGGACCCCGAGGCCCGCGGGGCGGTGGAGGGGACGATCTCGCGCCTCGCCGCGGAGCTCGACGCCTCGATCGTGATCGTCACCCACGACCACGACCAGGCGAGCCGGCTGGCGAGCACGGCCATCGGGGTCGAGGCGGGGCGGGCGGCCGATGCTGCGGTGGGGGCCGGCGGGTGATCGGCATCGACGTCAGCCTCGGCCAGGTCGCGGCGGCGCTCGTCCTCGTCGCGATCGCGGTCGCCGTCTCGCGCTGGCGGGGCGCCGGGCTCGAGGAGGAGATGGGCGTCGCCGTCCTGCGGTCGTTCATCCAGCTGACCGCGATCGGGTTCGTGATCCAGGCGATCTTCGACGACGGCAGCCTGCTCTGGGTCTTCCTGCTGCTCGCGGTGTCGGTCGCCTTCGGGACGCTGACCGCCCGCTCGCGGGCGAAATCGGTTCCCGGCGCGACGATGCCGCTGCTGATCGCGCTCAGCTTCGCCGCCGTCGCGACCCTCGGGCTGGTCGTCGCGCTCGGGATCTTCGACGCGACCCCCCGCTACCTCGTCCCGGTCGGCGGCATGGTGATCGGCAATGCGATGACCTCTTCGGCGACCGCGCTCAACCGCCTCGGCGACGAGATGTCCGCCGGCGCCGCCGAGATCGAGGCGACGCTCGCCCTCGGCGCCACCTCGCGCCAGGCGGCGCTTCCGCACCTCCGGCGCTCGCTCCGCTCGGGGACCATCGCGCTGATCGACTCGACCAAGACGACAGGGCTCATCTTCTTCCCGGGGACGATGGTCGGAATGCTCCTCGCCGGCGCCGAGCCCACCGACGCCGTCCGCCTGCAGCTCATCCTCCTCTGGGTGCTGCTCGGCGCCGCCTCCATGTCGGCGCTGCTGGCGACGTCGCTCGCCTACCGCAACTTCTTCACTCCCGCCCACCAGCTGCGCGAGCCGCCGGAGCCGTAGACGCCGCGGTGACGCCCGCCTCCGTCGCTGGGGTCTCTCGCGCTCAGATATTGGCGCGAGAGACCCCAGCGCCTGGGGAAGGTGGCGGAAATCGTGGGATATATGACTTGACGGACATCCGCCGGCGGCGGAAGATCGGCTCATGTCGAGCCTCCGACCGCAGCGCATCGCCTTCGTCGCCTACGAGGGCCTCGAGGCGCTCGACCTCACCGGGCCGTGGGAGGTGCTCCACACGGCCGGCACGATCGCCGGGCGGCCCCCCGAGCTCGCGTGCCTGACGAGCGACGGCGCCGACGTCCGCAGCTCCAGCGGCCTGCTCTACCGCGCCGTCGGCGCCGTCGGCGACGCCGAGGCGGTCGACACGCTGATCGTCGTCGGCGGCTTCGGGGTGCAGCGCGCCCGCGCCGACGAGCGGCTGATCGCCGGGATCGGGCGCCTCGCCGGCTCCGCCCGCCGGGTCGTCGGCGTCTGCTCCGGGGCCTTCCTGCTCGCCGAGGCGGGACTGCTCGACGGCCGCCGCGCGACCACGCACTGGGCCTACTGCGACCGGCTCGCGGGAGAGTTCCCCGCCACCGACGTCGATCCCGATCCGATCTTCGTCCGCGACGGCCACGTGCTGACGTCGGCCGGGGTGACGGCGGGAATGGACCTGGCGCTGGCGCTCGCCGAGGAGGACCACGGCCGCGAGGCGGCGCTCGCGACGGCCCGCATGCTCGTCGTCTACGCCAGGAGGCCGGGCGGCCAGTCACAGTTCTCGGTCCAGCTCGAGCGCGGGACCGCGTCCGACCCGCCGCTGCGCGAGCTCCAGGCGTGGATCGCCGAGCACCCCGACGAGGACCTATCGGTCGGCTCGCTCGCGGGCCGCATGCACATCTCGGAGCGCCAGCTCAGCCGCGTCTTCCGCCGCGAGCTCGGGACGACGCCGGCCGACTACGTCGAGCGAGTGCGCGTCGAGGCGGCGCGGGCGCTGCTCGAGACCGAGCTCGACCCGCTCGAGGCGATCGCCGGCCGCTGCGGATTCGCCAGCGCCGAGGTGATGCGCCGCGCCTTCCACCGCCGGGTCGGAGCCAGCCCGCGCGAGTACCGAGACCGTTTTCGCTCCCCGATCGCAGCCTGACCAGGCCAAGGAGAGACCCATGCAGATCGCCATCCCCATCTACGACGGATTCGCCGCGCTCGACGCGATCGGGCCCTATGACGTCCTCTGCCGGATCCCCGGCGCCGAGGTCGTCTTCTGCGCCGAGGAGGCGGGGCCGAAGCGGACCGAGAACGGGATGGTGGCGATCACCGCCGACCTCCCTCTCGCCGAGGTCGACTCCCCCGATGTCGTCGTCGTCCCCGGCGGCTACGGCAACCGGCGCCTGCTCGATCCCGATGGCGCCTACGTCTCCTGGCTGCGCGACGTGCACGAGCGGACGTCGTGGACGACCTCGGTCTGCACCGGCGCGCTGCTCCTCGGCGCCGCCGGCATCCTCGACGGCATCGAAGCGACCACGCACTGGGCCGCCCGCGACTCGCTCGCCGAGCACGGCGCGAACCCGGTCGCCGAGCGCGTCGTCGAGCGCGGCAAGGTGATGACCGCGGCCGGCGTCTCCGCCGGGATCGACATGGCGCTGACGCTGACGGCGCGGCTGACCGCGCCCGAGGTCGCGCAGGCGATCCAGCTCGGCATCGAGTACGACCCCGATCCGCCCTTCGACACCGGCTCGGCGGAGAAGGCACCGGAGGAGCTGATCGCGCTCGTGCGGACGGCGATGGAGGCCGAGGACCGCCGCACCGAGGAGATGCTCGCCGGTGCCACGCACGGCGGCGGGTAGATTCCCGGCCCGTGAACGCGGGCCGGCCCGAAAGGCGAATCTTCAGCGGCATCCAGCCGACCGGCCGCAAGCACCTCGGCAACTACATCGGCGCGATCCGCCAGTACGTCGAGGGCCAGGATCGCGCTGGCTCCCGCGACGAGGCGATCTACTGCATCGTCGACCTGCACGCGATCACCGTCGACTACGACCCAGTCGAGCTGCGCGAGCGCGTCCACGACACGGTCGCGATCCTGCTGGCGGCGGGGCTCGACCCCGACCGCTGCGTGCTGTTCCGCCAGGGCGACGTCCGAGAGCACACCGAGCTGAGCTGGCTGCTCGGCGGGGTGACCGCGTGGGGAGACCTCAACCGCATGCACCAGTGGAAGACCAAGCGCGAGCAGGCCGAGTCCCAGACCGGCGGCTTCGTCTCCGCGGGGATCTTCAACTACCCGATCCTGATGGCCGCTGACGTCCTCGCCTACCGGGCGACCGAGGTGCCCGTCGGCGACGACCAGCGCCAGCACATCGAGCTGATGCGGGAGATCGCGCGGCGCTTCAACGAGCGCTTCGGCGACACGCTCGTGGTGCCGCAGGAGCGGATCCCCGAGGTCGGGGCCCGGATCATGGACCTGCAAGACCCGACGAGCAAGATGTCGACGACCGGCGGCTCGGAGGGCGGCACGGTCCTCGTCCTCGACGAGCCCGACGCCGTCCGCAAGAAGCTGCGCAGCGCGGTCACCGACTCCGGCCGGGAGGTCCGCCGCGGCGAGGGCAAGGAGGGCATCGCCAACCTCATCGACATCCTCGCCGTCGTCACCGACACGACTCCGGAGCGAATCGAGTCGGACTTCGAGGGCGCCGGATACGGCGACTTCAAGACCGCCGTCGGCGACGCCGTCGCCGACTACCTCGCGCCGGTCCGCGAGCGGTACGCGGAGCTGCGGCCGACGAGGCCCAGCTCGAGCGCGCCCTCGCCGCCGGGGCCGAGCACGCGCGCGAGATCTGCGGCCCGGTGCTGGCCGACGTCCGCGACGCGATGGGCGTCGCCGAGCCGCCCTGAGTCAGCGGAGGTCCGCGCGAATTGCGGAGACTCTGCGCTCATCGACGGGCGTGATGCGCGCGTGGGCCCGCGCTGACCGCCTCCGCGCCTAGTCTTCCCCGTGCGTTCCGCCGACCTCGAGCTCGACCTCGACGTCTTCGCCGGTCCCTTCGACCTGCTGCTGGCCGTGGTCCTCCGCGAGGAGATCAGCCTGCTCGAGGTCGAGCTGGGCGAGGTAGTCCTCGCCTACCTCGCTCGCCTCGACGAGACCGGCGAGCTCGATCTCGAGGCCGCGACCGAGTTCCTCGTCCTGATCGCGGCGCTGCTGGAGCTGAAGTCACGGCTGATGCTGCCGGCGGCCGAGGAGCCCGAGCTCGACCTCGGGCCCGAGGAGGCGGCCGACGAGCTGCTCGCGCGAATGCTCGAGTACCGGCGGTACAAGGACGCAGGCGCCGAGCTCAGCCGCCGCTTCGAAGCGGAGCGCCCCTACCTCTATCGCCACGCACCGCTGCCGCCGGAGCTCCGGCGGATCTCGGTCGAGGCGGCTCGCCAGGCGTACGACCCCGACCGCCTCGGCGTCGCGCTCGGCGACCTGCTCAGCACGCCTCCCACGGTCGACACGAGCCACATCCGCCAGACGGTCTCGCTGGAGAAGCGCCTGGACGTCCTTCGCTCGCTGCTCTCGCGCAGCCGCACGGTCGACTTCGACGAGGCGTTCGGCCGCGAGGACCGGCTCACCCAGGCGGTGACGATCTTCGCCCTGCTCGAGATGTACAAGAAGGGCGAGGCGAGCTGGGTGCAGCGGGAGACGTTCGGGCGGATCGAGATTCGCGGCGGGAAGCAAGCAGCAAGCAGCGAGCAGCGAGCAGCGATCGGATCCGAAGCGTGAGCGACGGGTCCGCACGGGAGTTGGCGCGCGTCATCGAGGCGCTGCTGTTCCTCTCGCCGGACCCGGTGCCGGTCGGCGAGCTGGTCGAGGCCACCGAGGCGAGCGAGGTGCAGGTGCGCAACGCTCTCGACCTGCTCGGCGAGGAGCTCGCCCCGGGGCGCCGCGGGATCGTCCTCCGCGAGGTCGGAGGGGGGCTCGCGCTGGCGACCGACCCGGCCGCGGAGATGCCCGCCCGGCGTCTGCTCGCCCGCCCGAAGACGCCGCCGCTGACGGCGGCGCAGGCGGAGACGCTGGCGATCGTCGCCTACCTCCAGCCGGTCTCCCGCCCCGAGATCGCGCGGATCCGCGGCGTCAGCTCCGAGTCGGCGGTCTCGACGCTGGTCGAGCGCGGCCTGATCGAGGAGTCCGGGCCGCTCGCGCTTCGGCGCGCTGATCTACCGCACGACCGAGCTGTTCGAGCGGCTCTTCGGCTTGACCGGGCTCGACGCCCTGCCGGACCCGTCGAAGTTCGACCCGACCCCGGAGGACGCGGCCGACCTCCGCGAGCGCCTCCTCAAGGCCGGCGAGCAGCGCGCGGCGAGCTGAGATGGACCTCGAGCTGCTGCCCGCCGAGCTGGCGATCTGCCGGCTCGGCGCCACCGAGCCGATGCCGAAGTGGGCGCGCGGAGCGCTCGTGGCGTTCGTCCGCACGGGCGAGGAGCTCTCGGTCGTCTGCGATTCGGCTTCGATGCCGGACGGGCTCGACTGCTCGCGGGGGTGGCGGGCGATCCGGGTCGCCGGGACGATGGACCTCTCGCTGACCGGGGTGCTCGCCCGCCTGCTCGTCCCGCTCGGCGACGCCGAGGTCCCGATCTTCGCCGTCTCCAGCTTCGACACCGACTACGTGCTGGTGCCGGCGAGCCGGCTGGAGCAGGCGCGCGAGACGCTTACGTCCGCCGGGCACGAATTCGCCGGCTGACCGCCCGCTAGCTTCCGGCGCCATGCGCCTTGCCAAGTACCTCGCCCACTGCGGGATCGAATCGCGCCGCGGCGCCGAGAAGCTCATCGCACACGGGGTCGTGACCGTCGGCGGCGAGCGGGTCACCGACCCCGCGCGCGACGTCGACGCGTCGAGCGGGGTGGAGGTGAACGGCGTGCCGGTCCTGCCCGAGCCGCATGAGGTCTGGGCGTTGAACAAGCCGCTGAACGTCACCTCCACCGCGCGCGAGCCGGGGCGGCGCCGGGCGGTGACGGACCTCGTCGAGTCGGACCGGCGGCTCTACCCGGTCGGTCGCCTCGACGCCGACTCGACCGGCCTGATCCTGCTGACCAACGACGGCGAGCTCGCCAACCGCCTCACCCACCCGCGTTACGAGGTCCCGAAGACCTACCGGGCGAAGCTGCGAGGCCGGATCGGCGACCGCGAGCTCGAACGGCTCGAGCGCGGCGTCACCCTCGACGACGGGCCGACGGCGCCGGCGGAGGTGCGCCGGCTGGGGCCGGACGAGGTCGAGATCACGATCCGGGAGGGCCGCAACCGGCAGGTTCGGCGGATGTTCCAGAAGGTCGGCAACGAGGTCCGGGACCTCGAGCGCGTCGGGTTCGCCTCGCTGAAGCTGGGCGAGCTGAAGCGGGGGGAGGCGAGGCGGCTGACGCGCTCGGAGGTGAAGCGGCTCTGGAAGGATGCCGGGACGGTGGCGGCGTCAGATCGAGAGCGGCGATGAGCGCGGAGGCGGCGCAGGAGCGGGTCTTCGCGCTGCGGGGCGCCGTGCAGGCGGACCGCGACGATCGCGACGCGATCCTCAGCGCCACGGCCGAGCTGCTGAACGAGATGATGGCCCGCAACGGCCTCACCCCCGAGCGGATGGTCTCCTGCATCCTCACCTCGACCGAGGACTTGAAGGCCGAGTTCCCGGCGGTGGCGGCGCGGCAGATCGGGCTCAGCGACGTGCCGCTGCTCTGCACCCGCGAGATCGACGTGCCCGGATCGATGCCGCGCGTGATCCGCGCGATGGTCCACTACTACGCTCCCCCGGGCCACTCGCCGCAGCACGTCTACCTCGGCGCCGCCGCGGCGCTCCGCTCCGACCTCGCCTCGGCGCAGTAACCAAGATGCCCGTCCGCTACTCGAAGAAGCTCGAAGGGCTGCCTCATTACGAGGGCGGCATGGACATCGAGCGCGCGCGCCGGACCTACGAGGCCTCCGACGTGATCAAGCTCGCCTCCAACGAGTCGCCGTGGGGGCCGCACCCGGACGTGCTCGAGGCCGTCGCCAGGGCGGCGGCGAGCGCCAACCGCTACCCGGACCAGTACGCGGCGCTGCTGCGCGGGCGCCTCTCCGACCGCTTCGACGTCGAGCCGGCCGGGATCGCCGTCTCCAACGGCTCCTGCGAGCTCCTGCTCGCCGGCGCGATCGCGCTCTGCGAGCCCGGCGCCGAGATCCTCTACGCCTGGCCCGCGTTCTCGATGTACCCGCAACTGGCGCCGCTGTCGGGGGCGCGCGAGGTCCGCGTCCCGCTCAACGACCGCTACGAGCACGACCTCGAGGCGATGCTGGCCGAGATCACGGTCGCCACGCAGATGGTTCTCGTCTGCAACCCGAACAACCCGACCGGCACGGCCCTGCCCGCCGCCGAGATCGCCTCCTTCCTCGAGCGCGTCCCCGACCACGTCATGGTCGTCCTCGACGAGGCATACGTCGAGATGCAGACGATCGACGACCCCGACGCGACCGTCGACCTGCTGCCGAGGTTCCCCAACCTCGTCCTGCTGCGAACGTTCAGCAAGGTCTACGGTCTCGCCGGGCTTCGCTGCGGCTACGCGCTCGGCCCGGCGAGCTTCCGCGCCGCCGTCGATGCGGTGCGCCAGCCCTTCAGCGTCAATCTGCTCTCGCAGGCCGCGGGCGCGGAGGCGATCCTCCACGGCGACGACGTCCTCGACCGCGTCGAGCGCACGGTGATCGAGCGCGTCCAGGTCGAGTCGGCCCTCGAGGTGATGGGGCTGCGCACCGCCGAGACGCAGACGAACTTCTCCTGGATCGACCTCGGCGGGCGGGACGAGGCGGAGATCGTCGAGGGCCTCGGCCAGCGCGGCGTCATCGTCCGTCCCGGCACCCCGCTGGGAGGCCCGGGCCACATCCGCGTGAGCTACGGCACCGAGGCCGAGAACCGGCGCTTCCTCGATGCGCTCGCCGAGCTCCTCTAAGGCCGAAGTTTGCGTCGGCCATGGCCGCCTGCTAGAAATGGCCGCCGTGAGCAGCATGCCCACCTCCGCGACGACCGCTGGGACCTCCGTCCCCGGCGTCCGCGCGCATGCATGGCTCTGGTATCCGCGATTTAGCTAGGCGTCCGGCCCAGGCCCCTTCGGCCTGCCGAGGAACATCCGATCCCGCCCCGGACGCCGCACCCGGGCCCCTGCCGGGCCCGACCCGATCGCGTAGAGACCGTTGTTGAAAGAGGAACTGACATGAAGACGAAGATGAGCACGGAGGCGGGTGGCCCCTACAGGCTCGCCGCAGCCGACGGCCGCGAGGGCGCGCGCTCGGTGGTCGAGGTCGCGGGCCGCCGGATCGGGGGCGGCGCGTTCGGCCTGATCGCCGGCCCGTGCACCGTCGAGAGCCGCGAGCAGACGCTCGCGGTCGCCGATGCCGTCGCCGCCGGTGGCGCGACGATGTTGCGCGGCGGCGCCTACAAGCCGCGAACCTCGCCCTACTCGTTCCAGGGGCTCGGGCGGGCGGGGCTGGCGCTGCTCGCCGAGGCGCGCGAGCGCACCGGCCTGCCGGTGGTGACGGAGCTGGTCGACGCCCGCGACGTCGAGGACGTCGCCGAGGTCGCCGACGTGATCCAGATCGGCGCCCGCAACATGCAGAACTACGCCCTGCTCGCCGAGGCGGGGAGGACCGACCGCGCGGTGCTGCTCAAGCGCGGGCTCGCGGCGACGCTCGAGGAGCTCGTCTCGGCGGCGGAGTACGTCCTCAAGGAGGGCAACGAGCGGGTGATCCTCTGCGAGCGCGGCATCCGCACGCACGAGACCGCCTACCGGTTCACCCTCGACCTGCTGGCCGTGCCGGCGCTGCAGGAGCTGACCCACCTGCCGGTGATCGTCGACCCGAGCCACGCGCCCGGGCGCCGCGACTGGGTGGAGTCGATGTCCCTCGCCGCGGCAGCCGCCGGGGCGGACGGGATCATCGTCGAGGTGCACAACCGACCCGACGAGGCGATCTGCGACGGACCCCAGGCCCTGCCGACCGAGGACTTCGCGACTTACGCGGAGCGCCTGCGCCGGGCGGCCGAGCTGGCGGGCAGGGAGGTCCCCGCGGCCGCCTGAGCGGTGGCGGGGCGTCGTCGTGCGGATCGCGGTGGTGGGAGTGGGGCTGATCGGCGGCTCGATCGGCATGGCCGCGCGCCGGCGGCTCGACGCCGACGTCACCGGCTACGACCCCGATCCGGAGAACCTCGACCGCGCGCTCGGCGCCGGAGCGCTCGACCGGGCCGACGGCTCGCTCGCCGCGGCGGTGTCGACCGCCGACGCGGTCTTCTGCGCCGCCCCGGTGGCGGCCCTGCCGCACGTCGTCGCCGAGGCGCTGGCGGCGACGGGGGAGGGCACGCTCGTGACCGACGTCGGCTCGACCAAGGCCGACCTGCTGGCCGCGGTCGCGGCGGTCGACGGCGCCACCCGCTTCATCGGCGGCCATCCGCTCGCCGGCGCCGAGACCGCCGGAGTCGAGGGCTCCCGCGAGGACCTCTTCGACGGCGCCCGGTGGTACCTGACCCCGTCGGCGGCGTCCCAGGGAGTGCTGTTCGACCGCCTGCACGGCCTGATCGCGGGAATCGGCGCGCGGCCGCAGGCGATCGACGCCGCCGTCCACGACCGCGAGATGGCGACGATCAGCCATCTCCCGCACGTCCTCGCAAACGCGCTCGTCGCCGTCGCCTCGGGCTCGGTGGAGGAGGGGGAGCGCGCGCCGGAGGTGGGCCGGAGCTTCCGTGACGCGACCCGGGTCGCCGGCGCCAACCCCGCCGTCTGGGCCGACATCTTCAGCTCCAACGCGCCCGCAATCGCCGACGAGATCGACGCCGTCGTCGACGAGCTGCGGCGCTCGGCCGAGCTGCTGCGCTCCGGGGACCGCGGCGCCCTGGCCCAATGGCAGGAGCGGGTGCGGGACCGGCGCCGCGCGCTGCTGGAGGCCGAGGTCGGGGCGGCGCCGCTCGTCGAGCTGCGGATCGCGGTCGAGAACCGCCCCGGGACCGTTGCCGAAATCGCGCTCGAGCTCGGGCGGGCGGGAGTCAACATCGAGGACATGTCGCTGTTCCCGGCCGCCGATCGCCGCACCGGAGCGATCTCGCTGTGGATCGCCGGCGCCGACGAGGCGGAGCGCGCGGCCGAGGTCGTCGCCGGGCTCGGGCACCAGGTCGTCCCGATCGCGCCGGCCGAGTCGTGAGGGCCGGCAGGTGAGCGCGGTCCGCTTCGAGCCCGGCTCGCTCCGCGGGGAGCTGGTCGCGCCGCCCGACAAGTCGATCTCGCATCGGGCGGCGCTGCTCGGCGGATTCGGCGGCCGGCGCGTGCGCATCTCGCGCTACCTGGACTCCGCCGACACGCGCAGCTCGCTGGCGGCGGTCGAGGCCCTCGGCGCGCGGGTCGACGTCCTCGCCGCCGAGGGCGGCGCGCTGGAGGTCGAGATCGGCGGCTTCGGCCTGCGCGGCGCCACGCCGCCCCGCGACGGCGCGGCGATCGACGTCGGCAACGCCGGCACGCTGATCCGCCTGCTGTCGGGGCTGCTCGCGGGCCAGCGGGACCGCGAGTTCGTCCTCGACGGCGACGAGTCCATCCGCCGCCGGCCGATGAGCCGGGTCGCCGAGCCGCTGGCGCTGATGGGCGCCGACGTCGAGCCGGCGAGCGACGGCGGCGCGCCGGTCAGGGTCGCCGGGGGCGACCTCCACGGGATCGACTACCGCCTGCCCGTCGCCTCCGCCCAGGTGAAGTCCTGCGTCCTCCTCGCCGGGCTGCTCGCCGAGGGGACGACGACGGTCCGCGAGCCGGCCGAGACGCGCGACCACACCGAGCGGATGCTCCGCGCCGCCGGCGCGAGGGTCGAGGTCGAGCGCCGGACCGGGGCGCCGACCGACCCGCGTGCGGGGACGATCATCGTCACGCCCGCGGAGGAGCTCGAGCTGCCGGACCTGAGCGTGGCGGGCGACCTCTCCTCGGCCGCCTTCCACCTCGCGGCGGCCCTGATCTGCCGGCGCAGCGACGTCCGGGTCCGCGAGGTGGGGATGAACCCGAGCCGGATCGGCCTGCTCGGGATCCTCAACCGGATGGGGGCGATCGTCGAGGTCGGCGACGAGTCCCACCGCGCCGGCGAGCCGGTCGGCTCGGTGCGCGCCCGCTCGGGCTCGCTCCGCGGCACCCGGGTGCTGGCGGCCGAGGTGCCGCTGGCGATCGACGAGCTGCCGCTGGTCGGGCTGCTCGGCTGCTTCGCCGAGGGCGAGACCGTCGTCGGCGGGGCGGAGGAGCTGCGGCACAAGGAGTCGGATCGGATCGCGACCGTGGTCGAGGCGCTGCGGGCCCTCGGCGGCGACGCCGAGGCGCTCCCCGATGGGTTCGTCGTCACCGGCACCGGCGGGCTGCGAGGCGGAGTCGTGCAGGCGCGGGGCGATCACCGCATCGCCATGCTCGGGGCGGTCGCCGGCCTCGCCTCCGAGGAGGGGGTGCTCGTCGAGGGCTTCGACGCCGCCGCCGTCAGCTACCCGGGGTTCGAGCGCGACCTGCGCTCGCTCGTCGCCTGAGGCCGCCGCGCGGCGTTATCTAGGCTGGCG
Source organism: uncultured Solirubrobacterales bacterium (assembly GCA_963823565.1). Taxonomy (GTDB): domain Bacteria; phylum Actinomycetota; class Thermoleophilia; order Solirubrobacterales; family 70-9; genus RHKX01. The sequence continues at coordinate 204,789 of CAWGLR010000002.1, read as the reverse complement.
GCGTGGTGATCGCCATCGACGGCCCCGCCGGGGCCGGCAAGTCGACCGTGTCGCGGGCGCTCGCCGAGCGCCTCGACGCCACCTACCTCGACTCCGGCGCGATGTACCGCTGCGTCGCCCTGCTCGCGCTGCGCGCGGGCGCCGAGCCCGACTATCCGGAGGCCGTCGTGCCACTCGCCGAGGGGCTCGACCTCGGGATGCGGGGCGATCGCGTCAGCGTCGCCGGCGAGGACGTCAGCGTCGCGATCCGCGCTCCCGACGTCACGGCGGCCGCCTCGCGCGTCTCCGTCCACCCCGGTGTTCGCGCCGCGATGGTCGACCGCCAGCGCGAGCTGCTCGCCGGCGGCGGCGACTGGGTGGCGGAGGGCCGCGATATCGGGACCGTCGTCTGGCCCCAGGCCGAGCTGAAGGTCTACCTCACCGCGTCCGACGATGAGCGGGCCCGCCGCCGCGCGGCCGAGACCGGTGAGCCGGTCGCCGAGGTGCTCGCGGCGATGCGCGAGCGCGACGCGCGCGACAGCGAGCGCGAGCACGGCGCGCTGATGGCGGCGCCCGACTCCTTCGAGTTCGACACGACCGGGCTGACCCTCGAGGAGGTCGTCGACCGGATCGCCGCGCTGGCCGGACGGGGCCCGCGATGAAGGTCGCGGTCGTCGGCTATCCCAACGCCGGCAAGAGCACCCTGGTCAATCGCCTCGCCGGCGGGCGGGAGGCGGTCACGCACTCCGAGCCGGGAGTGACCCGGGATCGCAAGGAGATCGCGACCGAGTGGAACGGCCGCCCGATCACGCTGATCGACACCGGCGGCGTCGACCTCGCCGCCGAGGACTCGCTCTCGCGGTCCGTGCAGCACCAGGCGCGTGAGGCGATCGCCGACGCCGACCTGATCCTCCACGTCGTCGATGCGCGCGCCGGGCTCGGCCCCGGCGACGCGGAGGTGGCGGCGCTCCTGCGGGCGGCCCCCCAGCCGGTCGTGGTCGTCGCGAACAAGATGGACACCCACGGCGACCTCCACCTCGTCGCCGAGCTCCACGGCCTCGGCCTCGGCGAGCCGCTTCCGGTCTCCGCGACCCACGGGCTCGGCACCGGCGACCTGCTCGATCGGATCGTCGAGCTGGTCCCCGAGGAGGCAGCCGACGAGCGCGACGAGGAGATCCCGCGGATCGCCATCCTCGGGCGGCCCAACGTCGGCAAGTCGTCCCTGCTCAACGCCCTGCTCGGGACCGAGCGGACGATCGTCAGCGACGTGGCCGGGACGACCCGCGATTCGATCGACACGCGGATCGAGGTCGGGGGCCGGGAGGCGCTGCTGATCGACACGGCAGGTATCAGGCGCCGCTCGAAGGTGGCCGGCTCGGTCGACTACTACGCCCAGCTCCGCTCCGAGCGCGCCGCCGAGCGCGCCGACGTCGCGATCCTCGTCTGCGACGCCTCCGAGGGCGTCACCTCCGAGGATCTGCGGATCGGCGAGCTGGCGATGTCGGCGGGCTGCGCGACCCTGGTGACCCTGAACAAGTGGGACATCGGCGAGATCGACCTCGACGACGCCAAGGCCCGGCTCGAGCGGCGCCTGCGCCTGCGCCCGCCGGTGATCACCCTGTCGGCGCTGCGGGGGCGGAACCTCGCGAAGGTGCTCCCGAAGGCGCTGGAGCTCCACGACCGCAGGGCCGCGCGCGTGCAGACTTCGGAGCTGAACCGGATCGTCGGCGCCGCGGTCGAGCGCCGCCCGCCGCCGTCCAAGCGCGGCCGCCGGCTGCGCCTCTACTACGCCGCCCAGGTCGGGGACGCGCCGCCGCGGATCGCGATCCAGGTAAACGACCGGACGCTGATCTCCCGCGACTGGGCCTTCTATCTCGAGAATCAGCTCCGTGACGCCCTCGGCCTCGAGGGCGTGCCGCTCGTGATCGACTTCGTCCCGCGGCGGCGAGGTCGCGAGTCGTCCTGAGCGGAGCGGTATAAACGCGCGGTGTCGCGGGAGAGATGGATCAAGCGGGGGCAGGCGCGCGCCCGCCGGATGCGCGACGCCTACCGCGCGGCCCAGGCGCGCCGGGCAGGGACGCCTCCTCCGGAGCCGCCGGTCGAGACGGACCCCGATCCCGACCATGACCTGATCGAGGAGCAGGCCGGTCCGGCGCCCGCCGGGCCCGTAGTGAGCGCGGAGGCCGCGCCCGCGCCCGCGCAGCTTCCGCTGGACGGGGTCGGCGGCGGCCCCGTCCCGCCGCTCGCCGCGCCGGAGCCGGACGAGCCGGCGGAGGAGCCCGAGCCCGGCCCCCCGGAGATCAGCGACCACCAGGAGGAGCTGCCCCCGGCTCCCTCGATCGGCATCGGCGAGCGGGTCGCCGGCGTCGGCCACGAGGCGCGGGGCGTCCTCAGCGACGGGCGCCACTGGGCCTCCGAGCGCTGGCACTCGGTCGAGGAGGTCACCCGGCACCGGATCGCCGCGGGGGCGATCCTCGCCGTTGTCGCGGCCCTCGTCGCGTTCGTGCTGGTCCCCAACGCCCCGTGCGACCTTCCCGGCGGCGATGCCTGCGCGCCGCCGGACGACGCCATCGACCTCGTGCCGGCGAACGCGGTCGCGTACGCGCACGTCGACATCGACCCCGACAGCGAGCAGTACCAGGCGGCCTCCGAGCTCACCTCGCGGTTGCCGCTGCTGAGCCGGATCGCGCTGCAGCCCTTCTCGCGGGTCGGCGCCGGCAGGCTCGAGCTGGCCGACGTCCGCCCCTGGGCGGGCGGGGAGGCCGCGATCGCGGTGCTGCCCTCCGGGGCGCGGACGGCGACGGCAGCCCTGATCGAGGCCGACGACGCGGGCGCCGCGCAGCAGTTCGCCTCCGGGCTGCTCGGGCCGGCGGCCAGGGAGGAGGACGCGGGCGGGGTGGAGGTCTCGGTCGGGGCTCGGGGCGAGGCGGCTGCCGAGGTCGAGGGCTTCCTCGTGATCGGGGAGGAGGACGCGGTCCGGGCGATCGCCGACCCGCCGGAGGGCGGCGGTGAGCTCGGCGGCTCCGACGCCGCCGACGCGATCGACGACCTCCCCGAGGACCGCCTGGCCTACGCCTACCTGACCGCCGCCGGCGCGCGCGCCCTGCTCTCGCGGCCCTCGGCGCGCCCGCTCGACACCTTCGTCGACTCCTCGGCCACCTCCGGGGTCGCGGCCGCGCTGACGGTCGACGGCGACGTCGCGAGGGTGACCGTCCGCAGCCGCCTCGATCCCGAGCGGGCGCAGAGCGCGCCAGGATTCTTCTCGGCGCTCCCGACCTTCGAGCCGTCGCTGGCCTCCGACGTCGGCCCCGACGCGCTCACGTACCTCGGGATCGGCGAGCCCGGCAACAGCATCCAGTCGCTGCTCTCGCAAGCGTCGACGGAGGCGCCCGAGCTGCGCCGCGCCTACGTCCAGGCTTCGCAGCAGCTCAGAAAGCGCGGCGGGGTGAGCGTCGCCGGCGACCTGCTCCCCCTGCTCGGAGCGCAGATCGCCGTCTCGGTCGAGCCGGTTACGGCGGCGGCTTCGGAGACCCCCGGGGTCGTCGAGGCCTCCGGCGTCCCCTACGTCAGCCTGCTCGCCGAGGGGGTCGACAGCCAGGCGGCGGCGGCCGACCTGGCGAGGCTCCAGGGGCCGCTGGCCGAGGCGCTGGTCCCGAGGAGCGGCGTGGTGGGCGGTCGCGTGGCGGCCTTCGAGCCCGTCCAGATCGCCGGGACCGAGGCCCAGAGCCTCCCGGTCAGCCGCAACGTGGAGCTGACGTACGCGACCTACGACGACCGCCTCGCCGTCTCGACCGACCCCCTCGGGATCGCCCAGGCGCGGGCCGCTGGCGACGGCCTGGCCGAAACCGAGACGTACCAGCGGGTGACGGATGGATTCCCCGACGAGGTCTCCCTGATCGCCTACCTCGACCTGCGCGACCTGATCTCGCTCGGCGAGCAGATCGGCCTCGCCACCGATCCCGCCTACGTGCCGCTCGCCTCCGATCTGCGGACGCTGGAGGCGGCTGCGGTCGCGGTGACCGACGACGGGGAGGACATCCGCACCGACGCCACGCTGTCGATCGGCGAGCCGGAGGCCCCCGAGGTGGAATCCTCGCCGTAGCCCGCCGACTAGCATCCGCGGACCCAATCTTCAGCGACCAGACCAGGAAGGCCGGTAATTGAGCGTGATCGAGCTCGCCGACAACGAGCACCTCTTCACCTCCGAATCGGTGACCGAGGGCCACCCCGACAAGATGTGCGACCAGATCTCCGACGGCGTGCTCGACGCCGTGATGGCGGAGGACCCCAATGGGCGTGTCGCCTGCGAGACCCTCGTCAACACCGGGCTGGTCGTCGTCTCCGGCGAGATCTCGACGAGCGTCTACGTCGACATCCCGAAGATCGTCCGCGAGACGATCGACCGCATCGGCTACAACAACGGCGACTTCGGCTTCGACTGCAAGAGCTGCGCGGTCATCAGCGCGATCGACGAGCAGTCCCCCGACATCGCCCAGGGAGTCGACGAGGCGCTCGAGATGCGCATCAACGAGGCCGAGACCGAGGACGAGATCGAGCAGGCCGGTGCGGGCGACCAGGGAATGATGTTCGGCTACGCGACGCGCGAGACGCGCGAGCTGATGCCGATGCCGATCCAGATCGCGCACACCCTCGCGCGCCGGCTCGCCGCCGTCCGCAAGGACGAGACGCTGCCCTACCTGCGCCCCGACGGCAAGACGCAGGTCACGGTCCTCTATCGCGACGGCGTCCCGGTGGAGGTCGTGCGCGTCCTGGTCTCGACCCAGCACGCGCCCGAGATCGAGCACGACCAGATCGAGAACGACCTCTGGGAGCACGTGATCAGGCCCGTCCTCGACGCCGACCACGCCGACATGTACGACGCCGAGAAGCTCCGCGAGACGCTGCTGATCAACCCGACCGGGAAGTTCGTGATCGGCGGGCCGGTCGGCGACGCGGGCCTCACCGGCCGCAAGATCATCGTCGACACCTACGGCGGCGCCGCCCGTCACGGCGGCGGCGCGTTCAGCGGCAAGGACCCATCGAAGGTCGATCGCTCGGCCGCCTACGCGGCCCGCTACGTCGCCAAGAACGTCGTCGCGGCCGGGCTCGCCGACCGCTGCGAGGTCCAGGTCGCCTACGCGATCGGCGTCTCCCACCCAGTCTCGATCATGGTCGAGACGTTCGGCACCGGCAAGGTCTCCGACGCGAAGCTCACCGAGGCGGTCAGCGAGGTCTTCGACCTGCGCCCGGGCGCCTTCCGCCGCTACCTCGACCTGCACCGGCCGATCTACCAGAAGACCGCAGCCTACGGCCACTTCGGCCGCGAGGACGGCGACTTCCCATGGGAGCGGACCGACCGCGGCGACGAGCTCCGCGAGGCCGCCGGCCTGGCGGAGGGCGCAGCGGCGTAGGCCGGTTCCTCGGGCAGGTCCCGGTCGTCCTTTCCCCGCTGGGGTTAGGGCAGCGAGGGGAGGGAGTGGAGCTGGCCCTTCGGCTCGTTGGGGAGTTTCGTCACCGAGGGAGCCGTTTCTCCCCAATGGCCCTCAAGGGCGGGTGAGTGGCGACTTTCAACTGGATAGCAGTCGTTTCGCGCCTGAGGACGCCGGCCCAGGCTGAACGCAGCCCCCGCTCCGCAGCCCTAAGCCACCCCCGATCCGGAGCCCACCTGAGTGGCGCCGGCGAACTGCCCTGCCTGCCCGCCTAGTCCGTGCGGTCGTCGCCGAGGCCGGAGCCTGACGAGGAGCGGGCGATGCGGGCGCCGATCCCCGGGTCCTGCTTGGGCTCGGTCGCGTGGTGGACCCGGTCGGTGACCTTCTCGGGCTGGGAGACGCCGGCGAAGACGAAGTCGCCCTCGTTGTCCTGGGCGGCGGTGTCGAAGTCGACGTCGCCGATCTGCATCAGCCGCTGGTAGACGGACTGGCGGTAGTTGACGTCCTGGACGCGCTCGATCTTCGTCTCCTGGACGTCGCGGGAGACGATGCCGTGCTTTATGTAGAGCCGGCGGTTGGTGATCATGTAGTCGGTCGCGACGCGGCGGATGAAGCCGATCAGGACGACCAGCGCGGAGCCGCCGATCAGCACCCCGGCGGCGAGGGCGGTGCCGGCGTCGAGGAGGAGCAGCAGGGCGAAGATCACGGCGACGACGAGGATGCCCTTGATGTAGAAGCCGAGGATCGCCCGCCACGAGGGGTGCCCTTCGAAGATCACCTGCTCGCCGGGTCCGAGGTTGAGGGCCACGGCGCCAACATAGCGCCGCCGGCCGCCATCCGTCCAGGCGCGTAGCCTCGCCCCGGCGATGGACATCGCCAAGGTCGAGCCGATAACCACCACCCGGGCCCTCCGCGGGCCCTACGACTACCGCCTGCCGGCGGCGATGAGCGGCGTCGAGGTCGGCTCGCTGCTGATGGTCCCGTTCGCCAACCGGCGGATGCTGGGAGTCGTCGTCGGGCTCGCGGAGGAGAGCGACCTGCCGCCCGAGCGGCTGGCCGAGCCGCTGGAGGCGCTCGAGGCGGGGGCGACGCCCGAGCTCGTCGCGCTCGGGCTCTGGGTGGCCGACCGCTACTGCTCCACGTCGTCGCGTGGCTTGGCGCTGGTCCTGCCGCCGGGATCGGGAGCGGGCCGCCCGCGCGCCGCGAGCGCCCGCCGCGAGCGCCGCGCCGCCATCACCGACGAGGGCCGCTCCGCCCTGGCCGGCGACACGCGGCTGGGGGCGCGCCAGCGGGCGGCGCTGGGGCTCCTCGCCGAGCGCGGGGAGCTCCGCGGGCGCGAGCTCGACGCGGAGGCCGGCGCCGACGCCGGCGTGATGCGCCGGCTCGAGCAGCGCGGGTGGGTGGTCCAGCGCGAGGCCGAGGTGCGCCGCCGCCCTGAGATCGCCGCGGTCGGCGCAACGCGCGGCCGCGTCGAGCTCTCGCCCGCCCAGCGGGCCTGCGCCGACTCCATCGTCGCCGCGCTCGACGGCGAGAGGTCGCGGGAGCAGCTGCTCCACGGGGTCACCGGATCGGGCAAGACCGAGGTCTATCTCGCCGCGATCGAGGCGACGCTGGAGCGCGGCCGGAGCGCGATCCTGCTCGTTCCCGAGATCGGCCTGACGCCGCAGACGCTGGGGCGCGTGGTCGGCCGGCTCGGCGACCGCGTCGCCGTCCTCCACTCGGGGCTGTCGGAGGGGGAGCGCTTCGACGAGTGGCGGCGCCTGCGCTCCGGCGAGGCGCGGGTCTGCGTCGGGCCGCGGTCCGCCGTCTTCGCCCCGCTCTCCGACCTCGGGCTCATCGTCATCGACGAGGAGCACGACTCCTCCTACAAGCAGGAGGGCGACCCGCGCTACGACGCGCGGGCCGTCGCCCGCCGTCGCGCCTCGGAGGCGGGCGCGGTGCTGCTGGCGGGGAGCGCGACGCCGCGCCCCGAGAGCTGGGCCGAGCTCGACCGCCTCGAGCTCCCCGAGCGGGTCGACGGCCTGCCGCTGCCGCCGGTCGAGGTCCTCGACATGCGCGAGGCGGGCCCGCGAGCGGGGCCGCTCCACGCCGTCACCCGCGACGCGCTCGCGTCGCTGGGGCCGGGAGCCAAGGCGATCGTCATGGTCAACCGGCGCGGGTTCTCCCCGCACCTCAGCTGCGCCTCCTGTGGCGAGGCGGTGCATTGCCCGCACTGCGACGTATCGCTGGTCCTCCATCGCGCTGCGGGCCGGCTCGGCTGCCATCACTGCGGTCACGTCGAGCCGATCCCGAAGCGCTGCCCCGCCTGCGGCTCGGTCTCGATGATCCGCCACGGCGCCGGCACCGAGCGGATCGAGGAGCTCGTGCGCGAGCTGATCGCTCCGGCCGAGGTCTTTCGCCTCGACGCCGACGCCGCCGCCCGGCGCGGCGCCCACGCCCGGGTGCTGGCCGAGTTCGGTGCGGCCGACGGGGGCGCGCTCGTGGGAACGCAGATGGTCGCCAAGGGCCACGACTTCCCCGACGTCGCGCTCAGCGTCCTCGTCGACGCCGACTCGACGCTCCGCTATCCCGACTTCCGCGCCGAGGAGCGTACCTTCGCCCTCGTCGCCCAGCTCGCCGGGCGCAGCGGCCGCGGCGAGCTGGGCGGGCGGGTCCTGATCCAGACGCTCGCGCCGGACTCGCCGCCGATCATCGCGCGCCGCCCGCCACGACGCCCCGGGCTTTCTCGCCGGGGAGCTGGAGCGACGCCGCGAGTTCGGCTATCCGCCGTACTCGGCGCTCGTCGCGATCGAGTTGACCGGTCCCGACGAGCGTCGCCTGGCCGCCGTCGCCGATCGCGTCCGCGACGCCGTCGCCCCCGCCATCGGGCCCGATGCCGAGCTGCTCGGCCCGGCCCCGCGCTTCCGCCGCCGCGGGCGCTTCCGCCGCCGGCTGCTGATCAAGACGCTCGAGCCGGAGCGCGAAATCGCGGCCATCGGGGCGGCGATCGAGGCGCCGGATCTGGTGCGGGAGCTGCGCGACGTGACCCTCGCGGTCGACGTCGATCCACAGTAAGCCGGTCCAGGCCCGCCCGTAGAATCTGCCGCCGTGGCCGAGGAGCAGGCGACAGCAGAGGTCGAGCAGAGCGACCATCCCGAGGACGGCCCGCGGATCCCGCCGGAGCGGCTCGAGCAGCGCCGCCGGGCGCTGGCCGAGGTGCGCCAGTTCGGCGACCCGGTGCTGAAGTCGCGAGCGTCGGAGATCACGTCATTCGCCCCCGAGCTCGAGCAGGAGGCCGAGCGGATGTTCGCGCTGATGCAGGAGGCGATGGGGATCGGCCTCGCCGCGACCCAGCTCGGCACGATGCGCCGCATGCTCGTCTTCCAGGCGGGCCCCGACTCGCCCCCGCGCGCGCTGGTCAACCCCGAGCTCGAGTGGGTCTCCGAGGACCTGGTCACCGCCGAGGAGGGGTGTCTCAGCCTCGCGAACGTGATCGTCGACGTCGAGCGCCCGCTGTACGCCCGGGTCAGCGCCCAGGACCTCGGCGGGGATCCGATCCTGATCGAAGCCGCGGGCCTCGAGGCGCGGGTGCTGCAGCACGAGATGGACCACCTCGACGGGGTCCTCATCCTCGATCGCACCATCCGCGAGCAGCGCCGGGCGGCGCTCCGCGCGCTGCGGGCCGGCGAGAGCTTCGATCCCTCGATGCTCGATCCCGAGCACGGGACCGCCGGCGAGGACGCGCCGGAGGAAGCCCCGGCCGCCGAGCGGTGAGCCCGACCGCCGCGGTCGCGAACGTCTACTGCGGCACCTCGGACTTCGCCGCGCTGGTGCTGCGGGCGCTTGCGGCCTCGCCGCATCGTCCCCGGCTGGTCGTCACCCCGCCGGACCGGCCCCGGGGGCGGGGCCGCAGGCTCGCCTCGCCGCCGGCCGCCGACGCCGCCCGCGAGCTCGGCATCGAGCTCCACCAGACCGCGTCGGTCAACGAGCCGGCCTCGCGCGAGGCGGTGCTCGCCGCATCGCCGGAGGTCGCGACCGTGTGCGCGTTCGGCCAGCTGATCAAGGCGCCGCTGCTCGACGAGCTGCCGATGCTCAACGTCCACCCGTCGCTGCTGCCGCGCTGGCGCGGGGCGGCGCCGATCGAGCGAGCGATCATGGCCGGCGACGCGGAGACCGGCGCCTGCGTGATGCGGCTCACCGAGGGCCTCGACTCGGGCCCGGTCGCGCTGCGGGAGCGCCTGGAGATCGGGGCGGGGGAGACCTACGGGGAGCTGGCACCCCGCCTCGCCGCGCTCGGCGGGCGGATGCTGGTCGCGGCGCTGGACCTGTGGGCGGCCGGGGAGCTCGACGGGAGGTTCGCCGAGCAGGACGAGGCGGGCGCCACCTACGCGGAGAAGATCGAGCCGGCGGAGCGCCGGATCGACCCGGCGCGCCCGGCGGCCGAGGAGGCGAGGCGCTCGCGCGCGCTCACCCCGCACGTCGGCACCTGGGTCGAGCTGGCCGCAGGCGAGCGGCTCGGCGTCCGCGCCCGCCGCGCGATCGAGGACGGCCCGGCGCCGGGCGAGTTCGCGGCGGGCGGGGACGGGCTTCTGCTGGGCTGCGAGGCGGGCGCGCTCGTCGTCGAGGAGGCGCAGCCGGCGGGCGGCAGGTGGATGGCCGCGGCGGACTACGTGCGCGGACGCGGGCTTCCCGATCCGGCCGAATAGCGGGGAGTTCGCGAATCGACGGTTCACCCGCCAGCCCTGTGGCTACGATCGCTCCGTGAGCGTCCCGATCGAGCCGACCCTCTCGCGGCCCGCCTGCCCCGGGTGCAAGGAGCCCTGGCTCCGGCCGACGCAGCTCCCCGGCAGGTTCCGCTGCGTCAACTGCCTGCAGCGCTACGAGCTCGTCTCCCAGTGCCCGGGCTGCGGTACCCACCAGACGATCGTGCGCATGAGCCACGACCAGGACCTGCGCTGCCAGGGCTGCGGGACCTCGATGCTGCGCGCCATCTGATGGCCGCCCTGCCGACCGGCCGGCGCGTCGCCCCCTCGATCCTCTCCGCCGACTTCGCCCGGCTCGGAGCGCAGGTCGGGGAGGTCCTCGACGCCGGCGCCCGCGTCATCCACGTCGACGTCATGGACGGCGGCTTCGTCCCGCCGATCACGATCGGCCCGCTGATCGTCGCCGCGATCGCCGATCAGGTCCACGATGCAGGAGGCGCGCTCGACTGCCACCTGATGATCGAGCGCCCGGAGGCGCAGATCGCCGAGTTCGCGAAGGCGGGCGCCGACTCGATCACCGCCCACCTCGAGGCGACCGCCCACGCCCATCGGCTGGTCGGCGCAATCAGGGAGGCGGGCTGCGGCGCCGGCCTGGCCGTGAACCCGGCGACCCCCGCCGACGCGCTCAGCGACGTCGCCGCCGACTGCGACCTGCTGCTCTGCATGAGCGTCAACCCGGGATGGGGCGGCCAGTCCTTCATCGAGGCATCGATCGGCAAGGTCCAGCGCCTGGCGGCTCTCGGCTCGTCCGCGGCGATCGAGGTCGACGGCGGCATCGACGCAAGCACGGGCCCGGGAGTTGCCGACGCGGGAGCAAGCCTGTTCGTGGCCGGGTCGGCGATCTTCGGCGCGGCGGAGCCGGGCGAGGCGTATGCGGAGATCGTTCGCGCGGTAGCCGCGGAGTAGCAACCAGCAACGGGGGGTGCCGTCCGCTGGACCCTTGGCCACCAGCTACCCGCTACCTACCGCATCCCCGGCGCGTCGATCACCCCGATCGCCTCCTGGAGCCAGGCGCGATCCTGGGCCGAGGTCGCCTCCCGCTCCGCGCGCTCGGCGCACCAGCGGGCGAGGTTGCGGCGGCCGCCGCTGGCGATCAGGTCGGGGCCGGTGACGGCGAAGCGGCCGTCGGCGAGGACGACGATCGCGGCGGGGACGTCGCTGCGGGTGCGAAGGATGCGGGCGACCGGCGTCCCGGCGATCTGCTCGGGTGCGCCCGTGTCGCCGTCGCCGGGCCGCGTCGGGCGGACGGAGAAGACCTGGGGAGAGCCGCGGAGGGCGATCGGCGGAACGATCGGAACCTCGAGCGGGCCCTCGCGCCAGGTGCGGGTCAGGCGGTCGATCTCCCGGCGGCTCTCGCGGCGGACGAGGATGTGGAGCTCGTCGCCCGGCTCGACGACGGTCGAGCCGCGCGGGAGGAGCGCCTCGCCGTCGCGGACGATCAGGTTGACGAGCGCCTCGCGGGGCAGGCCCAGCTCCTTGACCATCCTGCCCGCAGCGGCGTCGCCGGGGTCCACGCGCCAGGCGAAGACGTCGCCCCCGAGCTCCTGGATGACCCCGGTCTCGAGCAGCGGCTGCGGCAGGGCGGGCTCGGCGGCCGTCAGCCCGAGGCGCTCGGCGAGCGGCTCGAAGGTCACGCCCTGGATCACGGTCGAGAGGACGACGACGAAGAAGACGATGTTGAAGAGCTCGTCGCTGCCGTCGACACCCGCGATCACGGGCAGGGTGGCGAGCCAGATCGGGACGGCGCCTCGGAGGCCGGCCCAGCTCAGCATCGCCTGCTCGCGGAGCCGGAAGCCCGAGAAGGCGGTCGCGACAAGGGTCGCGAGCGGGCGGGCCACGAACATCAGCGCGAGGGCGAGCATGATCCCCTCGAACGCGACGCCGCCGAGGTCGGCGGGGAACACGAGCAGCCCGAGCAGGAAGAACAGCGAGATCTGCGCGACCCAGCTCAGCCCCTGGTGGAACGCCGTGATCGTCCGGCGCGCCGGCACGACTCCCGTGCCCAGCACCAGGCCCGCCAGGTAGACGGCGAGGAACCCCGAGCCGTGGAGGACGTCGGCGAGCCCGAACGACACCGCGGCGGCGGCGATCGAGGCGACGGGGTAGAGGCCGCCGGTCGGCAGGTCGAGGCCCCTGAACGCCCGTCGCGACGCCCAGCCGACGGCGAGCCCGATCGCCGCGCCGATGCCGAGGTCGCCGGCGAACTCGAGGGCCATGTCGGCGAGCCCATATCCCGGCTCCTCGAGCCAGGCGATGAAGCCGGTGACGAGCAGCACGGCGATCGGGTCGTTCATTCCCGACTCGCCCTCGAGCGTCCGCGCCAGCCGCCGCTTCAGCTGCGAGCCGCGGAGGACGGCGAAGATCGCGGCGCTGTCGGTGGCGGCGATGGCGGAGCCGACGATCAGGCCCTCGAGGGTCCCGAGGTCGAGGACCCAGATCGCGACGGCGCCGGCGATCAGGGCGGTGAGCAGCGTTCCGAGGACGCCCAGCGATATCGCCGAGCCGACGACCGGCTTGATCTCGCGCCAGCCGGCGGCGAGCCCGCCCTCGAACAGGATCAGCGCCAAGCCGATGGTCCCGAGCGTCCGCGTGAGTTCGACGTCGTCGAATTCGATCCCGCCGAGGCCGTCGCTCCCCACCAGCATCCCCAGCCCGAGGAAGAGCACGAGGCCGGGGACGCGCACCTGGTCGGCTACCAGCGCGGCGCCGATGCCGGCCGAGAGCAGCAGGCCACCGATCAGGATCAGCTCGGCGTCGGACACGTCAGCTCCTCGGTCGGTGGTCGGCGTGGGAAGGATATGCGTCGCCGCCGCGGAGCCCCGCGAGGGGGGTGGCCGGGGCCGCCGCTCGTGCCTTCCCGGCGGTTGCGGAGGGGAGTACGATCTCGGTTGACTGACTGGTCAATCAACGGGCCTCAGCCCTTCGCAGAGGGCGGAAAGCGACATATGCCCGGCAGCGTCGCCGTCGATCATCCCGAAGCCCACCTGAGCCGCGCGCTCGCGCTGGCGGAGCGCGGCCGGGGCGCCGTCAGCCCGAACCCGATGGTCGGCGCGGTCATCGTCAGCCGGGACGGCATCGTCCTCGGGGAGGGATTCCATGCTCAGCTCGGCGCCCCGCACGCCGAGGTGGCCGCGCTTGCCGACGCCGCCGACCGCGGCGCTGACGTCGGCGGGGCGACGATGTACGTCACGCTCGAGCCCTGCGCCCACCACGGCCGCCAGCCGCCGTGCACCGACGCGATCCTCTCCGCCGGGATCGGCCGGGTCGTGATCGCCTCCGAGGACCCGTCCGAGAAGGCCAGCGGGCGCGGCCCCGGGATCCTCCGCGACGGCGGCGTCGAGGTCGAGTGGGCTGAGGGCGAGGCGGCGGCCCGGGCCCGCCTCCTCAACCAGCCGTTCCGCAAGCTCGCCCGCATCGGCCGCCCGTGGGTCGTGCTCAAGGCGGCGCTGACGCTGGACGGCCGCACCGCCACCGCCACCGGCGACTCGAAGTGGATCTCCGGGGACGCGAGCCGCGAGCTCGTGCACCGCTGGCGCTCGGCGCTGGACGCGGTCGCGGTCGGGATCGAGACCGCGGTCGCCGATGACGCGCTGCTGACCGCCCGCGGCGTCGGCGCGACCCGGCAGCCGACCCGTGTCGTCTTCGACTCGGGCGCCCGCCTGCCGCTGCACGGCCGCCTCGTCCGCACCGCCACCGAGGCCCCCGTCCTCGTCGTCGCCGGACCGCGCGCGGCGCCGGCCGCCGTCGACGCGCTGACCAACGCCGGCGTCGAGGTGGTCGTCTGCGCGGGCGACGGTCCCGACCGCGTGCGCGCGGCGCTCGATGAGCTCGGCCGGCGCGAGGTGTCCGCGCTCATGCTCGAGGGCGGGCCGACGCTTGCCGCCTCGTTTCGCGAGGCCGGCGAGATCGACGAGCTTCGCCTCTTCTACGCCCCGCTGCTCCTCGGCGGCTCGGAGTCGCGGCCGCTGATCGGCGGCCACGGCCCCGACCGCATCGAGGCGGCCGAGCGTGCCCTCGCCGTCGAGTGGGAGCCCAGCGGCGAGGACATGCTCGCCCGCGTCCGGATGCGGGAGTGGTGAGCTGATGTTCACCGGACTGGTCGCGGAGGTCGGCGAGGTGGTCGCGATCGACCGCAGCGATGCCGGCGTGCGGATCGCGATCGACGCGGAGCTCGCCTCCGATCTCGCCGCGGGCGACTCGGTGGCGGTCAGCGGCGTCTGCCTGACCGCGACGGAGCTTCGCTCCGGCGGCTTCGGCGCCGACGTCATGAACCAGACGCTCGCCCTGACCTCGCTCGGCGACCTCGAGCCCGGCGGCCGCGTCAACCTCGAGCCGGCGCTGCGGGCGACCGACCGGCTCGGCGGCCACATCGTCCAGGGCCACGTCGACGCCACCGCGACGGTCCGCGACGTCCGCGAGGACGGCTTCGCACACCGGGTCACGGTCGAGCTTCCCACCGAGCTGGCGCGCTACGTGATCGAGCACGGCTCGATCGCGCTCGACGGCGTCAGCCTCACGGTGGCCGCGCTCGACGGCGAGCGCGTCGAGGTCTCGCTGATTCCCGAGACCCTCGAGCGGACGACCCTGGGCGGGCTTGCGCCGGGTGGCCGCGTCAATGTCGAGGTGGACCAGCTCGCCCGCTACGCCGAACGACTCCTGCAACCCTCCTGAACCGAGATGGGAGCTGACGACATGAAAAAGTCCGAGACCAAGCCCGAGCAGCAGCGCTCCGACTCGCCCTTCGCGACGATCAAGGAGGCCATCGAGGAGATCCGCCGCGGGCGGATGGTCGTCGTCTGCGACGGCGAGGACCGCGAGAACGAGGGTGACCTCGTGATGGCGGCGCAGTTCGCGACGCCCGAGGCCGTCAACTTCATGGCCACCCACGGGCGCGGCCTGATCTGCCTAACGCTCACCGCCGAACGCTGCGACGAGCTCGGGCTGAACCTGATGACGGCGAAGAACGAGGCGCCGCTTCAGACCGCGTTCACCGTCTCCATCGAGGCGCGCGAGGGCGTCTCGACCGGGATCTCCGCCCACGACCGCGCGCGCACCATCCAGGTCGCGATCGACCCGCACACGGGCCCCGACGACCTCCACGTCCCCGGCCACATCTTCCCGCTGAAGGGGAAGGACGGCGGCGTCCTCGAGCGCACCGGCCACACCGAGGCGAGCATCGACCTCGCTCGGCTCGCCGGCCTGATTCCCGCCGGCGTGATCTGCGAGATCATGAACGAGGACGGGACGATGGCCCGCGTCCCCGACCTCGCCGACTACTGCGAGCGGCACGGCCTGCTGATGGTCACGGTCGCGGACCTGATCGCCTACCGGCGGCGGACCGAGAAGCTCGTGGAGCGGATCGTCTCGACCGCCCTGCCGACCGAGTTCGGCGACTTCACGGCGGTCGGCTACCGCTCGCTCGTCGACGACAAGCACCACGTCGCGATGGTCAAGGGCGAGGTGTCGGGCCGCGACGACGTCCTCGTGCGCGTCCACAGCGAGTGCCTGACCGGCGACGTCTTCCACTCGCTGCGCTGCGACTGCGGCGACCAGCTCGCCGCGGCGCTCGCGGTGATCGAGGCCGAGGGCCGCGGCGTCCTGCTCTACCTCTCCCAGGAGGGGCGAGGCATCGGGCTGCTCAACAAGCTCAAGGCCTACCGCCTCCAGGAGGAGGGACTCGACACCGTCGACGCCAACCTCAAGCTCGGTCTCCCGGTTGACCTCCGCGACTACGGGATCGGGGCGCAGATCCTCAAGGATCTCGGCCTGGGCACGATCCGGATCCTGACGAACAATCCGAAGAAGATCATCGGGCTCGAGGGCTACGGGCTCGCGGTCAGCGAGCAGGTCCCGATCGAGCCCGTGGTGAATCCGCACAACGCCGGGTATCTGCGGACCAAGCGCGAGCGGATGGGGCACACGCTGCACCACCAGGGCCTCGCGCTCGACGACGAGATGATCCACGACGAGCAGGAGCGAGACGGCATGGAGCGCGGGGGAAGCGACGGGAATGGCTGATTCGGAGCTGTCGCGCTTCGAGGACCACGAGCGCCGCCAGATCGAGGCGGCCGACTGGGCAATCTGCGTCGCGACGTTCTACGAGGACCTCGCCGGGCGGCTCGTAAACGGCGCGTTCGAGACGTTTCGCGGCGCCGGCGCCGGCGCCGCGTCGGTCGAGACGTTCGAGGTCCCGGGCGCCTTCGAGCTCCCGGGCGCGGCGAAGCTCTGCGCGGAGAGCGGCCGTTTCGCCGGCGTCGCCTGCCTCGGCGTCGTGATCCGCGGCGAGACCGACCACTACGACTTCGTCTGCGCGGAGTCGGCGCGGGGGATCCAGGACGTGACGCTGCGGACCGGCGTCCCCTGTGCTTTCGGGGTCATCACCTGCGACACCCGCGAGCAGGCGGAAGCGAGAGTCGGCGGCGACAAGCGCGACCACGGGCGCAATGCCGCGATCGCGGTGATGCGGATGCATCTGCTGAAGAGCCGCCTCGAGGGGTAGGCGCGAGTCACCTACCCGCCGGGTCCTGCCGACAGGCGGTAGCGCGGGCCGGCCGGACGCGAAGCGGGGGATCTGCTCGGAGTTATCTTCCCCCTTTGGGCCTCCGACCTCCGCCCATTTCGCGCCTCGTGCCACGGCCCCGACTCGTGCGCAGGCTGGAGGCCGCGCCCGTCGGTCTGATTCGTGCGGGCGGCGGGTTCGGCAAGAGCATCCTCGCCACCGAGTTCCGCGAGCACCTCGGGAGAGCGTCGGCAGTCTCGGTCCTGGACCGCGAGACCACCGAGCCCGACGCGCTCGTCGGTGCTCTCCGGCGCGGGCTCCGCCGCGCCGGCCTCACCGACAGCGCCGCCGCGCTCACCGGCTCGGGAGCCGACGACGTCAGAACCGCACTCGACCGAGGCGCCCCCGGGATGCTGTTGGTGGTCGAGGAGGCCCAGCACGCCGCGGGGAGGGCGGCGGGAGTGCTCGCGGACCTGGCCGGCGACCTCGGCGCGGGAAGGATGCTGCTGGTCGGACGCCGCCTCGACCGGCAGCTGGACGCGCTCGCCGGCGGTGACGAAACGGTTGACCTCGACGCGGGCGACCTCGCCTTCGACGACGCCGAGCTGCGGTCGCTGCTCGAGGTCGCGACCGGCGCTCCCGCCGGCGACGGGGAGGTCGCGGAGGTCCGCCGGCTCACGTTCGGCTGGCCGGCGGCCTCAGCGCTGGCCGCCGCGTGGCTCGCCAGGGACCCCGGCGCGCCGCTCCGGCCGGCCGCGGCGGGCCGAGCCCCACTTGCCGGCCTCGTCGACGAGCTCCTCGCCGCACTCGCGGAGCCCGACCGCGCCCGGGTCTCGCGCCTCGGCCATCTGCCGTTGCTCAGCGTGGAGGTCGCCGAGGCTTGCGCCGGCGAGGGTGCCTTCGATCTGCTCTCGGAGATGGGAATGCCGACGCGCGCGACCGCCTCCGGGTGGCTCGAGCTCTCCGACCCGGTCCGGGACGAGCTTGCGGCTCGCGCTCCGCTTCCCCGCGAGTCGGCTCGTGCGGCCGCCGCCGCCTACGCCCGGGCGGGTGAGCTCCCGACGGCCGTCGTCCTCCTCGGTCGCGCCCCCGACGCCGCGGGGTTGGCGGCGCTGATCGCTGCGACTCGATGGCAGGACCTGGCGGCGCTCGACCTCTCCGAGCTGCGCGCGGTGCTGACGACGATGGGGGAGGAGGCACTCGCCGCCCATCCCTTCGCCCGGGTGCAGGTCGCGCGGCTCGCCGAGCAGAAGCTGGACTTCGACCTCAGCGCCGACCTGCTCGCAAGGGCCTTGCCGACGGTGCCCGAGGGGGAGCCTCGCCGGGAGGTGATGGCGGAGGCGGTGGCGGTCCGTGCGATGGTCGATCCGGCGGACGGCATCGAGAGCGAGGCCGCCGAGATCCTCGCCGAATGCGGAGGCGGGGAGCAGCGCGCGCGAGCCAGGGCGCTGACCGCGCTCGGGCGCGTCGCGGCCTGGGAGGGAGACCCGGCGTCGATGCTGCGCGCCGAGGGCTGGCTCGGCGAGGCGGCGGCGCTCTGCCGTCTCGCCGGGGAGGTCGAATGGGAGGCGAGGACGTTGACCGGTCTGGGCTACCGGGTCTCGTTCGCGCGCGGCGACTTCGACGCGGCGATCCGGCAGATGGGCGACGCGCTGGCGCTCCTGCCGGCGCCGGGCCGGGAGCGCGCGGCCGTCGCCACGTTCCTGGCCGAGGCGATGGCATTCGTCGGCCGGATCGACGAGGCCGAGGCCACGCTCGGCGAGGCCGCCGCGATCGGGCGGAGGCTCGGCGATCATCGCGTGCAGGCCTACGCGGCGTGGACGGGGATGACGGCGGCCTCGCTCCGGGCGGACCAATCCGCCGTCCTGCAGCGGGTCCGAACGGTCGAGCTGCATCCCGGCGGCTGGTACGAGCATCCCACCGGCATCGAGTTCCTCGCCGACGCCTGCCTCGCCTTGGCGCGGACGGGCGACCGCGAGGGTGCTGCGGATTACGCCGACCGGGCCACGGCCCGGGCCGCGGCGGCCGGACATCCCGAGATCGGCTGGGTCGCGGCGGGAGCCGTGGGGGCGCGCTGGGGAGACCCAGACGCGGCCGGGGAAGCCCTCGTCGCGTTCGCGGCCTCCCCGCAGCAGGCGGCGCGGGACGAGTGGCGGACGCTCCTCTTCCGCGCCCTCGCCGCCTCGCGCGGAGGGAGATCCGACGCCGGCAGCCTTGCCGCGCAGGCGTACGAGAGCGCCGCCGAGCTCGGGCGCCCCGACCTCCCCGAGCTCCATGAGCCCGACGTCGCGGCGGTGGTCGGGCCTCTCGCCCTGGCGGCCGGCTCGCGAGCGGCGCGGCCGCGGGCGGAGCGGACGTTCCGGATCACGCTGCTCGGGGGCTTCGGCGTCGCGGCGGGGACCCGCCCGCTCGAGCCGCCCGCCGGACGGCCCTCGACCCTGGTCAAGCTGCTCGCGCTGGCCGACGGCCCGCTCCCGGCTTCGCGGGTGATCGAGGAGCTGTGGCCGGGCGTCGCGGAGACGCGCGGCCAGAGTCGGCTCCGGAACCTGCTCAACCGCCTGCGCACCGCCTGCGGGGACCTCGTCCTGCGCCAGGGAGGCTCGCTCGTCCTCGCTCCCTGCGAGCTCGACGCGCGTGCCTTCGAGGGGGCGGCGGCGCGGGCCATCGGGGCACCCCCGCAGGAGCGGCCGGGGCTCGCGCGCACCGCCCTCGCGCGCCACTCCGGGGAGCTCCTGCCCGACGACCGCTACGAGCCGTGGGCGGCGACGGCGCGAGAGCGGGTCCGCCGGCGATTCCTCGCGCTGCTCGACCTCCTCGCGGAGGACGCCGTCGAGCGCGGGGACGTCGACGAGGCGATCCGCCTCCTCGACGAGGCCCAGGCCGCGGAGCCGCTCGACGAGGACCGCTACCTGCGGGCGGCCGAGCTGCTGCTTTTCCAGGGACGGCGCGGGAGCGCGCGTGCCCTGGTCGAACGGGCCGCCGCGGTCGCCGCCGAGCTCGGCCTCGAGGAGTCGTCGCGTCTGGGCCGCCTACGCGCCGCAACCGGCGGCCTCTGAGACCTTCTCGGGGGTCGTTGGACGCCCGTTGGACGCGTCCCGGGGAGGGTCGCCGACGTGCTCGTCACCTTCGTCGTGCGCCTCCTTTCCGACCGACTCACCGCCGGTGAGATGGTCGGTGAGATCGAGCACGTCGGCGAAGGGGGGCACGCGATCGTCCGCGGCACATCGGACCTGCTCGGCTTCGCCCAGCGGGCCGCGGCGACGAGCTCAGGCGCCGACCGGGCGCCGGGGGACCGGGTGACCACTGACCACGAGGAGAGCAGACCATGACCCGCCGCATGCCGAAGCCGACCGCCGCCGCCGCGCTCGTCGGCGTCCTCGCCGCGATGGTGATGATGCTCGCCACCCTCGCGAGCCCGCAGCCCGCGCGGGCCGCAGCCTGCGACACGTCGTGGATCGGCGGGAGTGGTGATTGGAACGCCGCCGGGAACTGGAGCAACGGCCTGCCGGGCGTCAACGGCCCGAACGTCTGCATCACCGCGGCGGGCACCTACACGGTGAGCATCAAGGCGATCCCGGGCAACTTCAACTACTCGATAGCCAACGCCCCCAACCTGATCCTCGGCGGCCCCAGCGGCCAGCAGACCCTCGCCCTCACCGGGACGTTCACCGATCAGACCGCGTCGGCCAGCCTGAGCGTCGGCACCGGGAGCGTCGGCGCGAACGGCCGGATCCTGCTGACGAGCGACGATCCCAATGGGGTCGCCGGCGCCAGCGTCTGCCTCGGCAATGGGTTGACCAACGACGGCACCTTCCGGGTGGACCCCGGAACCGGTGGCGGGCGAACCATCCTGGGCATCCTCGACAACCGGGGAACGATGGACGTCAACCACGACGTGACGGTTCCGGGCTTCCACAGCTGCGGCAGCAACGGCCTCATCAACTCCGGGACGATCGACATCGCCGCGGGCGCGAACCTCACCGACGCCGAGCGGTTCACCCAGACCGGTGGGACCACCGCCGTCAACGGCTCCATGGACGCCTCCGGCCAGATCGACGTCAGCGGCGGCTCGTTCACGGGCAATGCGCCGGTGCTCACCAGCCCCAACGCCTTCAGCCCCTCGGCCGGCAGCGGCACGTTCGTCGTCCGCAACGGCGGCGGGCTCGCCTCCGACATCGGATCCGGGTTCACCGTCATCGCGCAGGGAACCGCCGCGTCCGACTCCGTGCTGGGCTTCACCGCCGCCGCGAACCCGGCGACCAACAACGGCACGATCAGGCTGACGAGCACCGATGCCGCCCACGGGGCCGCGCTCTACGGCTACGACAGCGCGCCGGCGTCGCTCACGAACGCGGGGAACATCGACGTCCAGCAGGGGGCGGGCGGCTTCCGCACCCTCGGCCTCGGGATCACCAACGGGGCGACCGGCGCGATCTCGATCGGCGCCGACACCGACGGCGCGTGCTGCAGCAGCTCACTCCGCCTGACCAACGCGGGCGGCTCCATCACGGTGGACGCCTCGAAGACGTTCGCACTCGGCACAAGCTTCACCCAGAGCTCCGGGACGACCACGATCAACGGCGGCATGACCGGCAACAGCACCACGGTGAGCGTCACCGGCGGCAGCTTCACCGGCAACGCGCCGGTGTTGACCAACCCGAGCACGTTCAGCCCATCCGCCGGAAGCGGCTCTTTCGTGATCCACGGGTCGAGCAACTTCGGCACTGACATCGGGTCGGGGTTCACCGTGACCGCCGAGGGCACGGCCACCGACGACGCCACGCTCAACTTCCGGGCCGCCGCGAATCCAGCGACGAACAACGGGACGCTGCGGCTGACGAGCACCAGTGCGTCGCACTCCGCGAACCTGTTCGCCTTCGACGCCGCTCCTGCGTCCCTGACCAACCAGGGCACGATCACGGTGCAGCAGGGCGCGGGCGGCGGGCGCAGCCTCGGGCAGGGCATCACCAACGCGGCGGCGGGCACGCTCACGATCGGGGCCGACACGGACGGTTCCTGCTGCAGCGGCTCGCTGAAGCTCACGAACGCGGGCACGCTGACGATCGCCGCCGGCAAGACGTTCGCACTCGGTGGCTCCCCGTTCAGCCAGACCGGCGGGACGACGACCGTCACCGGCGCGATGACCGGATCGGGCAACTCCGCGTTCGGCGTCAGCGGCGGGACGTTCACCGGCAACCCACCCGTCCTCACCGGCAAGCAGCTGTCCCCGAGCGGCGGCAGCGGCACCTTCGTGGTGCACGGATCCTCGGCCCTCAACTCCAGCGTCGGCCAGAACATCGTCCTGCGGGTGGAGGGGACCGCGACCGAAAACGCCGTCCTCAACGAGAGCTCCGGCGCGAACGGCTCGACCAACGCGGGAACGATCCGGCTCACCAGCCTCGACCCCGGTCACTCGGCGGAGCTCTACTCCTACGACACGAGCACCGACTCGATGATCAACACAGGCACGATCGACATCCAGCAGGGTGCCGGCGGAGGGCGCCAGATCGGGATGTTCATCAGAAACGCCGCCTCGGGCACGATCCACGTGGGAGCGAACACGAACGGGTTCTTCCTGCGCGTGCCCAACGCCGGCTCGATCGACGTCGCGGCCGGCAAGACGCTCAGCAACGTGGAGACGTTCACGCAGAGCGCGGGTTCGCTCACGGTCGACGGAACGCTGACGACGGGCCAGCCGCTGATGATCCAGGGCGGAGCGCTGCGCGGAACGGGCAGCGTCAGCGCGCCGACCGTGAACAACGCCGGCGGCACGGTCCATCCGGGCAACTCCCCCGGGATACTGAGCATCACCGGCAACTACACGCAAGGCGCGGCCGGGACGCTCGCGGTCGACATCGCCGGCCCGGCCGCCGGGA
Organism: uncultured Solirubrobacterales bacterium; assembly: GCA_963823565.1. Lineage (GTDB taxonomy): Bacteria > Actinomycetota > Thermoleophilia > Solirubrobacterales > 70-9 > RHKX01. Next base: position 182,264 of record CAWGLR010000002.1, on the reverse strand, counting down.
CCGGGTACTCGCGGCTGGCGGTGAGCGGCAACGCGACGCTCGATGGCACGCTCGACGTGACCAACGGCTTCGCACCGAGCGCCGGCCAGACGTTCATGGTGCTGACCGCCGGAGGCACGCGCAGCGGCAGCTTCGCGACCACCGACGTCCACGGCCATCCGACTTACACGGTCGACGAGAACCCGGCCGACGTCACGCTGGTGCCGAACCTGCCGGCGGCGCCGGTCCTGACGGGCACCACCCCCGCCTCGGGCGGCGACGACAACTCCCCGCGGATCACCGGCAGCTCCGGCGCGGGGACCACGGTGAGGCTCTACGTCAACGCGACCTGCACCGGCGCGCCGGCCGGAACCGGGACGGCCGCCCAACTGGCCGGGCCGGGAATCGCGGTCTCGGTGGCCGACAACTCGACTAGGAGGTTCCGTGCGACGGCGACCAATGCCGAGGGGACCTCCGGCTGCTCGCCCACCTCGGTCACCTACACCGAGGTGACGAAGGCCGCCGGTCGGGTGTCGATCGGCGAGGCGCCGAAGCGGAAGACGACCAAGCGGAAGGCGACGTTCACCTTCAGCGCCCCCGATGCCGCGAGCTTCGAGTGCAAGCTCGACAAGGGCGGCTTCGCCCCGTGCTCGTCGCCGGTCAAGTACAAGCGCCTGAAGCCGGGGAAGCACACCTTCCTGGTCCGCGCCGTGGGCGCTGCGGGCGACGCCGGGCCGATCTCGAAGCACAGGTGGCGCGTGACGAAGAGGGGCTAGGTGGCGGCTGAGATAACGCCGACCGGGTCCTCCGCTTCGCGTCCGGTCCGGTCGGTCCGCGCCAGACTCAGGCGGCAGGACCGGAAGGTTGTCCTCCGCTACCATGCCGCGTCCGATGGCCAAGGTATGTCACAGCTGCGGCAAGAAGCCGGCGGTGGGGAACCACCGCAGCCACTCGATGGTCGCCACCCGGCGCCGCTTCAACCCGAACCTCCAGAAGGTCCGGATCGACGACGGCCACGGCCCCGAGCGCGTCTACGTGTGCACGCGCTGTCTCAAGGCCGGCAAGGTCACCAAAGCGCTCTAGCCGAGTAGCACGCTCGCTTCGCTCGCTGTAGCGGTAGCTACCTGCTACTTGCCACCCGCTACCCGCTGCGTCCCGCGCAGCGCATGCATCCCTCGATACAACTCCCCCCATGCCCGACCCTTCAGTCGCGCGGTTCCGGCGAGTAGTCGAGGCCGCCTACGCCTACCTGGACGCCAGGCGCAACGAGGTCAACGATCTGAACGTCTATCCGGTCGCCGACGGCGATACGGGCGACAACATGGCGCTGACGATGCGCGCGGTACTGGCCGAGCTCGACCGCATCGAGGCGGAGGGCGGGGAGCAGGCCGACCGCAACGAGCTCGTCCACGCGGTCGCGCGGGCGGCGCTGATGGGCGCCCGGGGCAACTCGGGCGTGATCCTGAGCCAGATCGTGCGCGGGGCGGCGGAGGAGCTGGCGACCCGCCCCGGCGAGCTGATCGACCCCGTGCTCGTCTCGGCCGCGTTCGCGCGCGCCGCCGACGCCGCCTACCAGTCGGTCCGCAACCCGACCGAGGGGACGATGCTCAGCGTCGTCCGGGCCATGGCTCACGCCGCGGCGCAGCACCTGGCCCGGGTCGCCGACGAGAACCGCCGCCTGGCGCCGGGCGACCAGAAGCACCAGGACGAGGTCCTCGCCGAGGTGCTCGAGGTAGTCACGCGCGCCGGCGAGGAGGCGGTGCGCCGCACCCCGGAGCAGCTCGACGTCCTCGCCGAGGCGGGAGTGGTGGACGCCGGCGCCCACGGCCTCGTCCTGATCCTCGCCGGAGTCGTCGCCGGCCTGCGCGGCGACGAGACGCCGACGGTCGACATCCCCGAGCAGGCACCGGCGCGGATCACCGCTCCGCAGCACACCGACAGCCGCTTCCGCTACTGCGTCAACTTCATCGTCCTCGGCCAGGGGCTCGAAGCCCCTGAGTTCGAGCCCGCGCTGCGCGAGATCGGCGACTCCGTCCTGGTCGTCGGCGACGACCGCACGCTGCGGGTGCACGTCCACACCGACGAGCCCGAACGGGCGCGCCAGGTCTTCGACGGCCATGGCGAGATCTCGCAGGTCGATGCCGCCGACATGCGGGCCCAGATCGCCGACCGCGCCGCCCGGCTCGCGGGCGAGTCTTCGCGCACCGGCGTCGTCGCGGTCGTCTCCGGCGAGGGGCTGCGCGCGCTGTACGAGGAGCTCGGCGCCCACGTGATCGACGGCGGCACGACGATGAACCCGTCGACCGATGAGATCCTCGCCGGCATCCACTCCGTCGGCGCCGAGAGCGTCCTCGTCCTTCCCAACTCGTCCAACGTCGTCATGGCGGCGCGGCACGCGGCCGAGCTCTCCGATCGCGACGCCCACGTCCTCGAGTGCACCTCCCAGCAGGCGGGCCTCGCCGCTCTGGTCGAGCTCGATCCCGAAGCCGCCGCCGCCGAGAACCTCGCCCGCTTCGAGGAGCTGCTCGAGGAGATCGCCGTCGGGGCCGTCGCCCCGGCGGCCCGCGACGACCACCAGGGCCGCTTCGTCCGCGGCGACGCGGTCGGGTTCGTCCACGGTGAGATCAGCGCCTGGGGCGGCGCGGGGACGACGCTGGCGGCGACGATGTCGGCGCTCGTCGACGGCCAGGCCGAGCTGCTGACGATCGTCGAGGGCGCCGGCGCGCCGATCCACCTCGAGGAGGTCGCCGCCCTCGCGCCCGACGGGATCGAGGTGGAGGTCCACCGTGGCGGCCAGCCGAGCTACTGGTGGCTGCTCGCAGCGCAGTGACACCTCCGGGCGGCCCGGTACGGCTCTGGCACATCCCGGTCTCCAACTACAACGAGAAGGTGCGCGGGGCGCTCGACCTCAAGGAGGTGGAGCACGACCGCCCGGCTACCGATGGGTGGCGGAGATGTTCCGCCGCCACCGGGTGAACGCGCGACGGCCGTGACTCCGGCCCTGCTCTGAGACCCGGGCCGGTTCCGGCTCCGCCCGCGCCTATCCTCGCCCCATGAGCCAGGTCGCGCAAGCCGACGGCGTCGCCGCGCGCAGGCTCGGAGGCGATCCGGTGGACCGCGAGGAGCTGCTCGCGGCACCGCTGCGGACCGTTCCCCGCCCCGATCGTCTCGACGCCCCGACCGCATCCCTGCGCGGGGTCGGCGAGAAGACCGCGGAGGCGGCCGCCAAGCTCGGCCTGCGGACGCTCGGCGACCTGATCGCGAACGTGCCCCACCGCCACGAGGGGCGAGCGGGGCCGACCCTGATCGGCGACCTCCGGCCCGGGGAGCGGGCGACGCTCCTGGTCGAGGTCCGCAGGGCGGGCCTGCGCCCGACGAGGCGCCGCAACCTACGGATCGTCGAGGCCACGGTCGCCGACGAGACCGGGACGCTCAAGGTCGCCTGGTTCAACCAGGCGTGGCTGGCGGAGCGGCTGCGGCCGGGCACGCGCCTGCTGCTGAGCGGCCGCCTGGACGGCCGCGGCTTCAAGCCGGACGCGCAGGAGATCCTCCCGGCGAGCGCCGCGGCGGGCGCGGGGGAGGGGCTCGACCCGATCCGCGACGCCCCCCGGTCGGCGGGAGCGGCGGCGCTCGCCGGCCTCCACACGACCGGGATCGTGCCGGTGCATCCGGCCGGCGAGGGCGTCCGGGTGCAGCGCTTGCGCGAATGGACGTGGACGTCGCTCGCCCTGGCGCCGGACGCGATCGAGCCGCTGCCGGCGGAGCTGCGGGTCCGGCGGCGCTTCCCGGGCGCGGCGGATTCCCGTGTCGCCGCCCACTTCCCGCGCGAGCCCGAGGACCTGCCGGTCGCCTGGCGGCGGCTCGCCTACGAGGAGCTCTTCCTCCACCAGGCGGCACTGCTGAGCCGCAAGAGCGAGCGGCGGATCGAGCTGCGCGCGACCTCGCTCGGGGAGCCGGGCGCGCTCGTCGGCGAGTGGGTGGCGGGACTTCCGTTCGCGCCGACCGCTGACCAGCGCGCGGCGTTCGCCGAGATCGACGCCGACCTCGACGCCGAGGTGCCGATGCAGCGCCTGTTGATGGGGGAGGTCGGCTCGGGCAAGACCGTGGTCGCGCTCTACGCGATGCTGCGGGCCCTCGAATCCGGCGGGCAGGCGGCGCTGATGGCGCCGACCGAGACGCTGGCCGAGCAGCACTTCGCCACGCTCGAGCGCCTGCTCGCGGGCTCGGGAGCGCCGATCGCGCTGCTGACCGGCTCGACCCCGGCGGCCCAGCGGCGGCGGACGCTCGCGGTCCTGGGGACGGGGGAGTTGCCGTTGGTCGTCGGGACGCACGCGCTGATCGAGCCGACCGTCGAGTTCGCGCGGCTGCGGGTGGCCGTCGTCGACGAGCAGCACCGCTTCGGGGTCGCACAGCGCCGCGCCCTCGATGCCAAGGGTCCCGGCCGTCTCGCGCCGCACGTCCTCCACATGACCGCGACCCCGATCCCGCGGACGCTCTCCCTCACCGCCTACGGCGATCTCGACGCGACGACCCTGCGCGAGCTGCCGGCCGGCCGCCGCCCGATAACGACCTGGCTGGTCGGCGAGGACCGGCGCGCGGGCGCCTACGGGTTCATCCGCGACCGGCTGCGCGAGGGCCGCCAGGCATACGTCGTCTGCCCGCTCGTGACCCTCTCGGAGAAGGCGCAGGCGAAGGCGGCGACGGCCGAGGCGGAGCGGTTGCGCGAGGGCGAGCTGCAGGACTTCGACGTCGAGGTCCTGCACGGTCAGATGCCCGCGGCCGCGAAGAGCGCGGCGATGGCTCGCTTCGCCGGCGGTGAGGCGCAGGTGCTGGTGGCGACCAGCGTCATCGAGGTCGGCATCGACGTGCCGAACGCCACCGTGATGCTGATCGAGGACGCCGAGCGCTACGGGCTCAGCCAGCTCCACCAGCTTCGGGGGCGGATCGGCCGCGGCGAGCACGAGTCCCAGTGCATCCTCTTCGCCGACCCGGAGACCGCCCGGGCGAAGGCGCGGCTGGAGGCGATCGCCCGGACGCGCGACGGCTTCGAGCTCGCCGAGATCGACCTCGACCTGCGCGGGGAGGGAGAGGTCCTCGGGACCCGCCAGAGCGGCTTGCCGCGCTTCCGGGTCGCGCGGCTGCCCGAGGACCTGCCGCTCCTCGCCGACGCCCGTGCCGACCTGGTCGAGCTGCTCCGCGAGCACGGCGACCTCGAGGCGCCGGCACTCGGGCCACTCCTCGACGCCGCACGCCGCCGCTTCGGCGACGAGCGGGCGGAGCCGATCGCCGCGTGAGGATCGTCGCCGGCGAGCTCGGCGGGCGCAAGATCCACGCCCCCCGCGGCGGCCCGGTTCGGCCGACGAGCGACCGCGTCCGCGAGGCGGTCTTCTCGATTCTCGGCGACGTCGAGGGGGCTGAGGTGCTCGACCTCTTCGCGGGGACGGGCGCGATGGGGATCGAGGCGCTCTCGCGCGGAGCGGTGCGGGCAACGCTGGTCGATCGTGCGGTCGGCGCGGCGGCGCGCAACGTCGGCGACCTCGGCCTCGGCGATCAGGTCCGGATCGTCCGCGCCGACGCCCGCACGTTCCTCGGCCGCGACAACGGGCGATACGACCTGATCTTCTGCGACCCGCCCTATAGACTCGCGCGCCGTCTTGGACCGGATCTGGACAAACTGCTCGGGCCCCGCCTCTGCGAGGGCGGACGGTTGATCGTCGAGACCGCCGCCGACGGCGGGATCGACCTCTCCCTGCCGCTGCTGAAGGAGCGGGCCTACGGCGGCAGCCTGATCCGCGTGCACGGAGGGGGCCGATGAGCGCCGAGCAGCCGCGGATCGCGATCTGCCCGGGCTCCTACGACCCGGTGACGCGCGGCCACATCGACATCATCAGCCGCGCCGCGCGGATCTTCGACCGCGTGATCGTCGGCGTCGTCAACCAGCCGCTGCGCAAGCAGAAGACGCTGTTCACGGCCGAGGAGCGGGCCGCCTTCCTCGAGCGGGCGACCACCGACATCGGCAATTGCGAGATCGAGGTGTTCTCGACGCTGCTCGTCGACTTCGCGCGGGAGAACGGGGCGACCGCGATCGTCAAGGGACTGCGCGCGATCTCCGACTTCGAGTACGAGTTCGAGATGAACCAGCTCAACCGCAAGCTGGCGCCCGAGATCGAGAGCGCCTACATCATGGCCTCGCCCGAGTTCAGCTTCCTCTCCTCGACGGGCGTCAAGGAGCTCGCCACCTTCGGCGGCGATGTGAGCGACCTGGTGCCGCCCGAGGTGGCGAAGGCGCTTGCCGAGCGCATCGAGCGCTAGCTCTACTTGTTGCTCTCATCACCGGGCCACCGGTCCTGCCGCAAAGGTGTGGCACGTCCCGGCCCAGACCCGCAGGGGCGCGGACGCGTAGCGGAGCATCCGGCCGGTTTCGTCTAATTGGGCAGGAGCTTGCAACTCGTTCCCGAAAGTTGCGCCCACGCGGGGAAAATCCCGCCTTACCCCTAAGATTGCGCCGCACCTATGGACGTACTCGTTCTAATCGACAAGCTCGACGACCTGATCCACAACGCCAGGCCGGTCCCGCTGACCGACCAGGTCCGGGTGGATCGCGAGGAGGTCTACGACCTGCTCGACCAGATGCGCGCCACGATCCCCGAGGAGATCAAGCAGGCGCGCTGGATCGTCAAGGAGCGACAGGAGATGCTCGCGGAGGCCAAGCGCGAGGCGGAGCGAGTCGTCAAGGAGGCGCGCGACCAGCAGGCGCGCCTGATCTCCGAGGAGGAGGTCTACAAGCAGGCCGAGCGCGGCGCCGAGGAGATCCTCGAGGACGCCCGCGACACCGAGCGCCAGATCCGGCTAGGCGCCGAGGACTACGCCGACGAGATCCTCTCGACCCTCGAGGTCAACCTCCAGAAGTTCCTCGCCGCCGTCCAGCGCGGCCGCGACCGGCTCGCCGGCCGCGACGAGGAGCTGGAGCCCGTCGACGCGGAGTAGCGTCGCTCGGCCGAGCGCGGTTGCGCCGGGGAGGAGTCTCACTTGGCGGGGGAGGGAGTGTGCGAACCGCCGCCGCTCGAGGTCGACACGGCCGGGGACCGTCGCTTTCGCGTCTGATCACGCTAGGTGGGTCGAAACGCGAAAGCGACCGATCTGGGGCTTCGCGCTCGCCCCCGGCAACCAGCCTCGGGCAGAACGCTGCTAGCTGCTCGCTGCTTGCCGCTCCCCGTACTCCGCCGCCACCACCGCCAGGTCGCCCTCGGCCCAGCTGACCTCGCCGCCCGTCCACTCCACCAGGGACTCGATGGGCTCGGGGAAGTCGAGCTCGAGGTCGATCGGGGTGGTGCGCTCCTCCTCCGGCGCCGCGATGACGTCGCCGAGGACGAGGGCGCGGGACTGCTCGCGGACGCGGCGGAAGAGATCGCGCTTGCCGTCGGCGGTCAGGTGATGGACGCTGAGCACGGCGATGACCAAGTCCCACGGGCCGTCGGGGAGGGGATCCTCCATGCGGGCGAGCCGGGCCTCGATGCCGAGCTCGCGGGCGCGGTAGACCATGTCGGGGCTGGAGTCGAGGCCGGTGACCTCGGCGCCGGGGTGAGCGGCGAGCAGGCGGCGGGCGGTCTCGCCGGTGCCGATCCCGAGCTCGAGCACGCGGGCGGGCGGGAACGGGATCGCGGCGACGGCGGCGTCCTGGAGCTCGTCGTAGCGGGGGACCTCGGCCCGGATGCGGTCGAGGTAGGTCTCGGGGTTCCAGTGGTACTGCTCGGCCACGCTACCCTCGAGCCTATGGCAGCGGACTCGGCGGCCTCCATCGATCTCGACGCCCTCGCGCTGCGCAGCGGCCAGGCCGAGGCGCTCGAGCTCGACCTGCGGCCGGACTCGCCGACGCTGGGCGGCGAGCGCCTGCAACTCGACGATCCTGTCGTCCACTCACGGATCGACGTCTCCCGGACGACCTCGGGCTACGCGCTGCGTCTCCGCTTCGCCACCGCGGTCGACGGGACCTGCGCGCGCTGCCTCGGCGCCGCTCACCTGCCGCTGGAGATCGACGTGCGCGAGGTCGACCACGCATCCGAGCGGGACCGGGAGCTGGTCAGCCCCTACGTCGAGGAGGGCGTCCTCGACGTCGGCTCCTGGGCGCGTGACGCGATCGTCCTCGCGCTGCCCGAGCAGCTCCGCTGCCGCGAGGACTGCGCGGGCCTCTGCGAGGAGTGCGGGCTGGACCTCAACGCCGTCGAGCCGGGCACGCACGTGCATGAGCGCCCGCCCGATCCGCGCTTCGCGAAGCTGCGCGAGCTCATCGACTGAGCCTCCCCGCTACGATTCCGCGCCCGATGGCCGTCCCGAAGAAGAGACAGTCCAGCGCTCGCCGCGACAAGCGGCGCGCTCACGACGCCCGCTCGGCGCCGCGCCTGAACGAGTGCCCGCAGTGCCACCGGCCGCGGATGCCCCACCGGGTCTGCCCGAACTGCGGCACCTACGCGGGGCGCGAGGTCGTCTCGCTGGATACGCCGTCTCCCGAGACCGGCGGCCCCGAAGGCAGGTAGCCGGATGGGCGCTCCGGCGGCTCGCCGCCGGAGGGAGCGCGTCGTCGTCGCCTTCGACGCCCTCGGCGCCGAGGCGGGCCCCGCTGCCGTGGCCGAGGGCGTCCGCCTGGTCGCCGCCGAGGGAATCGGCGTGCGCGTCTTCGGCCGCCGCTCCGAGCTCGAGGAGCTCGGAGGCGTCGCCGGGGTCGAGCTGATCGAGGCCGGCGAGGCGATCGGGAACGACGAGGAGCCGGTGCGAGCGGTCCGCGGCCGCCCCGAGGCGTCGATCGTCCGCGCCGCCGCCGACGTCGCGGCCGGCGACTCCGACGCTCTCGCCAGCCCCGGCTCGACCGGCGCGACGATGGCGGCGGCGCTGTTCGCGCTGAAGCGAATCCGCTCCGTCCAGCGGCCGGCGCTCGCCGTCCAGCTCCCCGCGCCCGGGCGCGAGCGCCCGGTGCTGCTGCTCGACGCAGGCGCCAACGCCGAGGCGCGCCCCTCCCATCTGGTCCAGTTCGCCCACCTCGGCGCCGCGTTCGCCGAGGCCGTCCTCGACGTCGCTTCGCCGCGGGTCGCGCTGCTCTCGGTCGGCGAGGAGCCGAAGAAGGGGACGCCGCTCGTGGTCGAGGCCCATGAGGCGCTGGCGTCGTCCACCGGCGTCGACTTCGCCGGCAACGTCGAGGGCCGCGAGATCCTCGACCCGCCGGCCGACGTGATCGTCACCGACGGGTTCACCGGCAACGTCGTGCTGAAGACGATCGAGGGCACCGCCAGGGCGGTGGGCGGTGCCGTCTCAGACGCGGCCCGCTCGAACCCGCTGGCGATGGCCGGGGGGCTGCTGTTGCGCCCGGCGCTCGGCGATCTCCGCCGGCGGCTCGATCCCGACGCGACCGGCGGGGCGATCCTGCTCGGGCTGCGCGGCGTCGCGGTCGTCGGCCACGGCTCCTCCGGGCCGCTGGGGATCGCCAACCAGATCCGGCTCGCTGCGCGCTCGGTCGGTCAGCGGGCGACGGAGCGGACCGCGGAGCTGATCGAGCGCTCCGGGGTCGGCCGTTCGCAGGCCAGGCAGGCGGCGTCCGCCCAGGACCCTGACGCGCAGTCGTGATACATAGTCCGGCGTGAGCCAGCCCACCGCGAAGGCAGACAGGGCGGAGATCTTCGCCAAGGTGCGGGACCACCTCGCGACCGAGCTCGAGCTCGACGCCGCCGAGATCACCGAGGAGACCCGCTTCCGGGAGGACCTCGATGCGGACTCCCTCGACCTCTACGAGCTCGTCATGGAGCTCGAGGACACCTACGGCGTGAAGATGAGCGAGGAGGAGGCCGAGGGCATCCTCACCGTCGGCGCGGCAGTCGACTTCGTCTCCGCTCGGGTCGCCACCGGCTGACCCGCGCGTGGCCGTCTCGCCGAAGCCTGACTCCCAAGGCCGTTCGAGCGTCGCAGCGCTGCTCGGCCTGATCGAGGCCCTCGACGCCCACTCGCGCCGGCAGGCGCTCACGCACAGCTCCTGGACCGAGCGGCGGGTCAAGGCCTGGGGGCGGCTGGCCTTCCTCGGCGATGGCGTCCTCGGCCTCACGGTGGCGGAGGAGCTCTACGGCCGGTTTCCCCGCTCCGACATCGGCCGCCTGACGAAGATCCACGGCCAGGTCGTCAGCGGCCGAGCGTGCGCCGAGGTCGCGTTGCTGCTCGGCGTCCCCGAGATGCTGGCCGCCGAGCGCCCGAGCGGCCTCGACGGCGGGATCGCGCTCGACGAGCTGGTGCAGAGCGAGCGCGCGATGGCTTCGATCACCGAGGCGCTGATCGGCGCGTGCTACCTCCACCACGGGCTCGAGCTCACCGCGGCGGCGATCGTCGACGCGTTCGAGCCGCAGTTCGAGCTCGCCATCGACACGCTGCTGGATTTCAAGTCGGCGCTGCAGGAGCAGCTCGCGCGTCACGGGAAGGTCGTCAGCTACGACGTCGTCGAGGAGTCCGGGCCCCCGCACGACCGGATCTTCCGGGTCGAGGCGCGGGTCGCCGGCGAGGTCGCCGGGACCGGCACCGGGTCGAGCAAGAAGGCCGCCGAGCAGGCGGCGGCCGCGGAGGCCCTGGAGGAAACGCCGGGCTGAGCAGGGGCATTGCGGCGGGCGCGCGTCCGTCCGGCCGAACCTCGACGCTACCGGCGGGAGAGTCATGCACCTGAGGTCGATCACCCTGAAGGGCTTCAAGTCCTTCCCCGAGCGCACCCAGCTCGAGTTCTCGCCTGGCGTCAGCGTGGTCGTCGGGCCGAACGGCTGCGGCAAGTCGAACATCACCGACGCGGTCCTCTGGGCGCTCGGCGAGCAGAGCCCGCTCGCGGTCCGCGGCCAGAGCATGCAGGACGTGATCTTCGCCGGGGGCCGTCAGCGCTCCGCGAGCAGCGCAGCGGAGGTCGAGGTGGTGATCGACAACTCCGACGGCGCCGCCGGCTCGGAATTCTCCGAGATCTCGGTGTCGCGGCGGCTCGACCGCAGCGGCGACGGCGGCTACCGGCTCAACGGCGCCCGCTGCCGCCTCGCCGACGTCTCCGAGGCCCTCGCGGACGCCTCGCTCGGCCGCGAGATGCACTCGGTGATCGGCCAGGGCAAGGTCGAGGAGATCGTCCTCTCCAAGCCGCGCGACCGCCGCCTGCTGATCGAGGAGGCCGCCGGCCTCGGGAAGCACCGCAAGCGCCGCCGCCGCGCCCAGCTCAAGCTCGAGCGGACCCGGACCAACCTCGACCGCGCCCTCGACGTCGAGCGGGAGGCGCGCTCGCGCCTGCGGCCGCTGCGCGCCCAGGCCAACGCCGCCGAGACGCACGCCAAGCTCGAGCGACAGTCGATGGAGCTGCGGTTGCGGCTGCTCGGTGATCGCCTCGCGGCCGGAGGGGGCGACCTCGCCGCGGCCGAGGCGGCGGCGAGGGAGGCCCGTGCCGAGCGCGACCGCGTCGAGGCGGCGCTCGAGGAGGCGCGCCTGCGGCGCTCGGCCGTCGAGGAGCGGCTCGCCGAGCGCGACCGCGAGCGCACCGCGGTCTGGGCCGACCTGACGGCGCTGCGCGCGGCGCACGAGCGCCTCGGGGCGAGGACCGAGTCGATCGCCGCCCGTGAGGCCGAGTTGCGGGCCGCGGTCGAGCGCCGCCGCTCCCAGCTCGGGGCGCTCGCCGCCGAGCTCCGCGCCACCGAGCGCGACGCCGAAAATGCATTGGCATCCGAGCTGGACGGCGCCCGCGACGCGCTCGCCGAGGCGTCGGGCGCGATCGCGGAGGCCATCGACGCATCCGAGCTCGAGCCTCGCCTCGCGGCGCTCGCGCGGGTGCGCAACGGCGCCGACCGTGCGGCGCGCTCCGCCCGCCGCGCCGAGGACATGCTCGGCCACCGCCGCCAGGACTCGCTCGAGCAGCGCGTCGAGGCCGAGGCCGAGCTGGCGGGGACCCTCGCCGTCCTCTGCGGCGCCCTCGGTCGCGCCCGCGACGCTGTCGGCCGGCGGGCCTCCGGGGTCGAGGAGAAGGTGATCGGAGCCCGCGCCGGCGACGAGCTCGCCACCGAGCTGCGCGAGTGCTCGCGGATCGAGGCCGAGCTCCAGGCCGAGCTGCGGGCGATCGGCGAGCGCGTCACCAAGGCCGAGGTCGGAGCGGCACAGCTCCGCGACCGGCGCGAGGAGGCCGAGGCGGAGTGGGGGCGGATCCTCGCCAAGCTCGAGCCCGACGAGGCCCCCGAGCCGGCCCGCCTCGACGAAGAGGAGCGCGGGCGCGTGGAGGCATCGATCGAGCGGCTGATCCGCCGCCGCGAGCAGCTCGGGCCGGTCAACCCGCTCGCCGAGGGCGAGTACCGCGAGGCGAAGCAGCACGTCGCCGACCTCGAGGCCCAGCGCGGGGACCTCGAGAAGGCGCTCGCCGAGCTCGCCAAGCTGATCCGCCAGACCGACCGCGAGATCGCCCTCGCGTTCGAGGAGACCTTCGCCGCCGCCCAGGCCAACTTCGAGGAGCTGATCGAGCACATGTTCCCCGGCGGCCGCGGACGCCTGCGGCTCGTCGAGGAGCAGAAGCCGGCCCGCGTGCTCGGCGGCCAGGACCCCGGCGACGACCAGCGGACGGGCAGCGATGCGGCCGCCGCCTTCCGCGAGGCCGAAGCCGACGGCGAGGCCCATCGCTCGACAGAGGAGAGCCCCGAGGAGGAGCCGGACGCCGCCGAGGAGGACGCCGACGGCACCGCCGCCGCGCCCGGGGTCGAGATCGAGGTCACCCCGGCCGGCAAGGCCACCCGCCGGCTCTCGCTGCTCTCCGGTGGCGAGAAGTCGCTCGTCGCGCTCGCGTTCGTCTTCAGCGTCTTCCTCGCCCGGCCCTCGCCCTTCTACATCCTCGACGAGGTCGAAGCGGCCCTCGACGACGCCAACATCGACCGCTTCCTTCAGCTCGTCCGCCGCTTCTCCGACCGCGCCCAGTTCGTCATCGTCACCCACCAGAAGCGGACGATGGACGCCGCCGACGTCCTCTACGGGGTATCGATGCAGGACGGCGCGACCAAGGTCATCTCGCGGCGGCTGCCGCGCGAGCAGCAACTCGCCGCGGCTGAGCCCGAAGCCGCGTAGCTACCCTCTCCCGCCTCATGGCCACCACCTGGGCAGATCTGCTTGACGTCGGCGACCGCGAGCTCGCTCCCGCCGCCTCCGAGGGCGCGGGCGACGAGCCCCAGCGCCGCGGCTTCCTCCGCCGGCTGCGCGAGAGCCTCGCGACGAGCCGGCAGGCGCTTGGTGCCGAGCTCAGCTCGAGCCTCTTCGAGACCGTCGACGCCGAGACCTGGGAGCGCCTCGAGGAGGCGCTGATCATGGCCGACGTCGGCGCCCGGACGACCGCCGAGGTCGTCGGGCGGCTCGAGGACGAGGTCGACGCCGGCCAGGTCGAGGGGGCCGAGGCGATCCGCGACCGCTTGGTCGAACTCCTCGCCGACCTTGCCACGGGGGACGGCAAGACCCGGATCGACCTCAGGCCGCGCCCGGCGATCGTCCTGATCGTCGGCGTCAACGGCACCGGCAAGACGACGACGGTCGGCAAGCTCGCCTGGCACCTCCAGCGCGAGGCCGGGCTGAGCGTGATGCTCGCTGCCGCCGACACCTACCGCGCCGCGGCGGTCGAGCAGCTCGGCACCTGGGCGGAGCGGGCCGGGTGCGACATCGTCAAGGCCGAGACGGGCCAGGACGCGGGCGCCGTCGTCTTCGACGCGATCTCGGCGGCGGAGACCCGCGACCTCGACGTCGTCCTGATCGACACCGCCGGCCGCCTGCACACCCGCCACGACCTGATGGACGAGCTCGCCAAGGTGCGCCGGGTGATCGACAAGAAGATCGGCCGCGGCCCTTCGGAGACGCTGATCGTCGTCGATTCGACCACCGGCCAGAACGGATTGCGGCAGGCGAAGGTCTTCTCCGACGCGGTCGACGTGACGGGCGTCGCGCTGACGAAGCTCGACGGCACCGCCAAGGGCGGCATCGCGCTGGCGATCGCGGGCGAGCTCGGAATCCCGGTGAAGCTGATCGGCGTCGGCGAGGGGATCGAGGACCTGCGCCCGTTCGACGCGCCGGAGTTCGCCGCGGCTTTGGTGGGTGAGTAGATCCGGGATGTGTCCCGCGCGAGATACCTCCGGCGGAATCCTCCGCTTCGCGTCCGGTTCCGCCGGGTCCCACCACGAGTTGGGGGCAGGACCGGTGCGTATGGTTCCTTCCCGTGTTTGATCAGCTTTCGGAACGCCTCCAGGGCACCCTCTCGGACCTGCGGTCCCGCGGGACCCTGACCGAGTCCGACGTCGACAAGGCGATGCGCGAGATCCGCCTCGCGCTGCTCGAAGCCGACGTCAACTTCAAGGTGACGAAGGAGTTCGTCGCGGGCGTCCGCGAGAAGGCGATCGGCGCCGGGGTCCTGGAGAGCCTCGACCCGGGGCAGATGGTCGTGAAGGTCGTCAACGAGCAGCTCGCCGAGCTGATGGGCGGCTCGGGGCGCGAGCTCGTCTTCGCATCGTCGGGCCCGACGGTGATCCTGATGGCGGGGCTACAGGGCTCGGGCAAGACGACCGCGACCGCGAAGATCGCGCTGAGCCTGCGCAAGGACGGCAAGCAGGTCGCGGTTGCCGCCTGCGACACGCAGCGGCCCGCCGCCGTCGAGCAGCTCCAGCGGCTCGGCCGCGAGGTCGACATCCCCGTCTACTCGCAGGGCACCGAGCGGAGCCCGGTCGACATCGCCGAGTGGGCGCTGGGACAGGCGCGCGCGGAGGCCAGGGACGTGCTGATCGTCGACACCGCCGGTCGCCTCCACATCGATCAGGAGCTGATGGAGGAGCTCGTCCAGATCAAGAAGCGGACGAAGCCGCACGACGTCCTGCTCGTCGTCGATGCGATGACCGGCCAGGACGCCGTCAACGTCGCCGAGCAGTTCGCCGACGCGACCGAGTTCGACGGCGTCGTCATGACCAAGCTCGACGGCGACGCCCGCGGCGGCGCCGCGCTCTCGGTCAAGGCGGTGACCGGCAAGCCGATCCTCTACGCCTCCACCGGGGAGAAGCTCGACCAGCTCGAGAAGTTCCATCCCGACCGGATGGCGCAGCGCATCCTCGGGATGGGCGACGTCCTCTCGCTGATCGAGAAGGCCGAGCAGGAGATGGACACTTCCGATGCGGAGGAGCTCGAGCGCAAGATGCGCCAGGACCGGTTCACGCTGGACGACTTCCTCAAGCAGCTCAAGCAGATCCGCCGCATGGGGCCGTTGACGAGCGTGCTGGGGATGATGCCCGGCATGGGGAAGGCGATGAAGGAGCTCAAGAGCGCCAACCTCGACGACCGCGAGCTCGACCGGCTCGAGGCGATGATCCTCTCGATGACCCCCGAGGAGCGGGCCAACCCGGACGTGATCCGCGGCTCGCGCCGGCGCCGGATCGCCGCCGGCTCGGGGACCAACGTCCAGGCGGTCAAGCAGCTCACCAAGCAGTTCGAGCAGATGCGGAAGATGATGCGCGCGATGGCATCGGGCAAGATGCCCAACCCCGAGGCGATGCTGCAGGGGCAGCTCGGCGGGCGCCGCCGCCGCTAGGGCGGCTGGCGGCCGACTCCCGCCACCTGTAACCTGCGCCGCCGTTCCATGGCAGTACGAATCAGACTCAGACGAGCGGGCTCCTCGAAGAACCCGATCTGGCGCATCGTCGTCGCCGACAAGCGCTCGCCGCGCGACGGTCGCACGATCGAGACGATCGGCAGCTACAACCCGCAGACGGAGCCCTCGCAGATCGTGATCGACGCCGAGCGCGCCAAGCACTGGCTCGACAAGGGCGCTCAGCCGAGCCCCACCGTCGCCAAGCTGCTTCGGACCCAGGACGTCTCCACTCGCGCCGGCTCCTAGCCGGGTACCGCCGATGCGCGAGCTGGTCGAATTCCTCGTCCGCTCCCTTGTCGAGCACCCCGACCAGGTCGAGGTCGAGGAGTTCGACGAGGACGAGGACCTCGTCCTCGAGGTCTCCGTCGCCGACGACGACCTCGGCCGGGTGATCGGCCGCGGCGGCCGGATCGCCAACGCGATCCGCACGGTCGCCCGGGCGGCGGGCTCACGCGATGACCGCAGGGTCATCGTGGACATCCTCGACTAGGCAACTCCGGCCGAATCCTCCGCTTCGCCTCCGGTTCGGCCGGGACCTGACCAGCGCACTTAGGCAGGATCGACGTTGAATGTCGCTCACGTACGCTCACTCCCGCGATGAGACTCGACGTCTTCACCCTCTTCCCGCAGTGGTTCGAGTGGTTCCAGAGCCAGCGCCACGTCCGCAACGCGATCGCGGCGGGGAGCGAGATGCGCTTCTTCGACTACCGGGCGACGACGCCGCTGAGCGCGGGCCAGGTCGACGACTCGCCCTATGGGGGCGGCGCCGGGATGGTGATGCGGGTCGACGTCGTCGATGCGGCCCTCCAGGCCGCGTACGGCGACGACCGCAGCGGCAAGCGGATCGTCCTGCTGACTCCCTCGGGGCGGATGTTCGACGAGGAGCTGGCGAGTGAGCTTGCGGCGGAGCCGGAGCTGGCCCTGCTCTGCGGCCGCTACGAGGGGGTCGACGAGCGGGTGCGAGATCACCTCGTCACCGACTCGATCTCGATCGGGCGCTACGTGCTCGCCGGCGGCGAGCTGGCGGCGATGGTCGTCGCCGATGCGGTGCTGAGGAAGCTGCCCGGGGCCCTCGGGCACGCCGACAGCGCCCACGAGGAGTCGTTCTCGGCGGCGCTCGAGGGCGATCCCGAGTACCCGCATTACACGCGCCCGGCGGTCTACCGCGGCTGGGGAATCCCCGACGTGCTGGTCTCGGGCGATCACGAGCGCGTGCGGCAATGGCGGCTCGCCCGCAGCCGCGAGCGGGGCGAGGGTCAAGCGAAGGGCGCTTAGCTACTATTCGCGACCCGCGCGACCGGATCTTCGGTCCCCGCGGGCGCCGGTACCGCCGCGAGCGGCGGCGATCGGGCCCGCCCACACACGCCCCGAGGCAAGACTTCACATGAGCACGATCATCCAGAGCATCGAGCAGGAGCAGCTGCAGAAGCGCCCGCGCTTCGCGCCCGGCGACCGCGTCCGCGTCCACTTCCAGGTGATCGAGGGAAACCGCACCCGCACCCAGGTCTTCGAGGGCGTCGTGATCAAGCGCCAGGGCAGCGGCGTCCGCGAGACGTTCACGGTCCGCAAGCAGAGCTTCGGCGTCGGGGTCGAGCGGACGTTCCCCCTGCATTCGCCGAAGATCGAGGCGCTCGAGGTCGCGAGCCGGGGCGCCGTCCGGCGCGCCAAGCTGTACTACCTGCGCGACCGGGTCGGCAAGGCCGCCCGGGTCGCCGAGCGGCGCTGGGGCATCGCCGACGCCGAGGAGGTCCTCGACACCGCCGAGGACGGCGCGGTCGACGCCGAGGGCACCACCCAGGTCGAGGCTCCGCAGGCCGTCCCAGCGTCCGGGGACGCGGAGGCCGTCGACGAGGAGACGGAGCTCGCCGAGATCCCGGCCGAGGAGGCCGAGGCCGGCGAGGAGACCGCGGAGGAGCCCGCTGGCGACGAGTCCGAGCCCTCAGCCGAGGCGGATGCGGCCGGCGAGGCCTCCGAGGAAGACGAGGGGGGCGACCAGAGCGAATCGAGCGAGGGAGCAACCGCGGAGTCCGAGGACGAAGACTCCGAGGACGACGGGACCAAGCCGGACGCTTAGCCGTCCCGGTTGAGGATGAAGTTGCCGCGGCCCAAGTCGACGCTCGGCGCGGTCGTCGAGCTCGTGCTGATCGTCGCGTTCGCCGTCGGCCTCGCGCTCGTCATCCAGGCCTTCGTCGTCAAGCCCTACGTGATCCCGTCGGGCTCGATGAAGCCGACGCTCGAGACCGGCCAGCGGGTCCTGGTCCAGCGCGTGGGGTACCACTTCAGCGACCCCCAGATCGGCGACATCGTCGTCTTCCACCCGCCCGAGGGCGCCGAGAGCGAGCGCTGCGGAGAGCCTCACCCCGAGGACCAGGTCTGCATCGAGGCGGTCGACGAGCACCAGGACGAGAACTTCATCAAGCGTGTCGTCGCCACCCCCGGGGACACGCTGAAGGTGGTCGACGGACACGCGATCGTCAACGGCGAGCGCATCGAGGACGACTTCATCAACCCCTGCGGCGGCGGACAAGGCTGCAATTTGCCGAGAGAGGTCACGATTCCGGAGGACACGTACTTCATGATGGGCGACAACCGTGGACACTCCGACGACAGCCGCTTCTGGGGACCCATCCCCCAAGACTGGATCATCGGCAAGGCCTTCGCCACCTATTGGCCCCCGAAGCGAATCGGAGTCTTCTAAGCCGAAGCGCCGCAGGCGCCGGCCCGACGGCCGCCGCACCGCCTGGCTCTTTCGCTTCGACCAGTCCTTCGGCCACCGCTTCGTCGCGGGAGCCGACGAGGCCGGGCGCGGCTCGCTCGCCGGTCCGCTCGTCGCCGCCGGCGTCCTGCTCGACTACTCCTGCCTGACGCCGGAGGTCCGCAAGTCGCTGGCGGGGCTCGACGACTCCAAGCGCAAGACGGAGGAGGAGCGTGAGCGGCTCTACCCGGCCGTCGTCGCAGCGGCGACCCGGATCGCCGTGACCGCCCGCTGCGCCGGCGGGATCGACTCGCGCGGCCTGCACGTGACCAACCTCAATGCGCTCGCCGACTGTCTCGGCCGCGTCGCCATCCCCGGCGCCAAGTGCCTCAGCGACGGCTTTCGCCTCGGCTCCCGCTGCCGGGTCGAGCACGAGGCCGTCGTCGACGGCGATGCCCGCAGCGCCGCAATCGCCGCCGCGTCGGTCATCGCAAAGGTCACCCGCGACCGTTACATGCGCCGGGCGGAGGAGACCTACCCCGGCTGGAACTTCGCCGGCAACGTCGGCTACTCGACGCCCGACCACCGCGAGGCGATCGAGCGCCTCGGCGTCAACCGCCTGCACCGGCGGTCGTTTGCGAGCACCGCGTATCTGCAGCTCGAGCTCGGGGCGTAGGGCTGAGGCGCCGCCGGCCACCTCCGCGGTTCGTTTCTGTCGGATAACGACAGAAACGAACCATCGGTCGTCCACCCGTCGCCTTGCTAGAACGCGTCCCTGATGTGCTCGATCGCCAGCGGCTGCCCGCCCGGATCGAGGAGGACGCCGACGACGTCGAAGCGCAGCAGCTCGTAGGGCGGGGGAGAGGCCTCGGCGAGCCACGCCCGCGCCAGCCGCCGGACCTGGAGCTGCTTGCGCGGCCCGACGGCGAGGACCGGGCGCTCGGGACCGCCGTGGACGCCGGTCCGCATCGTCTTCACCTCGACGAAGACGAGCGCGTCGCCGTCGAGGGCGACGGCGTCGAGCTCGCCGGCCCGGGTTCGGCAGTTGCGCGCGATCACCCGCATCCCCGCGCGCTCGAGCTCGGCGCAGGCCGCGTCCTCGCCGATCAGGCCGGTGCGGCGGCGGCGGTCGGTTCTCGGGACCTGCGCGGGCATTGGGGGATCGTCGCGCCGGCGCCGTCACCGGTGGGTGACACCGTGTGCCGATTGCCGCGCCGAAGCGCGGCGTCTCTCGGCGCCGGGCGCTGCGAATCCTTCGCCTTCCGCGCGCGAACCGGCACACGCCGTTTCCCACCCGTGAGCCTGGCCTTCCTAGCGTCGGTCGCATGCTCGCCCGGACCCGGACGTTCGCCCTCCACGGCGTCGACGCGCTGCCCGTCGACGTCGAGATCGACATCCACCGCGGCCTGCCTGCCTTCTCGCTCGTCGGCCTGCCGGACCCTGCGGTGCGCGAGTCGCGCGAGCGGGTGCGCGCCGCGATCGTCAACAGCGGCTTCGACTTCCCGCTGAAGCGGATCACCGCGAGCCTCGCGCCGGCGGACCTGCGCAAGGCGGGCCCCGGCTTCGACGTCGCGATCGCCGCGGCCATCCTCTGCGCCTCCGAGCAGATCCCGGCCGAGGCGCTCGGGGGGTGGTGGCTCGCCGGCGAGCTCGCGCTCGACGGGTCGATCCGCTCGCTGCCCGGCGTCATCGCGATGGCCGAGCGGGCGGCGCACACGGGCTCCGGCATCGCCGTCTCGGCCGCGAACGCCGGCGAGGCCGGCCTCGTCGAGGGGCTCCCGGTCGCCGCGCTCCGCTCGCTCGGCGATCTCGCGGCGCTCGCGCGGGGGGAGCTGGAGCCGCTCTCGCCGCCGCGCCCCGCCGCGCCGCCGCCGATCGTCGATCTCCCCGACATGGAGGACCTGCGCGGACAGGCCTCGCTTCGCAGCGCGATGGAGGTCGCGGCCGCCGGCGGTCACGGGCTCCTGATCGTCGGTCCTCCGGGCGCCGGCAAGTCGCTGGCGGCACGCCGGCTGCCATCGATCCTGCCGCCGCTGACCCGGGCCGAGGCGATCGAGGTGACGCGGATCGCCAGCGTCGCCGGCAGGCCGCCGCCCGATGGCACCCTCTGCGGCCGGCCGTTCCGGGCGCCGCACCACACGATCTCGCCGGCGGGCCTCGTCGGCGGGGGCTCGCCGCCGCGGGCGGGCGAGATCACGCTCGCACACCGCGGGGTCCTCTTCCTCGACGAGCTCGGCGAGTTCGGTCGGACCACGCTCGAGGCGCTGCGCCAGCCGCTCGAGGACGGGCGGGTGACGATCGCTCGCGCCCGCGGCAGCGTGACGATGCCGGCACGGTTCCAGATCGTCGCCGCGGCCAATCCGTGCCCCTGCGGGCACGGCGAGGATTCGCCCCGGTGCCGCTGCCGGCCCGATCAGATCCGCGCCTTCGAGGCGCGGCTGTCCGGGGCGCTGGCGGACCGGTTCGACCTCTCGATGGCGGTCGACCAACCGACGGCGGAGGAGCTGGCGGGCGACCCCGGCGAGGGCTCGGCGGCGATCGCCGCGCGGGTTGCGGTGGCCCGGGAGGTCGCCGCGGCCCGGCTCGGACCGGGCCGGGCGAACGCGTCGATGACCGAGCCGGAGCTGGCCCTGCACGCCCAGCCGGACGCCGACGGCGCCGAGGCGCTGGCCGTGGGGCATGCGAGCTTCGGCCTCAGCGGCCGCGGCTGGAGCCGGGTGCTGAAGGTCGCCCGGACCTGCGCCGACCTCGACGGGTCGGAGTCGGTGACCGGCGAGCACATCGACCGGGCGCTCTCGATGCGCAGGAGGCAGTCGTGAGGCGCGACGCCTGCCCCTCCTGCCTGACGCGGGCGCTGCTTCTCAGCCGCTTAGCCGGGCACATCTCCAACAGCGTCGACGAGCGCGCCGGCGGGCGCGCGCGGGACCTGCTCGCGCTCGGGGACGACGAGCTCGCGAGCGCTGTCGCCGGCGGGCGTGCGCGGGAGGCCGTGCGGCAGGCCCGCGACCGCGCATCCCACGACGCCGTCCTCGCGGCGCTGGAGGCGTGCGGATGCTGGAGCACGTGCCCGCACGCCGCCGCCTATCCCGCCGCGTTCGAGACCCTAGGCCCGTCCCGGCCGCGAGCGATCTTCGGGGCCGGGAACCGGCTCGCCCTGGCGACGCTCGACTCCGGGCGGGCGGCGACGATCGTCGGCTCCCGGCGCGCCGGTGCCTACGGGCGCGAGGTCGCCCACGAGCTCGCGCGGCTGCTCGGTGGCAGCGGGATCGACGTGGTCAGCGGGATGGCCCTCGGGGTCGACTCCGCGGCGCACGAGGGGGCGCTCGCCGGCGGCGGGCGGACCGTCGCGATCCTCGGCACCGGGGCGGAGCGGCCCTACCCGCGGTCGCGGCGCCACCTCTACGAGCGGATCCGCGCCGGCGGCGTCGTCCTCTCGGAGCTGCCGCCGGGCACGCCGACCTTCCGCTGGATGTTCCCGGCGCGCAACCGGCTGATGGCGGTCCTCGCCGGCGTCACGGTGGTCGTCGAGGCCGCCGAGCGGTCGGGGTCGCTGATCACCGCCGAGATGGCGATCGAGAGCGGGCGCCAGGTCGGCGCCGTCCCGGGCCCGGTGAACTCGTGGCGGTCGAGTGGGTGCAACAAGCTGCTCGCCGAGGGCGCGGCGGTGATCCGCGAAGCCCGCGACGTGCTCGAGCTGCTGCTCGGCCCCGGGGCGACGCTGACCGTGGAGGGCGGCCGCGAGCTCGACGAGCGCGAACGGGGGGCGCTCGAGGCGGTGGAGGGCGGGGCGGCGACCGCCGGCTCGGTCGCGGTCGCCACCGGGATGGAGCTCGGCTCGGTGCAGGCGGCCCTCGGGGCGCTCGAGCGCGCCGGCTACGTGCGCTCGAGCGCGACGGGCCGCTACTCCCGCACGGCGCTGGGAGCCCCGGGATGAGCCGGCCGGCGGTCGTCCGGCTCTACGATCGCCGCATGGCCGATCGGCGGACTCCCGTGGCGCTCGCGATCGCCGGATCCGATTCCGGCGGCGGCGCCGGGATCCAGGCGGATCTGAAGGCGTTCGCCGCGCTCGGCGTGCACGGGACGACCGCGATCACGGCGATCACCGCCCAGAACACCGTCGGGGTCAGCGCGATCCATCAGGTCCCGCCGGAGATCGTCGTCGCCCAGGCGCGGGCGGTGATCGACGACATCGGCGCCGACGCGGTCAAGGTCGGGATGCTCGGGACGGCGGAGACGACTCGCGCGGTCGCCGAGGCGCTGGCGCTCGTCCCCGCCGGCGTCCCGGTCGTGGTCGACCCGGTGATGGTCGCCGAGAGCGGCGCCGAGCTCCTGGACGAGGGGGCGCGCGAGGCGCTCGTGAGCGAGATCCTGCCGCGCGCCGACGTGCTCACTCCGAACATCTCCGAGGCGCGGCGGCTCGCCGGCGCCGGGGCGGACGCGGCGGCGGCCGAGCTGGCGCGCGCGATCCGGGCGCTGGGACCGCGCGCGGTGATCGTCACCGGCGGACACGCCGACGGCGTCGACCTCCTCGACGACGGGGGCGAGCCGCTGCCGATCCCGGGGCCCGTGCATCCCGGCGGAGCGGCGCATGGGTCGGGCTGCACGCACAGCTCGAGCCTTGCGGCGCTGCTGGCGCTCGGGCTGCCGCTGCGCGAGGCGGCGGCGCGCGCGCGGGCCGTCGCCGCCGAGGCGGTGCGCCGCGGTCTGCGCGACGTCGGCGCCGGGGCGGGCCCGGTCGACGCCGTCGGCCTCGCGGGGAGGCGGGGGGCGGGGGAGAGCGCGCCCTCGTCGCATTTGACGCGGCCGGTGGCATAATCGCTGTCGTGAAGTTCGTCCGAATGAAGCCCGGGCACGGCGACCTGCTGCTCGCCGAGGGCGACCCCGAGGTGGCCGGCGAGGAGGCCGAGCTGATCGAGGCGTTCCGCCGCCAGCTCGATCTCGGCCTCTGGGCGGCCGTGCCGACCGTCGAGGCCGGAGGCAAGCGCGAGGCGGTCATGGTCCGCGACTTCGACGAGGTGCCGCGGGACGCCGAGCGAGTGATCTTCTTCCCCCCGGCCGCCGGCGGGTGACCGCACCCGGCGCCGACCGTTGACCGGCTTCACGATCGCGGCGATGACCGCCGCCCTGCTGATCCTCGCGGCCGTCGCGATCGGCCCCGACCTGATGGCGCTGCTCCGCGGCCACTCACGGGCGACGCGCGACCACCTCCCGGATCCGGGGCGCGAGCTGCGCGCCGAGCGACGCGCCGAGCAACTGCTCTGCTCGGTCCTCGGCGACGACGCCTACGAGGCCTACCGCGCGCTCGGCTTCCTGCACGCCTACGGCCCGCCGGACGAGGACGGGATCCCGCGCTACGGGTACCTGATCTACCCGCACAAGCCGATCGTCAGCTTCGACGCGGCCACCGGCGAGCTGCTGAACGAGCATTGCGTCGCCTTCCCCGACCGCTCCGAGCCCGAGCACGGCCAGCGCCTTCCCGACGCCGACGACGTCCTCGCCAAGTGGATGGCCCTGCGCGGGGACGAGCGCGGGCTGATCCGCGCGGCGAACATGAACCTGCCCGGCCGCCAGCTCGATCCCGACCACGTCCGCCGCGATCTCGTCCGCCTCAGCGAGTGGACCGGCCGCGCCGCGCCGGCGCGCGACGAGGGCCGCGCGGGCAGCGTCTGAAATCCTGGTGCCGATGAACGAGACGAAGGCGAACGGGCTTCCGCGACCGCGATCGGCCGCCGTCTTCGACGGCCCGGACCGCGCCGCCGCGCGCGCCTACATGAAGGGGATCGGCTTCGACGACGAGGCGCTGCGGCGCCCGACGGTCGGCATCGCCAACACCTGGATCGAGGCGATGCCGTGCAACTTCCACCTGCGCGGGCTCGCCGAGCACATCAAGGAGGGCGTCCGCGCCGCCGGCGGGACGCCGATGGAGTTCAACACGATCGCGATCTCCGACGGGATCACGATGGGGACCAAGGGCATGAAGAGCTCCCTGGTCAGCCGCGAGGTGATCGCCGACTCGATCGAGCTGACGGCCCGCGGCTACCAGTTCGACGCCGTGATCGCGCTCTCCGGCTGCGACAAGACCATCCCCGGCTGCGTGATGGCGCTGGCGCGGCTCGACATCCCCTCGGTGATGCTCTACGGCGGCTCGATCGCGCCCGGCCACTACCACGGCCGGGACGTGACGATCCTCGACCTCTTCGAGGCCGTCGGCGCCCACAACGCGGGCAAGATGACCGACGAGGAGCTGGCCGAGCTCGAGGACGTGGCGAGCCCCGGCGCCGGTGCCTGCGGAGCCCAGTTCACCGCCAACACGATGGCCTGCGCGTTCGAGGCGCTCGGGATCTCCCCGGGCGGATCGGCGATGGTCCCGGCCGAGGACGAGGAGAAGAAGAACGTCGCCGAGCGGATCGGCGAGCTCGTGATGAAGGTGCTGGCAGAGGACCTGCGACCGAGCCGGATCATCACCAAGGAGTCGCTCGAGAACGCCATCGCCTGCATCTGCGCCTCGGGCGGGTCGACGAACGGCGTGCTGCACCTGCTCGCCGTCGCCCGCGAGGCGAACATCCCCCTCGAGATCGCCGACTTCGAGCGGATCTCGCGGCGGACCCCGCTGTTCGCGGACATGAAGCCCGGCGGCCGCTACGTCGCCACCGACCTCTACCGCGCCGGCGGCGTGCCGCTGATCCTCGATCGCCTCGACAAGGCCGGCCTCCTGCACCGCGACCAGCTCACGATCACCGGCCGGACCATCGGCGAGGAGGCCGAGCGGGTCACCGAGCGCCCGGGCCAGGACGTCGTCCTGCCCGCCGACGCGCCGCTGAAGCCGCAGGGCGGCCTCGCGATCCTTCACGGCAACCTCGCGCCGGAGGGCGCCGTGGTCAAGGTCGCGGGCACCGAGCGGATGGGACAGACCGGCCCCGCTCGCGTCTTCGAGCGCGAGGAGGACTGCTTCGCCGCCGTCAAGGCCGACGAGATCAACCCCGGCGACATCATCGTCATCCGCAACGAGGGCCCGACCGGCGGCCCCGGCATGCGCGAGATGCTCCAGGTGACCGCCGCCATCGTCGGCGCCGGCCACGGCAACGACGTCGCCCTGATCACCGACGGGCGCTTCTCGGGCGCCACCCGCGGGCTGATGATCGGTCACGTCGCCCCCGAGGCCGTCAAGGGCGGCCCGATCGCCGCGATCCGCGAGGGCGATCAGGTCACGATCGACGTCGAGAGCCGCCGCATCGACGTCGACCTCAGCGACGAGGAGATCGCCGAGCGCATCGCCGCCTACGAGCCGCCGGAGCCGATGTTCGCCTCCGGCGTCATGGCGAAGTACGCGGCAACGGTCTCGAGCGCCGCGCACGGAGCGGTCACGGGCTAGCCGGGCCGCGCCACCGTCCTGGAGGGCGAGGTTGTGGCGGGGGAGGGTCCATGCCCGGCGAGCAATGCCGGTGGCGCAGCAGGGCATGGATACCCGCCGCGACAGGACCCGCCCGCTAAGGACTTACGCGCAGAACGCGCACCTCAAGCCCCCCGAGCCGACTCCAGCAGCAACTTCTGCTCCGCCGACGCGATCAGCCTCCGCGCCTTGTCGACCGTGTCCATGTTGACCGAGATCGCGTCGATCCCGGCCCGGACGAGGAGGTCGGGGTACTCGGGGTGGACCGAGGGGGCCTGGCCGCAGATCGAGGTCTGCAGGCCGAGCGACTTGGCCTTGGCGATGAGCTGTGAGATGTAGGTGCGGACCGCGTGATCGCGCTCGTCGAAGGTCTCGGCGAGGACCTCGGAGTCGCGGTCGGCGCCGAGCAGGAGCTGGGTCAGGTCGTTGGACCCGATCGAGATCCCGGCGACGCCGGCGGCCGCGTACTTCTCGAGCTCGAACAGGACCGAGGGGACCTCGGCCATCACCCAGAGCTCGAAGCCGGCGCGGTCGAGGAGGCCGGACTCGGCGATCAGCTCCTTGCAGCGCAGCAGCTCGGACTCGGTGCGGACGAACGGCAGCATCACGTGCAGGTTCGCGTGCCCGCGGTCCCAGACCATCCGGATGGCCTCGAGCTCGAGGCGGAAGACGTCGGGCTCCTTCGCGTAGCGTAGGGCGCCGCGGTAGCCGATCATCGGGTTCGCCTCCTCCGGCTCGAAGCGGTCGCCGCCCGCGAGGCCGCTGAACTCGTTCGTCCGGAAGTCCATCGTCCGGTAGGTCACCGGGCGCGGCGAGAAGGCGCCGACGATCGTCTCCAGGCCCGAGGCCAGCTTCTCGGAGAGCTCCTGACCGCGTCCCTGCTCGAGCAGGGTCCGCGGGTGGGAGCCCTCGAGGGCCTCCAGCAGCATCAGCTCGGCGCGCAGCAGGCCGACGCCGTCGGCCTCGAGCGCGGCGGCGTGCTCGGCCTGCGAAGGCTCGGAGACGTTGACGAGGAGCTTCGTCGCGGTCACCGGCGGCGCCGAGGCGACGACGGTCCCGCCAGCCGGCGCGGCCGCCGGCTGCTCGCGCTCGAGCCCGCGACGGACGACCCCCTGGGTCGCGTCGACGGTGACGTCCTCGCCGTCACGGAGGCGGGTGGTGCCGTCGCCCGTGCCGACCAGGCAGGGGATCCCGAGCTCGCGCGAGACGATTGCGGCGTGGCAGGTCATCCCGCCGGAGTCGGTCACGATCGCCGCCGCCTTGCGCATCAGCGGCACCCAGTCGGGCGCCGTCATATGGGTGACGAGGACGTCGCCCGGCTCGAGCTGGGCGGAGTCGACGGCCTCGGTGATGACCCGGGCCCGCCCGCCCCCGAGACCGGGGGCGGCGCCGAGGCCGCGGACGAGCACCTCGTGCTCCTCCTCGAGCGGCCCGGCCAGCGTCGTCACCGGCCGTGACTGGAGCATCCAGATCTTCTCGTCCTCGTCGACCGCCCATTCGGTGTCCTGGGGCTTGCCGTAGTGGGACTCGATCTTGCGCGCGAGGCCGGCGAGGGCGGCGATCTGCTCGTCGCTGAGCACCGGCTGGCGCGCCCGCTCGGGCGGCAGCTCGGTGGTCTCGGTGCCGCCGTCGGGCAGCGAGGTGATCTCGAGCTCCTTGCGCTTGACGTCGTGGACGAGGATCTCGTCGCTCTCCTTGTCGACGACGTAGCGGTCGGGGGAGACCTGGCCGGAGACGACGCTCTCGCCGAGGCCGAACGCGCCCTCGATGACGATGCGGTCCAGCGACCCGCTCGAGGGGTCGATCGTGAACATCACCCCTGCCTTCCGCGACTGGATCTGCGACTGGACGACCACCGCGATGTCCATGCCGGCGAGCGGGAAGCCGCGCTTGGCGCGGTAGAAGACCGTCCGCGCGCCGAAGAGCGAGGCCCAGCAGCGCTGGACGGCGTCGAGCACGGACTCGCCACCACGGATGTTGAGGAAGGTCTCGTTCATGCCGGCGAAGGAGGCGGACTCGGTGTCCTCGCCGGTGGCCGAGGAGCGGACCGCCACCGGGCTGCTCGGATCGTCACCGGTGAGCTCGGCGTGGGCCTGGAGGATCTGCGTGCGGACCTCGTCGGGCATCGGGGCGTTCGCGACGAGCTCCCGCGCCGCGGCGCTTCCCCGGGCGAGGTGGTCGCTGTCGTCGACGTCGACGTCCTGAAGCAGCTCCTCGATCCGGTCGCGCAGGCCGTCGTGCGCGCAGAACGCGGCATAGGCCGGTGCGCCGACGACGAACCCGAGCGGGATCGGGACCTCGGCGCTCAGCAGCTCGCCGAGGTTGGCTCCCTTGCCGCCGGCGTAACCGACGTCCTCGTGGGAGAGCTGCTCGAAGCGGCGGGTGGCCTCGACCGTCCCCGTCTCGGCGCCTGCGGTCGTCTCGGTGGTGCTCACGTCTCTCTGTCTCCTCTTCCTGGTCCGTGGATCGGTCGCCGAATGCTCCCTGCGCCACGCCCCTCGGGCATCCGTCGGAAGCGCCCCACGGCCTCAGTACCGAGGGCGGAGTCGAGATGGGGGGCGACCCGAGCGACCGTACGACCTCGTAACGGATGTAGCAACCGGCGGCGCGGTTCAAGGTCCTGACCATGCCGATGAGATCGCAACAGGGCCACCGCCGCCCACCCGATCCGGGCGAACCCAGCGCGCAGCGCAGCGACGCCGTTGCGCGCTTCGCGCGTCGCGTCGAGGCCGAGTTGCGCGGACTTCGCCGTGCGGAGCGCATCCGCCGGGCGGCCGGCAAGCGGCTGAGCCGCTAGCCGCGCTCGGGCCGACCCGGGACGGATGGCGCCGATGCCCTCGGCCCGCTCTCCGGCGGGTCGTGCAGGATCCCGCCGTGAATTCGCTCGATGTCCCGGCGTAGCGGCATCGCGGTGCCGGGCGTGCAGACCGCGGCGGCGGCGCAGGCGACCGCGAGGCGGCAGGCCGCGTCGAGTGGCGCGCCCCGGGCCAGGGCGAAGAGCAGCCCACCCGCGAAGGCGTCGCCGCCCCCGACCGTGCTCTCGGCCTGCACCTGCGGCGGCTCGATCTCCTGGTGACCCTCCGCGGTCACCACCAGCGCGCCCTGGTCGCCGAGCGTGACGATGACGACCTCGGCCGACCCGTCGGCGACGAGCGCCTGCGCCTGCTGCACGCGCCCGAGGTCGCCGCGGCCGCGCTCGACGCCGGCGAGCGCGTCGAACTCGCGCCAATTCGGCTTGATCAGGAAGACGCCGGCCTCGAGCGCCAGCCGCAGGGGGTCGCCGTGGGTGTCGACGACGAGGCGCCCTCCCGCGTCCGCGACCTCGGTCGCCAGCCGCCCGTAGAAGTCGGCGGGAACGCCGAGCGGCAGGCTGCCGCTGGCGAGGACGAGCGTGCCGCCGCCGACCTCGTCGAGAACGGCGTCGAGAGCGGCGTGGCCCTCCTCGGCCGTCATCCGCGGGCCGGGCAGCACGAACCGGTACTGCCGTCCGGTGCTGCGCTCGGTGACGGCCAGCGACTGCCGGGTCTCGCCCTCGATCTCGACGATCCGCTGCGGGACCCCGTCCTCCTCCAGCAGCCGGGCGAGGCGCTGCCCGCTCGCCCCGCCGCAGGCGTGGACGGCGAGCACGTCGCCGCCGAGCCGCGCGATCAGCCGAGCGGCGTTGAGTCCACCGCCACCGGGGTCGTACCGCTCCTCCTCGCAGCGCAGCTTGATCGCCGGGGTCAGCGCCTCGACCGACGTCGCCGCGTCGAGCGCGGGATTCATCGTCAGCGTGACGACGCGATCCGCCGGGACGTCCCGGACGCCCCTCTTCGAAAACCTCCTCATGACCCGGCAAGGGTCCCACTCGCGGGCCGGGCGGGCAACCGGGTTCGGCCGCTTGCACTCCTCGTACCGGCTACGGTCCCGTACGCTTGACCGCAGATGGCCGAGCCCCGCTTCGAAGAGCACGACGTCGGCATCTCCTGGCTTCCGGATCCGGGGGAGGTGATGCAGCGCGCCTGCCACGCCGCCGTCCTCGGCGATCAGGTCTGGGTGATCGATCCCGTCGACGTCGACGGCCTCGACGACCGCGTACTGGCGCTCGGCGAGCCGGCTGCCGTAGTCCAGCTGCTCGACCGCCACGACCGCGACTGCGCGGAGGTCGCCGAGCGGCTCGGCGTCTCCCATCACCGGCTCCCGTTCGGGGGGATCGCCGGGGCTCCCTTCGAGGCGATGACGGTGGTCCGCAACCGGCTCTGGAACGAGGTGGCCCTATGGGCCCCCGGGGAGCGGACCCTGATCGTCGCCGAGGCCGTCGGAACGGCGCCGTACTTCCGCGCCGGCGACGAGCGCATCGGCATCCATCCGATGTTGCGCCTGACCCCGCCCCGGCGCCTCGCGTCCTACGGGCCCGAGCACCTGCTCACCGGCCACGGCACCGGCATGCACGGACCCGAGACGGCCGCCGCGCTCCGGCACGGCCTCGCGGGAGCGCGCAAGCGGATCCCGCAGGCGCTGGTCTCGATCGTCAGGCCGAGGAGCGGCTAGAGCGCCGCTCCTCCCACTCCTCGGCGGTGATGACCCGCGAGGGCTCGGGGACGACCACCGCGCCCGGCGGGACGTCGTCGACGACGATCGCGCCGGCGCCGATCCGCGCGTTCTCGCCGATCGTGATCGAGCGGCCGGCCGGGCCGAGGACGATCGCGTAGGCGCCGATGCTGACGCCGCGCGCGACGTACACCTCGTGGCCGGAGCCCTTGTCGTTGTTGGAGGTGATCATCGCGTGCTGCCAGATCTGCACCCAGTCGCCGAGCCGGGTGTTGCCGTGGATCCCGACCCCGAGGCCGCGGTGGGCGAAGTTGACGTGCCCCTCCAGTTCGACGTCGGGATCGAGGAGCGCGCCCCAGCCGAGGAACATCAGCGTCTTCAGGAAGCGCTGGCCGATCCGGAAGCCGCGCCGGTGGCACCACATGCTGGCCCGCCAGATGTAGAGGAGCAGCATGGTCAGCCCTCGCCGCAGAAGCCGGCCAGCAGCCGGTTGAAGCGGACCGGGCGCTCGGCCATCGGCACGTGGCCGCAGTCGCCGAAGACGACGAGCCGGCTGTCGCGGATGCGCTCGACGAAGCCGGTCGCGTCCCGGGCGGGGACCACCAGGTCGTCGCGCCCCCAGACGACCAGCGTCGGCACCCGGATCCGCTCGAGATGGTCGAGCAGGTCGTAGCCGACGAGGGCGGCTGTCGCCGGGAGGAAGCCCGGCGCGCCGAGGGCCGGCTCGAGGAACTCGACAAGCAGCTCGCGCCGGATCAGCTCCGGGTGCCGCATGACGCCGGCGAAGGCGAGCTTGCGCAGGCCCGGGCGGCGCATCGCGGGCATGTCGAGCCGGAAGAGCAGCGGGTTCGCGAGGGCGGTTAGCCGCGCGCCCGCGAGCACCGGCTCGCGCCGCATCGTCGCGTGGCTGATGCCGGCGGCGGAGACGAGCACGATGCGGTCGACCCACTGGGGCTCGCCGACCGCGACCTCGGAGGCGACGAACCCGCCCATCGAATTGCCGACGAGGGTGCAGGCGGGCAGCCCCAGCTCCTTGCAGAACTCGCCGAGGACCTCGCCATAGCGCGAGATCGAGATCGGCCACGGGGGCATCGGGCTCGCCCCGAAGCCCGGCAGGTCGAGCGCGACGGCGCGATAGCCGAGCTCGGCCATCCGCGGCATGTTCTCCAGCCAGTTCTGCCAGCTCCCACCGAGGCCGTGGACGAAGACGATCGGCGGACCCTCCCCGAGGGATGCGTAGCGGACCCGCGTGCCGCAGACATCGACCTCGCCCAGGCGCGACGCCCAGTCGACGGTCATCCACGCCGGCGGGTCGTCGGGGTTGCCGTAGGGATCGGGGCCGTCGGGCGGGGTGGCCTCCACGGGCTCGATCCGCCGGTAGGGATAGGTGACCGCCCTCGGCGGCCGCGGGCGGGTGGCCGGCGCCGTGCTCACGCCGGGCAGGCTACCCAGGCCGACTCTTGCGATCATCGTCGAATGACCGATCCCGCACCTCCGAGCGCCCGGACGAGACGCCGCTGATGGCCGGGCCCCGGCGAACATCACTCGCCCCCGGGCCGCCTCCCGGGGTGGAGGAGCGGCGCGGCGAGCTCGACGTCCCCGAGCGCGAGCGGATGCGGCAGCTGCTCCCGGCCGTGGAGCCCGACCGGAACCTCGACGACTGGGGGCGCTCGGAGCGGGTCGAGGGCGTCTTCGACGCGACCCTGGTCAACTTCTTCTACCGCTACTGGTTCCGCTGCGAGGTCGAGGGCATCGAGAACGTCCCCTCCGCGGGCGGCGCGCTGCTCGTCTCCAACCATGCCGGCGCCCTGCCGCCCGACGCCGCGATCATCGGCAAGGCGATCCGCGAGGAGCACCCCGAGCCGCGCCCGCTCTACATGACGGTCGAGCACTTCTTCAAGGGCTATCCCGGGTTCTCGCCAGCTGCTTCCGAAGATCGGCTGCGTCCCCGCGCACCCGGCCAACGTCCACCGGCTGCTCTACGACGAGGAGCAGCTCGTGCTCGTCTTCCCCGAGGGGCGCAAGGGGACCGAGAAGCTCGTCAAGGACCGCTACCGGGTCCAGCGCTTCGGCCGCGGCGGGTTCGTCGAGGCGGCGATGCGCGGGCAGCGCGCAGCTGGTGCCCGTCTGCGTCGTCGGCGCCGAGGAGGCGGCGCCGGTCTTCGCGCAGTCGAAGCTGATGCAGCGGCTGACCGGGCTCCTCTACTTCCCGATCACGCCGACGTTCCCGTGGCTCGGTCCGGCGGGGATGCTCGGCTACCTGCCGGCGAAGTTCAAGATCCGCTTCCTGGAGCCGATCGACACGACCAGGATGGGCAACGACCCGGCCGAGGACAAGGCCCTGGTCCAGACCGTCGCCCAGGAGGTGCGGGCGCGGATCCAGGAGGGGCTGCACGAGATGGTCGCCGAGCGGAAGTCGGTGTGGCTGGGATGAGCGGCACCGAGCCGCACCGGCCCGTCGCGTCCTGATCACCGGCCTGTCCAGCTACTGGGGAGGCCGGCTCGCGAAGGCGCTGGAGGCGTTCGCCGAGATCGAGGCGATCGTCGGCGTCGACAGCGAGAACCCGACGACGGAGCTCGAGCGAACCGAGTTCGTCAAGGTCTCCAACCAGCACGGGCTGATCCAGCGGATCGTCAAGGCGGCGCGGATCGACACCGTGATCGACACCCGCCTGGTCGTCGACTCGACGACGACGAGCCGCGCGGGAGGCGCACGAGAACAACGTGATCGGGACGATGAACGTCCTCGCCGCGTGCAGCGGCCCGGACTCCCCGGTGCGGAAGTTCATCTTCAAGTCCTCCGCGCACGTCTACGGCTGCGAGCAGGACGACCCGGCCTTCTTCACCGAGTCGATGCGCCGCTCCCACCGGCCGGCGAACCGCGATCGAGCGCGACGTCGTCGACGCCGAGGCCGCCGTCGTCGACTTCGCGCTGAAGCAGCCCGAAGTCGACGTCACCGTGCTGCGCTGCACCTACGTGCTCGGGCCCGACGTGCAGACGGCCTTCTCGCGGATGTTCGGGCTGCCGATCGTCCCCGATGCGTCCTCGGCTTCGACCCGCGATGCCAGTTCGTGCACGAGGACGACGTCGTCCACGCGCTCGAGCACGCGGCCGATCCACCGCGTTCCCGGCGTCTACAACGTCGCCGGCGACGGAGTCCTCGCGCTCTCGGAGGCGATCGGGCCTGCTCGGCAAGCGGATCGCGCCGGTACTGCCCGCCGTGGGGGGCCGGAGCGGTCGCCGGCCCGCTGCGCTCGCCTGGGCGTGCGGATCCCCGACGAGATGCTCAACCAGCTCCGCTTCGGCCGCGGCCTCGACAACCGCCGCTACAAGGCGAGCGGCTTCGAGTACGGCTACACGTCTCGCGGAGACCGTCCAGGCATTCGCCAAGCATCTGCGGCTGCACCCGATCCTGCGCGGGATCGAGCAGTCCCTACACCTACGAGGGAGAGGTCGAGCGATTCCTGCGCCGGAGCCCGCTGACCCGGCCCCCCGAGCCCTCAGCCGAGGAGCAATCAGGGACCGAGCGGGAGCCGTTCGGCATCTGAGCCGTCTCGGGGCCCGCGGTGGCCACGGACCGCGCAACCGCGATTGCACGTACTCGCTCCGGACGAGCCGTGCCTGGCGTCCTGCCTACACTTCACAAAGGGAAGTCGGGCGTACGTTCGCCTTCCGATCTGATCCGGAGTCGCCCGGGAGGCGTTCATCCACCGATGGGGCGGAAAGCACAGATCTCGATCGTGCCGATCGTCTTCCGGCGATCGTCGGCGTGCTGCTCGCGTACTGGTGGGACTCGACCCACAAGGACACGATCGCCGAGGGCGTGACGATCGGCGGCGTCGACGTCGGCGGGCTCGAGTCCGACGCGGCCGCCTCGCAGGTGCGGACCAACCTCGTCGCGCCGCTCGAGAAGACCCTCACGGTCACCTACGGCGACGAGACCTTCGAGCTGACCGACAAGGAGGCCGACGTCCACACCGACATCGACGCGATGGTCGACGAGGCGCTCGAGGTCTCCCAGGAGGGCGGCCTGCCGTCCGCATCTGGCGCGGGATCACCGGCGAGGAGGTCGATCACCAGATCGCCCCGAAGATCGCCTACGACGAGGACGAGGTCGACCACTTCGTCAACCACATCGAGCACGAACATCGACCAAGCGCCGGTCGACGCGAGCATCGACCCGAGCGGTGGCGTCGCTGCAGCCGGTCGCCGCCGCAGCTCGGGATCGAGGTCGACGACGGCGAAGCTGCGCGACGCACATCGAGAAGGCGCTCTACGACCCGGCCTCGCGAAAGATCGAGGCCGACGGTCGAGAAGGTCCAGCCCGAGGTGACGACGGCGGAGGTCGCCGAGAAGTACCCGACCTACATCGTCGTCGACCGCTCCAACTTCACGCTCAGCCTCTACAAGGACCTGAAGCTCGAGAAGGAGTACACCGTCGCGATCGGCGCCGCGGGCTTCGACACGCCGGTCGGCGAGTACGCGATCCAGAACAAGCAGGTCGACCCGATCTGGAACGTCCCCGACTCCGACTGGGCCGGCGAGCCTCGCCGGGCAGACCATCCCGCCCGGGCCCCGAGAACCCGCTCAAGGCGCGCTGGATGGGCATCTACGACGGCGCCGGCATCCACGGCACCGACGACACGGCTCGCTCGGCAGCGCCGCCTCCCACGGCTGCGTGCGGATGGCGGTCGACGACGTGATCGACCTCTACGACCAGGGTCGACGTCGGCACGCCGATCTACATCGGCTGAGCACGACCCGCCGCCGGGGAGGGTCGCGAGCCCGGATGCCGCGAACTCTTGGTCCACGGATGGACGAAGACCGTCGATCAACGCCCCTGCCTGGAGCGCGGCGATCGAGCGGCTACGAGCGCGAGCTCGTCGACCCGCCAGGCCTCGCCGAACACGCTGCGCGCCTACGCGAGCGACCTCCGCGAGCTCGCCGCCTGGGCGACCGCGCGTCGGGCATCGCCGATCCCGCCGAGCTCTCCTACCGGCAGCTGCGCGGCTACGCCGCCGCGCTCGGCCACCGCGGCCTCGAGCGCTCGAGCGTCGGCCGCAAGCTCGCCGCCGCCCGCGGCCTCTTCGAGCACATGACCCGCAGCCGGCACCGCATCGCAGAACCCGGCCGAGCTGCTGCCGAACCCGCGCTCGGAGTCGCGCCTGCCGCGCGTCCTCGATCGCGACGAGGTGCGCGACGCTGCTCGAGCGCATCCCCGCGACGCAAGCCGCTCGAGGCGCGCGACCGGGCGATGCTCGAGCTCGCCTACTCCTCGGGCCTGCGCTGCGCGGAGCTCGTCGCCCTCGATCTGCGCTCGGTCGACTTCGAGGGCGAGACCGTGCGCGTGCGCGGCAAGGGCGGCAAGGAGCGGATCGTCCCGCTCGGCGAGCCCGCCCAGCGGGCCGTCGCCGCCTACGTCGAGCGCGCCCGCCCGGCCCTGGTCGCCGGCGCTGAGGAGCCGGCCCTGCTCGTCTCCAAGAGCGGCCGGCGGCTCTCGCCCTCGGACGTGACGCGCCGGCTCGGCTTGTGGGTGCGGCGAGGCGGCGATCGCCGGGCCGGGTCTCGCCGCACGCGCTGCGGCACTCCTTCGCGACCCACATGCTCGAGGGCGGGCGCGGACCTGCGCTCGATCCAGGAGCTGCTCGGGCACGCGAGCATCTCGACCACCCAGATCTACACGCGGGTGGAGCCGCGCCGGCTGCGCGAGGCCTACGCGGGCGCGCACCCGCGGGCCTGAAGGTGCAACCGCAGCGGTATCGGCTGGACTAACGTACGAGGCGCAAGGGAAGGATCGATGGAGACCAACGTCAAAGCCGTCGAGCTGAAGGAGCTCTGGCGCCGCTGCAAGGAGGAGGGCGATGAGCGCGCCCGAGAGCGGCTCGTCGTCGCCTACTCGCCGCTGGTCAAGTACGTCGCCGGCCGCATGGCCGCCGGGCCTGCCCTCGCACGTCGACGAGGGCGACCTGATCTCCTACGGCCTGATCGGCCTGATCGGCTCGATCGAGCGCTACGACCTCGACCGCGAGATCAAGTTCGAGACCTTCGCCGTCTCCCGGATCAAGGGCGCGATCATCGACGAGCTGCGCTCGCTCGACTGGGTTCCCCGCTCGGTCCGCTCGAAGGCCCGCGACGTCGAGAAGATCCACTCGCAGCTCGAGAACCAGCTCGGCCGGGCGCCGACCGAGGAGGAGATGGCCGACGAAGCTCGGCGTCGCCGTCGAGGACTTCCGCAACACCCTGCTCGAGATCGCCAACTCCTCGGTGCTCGCCCTCGACGACCTCTGGACCGTCTCCGACGGCGACGGCGGCCAGGTCTCCCTGCTCGACACGATCCGCGACCCGCACGCGGTCGATCCCGAGGAGGCGATCGACACCGTCGAGCTCAAGGACCGCCTCGCCGAGGCGATCGAGTCGCTGCCCGACCGCGAGCGCCTCGTCATCGCCCTCTACTACTACGAGAACGCTGACCCTGCGCGAGATCGGCGAGGTCCTCGGCGTCACCGAGTCGCGCGTCTCGCCAGCTCCACACGAAGGCGGTGCTCGGGCATGCGCAGCCACCTGCAGACGACGGCGACGACTGAGGACCAGCCCGCGCCGGCCCGCGCTTGACGCGCCTGGTGACATAACTGATCGCGTGCATGTCGCACAAGGCGGCCGATCGGATCCGCAACGTCGCGCTGATCGGGCATCGCGGCTGCGGGAAGACCTCGCTGGCCGAGGCGATGCTGTTCGAGGCGGGGATCGATCAACCGGCTCGGGCGCGCCGAGCAGGGGACGACCGTCTGCGACTTCGAGCCCGACGAGCAGGAGCGGGGGATGTCGATCGGCGCGTCGATCTGCTCGCTTCGAGCATCACGGGCGCAAGCTCAACGTGATCGACACCCCGGGGGACGCGAGCTTCGTCGCCGAGGCGCTCGAACGCGCTGGCGGTGGTCGACTCGGCGGTCGTCGTGGTCAGCGCCGTCGACGGCGTCCAGGTCCACACCGAGCGGCTCTGGCAGCGGGCCGACGCGACGGGGCTGCCGCGGCTCGTCTACGTGAACATGCTCGACCGCGAGCGGGCCGACTTCTTCGCGACGCTGGAGTCGCTGCAGGCAGTCGTTCGGCTCCCACGTCGTCGCCACCGAGATCCCGATCGGCAGCCGAGCACGAGATCGGCGGGCGTGATCGACCTGATCGACATGAAGGCCTTCGTCCACGAGGGCGACGGGCGCGGGGGAGAGGTCGAGGCCGAGATCCCCGAGGAGCTGGCGGAGCGGGCGGCCGAGTACCGCGAGAAGCTGATGGACGAGGTCGCCGAGAACTCCGACGAGCTGATGGAGCGCTACCTCGAGGGCGACGAGATCTCCCACGACGAGACGGTGACCGCGCTCAAGCGCGGCGTGACCGAGGGCCACCTGTTCCCGGTGACCTGCGGGATCGCGACCCGCAACCTCGGCACCGGGCGGCTGCTCGAGGCGCTCGTCGAGGACCTGCCCTCGCCGGCGATGCGCGGGCCGCGGACGCTGCTCGACGGCGACGGCGAGACGGTCGAGATCGAGCCCGACGAGGACGGCGCCAGCTGATCGCCCACGTCTTCAAGACGACCGCCGACCCGTACACCGGGCGGCTCAACGTGCTGCGGGTCGCTCTCGGGGACCCTGCGCTCCGACAGCCACCTCCACAACCTCGCCAACGGCGCCAAGCGAGCGGGTCGGGCAGCTCGCCGAGCCGCACGGCAAGGAGCTCGACCGCCGCTCGACGAGCTCGGTGCCGGGCGACATCGGCGTGGTCGCGAAGCTGAAGGAGACCGACGGCGGGCGACCTCGCTCTGCGAGGAGCCAGCGCGAGCCTCGCCGCGCCGCGGGTCGACCTGCCGGCGCCGGTGATGGCCTTCGCCTACGAGGCGAAGAGCAAGGGCGACGAGGAGAAGGCGGCGACCGCGATCCGGCGGCTGCGCGAGGAGGACCCGACCTCGACGTCCACCGCGACCCGCAGACCGGCGAGCAGATCATCGCCGGGCTGACGCAGATCCACGTCGAGGTGGTGCGTCGAGCGGATGAAGCAGCGCTTCGGCGCCGAGATCGTGCTGAAGCCGCCGCAGGTCCCCTACGTCGAGACGATCCGCAAGCCCGCGTCAGGCCCACGCCCGCTACAAGAAGCAGACCGGCGGGCGCGGCCAGTTCGCCGACTGCCAGATCGAGATCGCGCCGGTGGAGACCGGCGAGGGGCTGGTGTTCGAGAACGCGATCAAGGGCGGCGTCATCCCCGGCGGCTTCATCCCCGCGGTCGAGAAGGGCGTCGCCGAGGCGATGCAGCACGGCGAGCTCGCCGGCTACCCGATCAAGGACGTGCGCGTGCGGCTCTTCGACGGCTCCCACCACACCGTCGACTCCTCCGAGATGGCGTTCAAGATCTGCGGCTCGATGGCCTTCAAGGAGGCGATGGCGAAGGCCGATCCGGCGCTGCTGGAGCCGATCGTCCAGCTGGAGATCAGCGTTCCCGAGGACGTCGGTCGGCGACGTGATCGGCGACCTCAGCTCGCGCCGCGGCCATCCGCTCGGGCATGGAGCCGAAGCCCGGCGATCACCCGGATCGACGCCGAGGTGCCGATGGCCGAGGTCCTCGACTACGCGCCGCGACCTGCGCGCGATCACGGGCGGCCGCGGCGAGTACACGATCGCGTTCGAGCGCTACGAGGAGCTGCCGGCCCACCTCGCCGAGCAGGTGGCCGCCGCCGGCGACGCGGACGAGCGCCTGGCGAGCTGAGCGGCCGGTCTCACGGAGCCGCTTGGCAATGCGCTCCGGCGGCGCCCGGCCGGGCGTGATCTAACCTGCCCGCGATGGACGACGAGGCCCCCATCGACCCCAGCTGCGCCGGTCTGCGGGCGCCGCCTGCTGCCCGGCGAGCGCCCGACTCGACTTCGTGACCCGCGACGGCGCCGAGGTCGACCGTCTGCGAGCTCTGCAGGCCCCGCGCCGAGGCGGCCGGGTGGCTGCGCCCCGACGAGGCCGAGGCCCGCGCGCCGCCGGGGCCGGGCCGCGAGCGCCGCCGGCCCCGCGGGCAGGTGCTCAGCGGCCTGCTGTCCCGCTTCCCCGCGCCGCCGGACGAGCGCGAGGAGCCCGCCGAGCCGCCAGGCACCCGCCCGATCCCGCCGCCGCCCGCCCGCCGCCGCTCCCGAGCCGCCCGCCGCCGAGGCGCCCGTCCCGGCGCGCGGACCGGGCCGCCGGAGCCTCCGCGCCGACGAGACCGGCGACCACCCTTCCCGAGGCGCTCACCGCCTTCAACGCCTCGCAACCACCGCCGCACCGTCGCCGGCCTGACTCGGACCCTCGGTCCGCCGCGGGCGACCGCGCGTCGCGATCCGCTCCAAGAGCGGGTCCCCCGGCGTCCGGCTGACCGTCGCCTGGGAGCTCACCTGGTACCAGTGGGAGGTCGACCCCGGGGCCGCGTGGGCCGGAGGTCCGCGAGTCCGGCAAGGGGGAGACGATCGACCAGCTGCGCTCGGCGGATCGCCGCTGGAACCTGCGCCGTCGACGCCGACGGGACCCTGCACCAGGGCACGACGAGCGAGCTTCCGCCGCCGCGAGCACGTGGACGCGCAGTGAGGCTGACCGTCCACGTCGACGGCGGGCGCGCGCGGCAACCCCGGCCCGGCGGCGATCGCCGCCGTCGTCAGCGACGCCGACGGCGAGGTCATCCACGAGGCCCACGAGACGATCGGGCGGGCGACCAACAACGTCGCCGAGTACCGGGCGCTGATGCTTCGGGATCGAGAGGGCGAACGAGCTCGGCGCCACCGAGCTCGAGCTCGTCGGCGACTCCGAGCTGGTCGTCAAGCAGGTGCGGGGCGAGTACCGCGTCAAGGACGCCGGCCTGCGGCCGCTGCACTCGGCCGCGCAGAAGGCGCTGGGCGACTTCGCCGAGTGGCAGATCCGCCACGTCAAGCGCGCGCAGAACGCCGAGGCCGACGCGCTCGTCAACCAGGCGCTCGACGCCGAGGCCTGATCCTCCAATAGTGTTGGGCGCATGAAGAAGCTCGTCATTCCCTTCGCCCTTTTGCTCACCCTCGCCGCGCTCGCACTGACCGCCTGCGGCGACGATTCGTCCTCCTCCGACACGGCGACCTTCGAGGAGGACGGCTACCCGTTCACCTTCGAGTACCCGGGCGACTGGGGCGACGCCTCCGACATCAGCGTCAACAACGAGGTCGGCTCGGGGAACGCGTCGAACCTCAAGGGCGTCGGGCCGGCCGACAACAACGGCATCTTCCTGGCGACCTACACGACGTCGGAGCCGATCACCGATAAGAACATCGATCAGGCGAAGGCCGCTCTCGATCGGCTGATCGGCCAGGCCGACCCATCGGCGAGCGGGACCGTCGGAGACGTCGGCGGCTACCCGTCGGTCAGCTTCGAGGGGGTGCCGGTCAGCGATCCCTCCGGTGCCGAGACGAACATCATCGCGCTGTTCGACGGGACCTCGGAGTACTTCATCAACTGCCAGTGGACCTCCGACCACGAGGACGAGGTCAAGGACGCATGCGACCAGCTCCAGTCGAGCCTCGAGAAGACCGGCTGATGGCGCGCGACCTCGACTTCATCGGCGTTCCCTCGACCGACCCGGACCGGACCAGGGCCTTCTACGTCGACACGCTCGGCCTGCGCCCCGACGAGCACTCGCGCTACGAGTTCTGGATCGGGGACACCTGCTTCGGGATCTGGGAGCCGGAGAAGATCATGGGCTCATTCGAGCCGTCCCGGAATGCCCATCCCGCCATCCACGTCGACGACGTCGCCGAGGCGAAGAAGGAGCTCGAGGCAAAGGACGTCGAGTTCCTCGGCGACATCTTCGACACCGGGGTCTGCCACATGGCGCTGTTCCGCGACCCCGATGGCAACGACCTGATGCTTCACCACCGGTACAAGCCGTACGAGGACTAGGCCGGCTGAGGCGGTCTGCGGGCGGCGAGCGTGAACGGGATCGGCGTCGCGCTATGCGCAACGTTCATCCCACTCACCGCCCGCGACGAGGTTCGCCGCACCGTCGCTAGACTCCCCGCCTCATGCGGCTGTAGCTCAGTTGGCTAGAGCGTCTGCTTGCCATGCAGAAGGTCGTGGGTTCGAATCCCATCAGCCGCTTGCCCGGAGGGAGGAGCCACCGGGCGGACTCACCGCGATCGACGAGGGGGACGAGATGAACGCCGGCCCTGGACGCCCGCAGATCGACAACGTCGCGCTGCTCACGCTGCTGGCGGCGCTGCTCCTCGTCGTCAGCCTGTTCCTCGACTGGTACGAGCTGACCGACGGCAGCGACTCGGCGTCCCTGACCGGCTGGTCCGGGCTCGAGGTCCTCGACGCGATCCTGCTGATGATCGCCGTGGCCGCCGCGGTCGCGGCGGTGCGCCCGGATCTCGCCCCGGAGTGGGTGACCCCGCTTGCGCTGGGTTCGATCGCGCTGATCCTGGTGGCCGTCGCCCTGATCACCAAGGTCCCGGTCACCAACTTCTGGTCGGAGGCGAGCGGGGCCGACCTCGACACGAACCTCAAGGCGGGCGCGTTCATGGCGCTCGGCGGCGCGCTGCTGCTCCTCGTGGCCGCCGCGGTCGAGCGGACGACTCCCGCTCCCCCCGCCCCCGTCGCCCCTCAGCCCGGCGCGCAGCCGCCCAGCTCGTCGGTGCCGCCGCCTCCGCCGGGCTCCCGGCCCTAGGCGCGGTCTCGCCTGGCGCCGCTTCTTCTTCCGCTTCACCTTGAAAAGTGCCAGGCGGCCGCAGGTCCTGTCCGGGATCGGTCTCGGGTAGCGTCCGCCCGGTGGTGACGCGCGAGCAGGGCATAGCGCCGTACAACCCGATGACCGGCGGCGAGGCGAGATGCGCACGTACTCGCTGAACCTGCGCAGTCGCGGCGCGCGAGCCTCGCACCTCGACTACGTCACGAAGGTCCCTTTCCCGCATCGCATCTTCCACCCGGACGCCATCATGAGGTCGTGAACGAGTTCCTCGCCG
This sequence comes from uncultured Solirubrobacterales bacterium, assembly GCA_963823565.1. Classification (GTDB taxonomy): domain Bacteria; phylum Actinomycetota; class Thermoleophilia; order Solirubrobacterales; family 70-9; genus RHKX01. The sequence continues at coordinate 140,039 of CAWGLR010000002.1, read as the reverse complement.
ATCCGGAGTACGGCCCGCCGTCGCAGCCCCCGCCACGGTCGGTGCGGAGCTCGGCGGCTCGCTGGCGCTCGCATTGCCGGTCCGAGCGGTGCAACTGGCGCTGGACGCGCTCCCGGCCATTCCCGAGCCCTGATCCAGAACATCGCCACCCGGGCCCGAAGGCCCCCTGACGCGGGCTAGCGCGGGATGAGCGCGGAGTACCCTTCGTGGCGTTCCGCCGACGTCGTTCTCCGCGACGGGACGACGGTCGAGGTGCGCCCGGTGCGCGCCGACGACCAGGAGCCGGTGCAGAGGTTTCTCGAGGGCCTCGCGCCGACCTCGCTCACGTTCCGATTCTTCACCGGCGCGACCAACCTCCGGCTCGCGGCGAATTCGATGACCGACGTCGACTACCGCAACCGCTACGGGCTCGTCGCCACGCGCGGCGGCGACGAGCGCATCGTCGGCCAGGCCTCGTACTTCCGCGAGGACCGCGACCGTGCCGAGGTTGCGTTCGCCGTCGCCGATGAGCTCCAGGGACGGGGCCTGGCGACGATCATGCTCGCCCACCTCGCGGGGGTCGCCCGCGAGAACGGGATCTCGCTCTTCACCGCCGAGGTGATGCCCGAGAACCACCGGATGATCGAGGTCTTCCGCGAGAGCGGGTTCACGGTGGAGACGGCATCGCTTCCGGGCGCGCTCCACGTCGAGTTCCCGGTCTCGCTCACCGACGGCGCCGTCCTCCGCTTCGAGGACCGCGACCGGATGGCGGCCCAGGCGGCGGTCAAGCGCTTCCTCGAGCCCGGCTCGATCGCGCTGATCGGCGCCTCGCGACAGCGCGGAACCGTCGGCGGCGAGGTCTTCCACAACCTGCTGCGCGGCGAATTCGACGGCGTCGTCTACCCGGTCAACCCGGCGGCCGACGTCGTGCAGTCGGTCCGCGCCTACCCCAGCGTGCTCGAGCTTCCCGAGCTGGTCGAGCTCGCGATCGTCGCGGTCCCCGCGCCGGCGGTGGTCGATGTCGCGCGCGAGTGCGGGCAGGCCGGAGTGCGCGCGCTCGTCGTCATCTCGGCCGGCTTCGCCGAGAGCGGCCCCGAGGGCGCCGCACGCGAGCGCGAGCTGGTCGAGGTCTGCACCGACGCCGGCATGCGGCTGATCGGGCCGAACTGCCTCGGCATCCTCAACGCCAGCGAGCCGCAGTTCGACGCGACCTTCGCCCCGGCGCTGCCGCCGGGCGGCAACGTCGGCTTCGTCACCCAGAGCGGCGCGCTCGGCCTGGCCCTGATCGCGCTCGCTCGCGACCGCAGCCTCGGCGTCTCATCGTTCGCATCGATCGGCAACCGGGCCGACATCACCGCCAACGACCTCCTCGAGTACTGGGAGCAGGACCCGGCGACGCGGGTGGCCCTGCTCTACATCGAGTCGTTCAGCGACGCGCGCCGCTTCTCGCGCGTCGCCCGGCGCGTCGGGCGCGAGATGCCGATCGTGGTCGTCAAGAGCGGCCGCTCCGCCGCCGGTGCTCGCGCCACGGCCTCGCACACCGGCGCCCTGCTCGCCGCCTCCGACGTTCGCGTCGACGCGCTCTTCGAGCAGGCCGGCGTGATCCGCACCGATTCCCTCGCCGAGATGCTCGACGTCGCCTCGCTGCTGGCGAACGAGCCCCTGCCCGCCGGGCCGCGGGTCGGCATCGTCACCAACGCGGGCGGTCCCGGGATCATGTGCGCCGACGCCTGCGAGGCGGCGGGGCTGGAGGTGCCGGCGACGCCGGAGGACCTCCGGGGGGCGCTGCGCGAGTTCCTGCCGCCGGAGGCGGCGCTCGGCAACCCGATCGACCTGGTGGCGACCGCCAGCGCCGAGGACTACCGGCGGGCGATCAGGGCGATGTCCGAGTGGGAGGGGATCGACGCGGTGATCGCGATCTTCATCCGGCCGCTCCTCACTCGCGCCGAGGACGTCGCGCGGGCGATCGCCGAGACCGCGGCGGACCTTCCCCGTCAGGTGCCGGTGCAGGCCGTCTTCATGTCGGCCGAGGACCAGGCGACGATGGCCTCGATCGGCGGCATCCCCAGCCATCTCTACCCAGAGGACGCCGCCCGGGCGCTCGCTCGGGTGATGGACCACGTCCGCTGGCGCGCCAAGCCGCCCGCGGAGCCGGCGACCTTCGCCGATACCGACGAGGACCGCGCGACCGCCGTGATCGCGTGGGCGCTCGGCGAGGGGGAGGAGTGGCTGACGCCGGGGGAGGCGACCCAGCTCCTCGAGTGCCACGGGATCGCGACGCCGCGCTCGCTGCTCGCCGAGAACCCGGCCGAGGCCGCGGCGGCCGCCCGCCAGCTCGGGCCCCGGGTGGCGCTGAAGGCCCAGGCACCGGGCCTTCTGCACAAGAGCGACGTCGGCGGCGTCGCGGTCGGCCTCGAAGCCGGCGCCGTCGAGGCCGCGGCGCGGGAGATGGACGCCGCGCTCGCCGCCCACGGCCACGAGCGCGAGTCCTTCCTCGTGCAGGAGATGGTCGAGGGGGGCATCGAGCTCATCATCGGCGTCGTCGACGACCCGATCTTCGGCCCGGCCGTCGCCTGCGGCGCCGGCGGCGTCGAGGCCGAGCTGCTGCGCGACGTTGCCGTGCGCCTCAGCCCACTGACCGCCCGCGACGCGACCGAGATGCTCGAGTCGCTCGCTCTCTTCCCTCGCCTCACCGGCTACCGGGGCGCTCAGCCCGCCGACCTCGCCGCGATCGAGGAGATGGTCCTCCGCGTCGGCGCGATGGTCGAGTCCCACAGCGAGATCGCCGAGCTCGACCTCAACCCGGTGATCGCCCGCGCCGACGGCGCCGTCGCCGTCGACGCTCGCGTCCGCGTGCGTTCGGCGCCGCCACGGGCCCCCTGGCCGAGCACGTGGCGCACCCGGGCGCCGCGGGCGGGCGTCTAGCCTCCCGGTGGGTGGCGGACGGCGACCCGCCTGCTTACCGCCGCCGCTGGACGATGGGATCTACGGGTACAGCGGGTACTACCGGCTGGGCGTGGGGATCGTGTCGGTGCCGGGGCTCGTCTACTGGGCCCTGGTCGCCGGGCTGATGGGGTTCTACTGGTCGCGGCGCCGATCGTCCGGATGATTGGCGAATTCCGCTACCCCTGGTGTCGCTTTGCGCCAATCATCGCCGGGCGGGCTATCGACGCCCGCGTCCGCCTGGCGCCGCAGCCTCTTTCCGGTTGCGCTCAGCTCTGGGGCGAGTGTACCAGCGGCCCTCGATGCGGACGAGGCCGATCCACGAGCCGTCTGCATATGTGACGCGCGCCTCGCCGTCGTCGATGTCCATGGAGCTGATCTCGCGATCCTCGACCGGCTCGAATCGGCTGCAGGCCCGCTCGCACGCCTTGTCGCGAGCCACCGGGCTCTCGGGCGCGATCAGCTCCTCGCAGAAGAGAACTCGCCGGCGAACCCCTTGAGCGCGTCCGCCCGGACACCGGCCAGCCCAGGGGGTGTGGAGGAGGACCTCGGGTCGTAGATCTCGTCGAGTAGCGCCTCGTCGTTGGTGCCGAGCGCGAAGCGCTTCGCGAGCGAGTCCGCGGGTGCGTCGAAGTCGACCGTGTCCCAATCGCGGACCTGCCAGGAGCGCACGACCCCTTCGCGGGCGAATGGGTCGCCCTGGGCGAACTCCTCCGCCGCCTCGCGCGAGGCGAAGATCGCCATCGATCCCTCGGCCTGCGGGTCGCCGAAGGTGCCGACATCGAGGAGAACCGCCCGCGAGCGGAACTCGTTGAGGCGCTCGCGATGCGCGGGAAAATGGGCCGGGGCCCTGGCGAGCACGTCGTCGGCCGATTCGTAGAGAAGCACGTACCTCTGCGCCATGGTGACCTCTGTGGGTGCCCTGGACCTCAGCGCGCACGCCCCCGCGGGAGCGTGTCGAGAACCGCAACGGAGCCGCCTAGCTGCGGACGAGCTTCTTGTAGGTGATCCGGTGGGGGCGGTCGGCCTCGGCGCCGAGCTGCTGGTGCCGGTGCTCCTCGTACGCCTCGAAGTTGCCCTCGAACCAGGTCACCTGCGAGTCGCCCTCGAAGGCGAGGACGTGGGTGGCGACGCGGTCGAGGAACCAGCGGTCGTGGGAGATCACGACGGCGCAGCCGGCGAACTCGAGCAGGGCCTCCTCGAGGGCGCGGAGGGTGTCGACGTCGAGGTCGTTGGTCGGCTCGTCGAGGAGGAGGACGTTGCCGCCGCTCTTCAACAGCTTCGCGAGGTGGAGGCGGTTGCGCTCGCCGCCGGAGAGGGTGCCGACCTTGCGCTGCTGGTCGGAGCCCTTGAAGTTGAAGCCGGCGGCGTAGGCGCGGGAGTTCATCTTCATCGGGCCGACGTCGATCTCGTCGAGGCCGCCGGAGATCTCCTCCCAGACGCTCTTCTCGTCGGCGAGCGCGTCGCGCGACTGGTCGACGTAGGCGAGCTCGACGCTGTCGCCGAGCTTGAGCGCGCCGGCGTCGGGCTCCTCCTGGCCGACGATCATCCGGAACAGGGTCGTCTTGCCGGCGCCGTTGGGGCCGATGACGCCGACGATCCCATTGGGCGGCAGCGAGAAGCTCAGGTCCTCGATCAGCAGCTTTTCGCCGAAGCCCTTGCGCAGGCCCTCGGCCTCGATGACGACGTTGCCGAGGCGCGGACCGGGCGGGATCTGGATCTGGACGTTGTCCCGCTTGACGGACTGCTGCTCGGCGAGCATCTCCTCGTAGCGGGCGAGGCGGGCCTTCGACTTCTTGCGCCGGCCCTTCGGGTTCTCGCGCACCCACTCGAGCTCGGCCTCGATCGTCCGCTGGCGGGCGACGTCCTTTCGCTCCTCGTGGGCGAGGCGCTCCTGCTTCTGCTCGAGCCAGGCCGAGTAGTTGCCCTTGAACGGGATGCCGCGGCCGCGGTCGAGCTCGAGGATCCAGCCGGCGACGTTGTCGAGGAAGTAGCGGTCGTGGGTGACCGCGACGATCGTCCCCTTGTACTCCTCGAGGTGGGTCTCGAGCCAGGCGACCGATTCGGCGTCGAGGTGGTTGGTCGGCTCGTCGAGCAGCAGCAGGTCGGGCGCGCTCAGCAGCAGCCGGCAGAGCGCGACGCGGCGGCGCTCGCCGCCGGAGAGCTTGGTGACGTCGGCGTCGGGAGGGGGAAGGCGGAGGGCGTCCATCGCGGTCTCCAGCGTCCGATCGAGGTTCCAGGCGTCGGCGGCGTCGATCCGGTCCTGAAGGCGGGAGAACTCGGCCGCGGTCTCGTCGGAGTAGTTCATCGAGAGCTCGTTGAACCGGTCGAGCATGTCGCGGATCTCGCGCACCCCGTCCTCGACGTTGCCCTTGACGTCCTTGTCGGGATCGAGCTGCGGCTCCTGCTCGAGCATTCCGACGGTCGCGTTCGGGTGCAACGCGGCCTCGCCGCGGTAGTCCTGGTCGGTCCCGGCCATGATCCGCAGCAGCGACGACTTGCCGGCGCCGTTGTAGCCGAGCACGCCGATCCGCGCGCCGGGGAAGAAGCTCAGGGAGATGTCCTCGAGCACCTTCTTGTTCGGCGGGTGCGTCCGGGAGACCCGGTGCATCGTGAAGATGTATTCGGTCGGCGCTGCCATCGGGCGGCGCAGGATAGAGAGCGGCGGGCCCCGGCCTCAGCTCCAGAAGCCGCTTGCGGGGCAGGCCCCGGCCGCCGGCGGCGCGCAGGTGAACGTCATCCCGCCCGCGTCGTCGCGAGTGATCGTGAACGTCCCGCCACTCGTCGACTCGACCGAGACCGAGTAGTTGGTCTCCGCCGCGTCGACGGTGAGCGTCGCCCCGTTCAGACCGGGCTCGATCCGGATGAGCTCCTCCGGCGTCGCCGCGTCGTAGGAGCCGCCGTGGTCGGTCGCCCAGGTCTCGATCGCCGTCTGCGCCGTGCGGACGAGCGCCTGCGCGGTCGCATCGGCCGACTCGGCCTCGGGGTCGATCGGCGGCGTCGTCGTCACCGGCGGCTCGTTCTCGTCCTCGGACGAGCCGAGAACGATTCCCGTCGCCCCGAGGGCGAGCAGCAGGACCAGGCCGCCGATCAGCCACGGCAGCAGGCGCCGGGTCGGATCGTCGGGCGGGGGGACGGAGGGCACCGGCATCGCGAGCAGCTCCTGCGCCCGGCGATCGGTCTCGGGCGCGGGGGCCTCGCCGGGGCGCTCGCGCGTGTGCTCGGTCCAGCGCGATCCGTCCCACCAGCGCAGCCTCGCCGGCTCCTCGGGGTCGCCGTACCAGCCCTCGCGCGGCCCGGCTTCCATCGGCCGCTAGGTCCCCGGCGGGTGGATGACCCGGCCCGGCAGCCGGTTCAGCTTCTTCACCGCGGGGATCAGCCCGCCCGCGGTCACCTGGTCGACGGCGACGACGTTCGGGTAGCGGCCGCGGACCTCGGCGCAGGCCTCGGCGCGGCCGACGAGGACGTCGGTGGCGTTGACCTCGGCCGACTGCTCGAGGTCCGGCACGGCAGGCGCCAGCGATGGCGACCAGTGGTTCATCAGGAAGAGCGAGCCGTCGGTGCCGCCGCGATTGGGCACGCAGGTCTCGGCCCAGTTGTCCGGATCGGTCAGCTCCGACGGCGGGTTGAAGGTGTAGGGCGTCTCCTGAAGCAGGCCCTCGTAGGTCGGCCGGTACCAGAAGGGGTCGCCCTTGGCCTCGTTGTCGGAGAGCATCACGACGCGGTGGTTGACCCGCACCATCCGCCTCAGCTTGGCCCAGGGCGCGCGCGAGCCGCGGTAGACGAAGTCGAGCAGCCCCGAGCGCTCCATCGCCGCCACGAAGTCGTTGGCGGTGATGTAGTCCTCGTTCTCGATCAGCAGGACCTCGTTCGGGTTCTTGCGCAGCCACTTGCTGATCTGCCGCAGCGTCGGCGCCAGCGGGAGCGCGCCGCCCTCGCAGAGGACGTGGCAGAGGTAGGTGCCGCGGATGCCCTCGGTGACCGTCCCGTCGTCGTCGGTGATGACCTTCCCGTCGGGCTGCAGGCGCCCATAGTGGGTGTCGAGGAGGAGCGCCCGGGCGCCGCCGTCGAGCTGCTCGGGGATCGTCGGGATCTGGTTCGGGCGCGCGAATGCGTACTCCTGCGCGGACATCGCGTTGTGGCTCGCCGGCAGGACGACCTGGTCGAGCCGGCGCTCGCAGAGCTGCTTCATCCCGTTGCAGCGCAGAGGCTTCTTCTTCGCCGAGGCGGCCGGCGCGAGCGCCATCGTCGCGACCAGCGCGGCGATCAGCGAGAGCAGCAGTGCGGAGCGGGTCCTCACGGCGGGCCAATCTACCCGCCGCGGGCAGACGGAGCGCCGATCGCCCGGCGTGCGGTCGGCGCTCCGTTGCGCGGTTCCCTTCGGCGGCCCGGCTAGAAGCCGCGGACGCGGGCGATCTTCTCCGCGTTCTCGAGCGTCACCCAGAGGGTGTGGCCGGGACCCGTGGCGACGCGGCGCGGACCCGAGGCCTGGCCGAACTTCACTGGCGCCGTGGCCTTGCCGGTGGCCGCCGAGAGGCTCAGCAGGTCGCCGGTCGCGAACCGAGGCATCCAGTACGACTTCGCGAGGTAGGCGACGCCGAACGGATCGCCGGAAGTCTTGGTCGGCTTGACCTTGCCGCCGCCGATGCGGCCCGCGATCTGCGGGTTGGACGTCGGATCGGCGTACCCGGCCTCGCCCTTCGGGCCGGCGGCGATCGCCTGCAGTCCCGACCCGTTGCCGGTGTCGAAGGCCCTGGCCGTCCCGTCGGTCTTGACCCGCAGGACCTGACCACCGAAGTCGGCGACCCAGAGGCGGCCGTCCTTGCCGCGGTCGATGTCGCGGCCGGCGACCGCGGCCGGGAAGGACACGGCGGCCTCCGGGTCGGCGACCGGGATCCGGATCACGTTCTGGCCGCTGACGGTCCACATGTTCCCGTCCGGGCCCCTGACGATCGGCCGCGGATCGGCGATGTCGTTGATCGTGAACTTCTCGGCGGAGTCCGGATCCGCCGGGTCGAAGACCGCGACGCCGCCGGCCTGGGTGACCCAGAGGGTCCCGCCGGGGCCGCTCGCGATCCCGACCGGGCTGCTGACGTTCGCCGGGTTGAACTCCTGGACGTTGCCGTTCGGCGTTATCCGCGCGAGATCGTTCGTCTGATCGAGGGTCACCCAGATGTTCCCGTCCGGCCCCTTCGTGAGCTCGTTGTTGGTGCCGACTCCGGACACGGCGAACTTGCCGGTGACCTTGGGCGCCGCGGTCGCGGGCGCGACGTCGGCGACCAGGAGGCCGGCGGCGGCGCAGAGCACCGCCAGTGCGCGGATCAGGAGCGGGCGGGGACGTGGATATGTGCGTGCTGAAGCATTCATGGCCGCAGCATCGGCCCGCCGGCGCGGACCGGCCATCCACCCGCGGGGTGAACCCGGCCACACCGGCGCGTTACCGCCGGCCCGTCGGCCGCGTCTCCAGGGGCTACCCTTGCCGTCGCTCTGGCGCCTTGGCGGAGTGGCTACGCAGCGGCCTGCAAAGCCGTTTACACCGGTTCGATTCCGGTAGGCGCCTCTCGTCGACGGCGAAAGCGGGCTCAGCGCGAGGCGGCTTCGCGCTCCCTCGCCCAGCGGACGATCTCGGCGCGATGCCAGCAGGGGGTCTTGAGCTTGGCGACCGGCTTCGGGAAGTCCTCGCGGCGGCTCCAGCTGAGCAGCTGCCGGGAGGAGGTGCCGATCGTGGCCGCAGCCTCACGCAGTCCGACGAGCTCGAGATCGTGAGGCTTCACACGAACGAGTCTACGGCCAGCCCCTAATCGATCCCCGATTCTCGCCCCAGCCGGTACCATCGCCGGAAGAGAGAGACGGGCCTCCGCTTCGGAGGCCCCGGGGGTAACAAGACGAGATGTCCACGCATTACGAGGGCCGCATCGGCGGCGCGGACGGGCAGCCGGCGCTAGGGGAGCCGGAGGCGCTGGTTGCGCGCTGGATCGACGCCTGGAACTGGCGGGAGGTCGACGCTCTCGTCGGCCTCGCCGCCCCCGACGTGGTGGTGCAGCCTCTGCGCCTGCGGGGCCTCTCCGAGCAGTACCTCGGACATGACGGCATCCGCGCCTGGATGGGGACGATCGAGGGCGAGGGCCACGACCACCGGCTTACGCCCGAGTCGCTGCGGTCGCTCGACTCCCGCCGCGTGCTTGCGGTGGGGAAGGTCCGGATCGGCGCCGAGGTGACCTCGCCGTTCACCGGGCTCTACGAGCACCGCGACGGCCGCATCACCTTCATGTCGCACTACTTCACGCCGCCGTCGGTGCTGGAGAGCATCGGCGTGCTGGAGCCCGGCGCGGCCGACGGCTGACCCCGCCGCCAGGTCCACAGAACCTTCACACGACCCGGTGCCGCCGGTGTAGAACTAACGCGTGGCACTGATCGGGAGGAGGCGGCCGGCGCTCGAGCTGGCCGGGGCGCTGCTCGTCATCGCGGCGCTGCTCGCCGCCCCCGCGAGCGCCGAGCGGGTCCGCGGCACCGCCAAGGGCGACCGGCTCCATGGCGGACCGAGGGCCGACCGGATCCTCGGGCTGGGCGGCGACGATCGCCTCGCGGGGCGCGAGGGGCGCGATCTGCTCAAGGGCGGCACCGGCGGCGACCTGCTGATCGGTGGCAGGGCCTTCGACCGGCTGCTCGGCGGGACGGGCGACGACGTGATCCGGGCCCGCGACGGCGACGACGACCAGATCGAGTGCGGTGGCGGCTTCGACCGCGCGTTCGTCGACGCCACCGAGAACGGTGTGTTCGACTGCGAGGAGGTCATCGAGCCGTGATCAGGCGACCGGACGACCACAGCGATTTCTTGCGGCGCGGCGAGCTCGCCGACGAGGAGGGCGCCGAGCGGGCCGAGGCGGCGGACCCCGAGGGGACGCTGCGCCGGCGCGAGTTCCTGACCCGAACCGCGATGGCCGCGGGCTCCGCCTCGCTGGCGGCGTCGCTGCCCGCCGAGCAGCTCCTCGCGGCGGCGCGCAAGCCCAAGGGCGGGCTCGGCCACCTGCCGCGGGCGCGGAACATGCCGATCGACACCGTCGTCGTGCTGATGATGGAGAACCGCTCATTCGACCACTACTTCGGCTGGCATCCGGAGGCGGACGCCAAGAACACCGGGCTCTCCTACCCCGACGTCAATGGCAACCCGGTGCCGACGCACCGCCTCACCCCGGACTTCCAGGGCTGCGACTTCCGCGACCCCGACCACGGCTGGGACGGCGGCCGCCACCAGTGGAACGCCGGCAGGATGGATGGGTTCGTCACCGGCAACCCCGAGGGCGACGGCAGCGACGAGTTCGCCGCCGGCTACTACCTCAAGCAGGATCTCGGCTTCATCCCGCACGTCGCCGACGCCTTCACGCTCTACGACCGCTGGTTCTGCTCGATCATGGCCTCGACCTACCCGAACCGCCACTACCAGTGGGGCGCGCAGAACGGCGGCCAGAAGTCGAACAAGCTTCCGCCCGAGACCGACATGCCGAGCGGCTTCACCTGGGAGACGATCTTCGACCGGGCACAGAGCAAGGGCGTCAGCGTCGGCTACTACAACTCCGACCTCCCGTTCGCCGCGCTCTACGGCGCCCGCGGCCTCGGCTGGACGCAAGCCGATCGCCCAGTACTACCAGCAGGCCGCCGAGGGAACGCTGCCGAACATCTGCTTCGTCGATCCGCCCTTCAAGGACGGCGGCGGGGGAGACGGCACCTCCGCCGACGAGCATCCCCACGGCGACGTCCGGCTCGGCCAGGCGTTCATGTCCGACGTCGTCCACGCTTTCATGGAGTCGCCCGCAGTACAGGCGCGGCGTCCTCTTCGTCAACTACGACGAGTGGGGCGGCTTCTTCGACCACGTCCGCCCGCGCTTCGTCCCCGACGACCGCCGAGAGCGCCGACCTCTTCGAGAACTGGGGGATGACGGGCTTCCGCATCCCCGGCGTCGCGATCTCCCCGTTCACGCGCCGCGGCGGGGTCAGCCACCTGCCGGTCACGCACGAGTCCATCCTCAAGCTGATCTCCTACCGCTTGGGCCTCGGCCACCTCAACAAGCGGCACCGCTATGCCTCGAACATCGGCCGGAGCTTCCGCTGGAAGAGGCGCAACCCGACGCCCCCGGAGCTCCCCGACCCGGTCGCGATCGCGGCGACGCCCTGCTCGCTGCAGGTCAGCCCCGGCACGCTCCGCCCCAAGGAGCACGACCTCGTCCAGCTCGAGACCTCCGGGCTCCTCGACCGGCTCGGCTACGAGGTCAGGCCGGCGAGCTACGACCAGATCTTCCGCAGCCCCGACAGCGTCTCCAAGGCGCTGCGGGAGTCGACGCGCGCGGCCCGCTGAGCGAGCGGCAACCGGCACCTCCCCGACCCGGTTCGGATAGGCTTGCGAGTGGAGAGAGATTCCCGCGGGGGCGGGACGGATCGAGAGGAGCGCGCGTGCGCGGAGGACTTCGTAGGTGGCTGATCGCGGCGATCGTGGCGGCGGCGGCATTGATCGCACCGCAGGCCGCCGGTGCGGCGATCCCCGACGCCCTGGGCCTTCCCTGCGCCGTTCAGGGCGACGGCGTCCGGTTCTGCGGCGTGGAACCGGTTGACCCCTCCGACCCGCCGCAGCGCAGCACGGTTGCCTCTCCCGTCGACAACGTGCCGATCGACGTCAACGTCGCCTTCCCGCCCGCGCCGCCCTCCGGCCCCGACGGCAACTACCCGCTGGTGATGATGTTCCACGGCTACGGCGGCAGCCAAGATCGGCCTCGGCGCGATGCAACACTGGCTCGACAGGGGCTACGCCGTCTTCTCGATGACCGACCGCGGCTTCCACGAGTCCTGCGGCTCAGCCGCCTCGAGGACGGCGTCGGGCGGCGAGTGCGCCGACGGCTACGTGCGCCTGATCGACAACCGCTACGAGGTGCGCGACGCGCAGGACGTTCGCCGGCATGCTCGACGACGAGGGCCTGATCGACCGGCCAGCGGGTCGGGCGCGATCGGCGGCTCCTATGGCGGCGGCATGTCGATGGCGCTGGGCGCGCTCAGGGACCGGATCATGGGGCTCGACTACTCGCTCTCGCCCGTGGCAGAGCCCGAGCGGCGACCCGATGCAGATCGCCGCCGCGGCCCCGAACATCCCGTGGACCGACCTCGCCTACTCGCTGGCTCCGAACGGCAGCACCCTCGACTACGTCGCCGACGCCCCCTACGTCGGGCCGGCCCGGCGTCGAGAAGGCCTCCTACGTCGACCGGCCTCTACTTGAACGGCCAGGCGGCGCCCGGCGTCTACGCGACCCGGGGCACCGACCCGACCGCCGACCTGACCGGCTGGCGCAACCGCCTCAACGCCGGCGAGCCGTACGGCGCCGATACCCAGGCGATCGTCGACGAGCTCAGCCAGCACCACTCCTCCTACGACATCGACCACTCCCAGCCCCCGGCGCCGATGCTGATGTCGAGCGGGTTCACCGACGACCTCTTCCCGGCGGACGAGACGATCCGCTTCTACAACCGGACGAAGACCCAGTACCCGGACGCCGACGCGGCGCTGTTCTTCGGCGACTTCGGCCACATGCGCGGGAGCAACAAGGAGGACGTCTCGGACGCCCTCGAGGCACGGATCGACGCCTGGTTCGACCACTACATCAAGGGCGAGGGACCCGAGCCGCAGCAGGGCGTCGAGGCGTTCACGGCAGACCTGCCCCGACACGGCGCCCTCCGGTGGCCCTTACGTCGCCGACGACTGGGCGCAGATCGCGCCGGGCGAGATCCGATTCGAGGACGCGGCGAGCAAGACGATCGCTGCCGACTCGACGACCGGAGGGCAGTTCAACCCGGTGACGTCGCCGGACGCCTGCTCGACGCGTCAACGCGACCGACGACCGCGGGCGCCGCCGTCTACCGCCTCGACGCCGCTCCCGCGGGCGGCTACACGATGATGGGCTCGGCGACGGTGATCGCCGACATCACCATCCCCAACCGAATTCGCAGGTGGCCGCCCGCCTGCTCGACGTCGGCCCGGACAACAAGGAGACGCTCGTCGATCGCGGCCTCTGGCGGCCGGTCGTCGGCGGCCCGGCGCGGCAGGTCTTCCAGCTGCACCCGAACGGCTGGACCTTCGCCGAGGGCCACGTCCCGAAGCTCGAGCTGGTCGGCGCCGACGGCGTCCGGCCCGACCCGATCCCGCTGCTCAGCTACGGCCGTCCGTCCGACGGGCAGGGCGCGGTCACGGTGTCGGACCTCGAGCTGCGCATCCCGGTGGTCGAGCGGCCGGGGGCGCTCGGAGGGCTGGTCGAAGGCGCCGCGCGAGAAGTTCCTGCCCGACGGCTACGAGCTGGCCGCCGACTTCGCGGCGCTCAGGCACCCGGGCGCTCGGATGACCGGCAAGAAGCGGATCAAGGTCAAGGGCAAGACCGCGAAGGTTCGGGTCCTCTGCCCGGAAGCCTGGGTCGCGTGCAACGACGGAGACGTCGAGATGGTCGGCCGGGTCAAGGGCAAGCGGAAGAAGCTCGCGTCGGGCGACTTCAGCTCGATCGCCGGCGGCAAGAGCCGCACGGTCAAGGTCAAGCTCACGAAGGCGGCGAAGAAGTCACTGAAGAGCAAGCGCAAGGCGAAGCAGCGCGGGCGCGTCCTGGTGACCACCGCCGAGCGTGACGAGGCGAGCAAGAAGAAGGCGCAGCTCGTCGGCCAGAAGAAGAAGCGCAAGAAGGGCGGCAAGTAGGGGCCGTGCCCCGGTCCGTCGCCCCGCCCGGCGACGGCTCGAAGGCCGCCGCCGGGCCGGGGTGCGCCCGGGGCCCCTCCGGGGGCGGGCGCCTCGGCTGAACTCGCCTACTTCGGCTGGGCGAACCAGTCGATGCGGCCGCTCTTGCAGTCGCCCGTCTTGCCGTTGTCCAGCGGCAACTGCTTGCCGCGGATGTGGATGCCCCCGAAGGCCTCCTTGCCCTTGACGGTCCCCTCGACCTTCACCTTGGCGGCGGGATCGTCGGCGGGGCCGAGGACGGCCTTGGCCGTGAACGTCTTGTCGGCCTTGACCTTGACGGCGAAGCCGAGCTTGTTGCTCGTCGTCTGCTCGCCCTTGCCGCCGCAGTCGACGGGGATCTTGGCCCACTTGAACGAGTCGACCTGCTTCATCCCGCCGCCCTTGAGCAGCTTGAAGCTGACCCGCCCGTCGGGGTCGGCCTTGCCCTTGTACTTGATCGTCTGATCGGCGTTCGCCGGAGCCGCGAGACAGAGCACGCAACCCGCTACCGCAACGACGCTTAGCTTCTTCCTCATCATCAACTCCCGTGGTCGTGGAAGCACGGCAGGGTAGCGGCAGCCCCGGTGGCCGCACGCCGGTCCGACCGTCCCCGCGCCGCTGCTAGATTGCCCGCTCCCGGGCGTTTAGCTCAGTTGGGAGAGCGCCAGCTCGACAAGCTGGAGGTCACTGGTTCGAGCCCAGTAACGCCCATCGGCCGCCGCCTCGGTGGCCCCGCGGAACCGCCCCCATGGCATTCGCGAATCGGCCGAAGCTGCCTATGGCTGCCTCTCGAACGACCCGCTGTCGGGGTGCTTGCCGCGAGCCGGCGAGCGCCAGGGGAATCGCCCCGGCCAGCGCGGCAGCCTTGGCCTTCGTGGATCCGGGGCCGGGCGCGATGCCCGGCTACCCTCGGCCGGTGATTCGCGGCCTCGGCACCGGCACGCTGGTCGCGCTCCTCGCCGCGATCGCGCTCGGGGCTGCCGCGGGCCCCGCCGCAGCGGCGTCCGAGGGCCTCCGCATCGGGCTGATGACCAACGCCCAGGGCTACGGCCCCGACCTGGCGGCGGAGCTCGACCGGGTGCCGCCGGGAACGCGGTGGCTGCGCGAGGACCTCCAGTGGCGCCTCGTCGAGCCGCAGGACGACCGGTGGGACTGGTCGCACTACGACCTGCTGTTCACGGAGGCGGCGAAGCGGGGGATCAGGATCCTGCCGGGGCTGGACTCGGCGCCGCCCTGGCTTGCCTTCGCCGGCAGCTGGAAGCCGATGGACCACATGCCGGTGCTGGGCGACGAGCGGCTCGCGTTCGCCGAGTTCGCCGACCGGGTGGCGGCGCGGTACGGGCCCGGTGGCGATCTCTGGGACGCCCATCCGGAGCTGGCGCGCTTCGCGCCGCGGGAGTTCGAGATCTGGAACGAGCCCTACATCGCCGAGTTCGCCGGCGGTACGCCCGACGGCGGCGCCTACGCCGAGCTCGTGCGCGTCGCGGCGGGGGCGATGAAGGCGGTCAACCCCGGCGTGCGGGTCGGCCTGGCGGCGGACTGGGCCCCGGCCGGCGACCCCTACGGGCGCACGAGCTTCATCGACGACATGTTCGCCCGCGTCCCCGACCTCGGCAGCTACTACGACTTCGTCTCCGTCCACCCCTACACCGACGGCTCGCCCCCCGGATCGTTCGACCGGGGGTTCGGCTTCACGCGGATCGCCTGGGTGCGGGCGCTCCTGCTCGCCCACGGTGCGCCGGAGCGCCCCTTCTGGGCGACCGAGGTCGGCTGGTCGACCTGCGACCCGGCCGAGGAGGACAGCTCGTGCGTGTCCGAGCCCACGCAGGCCCGCTACCTCCGGGAGGCGATCGACCTGCTCGAGTCGCCGGCGTTCGGCTACGTCGAAGCGCTCTTCGTCTACCGGCGGATCGACCTCGACGTTCCCGCCGACCCGAAGGAGAGCCACTTCGGCCTCCAGCGCCTCGACGGCTCGCCCAAGCCCGCGCTCGCGGTCTACCAGCGCGCCCTCGGAGGCTGAGGCTCGGCCCGATCGCCGGACCGTCGGGACCCGCGCCTAGCATCGGCCCGATGAGCGGCCGCACGCCCACCGGCGACGAGATCGTCCTCGGCGACAACCTCGAGGTGCTGCCGCAATACGCGGACGGCGCCTTTCAGATGATCTACATCGATCCGCCGTTCAACACCGGGCGGACGCAGACGCGCCGCTCGCTGGCGACCGAGGAGAGCCGGGAGGGGGACCGGACCGGGTTCGGCGGGCGGCGTTACGCGACCCGGCTCCTCGCCGAGTCCTCCTATCGCGACTCCTTCGACGACTACCTGGGGTTCCTCGCGCCGCGGCTCGAGCAGGCGCGGCGGCTGCTCTGCGAGACCGGGACGCTGTACTTCCACATCGACCCGAGGGAGAGCCACTACTGCAAGCTCCTGCTCGACGAGGTCTTCGGGCGCGAGTGCTTCCTCAACGAGATCGTCTGGGCCTACGACTACGGCGCCAGGGCGAAGCGCCGCTGGCCGGCCAAGCACGACACGATCCTCGTCTACGTCCGCGACCGCGAGCGCTACTTCTTCGACTCCGAGGAGGTCGACCGCGAGCCGTACATGGCGCCGGGGCTGGTGACGGCGGAGAAGGCCGCGCGGGGGAAGCTGCCGACCGACGTCTGGTGGCACACGATCGTGCCGACCAACGGCGCCGAGAAGACCGGCTACCCGACACAGAAGCCCGAGGGGATCGTGCGGCGGATGGTCCAGGCTTCGACCAGGCCCGGCGACTGGTGCCTCGATTTCTTCGCCGGCAGCGGGACCCTCGGCTCCGCCGCCGCCGCGCTCGGCCGCCGCTACGTGCTGGTCGACGAGAGCCCCGAGGCGGTCAGGGTGATGCGTGGGCGGCTGGGAGAGGGGGCGGCGCGACCCGCCGCCTGATCAGGCGATCCGCCGCCAGAGCAGCGCTGCGATCGCCAGCCCGACGGGAATCCCGGCCACCCGCAGGGCGTCCTCGGCGGAACCGCCGACCGTCATGCCGAGCAGCCCGCAGGCGATGACGCCGACGAGGACCGATCGGGGGATCCGGTCCCCCCGCTCAGGTCAGGCCGGAGCGCTGCTGCGGTGGTGGGCGTGCTCGGAGGGATCGCGCTCGACGATGCGGCAGAACACCTCGACGAGCTCGGGGTCGAACTGGGTCCCGGCGCAGCGCCGCAGCTCGGCGAGGGCGTCCTCGACGGTGCGCGCCCTCTGGTAGGGGCGCTCCGAGGTCATCGCGTCGAAGGCGTCGCAGATCGCGATCAGCCGCGCCTCGAGGGGGATCTGATCGCCGGCGAGCCCGTCGGGGTACCCGTCGCCGTCCCAGCGCTCGTGCGACCAGCGGACGAGCCTCGCTACGGGGCGCATCGCGGGCGTCGCGCTGAGGATCCGGTCGCCGATGATCGTGTGGCGGCGCATCAGCGCCCACTCCCACGAGTCGAGCGGCCCGGGCTTGCGCAGCATCTCCTCCGGCATCGCGATCTTGCCGATGTCGTGCAGCTCGGCGGCGCGGCCGACGGCGTCGATCTCCTCGGCGTCCAACCTGAGCTCTCGCGCGACCTCGAGCGCGAGGCGGGCGACGCCCTCGAAGTGGTCCTGCATCTCCGCGTCCTGCTGCTGGAAGATGCGACGGAAGATCTCCTGCATCTGGTTGGCGTTGCGAACCGAGCGCTTGGCCTTCTCCGCGTACATCCGCTGGTCGACGAGCCGCAGCGCCGCGCTCGCGTTCGACGCCTCCTCGGGCACGATCGCCCAGCCGCAGGAGGCGCCCACGGCGAACCCCTTGCCGCGCTCGGTGAGGGCATCGCGGCCGATCTCGGCGATCGCGTCGGGCTCGCGGTCGCCGACCGGCGTGAAGACGCAGAACTCGTCGCCGCCGAGGCGGTAGGCGCCGCCGGCGCCGATGGCCCGGTCCAGCCTGTTGCCGAGGCGATGAAGGAGCAGGTCGCCCGCGGGGTGACCGAAGCTGTCGTTGTAGAACTTGAAGCCGTCGAGGTCGTAGAGGGCGAAGAGGCGGGGCGCCATCTTCCCGTCCTCGAGCGCGGCGGCGAGCCGGTCGGAGAGCGCGCGGCGGTTGCCGAGGCCGGTGAGGGCGTCGGTCACCGAGTCGGCGCGAAGCTCGCGCATCAGCTCGTTGTTCTCGCGGAAGCTCGCCCCGAGGCGGAGGAGCACCGCCCCGATCGTCGCCAGCGCCAGCCAGACCGCGGCCTCCTCGACCGGCTCGTAGTGATCCCAGGCCAGCACGCCCGTTGCCATCAGGCCGAAGGCCACCGGCAGGACGATCGGCGACCGATACGCCTCCCGCCGGTCCTGAGAGGTCGGGAGGAATGCGCCGAGCGCGATCACCAGCGCCCCGATGGGCCAGATCATGTCGATGACGCCGCCCTCGTAGGCGTTGGTCGCGACGAGGTAGAGATAGTAGGCGTCGCCCGCTCCCCAGATCAGGAGGCCGACGCCGATCGCGATCAGCCCACGGGCGCCGCGCGGCCCGGTGACCACGAGCGCGCCGGTGATGAAGGAGATCAGCAGGAGGTCGAGCAGGGGGTAGAGCACGTTCGTCAGGACGACCGATGTCTCGCCCTCGGTGATGCCGACCAGGGCCGGCGAGATCAGGGCGGTCGCCGCCGCCGCCGCCGCGAGTGCCCCGATTGCGCCGTCAAACCAGCTCGCGACCGTGAAGCGGCCGATCCGGCGGCGGATCAGCAGGGCGATCCCGGCGAAGAAGCAGGGCAGCGCCGCGAGGTAGCCGGCGTCCGCCCAGGACGGGTAGGGGATGTCCCTCGCCTTCGTGTGAGCGAAGACCTCGGTGTAGTAGATGTCACCGGCCGTCCAGACGAGGAGCCCGACGCCGAAGGCGATGAACGGGCCGCGCGGGGCGCCGCCGCTGAGGGCCTGCACGAGGCAGGCGACCCCGGCCATCGCGAGCGAGATGTTGTAGGCCCAGTTGGCGGCGTCGGTCAGCGAGTCGGGCTGGCCGGCGAGGAGGAAGACGGCATACGCGATCGCACCCACGATCCCCAGCGCGAGCGGAATGGCCCCCCGACCGAGCCATCTGTCCGTCGTCATCTCCCTGCCTATCGGCAGGCTGCGGCGATTGCTGAGAAAGGGGGGCGAATCTGGATCAGGCAGCCGCCGAGCTCAGCGCGGGCGCGTCGCCCTGATCAGCTCCTTGACGAGGAGGTCGCACGAGCGCTGGAGGTCGGCGATCGTCGCGTCCTCGACCCGGCGGATGCCGACCCTGTCGTTGATCCAGCGGTTCGCCTCGCGATGCTCGCAGCGACGCTTGCGGGCAAGCTCGGAGATCAGGCGGTGGCGCTCGGCGCGGAGGTCCCTGCGGCGCTGGAACGCCGGCACCGCGGCCGCGGCGGGCTGCTCGGCGGCGGCGTCCGGTGGAGGGGGCGCGGGGGCGGGCTGGACGGAGGCGTCGCCCGCCTCGCCGAAGAGGTTCATCTGCGGGGCGACGTCAGCGGCGACGGCAACGAACTCGTCCGGGTCCTCGCCGCGCTCGCTCTCGCGGCGCTCGGGGGGTTCGTCGAGCAGGCCCTCGTCGTCGCGCCCCTGCCGCGCGATCCGATGGATCTCGTCCTCGATCGTCGCCGCGTGCGCGCGGAGCACGGGCTCCGCCGGGAGGAACAGCCAGCTCTCGTCGCCGGGGCCGCTGCCGGTGCGGACGAAGCGCCCGACGATCTGGCGGAAGATCATCGCGGTCTTGGCGAGCGTCGCGTAGACGCCGACCCGCAGGCGCGGGATGTCGACGCCCTCGGAGACCATGTTGACCGCAACGATCCAGCGATCGCGCGAAGTCGCGAACCGGCGCAGGCGATCGTGGGCGCCGCTGTCCTGGTGCAGGACGACGGTCGGCTGCTCGCCGGAGATCTCGGCCAGGACCGCGGCGACGACCCGGGCGTGGTCGCTGCCGGCGGCGACCACGAGGCCTCCCGCGTCGCGATGGCCGCCGGCCCGAACCCGGCTGAGCTGCGTGTCGGCCTGGCGCAGGATCCGCGGCAGCCCCTCCGGCAGGTCGGTCGAGATCGCGGTCCGGTAGCGGCGTCCCCGCTCGCGCGCCGAGAGCTCCTCGCCGAAGGAGCTCTCGATCGTCCGCTCGCCGCTCTGCCAGACGAGCGTGCCGTCGAAGGGAACGAAGACGACGCGACGGCACGCGCCGTCGCGGATCGCCTCCGCGTAGGAATAGGAGACGTCGGGCCGGGCGAAGCCGTCGCGGTCGTAGGAGATGCCGGGGATCGGCGCGTCGTCGGAGCGGAAGGGCGTGCCGGACAGCAGCAGCAGCCGCGACGCCGGGGCGAAGGCGCGAACGAAGCCGGCTCCCCAGGCGAGCTCGTCGCCGAGGTGGTGGACCTCGTCGGCGACGACGAGCGTCCGCGGCGTGCACTCCCGCGCGTAGCCGGCGGCGGCGGAGGCGGCGCGGGCGTAGGTGACCGCGATGCCCTGGAAGTCACGCGGCGTGCGCAGGCGCGGGGCGTCGGGCTGAAGGCTGAGCCCGTGGGACGCCGCCGCCAGCGCCCATTGCTGGGTCAGCGGCGCGGTCGGGCAGACGACCGCGACGCGGTCGATCTCCCCGCGCCGAAGGAGCTCCCGGCGAGCACGAGCGCGGGGCGCGTCTTGCCCGCGCCGGGAGCGGCGGCGACGAGGAACGGCCCGGTTCGCCACGCCGCCGCGGCGGCCAGGGCGGTGCGCTGCCAGGCCCGCAGCGCCGGGTCGGAGAACGCCGCCGGGCCGGCGCCGGCGGGCTGCGTTGCGGTCTCGACCCCTGCCATCGAGCGCGGCATCCTGAGCGGGCCGTCGGACGGCTCGCGGATCGCCAGTCGGGGAGCGGTGTTCGCTTCCCGACCGGCGACGAATCGCCGGGGCGATCCGGGCGCTAGCTAGCCCTCCTCGGAGAGGACCGCGTAGGCGCCGCGGCGGGCCTCGTCGAGCAGCTCCCGGACTCGGGCCTGCTGCGGTTCCTCACCGCTGCGCAGGACCTGGGCCACGGCTGCGTTGAGCTGCTGGAGCGAGCGCGCGAGCGACACCTGCTCGGCCGGCGTGCCGGAGCGGACCTCCTCCCAGGGCTGCGGGCGCGAGCCCTCCTCGCGCTCGGCGACCGCCTCGCGGCCGGCGTCGGTCAGGGTGAAGCGGCGCTTGCCCTCGACCTCCTCGCCCGCGATCAGGCCCTCGTCCTCGAGCAGCTGGAGCGTCGGGTAGATCGAGCCCGCGCTCGGCTTCCAGACGCCGCCGCTGCGCTCCTCGATCGCCTTGATCATCTCGTAGCCGTGCATCGGGTCCTCGGCGAGCAGGCTGAGGACGGCGGCGCGGACGTCGCCGCGGCGCGCGCGGGGGCCACCGCGTCCGCGGTGGAAGCCCATGCGGTGATGGTGGTGGGATCGCGGACCGCTGAAGTGGCGGCCGGCGTATCTGCGTGAGTGCATCGGATCTCCTTCTCGTGTTCCCGGGATATACGCACTAACGCGATATATCGTAATAGGTCGTAAAGTCAGGTCCACCCCGGCGCTCGGCGGGCCCCTGCCGGCCGCTCCGGCATAGACTGCGTACCGCGTGCACCTCTACGTCTGCTGGGACACCAGGGCGAGCCATCCGATCATCGGCGAACACCCCTGCGGCATCGCCTACCACGCGCTCCGCGACGCCGGCCACGACCCCCGGGTCGTGCGCTCCTATGGCTGGGCGGGGCTGCCGTCGTTCCTCAACTTCACCGCCGGCCGCCGGGCCGTCCGCGAGCTGACGGGCCGCGACGAGGTGCCGGTGCTCGTGCTGGCGGACGGCGAGGTCGTCGCCGGCACGGAGCAGATCGTCTTCTGGGCAGAGGCGAACCCGGCGCGGGCGCAGAGCTGAGCGCCGCGGTCACCGGCTGACGTGCTCGGCGACGCGCTCGCCACCCTCTTCGCGGCGGTCCTGGTGCTCGCGGCCTCCAGCGCCGCCGGGGGCGGGGTCGTCGCCGCCTGCGGCCGCCGACGCTGGTCGTGGGCTGCGCCGGCGATCGGCCTCGGCGCGATCACCGTGGTCGCCTGGTGGGCGGTGCGGCTTCCGGGGCACGGCTGGACCGCGCTCGCCGCGGTCGCCGTGCTCGCGCTCGCCGGCGGCGCGCTCGCCGCCGGCCGCCTCGAGGGACTCGGGGAGGCGGCGCGCGAGGGCGTGCCGGTCGCGCTCGGGGCGCTCGCGATCGGCTGCATCCCGTTCGCCGTCGAGGGCCACTTCGGGGTCCTCGGAACCGGCTTCAACGTCGATATGTCCCAGCACCTCTTCGCGGCGAGCTGGCTCGCCGATCCCTCCGGCGCCGCCCCGGGCCTCTACGAGCAGGGCTATCCGCTCGGGCCGCACGCGCTCGCGGCCGTCGCCGAGGCGGTCACCGGGCAGCTGACGACGGCGTTCAGCGGGGTCGCGATCGCGCTGCCGGCGATCGCCGCCCTGGCGGCGCTGGCCGCTACCGCGTCCTGGCCGCGGTGGCGCGCCTGGGCGGTCGCCGGACTCGTCGCGTTCGCCTACCTGGCCGCCTCGCTGCTGGCCCAGGGGTCGTTCAAGGAGCTGTTCGAGATCGCCTTCCTGCTCGGCGTCGCCTTCCTGCTCGTCGAGCGCGAGGGGCCCGGGGCACAGCGGCCGGAGGGCTGGCGCGAGGGCATCCCGTTCGCCGTGCTCGGCGCCGGCGCCCTCTACGCGTTCAGCTCGCCGGGGCTGGCGTGGCCGCTGGGCGCACTCGGACTGTGGGCCGCGGTCGAGCTGGTCCGCCGTCGCGGGGCGGTCGGCGATGTCGCCCGCCGAGCTGCCCCGGCCGTTCTCGCGGGCGCCGTCGCGCTGCTGATCCTCGCCGCCCCGGAGCTCGACCGGATCGTCGACTTCGGCGGCTCGGTCGGGACGGTGTCGGGCGGGGAGCGTTCGGAGGCGCCCGCCCGCCTTGCCGCTGCCGGGGACTCCGACGGCGGCCGGCCCGGCGATGC
The DNA here is from genome assembly GCA_963823565.1 of uncultured Solirubrobacterales bacterium. Lineage (GTDB taxonomy): Bacteria > Actinomycetota > Thermoleophilia > Solirubrobacterales > 70-9 > RHKX01. The sequence continues at coordinate 117,413 of CAWGLR010000002.1, read as the reverse complement.
CCCCGACTTCGACGACGAGCTCGGCAACCTCTTCGGTCAGATCAGCCCGCTGGAGGCCCTCAATGTCTGGCCGAGCGGCGACTTCCGGGTGGCGCCCGGCGATGGCGCGGTGCCGGCGCCGGTCTTCTACCTCGGGGCGCTGCTCGGCGCGGCAGCCCTGGCGGCCGGTGGCCTATTGCTCGTCCGCCGGGGGGCCGCCGCGCTGCTCGCCGCTCTCGGGGCCGCCGCGGTGATCTGGCTCGCGGCGCGGATCGGCAGCACCCCTTACACGACGGCGAAGGCGCTGGCGATCGCCGCCCCGCTGACGATGGCAGTCTCGATCAGGGGGCTGCTGGCGCCGGCCGATGACGCCACCGCGAAGCCACCCACCCTGCCGCTGGTCGGCCTCGTCGCGGCGTTCGTCCTCGCCGCCGCCGCCTCGAGCCTGCTCGCCCTGGGCAACGCCCCGGTCGGCCCAAGGGATTACACCCCCGGCGTACGTGAGCTCAGCGATCGCTTCGCCGGAAAGCCGATGCTCCTGCTCGCGTCTCCCGACGTCATCGCCGACGAGCACGGCGCCGAGTTCTACGCCTGGGAGATCCGCGAGGCGCGGCCCGGATGCGTCGAGCCGATCGGCTACGAGGGCCCGACCGGCGGACTGCGGTTCGCGATCACGCTCGAAGGGACGACCCCGCCGTTCGCTCGCGCCACCGAGGAGGCGGTATCAGAGGGGGTGACTCTCTGGCGCCTGCCAGCTTCGAAGGGCTTCGTCAACGGCGGCCGCAACGGGGACTGCGACTTCGAGATCGGCTAGTCGTTCCCCCGGCCCGGGACCTCCGGGCCGCGCTCGTGCCCGCCGAGGCGTTCGCGGGGGAAGATCGCGAAGCTGCCGATCGCCGTGCAGAGGAGGCGCCCGTCGTCGTGCTCGACGCGGCCGGAGAGCACGGCGATGCGGTCGTTGCGCCGGTCGAGCGTGCAGGTGCAGACGACGTCGCCCTCGCGCGCGGTCTGGACGTAGTTGATCGAGATCCCGATCGTCGCGATGCGCTCGCCCTTCTTCCGGCTTCTGCCAGAGGGCCGAGCCCATGCAGTAGTCGAGCATCGCGTAGGCGACCGGCCCCGAGAGGAGGCCCGCGGGGTTGATGAGCTCGTCGCGGATCGTCAGCCGGACGCGGTCGGCGGCGTCCCAGCGAATCCCGAGCCAGCCCGAGACGCCGTCGATGCCGGGCCTGCGCTCGGCGCTCATCGGGGCGCGAAGCGCGGTGTTGCGGTGTAGGCGGGCGCGGACACGCCGCGACGATATGCCCGCAGCGACGATCGCGACGAGTCGACCCGGAGGTCGATGGTGGCGCCGGCGTCGCGATAGCGCTCGTTCCACCAGCTGACCGCCCTGATCTCGGGGAACCGCTGGCGGACGTCCCGCAGCATCGCCCGCGTCCAGCGGGCCTTGCGTCCGCGATGGCGGAAGTCCTCGCGCACCCCGGTCTCGAGCAGGGCGATCGGCTTCGGCCCCAGCGCCAGGATCTCCTCGCGGGCGGCGCTCCAGCGCCGCCGGAAGCTCTGCCACGGGTAGCTCGGGTGGAGCGAGCCGTAGGCCGATACGCCGATCCAGTCGACGTAGGCGTCGCCCGGGTAGTAGACGGAGGGGGCGTTCCAGGCGGCGGCCGGCGCGCCCTCGACGTCGACGTGGAAGAACCAGGTGATGTTCGAGGCGCCCGCGGCGCGGCAGACGTCGACGACGTGGCGATAGGCGTCGCGGAAGCGCTCGGCGCCGTCGGGAACGGCCGGGTCGCCGTAGCCGTCGGTCCGGCGGCCGCCGTTCCAGCGCCCGTTCCACGGAAACCACGAGCCGTTGACCTCGGTGCCGAACTCGACGAGGAGCGGCCCGTCGTGGACGGCGGCCCGGCGGCACCACTCGACCAGCCCGCCGGGCCCGCGGGAGGGGCCGTCCCAGGCACCGTCGACGATGCTCTGCATCGTGTAGCGCCGGTCCGGCCCGCCGGCCCGGAAGCTCGAGCGCGGCTCCATCCGGATGAACGGGATCCGGCCGGCCGACTCCGTCGCCCGGACCTGGCGAGCCGGGAAGTGGATGCCGCCGGTCCAGTTGTTGGAGAAGTAGGCCCAGGCGATCCGCGTGCCGGCGAGCCGCTCGAAGCGATCGATCCGGCGCTCGCTCACCCGGTTCTCGGCGCCGCCGAAGCCGGCGTTGGCGGCTTGGTAGACGCGGCCGGGCGGGGGAGGGGAGAGGACCTGGGCCGGCGCCGTGCCGGCCGCCGCGGTCGCGAGCGCCGAGAGCGCGAGCGCGGTTGCGGCGACGGCCCTCACGGGCAAGAAGCTTATGCCGGTTTTGGCGCCGGGCGCGCTCGTAGCATCGCCGCCGATGCCCGACCGTCGACCGCTCGCCTCGCTTCTCGCGGCCGCCTTGGCGGTCGTCCTCCTCGCAACCGCGATCGCGGTTGCCGAGCCGCCGACCCGCAACATCGACGGCACCGAGCTCGCCGCGAAGAAGGCGAAGCGGAAGTTCAAGGTCAAGTGCCCCGCCCGCGTCGCGGTCGGCTCCGGGCCGGTCCGCTGCCGGGTCGTCGGCAAGCTGCCGCGCGGCCGCCAGGGCCCGGAGGGCGAGCGCGGCCCGCAGGGTCCCCAGGGCCAGCGCGGCAAGCAGGGCCGGCAGGGGCTTCAGGGCCCCGCCGGCGCTGACGGAAACCAGGGACCCGCTGGGCCGATCGGGCCCGCCGGCCCCCCGGGACCGACGGCGATGGGATCGGACTCAGCGAGCGCGGCAACGGACCTGCCCGACCTCCCGACGAGGCTCCAGGTGCTGAGCGCGAGTGTCACGACCACGTTCCCGAGCCGGTTCGCCGTCGATGCAAGCGTCGGGCTCGATTCGCCGGGAATCGTGATCCCGGCCCTCGTCGAGTGCCAGGCGACCCTCACCGCGGGCCCCGAGGGCGTCGGCGACAACCTCGGCCCCGCCTTCGCGACCGAGGTCAGCCCCTTCGCGCCGCCCGTCGATGCGACCCTGGCGATCACCGGCACCAATCCAGCCGGCAACCCCACCTATGCCGCGGGGACCTACACGGTCGGTGTCCTTTGCGCCAACGCCGGCTCGTCAGGCCAGGTCGACGCGACTTCCCGGGCGATCAACGTGATCGCGGTCGGCACCTGAGGGGTCCCACCAGCGTCATCGCCGTCGGCCTTCGCGCGCGCCGTAGGATTGCCCGCCCATGCCGACCCTGACCGTCAACCTTCCCGACGGCTCCCCGCTGGAGCTCGACGAGGGCGCCACGGGCGCCGACGCCGCCGCGGCGATCGGGCCCGGGCTCGCCCGGGCGGCGCTCGCGATCGTCGCCGACGGGCAGCCGCGCGACCTCGCCGCGCCCCTCAACGACGGCGAGAGGATCGAGATCGTCACCGCCAAGAGCGACGGCGCGCTCGACCTGATCCGCCACGACGCCGCGCACGTGATGGCGACGGCCGTCTGCGAGCTCTACCCGGGGACCAGGGTCTCGATCGGCCCGCCGATCGAGAACGGCTTCTACTACGACTTCGAATTCCCCGAGGGAGTCACGGTCTCGGATTCCGACCTCGAGCGCATCGAGGAGCGGATGCGCGAGCACATCGCCGCCGACGAGTCGTTCGAGCGGACCGACATCTCCGTCGCGGAGGCGCTCGATCGCTTCCGCGGGGAGGACCAGCCCTACAAGGTCGAGCTGATCGAGGACCTGATCCGAGACGAGGGCGTGGAGACGGTGTCGCTTTACCGCAACGGCCCCTTCACCGATCTCTGCCGCGGACCGCACGCGCCCTCCACCGGGCGGATCGAGGCGGTCAAGCTCAACTCGGTCGCCGGCGCCTACTGGCGCGGCGACGAGACCCGCCGGATGCTGACCCGGATCTACGGGACGGCGTTCTTCTCGAAGAAGGACCTGAAGGCGCACCTCGAGCGGATCGAGCGGGCGAGGGCCAACGACCACCGTCGGCTCGGCCCCGAGCTCGGGCTGTTCACCTTCAAGGAGGAGGCGCCGGGCATGCCGTTCTGGCTGCCACAGGGAACGACCCTGCTCGACCTCATCGAGGCCGAGGTGCGCAAGCAGCTCGACAAGCGCGGCTACGAGCGGATCAAGACCCCGGAGATCCTCGACGAGGAGCTCTGGCACCGCTCAGGGCACTACGACAACTACCGCGAGAACATGTTCTTCGCCGAGCCGGCCGAGCGCGAGCGGTCGGAGGGGAAGCGGTTCGCCGTCCGGCCGATGAACTGCCCGGGCGCCTGCCTCGCGTTCGCCACCGACCGCCACTCCTACCGCGAGCTGCCGCTGCGCCTCGCCGAGTTCGGCAAGGTCTCGCGCTTCGAGCGGGAGGGCGTCCTGCACGGCCTGCTTCGCGTCCGCGCCTTCACCCAGGACGACGCCCACGTCTACTGCACGCCCGAGCAGGCGCCGGACGAGGTGATCGACATCGTCGAGGCGATCGACGAGCTCTACGGGCGCTTCGGGTTCGGCGACGTCAGGGTCGAGCTCTCGACCCGGCCCGAGAAGTCGATCGGCAGCGACGAGGAGTGGGAGCAGGCGACCCAGATGCTGCGCGACGCCCTCGAGCGCCTCGATCGCGACTACGAGGTGAACCCCGGCGACGGCGCGTTCTACGGGCCGAAGATCGACTTCCACGTGACCGATGCACTGGGGCGCTCCTGGCAGCTCGGCACCTGCCAGATCGACTTCTTCATGCCCGAGCGCTTCGAGCTCACCTACCAGGGCGCCGACAACGCCAACCACCGGCCGGTGATGATCCACCGGGCGCTCCTCGGCTCGATGGAGCGCTTCGCCGGGATCCTCATCGAGCACCACGGCGGTCGCTTCCCCGACTGGCTCGCCCCGACCCAGGCCGCGGTCCTGCCCGTCGCCGACCGCCACCTCGAGGCGGCGGGGCGGCTCCGCGACGAGCTCACCGCCGCCGGCCTGCGGGCCCGGGTCGACGAGCGCGCCGAGTCGGTGGGACGCAAGATCCGCGACGCCGAGCTCGCGAAGGTTCCCTACATGCTGGTCGTCGGCGACCGCGAGGCGGAATCCGGCGCCGCCTCCGTCCGCTCCCACGCCGACGGCGACCTCGGCGAGATGAGCGCGGCCGACCTGGCCGCCCGTATCGAGGATTCGGGCTGAATCCCGCTCCGCGCGCACCGAGCGTGTCTATACTCCGCGCCGATGCAAGTACCCGAGCCCTCGACGCGCCGCTGAGCCCTCGCGCCCGAGTACTTGCCCCTGTCTCGCCCCGTGAGCTTCCCCGCAACGGCTTGACGCCGCGCGTCCGAATCTCCTAGTGCCGGTCCCGCGTCGCTTCGACCGGCGTCCCCCGGACCGGGACCCGACTCGCATCAACGAGCGCATCCGCGTGCCCAAGGTGCGCCTGATCGGCGCCGACGGCGAGCAGATCGGCGTCGTCGACACCGACGAGGCGCGCCGCATCGCCCGTGAGGCCGAGCTCGATCTGGTCGAGGTCGCCGCCGACTCGCGCCCTCCGGTCTGCCGGCTGCTGGATTACTCGAAGTACAAGTACGAGCAGGAGCAGAAGGCCAAGCAGGCCCGCAAGCACCAGCAGCAGGTCAACATCCGCGAGATCAAGCTGCGGCCGAAGATCGCCGACCACGACTACGAGACCAAGAAGGGCCACGTCGAGCGCTTCCTCAACAAGAAGGACAAGGTCAAGGTGACGATCATGTTCCGCGGTCGCGAGCAGGCCCACCCCGAGCGCGGCCGAGCGCTCCTCCAGCGCCTCTTCGAGGACCTCGGCGAGCAGGCGACGATCGAGCAGGCGCCCCAGCAGGAGGGCCGCAACATGCACATGGTCCTCGCCCCCGGCAAGAGTGCCGGCGTCTCCTAGCGTTCGTCCGGGGGCGTGGACGCGCTCCGCCCGCCCTTCAAGTTGACCCCCGAGCGCGCCGAAGAGAGCACCTGATGGCAGGGCAGGTGGAGCAGCTTCCGGTCTTCGACGTCCGCGTGACGGACGACGACAAGCGGGCGGTCGAGGCGGCGCTGCGCTCCGGCTGGCTGACGATGGGGGAGCGGACCGAGCGCTTCGAGCGGGAGTTCGCCGAGAGCATCGGCGTCGAGCACTGCGTCGCGGTGTCCAGTTGCACCGCCGCCCTCCACCTCGCCTGCGTCGTCGCCGGGGTCGGCCCGGGCGACGAGGTGATCGTCCCGTCGATGACCTTCGCGGCGACCGCCAACGCGGTTCGCTACACCGGCGCCAAGCCGGTCTTCGCCGACGTCGTCTCCGAGCACGACCTCGGGATCGACGTCGATCACGTCGAGTCCCTGATCGGAGAGCGGACGAAAGCCGTGATCCCCGTCCACTACGCCGGCTACGCCGTCGAGATCGACCGGCTCGCCGAGCTCTGCGACCGTCGCGGTCTCGCTCTGATCGAGGACTCCGCCCACGCCCCGAGCGCGCGCCAGCGCGCCGGCGGCCCGAAGCTCGGCAGCTTCGGGATGGCGGGTTGCTACTCGTTCTTCCCCAACAAGGTGCTCGGCATCGGCGAGGGAGGCGCCCTCGTCACCGACTCCGCCGAGGTCGCCACCCGCGTGCGAAGGCTGCGTTCGCACGGAATGACGGCGGTCTCGATCGATCGCCACCGCGGCGTCGCCGACTCCTACGACGTCACCGAGCGCGGGTTCAACTACCGCTTCGACGACCCCAGGGCCGCGCTGCTGCTCACCCGCTTCCACCGGCTCGAGGACGAGCTCGTCGAGCGCCGTCGCGCGGTCGCCCGCTATCGCGAGCTGCTCGGCGACCTCGCTGGGATCACGATCCCGTACTCCGGCTTCGACCTCGATCTCTCCTCCTGCTACCTGATGGGCGTGGTGACCGCGGGGGTCGCCGAACGGCGGGCCGTGCGCGAGCGGCTCGCCTCCGAGCACGGGGTGCAGACGACGATGTATCCCGCGGTCCACCGCTTCACGGCCTATCGCGAGGCCTACGGCGACGTCTCGCTGCCACGGACCGAGCGCGCGGCCGAGGGCCTGTTCTCGATCCCGCTCTTCCCCCGCATCTCCCCGGAGCAGCAGGAGCGCGTCGCCGGCGCCATCGCCGAGTCGCTCGAGCACATCGGAGCGGGCCGATGACCCAGTGGCGAATCCCGCTCGCGGACGTCCGGCTCAGCGAGGACGTCATCAGCGCCGCGATGGACGCACTCGATAGCAACTGGCTGACGATGGGCCCGCGCACTCAGGCGCTGGAGGCCGCGTTCGCGGAGCGTCTCGGCGCGGCCCACGCCGTCGCCGTCTCGAGTGGGTCGGCGGGCCTGCATCTCGCTCTCCTGGGAGTCGGTGTCGGCCCCGGCGACGAGGTGATCGTCCCGGCCTTCAGCTTCGTCGCCGACGCCCACGCCCCGCACTGGTGCGGGGGGGAGGCCGTGTTCGCGGACGTCGAGTCGTCCGAGCAGCCGCTGCTGGACGTCGCCTCGGTCGAGGCCGCGATCGGCGACCGGACCAAGGCGGTCGTCGCGGTGCACATGTTCGGGTACCCGCGCGAGCTCGCCGCCCTTCGCGCGCTCTGCGACGAGCGCGGCATCGCGCTGATCGAGGACTCCTGCGAGGCCGCCGGCTCGGTCCTCGCCGACGGCGCTCCCACGGGCACCCTGGGACGGGCCGGCGTCTTCTCGTTCTTCCCCAAGACCCAGCTTCCGGTCGGCGAGGGCGGCATAGTCGTCACCGACGACGAGACGGTCGCCGAGCGCGTCCGGCTCCTCCGCTCCCACGCGATGACGTCGGTCACGTGGGACCGCCACCGCGGTCACGCGGAGACCTACGACATCACCGACCTCGGCTTCAACTACCGGATCGACGAGCCCCGCGCGGCGATGGCGCACGCCCACCTCGCCGAGCTCGATGGCCGCCTCGCGAGCCTGCGCGACACGGCCGTGGCGTACCGCCGGCGCCTCTCCGACCTCGACCACGTCGCGCTGCCGTTCAGCGACGAGCAGGCCGCAAGGGCGGGCCACTACTGCCTCCCCGTAGTCGTCGCAGAGACGGGCCTCCGCGACCGCGTCCGGGCACGTCTGGGCGAGCAGGGCGTCCAGACCACCGTCTACCCGTCGATCACGACCCTCTCGCTCTACAGGGAGGCCGGCCGCGCACGCCCGTGCCCGGTCGCCGAGGATTTCGCCGAGCGTCACCTGGCGATGCCGGCCTCGGCCGCGCTCGGTCCCGAGGACGTCGCTTTCGCCTGCCACGCGCTCGCCGATGCGCTTGCGGCGGGGTAGAAGCGTCCCGCCGCGCCCCTCTGCTTCAATACCGCGTTCCCCATGCCGAAGATGAAGTCCCATTCAGGCGCCAAGAAGCGCTTCCGCAAGACCGCCACGGGCAAGCTCCGCGGGCGGCGCGCCTACTCGAGCCACATCCTCGAGAAGAAGTCGCCGAAGCGGAAGCGGCGGATGGAGCGGCCGGTGGAGATCGCCCCCGCGGACACCAAGCGGGTTCGGCAGCTCCTCGGGGGAGGCAAGTAGATGCCCCGCGCGACCAACAGCGTCGCCCGCCGCAAGCGGCGGAAGAAGACCCTCGCGCAGGCGAAGGGCTACTACGGGCGCAAGCACTCCTCCTACCGGTTCGCGAACGAGCAGGTCATGCGGTCGGGCCAGTACGCCTACCGCGACCGGCGCAACCGCAAGCGCGAGTTCCGGCGGCTCTGGATCACCAGGATCAACGCCGCCGCGCGCCAGAACGGCATGAGCTACTCGGAGTTCATCCACGGACTGGACGCCGCCGGCGTCGAGGTCAACCGGAAGATGCTCGCGGACATCGCCGTCCGCGACCCCGAGGCGTTCCGCCGATTTGCCGAGGTGGCCCGGGAGGCCGTCGCGTAGCGACGGTCACACGCAGTTCTTCCCGGGCGGTCCATGGTGGGCCGCCTTTTTTGTTGGAGCAGACAGCACTCGAGAACATGATCGTCAGCAGCGAAAACTCACGACTCAAGCGGGCCCGCAAGCTCCAGGCGCGCAAGTGGCGGGAGAAGGAGGGCGCCTTCGTCACCGAGGGCGAGGACCTGCTCGCGGCCGGCCGCGCGGTGGGCGTCGAGCCGATCGACGTGCTGGTGGCCCCCGGCAGCGGGATCGAGGGCGAGGAGGTCGAGCCCGCCCTGCTCGACGGCGTCTCCTCGCTCGGGTCGGGCACGCGGGTGATCGCGGTCTGGCCGCTCGCCGGCGCCGAGCCGCCGGCCGGGCAGTGCGTGTACCTCCACGGGGTCGCCGACCCCGGAAACGTCGGCACGATCGTGCGCACCGCCGCCGCGCTGACCGGGGCCCGCGTCGTCCTCGGCCCCGGCAGCGCCGACGCCTACTCGCCGAAGGGCGTCCGGGCGACGATGGGGGCGATCTTCTCCTCGCCGCCGAGCCGAGGCGCCCTGGCCGACACCGCGCGTCCGCGGCTGGCGCTCGTCGCCCACGGCGGCGAGGACCTCGACGCGGCGCTCGCGGCGCTCGACTCCCCGCCGACCCTCTGCCTCGGCGGGGAGCGGGAGGGGCTGCCCTGGGAGATCGCCGATCAGTGCGACGCCCGGGTCACGATCGCCCTCCGGCCGGGAAGCGAGTCCCTCAACGTCGCGGCGGCGGCGGCGATCGGGCTCCAGCGGATATCGTCGCTCAAGCCCGGCGGGGGTGGCCGATGACGATGCTCGAGCGGATCGAGAAGCTGCGCGAAGAGGCCCGGACCGCGATCGAGGCGGCGCCGGACGCCGCGGCGCTCGAGGAGATCCGGGTCCGCTTCCTCGGCCGGAAGGCCGAGCTGACCACGATCCTCCGCGGCATCGGCGAGCTCGACCCGGCCGAGCGCGGCCCGGTCGGCAAGGCCGGCAACCACGCCCGCGGCGAGCTCGAGGCCCTGCTGGCCGAGGCGCGCGACCGCCTCGAGCGCGGCGAGCTCGACGCGCGCCTGGTGGCGGAGGCGATCGACGTCACGCTTCCCGGCACGCCGCCGGTCCGCCTCGGCCACCTCCATCCGCTGACCCTGGTTCGCCGCGAGATCGAGGACGTCTTCGTCGGCCTCGGCTACAAGGTCCTCGAGGGCCCTGAGGTCGAGCACGACTACTACAACTTCACCGCGCTCAACTACCCGCCCGGCCATCCCGCGCGGATGGCCCAGGACACCTTCTACGTCGACCCCGCCACCCTCGGCCCCGACCCGCGCCTCGTCGGCACCGACGGCGAGCCGCTGACGGCGCCGCCGGGCCCGCGCGACGTGCTGCTGCGGACGCACACCTCGCCGATGCAGGTGCGCGGCATGGAGGACCAGGAGCCGCCGATCGCGGTCGTCATCCCCGGCCGCGTCTACCGTCGCGACTCCGACGCGACCCACACGCCGATGTTCACCCAGATCGAGGGTCTCGCCGTCGCCGAGAGCATCACGCTCGCCGACCTCCACGGCACCTTGCTCACCTTCGCGCGGACGATCTTCGGCCTCGATCGCGACGTCCGCATCCGCCCGCACTTCTTCCCGTTCACCGAGCCGAGCGTCGAGGTCGACGTCTCCTGCTTCCGCTGCGACGGCGACGGCGAGCTCGACGGCGAGCGCTGCTCGCTCTGCAAGGGAACCGGGTGGCTGGAGATCCTCGGCGCCGGCATGGTCGACCCGAACGTCTTCGGGTTCGTGCGCGAGAACGGCTACGACCCCGAGCGCGTGCAGGGGTTCGCGTTCGGGCTCGGGGTCGAGCGCGTCGCGATGCTCAAGTACGGCGTCCCCGACCTGCGCATGTTCTTCGACAACGACGTGCGGATGCTGGAGCAGTTCTGATGAGCGTCCCGTTCACATGGCTGCGCTCGCTCTGCGATCCGGGCCTCGAGCCGCGGGCGCTCGCCGAGCGCCTGTCGATGACAGGCACCGAGGTCGAGCGAGTCACGCACTCCGGCGCGCCGTCGGGAGAGAACTTCGTGGTCGGACGGGTGCTGGAGGCCGTCAAGCACCCCGACGCCGACCGCCTGCGGGTCTGCACCGTCGACATCGGCGAGGCCGAGCCGGAGACGATCGTCTGCGGCGCCCCGAACGTCGCCGCCGGGCAGACGGTCGCAGTCGCGCTGCCCGGCGCGGTGATGCCCGACGGGACGAAGCTCGGCAAAGCGAAGCTCCGCGGCATCGTCTCCAACGGGATGATCCTCTCCGAGACCGAGATGGAGGTCGGCGAGGACGCCTCCGGGATCGCCGTCCTCGACGGGATGCCGGGAACCGACCGGCCCGGCGGCCCGCTCGCCGACGCGCTGCCGATCTCCGAGACCGTGCTCGAGCTCGAGATCACGCCGAACCGCCCCGACTGCCTCGGCGTCTACGGCGTCGCCCGCGAGGTCCACGCGATCACCGGCGCCCCGCTCGCCGACGCCCCCTGGGAGGCCGACACGGAGGCCGCAGGCGACGATCACGTCTCCGACCACGCCTCGGTGCGGGTCGAGGTCCCGGCGCTGTGCCCGCGCTTCACGGCCCGTGCCTTCGAGGACGTGACGATCGGCCCGTCGCCGCTGTGGCTGAAGGCACGGCTGATCGCCGCCGGCCAGCGCCCGATCAACAACGTCGTCGACATCACCAACTACGTGATGCTGCTCACCGGGCAGCCGCTGCACGCCTTCGACCTCGACAAGGTCCCCGGCGGCGAGATCATCGTTCGCGCCGCGAACGCGGGGGAGAGGATGACCACCCTGGACGACGTCGAGCGCACCCTCGACCCCGAGACCGTCCTCGTCGCGATCGCGAGCAGCCGAGCGGGATCGCGGGGATCATGGGTGGCCAGGTCTCCGAGGTCTCCGAGACGACGACGCGCGTGCTGATGGAGGCCGCGACCTGGAACGGAACCAACATCCTGCGGACCTCCAACCTGCTGGCGCTGCGCTCGGAGGCCTCGACGCGCTTCGAGAAGCAGCTGCACCCGGCGCTCACCATGCGCGCGCAGGCGGTCGCGTCGCGGCTGATGGTCGAGCTCTGCGGCGCGCGGCTGGTCCCCGGCACGATCGACGTCGACGCCGGCGATCCCGTCTACGAGACCTTCTCGGTCGCGGTCCGGCCGCAGCGGGTCGACGGGCTGCTCGGGATGGAGATCCCGCCCGACCGCTCGCGCGAGTACCTCGGTCGCCTCGGGTTCGAGCCCGCGGGGGACGACGGCGAGGGCGGCGAGATCGTCGTCCGCGTTCCCCCCGACCGGCACTTCGACGTCACCCGCGAGGTCGACCTGATCGAGGAGGTCGCCCGCGTCCACGGGCTCGACGAGCACCTGCCGGCGACGCTGCCCGACATCGGCTACGCGGTCGGCGGCCTGCGCCCCGATCAGTCGCGGCTGCGGCGGGTCGAGGACCTGCTGCGAGACGCCGGGCTCGACGAGGCGATCACGTGGAGCTTCGTCGCCCCCGGTCGCGGCGGCGTCCCGGGGCTCGACGCGATCGACCCGGTGCGGCTCGGCAACCCGCTCTCGGAGGAGCAGTCGGCGATGCGCACCGACCTGATCGGCGGCCTGCTCGCCGCCGCCCGCCACAACATCGCTCGCGGCGCGGACCGCGTCGCGCTGTTCGAGTCCGGGCGCGTCTACCTGCCCGAGCGCCCGCCGGCCGGCGGGCGGGCCCCTGCACGGGCACTTCGCCGGCGACCGCCCGGCTCCGATCGCCGAGCCGCACCGGATCGCCGCGCTCGCGGCCGGGCCGCTGCGGCCGTCCGAGCTGGCGCTCGACCCCCGCCGACGCCGACTTCTACGACGGCAAGGGCCTGGTCGAGCTGCTCTGCGAGGCCGCCGGCGAGGGAGGCCTCGCTCGCGCCGGGAACCCGCCCGTTCCTCCACCCGGCCCGGGCCGCCGAGGTGACGATCGGGGGTGAGCGCGCCGGCTGGGTCGGCGAGCTGCACCCGGCGATCGCCGCGGAGCTCGGCGCCCGCGGGGCGGTCGCGCTTCGAGATCGACGCCGGCGCGCTGCTTGGTGGCGAGGCGGCGCTCGCGTTCGAGGACGTCACGACCTTCCCGGCGCGTCAGCGAGGACCTCGCGGTCGTCGCCGACCGCGAGCTGCCGGCCGAGCGGGTCCGCGCCGAGGTCGTCGAGCGCCGGCGGCGAGCTGCTGCGCTCGGCCGAGATCTTCGACGTCTACGAGGGCGAGCAGGTGCCCGACGGGCAAGCGGAGCCTGGCGCTGCGACTGGAGTTCGCCGCGCCCGACCGGACGCTGACCGACGAGGAGGTCGCCCGGTGCCGGGAGCGAATCGTCGCCGCGCTCGCCGGGATCGGAGCGTCGCTCCGTGGCTGACGCACGCCGCCCCTCGACGGCGACCCCGTCGCCCGCGTCCTCGTCGCCGGCGCCTCCGGGCTTCGCCGGCGCGCTGGCGGCGCGCGCTCGTCTGGCGCCACCCGCGCCTCGAGCTCGTCCTCGCGACCTCGCGCTCGGACGCCGGCGTCGGCTCGACGAGCTCACCCGCGCCACCGCGTGCCGCTCGAGCTGACCGAGCTCGACGTCGACGCGGCCGAGGACTGCGACGCCGCGATCGTCGCCTACCCGCACGGCGCGTCGGCGCCGGTCGTCGCCGGCCTGCGCGAGCTCGGGCTGCTCGTCGTCGACCTCTCGGCGGACTTCCGGCTGCGCGACCCCAACGTCTACGCCGACTGGTACGGGGAGCTGGCCGCTCCCGAGCTCCTCGGCGAGGCCGTCTACGGCCTGACCGAGCTCTACCGCGATCGCATCCGCGAGGCGGAGCTCGTCGCCAACCCGGGCTGCTACCCGACGGCGACCGTGCTGGCGCTCGCGCCGCTCGCCGGCGCCGGCCTGATCGAGGACGTCGTCGTCGACGCCAAGTCCGGGCGTCTCCGGCGCCGGGCGCGGCGGCGGCGAGCGGCTGAGCTTCGTCAATCTCGACGAGAACGTGAGCCCCTACGGCGTCGGCGCGGCCATCGCCACGAGCCGGAGATCGCCCAGGAGCTCGCCGCGCTCGGCGCGGGCAAGCCGCCGCCGCTGACCTTCGTCCCGCACCTGCTGCCGCTCGACCAGGGCGAGCTCGTCTCCTGCTACGTCCGGCCGACGCGGGATGCGGACGCCGGCGAGGTCGCCGCGCTCTACGACGAGCGCTACGGCGAGCGAGCCGTTCGTCGAGGTGATCGACCGGCCCGCCGGGAGTCCGCGACGTTCGCGACACCAACCTCTGCCGGATCCACGTCGACCGCGACCGCGGCGGGCGCGTGCTCGTCTTCGCGACGATCGACAACCTCTGGAAGGGGGCGGCGGGGCAGGCGATGCAGAACCTGAACCTGATGCTCGGGCTTGACGAAGCGATGGGGCTGGATTGAGCGAGCAAGTAGCAAGTAGCGCCGAGCAAGTAGCCCCGAGCTTCTTCCGGTCCCGGTGGGTCGAGGCGCCCGACGGCGTCGAGCGAGCTCGAGCCGACCGGGCTGGCGCCAGGATTCCGGGCCGCCGGCGAGGCCTGCGGGCTCAAGGCATCCGGGGGGACCGACGTCGGGATCGTGGCCTGCGACGCGGCCGAGGTCCACTCGGCGCTGCTGCTGACCCGCAACGCGGCCGCGGCGGCGCCGGTTCGGGTCTGCCGCGACCGCTGCGACGCCGGCGCGCTGCGCGCCGCGGTCGTCAACTCCGGCAACGCCAACGCCGCGACCGGCGAGCACGGCTACCGCGACGCCGTCGCGATGCAGGAGCGCGGCCGCCGAGGCGCTCGGCGTCGAGCCGGCCGCCGGTCGCGGTCGCCGAGACCGGCACGATCGGCGTCCCGCTGCCGATCGACCGCATCCTCGACGGGATCGACGAGACGGCGCGCGAGCTGCGCGCGGAGGGCGGAGGCGACTTCTCGGCGGCGATCATGACCACCGACCGCGGGCCGAAGCGCTGCTGCGTCGAGCTCGGCGGCGTGACGCTCTCCGCCCAGGCGAAGGGCGCGGGGATGATCGAGCCGGGCTTCGCGACCATGCTCTGCTTCGTGCAGACCGACGCCGTCGTCGAGGATCCCAGCCGGCGAGCTCCGCCGCGCGGTCGCGTCGTCGTTCGAGCGGATCACCGTCGACGGGCAGATGAGCACCAACGACACCGTGATGCTGCAGGCGAGCGGGACGAGCGGCCGCGAGCTGCCCGCCGGGGCTGCTCGACGCCGTCCTGCTCCAGCTCGCGCTCGAGATCGTCGCCGACGGCGAGGGCGCGACCCGCGCCGGGCGGATCGAGGTCGACGGGGCCGCGACGCCCGGGCGAGGCCGAGCGCGTCGCCCGCGCGATCGCCAACTCGCCGCTGGTCAAGACCGCCCTCTACGGCCGCGACCCGAACTGGGGCCGGATCGCCCAGGCGGCGGGGATGGCGCTCGCCGGCGAGGACGACGTCGACGAGCTCGGCGCCGGCCACATCGACGCCGACGAGCTCGGCGAGGACGGCGCCGAGGCGGAGATCGCGATCGACCTCGGCCGCGGCGGCTGCTCGGCCCACGTCTTCTTCAGCGACCTCACCCACGAGTACGTCGACGCTCAACGCGGAGTACACGACGTGAGCGATCGCCGCAGCGCGACGGAGCGGGCGCGGGCGGCCGAGGGCAGCGTCGAGACGCTGCTCGAGGCGCTGCCCTACATCCGCGAGTTCCACGGCCGCACGGTCGTCATCAAGTACGGCGGCGCGGCGATGCGCGACGAGGCGCTGCGCGACGACTTCGCGCGCGACGTCGTCCTGCTCAAGTACGTCGGGCTGAACCCGGTGATCGTCCACGGCGGCGGGCCCGACATCACCGACTACATGGAGCGGCTCGGCCTCGAGGTCACGCTTCGACGAGGGCCTGCGCGTCTCCGACGCGGCGACCGTCGAGGTCGCGAAGATGGTGCTGCTCGGCAAGGTCAACTCCGACATCGTCCAGCGCCTCAACCGCTCAGGGCCAGCCGGCCGTCGGGCTCTCGGGCGAGGACGGGACGCTGTTCGAGATCGGCCCCGTCGCCGAGGCCGAGGTGGTCGGCTTCGTCGGCGAGATCGAGCACGTCGACGTCGACGTGCTCAACCACATCGCCTCCGACTTCATCCCGGTGATCGCCTCCGCCGGCATCCGACCGCGACGGCAACTCCTACAACGTCAACGCCGACTCGGCGGCCGGGCAAGGTCGCCGCGGCGCTGCGCGCCTACAAGGCGATCTTCCTGACCGACGTCGAGGGCTGGCGCGACGACGCCGACGACCCGGAGTCGCTGATCTCGGAGGCGAGCGTCGAGGAGGTCAGCGCGGCCCTGCCCGGGCTCGAGGGCGGCATGCGCCCGAAGCTCGCGGCCTGCGTCGAGGCGATCGACGGCGGCGTCCAGTCGGCCCACATCGTCGACGGCCGCCGCCCGCACAGCCTCCTGCTCGAGCTCTTCACCGACGCGGGCATCGGCACGAAGGTAACTCCGGCGGGAATCCTCCGCTTCGCGTCCGGTTCCCCGGGAGCGCGACCGCATGAGGCAGGACCCGGCAGCCGGGATTCCGAGGGCGTCGAGGAGCTGAAGGCGCTCGAGGAGCGCTACGCGATGCCCACCTACCCGCGGGCGCCGGTCGAGTTCGTGCGCGGCGAGGGCTGCGCGCCTCTGGGACTCCGAGGGCCGCGAGTACCTCGACCTCTTCAGCGGCCTCTCGGTCCACAACGCCGGCCACTGCCACCCGCGGATCGTCGCCGCGATCCGCGAGCAGGTCGGGACCGCTCGCCGGCACCTCCAACCTCTTCTACTCCGAGCCGGCGATGCGGCTCAGCGAGCGGCTCGTCGAGTCCTCGCTCGGCGGCCGCGCCTTCCTCTGCAACTCCGGCGCCGAGGCCAACGAGTGCGCGATCAAGCTCGTCCGCCGCCGCGCCCACGAGCGCGGGATCGAGCGGCCGGAGATCGTCGTCCTCGACCACGCCTTCCACGGTCGCACGCTCGCGGCCCTCGCGGCGACGCCGCGGCTCGCCCGCGAGGACCTCTTCGGCCCGCTCCCGCCCGGCTTCGTCCCCGTTCCCCGCGACGACCCGGGCGCGCTGCGCGCGGCGGTCGGGGAGAGCACCGCCGCGGTGATGCTCGAGCCGATCCAGGGCGAGGCGGGCGTACACCCGATCGACCCCGAGGTGCTGCGTCGCCGCGCGCGAGGCCTGCGACGAGTCCGGCGCGCTGCTCGTCTTCGACGAGATCCAGACCGGGATGGGGAGGACCGGGACCCTGTGGGCCTACGAGGGCTCGCCGGTCCGACCCGACGTCATGACCAGCGCGAAGGCGCTCGGCGGCGGCCTGCCGGTCGGCGCCTGCGTGACGGCGCCGGCGGTCGGCGAGGGGCTGACGCTCGGCGAGCACGGCTCGACCTTCGCCGGCGGCCCGATCGGCGCGCGCGCGGCGCTGGCGGCGCTCGAGGTGATCGACGACCCCGAGCTGCTCGCCGGGGGTGATCGACCGCGGCGAGGAGATCCGCGCGGGGATCTCCGGCCATCCGGCGGTCACGGGCATCCGCGGGCGCGGGCTGATGCTCGGGCTCGCGCTGTCCGAGGAAGTGGACTCGCGCGAGGTCGCGGAGGCTGCGCTCGCGGCCGGCCTCGTGGTCAACGCGCCGAACCCGGAGACGATCCGGCTGCTGCCGCCGCTGACGATCTCGGCCGCCGAGACCGCGCAAGGCGTCGCTCAGCTCCGGGACGCGCTCGACGTGGCCCACCGACCAGCCGGGTAACCTGCGCGCCAATGGGTGAGGACCCGACAAGAGTCATGCCTCCCGACGACGGCGGCGCGTGGGCCGCGGCGGTCGCGGCGGCCAGGGCGCGGGGGCGGGCGGTCGCGGCGGCCAGGGCCGCGGGGGGCGCGATCCGCGCTACGACGGCGGAGGTATGACCACCGGCCAGAAGGTGGCGATCGGCCTCGTGGCCGCGCTCGTCATCGGCCTGATCATCGCCGTGATCGCGCTGGCCGGCGGCGGGGACGACGAGACCACGTCGTCGACGACGTCCTCGACGACCTCGTCCTCGACGACCTCAACCTCGACGACTTCCTCGACGGAGACCTCCTCGTCGACCACCGAGCCGACTTCGACGTCGACGACCACCACTCCGACGACGAGCACGACCACGAGCGCGACGACCTCCACGACCACGTCGGACTTCACGCAGCCCGATGACGGTGGCGGCTCCGGCGGCTTCTCGCCGTAGGCGTGAACGGGCCCGCTCAGGGCTTCAGCCGGGCGGCGATGCGGTCGATACCCGGCACTGAGGGCCCCGCCGCGGGCGGTCCCGGCCCGAGGTGACTTCGACAGGGCGCGGCGATCGCGCGAGAGGAGCGGATTTCCAGGTGGACGCGGAACGCAGGGTGCTGGTCATCGGGGGCGCCGGCTACGTCGGCAACGTGATGGTGCGGAGGATGCTGGAGGCGGGGTCGAGCGTGCGCGTGCTCGACGCGCTGATCTTCGAGCACGGCTCGGCGATCGCGCCGCTGATGGAGCATCCGCGCTTTTCGTTCGTCCACGGCGACATGCGCGACCGCGCCGCCCTCGAGCGCGCGCTCGAGGGAGTCAGCGACGTCGCGCTCCTCGCCGGGCTGGTCGGCGATCCGATCACCAAGACCTATCCCGAGCTCTCCGACTCGATCAACCTCGGCGGCTGCGCGACGGTGCTCGAGGCGCTCAACGGCCGCGGGCTCGACCGCCTCGTCTTCACGTCGACCTGCAGCAACTACGGGCTGCGCACGACCGACGAGCCGGCGACGGAGGAGAGCGAGCTCAGCCCGGTCTCCCTGTACGCCGAGCACAAGGTCGAGATGGAGAAACGGATCCTGGCGGCGGCGGAGACGGGTGTCGACTACACGCCGACGGTCCTGCGGATCTCGACCGCCTACGGCCTCTCGCCGCGCATGCGCTTCGACCTGACGATCTCGGAGTTCACCCGGACGCTCGCCGCCGGCGAGGAGCTCGTCGTCTACGACGCCGACACCTGGCGGCCCTACTGCCACGTCTCCGACATCGCGAAGGCCGTGATGACCGTGCTCGGCGCCGACGCGCCGGCCGTCGCCGGCGAGGTCTTCAACGTCGGCCACAGCGACGAGAACTACACGAAGCGGATGGTCGTCGACGTCGTCCAGGAGGCGATCGGGGGAGGGGGCCGCGTGTCCTTCGAGGAGGGCGGCCGCGACCCGCGCAACTACCGCGTCTCCTTCGAGAAGATCCGCGAGCGGCTCGGCTTCGAGCCCGACATGCGCGTCCCGGTGAGCGTCGCCGCGGTCGCCGGCGCCGTCCGGGCCGGCGCCTACGACGACTTCGCCGCGCGGCCGGGCTTCTACACCAACCACGAGATCGCGGCGAGCTACCTGAACGCCCCGGTCGCCACCGGCTGATGCGCGCCGCCATCCTGGCAGGTGGCCGCGGTACCCGGCTCGCTCCCTACACGACGGTCCTGCCGAAGCCGCTGCTGCCGCTCGGCGACCGGCCGATCCTCGAGCTCATCCTCCATCAGCTCTCGCGGGCGGGGATCGACCGCGTCGACCTCTGCGTCGGCCATCTCGGCGAGCTGATCCGGGCCTACTTCACCGAGTCGGGGGCCGCCCCCGACGGGGTGGAGCTCAACTACCACTACGAGGACGAGCCGCTGGGAACGGCAGGGGCGGTCCGCAACCTCGATCCGCCCGACGGGCCGCTGCTGGTGATGAACGGCGACATCCTGACCACGCTCGACTACGGCGACCTGATCGAGTTCCACACGAGCAGCGAGTCGAAGCTGACGATCGCCTCGCACCGCAAGGAGGTGCGGATCGACCTCGGGGTGATCGAGGCGGACGAGGACCGGGTCTCCGGCTACATGGAGAAGCCGATGATCGGCTACGAGGTCAGCATGGGGATCTACGTCTACTCCGCCGAGGCCGTGGCGAGCATCCCCGCCGGCCGCTTCGACTTCCCCGACCTCGTCCTGAAGATGGTCGGAGAGGGGCAGCGGGTCTGCAAGTACCTGTTCGATGGGCCCTGGTACGACGTCGGGACCCCGGCCGAGTTCCAGAGCGCGACCGAGGCCTTCGAGGATGAGCCCGACCTCTACGCCGGCCCGTGACACGCGTACGCGTGTCACGGCGCGTACGGGCGTCTCGGCGCCGCTGACGCCGGCCCGGGCCGCGCTCGCGCGCCCCGAGCTCGGTCCCGGGCTCGTCTTCATCGCCCTCCTCGGGATCCTCTCGCTCGACGACGGCGGCTTCCCCGCCACCGTCTGGTACCCGGCGGCGATCTTCATGCTCGCGCTCTTCGGGCTGGTCGCCTGGTTCTTCCGCGACCGGTTCCGGCTGCTGAGCCGCACGACGTGGATCGCGATCGGCCTGCTCGGCGCCCTCGCGATCTGGAGCTTCGCCTCGATCGCATGGGCCGGCGTGCCGGGGATCGCCTGGGACGGCTCGAACCGGATCGTCCTCTACCTGATCGCCTTCGCGACCTTCGCGCTGCTTCCCTGGCGGGGTTCCTCCGCGGCGATCGTCCTCGGCGCCTACTCGGTGGTGATCGCCGTCATCGGGATCGCGGTCGTGGCCGGCGCCGCCGGCGACGGGAACGCGGTCGGCGCCGTGATCGACGGCCGCTTCGCCGATCCGGTCGGCTACCCGAACGGCACCGCGGGGCTGTTCGCGATGGCCTTCTGGCCGGCGCTGCTGCTGGCCTCGCGGCGAGAGGTGCCGTGGGCGGGGCGGGCGCTGATGCTGGCGACTGCCGGCGTCCTGCTCCAGCTGGCGATCCTGCCGCAGAGCCGCGGCGCCTTCCTGTCGTTCCCGATCGCGCTCGTGATCTTCTTCGCGCTGACCCCGCGCCGCCTCGGCGTCGTCGCCGTGCTCGTCCCGATCGCGCTCGTCACCGCGGTCGCCTCGGACGCGATCCTCGACGTCTACTCGGTCGCCGGCGCCGGCGGCGCGGTGGGTCCGGAGATCTCCGACGCGCTGCGGGCGATCGTCGCGTCGTTCGCCGCCCTGCTCGCGATCGGCACCTGCATCGCGGTCGCCGACCGCGACGTCGAGCTCGGCGCCGAGCGCGAGCGGCACCTCGCCCGTGGCGCGCGGCAGGTGGGCATCGCCCTGGCGGCCCTCGCCGTCATCGCGGCGCTGATCGCGATCGGCAACCCGGTGAGCTGGACGGGCGATCGGTGGGACGAGTTCAAGTCCGGTTACGGCTCGACGGACTTCAGCGACTCCCGCCTGACCGGCGGCCTCGGCAGCAACCGCTACGACTTCTGGCGGGTGGCCGTCTCGGAGGAGTTCGCGGACTCGCCGCTCGCCGGCCAGGGTTCCGACAACTTCGCGGTCGGCTACCTGGAGCATCGCCGCAGCGAGGAGGAGCCGCTCTACCCGCACTCGCTCCCGATCCGCATGCTCGCCGGGCTCGGGATCGTCGGCTTCGCCCTGTTCCTGGGCGCCGCGATCGCCGCGATCGCCGCCGCCGTCTGGGCGCGACGGCGCGCGCCTGAGCCGCTGGCGCGCGCGATCGTCGCCGCCGCGCTCGGGTCGGCCGCCTACTTCGCGCTGCACAGCGGCGGCGACTGGATCTGGTCGTTCCCGGCGATCGCCCTTCCCTGCGTCGCCTGGCTCGGGATGGCGTCCGGCTTCGCCGCCGGCGAACCCGCGGGGGAGCGGCCGCGGGAGGCCGAGGTCGCACACGACGACGACTGGCGGGGGATGCTCGCCTCGATCGGCGCTGGCCTCGCGATCGGCCTCGCGATCTTCCTGGTCGGGCTCTCGTTCGCGCTCCCGTGGCTCTCGGCGCGCGAGACCGCGATCGCCGCCTCCAGCTGGGAGGACGACCCGCAGGCTGCGTTCGACCGGCTCGAGCGGGCGCGGGACCTGAACCTGCTCAGTGCCCAGCCCGATCTCACCGCCGGCGCGATCGCCTCCCGCCTCGGCGACGAGGAGAAGATGCGGGCGGCGTTCTCCCTGGCGCTCGCCCGCGAGCGCGACAACTGGTACGCGACCCTGGAGCTCGGGGTGCTGGAGGCGCTGGACGGCGACCGCGCCGGCTCCGTCCGCCGGCTCGAGCGGGCCAGGGAGCTCAATCCGAGGGACCCGCTGATCCGTGAGGCGCTGCGAGGCGCCCGGAGCGGCGAGCCGATCTCGGTCGAGCGGGTGCAGCGGACCCTGCTCGCGCGGGTCTGCGCGGTGGTGGGCCCGACCGAGGACACCCGCTACTGCAAGTAACGTGCCGGTTCTGGAGCGCGGGCAGTTGCTATCCGATACCGGATGTGCAACTCTTGCGAACGCTTGAGTTACCGGCAAACCGTTCTGTCGGACCGTCAGCAACCTCCGGGGGATACTCCAAGGACGAGGGCGGTAAGAAGCAATCCATGGAAGGAAGAGTGGTCAAGATCAGTAAGTTGAGAATGATTCTCAGCGCCGCGTGCGTCCTGGTGTTCCTGGCCGTTCCCGCGGCGGCGATGGCGCAGAGTTCTTCGGTAGGGGGCTACGGCGGTACGGGTGGGGGTAGCGCTTCGAGCGTTGAGCCCAGCACGCTGCCGTTCACCGGCCTCGATGTCGGCCTGCTTGCGGGCGGCGGACTCCTGCTGCTCCTGATCGGCCTGGCGATGACTCGCCTCGTGCCGCGCGGGCAGGACCACTAGCGCCAGAGCGATCGCGGACCTTGGCCCGGCCCATGGCCGGGTCAGCGCCCGCACACCCTGCGCCCGCCGAGGGCGCGGGTAGCCTGAGCCCTCCGTGAGCGCGACCGAGGAGGACCTCCAGGCGCGGCTTGGCCGCTTCGAGCGCGTCGCGATCGCGCACGAGTGGCTGACGGTCCCGGGCGGCTCCGAGAAGGTCGTGCTCGAGATCCTCCGCCTGTTCCCGCAGGCGGAGATCTTCACGACCGTCTACGACCCGGCGCCGTGGCCGGAGGAGATCACGAGCCGGCCCGTCCACGCGTCGGCCCTCGACCGGATCCCCGGTGCGCGCAAGCACTATCCGGCCTTGCTGATGCTGATGAACTCGGCGTTCGAGTCGTTCGACCTCTCCGAGTTCGACCTCGTCGTCTCGAGCAACCACGCCTGCGCGAAGAACGTCCTCACGCGCCCGGCGACCCCGCACGTCTGTTACTGCCACACGCCGATGCGATACGCGTGGGAGCCCGAGTTCCTGAAGGGGGAGCGGGTGGGGCCCGTCGGCCGCGCGGCCGCGCAGATGCTGCTCGGGCGGCTGCGCCGCCAGGACCTCCTCGCCTCCTCGCGCCCGGACGCCTACGCGGCGAACTCGAGCTTCGTCGCCGCCCGGATCGAGAAGTACTGGCGCCGCGAGGCCACCGTCGTCCATCCGCCGGTCGAGGTCGAGCCGCTGCTCGCGGTCGAGCACGATCCCGGCGACTACTACCTGGCGCTCGGGCGGGTCGTGCCGTACAAGCGGGTCGACCTGGCGGTAGCGGCGTGCCGCAAGCTCGGCAGGAAGCTGAAGGTCATCGGCGAGGGGCGCGGGCTCGACCGCGCCCGCGAGGAGGCCGGCGGCAGCCCCGACATCGAGTTCCTCGGCTGGGTCGAGGACGACGAGCTGCCCGGCATCCTCGGCGGCGCCCGCGCGCTGCTCTTCCCGGGCGAGGAGGACTTCGGCATCGTCCCGGTCGAAGCGCAGGCGGCCGGCGTCCCGGTGATCGCCTACGGCAAGGGCGGCGTCCGCGACTCGGTCGCGGACGGGGTGACCGGGGTCCTGTTCGCCGAGCAGGACGTCGAGGGCGTCTGCGAGGGGATCCGTCGATTCGAGGCGGCGGAGCTCGACGATCGCGACCTCCGGGCCAACGCCCGCAACTTCACCCCGGAGACGTTCCGGGAGGAATTCGGCCGGCTGATCGCCGACACCGCCGACCGGATGAGTCTCGCTCAATCGACCGATTGAGCAGCGGCTTTCCGGACAGGGCCTTGGACATGCGTCCACGCGGGGGCGCCGTAATGCGAACGAATCCTTGCATCGCCCGATGAGGGGGGCATGCAGAGGACGACTCGGATCGGGATCGCGGGAGCGGCAGCGGCAGCGGCGCTGCTGTTTGCGCTGCTGATGATCCTGGCCGCGCCGGCCCCGGCGTCGGTCAAGAAGGTCAAGCCGATCCGCGCCACCGACAAGGCGCTCGTCTTCAACGTCCGCAGCCTGCGGTCGAAGCGGATCGACCGGGCCTGGGTGAAGATGGCCGGCAGGAACCGCATGGTCAAGAAGCGCGTCGCTCCGGCCGCCGTCCGTCGCCGCGCCGAGCGCAACGGCCGGCTCCGCGTCAGGAGCTCCGGGATGATCAGCCACGGCAGCCTGACCGTCGTGATCGCCCCGCCGAAGCCGGCGGCGGTCGATCCGGTGCCGCAGGACCTTCACGTCGGCATGATCGCCAACACGCAGGCCTGGGGCCCCGACACGGGCTGGGCACAGGACCAGGTCGCCGCCACGGGCGCCGACTGGCTCCGCGAGTCCTTCTCCTGGAGCGAGATCGAGCCGCGGCAGAACCAGTGGGACTGGAGCCGCTACGACCGCGTCCTGACCGAGTCCGCGAGCCGCGGGATGCACGTCCTACCGCTGCTGATGGAAACCCCCTCGTGGGCCGGCCGGACCTGGGACACCATCCCCTCCGACCCCGCCGACTACGCGCAATACGTCGGCAAGGTCGTCGATCGCTACGGCCCCGGCGGCACGTTCTGGCAGCTGCACCCCGAGCTCGACTCCTCGCTGGCCCCCGAGTACTTCGAGATCTGGAACGAGCCCTTCCTCGGCGTCTTCTCCGCCGGCGACGCCGACCCGGCCAAGTACGCCCGGCTCGTCCGCGCCTCCGCCCGCGCCGGACACGCCGCGAACCCCGCCGCCAAGTACATCCTGGCCGCCGACATCAGCGCCACCGACGACTGGAGCGAGTGGCACTCCTGGATCGACCCGATGTACAAGGCCGTCCCGGACCTCGGCAACTACTTCGATGCCGTCGCCGTGCATCCCTACGCCGTCGACGATCCCGACGATTGGCACCCCGGCAGCTACCTCGCCCGCTGGGAGACCCCGCGCATCGAGCAGATCCGCCGCGAGTTCGTCTCCCACGGCGACGGCGACAAGCACTTCTGGGTCACCGAGATGGGCTGGTCGACCTGCACCGGCGACCCCAACTGCGTCACCGAGCGCCAGCAGGCCGACTACCTCGCTCGCTTCTTCCAGCAGGTCACCACCGAGTGGAGCTCCTACGTCGACGCCGTCTTCGTCTACCACCTCAACGATCTCGGCAGCGACCAGTCCGACAAGGAGAACTTCTTCGGCCTCACCCGCCGCGACGGCTCCAAGAAGCCCGCCTACCGGGTAGTCCAGCAAGTCACCGCGGGCTAGCGCAGCGACGGCTCCCACCGGACGGCTCCGGGCGCGGGGGTCGATTTGTCCGGTATCCCGGACTGATAGACCCCGGCGGTCGCTGAGGTTGGCGTGGCGAAGGCCTGATTCGCGGATTCCCTCCCACAATGGGACGCCTTCTGCGAGCGGGCCATCACCGGCCGCCTTCGCGACCGGACGCCGGCGGGGGCCGGGCCTACCGCTGCTGCGGCGGCGCGCCCTGGTACGGGGCGGCGGGCTGGCCGTTGCCGGGCCAGGGCTGGCCGTGCGCCGGGACCGCGGGAGCGGGGTAGGCGTTCGGGGGCGGCTGCCGGCCGTAGGCGGGCGGGGCCGCCGGGGCGGGGTAGCCGCCCGGCGCCGGCGGCGCGGGATACGCGGGGGGCGGCGCCTGCGGCGACGGCTGGGCCGGAGCGGGCGCCTGCGGCGGCGGCATCGGAGCCGGCGGCGGTGCCTGCGGCGGCTGCGCGACCGGAGGCGGCATCTGCGGGGGTGCGGCCGCGGGGGGCCCCTGCGGCGCGGGCTCGACGACCGTCGGCCCTTCGGCGGGCTCCTCCTCGTCGGCCTCGCCGGCGACGTCGTGGTCGTCGGCGATCAGCTCCTGGTCGAGGCCGTAGAAGCCGTAGCCGACGCCGTGGGCGTCATGGGCGTCGGTGACGACGACGCCGAGGACGTCGAGGCCGTGGTGCTGCTCGATGATGGCCCGGGTGCGGGCGACCTGGTCGCGGGTCGTGCTCTCGGCGCGGGCGACGATGATGCAGCCGTCGATCGGCACCTGGTCGAGCAGCGCGTGCGTGTCGGCGACCGGAAGCAGGGGGGCGGCGTCGAGGATGACGAGGTCGTTCATCTCGCTCAGCCACTCGAGCAGGCCGCTCATCGCCGGTCCGCTCATCATCTCGGAGGCGTTGGGCGGGGGCGTGCCGGCGGGGAGCAGGACGATGTCGCCGGTCGGCAGCTCGGGGCCGTCGGACCAGCGACCGGGGGAGACGCGCTGGAGCGAGCCCTCGTCGGTGCCCTCGACCAGGGTCGTGGTCAGCTCGGCCGCCCACGGCTCGATCGGGAAGTGCTTGCCGAGGTCGGGGTCGCGCATGTCGGTCTCGACGACCGCGGCGTCGCGGCCGGTGAGGGCGACCGCGCGGGCGAGGTTGACGCTGACCAGCGTCTTGCCCTCGCCGGGGACGGCGCTGGTGATGAGCAGGACGCGCAGGGGGTTGCCCTCGCGGCGCAGGGCGCCGAGCGCGTTGCGGAGCATCCGGTAGGGCTCGAACGACGCGGCCGTCTGGCGCTTCGGGTCGTAACCCGCGAACGCCTTGTGCGGGACGCGCGTGAGGATCGGCAGGCCGTAGCCCTCCTCGAAGTCGCCGGTCGAGCGAACCCGCCGGTCGAGGAAGTCGAGGGCGAAGGCGAGCGCGGCGCCGAGCGCGAGGCCGAGGACGAGCCCCAGCGCGGCGTTCTGCTTCGGCGCCGGCGCCGAGGGGTCGGTCGGGACCGAGGCGACGTCGACGACCTCGGCGTTGCCGGTCTGGATCGCCTCCAGGGTCGTCAGCTGCTCGAGCACGCTGGTCAGCGAGGCGCGCTCCGCCGTGGCCCCCGCGGGCAGCGCGTCGAGGCGCTGGCGGATCAGGTCCTGAGCGTCGCGGACCACCTCGCGGTCGGCCTCGCGGCGGACGACCACGTACTGCTCGGCGAAGGCGGTCGCGATCCGGGCGGCCGCGCGCGGCGACTCGTCGACGTAGTTCACGCCGACGACGTCGGAGTTGTCGTTCTCCTCGACGGAGAGGTTCCCGAGCAGGGTCTCGGGCGGCGTGTCGAGCTTGAGCTCGCTCTTGACCCGCCGCGCGACCTTCAGCGAGGTCAGGAGCTCGATGTTGGTCGCAGCGTCCCGCGTCGGGTCGGTGGAAGGGGTGAAGAGCTGCGAATCGAACAGGGTGTCACCGAGTTGAACGTTCCGGAACAGCAGGCTGGCCGAGGCGGTGTAGACCTTGGTCTGGGTCAGCGAGTAGGCGACGGCGGCGCTCGCGCAGATGAGGCCGCAGAGGACGATGACCCACCAGCGATCGCGAAGCGCGTTGATGAAGCGGACCGTCGAAGACGAGTCCTCGCGTCCGTGCTCAGCCACAGGCGGGCTCACGAATGGTCCTTCCGGTGGACACCTGGCGACGGTAGCAACCCCGATTGGCGGGGTTGTCCCAGGAAATCGCGCATGTAGTGCGGCTTGCGGAACGCATGCCTACGCTTCATCGGCAGCCATGGAAGGCCACTTCAAGATGAAAGAGAGCGCCCGTTGAGCGGCGCCGGCGCCCGCAGCACCCGCCTCACGGTCCCGCAACGGGACGTCCTGCTGGTCCTCGTCCTGCTGCCGCTCGTCGCGATCGCCGGCGTCGCGATCTCGTGGGCGCTCGTCCAGTACGGGCTGATCACCGTCCTGCCGATCTTCCTGCTCGTGCTCGCGCTCGGCATCCTCGCGATGACCGGCCTGCGGATCGCGTTCCTGCTGCTCGCATTCGCGCTCGCCTTCCCGTTCCGCAGCCAGGCGCTCTTCGAGGGCTTCGACCTGCACACGACCTACGTGCTGATCCCGCTCGTCGGCATCCTGGCGGCGGTCCAGCTGAGCTACGGCAAGGTCCGCCTGCCCCGGGGCCTGCTGCCGCCGATGCTGGTGATGCTGCTCGGCGGCGTCATCGCCGCCCTCGCCGGCCCCGAGCCCGGCGGGTCGCTGGCGAGGCTCTTCTTCGGGCTCGGTATCCCGATGCTCGTGGCGATCATCGCCGCGTCCGTCATCGATCCCGAGCGCGACATCGGCGCGCTGACGAACGTGCTCGCCCTCGCGCTCTGCGGCCTCGGCGTCATCGCGCTCGCCCAGGTCGCGGGCGTCGCCCCGGGCCCGTTCAGCCCGATCTTCGGCGACGAGCGCGTCAACGGGCTCTTCTACCACCCGAACATCATGGGGGCCTACCTCTGCGCCAACCTCGTGCTCTTCGGCGGCATCGCCGCCTATCGCGGCAGGTCGGGCCTCTACCTGCTCGTGCCGATCGCGCTCGGCGTCGCCGGGCTCGTCGCGACCCTCTCGCGCGGCCCGATCCTCGGCCTCCTCGCGGGCTTGGTGCTGGTCGCGGCGCTGCTCGCGAAGCGCCGCCCCGCGAGCCTGCTCGTCTTCATCGTGATGGTGCCCGTGGTCGTCGCGTTCGCCCTGCCGGAGGCGCCCTCGAGCCAGACGGCGGCGCTGAGCGAGCGCTTCAACCAGGCGCTCGAGCCCGATGCCGAGCCCGGCCGCAAGGCGATCTGGTCGGCCGCCGGCGCGCAGATCGAGGCCCACCCGCTGACCGGCATCGGCGCGCTCACGTTCGCCGACACCTTCAAGCGGACCGCCTCGACCGAGAACGTCGACCAGAACGTGACCCACGCCCACAACCTCTTCCTCGAGGGATTCCTGTCGCTCGGCCCGCTCGGGATGATCGGCCTGATCTGGCTGGTCGGTGGCGCGGTGGGCCACTTCTGGCGAGCGTCGGGACGCTACGACCCGACGCGACGGAAGGTCGGCGGCTTCGCCATCGGCGCGATCGGCGCCCTGTTCTCGGTGGTCATCTCCTCGATGGTCGACTTCCCCTTCTGGCAGCTCGAGGTGACGTCCTTCGTCTTCCTCCTGATCGGCGTCGGCTTCGCGATGGGCGCGAGCCGCGCGCGGGTCCCTCAGGAGGAGGAGCCGGAGGAGGCGAAGGCCGCGAGCGTCCGCTCGAGGAACCGGTCGGTCGCCGCCGCGTAGGGCCCGAAGGAGAGCTCGCGGCCGCGCTCGAATGCGCGGCGCACGCGCACCTCGGTGGCGGCCGGGTCACGCAGCGTCTCGGCGAGCCTGGCCGCGGCTCCGGCCGCGTCGCCGCGGTCGAACAGCAGCGCCTCGGCGGGCTCGCGGATCAGCTCGGGGATCCCGCCGGCGCGCGACGCGACGAGCGGCGCGCGCGCCAGCGCCGCTTCGACGCAGACGAGCCCGGCCGGCTCCTCCCAGACGGACGGGACGAGCACCGCGTGCGCGCTCGCGTAGAGCTCCTCGAGCGCAGTGCCCTCGAGCGGGCCGAGGAGCTCGACCGCGTCGCCGAGACCGAGGCCGGCGATCTGGCTCGCCATCGCGTCCTCGGTGGCCCGGTCCACCGGTCCCGCGACCAGCAGCCGCGCCGGCCGGCCGTGTTCCTCGCGCAGCAGCGAGAGCGCCTCGATCGCGACGTGGACGCCCTTCTCCTCACTGACCCGGCCGACGAACGCGATCGTCGGCGTTGCCGAGGGCCGGCGCTCGACGCCGGCGAACCGGTCCCCCTGCGGCAGGGCGGGGTAGATCCGCTCCTCGAGCAGCGGGCGCACCGCGGCCGGCACCGGCGTGGCCTCCCGCAGGAAGTCGCTGTTCCACGAGATCGTCGCCGCGAACGGCTCGAGGCCCGAGAGGCCGAGCAGCCGATGGCGGTCCAGCGGCCTGACGGCGGCGGCCCAGGCTCGCCGCAGCGGGCTCCGCGCGGCCGGCCGGAGCTCGCGCGCGAACTGATCGGTCTCGAAGACGTGACCGAACCAGTGCTCGCAGACCCGCAGCGCCAGCGGGACGCCGGAGCGCCCTGCCGCCACGAGCGCGCTGACGGGCACCCCGAAGCCGTTCCAGTGGTAGACGAGGTCCGGCGCGAAGCCGGCGACGGCGTCTCCGACGACCCGGGCCGCGCGCAGCGAGGCGAGCGGCGCGCGGAGCGATCCCGCCGGCGTCGGGGTCAGCAGCGGCAGCGCCCGCTCGACGCCGGGAGCGTCGGCAGCCGCCGCGCGGCCGCGGTCAGAGGTCAGGACCAGGACCTCGTGTCCCTCGCGGAGGTGCGCGACCGCACCGGCGCACTCGCGTTCGTATCCGCCCTCGACGGCGGGCGGATAGAGGTTGCTGACGACGAGGATCCTCACGCCGGTGCCTCGGCGGCGGCCTCGCGGCGGCGCAGGAGGTCGCGGACGTCGTCGGGGTCGACGGCTCGGAGGCCGAAGAGCAGGGCTGCATAGATCGGGCCGGCGGCGACCAGCGCGATCGCGGGCGAAAGGAGCGCGATCGCGGCGGTCGCGCCCCACAGGGCGATCGCCGCGACGATGATCCGGATCGGCTTCGAGATTCCCGGCCGGAACCCGAGCGCCCCGAACACGACCGTCAGGCTCCATGCATTGACGATCAGTTCGGTGGCCACCGTCGCCCAGGACGCCCCGACCGCGCCGTAGGGCGGGACGAGAATCAGGTTGAGGACGACGTTGAGGACGGCACCGCCGGCGGCGATCCAGACGAGCCGCCACTGCTTGCCGACGATCGGCGTCAGGGAGCCGGAGAGGTAGCCGATCGACATGAACGCGAAGGCCAACATGAGGATCGGGAGCACGGTCGCCGAGCGCTCGTATCCGGAGCCGAGCAGCGCCTCGATGACCGGCCCGGCGAGCACGATCGTCACCGCGAGCGCGCCCATGGCGGCGACGATCAGGTACTCGCCGGCGCGCTGGACCAGCCGACGCAGGCGGTCGCGGTCGGAGGTGTAGAGCGCCGACATCACCGGAAAGGCCGCGGCCATGATCGACATCGGCAGGAAATGGATCGGGTCGATGAACCGGTAAGCGGCGCCGTAGACGCCGGCCTCGTCGGGACCGCTGATGTTGAAGACGATGACGCTGTCGATTCGGTAGTAGACGGTCACGAGCACTCCCGCCAGGCCGAGCGGCAGGGCCTGGACGACGAGCGGCCGCCAGAACTTCCGCCCGGCGCGGATCGATATCCGCGCGAATCGCTTCGTCACTCCCCACTCCAGCGCCGCGGTGAGGGCCGAGATCACGACGAATGCGATCGCGAAGGAGACGACGCCGGCGTCGGTCACGTAGAGGACGCAGATCGCCGCCAGCCACGCGACGGAGTTCGCCGTGATCACCGCGATCCGAACGCCGGCCCGCACGCGCGAGTCGAAGACGGCCAGGAGCGCGCCCGGCGCCGAGTTGAGGATCGTCAGCGCCAGCAGCCCGGTGACGGCGAAGATGTGGTCCTCGTCGGCGAGCAGTGGAATCGCCGCGATGGTGATCGCGAAGGCGCCGAGTGAGGCGATCGCGACGGTGGCGATCAGCGCCCCGAGCCAGCGATCCTCGTGCTCGGGGTCGGCCGCCATCCGCTGCGTTGCGACCCTGACCAGGCCGAAGTCCGTGAGGAAGCCGAAGATCCCGACGAACGCGAATGCCGTGGACCAGACGCCGAAGTCATCCGGCCCGAGAGCCCTGGCGAGCAGGGCGACGGCGGCCACGCCCAGCGCGATGTTCCCGGCGCGGCCGCCGATCTGGAGGGCCGCGGTGCGGACGATCCGGCCGCGGCTGGCCCCGGCGGCATCGCCGGGCCGGCCGCCCCACGAGCGGCCGCTCATGATCGGTCGCCGCCCGGATCCGCGGCCCGGGGTGCGCTCACAGCGGGCGGGCGAAGAAGTTCCATCGGTCGCCCGGTGGGTCCGCGATCTCGTCGAACTCGTCGGCGCTGAGCGGACCGCGGCCGTCCATGTCGAACAGCGCGAGCCCGGTTGCCTCCAGCAGCTCGTGGATGGTGCGGTGGCTGGTCCCGAAGGAGCGCACGGCCGCGGCGCCGTGCTCGATCGCGACGAGCGGCCGGCAGCGGCTCAGCGTCTCCATCGCGCCCCGCAGGACGCCTTCCTCGGCGCCCTCGACGTCGATCTTGACGAACGCGACGTCGCGATCGCGCGGGACCAGGTCGTCGAGCCGCCGCACGGACGTGCGGAGGGCGACCATGCTGCGCTCCTCCTCGTCTCCGCGGCGCAGGCTGCTGCGGGAGGGCGCGTCCGTGTGCCGGTAGAACGTCTCCTCGCCGTCGCGGTCGGCGAGGGCGCAACACTCGACCTCGACGCCGGGGTGCCGCTCCTCCAGCGCCGCGGCGAGCTCCGGCAGCGGCTCGACCGCGAGATGAGATCCCGTAGGGGCGAGGCGGGCGATGTGGGCGAGGACGTCGCCGACGTTGGCGCCGGCGTCGACGCAGTTGGAGTCGTGACGCAGGATCGCGGCGAGGATCGCGGCGAGGTGCTCGTCATCGCGGAGGTTGCGCCGCTGCGCCCGCCCCAGCAGGGCACGCTGCGTGCTCCGCAGCGCGGGCTCCATCCCCGCGGCCCTGGCGGCGGCCAGCACCCGCTGCCGGATCACGGGCGGCTCCCGCGAGCGCGGTCGAAGAGCTCCTCGACACGCTGCGCGACCACGGGCGCGCTGTAGCGCTCGACCGCGCGCTCGCGCGCGGCCCGTCCCTGCCGCGAGCCGAGCTCGGGATCGCCGATGTGGGGGCGGATCAGCTCGGCGAGGGCCTCGGGGTCGTTCTCCCTCGCCGCGATCCCCCCGATCGAGGGATCGATCATGTCGGCGACGCCCTCGGCTCCCGTGGACAGGCACGGGCGCTCGGCCAGCATCGCGAGGATCACCGCCCGCGGCGCCCCCTCGGTCGGGCTCGGGCAGAAGACCGAGACGTCGAAGGCCGAGAGGACGTCGGCGACGTACCCTTGCGGGGTCGGGATGAAGTGGGCGCGGTCGCCGAGCGGCTCGGCCTGCGCCCGTAGCTCGGCCTCGGTCTCGCCGTCGCCGGCGAGGATCAGGTGGCAGGAGGGATCGATCAGCTCCATCGCCGAGACGACGACGTCGTTGCGCTTCTTCGGGTGCAGGCGCGAGATGCAGCCGACCACGAAGGCGTCGGCCGGGATGCCGAGGTCGGCGCGAACTTGCTCGCGGCCGGAGGCGCTGAAGGTGATCTCGTCGGTGCGCACGACGTTCGGCACGACCACGACCCTCTCCGCCGGGACGCCGACGTCGACCAGCGACTGGCGGGTCCCCTCCGAGACGGCCATGACCAGGGTTGCCCGCCGAGCGGCGCGCAGGTAGGCGGCCCGCGGCAGCCCGCGGCGCATCGGGAACGGCACCGGTCCCCACTCGGCCCAGACGACCGTCCGGCGGAGCTCCGGAGGGAGGGCGCCGGCAAGCAGCTGCTCCTTCTTGTAATGGACGATCAGCACGTCGAAGGGGGCCTCCGCCTCGAGCGCCCGTCGCAGCCGGCGGACATAGCGGGGCCACGTCGCGCCGAGGCGCAGCCAGGTCGTGCGCGAGAGCTTCGGCCCGAGAGCGACCGAGCCGACGCGGACCGCGGTGTCGCGGCCGATCCCGGGCTGGTCGGTGAGCAGGACCGTCTCGTGGCCGCGCTCGGCGAGCGCGTCGAGCATCTCGACGGCGGCGAACTCGGCGCCGCCGAGCGCGTTGGAGGTGAGGACGCTGACGATCTTCATCGTTCGGCGGTCCATCGGCCCGATGCGCTCCCGGCTGGAGGCGGGACACGATGGATTGCATCGCGCCGCGATGCGGCGATGAGCTCCTCGAAGCGCTCGGCGACGACCTCGGCGTCAAAGCGGGCCCGCGCCCGTTCCCGCGCCCGCCTGCCCATCTCGCGCCCGCCGCGCGCGTCGGCCGCCCGCTCGGCGATCAGATGGGCGAACGCGCTGGGGTCATCGGTCGGCGAGGCGATGCCGCCGACCTCCTCGTCGATCAGGTCGGCCACGCCCTCGGGGCCGGTTGCCAGGCAGGGCCGCTCGGCGAGCATCGAGATCACGACGGCCAGGGGATGGCCCTCGGTCGGACTGGGGCCGAACGCGGACACGTCGAACGCCGAGACGACCTCGGCCATGCGCTCGCCCGGCGTCGGGATGAAGTGCGCGCGACCGCCGAGCTCCGCCGCGCGCCGCCGCAGGGCCTCCTCGCACTCGCCCTCGCCGGCGACGATCAGGTGCACGTCGCTCCCGAGCCGCGCGACCGCGTCGACGATCACGTCGTTGCGCTTCTTCGGGTGCAGGCGAGAGACGCAGCCGACGACGAAGGCATCGGCGGGAATGCCGAGCTCGGCCCGCACGCGCACGCGCCCCTCGGGGCGGAACCGGGCCTCGTCGGTGCGAACGGCGTTCGGCAGGACGGCGACCTTGTCCGCGTCGATCCCGGCGTCGCAGATCGAGTCGCGGGTCGGCTCGGAGACGGCGACGACGAGGTCGGCGCGACGCCCCGCCGCGGCGTAGGCGCGCCCGGCCGCGCCGACGCGCATCTGGAACGGCACCGGTCCCCATTCGGCCCAAACCGTGGTCGCGCGGAGCGAGCGGGGGAGGGTCGGGACCAGCAGCTGCTCCTTCTTGAAGTGCACGAGGAGAACGTCGTAGGGTGCCTCGGCGGCGAGGGCCGAGCGCAGCCGGCGGGCGAGGAAGGGCCAGGTCGCGCCGAGTCGCGCGTAAGTCCGCGTCGAGAGCTTCGGCCCGAGGTCGATCGGGACCCGGCGCGTCGGCGAGCCCTCGGCCAGCGGCGGCTGGTCGGTGAGCTGGACGGTCTCGTGGCCGCGCCGGGCCATCGCGTCGAGCAGCCACTGCGACGCGAACTCGGCCCCGCCCGTGGCCTCCGACGTGAGAACGCTGACGATCTTCATGTCCGCACCGCCCGGGCCTCGGCGTCCTCGGGGGCCGCTGCATCGATCAGCGACTGCCAGGGCACGGTGAGCTCGCCGAGCGTCGTCGCCAGCCGCTCGAGCTCGGCGTAGTCGTCGTCCTCGGCCTCCCAGCTCCAGTGCAGGACCACGGGCGCCCAGATCCCCGGCGCGCGCTCGGCCAGCGCCTCGAGCGCCTCGCGGACCTGCGGGGCGCGCCCGTACAGCGGGGCGTAGGCGGGGACGTAGACCGTTCCACGGCGTACCTGCGGGGTCGGCTGGAAGCCCATCTGCATGACGGTCTCGGGGCCGGCGCAGACGATCTCGTAGCGGCGGGCGAGGTCCGGGAACTGCTCGGCGGAGAACCGGTTGAAGGGCGGGACGAAGGCGCGCGGTGAGGCGCCGAGCTCGCGGAGGACGGCGTCGGAGGCGTCGAGCCGCGCCTCGAGCTCGTCAGCGCCGAGGCCGATCAGCTCGGAGTGGTGCCGGGGGCGGGCGTCGCGGGTGCGGTGGTCGTGCCCGTGGACGGCGAGCTCGACCCCGTCGCGAAGGAGCTTCGCGAGCATCTCCCGCTCGGCCTGACCGAGAGCACGGTCCTCGCGGTCCGCCGGATCCAGCGGGGAGCGGGGGACGCGCGGGAGCACCGCGATGAGGTAGTCGCAGCCGGCGCCGTGGAGGATCTCGTGGAAGCGCCGGAACGGCTCGGTGCCGAACGGGCCCGCCTCGTCCCAGGCCTGGACGTTGGGGAACTCGTCCACGCGGAGGAGCACGCGCGGCGGGCCGGCGGCCTCCGCGCCCAGCGCCGCCTCCCGGGCGGCGGCGACCCGCTCGAGGGAGCGCTCGCCGAGGCCGCGACCGAGCCGCAGCCGGTCGAGGACCCGGAGCGGAAGTGGCGGGACCCGCCGGGGTCGGGCCAGCGCACGCACCTCGCTCGCGCCGAGCGTGGACTCGTCCAGCGGTCCGCCTCCGGCGAGCAGCATCGCCGCTGTTCGTCGTTCGTCTTCGCTCACGCGCTCAGCCGTCGCGCGAGGGATTCGATCGAGTATTCACGCTCCGCAAGGCTACGGCCCGCCGCGCCCACGTCGGCGGCGGCTCCGTCGAGCGCACGGCCGAGTGCGGCGGCGAACTCCTCGGCGCCCTCGGCCGGCAGGTAGTCGCGCCCGGCCTCCGCCTCGAGTCCCTGGGCGGCGACGGGAGTCGCGACGACCGGCAGGGCGTACGCCAGCGCCTCGACGAACTTCAGCGGCGATCCGCCGCCGGAGAGCAGCGGCACGGCGGCGCAGTCGGCGGTCGCGTAGGTCGCCGGCAGGTCGTCGACGTAGCCGAGCAGCTCGATCCGCCGGTCGAGACCCGCGTCGGCTTCGAGGCCGCGCCCGGCGACCGCGAGGATCGCGTCCGGGCGCCGCTCCCACAGGCGCGGCATCACCTCCCTGGCGAGGAACCGGAAGCCCTGCCGGTTGGGCTCGTAGGTGAAGTCGCCGAGAAAGAGGACGCGGCGCCCACGGTCCCGGCGTGGCGCGACCGGGACGATCGCGGACACGTCGACGACGTTCGGGACGTAGCGGACGCTTGCTCCCGGAAGCAGGGCGAGTGCGCCGGCGACGTCGGGTGGGCTGGCCATCCACGTCTCCTCGTAGGCCGCGAGCAGGCTCCGCTCGAAGCGCTCCATGCGACGGGTCGCCCGCTCGCCTCCGCCCTCGACCCCGGCCCGGAACGCGGACTCGAGATTGTGGGCGTTGTAGATCGCCGGGCGCCGGCGGGCGAGCGGGAGCAGCATCGCGGCGACGACCGGCCCGTCGGCGACGACCCGCCCGGTCTCCGGCCGGCCGGCGAGCTCGGCCGCGGCGCGCGCGAGCTCGGGCGAGGCGCCGCGGGCCCAATCGTCGGGCGTCCCCCGGAGCAGCGCGGCCGCATAGGCGAGGGATCGGCGCGCCCCGCGGCTGGGCTTGACCGGATGCAGCGTCACGTCCGGCAGCAGGGCGTACTCGGGGGATGGGGCGCCGGCGCCGAACTCGGCGTGGAGGAGATCGACGGGGCCGGCCTCCGCCAGCGCCCGGACGATGCCGTAGGTGCGCAGGCCCTGCCCGGAGCCCAGCGCCGGCGTGAAAGCGGAGACGACGAGGTCGCTCATGCTCCGGCCTCCCGAAGCGCCGCCGCGATCTCGGCGATCCGCACGTCCCAGCTGTGGGCCGCGGCCGCCCGGGAGCGCTCCGCCCGGTCCTGCGGGGAGTCGCCCGAGATCGCCTCGTCGATCGCCGCGACCGTCGGCTCGGCACCGGACGCGATCGTCACCTCGCCGACTCCCTCGAGCGACGGGAGCGGGGTGGAGACGACCGGCAGGCCCGCCGCCAGGTACTCGTACACCTTCATCGGGAAGATCCCGGTCGTCAGGTCGTTGAGCGCGTAGGGGATCAGGCCGGCGGCGGCGCCCCGCAGGACGGCGGGCAGCTCGGCGTATGAGCGCGCGCCGAGCAGGTGGACGTTCGCGTGCTCGCGGAGCGGGCTGACGTCGGTCGACGGATCGCCGGCGCCGACCGGGCCGACCAGGACGACCGACCAGTCGCGACGCGCGGCGGCGACGGCCGCGATCAGGCCGAGGTCGAGCTTCGTCGCGGTCACCGCCCCGGTGAAGACGATCCGCGGCTCCGGGACCGCCGCGACGGCGGGGTCGACCGGCCCGGGCTCGAGGGCCGTGGCGAACAGCGCGGTGTCGGCGACGTTGGGGGCCTCGAGGACGTGCTCGTTGAGCTCGCGCATCCGCCTCGCAAGCGGCCGCGAGCTCGCGATCACCAGATCCGCCCGCGCGGCGAAGCGCTCCTCGGCGGCGCGGAAGCTGGCGGCGTCGACTCCCTTCTGGGAGGCGATGTCGTCGACGCAGTGGTAGACGACCGCCTCCGGATCGAGGACGTCGAGCAGGACCTCGGCCTGCGGCACGTAGCCCCACAGCAGCGGGTGGCGCATTCCCTCGCGGCGCGCGGCGCGGCGGACGAGCGCGGGCAGCAGGCGGGCGTTCAGCGCCCGCACCGCGGCGCTGGAGTGCAGCGGCACGACGAGCGGGGAGAGCACCGCCACCCCGTCGCGGCGCCGCGGCCCGCTCAGGCCGCGGGCGAGCCGGCGCCCGATCCGGCCGACGTCGCCGCGGGAGAGCTGCGGGCGGCGCAGGCCCAGGGACTCGACGAAGAGCACTCGGTTGCCGCGGGCGAGGCGCGACATCAGGTGCTGCTGGTTCGTCCACAGCGGCGCGTCCCAGTCGGCGAAGCCGACGCAGACGATGTCTCTGCCCGTCAGGCCGGGAGGCAGCGCCGGCGGGGTCGTGTCGGCGGATGACCGGCTCAGGTGTCCCAATCTAGCGGCGCCCCCGGCCGCCGGGAGGTTCGCCGGCCGCGCATAGGATGCCGCGATGGACGCCGCCGCACGGGACGCTCCGGTGATGCTGATCGAGGAGGGGGGACGGGGCGGCGTCGCCGACTACACCCTCGCCCTCGCCGGCGCGCTCGCCGAGCTCGGTCAGCCGGTCGAGCTGGTGACCGCGGCGGACCACCTCTACCCGCCGGCGGCTGGGGTCCGGATCCACCCGTGGATCCACTACCTGCGGCCGACGAGCGCGTGGCGCCGCGCGCTCCGCCGCATGCGCCTCGGCCCGGTCGTCAACGCGCTCGCGGTGGTGGCGACGTTCCCGCGGGCGATCCGGCTCGCCCGCCGCTGCCGCGTCGTCCACATCCAGGGCGGCATCTGGTTCCCGCTCGCCGCCCTCGAGATGGCGCTGTTCCGGCTCGCCGGGGCGAGGGTGGTCCACACCCCGCACAACACGTTCGCCCGCCGCCGCGCGGAGGGGATCGTGCGCGGGCTGATGGAGGCGCTGGCGACGACGACTATCGTCCACACCGAGGCCGACATCCCGGCGCTGCACCGGCCCGAGCGCGCGGCCGTGATCCCCCACGGCGAGTACACGGGGCTCGCGCACTCGGTCCCCGCGGCCAGCCGCGCCGAGGCGAGGGAGCGCCTCGGGATCCCGCCCGACGCGGTCGTCGCGATGGTGTTCGGGCAGCTCCGCGCGGACAAGGGGATCGGCGCCGCGGCCCGGGCCGCGGCCGAGGCGCCCGGGATCTGGCTGCTGATCGCCGGCGAGGACATCGGCGGCCTCGAGCGCGCCGCGGCCGAGCTCGCCGACCCGCGGCTCGCGGAGCGGCTGACCGTTCGCGAGGGATACCTGCCGATGGAGGAGGCAGCCGGGTGCTTCGCCGCCGCGGACGTCACCGTCCTCGCCTACGAGAAGGCGAGTCAGAGCGGCGTGCTCCTGCTCTCCTACGGCTTCTCCACGCCCGTCGCCATCTACCCGGTCGGCGGGCTCTCCGACGCGGTCGTCGACGGCGAGACCGGCTGGATCTGCGCCCGCCCCGACCCCGGGGCGATGGCCGGGGTGCTCCGCGACGTGGCCGCCGCCGGCCCGGAGGAGTGCGGGCGGCGCGGCGAGGCCGGCAACCGCCTGGCCGGGGAGCGGTACTCGTGGCCGGCGATCGCCGGCCGGACGATGGCGGTCTACGACGCCGCTACTCGCGGTGGCGCAGGACGGCGGGGATCGTCATCGCCATGATCTTCAGGTCGAGCCAGACCGAGCGGTTCTCGATGTAGTAGTTGTCCCACTCGGCCCGCTGCGTGATCGAGGTCTTGCCGCGGAGGCCGTTGACCTGCGACCAGCCGGTGATCCCCGACTTGACGCGGTTGCGGTCCGCGTAGCGGTAGATCGACTCGTCGAACATCCGCGCGAACTGCGGGCGCTCGGGCCGCGGACCGACGAGCGACATGTCGCCGCGAAGGACGTTGAAGAGCTGCGGGAGCTCGTCGATCGAGGTCTTGCGCAGGAACGTCCCCACCCGCGTGCGGCGATCGGCCCCCTCGACGCCGCCGGGGCCGAGACCGAGCGCCATCCGGTCCTCCACCTCGGCCTCGGTCGGCTCGCCGGGCTTCGGCAGCCGCATCGTCCGGAACTTGAGGACGTCGAACTCGCGGCCGTCGAGCCCGATCCGCGCCTGGCGGAAGATGATCGGGCGGCCGAGCGTCGCGAGCGTCAGCAGCGCCGCGAGGATGAGCAGGGGGGAGGCGATGATGAGCGCGATCGCCGCCGCGACGCGGTCGATGCCGTACTTGACCGCGAACTGCCAGCCGTCGGGGTCGGTGGGGTGAACGGAGATGATCCCCATGCCCCCGATTCGCTCGAGGTCGAGGCGGTCGGTGACGCCCTCGAAGAGGCGCGGCATGACCGAGACCGAGACGCCCATCGCCTGACAGCGGCGCAGGAGGTCGAGCTCGGCGCTGTGCGAGGTGGTCGAGAAGCTGACGATGACGTGGGCGATGTGCAGCTTCGCGATCGCCTCCTCGAGCCGCGGGCCGAACATGTCCGAATCGGCGTCGTCCTGACGGCCGGAGTCGAGAACGGGGATGTGGACGCCGGCGGGGTCCTCCATCTCGAGCGGGTCGTCGTCGAGGAAGGCGACCGGGCGAAGTCCGAAGTCGGGCCGCTCGAGCAGGCGCTGGGCGAACTCGCGGCCGACGTTGCCGGCGCCGACGATCAGCGTCCGGCGGCCGCTGGTGCCGGCCCGCCGCTGCTTCATCTCGATCAGGTGACGGCCGCCGCGGGCGGCGATCAGGTACGTCGAGGCGAAGACCCACGCGCGAGCGGCCTGAGCGGCGGCCTGCGGGTTGTCGAAGATCAGCACCCGCATGAAGGTCATCGCCATGGCGACGATCGCGGTGACGCCGACGATCTTGAGCGCGTCCTCGAGGAAGTGGGGAGCGAAGCGCGGCCGGTAGAGGCCGGCCTGGCCGAGGCCCGCGAGAACGAGGACGGCGAAGACGACGAGGGCGACGACGTCGGTCGAGACCCCGGCCGCGGGGGCGCTCGCGATCGACGCGACGGCGGCAAGGGCCAGCATCGAGGCGTCGAGGACGAGGTCGCGGTCGATGAACCGTCGATGGCTGCGGCTCGCGGCGCGCAGGAACTGCTCACGGCCGCCCTCGGCGGGATGCTCGACGGCGGTCGGCGCTTCGGCCACGGGCGTCGGGGTCTTGGTCAGGTTCAAGCTGGGCACCGCCACATGATCGGCGGGTGGGCTCGATTACTCAACCCGCGGGCGCCAGTGCCCGGATCGCGGTCCTCGGTCGGAT
Source organism: uncultured Solirubrobacterales bacterium (assembly GCA_963823565.1). Taxonomy (GTDB): domain Bacteria; phylum Actinomycetota; class Thermoleophilia; order Solirubrobacterales; family 70-9; genus RHKX01. The sequence continues at coordinate 76,570 of CAWGLR010000002.1, read as the reverse complement.
TTGTCAGCAGGGGCACGGGCAACTCCATCGCCTTCCCCCCCGGCATCGGCAAGCGTAGCCCGAACGTGTAATCGCAAGTGCCGATCGACCACTATGGCCAGCCTTCGACCCCCGGTGATCTAGGCTGGCGCCGATGCCAGGCCCGGAGAGAGACGCCCGGTGAGGTCGATCGTGACCGGCGGCGCCGGATTCATCGGCTCCCACGTCGTCGACGCGCTGCTCGACGCCGGCGACGAGGTCCTCGTCGTCGACGACCTCTCGACCGGGCGCCGGGAGAACCTCGAGCGCGCGCTCGATCGCGGCGCCGAGCTGGTTGAGGCGAACGTGGTCGATCGCGACCGGATGCGCGAGGTGGCGGCCGGCTTCGCGCCCGGCCGGGCATTCCACCTGGCGGCGCAGATCGACGTCCGCAGGTCGGTCGAGGATCCGGCGTTCGACGCCGAGGTCAACGTCGTCGGCACGGTCAACCTGCTCGCCGCGCTCGCGGCGCTCGACGAGCCGCCGGCGGTCGTCTTCGCCAGCACCGGCGGCGCGATCTACGGTGAGGGGGAGGGGTTGGTGCTGCCGCTGAGGGAGGCCGCCGAGGCACGCCCGGAGGCGCCCTACGGCGCCTCGAAGCTGGCCGCCGAGGGCTACCTCGGCCTGTACGGCCGGACCGCCGGCGCCGGTGCCGCCTCGCTGCGCTTCGCCAACGTCTACGGCCCGCGCCAGGATCCGCACGGGGAGGCCGGCGTCGTTGCGATCTTCTGCGGCCGGATCCGCGAGGGGGCGCCGCTGACCGTCTTCGGCGACGGCCGCCAGACCCGCGACTACGTCTACGTCGGCGACGTCGTCGACTGCGTGATCGGCGCGGCCGAGCGGATCGCCGCGGGCTGGCGGGCCGAGCAACCCATCAACGTCGGCACCGGGCGAGAGACGACCGTGCTCGAGCTCGTCCGGCTCCTGGCCGGTCACGCCGGGGCCGATCCCGCAGTCGAGCACGCCCCCGAGCGAAGCGGCGAGGTGCGGAGGATCGCCATTGATCCCGAGCTCGCGGCGCGTGAGCTCGGGTGGCGGCCGGCGGTGGACCTTGGCGAGGGCCTCGGCCGCACCTACGAGGCCCTCGCCCGCTGATGGTCCTCTGTCGCCCCACCCGTCGGCGCCGCTTCAGGTGCGTGGAGCTACACGAGAACGAGCCTGCTCGTGAGGCGAGGGCCATCCTCGAAGGTCTCACCAGTCAGGGCTACTCAATCGTCAACAATGGCGGCGGCACCGACTTCACCCTTATGTCCGAGGAGCTTGTGGGCCGGCTTCTCGACCGATGACTCGGTCAGGCAGCCAGATCGACTGGCTCCCGCGGATACATGATCGGTGAGACTCGGACGGGCAGGCCAGTAGCTGCGCGCCGGGCATCGTCTAACTGGTGATCCCGCTGTTTCTCAGCGCCGTGCGGATGGCGTCAACGGACGTCTTCAGCGATGTCACGTTTGCGCTCGGAGATGCGATCACGCCAGCCCGCGACACCAGGGTCACGCCGTAGAAGCCAACCTTCATGCGGGACCCGGGCCGGAACCAGCCGTTGTTTGTCCGCCCCACACAACGTGAACCTGGGTGAACTGCTCGGCTGCGGCATTGCCACCGGTCACAATCCCATGGTCGGTGGGCCGGATGATCCCCGCGTTCACAAACAGCGAGTCACGCGGACCATTCCAGACAGTGCCATCGCCATCCGACTCATAGGTCCTAGCCGCCCGCCGGCTGCGCTCGCTCGAGGTCGGCGAAGACGGCGTAGCGCTGAGCGGCGCTGTATAGGGGATGGCAGGCGGTCAGCACGAGCCGCTCGCGGCCGGTCTCGTCGACGATGCCGACGTCGGTGGGATCGACGATGTCGGTTCCCGTCACCTCGTAGGTGAACTCGCCGTACGGCATCTCGAGCGTGATCGAGTCGCCCTTCTCGATCTCGTTGATCTTGTTGAACGGGGCGCCGTAGGTCGTCCGATGGCCGGCGATCCCGATGGTCTCACCCTGTCCGGGAAACGCCGTGTACTCGTAGTGGCCGGGGCCGCGCTGGAGGTCGCCCTCGTCGGTTCCCTCGATGACCACGTAGTCGGCGCCGATCGACGGGATCAGGATCCGGCCGATCGGCTGCCCCATCTCCACGTCCTCGGCGAAGATGCCGGCGAGGGCCCGCGCCCGGTCCTCGGCCCGCGCCTCGGCCCCCTTCCGAGCCAGGGCGCGGCCGACGGCCGGATCGGCGAGGAAGTCCTCCCTGACCGAGTCGAGCTCGCCGGAGGCGGCGTTCTGGCGCAGCTGGCTGTAGAACGCCGACAGCGGCTCCTGCCAGGCGACCGTGACGCCGGCGTCGGCGAGGATCACGAGCCCGGCGGTGATCAGGGTCACGGAGGCGATCCGCACGGCTCTCCGCATCGGCCGAACTATGGCAGGCGGGGTGGCTCCCGCAGCCGTAGTCGTGCAAGACTGCGCCGCCCGTGAACCCCGGCTCCTACCCGCGAATCGCCACCTACCAGGCCGATCCCGAGCGCATCGGGCGGGTCCTGCTGCTCTACTCGGGCGGACTGGACACCAGCGTGATGCTGCACTGGATCCAGGCCCAGTACGGCGCCGAGATCGTGACCCTGACCGTCGAGCTCGGCCAGCCCGACGAGGACTGGGACGCGATCATCGGCAAGGCTCGCGACATGGGCGCGGTCGAGACCGTCGTGGTCGACGCCCGCGAGGAGTTCGCCGAGGAGTACGTGCTGCCGGCGATCCGCGCCAACGCGCTCTACGGCGGCGGCTACCCGCTGTTCACCGCGCTCGCCCGGCCGCTGATCGGCAAGCTCGCCGTCGAGGCGGCGCGCGAGCATGGCTGCGACACGGTCGCGCACGGGTGCACCGGCAAGGGCAACGATCAGGTCCGGCTCGAGGCGACGATCTCCGCGCTCGGCCCCGAGCTCGGCGTCCTCGCCCCGGTCCGTGACTGGGAGATGGGGCGCGAGGAGGAGATCGCCTACGCGCGCGAGCACCGGATCCCGGTGACCGGCGGCACCGAGAAGCCCCCGTACTCGATCGACGACAACCTCTGGGGCCGCTCCTCCGAGGGCGGCGTGCTCGAGGACATCGCCGAGCCGCCGCACGACGACGTCTTCCAGCTCGTCACCCCGCCCGAGCGGGCGCCCGACGAGCCCGAGACCCTGAGCATCGAGTTCGAGTCCGGCCGCCCGGTCGCGCTCGACGGCGAGCGGCTCGGGCTGGTCGACCTGCTCGAACGGGTCGCCGACGCGGGCCGGCGCCACGGGGTCGGCATCGTCGACCACCTCGAGGACAGGATCGTCGGCCTCAAGGTCCGCGACCTCTACGAGGTCCCCGCCGCGGCGATCATTCTCGAGGCTCACAAGGACCTCGAGAAGCTCGTCTCGACGATCCACCAGAACACCTTCAAGGGCGCGCTCGAGTCCCAGTGGGCCTACCTCGCTTACGCCGGCCTCTGGAACGAGCCGCTGCGCGAGGACATCGACGCCTACGTGCTCTCGGCCAACGAGTACGTGACCGGCGAGGTCGGGGTCCGGCTCTTCAAGGGCCAGGCGCGCGTCGTCTCCCGCACCTCCCCCTACGCCCTCTACGACCAGAACCTCGCCGGCTTCGGCGAGTCCGGCGGCGGCTTCAGCCACCAGGCGAGCCCGGGCTTCATCGAGCTCTTCACGCTCCAGAGTCGCCTCGCCCATCGGGTGCGACACCGCGAGTAGACTGGGCCGGTCCGCGAGCTGAGCGAGCAGGAGGCCCTATGAGCATCATCTACGAGTCGATCGGCAGGCTCGTCGTCGCCCTGGTCATGCGCCGCTTCGGCACGCAGATCAAGGTCGGAGCGGGCCTCGTGGCCGCCGGCGTCGTCGTCGGCGCCTACCTGGCCGCCTCGCGCGACGTCGACGAGGGCTAGGCGCCCCTCCGGCATGCTCGTCGGGCCGATTCAGGCCTGAACGCGCACTTGAGCCGATATGGCCGGCGTAAGTGCGCGCTCGCGGTTACTCGCGGGCGCTCGCGCCTAGTAGCCGCCCGGCCTGAAGACGTTGCCAGAGCCCTCGTCGCCTGAGTCCTCCGGCGCGGCCGGTGGCTGCTGGGGCGGGGGAGGCGGCATCGGCGCCGGCTGCCCGGCCGGGGCGGGGGGCGGGGCGTGTGGCGGGGCGGCCGCCGGGGGCGGCTGGTACGGCGGCGGCTCGTAGGCGGGGGGCTCATACGCCGGCGGCGGATACGCCGGCTCGCCGGCCGCGGGCGGGTAGGCCGGCTCGCTCGGCGGCGGCGGGGGAGCCGGCTGCTCGTAGGCCGGCTCGGCCGGCGCGGCGTACGAGGTCGCGGAATCCCCGTAGCTCGTGCTCGGCGGCGACAGCGGCTCGCGGAAGCCGGGCTGGTCGAGCTTGGTCGTGACCGAGGTGATCGCGTCCTCGAGGGCGCGGACCATCTGCTCGGAGTGGCTCTTGACCGTCTCGGCATGGCGGATCAGGTCGTCGGTGAGGTCGGAGATCAGGTGGACCCGCTCGGCGGTGAGCTGGTCGGCCTTGCGCTGCGCCTCGATGAGGTGCTGGCGGGCCTGGCCCTCGGCGTCGTGGCGGATCGCCTCGGCGGCGCGCTCGGCGGCGTCGATGACCGTCTGCAGCTGCTCGGTCATCTCGTGCATCGTGCTCTGGACGCCGGCCGACGGCGCGGCGGCGGGGGGCGCCCCGTGCTGGGGGGCGGGAGCGTGCTGGGGGCTCCAGCCCTGGCCGGGTGGGGCCGGGGGTCGGTTGGGGTCGTAGTCGCTCAAGCTCGCTGCTCCTCCTCGTCGGGGCGCCGATTCTAGACCGGGGGTCGCGGCGCGCCCCGCTCGGAGCCGTCGGGTGCAAGCCGGAGCGTCACCTCGCGCGTCTGAGAGAGCTTCACCTCGAAGGCCCGTCCGAGGCCGCCGGGCATCGGCGGCGGCGAGAAGTCCGCCTCCCGCGCCGCCTGGGCGAGCTTCAGCGCGGCGAGCGCGAGCGCCTCGGCCATCGCGACGAACGCCGACTCGATCTGGCGCTGGTGCGCGTCGATCTCGTCGCGCAGCGACTGCAGTCGCTCGAGGCGCGCCTCCGCCCGTGCCTTGTCCGTCGCCCCTGCCATCTCGGTCAGCGCCCTGGCCTCAGCCTCCGCGGCGTCGAGCAGCGCATCGGCCTCGGCGCGGCCGGTTGCGAGCGTCTCGTGGATCTTGGCGACGAGCGGAGCTGACACCGGAGCAGTCTAGGCCCGCCGGCCACCGGAATGTCCCGCTAGTCGCGGGGTCTTCGGCGACGATCCGCCGGTATTCCTGGTAGAGCAGAGGCCGCATGGAGAGGCCGGAGGATCGCGACGACCCCGAGCGCGCTCGGGAGGAGCGGATCGCCCGTGCCCGCGAGAGCATCGGCCGGAGCTTCGACGAGCTGATCGCCCGCTCCGGCGGCTCGCCGCCCACCCCGCCGCATCAGCCCCCGCCCCCGGAGCGACCGCCGAACGGCGCCGCGACGGCGCCGCCCCCGCCGCAGCCACCCGCCCCGCCGCCGGCGGTCCCCGCCGCAGCAGGCGAGGCCCCCGAGGCGATGGAGGCGCGGATCGGCGCCTGGGTCTCGGCTCGCGTCGAGGCCGCCGAGCGCCGGCTCGAGCTCCAGGCCAAGGCGGTCGAGGCCACGCTCGGCGAGGAGGCCGCGGGGGCGCGCCGCGCCGCCGAGGGCGCCGAGCGCGAGCGGGCCGAGCTCTCCCGCCGGCTCGCCGAGGCCGAGGAGCTGCGCGCCCGGATGGAGATGCGCTTCGCCGAGCTCGACCGCGACGTCCCCGAGCAGCTCGAGCGCGCGATCGCCCGCGGCCTCGAGGCCGCCGAGCAGCGACTGCAGGGCGCGGCCGAGGAGATGCTCGAGCGGCAGCGGCACAGCTCCGAGGAGCGGCTCGACGTGCTGCTCTCCGGCGAGGCGGCGAAGGCCGAGGCCCGCCTCGGCGCCGAGGGCAGGCGGGCCGCCGAGGGGCTGGAGGCGCGAGCCGGCGAGCTTCGCCACGAGCTCGAGTCCGCGGCGGACGGGATCGCCGAGGGCGTGATCGAGCGCGGCGAGCGCCACGCCGCCGGCGTCATGGAGGGCAAGCTGCGCGCCGCCGCCGTCCGCCAGGAGGAGCGCGAGCGCGCGGCGCTCGCGGCGGTCCGCGAGGAGCTCGAGCGGGCGCTCGGCGGGGTCGACCGGCGCTTCGCCGACGCCCGGGGGGCGCTCGAGGGCGTCGCCCGCGAGGGCGCGACCGCGCAGGCCTCGCAGGCGGTCGAGGGCATCGAGGCTCGGCTCGTCGAGCGCTTCGACGCGCACGTCGCCTCGGTGACGGCCGAGCTGCGGGACCGGGTCGACCGGCAGACGCGCGAGGCCGCGGAGGGGATCGAGCGCTCGCTCGGCGGGCAGATCCATTCCACGGTCCAGCGCCACATGGAGGAGGTCGACCGGACGCTGGCGGCGCGGATGGACGCGGCCGCCGAGTCGATCCGGGCGGGGACCCGCCAGGATGCCGAGGCGGTCGTCGCCGACGCCGGCCGGCAGGCCTACGGACACGCCTCCCACGCGGTCGCCGCATCCGTCGCCGCCTCCCAGGAGCAGCTCCGCGACCAGCTCGAGCAGCAGTTCCAGGCGAACGTCGGCCGCGGGGTCGCGGAGGCATCCGAGGCGCTGCGGGCGGAGCTCTCCCAGCAGGTCCAGCAGTTCCGCGAGGAGGCCGAGGGCCTGCGATCGGAGCTCGGCAAGCGGCGGATCAAGCGGCAGCGGGAGCAGGTCGAGGAGACGCTGCGGGCGCGGCAGGAGGAGCTGCTCGAGTCGATCCGCTCGGCGGGCGAGCAGCTCAAGGCCGAGCTCGCCGAGAGCGCCCAGGAGACGGTCGAGCGGGCCGCCGACGGCCTCGAGGAGCGGGCGAGCGCCGCCGAGCGCGAGCTCTGGAGCTCCGAGTCCGAGCTGCGCGCCGACGTCGAGGAGGCGGCGGCGGCGCGGCTCGAGGAGCGGCTCGACGCGGAGGTCGACCAGCGGATCGGCGGGCTCGACCGCCGCGTCGGCGATCTGGTCGCCGCCGCCGAGGAGAGCGCCGAGCAGCGGCTCGCGACCCTGGCCGCGGTCGCCGAGCAGCGGCTCGAGGCGGCCGACCGCGCCCAGGAGCGCGAGGAGCGGATCCGCGAGCGCATCCAGCACGCCGAGCGCGACGCCCAGCAGCGGGTCCGCGAGGCCGAGCGCCGCCTGATCGAGGTCCTCAACCGCCTCGGCGAGGGCGCGCCACCCGCCGGCGGCGGGACCCCGCAGCCTCCGGCCTGAGCGCGGGTCGGCCCCCCCGTCAGGAGGTCCCCGCAAAACGCGCGATGCGCCCGCCGACGCCGCGGGTGGCATCTGCCGCCCTTGCCATGATGGGCCCGGTGAGCACCGCGGCTGCACAGAGCGTCCATCTGCACGTCCATAGCGAGTACTCGCTGCTCGACGGCGCCAACAAGATCGACGCGATGGCGGCGCGGGCGGCCGAGCTCGGGATGCCGGCTCTGGGCCTCACCGACCACGGCGTGATGAACGGCGCGGTCGAGCTCTTCAAGGCCTGCGGCAAGCACGGGATCAAGCCGATCATGGGCCTCGAGGCCTACCTCGTCGACGACGTCGAGACGATCAAGCAGCGGACGAAGTGGGAGCGCAACCACCTGACCCTGGTCGCCCGCAACCGCACCGGCTACGGCAACCTCGTCAAGCTCAGCTCGGCGGGCTTCCTCGAGGGCTTCGCGCGCGGCAAGGCCAACGTCGACCCGCGCATCCTCGAGCGCTACTCGGAGGGCGTCATCGCCCTGACCGGCTGCCTGCAGTCGCGCTTCTGCCGCCGCCTGGTCGAGGACCGGCCCGACGAGGCGCGGGCGCACGCCGACGACCTCGTGCAGATCTTCGGCCCCGAGAACGTCTACTTCGAGCTCCAGGTCAACGGCATCCCCGAGCAGGACAAGGCGAACGAAGGCATCGCCCGGATCGCCCGCGAGATGGGCCGCCAGGTCGTCGGCACCGCCGACGTCCACTACCTCCGCCGCGAGGACTACGACAACCACGCGGCGCTGCTCTGCGTACAGACGAAGTCGACGCTCGAGCAGCCGAAGATGCGCTTCGACACCAACGAGTTCTATTTGAAGTCCAGCGACGAGATGGCGGAGTCGTTCGCTCCCTGGCCCGATGCGGTCCCGACGACGCTCGAGATCGCCGAGCGCTGCGACGTCGAGATCCAGCTCGGGGAGCTGCTGCTGCCGCGGTTCCCGACGCCCGACGGCTCCGAGCCCGAGGAGATGCTCCGGCGGCTCGCGACCGAGGGGCTGCGTCGCCGCTACAGCGACCCGCCGCCGGCCGAGGCGGTCGAGCGGCTGGAGATGGAGCTCGGGGTGATCGAGGAGATGGGCTTCCCGTCCTACTTCCTGATCGTCTGGGACTTCGTCCGCTACGCCAAGGACAACGGCATCGCGGTCGGCCCCGGCCGCGGCTCGGCCGCCGGCTCGATCGTCGCCTACAGCCTCGGCATCACCGATCTCGACCCGCTCGCCAACGACCTGCTGTTCGAGCGCTTCCTCAACCCGGCGCGGCGGTCCATGCCCGACATCGACATCGACTTCTCGGTCCGCGGCCGCGAGCGGGTGATCCGCTACGTCCAGGAGAAGTACGGGCGCGAGTCGGTGGCGCAGATCATCACCTTCGGCAAGATGGCGCCGCGGGCGGCGACCCGCGACGCCGCCCGGGTGCTCGGCTTCGACTACGGGACCGGCGACCGGATCGCGAAGCTGATCCCGGAGCCGATCATGGGCCGGAGCCCGAGCTTCGCCGACTGCCTCAAGGACGGGCAGGACCTGAGGAAGGCCTACGACGCCGAGGCCGACACGCGGCAGATCGTCGAGACCGCCAGGGGCCTCGAGGGGATCGTCCGCAACAACTCGATCCACGCCGCCGCGGTCGTGATCGCCGACCGGCCGCTGCAGGAGGTGGTGCCGCTCCAGCTCGCCGAGGATCGGGGCGCGGCCAAGGACGGCGAGCGCTCCTACAAGATCGTCACCCAGTACTCGATGGGGCCGGTCGAGGAGATCGGCCTGCTGAAGATGGACTTCCTCGGCCTCCGCAACCTCGACGTGATCGAGGACGCGGTCGACATCATCAAGCGCTCGCGCGGCGTCGAGCTCGACGTCGAGTCGCTGCCGCTCGACGACGCCAAGACCTACGACATGCTCGCCCGCGGCGACTCGATCGGGGTCTTCCAGCTCGAGTCGGAGGGGATGCGGGAGGCGATGCGCAAGGTGCAGCCGACCGAGTTCGACGACATCGTCGCGCTGGTCTCGCTGTACCGGCCCGGGGCGATGAACTCGATCCCCGACTACGCCCGCGGGAAGAAGGACCCCTCCTCGGTCCGCTACCCGGACGAGCGCCTGCGCCCGATCACCGAGGCGACCTACGGCTGCTGCATCTACCAGGAGCAGCTGATGGAGATCTCCAAGCAGATCGGCGGCTTCTCCGGTGCCGAGGCCGACGACCTGCGCAAGGCGATCGGCAAGAAGAAGCGCGACCTGATGGCGACGATGGAGCAGAAGTTCATCGAGGGCAGCGCCGCCAGCGGGACGGCCCCGGAGGTCGCCAGGAACCTCTGGTCGATCATGACCGCGGCGGCCGACTACTCCTTCAACAAGTCCCACGCCGCCTGCTACGCGCTGATCGCCTACCGGACCGCGTACCTGAAGGCCAACTACCCGGCCGAGTACATGGCCGCGGTGATCTCCTCGGTGATGTCGACGAAGGACAAGGTCCCGTTCTTCGTCAACCGCTGCGAGGAGATGGGCATCGACGTGCTGCCGCCGTGCGTCAACGAGTCCGGCCACAGCTTCCTCGTCAGCGGCAACAACATCCGCTTCGGCCTCGACGCCGTCAAGAACGTCGGCCACTCCGCCGTCGAGGCGATCATCGAGGCGCGCGAGGAGCGCCCGTTCGACTCGCTGTGGGACTTCTGCGAGCGCGTCGACTGCCGCGCGGTCAACAAGCGCGCGATCGAGTGCCTGATCAAGTGCGGCGCCCTCGACTCGACGGGCGCCTCCCGCAAGGCGATGCTCGGGGTGCTGCCGCAGGCGCAGTCCGCGGGCCAGAAGTCGCAGGAGGACGCGATCCGCGGCCAGGGGTCGATCTTCGCCCTCGACGGCGGCGCTCCCAGCGGCGGGCTGCGCTCGCAGCATCCGCCGATCCTCGGCGAGGAGTTCGAGCAGCGCGAGCTGCTGGCGATGGAGAAGGAGACGCTCGGGACGTTCCTCTCCGACCACCCGCTCTCGGAGGTGCGAGAGGCCCTGCGCGTCAAGGCGGACTGCACGCTGGCCGAGCTCGACCGCTACAAGGACGGCGCCTGGGTCACCGTCGGCGGCATCGTCGCGGAGGCGAAGAAGATCCGTACCAAGTCCGGGACGACGATGATGTTCGCGACGCTCGACGACCTCGAGGGCCGGGTCGAGATGATCGTCTTCGCCAAGACCCTGGAGGCCAACGAGGGGCTGATCGACACCGACGCGGTCGTCCTCGTCCGCGGCCGCGTCGACCGCAAGGACCGCAACGAGATCAAGCTCGTCGTCCAGGAGGCGGAGCTCTTCGAGCCGACCGAAGCCGACGTCGAGAGCGCCAAGGAGGAGATCCGCAAGCAGGCCGAGCCCACCCTGTTCCCGATCCCCCTCGACGCGGCCCGTCTCCGCCCCGAGATCATCGAGGAGCTGAAGTCCCTGTTCGCCAACTGTCCCGGCGAGGCCGAGGTCGTCCTCGAGCTGAAGATGAGCGACGGCCCCGACCGCCGCCTCCGGCTCGGCCGCAACTACCGGGTCGCGCCGTCGGTCGGCCTCCGCGCCGAGATCCAGGAGCTTCTGGACTCGCCGCCGATGGCCGCTTAGGGGCGCCCGGGTCGAAGGTCCGCGTGCGAAGAACGCAAGATTTCTCGGCTCTCGAGCCGGGTTTTCCTACGTTCTTGGGATAGCCGGCCGCGCTAGCTCTGCAATACCGCTGCGCAGCCCTCGGCGAGCAGCTCCTCCACCGGCGCGGTGAGCGGGAAGTCGGCTCCGGCCGAGACCTCGGCGTAGTCCTCGACCCGGCCGGGGTCGGCGTCGCCGCAGACGTCCTCGTTGTCGGCGACGTACTGCTCGGTCACGTCGCGGCGCTCCGAGCCCGGAAGGTCGAGCCACTGCGACGCGGTGAGGTCGTAAGGGGCGGCGGTCTCGGTCGTCGTCTGGGCGTACTTGCCGGCTGCCGGGACGACGTCGGTGGTGCGCTCCTCGTCGCTCCCGCAGGCCGCGAGTGCGAGGGCGAGGGAGATCGCGAGGGTGGCGGCCGCCGAGCGCACCCGGCCAACATAGCCGCCGCCTAGACTTCCGGCATGGCAACGGTCAGTCACCTCGAGCCGGCGGCGCGGGCGGGAGAGTGCAGGAGCTGCCGCACCTTCTGCGACAAGCTCATCGAGCCGGCCGACTGCCTGCGGATGCGGTGTCCGTACCTCTGGAGCTACGTCGACGGGCCGACCGGCCGGCGCTTCATGGGCTGCGTCCAGAAGGTGTTCAAGGGTGAGATCGACATGGCGCTCTTCGAGGCGGCCGAGCGCAGCGGCGGCTACGGCGGGATCAAGATGACGGGGAGCCCGCTGGCCCACTGCCCGAGCCGGGTTGAGCCCGCCTTCGAGGGCGACGGCCCCGCCCACACCTGCCTCAATCCCGCCTTCTTCGACGCCGAGGATCCCGACGACTTCGACCTCAGGGCCGGGCTGCGGCTCGCGAGCTGACCCGCCTCTCCGACCTCTCCGACCGCCTCCGCGCGGCCGGCTGCGTCTTCGCCGATGACGAGGCGCGCCTGCTCGTAGCCGAGTCCTCGGCCGAGGCCGAGGTCGACGAACTGGCCCGGCGGCGCGAGGGCGGCGAGCCCCTCGAGCACGTGCTCGGCTGGGCGGAGCTCGGCGGCGTCCGCGTCGCGGTCGGGCCCGGCGTCTTCGTGCCGCGGGCGCGGAGCGCGCTGCTGCTCGGGGAGGCTTCGGCGCGCCTCGCCGACGGCGCCGTCGTCGTCGACCTCTGCTGCGGATCGGGCGCGATCGGGCTTGCGCTGGCGGGCCGGTCACGGGGGGTCGAGCTGCACGCCGCCGACCTCGACCCGGTGGCCGTCCGCTGCGCCCGGGAGAACCTCGCCGGGGTCGGCGCCGTGCACGAGGGCGACCTCTTCGGCGCGCTGCCCGCGAGCCTGCTCGGCCGCGTCGACCTCCTCGTCGCCAACGCGCCCTACGTGCCGCGCCGCGAGCTCGGGACCCTGCCGCGCGAGGCGCGGGAGCACGAGCCGGCCCACGCGCTCGACGGCGGGGAGGACGGGCTCGATCCGCACCGCCGGATCGCCGCCGGGGCAGCCCGCTGGCTGGCGCCGGCGGGGACGCTGATGTTCGAAGCCGGGGTCGAGCAGGTCCCGGCGGCGCTCGATCTCGTCCGCAGCGGCGGCCTGCGCGCGTGGGCGAGGATCGACGAGGACCTCGACGTCGCCGTGGTCGCCGGTGCCGCGCCGCAGGCGCCCGGCTAGCGCCGGGCCGCGATGCCCTGCTCGCGCAGCTCCTTTGTCAGGCGGATCTGCGCCAGGTCTGGGCCCCGCTTGTCCGGCCCCGGGGTCTCGAGCAGCGCCGGCAGGTCCTGGAAGCGCGGCTCCGCGAGGAAGGTGGCGATCCCCTCGCGGCCCATCTCGCCGTCGCCGACGTTCGCGTGCTTGTCCCGGTTGGCCCCGGCGGGCACGGCGCTGTCGTTGACGTGGAGAGCGACCAGCCGGTCGAGCCCGACGAGGCGGTCGAGGTCGTCGACGACGCCCGTGATCGCCTCGGGGGTCGCGATGTCGAAGCCCGAGGCGAACAGGTGGCAGCAGTCGATGCAGACGCCGATCCGCTCGCCGCCGCCCGCCGACTCGACGAGCATCGCGAGCTCGTCGAAGTCGCGACCGAGCGGGCCCTGCGTGCCGGCGGTGTTCTCGAAGAGGATCGGGCAGCTCTCCGTCTCGGCGAGGACCTCGCGGACGACCTCGCCGGAGCGCGCGACCGCCTCGTCGAGCGGGTCCTTCTTCCGCGATCCCGCGTGCAGCACCACTCCGTCGGCGCCGATCGCGTCCCCCAGCCGGACCGCGTGGAGCAGCGAGCTCAGCGATCTCTCGCGGATCGTCTCGTCGGGCGTCGCCGTGTTGATCAGGTAGACGGCGTGGATCACCGTCGACTGGAGGCGCGACTCGGCGAAGGCCTCGTTGAACGCGTCGAAGTCCGAGGGACCGAAGTTGGTCGGGCGCCAGGCGCGCGGGCTCTGGTGGAAGATCTGGATCGCGTCGCACTCCAGCTCCTCCGCCCGGGGGACGGCGTTCTTCAGCCCGCCGGCGGTCGAGACGTGCGCCCCGATCAACAAGGTTCCGCTCCGCTCGGGGGCCGCATCGGCGGCACCTTATACGCGTGCCGCGGGCACCCCTGAGCGGAGCTGAGAGGGCGCCCGGCGCCCGGTGACCGCCGAGCGGCCGAGGGGCGCTGTGGAAACATGCCCCCGCCTTGACCGAACCCCTCCGAGTCCGATTCGCTCCGTCTCCGACGGGCGCCCTCCACATCGGCGGGGCGCGGACCGCGCTGTACAACTGGCTCGTCGCGCGCGGGACCGGGGGAGAGATGGTCCTGCGGATCGAGGACACCGACCGCGAGCGCTCCACCCCCGAGAACGTCGAGCAGATCCTCGACGCGCTGAACTGGCTCGAGCTCGACTGGGACGAGGGACCGGTCAGCCAATACGAGCGGGCCGACCGCCATCGTGCCCGCCTCGAGCAGCTCCTCGCCTCCGGCGCGGCCTACCGGAGCACCGCAACCGGGGCCGACGTCCAGGCCTTTCGCAAGGAGAACCGCGATCGCGGCTGGCGCGGCGAGCCGACCGACGCTCCCGACGCCGCGATCCGCCTGCGCGTCCCCGACGAGGGCGAGACCGTCGTGCCGGACGCGATCCGCGGCGAGATCCGCTTCAAGAACGCCCTCCAGGACGACCCGGTGATCGCGCGGGCGGACGGATCGGTCCTCTACAACTTCGCGGTCGCCGTCGACGACGCCGAGATGGGGATCACCGACGTCATCCGCGGCGACGACCACCTCTCGAATACGCCGCGCCAGCTGCTGGTCCTCGCGGCCCTCGGCGAGCCCCCGCCGCGCTACGCGCACCTGCCGCTGCTCCACGGTCCCGACGGCAAGAAGCTCTCCAAGCGCCACGGCGCCGCCTCCGTCCAGGAGCTGCGGGCCGAGGGGTTCCTCCCCGAGGCGGTTCGCAACTACCTGGCGCTGCTCGGCTGGGGCGCCGAGGACGACCAGACGATCCTCACCACGCAGGAGCTGGTCGAGCGCTTCTCGATCGCCCGCGTCGGTCGCTCCGCGGCGATCTTCGACGCCAAGAAGTTGCGCTGGCTCAACGGCCGCTTCATGCGCGAGGAGCCGCTCGACCGCTACGAGGCGCAGCTCGCCGCCCACCTCGAGCGGACCGATCCGGAGGCGGCGCGGGCATTCGCCGCCGCTTCCCCCGAGGCGCGCCGCGAGGCCTGCGAGATCGTGCAGGAGAAGGCGCAGACCGTTACCGAGGTCTGGCCCCTCGTCGCCTTCCTCTTCATCGACCCGCCCGACGATGAGAAGGCGTGGCGCAAGGTGATGAAGCCGGAGATCGAGCCGGTCCTCGTGAAGGAGGTCGAGGCGATCGCCAGCGCGGAGCCGTTCGACGCACCGACGCTCGAGGGCCGGCTACGCGAGCTGATCGAGGCGGAGGGGCTCGGCGTCGGCAAGGCGCTGCAGCCGATCCGCGTCGCGATCACCGGAACGACGATCTCGCCGGGGATCTTCGAGTCGCTGGCCGCGCTGGGGCGCGAGCGCTCGCTCGAGCGCCTGGAGCGGGCGCTGAGACGGCTGCGCGAAGGGGAATCGGCGGTTCCGGCGGATCAGGGCTAAGGCCCGGGGGGTCATCTGCCGATCAGGGGTGCGAGGCGCGAGCGGGGCAACTCACCCGAAGCGCTCGCCTCCAGCACTGATGGCGACTGCGGAGAAGATCAAGAAGCCCACGACGACGGCCGCGCCGTCGTCGCCTACGCAGGGCAAGGGCGGGCAACGGCTCGCGGCGGCGTTCGACGCCGTCAACACCCTGCCCGCGCTCGCGGAGACGACGATCAGGATGGGCAAGCTGACGAGCAACGAGAGCCCGTCGGTCGGCGAGATCGCGGAGCTGGTCGAGACCGACGCGGCGGTAGCGATCGCGGTGATGAAGGCCGCCAACAACGGCGGTGGCCCGCGCGGCCGCATCTCCAACATCCACGACGCGGTCGAGTCGCTGACGCCGGCCGGCGTCCGCGCGATCTCCGCCTCCTTGCCGACCTACGACCTCTTTCAGCCGACCGGGAGCTGGGCACGCCTGCCCGAGCGCTTCCGGCGCCACGCGATCGCGACGCGCCATGCATCCGAGTGCCTGGCCGACCTGGCCGACATCCCCGGCCGCGACGAGCTCGCGACAGCGGCACTGCTTCACGACATCGGCCAGCTCGTGCTGATGCGGCTCTACCCCGGCTACGAGAAGATCCTCGGCGAGCGCCAGCAGACCCCCGAGGAGCGGACCAAGGCGGAGCGCCGGGAGCTCGGCATCGACCACACGCTGGTCGGGGGTGTCCTCGCCCGCCGCTGGGGGCTGCCGACGGTGATCGCCAGCGCGATCGAACGCCACCACTCCGACTCCGCGACCGGCCTCGCCGCCGCCGTCCGGCTCAGCGACCTCGTCGCCCATCACGCCGCCGGCGACGTCGTCTCCCCGGACGCGATGGCGCAGTGCGCGGACGAGTGCGGCCTCACCGAGTCGAAGCTGCATCAGCTCGTCTACGAGTACCCGCACGCGCGGGCAACGCGGCAACGGCGGGGCGAGCCCTGCCCGCTCTCCCGCCGCGAGGCCGACGCGCTGCGCGGCCTCGCAGAGGGCAAGGTCTACAAGGAGATCGCCAGCGAGATGGGGCTGTCGGCGAGCACCGTGCGGACCCACCTCCACAACGTCTACCGCAAGATCGGCGCCGCCGATCGCGCTCAGGCGGTCCTGGTCGCCCGCGAGCGCGGCTGGATCTAATCCTCAGTCGATCAGCGATCCGCGCAGGGCGATCGCCACGGCGTGGGCTCGGTCGCGGGCCCCGAGGCGCCCGAGGCACGCCTTCGCGTGCGTGCGCACGGTCTCGGTGCTGAGGCTGAGCCGCTCGGCGACGACCTCGGTGGAGTGGCCATCCGCGAACATCTGCAGGATCTCGCGCTGCCGGCGGGTGATCTTCTGGGGCCCGAACCCGTCGGGACGGACCTGCGGGTCGATGAAGGACCTGAAGTCGCTGACCGCCTCGACCGCGTGGAGCATCGTGTCGGCGGGGGAGCGCTTGGAGACGTAGGCGGAGGCGCCCGCGGCGAGGGCCTCGCCGACCGCGTGGCGCTCGATGCGCCCGCCGTGAGCGATGACGCCGAGGCCGGGCTCGTGGTGGAGAAGCTCGCGGATCGTCGCCGGGCCTGAGGGCGCCCCGCGCTCGGCGCCGCGCATCTCGACGATCGCGACGTCGATGTTGCCGACGCTGGTCAGCGTCTCGACCGCGCCGCGGCCGTCGTCGAGCTCCTCGAAGTCCCAAGCGGGGCCGAGCTCGCGGCGGATCCCGATCCGGACGAGCGGGCGGGCATCGATGATCATGCAGCAGCGCTCAGCGCTCATCCGTTTCCTCCTCCCTCCGGACGACGTACCGCGGGCGATCGTATTGCTTTCACGCGCCGGTCGATCCGATACAAACGTGGCCCTTGATCTCGGTCACCGCCAAGTCCCGCTACGCGGTCGTCGGCATGGCCGAGCTCGCCCGCGGCACCGGCGATCCCGTCCCGATCGCCACGGTCGCCGAGCGTCGCGACATCCCCGTCCAGTTCCTCGAGCAGCTCTTCTCGACCCTCCGCCGCGCCGGCCTCCTCGTCTCCCAGCGCGGCGTCAAGGGCGGCTACCGCCTCGCCCGCCCGCCCGAGGAGATCACCGTCCTCGAGGTCGTCCAGGCACTCGACGGCGTCGTCGGCGAGGAGGGCAAGGAGGCCGGTGGCATCTGGGCCGACGGCGTCGAGGCCCTCCGCAGCGTCTTCTCCCGCGCCACGATCGCCGACGTCGCCGCTCGCGAGGACGCCGAGCGCGGCGCCGGGATGTACTACATCTAGGGCCGCATTCCCTGGGCGGGCGGAGACCCGGTTGCAGAACCTACCGTGGGCTCGGAGCGAGGTGGGGGGCGGACGGTGGAGGCGAGGGCTCGGATGACCAGCCAGGCCGCCGTCGTCGTCAGCATCCACTGCAGCGGTGCCACCTGAGCTGCGAAGCGGGCCTCGACGTAGTTGGTGAGCGACCCGCCAACCGCCAGGACCATCCACGTCGTGAGAAGGGCGACAGCGGCAACGCGCTGCCGCCGGGGCCCCGTCCACGGAAGCAGTAAGGAGGCCAGGCCCGCGAGGGATACGAGCCAGAGGAGTCCGCCCAGGGTCCTCGAGATCTTTCCCGCAGCGTCGTAGACGGCATCCGCACCGCGCAACGAGGTGATCTCGGAGTCGAGATTGCCGTAATAGAGCGCCCCCTCGTCGTCAACGTATTCGTGGTTGAACTCCGCGTACTGCTCGACGTTATCGGCGGTTCCGTGCAGGTACTCGACCGGATCGCGCTTGATCGCCTCGAGCGCCAACTCGCCCATGATCCGGTTGACCTCATAGGTCGACTCACCGCGGTCCTTGAACGCTTCATACACCGGGCCATAGCTCTCGGTGGTCCGGTCTCCGGGCATCTCCTCGGCGAGGTATTCGTCGTACGCCTGCTTCGCGAGGACGCCGTCGGGGGTGTCGGTGGGGATCTCGAAGTGGTCCTCGTCGAACACGCGCAACCAGAGCGACTGGCCACCCTGGGCGCTCATGATCGGATGCCCGTGCTCGACCTGGTTGTAGGCGAGCCATGGGAGGATGACGGCCACCATCGCGATCGCCACGACGGCCGAGCCCCGCAGGGTTTCCCGGAGCGAGCGCGTCGAGAAGGCGAGGACCAGGGGTGCCACCGCCAGGATGACCTGCCCATTCGGCTTGACGTAGGCCGCCAGCCCGAAGAGGACGCCGGCGATCACCAGGCGCCGTAGCGACGGCCGCTCATCGACGGCCGCCTCGATCAATGCAACCGCTCCCGCGAGCACGGCGACCATGAACAGGAAATCCGGCAGGACGTGGTGCTCGACGAGCAACATGGAGGGCGAGAGCGCCATCACAAGGCCCGTCAGCAGCGCCGGCACCCGCCCGAAGTAGCGATCGGTGATCAGGAAGGCGATCGGAACGAGCGCGATGCCCATCAGGTGCTGGCAGAGGACGACCGCGTTGATCGTCGGACCGGGCAGCAGGCTCAGGGGGGCGATGAACAACGGGTAGCCGACCGTGCGGCGCATGTCCGTGCCGTCGAACCAGTCGCCGTGCAGGAAGCTGTCGGCGATGAACCGGTATTCGACTGAGTCGGGGTCACCGGAGGTCGAGAAGTCGTTGAAGAGCATCGAGAGTCGGGCCGCCAGCGAGATCAGCAGAAACGCCACCACCCAGCCGCGAGCGTCGCCGCCGACGACCCGCGACACGAACGAGCGCGTCCGGTCGGCGGCTACGGCGGCTCTGCCGCGGCGCTCCCCCACGGCCATTCCCTCGGGTCCCGTCACCGGCGTTCGAGGACGATCAGGCAGCGAAAGGCCATGAGGCGGTTCAGCAGCGGCGCAAGGGCTCGCTCCAAGGCCGAGGCGGGGCCCAGCAGCCCGGACGGGAGGAGCTGCGCTTTCGTGAAGCCGCCCGACAGCGGGTAGACCAGCCAGCCGAACCGTCGCCGCTCGACCATCCTCAGGGCCGGAGCCCAGCGGCTCAGCAGGTGGGCCTGCCGCCAGAACAGCAGCGTCGGCAGTGCGTTGTTGGCATCGAATGGATCATCGCTCGACTGCGCCTGCCGCCCGGCGAGGTCGACGTTCGGGTCCGCGCCCTCGTGATGCAGGTGGCGATAGAACAGCCCCGATACCGGAGAGCAGTAGGGCTCCACCATGATCACCCGCCCGCCCGGAGCGAGGGCCCGGGTCCATTCCGAAAGTGCGGCTGCGGGGTGGGGGAGGTGGTGCATCACGTCGACCATGACGATGTCGGCGAGCTCCTCGTCGTCGAACGGGAGCCGCTCGGCGTCGGCTACACGGTCGATCCAG
The DNA here is from genome assembly GCA_963823565.1 of uncultured Solirubrobacterales bacterium. GTDB lineage: Bacteria > Actinomycetota > Thermoleophilia > Solirubrobacterales > 70-9 > RHKX01. Next base: position 57,314 of record CAWGLR010000002.1, on the reverse strand, counting down.
GGCGTCTGCACGACATCCGTTGCGACGACCGACGGCAGGAAGTCCTTGAAGCCACCCGAGCCCGCGCCGATCTCCACGACCGGGCCGTCCACCGGTGCAAGGCGCGCGACAATCAGCTCGAACCAGCTCGTGTAGAGGCGGCGGACGAGGGGTCGCGCCTCCCATGCCTCACGCTGGGCCGAGATCGTCGCCAGCGTGTCGGAGTCCTCAGCGCTCAACCGGAGACATCCAGATCCGCTGGAATCCACCGGCGGCGAGCCGCGCGAGCTGGGAGCCGCCGGAGAATCTGTCGATGTTCGTCTCCCCGTAGAAGCGGGCGCCATAGCGGACCGGAACGTTGAGGATCTTCAGCCCGGCGAGGGACGCTCCGATCAGCAGGTCGAAGTCCCCGAAAGGATCTTTTCCGGGGACCTCGTCCTGCTGGGCCGCGATTCGCAGGTAGTCGTCGCGATACAGCGCCTTGGTGCCGCACAGCGTGTCCTTGACGTACTGACCCAGAACCGCCGAGAGGATCAGGGCGAACACGCGGTTGCCGATCAAGTTGAGGAACCGCATCGCACCTTCCTCCATGCCGTACACGAGCCGGCTCCCATTGATCATCTCGCCCCGCCCCGATACGAGCGCCTCATAGAACTTCGGCAGATCCTCCGGCGCCACCGTGAGGTCGGCGTCGAGGATCATCAGGATCTCGTGCTTCGCCTCGGCGAAGGCTTCGTGCACAGCGTTGGCCTTGCCCCTGCCCGTCTGCACCATGAGTCGCAGGTCCCGCTCGGGATGTCGCTCGATCGCCTCCCGGATCGCCTCCTGTGTCTCGTCGGTGGAGCCCCCCTCGATGAAGAGGAGCTCGGTGCCGCTGCCCAGTGACGGCACGCGTTCGACGATCGACTCGATCGCGCCGGCCTCGTTCCGGCAGGGGACGACAACCGTCACCCCGGCCTGCGGCTTGGACCTCGGCGCCGGCCGGGCGATCTGCCAGTCGGTGAGGGCGAGCTGCCTCACTCCCGGCAGGCGTGCGAGGGCTCCGTTGACGAACCCGGCCAGTCGCCCCCTCACCGGCAGGAGAATCTCCTTGCGGGATGTGATCACGTCGAATCCCGCCAGCTCGAAGAGGTCGGTCAGGTCCCGGGGGCTGACCCAGTTGCGGATTGGGCGGTGCGGGCGCATACCGAGCAGGGCGAGCAGCCAGAGCGGTCCCCGCCAGACGTTCGAGTAGGTGTTGACGATCACCCGCGACCGCGCATGGCAGTGCTCGCCGACCACGTCGAAGAGCTTCTGCAGGTCGTCCACATAGGGAACGAGGTCGGAGAGGATCACGTAGTCGAACGTCTCGCCGAGAGCGATCGACTCCCCTGACGCGTGGACGAACTCGAGGGAGGGATGGCGAGCGTGGGCGGCCTCGATCATTCGCTCGCTGACGTCGACCCCGACTCCGCGGGAGGGGTCCATGGCGGCCAGCAGGTCACCCCGCCCGCAGCCGATTTCGAGCACTCGCATGCCCTTCGGCACCAAAGCGTCGTAGACGCTCGTGATCAGCCCGTGGTAGCCGTCAGTCTTGACCGCCCAGGCGTCGGCCTCCTCCGCGAAGCGGTCGAAGGCTGTCGATATCCCCTCGTAGCGGGCGTCGATCGGCTGCCCCCTCGGTCCCTGCGGCCCCATTCGGGACCATCCTAATGTGGGTTCGGGGTTGGTGCCTAGCCCGGCAGGCCGCGGAACCAGCGGACGGTTTCCTCGATGCCGTCCTCCAGGGGTACCGACGCCTGGAACCCGATCAGCTCGCGCGCCTTGGAGACGTCCAGGCATCGCCTGAGCTGGCCGTCGGGCCGCGTGGTGTCCCAGACGACCTCGCCCTCGAACCCCGAGGCTCTCGCGATCAGCTCCGCCAGCCCCCGGATCGAGGTCTCGCGACCGACCCCGAGGTTGACCGGCTCGGAGGTCTCGAGCCGCTCGGCACTGAGCACGAGTCCCCGGGCTGCGTCGGTCACGTGGAGGAACTCACGCGACGGGTTGCCGGAGCCCCAGAGGGTCACCGTCGCGAGTCCCTGGTCCTGCGCCTCGCAGAACTTGCGGATCATCGCCGCGATTACGTGGGAGTCCTCTAGGTCGAAGTTGTCGCCCGGCCCGTAGAGGTTGGCGATCACCGGCGCGCAACTGTCGAAGCCGTATTGGCGCCGATAGGTGTCGCTGAGAACGAGAAGCATCTTCTTCGCGAGCCCGTAGGGCGCGTTCGAGGGCTCCGGGTAGCCGTCCCAGATCGCCTCCTCGCGGAACGGGACCGCGGTGTGCAAGGGGTACGCACATACCGAACAGGCGGCCACGAGCTTGCTCACGCCGAGCTGACGGGATGCCTCGAATACGTTCGCTCCCATCGTCAGGTTGTCGTACGCCAGCGGTGCCGGGTTGCGGCGGTTGAAGCCGATGCCCCCGACGCGAGCCGCCAGGTGAATGACGATCTCGGCTCCGTCCAGGGCTGAGAACGCCGCGTCCTTCTCCCGCAGGTCGTGCTCGGACGACCGAACGATCCTGACGTCGGCTTCGAGTGCCTCCAGCTCGGCCACCACGGCCTTGCCCAGGAACCCGGCGCCCCCGGTGACGGTGGTCGCCTTGCCCTCCCAGAACCGAGGATCCGGGTCAGCCCCACCGGTGATGCCGGCGCTCATCCGGTTCCCTCGTGGCTGTAGCGGGTCACGCGGCCGCTGAGCTGATCGTCGAGCTCCTTGATGTCGGCCTCGACCATGACCCCGACCAGCTCCTCGAAGTCGACCGTAGGGGCCCAGCCCAGCTCCTCCCGCGCCTTCGTGGCGTCTCCCTGCAGCGCGTCGACCTCCGCCGGGCGGAAGTAACGAGGATCGACCTGGATGTACGGCTCCGCGGCGCCGAGGCCGCCGAACTCGAACGCCAGGTCGCAGAACTCGCGGACCGTGTGCATTTCGCCGGTGGCGAGCACCCAGTCGCCGGGAGTCGGGTGGGCGAGGATCATCCGCATGCCGCGCGTGAAGTCGGGCGCATAGCCCCAGTCGCGGGCCGCGTCGAGGTTGCCGAGGTAGAGCGTCTCCTGCAGGCCGGCGCGGATCCGAGCGACGGCCCTCGTGATCTTGCGGGTGACGAACGTCTCGCCGCGCCGCGGTGACTCGTGGTTGAAGAGGATGCCGTTGGAGATGTGCATCCCATAGGCCTCCCTGTAGTTCACTGCCATCCAATGAGCCGCGAGCTTCGACACCGCATACGGCGACCGCGGGTGGAACGGGGAGGTCTCTGACTGCGGCGGCGGTGTCGCGCCGAACATCTCCGACGAGCCCGCCTGATAGATCCGGGCGTCGACGCCGGAGGCGCGGATCGCCTCGAGGATGTGCAAGGTTCCGGCGCCCGTGATGTCGAACGTCTCCGCCGGGATCTCGAATGACACCTTGACGTGGGTCTGGGCCCCGAGGTTGTAGATCTCGGTCGGGGCGATCTCGTAGATCAGCCGAGTCAGGGCCACGGGATCGCCGAGGTCTCCGTGGTGGGTGAAGATCCGCACGCCCTGCTCGTGCCGGTCGCGGTACAGATGGTCGATGCGAACGGTGTTGAACGAGGACGAGCGTCGAACGACCCCGTGCACGATGTAGCCGTCCTCGAGGAGCTGCTCGGCGAGGTAGGAGCCGTCCTGGCCCGTGATTCCGGTGATCAGTGCTCTGGGCGCTTCACTCAAGTCCGCGATCCTCGTGATCCTAGACGGATCGGGGTGGCCGACGACGCTGCTTGCAGCTAGGGCATGGGGGGCGGTGCGCCCCAATTCCCGCCCTCGGGGCAGCCGCCCTCGCCATCCTCAGAGCAGGAGAAGACGGTCTGGCCGCTGGGGTCCTTGGTCAGCGTGAACTCGTTGCCGGTGTCCTCGGCGGTGACGGTGATCGTGTAGCCGGAGCGGTCGGCGGTCAGCGAGACGTCGCGCTCGGCGAGGGTCGGCTCGATCGTCTGCAGGTCCTCGGAGGACGCGCCGGAGTAGGAGCCGTTGTGGTCGAGGGCGTAGGTCTCGATGGCGGTCTGAGCCGTCCTTGCCGCTTCCTTCGCGTCGGCGTCGACGGCCTCGACCTGGGTCGCCGCCGATTCCGCCGCGCCGTCGGCGTCCTCGCCTCCGTCGGAGTCGAAGACGCCGGATGCGGCGAGCACCACCACCGCGATGGCCGCGATTCCGCCGAGGAGCCAGGGGAGTGGCAGCCCGGCCCGGCTGAGCCTCGCCGGGGGCGACGCGGGCGCGGTCGGCTTGCTCTGGACGTGCGCGGTCCACTGCGCGCCATCCCACCAGCGCAGCGTCCCGGGCGTCGCCGGGTCGTCGTACCAGCCCGCCGGCGTCCCCTCCTCCCCCTGCGCCCCCATCGCCTAGGCCCACATGGTCTTCGGGTGCTGGACGACCTCGCGGATCGCGTCCATCACGAAGCTGCGGCCCTCCGTGAGCATGACGATGCCGTCGTCGCAGCGGTCGAAGAAGCCGCGGATGAGCCGGCCGTCGTCGAGGACGAGCGTCATGTCCTCGCCGGAGCGGAGGTGGGACAGGCGCGTCACGTCGTTGCGGCGCTTGCTCTCGAGCGCCGCTTCCAGCGCCTGGAACTCCTCGTCGAGCATCGCCTGCTCGCGGCCGGCTGTCGCCGTCAGTGCGTCCATGCGTAGGGCACATCGGTAGCCGCGGACCGCTCTTGAGCGCGGTCCAGCGGGCTTGCAGGCGAGCGTTCAGTCCACCCGGAGCGGATCCTGAACCGGCCGCGCCGAAAGCACGAAGTTGTAGATCCCGACGTCGGGGTCGACGGCGTGGCCACTCGTGCTGGCGACGACCGTTGTGTGGAGGAGCGCCTCGAGGTTCGGGATGAAGTTGAGGCGAACCATGCGCTGGATGGCGCGGCGGGAACGGGCGACGGCCTCGACGTCGGTGTGCTGGACCCGCAGCTCCGACGAGTTGAGCGTGTCCTCGCAGACGACGGTGACGATCTCCTCGTTGACGAAGACGCGGCAGCGGTGGGGTGCCCGGCCCCCCTGGCGCTTGAGGATCGCGCAGAAGCGCTCGGCGAGCTCCGCGGCGATGGGCTCGCGCCAGGGCATCGGCCGACCCTATCCGGGTCACCGCGATTAGGGAAGAGGCTCGGACGAAAGCTCTTGCTTGTCCGCGACGCTGGCGATCAGCCGGACCCGGCTATGGACAGGTGAATGGGTCCGTGTCGGCGGGCAGCGTCGCGACGTCACCGACGAGCGGGAAGGCGAGTATCGCCCCGGATCCGGTCGGGCCCTGGGGGCCTCGCGGACCCTGGGCACCAGGTGGGCCTGCGGCGGGCTTCTTCTTCCACGCCACCTCGATCTCGCCGCGCTTGGAGGAAATCGCCGCCGGTCGCACGGATTGCATGGTTGGACGTTCTTCGGGTAGGGAGGCGTCGATGCCGCACTACCGAGCCAAGGTCGAGGGGATGGGGATGGCGGAGGTCGACTCCGCCCTCCGCGAGGCGCGAGTCGGCGTCGTCACCGCCGGCGACGTCGAGAACGCGACCACGGCCTCCGGCATCCCCGACGAGGAGCCGACGGTCGAGAGCGTCAAGGTCTCCGTCGACGCCTCCGACCCCGACGAGGCGAGGAAGCGGCTCGAGGAGACCCTCCCCGGGGCCTCGGCGATCGAGATCCTCGGCTGATCGGCGGTCCGCCGCCCTCGCCAGGCGCCCCGGCGGCCGGTACCGTCAGAGGCATGCCCCCGGGACCGGCAAGCCCGACACTGCGCATCGCCGCCGAGGCGGCCGGAGTGGTCGGCGACACGCCGATGGTGCAGCTCGCGAAGGTCGGCGCCGGTCTCGGCGCCGAGATCGCCGCGAAGCTCGAGTGGTTCAACCCCGGCGGGTCGATCAAGGACCGGATCGGCGTCGCGATGATCGACGCCGCCGAGGCGGAGGGCCGGATCGAGCCCGGCCGGACCGTGATCGTGGAGCCGACCTCCGGCAACACCGGGATCGCGCTCGCGATGGTCTGCGCCTCGCGCGGATACCGCTGCATCCTCACGCTCCCCGAGGGGATGAGCCGCGAACGGGCGGCGCTGCTGCGGGCGTACGGAGCGGTTGTCCGCGAGACGCCGTCCATGGGCGGCATGGACGAGTCGGTGGAGCTGGCGCGATCGATCGCCGCCGAGCACGCCGAGGCGTACATGCCGATGCAGTTTGAGAACCCCGCCAACCCGGAGGTCCATCGCCGCACCACGGCCGAGGAGATCTGGCGCGACACCGGAGGCGAGGTCGACGCACTCGTCTGCGGGGTCGGCACCGGCGGGACGATCACCGGCGTCGGCGGCGCGCTCAAGGAGCGGCGGCAGGACCTCCACGTGGTCGCCGTCGAGCCGGCGTCCTCGGCGGTGCTGTCCGGCGGGCTGCCCGGTCCCCACAAGATCCAGGGGATCGGCCCCGGCTTCGTGCCGAGCGTCCTCGACCGCTCGGTGATCGACGAGGTGATGCCGGTCGAGGACGAGAGCGCGCTCCAGACCGCGGCGCTGGCGGCGACTCGCGAGGGCCTGCTGATCGGGATCTCGGCCGGCGCGGCGCTGCACGGGGCGATCGAGCTGGCCAGCCGCCCGGAGATGCGCGGCAAGCGGATCGTCGTGATCTTCGCCGACGCCGGCGAGCGCTACATGTCGCTGCCGTTCTTCGCGACCTGAGCGGCGCTCAGCCGCCCTCGCGGACGCGGACGAAGTCGATCGCCGTCGCCTGGATCTGCCGCTGGCCGAAGCTCCCTGAATAGACGGGCCCGGCCGCGGCGAGCAGGTCCCCGGGGCGGGGAAGGGGCGCGGGCCGCAGCTCGGCGGCGACGTCGACGACCGTGATCCCCGGCGCGGTGACCCCGTCGGCGCTGAGCAGGACGAAGTGGGCGTCGCCGTCGCCGTCGGGATCGAGGCGCTCGGCGTATCCGATCTCGCCGCGCGCCTCGGTGCAGTTCGTCTCGGCGGGGTCGCAGCGCGGCTCCTCCAGCCGGTCGTAGGGGAGCGGCGCGGGGGGCGGGGAGGACGCGGTGCTCGCCGTCGCCGCCGGCTCGGCCGGAGCGCTCGTCGACCCGCCGCGCTCGCCGCATCCGGCGAGGAGGGTGAGCGAGAGCAGGGCGGCGATGGAGGCGGCGCGGCGCACGGCCGCAAGGTAGCTGGGGCTACGCTTGCCGCATGCTCGGCCTCGGAACCGTCACCCGCGTCCTCAAGGAGGTCCGCTCCGACGTCTGCGCCGCGCGCGACCGCGATCCCGCTGCGCGCGACGCCGGATCGCTGGAGATCCTCGCGGCGTGGGGCGGGGTGCAGGCGATCCTCTCCCACCGCGTCGCCCACGCCCTGCACGAGGCAGGGGTGCCGGTCATGCCGCGCGCCATGGCCTACGCGTCCCGCGCCGTCACCGGCATCGAGATCCACCCGGCGGCCGTCATCGGCCGCGACTTCTTCATCGACCACGGCGCCGGCGTCGTCATCGGCGAGACCGCCGAGGTCGGCAGCAGCGTGACGATCTACCAGGGGGTCACGCTCGGCGGCACCGGCTTCCAGCGCGGCAAGCGCCACCCGACGGTCGAGGACAACGTGACGCTGGGCGCCGGCGCGAAGCTGCTGGGACCGATCAGGGTGGGTCACGGTGCCAAGGTCGGCGCCAACACCGTCGTCGTCGCCGACGTGCCTGCGAATTCCACGGTGGTGGGCAACCCGGGTCACCCGGTGCGGGTCGAGGGGCGCCGGCCCGAGGGCCCCGACGCCGACTGGATCCATCTCCCCGACCCGGTGCTGGACGCGATCCGCACCCTCTCGGAGCGGCTCGCCGCCATCGAGCGCCGGCTCGCCGAGGTCGACGGCAAGGCGGCCGAGGCCGAGGTTCGCGAGCTCCGGCCCAAGCAGGGCCCGAGCCCGGCGGGCGGCTGAGCCCCCGCGGGCCCGCCCGCGCCGACCGCCGCTCTATCCTCGATCAGCGATGGAGCAGGGCACAGAACCGCGCTACGACGACCCCGGCGGAGGGGACGACGACCCCTGGGTGGAGGAGGTCGGCGGCGCCCCGATCAGCCCCGGAGCGACCGCGCTCGAGGGTCTGATGGCGGGGCTCAACCCCGCCCAGGCGGACGCCGTACAGGCGGGAGAGGGGCCGCTGCTCGTCCTCGCCGGCGCCGGGTCGGGCAAGACCCGGGTGCTGACCCACAGGATCGCCTACCTGCTGGCGACCGGGATGGCGCGGCCGGGGGAGATCCTCGCGATCACCTTCACCAACAAGGCGGCGGGGGAGATGAAGGAGCGCGTCGCCTCGCTGGTCGGCGCGGCGTCGCGGGTGATGTGGGTGATGACCTTCCACTCGGCCTGCGCGCGGATCCTCCGCCAGCACGCCGACCGGCTCGCCTACAAGCGCGGCTTCACGATCTACGACGAGGCCGACTCGCGGCGGATGGTCAAGCGCTGCATGGACGAGCTCGAGGTCGACCCCAAGCGGTTCCCGCCACGCTCGATCAAGGCGCAGATCTCCGGCGCCAAGAACCGTCTCCGCGACGCCGAGACGATGCGCGAGGAGCAGGGGTCGTTCTTCGAGGAGACCGTGGCCGACGTCTACGCCATGTACGAGCGGCGGATGCATGAGGCGAACGCGATGGACTTCGATGACCTCCTCGTCCGCACCGTCAACCTCTTCGAGCTGTTCTCCGACCTGCGCGAGCGCTACGCGCGCAACTTCCGCCACGTCCTCGTCGACGAGTACCAGGACACCAACCGCGTCCAGTACCGGCTCCTGCAGCTGCTCACGGGTCAGCACGGGAACCTCTTCGTCGTCGGCGACGACTCGCAGTCGGTCTACGGGTTCCGGGCCGCCGACGTCCGCAACATCCTCGACTTCGAGCGCGACTTCCCGGAGGCGACGACGGTCAAGCTCGAGCAGAACTACCGCTCGACGGGGAACATCCTCGACGCCGCCAACGGGCTGATCGCCCACAACCGCGACCGTCTCGAGAAGAACCTCTGGACCCAGGAGGGGGCGGGGGACCCGGTGACGATCGCCGAGCTCGCCGACGAGCACGAGGAGGCGCGCTGGGTCGCCGGCGAGATCGACCGGCTCGTCGCCGAGGAGGGGATGAGCCGGGACGAGGTCGCGGTCTTCTACCGGACCAACGCGCAGAGCCGAGTGCTCGAGGACACGCTCGTCCGATTCGACGTGCCCTACCAGGTGATCGGCGGGACGAAGTTCTACGAGCGGGCCGAGATCCGCGACGCGATCGCCTACCTCAACGTCCTCGCCAACCCCGCCGACACGGTCGCGCTGACCCGCATCCTCAACTCCCCCCGCCGCGGGATCGGCCAGACGTCGGAGGGGCGGCTCCTCGCGTTCGCCAACACGAACGGGATCGGCCCGATGGAGGCGATCGAGCAGGTCGACCGGATCCCGGCGATGGGTGCCGCCGCCGTGAAGGCGATCGGGCGCTTCGGCGAGCTGATCGCGAGCCTGCGCGAGCGGGCCGAGCGGCGCGGACCGGTCGCCGAGCTGCTCGAGTCGGTGCTCTCGGAGTCCGGCTACATCGAGGCGCTCGAGGCCGAGCGGACGGTCGAGGCCGAGGGCCGGATCGAGAACCTCCAGGAGCTGGTCGGGATGGCCGGCGAGTTCGACGCCAATCGCGAGCTCGAGGGCGAGTCGGAGCTGCCGCCGCTGGAGGAGTTCCTCGAGCAGATCTCGCTGATCAACGAGCAGGACGCGCTCGTCGACGACGGCTCGAAGGTGACGCTGATGACCCTCCACAACGCCAAGGGCCTCGAGTACGACGCGGTCTTCGTGATCGGCTGCGAGGACGGCGTCTTCCCGCACTCGCGCTCGATCGACGAGGGCAACCTCGAGGAGGAGCGACGCCTCTGCTACGTCGGGCTGACCCGCGCCCGCAAGCGCCTCACCCTCACCTACGCCCGTCGCCGCAGCATCTTCGGCGCGACCGGCACCGGCGTTCCCTCCCGCTTCCTCGGCGAGATCCCATCCCACCTCGTCGAGCGCCACTCGACGGCGCTGCCCGCGACCGGCTGGGGGCTCGGGAGCACGACGCCGGGAGGCGGCGGACAGGGCGGGTTCAAGGCCGTGCCCGACCCCGGCCCGGCGCTCGAGCTCACCGTCGGCGACGACGTCGTCCACGCCTCCTTCGGCGAGGGCGTCGTCACCGCGGTCGAGCCCGGGAACGTCATCGTCGTCCGCTTTCGCGGCCAGGACGGCGACCGCAAGCTCATGGCCGACTACGCCCCGATCCAAAAGGCCTCGTGACGCCCAGGGCACTTCGCATACCGGCGTCCTCGTCGCCTCGCGGCCCTTCGGCCGCGTCGGGAGCCCGCTTCGCGGGCCCTGCGTCCTTGGTCTGCTCGGTCCTGGACGCCACGAGGTGAGCGCTCAACTCATCGATGGAAAGGCGGTGGCCGCCGACGTCCGGGCGCGGATCAAGGACGTCGTCGCGGCGCGGGTCGAGCGCGGCGAGCGCTCACCCGGCTTGGCGACGGTGCTGGTCGGCGACGACCCCGCCTCCCACGTCTACGTCGGCAGCAAGCGCAAGGCCTGCGCCGAGGCGGGCATCCGCTCGGTCCACCGGGAGGTGCCCGCCGACGTCTCCCAGGCCGACCTCGTGGCGATCGTGCGCGAGCTCGACGCCGATCCGGAGGTCGACGGGATCCTCTGCCAGCTGCCGCTGCCCGAGGGCCTCGACCCCGACCCCGTCCTCGCGGAGATCTCGCCCGGCAAGGACGTCGACGGGCTGACCCCGGGCAACGCCGGGCTGCTCGCGCAGGGGCGGATCGGCCTCGCCGAGGCGCTCGAGCTAGAGCCCGAGCGCCCGCCGCTCGGCCTGATCCCCTGCACGCCGGCCGGGGTCGTCGAGGTCCTGACCCGCACCGGCGTCGAGCTCGAGGGGGCGGAGGCCGTGATCGTCGGCCGCTCCAACCTCGTCGGCCGCCCGCTCGCCAGCCTCTTGCTCGGCGCCAACGCCACTGTGACCGTCTGCCACTCGCGAACGCGCGACCTGCCGGAGGTCTGCCGCCGCGCCGACGTCCTCGTCGCCGCGGTCGGCGTGCCCGAGCTGGTCAAGGGCGACTGGGTCAAGCCCGGCGCCGCGGTGATCGACGTCGGCATGAACCGGACCGAGGCCGGGCTGGTCGGCGACGTCGACTTCGCAGGCGTCGCCGAGGTGGCGGGGGCGATCACGCCGGTCCCGGGCGGGGTCGGGCCGATGACCATCGCGATGCTCCTCGCCAACACCCTGCGCGCCTCCGCTGGCGTTTCCGCCTGAACCTGCGTATAGGGTCCGCAGCGGCCCCACACAGGGTGGGGTCGACGTCCCGCAACGAGGAGAGCTCATGGACACCAACAGGCTCAACCAAGGGGAGATGATCGCCGCCGTCTCGGCGCTCCTGCTCCTCATCATCATGTTCGTCTTCAGCTGGTTCGGCATCCCCGATGTCGACGTCTCCGGCATCGACGACGGCTTCAACGCCTGGCAGTCGTTCGACTTCATCGACATCGTCCTGTTCATCACGATCCTCGTCGCCATCGGCGGCGCGCTGATGACCGCCACCGCGCAGAGCGCGAATACGCCGGTGGCGATCAGCGCGATCACCACGGCACTGGGGATCCTCAGCGTGCTGCTGATCCTCTTCCGGATCATCGATCCGCCCGGGGTCGACATCTCGGGTGCGTTCGTCGACGAGAACTTCGACTTCGAACGCCGGATCGGCGTGTTCCTCGGCCTGATCGCCGCGGGCGGTATCGCCTTCGGCGGCTGGCGCGCGATGCAGGAGGAGGGGACATCGTTCGGCGGCGAGGCCGACCGGGTCCAGAACCGCGGCGGCGGCGACGGAACGCCTCCGGCCGCCGCCGGCGGCCCGCCCCCGCCCCCGCCTCCGCCCGCCGGCGGTAACCCGCCCCCGAGCGGCGGCACCGGCGTCTAGCCGGCACAACACCGACGCGCGAACGGCCGCCTCCGGGCGGCCGTTCCGCTTTCGGACGCCCGCGTCGCCGCCTCATACAATCGCCGCGTGATCGATCGCGAGCAGGTCCTCCACGTCGCCCGCCTGGCGCGCCTCCGCCTCGACGAGGAGGAGACCGAGCGGATGGCCGGCGAGCTGTCCGGGATCCTCGAGCACGTCGAGGCCATGGAGCGGCTCGACCTCGACGACGTCGAGCCGACCGCCCGGGTCATCGATGCCGACAACGTGCTCCGCGACGACGCGGTCACGCCCAGTCTCGACCGCGATGTCGCCCTCCGCGGTGCGCCCGACGCCTCCGAGGATTCCTTCCGCGTCCCCTCGCCGCAGGCGTGAGCGAGATCCGCGACCTCACGCTCGCCGAGGGGCTCGGCGAGATCGCCTCAGGCAACCTGTCCGCCGCGGAGTGGCACGGAGCCTACGCCTGCCTCGACGACGATCACGGCGCCTTCCTCTGGCGCGACGGACGGGACGGGCAGGCCCCCGAGCCTGCCGCCGAGGGCGACCTTCGCGGAGCGCCGATCGCGATCAAGGACATCTTCTGCGTCGAGGACGTGCCGACGACGGCGGGCTCGCGCATCCTCGAGGGCTACCTGCCTCCCTACACCGCCACCGCGGTCGAGCGGCTGCTCGGCGCCGGGGCGTCGATCCTCGGGAAGACGAACATGGACGAGTTCGCGATGGGCTCGTCGAACGAGAACTCGGCCTACGGCGACGTCAGCAACCCCTGGGACCCCGAGCGCGTCCCCGGCGGGTCCTCGGGAGGCTCGGCCGCGGCGGTGGCCGCCGGGCTCGCTCCGGCGGCGCTAGGGACGGACACCGGCGGGTCGATCCGCCAGCCCGCGGCCCTCTGCGGCCTGGTCGGGCTGAAGCCGACCTACGGGGCGATCTCGCGTTCGGGGATGATCGCGTTCGCCTCCTCCCTGGACCAGTGCGGGCCGTTCACGCGGACGGTTCGCGACGCGGCACTTCTGCTGCGGGCGATGGCGGGGGCCGACCCGCGCGACTCGACCGCAACGGGCATCGAGGCGGGGGTCTCCCCGCCCGAGCGCGAGGACCTGAAGGGGCTCCGGATCGGCGTCCCGCGCGAGCTCGCGAGCGAGGCGGAGGGGATCGAGGCCGGCGTCCGCGACGCCTTCGAGCGGTCGATCGCGCTCTGCGAGTCGCTCGGGGCCGAGGTGGCCGAGACCCACCTCCCGCACGCCTCCTACGGCATCTCCGCTTACTACGTGATCGCTCCGGCCGAGGCGTCGGCCAACCTCGCCCGCTACGACGGCGTGCGGTTCGGCGAGCGAGTCGGCGCGGAGACGCTGGACGAGATGTACGAGCTGACCCGCTCGGCCGGGTTCGGCCCCGAGGTCAAGCGGCGGATCATGCTCGGCACGTACGCGCTCTCGTCGGGGTACTACGACGCCTACTACGGCCGCGCCCAGCGGGTGCGGACGCTGATCGCCCGCGACTTCGCGGACGTCTTCGGCGAGTTCGACCTGCTGATCGCGCCGACGTCGCCCTCGGTCGCGTTCGGCCTCGGCGAGCGCGCCGGCGACCCGCTGGCGATGTACATGTCCGACTACTGCACGGTGCCGATGTCGCTCGCCGGCATCCCGGCGATCTCGATCCCGGCGGGCCTCGCACAGCCCGACGGCGGCGGCCCCGAGCTGCCGGTCGGCCTGCAGATCGCCGGGCCGGCGTTCGGCGAGTCGCTCCTGCTCGACGCCGCGCACGCGCTCGAGGGCGCGATCGGGTTCGACCCGACCGCGCCATGGAGGGGGTCAGCGGGATGACGCCGACCTACGAGCCGGTGATCGGGCTGGAGATCCACGTCCAGCTCCAGACCGAGACGAAGATGTTCTGCGGCTGCAAGCTCGAGTTCGGAGCGCCGCCCAACACGCACACGTGCCCGGTCTGCCTCGGCCATCCGGGGACGCTGCCGGTGACCAATCGGCAGGCCGTCGACTACGGGATCCGGATCGCGCTGGCGCTCGGCTGCGAGGTCGCCCCGCGATCGGTCTTCCATCGCAAGAACTACTTCTATCCCGACCTGCCGAAGGGCTACCAGATCAGCCAGTACGACATCCCGCTCGGCTCCGGCGGGAGGCTCGGCGACGTGCGCATCCACCGCGTCCATCTGGAGGAGGACGCGGCGAAGCTGAGCCACGTCGGCGAGTCGGGCCGGATCCACGGCTCGGGCGCCTCACTCGTCGACTTCAACCGCGGCGGCACGCCGCTGGTCGAGATCGTCACCGAGCCCGACATCCACGACCCGGCCACGGCGCGCGAGTGGCTGATGCTGCTGCGCACGACCCTGCGCCAGCTCGGCGTCTCCGACGTGAACATGGAGGAGGGGAGCCTGCGCTGCGACGGCAACATCTCGATCCGACCCGCCGGCAGCGAGGAGCTCGGGACGAAGACCGAGCTCAAGAACATGAACAGCTTCCGCTTTCTCGAGCGCGGGATCGCCGCCGAGATCGAGCGCCAGCGCGGCATCGTCGAGGGCGGCGGGAGCGTCGATCAGGAGACGCTCCACTTCGATCCGGCCTCGGCCTCGCTGACGCCGCTGCGCTCCAAGGAGTACGCGCACGACTACCGCTACTTCCCCGAGCCGGACCTGCTGCCGCTGGCGCCGAGCGCCGAGGACGTCGAGCGGGAGCGCGGGGAGCTGCCCGAGCTCCCCGAGCAGCGCCGCGAGCGCTACGCCTCCGGGCTCGGGATCAACCCCGCCACCGCACGGCTCCTCGCCGACGACGCCGAGCTCGGGGCGTTCTTCGAGCGGGCGCTCGACGCCGGCGCCGGAGCGGAGCCGAAGGTCGTGGCCGACTGGGTCACCGGCCAGCTCGTCGCGGCCTCGCGCGAGGCCGGGATCGAGAACCCGACCGAGACGAAGGCGGCGCCCGAGGAGGTCGCGCGGATCGCCGCCATGGTCGCCGAGCGGCGGATCAGCCGGGGCGCCGGCCGCGAGCTGCTCGAGGCCCTCGTCGCCGAGGGGGGCACCGCCGCCGAGGTCTCCGAGCGCCTCGGCCTCGAGGACTCAGGCGGCGGCGGCGAGCTCGAGGCGACCATCGAGGCGGCGATCGCCGCTCAGCCCGAGGCCGCGGAGAAGGTCAGGGCGGGGGAGGGGAAGGCGATCGGCGCGATCGTCGGAGTCGTCATGCGCGAGACCAAGGGCCGCGCCGACGGCGGCGAGGTCAACCGCCTGATCCGCGAGAAGCTCGGCCTCTAGTCGCCCGCGGCGCCTGCGCCCGGCGCCGTGACGACGGCGACCTGGGTCCCGGCGGGCGTGTAGAAGTGCTCGCGGGGGCGCTCCTGGAACGTCGCGATCCGTGCGTCGCGCCCGGCGCACGCGTCGGGAAGCGCGGGGGTGACGCCGCCGCCGCTGTCGATCAGCACGAGGCGCGGGCCGGCGTGCGCCACCGCGACGCCGTACTCGAAGGACGCGTTGTCGTAGGTGTGCGGCGTGTCCTGGATCAGCATGTCGACCTCGCGGCCGTCCACCTCGCGCTCGAGCACGTCGCTCGTGAACCCGAGGACCTTGCGCCACCGGGCGGTGAGCCGGTCGGGCACGACGACGCCGGCGCGCGGGTCGGAGTCGATCGAGATCAGCTCACCCTCGGCGCCCTCGGCGGCGTTGCGGTCGAGGGCCCGCAGCAGCGTCAGCGAGCCGAGCCCCTGGTAGATGCCGGTCTCGACGATCAGCCGCGGCTTCGCGGCGCGAGCCAGCGCATACCAGAGCAGCCTGTTGCCGACCGGGAGTGGGGTCTTGACGTCGAAGCGCCACCGCATCCTCCGCGTGAGTTCCTCGTTGAGCTCGGGGTCGGCGCCGACCTCGGCGATGAACCCGGCGATCCGCTCCCGCGGCTCGCCGAGCAACTCGGCGACGAAGGCCGCGAGCTCGTCGCGGTTGCCGAGCTCGTAGCTGAAGCTCTCGACCTCCGGGTCCCAGAGGACGAAGCGAAGGTTCCGCCCGGGATCGTCGCGAAGGCGCACTCCGTCGTGATGGAGGAGGCGCAGCTTCGTGATCCAGCGGAGCCGGTTGAAGTAGAGGAGGCGGCGGACGGCGCCGGCGGGGAGGATGCGCTTGAGGAACGACTTCACGGGGCGGATCATCCATCGGCGCCCGGCGGGCATCCGTTAGGGGTGCAGGTCCGAGTACGCGACGGCTGGGCCGATCGGCCCGCATTCGTGCGTTACGGCACTTTGTAGCAATGCGTTACAAGCTCCGCAATAATGATTCCCATGGCTCATGACGTCGTCATCGCCGGAGGGGGATTCGCCGGGGCGAACGCCGCCCGCGAGCTCGAGCGGATCCTGCCGCGGCAGTCGACCCGCCTGACCCTCGTCAACGACGTCAACTTCCTGCTCTACACGCCGCTGCTCCCGGAGGCGGCCGCCGGGATGCTCGAGCCGCGGCACGTCGTGACGCCGCTGCGCGACATGCTCAATCGCACCTACCTGCGCCTCGGCGCGGTCACCGGGCACGACGCCGCCCGCCGCGTCGTCGAGCTGACCAGCCACGGCGGCGAGACGAGCGAGCTCCACTACGACCAGCTCCTGCTCGCCCTGGGCTCGGTCAGCCGCTCGCTGCCGGTGCCGGGCCTCGACCAGCACGCGATCGGCTTCAAGAGCCTCGCCGACGCGATCTGGCTCCGCAACCACATCGTCGAGACCCTCGAGGCGGCGAACGCCTGCGAGGACCCCGAGGTCCGCGGCGAGCTCCTGACCTACGTCTTCGTCGGCGGCGGCTACGCGGGGCTCGAGGCGCTGGCCGAGCTCCAGGACTTCGCGGCGGACGCGATGGAGAGCTACCCGCGCGCCCGGCTCCAGGGGATGCGCTGGATCCTCGTCGAGGCGACCGGCCGCGTCCTGCCGGAGATCGACCCGAAGCTCGCCGACTACGCCGTGCACGAGCTCCGGGGCCGTGGGATCGACATCCGCCTCGGCACGACCCTCGACGAGGTCGGCCCCGAGCACGTCCAGCTCTCGACCGGCGAGCGGATCCCGACCCGGACCGTCGTCTGGACCGCCGGGGTCGTCTCCCACCCGTCCCTGAAGGAGATGGGCGTGCCGCTGGACGAGCGCGGGCGCGTCCCCGTGGACGACCACCTCGCCGTTCCCGGCTTCGAGGGGGTCTTCGCGGCCGGCGACTGCGCCGCGGTGCCGAACCCGGATGGCGGGATCTGCCCGCCGACCGCGCAGCACGCGATCCGCCAGGCCCGGGTGGCCGCTCGGAACATGGCCGCGAACCTCGGGGTCGGCCGGCGTGCGACCTTCAAGTACCGCAACCGCGGCTCCTTCGTGAACCTCGGCCGCTACAAGGCCGTCGCCTCGCTCGGCAAGGCGCAGGGGGGCAAGACGCTGTCGGGCTTCCCCGCCTGGTGGGCGGCGCGGACCTACCACGTCAGCCAGATCCCGGGCCTCGCCCGCAAGCTCCGCGCCGTCGCCGACTGGACGATCGGGCTTCCCTTCCGCCGCGACACCGCCGAGGTCGGCTCGATCGGCCACCCGGCGCCGCTGAAGACCGAGGTCTACGCCCGCGGCGGCAGCCACCGCCCGCTCGGCACAACGGAGTCGGGCGTTCAGTAGCCCCCGCGGCGGAGCTGCTGGGTTTCGGCAGCGAGGGGAGCGGGGCGGGCCGGAAGGACGGTCAGCGCCTCCAGGTCCGCCTTGTGCCGGGTCCGCTCGTCAGGGTCGGTCGGCACCTCGCCGGCGAGAGCGCGGTGCAGGGTGCCGGGCCCGGCGTCGGTGAGGTCGAAGCGGGCGAGGTGGTTGGACTCGTCGCCGATCAGTAGACGTTGCGGCCGCGCCGGGCGACGCCGGAGGCGGAGGCGACGTAGGCGGGTTGTCCGGGTCCCGAGCCCGCCTCGAGCTCGAGGTCGCGGAGCCGGTCGAGGGGCAGCTCGTCGAGGTCCTCCGGCCGGGCGCGGGCGGTGTCCACGACCGCCGACCATAGACGCGAGCCCGTCGCCCCGCGACAATGGGGTCGTGGCATTCGTCGTGATCATGGCCAGCTTCGGGCTGGCGACCGGCCTGATCGGTCGCGCGAAGGGCGGGAGCTTCCTGCTCTGGTTCGCGATCGGCTTCCTCGTCCCGGGCCTGGGGCTGCTCGCGGCGGTCTTCTCCCGCCGCGAGCACTCCGAGCCGGAGCGGCGCTGCCCCCGCTGCGGCGCCGTGCACAAGCTCTACGTGCAGGTCTGCCACCGCTGCGGCGAGGACATGTACCTCCCCGACGTCACCGAGGTCCGGCCCGGGCCCGATTTCCGGCGCCCGCAAGCCCGCTGACAGCGGCCCAAACCCCCCGCGGGGGGCCGAAAACCGGGTGTTAGACTGTCTTGCAGCCGCGGTTCGGCCGTTTCGAGGGGCCGGCCGTGGCATTCGTACCCTTTGCAGCCCTAGTTCCTGGAGGTCGAATCCGATGCGTGCCGCCGATGCCCTTTGCGAGGCCCTCAAGGCCGAAGGGGTCAAGCACGTGTTCGGGATTCCCGGCGGCGCCAGCCTGCCGCTCTACGACGCGCTCTACGACGCCGACTTCGAGCACATCCAGGTGCGGCACGAGCAGTGCGGCGGCCACGCCGCCGAGGGCTACGCCAAGGCCTCCGGCCAGGTAGGGGTCGCGTTCGCGACCTCGGGTCCCGGGGCGACGAACCTGATCACCGCGATCGCCGACGCCCACATGGACTCGGTGCCGACCGTGTTCATCACCGGCCAGGTCCGTACCGACCTGATCGGGACCGACGGCTTCCAGGAGGCGGACGTGACCGGGATGACGCTGCCGGTCGTCAAGCACTCCTTCCTCGTCACCGACCCGGCCCAGATCCCCGACTACATCCACAAGGCGTTCCACATCGCGAAGTCGGGGCGCCCGGGGCCGGTGCTGGTCGACATCCCGCAGGACCTCTCGCGCGCCGACATCGACTACGAGCCGATCACCGGCACGCCGAAGCTCCCCGGCTACCAGCCGACCACCGAGGGCAACATCAAGCAGATCCGGATCGCGGCCAAGGCGCTCGCCAATGCCCGCCGGCCGGTCCTCTACGTCGGCGGCGGCGTCATCAACGCCGGCGCCTCAGAGGAGCTGCGCGAGCTCGCCGGCTCGGACAACTTCCCCGTCACCTGCACGCTGATGGGACTCGGGGCGTTCCCGGCGCCGCACGAGCAGTGGCTGGGGATGCTCGGGATGCACGGCACCCGCGCAGCGAACTACGCGATGGACGAGGCCGACCTGATCGTCGCGATCGGCGCCCGCTTCGACGACCGGATCACCGGCAAGCTGAGCGAGTTCGCGCCACGCGCCAAGTTCGTCCACATCGACGTCGACCCGGCGGAGATCTCCAAGAACGTCCCCGCCCACATCCCGATCGTCGGCGACGCCAAGGACGTGCTGCCGAAGCTCACCAACGAGTACCGCGCGCAGGACGCCGACCCCGCTCGCTTCGACGAGTGGTGGACCCGGATCCACGGCTGGCAGGAGCAGCACCCGCTCCGCTACGAGGACTCGACCGACAACGAGATCAAGCCGCAGCGGATGGTCGAGGAGCTCTACAAGGCGACCGACGGCGACGCGATCATCACCTCCGACGTCGGCCAGCACCAGATGTGGGCGGCGCAGTACTACAGCTTCGCCAAGCCGAATCGCTGGCTCAACTCCGGCGGCCTCGGGACCATGGGCTTCGGCCTCCCGGCGGCGATCGGGGCGAAGGTCGCGATGCCCGACGAGACCGTGGTCTGCCTCGCCGGCGACGGCAGCCTCGTGATGGTCTGCCAGGAGTTCGCGACCGCCGCGGCCCACGACCTCGACGTCAAGGTCTTCCTGATGAACAACGGCCACTTCGGAATGGTCCGCCAGTGGCAGGAGCTGTTCTGGGAGGAGCGCTACAAGTCGGTCGAGATGGGGCCGAGCCCCGACTGGGTCAAGCTCGCCGAGGCGTTCGGCTGGACCGGCATGCGCTGCGAGGACAAGAACGAGCTGGCCGGGACGATGAAGCAGGCGCTCGAGACGCCCGGCCCGGTCCTGCTCGACGTCATCGTCACGCCGAACGAGAACTGCTACCCGATGATCCCGGCCGGCTCCGCCGCCCGGGACATGGTGGGATGAGGGATAGATGACCGACCCCACGACCGCACCCGCACGGCTGACGCCCATGGCGCTTCGCATCTCATCGTCCTCGGTTGCTCGTGTGCCTTCAGCACACGTCGCAACCTGCGTCCTCGATCTGCTCGGCCCTGGGCGCCCCCGTACGGGCCCGGCCGTAGGATCGGCCATCTAGCGATGGGCGACCCGGGAACCAAGGAGCTGCTGGACCTCGACGAGCTGCGCGCCTCGAGCGGGCTGACTGGCCGCCGCCACCTGCTCTCGCTGCTGGTCGAGAACCGGCCCGGCGTGCTCGCCCGGATCGCCGGCCTGTTCAGCCGCCGCGGCTTCAACATCGACACCCTCGCGGTCGGGCCGACCGAGGATCCCGACATCTCGCGGGTGACGCTGACGGTCGACGGCGCGATCCACCCGATCGACCAGGTCACCAAGCAGCTCCACAAGCTCGTCAACGTCATCAAGATCCGCGACATGGAGCCGGAGACGGCCGTCGCCCGGGAGATGGCGCTGTTCCGGATCAACGCGGCGGCCGAGAACCGGGCGGAGATCATGGAGTTCGCCAACATCTTCCGCGCCCACATCGTCGACGTCTCGCGGCGCTCGATCACCGTCGAGGTCACCGGCACCACCGAGAAGATCGACTCGTTCGAGCGGATGGTCCGCCCGCACGGCCTCATCGAGATGGCGCGCACCGGCGAGGTCGCGATCACCCGCGCCCGCCCCGAGAGTTAAAACCGGCGAAATCCTCCGCTGCGTGTCCGGTTTCGCCGGGTCCCGCCACCTTCTGGCGGCAGGACCGGGGCGCTGTCGGCGCGAAAGCGACGGGTGATATGTGGTCCAATCGGGGTTGGCGACGATGACTCGTGTAGTGACATCCGAGCTTCTCGACTCGATCGAGCGGCTCGCCGATCGCGCCGCCGCCGGCGGGCGTCGCCGGCTGATCAGCGCCACCGCCGAGATCGATGCGATCGATCCGTGCGCGGCCGCCTTCGCCTCGCGGCGCGCCGACGACCGCTGGTTCCTCTGGGAGGAGCCCGACCGCGACGGGCTGGCGATCGCCGGCCTCGGCAGCGCGCACGAGGTCGTCTCGCGCGGCCCCGGCCGGACCAAGGACCTCGTCGCCGACACCGAGGCGGTGATGCGCAGGCGCCTCGCTGAGGAGCCGGGAGAGCTGCCGCCGGGAGCCGGGCCGCTCTGGGTCGGCGGGATGGCTTTCGATGCCGCCGGCGCCGGCACCCCGACGTGGTCCTCGTTGCCTCCGGCGCAGCTGGTCCTGCCCGAGCTGCTGATCGCCCGCTCCGGCGACCGCCACCTGCTGACGCTGAGCGCCCTCTGGGAGCCGGGCGCCGACCCCGCGGCCCTCCACCGCGACCTCGCCGCCCGCCTCGAGAGCCTGCGCGAGGCGCCGCTCCCGCCGCTGGACCCGAGCCCGGGCCGCGTCGAGGTCGCCTCCGCCCGCCCCGCCGCCGACTACGAGCGCGCGGTCGCGGCGGCGGTCGAGCGGATCCGCGCCGACGAGTTCGAGAAACTCGTCCTCGCCCGCGAGGTGCAGGTCACCGCCCCCGCCGCGCACTCGCCCGGAGCGCTGTTCGGCGCGCTCCGCGAGCTCTTCGGCTCCTGCTTCGTCTTCTGCGTCGGTACCCCCGAGGCTGCCTTCATCGGCGCCAGCCCCGAGCTCCTCGTCCGCCGCAGCGGCGCCGTCGCCGCGACGGTCGCACTCGCCGGCTCGGCGCGCCGCAGCGCCGACCCCTCGGTCGACGACCACCTCGGCGAGCAGCTCCGCGCGAGCGCCAAGAACCGCTCCGAGCACGAGATCGTCGCCCGCCGCATCGCCCGCCGCCTGGCGCCGCTCTCGGTCTGGGTCGAGGAGGCGCCCGAGCCGGTCGTCGTCAGGGTCGCCAACATTCAGCACCTGGCGACGCCGATCCACGCCCAGCTCGCCGAGTCGCGGTCGGCCCTCGAGCTCGCCGGCTTGCTGCACCCGACCCCCGCGGTCGGCGCCGAGCCCCGCGGTGACGCCGCCGAGGCGGCGATCCGCGACCTCGAGGCCATGGACCGCGGCTGGTACGCCGGGCCAGTCGGCTGGATGGACGCGGCCGAGGACGGCGAGTTCTGCGTCGCGCTGCGATCGGCGCTGATCCGCGACCGAACCGCCCACCTCTACGTCGGCGCCGGCATCGTCGCCGACTCCGATCCCGCCGCCGAGCTCGAGGAGACCGAGGTCAAGCTCGGGGCGCTGCTGCCGCTGCTGGCTGGATAGGCCTCAGGCGATCGCGCTCGCCACGGCCTCCGCCAGCCGCCGGTGCAGCTCGACGTTGCCCGTGCGATCGACGCGCACCCGCGCCAGGACGCGGTCGCGCTCGGCGAGGGCCGCGAGCCCCTCGCGGTCGCCGACCTCGGCGAAGGGCAGGCCGAAGAGCGCCGCCGCCCGCTCGAGATCGAGTCCGGACGGCGTCGTGAACAGGCGCTCGAACCGCTCCGCCTCGACCTGCTCGGCCTGCGGGAGGAAGTCGAAGATGCCGCCACCGGCGTTGTCGATGACGACGATGCGCAGCGGGGAGCCGGCGAGCGAGACGGCTGCGAGGCCGCCGACGTCGTGCGCGAGGGCGAGGTCGCCGATGACGAGCCAGGTCGGGGTGCCGCCCCCGAGCGCGAGGCCGCAAGCCGTCGAGACGAGGCCGTCGATGCCGTTCGCCCCGCGGTTCGCGAAGGCGCGGACGGGTGTGTCGGTGGTCGGCATGAATGCCTCGGCGTCGCGGATCGGCATCGAGGAGGCGAGGAGGAGCTGGTCGCCGGCGCCGAGGACGCCCGCGAGCGCACGGTGGACGGCCGGCTCCGTCAGCGGGCCCCCGTCCCCGAGGGTCTTGCTGACGGCGGACTCCGCCGCCGCCTCCGCCGCCGTCCAGGCGTCCGCCCACTCCTCGTCGCCCGCGGCGACGCGGCCTGCGAGCGCCTGGGCCACCGCGACCGCGTCCGCGCGGACGAAGGCGCCCGCCCGGCGGCTCGGCTCGTTCCAGCGTCCCGGCGGGTCGATCGCGATCACGTCGGCGCCGGAGCCGTCGAGCCAGGCGCGCAGCGGCTTGCTGGTCGGCATGTCGCCGAAGCGCAGCACGAGGTCGGGCGTGAGCCGATCGGGCGCCGCGCGGGCGATCAGGTCGTAGGAGGAGACGACGACGGCGTCCGGGTGGGCGCCGAAGCGCAGCCCCGAGGTCGGGTCGGCGAGCACCGGAACGATCCCGGCCACCGCCAGCTCGGCGAGGGCGTCGGGGAGGCGCGAGTCGGTCTGCCGGCCGGCGAGGATCAGCGGGCGCTGCGCCGCAACGAGCCGCTCGGAGATCGCGCCGACCAGCTCGGGCGCCGGCTCGCGGCCCGGGATGGTGACCGTGATCGGCCGCCCCTGGGAACGTCCCTCGATCGCCAGCGGATCGGTCGCGGTGACGTCCTCCGGGCGCTCCTCGGGCCCCAAGGGATCGCGCCAGGAGGCGTTGACGTGCACCGGGCCGCGGCCGAGCAGCGCCTCGCCCACGGCCCGCGCGGCGGTCGAGCGCATGTGCAGGAGCCCGGCATCGTCGGCCTCATGGGTGCCGAGCTCGCAGAACCAGCGCACGGCGGAGCCGTAGAGCCCGATCTGGTCGATGGTCTGCCCGGCGCCGATGCCGCGCAGCTCCGGCGGGCGGTCGGAGGTGAGGACCACGAGGGGCACGCCGGCCTGCTCGGCCTCCACCACCGCCGGCAGGTAGTTGGCCGCGGCCGATCCGCTCGTGCAGGCGAGCAGCGTCGGCTCGCCCGATGCCAGGGCGGCGCCGAGCGCCACGAAGCCGGCGGACCGCTCGTCGAGCACGACCGCCGCCTCGATCGCCTCGTTCGCGTCGATGGCCAGCGCCACCGGGCTCGACCGCGAGCCGGGGGAGATGAGGGCACGGCTGACGCCGCCGCGGGCGAGCTCGTCGACGAGCGCCGAGGCGAGGGCCGTGTTTCGGTTTGTCCGGTCGATCATCCGATTGCGAGGCGCTTGAGGGCATCGTCGTCGATATCGACTCCGAGCCCCGGGCCGGACGGGGTGATCGCCGGGCCGTCGAGGCCAGGCCCGGAGGCGATGTTCTCCGCGAACAGGCCGGTGGTGGCGAGCCCGTGCGCGAGCCCGGCGGCGAATCCGCGGGCGGGAAGGACCTGCGCCGCGTGGGCGGCGGCGGCGATCCCGAGTGGACTGTCGAGGGAGCTGGAGAGGTAGGAGGGGACGCGCTGGGCGACGCGGAGCGCGGCGTGGACGCCGCCGACCTTGGCGAGCTTCAGCGTCACCGCGTCGCAGGCGCCGAGGCGCTCCGCGCGATCGGCGTCGGCCGTCGTCGCGACGCTCTCGTCGAGGACGAGGGGTACGCGCGTCCGCGGCCGGAGCCGGGCGCTCTCCTCGGCCGTCGCGCAGGGCTGTTCGGCCAGCTCCAGGCCGGCGCCCGCCAGCTCCGCCAGCGCCGTCGCGGCCTCGTCCTCGCTCCAGGCGCCGTTGGCGTCGACGCGGAGCGCGACGCCGTCGCCGCAGGCGTGCCGCACCGCGTCGAGCCGCTCGGCGTCGCCCTCGGTCCCGACCTTGACCTTGATCGCCTCGAACCCCTCCCCCGCCAGCCGGCCCGCGGCGCGCGCGGCCGCAGACGGGCTGTCGGCGCCGATCGTGCCGTTGCACCGCACCGGCCGGGCGGCATCGGCGCCGAGCAGGCGCCAGGCCGGGACCCCGGTCTCCCGCCCGAGGAGGTCGAGCAGGGCCGCGTCGACCGCCGCGAGGGCCTGCGGGCCGGCGGCCGCGGCCGCGCATCGGCCGAGCAGCCGCTCGATGCCGGCGGGGTCGTCGAGCTCGGCGTCGAGCAGCACCTGGCGGCAGGGGCCCGCGAGGTCGGCGACGACGTCGATCAGCGACGGGCCGCCGCGGAGGGCCAGCGGCACCGCGTCGCCGTGGCCGGCGGTGCCCTCGTCGGATCGCAGCCGCAGGATCGCCATCTCGCGGCGCTCGAGCGAGCCCGAGGAGGTGATGTAGCGCTCCTTGAACGGGAGCCCGACCGAGAACGTCTCGACCGAGCGGATCCTCACCCGATCACCAGTCCGATCGACGTGAACAGGGCGAAGACGGCCAGCAGCTGCCCGGTCCCGGCGAGGGCGCCGTTCAGGGCCGGACCGTCGGTCCGCTCGCGGACGGCGCGCAGCGGCGGCACCGCGAGCGGCGCCGCGAGCAGGCCGAGCAGGCCGAACGCGGGGCCGTCCCCGAGCAGCAGCGCGACGGGGAGGAGCAGGAAGGCCAGCGCGAGCGTCGCCGCGAAGAGGTCGCGGGTGCGCTCGCGGCCGAGCCGCACCGCGAGCGTCCGCTTCCCCGCCCGCCGGTCGGTGTCGATGTCGCGGACGTTGTTGACGACGAGGATCGCCGCCGACAGCAGTCCCACGGGGATCGAGAGGAGCACGGGGAGCCAGCCGAGGTCCTCGAGCTGCACGTAGTAGGAGCCGTTGACGGCGACGAGTCCGAAGAAGACGAAGACGAAGACCTCGCCGAGCCCCTCGTAGCCGTAGGGGCGGGGACCGCCCGTGTAGAGGACTCCGGCGACGATCGAGACGACTCCGATCGCGATGATCTCCGGCCCGACCTCGGCCGCGAGATAGGCGCCCGCCGCGGCGGCGATCGCGAAGGCCGCCCAGGTCGCGTGGAGCACCCGCCGCGGGGCGGCGAGGCCGCTTGCGGTCACCCGCACCGGGCCGAGGCGGTCGACTGTGTCGGCACCGCGCTTGGCGTCGCTGTAGTCGTTGGCGAGGTTGGTGCCGATCTGGATGAAGATCGCGCCGACGAGCGCGGCGACGAAGTTGCCCCAGCGGAAGCCGTCGCCGTCGAGGTACGCCCAAGCGGCCGCGCTGCCGACGAGGACCGGCGCGATCGCGGCGGGCAGCGTCCGCGGCCGCGCGGCCATCAGCCAGATTCGCAGGGGGCCCATCGATTGAGCCTCAGGGCCGGCGCGGGAACTTCGAGAAGTCCGGGGCCCGCCGCTCCTGGAATGCGTTGCGGCCCTCCTGGCCCTCCTCGCTCATGTAGAAGAGCAGCGTCGCGTCGTGGGAGAGCTGCTGGATCCCGGTGATCCCGTCCTCGTCGGCGTTGAAGCTCGCCTTCAGCAGGCGGAGCGCGAGCGGCGAGAGGTGCGACATCTCGCGGCACCAGGCGACCGCCTCGCGCTCGAGGTCCGCGGTCGGCACGACTGCGTTGACGAGCCCCATCTCGAGCGCCTCCTGGGCGTCGTAGAGGCGCAGGAGAAACCAGATCTCCTTGGCTCGCTTCTGCCCGATCTGGCGCGCCAGCAGGCTGGAGCCGAAGCCGCCGTCGAAGCTCCCGACGCGAGGGCCGGTCTGGCCGAACTTGGCGTTCTCGGCGGCGATCGTCAGGTCGCAGACGAGGTGGAGGATGTGCCCGCCCCCGACCGCGTAGCCGGCGACGGCGGCGACGATCGGCTTCGGCGTGCGGCGCATCTGGACGTGGAGGTCGCCGACGTCGAGCCGGCCGACCCCCTTCTGCGCCACCTCGTCGGAGCCGATGTAGCCGTCGTCGCCCCGGATCTTCTGGTCGCCGCCGGAGCAGAACGCCTCGTCGCCGGCCCCGGTGAAGATGATCGAGCCGACGTCGAGGTCGTCGCGGGCCTTGGTGAAGGCGTCGCGGAGCTCGGCGAGGGTCGGCGGCCGGAAGGCGTTGCGGCGCTCGGGGCGGTTGATCGTGATCTTCGCGATCCCGTCGCCCTTCTCGTAGAGGATGTCCTCGTAATCGCCCGCGCTCTCCCATTCGATCGGGGCGTAGAGGGTCGACTCGGGCGGGGCGTCCTTGTGTCGCTCGGGCATGTTGCAACGATATCCCGCGGCCACGAATCGCCCGGCCGTCAAACCGCAGGCATGCTCGACACTCCCACCGATTGGCTCGATCACTGCGCCCACGTCAGGGCGGGCGCCCTCGCGCTCGTCGACGGCGAGCGCGAGCTGACCTACGGGGAGCTGCGGGTCGAGGCCGGCGCCGTCGCCGCCGAGCTGGAGCGGCTCGGCGTGGGGCCGGGGGACGACGTCGCGATCGACCTTCCCGCGGGGATCGGGCACGCGGTCGCCCTGCACGGCGGCATCCTCGCCGGCGCCGTCGTCCAGTCGCTTCCGCGCGGCGGCCCGGGGGCGGCCCCGGTCGCGGACGGCGCCGCGATCATCGGCGCGGAGGCCCTCGAGCGGGCGGCTGCGGAGCGGCGGCCCTGGCCGACCATCCACCGCTCGCCGCGGCTGCCGATCAGCCGGGTGCTGTCGAGCGGCACGTCGGGCGAGCCGAAGCCGGTGGAGCTGACCGCCGCCAATCACCTCTGGAGCGCCCTCGCGTCGGGGCTGAACCTCGGCGTCGAGCGCGACGACCGCTGGCTCTGCTGCCTGCCCCTCAACCACGTCGGCGGGCTGACGATCCTCCTGCGCTCGGTGATCTACGGGACCGCGGCCGTGATCCACGACGGCTTCGAGACCGACCGGGCGGCCTCGGCCCTCGAGCGCGGGGAGGCGGGCGTGATCTCGCTGGTCTCGACCCAGCTCGTGCGGCTGCTCGACGCCGGCGCGGCTGTCGACTCGCCGCGGCTGATCCTGCTCGGCGGCGGCCCGGTCCCGCCCGACGTCCTCGAGGAGGCGCTCGGCCGGGGGGCCACAGTCGTCCAGACCTACGGCCTCACCGAGGCGTGCTCGCAGGTCTGCACGCTCTCCCCGCGCGACGCCCGCGAGCGCGCCGGCTCCGCCGGCCGGCCGCTGCTCGGCGTCGAGGTGCGGATCGACGGGGACGAGATCCAGGTCCGCGGGCCCAACGTCGCGCCCGCCAGCCGTGCCTCCGACGGCTGGCTCCACACCGGCGACCTCGGACGCCTTGACGATGACGGCTACCTCTGGGTCGAGGGCCGCCGCTCCGACCTGATCGTCACCGGCGGCGAGAACGTCCGTCCCGAGCGGGTCGAGAACGTCCTCCGCGAGCACCCGGGCGTCGCCGACGTCGGCGTCGCCGGCGAGGAAGACCGCGAGTGGGGCCAGGCGGTGGTGGCCTACGTGGTCGCGGTGGGAGAGCTCGACCCGGACGAATTGCGTGGCTTCGCCCGCGAGCGCCTGGCGGGGCACGAGGTCCCGAAGCGGATCGAGCTGCGTGCCGAGCTGCCGCGGACCGGGAGCGGGAAGCTCCAGCGGCGGTTGCTGGGGTAGCCGCTGGGTGGTGGCTGCGGAGGGGGTGGGTGCCCGCCGGACGGCCGCCGGCCAAGGCCCGATGGTGCTTCTTGGCGATCTACCCGCCCTTTCGCACCGCCGGCGCCTTCCGGTCCTCGCTTCTCGCTCACAAACACCGGTGAAGATGCCGGTGGCGCAGGTGGGGGTGGAAACCCCCGGTGACAGGACCCGCCGCGAGGAGCCCTCGCCGAGAACGGGCACCGAAAGCCCTCTGTAGGCTGGCGCGTCGCCCCACGAACCGACGAGGAAGGACCCAGATGACCGACGACCTGAGCACGATGCTGTACGAGGACGACGCGAGCCTCGAGCCCCTGGAGGGCAAGACGGTCGCGATCCTCGGCTACGGCTCCCAGGGCCACGCCCACGCGCTCAACCTGAAGGACTCCGGGGTCGACGTCGTCGTCGGCCTGCGTCCCGACTCCTCCTCGCGCGCCGAAGCGGAGGCCGAGGGCCTCGAGGTCCTCGACGTCGCCGATGCGGCGAGCCGGGGCGACGTCGTGATGATCCTGCTGCCGGACGAGAAGCAGGCCGAGCTGTGGGAGTCGGAGATCCGGGACGGGATCGCCGAGGGGAACCTGCTCATGTTCGCCCACGGGTTCGCGGTCAACTTCGACCAGATCGAGCCGCCGCCGGGCGTCGACGTCGGAATGGTGGCGCCGAAGGGGCCCGGCCACCTCGTCCGCCGCCAGTACCAGGAGGGGCGCGGGGTGCCCTGCCTGATGGCCGTCCACGCCGACGAGACCGGCACCGCCCGCAACCTCGTGCTCGCCTACGCGAAGGGCATCGGCGGCACCCGCGCCGGCGTGATCGAGACGACCTTCAAGGACGAGTGCGAGACCGACCTCTTCGGCGAGCAGGCCGTCCTCTGCGGCGGCACGACGGAGCTCGTCCAGGCGGGGTTCGAGACACTCGTCGAGGCGGGCTACGACCCCCGCCTGGCCTACTTCGAGTGCCTGCACGAGCTCAAGCTGATCGTCGACCTGATGTACGAGAAGGGCATCCAGGGGATGCGCCACTCGATCTCGAACACCGCCGAGTACGGCGACATGACGCGCGGGCCGAAGGTGATCACCGACGACACGCGCGAGGCGATGCGGAAGATCCTCTCCGACATCCAGTCGGGCGACTTCGCCAAGGAGTGGATCGCCGAGAACCGCGCCGGTGGCGAGAACTTCGACCGGATGCGGGCGGAGGCCAGGGGCAAGCAGATCGAAGAGGTCGGGGGCGAGCTCCGCTCGAACATGGCCTGGATCGACGACTGAGCCGATGCGCCTGCGGATCACATCGGTCGTCCTTGCCGCGGGCGCGCTGGCGCTCGCCGGCTGCGGAGGCGACGAGGAGACCACGGTGACCGAGACCGTCTCGGCATCGACGAAATCGACGACCACCGGCACGAGCGAGTCCACCTCGACGACCAGCTCGACCGCCGAGGACGGGACCGTCGCGCCGGCCGACATCATGGTCAAGAAGCTGACCGGGTTCAGCTCGCCGACCGGCAACATCGGCTGCTACATCGATCGCAGCTCGGTCCGCTGCGACATCTCCGACCGCGACTGGGACCCGCCGCAGGCGCCGGCGGACTGCGACCTCGACTACGGGCAGGGCATCGAGCTGCCGGCCGGCGGCGCTCCGCAGTTCGTCTGCGCGGGCGACACGACGCTCGGCGCGGGCAAGCCGCTCGCATACGGGCAGTCGATCGGCGCCGGGTTCCTGCGCTGCGAGAGCCTCGAGACCGGCATGACCTGCATCGACGCCGAGAGCGGGCGCAGCTTCACCATCTCGAAGGAGAGCTACGACCTCGGCTGAGGGGCGAGCGCCGCCGCAGGTCAGTCGCGGATCGGGTCCATCTTGATGCCGTCGCGGCCGAAGTATCCGTCCTTGCCGCCGGCGCACAGGTAGACGGCCTCGCCGCTGCCGACGTTGCGGATCTGACGCGGCGTCGCGGGATCGACCCGGGCCAGCCCGCCCGGTCCCAGGCGGTGGACGCTGCCGTCCCCGAACGCGATCTCGATCTCGCCGGCGTGGACGAAGTAGAGCTCCTCCTGCTCCTCGTGGGCGTGGGCACCGGTGTCGTAGCCCTCCGGGAGGACGATCGCGTTGACGCCGAAGGCCGTGACGCCGAGCCCGCGCCGGATCGGCCGGAACCCCGGCCCCTCGCCGAGGGCGCCGAGCTCACCGGCGACGGCGTAACCGTCGCCGGTGACGATCTCGGAGCCGTCCGCCACCGGCACTACAGCCCGAGGCCGGTCGTCGGCTCGGCGGGGATGCCGGGGCCCTCGCGCTCGAACCGCGGAGCCTCCTCCTCCTCGTCCTGCCAGAAGGGCGGAAAGTCTTCGGTCAGCAACATCCCGTAGGCGCCCGCCTTGACCGTGTAAGCGGTGGCGATGCGGAGCGGCCGGTACAGGCCGACCGGGAGGGAGCCGGTGAAGAGGATCACGAGCCAGGTTATGAAGCCGACGACCTCGATGATCACGCCCATCACCCACGCGAGGATCTGGACGGGGATCAGGAGGAAGATCCGGAAGAGCGCCTTCGCTCGGCTGTACTCCTCTTTCGGGGGCCCGACCAGCGTCCGGATCGGGTATTCGGGGTCCTCTCCGAGCCCGAAGGACGGGTACCGGTCGGTGAGCAGTGAGTAGAAGCCGCTCACCCGCGCGCTCATTCGCAGGACCCCGGCGTTGAAGTCGTAGAGGCCCCGCGGATAGCGACCCGTGAAGACGAGAGCGAACCACGCGATGACGACCGCGAAGAAGGCCCCGATCCCGTAGATCGCCAGCACGAAGAACCACGGGATGGCGACGATCAGGCGGAAGAACGTGGTGAGGCGGTTCCGATCCTCACCCTCGTAGGCCGCCGAGAATGCAATCGGGTACATGAATCATCTCCTCCGAGTCGCTGTACGCGAGACGATACCGCCGAGCTCAACCGAGATCGCGTCCCATCGTCTCCGCGGGCCGCGTCACCGGCGACGGCAGGGCCGTCGCCGGTGACCGCGGTTGGACTCAGGCCGCCGGAGCGGCGGGCGGAGCGCCCTGGGCGATCTGGCCCTGCGGCATCTGCTCCGGTCCGGGCAACGACGGCGCGTCGGCCGGGTACTGCTGCGGCGGCAGGTCGAGCAGGCGCGGGTGCACCTCGGTCAGCAGCAGCGTGAACGCGTGCGAGCGGGTCGCGTACGCCAAGCCGAGCCTGATGCCGTCGTGCATCGTCGCCGACTGCTTGCCGGTGAACAGGATGCGCCACCAGGTCACGAAGGCGGCACCCCCGATCACGCCGCCGATCCCGTACAGCAGCACCTGCTGGGGGAAGACCAGCACGTACTTGAAGAAGGTCTGGGCGCGCCGGTAGTCGACCTGGGGCGGCGCGATCTGGACCTTCACCGGGTAGTTGTCGTCGTCCTGCGGGGTGAACGGCGGGAACTCGTCGGTGGCGAGCATGATGAACCCGCCGACCTGGGCCGCGATCTTGATGTAGCCGGCGATGAAGCGGTACAGGGAGTCTGGATAGCTCTTGGTGAACAACACCGCGAACCAAGCGATCACCGTCGCGACCAGCGCGGCGAGGCCGTACAGGTACATCCAGATCACCCACGGGATCGCGACGATGAGCCGGAAGAACGTCGTCAGTCTGTTTCGTTCGACCTGGTAGTCCACGTCGAAAGCGACGGGATGCATGCGTGCTCCTTCTTGTATTTGACGAGGTGAAATCAACCAGATCCGGCGGACGCATGGGCCGAGGCTCCCCCGACCGGCGGCCAGCCGGAGCCGCGAGCGAGTGTGGCGTCCGGCCAGTCCGTAACCTGTCGCCGCCCATGGCCAGCACCGCAGGCACCCAGATCAGGATCCCCCACGACCTCAGGCCGGCCGACGGCCGATTCGGCTGTGGGCCGTCCAAGGTCCGCCCGGAGGCGCTGGCGCGCCTCGCCGAGGCGGCATCGATCATTGGGACCTCCCACCGCCAGGCCCCGGTCCGCGATCTCGTCGCCCGGGTGCGGAGCGGCATCGTCGACCTCTTCCAGGCTCCCGAGGGATACGAGGTTCTGCTCGGCAACGGCGGCACCACGGCCTTCTGGGACGCCGCGGCCGCGTGCCTGATCCGCGAGCGGTCCCTCCACCTGACCTACGGCGAGTTCTCCTCCAAGTTCGCGAAGGTGACGGGCGGCGCGCCCTTCCTCGCCGACCCGATCGTGGTCGAGGCCGAGCCCGGCGACGCTCCCGAGCCGCGAGCCGACCCGGCCGCCGACGTCGTCGCCTGGGCGCACAACGAGACCTCGACGGGCGTCGCGGTTCCGGTCCAGCGCCCCGAGGGCGCGGGCGACGCGCTCGTGCTGATCGACGCCACCTCGGGCGCCGGCGGCCTGCCGGTGGACGTCTCCGGCGCCGACGCCTACTACTTCGCCCCTCAGAAGGGCTTCGGCTCCGAGGGCGGGCTCTGGCTCGCGCTGACGAGCCCCGCGGCGATCGAGCGGATCGCCGAGCTCGACGGGGTCGCCGGGCGCTGGCAGCCGCAGTTCCTCTCGCTGACCACCGCGCTCGAGAACTCCCGCAAGGACCAGACCTACAACACGCCCGCGCTCGCCACCCTGATCCTGCTCGCCGACCAGCTCGAGTGGATGCTCGGCAACGGCGGCCTCGACTGGTGCGTCGGGCGCTCGCGTGCCAACGCGGACCACGTCTACGGCTGGGCCGAGGCCTCCGAGCACGCGACCCCCTTCGTCGCCGATCCGGCGAAGCGATCCTCCGTGGTCGCGACGATCGACCTCGACGAGAGGATCGACGCCGCGGCCATCGCGGCGGCGCTGCGGGCGAACGGGATCGTCGACACCGAGCCGTACCGGAAGCTCGGGCGCAACCAGCTACGGATCGGGATGTTCCCCGCCGTCGAGACCTCCGACCTCGAGGCGCTCACCGCGTCGATCGACTGGTTGATCGAGAACGACGGGCGGGCCCGAGCCTGATGGCGGACCGACCCAAGGTCCTCGTCAAGGAGAAGATCGCCGATGCCGGCGTCGACCTCCTGCGGGAGCGCTTCGACGTCGAGGTCGGTACCGACTGGGCCGACGGCGAGCTCGAGGCCCGGATCGGCGAGTTCGAGGCGATCATCATCCGCTCGGCGACGAAGATGACGCCGGAGCTGATCGGCAAGGCGGGGCGCCTGCGCGCGATCGGCCGCGCCGGCACCGGCGTCGACAACGTCGACATCCCCGCCGCGACCAAGCGCGGGATCGTCGTCGCCAACGCCCCCGAGTCGAACTCGGTCGCCGCCGCCGAGCACACGCTTGCCCTGGCCCTGGCCCTGTTCCGCAACGTCCCGCAGGCGCACGCGACGCTGGTGGCGGGAGAGTGGGCACGCTCGCGGTTCGGCGGCAACGAGCTCTACAAGAAGACGCTCGGCGTCATCGGCTTCGGCCGGATCGGCCAGCTCGTCGCCCGCCGCGCGCTCTCCTTCGACATGGAGGTCCTCGCCTTCGACAAGTTCGTCTCCGCCGACCGCTTCCGGGAGCTCGGCGTCGAAGGGGTCGACTCCAGCGAGGAGCTCTACGCCCGCGCCGACCTGATCACCATCCACCTGCCGAAGACGCCGGACACGGTCAACTGGCTCGACGACGACGCCTTCGCCGCGATGAAGGACGGAGTGAGGATCGTCAACTGCGCGCGCGGCGAGCTGATCGACCTCGACGCGCTCGAGCGGGCCCTCGACTCCGGCAAGGTCGCCGGTGCCGCCCTCGACGTCTTTCCTGCCGAGCCGATGACCGAGCACCCGCTGTTCGGGCGCGACGACGTCGTCGTCACCCCGCATCTCGGCGCCTCGACGGCGGAGGCGCAGGATCGCGCCGGCATCGTCACCGCCGAGCAGGTCGCGGCGGCGCTCACCGGCGGCGTGGTGACGAACGCGGTCAACATCCCCGCCGTCCGCCCGGAGACGATGGAGGCGCTGGCCCCGTTCATCCCGCTCTGCGAAAAGCTCGGCGGGCTCGCCGCCGGGCTCGGCAACGGCAGCATCGACCGCGTCGAGGTCGAGGTGCGCGGCAAGCTCGCCGAGCACGACACGCGCCTGCTCGGGATCTCGGCGCTCGTCGGGATCCTCAAGGGGCACACCGAGGAGCAGGTCAACCTCGTCAACGCCACGAGCATGGCCGACGGCCGGGGGATCGACCTCGTCGAGTCCAGCGAGGGCGTCAGCGAGGACTTCACCGAGCTCGTCACCGTTCGGATCGACTTCGGCGACGCGTCGGTCGAGGTCGCCGGCACCGGCGTCGGCCCCCGCAACGACCCCTACCTCGTGCGGGTCTGGGGCCAGGGCTTCTACCTCCCCTTCGCCGACCACCTGGCGATCTTCCGCTACCGCGACCAGCCCGGGATGATCGGCCTCGTCGGCAACGCCTTCGGCGAGCACGGCGCCAACATCATCTCGGCCGCCGTCGGCGCCCAGGACTCCGGCGCCGAGGCGGTGATGGCGCTGACGACCGACGCGCCGGTCCCGGCCGAGGTCGTCGCGGACATCGCCGCCCGCGAGGACTTCTTCGCCGGTCGCGCCGTGGATCTCTGAGGCGGACCGAGAGCCGCCGGCTCGGCGTCATCGCCCGGCTCATGGCCCTCCGGCCACATCGCCTGGCTCTTCCTTGATCCGGCACCTCTCGGCCTCGCCTCACCCGTCCGCCGATACGCTGCGCGCGATGCGCGCGGTCGTCATCCCCCGCCACGGCGGGCCCGAGGTGCTCGAGGTCCAGGAGCGGCCCGACCCGCCGGTCGGCCCGGGCGAGGTGCGGGTGGCCGTCAAGGCATCGGGGATCAACTTCGCCGACCTGATGGCCCGCTCGGGGATGTACCCCGATGCGCCGAAGCTGCCGTCGGTGGTCGGCTACGAGGTCGCCGGCGAGATCGAGAGCGTCGGGGAGGGGGTCGAATCGTTCGCGGTCGGCGACCGCGTGATGGGAGGAACGCGCTTCGGCGGTTACGCCGAGCTCGTCAGCACGTCGGCGGACAACGTGATCGCGCTGCCGGAGTCGCTCAGCTTCGAGCAGGGGGCCGCCTTCCCGGTCAACTACGGCACCGCGTATGCCGGGCTGGTGATCATGGGCGGCATCAGCGCCGGCGAGCGGGTGCTGATCCACGCCGCCGCCGGCGGGGTCGGCATCGCCGCGACCCAGATCGCGAAGCAGCTCGGAGCCGAGGTCTTCGGCACCGCCTCGGCGTCCAAGCACGACGCGATCAGGGCGCAGGGCGTCGACCACGCGATCGACTACCGCAACGACGACTTCGAGGAGGAGGTCAAGCGGATCACCGGCGGAACCGGGATCGACGTCGCCTTCGACGCGATCGGGCCATCGAGCTTCCGCAAGGACTACCGGCTGCTGCGCTCCGGCGGCCGGCTCATCTGCTTCGGTTTGAGCGAGGCGCAGTCCGGCGACAAGCGCAACATCCCGAACATGCTGAAGGGCCTCGCCTCGATGACGACGGCGACGATGCCCTGGTGGAAGAGCATGGCGATCATGAACGAGAACAAGGGAGTCTTCGGGCTCAACATGCTCGGCTGGTGGGACCGCGAGGGCGACCTGAGCCGGGTGATCGACCCGCTCGCGTCCGACATCGGCGACGGAACGCTCGTCCCCGTGGTGGCCGAGTCGTTCCCGTTCGACCGCGCCGGCGACGCGCATGAGTTCATCCACCAGCGGCGCAACATCGGCAAGGTCGTCCTGACGCCGTGACCGTCGCCAGCCTCGGCAGCGAGTTCGACACCTACATCGTCGACGCCGGGAAGCTGCCCGCCTTCCTCTTCCTCTGCGCCTTCCTCGGCGGGTTCGGCTTCATCCGCACCAGCGCCCACATGATCCGCGCCCAGGTGAGCTGGTGGCCGGGGAACGTCGAGGTCGGCGGCACCCACATCCACCATCTCGTCTGGGGGATCATCACGATCCTGATCACCGGGTGGATCTCGATCGCGATCGACCCCGGCAGCCCCGGCCCCGAGATCCTCGCCGTCCTGTTCGGCATCGGCACCGGGCTGACCCTCGACGAGTTCGCCCTCTGGCTGGACCTCGAGGACGTCTACTGGTCCGAGCAGGGCCGCAAGTCGATCGACGCCGTCATCGTCGCCGCGATCCTCGCCGGCTTCGGCATCCTCGGCCTCTCCGTCTGGGTCGACGCCGCCGACGACGTCGCCGCCGGCGTCCACGCGGCCGTCGGCACGTTCGGGCTGATCGGGCTGTCGCTCGCCGCCGTCAACTTCGTCAAGGAGAAGTTCGGCGTCGGGGCAATCGGCCTCTTCATCTGGCCGGTCGCGATCGTCGGCGCCTTCCGCCTCGGCAAGCCGGGCTCCCCCTGGTCGCGGCTGTTCTACAAGGACGCGCGCAGGCAGCGGGCGATCGACCGCTTCGGCGAGCCGAGGCGTGAGCGGAAGAAGGGGAACGGCGAGACGGCTCACGGCGACAACAGCGCCCAGGATCCGGCAAAGCCGTCTTAGAGAAGTGCACCGGTCCTGCCTTCGTCGTCTGGCGGGTCCCGGCCAAACCGGACGCGAAGCGGAAGATTTGGCCGGCGTGATCCATTTCGCTATCGTCCTCGGCTCGATGACCCGCCGGCCTTCCAGCCTCGCGCTTCTCCTTCTCCTCCCCCTTCGGGGGGAATAGCGCTGGGCGGCGCGATAGCCGCGAGAGAAAAGGGAACATCGAACGACTTGGAGAAGGAGCCGATCAGCCATGAGCGCTGAGACATCCGTAGGAACCGAAGACGCCAACCGCGTCGAGATCTTCGACACGACGCTGCGCGACGGCGAGCAGTCCCCGGGCATCTCGCTGAACACGCAGGAGAAGGTCGAGATCGCGAGCCAGCTCGCGAGGCTCGGCGTCGACGTGATCGAGGCCGGCTTCCCGATCACCTCGCCGGGCGACTTCGCGGCGGTCGAGGCGATCGCCCACACGGTCTCCGGCCCGGTGATCTGTGGCCTCGCCCGCACCCAGAAGGGCGACATCGATGCCGCGTGGGGAGCGATCAAGGACGCGGAGCGTCCGCGGATCCACACGTTCATCTCGACGTCGGACATCCACATCGAGCATCAGCTCCGGACCGACCGCGAGGACGTCAAGGGCCAGGCCAAGGCGGCGGTCGCCCACGCGAAGTCACTGTGCGAGGACGTCGAGTTCTCGCCGATGGACGCCACGCGCGCCGACATCGAGTTCACTGCCGAGGTCTGCGCGCTCGCGATCGCCGAGGGGGCGACCGTGGTGAACATCCCCGACACGGTCGGCTACACGACGCCGGACGAGTACACGGCGTATCTGTCGCGGCTCTATGAGCTGATCCCCGAGCTGCGCGGGGTCCGCCTGTCGGTCCATTGCCACGACGACCTCGGGCTGGCCGTCGCCAACTCGTTCGCCGGCGTCGTGGCGGGCGCGCGGCAGGTCGAGTGCGCGATCAACGGGATCGGCGAGCGCGCCGGCAACTGCTCGCTGGAGGAGATCGTGATGCTCCTGCGCACGCGCCGCGCCGACCACGGGCTGGACACGACCGTCAACACGACCGAACTGGCCCGGACGAGCCGCATGGTCACGCGCTTCACCGGCTACGCGGTGCAGCCGAACAAGGCGATCGTCGGGCGCAACGCGTTCGCGCACGAGTCCGGCATCCACCAGGACGGCGTGCTCAAGGAGCGGACGACGTTCGAGATCATGGACGCGCGGGACGTCGGCTTCGAGTCCAACCAGATCGTGCTCGGCAAGCACTCGGGCCGCCACGCGTTGAAGGATGCGCTGGAGCAACTCGGGTTCGTGGTCGAGGGCAACTCGCTGAACCAGGCGTTCAAGCGGTTCAAGGAGCTGGCTGACAAGAAGAAGCAGGTCACCACCCTGGACCTCGAGGCGATCGTCTCCGACGAGATGCGCGAGAGCGCCCAGGCCTACGACCTCGCATGGTTCGAGGTCGAGGCGGGGACCCGCCGCGAGCCGCTCGCCCGCGTCGGCATCACCCGGCCCGACGGCGTCGAGGTGACCGGGGAGTCCGGCGGCGACGGGCCGGTCGACGCGGTGTTCGGCGCCATCCAGGCCGCGGTGGAGACGGAGTGCGAGCTCAACCAGTACACCGTCGCCGCAGTCGGCGAGGGCGATGACGCGCTCGGCGAGGTGACCGTGATGCTCCGTGCCCACGGCCGGCTGGCGAGTGGCCAGGGCGTCTCGACGGACATCATCGAGGCCTCCGCCCATGCCTACGTGCGGGCGCTGTCCAACGCGCTCGAGGGCGCGGCGATCCGCGAGGCGGAGTCGATCGTGGACGACGCCGCGGCGGCGCCGTACCCGCCCGGGCCTTAGATAATGCCGGCCAAATCCTCCGCTGCGCGTCCGGTTTGGCCGGGTCCTGACTACGCGTCCGGGGCAGGACCGTTGCGTTAGGGTCGGCGGCCAGCGTGGGTCTCCTGGACGGAAAGGTCGCGGCGATCACCGGCGCCTCCTCGGGAATCGGGGAGGCGACGGCGCTCGCGCTTGCCGCCGAGGGCGCCTCGGTGGCCCTTGCGGCCCGCCGCAAGGACCGCATCGACGACCTCGCTCAGCGGATCGGCAGCGACGGCGGGCACGCGCTCGCCGTCGAGACCGACGTCACCGTGGAGGAGCAGGCGAACGCGTTCATCGACTGCACCAGGGACGAGCTCGGCGGCCTCGACATCCTCGTCAACAACGCCGGCCTGATGCTGCTCGGGCCGGTCGCCGGCGCGCCGACCGACCAGTGGCGGCAGATGATCGAGGTCAACCTGCTCGGCCTCCTCTACTGCACCCACGCGGCGCTGCCGATCATGGGCTCCCAGGGCAGCGGCGACATCGTCAACGTCGCCTCGGTCGCCGGCCGCATCGCCTCGATGGGCAGCGGCGTCTACAACATGACCAAGTGGGGGGTCGTCGGGTTCTCCGAGGCCCTGCGCCAGGAGTGCGCCCGCGCCGGCGTCCGCGTCACCGCGATCGAGCCGGGCTGGGTCGACACCGAGCTCCAGGGCCACAACGAGCATCCGATGGTCGTCGACGCGATGAACAAGCTGATCGATCGGATCGACAAGATCCTCGAGCCCGAGGACATCGCCCGCGCGATCCACTTCGCGGTCACCCAGCCGCCTCACGTCAGCGTCAACGAGATGCTGATCCGGCCGACGACCAGCTCGCGGTAGCGAGCTGGCAGCGAAAAAGCCCCGGCAGCCGACGCTGTCCGCGGTGGTTTGGGCAGTGAGGGGAGGGGCCCGCCCGAGGGCGTGCGACACGGTGTCAATGGTCAGAAACTGTCGATATACGCCAGTTTCCAACCATTGGGAGCGCCTGAAGCGGCGGGCCGGCGGATTTCGCCCTACGCCCTCTCGTATACCGAACGCACGACCGTGATACCGTACGGTGCCGCCGATGGCCGCAGCCACCGAGACACCAGCCGTTCCCGCACCTTCCGAGGCCGTCGATCCCGCCGCCGTCGGCGCCCGGGTCCGGGCGCTGCGCGAGGGAATGGGGCTGTCGCTGCGCGACCTGGCCGAGCGCTCCTCGGTCGGCGCCGCGACCCTCTCGCAGGTCGAGCGCGGCGAGAGCAGCCCGACGCTCGCCGTCGCGGCGCGGATCGCCGAAGGGCTGGAGCTGAGCCTCTCGCAGCTGCTGCGGATCGACGAGACCCGCCACGTGGTCGTCGTCCGCCGCGGCGCCGGCCGACGCAGCTCGCGCGGCGGCCATGAGATCGAGGAGCTGACGCCGCCGCTGCCCGGTCAGCGCGCCGACGTCTCGATCCACCGCCTCGACCCCGGCGCGTCGACCGGGGGCGCGGGGGACCCGCCGATCCACGAGCCCGGCAGCCGCGAGACGGTCGTCGTGCTCGAGGGGGCGATCGAGCTCGTCGTCGACGGGCGAGGTCCATCGCCTCGAGCCCGGCGACAGCGCCACCTTCGACGCCGACCTTCCCCATCACCTTCGCAATCCGGGCGAGGTGCCCTCGCGGCTGCTCGCCGTGATCGCCGCCGGCTTGCGCCGAAGCTGAGACAGACCACGACAGGAGCACGCCGATGCCACCGAAGACGCTGTTCGACAAGATCTGGGAGCGACACGAGGTCGCCGACGGGCTGATCTACATCGACCTCCACATGGTCCACGAGGTCACCTCGCCGCAGGCGTTCGACGGCCTGCGGCTCGCCGGCCGCAAGGTCCGCCGCCCAGATCGCACCCTCGCCACCGCCGACCACAACGTGCCGACCGACGACACGCCGGCGGCCCGGCTGATCCGCGACGAGCTCTCCCGCAAGCAGGTGGAGGCGCTGGAGCGCAACTGCGAGGAGTTCGGCGTGCCGCTGCACTCGCTGGGCTCCGACTTGCGCGGGCATCGTCCACGTCATCGGCCCCGAGCTCGGCGCCACCCAGCCGGGGATGACGATCGTCTGCGGCGACTCCCACACCTCCACCCACGGGGCCTTCGGAGCGCTCGCGTTCGGCATCGGCACATCCGAGGTCGAGCACGTCCTCGCGACCCAGACGCTGGTCCAGAAGAGGCCGAAGACGATGCGCATCAACTACGAGGGGAAGCTGCCCGAGGGCGTCACCGCCAAGGACATGATCCTCGCGACGATCGGCCGCCTCGGCACCGGCGGCATGGTCGGCCACGTCGTCGAGTACGCCGGCGAGGCTGTCCGCGCCCTCTCGATGGAGGGCCGGATGACCATGTGCAACATGACGATCGAGGGCGGCGGCCGCGCCGGCATGATCGCTCCCGACGAGACGACCTTCGAGTACGTCCGCGGGCGCCCCGGCGCACCGGAGGACTTCGAAGCGGCCGTCGAGTCCTGGCGCGAGCTCCACACCGACGAGGGCGCGACCTTCGACGTCGACGTCGACGTCGACGCCTCCTCGCTGTCGCCGATGGTCACGTGGGGGACGACGCCGGGCATGGTCACCGAGGTGGCTGCCGCCGTCCCGGAGCCGGGCGCCGAGGGCCCGGTCGACGCCGACACGGCGAAGCGCGCTCTCGCCTACATGGCGCTCGAGCCCGGCACGCCGATCACCGACATCGCGCTCGACCGGGTCTTCATCGGCTCCTGCACGAACTCGCGGATCGAGGACCTGAGGGCGGCGGCGAGGATGGTCGACGGCCGCAAGGTCTCCGACTCGGTTCGCGCGATGGTCGTCCCCGGCTCCGAGCAGGTGCGCAGGCAGGCCGAGGTGGAGGGCCTCGACCGGGTCTTCCGCGACGCCGGCTTCGAGTGGCGCGCCTCGGGATGCTCGATGTGCCTGGGCATGAACCCGGACATCCTGATCGAGGGTGAGCGCTGCGCCTCGACCTCGAACCGGAACTTCGAGGGCCGCCAGGGCAAGGGCGGCAGGACGCACCTCGTCAGTCCCGAGATGGCCGCCGCGGCCGCCATCGAGGGCCATTTCGTCGACATCCGCGGCTGGAAGGAGTAGGAGCGATGCAGCCCTTCGAGGTCGTCGAGGGAGACGTCTCGGTGCTCGACCGCGCCGACGTCGACACCGATCAGATCATCCCCAAGCAGTTCCTCAAGCGCATCGAGCGGACCGGCTTCGGCGAGTTCCTGTTCTACGACTGGATCCGCGACGGCGAGATCGAGCTCGAGCCGAACCCGATCCTGGTCTCGGGGCCGAACTTCGGCTCGGGGTCGTCGCGGGAGCACGCGGTCTGGGCGCTCGCCGACTTCGGATTCAAGGCGGTGATCGCCCCGTCCTTCTCGGACATCTTCTACGCCAACTCGACCAAGAACGGCCTGCTGCCCGTCGTGCTCCCGCGCGAGCATTGCCGCGGCATCGCCGAGGCCGGTCGCGCTCGGATCGACCTCGACGAGCAGACGGTCGACTACGCCGGCGGCGTCGTCAGGTTCGACATCGAGGAGGACGTCCGCCACCGCCTGCTCGGCGGCCACGACGAGATCTCGGTCACGCTCCAGAGCGCCGAGGCGATCGACGCCTACGAGCGCGCGCACCCACCCCTGGGCGCTCCGACGACCGCGCTGGGCTGAGGCCGTGGCGGCCGGCACCCGGGACTGGGACGCGAGGACCTACGACCGCGTCTCCGGCCCCCAGGAGGAGTGGTCGCGGGCGGTCATCGAGCGGCTCGGGCTGCGCGGCGACGAGACCGTGCTCGACGCCGGGTGCGGCAGCGGCCGCGTCACGGAGG
Organism: uncultured Solirubrobacterales bacterium; assembly: GCA_963823565.1. Classification (GTDB taxonomy): domain Bacteria; phylum Actinomycetota; class Thermoleophilia; order Solirubrobacterales; family 70-9; genus RHKX01. The sequence continues at coordinate 14,914 of CAWGLR010000002.1, read as the reverse complement.
CGCTGCTCGAACGGCTGCCGAGGGGGCGCGTCATCGCGGTCGACGGCTCGGCGGCCATGGTCGAGCAGGCCCGTGAGCGCCTCGACCCCTCACGGGCGTCGGTGATCCACTCGGACCTGCTCGAACTCGACCTGGACGAGGAGGCGGACGCGGTCTTCTCGAACGCCGTGTTCCATTGGCTCAAGGACCACCGGCGCCTCTTCGCCGTCCTGCACCGCGCCCTGCGGCCGGGCGGTCGGCTCGAGGCCCAGTGCGGGGGAGAGGGGAACGTCGCCCGGTTCTTCGCGGCGATGGAGCCGGTCGCCGCCCGGGAGCCCTACCGCGAGCGCCTCGAGGGATTCGCCCCGACCCACTTCGCCGCGCCGGGGAAAACGGAGGCGCTGTTGACCGAGGTGGGATTCGAGGACGTCTCGTGCAGTCCCGAGAGCCGCCCGACGCGCCCGGCGGAGCCCCGGGAGTTCGTGCGGGCGGTCTGCGTCGGCGCCCACGCCGAGCGGCTTCCCGAGCCGCTCCGCACGCCGTTCCTCGAGGAGGTCCTCGAGGCGCTGGGCCCCGACCCCGAGCTCGACTACGTGCGCCTCAACATCTCGGCGCGAAAAGGGGCGGTCCCGGCCTGAGCCGGAACCGCCCCTCTCAGTGCCCGACGAGAACGCCGCCGGGCTCAGCTCGCCGCGATCAGCCCGCGGACTCGAGCGTGGCGATCGCCTGATCCGCCGCGTCCTGGCAGATCTTCAGCGCCTGATCCTGAGCGTCGCCGGCCGCATTGGCCTGGTCGAGGCACTCCTGGAACGCATCGCGAGCCTGCTCGCAGGAAGGCTTGGCAGCCTCCTCGGCGGGGGTGCCCTCGATCACGTCGATGCAGGCGTTGTAGACGTCATCCGGCGTGTTGTCCCCGGAGGTGTCCTCGGACGTGGTGTCCGAGCTGGTCGAGTCCTCGGACGTGGTGTCCGAGCTGGTCGTCGCTTCCGTCGGCGTCGACGAGGTGTCGTCGCCGTCGTCGTCGCCGCAGCCGGCGGCGATCAGGCCGCAGGCGAGCAGCCCGACGAGAAGCACGATCCACTTGGTGTTACGCATTCGCTTCCTTCCTGCTTGCACATGCCCGGAACGAGTGACGGGCGTCGCGCAGGCTATCCATTCGTTCGCCGGAAAAGTAGTTCGCCGTTGCGAAGCCCCCGGCGGAACCTCGCGACCGATACGGTCCGCGCCCAATGGGCGCCCCCGAAACCGCGAAGATCGTCCTGCTTCCCGGCGACGGGATCGGCCCCGAGATCGTCGCCGCGACCCGCCGCGTCCTCGACGAGATCGGCGACTACTCCTACGAGGAGCACCCGGTCGGCGGCATCTCGATCGACGAGCTCGGCACGCCGCTGGCCGACGAGGTCCTCGACGCCTGCCGCGCCGCGGACGCCGTGCTCCTCGGCGCCGTCGGCGGACCGAAGTGGGACACGACGGATCCCGATGCGCCTCGTCCGGAGCAGGGGCTCCTCGGCCTGCGCAAGGGGCTCGGCCTCTACGCGAACCTGCGCCCGGTCAAGCCGATCGAGGCGCTCCTCGATTCCAGCCCGCTGCGCCGCGAGCGGATCGCCGGCACCGACCTGCTCGTGGTCCGCGAGCTCACCGGCGGCATCTACTTCGGGCGCAAGGAGCGGAAGCCGGACTCGGCGCGCGACGAGTGCCTCTACTCGCGGGCGGAGGTCGAGCGGATCGGGCGGACCGCCTTCGAGGCTGCACGCCGGCGCGCCGGGGACGGCGGAGGCGCCCGCGTGACCTCGGTCGACAAGGCGAACGTGCTCGAGACGTCGCGGCTCTGGCGCGAGGTGATCGGCGGCCTCGCCGGCGACTTTCCCGACGTCGAGCTCGACCACATGCTCGTCGACAACGCCGCGATGCAGCTCGTCTCGGCGCCGAGCCGCTTCGACGTCGTCGTCACCGAGAACATGTTCGGCGACATCCTCAGCGACGAGGCGGCGATGCTCACCGGCTCGCTCGGGATGCTGCCCTCCGCCAGCCTCGGCGACGGCGGACCGGGAGTCTTCGAGCCGGTCCACGGCTCCGCGCCCGATATCGCCGGCACCGGAGCGGCGAACCCCCTCGCGACGTTCCTCTCGGCGGCGATGATGCTCCGTCACGGGCTCGGCGACGGCGACGGGGCGGCGCGGGTCGAATCCGCGGTCGAGAAGGCGCTGTCCGACGGGCTCCGCACGGCCGACCTCCATTCCGGCTCCGACGGCGGGGCGCCGGTGGGCACGGAGGAGATGACCGAGGCCGTGCTCAGCGCGCTTTAGCCGCCACCGGCGACCTCGGCATCCGGCATACTCAGCCTCCCTTTTCGAACTGGAAGCGAGGTCGAGGACGTGGAGAAGGCTGAGACGATCTGGATGAATGGCGAGTTCGTCGCATGGGACGACGCCCAGGTCCACGTACTCAGCCACGCGCTGCACTACGGCACCGGCGTCTTCGAGGGCATCCGCGCCTACGACACCGAGCAGGGAACCGCCGTCTTCAGGCACCGCGACCACCTCGACCGGCTCCACAAGTCGGCCGAGCTCTACTACCTCCCGATCCCCTACAGCCAGGACGAGCTGCGGGCGGCGACGAACGAGCTGATCGTCCGCAACGGGCTCAGCTCCTGCTACATCCGCCCGATCGCCTTCCGCGGCTACGGCGAGATGGGGTTGTTCGCCAAGGGCTCCCCGATCGAGGTGACGATCGCGACCTGGCCATGGGGCGCCTACCTCGGGGAGGAGGGCAAGCGGGCCGGCGTGCGCGCGAAGGTCTCCTCGTGGCGGCGGATCTCACCCGACGGGCTGATCCCGCATTCGAAGGCCTCCGGCCAGTACCTGAACTCGATCCTCGCCAAGACCGAGAGCTACAACTCCGGCTACGACGAGGCGATCCTACTCGACCAGCGCGGGATGGTCTGCGAGGGCTCGGGCGAGAACATCTTCGTCGTCCGCGAGGGGCAGATCGCGACGCCGCCGCACACCGCGTCGATCCTCGACGGCGTCAACCGCCGCTCGGTGATCCAGATCGCCCGCGATCTCGGCTACACGGTGGTCGAGCGCGACATCGGCCGGGCGGAGCTCTACATGGCCGAGGAGGTGTTCTTCACCGGGACGGCGGCCGAGCTGGTGCCGGTGCGGGAGATCGACGACCACGCGATTCCCTGCCCGGGCGACATCACCAAGGTCATCCAGGCGAAGTTCGAGGACGCCCTGCACGGCCGGGCCCCGGAGTACGCGGGATGGCTGGACCCGGTGGGGCAACCGAGTAAAGTCGCCTCCTGATGCGAACCACCGCGCTCGCTCCCTCCCGGCCGGTCGCGCCGGGCAGCCGAATTACCGGCGCCGCAGCCGCCTAGCGGCTCGCGGATCGGCGCGTCATCGCGCCGCAGTCTCGGCGGACGGCCCGGTGGCCGTCCGGCAACCCCGGTGATCGGAGTACCCCTTGAGCAAGGTCAAGCTTTACGACACGACGCTACGCGACGGCATGCAGGGCCAGGGCATGTCGCTGTCCGCGTCGGAGAAGGTGCGCGTCGTCCACGCGCTCGACGCCCTGGGCGTCCACGTCATCGAGGCCGGCTTCCCGAGCTCCAACCCGAAGGAGGTCGAGCTGTTCGCGATGCTCGCCGAAGAGGAGCTCGAGCAGGCGACCGTGACGGCGTTCGGCACGACCCGGCGGCGCGACACCGCCCCCGAGGACGATGCCGGCCTTGCCGCGATCGTCGGCTGCTTCGCCCCGGCGGTGACGCTCGTCGGCAAGACCTGGGGCCTGCACCTGGAGAAGGTCACGCGCGTCTCCCGCGAGGAGAACCTGGCGATGATCCGCGATTCCGTCGCCTTCTGCGACTCGCAGGGCAAGCACGTCTACTACGACGCCGAGCACTTCTTCGACGGCTGGCGCGACGACCCCGGCTACGCGCTCGAGTGCCTCCGGGCCGCCCTCGACGCCGGCGCCGTCAACGTCACCCTCTGCGACACCAACGGCTCGAGCCTGCCCCATGAGATCGGCGAGGCGACCGGTGAGGTCGTACGGGCGCTGGAACCCGGCACGAGCGTCGGCATCCACACCCACAACGACGCCGAATGCGCCGTCGCCAACTCGATCGCCGGGATTCGCGCCGGGGCCGACCTCGTCCAGGGCACGGTCAACGGCTACGGCGAGCGGACCGGGAACGCCAACCTGATCTCGATCCTGCCGGCGCTCCAGCTCAAGCTCGGCCACACGTGCGTGGCGCCCGAGCGCCTCCGCCGCCTGACCGATACCGCGCACCTCGTCGACGAGATCTGCAACCTCTCGCCCGATCCCGACCAGCCGTACGTCGGCCGCAACGCCTTCGCCCACAAGGGCGGCCTGCACGCCGCCGGCGTCCAGGCCGACGCGCGGACCTTCGAGCACATGGAGCCGGAGGCCGTCGGCAATACCCGCGAGGTGCTGATCTCCGAGCTCGCCGGCAAGGGCTCGGTGATGGCGCGCGCCGAGCGGGCCGGGATCGACCTCGGCGAGGACGGCGCCCGGCGGGCGATCGAGCGGATCAAGGAGCTCGAGCACCAGGGCTACCACTACGAGGCCGCCGACGGGTCCTTCGAGCTGCTGCTGCGCCGGGAGGCGGGCGGCGACTACGAGCCGCTGTTCACGCTCGAGAGCTTCCGGGTGATCACCGACAAGCGCGCTGACGGCCGCGTCGAGACCGAGGCGACGATCAAGGTCTTCGTCAACGGCCGCCGCTACGTCAGCACCGCCGAGGGCGACGGCCCCGTCCACGCGCTCGACCGCGCGCTGCGGCAGGCGATCACCGAGCAGCACCCCGAGATCGCCGGCGTCGAGCTGACGAACTTCAAGGTGCGGATCCTCGACGAGCACCACGGCACCGCCTCCGTCACCCGAGTACTCCTCGACTCCTCCGACGGGCGCGACTCTTGGGGCTCGATCGGGGTGTCGGCGAACGTCATCGAGGCGAGCTGGGAGGCGCTCGTCGACTCGCTGGAGTACGCGTTCCAGAAGCAAGCGGCGAGCAGCGAGCGGCGAGCGGCTTCTCCGGAGCGCGGGGGCGGGTCTTCGGAGCTTCCCTCTCCGGCGTGAGCGAGCAGGATCGGATACCGCTCGCGCGACCCGTCATCGGCGATCGCGAGGAGGAGCTCGTTCTCGAAGTGCTCCGCTCGGGGATGCTGTCGCTGGGGCCGATGCTGCCGCGCTTCGAGCGCGCCTTCGCCAAGCGGATCGGGGTCGAGGATGCCGTCGCGGTCTCCAGCGGCACGACGGCTCTGCACCTGGCGGTCCGCGAGCTCGGCTGGGGCCCCGGCGACGAGGTGCTGACGACGCCGCTCACCTTCGTCGCCTCCTCCAACTGCCTGCTCTTCGAGGGCGCGCGCCCGGTCTTCTGCGACGTCGACCCGGCGACGCTGACGATCGACCCGGCGGCGGTCGAGGCGGCCGCGGGCGAGGCGACGGCGGGGATCCTGCCCGTCCACATCTTCGGCTTCCCCTCGGCGATGGAGGAGATCGAGCGGATCGCCGGCGCGCGCGGGCTGGCGATCCTCGAAGACGCCGCCCAGGCCCTCGGCGCCCGCTACGCCGACGGCCGGGAGGCCGGGTCGCGCGGGCATCCGGCGGCGTTCGCCTTCTACGCCAACAAGCAGATGACGACCGGGGAGGGGGGCATGCTCGTGCCGGGCGGCGCCGAGGCCGCCGACGTCGCCCGCAGCGAGCGCAACCAGGGGCGCGCGCCGAACATGAAGTTCATGGACCACGAGCGGCTCGGGTTCAACTACCGGCTGACCGACGTCCAGGCGGCGCTCGGCGTCGCCCAGCTCGAGCGCCTCGACGACATGCTCGCGGCCCGCCAGGCGATCGCCGCCGACTACGCCTCGCGCCTGCGCGAGCTCGGCGCCCGCGAGCCGGGGGAGGGCGACCCCGCCGACCTCGTCCTGCCACTCGGCGACCGCGGCGCCGAGCGGCGCAGCTGGTTCGTCTACGTGGTCCAGCTCCCCGCGGACGCCGACCGCGAGGCCGTGATCGCCGAGCTCGACCGCCGCGGCATCGACGCCCGCCCCTACCTGCCCTGCATCCACCTCTTCCGCCACCTGCGGGAGCTCGGCGGCTGGCGCGAGGGCCAGTTCCCGGTCGCCGAGGCGTTCTCGCGCCGCTCGCTGGCGCTGCCCTTCCACCCGGCGCTGCCGGAGGAGAGCCGCGAGCGGGTGGTGCGGGAGCTCGGGGAGATCCTCGGGCGGTAGCCCCGCGCGCACCGTCTGGGTTCGGGGGGAGGGGGCGTCTCCGCGCGGCGGGCCCGCGGGCGGATGGTTCGTTTCGGCGGACTATCCGCCGTTGGGAACCATCGAGCAGCGATTTGGGGCTTTCCACGCCACCGTCACCGCCACGACCTCGCCCTGGTTCCGCTAGACCCGTCCCTCGTCGAGCATCCACCGGACGGTCAGCCGCACGGCCTCGCGCCAGTCGAGCGGCTCGACTCCCAGCTCCTCGCGGACCTTCGTCGAGTCCGCCCGCGCCTCCCAGAGGAGGAAGTCGAGCTGGCCCTTCGGCAGCAGCGGCGGCTTGCGGATGACCCGGGAGACGCCCTCGCCGGCCCGGGCGAGCGCGCGGGCGAGGCCCTCGGGCATGGTCGGCGGAACCCGGCCGCGGCCCGCCTCGGCGACCGCGACCCCGGCGACCTCGCGGGCCGTGGCGAAGCCGTCGGCGACGATGTAGCGCTCACCGGGCCGGCCGCGGTCGAGGGCGGCGACGTGGGCGTTGGCGGCGTCCTCCACCCAGGTGATGGTCAACCCGCCGGGAGGGAGGACGGGCAGGCGCTTGCGCAGCAGGTCGCGCAGGACGCCGTCCCAGCCGGCGGCGGCCCAGGGCCCGGGCCCGACGATGGCCGCCGGATTGACGAGGATGACCTCGATCCCGCGCTCGGCCTCAGCGAGGACGAGGCGCTCGGCGAGCTGCTTGGAGCGCTCGTAGGGGGTCGACTTCTCGTAGTCGGCGACGCGATCCTCGCGCACGGTGCCGCCGCGCGGCGCGTCGAAGACGTCGAAGGTCGAGGTGTGGACGACGCGTCGCGCCCCAGCCTCGCGGGCGGCCGCGACGACGTTGCGGGCTCCGGCCGCGTTGACCCGCGCGAAGACGTCGGGCTCGCCTGTCCACTGCTCGAAGATCCCCATCGAGTTGACCGCCGCCTCGGCGCCCTCGGCCGCCGCACGGACGCTCTCGGGGTCGGTGACGTCGCCCTCGGCCAGGTCGACTGCCGCCGGCAGCAGCTCGCGCGCGCGGGCGGGGTCGCGGACGAGCGCGACGACGTCGTCGCCGCGGTCGGCGAGCCGTCGCGCCACCGCGTTGCCGATCTTCCCCGTCGCGCCGGTGATCAGGATCCGCATCGGGCGGACCCTATCCCGCCGCTCGTAGACTGCGCCGCCATGCCGCGCTTCGAGTCCGACCCCGATGCCGTCTTCTGGCAGCTCAACGCCTCGCTCGCCTTCGACCGGCGCCTGGCGCCCTACGACGTCCAGGGCTCCCGGGCGCACGCGCGGGCGCTCGTCGGCGCCGGGGTCCTGAGCGAGGAGGAGCTCGAGCGCATGCTCGCCGGCCTCGACGAGGTGGCGGCCGAGCTCGAGGCGGGCACCTTCCCCTTCGAGGACTCCGACGAGGACATCCACATGGCGATCGAGCGGCGGCTGACCGAGATCGCCGGCCCGCTCGGGGGCAAGCTCCACACGGGCCGCTCGCGCAACGACCAGGTGGCGACCGACCTCGCGCTCTTCGTCCGCGACCGGGCCGAGGCGGCGGTCGAGCTGCTCGGTATCGCGATGGACGAGCTGATCCGCCTCGCCGGCGCGCACCGCGACTGGCGCCTCCCCGGATACACCCACCTGCAGCGGGCGCAGCCGGTCTCGCTGGGCCACCACCTGCTCGCCTGGTTCTGGATGCTGCGCCGGGACGCGGACCGCTTCGCCGCCGCGCGCGACGCCGCATCTGTGATGCCCCTCGGGTCGGGCGCCCTGGCCGGCCTCAACTGGGACCTCGATCGCGAGGCGGTCGCGGCGGAGCTCGGGTTCGAGTCGGTCGCCGAGAACTCGATCGACGGCGTCTCCAACCGCGACTTCGCCCTCGACTACCTCTACGCGGCCTCCGCCTGCGCCTCGCACCTCTCGCGGATCGGCGCCGAGATCGTCCTCTGGTCGAGCGCGGAGTTCGGCTTCTGCAGGCCGCCGGAGGAGTTCTCCTCGGGCTCCTCGATCATGCCGCAGAAGATGAACCCCGACGCCGCCGAGCTGCTGCGCGGCAAGGCGCCGCGGGTGAGCGCCGCGCTCTCGACCCTCACCGGCGTCCTCCACGGCCTGCCGCTCGCCTACTCGAAGGACCTCCAGGAGGACAAGGAGCCGCTCTTCGATGCGGTCGACACCATCGAGCTCGAGTTGCGCGCCCTCGCCGGGATGCTTCCCGGGATCCACTTCGACCGCGAGCGCATGGCGGCGGCGGCGGGCGACGAGATGGCCGCGGCCACCGACATCGCCGACCTGCTCGTCCGCCGCGGAATGCCGTTCCGCGAGGCGCACGGCGTCGTCGGCGGCCTCGTCCGCCAAGCCCTCGCCGAGGGCGTAGCGCTCTCCGACATCGACCGCGGGGAGCTCGCCCGGCACTCGGAGCTGCTCGACGACGAGTACTACGAGGTCCTCGCGGAGGGCTCCTGGCTCGACTCGAAGCTCTCACGCGGCGGCACCTCCGCCGGCGCCGTGGAGCGGCAGCTCGAGCTCGCGCGCGCGAGCCTCGGCTCCCTGCGCGCGTGAGCGGGGCCGCCGCGGCCGGCGCCGAGAGGAGGGCGGGGCGGGGAGACCCGCTCACGGAGAGCTTCTTCGCCCGGCCGCCGCGCGAGGTGGCGCAGGACCTGATCGGCTGCGGCCTCCACCACGCGGGCGCCGGCGGGGTCATCGTCGAAACCGAGGCATACGAGCGCGACGACCCGGCCTGCCACGCCTTCGTCGGCCGGACGGCCCGCTCGGCGGTCCTCTTCGGCCCCCCGGCGCGGGCATACGTATACCTCTGCTACGGGATCCACCGGATGTTCAACGTCGTCACCGACGAGGACGGGGTCGCCGCCGCCGTGCTGGTCCGGGCGATCGAGCCGACCGAGGGCATCCAGCGGATGCGGGAGCGCCGCGGCCCGCGGATGAGCGTCCACGACCTCTGCTCGGGGCCGGGAAAGATCTGCGCCGCGCTCGGCATCGAGCTCGACCAGACCCACAGCAGCGTGCTCGCGCCGCCCTTCGCGATGACCGCGCGGCCCGCCGGCCTCGAGCCGGGGATCATCGCCGGGCCGAGGATCGGCATCACCAAGGCGGTCGACCTACCCTGGCGCTACTGCCTCGCCGGCAGCCCCTTCCTGTCGCGACCCGCGGGCTGAGGGCGTCAGCCGAGCCCGCCGGCGCCGCCGCCCTCGGCCGTCCCGCCGGTGTCGGGCGCCACGGGCTCGGTCGGCTCGGCGGGCGTCGGCGTCTCCGGGACCGGCTCGGTCGGGACCGGCTCGGTCGGGACCGGCTCGGTCGGCGCGGGAGTCACCGGGGTCGTGGTCGTCGGCGCGACCGCGCCGGTGTCGTAGGTGGGGTCGTAGGTCGTCGAGTCGGTGGTTGTGACGTCCTCGGTGCCCTTGCCGGCGGCCAGCGTGTCGTAGGCGGAGACGACGTCGCTGAAGATCAGCGCCGGGATCGTGCCGCCGTCGACCGGGAGGCCGGCGAACTCGGTCTCCATCGGCGTCGCGCCGTCGGGGTAGCCGACCCAAACGGCGACCGTCACCTTCTCGTTGGCGCCGACGAACCAGGCGTCGGCGTTGTTGTCGGTGGTCCCGGTCTTGCCCCAGATGTAGTCGTCGCCGACCTGCGCGCGCTCGCCGGTGCCGGAGGTGACGACGGTGTGGAGGATGTCGGTCGCGGTGCTCGCGACGCTCTCGTCGACGGCCTGCTTGCCGGTCTTCTCGTTGACGCCGCTCGCGCCCTCGTCGTCGGCGATCGGCTCCATGTCGCCGTCGTCGTTCTCCGCCTCGACCTTCTCGATCGCGACCGGCCCGTCTCCGTTGCCCTTGCTCGCCATCGTGCCGCTGACCCGCTCGCCGCCGTTGGCGAGCGTGTTGTAGGCGTAGGCCATCTCCAACGGCGTGACCCCGTGCTCGAGGCCGCCGAGGATCATCGCCGGGTTGTCGTCGACCTTGGAGGTGATCCCGAGGTCGTGGGCGGTGTCGACGATGTCGTTGAGCCCGACCTCCATGCCGAGCTGGGCATAGACGGAGTTGTCGGAGTAGGTCGTCGCGGAGAGGATCGAGGCGGTCCCCAGGTAGTTGTCGTCGTAGTTGTTGACGCGGAAGACGTCGTCGATGACCTTCTCCTTGCCGTTCTGGCGGACGTGCGCCTCGAACGGGATCTGCTGCGGCGCCGACTCGAACGTCTCGTTCGGCGAGTGGCCCTCCTTCAGCGCCGTGACCAGCGTGAACGGCTTGAACGAGGAGCCCGGCTGCCGCTGGCCGTTGGTCGCGAGGTTGAACGGGGCCTTGTCGAAGTCCTGGCCGCCGACCATCGCGAGCACGTTGCCGGTGCCGTTCTCGATGACGACGACCGAGGCGGTGGGGCCGAGCCCGCTGAGCCGCCCCGACACCGCAGACTCGGCGGCCTCCTGGAGGTCGAGGTCGAGCGTCGAGGTGATCTTCAGGCCGCCGCCGAAGGCGCGCCCCGGCCCGTACTTGTCGACGATCTGCTGGCGCAGCCAGTCGGTGAAGTAGGGCGCCTTCGACTCCTCGGTCGGAGGCTCGATCTGATCGGCCTCGGGGATGTCGGAGTCGAGCATCGCCTGGTACTCCTCGTCGCTCACCTGCAGCGTCCCCTGCTCGTGCATCTTCTGGAGGACGACGTTGCGCTGCGCCTTGGCATCGTTGGGGTTCGTGGCCGGGTCGTAGGCGGTGGGGGAGGAGATCAGGGCCGCGAGCATCGCCGCCTCCTGCGGCTCGAGAACCGCGGCGCAGCGCTCGCCCTCGTCGCCGCACCCGGAGTGGTTCCAGCCGAAGTAGGTGCGGGCGGCGGTCTCGACGCCGTAGGCGCCGTGGCCGAAGTAGATGTTGTTGAGGTAGTTGGTGAGGATCTTGTCCTTCGACCACTTGCGCTCGATCTGGTAGGCGATCGCCGCCTCCCGGAGCTTCTGGAGCACCGTGCGGTCGCCCTGCGCCTCGAGCGCGTTCTTGACGAACTGCTGGGTGATGGTCGAGGCGCCCTGGACCGCGCCGCCGGCGAGGACGTCCTGCTGGAGGGCGCGGGCGATGCCGAGGTAGTCGATGCCGCGGTGCTCGTAGAACCGCTCGTCCTCGATCGCGACGACGGCCTGCTTCAGGGTCGGCGAGATCTCGTCCGACTCGAGCAGGATGCGCTTCTCGTTGCCGGTCAGGGTGGTCAGCTGGGTCTTGCCGTCGCTGGCGTAGACGACCGAGTTGGCGGCCTGCTCGTACTGGGCGCGGGCCTCGAGGTCGGGCAGGTCCTGCGCGACGGCCATCATCACGCCGAAGACCCAGGAGACGAGGGCGAGCAGCGCCAGCCCGAGGGTGACGAGCGCGATCCGGATCTTCTTCAGCTTCGGCTTCGGCCCGCGATCGCGGTCGCGACGGCGGCGCTCGCGGAAGCCGCGCCAGTCGCGCAGGTTCCCGCCGGCGGCGCGGAGGCGCTCGCGGCGCTGCTGCCGCTTCTCGGCGCGGCGCGCCTTGCGCTCCTGGGAGCGCTTGCGGGCGAGCTCCTTGGCGAGCTCGACCTCGCTCAGCTCGCCGTCGCCGTCGGCGCCGTTGGTGGCCGCGCCGCCGTCGGCGGACTCGCTGGCGACCTTCTCGCCGCTGCCGTTCGGATCCTTTTCGCTCTCAGACATGCGTTTGCGCGCCGTGGATGGAAGTGCCGGATGGACCAGCAGGAGGTGGTCCGCCGGATCCGCTCAGCCTGCGGTTGAGGGACGGGTGGCGTTCCGCGGGCGCGTCCAGGCGCCCCTCGGGCGGCGCCGAGTCTAGCATTGGCCCGATGCCGGAATCCGCCGTTCAAACCCCCTCCGCGGCCGTCCCGCCGGAGGCGGGGCCACTGACTCTCGGTGCCGTCGACGTCCTTCCCGCCGGAGGGCTCGAGGAGCGCCTGGCCGAGGACCGGCCGCTGCGGGTGAAGCTCGGGATCGACCCGACGGCCCCCGACATCCACCTCGGGCACGTGGTCGTGCTCGAGAAGCTCCGCCAGTTCCAGGCCGCCGGGCACACGGCCGTGCTGATCATCGGCGACTACACCGCGCGGGTCGGCGATCCGAGCGGTCGCTCGAGCCTGCGCCCCGAGCTCAGCGACGCCGAGATCGATGCCAACGCCCGCACGTTCCAGGACCAGGCCTTCAAGGTGCTCGACCGCGACCGGACCGAGGTGCGATTCAACTCGGAGTGGCTGGACATGCCGAGCGGCGAGCTGTTCCAGCTCGCGCGGCGGTTCACGGTCGCCCGGCTGCTCGAGCGCGACGACTTCACGAAGCGGATGGCGGCCGCGGAGGCGATCTCCCTGCTCGAGCTGCTCTACCCGGTCCTCCAGGGCTACGACTCGGTCGCGGTCGATGCCGACCTCGAGCTCGGCGGCACCGACCAGAAGTTCAACCTCCTGTTCGCCCGCGACGTCCAGACCTCGTTCGGCCGGCGGCCGCAGCTCGTGCTCACGGTGCCGATCCTGCCGGGCACCGACGGGACGAAGAAGATGAGCAAGTCGCTCGGCAACCAGATCGGCGTCACCGAGCCCGCGCCGGAGATCTTCGGGAAGCTGATGAGCATCCCCGACTCGGCGCTCGCCGAGTACTGGCGCCTGCTCCTCGGCGAGGAGCTCTCCCCGGAGCGCCCGCCGATGGAGGCCAAGCGCGAGCTGGCACGGCGGCTCTGCGATCGCTTCGCCGGCCCCGGGAGCGGGGAGGAGGCCGAGGCGCGATTCGACCAGGTGCACGTCCGCCGCGCGATCCCCGACGACGTTCCGAGCCATCCGCTCGGCGACGAGAACCCCGTCCACCTGCCGGCCCTTCTGCGCGAGGCGTTCGGCATCAGCGGCAGCGAGGCGCGGCGGATGCTCGAGCAGGGCGCGGTCCGGATCGATGGCGCGCCGCTCGACGGCGGCAGCCTCGACGTGCCGGCCGGCGACCTGGCCGGCCGCGTCATCCAGCTCGGCAAACGCCGCTTCGTCAAGCTGGAAGCCGGTTGAGGCCGAAAGCCGCTCAGGCAGCGCCGCGAGCCTGGACACGCGGCCCCCGGGCCGCTATAGTTCCGCGCCGCTTCCGAGCGAGCCGACCGGCAGAGGGAGTCCCCCCGCGCCGGTCGCTGCGGTCCTTGAAAACTGAGCAGCGCATGTATCTGGAGATCTCACCGATCTCCTAGATGCATCGAGTCCGACCCGATCCGTCGCCAGCGGCGAGATCGGGCATATGAACATGACCTGTCATGTCGATCGTCCGCACGTGTAAGCGGCGATCAAAGCCAGACATGACAACTCTCAGTAAGACAGAGGAGCCCCAGTGCGTTGACCCGCGCCGGGGATTGAAACCCTCGAGTCATTTTTTACGGAGAGTTTGATCCTGGCTCAGGACGAACGCTGGCGGTGTGCTTAACACATGCAAGTGGAGCGACGAACCAGGGCTTGCCCTGGGGCAGAGCCGCGAACGGGTGAGTAACACGTGGGTAACGTACCCCGATGACCGGGACAACCCGAGGAAACTCGGGCTAATACCGGATGTGTCCGCCTCTCATGAGAGAGACGTGCAAAGGAAGCTTCGGCCTCCGCATCGGGAGCGGCCCGCGGCCCATTAGCTAGTTGGTGGGGTAACGGCCCACCAAGGCTGCGATGGGTAGCTGGTCTGAGAGGACGATCAGCCACACTGGGACTGAGACACGGCCCAGACTCCTACGGGAGGCAGCAGTGGGGAATCTTGCGCAATGCGCGAAAGCGTGACGCAGCAACACCGCGTGAGGGAAGACGGCCTTCGGGTTGTAAACCTCTTTCAGGAGGGACGAAGGACGGCCGGTGAATAGCCGTGTCGTCTGACGGTACCTCCAGAAGAAGCTCCGGCTAACTACGTGCCAGCAGCCGCGGTAATACGTAGGGAGCAAGCGTTGTCCGGAATCATTGGGCGTAAAGCGCGCGTAGGCGGCCCGATAAGTCCGCTGTGAAAGTCAACGGCTCAACTGTTGGATGCCGGTGGATACTGTCGGGCTAGAGTACGGAAGAGGCAAGTGGAATTCCTGGTGTAGCGGTGGAATGCGCAGATATCAGGAGGAACACCTATAGCGAAGGCAGCTTGCTGGGACGTTACTGACGCTAAGGCGCGAAAGCGTGGGGAGCGAACAGGATTAGATACCCTGGTAGTCCACGCCGTAAACGATGAGAACTAGGTGTGGGAGGTGTCGACTCCTCCCGTGCCGTCGCTAACGCATTAAGTTCTCCGCCTGGGGAGTACGGCCGCAAGGCTAAAACTCAAAGGAATTGACGGGGGCCCGCACAAGCAGCGGAGCATGTGGTTTAATTCGATGCAACGCGAAGAACCTTACCTGGGTTTGAAATGTTGGTGACCGGTGTGGAAACACACCTTTCCTTCGGGACACCATCACAGGTGGTGCATGGCTGTCGTCAGCTCGTGTCGTGAGATGTTGGGTTAAGTCCCGCAACGAGCGCAACCCCTGTCCTATGTTGCCATCATTAAGTTGGGGACTCATGGGATACTGCCGGTGACAAACCGGAGGAAGGTGGGGACGACGTCAAGTCATCATGCCCCTTATGTCCAGGGCTACACACGTGCTACATTGGCGCGCACAGAGGGAAGCAATGCCGTGAGGTGGAGCAAATCCCACAAAGCGCGTCTCGGTTCGGATTGGAGGCTGCAATTCGCCTCCATGAAG
>CAWGLR010000001.1:0-1257308 GCA_963823565.1 uncultured Solirubrobacterales bacterium | reverse complement strand
CCGCCCATGAGCGGGTCGCGATCACCGAGCTCGAGGGCGGCGCCTCCGTCAACGACCTCGTCGTCCACAACACAGGCGGCAAGCCGGTCCTCCTCTACGAGGGCGAGGAGGTGATCGGCGCCCAGCAGAACCGGGTGCTCGACGTCTCGATCCTCGTCGCCGCGCGGTCGAAGACGCGAATCCCGGTGAGCTGCGTCGAGCAGGGCCGCTGGGACGGCCGCCGCCATCGCGAGCGCTTCCGGCCCTCCTCGCAGACGGCCGATCCGCGCATGCGCAAGCTGAAGAGCAGGCGGGCGCGGCTGAACGCCGCCGCCGGGCTCGAGGCGCGCGCCGACCAGGCCGAGGTCTGGGACGAGGTTCGCGGCCGCGGCGCCGAGCTCGACGCCCACTCCCCCACCGGGGCGATGAGCGACATCTACGAGCAGCGCCGCGATGCGCTCTCCCGGCTCCGCGAGGGCATCGCGCTCCACGACCGCCAGTGCGGCGCCGTCGCCGTGATCGGCGGGCGGATCTCGATGCTCGACCTCGTCGGGCGCCCCGACGTCTTCGTCGCCCTGCAGCCGGCGATCGTCGAGGGCTACGCGCTCGACGCGCTCGCCTATGAGAACGGGGTCGGGGAAATCGTCGAGGCTCCTCCGGTCGACGCCGCCACCGTCCGCGGCTTCACCCTCCTCGCCTGCGACGCCCACCCCGGCTCGCTGTCCGCCGGGCCCGGCCTCGGCGGGACGGCACGCTTCGAGGACAACGGCGTCGAGGGCTCCGCTCTGATCGCGGAGGACGAGCTCGTCCAGCTCACCGCCTTCCCCTCCGACGGTGGAGACGAAGGCGGCGCGCCGCGGCGGGCCCAGCGGATCACCGCACCATCGCGGCGGCGGTCGAGGTGACCCGATGTGGCTCGTGACCACCCAGGGCTTCTACAGCGCGGTCGCGCACCGGACGAGCGACGAGCACGTGCTCGTCCGGGCGCGCACACGGGAGGACATCGAGGCGCTGCGCCGCCAGATCCCCGAGATCGAGCCGTTCGAGGACCTCGACGCCGACTACCGCCACCGCGCCGTCGTCACCCGCGCCGAGTGGGTGAGCGCGGTGGCGCAGTTCGCCTCCGAGATCGACTACGGGAACTTCAAGAGCGCGGTCGCCGTGGAGCAGGGACATGAACGCGCCGCCGTCTACTCGCGTCTTTGGGGCGACCTGCGGACGCTCCAGACCGACGAGGAGCGTTGACGCCTCCCGCCGCCTCCGCGACGATGGCTGCCGTGGAGCAGCCGACCAGGGAGGGACCCGAGCGGCGGCTGGTCGCGAGCGACTTCTACGGCTACCTGCGGCCCTCACGCTGCGGGCTGCGCGTGTGGCTGCGTGAGCAGGGGGAAGAGGAGGCCCCGCCGGGTGTCTTCGCCGAAGTCCTGATGCGGCTGGGCCTCGAACACGAGCGCCGGCACCTAACCCGCTTCCCGAAGGCGGTCGACATCGGCGAGCTGCCGCGCGAGGAGCAGGCCGAGGCGACCATCGCCGCCGTCGAGGCCGGCGAGCGGGCGATCTACCAAGGCCGGCTGCAGGCTCGGGCCACGCTCGCCGGGCGGGAGATCTGGATCGTCGGCCTCCCCGACTTCATGCTGCCCGCCCGCCGCGGCTACGCGATCCGCGACTCGAAGCTGAACACGAGGGTCGGGCCCGGGCAGGAGCACGTGCGGCTCCAGCTCGAGGCCTACGGCTGGCTCTACGAGCAGACCTTCGGCGAGGCGCCGGTCGCGCTCCAGGTCCACAGCGGCCGCGGCGAGATCCTCGACGTCGAGTACGGCGGCGGCGGCGATGCCCTCGCTGCGTTCGAGCGGATCCTCGAGTACCGGCTGATGGCCGAGGAGCCGCCCGACGAGCATGTCGGAGTGAGCAAGTGCGGGGGCTGCGGCTTCCGCTCGCGCTGCTGGCCGCGGGCGCAGGAGCGACTGGACGTCGGCCTGATCCCGTTCGCCGACCAGGCGCTGATCGACGAGCTCCACCGCCGCGAGGTCCACTCGATCCCGACGCTGCTGCGCGACTACGGGCCTGAGGGGCTCGCTGCGGTCGAGCGGCCAACCTGGAGCGGCGAGATGCGTCCGGTCGGCGACCGAGCCGAGCGGCTACTGACCAACGCCCGCGCGCTCGCCGAGGGGCGACCGATCCTGATCAAGAAGCCCGAGATCCCCGAGCACGACACGTATGTGATGTTCGACCTCGAGGGCATGCCTCCGACCGTCGACGAGATCGAGAAGATCTACATCTGGGGCATGCAGCCCTTCGGCGCCGGCGCCGCCGAGTTCCGCGCCGGCGTCGCCGGCTTCGGTGGCAGGGGCGACCGCGACGGCTGGGAGGCCTTCCTCCGCGAGGCGGCCGCGATCTTCGCCGAGCACGGCGACGTCCCCTTCGTCCATTGGGCCACCTACGAGCGCACCAAGATCAACCTCTACCTCGAACGCTATGGCGACCGCGACGGCGTCGGCCGCCGCGTCCTCGACAACCTGCTCGACCTCCTCCCGATCACCCGCGACTCCGTCGCCGTACCCCTCTCCGGCTACGGCCTCAAGGAGATCGAGACGTTGACCGGATACGAGCGCCAGCTCGAGGAGTCCGGCGGCGAGTGGTCGATGGCCCGCTACATCGAGGCGACCGAGACGGCTGACGAAGCGAAACGCGCCGCGATCATGGACGAGATCCTCGCCTATAACCGCGAGGACCTAGAGGCGACGTGGGCGGTGATGGAGTGGTTGCGGAAGGAAGGCGGTGCTCGCACCCGATGACCGACGTCATTTCAGATCCAGAGCGGTACGCGGCCGAGGTGATGGATCCCGATCGCAGCTATCCGCTCGTTCTGCTCACCTCCCGGCCAGGCGAACCGGAAACCGGCACTCGATCGAGAAGAGGTCGAGGCGATCGTCGGCGTCGGCGCTCGCGTCGACTTCATGACCACGAGCTTCCGCACAAGGCAGCTTGAGGAACTGCTCCCGAAGAAGCTTGCCGTCTTCGGTGGCGCCGCGCGAATCTGGTGGCCAGGCGTGAGCGCGACGAGCGACCCCTACGACCACCCACTCATCCATGATCCCTATGGCACGTACGGCGCCAAGACGCTCGAATTGCTGAGGCGTCGTTGGGAAGAAGGACCGCCCGCGTCTACGCATGAGGCTGATCCCGAGCTGGTCGTCGCCAAGCGCGATCTGGATCGAGCCAGGGAAAGCCTCGAAAGGGCGAGGGCAGAGATCGCCGAGTTGCGCTCGGATGTCGGTGCCCTCACCGAACGCGCCGAGCGGGCCGAGGATGCCGCAGTCCACCTGCGCAAGCTCCTGCGTACGGTTGGCTCCCGCGGAAGTCAGGAGACGACCGAACGGGACGCTGACCCGGAGGCGGCCTTCCACATCCTCGTTGTGGCACGGTGGGCAGATTCCCTGACCCACGATGACCGCCTCTCGTCCCCGCTCCGGCCCTACCGGTTGGGGCCCAACCTCTTGGCGAGCAACGACGCGGTCGCAGGCGCCTCGGTCGAGCGGGTCGCGTGGATCTGCGCGATGATCGCCTGCGGCCGAGCACCGGCGATCGACGGCCTCGAGCTCCACAAGCTGCGCACCGGTCACGGTGGCTCCGACCCGCAGCGGTCGCGAGGGGACGGTGCGCTCGCCTGGCGATGCGCCGTAAAGCGAAACCAGCCCTCAGCGCCTCGCCTGCACTACTGGGTCACGCCCGACGGCGTCATCGAGTTCGCCGACGTCGTCAAGCATGACGACATGGGGATCACTCCCTGAGCCTGAGGCGATCGGCCGTCGGACGGACCGCGGGCTCGGCCGCCCTCAGCCCCTTGATGATCCGCGGCGACGACACCTGGCGGCACGACCCGACAGTAGAGCGCCTGGCTTTAGGGAACGGCGGGCGTCAGAACCACCTGCTCAAGAGCGACTGAGCAGGTGCATGGCATCGCAGAGACTTGGACCTGACCCGTTCCGGTGGACAGTTTCCGGCTTGGGTTCAAGCCGCTTCCTTTGATCCCGAGAGCCGGAGGCTCTCGAACTCGGCGGGAGCGTAGCTCCCGATCGTCGTGTGCAGGCGGATCCGGTTGTAGAAGACCTCGATCCACTCGAAGATCGCCGAACGACACTCGTTCTTCTCAGGCCAGCTGCGCCGGTTGATCAGGTCCTTCTTGAAGGTCGCGAAGAACGACTCCGCGACCGCGTTGTCGAGCGGCGAGCCCTTCGATCCCATCGAGGTGTCGATCCCGGCCTCCTTGAGGTGGTTGCCCATCGCCAGCGAGACGTATTGAGAGCCGTGATCGGAGTGGTGGACGAGGCCGGCCTCGGGCCGGCGGCGACTGATCGCCATCTCGACCGCGTCGACGACGAGCTCGGCGCGGAGGTTGTCGGCGATCGACCAGCCGACGACCTTGCGGCTGAAGCAGTCGACGACCGCGGCGAGGTAGAGCCAGCCCTCCCAGGTGCGGACGTAGGTGATGTCGGCGACCCAGAGCCGGTTGGGCTCGGTCGGGTTCCACTCGCGGCGGACCAGGTCCGGAGAGGTCGCGACGCCGGGGACGCGGATCGTCGTCTTGCCCCTGCGCCTCGCAACCAAGCCGGAGAGCCGGCGCTGACGCATCAGCCGGGCAACCCTCTTCTTGCCGACCCGCTCGCCGGCGCGAGTCAGCTGGGTGTGGATCCGCGGGGCGCCGTAGGTATTGCGGCTGCGCTTGTGCTCGGCGGCGATCAGCTCGCCCAAGCGCAGATCCTCGACGGCCCGCCTGCAGGCGGGCCGTCGCTGGGCTGCGTAGTAGCCGGAGCGGCTCACCTCGAGCACCCGGCAGAGGGTCGCGACCGAATGGTTCACCTTCTCCGCGGCGATGAAGCGATGCACGCTCGCTATCTCCGCCCGGTCTCCGCTGCGAAGAAGGCCGCGGCTTTTCTCAGGATCTCTCGCTCCTCGCGGAGCTTTCGGTTCTCCTTCTCGAGCTCGCGCATCCGCGCCCGCTCGTCGCTGGTCAGACCCGACTTCTTGCCGGCATCCGTGTCGTCTTGGGTGACCCAGTTGCGCAGGGTCTGATCGCTGATCCCGAGATCCTCGGCGACCTGGCGGATCGTCTCGCCTGAGCTCTTGACGAGGCGCACCGCCTCAGCTCGGAACTCGGGCGGGTATGGGGGTCGTGTTCGCGGCACTTGGCCTCCTTTCGCTGAGGCCTACGGCCCCAGCGATCAAGTGTCCACGAAAGCGGGTCAGGTCCAGTCCGCGACCTGCTCGCGGATCACCTCGACCCGGATCGCGGCTGTGTTGGCTCTGCATCCGACGCGCTCGTGTTCACGACGCCTGGCGGCCTACCCGTGAGCCAAGGCAACTTCTACCAGCGGGTGTTCAAGCCAGCCGTTACTTCGGGCACCTGCTCCCGGTGCGGCGAGGCCGTGACGACGAAGCGACTCTGCGACTGCGCGGAGCCGCAGGTGCAGTGGGTGCTGCCGCCGAGTAAGCACGGGCTCCGCTTCCACGACCTGCGCCACACCTGCGCCTCCCTGAGCCTCAGCGTGTCGCCAGACATCTACGCGGTCTCACGGCGGCTCGGCCATGCCTCCATCACGACAACGGTGGACACCTATGGCCACCTGCTCCCGGACGCCGATGCTGCAATCGCTGCCAGCCTCGACGCGCTCATCGAGGCGGGCTCCCTGAGCACTCTCGGCACCGGCACCGTACGTGCCGGGAGCAAGCAGGCAGACCTCCCGTGCCGGGGGCTGCTTGGAAGTTGACCGTCAGTGGCGGTGGCGCTTTTTCGGCTGGATCTTCATCTTCGCGGTGAGCTGGTTAGAGAGCTCGCCGTCTGTGTCGGTCGCGAGGAACTTAAGCGTGTACCTGCCTGGCTTCACCTTGATGCCGGTTCTCCTGCTCACGGGCTTACGACTGCTGTTCGCGGGCCTCGGCTCTCGGCCTTTGCCTAGCTTGCCCTTGAACTCGACCGACCTCGCCGATTGCGGAGCGCTGAGGGAACCTACGAACTGGTCTCCCTTGTAGAACCCAATCCAGACCTTCGTCGGCTCCGATGTCTCCCAGTTCAGAGTCACCGCACGATCGCCGATTCGCCACTTTGCGAGCTCAACGTTGAAGTGGTTGGCGACAGGAGGACCCGGCATCGAGACCAGCCCGTCCGGCGGATAGCCAGCGGGCAGTTTCCCGGTGTTGATGCAAGTCGCGAGATCCTCGGTGATCTTCTGGATCAGTTGCGAGAATCTCTCGGCTTCGGCGGCCTCTGCGGGCGTGATCTCCCCGTCGCTGTAGGCCTCGACGGTGAACGCTAGCTGTGCTTTGGTCACGCGGTTCGAGGCCGCGACGATCGGGTCGCACACGCCGGCAGCGGACGCCGAGGCTGCCAAACCATTAACGAGGCCGATGGCTCCGAGGGCGAACACCCCCACCAGCACGCACTTCAGCTTCCCCGATCCCCTCATTCCCGTTCGGAGCCTAGTCGATCGCGGGTCACGGCGCAATTGGCGCGCGAGCAAGTCCCTTCGGCGAGGGTACGCTCAATAGATTCCACGGGGCGGGAACCTCAGTTCCCGACACGAGATCGTTTCACTTCTACCCGTCGCTCAGACCTAGTCCTGAACCGCGGCCGTGGCCACTAGCGATCCCGGCGGAGGCGAAACAGAGGGCACTGCCTGGGATGCGAAACAGGTTCATGGCGAGAAAGTGGCGATTACCAGGGACTTTCTGAGCGCGCCCGACTGGATTCGAACCAGTGACCTTCGGTTCCGTAGACCGACCGTCAGCTAGGTCGTAGTCGTAAATGCCGCAAGCACGACAGGGATCACACCCCGTGAACCCGCCCCCCGGAGCTTCCTGCCTCCTTCTGACAGCGTCCACCTCGAGTCGGCTAGGTCGTCGACCAGTAGAGCCACGCCCTCGGTCGGCACGCCTCGCGATCCACCGCAAACGCCCCCTGCACATTCAGATACTGCTGCCGCGAGTTCTCGAGCGTGCTCTGCTCCTTCGTCTTCTTCACGACCTTCAGCGCCTGCGAGTAGGGCAGGCCGATCGCCTTCGCCAGGCGCTCGGCGAAGTCCGGGACCAGCTCGGGGTGGCGGAGGGATGGGACCGCGGTCACCCAGGTCGGGGCCGGCTGGGGGTTCCAGTTCTTGAAGAGGGCGGCGGCGGCCTCGACGAGCTCGTCGCTGAAGTGCTCGTCCTCCCACTTGCCCTTGCGGACCAGGCGGCCCCAGCCGGCGTCGTTCAATAGGCAGAGGGCGCGGCCGGGCTCGAGCTGCTCGTCCCTCGGGATCTTCTTGAAGCCGCCGACCGCGGTCGGCGTTGATCGCCTCGGCTCGATCTCGATCGGTCGCGCGCGGAGCATGTCCAGCGCCTGCAGGGCCAACCCGCGGTCGGTCTCCCCGTCGAACTTCGGCTCGGTGCAGACCGCGCACCTCCCGCAGGGCTCGGCGCCGGGGTCGTCGAGCTCCGATCCGCAGGCTCTCCATCAGGCAGCGGCCGTCGCGCCCGTAGTCCTCCATCGCCTTCTGCTCGGCGCGCCTCGCGGCGGTGACGGCCTTGATCCGCTCCTCGTCGTAGATCCACTCGCGCCGGCTCCGCTGCCAGCCGCCCCTGACCTTGTTCAGCGCGCCCTCGACCTCGAGCTGCTTGAGCATCAGCTCCATCCGGCCCTTGCCGAGGTTGATCTCGTTCATCAGGGCGCCGCTGCTGAGCGGTCGGTCGGCGTCCTCGAAGATCGCCATCGCCTTGGCGACGAGCTCGGCCGGCGGGAAGGCGCTCTTGATGAAGAAGTCCTGGACGTCGCGGTCCTCGGTTCCGCGCAGCAGGACGGCGTCGGCCTCGGCGAGCCCCCTCCCGGCCCGCCCGACCTGCTGGTAGTAGGCGATCGGGCTGCCCGGGCCCTGGAAGTGGACGACGAAGCCGAGGTCGGGCTTGTCGTAGCCCATGCCGAGCGCGCTGGTGGCGACGACGCACTTGATCTCGTTGGCGAGGAGCTTGCGCTCGATCTCGATCCGCTCGTCGGACTCGACCTTGCCCGAGTAGGCCTCGCACTCGATCCCCTGCGCGTCGAGCCAGTTGGAGACGTTGAGCGTGTCCCGCACCGTCAGGCAGTAGACGATCCCGCTGCCCTGGCAGCTTCGGCACGTGGGTGGCGAGCCAGGCGAGCCGCTCGGCCTGGCTCGGCAGGTCGCAGACCTCGAGCCGCAGGCTCGGCCGGTCGAGCGTGCCGCGGATCGTGATCAGCTCCTCGCCGCCCCCGAGCTGCTCCTCGACGTCGGCGATCACCCGGTCGTTGGCGGTCGCCGTCGTCGCCAGCACCGCGGCGTTCTCGGGCAGCCGCCCGACCAGCCCGGCGATCCGGCGGTAGTCGGGGCGGAAGTCGTGGCCCCAGTCGGAGATGCAGTGCGCCTCGTCGATCACGAGCAGGCCGGTGCGCTTGACGAGCTCGGGCAGGACCATCGCCCGGAACTGCTGGTTGGCCAGGCGCTCCGGGCGACAGCAGCAGCAGGTCGATCTCGTCGCGGTCGATCCGCTCGAAGGTCTCCTCCCAGTCGTCGCGGTTGGAGGAGTTGACGGTCGCCGCCTCGATCCCGAGCGCCGCGGCGGCGTCGAGCTGGTTGCGCATCAGCGCGATCAGCGGCGAGACGAGGATCGTCGGGCCGGCGCCGGCCTCGCGCATCATCGCCGTCGCGACGAAGTAGACGGCGCTCTTGCCCCAGCCGGTCCGCTGCACGCAGAGGACGCGACCGCGGCGGTCGACGAGACGGGTGATCGCCTCGAGCTGGCCGTCGCGGAACTCGGCGTCCTCGCGCCCGGTCAGGCGGCGGAGGAGGTCGAGGGCTGGGGTGGCGGCTGTGGAGGGCGGAGTCATCGGGGGCGAGGCACGGTAGCTGGCCGCCATCCCCGCGCTCGACCCAGGGGCCGCGATCCGCTCCCTCGCCGCGTCCTCGCGTAAGGAGGCGGGGCACACACTCCGACCGCGGGGTGCGAGAGGTATGCCGAGGAAGTACCGCGAGGTCCGAGCCGCACTGCGCGCCGCGGGCTGGAGGCCGATCCGTCAGCGCGGCTCCCACGAGATCTGGGCGCACCCCGAACGCCCAGGGCGCGTCGTCGTCGCCGGCAAACCAGGCCAGACGGTGCCCGTCGGGACCCTGGCTAACATCCGCAAGGCAACCGGACTGGAGCATCTGCGATGAGCGAGTACGTCGTCATCTACGAGCAGGCGGAAGATGGAGGCTGGGGCGCGTATCTGCCCGACCTACCCGGGGTCATCGGGCTCGGCGACACGCGAGAGGAGGTCGAGGCGCGCATCCGTGAGGCGCTGGAGGCTTACGCCGAATGCCTACGCGACGAGCACCTCCCCCTCCCCGATCCGGTGCATCATGCGGGCACGGTCGCCGTCTGACGCAACGGCTGCATCTCGCCGCCGCGTTATAGGATCGCGCCATGCCTGAAGTCCTCTGGATCCCGATCGGCGCCGTCGTCGCGGGCGTGCTCCTCGGTGCGATGGTCGGGTCGAGCTCGCGGTCCTCGAGCGCCGGCAAGGGCGCGCTCATCGGCCTCTACCTGGCGCTGATGACCTCGTTCCCGCTGCTCGCGCTCGGTCTCTCGACCAGCTAGCCGCGCAACCGCCGCTCAAGGCGTCCCCCGCCTGGGGGCGCACCCGCCCGGGCCGGGGTTGGCTGGGGCATGGTCGTCATCGAACCCGTCGACGGAACCGAGCTCGAGCGGCTGATCACCGCCCTGCTCAACGCGACCGGCGTCGTCCACCGGATGATCGAGCAGGTGCAGGTGGAGGGCGAGGTCGAGGGGGTCGAGATCATCAGCCTCTGCGCCGAGCGGCTGCGCAACTCGCTGTCGTTCCTGGTCGAGCACTTCAGCGACGACGACCTCTTCCCGGTCACCTGCTGCCTCGGGATCATCTCGGTCCTCGCCGCCGAGGACGGCGGATTCGACGACGTCTTCTACGGGGAGGCCTAGCTGCATGCAGATTGGGTGTGACGCATGCAAGGTGCTAACGTGGACCATGTGAAGACGATCCAGATCCGGAACGTTCCCGATCGCACCCACCGCGAGTTGCGCACCCGGGCCGCCGCAGCCGGGGTGTCGCTTTCGGACTACCTGCTGGAGGAGCTGGTTCGGGTTGCCGCGAGGCCGCCGGTGGCCGACGTGTTGCGAAGGGCGGAATCCCGAGCCGGCGGCGTGTCGCTGGATGAGATCGTCGCCGCCGTGCGGAGCGGCCGAGACCGCGATTAGACCTTGCTGGCGATCGACACGTCAGCTGTCGTTGGAGGGCTGCTCGGGCGACCAGCCCACCCGAGGCTCTCGGAGCGTCTGGCGGATGGCGAGCTCGTCGCCCCCCACCTCCTCGACGTCGAGCTGCTGCACACCTTGCGTCGTCTCGTGCGTCATGGCGAGATCACGCCGGATCGCGCGTCCGACGCTCGACTCGACTTCGCCACCATGACAGTCACCCGCTACCCGCATACGCCGCTCGCCGACGCCATCTGGGAGCTGCGCGACAGCCTGACCGCATACGACGCGGCGTTCGTGAGCCTCGCGGAGGCGCTGGGCGTGCCGCTGATCACCTGCGACGCGAAGCTGGCCTCGGCCGCCGGCGACCGTGTGCAGGTCGAGCTCTTCAGGCAAGGACCGCGGTGAGCGGCGACCGGGCGGCGGGCCTCGACGAGGCAGTCGCGCAGGCACGCCGCCTGGCTCGCCTCGCTCGACGAGCGCCCGGTCGCCGAGCCGGTCGACGCCGGCGTCCTCCGCGCCGCGCTCGACGGGGCGCTCGACGACGAGGGGCTCGATCCCGCCGCCGTGATCGACGAGATCGCGACGATCGCCGCGCCGGGCCTGGTCGCCTCCCCCGGCCCGCGCTACTTCGGGTTCGTCACCGGCGGCACGCACCCGGCCGCGCTCGCCGCCGACTGGCTCACCTCGGCCTGGGACCAGAACGCCGCCTTCGAGGTGATGTCGCCGGCGGTCGCGGCGATCGAGGAGGTCGCGGCGAGCTGGGTGCTCGACCTGCTCGTCCTGCCGGCGGAGGCGAGCGTCGGCTTCGTCACCGGCGCCCAGGGCGCCAACACCACCTGTCTCGCCGCCGCCCGCAACGCGGTCCTGCGCCGCGCCGGCTGGGACGTCGAGCGCGACGGCCTCCAGGGCGCGCCGCGGGTCAACGTCGTCTGCGGCGAGCAGGCGCACGTCACGATCGGCGTCTCGCTGCGCCTGCTCGGGCTCGGGGCGGGGACGGCGATCGGCGTCGCCGCCGACGAGCAGGGACGGATGCGCGCCGACGCCCTCGCCGAGGCGCTCGCGCCGCTGGACGGCCCGACGATCGTCTGCGCGCAGGCCGGCAACGTCGCCTCCGGCGCCTTCGATCCCTTCGCCGAGATCGCCGACGCCTGCGCCGAGCGCGGCGCCTGGCTCCACGTCGACGGCGCCTTCGGCCTCTGGGCCGCGGCCGCTCCCGCGACGATGCACCTGACCGCCGGCGTCGAGCGCGCCGACTCCTGGGCCGTCGACGCCCACAAGTGGCTGAACGTCCCCTACGACTCGGCGATGGCGATCGTCCGCGACCGCGAGGCCCACGTCGCCGCGATGGGGATGTCGGCCGCCTACCTCCAGGGCGGCGGCACCGAGCGCGACGGGACGAGCTACGTCCCCGAGGCCTCGCGCCGCTCGCGCGCGATCACCGTCTACGCGGTGCTGCGGGCGCTCGGCACCGACGGGGTCGCCGCGCTCGTCGAGCGCAACTGCGAGCAGGCCCGGCAGATGGCCTCGCGGCTCGCGGCGATCGACGGCTGCGAGGTGCTCAACGACGTCGTCCTCAACCAGGTGCTCGTCCGCTTCCCCGGCGACGACGCCGCCAACGAGGCGACGATCGCTGCGATCCAGCGCGACGGCACCTGCTGGCTCGGCGGCACCCGCTGGGAAGGCCGGCGCGTGGCGCGGATCTCGTTCTCGAACTGGTCGACGACGAGCGATGACGTCGACCGCTCCGCGGACGCGATCGCCGCGGCGATCGCGTCCGTCGGGTATCGCTCGTAGAGCTCAGCCCTCGGCGTCGCTCAGCTCGTAGCCGGCCTCGGTCAGCTCGTCCCGGAGCCGGGAGATGTGCTCGGAGCCGCGGGTCTCGAGCAGCAGCGAGACCGAGGTCTGGCTGAGGTCGATGTCGGCGCGGTCGCGGACGTGGGAGACCTCGATGATGTTCGCGCCGCTCTCGGCGACCGCACGGAGGAGGTCGGCGAGCCCGCCGGGATGGTCGTCGACGCGGGTGCTGATCCGGACCCGCCGGTGCTCGCGGATCTCGTGGCGGTTGATGGCGGCGGCGAGGATGCGGGGATCGACGTTGCCGCCGGAGAGGACGGGAACCGTCGCCCCCTCCGCCGCCGGCTCGACCACCCCGCTCAAGAGCGCCGCCGCCGAAGCGGCCCCCGCTCCCTCGGTGACGAGCTTGGCGCGCTCGGCGAGCAGGACCATCGCGTCGACGATCGCGTCGTCGTCGACGGTGACCATGCCGTCGAGCCAGCGCTCGAGAAGCGGCAGCGTCACCTCGCCGGGACGCTTGACGGCGATCCCGTCGGCGATCGTCCGGGCCGAGTCGAGCTCGACCACGTGGC
This sequence comes from uncultured Solirubrobacterales bacterium, assembly GCA_963823565.1. Classification (GTDB taxonomy): domain Bacteria; phylum Actinomycetota; class Thermoleophilia; order Solirubrobacterales; family 70-9; genus RHKX01. Next base: position 1,244,703 of record CAWGLR010000001.1, on the reverse strand, counting down.
CCTCGCGCAGCGAGTCGGCGACCGGGGAGCAGCCCGCCGCCTGGACGCCGATCACCTCGACGCCGGGCGAGTGCAGCTTGATCGCCATCGCCATCCCGCTCGCGAGCCCGCCGCCGCCGACCGGGACGATCACCCGCCGCACGTCCTCGACCTGGGCGGTGAGCTCGATCCCGACGCCGGCCTGCCCGGCGATCACCTCGAGGTCGTCGAAGGGATGGACGAACAGCAGGCCTTCTTCGGCCGCCGCCTCCCGGGCCCAGGCGATGCACTCGTCGACCGACGCGCCGCCGCGCACGACCTCGCCGCCGAACGCCTCGACCGCCTCGGCCTTGCCGACCGCGGCGGCCGCCGGCATGTAGACGCGACAGGGGAGGCCGGCGCTCCGCGCCGCGTAGGCGAGCGACTGGGCGTGGTTGCCGGCGCTGCCGGCGACGACCCCGGCGCAGCTTCCCGGATCTAGGCCCCGCAGCTTCGCCAGCGCGCCGCGCAGCTTGAACGAGCCGGTGCGCTGCAGGTTCTCGGCCTTCAGCACGATCTCGCCGCCGAGCTCGCGCGAGAGGCTGCGCAGGGTCATCGTCGGCGTCTCGCGGACGAGCTCGCCGGAGGCGGCGTGGACCGCCCGCAGCTCCTCGAGGGTCGGATCGGCGCGCCCGGCGTCGGCCGCCTCGGCCATCGCGTCCCTCAGTCCGCGGCGACGACCGCGGCGATCTCGACCGTCGCGCCGAGGGGCAGCGCCGCGACGCCGACCATCGCCCGCGCGGGCGGCGCCTCGCCGAAGAACTCGCCGTAGGCGGCATTGATCTCCGGCCCGGCGCCGAGGTCGGTCGTGAAGACGGTGACCATCAGCGCCCGCCCGAGCTTCGTCCCGGCCGCGCCGCAGACCGCCTCGAGGTTGCGCAGGCAGCGCTTCGCCTGCTCGCCCGGCCCGCCGTCGATCAGCTCGCCCGTCCCGGGGTCGAGCGGCACCTGTCCCGAGCAGTAGAGGACCCCCGCGTTGACGATGGCCTGGGAGTAGGGCCCGACCGCGTCGGGGGCGCCGCTCGGCCTCGATCACTCTGCGCTCCGCCACTGCGTCGCAGGGTAGCTCGCGGCGAGGCCCGCGGCCAATCGGCGCGAAGTCGTCGCGCAATTGGCACAACGCGTTTCCCACACGTGAGCCGAGTCAGGGCGATGCCTTCTTCTTCATCTGGAAGGCCGACGACCCCGACTGGGACTTCGATGCACCGGCCGAGTACCGGCGAGTACCCCTCCACCACGCACTGGCGACCGTCCTCGGCCCACCGGTCTGGCCGGAGCACGAGCGCTACGAGCGCGAAGTCGCCGGCATCCGCGAGGAGCTTCGAGGTGAGTCCGGCGAGGCGCCCGAGCCATGAGTGCTACGCTGTCGCACATGGACGTAGGAGTCCGAGACCTGCGCAACCGCACAGCCGAGGTCGTTGCGGCGGTGGAGTCGGGCGAACGCGTGACGCTCACTGTTCGCGGGCAGCCGGTCGCCGACATCGTCCCCCACCGCCGACGGTCGCGATGGTTGGACGGCGCGTGGCTGGAGGGGGAGCTGGCGACGAAGGCGGCCGACCCCGAGCTGGCGAGCCAGCTCGACGAGCTTGCGGGGCAGACTCTCGATGAGCTCTGAGGCGGCGGACGCTCGGGAGGCGGTCGCGCTCGCCGACACCTCGATCTTCATCGCTCGCGAGAGCGGGCGGCCGGTCGGGTCGCTTCCGGAGCGACTGGCCGTGTCGGTGATCACGATCGGCGAGCTCCAGCTCGGCGTCCTGGCCGCTCCCGATCGCCGGAGGCGAGCGCGGCGGGCGGAAACGCTCGAGCTCGCCCGCCGTTCGGACCCGATCGCGGTGAGCGAGCCGGTGATGACGCGATGGGCCCAGCTCGCCGGCGACTGCGTGAGCTCCGGGTACGCGAAGGAGGTGAAGCTCATGGACGGGCTCATCGCGGCAACGGCCATCGAGCACGGGCTCCCTCTCGTCACGCAGGACGGCGACTTCGACCTGATGGCCTCCGCCCACCCCGCGCTGGACCTGATCAAGGTCTAGGCGCGCGCGGGCTCGGCCTCGTCGCGTTCGGTCCCGCCCGGCGTCGCGCCCCGGTAGAGGAACCACGCCACGACCGGGACGAAGATGTCCATCCAGAGCGGGATGCCGACGTTGTCGGGCTCGGTGTTGTCGTAGTGCCGCCACTGGTAGACGTGGCCGATCACGTCGCCCCAGTATTGGATCGTCGCGACGATCAGGACCGCGAGCCAGAACCTCGGGTCGCGGAAGCGGAGGCAGAGGAAGGCGGCGGTGCCGATCGCGAGGTCGCCCATCGCGTTCTCGAACTGGAAGCCGCCGTCGCCGCGGGTGAAGCCGATCTGCTCGGCCATCTGGGGGCCGTCGAAGACGTGGTAGAGGGCGCCGAGAACGCCCGAGAACCCGATCGCGAGCGCGAACCACCAGAGCAGGAACACCTCGTACCTCTCCGCCTTCGTCCGCTCGGCCGGGTGGCGGCGCAGGTGGACCCATGCCCCGATGGGCGCGATGATCGCCACTATCAGCATCGGCATCGGAATCCACTCCCTCGCGTCGGTCGCCGGACGCGGTATTCATCGGTCGTGCGGCCGCCGACTTGAGCGCCTGAACGCAGGGGCGCGAACGCCGGTTCGCTCCTTACCTTGGAGGGATGACCGTGACCGCCGCTGAGCCAGCACAGGAGCACCTGCTCGACGCCGGGCCCGCGGCGGGCGATCCGTTCGATGGCGAGGTCCGCGTCGCCTTTCAGCGCTGGTGCTCCGAGGACGGTCAGTTCGCGGTCGTCGAGGTCGAGCTGGCGGACGGGACGCCGCTGGTCGCGGTCGGGCCGCTCGGCCACCTCGAGGAGGACTCGCGGGCGCGGCTGGCGGGGACGTTCGAGCTCCACCACCGCCACGGCCTGCAGCTCGCCGCGCGGGAGGCGGAGCCGCTCGACCCGGAGGGGATCGAGGGGGCGCGGCGCTACCTCAAGTCCCTCCCCCACATCGGCGCCAAGCGCGCCGATGAGCTGATCGAGCGCCACGGGACCGACGTCTTCGAGGCGATCGACCGCGGGCCCGAGGAGGAGTTCGCCGCGCTCAAGGGCGTATCCGACGAGAAGGCGGCCGAGGCGGCCGAGGAGTGGGCGAACCGCCGCGCCGAGCGCCGGCTCTACGCGCTGCTCGCGCCGCACGGGCTCTCCCGGCACGTGCCCGAGCTGATCTCGATCCACGGCATCCACGCCGCCGAGGAGGTGCGCGACGACCCCTACTCGCTGACCGAGATCTCCGGGATCGGCTTCCTCGGCGCCGACCGGGTCGCGGTCGCCTCCGGGGTGGAGCCGGACTCCCAGCGGCGGATGCGCGCCGCCGCGGTGCACGCGCTGCGCGAGGCCGAGAACCGCGGCCACACCCACCTGCCGCGCGAGGAGCTCGTCGCCGCGATGCGCGACCTGCTCGGCACCGAGCCCGACATGACGGTGCTGCGGCACGCGCCCGAGCTCGAGCTCGAGGAGCCGGAGGACAAGCTCTCCGGTGAGCACGAGCGGATCTACCGCGGCTGGACCTTCCGCGCCGAGACCTGGCTCGCCGGGCGCCTGCGCGACCTCGCCCGGTCGGAGCCCGCTTGGGAGAAGCCGCCGCTCGAGTCCGAGTTCGCCGACCTCGGCCTGACCGAGCAGCAGCGGGAGGCGGCGAGCAACGCCCTGACCCGGCCGCTGTCGGTGATCACCGGCGGGCCCGGGACCGGCAAGACCCACCTCGTCCACGCGGTGACGCGGATGGCGGAGACGCGCGACCTCAGCGTGCGGCTGCTGGCGCCGACGGGGCGGGCGGCGCGGCGGCTCACCCAGGCGACCGACGGCGCGCCGGCGCAGACGATCCACAAGGCGCTCGAGTGGATCCCCGGCGAGATCCCGGGGCGCGACGAGGACACGCCGGTCGAGGCCGACCTCGTGATCGTCGACGAGGCGTCGATGCTGTCGCTCGAGATCTGCCGGGCGCTGCTCGCGGCGATCGGCGAGGGCACGCACCTCGTGCTGATCGGCGACGTCGACCAGCTCCCGCCGGTCGGGCCCGGCAAGCCGTTCTGCGAGCTGATCGAGGCGCGGATCTGCCCGACCGTCCGGCTCGAGTACGTCTTCCGCCAGGCGCAGCGGTCGATGATCGTCGGCGCCGCCCACGCGATTCGCGCCGGCGAGCCTCCCCACCGCGAGCCGCAGGGCGAGGAGGAGCTGCGCGACTTCTTCATCCAGTTCAAGCGCGATGCCCACGCGCTCGCCGCCGACGTCGTGACGATGGCGACCGAGCGGATCCCAAAGGAGTTCGGGCTCGACCCGGTCCGCCAGGTCCAGGTCCTCGCCCCTCAGTACAAGGGGGCGCTGGGAATCGACGCCCTCCACGACCGCATGCGCGCCGTCCTCTGCGCCAACGCCGACCGCTGCTGCGAGGGCCGTTTCCGGATCGGCGAGAAGGTGATCACGACCCGCTCGATCGCCGAGCACGCGATCGCCAACGGGACGATGTTCGTGATCGACTCCGCCGACGAGTCCGAGGGCGAGCTCTGGCTCGAGAACGACCTCGGCGAGATCATCTCGCTCCCCTTCCGCGAGGCGCAGCGCTCGCTCCGCGGCGGCTTCTGCACCTCCGTCCACAAGGCGCAGGGATTCGAGATCCCGGCCGTGATCGTCTGCCTGCACTCGACCCACGCCCCGCAGCTCGTCTCGCGCAACCTCCTCTACACCGCCGTCACCCGCGCGCAGAAGCTCTGCGTCCTCGCCGGCGACGAGCGGGCGCTCCGCCGCGCGCTGGCCAACACCGAGGCGAGCGACCGCCACTCGCGGCTGGTCGAGCGGATGACCGCGCCCGCCTGAGCGGCCGCCGGCCGTGGACATCCCCACCTGGATCGCGATCGGCTTCGGCGCCGCGCTGGTGCTCTACGCCCTGGCGGTCGCGGCGCTGCTGCTCGCCGGCAGGCGGACCGACGCGCGGGCGCTCGCCGGGTTCATCCCCGACTGCATCGTCCTGATCAAGCGGCTGCTCGGAGACCGGAGCGTGGCCCGGTGGCGCAAGGGCGTCCTCGTCCTCCTGCTCGCCTACCTCGCGAGCCCGATCGACCTGGTGCCCGACTTCATCCCCGGCCTCGGCCAGCTCGATGACGCGATCGTCGTCGCGCTGGCGCTGCGGGTGATCCTGAGGGCCGGCGGGCCGGAGCTGCTGCGCCGGCACTGGCCGGGCCCCGACGCCTCCCAGGAGCTGGTCGCGCGTATCGCCTATCCGTCCAGGGCGGCGGTTCCGGAGAGGTAGATTTCCGCACCATGGCAGGCAGGGAGAAGCTCACAGGGACACTGATCGCGACCGCCGCGACGGTGCTGCTCGCGGCGCCGAGCGCGGGTGCGGTGATCCACCGCGTCGACCATGCCGGCAGCGCCGACTGGGGCCGCAAGGCGGCCGGCTACTGGACGCCGGCGCGGATGCGGAACGCGATCCCGCTCGATGTCGCGCTTCCCGCCGCGCAGGCGCCGAGCGACCCCGCCCAGGGATTCGGGCCGACCCCGCGGAGCGCGACCGGCGGCGGCTTCAACGCCGGCCGGACGATCGCCCCCCAGCTCCCCGACGCGACCGCGAGGGCGCGGGCCGCCCGGATCAGGGCGCCGAAGTACATCGCCGGCCCCGTCGCGCTGCAGTCGTACACGACGTTCCCGTTCAGCGCGAACGGAAAGCTCTTCTTCACCCAGCGCGGCAACTCGTACGTCTGCTCGGCGACGTCGGTCGCGTCGAAGTCGCGCAGCGTCGTCCTCACGGCCGGCCACTGCGTCCACGACAAGGGGGCGGGCTGGTCGCACAACATCGCCTTCGTCCCCGCCTACTGGAACGGCGGCACGCCGTTCGGGACCTGGCCGGCGCTGCATGCCGTCGCTCCCCGCGCGTGGGTCCGCAAGGAGAACTTCTCCGCCGACTACGCAGCCCTGAAGGTGCCGCGCAGCTTCTACGGACCGCTGAGCAAGATCGTCGGCGGCGTCGGGCTCGCGTGGGGCCAGCCGCGGAGGCAGACGTTTCTCGCGCTGGGTTATCCGAACAACCTCTATTCGGGCCAGGCGATGTACGCATGCATCTCGCGCTCGGCCGGGAAGGACCCCTTCCAGCGCGGTCCCGGCCCGCCCGACACCGGGATCGGCTGCAACATGAGCCACGGGGCCAGCGGGGGGAGCTGGATGATCGGCAAGCGCAGCAACGGGAAGCAGCGCCCCTTCATCAACTCGGTGACGAGCTACCGCTACAACCAGCGCCCGAACCTCCTCTTCGGCCCCTACTTCACGAAGAGCGTGCGGAACCTCGTCCGCGCGACCAGCCGCCGCTAGGCCCGCCGACCGGCCGACGGCCTCAGCCCTGGCCGGTGATCCGGTCCCAGGCGCGGCGGAGCTTGTCGCCGAGGTCGTCGGGCTCGACCGCGTCGGGACCGGCGGACATCACCGCCGGGTTCGCGCTCGGCTCGGGCAGGGCGTCGGCCGCGGAGGCGGCGATCGTGAGGACGACGCCGCGCTCGTAGATCTCGGCCACCTGCGAGGCGTCGACGAAGCGATGACCCCCCGGCGCCGAGCTCGAGTCGATGACGATGCCGTCGAAGATGTCCACCTCGGCGTCGGCGAGGACGTGCTCGACCTCGCCGATCCGCTCGCCGTCGCTGGAGACGACGTCGGCTCCCGCCGCGAGGGCCATGTAGGAGGAGGGGGCGCCGAGGTCCATCCGCGCCGATCCTACGCGCCCGCCGGCGCCGCGGTGGACACGACTCGGTCGAGCCGGGATGACAAGACGAGCATCTGCGGATAGGTTCGTCCGTGACGCGAAACCCCGGGGGGTGATCGTGGGTGGGTCCGAAGGACTTCGCCAGCGTCTTCAGCAGTCAGTTCGTCATCGGGTTCTTCCTGCCCGCCTTCTTCGCCTTGGCGATCGCGGCGCAGTTCGTGGACGAGTCCTCGATGCCGACCGGCTACAAGGACGCCTCCGACTCGACGCAGCTGCTGATCGTCGGCGGCGTCGCGCTGCTCGCCGGCCTCGCGCTGTCCGGCCTCCACTATTCGATCCTCCGCGTCCTTCGAGGGGTATCCGCTCGACCATGCGCGATACCGTCGCGGCGTCCAGAAAGCTCCACGCGTGGAAGCTCAAGCGTTGGCGTCGGCGGTTCGAAGAGCTCGACAGGAACCAGCGAGCAGTCGCCCGAAAGGAGTCCTCGGCGTCGCAACCGCCGCGGCGATCGAGCTGAACCGCCGCTTCCCGCCTGACGAGGGTCAGGCTTCTGCCGACCCGGTTCGGCAACGTCGATCCGGTGCTTCGAGCGCAGCCCTCGCCGCCGCTACGGCCTCGACGGCATCGCGATCTGGCCGCGGATCGAGCATGCTGCTCACCGCCGAGCAGAAGAGCCCTGGTGACCGCAGCCGAGACCGAGGTCGCCTTCTTTGTCAACACCTCTGTTCGCCGCGTTCGCCCTGGGGATCTTCCTGCTCGTCGACGCGCTCGCTGACGGCGGTTTCGACCGATCCATGGGCGGTCGCGCTGCTTGGTCCCGTTCCTCGTCGCCTGGGCCTCTTACCGCTCGGCCTGCGGCGCCGCGGTCCGCTGGGGGAGCCCGGTCGCGCGGCGTTCGATCATCCATCGGATCGAACCTCTACGACGCAGCTCGGCGTGGAGCATCCCGACCGCGGCCGAGCGGGAGTTCGCCGTCGCCCGCGCCAGTCAACCGACATGATCCTGTTCGGAGAGCCCATCCCCGACGAGTTTCGGACTCCGCCGCCCCAGCGAAGCCGACGGGAGGTTCGACCGAGCATGAACGACGACGACCGCAAACGCCCGCCCGACGAGCCGCCACCCCAGCCGCCTCCTCAGCTCCCCGGCCGCCCGAGCGCCCGACGACCGCGACAACGACCGCGATGAGGAGGATCCGCCGCCCCCTGCGCGAGTCGGGAGGCTGCCCGGCGACACCTGGCGAGGATTACTGACGATGACCAAGGACGAGTTCATCGATCGCGGATCGCTGACCGCTTCGAGACCAGGAAGCAGGCGGCGGAGGCCGTCGACGCCGTGCTCAGGGCATCGCCGAATCCCTGCAAGAGGGTGACACCGTCCAGCTCACCGGTTTCGGGAAGTTCAGGGTCGCCACCCGGGGTGCGCGCGCAGGGCGTCAATCCGCGGACTGGCGAGCGCATCTCGATCCCTCGCCGGCAGGGTCCCCCGGTTCTCGCCCGGGCCGGACGCTGAAGTCAGCGCGTCCGCCCGTCCCTTCCCGGCGAGCGCGACGACGGACTACGGCCCGTCCCTATCGGGCGATCCCGCAGAGGACTACGGCCCATCCGGAGATCCGGGCGAGGACTACTGAGGCGGCCGCCTACGCAGCGTTTCGCGCGAGTGTCGCCGGCGCCGGCTCGCGCTCGGCCTCCCGCGAGCGCGACCGCGACGACACCGCCATCGCCAGCAGCAGGCCGGGCAGGAACCACGGGATATAGAGGTAGAACCAGTGCTCGAGCGTCAGCTCGACCGCGATGATCACCGCGGCGCCGAGCGCCGCGACCTGGGTCAGCGAGCGCTTGCGCGGGAAGAACGCGACGAAGAGCGCCAGCCAGACGGCGAACGCCTTGAGGGCGGTCTGCAGCCACTCGAGGTCGGTCTGGCCCCAGATGCTGAACGGGCTGTCGCGGTCGACCTGGCTGCGGATCGTCCGGTCGTAGAACTCCGAGAGCCCGGGGTCGACGGCGGGATGGGCGAGGAGCAGCGCCGCGGCGAGCAGGAACGCGCCGCTGAAGAGCAGCGCCGGGCGGATCGAGCGGCGTCGCTCCTCGCCGGAGCGGACGCGGATCCCGCGGCGCCCGGCCGCGTACAGCGGCGCGAGGGCGAGCGGCGCGAACTTCGCCAGCCCGGCGACGGCGAGCAGGCCGCCGCGGGCGAGGGGCGAGGCGAACAGGACGAGGCTCCAGACGATCGCGGCGCTGAGCAGCGCGTCGTTGGAGTTCGACTGCAGCGCGAAGTCGGTGTAGGGGTAGGCGAGCCAGGCGAAGACGAGCGTCAGCGCGAGCCGGTTCTCCGCCCGCGCCGGCGACCACTCCCAGACGCGGAACATCGCCCGGTCGCGCAGACGCGGGCGCGGCGGCGGCGCGGCGAGGACCTCCTCGTCGATCTCGTCGAGGTAGCCGCCGCGCCTCCGGGTCACCAGCCTCCCCAGCGCGAACAGGCCGGCGATCGTCGCGAGGTCGAAGAAGATCGCGGCGGCGTGGGCGGCGGGGAGGTCGTCCCACGACCCGCTCCACGGCAGCGCCTGCTCGAAGGGCACGTAGGCGAAGTAGTTGGCGGGGCCGTAGGTGTCGCCGGTGCCGTTGTCGTCGGGGAAGGCGCCCTCGCCGTAGATCGGCTCGGCGTCGACGATCCGGTCGGCACCGACCACCCCCGCGTAGCCGACGTCGATCACCCCCGAGTCGGCGATGTTCATCGCCAGACGGCCGCCGAAGAGGACGACGCAGAGCGCGGCGAGGAGCCAGACCGGCGCGCTCGGCCGCAGCCCCTCCCCGGCGCCGCCGATGCGCCCGGCGCCGCGGAACCCGATCCACAAGAGCCGTGCCAGCAGGTAGAGCAGCGGCGGGTAGTAGAGCGGGACCGAGACGCCGATCTCGGCAGCGTTGAAGAACGCCTGGCTCACCCCGAAGGACAGCAGCACGACCAGGTCGAGGTGCACCCACTTGCGCCAGCGGCGGAAGTCGAAGAGGCCGAGGAGGAAGATCGCCGCCAGCGGCCCCCAGACCCACGGCGAGTTGAGCATGTGGCCGAACTGGCCCTCGTTGCCCCGCGCCATCGGCCAGTTGACCGCGTCGCCGGTGAACGAGTCGCGCACCTCGCCCGTCGTCGCGTCGACGATCACGAGGTTGACCCGCTCGCCGTCGACCGAGTAGGCGATCTCCCAGACGCGCACCGCCTCGGCGCTGATCGACGCGGTCAGCTCGCCCTGGCGGGAGCCGAGCTCCTCCTTGCGGGCGACGACCTCGGGGTCGTCGTCGGCGGCCTTCAGCGCCTGCTCGGCATCGATCTCGTAGTCGTCGGGCTTGGGGGGAAACCCGCTCGGGACGGCGGTGGCGGCGAAGCCGGTCGAGGCGGTCGCCGCCGCGGGCGCGAGCGCGAGCAGCGCCGCGAGCAGCGAGAAGAGGAGGAGGCCGGCGCGCCTCACGCCGGCCTCCCCTGACGGATCAGGTGTTGACGGTCGAATCCTGCTCCGGCGAGACCTTGCCGGTCCTCGATCCGGTCTCGGCCTTCGAGTCCGGGCCGGTGGCCGACGGGGTCGGTTGCGGCTCCGGTGGAGCGCCGCCGCCGCCGACCGGGCCCTCGCCCTGCTCCCCGCGCGTCTCCGCGCCGGGCTGCGGCTTCTCCTTGGCTACCTGGGCGGCGGCCTTCGCCTTGTCGCCGACCGAGCCCTTGCCCTTGGCGATGTCGCCGATCTTGCCCGCCTTCTGCTTGAGCGCGTCGGTGCCGCCCTGCTGCTCGATGACGCCCCGCGCCTTCTTGGCGCGGTCCGCGAGCTTCCTGAAGTTGGCCATTCTCATCCCTCCTCATTGGGGAGTCGTTGATTTTCGCAAGTCCGGTGATGATGCCCACCAGGGGTCAGGCCAACCTAAGCACGCGGCCTGAGCCGTCCCGTCAGCGATCGAAGGTCCAGAGCTTGTTGCCGATGAAGTTGACCGGCATCGCGACGGCGACCGCGATCGCCTGGGCGGGCGTCTCCGGGAAGTCCCAGGCGTCGACGAGCGCCGCCAGCACGACGAGGTTGACGCCGAGCCCGGCGACGCTGACGGTGAAGAAGCGCGCCGCCTGGAAGCCCGCGTGGGACTCCTTCGACCCCTGGTGGCGGAAGGTCCAGTGGCGGTTGAGCAGGAAGTTGTTCGTCACCGCGACGACGAACGCCCCGACCGCGGCGAGCAGGTGGTTGATCCCGGCGCCGCCGTTGAGCAGCGTGAAGACGATCAGGTTGACGACGTAGCCGCTGCCGCCCACGACCGCGAAGTGGAAGAGCTGCAGCCAGTTGCGCGGCTGGCGGGTGCCGAGGTGAATCCGGCGGATGATCCCCCAGCTCCAGTCGGCCGCCCGGTCCCAGCGGTCGCGGGCGCGGGTGCGGGTCGGCGCCGCACCGGTATCGGGAGCCGGCGGCTCGGCGATGGCGGCGCGCTCCCCCGTCGGGGGGTCTGTCTCGCGGACGCTCACGGGGCCGATCGTAGAGCGGCGGGCTCGCGATCGCCGATCCCGAAGTGCCCGTAGATGAGCTCGGCGACGTCGCTGATCGCCCACTGCTCACGCTCGGGGCGCTCGCCGTCGAGCCCGACGGTGAGCAGCGTCCCCAGCGAGTCGGCGGCGCGGAGGGCGCCGTGGCTGCCGCCGGGGATGTGGGTGATGCCGCCCCAGTCGACGCACTCCCAGTCGGGGGCGAGGCTGAGCAGGACGTCGCCGGCGTTCGGGTTCTTCAGCGCCGACCAGACGCGAGCGAGGGCGTCGGGGAAGTCGGCGGAGACGAAGCGCCCGTCGTGGACGTCGGCGCAGAGCGCGGCGAGGTCGCCGTCGACCGACCAGCTCCGCCCGCGGCGGTCGGCGACGTCGCCTCCCGGCGCGAAGCGCAGCTCGCAGTCGCCGCGGCGCACCGCCGCCTCCTCCCCGCCCTCGGCGAGCCAGAGGACCAGCTCGACCTCGTCCTCGAGCACGCTGTTGCAGTGCCGGCGGACCTCCGCGGCGCGCTTGTCGCGGCGGGAGCCGGGGTCGCCGAGCATCCAGATCGCCGCCGCGCGGCCGCTCGGCCCGACCGCGATCTCGTGCCCCTCGGCGACCTCGTCGTTGGGCTGGAGCACGTCCCAGCGCTCGCCGAGCGCGGCGGTGATGTCGAGCGGCTCGGTGACGTGGCTCTGGGCGTGGTCGGCGACGACGATCACCGCGTTGTCCTCGAGGAACGGGTCGATGCCGCCGTGGGCATCGACGAGCTCGGTCAGCGCGTCGTCGGCGAGGGCGATCGACTCCTGCGTCTCCTCGGGGCCGTCGCGGTGGGAGAAGTAGTCGTTGTCGGGGAGCGAGAAGAGCATGAAGTCGTAGAGGTCGTGCTCGACCAGGTCGCGGCCGACGCAGGCGGAATAGGCGTCGCGGGTCGCGGGTCGGGCGAGGGTCGGCTGGCAGTCGACCTTGCGCGAGGAGTAGAGCTCGCCGTAGAAGAGCTCGTCCGGTCCCCAGACCGCGTGGTGGAACTTCGCCGCCGAGGCGAACGCCTTGAGCAGGCCCTCGAGCCCGACCTCGTGACGGGTGCGGCCGCGGTAGATCAGGAACGGCGTGCACGCGGTCCGCAGGCCGGCGTCGCCGAGGCGCTCGAAGCAGGTCAGCTCCTCGTGGCTGAGGTGCCCCATATTGAGGTTGTAGACCGTGTCGTAGAGCGAGCGGAAGAGGCCGAACATCCGCGTCGCCTCGAACGACGAGCCGTACTCGACGTAGCGCTTCTCGGCCCGGTGGTACCAGTTCATCCCCGGGATCAGGTGGCGGTCGGGGCGGACGCCGGTGGTGATCTCCGACGTGCAGACCGGCGTCACCGACGGGAAGCTCGAGACGCAATCGGGCACGAGCTCGCCGCGGTCGAGGAGCTTCTTGAACGTCGGCGCGTCGCCGGCCTCGACGGTGCGCAGGAGCATGTCGCTGCGCAGCGAGTCGACGACGACGAGGACGAGCTTGCGTTGGCCGGCCATCGGCTCAGCAGGTTGTCAGAGCGGCGCCGCCGGGTCGCGTGCGGCCGCCGTCACGCCGAGGCGAGGGAGCGAATCAGCGCAGAACGCGCAGGCCCTCGTACTTCTCGTCCGACCTGCGGCGGCGGCCGAGCGCGATGACCGCGAGGCCGATCGCGGCGACGATCGAGAGCGGCGGGATGAACAAGGCGATGACCGCGATCACCACGCCGGCGGCGGCGAAGGCGATGACGAGGACGTTCGCGGCGTCGGCCTCGGGCGGAGTACCGCCCTCGACGTCGCGGCCGACCCCGCCGCGCTTGGCGCCGACGGCGCGGGCGCGGCGAAGGGCGCCGTCGAGGACGTCGGTCGCTACGAGCGCAGTCAGCCCGGCGATCACAGCACCGAGGACGAGCCCGGGCCAGGCGGTGTCGCCCTCTTCGGCGAGCGATGCCGCGAACGCCAGCGCGCCGGCAGCGGCGAGGACGATCACGATCGGGACCCGAGCCGCCTCGCGGCCGCGCGCGAGCACGGTCAGGACGACGACGGCGAGCAGCAGCACCAGGTACCAGGTGGCGTCCACGAACGAGTAGTCGGTGCCGTCGAGATCGATGCCCGCCTCGAGGCTCGCCATCACCGAGATGAAGAGCGCAGCGACGGCGCCGCCGACGCCGATCGCGATCGCGAGGCCGAGCCCCTGGCAAATCGCCGTGAAGTCCATTGGGGCGGCAGGCTAACGCGACCGCGGGCGCCGTACCCTTCGCCCCGTGGACTCCGCCCCGCGCGACTCCCACGAGGAGGCGCCCGCCTCCTCCGGCTCCCATCGCCGCTCCCACGCGCGCAACCGCGACATCGCGCGCTACTCGCGCCTGTTCGCGAAGCGGACCCAGCGGATGCGGAAGTCGGCGATGCGCGACCTGATGGCGATCACCGCGCGGCCCGAGGTGATCTCGCTCGCCGGCGGCCTCCCCGACACCTCGACGTTCCCGCCGGAGTCGTTCGCGGCGCAGATGACGCGGATCGCGCAAGAGTCGTCGGCGAAGGCGCTCCAGTACGGGCCGACCGAGGGCTTCGAGCAGACGCGGGCGGTGATCGGCGAGGTGATGGCCGCCGAGGGGATGGATCCCGACCCCGACGACATCCTCGTCACCACCGGCGGCCAGCAGTCGATCGACCTGATCTGCAAGACGCTGCTCGATCCCGGCGACGTCGTCATCGCCGAGGGGCCGACCTACCCCGGCGCCGTGCCCACCTTCCTCTCCTACGAGGCCGACGCGCGCCAGGTCGCGATGGACGAGCACGGGATGCGGATCGACGAGCTCGAGGCGCTGCTCGACGAGCTCGACCGCGAGGGCCGGCGGCCGAAGTTCATCTACTCGGTGCCGACCTTCCAGAACCCCGGCGGCGTGACGATGTCGCTCGAGCGCCGGCAGCGGCTAGTCGAGATCGCGCGCGAGCGCGAGATCCTCGTCATCGAGGACAACCCCTACGGCCTGCTGCGCTTCGGCGGCGAGCAGCCGATCCCGCTCTACTCGCTCGACGGCGGTGACTACGTCCTCTACGTCGGGACGATGTCGAAGATCCTCTCCCCCGGCATCCGCATCGGCTGGACCTGCGCGCCGCCGCCGGTGATGGCGAAGCTCGTCCTCGGCAAGGCGGCCGCCGACCTCTGCACCTCGACGCTGAGCCAGTACTTCGTCCACGAGTACTTCGGCGAGGGCCGCTGGCGCGAGTACATCGCCGAGCTCTGCGGCATCTACGCCTCCCGCCGCGACGCGATGATCGAGGCGCTCGAGCGCTACTTCCCGCGCCAGGCGACCTGGACGGTCCCCGACGGGGGCCTCTTCGTCTGGGCGACGATGCCCGACTACATCGACACGACCGACCTGCTGGCGAAGGCGCTGCGCGAGAACGTCGCCTTCGTCCCCGGCGAGGGCGCCTTCGCCGACGGCCGCGGCACCGACTCGATGCGCCTCAACTTCTCGGCCCAGACCGAGGATGAGATCCGCGAGGGCATCCGCCGGATCGGTGGCGTCATCTCCGAGCAGGTCGACCTCTACGAGACGATGACCGGAGAGCACAAGATCATGCCGGCGCAGTCCTCCGCTTCGCGTCCGGGTGCGCCGGGACACGCGACGGCCGCAGGGCAGGACCCGGCAGCGGCAGATGCAGAGGAAGCTCCGTCCGGCGAGGTTCTCCCCTTCCACCGGCGACCGGAGCGGTGAGGGTCGCCGTCCTCAAGGGCGGCCGCTCCCTCGAGCGGGTCGTCTCGCTCAGCTCCGGCGCCCGCGTCGAGGACGCGCTCGGGGAGCTCGGGCACGAGGCGATCCCGATCGACGCCGACGAGGCCCTCGTCGCGACGCTGAAGGCCGAGCAGCCCGACGTCGCCTTCATCGCCCTCCACGGACCGGGCGGCGAGGACGGGACGGTGCAGTCGCTGCTCGAGCTGCTCGGCGTCCCCTACACCGGGCCCGGCGTCGCCGCCTGCGTGCTCTGCATGGACAAGGTCCAGTCCAAGCACCGGATGCGCGCCGCCGGCATCCCGACGCCCGACTGGGTCGCCTTCGGCGCCGCCGCCTTCCGCGAGCTCGGCGCCGCCGACGCCCTCGGCGAGATCGAGGCCGGCCTCGGCCTGCCGCTGGTCGTCAAGCCCGCCTCCCAGGGTTCGGCGCTCGGCGTCAAGTTCGCGCCCACCGCCGAGGCGGTCCCCCAGGCGATCATCGCCGCCCTCTCCTACGACGACCGCGTCCTCCTCGAGCGCCACGTCGCCGGCCGCGAGCTCGCCGTCTCGCTGATCGACGGCGAGCCCCTCCCCATCGTCGAGGCCGTCCCCGAACGCGGCGACGAGTTCAACTACGACGCCCGCTACGAGATCGGCCGCACCCGCTACGACTGCCCCGCCGACCTCCCCGACGGTGACGCGGCCGCGGTCACCGACGCCGCCGTCCGCACCTGGGACGCCCTCGGCTGCGACGGCTTCGCCCGCGTCGACATCATGCTCGGCGCCTCCGGCCCCGAGGTGCTCGAGGTCAACTCGATCCCGGGCCTGACCGACACCTCGCTGCTGCCGATGGCGGCCGACGCCGCCGGGATGCCCTTCGCCGAGTTCGTGCGGCGGGCGCTCGAGCTGGCGCGGCGTCGCTAGCGCCGAAGTCGCCGCAGAGCCGCGCGCGAATCGTCACCTCTCGGGCTTGACCCGTATCGCCCGGGGCTGGAGCCTCGGGCGATGGATACCGGCGGCGACATGACCGACTCAGGACCCCCGGAGGAGGGCGTGGGGGTTCCTCCGGGCGCCGGGTACTCCTCGGTACTCGGCAGCGGCGAAATGGGATCGCCGGGTGGAAGAACGCCGAACGGAGGGTCGCCGGGTGGAGGGGCGGCGGAGTACCCAGGAGTACCCGGCGGGGAAGAGGGGGACAGCACCCCCACCCCTTCAGCGGGCGCGCCGGACGTGCCGCCGGCGGGCGCGCCTCCGAAGCCCGACCCCAACGACTTCTGGCAGCGGATGGTCGCGACCGGGACGTTCAAGACGGTCGAGCAGGCGCGGAACGCGCTCGACCGCCGCGACTGGAAGGACGTCGAGCGGGCGAAGCGGCTGGCGGAGCGGGCGCGGGAGAGTCCCGGTCGTGTGGTGCCGGAGGGGATGGGACGAGTCGCGCGACGCGCCTACCGGCAGGTGAACGTGAAGCTGAGCGAGCCGGACTTCCTCGCGCTCAAGGCTTTGGCGATCGATCGTGACATGCCGCCGGCGACGATGGCGCGACTGCTGATCCGCAAGGCGATCGCGGAGGAGGCCGGCTAGGTGCGGCCGGGTCCCGGTCGAGCCACTCGTGCCGCATCTCGCCGCGCTCGTGGGCGGAGACGACGTCGAGGGGACGAAGCTGCCTGGGCGGGCTGCGGGTTGCTAGGGCGTCGGCTCGTCGGACTGCGGCTCGTCGGAGCCGCCGGCGAAGTCCTCGGGGGAGACCTCGTCGAGAAAGTCCTTGAACTTCTCGACGACCTCCTCCTGGTCCTCGACCTCGTGCTCGAACTCGATCGAGGACTCCTCGATGACCTCCTCGGCGGCGAAGATCGGGCACTCGGTGCGGACGGCGAGCGCGAGCGCGTCGGAAGGGCGGGAGTCGATCTCGACCTCGGAGCCGTTGATCGAGAGCGTGATCGTCGCGTAGAAGGTGTTGTCGCGGAGCTCGGTGACGGAGACTCGCTCGCAGGTCGCGTCGAGCTGCTCGAGCATGTCGGAGAGCAGGTCGTGGGTCATCGGCCGCGGGGTGCTCGCGCCCTGGAGGCGCATGAGGATCGCAGCCGCCTCCGGATGCCCGATCCAGATCGGCAGGAACCGATTCCCGTCGGAGGTCTTCAGCAAGACGATCGGCTGCTTGCCGACCATGTCGAAGGAGACCCCGTAGATCTGCATCCTTTGCACATGGGCGATCCTGGATTCGAACCAGGGACCTCGTCCTTATCAGAGACGCGCTCTAACCGACTGAGCTAATCGCCCGGGAGAGCGTGATTGTAGTGAGCGGCCGCCGGGCTGCTTTCACGGTCCCGGGGCCACTCAGGAGCGCTCGAGCGAGTCGGCCAGCGCGAGGAGCTCGTCGAGGTCCTCGAAGCTGATTCGCACGGTCAGGCCCTTGGCGCCGGCACTGACCCGGACCTCGTGGCCGAGCGCGCGCTCGAAGGCGTCCTCGGCGCGGCCGATCGCCGCCTCCTCGTCGGGGTGGACCTCGCGCGGCTTGCGCGCCGGCGAGCCTCCCCCCTCCCCCTTGACCTTGCGCTCGGTCTCGCGCACCGACCAGCCGTCCTTCACCGCCCGGCGGGCGAGCTTGAGCCGCTGCTCCTGGCCCTTGACCGCGAGCAGCGCCCGGCCGTGGCCCTCGCTGAGCTCGCCCTCCTCGAGCATCGCCAGGACCTTGTCGGGCAGCTCGAGGATGCGGATCAGGTTCGAGACGGCGGAGCGGCTGCGGCCGAGCCGCGAGGCGACCTCCTCCTTGCTGACCCCGAGCTCCTCGACCAGCGCCGCGCATCCGCGCGCCTCCTCGACGGGGTTCAGGTTCTCCCGCGCCATGTTCTCGATCAGCGCGATCTGGAGGCGCTGGAGGTCGTCGTCGCTGCGGAGGATCGCCGGCACCGTCTCGAGGCCGGCCTGCTGGGCGGCGCGCCAGCGGCGCTCGCCGGCGATCAGCTCGTAGCGGCCGTCGGGCAGCGGCCGCAGCAGCAGCGGCTGGACGACCCCGGCCTCGGTCATCGTCGAGGCGAGCCGCCCGATCGCGTCGGCGTCGAAGCGCTTGCGGGGCTGGCCCGGGTTCGGCTTGATCAGCTCGACCGGGACGTCGCGGTAGGCGGGCTCTCCCACCTCCTCGTTCTCGGGCAGGATCGCCGCGAGGCCGCGGCCCATGCCCGGGCGCCTAGCCACGAGCGAGGATCTCCTCGGCGAGCGCGCGGTAGGCGGTCGCGCCGCGCGAGGCGGGAGCGTGGGCGATCACCGGCAGCGCGAAGCTCGGGGCCTCGGCGAGGCGGACGCTGCGCGGGACGACCGTGTCAAGCACGAGCTCGTCGAAATGCTCTCTCAGCTCGTGCTCCACGTCCTGGGACAACCTCGTTCTCTCATCGGCCATGGTGATCAGGATGCCGGTCAGAACGAGCGACGGGTTGAGCCGGCGGCGCACGGACTGAAGCGTGTCGAGGAACTGTACGAGCCCCTCGAGCGCGAGGTACTCGGCCTGCACCGGCACGATCGCGCGGTCGGCGGCGACCAGCGCGTTGACCGTCACCGGGTCGAGCGACGGCGGGCAGTCGAGGAAGGTCGCGGCGAAGCGCTCGCGGAGGGGGCCGAGCCGCTCGCGCAGGCGGAACTCCGAGCGCTCGAGCGTCGGCAGCTCGACCGCGGCGCCGGCGAGGTCGCGATTGGCCGGGACGAGCCAGAGGTTGTCCGGACCCGCCGGGCGGGCCGCCTCGGCGACCGTGCCCTCGCCGCAGAGCGTGTCGTAGGAGGACGGGTGCGTCTCGCGGTCGAGCCCGAGCGTCACCGTCGCGTTGCACTGAGGGTCGAGATCCACGACCAGAGTCTGCTTTCCAGAATCCGCTATGCAGGCGCCGAGGTTCACGGCGGTGGTGGTCTTCCCCACCCCGCCCTTCTGGTTCGCGATCGCGTAGACGAGTCCCATGGCTGGTTGCGCGGCCCGGACGGGCGGCGGGCGCCGACTCTAGATCACGCCCTCGCCCGAATGGGCCTCGTCGTGCAGGAATTCACGGCTCTGTGACGAAGTCGTAGCCGTCAGCGTGCGCGCGGAGGACGAATCCACGCCCGGGACGCGACCTCAGGCGGCGCCGCGCGGGCGCTTCTTCGCCATGCCCGGGCGCCGCGGCAGGCCCGGCGGCGTCTCCCCCGCCTTGCGGATCACGTGCAGGTGCCGGTTGCGGCTGCCGGCGTAGGGCCCGACCCAGCGCACCTCGACCGGCTCCATCGCGAGCTCCGCCGCCGCGCGCTCGAGCTCGGCCTCCTCGCCCTCGTCGCGGCGGCCCTTCCAGGCGACGAGGACGGCGCCTGGCCGGAGCAGGGGCGAGGCGAGCTCGGCCAGGGTGCTGAGCCTGCCGACCGCGCGGGCGGTGACCGCGTCGTAGGCCTCGCGACCCTCGCCGGCGGCCCAGTCCTCGGCGCGGGCGTTGACCGCGCGGGCGTTGCCGATGCCCGCCTCGTTCGCCGCCCGGGCGATGAACTCGGACTTGCGGCCGACCGACTCGACCAGGTCGACCCGAGCCCCCGGAAGCATCGCCGCCAGCACGAGCCCGGGGAATCCCGCCCCGGAGCCGACGTCGCAGATCGCCCGCGCGCCGGCGAGGCCGGCGACCTCGAGGCCGGTGAGGCTGTCGGCGACGTGGACGCTCCACGCCTCCGCGGGGGAGCGGACCGAACTCAGGGAGGCGCGGTCGGCGGCGAGCAGCTCGAGCACGAGCTCGAGCGCGGCACGCGCTTCGGGCGGCGGCTCGGGCGGCCTCGGGCCGGGGGGCACGGGCAGGCCCGCCCCGCAGCTCAGTCGTCGACCAGCGGCGTGACGACGATCCGGCGCTCGGGCTCGTCGCCCTCGCTGTAGGTCTCGACGTCGGTGCGGCCCTTGAGGACCTCGTGGACCATGCGCCGCTCGCTCGCGGACATCGGCTCCAGGCGGACCGCCTCGCCGTTGCGCGCGGCGCGCTGGGCGGCGATCTCGGCCTCCTCCTCGAGGATCTCGCGCCGGCGCTCGCGGTAGCCGGCGGCGTCGACGGTGACCCGCTTGCGCTCGCTGGAGGCCATCGAGGCGGCGCGGTAGCAGAGCAGCTGGAGGGCGTCGAGCGTCTGGCCGCGGCGGCCGATCAGGATGCCGAGCTCGTCGGCGCCGTCGATCGTCGCGAGGATCTCCTCGTCGCTCTCGGTCACCTCGGCGTCGGCGTCGAGGTCGAGCTCGTCGAGCATGCGGTCGATCATCGCCTTGACTCGCTCCGCGGGGTCGGCGGGGACCTCCTCGGGCGCTTCGGTCTCGTCGCTCATCAGCGCGTTCTCCCCTTCTTCTTCTTCTTGCGGCGCGGCGGTGGAGGCGGCGCCGGCTTCGACGCCTCCTCGACCTCCTCGTCGGTCGGCTTCTTCATCGGGCCCATCAGCGAGTAGACGAGCTGCTGCTGACCGAAGGTCCAGATGTTGGTCGAGATCCAGTAGACGGAGAGGCCCGCCTCGAAGGAGGCGACGAACGGCGCGAACAGGAGCGGCAGGCCGAAGACGATGAAGCGCTGCGGGCCCTCGAGGCCCTGACCGCGGACGGTCATCGCGAGGCCGGCGGCGAGCTGCGTGGCCACGAAGAGGATGATCAGGACGACGGTGACCGAGCCCTCGGGCGGCTGGATCAGCGAGTCGATGAACAGCCAGCCCTCGGGCGGCGCCTGCTCGACGTCCTGCTGGAAGCTGTCCCCCTTGAGCATGTAGTAGAGGGAGATGAAGACCGGCAGCTGCAGCAGCAGCGGCAGGCAGGAGGCGAGCGGGTTGATCTCGTTCTCCTGGTAGAAGCGCATCATCTCCTGCTGCTGGCGCTGCTTGTCGTTCTTGTGCTTCTCCTGAATCGCCTTGATGTGCGGCTGCAGCTCCGCCATCGCCCGCATCGAGCGGATCTGCTTCAACGAGAGCGGCAGGATGATCAGGCGGACGGTGAAGACGAGCGCGACGATCGACGGACCCCAGCCGAGGCCGACGTTGTCGTGGAAGAACACGATGATCGCCTCGGGGATGTCGGTGAAGATCGATGCGAGCGGCGGGATCATGCGGTTTCCGTTCGGTTTGGCAGGTGGCGGTCGCGGAAGAGCTTGCGCTCGGAGAGGGGATCGAGGCCGCCGTCGCTCAGCGGATTGCACCGCAGCAGTCGCCAGCCGGCGAGGATGGTGCCACGAATGGCGCCGAGCTCGCGGATCGCCTCCTCGGCGTAGGCCGAGCAACTCGGGTAGTAGCGGCAGCGCGGGGCCAGCGCGGGCGAGAGGAAGCGCCGGTAGGCGCGGATCGGGAGCAGCAGGATCGCGGCCGGGAGGGAGGGGCGCCGGTGATCGTGCCCGCAGCCCGTTTCACGTGAAACGGCCGAGCTGCCGGAATCCGGCGTTTCACGTGAAACGCTCATTCGGCTCCCGCCTCGTCCAGCAGCGTCGCGATCGAGGCCCGCAGGCCGTCGGTTCCCTCGCGCTCGACCAGCTCAGCCACGCCTGAGCGGCCGACGAGCACGAAGTCGTGGCCGGCCGGCAGGCGGGACGACAGGCTCCAGAACGCCTCGCGCATCGCCCGCTTCACCTTGTTCCGCTCGACCGCGCCGCCGACCTTGCGGCCGACCGAGACCCCAAGGCGGACCTCGGCATCGTCAGCGGCATCGCGAGGAAAGGCGTAGAGGACGACATGACGGTTTGCGTGGGACTTGCCGTCGCGGTAAGCGCGATCGAAGTCACCGCTTCGGGAGAGCCTCCCCCGCTTGCGGCCCTTCTCATCGGGCTCGCCCAACGAGGCCACCTAGACCGTGAGGCGCTTCCGGCCCTTGCGACGGCGGCGCTTGATGATGTCGCGGCCGTGACGGGTCCGCATCCGGGCACGGAAACCGTGCGTGCGGGCGCGCTTCCTCTTCTTGGGCTGCCAGGTTCGCTTCATCGGTGCACTCCGGGGGAGCCGCGCGGTCGGCGACTCCGGAAGGGACGGGCAGTATAGGGGGAATCGCCGGGGCTTATGGCGCGATTTGCGGAGAGTGCAGGAAGGCCCGCCGAACCCTCGCCGCAGCCGACCTATGATCGATCGTCGGCACCGATCCGGCGGGCGAGAGGCCCGAAGCGCACCCGGTTCCGGCCCACACCTTGCAGGAGAGAGCGCCACAAGACCCGAGCCAGATCTGGAACAGCGTCCGCGAGGAGCTGCGCGCCACGCTCCCCGCCTCCGCCTTCCAGCACTGGCTCGAGCCGCTGCGTGCCGTCGGCGCCCAGGGCGGTCGCCTCTACGTCGCCGGGCCCGACCGCGTCCGCGAGTGGTTCCAGCGCCGCTACAGCGACACGGCGACCGAGGTCCTGCGGCGCCGCGCCCCCGGCTTCAGCGAGATCGCCTTCGCCCAGCCCGCCTCCGCGGGCACCGATCCCGCGCTCGGCGCGCTCGGCGCCGCCGATCTGCCCTCGGGCGTGCCGACCGGGCTCGCCGCCGGGCTCGACTTCGACCGCTTCGTCATCGGCGCCGGCAACCGCTTCGCGCACTCGGCCGCCCTCGCGGTCGCCGAGTCGCCCGGCGAGTCCTACAACCCGCTCTTCCTCTACGGCGCGCCCGGGCTCGGCAAGACGCACCTGCTCGTCTCGATCGCCAACTACCTGCACCGCCAGCGCCCCGACCTCCCGGTCGTCTACACGACCGCCGAGCGCTTCACCTCCGAGTTCGTCAACTCGATGCGGGCCGAGGGCCGCGGCCGTTCCGACCGCTTCAAGGAGCGGTATCGCGGCGTCGGCGCGCTGCTCATCGACGACGTCCAGTTCCTCGAGGGGAAGCCGAAGACCGAGGACGAGTTCTTCCACACGTTCAACGAGCTCTACTCGCAGGGATCGCAGGTCGTGCTCTCCAGCGATCGCCCGCCGGAGGCGATGGAGCGGCTGTCGGACCGCATGCGCGACCGCTTCGCCTGGGGCCTGACCGTCGAGGTCCAGGATCCCGACCTCGCGACCCGGATCGCGCTGCTCCGCCGGCTCGCCGCCGAGCACGGAATCCCAGCCCCCGACCTCGACGCGATGCGGCAGATCGCGATCGCCGCCCCGCAGAACCTGCGCCGCCTCGAGGGCGCGCTGACCCGCGTCACCGCCTTCGCCTCGGTTCTCGGCGAGACCCCGACGGCCGAGCTCGTCCGTAAGGCTCTCGGCTCCGACGCCGGCGACCAGCCGGCTCCCGCTCCTCCCTCCGAGCCCGCCGCCGCCGAGCAGCTCGAGCGGATCAAGGCTGCGGTCTGCGAGGTCCTCCACCTCTCGCCCGCCGACATGCGCTCGCCGCGCCGCGCCGCGAACGTCGTCCGCGGCCGCCAGCTCGCCATGTACGTCGCCCGCCGCCAGACCAACCTCTCGCTCGCCGAGATCGCCCGCGGGTTCGACCGCGACCACTCGACCGTGCTCTCTTCGATCCGGCGGGTCGAGAAGGATCTCGAGCCGGGATCGGATTTCCACAGGGCGCTCGAGCGAATCCACGAGCGACTGAACATCGACGGGGCGGAGCAGTGAGCGCCGGGGTTTCCAGTCCACGGGAGGACGAGCTGCCAACACCTTCGCCAACACCCGCCGACTTCGCTGGGCGAGCGAGATCCGCGGGTTCTGAGAAGGTTTCCACCACACCTACATCAACTCAGAGGATCGGAAGAGGAAGAGGATGCAACTGAAAGCCGAACGCGACCCGCTGCTCGACGCGCTGCAGACCGCGGCCCGAGCGCTGTCGACGCGAACGACCCTCCCCTCCCTCGGGGGGATCATGCTCGTCGCCGAGGGCGGCCGCGCGGTCGCCCGCGCCACCGATGGAGAGCTCGCCGTCACGGTCGAGCTCGAGGCCGAGGTGGACGGCGACGGCCGCCTGCTCCTGCCGGGCCGCCTGCTCGCCGACGTCTCCCGCTCGCTGCCGCAGGGGTCAGTGACCCTGGCCGAGCGGACCGCCGAGCACGACGTCGAGCTGACCGCGGGCACCGCCCGCTTCCACCTGCGCCTGCTCGACCCCGAGGACTTCCCGCCGCTGCCCGAGCTCGGCGGTGACGCGCTGACGATGCCGGCCCCGGCGCTCGCGGAGACCGTCGACCGGGTCGCGCGGGCCGCCTCGCGCGACGAGGTCCGGCCGATCCTCACCGGGATCATGGTCAGCGTCGAGGGCTCGACCCTGACGATGGTCGCCACCGACTCCTACCGGCTGTCGGTGAAGCGGACCGAGCTCGCCGAGTCGGTGCCGACCTCCTTCGAGGCGAACGTCCCCGCCCGCGCGATGCGCGAGCTCGCGCGGATCGTCTCCCAGGCGGGGGTCGAGGAGGTCAAGGTGTCGATGCCGGGCAACCAGATCGTCTTCGGCGCCGGCAACGTGACGCTGTCCTCGCGGCTGATCGAGGGCCAGTTCCCGAACTACCGCCAGCTCCTCCCCGACGCGTTCGACCATGACGTGCGGCTGCCGCGCGGCGAGCTCCTCGACGTCAGCAAGCGGATCCGCTACCTGGCGCAGCGGAACGCGCCGCTGAAGTTCTCGTTCGCCCCGGGCGAGCTGACGATCTCGGCCGAGACGCCGGAGATCGGCGACGCGTCGGAGGGGATGCCGTGCGCGTTCGAGGGCGAGCCGATGGAGATCGCGTTCAACCCCCAGTTCTTCATCGAGGGGGTCGAGTCGGTCGAGGGCGAGGAGGTGGTGCTTCGACTCACTTCGCCGTTGCGCCCCGGACTCCTTCAGCAGGCAGGCTCGGAGGACTTCTCCTACCTCGTGATGCCGATCCGCCTCACGGTCTGAGACGCGAGGGAGGGCCTTGAGGGTCACCCGGATCGACCCGCTCTGGTTCCGCAACCTCGCCGACCGCGAGGTCGGCCTGGGGCCGAGCCTGACGATCCTCCACGGCCCCAACGGGGCGGGGAAGACGAACCTGCTCGAGGCGGTCTTCTTCGCCCTCACCGGGCGCTCGTGCCGGACGCGCCGCGAGCGCGAGGCGATCACCTTCGGCGCCGACCTGGCGCGCGTCGAGGCGTTCCTCGAGCCCGAGGAGCGAGAGGCCGCCGAGCCGATGCGGATGCTCGCGTCGATCTCGAAGGACGGCAGCGAGCGGCGGCGGCTGGTCGACGGCTCGCCGGCGCGGCCGGAGGACGATCGGCGGCGGCCGGCGCTGAGCGTCTTCATGCCGGACCGGCTCGCCCTCGTCAAGGGGCCGCCGTCGCCGCGGCGCGCCCACCTCGACCGGTTGGCGGGAGCGCTGCGCCCGGCGCGCGCCGACTACGCCCGCTCCTACTCGCAGGCGCTCGCCCAGCGCAACAACCTGCTCGCGCGGATCCGCCGCGGGGGCGATCCCTCGACGCTCGATGCCTGGGACCGCGAGCTCGCCGAGCGCGCGCTGCCGCTGGTCGAGTCGCGGCGCGAGGCGGCGGCCGAGCTGGCGGAGCCGTTCGCGGCGGCGACCGAGGACCTCGGCCTCGCCGGCGGCGGTGCGATCGCCTACCGCCCGCGCACCGGCGAGCTCGATGTCGACGGGATCGTCGCCGAGCTCCGCGAGCGCAGGGAGGGCGACGTCGCTCGCGGCTTCACCGGCTACGGCCCCCACCGCGACGAGGTCGAGCTCAGCTTCGCCGACCGCTCCCTGCGCCGCTACGGATCCCAGGGCCAGCAGCGGCTCGGCCTCCTGGCGCTGCTCTTCGCCGAGCGCGAGACGCTGCGGGCGGCGCGGCGGCAGCTGCCGCTGATGCTGCTCGACGACGTGATGAGCGAGCTCGACCCCGAGCGCCGCCGCCGGCTGGTCGCGATGCTCGAAGTAGGCGGGCAGGCGCTGATCACCGCGACCGAGCCGGCGCACGTTCCGGCGAGCGGGGCGCTGGAGCTCGCGATCGACGGCGGCGTCGCGACGGCGCGGGAGGCGATCGGATGAGCGCGGGGGAGAGGAGGCGGCGCGAGGGTGCGAGGCGGATGCCGCGGCGGCTCGGCGGCGCGCTCGACCGGCTCGTCGCCGAGGACGCGCCGCAGACGCTGCTGGCGGAGGTCCAGGCGGCCTGGCCGCGCGCCTGCGGCGAGGCGATCGCCGCGCGCTCGCAGCCCGTCTCGGAGCGCAACGGCACGGTCACGGTGGCCTGCGAGAGCGGCCCGTGGGCGCAGGAGCTGGAGCTGATGGGGGAGCTGCTGAGGGAGCGGATCGACGCGATCCTCGGCGCCGGCCGGGTGGAGGCGCTGCGCTTCACCGCCGACCTCGCGCGGCATCGCTGAGCGCGGCTTCCGCGGCGCGCACGAATTGTCGCGTTTTGCAGGTATTTCGTGACACCTCGAGCCTTGGCCGGGAACCCCCGTCTTGATAGACTTATGTCAACCCACCGGCGTACCCGGGGAACGGGCAGGCCAATGCCGCCAGCCCCACTCCACGACCGGGTCCCGCGGCCTCTGTGCCGCCGCCGGGCGCGGGATCATGGAACAGCACCCCTGACGGGAAGGAATCAGTGGCGAAAAGCTCGAAGGCGAAGAAGGAGGGCAGCTACGGGGCCGGTGACATCACCGTTCTCGAGGGCCTCGAAGCGGTCCGCAAGCGGCCCGGCATGTACATCGGCTCGACCGGGGTCCGCGGGCTGCACCATCTCGTCTACGAGGTCGTCGACAACTCGGTCGACGAGGCCCTCGCCGGCCACTGCGACCGGGTCGAGGTCACGATCCACCCCGACAACTCGGTCACGGTCGTCGACAACGGCCGCGGCATCCCCGTCGGCATCATGGAGAAGGAGGGGCGGCCCGCGGCCGAGGTCGTCCTCACCGTCCTCCACGCCGGCGGCAAGTTCGGCGACGGTGGCGGCTACAAGGTCTCCGGCGGGCTGCACGGCGTCGGCGTCTCGGTCGTCAACGCGCTGTCGGAGCGCCTCCACCTCGAGATCCGCACCGACGGCTACGTGTGGACCCAGGACTACGTCCGCGGCGTCCCGCAGGGGGAGCTGACGAAGGGCGAGAAGACCAAGGAGACCGGCACGACGATCTCGTTCCTGCCCGACACGGACATCTTCGACGAGTTCGAGTTCGACTTCGCGACGCTCGCCGAGCGCCTGCGCGAGACCTCGTTCCTGACGCGCGGCCTGCGGATCAAGCTGACCGACGAGCGCGGGGAGGGCCACAGCGAGGAGTTCTTCGCCGAGGGCGGCATCGTCGATTTCGTCGCCCACCTCAACGCCACCAAGGACGCACTGCACAAGAAGACCATCTACTTCGAGGGCGAGTCCGACGAGGGCGCGCTCGAGATCGCGATGCAGTGGAACACCGGCTACCAGGAGTCGCTGTTCTCGTTCGCCAACAACATCAACACCCACGAGGGCGGCTCCCACCTCTCCGGCTTCCGCTCGGCGCTGACCCGGACCCTGAACGCCTATGCGCGCGAGAAGGGCCTGCTCAAGGAGAAGGACCCGAACCTCAGCGGCGACGACGTCCGCGAGGGTCTGACCGCGGTGATCTCGGTGAAGCTCCACGATCCGCAGTTCGAGGGCCAGACGAAGACCAAGCTCGGCAACCCGTCGATCGAGGGCTTCGTCCAGGGCATCGTCAACCGGCGGCTCTCCGAGTTCCTCGAGGAGAACCCGAGCGAGTCGCGGCGCATGGTGATGAAGTCGATCGACGCCGCCCGCGCCCGCGCCGCGGCCCGCAAGGCCCGCGATCTGACCCGGCGCAAGTCGGCGCTCGAGAACTCGACCCTCCCCGGCAAGCTCGCCGACTGCTCGGTGCGCGACCCGAGCCTGACCGAGCTCTTCATCGTCGAGGGCGATTCCGCCGGCGGCTCGGCGAAGCAGGCGCGCGACCGCTCGACGCAGGCGGTCCTGCCGCTGTTCGGCAAGATCATCAACGTCGAGAAGAACCGGATCGACAAGGTCCTCGCCAACGACGCGGTGCAGTCGCTGATCACGGCGATCGGAACCGGCGTCCACGAGGAGTTCACGATCGAGGACGCCCGGTACCACAAGCTCGTGATCACGACCGATGCGGACGTCGACGGGGCCCACATCCGGACGCTGATCCTGACGTTCTTCTTCCGGCAGATGCCGGAGCTGATCGAGCACGGCTACGTCTACATCGCGAAGCCGCCGCTGTACCGGGCGAAGAACGGCCGCAACGAGCTCTACCTCGAGAAGGAGTCGGAGCTCGAGTCCTTCCTGCTCCGCGACAAGATCGAGAAGTTCGAGCTGACCGACGCCGACGGCAAGACCTCGAAGCTCTCGGGCTCGAAGTGGCAGCGGTTCAACCGGTCGTTCAAGGAGTTCGAGGCCTGGGTCAGCTCGCTCGAGGCGGCCTACGGCCACGATCGGGTCCGGTTCCTCAGCGAGTCGCAGATCCTCGACACCGGCGCCGCGAGCATCTCCGGCGTCAAGAAGCTGTTCGAGGCCGACGACCCGGTCGCCGAGGCGTACACCACCGAGTTGGTCGACTCGAGCGACGAGGCGCTCACGGTCAAGGCGATCCACAAGAAGTCGGGCCTCGCCCGGACCCACGTCCTGCCGGCCGCACTGTTCTCCTCGACCGAGTACCGGAAGCTGGTCGAGGTCTACGCGTCGCTGCTGAAGCAGGTCGGCATGCCGCCGATCGAGGTCAAGCTCGGCGAGCGGGTCAAGGAGGCGGAGACGTTCGGCGAGCTGCGCCGGGCGATCCTCGACCTCGCCAAGCACGGCGTCACGCTCCAGCGCTTCAAGGGCCTGGGGGAGATGAACGCCGAGCAGCTCCGGGTGACGACGATGGCGCCCGAGAGCCGGACGCTGATGCAGGTGACGATCGACGACGCCGCGATGGCGGAGCGCACCTTCAGCGACCTGATGGGCGACAAGGTCGAGCCGCGCAAGGCATTCATCACCGACAACGCACGCGACGTCGACGTGCTCGACGTCTAGGAGGTAGACGAACCCGTGGAAGGCTCAGACGTCCTCGGAGGCGGGAACGTGGAGATCCGCGAGATCTCCACCGAGATGCGCTCCGCGTACCTCGACTACGCGATGAGCGTGATCGTCGGGCGGGCGCTGCCCGACGCGCGCGACGGCCTCAAGCCGGTGCACCGCCGCGTGCTCTACGCGATGCACGACCTCGGCCTGCAGCCGAACCGTCCGTACCGGAAGTCGGCGTTCATCGTCGGCGAGGTGATGGGCAAGTACCACCCGCACGGCGATCAGTCGATCTACGACACCCTCGTGCGAATGGCGCAGGACTTCTCCCTGCGCTACCCGCTCGTCGACGGCCAGGGGAACTTCGGCTCGATCGACGACGACCCGCCGGCCGCGATGCGCTATTGCGTCACCGGGGACGCTCGCGTCCGGATGGCCGGCGGCTCGGTCCGGATCGGCGACTTGGCGGCTGACATGAAGCCCGACTCAGACGCGGACGTCGACATGCTCGTCCTCGATCGCCTCGGGCGGCCGGTCAAGGCGTCGAAGCTCTTCCACTCCGGCGAGCACCCGACCCTTCGCCTCACCACGCGCGAGGGCTTCGAGCTGACCGGAACCGAGAACCATCCGCTGCTGTGCCTCGTCGACATCGCCGGCGTTCCGATGCAGCTGTGGAAGACGCTCGAGGAGATCAAGCCGGGCGATCGGGTCCTCATCAACCGCACCGCGCGACCCGAGGAGGGCGACGCCCTCACCAACGACGAGTTCGACACGGCCCTGCTGCTCGGCGCGTTCGTCTCCGAGGGGTTCGTCAGCGAGGGGCGGGCCGGCTTCAACAACCTCGACCAGGAGTTCTTCGACGACGTCGTGCGGGCCTACGACTCGGTCGTCGGCGGCAAGCGCTACGTCTACGACCGCGTCATCGCGTCGGGCAACCGCATCTTCGAGCTCGACGTTCACAACCTCACCGAGCTGCGTCGCAGTCCGCTGGCCGAGCTGCTCGGCAAGCGCAGTGGCGAGAAGGCGATTCCCGAGGCGATCTGGAGCGCGCGCCAGGAGTCGAAGCAGGTGTTCCTCCGCGCGCTCTTCGAGGGCGACGGCTGCGTCTCGATGCTGCCGCGCAACACGATTCAGATCTCGTACTCGACGCGCAGCCGGCAGCTCGCCAGCGACGTGCAGGCGCTGCTGCTCGAGTTCGGCGTGGTCGCTCGGATCTCACGCGCGAAGAACGGCGAGCTCAAGGTCGTCGTCGGCAACCGCCGGGACGCGAAGCTGTTCGCCGAGCGCGTCGGCTTTCACGGGGCCAAGCAGGCGAAGCTCGATGAGCTGATCGGCGGGCTGCCCGAGCAGGGGGGCGGCCTGTCGCGCGACTCGATCCCGTTCGTCGCCGGCTACATCCGTACCGAGTGCGGCTCGCGGTGGACCGAGCGCGACTGGCTCAAGCGCCACAACATCGATCGGATCGACCGCTGGGAGCGGGGCGGTCTCGCGATCGCCACCCGCATCGAGTCGCAGGAGGTTCGCGACGTCGTCCGCCCGCTCATCACCGGCGACTACTTCTACGCCGAGGTGGCGACGGTGGAGCCTGCCGGCACCCAGGCGGTCTACTCGATCAAGGTCGAGACGGACGACCACTCGTTCATCACCAACGGGTTCGTCAGCCACAACACCGAGGCGCGCCTCGCCCGCCTCTCCACCGAGATGCTCCGCGACATCGAGGCGGAGACCGTCGACTTCGGCCCCAACTACGACGAGTCGTCGGCCGAGCCGCTCGTCCTGCCGTCGCGCTTCCCCAACCTGCTGGTCAACGGCTCCTCCGGGATCGCGGTCGGGATGGCGACGAACATCCCGCCGCACAACCTCACCGAGGTCATCGCCGGCGTCCAGGCCTACATCCAGGACCCGGAGATCGACACCGAGGGCCTGATGAAGCACATCAGCGGGCCCGACTTCCCCGGGGGCGGGACGATCATGGGCTCCGAGGGCATCCGGCAGGCCTACCGCTCCGGGCGCGGGTCGGTCCGGGTGCGCGCAAAGGCGCACATCGAGCCGATCAAGAGCGGCAAGGAGGCGATCATCGTCTCCGAGCTCCCGTTCACGGTCCGCAAGGGCGGCGAGGGCGGGCTGATCACGAAGATCGCCGACCTCGTCCGCGACAAGAAGATCACCGAGATCTCCGACCTCCGCGACGAGTCGGACCGCTCGGGGATGCGGCTGGTGATCGAGCTCAAGCGCGACGCGATCCCGAAGGTCGCGCTGAACAAGCTCTTCAAGCACACGCAGATGCAGGCCACGTTCGGCGTGAACATGGTCGCCCTGGTCGACGGCGTGCCCCGGACCCTCTCCCTGAAGGAGATGATCCACCACTACGTCGGCCACCAGCGCGAGGTCGTGGTCCGGCGGACGCAGTACCAGCTGCGCCAGGCCGAGGCCCGCGCCCACGTGCTCGAGGGAATCCTCGTCGCGCTCGACAACCTCGACGCCGTGATCGCCCTGATCCGCGGCTCGGCCTCGCCGGACGAGGCCCGGGTCGGGCTGATGGAGCAGTTCGAGCTGACCGAGATCCAGGCGCAGGCGATCCTCGACATGCGCCTGCAGCGGCTCACCGCGCTCGAGTCGGACAAGGTCCGTGCGGAGCACGCCGAGCTGTTGGACAGGATCGCCGAGCTGCGCGCGATCCTCGGCGACGAGAAGCGGATCGACGGCGTGATCAGCGAGGAGCTCGCCGAGCTCGGCGAGCGCTACGGCGACGAGCGCCGCACCGAGATCACCTTCGCCGAGGGCGAGGTCGACATCGAGGACATGATCGCCGACCAGCAGATGGTGATCTCCCTGACGCACGGGGGCTACGTCAAGCGGCTGCCGCTGGCGACCTACCGGCAGCAGCACCGCGGCGGCAAGGGGGTGAGCGGCGGCAACCTGAAGGAGGGCGACTACATCGAGCACCTCCACATCTGCTCGACGCACGACTACCTGCTGTTCTTCACGAACCGCGGCAAGGTCTACCGGCTCAAGGTCTACGAGCTGCCCGAGGGCGCGCGCACCGCGCGCGGCAAGGCGCTCGTCAACGTGCTGCCGCTGCGCGAGGGCGAGCGGGTGATGACGGTGATCCCGACGCGCGACTTCAGCGAGGGTAAGTACCTGGCGTTCGCGACCGCGAAGGGGCTCGTCAAGAAGACCGAGTTCCCGAAGTACAACACGCCGATCCGCGCCGACGGGATCATCGCGATCAAGCTGCGGGACGATGACGAGCTCGTCCAGGTGCGACTGACCTCCGGCGAGGACGACATCCTGCTCGTCTCCCGCGAGGGCAAGGCGTCGCGCTTCAGCGAGGACAAGATCCGGGCGATGGGCCGCGACACCTCCGGCGTGCAGGGGATGAACGTCTCCGACGACGTCGACGGCGAGCCCAACCGGGTGCTGTCGATGGACATCGCCCGCCCCGACACCGAGGTCTTCGTCGTCACCGAGAACGGCTACGGCAAGCGCACCCCGATCGACCAGTACCCCGCCAAGGGCCGCGGGACGAAGGGCATGCTGACCGCCAAGCTCACCGCCAAGAAGGGCGGCCTCGCCGGCGCGATGATCGTCCGCGAGCACCAGGACCTGCTGTTCATCTCGGTCAACGGGATGGTCCAGCGGACCTCGGTCAAGGGCATCAACTCCATGGGCCGCGCCACCCAGGGCGTGAAGGTGATGAACATCGCCGACGACGACCGCGTCTCGGCCGTCGCGCTGGTCGTCGAGAAGGAGGAGGGCGACGCCCTGCCGGAGGGCGACGCCGTCGTCGCCGAGCAGCTCGACGTCGAGGCCGAGACCCCGAGCGAGAACGGATCGGCCGACTAAGCAGCGCCCTCGTTCGGCACGCCGTCTTGCCGTACCGGGGCGCCGTTGGTACGTTCGCGCCCATGGCTCAATACGCCGGTGCGGTGGCGGGGGGCAATGAGGAGGCGGTTCGCGCCTGGGACACCGTCCTGTACGAGCGCTGGAAGCTGAACCGCAAGGTCTTCGTCGGAGCGCTCGACGAGGTGACCGGAGCGCTCTTCGAGCGGCATCCGCCGCCGGAGGGTGGGCGGTGCATCGACATCGGCTGCGGCTTCGGGGAGACGACGCAGTGGCTTGCCGAGCTGGTCGGACCGGGCGGGTTCGTTCTCGGAAACGACTCCTCCCCGCGTTTCGTCGAGGACGCCCGGAGTGAGGCACGCGAGGCAGGGGTGCCGAACGTCGAGTTCGAGGTCGCCGACGTGCAGACCGCGCGGTGGGACCCGACCTTCGACTACGCCTTCTCGCGGATGGGCACGCAGTTCTTCGCCCTGCCGGTGCCGGCGATGCGCGCGATTCGCGGCGCCCTCAAGCCCGGCGGCGCCCTCCACAAGGTCTGCTGGCGGCGCAAGTCGGAGAGCCCCTTCTGGGCGGAGACCGAGGAGGTCGTGCAGGGCTTCCTCTCGCGCCCCGAGGAGTACGACGCCGATACCTGCGGCCCTGGACCGTTCTCGCTCGGCAACCCCGAGACGACCAGCGGGATCCTCGCTGCCGCCGGGTTCACGGACGTCGAGCTCGAGCCCTTCGACTTCGACTACTACATGGGCAAGGACCTCGACGAAGCGGTCGATGCGCTCACCGCGATCGGCCCGGGCGCGGAGCTGATCCGCCTCAACGGCGACCACGGCGAGAGCCGCCGCCCGGAGATCGAGGAGGCGCTGGCGGACTACTTCCGTCAGTGGGAGCGGCCGGACGGGTCCATCGTCGGGCGAGCCGCCGTCTGGATCGTCAGCGCCGTCAACCCGGGCTGATCGGGGAGGCCGTCGACCCCGACCTGACCGTTTGCTTGAATCCGGATCACCAGAGAAAGGAGGTGGTCCTAGTTGAGTGACATGTTTTTCGGGACGCTGGAGGTGACGGGCCGCTAGGCGGCACGCGGGCCGCCCGGCGAATCCACCCCGGGCACCGGCAGGGAAGCGAGATCGGGAGACGTCCCGCCTGATCAAGTGCATCGCCTCCTTGTCAGACGAACCGCACCTAGTCGAAGGGCCGCTCCGCAAGGGGCGGCCCTTCGCGCGCTCAGGCGGCTCTCGCGGCCGCCGGCTCCAGGTACCGCTCCCAGATGTCCGGGATCCGCGGCGCGGCGACGCGGATGAATACGTTGGGGCCCGGGGGCCGGGGGGTCGTCTTCGGGTGCATCTGGATCTCGCGCGGCAGCCGGTTGCCCTTGCGCCGGTTGCACGGGGCGCAGGAGGCGACGATGTTCTCCCAGACCGACTCGCCACCGCGGCTGCGCGGGATCACGTGGTCGACGGTCAGGCCGGTGCGCTCGGAGCCGCAGTACTGGCACGTCCAGGAGTCACGGGCAAGCACCGCCTTGCGGGTGATCTTCCGGCGATGGACGTCGCGGGGGATGCGGACGTAGCTGACCAGGCGGATCACGACCGGGCGGTCGAGCCGCAGGTGCTCGGAGCGGACGGCGCGATCGCCGTGCTCGAGGAGCTCGGCCTTCGCCTTCAGCAGGAGCACGGTGGCGCGGCGGACGGTGCAGACGTGGATCGGCTCGTAGCTGGCGTTCAGCACGAGGACGCGCGAACCGATGGCCGCCGGGCGCACGGCCGCGCTCGGCGACCCGCCTGCCACCGGGCCCACCCGTCCCAAGGCCTCCCGGCCCGGTGCGGCAACCGCGTCCATCTGAGGCGCGATTCTAGCCACCGTCCCCGCCGCCATAGGCGGGTACCAGCCCCTTTCGGCGGTGAGCGCTAATCGAGCGGCGGCGGGCCGCCCACCTGGTAGCTGCCGAGGACGCGCACGGTCTCGGCCTGCCCCCGCAGCGCTTCGATGCCCTCGGCGACCACGCCGCGGTCGGCGCGCCCGTCGACGTCGATGAAGAACAGGTAGCGCCCGAGGCCGGCGCCGCGCGGCCGCGACTCGATCCTGGTCATGTTGATCCCGCGGTTCGAGAGCTCGGCCAGGGCCTCGGTCAGCGCCCCGGGGCGATCGTCGCCGAGCTCCCAGAAGACCAGCGTCGTGCGCCAGCTCGCGTCAGGGTCCTCGGGCGGGAGCGGCGCGCCGGCCGGAGCGAGCCAGGCGAAGCGGGTGACGTTCTCCTCCTCGTCGGCGACGTCGGCGCCGATCACCACGCAGTCGTAGGCCTCGGCCGCCGCGGCGGAGCCGAGCGCCGCCCAGGGCGCATCGTTCGCCGCGACGACGCGGACGCCCTCCGACGTCGAGCTGACCGCGCGCAGCTCGGCGCCGGGAAGACGCTCGCGGAGGAACCGCGCGCACTGGGCGAGTGGCTGCGGGTGGGAGACGACCACCTCGATCTCGCCGAGGTCCAGCGGGCGCCGCGCGATCAGCGCGGCGCGGACCGAGTGGTCGAACTCGCCGACGATCGCGACCCCCTCGGCGCCGAAGGCGAGCGCGTCGAGCGTCGGCCGCACCGTGCCCTCGATCGAGTTCTCGATCGGCACGAAGGCGCGATCGACGCGCCCCTCTTCGAGCGCCTCGATCGCGGCGGGGATCGTCGGGCTCGGAAGGGCCTCGAGACCCGCCGCGGGTGCGGCGGCCCGCAGGGCCTCGTCGGAGAAGGTCCCGGCGGGGCCGAGGTAGGAGACCCTCACCCGGCGTCCCGCTCGGCCTCGGGCTCGCCGCCCGAGCCACTCCGGGCCCGCTGCATAGCCTCGGTCTCCTCGGGCGAGAGCTGAAGCTCCGACTGCCCGGCGATCACCGGCTTGGCGTAGACGCGCGCCTGCTCGCGCTGGAGGATCGCGCTGATGACGACCCCGTTGTCGCGGTCATCGAGCAGGGCGACCGTGCTCGACTGGCGGCCGCTGGTCTCGTTGAAGGCGTCGTAGCGGACGACCGCGGTCTTCGAGACCGAGCCGTCGAGCCGGCGCTCGGCCTCACGCAGGCGCGCTGCGACCGCCTCGCCCTCCGCCTCGAGCGCGTCCTGGAGCTCGTCCACCCTGCGGGCGAGCGCGGCGGCGTGCTCGACGAGGTCCTCGCGCCGCTCGCCGAGCACCAGGCGCTGGTCGCTGCGCACGCGGCGCAGCCGCATCGCCATCGTCAGGCAGAGCAGCAGCGCGATCGCGGCGAGTGCCGCGGCGCCGAGCGCGACGTAGCCAACGGTCGAGTCGAGGCCGTCCACGCGATCAGGATAGAAGCCGAGTGCGCGGCCGCGGCCGCGCCGCGATCAGAACGTGACGGTGTAGGTCGCCTCGTTGTTGTCGGCGACCTGCTCGCAGCCGACCGTGGCGACCTTGACGGTGATCTCGGCGGAGCCGCTCGGCGGCGACTTGATCGGGATCTCGACCGTGTCCGTCTCCTGGGAGCCGAGCGTGTCGATCGTCTCCGAGCCGCTGACGTCGCCGCTCACGGAGACGTCGATGCCGCTCTCCTCGACGGTGCCCTGGTTCTGGACGTCGACGGAGATCGTGTCGTCGCCCTGCGGCGCAGTGACCGAGCCGCCGGCGACGAGCGCCGTTCCCGAGGGCAGGAGCGTCGAGCCGACGAGGCCGAGCCCGTGCGTCTCGCCGTCGCCCTTGCAGGCGGTGTCGCTGGCCGTCCCGCCGACGTCGGCGCCGGTGACGGCTGCCTCGGTCACGCTCGGCTCGAGGTAGTTCGGGTCGTCCGGCAGGAACTGGCTCTCGGGGACGCCCTCCTCGATGGTCACGCCCTGGTCGACCAGCGCCTGCTCGATCTGGTCGCGCGCCCGGGCGAAGAGGATGTCGCTCGCGGAGAGGACCTTCATCTGGGTGTAGATCGCGCTGATCGCCTTGTCGCCGTTGTTGCCGGCGACGTCGCCGAGCTGGGAGGCGATGCCGACGAGCGCGTCGTGGCGGAGCTCGTAGGAGAGGACGACCTGCGCCTGGGCGGAGCCGAGCTCGTCGGGGGCGTCAAGGCCGCGAGCACGGTCGAGCAGCCCCTGCGCCGCCCCGGCGTCGCCGTTGACCTGGTTCTGCAGGCCGATGTCCTGAGCCGCCTGGTCGGCGTTCTTGCCGGAGAGGAGGTCGAAGAAGCCGTCGCTGAGCGGCGCGGTGTCGTTGGTGATCGAGCTCAGGTCGTTGACGTAGTTCTCGAACGAGCGGTCCTTGCGGGCGTTCATGCAACCGCGGAAGGCGATGACGAGGAGGATCAGGACGACGACCGCGCCGAGCAGGAACGCGACCTGGCGCACCCGCGCCTGCTGCCTGTTCGCAGGCGGGCCGCCGTGGGGGAGGTGCGGGCCATGATGGCCGCCGCCCCCGCCGCCCGCGAGGGCGGGCTCGGGCTCGTCAACGGGCGGCGCTCCCCGTCGGGGCTGGGTCTCGTCGTCTTCGTCGTCGAAGAAGTCCACGGCTAGCGGGGCTTTCGCCGCCTCCAGTATGACCCCTGCACAAGCCGGATTCACCGGTGACGCGCCCGAGTGAAGGCGGGCACCCGCGAATCGGCGCCCGGCAGGACCGGCCGGCGGCGCGGCGAATCGGCGGACGTGGTCGAAGGCGAGCAGATCATGGGTCGTTTCACCGTCGGCGAGCGCATCGGCGGCGGCGGGCACGGGACGGTCCACCGGGCGTGGGACGAGCGCCTCTGCCGCTGGGTCGCGGTCAAGGCGGTGGAGGGCGACGCGGCGGGCCGGGTGCTGCGCGAGGCGCACGCCGCAGCCCGGCTCAACCACCCCGGAATCGTCACGCTGTACGAGCTCGGCCGCCAGAACGACTGTGCCTACCTCGTCTCCGAGCTCGTCGAGGGCCCCGACCTGCGGCGTCTCGCCGCCGAGGGCGCGATCTCCGACCGCGAGGTCGCCGAGATCGGCGCCGAGCTCTGCTCGGCGCTCGCCCACGCCCACGCCGCGGGCGTCGTCCACCGCGACATCAAGCCCGACAACGTCCTCGTCCGCCGCCGCGGCGGCCGCTTCTCGCGCGAGTCGGGAGAGCGGGCGAAGATCGCCGACTTCGGGATCGCGTCGCTCGACGACGGCACGAAGCTGACCGCGACCGGGCAGGTTCTCGGCACCCTCGCCTACATGTCGCCGGAGCAGGCGATGGGGGAGGAGGCGGGTCCGCCCTCCGACGTCTACTCGCTCGCGCTGACGCTCTATGAGCTGTGGGCGGGGGACAACCCCGTCCGGCAGTCGACCCCGGCGGCGACCGCGCGGGCGATCGGCGAGGAGCAGCCCGGCCTCGCCGAGTACCGCCCTGAGCTGCCCGTCGAGCTCTGCGCGGCGATCGACGCCGCCCTCGACCCCGACCCCGAGCTCCGGCCCGAGCTCGAGGACCTGCGCGAGACGCTGCTCGCGCTGCGCGGAGCGCTCCATCCCGACCGGGCGGTGCCGGAGCCCGCCGAGCCCGCCGCCCACTCCACGCTTCCGCCCGAGGTCCCGGCGCGTCCCTTCGCGATCCTGCTCGGCGCCGGGGCGCTCGCGCTGGCCGGGTCGATCGCCGGCCTGCCGGGCCTGGCCATCGTCGCGGCGGCGCTGCTCGCTCCCGCCGCGCTGCTGCTCAGCCGCCCGCGGGAGTGGGCGCTGCCGCTGCTCGCTCCGCTCCTCGGGACGATCGGCGCCGCCCCCGCGTTCCTCGCCGTCGCCGCCCGGCACGAGCGGACCACGGCGCGCGCGGCCCTCGCCGCGCTCGGCTGGGCCTGGACGGGCGTCGCCGGGGCGGTCGCCGGCCGCGCCCTCGGCGTGCCGATCGAGGGCGACGCGTCCGGCTGGTCGTCCTCGGGGCCGATCGCGCTCGAGGACGTCCTCGGCCCGCTGCTCAGCCCGACCGGGATCGCGATCGGGCTGATCTGGGTCGGCGGCGCGGTCCTCCTCGGCCTGCTCCTGGACGCGACGCGTCCCGCCGGCGCCGCGATCGGCGGCCTGATCTGGGCGGCCGCGGTCGCCTCGGCCCTCGCCGCGGCGGGGTCGGGAGCGGTTCCCTCGGCGGTGCTCGCGCCCGCGCTCGCCATCGCCGTCGCCTGGGCCATCTGGGACCGACACGGGCGTCCCGAGTTCGCCCATCTGCTCCCTGGCGGGGCGGCCGTCGGCGGGATCTCACGCCTGATCGGCGCCTCCGGCGAGGAGGGGACGGTCGCCACCGGGCCCCGGGCGCCGCGCAATCCGGCGACGATGCCGATCCCCGACGAGCGCAGCCGGGCCACGAGGCAGGCGGCGCGGCACGTGCGCGCGGCCCTCCACGGGGCCGGATCGCGCGGCGGGTTGCCGTAGAGTTTCCCCTCCCGGGGTTCCCCGGTCGCGCGGCCGGCAGCGCATGGGTGATCCGATCTCATGAGTGTTCTACGCAATCTCGAAGCGAGGATCGAGGGCCTCGTCGAAGGGGTCTTCAGCCGTGCCTTCTCGTCGCAGGTGCAGCCGGTCGAGATCGCGCGCAAGCTCGCCAAGGAGATGGACTCGCACAAGACCGCGTCCGTCTCCCAGACCTACGCCCCCAACAGCTACACCGTCTGGCTCTCGCCCGAGGACGCCGAGCGGCTCGAGGGCTACACGCGCTCGCTCTCCCAGGAGCTCTCCGCCTACCTGCTCGAGCACGCGCGGCGCCAGGACTACGCGCTGCTGACCAGGCCCGAGGTGTCGATCGAGGTCGACGAGCGGCTGCGGCTCGGCGAGTTCGGCATCCAGCCGCGCCTCGTCAAGCCGCCGGTCCGCCAGGGCGAGGAGGCCCAGCAGGGCGCCGCCGGCCACACGATGGTCTACACGGCGCCAGCCTCGAAGAAGGACACGAAGGCGCCCCGCGGCTCCCGCCGCCCCGCCGCCCCGCTGATCCAGACTCGCGCGATCGTCTCCCTCCGCGACCGCCGCTACGTACTCGACGGGCCGGCCGCCGTCCTCGGCCGCTCGCGCGAGGCCGACTGCGTCTTCGACGACCCCAACGTCTCGCGCCGCCATGCCGAGCTGCGGCGCAACTCGTCAGGCGACTGGCAGATCGTCGATCTCGGCTCGACGAACGGAGTCAAGGTCAACGGCCGTCGGGTCGACACGTCCCGCCTCGCCCCCGGCGACGACGTCTCGCTCGGGACCGTCTCGTTCACCTTCGACATCGAGCAGTGAATGCCGATCCCGCAGCGGTCGCACTGAAGTTCGCCTTCCTCGGCGTTCTCTACCTCTTCCTGCTCGTAATCGCCCGCAGCGCCCTGAAGGACCTGCGCGGCCGCAACGCCCTCCCCGCTCAGGCCGAGGAGGGGACGGGCATGCACGCGATCGCCGGCGGCCGGGTCGCGGCGACCGACGCGGCGCTGGTCGTGGTGCAGGGGGGCGGGCTCGAGCCGGGTGACCGGATCGACCTCTTCGGCGGCCTCACGATCGGCCGCTCCGAGGAAGCGGACGTGCGGATCGTGGACCGGTTCGCGTCCGGCATCCACTGCCGGGTGCACAGCCGCGGCAACGCGTACTTCGTCGAGGACCTCGACTCGACCAACGGCACCTATCTCAACGACGGCGAGCTCCGGGGCGAGGCGCCGCTCGGCGACCTCGACGAGATCCGCATCGGCGACACCCAGTTCCGCTTCGAGCTCGCCTACGACGAGGGCGGCTACTGATGCTGCGGATCGCCGACAGCGCCCAGCTCACCGACACCGGCCGCCAGCGCGAGGCCAACGAGGACTCGCTCTACATGGGCCCGACGCTCTTCGCAGTCGCCGACGGCATGGGCGGCGCCCAGGCCGGCGAGGTCGCCTCGCACCTCGCGGTCGAGGCCTTCGGCGACGCCGACGTCGAGGGCGGCTCGCCTGAGGAGTTGCTGCGGCAGACGGTGCGCGACGCCAACCGCCGCATCTTCGAGCTCGCGCAGGGCGACGCCTCGCGCTCGGGGATGGGAACGACCCTGACCGCGGCGCTCGTCCACGGCGACGAGATCAGCTTCGCCCACGTCGGCGACAGCCGCGCGTACGTCCTTCGCGACGGCGACCTCAAGCAGGTCACCAACGACCACTCGCTGGTCGAGGAGCTGCGCCGCCAGGGGCGGCTGACCCGCGACCAGGCCGCCGAGCACCCGCAGCGGTCGGTGATCACCCGCGCGCTCGGCCCCGAGCCCGACGTCCAGGTCGACACCTTCACCTACCGCGGCCGCCCCGGCGACCTCTATCTGCTCTGCTCGGACGGGCTGACGACGATGCTCTCCGACGAGGACCTGCTCGCGATCCTCAAGCGCGACGGCGACCTCGAGCGGACCGCCCGGCGGCTCGTCCGCGCCGCCAACGACCGCGGCGGCCGCGACAACATCACCGTCGTCCTGTTCCGGCTCGAGCCCGCCGAGGCGGGGGCGCCCGTCGCCGCGGAGGGCGCGACGCTCGTCGGAGCCGCTGCCGCGGAGGAGGGCTTCACCGCCGACGCGGTGCGGTCCGGCGCGGCCCGCGAGCACGCGGGTCGCCGCCCGGGAACCGGCGCGCCGCCCCCGCGCCGGCCGCGCCGACCGGGGCAGCCGGCGGCTCCCGAGGCACCGAGGCGGAGCTGGCCGCGCACCGCGCTGAAGACGCTGGTGGCGCTTGCGGTGATCGCCGCCATCGGCGTCGGCGCGGTCATCGGGGCGCGCCAGGTCTGGTTCCTCGGCATCGACGACTCCGAGCAGGTGGCGGTCTATCGCGGCCTGCCGTACGAGCTGCCGTTCGGCCTCGAGCTCTACTCCGAGAAGGAGAGCACCGGCGTCGATCTCGCCGCCCTGCCCGAGGAGCGCCGAACCGTCGCCGTCGATCACGAGCTGCGCTCCGAGGACGACGCGCTCTCGCTGGCCGCCGACCTCCAGACCGCGGCGGCGGTGCGGGTATCCACCCAGGGCGCCAACGACGGCGGGAACGGCGGGGGCAACGGCGCGGGGACGAGCCCGGACGACGCGGTGCCGGGGGGGACGGGCCCGAACGCGGGGCAGGACTCCGCGCCCGGGAGCAGCGGTTGAGCGCTCGCAACCGCGAGCTGATCGGGCTGGTCCCGGTCGCGGGATTGCTGATCGCCGGCTTCGCGGCCGTCTTCGTCGTCCGCGGCGACGAACTCGCGAACACGAGCCTCGTCTTCGGCGCCTACTTCTTCGCGATCTGCCTCGCGGCGCACGTCTTCCTGCGCATCCGGCTGCCCAACGCCGACCCGTATCTCTTCCCGCTGGTCGCGCTGCTCGCCGCGATCGGGCTGGTGATGCTCTACCGCATCGACGACAGCTTCGCCCGCGACCAGGCCAACTGGTTCGTCGTCGGGCTGATCCTGTTCATGGCGACGATCGTCTTCCTCAAGGACTACTTCGTCCTCGAGCGCTATCGCTACCTGATCGTCCTCGGCGGGCTCTTCCTGCTGATGCTGCCCCGGTTCCCGGTGATCGGCTCGCAGGTCAACGGCGCCTACCTCGGCGTCGACATCGGGCCGGTCGCCTTCCAGCCCGCGGAGTTCGGGAAGCTCGCCGTCGTCGTCTTCCTCGCCAGCTACCTGCGCGAGCACCGCGAGGTGCTCGTCGTCGGCGCCAAGCGGTTCGCGGGGATCACCTTCCCGCCGCTCAAGCATCTCGGGCCGATGCTCGTGGTCTGGGGCGCGGCGATGGTGATGCTGGTCTTCATCCGCGACCTCGGCAGCTCGCTGATGTTCTTCGGCGCCTTCCTCGCGCTGATCTACGTGGCGACCAACCGGGTCTCGTTCGTCCTCATCGGCTTGCTGATGTTCCTCGTCGGGGCCTGGTTCTTCGCCTCGACCGTCGGCCACGTCGGCGACCGGATCGACATCTGGCTCGATCCCTACTCCGACCCCGACGAGACCGGCTTCCAGGTCCTCCAGTCGATGTTCGCGCAGGCCGACGGCGGCCTCTTCGGCAAGGGGATCGGCGAGTCCCTGCTGACGGCGCCGGGTACC
Organism: uncultured Solirubrobacterales bacterium; assembly: GCA_963823565.1. Taxonomy (GTDB): domain Bacteria; phylum Actinomycetota; class Thermoleophilia; order Solirubrobacterales; family 70-9; genus RHKX01. The sequence goes on along the minus strand of CAWGLR010000001.1, from coordinate 1,202,123 downwards.
GACAACTTCCTGATCCCGCAGGTACAGACCGACTTCATCTACGCGCTGATCGTCAACGAGCTCGGCCTCTTCGGTGGCTGTGGCGTGATCGCGATCTACCTGCTGATCGCGGCACGGGGCTTCAAGATCGCGATGCTCGCCCAGGACGGGTTCTCGAAGCTCCTCGCCGCCGGGCTCACCGCGGTGTTCGCGCTTCAAGCCTTCGTGATCATCGGCGGCGTCATCAGGGTGATCCCGCTGACCGGCGTGACCCTGCCGTTCATCTCCTACGGCGGCAGCTCGGTGATGGCGAACATGATCCTCGTCGCGCTGCTGCTCCTGATCTCAGACCGCGCCCGCCGCCCGCAGCAGCCGACCACCGGAGGGATCGCGTGAACGCCCCGATCGCCCGTCTCTTCGTCGGCGTCCTCGTGCTCTTCGCGCTGCTCGTCGGTTTCACCAGCAACTGGTCGGTCTTCGACGCCGACGAGCTCGAGGCGAAGACCGAGAACAAGCGACCCCTCTTCGAGGCCCAGCAGATCGAGCGCGGCAAGATCTTCTCCTCCGACGGCGAGCTGATCGCCGAGTCGGTCAAGGAGGGCAAGGGCGAAGACTTCCAGTACGTCCGCCGCTACCCGATGGGGAGCCTGTTCGGGAATCCGATCGGCTACAGCTACATCGACCTGGGCCAGACCGGCTTCGAGCGCGCGGAGCAGAACACGCTGACCGGCGAGGACAACGAGTTCGTCTCGATCATCGACCAGATCCGCGGCCAGCAGCAGGAGGGCTCCGACATCGTCACGACGCTGGACGCGGGCGCGCAGCAGTTTGCGACCGATCAGCTCGCCAGCGCGCCCACCCCGGGCGCGGTCGTAGCGATCGAGCCGCAGACGGGAGCCGTCAGGGTGATGGCGAGCTCGCCCGGCTACGACCCCAACGACATCCAGAAGAACATCGGTCAGCTGACCAAGGAGGAGGCGGAGACCTCACCTCTGTTCAACCGCGACACGCAGTCGACGTATCCGCCGGGATCGACGTTCAAGGTCGTCACGGCGGCCGCGGCGCTGGACTCCGGCAAGGCGACGCCGGACACCGTCCTCAGCGGCGCCACCCCGCAGACCTTCAGCGGCGTCCCGCTCGAGAACGCCGGCGGAGAGCCGTTCGGCGACATCGACATGCGGACCGCGCTGACCCACTCCGTCAACACGTACTTCGCCCAGATCGGCGAGGACATCGGGCCGGAGACGCTGAACGAGTACATGGAGCGGTTCGGGTTCCTGGAGGACCCGGAGGTGGAGCTGCCCGACGACCAGAAGATCGCCAGCGGCATCTACAACTCGAGCGGAGAGCTCGTCGACGAGGGCTACGACATCGCGCGGGTTGCCATCGGCCAGGGTGGCGAGGAGGGTCAGATCCTGGCGACGCCGTTCCAGATGGCTCAGGTCGCGGCGACGATCGCCAACGGCGGCGAGCTGATGAAGCCGACGCTGATCCAGGAGGTCAGGGACCCCGATGGCCGGACGACCGATGAGCTCGACCCGGAGGTCCAGAGCGAGGTCGTCAGCGAGGACACCGCTGCCCAGCTCGGCGAGATGATGACCAGCGTCGTCGACGAGGGGACGGCCGCTGCCCTCGCCGGCGACCTCGGCGGTACGACCTTCGCGGGCAAGACGGGCACCGCTGAGGTCGGCGATCCCGCCGAGGACCTCGCGCAGCCGTCGTTCATCGCCTTCGCCCCGGTCGAGGACCCGCAGATCGCCGTCGCCGTCACCCTGCAGCCCTGCCCGGGGTGCTTCGGCGGCGAGCAGGCCGGCCCGATCGCGACCGCGGTCATGAACGAGCTCCTGAACGGCGGAGGCTGAGTTGAGGCTGCTTCCCGACCAGGTCGTCGCCGACCGCTACCGGCTGATCGAGCGCATCGGCTCGGGCGGGATGGCGGACGTCTGGCGCGCCCACGACACCGAGCTCGGCCGCGACGTCGCGCTCAAGGTCCTGCACGAGAACTTCGCCCGCGACAAGGAGTTCGTCGAGCGGTTCCGGCGCGAGGCGTCGTCGGCCGCGGGGCTTCAGCACCCGAACGTGGTCAGCGTCTTCGACCGCGGCGAGTACGAGGACACCTACTTCATCGCGATGGAGCTGGTCGACGGCTCCTCGCTGCGCGACCTGATCAACCGCGGGCTCGAGCCGAGCGAGGCGGTCGAGGTCGCCCGGCAGGTGCTGGCGGCGGCGAGCTTCGCCCACTCGAAGGGGATCGTCCATCGCGACCTGAAGCCGATGAACGTGCTGATCGACCGCGAGGGGCGGATCCGGGTCACCGACTTCGGCATCGCGCGCGCCGGCGCCTCGGAGATCACCCGCACCGGCTCGGTGATGGGTACGCCGCAGTACATCTCCCCCGAGCAGGCGCAGGGGATGGACGTGACCGCCGCGGCCGACATCTACTCGGTCGGGATCATCCTGTTCGAGATGCTCACCGGCCGGGTCCCCTTCGAGGGGGACAACACGGTCGCGATCGCGATGAAGCAGGTCGCCGAGGAGCCGCCGGCGCCGAGCTCCATCAACCCGAACGTCTCGCCGGCACTCGACGCCGTCGTCCTCCGCGCGCTGGCGAAGGACCCCGCCCAGCGCTACGCCAGCGCCCAGGAGATGATCGCCGCCCTCGACTCGGCCGAGGCCGACCCCGAGAAGGGCGGGCACACGCGCCGCTTCGCCGCGATGGTCGCCGCCGACCAGGAGGAGAGCGGCCGTCGGCGCTGGCCGTGGATCGCGCTGCTGATCGCCCTGCTGCTCGCCGGCGGCGCGCTCGCCTACTTCCTGACGCGACCCGACATGGTCGAGGTCCCCGACGTGACCGGCGAGCAGGAGGCGGTCGCGACCAACCAGCTCCGCGACGCCGGCTTCGAGGTCGACACCCAGCAGCGCGAGAGCGACGTCCCCGAGGGCGAGGTCATCGAGACCGACCCGAGCGGCGGCGACGAGGCCGAGGAGGGCTCGACGGTGACGCTGTTCGTCAGCCTCGGGCCGGGGACGATCGCCGTGCCGGATGTGGTGGACCAGCCGGTGGCGAAGGCGCGCGCGAAGCTGCGGGAGGCTGGGTTCAGCTCGAGCGTGCAGAAGCAGGCGTCGTCGAGCGTGAAGGCGGGACTTGTGATCTCCGCGAACCCTTCCCCCGGAGCGCAGGTCGCAGCCGGGACCAACGTGACCCTCATCGTGTCCACCGGCGTGGCGACCGAAGTCGTGCCCGACGTCGTCGGCATCCCCCGTTCGCAGGCGTCGGCCGAGCTGCGGCAGGCCGGCTTCGTCGTCAGCGCGAGAGCGGTCGAATCCGACGAGCCGAAGGACCAGGTCCTGAGCCAGAGCCCGTCGGCCGGGACCGAGAAGCAGGTCGGCAGCGTCGTCCGGATCACCTACTCGAGCGGCGTCGGGACGATCACGCTCGACGACTTCGTCGGCCAGAAGTCGAGCTACGCGGAGCGCCGGCTCGCCGACGACGGGCTCGAGGTCGACATCATCGACCGCGAGGTCGCCGACGAGTCGCAGGACGGGATCGTCCTCGAGCAGGCTCCCGGTCCCGGCACGAACCTGAGCCCCGGCGACCGGGTGACGCTGACCGTCGGCAAGTTCACCGCCCCGCCCTCCGGAGGCGGGACGACCAGCACCACCCAGGAGACCCCATGAGGGTCGCCGTCCTCCGCGGCGGTCGCTCGAGCGAGCACCCCGTCTCGCTGCGCTCGGGGGCGGCGGTGGGGGAGGGGCTGCGCGCCGCCGGCCACGAGACGCGCGACGTCGTCATCGAGACCGACGGCCGCTGGATCTGCGACGGCGAGGAGGTCGAGCTCCGGCCCGCCGCCGGGCTCCTGGGCTGCGACGTCGCCTTCCCGGTGCTGCACGGGCCGTTCGGCGAGGACGGGACGGTCCAGGGCCTGCTCGAGGTCCTCGACCTGCCCTACGTCGGACCCGGGGTGCTCGCCGCGGCGACGACGATCGACAAGCTCGTCTTCAAGCGGCTGCTCCGCGACCGCGGGATCGCGCAGGTCGACTTCTGCGCCGCCGGCGAGGAGGGCTGGCGCGAGCGCGCCGAGGCGCTGGGGATGCCGGTCTGGGTCAAGCCGTCGCGGCTCGGCTCGAGCGTCGGCATCCTCAAGGTCTCCGAGCCCGGCGGGATCGAGGCCGCGGTCGAGACGGCGCGCGAGCACGACCCGCGGGTGATCGTCGAGGCGCACTGCGAGGCGCGCGAGGTCGAGTGTTCGGTGATCGGCAACGGCGAGGTCGAGACGTCGCTGCCGGGGGAGCTCGTGGTCAACGCCGACTGGTACCACTACGCCGCCAAGTACGAGCCCGGCGGGATGGACCTGGTCGTGCCGGCGCCGATCGGCGACGAGGCGATCGCCCGCGTCCGCGAGCTGGCCGCCGAGGTCTACGCGCTCTGCGGCTGCACCGGTCTGGCTCGCTGCGACTTCTTCGTCCGCGACGACGGCGAGGTCCTCGTCAACGAGCTCAACACGATTCCCGGGTTCACCGAGACCAGCGTCTTCGCGAAGCTCTTCGAGGCCAGCGGCCTCGCCTACCCCGAGCTCTGCGACCGGCTCGTGCAGCTCGCGGTCGAGCGGCACCGCGAGGAACGCTCCCACCGGTACTGAACCCGCGCCGGCCGCCACCGGCGGGGTTACGATGAGCGCCATGCTGAACGCACGGAAGCGGCGCCTCGCGCCCGCGGTGGGGGCCGTCGCCATGGTCCTCGCACTCATGTCCCCGTCCCTCGTCTCGCAGGCCGCGGCGGTGACGCCGGTCACGGCGAAGCCGAACCCGAAGTCGGGTGAGGCCCTGCGCGTTGCGAAGCGGGCGAAGCTGATCGGCCAGCGCGCCCTGCGCCGGACCGACCGCGCGATGGAGATCGCAAAGCGCGCGCGGAAGTCGATCATCACCCTGCGCGGGCGGGTCGACGCCGGGCGGATCGTCTCCGAGACGGTGCCCGGCACCGTGACGACCGCCAGCGTGACCTCCTACGCCGATCTCGGGGGCCCATCGGTCACGGTCGACGTGCCGCAGTCGGGCATCGTCGAGGTCGCGGCGACGGTGACGTTCGGCACGCCCAACGACGGGCTCGTCGGCCTGTTCGAGGACGGGCAGCAAGTGCCGCTGCGTCAGCCCGCCGGCATCTGCGGGAGCGGGGACATCGACGAGGCGCTGCTCTCGATGAGCACCGACCTCGGCGAGGACGTGACGATGTCGACGCCGCCGGCATCGAACCTCGGCCTCGGTTGCGGGACCTTCGGCTCCGCGGCTAGCCCGGTGCAGATCGAGACCACTCCCGGGACGCACACCTACTCGCTGCGGTACGCCGACTGCGGGTGCGACCCCTCGGACACCACGTTCTCGAACCGGACGTTGCGGGTCGCCGGGCGCGAGTAGCTAGGACGCCGCGGCGAGCTGGGCGCCGAACACCTCGGCGGTCTGCTGACCGTTGAGGTCGGTGATCCAGACGAGGTACCAGCGGGTCCCCTCCGGGGTGCCGGAGAGGGCGACCTCGGTGTTCTTGTTCGCGGCCTGATCGGTCGCCAGCGGCTCGCCCCAGGTCCCGGTCTCGGTGCCGGCCGCGTCGACGGGCGGGTCGACCGGCGGCTCCCTCTCGGCCGACCCGTAGACGTCGAACCTCCAGCTGCCGCCGTTCGTCTGCATGCGTCAACTCGGTGGCCGGCGAGGAGCCGTCGGTGCCGAGGACGAACCCCACACCGGTCTTCGGTGCTCCCTCGAGGCCGGCCGTGTACTTCTCGGTCGGCCACGCGGTGCTCTCGTCGTCGTCGATGATGTAGACGACCTCATCCGGGTGCTCGCCGTCGCCGCCCTGCGGGTCGTAGTCGGAGACGTCGATGATGTCGATCGTCGCCGCCGTCGGCTCCGGCGCGGTCGGCAGCGGCTCGTCGCCCCCATCGTCGCCGGAGAACGCAGCGATTGCGATCGCCGCCGCCGCCGCCAGCACGAGCACGACGACGCCGGCCCACGACATGCGCCGCCGGCTCGGCAGCCGCCGCCGCCTCGCCGGCACCGAGCGCAGGACGGTCGTCGCCTCGCCGGTCGTCGCGCCGCCGCTGCGTGAGACCTCGACCTCCAGCGCCGCCTCGAGGTCGGCGAGGAAGTCGGTCATGTCGCGGTAGCGGTCGCTCGGCTGCTTGGCGGTCGCGCGGTCGACGGCGACGGCGAGCGCGGCCGAGACCTCCGGCCGCCGCTCCTGCACGTCGGGCATCAGCTCGTTGACGTGCTTCATCGCGACGCCGACCTGGGTCTCCGCCTTGAACGGGACGTCGCCGGTCAGCATCTCGAAGAGGACGACGCCGAGCGAGTAGACGTCGGTGCGGGCGTCGACCTCCTTGCCCATCGCCTGCTCCGGCGAGACGTAGTCGGTCGTGCCGAGCACGCGGCCGGTGGCGGTGAGCCCGTGGGACTCGAGCGAGCGGGCGATGCCGAAGTCGGTGACCTTCGCGCGGCCGTCGGCGTCGATCAGGACGTTCTGCGGCTTGACGTCGCGGTGGATCAGGCGGGCGGCGTGCGCGGCGGCGAGGCCGCGGCCGATCTCGATCGCGTAGGCGGTCGCCTCGTCGGTCGGCAGGCGGCCGACGCTCGGCGATCCGGTCCTTCAGCGTCTCGCCGTCGACGAACTCGAAGACGATGTAGGGGTGGCCGCCGTCCTCGCCGGCGTCGATGACGCCGACCAGGTTGGGATGGGAGAGCTGGGCGACGGCGCGAGCCTCCCGCCGGAAGCGCTCGATCTGGTCCGGCTGATCGGAGATCTCGCGATGCAGGATCTTGACCGCGACCTTGCGGCCGAGCGTCTCGTCGACCGCCAGGTAGACGGTCGACATCCCGCCGCTCCCGAGCTTCCGCTCGAGCCGGTAGCGGTTCGAGAGCAGCGTGCCGATCATCTCGGCGACCCCTGATGACCATGCACGCTCGTCTTCATCCACCCGAGTATTTTCGATGAGTGGACCCGCGGGCGTCGCGTTCGGGGTCCGGCGAACGCGACATTGCGCCATTTCGAGCGAAAAGTCCTGCAAAGAGCCACGACATGAGCGATATACCCGTCCAGGTCAGAGTCGTCACGGATCCCATGTGCGTGTGGTCGTGGGGAACCGAACCCAAGCTGCGCCGCCTGTTCTGGGAGCTCGGGGACGAGCTCGACGTGCGCTGGGTGCTGGGCGGGATGGCCCGCGACATCGGCGACGAGCAGGTCGCCCGCTACCGCCGGGTCTGGCTCGACGCCGCCGCCGAGACCCGCATGCCGATCGACCCGCGGCTGTGGACGCAGGGCGGGATCTCCTCGACCTATCCCGCCTGCCAGGCGGTCGTCGCCGCCTGCGAGCAGGGGTCCGAGCTGGGCGGCCGCTACCTGCGCCTGGTCCGCGAGGGCCTGATGTACGAGCGCCGCCGGCTCGACGGTCCCGACGCGCTGATGAGCCTGGCGGGGCCCGCCGGGCTGGACGTCGACCGCTTCGAGATCGACCTGCGCTCGAACGCGATCATGGAGGCATTCGGCGCGCACCTCGACGAGGCCCGCCGGATCCCCGAGCAGGCGAAGGCGGAGAACGCCACGGGCTGCACCGGTCCGATCGAGCGGGTGACCTTCCCCTCGGTGACCTTCATCGACGCCGACGGGGCTCCGCACGGGGTCTACGGCTGGCAGCCGTACGAGCTCTACACCGAGGCCGCGCGCGCCGCCGGCGTCGACGTCCCCGCCGATCCGGCCCGGCCCGAGCCGCTCGCGGTCGTCGAGCGCCTCGGCCGCAGCGCGACCCGCGAGATCGAGGAGATCACCGGCCGGCCGCGCGTCGTCGTCGAGGCGGAGCTGTGGGCACTGGCGCGGGAGTGGCGGCTGAAGCCGGTGACCGCGCTCACCGGCACGCTGTGGGAGCGGGCGTAGCGATGGAGCGGGTCGCGGGAATCGGCGGCCTCTTCTTCCGTGCCCAGAACCCGGAGCGGCTCCCGCAGTGGTACGAGGAGGTTCTAGGCGTCGCGGGAGTTCCGAGCGCCTACGGGGAGGACGCCTGGGTGCAGGAGAAGGGCGAGACCGTGTTCGCGGGAGTAACCGGGTCCTGGGGTCTCTGCCGCCAACATGTTGGCGCGAGAGACCCCGCCGGAGGGGGAACGCGCCGCCGTCAGCCGCGCTCGACCACCCGCGGGCGGTCGGTGACGGTGCCGATCGCCTTCGCCTCCGGGTAGCTGCCGGAGAGCAGCCCGAGCGCCGCGTCGAGGTCGCGCTCGGGGACGACGACGCAGAAGCCGCAGCCCATGTTGAAGACCTCGTACATCTCCTCCTCGCTGACCCCGCCGTGCTCGGCGATCAGGTCGAAGACGGGGGGGACGGGCAGCGGGCTCTCGATCCGGAAGCCGACGTCGGAGCTGAGGCGGGTGAGGTTGTTGAGGCCGTCGCCGGTGATGTGGGCGAGGCCGTGGACAGCGAGGTCGGGGACGGCGAGCAGCTCGAGGATCGTCTCGACGTAGATCTCGGTCGGCTCGAGCAGGACGTCGCCCAGCGGACGGCCGAGGCGCTCGTCGTCGAGCGGCACGCCGGCGAGGGCACGGCGGGCGAGCGTGTAGCCGTTGGAGTGGAGGCCGGAGGAGGGGAGCCCGACGATCGCGTCGCCCGGCCGCACCCGGGAGCCGTCGATGATCGCGTCGAGGCCGACGAGCCCGATCGCGCTCGCGCTCAGCTCCCAGCCGGAGACGACGTCGCCGACCTGCGCGATCTCGCCGCCCGGGATCTCGACGCCCGACAGCTCCGCTCCCCTGCGGAGGCCCTTGCCGATCTCGCCGATGATCTCCGGGTTCGCGGTCGCGCAGAGGATCGTGTCGACGAGGGCGATCGGCTCGGCGCCGACGCAGACGAGGTCGTTGACGTTCATCGCGATGCAGTCGATCCCGATCGTGTCGAAGCGGCCGAGCTGCTCGGCGAGGACCATCTTGGTCCCGACCCCGTCGGCGCCGAAGGCGACCCCGGTGCGGTCGTCGATGCGCAGGACGCTGGCGTAGTGGCCCGGGAGGGGGACGACCCGCGACGCCTTGCCGGTCTCGATCCGCGAGAGGTGGGCCAGCAGCGCGGCGACGGAGTCGTCGGCGTCGCGCTGGCTGACGCCGGCGCGGGTGTAGGCGTCCTGGGTCACGTTCGTTGATTCAAGCGGACGTGGAGCCAATCAGTCGGCCTGAGGCCGAGAGTTCGGCTTCACCCCCGCGCCTTCCACATGATCAGCCCGGCCAGCGCGGTCCGGTAGGCGGCGTAGGGCCAGAGCGCGCGATCGCGCTCGACCGCGCGGATCAGCGGCTGGGAGGCGAGCGTCGAGCCGAACGCGACGACGACGCCGACGGTCGCGGCGCGCGCGAGCTGGGGGTCGACGCTGCGGCGGCGCTTGCGAAGCGTCATCGCCTTGCGCGCGGCGGCCGCGGTGATGACCGGGAGGGCCACCGTCCGCGAGAGCAGGTTCGCGTGCGCCCGGCCGAAGCCGCGCAGGCGGGCGGCGGCGAGGGTCGAGCCGTTGCGGGAGACGCCGGGCGCGAGCGCGGCGGCCTGGGCGCAGCCGATCACGAACCCGTCGAGCGGGCGGGCGTCGCCGGCGGTCCGCTCGCGCGGGGCGCGATCGGCGATCACCATCGCCACCGAGCCGGCGACGAGCCCCGCGGCGGTCGAGCGGGGGCCGCCGAGCCGGCGGTCGATCCAGCTCTCCAGCGCGAGCCCGACCGCGACGGCGGGGAGGAACGAGAGCGCGATGACCGCGACCCGGCGGCTGTCGAGGCGCCGCGCCTCCTCGGCGATCAGCCGCCGCTGGCCGATCAGCAGCGCCAGCGCGGCGCCGCAGTGGACGGCGACCTCGAAGGCCTTGCGGTCCTCGGGGCTGACGTCGTCGAGGTCCCAGCCCGCGAGCCAGGGGACGATCCGCAGGTGGGCGGAGCTGGAGACGGGGAGGAGCTCGGTCGGGCCCTGGACCGCCCCGAGCGCTGCGGCGCGGCCGATCGTCAGCCCACCGCTACGGTTCCGAGTCCTCCGCATCGCCCCGATCAGACCCGGTCGGCGCCCGCCGCCCCGCGCTCGTCGGCCGAGGCCGCCCTGCCGCGGCGCCAGCGGATGAACAGGTAGATGGCCGCGATCACGATCAGGCCGGCCACGAGGTAGTCGAAGTAGTGGAGCTTGTCCTGGAGGTCGCGCCAGTTGTCGCCGACCGAGCGGCCGAGCAGGGTGAGGCCGAGGACCCACGGGACGCAGCCCGCGAGCGTGAAGAAGGTGAAGCGCCAGAACGGCATCTCGGCGGCGCCCGCCGGCAGCGAGATGAACGTGCGGATGATCGGCAGCATCCGCGTCCAGAAGACGGTCGCCTCGCCGTGGCGCTCGAACCAGCGGTCGGCGGCGGCGAGGTGCTTGGGGTTGATGTGGATGAGCTTGTTCTTCTCGAGCAGCTCCTCGCGCCCGTAGTAGCCGGCCGCCCAGGCGACCCAGGAGCCGACGAGGTTGCCGAGGACGCCCGCGGCGACGGCGCCGAACAGCGTCATGTCGCCGTCGCTGACCGCGAAGCCGGCGAACAGCATCGTCGCCTCGCTGGGGATCGGCACGCAGGCGCTCTCGAGCGTCATCAGGATGAACACGCCCCAGACGCCGACGGCATCGACGAAGTCAACCGCGAGGTTGACGAGGGGATCGGTGATCGAAGCGGTCAGTGAGTTGATGGCCGCGTGCATGCAGAATCGGCTTGCGGAGCCGTGAGAGGAGGGCCCGCAGCCTTGCGAAGGACTCTACCCTTTCCGGGATGAGCCGCCTGAGAGCGCCGGTCGTCCGGCATCGCATCCTTCAGCTCGCGGCGGACGCGCTCCTCGCCGCGCTGGCGTTCTACCTCGCCTTCGCGATCCGCTTCATCGACGAGCCCGGGTTCATCCCCGACCGCTACGTGACGATGCTGACCGGCTCGATCGTCTTCGTCGCGATCGGCAAGTCGCTGATCTTCAGCCTGATGGGCCTCCACCAGAAGTGGTGGCGCTACTTCAACCTCGGCGACACCTGGGCGGTCGTGCGTGCGTGCGCGGTCGCCTCCGCGGTGCTGATCGCGATCTTCGTGATCGCCAAGCCCTTCTCGAGCCCGATGCCGCGCTCGGTGATGATCTACGACCTGATCTTCACGATCGGGCTGCTGGTCACCGCTCGGGCCGCGATCCGCTTCGCCTTCGTCGAGCGCCGGATGCGCCGGCACACCCGCGCCGGCGGGAACGACACGCTCGTCGTCGGCGCCGGCTCGGGCGGCCAGATGGTCGTCCGCGAGCTCCGCCTCAACCCCGGGCTCGGCAACCCGATCGGCTTCGTCGACGACGACGCCCGCAAGCGCGGCATGCGCCTGCTCGGGCTGAGGGTGCTCGGCGGCACCGACGAGCTCGGCGCGATCCTCGACCGCCTCAAGCCCGACGAGGTAGTGATCGCGATCCCCTCGGCGCCGGGCGCCCTCCGCGGCAAGGTCGTCTCCGCCTGTCGCGAGCGCAGCATCCGCGTCCGCACCCTGCCGACCGTCTTCGAGCTGCTCCGCGGCGGCGTCCAGCTCACCCGGCAGCTCCGCGAGGTCCAGGTCGAGGACGTGCTCGGCCGCGAGCCGGTGAAGATCGAGCTCGACGTCGTCGGCTCGTACCTGCGGGGCAAGAAGGTCCTCGTCACCGGCGCCGGCGGCTCGATCGGCTCCGAGCTCTGCCGCCAGATCGCCCGCGTCGGGCCGCGGCACATGGTCCTCGTCGACCACGCCGAGGACAACCTCTTCCAGATCCACCGCGAGCTCACCTCCGAGTGGCACTTCGCCGCGGTCGAGGCCGTGCTGGCCGACTGCAAGGAGGGCGAGCGCATGCTCGAGGTGATGCAGCGCAGCCGGCCCGAGGTCGTCTTCCACGCCGCCGCCTACAAGCACGTCCCGCTGATGGAGGCGAACCCGCTCGAGGCGGTCCGCAACAACGCGATCGCCACGCGCATCACCGCCGAGACCGCCGCGGTCGCCGGCGCCGAGCGCTTCGTCCACATCTCGACCGACAAGGCAGTGGAGGCGCGCACCGTGATGGGCGCCTCGAAGGCGCTGGCCGAGCGCGTCGTCCAGGCCGCCGCCGCGCGCTACCCGGCGACCCGCTTCGTCAGCGTCCGCTTCGGCAACGTCCTCGGCTCGTCCGGGAGCGTCGTCCCGATCTTCCGCGCGCAGATCGAGCGCGGCGGGCCGGTGACGGTGACCCACCCGGAGATGGCGCGCTACTTCATGACGATCCCCGAGGCCGTCCAGCTCGTCATCCGCGCCGCCGACCTCGGCGGGGAGGGCGACGTCTTCGTGCTCGAGATGGGGGAGCCGGTCCGGATCCTCGACCTCGCCCGCAACATGATCCGGCTCGCCGGCTACGAGCCCGACACCGACATCGCGATCGAGTTCACCGGGCCGCGCCCGGGCGAGCAGCTCCACGAGCGGCTGCTGGCCGAGGGCGAGCACGCCGAGCCGACCGCTGCCGCGCGAATCGTCCGCGCGGTACGGGACGAGCCGATCGACCCGGCGGCGGTCGAGGGGACGATGGCGGAGCTGCGAAAGCTCACCGACAATCCCGACGAGGAGGGTCTCGGGGACCGAATCGTCGCCCTGATCGGCAAGAGCGCGGCGGGCGATCCAGGCGCCGGACTGGCGGGAAGCCGCTGACCGACGGGCTGAGCACCGCCTCAGAACGTAAGATCACCCGCTGACGATGGACCTGCTGAAGGAGATCGGCGCCATCCTCGGCTTCGTCGCCTTCGGCGGCATGGCCGTGCTTGCGTTCCTGACGTTCCAGCAGGCGCGGCATCTGCGGCGCCTGCGCGAGTGGGCTGGGCGCTCCCCGGAGCGCGCGGCCGTCGAGGCCGACCGCGTGGCCGGGGCCGCCAGCGAGGCGACGATCGCCCGATCCGGCGGCCTCCGCGACGAGGATGCCGAGGAGCCCGAGCCCGAGGGCCCGGGGAGGCGTCCACCGGCTCCGCGGCGAGTTCGCGTACCGCTGGGAGGAGCTCGACAAGCGCAGCCCCGTCGACGCGAAGATCCTCCTCGCCGGCCTCCTCGCCGTCCTGATCGGCGTCGGGATCCTGACCAGCGGGTTCGGCCTCCTCGGCGACTCGGGCGAGAGCAGCTCGTCCGGCACGGCGTCGAGCAGCGGAAGCGGCAAGGGGGCGGAGGAGAAGCCCTCGGAGGTCGCCGTCCTCAACGGCACCGCGACCGAGGTCGGCGGCGTCGGCGTCGAGGGCGTCGCCGACACCGCGGCGAGCTTCGTCAAGGACGCGGGCTTCGACGTCGGCGAGAAGACCAATGCACCGGCGCCCCTCGAGGTCAGCGTCGTGATGTTCGACGGGGACGAGGCGAAGTCCGAGGCCAAGGACCTCGCCGCCGCGCTCGAGGAGCAGCTCGGCCCCCTCGAGGTCGTCGAGATGACCTCCGAGGTGCAGGACGTCGCCGGCAAGGCCAAGGTCGCCGTCGTCGTCGGCGCCGACGACGCGGGGATCTAGTGATGGGTCCCGGCCCGCGCCAGGGACGATGACCGACGCCGTCCTGCTCGCAGCGACCGACTCCCTCCTCAGCAAGGACGGCATCCTGATCGTGCTCGGCGGCGCCGCCGGAGCGATGGCGATCCTCGGCCTGCTCCTGCTCGTGCCGCTCTACCTGACGCAGCGCCACGAGGTCGGGCGCCTGCTCGATTGGATGGACCGCGAGCCCGAGGCGGGGACGACCGAGTTCAGGGCGATCGACCCCGCTGGGATCCGGCGAGATCGCGCCGGAGGGAGGATGACCCCAGCCGAGCGGGTCACCTCCGAGCGGCCCGCCCTGGCGCGGATCTCGACCGCCGAGCACGAGGCGCTGGTGTTGGCCGACGCCCCGCTGTGGCGGCGGGTCATCGAGCGCGGGCCGCGCCACCCGCTCGTGATCACGATCGTCGCGCTGCTCGTCGCCGTCGCGATCTTCGTGGCTGCGGGCCTGCTGATTCGCTCCGGCGACGGCGACTCGGGCGGTGGCGGCGGGATCGACCGCGGCGACGTCCAGATCGCGGTCGTCAACTCGGGCGGAGACAGCGGCGCCGCCGACCAGGTCGGCGACGGGCTGAGCGACCGCGGCTTCGACGTCACCTCCACGACCGCCGGCACCGACACGGTCGGCAAGACCAAGGTGCAGTTCGCCGAGGGCCAGAAGGCCGGTGGGCGCCTCATCGTGCGGACGCTGAAGCTCGGCACGCCCGCGACGGAGTTCGACGCCGAGGGTGAAGCGGCCGCGGACGGCGCGGACGTCGTCATCTTCGTCGGGAAGGACCTCCAGCCCGCCGAGGGCGGCAAGGGCTGACCCGGGTGGGAGCCGCGCCGGGAGCGAGCGCGAAGCTCGGCGCCGTCCTGTTCGCCGCGCTGCTGATCGTCGCCGTCGCCGCCTTCGCGGTGACGCGCGTGGTCCGCTCCGAGGACGACCTCGTCAACACGGTCGAGCTGACCAAGCGGCTCGAGCCGGGGGGCACTGCCCGCGTCGCCTTCGATCTCGCCCGCGGCGACAGCTCGGTCGACGTGCTGATCATCGACGGCAACCCGGGCAGCGACGACGCGCAGGTGCGGGCGCTCGCGCTCGGGGAGGACCTGTCCGCCGGAACCCAGGTCTTCCGCTGGGACGGCCTGGCCGACGACGGCGAGCCGGCGCCGGCGGGGCTCTACGCCCTGCGGGTGGTCCTCGGCGAGCAGGGCAGGGACATCCTGCCGCCGGGCCGGATCCGCGTGGTGGGGGAGGGCTGATGGACGACCTGCTCCTCTACCTCGGGCTCGTCGCCTGCGCCGCGCTCGCGGCGATCGGGATCGCGCTCGGGGCCGAGCGCCGCCGGCTCCTCGCGCTCTCGGGCGCGCTCGCGCTCGCGCCGGTGCTCGTCGTCGCCGACAACTCGGGGAGCGATCAGCTCGACCCGTTCCGCGATCACCCGCCGCTGATCGCGCTCGCGATCGTCGCGGCGCTGGCCGGCCTCGTCCTCGGCGGCCTCGCGCTGCGCCGCTGGCCCGCCCTGTTGGTGCCGGCGCTCGTCGCGGCCCTGCCGATCCGCATCCCGGTCGACCTCGGCGGCGGCGACGCGAACCTGCTGCTGCCGCTCTATGGCGTGATCGGGTGCGGGGTCGTGGCCGCGTGGCTGGGGCGCGGCGCGGAGCAAGCAGCAAGCAGCAAGCAGCAAGCAGCGTCCGGTCGAGGGTTGGTGGGGGGGATCGGGCCGATCCTCGGCATGTTCCTGCTCGTCTATGCGCTGCAGGCGGGATATGCGGACGACCTCTCGCCGGCGATCGAGGACGTCTGCTTCTTCTTCGCGCCGTTCGCGGCGATGTTCTGGCTGCTCGGCCGCGCCGAGTGGGACGGGCGGCTGCTGCGGGCGGTCGTCCTGGTGCTCGCCGTGGAGGGCCTGATCCTCGCGCTCGTCGCCGGCTACCAGCTGGCCGCGCAGGATCTCTTCTGGAACGACAAGGTGATCGCGGGCAACGAGGCACACCCCTACCTCCGCGTCAACTCCCTCTTCTGGGACCCCAACATCCTTGGCCGCTACCTGGCGGTCTCGATGACGGCGCTGGCGGCGGTCGTCGCCTTCGGGCGGCGCCGCGGCGAGTCGCTGGCGGCCGCGGGCCTGTTCGGCGTGCTCGCGGCGACGCTCGTCGTCACGTTCTCGCAATCGAGCACGATCGCGCTGATCGCCGGCATGCTCGTCCTCGTCGCGGTGCGCTGGGGGATGCTCCAGGGGATCGCCGCCGGTGCCGCCACGGTGCTCGCCCTGCTCGCGGCGCTGGCGCTGATCGCCGGCGGCGGGCTCAGCACCGAGTCGAGCGGCCGCAGCGGGCTGATCGACGGGGGCATGGAGATCTTCGCGGACGCGCCCGCGCTCGGCGAGGGCTCGGGGAGCTTCGCCGACGAGTTCAAGGAGCGATTCGGCGGCGGCGAGGGCTTCGCGGTCGAGAGCCACACCGAGCCGGTGACGGTGCTCGCCGAGCAGGGAGCGGTGGGCTTCCTCGCCTACGCGGCGCTGCTCGCGGTGACGATCGGCGCCCTGCTCACGGCGGCGGCGCCGGCCCTCCGAACCCGCGCTCGCGGGACGCCGCTCGCGGGCGCGCTACTGGCGATCTACGCCGTGATGCTGGTCCACAGCCTCGGCTACGCCGCCTTCTTCACCGACCCGATCGCCTGGGCCGTGCTCGGCATCGCCGCCGCGGCGCTGCGCCCGGCGCCGGCCCGCGAGCCCGCCCCGGCGCCGGCGCCCGGCTGAGGGGGAGAGGGGGCCAGCATGTTCGACTACCTCCGCCGCCTCGCCACCACCGGCTTCGCCTACACCGCCGCCAGCGTCCTCTCGAAGGTCCTCGCGGTTGCGCTGCTGCCGCTCTACACGCACTACGTCGACCCCGCGGGCTACGGCGTCGCCGAGCTCCTCTTCACCTCGGTGGTGACCGCGAGCATCGTCGTCCGCTTCGGCCTTATCGAGTCGCTGCTGCGCTTCTTCTACCTCCCCGACGAGGACGGCGACGAGGTCGTCCGGACCGGCTTCGCGGCGCTGTTCTGGCTCACCACCGTCGCCTCACTGGCCGCGCTTCCGTTCGCAGCGCAGATCGCCGACCTCCTCGACATCGAGGGAAGCGCCGACCTCGTCCGGATCTCGATCGGCGGCCTCTGGCTGCTCACGCTCTACGAGTACCTCATCTCCCTCTACCGCCTCGACGAGCGGGCGAAGGCGTACTTCACGGTCACGGTCGCCCACACGCTAACGGCGATCCCGCTGACGGTGGCCCTCGTCGTCGGGCTCGACGAGGGCGCGCGGGGACTGCTGCTCGGCAGCTACGCGTCCGGCATCCCGTTCGTCATCTGGTTCGTGCTCAGCGAGCGGCGGCGGCTGAGCCTGGCCCCCTCGCGGCCGCTGCTGCGGCGGATGCTGCGGTTCGGGGTGCCGACGATGCCGGCGGAGCTCTCGCTCTACTCGCTCCAGGTGATCGACCGGGTGATCCTCGTGCGCTACGTGGGCGCCTTCGAGCTCGGCCTGTACGCGCTCGCGTTCAAGTTCAGCCAGGCCATCCAGGTCGTCGTCCGCGGCTTCCAGCTCGCCTGGCCACCGCTCGCCTATTCGATCCGCGACGACGAGGAGGCCCGCCACGCCTACGCCGTCGTCCTCACCGCCTTCAGCGCCCTGTCGGCGTTCCTGGTCGTCGGCATGTGGCTGGAGGCGCGCTGGATCGTCCGCTTCCTCGCCGCCGACGAGTTCTTCCCCTCCTACGAGGTCGTCGGGCCGCTCGCCCTCGGCGCCGCCCTCTACGGCATCTACCTCGCCCTGATCGTCATCCTCGGCCGCACCGGCCGGACCGAGCTCAGCTTCCCGGTGACCGTCGTCGCGACGATCTCGAACGTCGCGCTCAACCTGATCCTCGTCCCCGCCCACGGCATCGTCGGCGCGGCGATCGCGCTGATCGCCTCCTACGTCATCGTCAACGCACTCCTCGCCTTCGTCACCCACCGGCTCTTCCCGATCCACTGGCAGTGGCGTCGTCTCGCGGCCGTCGTCGGGACCGCCGTCGTTCTGACCGCCGCGGGAGAGCTGCTGCTGCCGACCGAGGGTGCGGTCGGCCTGCTGACCCGCGCCGCCGCTTGGCTGCTCTACCCGGTGCTGCTCTGGTTCGGCGGCGCCGTCGACCGCGGGGAGCGGGCCGAGCTGATCCGCATCCTCCGCTCCGGCGAGCTCCGCGACCGCATCGCGGCGGGACGCGAGCGGGACCGGATCGTGGAGCAGGAGCTGCGGGACGAGGATCGATCCGGCTTCTAGAAGGCTGGAGGGCTGGGGGGCTGGGGGGTGTGTTCCCTCAGCCGCGATATGCGCGGTCAACTGAACAGACCCCCGACGCTAGCTACCGCTGTTCCGCTCGGCGGCCTCCCGCAGCCCCTCGCCCGTCGGCCACATCGCCTTCCGCGCATGCAGCAGGTACCAGCGCGGGTCGTGGCCCGGGAGCACCACCGCCGCCAGCGCCCGCGGCAAGTACGAGAACGCGCTCAGGACCCGCGCCGTCGCCGCGGCGAGGCGGCCGTGGTGCTTGCGCATGTAGAGGTCGCGGTTGCGGTGGAACTCGACGACGCGCCGCGAGCCGGCGGCGCGGTCGGTCGAGAGCTGCTCGTGGTGGACCGCCCGGGCGGCGGGCACGTAGAGGGTGCGGAAGCCGGCGTCGCCGAGCCGCTTGCAGAAGTCGGTCTCGTCGGAGTAGACGAAGAAGGCCGGGTCGAGGTAGCCGACCCGCTCGGCGGACGAGCGGCGGACGAGCATCGCCGCGGACTGCGCCCAGCCGACGACTCGCGTCTCGTCCCCGCCGCTCTCGGTGACGAGGAGGCGGTGGAGGAAGAGAGCTCCCGCGAGCGCGGTCCAGACGCTCGGCAGCCGCCAGGCGCACGGCTGCGGGTCGCCCTCCGGGTCGAGGAGCTGCGCCCCCGCGGCACCGGCGGCCGGGTCGGCGCGCATCGCCTCGAGCAGCGCGGCGGTCGCGCCCGGCAACAGCTCGC
Source organism: uncultured Solirubrobacterales bacterium (assembly GCA_963823565.1). Lineage (GTDB taxonomy): Bacteria > Actinomycetota > Thermoleophilia > Solirubrobacterales > 70-9 > RHKX01. Next base: position 1,183,605 of record CAWGLR010000001.1, on the reverse strand, counting down.
TGTCCTCGTTCAGCAGCAGGCAGAGCTCACCGCGCGCCTCACGCAGCAGGAGGGAGTCGTTGGCCGCCTTGCCCTCGCGGCGCTCGAGGCGGATCAGCCGGACCGCGTCGCCGAGGCGCTCGTCGGCAGCCGCCAGCTCCTCCACGAGGTCCGCTGATCCATCGGTCGAGGCGTTGTCGAGGACGAGGATCTCGTGGGCTGTCCCGCCGGGATGAGTGGCCGCGATCGCGCCGAGGCAGGCGCGCAAATGCTCGCGGCCGTTGGTGTTGACGATGCAGTAGGAGAGCTCCACCGGGGAGAATCGTCGCCCATGCCACCGCTGCGCGTCTCGCTGGTCGATCCGTCGGCCTCCACTCCCCCCTACGACCACCTCCTGGCGACGGCGCTGGCGCGCGCCGGCGCCGACGTCGAGCTGCTGGCGAGCAGGTTCGTCTACGGCCCGGTTCCCGAGCCCGAGGGGTACGCATGGCGCGAGGACTTCTACCGTCGCGCCTCGTCCGCCCGCCCGGGGTCCAGGCACCGGCTCATGCTCAAGGGCGTCACCCACCTCGGCGACATGGCGCGGGTGCGGGCCCGCCTGCGGGCCAGCGACGTCTCCCACTGGCAGTGGCTGGCGCTGCCGCCGGTCGACTGGCTCCTGCTCGGCCCGCGGCCGGCGGGCAAGCCGCGGGTGATCACGGTCCACTACCCGCTGCCCGACGGGGAGCGGGCGCTGCGGCGCGAGCGGCGGCTGCTCTCGCGCTTCGACGCGGTCGTGACCCACACGCAGGGTCAGGCGCGGCGCGTCGTCGACGAGGTCGGGATCGCGGCCGAGCGCGTCCACACGATCCCCCACGGGCCGCTGGACTACCTGACGGACCTCCATGACGAGCGGCCGCTGGCGCCGGAGCTCGCCGCGGTCGAGGGGCCGGTGATCCTGTTCTTCGGGCTGCTGCGCGAGTACAAGGGGATCGACACGCTGCTCGAGGCGTTCGCGCAGGTCGAGGGGGCGGAGCTCTGGATCGCCGGCAACCCGAGCATGCCGGTCGAGCCGCTGCACGAGCTCGCGGCCCGCGCGCCCGGCCGGGTTCGCTTCATCTCCCGCTTCATCCCCGACCCCGAGATCCCGGCGCTGCTGCGGCGCGCCGACGTCCTCGCGCTCCCCTACCGGGAGATCGAGCAGTCCGGCGTGCTGCACGCCGGCCTCGCCTTCGGCAAGCCGATGGTCCTCGGCGATGTCGGCGGGTTCTCCGAGGTCGGCCGCGACGGCGCCGCGCGGCTCGTGCAGCCCGACGACGTCGAGGGGCTGGCGCGCGAGCTGCGCGACCTGGTCTCCGATCCGGACGCCCGCGAGCGCCTCGCCGCCGCGGCCCGCGACCGCGCGGAGGGAGAGTTCGGCTGGGACGCGATCGCCCGCCGGACGCTCGACCTCTACCGCTCGCTCGGCGCGGGGTCATGATCGGGGTCCGATGACGCTGTCGAAGCTCGCCAGGATCGCCTTCTGGGGCTCGCTCGCCGGGATCGTGCACACGCACGCCGGCTACCCCCTGAGCCTGCGGTCGCTGCGGTCGCTGCGCGGGGAGCGACCGCAGCCAGCCGCCCCGCCGGACGCGGAGCCGCCGCTCGTCTCGCTGGTGATCGCCGCGTTCGACGAGGAGGACGTGATCGAGGACAAGCTCGCCAACGCGCTCGCGCTCGACTACCCGCGTGGCCGGCTCGAGCTGATCGTCGCCTCCGACGGCTCCTCCGACGCGACGGTCGATCGCGCCCGCGCCGGCGGCGCCGACGTCATCCTCGACCTTCCCCGCGGCGGCAAGCTCGCCGCCCAGAACGCCGCCGTCAAGCGCGCCGGCGGCGAGATCGTCGCCTTCAGCGACGCCAACTCGGCCTGGGAGCCGGGCGCCCTGCGGGCGCTCGCCGCCGCCTTCGCGGACCCCCGGGTCGGCTACGCGGCCGGGCGCGTCGAGTTCGTCGACCCGGCCGGCGACAACGAGGAGGGCGCCTACTGGCGGCTCGAGAACGAGGTGCGCGAGCTCGAATCCGCGCTCGGCGGGATCACCGCCGGCAACGGCGCCATCTACGCGGTCCGCCGTGAGGCCTACCGGTTCCTGCCGGCCTCCCGCAGCCACGACCTCTCGTTCCCGTTCCTGCTCCGGCGCGACGGCTGGCTCTCCGTCGACGTGCCGGGCGCACGGGCGACGGAGAAGATGGTCCCCTCGATCGAGGGAGAGTTCGCGCGCAAGCGCCGGATGATGGTCGGGCTGCCCGACATCGTCCTCGCCGACCGGATGTGGGACCTGCGCGGCTACGGGCCGGCGTTCGCCTACGAGATCGTCTCCCATCGCCTGCTCCGGTACGCGACGCCGCTTCTGCACCTGAAGGCGTTCGGCGCCAACCTGCTGCTGCTCCGCTCCGGGCGCATCTACCGGCTCGCGCTGGCGGCCCAGCTCGCGGTCCTCGCGCTCGCGGCGCTGCCGGCGAGCGTGCCGCTGCGGATCGCCCGCCTCGCCCGCTACTACGTCCTCGTGACCGCGTCGATCGGCTTCGGATTCTGGGACCGCCGGCGCAACGGACCGCCGGCGGCGTGGGAGAGGTCGGAGGGCACCCGGTGAGCGAGGCGTCGGACGCCTCGCTCACCGAGTCGGCGGCGGAGGACCCGTTCGCGCCGCCGCCGGGGGACGAGGCGCTGCGCGAGCGGCAGGGCCGCGAGCCCTACGCGACCCCGGGCCGCGGGCTGCCGCGAGCGGCCGACGTCGCGATCGCGGCCGTCGTCCTGGCCGTTCTCTCCCCGATCCTGATCGCGGCGATCGTCGCGATCCGCCTCGAGGGGGGCGGGGCGGCCATCTACCGACAGCGCCGCGTCGGCCGCGGCGGCCGCGAGTTCGAGCTGCTGAAGCTCCGCACCATGCGCGGCGGCAGCGACCCGGTGGGCGTCGGCACCGCGGTCGCCGGCGACGACCCGCGGGTGACGCGCGTCGGCCGGGCGCTGCGGCGGACGTCCCTCGACGAGCTGCCGAACCTCGTCAACGTCCTCCGCGGCGATATGGCGATCGTCGGCCCGCGTCCGACCATACCCGCGCACCTCGAGCGCTATCGGCCCCACCAGCACCGCCGCCACGCGGTGCGCCCCGGGATCACCGGGTGGGCGCAGGTCAACGGCCGCGTCGGGATCACCTGGGGCAAGCGGATCGACCTCGACTGCTGGTACGTCGAGCATCGCTCGCTCGCTCTCGACCTGCGGATCATCGCTCGCACCGTCAAGCAGGTCGTCACCGGCGCGGGCCTCGACCCCGGCTAGAGTCTCGCGCCGATGGAACGCGGCTCAGAGGTCGAGGTCCGGATCAGGCCGTTCCGGATGGAGGACGCCGACGCGGTGCACCGCTGGTTCAACAACCGCGAGGCGATCTCGTCGCTGATGGAGGTCCGCGACGCGTTCGACCGCGAGAACGCCGAGGGCTGGACCCGCGCCGCCGTCGCGGCGAGCGATCCCGACTCGCGCAGCGAGGACCGCAAGTGGGCGATCGAGGTCGAGGGGAGGGAGGAGCCGGTCGGCTTCACCGCCCTTTACGGCCTGTTCCGGCAGACCGCCCCGGAGCTCGGCGCGCTGATCGGCGATCCCCCGGGAGCGCGGGGCGTCGGCCGCGAGGCCGAGCGGCTGACGGTCGCCAAGGCGTTCGAGGAGTTCGGTGCCCACCGCGTCTACGGCCGCATCCCCGCCTTCAACTCGGCGGCGAAGAAGGCCGTGACCTGGCAGGGATGGCAGCACGAGGGGACGATGCCTCAGCACATCCGCCGCCCCGACGGGACGCTCATCGACTGCGAGATCTGGGGGATCACGGCGGACGGCTGGCGCGAGCGCTGGTCGGATTCGGAGTGAGCGCGGCGACGGTCGAGCTGCGCGCCGACGCCGGCGCCACCGCGGTCGAGGGCGAGTTCTTCCGCTCGCGCGAGTTCCTGGCGGCGGAGGGGACGACGCACACGCTCCTCGCCGAGGACGGCGACTCGCGGGCCGCGCTGCCGCTGATCGTCCGTGAGATCCCGGGCAGCGAGCGCCGCGACGCGACTTCGCCCTACTCCTACCCCGGTGCCGCGACCGCCGGGGAGCCGATCGACCTGGCCTCGGCGGACCTGGCGGCGAGCGGGCTCGTCTCGATCTTCGTCCGCGACCGCCTCGGCGAGCCGGCCTCGTTCGCCGACCCGACCGAGCGATCGATCGTGCTGCTGTCGGACCCCGAGCTGCCGCGCAAGTCGCGGATGAGCGACCGCCAGCAGATCCGCAAGAACGAGGCCGCCGGCTACGCGGTCGAGCGCACCCCCGGGCCGGAGGCGAGCGACGACGAGCTCGCGGGCTTCCTCTCCGTCTACACCGAGACGATGCGCGTCGTCGAGGCGAGCGATCGCTACTTCTTCGACGTCTCCTACTTCCGCGCCCTGCTCGCCTTCCCGCGCTCGTGGCTCGTCACCGTGCGCGGGCCCGGGGGCGACGTCGCCGCCGCCGCGCTGACGGCGATCAGCGACGGCTTCCTCCACTACTACCTCTCCGGCACCGCCGACTCCCATCGCCGCCGCGCGCCCTCGAAGAATTTGATCGTCGCCTGCACCGAGCACGCCGAGGAGCTCGGGCTGCCGCTCAACCTCGGCGGCGGCGTCAAGCCCGGCGACGGGCTCGAGGAGTTCAAGCGCGGCTTCGCCAACCGCGAGCTGCCGTTCCGCACCTACGAGCTGATCTGCGACCCCGCCGCCTACGCCGAGCTCAGCGCCGGCCGCGAGGACGACGGCTTCTTCCCGCTGTACCGGGCGCCGGCCGCCTAGCCGACGCCGCCGGAGGGGTCGTCTGGCGGGGCGCTCCCGTACCGGTCCAGTCGCTTCTGGACGGTGCGGCGGATCTTCGGGATCTGGCGGATCAGCTTCGCGCCGGCGCAGCCGGTGAAATTCGTGTAGTTGTGGCTGAAGATCATCGGGACGCGCACGCGCTTGCCCTTGGGGGTGCGCTGGGTTTCGCCCCCGGCGGATAGGAGCGAGGTGCGGCCGGTCGCCTCGAGGCCGGAGATGTCGAGCTTCCACGCCAGGTAGCGGACGATCGCCCGCTTGGTCTTCTTCGACGGCGGCTTCGATGTGTGGTCGCCGATCGAGGCGATGCCGGTCGTGTAGGTGTTGATGCCCTCGGCCTGGGCGCCGATGACGGCGCGCGACATCCCGCCCGCGCGACCCTGGTAGAGGGTGCCGAAACGGTCGACGAGCGCGTTGTAGCCGATGTCGTCCCAGCCGTTGCCGTTGCGGTGGAAGAGGCAGATGCCGAGCACCAGCCCGGGAGCCTCCGCGCGCGAGTACGTGTTGGTGCTGACGGTGTGATGGATGACGCTCGCCTTGACCTTCCCGAAGCTCGGCTTGTCCCGCGGCTCGCAGCCGCCCTTGCGCTTCCTCGCTCCCCACTCGGCGCGCGTGACGAACTTCGGCTCCTGCACCCCGCCGCGCCGCTCGGCCGCGTCTCGCGCGACGGGCCGCGGCGGGTTGTCGGGCGGAGCCGGCAGGCTGACGAAGAAGAGGCGGCCCTCGATCGGCACGGTGCGGCTGCGGATCTGGACGTAGTCGGCGCCGCCGGCGTACACGGGGTCGCCGTTGTCGGTCTCGGCCCAGTCGCTCCAATTTCCGCCCGCGCGTCGGGTGCGGAACTCGAGCGCGTGCGTCTCGCCGGCGACGCCGACGATGTCGAAGCGCCGTGGCGCCCGCGCCGGTTCGCTGCGCCAGACGACCGGGCCCTCGGCGCCGTAGCCGTCCCTGGGCGCGACGGTCCCGGCGACGGGAGCGTGCACCTGCGTCGCGTCCGGTACCGGCTGGGAGAAGTCGCGTGCGACCGCGGGGCGGTCGGCCGCCGCCGCTCCCGGCGCGAGCGCGAGCAGGAGCGCGCATGCCGCCGCGGCGGCCGGCGGAAGTCCCTTTCGCAAGCCTCGAATGATCATCGCGTTAGCGCCCCTTCACACCTTGGCAAACACCGGTGTGGACGGCAAGTAGCGCGATGCTGCCAGCGGCCGCGAGCCCGCGGCATCGGGACGTCGGCGGGTGCAACCCGCCGACCGGGCTACTGGAAGGGGATCGCCTCGGGGCCGCGGCCGAGGTACTGGTCGCGGAAGTCGCGCAGCACGTCGAGCGTCGGGCCGCCCTCGAAGCTGTCGCAGCCGACGAGCTGGGTCCACGCGGTCGCCGCGACGTCGTAGGGCATGTCCGCGTTGGGGAAGAGGATCACGCCACCGGGCGACTCGTCGAAGACGCCCTTGATCGCCAGCTGGTCTTCCTCGGGGAGGTCGGGGCTGTACTGGATCTCGACGCGCCCGTGCTCGAGCGAGTGGACGAGCCGGTTCCAGTTGGGCGTGTCGAGGAAGGCGCCGTCCGCCGACGCGCCCGAGCCTGCCTCGTTGGCGGCGTAATGGTCGCCCGAGGTCGGGGGGTTCGTCTTGTAGTCGACCTTCTTGTCGATCTCGCTGAAGTGCGTGCTGCCCTCGTCGGGGAGGTCCTGCTGGAGGTCGCAGCCGGCCTCGTTGGAGGCGCCGACGAGGTCGCCGTTCTCGACCGGGGGCGGCTCCGTGCCCTCGCGGTCGTCGACCTGGACGTCGTCGTCGAGGACGCCGAAGGTTGTGTTGACGTTCTCGCCGCCGGAGTTGCTCCCGCCGCCGGTGCTCGTGCCGGGCTCGTCGCTGTCCCCGCCTCCTCCGGCGACTGCGACGACGACGCCGACCGCGATCGCGAGGGCGAGGACGCCGGCGACGACGTAGCCGAGCATCAGCCGGCGCCGCGCGCTCGCGGACGCCTCCTGCTCGGCCTTCATGCGCTCCTGGCGGAGGCGCTCCTTCTCGTCCTTTCGGCTTGCCATCGGCGCGGAAGCCTAGCTGACCGACCTCGCCGGATTCGCCGCTCGGGTCCAGGGGCGGGCGGCGAGCAGGGCACCCAGCACCGCCCGGACCGATGCGGCGCGGTTGAGCACGAAGAAGTGGATGCCGGGAGCGCCGGCGGCGAGCAGCTCCTCGCACTGGCGCGCGGCGTAGGCGATGCCGAAGGCGCGCTCGGCCTCGACGTCGCCGCCGAGCGCCTCGAGCTGCCCGTCGAGCCGCGGCGGGATGTTGGCCCCGCACGCCTTGCAGAACCGGTGCAGCCCCTCGCGCGAGATGATCGGCAGGATCCCGGGGATGACCGGGACGTCGATCCCCGCCTCGCGCACCTCGGCGAGCCAGTCGAAGTAGACGGCGTTGTCGAAGAAGAGCTGGCTGATCAGGAACTCCGCGCCGGCCTCCACCTTCTCCCTGAGGAACGCGATGTCGGCCTCGGCCGAGGCGGCTTCGGGGTGGATCTCGGGGTGGCAGGAGGCGCCGATCCCGAAGTTCCGGGTCGCCGGGTAGGCGCGGATGAAGGCGGCGAGCTCGGAGGAGGTCCGCAGGCCGCCGGGCGGGGGCACGAAGTCGGTCTCACCGCGCGGGGGGTCGCCGCGCAGGGCGAGGATGTTCTCGATCCCGGCCTCGGCGAAGCGGGAGAGGATCGTCTCGATTCCCTCGACGGTCTCGCCGACGACGCTGAGGTGGGCCATAGTCTCGATCCCGTACTCCTGCTGGATCCGGGTCGTGACCTCGACGGTGCCGTCACGGGTCGAGCCCGCGGCGCCGTAGGTGACGGAGACGAAGCCGGGCTCGAGCCGGTGCAGCTCGGCGACGCTCTCGAACAGCGCCCGTTCGCCCTCCTCGGTCTTCGGGGGGAAGAACTCGAACGAGAAGCAGGGCTCGGGCCCACCGAGAATCTCCGAGATTCGCATCGGTGGATCGTAGAACGGCCCGCCTCAATAGTCTGGGCGCGATGGCCAAGACGGTTGCCTTCTTTCCGGAGAGCGCCTACGGGCCGACCAACAACTGCGTCGGGATCGCCGACGTATTGCGCCGCCGCGGCTGGCGCGTCGTGTTCATCGCCGAGGCGTCGTTCGAGGGGACGCTCGAGGAGAAGGGGTTCGAGGAGCGACTCGTCCACCTCGCCGAGCCCTCCGACGCCGATGAGGACCCGGGGCAGTTCTGGAAGGACTTCATCCGCGAGACCGCGCCAATCTTCCGCAAGCCGACGATCGAGCAGATCGAGGGCTTCATCGCGCCGACGTTCCAGGCGCTGATCGACGGCGCGCGATACGTCGACGACAAGCTCCGGGGGATCATCGACGAGGTCAGGCCCGACGTCGTCGTCGAGGACAACGTCGTCGCCTTCCCGGCGATTCCCGCCGCCGAGGCGCCCTGGGTGCGGATCGTCTCCTGCAACCCGGCGGAGGTGAAGGATCCCGAGGTGCCGCCGGCCTTCTCCGGCTATCCGGCCGCCGATCGCGGCGGCTGGGAGGAGTTCCGCTCCGAGTACGCGCGGGTGATCGGCCCCATGCACGCCTCCTTCGACGAGTTCTGCCGCGAGCGCGGCGCGCCGCCGCTTCCCGAGCTCGAGCTGATCCACGATTCGCCCGACCTCAACCTCTCGCTCTACCCGCGCGAGGTCGACTACCGCCGCGCCCGGCCGCTGTCTGCCGAGCGCGGCTGGCACAACCTCGAGTCGAGCGTCCGCTCGACAGACGCCGCCTGGGAGCTGCCGGAGCCGCTCGCCTCGGGCGACGGTCCGCTCGTCTACCTCAGCCTCGGCTCGCTCGGCTCCGGCGACGTCGAGCTGATGCGGTCGCTGATCGCCTCGCTCGCCGACTCGCCCTACCGGGTGATCGTCTCGATGGGCCCCCAGCACACCGAGCTCGAGCTCGCCTCGAACATGGCCGGGGAGGAGTTCCTGCCGCAGACCTCGATCCTGCCCCAGGTCGATCTCGTGATCACCCACGGCGGCAACAACACCGTCACCGAGTCGTTGCACTTCGGGGTGCCGATGGTCGTGCTGCCGCTGTTCTGGGACCAGTACGACAACGCGCAGCGGATCGACGAGACCGGCTTCGGCCGCCGCCTCGACACCTACGCGCACGACCCCGCGGAGCTGCGGGCCGCGATCGACGGGCTGCTCGCCGACCGCGAGCTCGCGGCGCGCCTCGAGGCCGTCTCGCGCCGGCTGCGGGCCGCCGACGGCAAGGAGCGGGCGGCGGACCTGATCGCCGCCGCGGCCGGCGGCTAGCGCCCCTTCTTTTCGCCCTTCGGCCGGATCGCGAGCCGCTTGGTCGAAAGCGTCTGCCTCGCGACGTCCTTGGCGCAGAACGGCGCCCGGTTCCACTTCTTCCTCGAGAAGGCGCGGGCGTAATCGCTCGCGTGCTCGGAGCGCTGGTTCTCGCTCTCACCGCAAGTGACGAAGGTGCCGGCCTTCACGCGAAGCGGCGGAGCAGCGCGAGCGCCGCGATCGCGATCGGCAGCCTGGTCGCGACGCTAGGGCGTCTAAAGCGGGATCGGCGGGCGGCCCTGCTCGATCCGCCGCGCCTCGGTGCGCGCGACCCTGTCGAACCGGCCGCCGTTGCGTCCACGGGCGAGCGCGCGGGGGGAGAGGGGGCGCGAGGAGCGGATCGCGCGGGTGGCGGCCCGGAACGCGATCTCGCGGGCCGGATCCCAGGGCAGGCCGTAGAGAGCGCGGACCCGCGGCGGAAGGCTCCCGAGCAGGACGAGGTTGTGGACCTCGAGTACGGGCGACTCGATCCGCGGGACGGGGATCCGGAAGGCGACGCCGCGGCCGACGTGCCGGGCCTCCTCGGTGAGCCCCATCTCGTCGCTCGCGAGGCGTCCGCCGTACCAGTCGCGGAAGGCGGCCCAGCCGCAGGGAGCGACGGCGGGGTCCATGCCGAAGAGCTCTCCGAAGCGCACCCAGTCGGCCCAGAAGTCGTCGAGCTCGCCCTCGCTCATCCTTCGCACCAGGAGCTCGTAGAAGGTCGCGGCCGACTCGGCGGCGACGGCGATCGTCCAGAGCATCAGCTCGGGATCGAAGGCCGAGTAGCGGGTGCCCGGCCCGAAGCCGCCGCCGTCGCTCCCCAGCTCGCCCTCGACCGGCGCGTGCATCCGCGCGACCGCGGCGAGCACGCGGTCCGCCTCCGCCCGGGTGCCGAAGAAGACGGCCTCGAACATCTTCCCCGTCGCCGCGAGTCGCTTGAACGGGCGGTCGCGGTAGCGCGAGTGCTCGGCGGTGCCGACGTAGTTGCGGGCGTCGAGCGCCCCGACCAGAAGCGCCCGCTGGCCGTACATCAGGCCGACCGATCGTTCCCCCTGGACGCGGCGCAGAACCGACCTGCCGCGCGGGAAGTACCCCTCGTCCATCGACCGATCATGCCCGGTCGGCGCCCATCGCGAACGCCGCCTCGGCCCCGCTGCCGAGGCGCTTGCAGCCAACGCGCCTAGCGCGCGACCTCCGAGGCCGCCTTCGCGAGCTCCTTCGCGCGGTACATCGCCGCGTCGGCGCGCGCCATCACCTCGGCCGGATCGTCGCCGCGCTCGACGGCGGTGGCGCCGACCGACGCGGTGATCGGCGCCTGGCTGCGGCCGAGGTGGGCGGACCGGATCGCGTCCTCGATGTCGCGACTGACCGCGGCGACCCGGTGCGCGTCCGTCTCCGGGAGCATCGCCGCGAACTCATCCCCGCCGTAGCGGGCGATCGTGTCGCTCTCGCGCAGTCGCCGTCGCAGCAGGGTGGCCACGACCTCGAGCACCTCGTCGCCCGCCTGATGGCCGTGGACGTCGTTGACCTCCTTGAAGCGGTCGAGGTCGAGCAGCAGGACCGACGCGCTGCCGCCATAGCGGTCGGTGCGCTCGATCTCGCGCTCCAGCGCCTCCTCCCACGCGCGCCTGTTCAGCAGCCCGGTCAGCGGGTCCTGGTTGGCCTGGCGCTCCAGCTCGGCCTGGCGCGCGCGCCGGGCGGTGATGTCCTGCACCTCCCCGAGCAACAGGAAGTCGTCCTCCTCGCCGCTCTCGCCGCGGAGGAGACACGAGTCGAGCTGAGCCCAGAAGATCGTGCCGTCACCGCGTACGTAGCGCTTCTCGATCCGGTAGGAGGAGATCTCGCCGCTGACGAGCCGCTCGCGGTTCCGCCTGCTCGCCTCGCGGTCCTCGGGATGGGTCAGCTCGGCCGTCGGCGTGCCGACGAGCTCCTCGCGGGAGCGGCCCATGAGGTCGACGGCCGCGGCGTTCGCGTCCGTGATCCTGCCCTCCGGCGAGACGAGGAACGTGCCGATCGGCGCCGCCTCGAACAGCGTCCGGAACCGCCGCTCGGCACTGGCGAGCTTGCGCTCGGCCTCCCGCCGGGCGGAGATGTCGGTGACGAGGACGAAGAACCCGCGGACCTCGCCGCCGATCCGGTGCGGGATGTAAGAGGCCTGCGTGTAGCGCCGGCGCCCGTGGGGGTCGGGGATCTCGCGGTCGAAGGTCTGCTCCTCCCCCGCGAGCGCGCGCAGCATGTTGGGGTGGTTCATCGCGAACAGGTCCGGGCCGAGGACGTCGCGGATGTGCATGCCGCGGATCTGCTCGGGGGTGAGGCCGAAGTAGCCGACGTAGGCGTCGTCGGCCATGCGGTTGCGCAGATTGCGGTCCCAGTAGCCGACCATCGCCGGGATCCCGTTGAGGATCGCGTGCAGATCGTCGTCGGACGCGAGTCCGCGGGCGCCGCGAAGGCGCCGGATGCGATCCCTGATCCCCTCGGTCGGACTGGCGGCGCGCCAACGGCCGGTCATAGGTTGAACGTCGGAAGATCGGCCCCGGAGCTTTAGCCGTCGGTGGCGGGGTCGTCCCCTCGTAGATCGCCGGCGTCTCGCACGCCTCCTCGTACGCGCCCTCGGCGACCGTGAACGCGGCCGGGGCGACGAAGCGCCGCTGCTCGGGGCGGACCTCGAGCTCGCAGATCGCCCTGACGTTCTCACCGTGACCGGCCGCAGGGAGATCTCGGCGGCCGCCGTCAGTCGATCGGAGCCTCGGGCGCCGGCACGTCGGCGACCTCGCCGAGCCCGCCGCCGACCTCGATCGCCCCGAACTCCCCGGTCAGGTGCTCGGGCGGGAAGCACACCTGGCAGAAGGTCCGCCCGAAGTCGGTCAGGTGGACGCTGCGGCGCGTGATCTGCCCGCGGAAGATCGTCCCGCTCGACTCGCGCAGGGCGGCGATGACCTCGGGCTGAGCCTCGATCACCTGGTAGGGCAGCTCATCCTCGAGCGCGTCGCGGCGGATCGCGACGAGGCCGTGGGAGACGAGGTTGTCGAGGTAGGCGGGGACCAGCTCGATGTGCAGGCAGCCGGCCTCGTGGCCGATCATCGACAGCCGCCGCGCGACCTCGCGTGCCCCGAAGCCGAACGGCGCCGCCTTGTTGACGTAGACGATCCCCTGGGGCCCCTCATTGATCAGCAGCTTGAGGATCCGCGCCTCGTCCGGCGCAAGCTGGTCGATGATCCGGGCGAAGCCGGGATGCACCTGCCCGCCGTCGTCGACGTCGGCGGCCCGGTCGAGGAGATCGGCTCCGCGCTCGCGGAGCGAGCGGGCCCCCTCCCGCCGCTTCCGCTCGCCGCGCTCACCGGACGTCCGCGTGTTGACGACGTCGTCGGCCGCCCGCGCGACCTCCTCGCCCGCGTTCCCGGCGAGCCCGGCGACCGTCAGCGCCGCCTCGCCGAGCCGCTCGGCGGCGTCGACCCCGAGGCCGACGCCCCAGGTCGCGCCGCGAAACCAGGCGCCGGCGGCGAGCCGGACGAGCGGGGGAACTGCGCTCAGTCCGGGGAGCAGCTCGGGCTCCTCTCGCTCGTCGCTCATCCCGCCGCCGCTCCTAGCGCCCGGCGAGCTCCCGCCGCAGGATCTTCCCCGACGCCGACTTCGGGACCTGCTCGATGCGCTCGAGCAGCCGGATCTTCTTCTGCGGCGAGACGCGCTCGGCGACGAAATCCATGATCTCGCCATCGCTCACGTCGGCGCCCTCGGCGATCACGACGAACCCCTTCGGGAGCTCGCCGGCCTCCTCGTCGGGGACGCCGATGACCGCGCAGTCGACGATGGCGGGGTGCTCCAGCAGGACCGCCTCCAGCTCGGCGGGCGGCACCTGGAAGCCCTTGTACTTGATCAGCTCCTTGAGGCGGTCGACGATGTAGTAGTAGCCCTCGTCGTCCTGCTCGGCGACGTCGCCGGTGTGCAGCCAGCCGTCGTCGTCGATGGTCGCCCGCGTCGCGTCGTCGTTGTTGAGGTACCCCAGCATGACCTGGGGCCCGCGCACCCAGAGCTCGCCCCGGCCGGCGTCCTCGCCCGTCTCCGGATCGACGATCCGGCACTCGGTCCCGGCCACCGGCGGTCCGATCGAGCCGGCCTTCCGGGTGTCGATCGGCGCAACGTGGGAGACCGGGCTGAGCTCGGTCATGCCGTAGCCCTGGATCGTCGGCGTGCCGACCCGGCCGGCGACGGCCTTGGCGAGCTCGTCCCCGAGCGGGGCGGCTCCCGACATGATCATCCGCAGGCTCGAGAGGTCGCGGCCCTCGACCATCGGGTGCTTGGCGAGCGCCAGGGCGATCGGCGGCACCACGTAGACGATCGTGATGCCGCGCTGCTCGATCAGGCCGAGGAACTGCTCGAGATCGAACCGCGGCATCGTCACGATCGTCCCGCCGTTACGGAGCCCCATGTTCATGATCACGGTCATCCCGTAGATGTGGAAGAAGGGCAGACAGCCGATCGAGCTGTCCTCCTCGGAGACCGGGATCGTGCTGCTGATCTGGAGCACGTTGGCGACGAGGTTGCGATGGCTCAACATCACCCCCTTCGGCAGGCCGGTGGTGCCGCTCGAGTAGGGCAGCACCGCCAGGTCGGTGGCCGGGTCGATGTCGAGCTCGGGCGCGTCGGCGTCCTCCTCGAGCAGGTCCGCGAGCGTCTTCTCGTCGCCGCCCGGGGGGCCGACGACGACGATGTCCTCGACACCGGCCGTCGCCGCCGCCTCCTTGGCGGCGGGCAGGAAGTCGGGGATCGTGAAGAGCATCCTCGCGCCCGAGTCCTCGAGCTGGTGGGAGAGCTCGTGCGAGGTGTAGAGGGGGTTCGCCGTCGTGTTGGTCGCGTTGGCGCGCAGCACCCCGTGGAAGATCACCGCGTACTCGGGGAGGTTCGGCATGTAGATCGCGACGACGTCGCCCTTGCCGATCCCGCGGCCGGCGAGCGCGCCGGCGAGCGCGGCCGTCATCCGGTCGAGCTCGGAGTAGGTGATCGTCCGGCCGGTCGGGCCGTCGATCAGCGCGGGCTTGTCGCCGAGCTCGGATGCGCGGGCGAGGACGAAGCTCGCGAGGTCCTGGTCGGGGATCTCGGGGGCGGGGGTTACGGTCAAGGTCTCTCCTCCTGGTGCGGTGCCGTGGGGCGAGCCTACCGGCGAGCGGAGGATCGCCGGGCACCCGGCCCCCGCGGCCTGGCCCCGGAAAGGAGTGGAGGCCCGCGGCGGGGGGTGCCGCGGGCCTCCGGGGAGAGAGAGGAGAGGGGGGTCGGAGTCCCCGCCCGCCTGTGAGGTGCGGGCGGGGTGCCCCCGTCTCCGGTTCCTTCCTTCAGCCGATCAGGCCGAAGAGCTTGGGCTTGAACGGCTCCGTTCCGTTCACCAGTTGCAGGTCGGGGTGGCCGTTGGCGCGGGCGTAGGCGAGCTCCCTGCCGATGTCGCCGACGCCGTTGCTCGCCGGCAGCGGCGCGATCGCGACCGTGCTCAGCGTGCCGAGGGCCTGCCCCGTCGAGTTCAGGAACGCCGAGCCCGAGTCGCCCGGGATGCCCGGGGTCACGGTGTAGAGGCTGTAGCTCCAGCCTCCCGGCGTCACCTCGACCACCGCGCCGCTCTTCGGGCTGAGCTGGGTGATGCCGCCCCGAAGCGACGAGTTGCCGTAGGTGTAGATCTGATCGCCCGCCTTGGCGGTGCCGATCCCGGTGGGCCCGCCGAAGACCGGGATCGACGGGTTGACGTTCGGCACGTCGGCCGGGTCGATCTTGACCAGCGCGAGGTCGTTGTAGGCGCAGGTCTCCTCGTCGGCCTCGCCGTTGGCCTGCATGGTCAGCCACGAGTTGTAGACCATGGTCCCGCGGACGGTTGCACCGTCGACGTCCACCTTGGTGCCGAGCGGCAGCGAGGCGGCGGTGCACCCGTTCGTGTCGGTCGCGGCGCCCGTGCTGGAGCAGTGGGCGGCCTGACCGATGTATGTGTCGGATCCCTCCTGGAAGATGAAGTTCGAGGTGCACTGTCCGGAGCCCTCGGTGTTGGTCTGCACGCCGGGGTGGACCGGGGCGGACGCCGGGGCCCACGCCGAAGCGGTGGCGGGCAGGAGGGCCGCACAGGCGAGGGCGGCGAGAAGAACGAGGAACCGTCGGGTCATCTTGGGGTGAGAACCTTCGTGAAAGGCGGAACAGGGGCCGGGAAAGGGTGACGCCTCATATCTGGACTCACAACGTAGGACGTTCCAGATTCACCGCCGTGATCTTGTTGATTTCCACAAGACGAACTAGAGTCGTGCGAAATGGGGGTAGAGGCTCTCCTCAAGCGGCTGCTCGACGGCCGCGCCGAGCTCGCCGAGCGCGTGGTCACGCGCATCCGGGAGGAGATGCCCGAGAGCTTCGCCGGCGTGCCGGTCGACGAGCAGCGAGCGGGCACCGAGGCGGCGATCGACATGATCGTCCGCCAGCGCGTCAACGGCGAGCGTCCCGCGATCGGCCCGAGCGCGCGGATGCTGCGGGAGATCGGGGAGCGCCGGGCGCGCCAGGGCGTCCCGGTCGACGACCTTCTGCGGGCCTGGCGCATCGGGATCGAGGAGGCCACGACCTACGGCCGCGAGCTGGCAGCGCAGACGGACGCCGAGCCGGGCGAGCTGTTCGACCTCTTCCAGCACGCGTTCTCGCTCGCCGACGAGGCGATGGTCTCGACGGCCAGCGGCCATCGCCGCGACTCCCAGGGCGACGGCGAGGGCGAGCGCCGCGCCGCCCTCGTCCGCGGCACGCTCCTCGGGCGGCTCAGCCCGTCCGAGCTCCACTCGGGGTTCGTCGCCTTCTCGCTCGACCCGCTCGCCCGCTATCGGGCCTTCCGGGCCCGGGCAGCGGAAAGGTCCCGGGCGGACGCCGTCAACGAGGCGCTCGAGCGCGGCGAGGCGGCGCCTGCGCGGATCGGCCTGGCGGCGACGGTCGACAGCGAGATCGTCGGCTTCGCCTGCGGCGAGCTGCCGCGATCGGAGTTCGAGCTGGTCGCGATCGGGCCCGAGTGCCTCCCGGCCGAGCTGCCCGCCTCCTACGGAACCGCCGGCCGCGTCCTCGGAGCCGCGGAGCGATTCGGGCTCGCCGGCGTGCACGACCTCGTCAGCGCCGGCCTGCACGCGGCGGTCATCGAGGACCCCGAGCTCGGCGGGGCGCTGGCACGCCGCCTGGTCGATCCCGTGGCCGCCCTTCCGGGCGGGGCCGAGCTGCTGGCCAGCGTCCGCGAGTGGCTCTGCTGCGGGATGCGCATCGACCCCGCCGCCGAGCGGCTCTTCGTCCACCCCAACACCGTTCGCTACCGCCTCCGCCGCTACGAGGAGGAGACCGGGGTCGACCTGCGCGAGACGGAGGACGCATTCCGGGTCTGGTGGGCACTGCATCGCCGGGAGCTCGCGACGCCCGGGCCGGCGCCGGTCGCGGCGGGCCCCGGCCTCTCGTCGCTCGGCTGACGGCGGTCTAGCCTCTGGGGATCGCCGCGATCCCGAAAGACCCGACCGCCGCGCTTCTCGACATCGACGGGGTCCTGCACGTCGGCGAGGACCCGCTGCCCGGCGCCCCCGGCGCCCTCGACCGGCTCCGCGGCGCGGGGCTCGGCGTTCGGCTCCTGACCAACACGACATCGCGCTCGCGCGAGGCGATCGTCGCCGGGCTGCGCAGGATGGGCTTCGAGGTCGGCACCGACGACGTCCTGACCCCCGCGGCGCTGGCGGTCGCGCATTGCCGCGAGCGCGGGTACGGGAAGGTGGCGCTGATGGTCGGAGAGTCGCTCGCCGCCGACCTCATCGAGCTCGACGCCGCCGCACCGGACGAGCCGGCCGACGCTGTCCTGCTCGGCGACCTCGGCGAACGCTTCGACGCCGCCGCGCTCAACGCCGCGTTCCGGCGACTGATGGACGGCGCCGACCTCGTCGCCCTCCAGCACAACCGCTACTGGCGGCGGGCCGACGGCCTGGCACTCGATGTCGGCGCCTTCGCCGCCGCGCTGGAGTATGGAGCGGGCGTCGAGGCGACGGTGATCGGCAAGCCCTCGCCGGTCTTCTTCCACTCCGCGCTCGCCGACCTCGGCGCCGATGCGGAGAACGCGGTCATGGTCGGCGACGACATCGAGGGCGACGTCGGCGGCGGGCTTGATGCGGGCATCGCCTCGGTCCTGGTGCGGACCGGCAAGTACCGCGCCGACGCGGTCACAGCGTCGGGGATCGAGCCGACCGCGACGATCGACTCGGTGGCCGACTTGCCCGGCCTGCTGGGATTGACCTGAGCTTGCCCGACTACGGCCACGACATCGAGTTCGGCGTCTTCATCACGCCCGCCGCCGCCGAGCACGGCGCGGTGCTCGAGCTCGCGCAGCTCTGCGACGTCGTCGGCCTCGACCTCGTCACCTTCCAGGACCACCCCTACCAGCCGAGCTTCCTCGACTCCTGGACGCTGCTCTCGGTCGTCGCCGCGCAGACGCGCTCCGTGCGGGTCGCGCTCAACGTCGCCAACCTGCCGCTGCGGCCACCGTTCGTCCTCGCGCGCAGCGTCGCGACGCTCGACCTGCTGAGCGGCGGCCGGGTCGAGCTCGGGCTCGGCGCCGGCGCGTTCTGGGACGGCGTCGCCGCGGCCGGCGGGCCGCGACGGACGCCGGGGGAGAGCGTCGACGCGCTGAGCGAGGCGATCGACGTGATCCGAGCGACCTGGGACGTCGACGGCGGGACGGTACGGGTCGACGGGGAGCACTACCGCGTCCACGGCGCCCGGCCCGGCCCCGCGCCCGCCCATGACGTCGAGATCTGGCTCGGCGCCTACAAGCCGCGGATGCTGCGCCTCACCGGCGCCAAGGCGGACGGCTGGATCCCGAGCCTCGGCTACGCCGAGGTGGACGAGCTGCCGGGAATGAACGAGACGATCGACGCCGCCGCCGCCGAGGCGGGGCGCAGGCCGGCGGACGTGCGGCGAATGCTCAACGTCGGCGGCGACTTCGGCAGCGGGCCGGGGTTCCTCTCCGGCACGCCGGGGGAGTGGGCCGACCGGCTCGCCGACCTCGCGCTCCGCGTCGGGATCAGCACCTTCGTCCTCGCCGCCGACGACGCCGAGCTGATCCGGCGCTACGCCGGGGAGGTGGCGCCGCAGGTTCGCGAGCTCGTCGCCGCCGGTCGCGCGGCGGCGGATCGGCGGAGGCCGGCGACCGGCCGGCGGTCGCAGCCGCGCCGGCGGCGGCCGAGACGGCCCCCTTCGCGGCGCAGGCGACGCCCGACGACCGGACCCGCCTGAGCCCCGAGCGGGCGTGGGACGAGGAGACCCGCCCGACCGCCGGGCCGCCCGACCCGGAGCGCCGCTACACGCCCGAGGAGCAGGCGGCGGGCCGGCACCTCGTCGACGTCCACGACGCGCTGCGGTCCGAGCTCGAGCGCCTCCGCGACCTGATCGAGCAGGTGAGCCAGGGCAACACCGACCCCGCCGCCGTCCGCTCGTTCATCAACCGGATGACGATCCGCCAGAACAACTGGACGCTCGGCACCTTCTGCGAGACCTACTGCCGCGTCGTCACCAACCACCACATGCTCGAGGACCGCAGCGTCTTCCCGCACCTGCGCCACAGCGACGCCGAGCTGGCGCCGGTGATCGACCGCCTCGAGCGGGAGCACGAGGTGATCGCCGAGCTGCTCGAGCGGGTGGACGCGGCACTGGTCGGCCTCGTCTCCCCCGGCGGCGACGGCATCGAGTCGGTCCGCGCGAGCGTCGACCTGCTCACCGACGCGCTGCTCTCCCACTTCTCCTACGAGGAGCGCGAGCTGATCGAGCCGCTGGCGCGGCACGGGTTCTACTGAGCGGACCTGCCGATCGCTCATTCGCGAAAGCAGCTGCTCCGCGCTAACGTCCTGCGCACGCGATTCAAGGAGGAAGCGCATGAGCGTTGAGCCGGAGAACGTCGACGACCTCGAGACCGTCTCGCTGGCCTCGACCGCGAGCGACGACGCGGTCTGGACCGGGGGCTACTTCTCCTACGGAGGGAGCAAGGCCGAACAGTCCTCGACCATCTACTTCGCGATCCCGCCGGGCGACCGGCTGGGCAAGCACGTCGACACCGCCGAGGAGACCCAGTTCGTGCTGTCGGGCTCGGGCGACCTGCTCCTCGATGAGGGCACGAAGCCGGTGCGGCCCGGCGACGTCTTCGTCCTCACCGAGGGCACTGCCCACGACCTGCACAACACCGGAACCGAGGACCTGCGGGTGATCGCGTTCTTCTCCAAGCCGCAGGTCGAGCAGCACTGGGAGACGGAGACGTGGCCGCCGGACGACGCCGGCGTCACCGGCTCGCCGAACCGGGGCTGACCGGCGCGGTCCGGGAGCCCGCCAGGCGGTACACCTCGACCGGCTCCCCGACCCCGCGCAGCCGCTGCGGCCCGCCGCTCGTCCATTCGAAGTCCTCGCCGGTGGCGGCGGCCACCGCATCGCTGCCGACGATCTCGTCGTTGCCGGCGAGCCCGAGCAGCCGGGCGGCGAGGTTGACGGTCCGGCCGAAGTAGTCGCCGTCGCGGTAGAGGGCGACCCCGCGATGGACGCTCGCGTGCACTCCCGGCCCGTCCTCGCCGCGCATCCGCTCGATCACGTGCAGGCACGCTTCGACTCCCTCGCGGGGATCGGAGAAGGAGAGCATGTAGCCGTCGCCCATCGCCTTGACGACGCGGCCGTGCTCGCCGAGCTCGCTCGACACGATCGAGGCGAATCGCTCGATCGCCGCGACGGCGGTGGCATCTCCGTGCCCCTCCGCGTAGGCGGTGAAGTCCTTGATGTCGCAGAAGGCGAGCGTCACGTCGACCGCTCCCGGCAGCACTCCCGACTCGGTGTGCCGCTCCGCCTCGCGGACCGCTGCCTGTGCCGTCTCGAGCTCGATCCGTCGCCGGTGGACCCCGAGGATCAGCGGATCCGTGAGAGGGAGGAGCTGGCTGAAGGCCTCGTGGATCGCAGGCAGCGCCCGCAGCGAGCCACCGCTCGCCGCCCGGAGCTTCGGCTCGACCTCATGGCGAAAGGCATTGAACTCGGCCTCCGCGAGCCGGGCGAGTGCGTCGCCGTAGACGCGCGCGACGCGCAGGTAGACCTCCGGCGGCCAGATCTCGCGGAGCTCGCCGATGCGCCGCAAGGCGGCCGCCTCCTCCTCGGCGAAGTACGGCTCGTCGGGCTCGGGAGCCCGCAGCCCGAAGCTGAGCGCCATCAGCTGCGACTCGGCGACCGAGAGCCCGCCCTGCGCTTCGATCTCCGCGGGGGAGACGGTCCGGCGCTCGCGGGCGGGGTCGAGCACGGGGTCGAAGATCGCGTCCTCGACCCTGCCGCGGGCGAAGGCCCGGCGGACCGCCGCCTCCGAGACGCCGAGGCCGAGAAGCATCCCGATCGCCTCCCCGATCTCGGGGGTGGCGCCGAGCTCGCGGCCGAGCCTCTCGGGGTCCGCCTCGTCCTGCAGCCGATCGCGCTTGCGATCGTTGGGAGCCATGCCCCGATGATGGCGGCTCGCGCGGTCAGGGCGCGAGGCCGCCGTCGTTGAGGCGGAGTCTCCAGTGGAGCTAGGCGGACTCGAACCGCCGACCTCCTGGGTGCGATCCAGGCGCTCTTCCAACTGAGCTATAGCCCCGGGCGCGGGCTCTCGCCCGAACTCTCAGGATACCGAGCCCTCACGGGCGCGCAGGGGATGGGGCGGGGGCGGCGAAAAAGTGCCTTCATCAGCGGTATTTCGGCGCCACAGGCGGCGCCGCATCTGCAACGCTTCGCTGCCTATGGGAATCCTGGACGACGCGATCCGCGAGCACCTCGAGCTCAAGCGCCAGCATGGCGCCGACCGTTCCGACGTCGAGCGCCTCGAGAAGGAGGCGTTCGGCCCGGCGACGCGACCCGGCGATCCGGAGTTCGACACCGGCACCGAGGCCGCCGCCCCGGGGGCCCCCGCCGCCGTGCAGCCCGCCCCGCCCGCCGAACAGGCGACCGAGGCTCCCGCCGAGGCGGCCGAGCGGGACGAGGGCGGCTTCACGGACTGGTTCTCCGAGGGGGAGACCACCGTCGCCCCATCCGCCGAAGATGCCGCCCCGGAGGCGCCGCCGGCGCCCGAGGCGCCGCCGCCCGAACCCGCCGCGACCGCGGAGCCGACCCCGGCCGAGCGGGCGCGCGTCGAGCACGCCGACCTCGGGGACACCGCCGACCATCCCGCTCCCGAGCAGCTCGGCCCCGCCGACGAAGCGGAGCCGGTTCCGGACGAGCCGAGCCCCTCCAGCGAGCAGCCCGCACCCGAGGCCCCGGCCTCGGAGGCTCCCGCCGAGGAGACCGAGCCGCCGGAGGCGCCCGAGAGCGGCATCTTCGACGCCGGCGACCTCGAGCTGGACTCGGAGGAGCTGGACATCGAGCTCGACTCGGAGGAGCTGGACATCGAGCTCGACTCGGAGGAGGCGCCCGCCGCCGCCGCGCCGACGTCGCCGACCACCGACCACGATCTCCCGCCGGCGCCGGTCAAGCGGCCCCGCCAGGAAGGCGAGGAGGGCGAGGAGTCGTCCGAGGACCTGCTCGAGGAAACGCCCGACTTCCTCCAGGACGCGCCCGAGGGCGAGGACCTGTGGTTCGAGCAGGGACCGCCGAAGGACTTCGACTTCGACGAGGACTAGTTAACTCCGGCCGAATCCTCCGCTGCGCGTCCGGTTCGGCCGGGTCCCGCCACTCGCCGGCGGCAGGACCGGGGCACCTCGGGCCGATGGCCCTCCGCTGCGCGTCCGGTTCGGCCGGGTCCCGCCACTCGCCGGCGGCAGGACCGGGGCACCTCGGGCCGACGGCCCTCCGCTGCGCGTCCGGTTCGGCCGGGTCCCGCCACTCGCCGGCGGCAGGACCGGGGCACCTCGGGCCGACGGCCCTCCGCTGCGCGTCCGGTTCGGCCGGGTCCCGCCACTCGCCGGCGGCAGGACCGGGGCACCTCGGGCCGATGGCCCTCCGCTGCGCGTCCGGTTCGGCCGGGGTCCCGCCACTCGCCGGCGGCAGGACCGGGGCACCGGGGCTGCGGCTAATCGAAGTAGCCGCGGGTGCGTGACGCGTCGACGACGCGCTCGATCGCGGTCTCGAAGGCGGCGGTGCGGAGCGTCAGGTTCTCGCGCTCGGCGCGCTCGGCGACCTCGTGGTAGGCGCGGCGGAGGATGCGCCCGAGGCGAGCGTTGACCTCGTCCTCGTCCCAGCGGAAGTGCTGGAGGTTCTGGACCCACTCGAAGTAGGAGGCGACGACGCCGCCCGCGTTGGCCATCAGGTCGGGAACGATGTGCACGCCCTTCTCGACGAGGATGTCGTCGGCCTCGAAGGTCGTCGGGTTGTTGGCGCCCTCGACGATCATCTTGCAGTCGAGGAGGTCGGCGTTGTCGGCGTGGAGCATCCCGCCGAGGGCCGCCGGGAAGAAGACGTCGCAGGGGATCTCGTAGAGGTCGCCGGGGGAGATCGCCTCAGCGCCCGGGAACTCGACGAGCTTGCCGCCCTCGACGGTGAGGTGGCGGGCGAGGGCGTGGGCGTCGATGCCCTCGTCGCTGCGGATCGCGCCGAACGCGTCGGAGACGCCGACCATCGTCGACCCGAGGTCCTGGAGGATGCGGGCGAGCCAGGAGCCGACGTTGCCGTAGCCCTGGACGACGAAGCGGGAGTCTTGAGGATCGAGGCCGGCCTTCGGCGCCGCCTCCTGGAACATGACGACGCAGCCGCGGCCGGTCGCCGCCTCGCGCCCGTAGGAGCCCTCGAGCGAGATCGGCTTGCCGGTGACGATCGCCGGCGTGTGGCCGTGGAGCTTGCCGTACTGGTCCATCATCCAGGCCATCACCTGGGAGTTGGTGTTGACGTCGGGCGCGGGGATGTCGCGCGTCGGCCCGAGCACCTTGGAGATCTTGTCCATGAAGCTGCGGGCGACCCGCTGGACCTCGTCCTCGGTCAGCTCGCCGGGGTCGGCGTTGACGCCGCCCTTCGCGCCGCCGTAGGGGATGCCGACGATCGCCGTCTTCCAGGTCATCATCGAGGCGAGGGAGCGGACCTCGTCGATGTCGACCTCGGGGTGGAAGCGGACTCCGCCCTTGTATGGACCGCGGGCGCCGTTGTGCTGGATGCGGTAGCCGTGGTAGACGCGGGTGACGCCGTCGCGCTTCTTGATCGGGATCTGCACCGACACCTCGCGGTACGGCTGCCAGAAGATCGGCCGGATGTCGTCGGGATAGCCGAGCGCGTCCCACGCCCGGTCGAAGTGATGGCGGACGACCTCGAGGTCCGTCAGCTTCGCCCGCGCCGCCCGCGGATCGGGCGCGGCGGCGTCGTCCCGCTCGCCCGAGGCCTCGGTGCGTGTCGTCATTGAGCTCCTCCCGATCGGCGACTCAAGCCCGGCCATCGTCGCACAGGCCCGAGGCCCCGTGGGGATGAATCGGCAGGTGGCCGGAGCCCCTGCCGCTCCTACAATCGAGGGACGGGGCCATAGCTCAGTTGGCTAGAGCGTTCGGTTTGCATCCGAGAGGTCGTGGGTTCGAATCCCACTGGCTCCATCCGTCCCCTCAGGGCGGCGGCAGCGGCGCCTCCGGCTCGCTGTGGCCGGCGACCGACTTCCAGAGCGCGTCGATCGACCCGCGCAGCTCGTCGACGGCGGCTCCCATGGACCGCGACGCCGCCGGCTCCTCGCCCGAAGCCGGCGGAGCCGCCGAGCCGGCGCTCGGCGCCGCCCCGCCGGAGCGCTCGACCTCCGCGGCCACCCGGGCCCGGGCGATCATCGACTCGAGCTCGTCGTGGGGGAGTCCGTAGGTGCCGCTGCCGTACCACTCGGCGAGGCCGGTCCCGAGGGTCCGCTCGAGGGCGTCGCGGAACTCCGCCGAGCGCGGGTCGACCTCGAGCTCGCGGGCGAGGTCGTCGCGCTTGGCGACGCCGACCTCGGCGAGCCGCATGCGGATCCGTTCGGAGAGCTCGAGCGAGCGGTCGGGCTCGCTGCCGATGGAGGTCGCCGCCCCGGCGACGGCGTCGAGCGCCTGCGAGCTCTGCCCGGCGAAGAACCCGATCAGCCCGCCGAGCGCCTGCACCTCCCGTCGCCCCGCCAGCCCGTGGCCGGCGGCCAGCAGCGTCTCGCCGCCGGGAACGTTCGCGGCGAGCGAGCGGGTGACCGCGTCGACGTCCTCACGCACCGACTCGATCTGCCCGGCCAGCTCCTGCCGGTCGCGGGTAGGCAGCCGCAGCGCGGCATCGGTCGCGCGCTGCGCCCTGCGGATCAGGCTGAGCGCGTCGATCGCATGGTCGATGTTCGACGAGGCCACTCACCCTCAGCGTAGTCCCGAGCACCTCCGGCCGCGCCCACTCCGCCGGCCGTGGCCGCCCGCTCGCATGGCCCCGGCGTCAGCCGCGCCGCATGCGCGAGGCCGTCAGCCCCAGCCGGCCGGCGACGACGCCGTAGGCGAAGTACAGCGCCGGCAGCCAGGTGGCGACGCCGGCGAAGTCGCCGACGTCGCCGGCGTACTCGAAGATGCCCTCGGCGGCGAGGACGATCTCGATCGTGACGCCGACCACGGCCGCCAGCGCGCCACACGCGATGTCGGCGCGGCTGTGGGCGAAGGCGCCGCAGATCCCGGCGGCGACGGCGTAGACGAGCGCCACCGCGACCTCCTGCGGCTCGCCGCGGACGATCGCGGTGAGCGCGTAGAGGGCGATGATCCAGGCGACCATCTGCGCGGCCTCGCTCATCCCGCCGCCCTCGCCGTCGTCGCCCAGCCGTACCCGCAGCCACCCGATCGTCGCCGTCCCGGCGCCGACCATCACCGGGAACCAGAGCTGGCTCTCCCAGATATAGGGAAGCGGGTCCTCGATGTAGCGCGTCGTGCCGGAGACGACGTGGCACATGTCGCCGACCAGACCGCCGGCCGCGCCGACGAAGAACAGCGCGGCGAGCCCCGCGACGCCGAGCCGCGTCGTGCTCATTGCGGCGGCCTCCGCAGCGCCTCGACGAGCGCGATCAGCACCGCCGCCAGCACGAACAGGGACGCGCCGCCGATCACCAGCGTCGCCACGTTCAGCGTCGCGCTCGAGAGCGCCGCGATCGTCAGCGCCCCGAAGATCACGACGAAGACGATCGCCGAGCCGATGAACAGCAACCGCCGCCGCTCATCCATGCGCGGGCTCGCTGCGCGGCGCGCTGACGGCGGCCGGGGGTTCGAGCGGGCGGCGGATCAGCAGCCGCCCCGCCCCGTAGCCGATCGCGAAGGTGGCGACGTAGGCGATGTAGGCGAGCGCGCCGTCGGCGGCGTCGGGAGTCGCGAGCGTGCCGACGTGCGGCACGACCTGCAGCGCGAACCACGCCATCACCAGCAGCGCCGCGCGGATCTCGACGAGCGTCCCGAACAGCGGCAGGAGCACGAGCCCGACGACCCGCGCCCGCGGGTAGGAGGCGATGTAGGCGCCGAGGACGCCGGCGATCGTGCCCGACGCGCCGATGATCGGCCCGGTGTCGTTGGGGTCGAGCGCCGTCTGCACCGCGATCGCCACCAGCCCCGAGGCGAGGTAGAAGAACGCGAAGCGCCACCGGCCCAGCGACGCCTCGGTCGTCCGCCCGAAGACGAGCAGGAAGATGACGCTGACCGCGACGCCGAGCAGGTCGGCGTGCATGAACATCGACGTGAACGGCGTCGTCCACCACGCCGGCGCGCTCAGGTCCCGTGCGAGCGGCGGCGCGTTCGGCGCGTTGGCCGCGTCCTCCAGCGCGTCGGCGCCGCAGACGATCGAGTCCGACGTCGTCCCGCACTTGCTGCCGGGATGGGAGAGGCGGTAGGGGATCGCCCCGTGCTCGATCGTGAACGCATCGCGCTCGGAGACGCCGGCCCGGGCGAGCTCGAGCGTCGATGCCCGCCCCTCCGACAGCGAGAGCTGCCAGACGAAGACGAGCAGGTTCAGCGCGACGAGCGCGATCGTGACGACGGGGACTCCCCGCGACGGGACGTTGTCCTTGAGCGGGATCACGCGCCGCCAGCGTAGAGGCAGCCGGCGGCGCCGGGAGCGACGGGGACCGCTAGGCGGCGCGAGCGGCGAGCGCCTCGCGGGCGCTCTCGTCGGCGTGGTAGCTGGAGCGCACGAGCGGACCGGCGGCGACCGACTCGAAGCCGATCCTCCTCGCCTCGGCGGCCAGCGCGTCGAACTCCTCCGGCTCCCAGTAGCGGACGACGGGGAGGTGGCGCTCGGTCGGCCGCAGGTACTGCCCGACCGTCAGCACCTGCACCCGGTGCTCGCGGAGGATGCCGAACGCCTCCACCATTTCTTCATGGCTCTCGCCGAGCCCGACCATCAGCCCGCTCTTGGTGATCACCTCGGGCCCGCCCATCTCCTTCGCCATTCGCAGCACCCTGGCCGAGCGCAGGAACTTCGATCCGCGGCGGGCCATCGGGTAGAGGCGCGGGACCACCTCGACGTTGTGGTTGAAGACGTCGGGGCGCTCAGCGATCACCTTCGCCAGCGGCATCTCCTGGCCGCGGAAGTCCGGGGTCAGCACCTCGACCTTGCAGCCGGGTGCCTGCATGCGGATCGAGCGGATGACGCCGACGAAGGCGCTTGCGCCGTAGTCGGGGAGGTCGTCGCGGTCGACCGAGGTGATGACCGCGTGCTTCAGCCCCATCTGCGCGACCGATCGGGCGACGCGCGCCGGCTCGAGCGGGTCGTTCCAGGTCGGCTTGCCCGTGTTGACGTTGCAGAACCCGCAGCGCCGCGTGCAGGTGTCGCCGAGGATCATGAAGGTCGCGGTGCCGCGCTCCCAGCACTCGCCGACGTTCGGGCAGTTGGCCTCCTCGCAGACCGTGTGCAGCCGCTCGCCGTCGATCTGCCGCTTCAGCTCGCGGAACTTCGGCCCCCCGGGAGCCGGCACCTTCAGCCAGGGTGGCTTTCGCTGCCCGCGGAACGGCAGGCCCTGAACCTTCTCGATCGCGATCCCGCCGGGCCGAGCCCGCGACCGCGTCTTGTGCTCGCGCTCCGTGGGCGCCTCGTCGGGCGCCGCGACGGGTGGGGGTGTGCTCACCCCGCCTACGTTAGCGAGCGCCGGCCTCCGCTTCCGCCCCTGCGCCTCGGCGCTCAGGTGCGGCGGTCGACGACCGTCATCAGGAACTCGGCCTGCGCCCGGAACGAGCCGTCGCGGGCCTCGTTGACGTCCGCGTAGAGCGAGACGAGGTCACCGCGGAGCGCCTCCCATTTCCCCTCCGGCTCGAGCGCGGCCTTCGCCGTCACGATCGGGCCGAGGTAGCGCTCGTCGGTCGCCATCCAAGCCTCGATCGACTCGCCCTCCATCGTCATCGTCTCCAGCTCGAAGCGCACATCGCCGGCGGCGGAGAACAGGTCGCGCATGTGGTCCTCCATGCCCCACAGGGCCGGCGGCTTGAACCCCTCGGGGGGCGGGGGCATGTGCGAGGCGACGGTCATGAACATCCGGCCGATCATCCCCTGCGGCGTCCACGCGCAGACGCCGACCTTCCCCCCGGGGCGGCAGACGCGCAGCAGCTCGGCCGCCGCGCGCTCGTGATCGGGCGCGAACATCGCTCCGAACACCGACACGACCACGTCGAAGGCGCCGTCCTCGAACGGCAGCTGCTCGGCGTCACCCTCGACGAGCTCGACCTCGACTCCGGCCGCCCGGGCACGCTCCCGCGCGGCCTCGAGGAGCTTCGGCGTGATGTCGAGTCCGGTGGCGACGGCCCCGTGCTCGGCCGCCGGGATCAGGGCGTTGCCGGTGCCGCAGGCGACGTCGAGCAGCTTCGTTCCTTCGCCGACCCCGGTCGCGTCGAGCACGGCCGACGACTGGGCCGCGATCCGCTCGGCGATCTTCCCGAAGTCGCCCGCGTCCCAGGCCTTCTTCTGCCGTTCCTTCAGCTCCTCGTTCACGCTCATCGCAGTCTCCTCTCGCTTCACCGGCGAGCCTACGCTCGCGCTACTCCGGCGGCAAGCGTTTCTCGAACCAGTGGTGGGCGAAGGGCTCGTCGTTGAACGGCGGGACCTCCACGTACCCGGCCGAGCGGTACATCGCGATCGCCTCGACGAGGGCGCGGTTCGTCTCGAGGCGGGCGACCCCCGCCCCGCTCTCGGCGATGAGCCGCTCGAGCTCGGCGAGCATCTGCCGCGCGACGCCGCGCCCGCGTGCCTGCGGCGCCACCCACATGCGCTTGATCTCCGACGGCTCGCCTGGATGGTGCTTGACCGCGCCGCAGGCGACGACCTCGCCGTCCACTTGGGCCAGCAGCAGCTCCCCGCGTGGCGGCCGCAGCTCGTCGGGCGCCGCGGAGATCCCATCGCCGGGGTCGAAGCCGTGGTCGGAGCGCCGGTCGAGCTCGTCGAAGTACGCGCGGATGCAGCGCACCGCCTCGGGCGATTCCGGGTCCGAGCGCCGGATCTCGACCTCGCGGTCGTCCACGCGGCGATCCTAGGCGGGTCTCGCTCGCGGCGGCGGCGCGCTCAGCGCGGCAGCAGCCGAACCGGCAGGCCGCCCTGGGGCGAGAGCGTCGGCGCCTGGTGGATGCGCAGCCGGTGCCCGGGCGGCAGCTCGAAGCGGAACCGGCGCAGCAGGGCGGCGGCGATAGCGTGGACCTCGGTGTAGCCGAAGCGCTTGCCGATGCAGACCCGCGGCCCCATCCCGAACGGGACGTAGGCGCCGCGCGGCCAGCGCGCCCGCCGCTCCGGTTCGAAGCGGTCGGGGTCGAAGCGGTCGGGATCCTCGAAGACCTCCGGCAGGCGGTGGCTCACCCACGAGCTGTACATGATCGGAAGCCCGGCTGGGACGAGCTCACCCGCGAACTCGAAGTCGCTGACGACCCGGCGCGGGCCGATCCACGCGGGCGGGTAGAGC
The DNA here is from genome assembly GCA_963823565.1 of uncultured Solirubrobacterales bacterium. Classification (GTDB taxonomy): domain Bacteria; phylum Actinomycetota; class Thermoleophilia; order Solirubrobacterales; family 70-9; genus RHKX01. The sequence continues at coordinate 1,154,651 of CAWGLR010000001.1, read as the reverse complement.
CGCAGGGTCTCGTCGATCGCGCGGGTCAGGAGCGGCAGGCCGCCGAACAGCTCCTCGGCGGTCGGCTCGCGGTCGCCGCACACCTCGTCGCGCTCCGCCGCCAGCCGAGTCGTCCACTCCGGCGAGCGCGCGAGCTCGTAGACGAGGAACGTCAGCGTCGAGGTGGTCGTGTCGTGACCGGCGAAGAGCAGCGTCAGCACGTGGTCGAGCACCTGGCGGTCGGTGAGCGCCCGGCCCTCCCCGTCGGTCGCGGCGAGCAGCGAGCCGAGCATGTCGCCGTCGTCCTCACCGCGCTCACGGCGCTTGCGGACCTCGGCGCCGACGAGCCGCTCGAGCGCGGCGCGGTCGCGCTTGAGCCGCTCGTACGGGCTCCCGGGACCGACGAGGAGCTGCATCGGAAACTCGCGGCCGTGGAAGCTGAGCCCGCTCTCGAACCGCGAGGCGATCTCGTGCGAGCGGCCGGAGTCGGGGTCGAAGCCGAACAGCGCCCGCATCGCGATCCGCATCGCCAGGTCGCGCGTCCAGTGGTAGATGTCGGTGCCCGCGCCGCCCTCGAGCCCGTCGCTCGCGGACCCGGCCTCCTCGGCCATCGCCGCCGCCGCCAGCGCGACCCGCTCGCGGTGGAAGGCGGGCATCATGATCGCCCGCGACGCGTCGTGGTAGTCGCCGTCGGTGGTGAGCAGGCCGTCGCCGATGAGCGTCAGCAGGTCGCCCATGCGGCCGTCTCGCCAGGTGAAGTGCTCGCGGCCCGAGACGAGCACGAAGTGGTTCGCCTCCGGGCCGATCATGAAGACGTTGAGCCCGAACATGATCCGCATCCCGAAGACCGGGCCGTGGCGCTGGTAGGCCTCGATCAGCAGTTGCAGCGGGTCGTGGCGGAAGCGCCAGGTGTTGCGCAGGCTGACCCGGTTCTCGCCGCGCGGGTAGGGCGCCCGGCGCCCGGCTCGCCGCTCCAGCCGCAGGTCCCCGGCGACCGCCTGCGGTCCCGGGAAGGGCGGCCGCGGCCCCGGCGAGCCGATCCGCGAGGCCCCGCTCACGGCGAGCCCTCGCGCGGGTCGGGATAGAGCGTGTGCCAGGCGATCGCCGTGAGCGTCTCGGCGAGCCGGTCGAGCGCCTCGTCGTCGTCGCGCGCGAGCCGCTCGCAGGCGACCTGCGTCATCCCGACCAGCGCCACCACCGTCTCGCGGGTGTGGACGTCGCGCACGCTGCCGTCGCGCCGGCCAGCCTCGATCAACTCGGCCAGCGGTCTCGCATGACGATCCACGAGACCCTCCTGGACCCCGCGCAGCTCGGCGTCGTAGGCGGCGGTCTCCGCCAGCGCCGCGAGCACGGCGCGATGGCGGGCGTAGACGCCGACGAGCCGCCGCGTCGCCGCGAGCAGCTGATCCCGGCTCGCCCCGGGAACCCACCACGCCTCGGCGGCCGCGCTGAGCTGGTCGAGCATCCGCTCGGCGACCCGCGTCACGAGCTCGCCCTTGTCGCGGAAGTGGACGTAGAACGTCGAGCGGGCAACGCCCGCCTCCGAGCAGAGCTGCTCGACGCTGAGCGCGATGTACGGCGTCCCGGAGGCGAGCAGCCGCTCGGTCGCCTCGATCAGCCGCGTCGGCGCCGCGACGCGCCGCGAGGGCTCTCCGCTGCGACGGGTGACGGACGGCACGGAGCCGATCCTACACCGCGTCCGGACAGTGTGTCCGGTGAAGCCCGAGCTGGGTTCTCGCAGACCACTCCGGGGCCCGAAACCGGGGCGGGGCGGAGTCCTCGCTAGTCGATCGCAACCTTGTTCGACTTCGCCTTCAGGCAGAGCACCGCGGGCGACTCCTCGCCGCCGGCCGCGATCTCCTTGACCTTGGCGTAGTAGACGCCGGACTTCGGGGTCTTGAGGATCTTCCAGCCGCCCTTGGCGTCGGCGCGGTCCTTGCCGAGGAGCTTGTCCTCGCCCTTCTTGACCTTGAACAGGCGGACCTTGCGACCGGTCACGCAGACGTCGCTCGAGGCCTTGACCTTGCCGTGGAACGCCGGCGCCGAGTTGCGCAGCTTGAGCTTGGTCTCGATCGGCATGTCCTGGGCTGAGGCGGGGACGATGGCGGCGACGGCGACGGCGCCGCCGAGGGCGATGGAGGCGGCGGTGCGCCGGAGGTTCGAGTGGGTCACGTTGCGAGCTCCTTCAAGGATGGGGAGCCGCCGATCGGCGGCAGCGGCGCATCCTCACCAGCGGCCGGAGTCGTGTCAACCGGCGCCGGACGTGAGCGCGGGGGCTCCCTCGGTCGGGCCCTTGCCGCGCGAGCGCGCGACCGCCGTCAGGAACCGCCCGATGCCCTCGGAGATGCGCGCGGTTCGCTCCGAGGGCCAGAGGTCGAAGGCGTGCTCCGCCTCCGGCAGCTCGACGTAGCGGACGGGCTCGCGCGAGACCTCCCGCAGTCGGGCGACGAAGTCGCGGGCGTCGCCGACGGGCACGAGGGTGTCGTGCTCGCCGTGGATGACGAGGAAGGGCGGTGCGTCCTCGTGGATCCGGAACATCGGCGAGGCGCGGTGGTAGACCTCCTTCGCCTGCTCGAGCGGGCGCTTGAAGACGACCTTCTCGAAGACCCACTCGCGCAGCTCCGGGTAGTAGTGGCCGCCGAGGTTCGTGAGGTCGTAGACGCCGTAGAAGGGGACGGCCGCGGCGACCGTCGTGTCGGCGTCCTCGAAGCCCGGCTGGAACTCGGGGTCGTTCGCGGTCAGCGCGGCGAGCGCGGTCAGGTGGCCGCCGGCCGAGCCGCCGGTGATGCAGATCATCTCCGGGTCGATGCCCAGCTCCCCGGCGTTCGCTCGCACCCACGCGATCGCCCGCTTGACGTCGGCGATGTGGTCGGGCCAGGTGGCCTGCGGGCTCAGCCGGTAGTCGACGTTGAACCCGACCCAGCCGATGTTCGCGAGGTGGTTGAGCAGCGGGATGCCCTGCTCGTAGCGGGAGCCGGCGAGCCAGCCGCCACCGTGGACTTGGATCACGGCCGGCTGGATCAGGTCGTCGTGCGGGTCGTCGCCGGCGGGCCGGTAGACGTCGAGGCGCAGGCGCACCCCGTCGACCTCGGCGAAGCGGACGCCGCGGGTGCGGTCGACGCCGCGGGTGACGAACGCCAGCGGCGGCACCAGCAGGTGGGAGCGGGGGACCCGCGCGGCCTCGTCGGGATCGTGCTCGATGTCCTCGAGCGCCTCCTCGATCAGGACCGTGCTGCGGTGCGCCACCCAGGCCGCACGGGCCTCCCAGAGCAGGACCAGCGCCAGCAGCCCGAGCGCGACGAGGCCGAGCGTCGTGCGCTCGGCCCCCAGCGCCAGCAGCGCCGCCGCCGCGATCAGCGCGCCGACGGCGAAGTGGGGGGAGGACTCGCGCAGGACGGTGCGCGTCCACCATCGCGCGACGCGGAACAGCAGCGCCGGCGGCGCGACCGGCCGGATCCGCGCCAGCCGCACCCCCTCCTTCAGCGTCGCCCGGAGGAACCCGGGCGGCCGGCTGTGCCCTGCGTCCGCCATCGGCCCGGATTCCTACCCGCCGCCGCTCTCCTACAACCCGTAGGTCTTCGAGACGATCTCGCGCTGGATCTCGTTCGTGCCGCCGTAGATCGACATCACCAGGCTGGCGCGGACGTGGCGCTCCATGTCGTACTCCGACGCGTAGCCGTAGCCGCCCATCATCTGCATGCCCTCCAGCGAGCAGCGCTTGGCGAGCTCGGTCGCCTTCAGCTTCGCCATCGAGGCCTCGCGCGGGAGCATCTGGTTCGGGTCGGCGTCGACCTTGCGGGCGACGTCGTAGACGAGCAGGCGCGTGCACTCGAGCTCGGTGGCGAGATCGGCGATGCGGTGCTTGATCGTCTGGAAGGAGCCGATCGGGCGGCCGAACTGCTTGCGCTCCTTGACGTAATCGAGAGCGTCGTCGAACGCGCGCTGGGCGATCCCCAGCGCCGACGCAGCGAGGATCAGCCGCTCGACGTTGAGGCCGGCCATCAGCTGCATCCAGCCGCCGCCTTCGGTGCCGAGCATGCGGGAGGCGTCGACGTGGCAATCGGTGAGGAAGACGTCGTTGACCTCCTTGCCGCCCATCGTCTGGATCCCGTTGATCTCGATGCCCTCGGCGTCGGTGGGGACGGAGATCATCGTCAGGCCCTCGTGCTTGGAGCCCGAGCTGTCGGAGCGACCGATCACCAGGACGTGGTCGGCGATGTGGGCGGCGCTGATCCAGGTCTTCTGGCCGTTCAGCACGTAGCCGCCGTTCTGCCGCTCGACCTTGCACTTGAGGTTGCCGACGTCGGATCCCGCCTCGGGCTCGGACATCGCGATGGCCTCGACCCGCCCGCGGCAGATCCCGCCGAGCATCTCCTCCTTCTGCTCCTCGGTGCCGAAGCGCTCGTAGGCGCCGGCGACGATCAGCGAGACGCCGTAGCCGGCGATCGGGATCAGCCCGCGCATCGTCTCCTCGAGGAAGATGCAGGCGTCGACCATCCCCTGGCCGGCGCCGCCGTAGCGCTCGTCGATCGAGACGCCGAGCCAGCCGAGCTCGGCGAGCTTCTCGTAGATCTCCTGGTTGTGCAGCTCGAGGTAGCCGTCGGTCAGCTTCTCCCGCTGCTCGGCGGTCCCGACCTCGCGCTGGGCGAAGTCCCGGATCGCCTGGCGGAAGTCGATCTGCTCGTCGGTCAGGCCTGATGTCGATGTGGCGGTGATGGTGCTCATGGCGCTCCTTAGATAACTCCGGCCGAATCCTCCGCTTCGCGTCCGGTTCGGCCGGCTCCCGCCACGCGTTCGGGGCAGGACCGGTGCGGGGTGTACTAGCTCGTGGCCTTGGTTGCGGGTCGGTAGACGGACACGACCGCCGCGCCGCCGAGCCCGATGTTGTGCTGGAGGGCGACCTCGGCGCCGTCGACCTGGCGCTTGTCCGCCTGGCCGCGCAGCTGCCACGTCAGCTCGCTGCACTGGGCGAGGCCGGTCGCGCCGAGCGGGTGGCCCTTCGAGATCAGGCCGCCCGAGGGGTTGACCACGGGGCCGTCGCCGCCGTAGGTCGTCGCCTCGCGCTCGACCAGCAGGTGACCCTCGCCCTCCTCGGCGAAGCCGAGCGCCTCGTAGGTGATCAGCTCGTTCGCGCTGAAGCAGTCGTGGAGCTCGCAGACGTCGACATCGTCGGCCGAGATCCCCGCCTCCTCGTAGGCCTGCCGCGCGGCCTCCTTCGACATGTCGGAGCCGACGATCGTCATGCAGTCGGCGTTCTCGTCGAACGTCGAGCTCATGTCCGTCACCATCGACTGGCCGGCGATCTCGACCGCCTCCTCCCAGAGGTCGTGCTCGTCCACGTACTTCTCGGACGCCACGATCACGCATGCGGCGCCGTCGGAGGTCGGCGAGCACTGGAGCTTCGTCAGCGGCTCGTGGATCATCCGCGCCTCCTTGATCTCGTCGAGCGTGTACTCGTCCTGGAACTGCGCGTAGGGGTTGTTGACCGAGTGCTTGTGGTTCTTCCACCCGATCCACGCGTAGTGCTCGGGCTTGGAGCCGTACTTCTCCATGTGGTCGCGGCCGGCGTTGCCGAACATCTGCGGCGCGAACGGCGACTCCTCCGGGTCGCGGACCTCGAACATGCGGCCCATGTGCTTGTCGAGCGCCGGGGTGCGATCGGTGTACTTCATCCCGAGCGAGCCCTTCTCCATCTTCTCGAAGCCGACCGCGAGCGCGCAGTCGACGAGGCCGCCCTTGACCGCCTGGCGGGCGAGGTAGAGGGCGGAGGAGCCCGTCGAGCAGTTGTTGTTGACGTTGACGACCGGGATCCCGGTGAGGCCGAGCTGGTAGATCGCCCGCTGGCCGTAGGTCGAGTCGCCGTAGCAGTAGCCGGCGTAGGCCTGCTCGACGTCCTCGTAGGGGATGCCGGCGTCGGCGAGCGCCTTCTCGCCGGCCTCCTTGGCCCAGTCGGGGTAGTCGCCCTCCTTGGTCCCGGGCTTGTCGAACTTCGTCATCCCGACGCCGATCACGTAGGTCTTGCTCATGGGTTCTCGTCTCCTGACGGGTTGTCGTCGTTGCTGCTTGCTGCTCGCTGCTCGCTCTTCAAGGGAATGGCTTCGTAAGCGGTCCCGACCAAGGCCGGGAGCGCGGTCTTGAGGAAGCTGGCGACCTGCTCGCGGTCCCAGCGGTCGCGCTCGAGCCACTCGCGGGTCGCGGCCTCGGCCATGCCGCCGTAGGCGCGCAGCACCGCGTGGAGCTCCGGCGGCGCGTCGGCGACGGGCCCGAGGCCGAGGATCTCGATCAGCCGGACCGTCGCCTCCTCGCGGGCCGCGTCGAGCACGGCCTCGATCTCGGGGTCGTGGCCGAGACCCTCGGCGCCGACGGCGGCCAGCCAGGCCTCGCGGTTGCGCGAGACCATCTCCAGCCAGCGGTCGATCGACTCGGTCAGCCGGTCCTGCGGGGTGGCGCCGTCGACGTACTCGGGGACGGGCTGGGAGCGGAAGCGGACCATCTCGCGGACGACCTCGACGTAGAGCGTGCGCTTGGTCCCGAAGTAGTGGTTGATCAGCCCGCGGGCCACTCCGGCCTCGGCGGCGATCTCGCCGGTGGAGACGGCGCTGTAGCCGCGCTCGGAGAACAGCCGGCGGGCGGCGGCGAGGATCTGGCGGCGGCGCAGGTCGGGCTCGAGACGGGCGCCGGTCGCAGTGGCGGAAGCCATGTTGTCCGCAGGCTAGCAGTTGTTGGCAGCCTGCCAACAGGCTGCGGGGGACGAAGCTTGCGTCGTCGCGGCGCGACTCCGGGCCGGGAGCCGGTTTGTGGGAGTCTGAGGGACGAGCGGCTGGAAGGAGCCAGAGCGATGAGGGGAACGAGCAAGGCGGCGGCAACCGTGGCGGCGATCGCAGCGTTGGCCCTGCCTGCGTCCGCCGCCGCGCGCAGCGTCTACGTCGGCGACATCAACACCGGCAAGGTCGAGTTCTTCGCCCAGGATCCCTCCACCGGGGTGCTGACGCCCACCGGGGACGTGGCCTCGGGCACCTCGCCGGTGAGCGTCGCTCTGACGCCCGACGGCAAGAGCCTCTACGCCGGCGACTACGGCGCGGCCCAGATCTACGGCTACACGGTCGCCGCGGACGGCTCGCTCACCGCGAAGCCGGGCTCGCCCTTCGCGACCGGCGGCCCCAGCAACGGCATCACCGCGACGGCCGACGGGAAGTACCTGTACGCGGCGAACTCGGGCGTGAGCGGGACGATCTCCGGCTACTCGATCGGCGCCGGCGGGGCCCTCACGCCCCTGCCCGGATCGCCGTACACAGCCGTGCCCGGCCTCTTCGGCATCGCCTCCAGTCCCGACTCCAAGCTCCTCTTCGCGACGACCGAGACCGGACCGACTCGGATCGTCGGCTTCTCGATCGGCGCGGACGGCGCCCTGACCGCGGTGCCGGCGACGCTCCCCAGCCCCGGGACCAAGGCCCTCGGAGCGGTCTTCTCCCCCAGCGGCAAGCGCCTCTACGTCGCCCAGTACGCCGAGGACGAGGTCAGCGCCTACGACGTCGCGCCCGGCGGCGCGCTGACCGAGGTCGCGGGCTCGCCCTTCACGGTCACCGACGCGCCCTACGGGCTGGCGATGGCGCCCGACGGCAGGCGCCTCTACGTGCCGGGCTCGGTGAGCAACGATCTCGGGAGCTACCCGATCTCCCCGAACGGCGCACTCGGGGCCGCAACGGCGACGGTGACCGCCGGCAGCGGCGCGTCCTCGCCCGCCGTCAGCCCCGACTCGCGGTTCGTCTACTCGGGCGCCTTCGGCGTTCCGACGGCCTTCGGCTTCGCCGCGGGCGACGGCGGCGCGCTGCCGGCGCTGGCGGGCTCGCCCTACCTGCCGACGGGCGCATCCGACTTCCAGGGCGTGGCGGTGAGCCCGAACCGATCGCCGCGCGCGCGGATCAAGGTCGTGCCCGGCTCGCCCTCGGTGGGCCAGCGCGTGCGGTTCAACGGCGAGGAGTCGACCGACTCCGACGGGACGATCGCCTCCTACTCATGGCGGTTCGGCGCGGGCAAGCCCGAGACGACCCCGACCCCGATCGCGCGGCACACCTACAAGAAGCCCGGCACCTACACCGCGACGCTGACCGTCACGGACGGCGAAGGCTGCTCGTCGAAGCCGATCTACACCGGCCAGACGGCCTCGTGCGAGGGCTCGGCCAGTGCGGTGGCCACCCGCACCTTCGAGGTCGTCGACCGCGAGATCGACAAGCCGAAGATCAAGGCCGACAAGACGCAGCGGCAGAGCGGCGCCGAGACCAAGGTGGTCGTTCGCGCCGGCGCCGCCGAGCCCGTCGACATCGTCGTCACCGGCACACTGAAAATCAAGCGTCACGGCAAGCGGATGGCCCTGACCAAGGTGAAGAAGTCCGTGCGCGCGAAGAAGGAGAAGAAGTTCAAGCTGCTCCTGAAGCGCGGCATCAAGGCCGACTTCAAGGTCTCGCGGGCGCTCCAGGCGAACCGCCGGGTCGATGCGACCGTGAAGGTGCGGATGCGCGACGCCGCCGGCAACACCTTCGCCGACTCGCTGAAGATCAGGCTGAAGTAGGCCGGCTCAGTCCTTGACCGGCCACTCGCCCTTCGAGCCGGGCGGCCAGAACGGCCACTCCTCGAAGGAGCGCGCCCGGCCGTCCTCGCGGAGCTCGATGACCCAGAGGTCGCGGTAGCTCTGCCTGACCGGGTCGCCGTAGTCGACCTCGACGCGGACCACCCCCGTGCGGTCGTCGGCGGCGATCACCTCGGCCCGCATCGCGAAGGCCTCGTCGGGGCCCTCGCGCTCCCGCTCCCACATCCGCTCGATCTCCTCGAGGCCCTCGAACGGGTCCCCGTAGGGGCTGGTGCGGTAGCTGGCGTCCGGCGTGAACAGCCCGTCCAGCAGCTGCGTCCCCGGCTCCCGCCACGCCTCCTCGTAGCGGCGGACCCAATCGGCGAAGTCGCGGCGATCCATGCCACGGAGCCTAGCCCCGGCGCAGCCGCGCGACGACGAGCGCCGAAGGCCAGTCGATAGATTCGCGGGCCCCGAGGAGAGCGAGCGAGAGGATGAGGCGATGAGCACCGTGCGCGAGGCGACCTACGAGCTGCTGCGGGCGCACGGGATGACGACGATGTTCGGCAACCCCGGCTCGACCGAGCTGCCGATGCTCGGCGACTTTCCCGACGACTTCCGCTACGTGCTGGGCCTGCAGGAGGCGGTCGTCGTCGGCATGGCCGACGGCTACGCGCAGGCGAGCGGGACGGTCGGGCACGCCAACCTGCACACGGCGCCCGGCGTCGGCAACGCGATGGGCGCCCTGTTCAACGCCCAGGCGAACCACTCGCCGCTGCTGGTCACCGCAGGCCAGCAGGTTCGGGCTCACATGACGATGCAGGCCAACCTGACCAGCCGCGACGCGACGCGGGTCGTCCATCCGTACGTGAAGTGGAGCTACGAGCCGCCGCGATCGGCCGACGTGCCGGCGGCGATCGGCCGCGCGATCCACACCGCCGCGGTGGCGCCGCGCGGCCCGGCCTTCGTCTCGATCCCGATGGACGACTGGACCGAGGAGGCCGCGAGCCCCGGGACCGAGCACGCGGTCGCGCGGAGCGTCGACGGCCGCGGCGCCCCAGCTCCCGACGCCGTGGGCGCGCTCGCCGCGCGCATCGCCAACGCCTCCAGGCCGGTGCTCGTGGCCGGCCCCGACATCGACGCCGCGGGCGGCTGGGAGAGCGCGGTCGCGCTCGCGGAGGCGCAGCGGTTGCCCGTCTGGTCGATCCCGGCCACCGGAGGCGGCCGGCTCGGGTTCCCGGAGGGCCACCCGCAGTTCCAGGGCGCGCTGCCGCCCGGAATCGCCCCGATCGCCGAGGCGCTCGCCGGCCACGACCTCGTCCTCGTCGTCGGCGCCTCGGTCTTCGCCTACTACCCCTACGTCCCCGGCGACCTCCTGCCGGATGGCGCCGAGCTCGTGCAGATCACCTCCGATCCCGACGAGGCGGCGCGCGCGCCGATGGGCGAGGCGATCGTCGCCGATCCCGCCCTCGCGCTCGCCGCCCTCGCATCGGTTCTTTCGGAGCCCAGCTCCCGCGAGATGCCGCCCGAGCGCGACGCGCCGATGGAGCCGCCGCCGATCGAGGAGGGCAGCGCGATCAGCGGCACCGAGGCGATGGCTGCCCTCGCCGCCGCGTTCCCCGACGACGGCATCATCGTCCTCGAGGCTCCCTCCTCGACCCTCGCCCTGCGCAACCAGCTGCGGATCTCGCGGCCCGGCAGCTACTACTTCGGCGCCGGCGGCGGCCTCGGGTTCGGCCTCGCCGCGGCGGTCGGCGTCGGCCTCGCCGAGCCCGAGCGGCCCGTCGTCTGCGTGGTCGGCGAGGGCTCCGCGCAGTACGCGATCACCGCGTTCTGGAGCGCCGTCGCCTACGACGTCCCGGTCACGTTCCTCGTCCTGCGCAACTCCGAGTACGCGATCCTCAAGTGGTTCTCGCTCGCCGAGGGCGTCGAGGGAGCGCCCGGCCTCGACCTCCCCGCACTCGACGTCGCCGCGGTCGCCGAGGGTTACGGCGTCGAGGCCGACCGCGTCGAGGGGGGCGCCGACCTGCGGGAGGCGCTCGGGAACCGGATCGGGTCGGGGAAGCCGTCGGTGGTCGAGGTCGGCGTCGCGCCCGGCATGTGGCTCGCGTAGGGAGCTGAGATGCCGCTGCTCGAGCCCAAGGTCGAGCGCATCGCGCCGGGCCGCACGGGCCCGGCGCCCCAGCCCAGCGACGACCGCGCGCCCGACTCGCTCGCGCAGGGCGCCGCTCCCGACTTGGCCGCCGAGCTGCGCGCGATCGTCGGCGACCCCGACGTGCTCGATCGCGCCAGCGACCTGATCCGCTACGCCTCCGACGCGAGCCCCTACCGCTCGATCCCCGCGGCGGTCGTCCGTCCGCGCACGGTCGAGCAGGTGGCGGCGCTGATGGACCGCTGCCGCCGCACCGGCAGGTCGCTCGTCTTCCGGGCCGGCGGGACCAGCCTCAACGGCCAGTCCCAGACCGACGGGATCCTCGCCGACGTCCGCCACCACTGGGGCGGAGTGGAGGTGCTCGACCCCGAGGGGACCCGGGTGCGGGTGCGGCCGGGCGCCATCCTCGGCCACGTCAACCGGGTGCTGGCCCCCTACGGGCGCAAGCTCGGCCCCGACCCGGCCTCGACCGACATCGCGACCGTCGGCGGCGTCATCGCCAACAACTCCGGCGGGATGCGCTGCGGCGTCGCCCGCGACTCGTACATGACCGTCACCGACATGACGTTCGCGCTCCCCTCCGGGACCGTGATCGACACGTCCGCCCCCGGCGCGGCCGAGCGGTTTGCCGCCGCCGAGCCCGAGCTCGCCCGCGGCCTCGCCGAGATCCGCGACGAGCTCCGCGCCGACGCCGACCTGCGCGAGCGCGTCCGACGCAAGTTCGAGATCAAGAACACCACCGGCTACCGGCTCTGCGCGTTCCTCGACGCCGACGAGCCGGTCGAGATCTTCCGCCGCCTGCTCGTCGGCTCCGAGGGCACCCTTGCGTTCCTCGCCGACGCGGTCTACGAGACCGTGCCGCTGCCCGCGGCGACGACGCTGGCGTGGATCCACTTCGAGTCGATCGCCGCGGCGACCGCCCCGGTCGCCGATCTCGTAGCCGCCGGTGCGAGCGCGGTCGAGCTGATGGTGGCGCCGGCGCTGATGGTCGCGGCCAACTCGATTCCCGGGACCCCCGAGTACTGGAAGGAGCTGCCGGTTGAGTCGGCGGCGCTCCTGGTTGAGTTCGGCGCCGCCGACACCGACGGACTCGCGGCGGGCGAGGAGGCCGCGGCCGAGGTGATCGCGGGGCTCGATGGGCCGGCGCCGATCGGCGACTTCGAGTTCACGCGGGACCAGGAGCGGATCGAGCTCTTCTGGCGCGTGCGCGAGGGCCTCCACGGCCTCGTCGGCCGCCTGCGGCCGGCGGGGACCGCGCTGATCGTCGAAGACGTCTGCGTCCCGCCGGCCCGGATCGCCGAGGCCGCCGAGGACATCCGCGCGCTGCTCGGCGAGCACGGGTTCCTGCCCGGCGTCGCCGGCCACACCTCCGCCGGGAACCTCCACTTCATGCTGACGCCGGACTTCTCGAAGCCGGAGGACGTCGAGCGCTACGAGACGTTCCTGGGCAAGCTCGTCGACCTGATCCTCGATCGCTACGACGGGTCGCTGAAGGCCGAGCACGGGACGGGGGTCAACATGGCGCCGTTCGTCGAGCGCGAGTGGGGGCCGAAGGCGACCGAGCTGATGTGGCGGGTCAAGCGGCTCGCCGACCCCGACGGCGTTCTCGGCCCCGGCGTCGTGCTCAACCGCGACCGCGACTGCCACCTCCGGAACCTGAAGACGACCCCGGAGATCGAGGAGGAGGCGAACGCCTGCGTCGAGTGCGGCTTCTGCGAGCCCGTCTGCCCGAGCCGGCACCTGACGACGACGCCGCGGCAGCGGATCGTCCTGCGGCGGGAGATGGCGCGCCAGCCCGCCGGCTCGCCGCTGCTGGCGAAGCTGCTCGAGGAGTACGAGTACGACGGGATCGAGACCTGCGCCGCCGACGGCACCTGCGCGAGCGCCTGCCCGCTCGGCATCGACACCGGCAAGCTGATCAAGGAGTTCCGCGGCGCCGAGCGCACGCCGCGCGAGGAGGCCGCCGCGCTGCGCGTCGCCGAGCGCTGGGAGCGGGTCGAGCGCTCCGCCCGCCGCGGCCTGGCCGCCGGCCACGCCGCCGCCGGCGTCCTCGGGGACGGCGCGCTGGAGGGCGTCACCGCGGCGGCGCGGCGCGCCGTCAGCGCCGAGCTCGTCCCCGAGTGGGAGCCGCCGATGCCGCCGCCCGCCCCGAGCGGGCTGCCGCCGACCGTGCGGGAGGGCGCCGCCGCGGTCTACCTGCCGGCGTGCGTCAACCGGATCTTCGGCCGCTCCGGCGGCGAGTCCGACGGAGTCGCCTCGCTGCCGGAGGCGCTCGTCCGCGTCTCGCTGCGGGCCCGGCGGCCGCTGTGGATCCCGGGCGACGTCGCCGGGACGTGCTGCTCGCTGCCGTGGGGCTCGAAGGGCTATGCCCGCGGCGCCGAGGCGATGGCGACGACGACGATCGACGCCCTCTGGCGCTGGTCCGAAGGGGGCGAGCTGCCGGTCGTGATCGACGCGAGCTCGTGCACGCACGGGCTGATCGACGCGGCGGACGCGCTCGGCGACAGCGTCCGCGAGCGCCTCGAGGCGCTGACGATCCTCGACTCGATCGAGTGGGCCGGGCGCTACCTCCTCTCCCGGCTCGAGGTCGGCGCCAAGGTCCCGAGCGTCGTCATCCATCCGACCTGCTCCTCCCGCCACCTCGGCCTCGACGGCGAGCTGCGGCTCATCGCCAACGCCCTCGCCGACGAGGTCGTCGTGCCCGAGACCTCCACCTGCTGCGGCTTCGCCGGCGACCGCGGCTTCCTCCACCCGGAGCTGACCGCCTCGGCGACCGAGGAGGAGGCGCGCGACGTCCGAGCCGCCGGCGCCGGCGAGCACGTCTGCGCCAACCGGACCTGCGAGATCGGCCTCGAGCGGGCGACGGGCGAGCGCTACGAGTCCTTCGTCTACCTGCTCGAGCGGCTCACCCGCCCCGGCGCCGCCCCGGCGGCGTAGCCTTTTCGGCTCCCGACCCCCTGACCCGAGTCGCGATGAGCACCAACGCAGCCCTGACCGAGACCGCCGCCCGCACGTCGGAGCGGACGCTGCGCGAGGTGATCGAGGCGCTGGCGCCGATCGAGCGCGCCGCCGGCTCGGAGGGCGAGCGGCAGGCCGCCGAGTGGATCGCCGACCGCCTGACCGCCGCCGGGGCTCCCGCCCGGGTCGAGACGGCGAAGTTCCGCGGCGACTTCGCCGGCGTCAACGCGAGCCTGGCGGCGCTCGGCGCCGCCTCGGGCGTCCTCGCCTCGACGAGCGCCGGCCGTCGCCTCGGCGCCCTCGGCGGAGCGCTCGCGGCGGCGCTGATGGCCGACGACGTCTCCAACGGCTTTCGCCCCTACCGCAAGCTCGTCCGCCCCGAGCGCGAGACGTGGAACGTCGTCGCCGAGGCCGGGGACCCCGATGCCGAGCGCACCCTCGTCGTCCTCGCCCACCACGACGCGGCGCAGACGGGGTTCATCTTCGACCCGTCGTTTCAGGAGGCGCTGATCGACCGGCTGCCGGGGATCGTCGAGCGGCGCGACACCTCGCTGCCGATGTGGTGGGGGGTGCTCGCCGGGCCGGTCCTGGCGGCGGCGGGCGGGATGACCGGTCGCCGCGGCCTCGCCCGCGCCGGCGCGGCCCTGAGCGCCGTCGCAGCGACCGCGCTGGCCGACATCCAGCGCAGCCCGACGGTGCCGGGCGCCAATGACAACCTCAGCGCGGTGGCCGTGATCGTCGCACTCGCGGAGGCCTTCCGGGAGCGGCCGCTGACGGGCCTTCGGGTCCAGCTCGTCTCGGTCGGCGCCGAGGAGGTGCTCCAGGGCGGGATCTACGGCTACTGCTCCGACCACCTTGCCGGAATGGATCGCGAGAAGACGTGGTTCTTCAACGTCGAGACCGTCGGCGGCCCCTCGCTGGCGCTGCTGGAGGGCGAGGGCGAGGTCGTGATGGAGGACTACTTCGACCGGCCGTGGCGCGACCTGATCGCCGCAGTCGCCGCGCGCGAGGGAGTGCCGCTGCGGCGCGGGATGCGAGCGCGAACGAGCACCGACAGCGTGATCCCGAGCCGGATGGGCGTGCCGACGGCGACCCTCGTCGCGATCGACCGCTACAAGGCGCTCTCGAACTATCACCGGATGACTGACACGCCGGAGAACGTCAGGTACCCGACCGTCGCCTGCGCGGTCGACCTCGTCGAGTCGGTGGCGCGCGAGCTCGCCGTCACATCGACGCCTCCTTGAACGAAGAGCGCCACCCCGGAGGGTGGCGCTCGTTCATCGTCGTCGAACCTCGGACCTCCGCTAGCAGGCGATCTGCACCGTGAAGCCGCGGTCGAGGATCTCGTTGGTGGTGTGGCTGCTGCCGTCCACGAACGAGTAGGTGTTGATCAGGACGCTGTTCGCGTTCTGACCGGTGTCGTCGATCGCGCGGATCCGGGCGATGCCGGCGTCCGTGGCGGTGGCGACCGCGTTGCACCCGGCGATCGAGCCGGTCACGAAGACGCGGTAGGCGCCGGTCCCGGTCCTCGTGGCCGAGGCGATCCCGCCGCTGCGTGCGGCGATGAGGTTGCCGTCCGCATCGACCTGCGCAAAGTGGCTGATCGCGTCCGTGCCCGGCTCACCCGCCGCGCCCTGCGGTCCCTGCGGTCCCTGCGGACCCTGGGCCCCCCGGGGCCCCTCCGGGAGCGCGAGCGTGCTCTCCTTGACGTCGGACCCGGTCAGCGAGTCCTTCTTGATGTCCTTGCCGGTGATCGAGTTGTCCTTGATCACCTTCCCGCTGATCGCCTTGCCGGCGATCGCGCTCCCGGTGCAGGCCGCGACCAACGCGATGACCGCGATGACCGTGGTCGGCTTGATGGATCCGATGAAACGCATCGAATCTCTCCCTTCGTTTCGTGCGCCCGCCCCGGGGTGTCCGATCCGAGCAGCGCGATGACGACGCGCTGCGCCGCCGGGCGCCGAGGCGCCATGCCATCCCTGCTGCCATCCCTTTTCCCCTGCCGAACGTCGGCGCTGTTGACTGAGCGCCTCGGTCCCCGCCGCGGCCGCCCTGGCGACTGCCCCGAAGCGCCCGGGACTCTATACGCGCTCTGGATTTCGCGTCGAAGTCCGCTACGCCCCACCGCACCGGCTGAGCCGGGGTGTCGGGGGTCAACACCCCGTTGCCGCTATTCACCGGCCGCCGCCGGTCAAGGTTGAACGTGGGGGACGGAGCCGGAAGGCGTCCGCCGCGGACTCTCGTGCCCGCGGCGGCGCCTCCCGCACTCCGGCTCAGCGCGCGGGTGTGAACGTGATCGTCGCGTCCAGCACCGTCTTGCCGGTGGTCCGCTCCGGACCGCCCCACGTCTGGATCGCGTTCGGGTACGTGATGACGCGGTGCAGCTCGACGGTGGTCTTCTTGCCCTTGCCGAGCATCTTCCTGGCGTCGAGCTTGCCGGCGACCGGAGGCACCGCGCCGGCCCACTCGCCCTGCGACTCGGTGATCCCGATGTCGGCACCGTGCTGCCCGTCGGCGCCGCACTGGGCCGGGAACGACTCCATCCCGGGCTCATAGCCCAGAGGGGCCGTTCTCGTGCTCGGGCCAGTCGCAGCTCGGCTGCATCTGCTTGTCGTGGTTCCAGGTAGTCAGCTGCTCGCCCTTGACCTCAATGCGGAACGTGCGCGGCTTCAGCTTGCCCTTCGGCTTCGCCGTCGCCGCCTCCGCGGCGGCCAGCGGCGCGAGCAGGACGAGCGCGCATGCGAGGGTCCTCTTCATCTCTCTCCTTCGATGGGGTCGCCGCAAGGGTCCGTGCCTCGCCGCGCGCTCGCATCGGGGAGGTCCCCGACCATGCGGGAACGCTGGTCAGCCGGGCTGAGCGGCGGCGAGCGCACGATGGGCCCGGCCGAGCCGCTGCTCGGCGAGCTCGCGAGCGGCGCCGAGCGGGGTGACCCAGCGCCCGTCGGCGAGCTCGAGGATCCGCTCCATCGTGGTCTCGATGGCATTCGCCAGCTCGAGGGCGCGGGCGCGGGGAAGGCCGTGCAGCTCTCCATAGACGCTGATCAGTCCGCCCGCGTTGACGATGAAGTCGGGCGCGTAGAGGATGCCCCGGGCGTCGAGCTCGGACGCGACCTCGTCGCTCGTGAGGACGTTGTTGGCGGCGCCGCAGACGATCGCCGCCTGGAGTTCGCCGGCCTCGGCGAAGCCGATCGCACCGCCGAGCGCGCAGGGTGCGAGCACATCGCACGATGCGGTGACCGCGCGCTGCGGTGCGATCCACGCCGCCCCGGCGGGGGCCGCCCTGCGCTTGGCCGGGTCGACGTCGCTGACGACCAGCTCGGCGCCCTCGTCCGCGAGCAGCCCGGCGACTCGGGCGCCGACGTGGCCGAGCCCGATGACGCAGACGCGGAGGCCGGCGAGATCACGCGAGCCGTAGCGCCGGGCCGCGCACGCGCGCATGGCCGCGACGACGCCGAGGGCGGTCACCGGGCTCGGGTCGCCGGAGCCGCCGCGGTCCTCGGCCTGTCCGACGACATGGGGGGTCCGCTCGGCGATCGTCGCCATGTCGTCGGCGCCGGTGCCGACGTCCTCGGCGGTGACGTAGTCGCCGTCGAGCGAGTCGACCAGGTCACCGAAGTCGAGCAGCATCGCGCGCCTCAGATCGCCCCGCGGAGGCTCGGGGCCGGGCGTCGCCAGGACGCCCTTGCCCCCGCCGAGGTCGAGGCCGGCGGCCGCGGCCTTCAGCGTCATCGCCGCGGCGAGCCGGCGCGCATCCGCGACGGCCTCGTCCGGCGCGGGGTAGTGCCACATCCGAGCCCCGCCGAGCGCCGGGCCGAGCTCCGTCGAGTGCACGGCCACCGCCACCGTGCAGCCGCTGCGCTCCCCGCGCCTGACCTCGACCCGCTCGAATCGCTCGTCGTCGGGCATCATCCGTCGCCTCCCTCGATCCCCTCGCGGACCGTCGCCAGGAACCGGGCGGCCTCGACTCCGTCGAGGGCGCGGTGATCCCACGACATGCACAGGTAGGCCATCGGCCGGATCGCGACCGCCTTGCCGCCGGCGCCGTCGTCGATCGCGACGGGCCGGTCGACGACGGCCTCGAGGTCGAGGATCGCAACCTGCGGCTGGTTGATGATCGGCGTCCCGATCAGCGCCCCGAACTGGCCGGGGTTGGTGATCGTGAACGTGCCCCCGTGCACCTCGTCGGGGGCGAGGGCGCCCTCGCGCGCCCGGCGCGCGACCGAGGCGATCTCCTCGGCGAGGCCGGTGACGCTCAAGCGCTGGGCGCGGCGGACCACCGGCACGACGAGCCCCTCGTCCGACCGCGACCGCGATCCCGAGGTTGACGTCGCGGTGATGGACCAGGTCGTCGCCGTCGATCGACGCGTTCAGGGATGGGTGCCGCTCGAGCGCGCGGACGACGGCGCGAGCGGCGAACGCGAGGTAGGTCGGCTTGGCGCCGCCGCTCCGCTCGAGCTCCCGGCGGCGGGCGGCGGCGGCCGAGAAGTCGGCCTCGGCGATCGTCGTGCAGTGCGCCGAGGTCCGGCGGCTCTCCACCATGTGCCGCGCGATCGCCTGTCGCATCGGGGTCATCGCCGTGCGCTCGGCCGGCCCGGTGAGCGAATCGGCCGACGGAGGTGCGGCGGGCTCGGGCACCGGCTCCGGCTCGGGTCGGTAGGGCGATTCGGTGTGCAGCGGGCGCGACCCGTTCGTATCGCCGTCGCCGTTGCCGTTGGCGAGGAAGGCGAGGACGTCGGCCTTGCGGATCCGCCCGCCGACGCCGTGGCCCTCGACGCGACGGAGGTCGACGCCGTGCTCGTCGGCGATCCGGCGCACCACCGGGGAGATGAACCCGGAGCGGTCGAGCTCGGAGGAGTGGGGAGCACGCTCGGCTTCGCCTCGCTGTGGCGGATGGCTCGTAGCCGTCTCCCCGGATTCGTCACCGGGGCCCGCCGCTACCTGCTCCTCGCTACCCGCTACCCGCTCGATCTCGGCGATCACGGTCCCGACCGCCACCGTCTCGCCCTCCTCGACGAGCAGCCGCGTCACGACCCCATCGGCCGGCGCCGGGATCTCGACGTCGATCTTGTCCGTCGTCACCTCGCAGATCGTCTCGTCGGCGGCGATCGGCTCGCCCGGCCGCCGCCGCCATGCGGTGACGGTGCCCTCGGCGACCGAGACGCCCATCTGCGGCATCACGACCTCGGCGGTGGTCTCAGTAGGAGAGGAGATCATCGAGCGCCTCCTTCATGTCGTCGAGCTGGGGCAGGACCGCTCGCTCCAGCGAGGGGCTGAACGGGATCGGGACGTCCGGGGCGGTGAGCCGCCGGACCGGCGCGTCGAGGTGCTCGAAGCACCGCTCGGCGACCAGCGCCGCGAGCTCGGCGCCGACGCCGGCCGCGCGCGTCGCCTCGTGGGCGATCAGGACCTTGCCGGTCTTGCGGACGCTGGCCTCGACGGCCGCGGAGTCGAGGGGGGCGAGCGAGCGCAGGTCGATCAGCTCGACGTCGGCGCCGGTCTCCTCGATCGCCTGCTCGGCCAGCCCGACCGCCGAGCCGTAGGCGAGCACTGTCGCCTCCTCGCCGGCGCGGACCAGGCGTGCCTCGCCGATCGGCACTACGTGCTCGCCGAGCGGAACCTCTCCCTTCACCGACCGGTAGAGGCCCTTGTGCTCGAGGAAGCACACCGGGTTGGGGTCGCGGATGGCGGCGGTCAGGAGCCCCTTGGCGTCGGCCGCCGTCGCCGGAGCGACGACCTTGAGGCCCGGCGTCTGCAGGAACCACGCCTCGGGGTTCTGCGAGTGGAACGGGCCGCCGGAGAAGCCGCCTCCCGACGGCAGCCGGAGGACGAGCGGCACCGCCAGCCCCTGGCGGTAGTGCATCTTCGCCGCGACGTTGACGAGCTGGTCGAACCCGCAGGCGATGAAGTCCGCGAACTGCATCTCGCACACCGGGCGCAGGCCCTCGATCGCCGCTCCGACCCCGGCTCCGACGATCGCGTTCTCGGCGAGCGGGGCATCGATCACCCGGTCGGCGCCGAACTCGGCGATGAAGCCGTCGGTGACCTTGAAGGCGCCGCCGAAGTCGCCGATGTCCTCGCCGATGCAGAAGACGCGCTCGTCGCGGCGCATCTCCTCGCGCAGGGCATCGGAGATGGCCTCCAGATAAGTCATCTCCGATGCTGCGCCCTCGGGTGACGGCCGCGGGGTCGAGGGCTCGACGCGGGCTACCACGCTCATCGCTCCCCTCCCTCCGCGTAGCGGGACCACGGCGCCTGACCGTCGCCCAGCGGCTGCCACTCCTCGGCGTAGACGCCGCGGGTCGCCTCGGCGGGATCGGGGAGGGGGGATGCCAGGGCTGCCTCGGCCGCCGACGCGATCTCGGCGCTGACCCGGTCGGCGAGCGCGTCGAGTGCCGCCGGCTCGAACCCGTGCTCGCGCACCAGCCGCTCGCGGTAGCGCTCGATCGGGTCGCGGTCGCGCCACTCGGCGAGCAGCTCATCCGGCACGTAGCTCATGTCGTCATGGGCGCCGTGACCGTGCATGCGCATCGTCCGCGCCTCGATCAGCGTCGGGCCGCGACCCGCGCGGGCGCGGTCTGCCGCCTCGGCGACGGCCGCGAACACAGCCTCGACGTCGTTGCCGTCGACGCTGACGCCGCCGAACCCGTAGCCGGGCGCGCGCTCGACCGGGTCGACCGCGAACTCGAGCTCGTTCGGAGTCGAGTAGGCGAACCCGTTGTTCTCGAGCACGAAGACGATCGGCAGGCGGCGGACGCCGGCGAGGTTCATCGCCTCGTGCCACTGGCCGTTCGCGGTCGATCCCTCGCCGAAGAAGGTCAGCGCGACCCGGGGCTCGCGGCGGAGCTGGAACGCGAGCGCCAGCCCGCAGGCGACCAGCGCCATGTCGGGGAGCATCGAGACCATCCCGACGCAGCCGAGCTCGCGATCGCCGAAGTGCATGTTCCCCTCGCGGCCGCCGGTGACTCCGCCGGACCGTCCCATGTAGTTGGCGAGGTAGCGCTCCGGGGCGACCCCGCGGACGAAGTGCGCACCGAGATCGCGGTGGAGGATGCAGAGCCGGTCCTCCGGGGCCATCGCGTAGGCGGCGCCGACGCCGATCGCCTCCTGGCCGCAGCCGTCGTAGAAGGAGCCCGGCACCTTGCCCTGCCGATAGAGGGTCAGCGCCCGCTCCTCCGCGAGCCGCATGGTCAGCATGAACCTGAACAGCCGCTCGCGGTCGGCATCGAGCAGGAGTTCCTCCGCCACTCGGCCGTCGTGCTGCGGCTCGGCGACGTCGCGCGGTCGCGCGCGCACCTCGCTTGCGCTCATCTGGTCCGCCTTTCGGATCTGGCCCTCGGGTGGGATCTCCACTCCGTCCGGCCGGTTCATCGCCGCTCGCGTGATCTCCGCGCGCGACGCCTACGGACAACGGGTCCCGCGGGTTCCACCGCCGGTCCCTATGTGATGAACGTCACTATACGCCTCCGGCGGACGGATGGCCAGAGCACGCCGGGGCGGCCGCGATCAGCGTTCGGCGACCGGGCGGAATCCCGAGCACAGCACCCGCATCCAGGCGATCCGGCCGCCGTCGGCCGCGATGTACGCCTGCTGCTCGACGACGAACGGGCCGTCGTCGTTGTGGCCCCGGAAACGCCACGAGACGTGCTGGCGGTCGCCCACCGAGCCCTCCCTCAGGTCGACCAGCTCGTCGATGTGGTCGGACTCCTCGAACCAGAGCGGGAGGACGTCGGCGACGACCGCGGCGGCGTCCGCGGGTCGCCAGTCGCGGTTGGGGGTGAGGGCGCGGAAGTCGACCTGCGGGTCGAGCAGCTCGCCGGCGCGCTCGAAGTCCTTGCTCGCGAGCGCCCGTGCAAAGTCGCTGCCAACAGAGGACACCTCGCCACTATAAGCCCGGGCAGGCAGGCTCCAGGCGGATAATCGAGCGATGGCGGACCGGCTGCCGACGGGGAGGATCCAGCGACTCGCGCGGGTCGGAGCCGTCGCCGCCAACCAGGCGGTGCGGCGGGCGGGAACCTCGGCGGCGAACGTGGTCCGCGGGCCCGACGCTCGCGCGGCGGCGCTCGACCGGCGCCAGCTCGAGGCGGCGGAGCAGATCGTGACCGTGCTCGGCGGGATGAAGGGGGCGGCGATGAAGCTCGGCCAGGTGCTCTCCTTCGTCGACCTCGGGATCGTCCCGCCCGAGCATCGCGAGCGGTTCCAGGCGAAGCTGGCGAAGCTGCGCGACGCCGCCCCGGCCGTCTCGTTCGAGCAGATGCGGCGGGTCCTCGAGGGCGATCTCGAGCGGTCGCTGACCGACGTCTTCAGCGACTTCGACCCCGAGCCGATCGCCGCCGCCTCGATCGGGCAGGTCTACCGGGCGAGCCTCCCCGACGGGCGCGACGTCGCGGTCAAGGTCCAGTACCCGGGGATCGCCGAGGCCGTCCACGCCGACATGAAGAACCTCGGCGTGCTGCTGCGGCTGGCGCGGACGATGACGCCCGAGCTCGACACCAAGGCGGTCGCGACGGAGATCCGCGAGCGGGTCACCGAGGAGCTCGACTACGAGCTCGAGGCCTCCAACCAGCGGCGGATGGCCCGGCTCTACGACGGCCATCCGTTCATCCACGTGCCGCCGGTGGTGACGTCGCTGTGTCGCGAGCGGGTGATCGTCACCGAGCTCGTCGCCGGCGACGGGTTCGAGGCTCTCCGCGGCGAGCCCGAACCCGAGCGGGACCGGATCGGCGAGATCGTCTTCCGCTTCTACTTCGGCTCGATGTACCGCCACCGGGCGTTCTCCGGCGACCCGCACCCCGGCAACATGCTGCGGCTCGCCGACGGCCGGATCGCATTCCTCGACTTCGGCCTGTTCAAGACGATCTCGCCGCAGGTGGCCGAGCTCGAGCTCGCCTGCCAGCGCGCAACCGTCGAGGGCCGCGCCGAGGACCTGCACCGGCTGATGCGCGAGGCCGGCTTCCTGCCCCGCGGCGATCGGCTGACGCCGGAGGAGCTGCTCGACTTCGTCCTCGACGGCATCTGGTGGTACGTCGTCGACGAGCCCGTGCGGATCGACCAGGAGATCGTCAACCGCGCCTTCGTCCAGGTCTCCGACCCGCGGTCGACGCACTACGCGACCGTGCGCCACCAGGACATCGTTCCCGAGCACCTCTTCGGCCGCCGCCTCGAGCTGCTCACGCTCGCCGTCCTCGGCCAGCTCGAGGCCGAGGCCAACTGGCACCGCGTCTCCCGCGAGTGGACCTACGGCGACGAGCCGGTGACCGAGCTCGGCCGGGCCGAGGCGGAGTTCTGGGGTCGCTCCTAGCCGGCGGCGGCGGCAGCAGCGGCGACTCCCTCCAGCTCCTCCTTGCAGGCGTCGGCCACCTCGCGCCCCATCGCCGCGCCGAACGCGCCCCGGACCGTCTCGGTGAAGGCGGCGAAGTCCTGCTCTGCGCCGAGCTCGCGGGAGAGCGAGGTCATGCGCGCGGTCTCGATCCCGCAGGGGACGATCCACTCGAAGGGCTGAAGGTCGTTGTTGACGTTGATCGCCAGGCCGTGGGTCGAGATGCCGCGGCTGACGTGGATGCCGATCGAGCCGATCTTCCGCGCCTCGCCGCCCGCCTCGGCCAGCTCGGGGGAGCCGGCGGCGACAGGGGCGCCCTGCGGTCCCATCGTCCCGAGCGGCAGGGGCGGCGCTCCCGCGGTCCAAACGCCCGCGAGCCCGTCGAACACCTGCGCGGGGACGCCGTGGGCGGCCAGCGAGTCGATCATCACGCGCTCGAGCAGCCGGACCCAGGCGTGGACGTCGGGGCCCGCGCCCGGATCGACCTCGGCGATGTCGACGATCGGATAGGCGACGAGCTGGCCGGGGCCGTGGTAGGTGACGCGCCCGCCGCGGTCGGTCTCGCAGACCTCGATGCCCTGCATCCGGTACCAGTCCTCGCCCATTCCGAGCTCGCGCGCGTCGGTTCGGCGGCCCTTCGTCAGCACCGGCGGGTGCTCGAGCAGGAGGAGGCGGTCTCCGATCCGGCCGGCGGCGCGCATCTCGGCGAGGTTGCGCTGGATCGCGAGGGCGGCCCCGTAGGGGACGAGGCCGAGGCGAAGGCAGACGAGCGGTTCAGTGCCGGCCACGAGGCCAGTGTGGCACGGCGGCGCCGCGGCCTAGGAGGCCGGGGCGCCGGTCCATCGCTGCCGCGACACGCACTCCCCGTAGCGGATGACGATCCTGCCGCTGACCAGGCGCGGCTCGGTCCAGCGCCCGCTCCAGGTGACGACGAGGTCGCCGGCGTCCGCCCCCGTGCGCTCGCGGATCCGGAACTTTCCGCGCCGGTTGACCCGGATCGTCTCCGCGACGAGCGGCGCGGCCAGCTTCTCGCACTCGTTCGCGTCGGGGTAGTAGATGGCGCCGAGATCGTCGCTCGGCACGATCGCGCGCTTGCCCTCGGCCTTGGCGACGGTGAAGCGCCCGAAGGTGTAGTCGCCGGGCGGGGTGACGAGCGTCGCGTCGTAGTCGCCCGCGGCGACCCGCTGCTTCGTCCCGGCCACGCTCGGCGCCGCGAGGGTCAGCGCCGCGAGCACGGCGAGGCAGACGGCCAGCGGCCGAGCGCGTCGCATCTCAGCCTTCGTCGTCGCCGCACTCGGCGCCGCGCTTGATCGCGCGCAGCATCCGATTGACGACCAGGACGTGCCCGTGGGTGCCGACGACGGCGGCCTTGTAGATCCGGCCCTTGCCGGGCGTGAAGGCGGCGCGCGTCTCGAGCTTCACCCGTGAGCGCTTCTCGGGGAAAAGGTCGATGCGGAAGACCACCGCGTACTTGGCGAACCGGTGCTCGCCGGCGAGCGCCAGCATCACCGGCTCGATCGCCCGGGTCACCGTGAACCCGGGAAGCGTGCCGCCGGGGTGGTGCAGGTCGCCGCGCTTCTCGGTCTCGATCGCGCCGACGCGCTCGCAGTACCCCTGGGCGAAGCGGCCGTCGAAGAAGCGCTCGATCGCCGGGAAGAGCGCCGCGTAGGTGTCGCCGGCCGGCGCCTCGACGTCGATGTAGTGCTCGTCGATCGGCGGCAGCTCCTCCAAGGGCACGTCGATCGTCTTCGGCTTACGCCCGGAGGGCGGGACCTCCCGCTCGCCTGTCTCGGTCGTGGTGGTCACAGTGCCAGGAACACAGGTTCCTCTAACAAGTCGCGGATCCTCCTCAGGAGCTGGGCGCCGTCGGCCCCGTAGAGGATGCGGTGGTCGCATGCCAGGGTCGCCGACATGCGGCTGCCGGGGACGATCGCGCCGTCGCGGACGACCGGGACCTCCTCGATCGAGCCGACCGAGAGGATCGCCGCCTGCGGCGGGTTGATGACGGCGGCGAAGCTGGTCACTCCGTACATCCCTAGGTTCGACACGGTGAAGGTTCCGCCGGACAGCTCCGGCGGCGTGATCGTTCCCTCGCGCACGCGTGCCGCCAGCGCTCGGGACTCCTCGGCGATCTGGCGCAGCCCCTTCCGGTCGACGTCGAAGATCGTCGGCACGACCAGCGCGTCGCGCGCGGCGACCGCGATTCCGACGTTCACCCGCGAGTACTCCTCGACCGCGCCGTCGCGGTAGGCGCCGTTCGCGCGCGGGAACTCGCGGAGCGCCAGCGCGCAGGCCTTGACCACCATGTCGTTGAACGACGGCACGACGTCGCCCTCCCCGGCCGCCGCCTTGATCCGCGCCCGCGCCTCGACCGCTCGCGCCATGTCGATCTCGGTCGTCAGGTAGAAGTGCGGCGCGGTCGCCTTCGACTCCGCCATCCGCCGCGCGACCGTCTGCTGCAGCTTCGACAGCTCGATCGTCTCGGCGGTGCCGCGCGCGGTCTCCGGCTTCTCGCGCACGCCGGGTGTGGGACCGGCGGCGGGAGCGGCCGGCCCGGGGGCAGTTGCCGCCTCCGGGGTCTCGGGACCGCTCGCCGCGCCCTCGACGTCCGCCTTGATGATCCGCCCGCCGGGCCCCGAGCCCGACAGCGACGCGAGGTCGACGCCCCGGTCGCGGGCGATGCGCCTGGCGAGGGGAGAGGCTTTGATGCGCTCTCCGGGAGCACGCTCGGCTTCGCCGCCTTGAGCACGCTCGCTGCGCTCGGTGGAGCCGGTAGCCCCGTCCTCTGAGGGCGGCTCGGCTTCGGGCGCTACCTGCTCCTTGCTACTCGCTGCTTGTTCGTCCCCGTCGCCGCCCTTCGCCTCGCCCGCCTCCCCGACCCGGGCGATGACCTCCCCGATCGGCAGCGTCGCGCCCTCCTCGGCGACGATCTCGATCAGCGTCCCGGCCGCGTCGGACTCGTAGACCATGTTGGCCTTGTCGGTCTCGATCTCGACGAGCTCGTCGCCGACCGCGACCTCGTCGCCGACCGACTTCATCCAGGTCAGCACGGTGCCCTCCTCCATCGAGTCGGAGAGCCGCGGCATGACGACGTCGGCCGCCACCTCTAGACCGCTCCCTCGGTCGTCTCGAGGACGGCGCTGACGATGTGCTCGGGGTGGGGGATGGCGCTCTGCTCGAGCCGCTTCGAGTAGGGCATCGGGACGTCGGCGCCGGTGACGCGCTGGATCGGCGCGTCGAGGTGGTCGAAGGCCTGCTCCTGGATCAGCGCCGCGAGGTTCGCGCCGACGCCGCCGTGGGGCCAGCCCTCCTCGACGATCACGACCCGGTTGGTCTTGCGCACCGAGGCTAGGATCGTGTCGAGGTCGAGCGGCCGCAGCGTTCGCGGGTCGATCACCTCGGCCTCGACGCCGTGTTCTTCGGCGAGCGTCTTCGCCGCGCGCTCGGCCTCGTGGGCCATCTTCAGGATCGCGATGACCGTCACGTCTGTGCCCTCGCGGCGGACGACCGCCTCGCCGAACGGGACGAGGTGGTCGTCGCCCTCGGGGACCTCGCCGCGGACGCCGTAGAGGGTCTCGTGCTCGATGAAGACGACCGGGTTGTCGTCGCGGATCGCGGTCTTCAGCAGGCCCTTGCCGTCGGCGGCGTCGGAGGGGCAGGCGACGAGCAGGCCCGGGATCTGGAGGAACATCGCCTCGAAGGAGTGGGAGTGGGTCGGGCCGAGCTGGTGCCCGCCGCCGCCCGGCATGCGGATGACCATCGGCACCCGGACCTGGCCGTTGAACATGTAGGGGATCGCAGCGGCGTGGTTGATGATCTGGTCGAAGGCGAGCAGCGAGAAGTTCACCGTCATCAGCTCGACCACCGGGCGTAGGCCCGCCATCGCCGCGCCGACGCCGGTGCCGACGATCGTGTTCTCCGAGATCGGGGTGTCGCGCACGCGCCTTTCACCGAACTGCTTCATCAACCCCTCGGTGACCTTGAACGCCCCCTCGAAGACGCCGATGTCCTCGCCCATCAGGAAGACGTCCTCGTCCCGCTCCATCTCCTCGCGCAGCGCCGCGTTCAGCGCCTCGCGCATCCGCATCGTCGCCATCAGCGCTCGTCCCCGCGCTGGTCCTGCGGATTGCTCCCCTCGACCTGCGACGGCGCGTCGACGTGGCCCTCCTCCTGCTCCTGGGCCTCGTCGGTGGGCCGGCCCTCGTCGTCGGCCGGCCCCTGTGCCTGGCCGCCCTCGCCGCGCGGGCTGCCCTCGCCGGCGTAGGCGGCGCCCGCCTCGTGCAGGTCGCGCACACGCTCGCGCTCGGCCGCCTCGCGCTCGCGCTCGCCGCGGAACGGGTCGGGCGTGCGCTCGTCGACCGCGTACCAGCCCTCGCGCTCCTCGTCGAGCACGTAGAGGTTGTCGTAGAGGGAGTCGAGCGGCGGCTCGGGGGAGTTGTCCGCGAACTCGACGACCTCGGCGATCTGAGAGTCGATCTTCTCGCGCAGCGAGTCGAGGTGCCCGTCCTCGACGATCCCGGCCTCGACGAGGCGGCGGTTGAACGTCTCGATCGGGTCCCGCTGCTGCCACTCCTGCACCTCGGACTTCTCGCGATAGACCTCGGGGTCGGCGGCGGAGTGGCCTCGGTAGCGGTAGGTGAACGCCTCGACGAGCGTCGGCCGTCGCTCCTCCCGCGCGATGCGCAGGTGGTCGGAGACGCACTCGCGAATCGCGACCACGTCCATCCCGTCGACGCGCTCGCCGGGTACGCCCAGCCCCTCCGCCTTGTGGGAGAGGTCGGTGACGGCGGAGTGGCGCTCGATCGCAGTCCCCATCCCGTAGAGGTTGTTCTCGACGAGGAAGACGATCGGCAGGCTCCACAGCGCCGCGAGGTTCATCGTCTCGCCGAAGTTGCCGGTGTTGGACGCGCCGTCGCCGAACATGCAGACGGTCGCCTCGTCGGTGCCCCGCAGGTCGGAGGCGAGGGCGAGCCCGGCGGCGATCGGGAGGTTGCCGCCGACGACCCCGTAGCCGCCCATGAACCGGCGCTCGCCGTCGAAGATGTGCATCGAGCCACCGCGCCCGCGCGCAGTCCCGTCCTCGCGTCCGAACAGCTCGGCCATCACGTTCCTCGGATCGGTGCCGCGGGCGATCGCGTGCCCGTGGGTCCGGTAGGTCCCGATCAGGTAGTCGTCGGCGCGCATCACCGAAGTGGTGCCGACGATCGTCGCCTCCTCGCCGATCGCCAGATGGAGGAAGCCGCCGGCCTTCGCCCGCTGATACTGGCGTCCCGCCTCCTCCTCGAAGCGCCGGATCAGCGCCATCTGGCGCAGCAGCTCGCGGCAGGTGTCAGTGTCGGGAAGCGCGGAGCCGCGTGAGCTCTCCAGCACCCCCGCGGGCGTGTGAATCGAGCTCGTCTGCTGTTGATCGGCCAAGCAGGCCTAGCCTACCCAAGCGGGCGATCGTGAAAATCGGCGCGCCGCGCGGCCGGGCCCGCGACCGCGTCACGCCGCCTTTGGCGCATGGGAGAGGGGGAGCGCTGGGGCTGGGGAGTCGCGCCGCCCTCCCAGGGCTGAGTCCGCCCTAGATGCGTTTCGCCGCGGCGACCGCCAGCTCGAGGTGGTCGTCCCCCCAGAACACCTCGTCGCCGACGACGACCGCGGGCACGCCGGTGACGCCGCGGTCCCCGGCCCGGTCGGTCGCCGCGCGCAGGCGGTCCTTGACCGACTGGCTGCCCGCCCCCTTGGCGATCGCGTTCGGGTGCAGCTCGCAGGCGGCGGCGGCGATCGCGACGTTGTCGGGGACGCCGAGGTCGCGCCCGCCGGCGAACGCCTGGCGGAAGGCGGCGAGAGCGAAGGAGATCGTGCGCCCGATCGACTTCGCGTAGGTCGCGACCCGCATCGCGTAGAGCATGTTCCCCGGCCACGGGTCAGGCCAGCGGACCTGCTGCAGGCCGTACTCGGCGGCCCGCCTTTCGACCTCCGCCATCCCCGCCGCGCGATGGTCGGTCTCCGCCCACGAGCCGCGGCCGAAGCGCGCGAACAGCCCACCGAGCAGGATCGGCTGCCATTCCGGCTGCTCGAGATCCGCCTCGGTGAACAGGCGGCTGATCCGCTCCGCCGACAGGTAGGCGTAGGGCGAGCCGAGGTCGAAGTAGAAGGTGGTGGGGCGCTCGGGGGCGGGTGCGTGCTCAGCGCCGCCGCCGGGATGGACCTCGAGTGTCATGGGCGCAAAGCTTGTAGCAAGTAGCGGGTAGCGGTAGCGGCTACTCGCTCAAGCGAGCGAAGCGAGCGTGCTCAGGGCCGCGCAGCGGCCGTGCTGCGCGGCGAAGCCGCGCCCCTACGCGTGCGTCGCCCAGCCGTCGACCGCGCGCGCGGCCTCGGGGATCGCCTCGGAGATGGTCGGGTGCGGATGGACGATCCGCGTCAGCTCCTGGTAGCCGCCCTCGAGCTCCTTGATGGTGACGAGCTCGGCGATCATGTCGCAGGCGCGGTTGCCGACGATGTGGGCGCCGAGGATCTCGCCGTACTTGGAGTCGACGACGAGCTTGACGATGCCGTCGCGGTCGTCGTACACGGCGCCGGCGCCGACTCCGCCGAGCTTGAACTTGCCGGTCTTGATCTCGTGCCCGGCCTCCTTGGCCTGGGCCTCGGTGAGGCCGACGCTGGCGACCTGCGGGTGCGTGAAGGTGGCGCCGGGAACCGAGCTGACGTCGATCGGGTGGTACTTCTCGCCGGCGATCGCCTCGGCCGCGACGATGCCCTCCTCCGACGCCTTGTGGGCGAGCGCGGGGCCGCGGACGAGGTCGCCGATCGCGTAGATCCCCTCCTTCGAGGTCATCTGCTTGTCGTCGATGGCGATCTTGCGGGTCTCCTCGTCGACCGTCACGCCCGCCGCGTCGAGGCCGAGCGCGTCGGCGTCGATCCCGCGGCCGCCGGCGATCACGAGGTAGTCGACCTCGACGTCTTCATCGCCGGCCTTGAACTTCACCGACTTCTTGCCCGCCTCGACGCTCTCGACCTTCGTGCCGGTGGAGACCTGGATGCCCTGCTTCTTGAAGGTTCGCTCGACGACGCGGACGACGTCCTTGTCCTCGGCGGGGAGGATCTGGTCGAGCATCTCGATCAGGCGCACCTCGGCGCCGAAGCGGATGTAGGCGGAGGCGATCTCCGACCCTGATGCGCCAGCGCCGACGACGGCGATGCTCTTCGGCATCTCCTCCAGCGACCACGCGCCCCAGGTGTCGAGGACGCGGCCGCCGAACTCGACGCCGGGGATCGGCAGCGCGACGGAGCCGGTGGCGAGGATGACGTTCTTCGTCTCGTAGGTCTCGTCGCCGACCTTGACGTTGCCGTTCTCGGTCAGCGCGCCCTCCCCCTGGATGACCTCGACCTTGTTCTTCTTGAAGAGGCCCGCGACGCCCCCGGTGAGCGTCTTGCGAACCGCCTCGCGGCGCTCCTGCAGCTTCGCTACATCGACCGAGACGTCCTTGGCGATGATGCCCTGCTCGGCGCCGTTGCGCGCCTCGTCCATCAGCTCGGCGGCGCGGAGGATCGTCTTCGCCGGGATGCAGGCGTAGTTGAGACAGCGGCCGCCGACCACGTCGTCCTTCTCGACGACGGCGGTCTTCAGTCCGAGCTGGGCCGCTCGGATCGCGGCCACATAGCCGCCCGGACCCGAGCCGATCACGATCACGTCATAGGTGTCAGCCATTGGCTCGACTCTACCCAAAGGCCGTCGGCGCGAAGCCCCGGCTCAGCGCGCCCGGCGGTCGGCCGGCGTCGGCATCTGGATCCGCGCCAGGGCCTTGACGGTGAACCAGAAGAGGGCGCCGGCCGCGACGAGCACGAGCAGCGCCGAGATCGCCTTGAAGACGGAGGTCGCCGAGATCAGCGTCAGCCCGGCGCCGATCATGATGATCGCCATGATCGCCTCGAACCCGAGGACCGCCCAGTAGCGGGCCCGCCACATCCCCCAGGCCATGATCGAGAAGAGGATCGCCGGGGGGAGGACCTGGGAGAGGAGCTGGGGACGCTCGTCGAGCGTGCTGCCCTTGACGTCGACCTTTGCGCCGGCGAGCCAGCCGATCAGGATGCTGGCGGCGATCGCTGCCGAGACGATCGCGCCGATGGTGACGACGGTCGGCCGCTCCCCCTCGCCGAGCGGCTCGAGCTTCGCCCGCGCCTCGGCGTTGCGCGCTTCCGACCTGCTCATCTCGCCCGCCTCGGTCTCCGCGGCGATGTCCTCGATCGTCGGCTTCGGCTCCTCGGCCCGCGGCTCGGCGACCTCCTCCGGCGCGGCGGATGCGCGTTGCTTGCGTTTGCGCCGGTCGGCTCGCTTGCGCTCGCGACTGCTCACTCGCCACCTCCCGCGGTGAGCGGCGGCAGCATCGACTTGAGCCGGGCTGTGGCGGCGGCGGGATCGGCGGCGTCGCGGATCGCGCGGACGACGACGACCCGTTCGGCACCCGCCGAGACGAGCTCGAGCAGGCGGTTGGTGTCGACCCCGCCGATCGCGAACCAGGGCAGCGTCGCGCGCTCGCTGGCGTAGCGGACGTACTCGAGCCCGGCGGCCGCGCGACCGAGCTTCGTCGGGGTCTCCCAGACAGGGCCGACGCTGAGGTAGTCGGGGCGCTCCGGCGCGGGTGCGGCATGGGCGGCGTCGAGCTGGGCGGGGGAGTGCGAGGAGAGGCCGACGATGGCGTCGGCGCCGGCGATCCGCCGCGCCTCCGCGACCGGGACGTCGTCCTGGCCGACGTGCACGCCGTCGGCGTTGCAGGCGACGACGAGGTCGGGCCGATCGTTGAGCATGAAGAGCGCGCCGTGGCGGTCGGCCGCCGCGCGGAAGATCGCGGCGGCGTCGATCAGCCCGACGTCGTCCAATCCCTTGTCGCGGAGCTGGACGATGTCGGCGCCTCCGCTCAGGGCCGCCTCGAGCATGGCCTCGAGCTCGGAGGGGGGTCGGCCGGCGTCACACACGAAGTACAGGCGCGACGCGGCGAGCAGGTCGAGCCGGGGGGCCATCGGGGCAAGGGTATTGCGGGGCCGCTCGCGGCCGCGGGTCGCGGCCTGGCGGCGACGGGGCGGCGCTACGATGGACGCAGGTCAACGGGAGCCGAACGCGATCGGCTGAGAGGGCGGCTGGCGCCGCCGACCGTCCGAACCTGATCCGGGCAATGCCGGCGCAGGAATGGTCGCTCTCGTCTCCCTCTCAGACCAAGAGGAGTCGAGCGATGTCGAACGAGCACGGAGCAGCAGGCGAGGGAGCCGCGGACGTCGTCGTGGTCGGCGGCGGCGCGATCGGGCTCGCGTCGGCGTGGCGCGCGGCCCAGCGCGGGCTCGCCGTCGTCGTGCTGGACGCGGGCGAGCGGGAGCGGGCGAGCGAGGTGGCGGCGGGGATGATCGCTCCGGTCGGCGAGGCGCTCTGGGGCGAGGACCTGCTGCTGGAGGCCGCGGTCGCCTCGGCGGAGGCGTGGCCCGGGTTCGCGCGCGAGCTCGAGGAGGCCGCGGGGCTCGGGGTGCCGTACCGGCGCTGCGGGTCGGTGCACGTCGGCCTCGACCGCGACGAGACCGCGGAGCTGCGCCGGCGCCACGACCTGCACGAGTCGCTCGGGCTGGAGGCGCGATGGTTACGCGGGAGCGAGTGCCGAAGGCTGGAGCCGGGGCTGGCCACGTCGGTCGCCGGGGGGTTCGAGGCGCCGGGCGAGGCGGAGGTGGATCCGCGGGCGCTGATGGCCGCGCTCCGCGCGGCGTGCGAGCGGGCGGGCGGGGTGCGGATCGTCGCCGCCGCGGCCGCGGAGGTGCCGGTGGAGGGAGGCCGGGTCGTCGGCGTCGTCGCCGAGGGCGGCGAGCGGTTCGCGGCCGGGGCGGTGGTGGCGGCGACCGGGGCGAGGCTGGGGGAGGGCCCGGTCCCGGAGACTGTGCGGCCGCCGGTGCGCCCGGTGAAGGGCGAGGTCCTGCGGCTGCGGGCGCTTCCGGGGGAGCGGCCGTGCGAGCGGATCGTCGCGAGCGAGCGCGTCTACGTCGTCCCGAGGGCGGGCGACGAGGTCGTCGTCGGCGCGACGGTCGAGGACCGCGGGTTCGACCTGCGGGTCACCGCGGGCGGCGTCTTCGAGCTGTTGCGGGAGGCGTACCGGGCGCTGCCGGAGATCGCCGAGCTGGAGCTGGTCGAGTGCTCGGCCGGGCTGCGCCCGGCGACGCCGGACAACGCGCCGGTCGTCGGGCGGACGGCGATCGAGGGGCTGGTGCTTGCCGGCGGGCACCACCGCAACGGCATCTTGCTGGCGCCGCTGACCGCCGAGGCGGTGGCTGCCGAGCTGGCGGGCGAGGAGCCGCCGGAGGCGATGCGGGCGCTCGGGCCGGGGCGGTTCGCGCGCGCGGGGGCGGCGCGATGAGGGTCGAGATCAACGGCGAGGAGCGGAACCTGCCCAGCGGCGCGACGGTGCTCGACGCCGCGGTGATTGCCGGCGCGGACCCCGGGAGGGGGGTTGCGATCGCGGTCGACGGCGAGGTCGTGCCGCGGGCCGACCTCGGCCTGATCGAGCTGCAGGAGGGTCAGCGGGTGGAGGTCGTGGCGGCGATCGGCGGGGGTGCGACGTGAGCGGGCTTGAGATCGGCGGGCGGGCGTTCGGCTCGCGCCTGATCGTCGGCACCGGCGGCTTCCGCTCGCTGGAGGACCTCGAGCGCGCGCTGGTCGCTTCGGGCACCGAGATGGTGACGGTCGCGCTGCGCCGGGTCGACCCGCTGGCGCAGGGCTCGGTGCTCGACGTCATCGACCGGCTCGGGCTGTTCGCGCTCCCGAACACCGCCGGGTGCTACACGGCGCGGGACGCGGTGCGGACGGCGAAGCTGGCACGGGAGGCGTTCGCGACGGACTGGGTGAAGCTCGAGGTCATCGGCGACGACCGGACGCTGCTGCCGGACGCGGTCGAGCTGATCGACGCCGCCGAGCAGCTCGTCGACGACGGCTTCACGGTGCTGCCCTACACGAGCGACGACCCGATCCTGGCGCGGCGCCTGCAGGAGGCCGGGTGCGCGGCGGTGATGCCGCTGGGCGCGCCGATCGGCTCCGGCGCGGGAATCCGCAACCCCTACAACCTGCGGATCATCGTCGAGGGCGCGACCGTGCCGGTCATCCTCGACGCGGGCATCGGCACCGCCTCCGACGCCGCGCTCGCGATGGAGGCGGGTTGCTCGGGGGTGCTGCTGGCGAGCGCGATCTCGGGCGCCGCCGACCCGGAGCTGATGGCGCGGGCGATGCGCGCCGCGGTCGAGGGCGGGTACGCGGCGCGGCACGCGGGCCGGATCCCGCGCCGCCTGCATGCGCAGGCGTCGACGCCCGAGGAGGGCGTGCCCGAGCTCGACTAGGAGCGGGTTGCGGCTGCGTAGGCCGCTGCCTCGCTGACGCTGCGCGCGGCGACGGTCGGCGCGGGAGCGCGGCATTTCCTCGGGCCGCGCTGGCGGCGAGGGCGGAAAGGGCGAAGGCCGTCGCTGTCCTCCTAATGCGAGGGAGTACGGCTCGGGGGAGGGTCGAGGTCCATGGCGGCCGGTAGGGTCGCGGCCATGAGCCGCCCCGCCGTCTGGCTCGTCCGTCATGGCGAGACGCAGTGGAGCCGGGACATGCGCCACACCGGCCGCACCGACATCCCGCTGACGCCGCAGGGGGAGGAGCAGGCCCGTGAGCTGGAGCTCCCACTCGCGACCATCGCCTTCGACCGGGTGCTCTGCTCGCCGCTCGAGCGCGCCCGTGAGACATGCCGCCTCGCCGGGCTCGCGCGTGACGCGGAGATCGACGACCGCCTCCTCGAGTGGGACTACGGCGACTACGAGGGGATCACGAGCGCCCAGATCCACGAGCGCGACCCCGGCTGGCTTCTCTGGCGCGACGGCTGTCCCAACGGCGAGTCGGCCCGCGACGTGGGCGCCCGCGCCGGCGCCGTCATCGCCGACCTGCTCTCAGGCGACGCCGCCACGATCGCCGTCTTCGCCCACGGCCACCTCCTCCGGGTCCTCGCCGCCCGCTGGCTCGAGTTGGAGCCCGGCAAGGGCCAGCTGTTCGGCCTCGGCACCGCCACCCTCAGCCGCCTCGGCTGGGAGCACGACTACCGCGTTATCCAGCGCTGGAACGCCCCGATCAGGCCGGTGCGGGCGCTCGGGTAGCCAGGGGTACTTCGCGCCGGGAGGTGGGGAAGGGGTCAGGCCCGCTTCGATCTCGCCGTGGCAGTTGGCGCAAACGAGCACGCACTTCGCCACCTCTTTGCGGAAGGTGGCGAGCGACTTACCCATTCCGCTGTTGACGTTGAAGGACTTCTTGGAAGGGTCGACGTGATGGAAATGCAGGTTGAACGCGCACCTCCGGTACCCGCACACGGCACACCGGCCTCCTGCCTCGTCGACGAGCATTCGCCTCACCTTCTGGTGACGTCGGGTGACGGCCTCGGCGACGCACTTGCTTAAGCTGACCGAGCCCCTGTGGCGTAATTGGTTAACGCGTCAGCCTTTTAAGCTGGAAGATTCCGGTTCAAGTCCGGACAGGGGCATCAAGAATACTTCTGCATCATTAGAGCCGGAAAAGAGCTCGGCCAGCCGCCGCCCTAGTCCTCCACCACGAGCCCGCCGATCTCGACCATCCCGCCATCGACCGGGCGGGCGTGGATCACCGAGCCCTTGCCCTGCCGGACCTCGATCGGTCGGCCGAGCTGGGCGCTGAGGGGCAGCGCCGCTGAGCCGGTCGCCTCGTCCTCGTCGATCCCCGCCTCGGGGACGAAGCAGCGCGCGCGGATCAAGCCTGCGTCCTCGTCGATCCACGCCCAGATGTAGAGCTCGCCTCGCGAGCGCGTGGGCGCCGCGTCGACGTCCGCGGGCGAGTCGAGCCGCTCGATCGTCCACGGCGGGCACCACTCCGGCCGCGCCGCCACCCAGGTGAGGTCGCCGTCGCGGCGCACCGGCACCTCGCCCGCGGGCGGGCGCAGCACGTCCACCTCGAATCCCTCGCGGGCGAGCAGCCACGCCGTCCCCACCGATGGGTGGCCGGCGAAGGGCAGCTCGAGCTCCGGCGTGTTGATCTGGATCCGCCCGCGCTGGGGGTCGTCGACGAAGACCGTCTCGGCGTAGCCCAGGTGGCGCGCCAGCGCCTGCCGGTCGTCGCCCGGGACCGACGAGCCGTCCAGCACCACCCCGAGCGGGTTGCCGTGCTCGCCGCCGGGCCCGCAGAAGACGCGCGGCACCCGGACGTGGATCTCGGGCGGACCGGCCATCGCGGAAGCCCGCCCTAGTGGCGGAAGTGGCGGCGGCCGGTGAACACCATCGTGACCCCGGCTTCCCGGCAGGCGGCGACGACCTCGTTGTCCCGCTTCGACCCTCCCGGCTGCACGACCGTCTTCGCGCCGGCGTCGATCGCCGCCTGCGGGCCGTCGGCGAACGGGAAGAACGCGTCTGAGGCGACCACGCAGCCCTCGAGCCTGGCGTCGCCGTCATCGCCGAACGCGCCCCGGCACTTATCGATCGCCAGCCGCGTCGAGTCGACCCGGCTCATCTGCCCGGCACCGATGCCCACGGTCGCGCGATCCTTGGCGAGCACGATCGCGTTCGAGCGCACGTGCCTGCAGACCTTCCAGGCGAAGTCGATGTCGCACCACTCCGCCTCGGTCGGCTCATCGCCGGTCTCGATCGTCATCCCGTCGCGGTCGTGGCGGACCGAGTCGCCCTCCTGGACGAGCAGCCCGCCGTGGACCCGCTTGACGTCCATCTGGACGGGCGGCCGGCGCTGCTCGGTGTCCTCGAGGATCCGGATCGCCTGCTTCTGCTGGAGGATCTCCATCGCCCGGCCCTCGTAGCCGGGCGCGATCAGCACCTCGACGAAGTTCTCGTGCAGCCGCTCGGCGAGCGCCTCGTCGATCGGCTCGTTGAGCGCGATGACCCCGCCGTAGGCCGACATCGGGTCGCACGCGAGCGCCTTCTCGTAGGCGTCGAGCGCGCTCATCCCCTCGGCGACGCCACAGGGGTTGTTGTGCTTGACGATCACGCAGGCGGGACCGTCGAGGTCGCCGAGCAGGTTCCGCGCCGAGTCGAGGTCGAGCACGTTGTTGAAGCTCAGGTCCTTGCCGTGGTGCTTGGCGACCCGGCTGAGGATGTGGGAGCGGGCGCCGACCTCGGTGTAGAGCGCCGCCCGCTGGAACGGGTTCTCGCCATAGGAGAGATCCATGAACTTCTCCGTCGACAGCGTCATGTGCGTCGGGAAGTCCTCGTACCGCTCGCCGAACCAGCGCGAGATCGCCGCGTCGTAGCGCGCGGTGTAGGCGAACGCCTCGTTCGCGAGCCAATGGCGCGTCCCCGCCGACAGCTCCCCGTCGCCCTCCTCGAGCTCCGCCAGCACCGCGTCGTAGCTCTCCGGCCGGACCAGCACGCCGACGTAGCGGTGGTTCTTCGCGGCGGCGCGGATCATCGTCGGCCCGCCGATGTCGATGTTCTCGATCACCTCGGCGTCGCCCACCCCGATCCGGGAGACGGTGCGCTCGAAGGGATAGAGGTTCGCGACGACGAGGTCGATCGTCTCGATCTCGTCCCGCTCCAGCGCGTCGGCGTGCTCGGGGTCCTCGCGCACCGCCAGCAGCCCCGCGTGGAGCTTGGGGTGCAGCGTCTTCACCCGCCCGCCGAGGATCTCCGGCGAGCCCGTCAGGTCCTCGACCATCCGCACTTCGACGCCGCCCTCGCGCAGCGCCGCAGCCGTCCCGCCGGTCGAGACGATCTCGACGCCGAGCGCCTCCAGCCCCTTCGCGAAGTCGACCAGCCCGCCCTTGTCGAACACCGAGAGCAGCGCCCGGCGAACCCGGACGGGCTGCGCCTCGCCGTCGAGGGCGGGGTTCGCCGCGACCGATCCGGCGCCGTCGCTCGTCATTGCTCGATCCTCACGAGGCGAGGATTCTGCTCATCGATCCGGACCGACCCGGAGGCGATCAGCTCGATGGCGCGGGGCAGCAGGCGATGCTCGACGGCATGGATCTGCTCGAGCACTTCCTCCACGGGGCGAGTGTATGTCAGCTCGACCGGCTCCTGGAGCAGGATCGGGCCGGTGTCGACGCCCTCGTCGACGAAGTGCACCGTCACCCCCGTCACCCGGACGCCGTGCGCAACCGCCTGCTCGACCGCGTCGAGCCCGGGAAACGACGGCAGCAGCGCCGGGTGCACGTTGACGATCCGGTTGCGGAAGCGGCGGATGAACGATCCCGAGAGCAGCTGCATGTAGCCGGCGAGCACGACCAGCCCGACGTCCCGCTCCTCGAGCCAGTCGGCCATCGCCGCGTCGCGCGCCTCGCGATCGGCGTGGTCGCCGCGCTCGAACACCCCCGTCGGGACGGACGCCGCCCGCGCGCGCTCGAGCGCCCGCGCCCCCGGCTTGTCGGAGGCGACCGCCACGACCTCGACGGCACCGCGTCCGTGCAGCGCGTCGAGGATCGCCTGCAGGTTTGTGCCGTTGCCGGAGGCGAGGACGGCGATCCGGAGCGGCGCGCCGCCGGAGGGGCCCGCGGTCACGTCGGTCATCGAGCTAGCGAGCGGTCGCCGCGACCGTCGCGAGCTGCTCGAGCGCGTACTTGCCGCCGCCGTTGACCTCGCCGAGCGGGTAGCGGCCGGTGAAGCAGGCGTCGCAGTGGTCCTCCGCCGGGGTCCCGATCGCCTCGTAGACCCCGTCCAGCGAGACGTAGGCGAGCGAGTCGGCGCCGAGGTGCTCGCAGATCTCGTCGACGGTGCGCTCGTGGGCGACCATCTCCTCGCGCGTCGACATGTCGACGCCGTAGTGGCAGGGGAATCGGATCGGCGGCGCCGAGATCCGCAGGTGCACCTCCGCCGCGCCGGCGTCGCGGAGCATCCCGACGATCTGCCGCGTCGTGTTGCCGCGGACGATCGAGTCGTCGACGACCACGACGCGCTTGCCCTCGATGATCTCCGGCAGCGGGTTGAACTTCATCTTCAGGCCGTGCTTGCGCAGCTCCTGCCCGGGCTGGATGAACGTGCGGGCGACGTAGCGGTTCTTGATCAGCCCGTCGTCCTTCGGGATCCCCGACGCCCGCGAGAAGCCGGCGGCCGCCGGGTTGCCGGAGTCGGGCACCGAGATCACGAGGTCGGCCTCGACCGGCGCCTCGCGCCAGAGGATCTCGCCCATCCGGCCGCGCACCTGCTGGAGCACCCTGCCCTCGAGCCGCGAGTCGGGGCGGGAGAAGTAGATGTGCTCGAAGACGCAGTGCGACTTCCGCATCGAGCGCACCGCCTGGCGCACCTCGAGCCCGCGCTCGCTGAGCGAGATCATCTCGCCCGGCTGCACCTCGCGCACCAGCTTGGCGCCGACGATGTCGAACGCGCAGCTCTCGGAGGCGACGAGGAAGTCGTCGCCGAGCCGGCCGAGCGAGAGCGGGCGGACGCCGTTGGGATCGCGGAAGGCGACGACGCCGTCCTTGGTCATGACGACGGTCGAGTACGCGCCCTGGAGCTTCGGCATCGTCGCCTCGACCGCATCCTCGATCCGCGCCTCGGGCGAGGAGGACAGCAGCGCCGCGATGATCTCCGAGTCCGACGTGCCGCGGAACGCGATGCCCCGCTCGCGCAGCTCGGCGAACAGCTCGACGGCATTCGTCAGGTTGCCGTTGTGGGCGAGCGCGACCTCGCGGCCATCGTCGCGCCAGACCGGTTGCGTGTTCTCCCAGGCGCCCCCGCCGGTCGTCGAGTAGCGGACGTGACCGATCGCCATCGAGCCGGCGAGACCCTGGAGCTTCTCCTCGTCGAAGACCTGGGAAACGAGCCCGAGGTCGCGCAGCGTCATCAGCATCCCGCCCTCGCACGTCGCGATGCCCGCCGACTCCTGGCCGCGGTGCTGAAGCGCGTAGAGGCCGAAGTACGTCAGCCGGGCCACGTCGTGGCCCGGCGCATAGACGCCGAAGACGCCGCACTCATCGCGCGGACCGTCGCGGTCGAGAAGCCGCTCGGACAATGGAGAGAAGGGACCTTCCGGATCGGAGTGGACTGCTACCGGGAGGCAGGCTGGGCCTGCAACCGAAGGCTAGCAGCGGCGCAAGCCGGGACTGGACCATCGCCCGCCGCCCGCCGCGGCGACTCCGGAACCTCCGCGATCAGGCGGAGAGCCGCTCGCCGAGCGAGTTCCAGGCGCCGGCGGCGTCGGCCAGGGCGACGCGCAGCCCCTCGTCGCCCGCGGTCAGCTCGATCTCCTCGCCGCCGGCCTCGCCGATCACGATCGCCATGCCCTCGGCGGCCATCCGCTCGAGCTCGTCGCGGTCGCCGCCGACGACGAAGCCGCCCGGCCCCTCGCCGAACATCCAGTCCTCGGGATCGTTCCCGCGCTCCTCCAGCAGCGGCCCGAGGTCGGCGCGGAGCCCGACCCCGCCGGCGATCGCGCACTCCGCCAGCGCGCAGGCCAAGCCGCCGTCGCTGACGTCGTGGGCGACCCGCAGGCGGCCGGCCCGCACGGCTGCGCGGACGTTCTCGATCGCCGCCGCCACCGCCTCGACGTCGAACTGGCCGAGCCCGGAGCCGAGCTGCCCGCGCTGCTTGGCAAGCTCCGATCCGAGCAGCGACGGCACCAGCGGGCCGGCGAGCGCGATCGCGTCGCCCGCGCTGAGCGCGACGCCCGCCGTCTGCGATGGATCGGGCAGCTCGCCGACCATGCCGATCACCGGCGTCGGGTAGATCGGGCCGGCGTCGGTCTCGTTGTAGAGGGAGACGTTGCCGCCGACGACCGGCAGGCCGAGCGCCTCGCACGCCGCCGCCAGACCCTCGACCGAGCGCTGGAGCTGCCAGGCGATCGTCGGCTTCTCGGGGTTGCCGAAGTTGAGGCAGTTGGTGACGCCGAGCGGCTCGGCCCCGGCGCAGGCGAGGTTCTGCGCGCACTCCAGCGCCGCCTCGATCGTGCCCGCGAACGGGTCGCAGGCGACCCGTCGCCCGTTGCCGTCGATCGACACCGCGATCGCGGTGCCCGTCTGCTCGATCTGGAGCACGGCGGCGTCGGCCTCCTCGGGGCGGTGGACGGTTCGCGACTGGACGATCGGGTCGTACTGCTCGAAGGCCCACCGCTTCGACGCGATCGTCGGCGCGGCGAGCAGCGCCAGCAGGACCTCCCCCGCCGGCGGCTCGGACTCGGCGCCGGCGAGCGCGCCGGCGGTCCCGAGGCCGGTCGCGGGCGGGGTCGGGGCGGTGAGCGTGCGGTGGTTCCCGTAGATCCACTCGTCGGGCTCGTCGGGCTCGAGGTCGTAGAGCGGGCAGTCGTCGACGAGCAGCTTCACCGGCATCTCGC
This sequence comes from uncultured Solirubrobacterales bacterium, assembly GCA_963823565.1. Taxonomy (GTDB): domain Bacteria; phylum Actinomycetota; class Thermoleophilia; order Solirubrobacterales; family 70-9; genus RHKX01. Next base: position 1,113,403 of record CAWGLR010000001.1, on the reverse strand, counting down.
CGACCAGCTCGTCGCCGTCGAAGACCCGGATCGCCTCCCCGCCGGTCACCTCGCCGATCGCGGTCCCGCCGGTCTCCCACTTCGCGCAGAGGCCGAGCACCTCCTCGAGCTTGTTCGGCTCGACGACGGCGAGCATCCGCTCCTGCGACTCCGAGACCATGATCTCGAAGGGCTCGAGGTCGGGGTTGCGGAGCGGCACCCGCGAGACGTCGAGGTCGATGCCGACCCCGCCCGCCGACGCCATCTCGCTCGCCGAGCTGGTCAGCCCCGCGGCACCGAGGTCCTGGAGCGAGACGAGCAGGTCGCGATCGAGGAGCTCGAGGCAGCACTCCATGACCTTCTTCTCCTCGAAGGGATCGCCGATCTGCACGGTCGGGCGCTTGTCCTCGCTGTCCTCGAGCTCGGCCGAGGCGAGCACCGAGGCGCCGCCGATCCCGTCGCGTCCGGTCGTCGCCCCCATCAGCACGATCACGTTGCCGACGCCCGCCGCCGCGGCGCGGACCATGCGGTCGGTCTTCGCGAGGCCGACGCACATCGCGTTGACGAGGCAGTTCTGCTCGTAGGGAGCCTCGAAGTACACCTCGCCGCCGACGGTCGGCACGCCGATCGAGTTGCCGTAGTGGCCGATCCCGGCGACGACGCGGTCGAACAGGTAGCGCGAGCGCGGGGAGTCGAGCTCGCCGAAGCGCAGCGAGTCGAGGACCGCGATCGGCCGGGCGCCGAGCGCGAAGACGTCACGGAGGATCCCGCCGACCCCGGTAGCGGCGCCCTGGAACGGCTCGACCGCGCTCGGGTGATTGTGCGACTCGACCTTGAAGGCGACCGACCAGCCCGAGCCGATGTCGACGGCGCCCGCGTTCTCGCCCGGGCCCATGACCACCCGCGGGCCCTCGGTCGGCAGCTTCCGCAGCTGCTTCTTCGAGTGCTTGTAGGCGCAGTGCTCGGACCAGAGCAGCGAGAACATCGCCAGCTCGACGTCGTTCGGCTCCCGCTCGAGCCCGGCGACGATCAGCTCGTACTCGCGATCGGTGAGCCCGAGCTCGCGGTGCTTGGGCTGGGCGGCGGGGGCGCTCATTCCCGGCCCATTCAACTACGCCGCGCCGCGGCACCCCGGCTCGGCATCATTGGCCCCATGGACGAGGAGATGAGCAAGACCCAGGAGTTGCGAATCCAGCAGGCCGAGCGCGAGAGCCACGAACGCCGGCTGGCCGAGGACGAGCCGACCGAGCCGGGCACGGCGACGCACGAGCGCCGCGCCGACAAGGCCGCCTACCTCAAGGCGAAGCTGGCCGAGCGGGCCGAGAGCGAGCGCCGGGCCGCCGAGGAGGAGTAGCGGCGCCTCACGCGCAGCAGTCGTCCTCGCACCTCGTGGCGCTGGCCGGGTCGAGATCGGGGCCCGCCGCGCAGCAGCCCTCGCCGCGCCATGTCTCGAGGCCCTCGCGGATCGCGACGCCGGCGATGACGAGCGCCGCGATCGGGTCGAGCCACCAGGCACCGAGAAGGGCGTTGCCGACAAGGCCGAGGAAGACGGCGCCGGCCAGATAGGCGCAGAGCATGTTCTGCGTCCCCTCACCGTGAGTGGCCTGGGAGCCGAGCTCGCGGGCCGCGCGCTGCTTCGCGCGCCCCAGGAGCGGCATGCCGATCAGGCTCGAGGCCGTGAGCGCCATGCCGAGGATGCTGACCTCGACGTCCTCGGCGCCGGCGAGGTGGGCGATCGCCTCGTAGGCGACGTATGGCGCGAGGATGAAGAACTGGATCGCGACCAGCTTCTGCGCGCGCTCCTCCGCCGCCTCCGAGTGGATGCGGGAGCCGGTGAAGCGCCAGATGATGACGACGCTGGCGACGCCCTCGATGAAGGAGTCGAGGCCGAACCCGATCAGCGCCACGGACCCGGCGATGACGCCGGCGAAGATGGCGATCCCGCCCTCGAGTCCCATCCAGACGAGGCTGATCCACGAGAGCAGCTTCGCCTTGCGCGCCGCCGCCTGCCACTGCGGGGAGGGTCCCGGGCGCGTGCCGGCCCGCGGCAGGACGGTGAAGGTCGCGTCGCTCATGGGCTCGCCTGCCTAGGCCTCAGCCCAGGCCTCGAAGACGCGCTCGGCCGGCGCGCGGTAGGTGCGCTTCATCCGCAGTGTCGTCCTCACGCTGACCTCCTCGACCGTCGCCGGCTGCGCAGATGCATCATCACCCATCCGCGCGCGAGATGAAGACGAGCGTCGTGTCGCGCGCGTTCAGGTGGGTGGGGTGGGCGACCTGGTCGCCGACCATCGAGCAGCCGGGGCAGCCTCCCTCGGGCCAGCCGTGCACACCGGGCTTGAAGAAGAACCGGTAGACGACCAGCTGCCGCCGTCCCTGAGGGGTGCGAGCTGGGCCGCGGGTACCCCTGGGTACCCGCGGCGGGGAGGAACCCCGCCGCCCTATCCGCGCGTGAAGCTGACTCCTCGGGGGGCCTAGCCCGCCGGAGCGGCGGCCGGCTGCCGGTAGCCGAGCAGGTCCAGCATCTCGCCGGCCGCATCCTCGAAGGCGGCGAGCTGGTCGGGGGCGAGGCGCTCCCGCCAGCCGCCGACCGGGCCGAGCTCGGCGACGATCGCGTCGCGCTCGGGCGGCTCGAGCATCGCCTCGTCGAAGGGGAGGTCGATGATCTCGCAGACCCGGCGCAGGGTCTTCTCGGGCTCGGCGACGAGGTCCTCGTAGCGGATCTCCGCGTAGTGCTCCATGAGGTGCTCCTGGTCGCGCCCGGAGCGGATCTTCCGGCTCCAGCGCTGGCCGGTTGCGAGGGCGGCGCCGACGTCGATCTCGCCGGGCTTGGCGGCGAGCGTGTCACGGCCGTCGCGGATCACGTGGATGAAGCGGGCCTCGCTGAGCGCGCGCTGGAGGCGCCGCTCGCGCTTCAGGTAGGCGGGGGTCTCGTCGCCCCAGCGCGGCTTGCCGGCGGCTTCGGCGGCGGCGGCGTAGAAGCAGCGCAGGACGGGCGCCGCCTTCAGCTCCTCGAGCCCCTCGAGGCGCCGGCGCATCTCGTCCTCGCTCAGGCCGTGCGCCTCCAGCGGCCCGGCCGCGACCATCGCCCGGACGATCCGCTCGACGGTCGTCGGCTCGGAGCGGATCATCTCCGCGAGCTTCGGCGCGAAGCCGGTCTCGCTCAGCATCCGCAGGTCGGGATGGGCGTCGAGCATCGCCCGCAGCAGCGTCGTCCCCGAGCGCGAGGCGCCGATCAGGAACGGCGCCGGCGGACGCTCCTCGGTCGCCGGCTCGGCACGGCCGGTCACCTGCATGGCGACCGCGACGGCGCGCCGTGCGGGGCGGGGGAGGCGGGGGCCGCGCCGAGGCGCGCGAAGCTCCTCGGGGTCGGGCTGGTGCTCGACCGCGTAGCCGAGCTCGGCGAGCAGGTCGCCGGCGAGCGCCTCGTACGACGCGCGGTCGGCCTCCGGCATCTTCGTCCTCCAGGTGCCGATCAGGTCCGGGTTCGGCGGCTCGAACGTCTTCGCGTGGCTCGCCAGTCGCTTCTCCGCCGACTGGGCCTCGCCGTGGGCGCGGGGGAGGGCCCGCGCCTTCTCCCGGAGCCGCTGCTCGGCGGTCTCGTGGTAGCCGAGCATCGCCGGGTCGAAGTCGAGCTCGACGAACTCGCAGATCCGCCGCAGCTCGCGCTCGGTGTGGAGGACGAGGTCCTCGAACTTGACCTCGATGTAGAAGCCGAGGTACGGCCGCTGCGCTCGCCCGCGGAGGACGCGGCTGCGCCACTTCTCGGCCGCAGCCTCGATCGACTGCGGCCCCCAGTCCTGCTTCAGCACCGACAGCGCGACGTCGCGCCCGTCGCGGATCAGGTGGATGAACCGGGCCTCGGGAAGGTAGGTCTGGATCTCCCGCATGTTCTTGACGTAGCCGGGGGTCTTGTCGCCCCAGTGCGCCTCGGGCTTGTCGATCTTCTCGGCGTAGAGGCGGAAGAACGCGCGCACGGCATCCGGGCCCGTGAGCGGGTCGAGTGTCGCCCAGCGCGCGGCGAGCGCCTCGGCGTCGATCCCGAAGTCGCCCCAGCGCCGGTGGGAGGTGAGCAGCTCGAGCATCTGCTCGGGTGTTGCGCCGTGCTTGTCGCGCGCGGCGACCAGCTCGGGGATGAAGTGGGTCTCCGACGGGATCGCGAGCTGCGGGTGGGCGTCGAGCATGAGCCGCAGCAGCGTCGTGCCCGAGCGCGTCGCGCCGACTACGAAGGGCGCGGGAGGCGGCGCGCTGCGGGCGCGCCTGACGGCTCGGCGGCGGTCGTTCCAGCCGTGGATCGTCCGCAGCAGCTCCCGCCGGAGCTTCACGCCGCCGCCCTCTCGATCAGCGACGCGTAGTCGGCGACCGTCCGCTCCCACGACAGCTCGCCCCGCGTGCGGCGAGCGCCGTCGGCGAGCTCGGCGCGGATGCCCGGGTCGGCGAGGCGCTCGATCGCCGCGGTCATCTCCTCGACGTCGGGTCGCATCGACGGGATCCCCGAGGGGGCGTCGTCGTCGTGATGGTCCCCGATCAGGATCCCGTTGACGCCGTCCTTGACGACCTCGTTCATCGGCGGGCTGTCGTTGGTGATCTGGGGAAGCTCGAAGGCGACCGCCTCGTAGAGGAACAGGCCCAGGCCCTCCCAGCGGCTCGGGCCGAGGCAGACGTCGCAGTTGGCGAAGAGGCGCAGGTGCTCGTCGGTCGGCATGTCGTCGATGACCAGCTCGATCCGCGGGTCCTCGGCGGCGGCCTTCTCGAGGTAGTTCATGCGCCGCTCGAGCTGCGCCTTGAAGACCAGCCGCAGGTTCTCGCCCCTCGCGGCGCGGAAGGCCTCGATGACCTCCTTGTGGGGCTTGCGCGGGCCGAGCAGCGCCCCGGGGAAGTAGAAGCGCACGAGATCGTCGTCGTGGCCGGCCCCGGCCTTGGCCTTCGCGGCCGCGTCGAGCAGCTCAGGGTGCAGCCCCCACTGGACGTAGGGGCTCTCGATCCCGAAGCTCGCGTAGCGCTCCTGCTCGCAGCGGGTCATCGAGTAGAGGATGTCGTAGGCGCGCTTCGCCGGCTCGGCGTCCTCGGGCGAGAACATCTCCCAGACGAACCGGCCGACGGTCTTCACCCCGGACTGCCGCAGCCGCGCGATCTCGTCGTGCTGGTAGCAGTTGTCCCAGTGCACGACCTCGATCCCGTTGTCGGCGATCCAGCGCTCGTACTCCTCGTAGGGAACCTCCCAGTCCGACGCCTCGGTGACCCCGGGCTGGTCCCAGACGCCGGTGCGGTCGACGTGCGCGGCCATCGGTCCCTTGTCGCGGGTCGGCCGGGCGAGGATGAAGGTCTCGTGCCCGACCTCGTCGAGCGCGTCGCGGACGTAGCGGCTGACGAACGCCTGCCCGCGATTGAACCATTTGGTGACGATGCCGACCCTCACTGCGTCGCCACCTCGTACCCCAGCTCAGCCAGCATCTCCCCAGCCACGCTCTCGTACGCGCGCAGGTCGTCCTCGCTCATCTCCCGCCGCCACTTGTCGAGCTTGCTCGGGTCCGGCGGCTTCGTCGTCGGCGCGTGGTTGGCGATCCGGTAGCCCGCCTCCTGCTCGGCGTGGCTTCCCTCGGCGCGCAGCGAGCCGGCCATCTCGGACAGCCGCTCGGCGGCGCGCTCGTGGTAGGTGAGCATGCCCGGGTCCCAAGGTAGCTCGACGAACTCGCAGATCCGCCGCAGCGTCGTCTCCGGGTCGCGGACGAGGTCCTCGTAGCGAGCCTCGACGTAGCGCGGCCCCTTCAGCGATGCCGCCTGGTCGCGCGACTTGCGGATCCGCTTCACCCAGCGCGCCGCCTGCTCGGGCGGCGGCGGCTGCTCCTTGATCGCGCGCGCGGCCTGCGAAAGGGCGACGTCGCGGCCGTCGCGGATCAGGTGGATGAACCGGGACTCGGGCAGCGTCCGGCCGATCCGCTGGATCGAGAGCATGTAGGCAGGCGTCTTGTCGCCCCAGCGCGGCTTGCCCTGACGCTCGGCGTAGAGGGTGAAGAAGGCGCGTACGGCCGCGGCGGGATCGGCCCCGGCGTCGGCCCGCTCGAGCCGCAGGCGCATCTCGTCGTCGGTGATGCCGAAGTCGCCCCAGGTGCGGTTGTCGGTGAACGCGGCGAGGATCTCGTAGATCGAGCCGTCGCGAGCGGTCTTGATGACGTCGGGGACGAAGTGCGTCTCGGGCGGGATCGCGAGGTCGCGGTGGGCGTCGAGCATCATCCGCAGCAGCGTCGTCCCCGAGCGCGTGAGCCCGACGACGAACGGGGCGGGCCGAAATGACTCCGGCCGAATGCTCCGCTTCGCGTCCGGTTCGGCCGGGTCGCGCGAGGGCTTGTCGGCAGGATCGGCCTTCTTGCCGAACCCGAAGGGGGTCACTTGGTGATCCCCTCTCGAGCCGTCCCGGACTCGCCCAGCACCTCGTAGCCGAGCTCGTTGAGGAGCGGCGCGGCGACGCCCTCGAAAGCGGCGATGTCCGCCGGGTCCATCTCCTCCTTCCAGCGCGCGAGCCGGCTCGGGTCCGGCGGCTTTGAGGTGAGGACGTGCGCCTCCTTGCGGTGATCGGCGGGACGCAGGGGCTTGTCGCCCTCGCCGGGAAGGTCGCGGTGCATCTCGGCCAGCCGCTCCTCGGCACGCTCGTAGTAGCGAAGCATCGAGTCGTCCCAGGGGAGCTCGATGAACTCCGCGACCCGCCGCAGCTGCGTCTCGGTGTCGCGGACGAGCTCCTCGTACTGCACCTCGAGGTAGGGAAGGTCGGCGCTCGCGTCCCGCGCCTCGCTGATCTTCCGCACCCAGCGCTCGGCGACGATCTCCATCGGCGGCGGGTCCTTGAGCACGCGCTTGAAGCGCGAGAGCGCCGCGTCGCGGCCGTCGCGAATCATGTGGATGAAGCGCGCCTCCGGGATCCAGCGCTGGATCTGCTGCATCCGCTTGACGTAGTTCGGCGTCTTGTCGCCCCAGCGCGGCTTGCCCTCGCGCTCGGCGTAGAGCTCGAAGAAGGCGCGGATCGTCGTCTCGGGGTCGATCCGGTCGAGCGCGCAGTAGCGCTTCAGGAGCTCCGACGAGTCGAGGTTGAAGTCGCCCCACTGGCGGTGGCCGGTGACGATCGCGTGGGCCTCCTCGCAGGTGACCCCGCGCTTGCGCGTCGCCTTGATCAGCGACGGGACGAAGTGCGTCTCCGGCGGGATCGCCAGCTCCGGGTGCGCGTCGAGCATCAGCCGCAGCAGCGTCGTCCCCGACCGGGTGACGCCGACGATGAACGGCGCCGGCGGGCCGGCAAGCTTGCGCGAGCGGGAGAAGGGAGTCTTGATCTTCACGAGGTCCGCGCCTCCGGCGCCTCGGCCTCAGGCCCGTCCCCTTCCGGCGGACGCGGCTCGGTGCCGGGGCCGTCGCCGGTGACGTAGCCGAGCTCCTCGAGCAGCGGCCCGGCGATCGACTCGAACTCCTCGCGCTCGGCACGGTCCATGCTCTCGCGCCAGCGGCTGACCCGCCGCGGATCGGGCTTCTGCGTCGTCCGGGCGTGGGTCATCATCCGCCGCTCGACGGAGAGCTCGGTCCGCTTGCCCTGGTCGGGCAGCGCGCGCTTCATCTCCTCGAGCCGCTGCGCCGAGCGCTCGTGGTAGTCGAGGACGTCGTCGCTCCACGGGAGCTCGTAGAACTCGAGCACCTCGCGCAGCGTCGGCTCGGTGTCGAGGATCAGCGCCTCGTAGCGGACCTCCTTGTAGTGGCGGAGGCGCTTGGCCTGCTGGCGAGCGCGCGTGATCCGGCGCACCCAGCGGTGAGCGATCCGGTCGATCGGATGCTCCTTCGTCGCCCGGTCGCGGATCGAGAGCGCGACGTCGCGGCCGTCGCGGATCACGTGGACGAAACGGGCCTCGGGCAGCGCCGACTCGATCGCGCGCATGCTCTTGACGTAGATCGGGGTCTTCTCGCCCCACCGCGGCTTGCCCTGCTTGGCGGCGTACGCCTCGTAGAACGACCGCAGCGCGTCGCCGGCCGTCAGCGGCTCGAAGCTGCGGAAGCGCTCCAGCAGCTCCTCCTCGGTGAGCCCGAAGTCGCCCCACTCGCGCTGGGAGGTGATCGTCGCGAGCAGGCGCTCCGGCGACGGCGAGCCGCCGTCGCGGGCGGCCTCGATCAGATCCGGGACGAAGTGCGTCTCCGGCGGGATCGTCAGCTCCGGATGAGCGTCGAGCATCATCCGCAGTAGCGTCGTGCCGGACCGGTTCACGCCGACGACGAACGGCGCGGGCATCCGGTCTTCGGCATCGGCGGCGCGACGGTTGCTGGACTCCTGCCAGATTCTCTTTGGGCTCGGAAGCGGCATATGCGGGACTGTGACCCGGCGCGGGACGGGCGGCGGGACACTGGGCCGCGCGGCGTGGGCACGGCACCCGCGGGCGACGCGGGATTGTAGGGGCCGGGGGGAGGGGGCCGCAATGCGGCTACCCGGGCGGCTGTCACCGAGGGGAGGTCGGGGACCCGCCGCCGGGAGTGCATGATTTCTCGGCTCGGAGCCGAGAAATGTTGCGGTCTTGGAAGAGGCCGGCCGGCTAGGGAAGCGGGAGGGTGCGCGCCGAGCGGTCGCCGGCGAACGCAGTCTCCGCGACCAGTCCGACGGCAGTGACGCGGCCCTTCCTGACCAGCCAGTAGAAACGATCGGCCTTCCTCTTCCGCCGCTCGAACCAGAGCGGGCCGCCCACATGGCGGGCGGTGCCGCGAAGCGCGCGCCGCGGGTCGCCGACGGCGATGTTGGCGGCGCTGAAGCGCCCGCCCCTGGCGACTATGACCTCGGCACGGGGGAGGAACGCGACGCCGACGAACGCCCTCTGTCCCCCGCCCTTGACGCAGTACTTGTAGACGTCGTTCCGCCGCACCTTCGGCTGGCCCACCTTCCTCAGCATCCCGAACGGCTTCGCGCCCAGCCGCAGCTCCCCGAGGCCGCGATGGGTGAAGTGCCCCCGCTTCGGCCGGCACCTCTCAGCCGGCACGCCGTAGGCGCGCTCCCAGGTCTGGAGGTAGGCCTCCGAGCCGTTGCGGAGCGCCTGGGTCAGACCGTCGTCGCCGGCCGCGAGGCGGAGGTCCTGCCACCAGTCGGGCAGCAGGCCGTAGTGGGCGGTGCCGTCGGTGTTGACGTCGAAGACGCGCTCGCCGCTCCGCTGCCGTTGGAAGGTGACGTCGCCGACGATGCCCTTGAACGGGTAGGTGACGGGGTTGCCGTCCTCGCTGGGGGACGGCAGATTGCCGAGGCCGTTGGCGTCGGGCCCGTAGCCCCAGCCGAAGAAGTACTTCGGCGAGCGCTGCTTGGCGTACTTCTCGAAGTCCTCGACGAAGCCCTCGACGTCGTCGGCGCGGCCGCCGACCATGCCGCCGGCGTGGAGGATCTCGCGGTAGGAGTGCTCGTCGCTCCACTCGTGGCCGGAGAGGACTCCCGAGTAGCCGCGCTTGCGGACGATCCGCATCACCTCGTCGCGCGCCTTGACGCTCATGTGGTCGACCTCGATCAGCATGTGCTCGTCGATCATCAGGTCGATCAGCTTGTGCCCGAGCGGGGTCAGCCCGCGGGTGTTGCAGTGCGGGGCCGGGGGATAGACGGGCGGGCTGGGAGCGGCGCGGAGGTACTGCGCGAGGCCGGCGTCGATCACGTCGGCGTCCTCGGAGCCCGAGACCGCGTCGGCGCGCTCCGAGAGCGTCAGCGGCGCGGTCGGCCCCTCGATCGTGTTGTCGGCCCGGTCGCCGGTGCAGGTCTCGGCGCTCCAGAAGTGGCCGCTGAGCGTGAACTGCCCGCTGTTGATGACCGGCCCGACCGCGCCGCCGTCGAAGCGGGTGCCGCCGAAGGCGTTGTCGAACTTGTGGATCGGGTAGAGCGAGCTGACGCCGAGCTTCTGGACCTCAGCCATGCCGCGCTTGACGTCGGCGAAGCTGCACTGCGGCACGTCCATCCGCTCGATGCAGCCGAAGAGCTCCGACTCCTCGATCCCGAGGACGACCGCGAGCTTGCCCCGGTTGATCACCCGCCGGGCCTGGAACGGGTTGGTGACGATCCGGAAGAACCCCTTGCCGGGCCCGCCGGCCTGGGCGTCGATGTAGTCCTGGAGCTCGTGCATCCGCCGTGCCTGCAGGTGGACGGCGTCCATCTCGTTGCACGAGTTCTTCTTCAGCGGGTACGTCCGGCAGAGGACGCCGTTCTCGACGAGGTTGTTGACCATCAGCCGCTCGCCGCCGAGCCAGGCGCGCTCGAGCCAGCGGTAGTAGGTCTGCTCGTGGGTCAGCGAGTCATAGGCGGGCCAGCTCTTGAACGTCGGCCAGCCGACCGGGTCGTGGGTGCGGCCGGGGTCGCCGTAGAAGAGGTTCTCGAGGATCGCGCCGCGGCCGTCGGGGTAGTGGTCGGGGCAGTCGACGAGCGCGTGGGGCGCGCCGTAGGCGTCCCAGGGCTTGCCGCAGTGCGCGCGGCCGCCGAGGAACTCGAACGCGCTGACGTGGTTGTGCATGTCGGCGAGGCCGACCGTCTGCTCGAAGGGGGTGTCGCCGCGGGCCGGCGTGCCCTTCGCGTTCAGCTCGACCTCGGGGTAGACGGCGCAGCCGCCGGCCGATGCGAAGCCGAACCGCGTCGAGCGGTCCGCCTTGCCGGCCTCGCCGAGGACGATCCGCCCGTCGGCGGCGCGCGTGAGTGGCCGGCCCGTGGAGAGGCTGACGAGCCTGTAGGCGCTGCCCTTCACCGGGACGACGTCCCACTCGGCGTCCGGGCTCGGGTCGGCGGCGGGCGCGATTGCTCCCCCGGCGACGGCGAGGAAGTCGCGGTCGCGGCCGAAGAGCAGGTAGCGGCCGAGGTCGGTCGCCTGCATCCGGAACGCCTCCGAGCGCGGCGGCGCGGTGCCTCGCGTGTCGTAGCCGCCCGCCGACTTCTGCACGAAGCCGCCGGAGGCGGGCTGAAGCGAGTAGCAGCCGTGGACCAGCGAGTGGCGGTTCTGCTGCGGCGCCGCGGACGCCGGCGACGCCATGGCGAGGATGCCCGCGACCACGGCGGCGATCGCCGCAAGGCTCCTCCATCCGCCCCTCATCGCGGAGGCGACGATACTGCCCGCGCCGCCGCCGCGAGCCGGGTCGTCACCCTTCGAGCAGCTCGCCGAGCGCCGCGACGGTTCGCTCCCAGCGGAAGCGCTCGCGGCAGGCGATCGTGCCCTCCCGCAGCTCCGCCAAGGTCTCGCGGTTGCCGAGTCGCTCGATCGCCGCCGCGAGCGCGTCGGTGTCGGGGCGCCTGGCGGGGATGCCCGAGCGTGCCTCGCCGTCGGGGTGGGAGGGGACCAGCAGGCCGTTCTCGCCGTCGGCGATCACCTCGTTCATCGGCGGGTCGTCGTTGGTGATCGTCGGCATCCCGAACGCCATCGCCTCGTACAGCGGCAGCCCGAGCCCCTCCCAGCGCGAGGGAGAGACCGAGACGTCGTTGGCGGCGATCGCCGCCAGGTGCTCGTCCCACGGCTCATCGGCGAGCAGCAGCTCGACGCGCTCGTCGGCGTCGACCAGCGGCTGCAGGCGCTCGAGGCGCGAGCGCTCGACCTGCGCCTTGACCAGCAGCCGCACGTCGGGATTGCGGACCTTCGCGAACGCCTCGAGGACCGGCTCGGCGGGCTTGCGGTGGCCGAGGAAGCCACCAGGGAAGACGAAATGAACGATCGGATGCTCCGCTTCGCGTCCGCTCCGATCGCGCCGCTCCTGAGCTTTCTCCCCGGCCCGCAGCAGCTCGGGGTGGATCCCCCAGGGAACCCGCGGGGTGTCGAGGCCCCAGTCGCGATAGCGCTGCTGCTCGATGCGGGTGACGGAGTAGACGGTGTCGTACGCCTCGCGCGCCGGCGCGACGTGCTCGTCGGCGAAGTGCTCCCAGACGAAGCGGCCGATGATTCGGACGCCGCGCTCGCGCAGCCGGCGCAGCTCGTCGAACTGGTAGTTCTGATCGCAGAGCACCACCTCGATCGAATTCGCCTCGACCCACTCCACGTACTCCTCGAGCGGCGTCTCGAAGCGCGACGCCGGCGTCACGTCGGGCTGGTCCCAGACGCCGGTCAGCTCGAGCGCCCCGGCCATCGGCCCCTTCTCGCGGCGCGGCTTGGCGAGGACGAAGCTGCGATGCCCGAGCTCGTCGACCGCCGAGCGCAGGTGACGCCCGACGACCGGCTGCCCGCGGTTGAACCACTTGCTGACGAGGCCGACGTTCACGCTCAGCCCCCGAGCAGCGACTCGAGGTCGGCGACGGTGCGCGGCCAGGCACGCTGCTCGCGCAGCTCGGCGACTCCCGCCGCCATCCGCTCGAGCTCGGCGCGGTCGCCGAGCCGCTCGATCGCGGCCGTCAGCGCCGCCACGTCGGGGTCCCAGGCGGGGATGCCGGAGCGGGCCTCGCCGTTCTGCTCGGACGGGACGAGGATCCCCGAGCGGCCGTCGAGGACCATCTCCGACATCGGCGGCTTGTCGTTGGTGACGATCGGCAGGCCGAACGCGGTCGCCTCGTAGAGCGGCAGGCCGAGGCCCTCCCAGCGCGAGGGTGCGAGACAGACGTCGCAGGAGGCGAAGCGGCGGCGGTGCTCCTCCTCGCGCTCGTCCTCGAGCATCAGCTCGATCCGCGGATCGGCCTCGGCGGCGTCGCGCAGCATCTCGTCGTTGCGCGCCACCTGCGCGTTGATCAGCAGCCGCAGGTGGTCGCCCTCGGCGCGCTTGAATGCCTTGATCACCTTGCGAATCGGCTTCCGCCGGCCGAGAAAGCTCCCCGGGAAGTAGAAGGTGACGGCCTCGCCGCTGCTCGCTGCTCGCTGCTCGCTGCTTGCTCGAGCGTCGTCAGTCGCGAGCAGCAGCTCCGGATGTATCCCCCACTGCACGTACGGCGAGTCGATCCCCATGTCCGCGTAGCGCTCGCGCTCGGCGAGCGTCAGCGAGTAGATCGTCTCGTAGGCGGCCCGCGCCGGCTCGACGTGCTCGGCGGCGAAGTACTCCCAGACGAAGCGGCCGATGGTGCGGATCCCGCTCTCGCGCAGCGAGCGGACCTCGTCGAACTGGTAGTTCTCGTCGAAGAGGATCGCCTCGAGGGAGTTGCCGCGGGCCCACTCCTCGTACTCGGCGAGCGGCATCTCGTGGGCCGATCCCTCGGTGACCCCGGGCTGGTCCCAGACGGGGTCGCGCTCACCCTCGGCCGCCGCCTGCGCGCGCGGGCCCGAGCCCGGGCGGGCAAGCACGAAGGTCTCGTGGCCGAGCTCGTCGAGAGCCGAGCGGATCTGCCGCGCGACGACGGCCTGGCCGCTCGCGGTCCACTTGCTGACGATCCCGACGCGCATCGTCCTCAGCGCTTGCGGGCGAGGCCGACGCCGTCGGCGACGGTGAGCATCGCGACGTCCACGCGCTCGTCGCCGGCGATCCGCTCGTTGAGCGCCGCGATCGCCCGCGTCCCCGCGTCGTCGGCCGGAGGATCGATCACGTCGCCCCCGCGCAGGACGTTGTCGATGACGATCAGGCCGCCCGGCCGGAGCAGGCGCAGGCAGCTCTCGTAGTAATCCGGGTAGCCGGTCTTGTCGGCGTCGACGAAGGCGAGGTCGAACGGCTCGCCGCCCTCGCCCTCGAGCGCGTCCAGCGTTTCCTGCGCGGGGCCGACGCGGAGGTCGATCCGCTCACCGACGCCGGCCGCGGCGAAGTTGCCCCGCGCAGTCGCGGCGCGGTCGGAGTCGAGCTCGCAGGCGACGAGTGTTCCGCCCTCGGCGAGGCCGCGGGCGATGCAGATCGCCGAGTACCCGGTGAACGTGCCGAGCTCGATCGCGCGGCGCGCTCCGACGAGCTTGGCGAGCACCGTCAGCAGGGCGCCCTCGTCGGGCGAGACCTGCATGACCGCCTCGCCGCCGAGCTCGGCGGTCGTCGCCCGGACCCGGGCGAGCGCGGCATCCTCGCGCGAGCCGATGCGGACGACGTAGTCGTGGAGGTCGTCGGTCAGCGCGACGAACTTGCCGCCGCCGTCGCCGCTCACGCGGACGTGCCGGCCGCCTCGCCGGCCGTGCCAACCTCGTAGCCGAGCTCGGCGAGGAGGTCGCCGGCGGCGACGTCGAAGGCGGCGACGTCCTCCGGCTTCATCCGCTCCTTCCACCGGTACATCGCGCTGGGATCAGGCGGCTTCTGCGTCATCGCGTGCGCCTTCATCCGCTCCTCGCCGGGGCGGGTCGGCTTGCCCTCGATCGCGGGCAGGTCGCGGGCCATCTCGGCCATCCGCTCGGCGGCGTGCTCGTAGTAGCGGAGCACGACGGGGTCCCAGTCGAGCTCGAGGTATTCGCAGATCCGCCGCAGGTTCGGCTCGGTGTCGGTGACGAGATCCTCGTAGCGCAGCTCCATGTAGTGGTCGAGCTTGCGGCCGTGGCGCTGCGCGCGGCGGATCCGCCGCGCCCACGTCTCGGCGACCTTCGACGCCGGCGCCGGGTCCTTGTCGCCGAGCGTCCGCTTCCAGCGGGAGAGGGCGACGTCGCGGCCGTCGCGGATCACGTGGATGAACCGCGCCTCCGGCAGCACGCCCTCGATCTTCAGCATGTTCTTGACGTAGGCGGGGGTCTTCTCGCCGTAGCGGGACTTGCCCTGGCGCTCGGGGAAGATCTCGTAGAAGGCGCGCAGGGCGGGGCCGGCCTCGAAGGAGTCGAGCCGGCGCCAGCGCTCCAGCACCTCCGCGGGTTCGGTGTGCAGGTCGCCCCACTGGCGGACCGACGTCATCACCTCGACGGCCTGCTCGGGCGTCGCCCCGGCCTCGATCGCGTCGATCAGGTCGGGGACGAAGTGCGTCTCCGGCGGGATCGTCAGCGCCGGATGCGCGTCGAGCATGAGCCGCAGCATCGTCGTGCCGGAGCGGCCGACGCCGACGATGAAGGGAACCGGCAGCCGGTCGCTCGCGTCCTTCTTGCGGGAGAGGAGGCCCATGGCGGCAGACAGGGTGGCACGAACGCCACCTCCGCGCGGCCTCGCGCGGGGCTAGGGGCAGGGCACGCCGCGCAGCGCGGCGAGCGCGCAGTAGGCGGGCTTCAGCGCCCCTCCACCCGCCTCGACGACGCCGAAGCCGGCCTCGAGCGGAAAGGCGGGGTTGGACTCGTCGACGAGGCGGTGGACGATCACCACCGGGATCCCCCGCGCCTCGAGCTCCTCGACGATCGCGACGAGCCCCGTCGCCTGCTGCTCGCCGGTCAGTGGCGGGTCGCCGGCGGTGCTGAGCCCGACCTCGGTGATCCACAGCGGCAAGTCCTCGGCGCCGCGCTCGTCGAGGAACGCGCGCACCTCGTCGACGAGCGCCCCGACCGCGACGCCGGGGTCGTCGCCGCGGGCGAGTCTGGCGTAGGGATGGAACGCGATCGCGTCGACGCCGTCGAGTCCGCCGTCGGCGATCGCGACGTCGAGGTAGGTCTTCCAGGGCACCTGCTCGTCGGTCGCCCGCTCGATCGGGGAGAGCCCGCTGGCGACGACCGGCATCTCGGGTTCGACCAGGTCGACGGCCGCGGCGGTCGTCCGCAGGAGCACGGCGTATCCGGCCGGGTCCTGCCCGCCGGGCCAGAAGCGGGCATCGTTGACCTCGTTGCCGACCTCGATTCCCAGCGACTCGGGGTAGCGCTGGGCGACCGCGGCGGCGAACGCGGCGAGGTCGCCGGCGTGGGCCGGGCTCGGGCGCGCCGGCCGACGCGGCCGGGTTGCAGGCGGCCGGGTCGGCCGCCGTCCAGCAGGGCGCCTCGACGATCACCCAGAGCGGCCGCACGCCCTGCCGCAGGAGCTGCCCGTAGAGCCCGTCGTAGTGACGCCAGTCGAACGGGCCGCGCGTCTGCTGGATCCGGTTCCAGCTGAGCCGGAGGCGGATCGTGTCCGACCCGGATCCGGGGAGCAGCCCGATCAGCGGCGAGCCGCCCTCGAGCGCGTCGTTGTAGCCGAAGCGGGTCCCCTCGTCGCCGGCGCGCGGGATCGCCGTGGCCTCGGGGGGCGCCGGGGCCGGCGTGACCTCCGGAATCGGGGGCAGGGTCGGCGGCGCCGGCCCCTCGTCCTCGCTCCCGCCGCACCCGCCGATCGCGACGCTGAGCGCGGCGAGGGCTGCGGCGACGCGCCTCAGCGCAGCAGCTCCGCGACGTCGCTGACGGCCCGCTCCCAGCTGCGCTCCTCGCGCATCTGCAGCGCGCCCGCCGAGAGCTCGGCGCGCAGGCCCGGATCGGCGAGCCGGGAGATCGCCACGGTCAGCGCCGGGACGTCCACCGTCCTGGCGGGGATGCCGGAGTTGGCGAGGCCGTCGGGGTGGGAGGGGACGAGCAGGCCGTTGACGCCGTCGGTGACGAGCTCGTTCATCGGGGCGTCGTCGTTGCAGACGATCGGCATGCCGAACGCGATCGCCTCGTAGAGGTGCAGGCCCAGGCCCTCCCAGCGCGCCGGCGCCATGCAGACGTGGGAGTCGGCGAACTTCTGCAGGTGCTCCTCGGTCGGCAGGTCCTCGAGGACCAGATGAATCCGATCGTCGCGCTTGACCGCGTTGGCGAGGAAGTTCATCCGGCGCTCGATCTGCGCCTTGACGATCAGCCGCAGCTCCGGCTGCGTCGTCTCCGAGAACGCGTTGATGACCTCCTTGAACGGCTTCCGCTTCCCGAGCAGGCCGGCGTGGTAGTGGAAGTCGACGACGTCGTCGGGGCGGTGGGGGGTGTACTCGAGGTACTCCGGGTGGACGCCCCACTGCACGTACGGCGCCTCGATGCCCATGTCGGCGTAGCGGCGCTGCTCGGCATGGGTCATCGCGTAGACCAGCGAGTAGGAGTTGCGGGTCGGTGCGACGTGCTCGTCGCTGAAGCGCTCCCAGACGAAGCGGCCGATCGTCTTGACGCCGGCGTCGCGGAGCGCGCGGATCGAGTCGAACTCGTAGTTCTGGTCGAAGAAGCAGGCGTCGAGGGAGTTGTCGTCGGCCCAGCCGAGCAGCTCCTCGGTCGGGATGAAGAAGTTCGACGCCGGCGTCACGCCCGACTGCGCCCAGACGTCGTCGGTGCGTGCGTCCTGGGGCATCGGGAACGACTCCTTGGTCGGCCGGCCGAGCACGAAGCTCTCGTGCCCGAGGTCGTCGAGCGCGGAGCGGAGCTGGCGGGCGACGACGCCCTGCCCGCGGTTGAACCAGAAGGCGCAGATACCTACTCGCATGGGAGCGGGCAGGATGGCAGGGACCGGGGGAGGGGCGTCAGGCGGCCGCGACGCCTGTCGGCCGCGACGCGGCCGACACCGCCGACTCGAACAGCCGCAGGCCGTCGACCGAGCCGGTCAGCGGGTCGACCGCGTGCTCGGGGTGAGGCATCAGGCCGACGACGTTGCCGGCCTCGTTGCGAACGCCCGCGATGTCGTTCAGCGAGCCGTTCGGGTTCTCGCCCTCGGTGTAGCGGAGGACGACCTGCCCAGAGTTCTCGATCTCGGCGAGCATCTGCGGCGGCGCGAAGAAGCGGCCGGTCGTGTGCTTGACCGGGATCGACAGCCGCTCGCCTGGCTCGCAGGCGCGGGTCCAAGCCGAGTCGGCCGAGACGACCTCGATGTCGACCTGGCGGCAGATGAACCGCAGGCTCTCGTTCGGCAGCAGCGCGCCGGGGAGCATCCCCGCTTCGCACAGCACCTGGAAGCCGTTGCAGACGCCGAGCACCGGACCGCCCGCACGCGCGAACTCGGCCACCGCCTCCATCGCCGGCGCGAACCGGGCGATCGAGCCGACCCGCAGGTAGTCGCCGTAGGAGAAGCCGCCGGGGACGACGACCGCGTCGACGTCGCCGAGCTCGGAGTCGCGGTGCCAGATCAGCTTCGCCTCGCCGACCCGCTCACAGGCCCCCAGCGCATCGACCTCGTCGCAGGAGCCGGGGAACTGCAGCACCCCGAACCTCACGCCACGCCCGTGCCGGTCTTGATCTCCTCGATCTCGAAGTCCTCGACCAGCGGGTTCGCCAGCAGCTTCTCGCAGAGCTCGGGCAGCCGCGAGGCGTCCTCGATCTCGAGCTCGACCATCCGGCCGACCTTGACCTCGCCGACGCCCTCGAATCCGAGGGTCGGAAGCGCCCGCTCGACGGCCTTCCCCTGGGGGTCGAGGATGCCCTCCTTGGGGCGGATGAGGACGCGGCAGAGCATGCGGGGCGAGAGTACCGAGGAGCGGGGACGCGCTAGCCCCCGAGCAACCGCCCGAGGAATCCCGAGCCGCGCTCCGCCGGCGCCTCCCGCTCGGCCAGCTCGCCGTAGCCGGCGTCCACGAGCGCGTCGCGCATTCCCAGCTTCGCGAAAGCGCGCGCCCAGCGGGGGTCGTCGCCCGCGTAGACCTCCTCGGGTGGGCGGACCTTGTCGCGCGCCCACTCGGTGACCTGGGGAGGCGTCGGCAGGCCCGCGGTCTCGTAGACGCGGCCGATCGCGCCCGCGGTGTCGGCGCGGAGCTCCTCGTTCCGCAGCAGCACGTAGCGGCCGCCGAAGAGCAGGCGGCCGTCGTGCCATGTGCGCTCGAAGGTGTGCTTCCAGACGAGCAGGATCCGCTCGAAGTTGGCGAGCTTGCCGAGCTCGCGGTACTCCGGGTCCTCGAGCAGGATCTGCGAGAGCTGCCGGCTCGACCAGAGCTTCCGCCGCTCCGTCTCGCCGAAGAACGCGTCCGGATCGGAGTAGGAGTCGGCCCGCTTGCGGTCCCGCCCCATCATCATCGACACCGCGACCGAGCGCGGGTCGCGGACGACGTGCACGAGCACCGAATCCGGCGGCGCCAGCGCGCTCAGCGCGCCGAGCTTGTCGTAGAAGCGCGTCTCCTTGATCATCACCCGCTCGTCGCGGTCGAGCAGCGTCTTCAGGAAGCCCTCGGCGTGCGCCGGCAGCCCGGGCCCGATCTCGAGCTCCGGGTTCCGCGGTCCGCCGACGTTGAACGCGTCGAGATCCAGGTCGGGGTAGTTCTCATCCCGGTACGCCCTCCGCAGCTCGCGCGTCTCCGCGAACGGGTCCGACTCGCGCGCGCCGCTGCCGCCGCCGGGCGTGTCGGTGTCCTCCCGCAGCGGCTCGTAGAAGCAGTGCAGCCCGGGGTCCTCCAGCAGCGCGTCGTAGAGGATCGTCGTCCCCGACCGCCGCATCCCCTGGATCAGAATCGCGCCGCTCATCCGGCGGCGCAGGGTACCGGCGCGGCCGGGGCCCGTAAGCGCCGAGTGGCGTTTCGGTCGCGCTATGCGCAATGCATCGGCCACTCGGCGAAGGGGGAGGGGCTAAGCCGGCAGGTCCCCCGGCAGCGGGATCTCCTGCGGCGCGCGGCCGCGCTCGTGGTCGTCCCAGCTCGTGAAGGCCTCGCCGTCGCGGCCGGCGTGCTCGCCGTCGCCGCCGAGGGCGAGCAGGACCAGCTTGTCCGGCCCGCGGTTGACGAGCTGGCGGCGGATGCCGGGGGCGACGCGGATCAGCTCGCCCGCCTCCAGCGGCTGCTCCTCGCCCTCGAGGGCGATCGTCAGCGTCCCCTCGAGGACGACGTAGACCTCCTCCTGGCGCCGGTGCCGGTGGATGCGCCCGCGCTGGCGCGGCGCGAGCACGATCTCGTTGATCCCGAAGGAGGTGACGCCGAGCTCGGCGCGCAGGCGGTTGAAGCGCTCCGGCGCCTCGCCACGGAGCTGTGCCCGCGAGACGCCCTCCTCCATCGTCAGTCGAGCGTGCGGCCGGTGATCCGCTCGTAGGCGTCGCGATAGCGGGCGGTGGTGCCCTCGATCACGTCGGCGGGAAGCGGCGGAGCGGGGGGCTCCTTGTCCCAGCCCTGCTCCTGCAGCCAGTCACGGACGAACTGCTTGTCGAAGCTCTTCTGCCCGCGGCCCGGCTCGTAGTCGTCGGCCGGCCAGAAGCGGGAGGAGTCGGGGGTGAGGACCTCGTCGCCGAGGACGACCTCGCACCCGGGCGTCGAGCCGAACTCGAACTTCGTGTCGGCGAGGATGATCCCGCGACCTGCGGCATGGGTGCGGGCGTGCTCGTAGAGCTCGATCGAGGCCCGGCGGAGCTCCTCCATCAGCGGCCGCGAGCCGACGATTTCGCAGGCGCGCTCGAAGCTCACGTTCTCGTCGTGCTCGCCGATCTCGGCCTTCGTCGCCGGCGTGAAGATCGGCTCCGGCAGCTGGTCGGACTCGCGCAGGCCGACGGGGAGCTTGATCCCGCAGACCTCGCCAGTCTCCTGGTACTCCTTCCAGCCCGACCCGGTGATGTAGCCGCGGACGACGCACTCGACCGGATACATCTGCAGCCTCTTGACGCGGATCGCACGGCCGGCGACTTCCTCGGGGACGTCCTCGTCGAGGAAGTGGTTGGGGACGATGTCGCCAGTCGTCTCGAACCAGAAGATCGACATCTGGGTGAGGACCTTGCCCTTGTCCGGGATCGGTTCGGGGAGGACGACGTCGAACGCGGAGATCCGGTCGGAGGCGACCATGACGAGCGCGTCCTCGCCCGCCTCGTAGATCTCGCGCACCTTCCCGCTGGAGTGGAGCTTCAGCTCGCTCAGTGACCCGGCCATGGGCGGCAAGCTATCCAACCGTCCGCATGGACCGCGCCGAGCCGGGTATCCCCTTCCCGCAATGAGCGAGCAGAAGCTTCTGACCGAGGTCGTGCCGGGGATCGAGCACTGGAGCGCGCCGCATCCCAAGCACGGGATGATCGTCCACTCCCACTACCTGACCGAGCAGCGCGCGGCGATCGACCCGGTCCGCGCGGAGGGGCTGCTGGACGCGCTCCGCGCGGCCGGCGGAGTCGAGCAGGTGATCCTCTCCAACCGCCATCACCTGCGCGGCGCGGAGGAGATCGCGGGAGCGTTCGGGGCCGCGATCCGCGTCCCGCGGGCCGGCCTGCACGAGTTCGAGGGACCGGGCAGCCCCGAGGTCGTCGCCTACGACTGGGGCGACGAGGTGACCGACGGCGTCGTCGCCCACGAGGTCGGCTCGCTCGCGCCCGACGACGGCGCCCTGCACATATCGATCGGCCCCGGGGCTCTCGCCCTCGCCGACTCGCTGATGACCGACGACCAGGGGCTCGGCTTCGTCCCCGACGGGCTCATGGACGACCCGCCGCGGACCAAGGAGGGCCTGCTGCAGGCGTTCCGCCGCCTCTGCGACCTCGAGTTCGACGTGCTGCTGCTCGCCCACGGCCCGCCGCTGCCGGCGGGAGGCAAGGCGGCGCTTGCGGCCTTCACCGAGAGCCCGCGCTCGGCGAGCTTCTGAGCGCAGTAGTTTCGGCCCCGTGACCCTTCCGCCCGGGCCCCGCCAGCCCGCTGCCGTCCAGACCCTCCGCTGGCTGACCCGCCACCTGCCGCTGATGGAGGACTGCCGCGCCCGCTGGGGCGACGCGTTCACGCTGCGGTTCTCGACTCTGCCACCGCTGGTCTTCGTCAGCGACCCCGGCTCCACGAAGCGGATCTTCGCCGGCGACCGGCAGAACTCGCTGCCGGCGGGGCGGTCGCTGACGCTCGAGCCCGTGCTCGGGCCGCGGTCGCTGCTACTGCTCGAGGGGGAGGAGCACCTGCGCCGGCGGCGGCTGATGCTGCCGCCCTTCCACGGCGAGCGCATGCGCGCCTATGAGGACGCGATCGCCGCCGTCGCGCGGGCCGAGGTCGATTCCTGGCCCCGCGGGGAGCCGTTCGAGCTGCGCGAGCGGATGCAGTCGATCACGCTCGAGGTGATCCTCGCCGCCGTCTTCGGCGTCGCCGACGGCCCCCGCCACGACCGCCTCCGCGAGCTGCTCGGCCGGGTGCTCGAGCAGACCCGCCGGCCGCTCGCCTCGGCCCTCGCGGCCCTCACCCGCCCGCTCGGCCGCCTCGGGCCCTACGGCCCCTTCCAGCGGCTGCTCGACGAGACCGATGCGGTGCTCTTCGAGGAGATCGCCGACCGCCGCCGCGACCCGCGGCTCGCCGAGCGCGAGGACATCCTTTCGATGCTCGTCGCCGCGCGCTTCGACGACGGCAGCGAGATGGACGACCGCGAGCTCCGCGACCAGCTGATGACCCTGCTCGCCGCCGGCCACGAGACCACCGCCACCTCGCTCGCCTGGGCGTTCGACTTCCTGCTCCACGACGCCGCCGCCCTGGACCGCGCCCGCGAGGCGGCGGCCTCCGGCGGCGACGACCACCTCGACGCCGTCGCAACCGAGGCGCTGCGCCTGCGGCCGGTGATCACCAGCGTCGGCCGCAAGCTCGCCGAGCCCGGCTCCTACGGTGGCCACGAGCTGCCGGCGGGCACCTCGGTGATGGTCGCGATCTACCTCCTGCACACCCGCCCCGACGTCTATCCCGATCCGTACGAGTTCCGGCCCGAGCGCTTCGCCGGCTCGCGGCCCGACACCTACTCCTGGGTGCCCTTCGGCGGCGGCATCCGCCGCTGTCTCGGCGCGGCCTTCGCGCAGATGGAGATGCGGATCGTCCTCCGCGAGGTGCTGACCCGCGCCGAGCTGCGGCCGGCAAGCCCGCGCCGGGAGGTGCCCCGCCTCGCCGGGATCACGCTGGTGCCGCAGGCCGGGGCTCGGGTGGTGGCCGCAACCTGACGGTGCTGGGGTCTCTGCCGCCAACATGTTGGCGCGAGAGACCCCAGCGTCCGGAGGGGAGTCACCGCTCTATCCTCGGCCGCCGAGGGTTAGGGGCTCAGGTGCAGGTTCTTTCCAAGGTGACGAGAAGGCGCGCGGCCGCCGCGGGCGCAGCGTTCGCGGCGACTCTCGCCGCCGCCGCGCCGAGCCCCTCCGAGGCCGAGCGCACCCCCGTTTCCGGCGAAGCGAGCTGGGTCTGGTACGTCAGCGCCTCCGGTGGCAGCGCCGAGGCGATCGCGCGGAAGGCGAAGCGGCGCGACCTCGAGGCGGTGTTCGTCAAGAGCGGCGACGGCGGGAACACGTGGAGCCAGTTCACGCCCGACCTGGTCGATGCTCTCCATCGCCGCGGCCTCGAGGTCTGCGGCTGGCAGTTCGTCTACGGCCGCGATCCATCGGCGGAGGCGCGGGTCGGGGCGCGGGCGGCGAACGCCGGAGCCGACTGCCTGATCATCGACGCCGAGTCCGACTACGAGGGGCGCTACGCCTCGGCGGACACCTACGTCAGCAAGCTGCGGCGGCTGGTCGGCGAGGACTACCCGGTCGGGCTCAGCAGCTTCCCCTACGTCGACTTCCATCCCGCGTTCCCCTACTCGGTGTTCCTCGGACCCGGCGGCGCCCAGTTCAACGTGCCTCAGGTCTACTGGCACGCGATCGGCGACACCCCGGTCGAGTCGCTCACCCACACCTACGAGTGGAACCGCCCCTATGACCTCCCCCTCTTCCCGGTCGGGCAGACCTACGGCGACCCGCCGCGCCGCGACCTGAAGGCGTTCCGCCGCTACGCCCGCGCCTTCGGCGCCGGCGGCGTCAGCTGGTGGTCGTGGCAGGAGACCTCGCGCCGCGAGTGGCGGACGATCGACGGGAGGTCGGGGCGGTCGCCCCGCGGCTTCAAGGCGCCCGACGGGTTCCCGGAGCTCGCCCACGGCTCGGAGGGCGACGTCGTCGTCCGCGCCCAGCAGCTCCTGCGCGGCGCCGACGAGACCGTCCCGGTGAGCGGCCGGTTCAACAGGCGCACCGGCCGCGCCGTCGAGGCGCTCCAAGAGGCGGCCGGCCTGCCGGTCACCGGCGAGATCGACGACCGCACCTGGGAGGAGCTCCTGACCCACGAGCCCGCCCGCGTCCGCTGGGCGGCGCCGCGGACGGCGTCGGGAGCGCGGGTCGGCGCCGAGCGCGCGCCGGCGTCGGCTGAGCTGCCGGCGATCGGGTTCGAGGTCCCGCCGGGGTTGTCGGGAGCGGGATGAGGGCCCGGCTCCCGCTGCTCGCCGCAGCGCTGCTCCTCGCCCTCGCGGTGGGCACGGCGCGGGCGGAGATCGTCCGCGACGGAGGCGGCGACCGCGGCCCGCTGGACCTGGTCGCCCTCAAGGTCGGACAGCACGACCGCCAGCTGCTCGTCCGGTTCAAGACCGACTCGAGGCTGCCGCGCCTGCGCACGCTCGGCAGGCATCCGCGATTGGGCGGCCGCGGCCGCGAGCGCTTCCTCTGCGCTGAGCTCACCACCGCCGCGACCGGCAGGAAGCTGCTCTGCCCTGGCGGGGAGATCGAGCACGGCGGCATCCGCGTCGGCGTGAGCAAGGTCGTCCGTCATGAGGCGCATCCGCGGGGCGCGGTCCGCGCGAGCCTGGTTCGCCGCGACACCTCGGTGACGCTGCGCCTCGGGCTCCACGAGCTCGGCCTCGAGCCGGGCTCCCTCGCCTTCGCGGGGCTCAGCCGCTGGTACGGGCCCGCGTGCAATCCGGCACGCGGGAGCGCGAGCTGCGCCGACCGGGTGCCGCGGCGGGGGAGCGGCCGGACGACGATCCGCCCGCTACAGCGGGTGGGCTGCGCCGGCGCCGGGCACGGGAAGGTCTTCAACGGCCCGCGGTCGCGCAAGCGGGTCGCTCTCACCTTCGACGACGGCCCGAGCCCCTACACCCCGCAGATCCTGCGGATCCTCGACCACCACGACGCTCACGCGACGTTCTTCGAGATCGGCGAACAGGTCCCGACCTACCCCGGCTACACCCGGGCGATACTCGCCCAGGGCAGCGAGCTCGGGAACCACACCTGGCGCCACACGATCGGCTCCAGCGAGGGGATGGCCCGCACCAGTCACCTGATCGAGCGCGCATCCGGCTTCACCCCGTGCATGTTCCGCCCGCCGGGCGGGGAGCTCACGGCGTCGCAGGCGGCGGAGGCCCGCCGGCTGCACATGGCGCAGGTGATCTGGGACGTCGACACCCGCGACTGGTCGCGGCCGGGGACGGGGGCGATCATCTCGCGCGCGACCGCCGTCCAGCCGGGCTCGATCGTGCTCATGCACGACGGCGGCGGGCCCCGCGAGCAGACCGTCGCGGCGCTCCCGCACATCATCGCCAACCTGAAGTCGCGCGGCTACCACCTCGTCACGCTGACGCGGCTCCTCGGCGGCCACTACCGCGTGGCGGAGGCACGCGGCCGTCGCGCGGGTCTCCGGGCGCTGCCCGATCCGCGCCCGTTTCCGGCCCACCGGCCGGGCCCCTAGCGCTAGCTGCCGCGGATCGCCTCGAGCCGATCGAAGACCGCGCCCGTGTGCGTCAGGTAGGCGGCCGGGTCGAAGATCGCGTCGAGGTCGACCGTCAGCTTCTTCTCGGCCACCGCCTTCGCCAGCAGCTCGCGGAACGGCGTCCGCGTGTCCCAGGCGCGCTGGGCGTTCTCCTGGACGAGCCGGTAGGCCTCGTCGCGGACGAGGCCGGCGCCGACGAGCGCGGTCAGCGCCCGCTGGCTGTAGATCGCGCCGTAGGTGAGGTTGAGGTTCTCGGCCATCCGGTCGGCGTGGACCGTCATGCCGCTCGCGACCCGGGTGGCGAGGTGCTGCATGTAGTCGAGCCCGATCGTCGCGTCGGGCAGGATCACCCGCTCGGCGCCGGAGTGGGAGATGTCGCGCTCGTGCCAGAGCGCGACGTTCTCGAGGCCGGCCTGGGAGTAGCCGCGGAGGACCCGGGCGAGGCCGGTGATCCGCTCGGCGGTGATCGGGTTGCGCTTGTGCGGCATCGCCGAGGAGCCCTTCTGGCCCTTGCCGAACGGCTCCTCGACCTCGCGCACCTCGGTGCGCTGGAGGTTGCGGACCTCGGTGGCGAACCGCTCGAGCCCGGCGCCGGCGAGCGCGATCGCCGAGAGCACCTCGGCGTGGCGGTCGCGGGGGACGATCTGGGTCGAGGCGTCCTCGACGTAGAGCCCGAGCCGCTGCATCACCGCCGCCTCGACGCTCGGCGGCAGCGACGCGTAGGTGCCGACCGCGCCCGAGAGCTTGCCGACCGCGGCCGCGTCGAAGGCGGCCTCGAGCCGGCGCGCGTTGCGGTGCGCCTCGAACGCGAAGCCCGCGAGCCGGAGGCCGAAGCTCGTCGGCTCGGCGTGGATCCCGTGGGTGCGCCCGACGCACGGCGTCTCGCGGAACTCGAACGCACGCTCGAGCAGCGCGTCGCGGTATGCCTTCGCGCCGGCGACGACGATCGCCCCCGCCTCGCGGATCTGGATCGCCAGCGCCGTGTCGAGGACGTCGGAGGAGGTGAGCCCGTAGTGGATCCAGCGCCCGGCATCGCCGACCGACGCCGAGACGACGTCGACGAAGGCGGCGACGTCGTGATTGGTCGTCCGCTCGCGCTCCTCGACCGCCTCGACCGTGAACGCGGCGCGGCTCCGGCACGCCGCCGCGTCCTGCTGGGGGACCGTGCCGGCTTCGGCGAGCGCGTCGGTGACGGCGAGCTCGACCTCCAGCCAGCCCTCCATCTTGCGCCGCTGTGTCCAGACGGCGCCGATCTGCTCACGGGTGTAGCGCGGAATCAACTGAGGCTGATTATCCGCGCCGCGTACAGCCCTGCGTTCTTTGCCCCGTCGACCGCCATGCACGCGACCGGGACGCCGGGAGGCATCTGCGCGATCGTCAGCAGCGAGTCGAGCCCGCTCAGGCTCTTGCCGAGGATCGGTACGCCGATCACCGGGAGGCTGGTGTGGGCGGCGGCCACCCCGGGCAGCGCGGCGCTCATACCGGCGCCGGCGATGATCACCTTGAGGCCCCGCATCTGCGCCGCCTTGCAGTAGTCGGCGACCTTCTCGGGATCGCGGTGGGCGCTCATCACGCGGACCTCGTAGCGGATTCCCGCCTCCTCGAGCGCCTTGCCGGCCGGCTGCATCTTCGGCTTGTCGTTGGCCGAGCCCATGATGATCCCGACCTGCGGGGCATCCACCTCGATCTCCTCGAACGCGCTCTCGACGTCGGGCATCTCGGGCAGCTCGGCGGGCGCGGCGGTGCCGGTGGCGGGGGTGGGCGTCGGGTCGGTCATTCGTCCTCCAGTTCTCGGGTCAGCTCAGCTCTGATGCGGCGACGCGCTCGACCGCGCGGGCGGCGATGTCCCTGCGGATCTGCCGGCCGTCGAACTCGATCGCGTCGGCCGCATCGTAAGCCCGGCGCCGCGCTGCGTCGGGATCGGGCCCGAGCGCGGTGACGTTGAGCACGCGCCCGCCCGCGGTGACGATGTCGCCGTCGCGCTCGGCCGTCCCCGCGTGGGTGATCTCGGCCCCGGTCGCGGCGGCATCGGCGAGGCCGCGGATGACGTCGCCCTTCGAGGAGCTCTCGGGGTAGCCGGCGGAGGCGAGCACCAGCGTAACCGCCCAGTCGTCGCCGAAGTCGGCGCTGATCACTTCGTGATCAGGCCCGGCGAGCCCGCCGGGACGGGTCGCGGCGAGGCAGAGCTCGACGAGGTCGGAGCGCATCCGCGGCAGCACCGCCTGCGTCTCGGGGTCGCCGAAGCGGCAGTTGAACTCGAGGACCCTCGGCCCAGCGGCGGTCATCATCAGCCCCGCGTAGAGGACGCCGTGGAAGGGGATGTCGCGCTCGGCCATCAGCCGCACGATCGGGCGGTGCACGGTGTCGACGATCTCCTCGACCCGCGCCGCGTCGATCCCGGGCACGGGGGAGTAGCTGCCCATGCCGCCGGTGTTCGGTCCCTCGTCGCCGTCGAAGATGCGCTTGTAGTCCTGCGCCGGGGCGAGCGGGACCACGTTGGCGCCGTCGCAGATCGCGAGCAGCGACAGCTCCTCTCCGACGAGATGCTCCTCGATCAGGACGCTGGTCTCGCCGAAGCGGCGCTCGGTGAAGAAGGTCTCGACGGCGGCGCGCGCCTCGCCCTCGTCGGCGGCGATGATCACGCCCTTGCCCGCCGCGAGCCCGTCCGCCTTGAGCACGACCGGGTAGTCGCAGGAGCCGAGGTGCTCCAGCGCGGCCTCGCGCGAGTCGACGACGGCATGCGGCGCGGTCGGCACCCCGGCCGCCGCCATCGCCTCCTTGGCGTAGACCTTCGAGCCCTCGAGCTGCGCGGCGGCGGCGGTCGGCCCGAAGGCGGCGATCCCGGCCTCGGCGCAGGCGTCGACGGCGCCGGCGACCAGCGGCGCCTCGGGTCCGACGACGACGAGGTCGGCGTCGCGCTCGCGCGCCGCCGCGGCGATCGTCGCCGGCGCCGAGCCGGGCAGGTCGAGCAGCTCGGCATCCGCGGCGATCCCCGGGTTGCCGGGCGAGCAGAGCAGCTCGGGCCGCTGCGGCGAGCGCGCGAGCGCTCGCACGATGGCGTGCTCGCGGCCGCCGCCGCCGACGACCAGGATCCGCATCGGCCGGCTCAGAGCGACTTCGCGAAGTCGTCGCTCGGGATCGCGTTCAGCGTCTCGTTGACGGTGGTGCCGCGCGAGCCGAGCTCGACCGAGGCCTTCGCCATGTGCTCGACGCTGTCGGCCTCGACGATGCTGATGAAGTCGTACTGGCCGAGGGTCGCGTACTGGTGATGGACCTTGAGGCCGATCTGCTCCATCTCGTGGTTGACCTCGGCGATCCGGTCGGGATTGTTCTTGATCGTCTTGACGCCGTTGCTCGTCAGCTTGGTCAGCAGGATGAAATGCGGCAAGTTGGTCTCCTCCGTCGTGGGCTCTCAGCCCGAGTTCTCGCATGTCGGGGCGACGGCTGCAACCAGGCCCGCCCCCGCACCGTGAGCGCTCAGCTCCCGTCGTGGGAGAAGTGCTGGTAATCGGTGGGATCGGGCCACAGCCCGCCCCAATCCCAGCCGAGGATGCGGTCGAACGAGTTCGTCGCCGGGTCGCCCTTGAAGATCATCCCGCGGCGGCGCTGGCTGCGGTCGGCGAACTTCGCGCCCTCGGGCGGGGAGACGTGGCCGCCGGAGACGTAGGGATTCTCGCGCGGGTTGAGGTCGATCGCCCTGCCGTACGCGTGATTCGACCAGCGGCTCGTGCCGGCGACGAAGCGGCAGTTGAAGGCCGAGGTGTTGTCGTGCGCCATCGAGCGGTGGTCATCGCCGTCGTAGCGGTCGATCAGCTCCATCCGGCGGATCGGGAACCGCTTCGCGTAGAGCCGCTTCAGGACCTGGAGCATGCCCCGCGCGTAGCGCTCGTGCACGACCAGGGTGCCGCGGCGCGGCCTGCCCTCGAAGTCGACGTAGCTCGCGCGGACGACGCGGAGCCCGCCGAGCCCGACCGGGCAGCCCTCGTGCCACGACTTCCCCGTCATCCGCTTGCGCAGCTTCCGGTCGATCCGGTCGACCCCGCCGCGGAACTCGGGCTCGCCGGCCTTCGCGGCCGCCGCGGTGGGCGGCGCCAGCGCCCCGAGCCGCGCGGCGGCATCGTCGGCGCTGGCGAGCGCCAGGGCCGAGGCCGCGAGCACCGCCGCGAGGAGCAGGACCGCCGCGCGCCGGGCGACGCCGACGGCGAGCGGCTCGACGATCGAGATGGACTTGGGCACGCGCCCGCGCTCGACCTCCTCGAGCTCCAGCGGCGACGCCTCGACGGCGCCGACGGTGTCCCGGTTGGGGTGGCAGCCGTGGCCGAGCACCCCCCACGGGCGCTCGAGCCGGTCCTGCCGGCGCGCGACCTTCGGGTCCTCGGAGCGGACGTGCTCGAGGAAGAGCAGGCGCCCGCCCGGACGCAGGACGCGCGCGACCTCCGCGAGGACCCGGTCGGGGTCGGCGACCGTGCAGAGCGCGAGGGTGACGACGACCGTGTCGACGGATGCGTCGGCGACCGGCAGCTCCTCCGCCGCGGCGACGACGACCTCGGCGTCCCGCTCCGATGCCGCGACCCGCGCGCGCAGCCGCCGGGCCATCGGCTCGAACGGCTCGGTGAGGATCAGCTCCCCGACGGCCTCCGGATAGAGCTCGACGTTGACGCCGGTGCCGGCGCCGAGCTCGAGCGTCCGCCCCTCGGCCCGCGCGAGCAGCTCCCGGCGGCGATCGCGGAGGCCCGCCTCCTCGCTCGCCGCGAGCGTGCGGTCGTAGATCGAGGCGAAGAAGCGCCCCCAGGTGGCGTCGTAGGCGCGCTGGAGACGCGGGCCCATCACGCCGCGACCGCCTCGCCGCGCTCGCGAGCCAGCAGCGCCGGGATCGCCTCGGCGCGGAAGTCGAAGATGCGCTCGAGGTCGCGGTGGACCAGCGCGTGCTCGGCGAGCGTCCCGAGCGGCCCCAGGCGCTGTCCGTAGCGGACCAGGTCCGTCATCCGGGTCCGGGAGCCGTCCTCGCCCCACGGCTCGAAGCTGTGCGTGTGGTGCCAGAGCCCGTAGGGCCCGCTGATCTGGCGGTCGACGAAGCCGCGCGGCGGGTCCCACTCCTCGATCCGCGTCAGCCACGAGACGGGGACGCCGTGCAGACGCAGGCGGTAGCGGATCGTCGTCCCGGCGCGCATCTCGATCGGGCCCGGGGTGACGATCCGGAAGGAGAGGATCGGCGGCGTGATCGCCTCGAGGTTCTCGGCGCGGGAGAAGGAGTCGAACACCTCCCCGATCGGGACATCGAGGACCTGGACGCGACGGAGGACGCGCTCCCTCACCGGCTCGGCTCCTCCGCCCGCGTCGGCGAGACCGAGTCGAGCAGTGACGCGAGATCGGCGACCGTGTCCTCCCAGCGGAGGTCGTCGCGGCGGCGGCGAGCGCCCGCCTCGAGCTCCTTGCGCAGCCCGTGGTTGGCGATCCGCTCGATCGCCTTCGTCAGCGGGGGCACGTCCGGCTTGAAGGCCGGGATGCCCGACCGGGGCGCCTGGCCGTCGGGGATCCCCGGCACGAGCAGCCCGTTCAGCCCGTCGACGACGACCTCGTTCATCGGCGGGTTGTCGTTGGTGATGATCGGGACGCCGAGCGCGGTCGCTTCGTAGAGGTGCAGCCCCAGTCCCTCCCAGCGGCTCGGCGCCAGGCAGACGTCGCAGGAGGCGAACATCCGCAGGTACTCCTCGGTGGGAAGGTCGGCGGTGACGAGCTCGATCCGGTGGTCGCGGACGCCGAAGCGTCGACCGCCCCGGGCGAGCCGGTCGACGCGCTTCGCCTGCCGCTCGACCTGCGCCTTGAGGATCATCCGCAGGTGGCTGCCGTCAGCCGCCCGGAACGCCTCGATGGTCTCTGTGAGCGGCTTGCGCTTGCTCATGAACCCGCCCGGGAACATGAAGACGACCGTGTGCTCGTTGCCGCCGGGGAAGCCGAGCGGCGAGCGCCAGTTCGGGTCCCGCCGCTCGACGGCGAAGCGGTCGCCGAGCTCGACCAGCTCGGGGAAGCAGCCCCAGCGGACGCGCACCGGCTGGATGCCCATGCGCGTGTAGCGGTCGTGCTCGACCTCGGTCAGCGAGTAGATCGCGTCGAATGCCTCGTTCGCCGCCTCGACGTGCGACTCGGAGAAGTGCTCCCAGACGAACCGCCCGATCGTCTTCACGCCCGTTCCGCGCAGGGTCGCGATCTCGGGGAACTGGTAGTTCTGATCGAACATGACGACGTCGGGCTGGACCTCCTCAGCCCACGCGAGGTACTCGGCCTCGGGGATCGCGTAGTCGCTCGCCGCCGTCACGCCCTCCTGGGCCCAGACGCCCTCGCGGTCGATCCAGTCGGGCTTGATGTTGGTCTTCCGGGTCGGGCGCGCGAGCACGAACGTCTCGTGCCCGAGCCCCTCCAGGGCCGAGCGGATCTGCCGGGCGACCACGGCCTGCCCGCGGTTGAACCAGTAGGCGACGATGCCGACCCGCATCGGCCTAGGGTCGCACAGAGGTGAGAGCGGGGATCCGCTGAGGGGTTCGCGGGTGAAACCGACTTTGGTCGCGCATAGCGCCACCAAGATCGGTTTCACGGTTCGGATCATGCGGCGAAGCCTCGATTCGCTGCCACTAACCTCGAAGCGGTGATGCGCCGCCGGGCCGAGAACGCCGTGAAGCTGCTCGTCGCCGCAGGCCTCGCGTGCTTCCTCGCCGCTCATGCGTCCGCGCCGGCCGCCGCGGCCGGGCCCGAGCGCCCACCGAGCGCCGAGCGCTTCGCGCGAGCCACCGAGCGCCTGCTGGCGGGCCCCGGATACCGCGCCGACCCGGGCCGCATGCAGCGCCCGGCCGCGCGGCCGGACATGGTGCCCGCGCCGGTCTTCCCCGACGACCGGATGCTCGCCCTCTACGGCGCGCCGCAGCTTCCCAACACCGCGGTCGGCAGCCGCTCCACCAAGGGTGCCGGCCGGCTGCTGAGTAAGCAGGTCGCGCCCTACGACCGGCTGGACCGCCCGGTCACCCCGAGCATCGACCTGATCGGCGTCGTCGCCAACTCCACTCCGGGCCCCGACAGGCTCTACCGGACGCGACAGCCGGACGAGCTCATCGCCAAGTACCTGAAGGCCGCGCGCGACGCCGGCGGCAGGCTGATGCTCGACATCCAGCCCGGCCGCTCGCCGGTCACCGACGAGATCAACGCGCTCTCGGAGTGGATCGCGATCGACGACGTCGACGTCGCGATCGACCCCGAGTGGAACGTCGGCCGCAAGGGCGTGCCGGGGACGACCGAGGGGAAGGTCACCGCGAAGGAGATCAACGCCGCCTCGCGGCGGATGCAGCGGCTCGTCTCCGGCGAGGACCTCGGCCCGAAGGTCCTCGTCGTCCACCAGTTCCACAAGGGGTCGATCCGCAAGCGCGCGCAGGTCAAGCAGCGGCCCGACGTGCAGGTCGTCTTCAACTTCGACGGCATCGGCACTCCCGGCCCGAAGGTCGCGGGATACGAGGACCTCGCGAGGCGAGGCATCTTCAACGGCTTCTCGCTCTTCTACAAGCTCGACGACCCGCTGATGAAGCCGCGCAAGGTCGTCCGGCTCGAACCCTCGCCGGACTTTCTCCTGTACCAGTAGACGGCGGTATCGTCGGCGGCGTGTCAGGGCGGATCGTCCTCTTCGGCGCGACCGGGTACACGGGAAGGCTCACCGCCGGTGAGCTGGCGGCGCGGCGCGCTCCCCTGCGCCTGGCGGGGCGGAGCCTCGAGGCGCTGGAGGAGCTCGCCGAGGAGCTCGGCGGTGACGCCGAGGTCGCGACCGCCGACGTCTCCGATCCCGACTCGGTGCGCGAGCTGCTCGGCGATGGCGACGTGATGGTGACGACGGTCGGCCCCTTCAGTCGCTGGGGGACGCCGGCGATCGAGGCGGCCATCGACGCCGGGGTGCCGTACATGGACTCGACCGGGGAGCCGCCGTTCATCCGCCGCGTCTTCGAGCGCTGGGGCCCGGCGGCCGAGGCGTCGGGGGCGCCGCTGCTGACCGCGCTCGGCTACGACTGGGTGCCCGGCAACCTCGCCGGGGCGCTGGCGCTGCGCGAGGCCGGCGCCGATGCGCGGCGGGTCGAGATCGGCTACTTCATCACCGGCGACGGTGGCAGCGCCGGGGGGATGAGCGGCGGCACGATGGCCTCGCTCTCGGAGGCGCTGCTGGAGCCCGGCTTCGCCTTCCGCGAGGGCGAGATCGTCACCGAGCGCGGCGGCAAGCGCGTCCGCGGCTTCGAGGTCCGGGGCCGCAGCCGGCAGGCGGTGTCGATCGGCTCCTCCGAGCACTTCACCCTGCCCGCGCTGAGCGCGGGGCTCGAGGAGGTCGACTCCTACCTCGGCTGGTTCGGGCCGATGTCGCGGCCGATGCAGGTCGGGTCGCTCGGGCTCGCAGCGGTGACGAAGGTGCCGGGCGCCAAGACCGTGCTCGGGGGCATCACCTCGAGGCTCGTCCAGGGCTCGACCGGCGGGCCGACGGCCGAGGAGCGATCGGGCAGCGGCTCCTACATCGTCGGCAACGCGTACGGCGACGACGACGAGCTGCTCGCGTCCATCCGGCTCGAGGGCGTCGACGGCTACACCTTCACCGCGCGCTTTCTGAGCTGGGCGGCGCGCCGGGCTCTGGCGGGCGGCATCGCCGGCGCCGGCGCCCTCGGCCCGGCCGCGGCGTTCGGCCTCCCCGAGCTCGAGGCGGGGGCGGCCGAGGCGGGCATCAAGCGGGTTTGAGCGAGCTCATCCGCCGCTACCCCTGGCTCCCGGCGCTTCTCGTCGCGCCGATCTTCGTCGGCATCGCGATCGCCGGCGCCCAGCTCGGGAGCGCCCTCGGCGCGCTGATCGTCGCCGTGATCATCGTCTTCGCGGTCAGGGCGGGTGGCGACGGGCCGATCGAGGTCGCCGAGCCGGGGCCCGAGACCCCGGGCGGCGTCCTGGTCCTCGCGACGGCGGCGATCGAGGACCCGCGGACGGCGGGAATCGTCGCCGCGATCAGCGACCCCTCGCGCCCGGAGGCGGGGGAGGGGGGACTGCTCGTCCTCGCGCCGGCGCGGAGCTCCCGCCTCGACCGCTGGGCCGACGACCTCGAGGGCGCACGCTTCGAGAGCCAGCGCGTCCTCACGGTCTCGCTGGCGACGATGGCCGCGGCGGGGATCGACGCCGAGGGGCGCGTCGGCGACGGTGACATGGTCCTCGCGACCGAGGACGCGCTGCGCTCCTACGCGGCCACCGAGGTCGTCGTAGTCGCCCGCGAGGGCGAGCTCGAGAAGGAGATCGGCAAGCTCGAGGCGCGGCTGCCGGTGCCGCTGCGGCGGGTCGGGGCCTAGGCGGCCGCGGACGCCGCAGCCTTCGCCGGCGAGAACACGAGCTCGCCGTCGGCGGCGCCGACCTCGATCACGTCGCCCTCGGCGAACTCGCCCTCGAGAAGCTTCAGCGCGAGCTTGTCGACGAGCTGCTTCTGGATCACCCGCTTCAGCGGCCTGGCGCCGTAGACGGGGTCGTAGCCGAGGTTGCCGAGCAGGGTGCGGGCGTCGTCGGTGAGCTCGATCTCGATGCCCCGCTCGCGGACGCGGTCGGTCAGCAGCTGGACCTGGAGGTCGACGATGCTGGTGATGTCCTCGCGGCTGAGCCGGTGGAAGATCACGGTCTCGTCGATCCGGTTCAGGAACTCGGGCTTGAAGGTCGCCTGGAGGATCTCCTGGATCCGCTCGCGGATCGTCTCGTCGATGCTCTCGGCGGCGATCTCGGCGGATCCGACGTTCGAGGTCATGATCAGCACCGTGTTGGTGAAGTCGACCGTGCGGCCCTTGCCGTCGGTGAGGCGGCCGTCGTCCATGATCTGCAGCAGGACGTTGAACGCGTCCGGGTGCGCCTTCTCGATCTCGTCGAGCAGGATCACCGCGTAGGGACGGCGGCGGATCGCCTCGGTGAGCTGGCCGCCCTCGTCGTAGCCGACGTATCCGGGCGGCGCGCCGATCAGGCGGCTGACCGCGTGCTTCTCCATGTACTCGGACATGTCGATGCGGACCATCGCGTGCTCGGAGTCGAACATGAACTCGGCGAGCGCGCGGGCGAGCTCGGTCTTGCCGACGCCGGTCGGGCCGAGGAACAGGAAGCTGCCGATCGGCCGGTTCGGGTCCGAGAGGCCGGCGCGTGAGCGTCGCAGCGCGTTGGCGACCGCCTCGACGGCCTCGTCCTGGCCGATCACCCGCTCGTGGAGCCGCCCCTCCATCTGCACGAGCTTCTCGACCTCGCCCTCCATCAGCCGGCTGACCGGGATGCCGGTCCACTTGCCGACGACCTCGGCGACGTCCTGCTCGGTGACCTTGTCGTCGAGGATCGAGCCGCCCTGCTCCTGGAGCTCCTCGAGCCGCGCCTGCTGCTCGGCCATCGTCGCCTCCAGCTCGGGGATGGTCCCGTAGCGAAGCTTCGCGGCGCGCTCGAGGTCGGTCTCGCGCTCGGCCCGCTCGGCCTCGCGCTGCGCCTCCTCGAGCTCGGCGCGCGCGGCGTTGATCGCCTCGATCGCGCCCTTCTCGCCCTGCCAGCTCGCGCGCAGCGCGCCGACCTGCTCGTTGAGGTCGGCGAGCTCGGACTCGATCGCGTCGAGTCGCGCCTTCGAGGCGTCGTCGCTCTCGTTCTGCATCGCCTGCTTCTCGATCTCGAGCTGGGTGATCCGGCGCTCGATCTCGTCGATCTCGACCGGCGAGGACTCGAGCTCCATCTTCAGCCGCGAGGCGGCCTCGTCGATCAGGTCGATCGCCTTGTCGGGCAGGAAGCGGTCGGCGATGTAGCGGTCCGACAACGTCGCGGCGGCGACGATCGCCGGGTCGGTGATGTCGACGCCGTGGTGGTTCTCGTAGCGCTCCTTGAGGCCGCGGAGGATCGCGATGGTGTCGGCGAGGTCGGGCTCGCCGACGAACACGGGCTGGAAGCGGCGCTCGAGGGCGGCGTCCTTCTCGATGTGCTTGCGGAACTCGTCGAGCGTCGTCGCGCCGATCGTCCGCAGCTCGCCGCGGGCGAGCATCGGCTTCAGCAGGTTGGCGGCGTCGACCGCGCCCTCGGCGGCGCCGGCGCCGACGATCGTGTGGAGCTCGTCGATGAACAGCACGATCTGGCCGTCGGCGTCCTTGACCTCCTTGAGGACGGCCTTCAGCCGCTCCTCGAACTCGCCGCGGTACTTCGCGCCGGCGAGCAGGGAGCCGACGTCCAGCGCGACGAGCTTGCGGTCCTTCAGCGAGTCGGGGACGTCGCCCTCGACGATGCGCCGGGCCAGGCCCTCGACGATCGCGGTCTTGCCGACTCCGGGATCGCCGATCAGCACCGGGTTGTTCTTCGTCCGGCGCGAGAGCACCTGGACGACGCGGCGGATCTCCTCGTCGCGGCCGATGACCGGGTCGAGCTTGCCCTCGCGCGCCGCCGCGGTCAGGTCCTGGCCGTACTTGCCGAGCGCGTCGAGCGTCGCCTCGGGGTCGGGGCTGGTGATCCGCGAGGTGATGACCTCGTTGGCCGCCTTCGCGAGCTCCTCGCGGTCGGGCAGCACGTCGGCCACGCCCGACTCCTTGTCGGCGAGCGCCAGCAGCAGGTGGTTGGCGGCGATGTACTCGTCGCCGAGGGCGGACATCTCGCGCTCGGCGCGCTGGAGCACCCGGGCGAGCGACTGGGAAAAGCGCGGCTCGACCGGCTCGGTGCCGGAGATCGTCGGCAGGCTCTCGACCAGGTCGAGCGCGCGCTGCTCGACGGCGAGCGCGTCGGCGCCGACCTGGCGCAGGATCGGCCCGGTCATCCCGTCCTCGCTCTGGATCAGGGCGACCAGCAGGTGAGCGGGAGCGACCTCGCTGTTGCGGTGCTGGGTGGCGAGGCGCTGGGCGGTCGCGAAGGCCTCCTGGACCTTCGTCGTGAAGCGATCTGGCTGCATGCGGCGATTCTACGGGGCGGCGGATGCCAAGTCAAGAAATCTGCGTGTAACACACTTAGATTTATGCCGAGGTCGGTGGGCCGTGCGCAGGCGCGGTGGGCAGCCGCCCCGGATGCGCGGAGCCTGGCAACGGGGGAAAGTGGATCGACCCCCGTTCGAGGAGCGCCGATGACCGACCCGACCGCCCGAGCCCGCCCGCAGATCCTGATCCTCGGCGGCGGCTTCGCTGCCCTCGAGACCGCGTTCCTGCTGCGGATGCGCGTGCGCGAGGCGGTCGACATCCGGCTCGTCGCCCCGCACCCGAACTTCCTCTTCCGGCCCAACAGCATCTACGTCCCCTTCGGCGCCGATCCCGACTCGCTGCTGGTCGGTCTCCACAAGCCGCTCGGCCACCGCGACATCGACTTCGTCCAGGGCAGCGTCGCGGGGCTCGACCCGGACGGGCGGATGGTCGACCTCGCCGACGGGCAGCGCCTGCGCTACGACAAGCTCGTGATCGCGACGGGCGCCGACACCAACGCCGCCGAGATCCCGGGCCTCGAGGAGCACGGTGCCACGATCTGGACGACCGACTCGATGCTCGACGTGCGCCGCCGCTTCGAGCAGCTCCGCGACCGCGCCGCCGCCGGCGAGCGCCAGCGGGTCCTCTTTCTCGTCCCGCCCAACAACAAGTGCTCGGGGCCGCTCTACGAGATCGTCTTCATGCTCGAGACGTGGCTGCGGCGCAACGGCGCCCGCGACCTCGTCGAGATCACGTGGTCGACGTGCGAGCACGGCTACATCCAGGCGTTCGGGCCGCGGCTGCACGACCTCGTCACCAGCGAGTTCGCCGAGCGCGGGATCGACGGCCACATCGAGGAGAACGTGGTCGAGGTACGGCCGGGCGAAGCCGTCTACGCCGACGGCGCGACGCGGAGCTTCGACCACCTGATCGCCTTCCCGCCCTACGTCTCGGCGGCGCGCTACCCGGCGCTCGCTTCCGACGACCGCGGCTTCGTCGGGTGCGAGCTCGATACGCGCCTCGCCGCCGGGCGCGACGACGTCTACGTGCCCGGCGACGCCGGCGACTTCCCGATCAAGCAGGCGTTCCTCGCCTTCCTCCAGGCTGACACGGTCGCCGAGCACATCGCATCCGGGCTCACCGGCAGGCCGTTCGAGAGCCCGTTCGACTCGGTGAGCATGTGCATCATGGAGATGTTCGACAAGGCGACTTTCGCGCAGGTGCCGGTCGAGCTGACCGGGGACCCCGACCGACCGGTCCGGGTCCGGCCCGACGCCGACGGCGACTACAAGGTCGGCACCTCGCCGGTCTGGCGCCTCGGCAAGAAGATGCTCGGCTTCTCCATCCCGATGAGGTTCGCCGCCGGCGAGCCCTTCCACGCCGGCCGGGCATGGCAGGCGATGGACGTCGGGATCAAGGCGATGTCCGGGATGCTGGCCGACTGACCGGGGCGGCCCGGGTAGGGTCGGCGCATGCTCAACGACCGCGTCCTCGCCTGGGAGCGCGAGGGGGGATACGAGGAGATCGACGGCCGGCGGATCTTCGTTCACGTCGGCGAGGGGAGCGGGCCGCTGCTGCTCCTGCTGCACGGCTTCCCCTCGAGCTCCTACGACTTCCGCGATCTGCTGACGCGGCTCGGCGGGCACGCGCACCTGACG
Organism: uncultured Solirubrobacterales bacterium; assembly: GCA_963823565.1. Lineage (GTDB taxonomy): Bacteria > Actinomycetota > Thermoleophilia > Solirubrobacterales > 70-9 > RHKX01. The sequence continues at coordinate 1,074,743 of CAWGLR010000001.1, read as the reverse complement.
CTCGACTTCCTCGGCTTCGGCCTCTCCGACAAGCCCAGGGGCGGCGACTTCGGCCTGGGTGCCCAGGCCGACCGGGTCGAGGAGGTTCACCGCCGCCGCTCCCCCGGGCGCGAGGTCTTCGTCGTCGCCCACGACATGGGGACGTCGGTGGCGACCGAGCTGCTCGCCCGCGACATCGAGGGAAGCGGCAGCCTGTCGATCCGCGGCGTGGTCCTCTTCAACGGCAGCATCGTCGTCGAGCGCGCCTCGCTGACGCCGGCGCAGAAGCTGCTGCGCTCGCGGATCGGCCCGCTCGCCGCGCGGCTCACCAACCGGCCGTTCTTCCGCCGGCAGTTCGGGGCCCTCTTCTCGCCGTCCCACCCGCTGGGCGACGAGGAGGCGGAGGACCAGTGGGAGCTGATCCGCCACAACGGCGGCCGCGCGATCGGCCACCAGACGATCGCCTACATCGGCGAGCGGATCCGGCTGGCGGAGCGCTGGCACGGCGCGGTGCGCGACTGGCCCGGCGACCTGCGCTTCGTCTGGGGGATGCTCGACCCGGTGGCGACTCCGGCCGTCCTCGACGCGCTCCGCGACCTGCGCCCGCTGGCGCCCGTAGTCGAGCTGCCGGACCTCGGCCACTACCCCCAGCTCGAGGACCCGGGCCGGATCGCCGACGCGGTCCTCGCCGCGATCTAGGCGATCCGCCCTCAGGCGACCTCGACCCGGGCGATCGTGGTCAGCGACTGGTAGTAGACGTCGCGCTCGAAGCCCGGCGCCGGGAACAGGAAGCCCTGGGACGGAGAGAGGACCTCGACGCGCCCCTTCTCGGCCCCGGTGTCGAGGTCGAGGACGACGAGGCTGTCGGCGCCGGCTCGCAGCGAGGCGCGGCGGGCGCGGGCCGAGCGCGAGAGCAGCGGACCGGCCGCGCGCAGCGCCGGCCGCAGCGGCCGCCGCCGGAGGACGCCGCTGTCGTGCCAGTCGCCGCAGACGACCTCGCGGGTGTCGGGGTAGAGGATCAGGTGGCCGGCGTGGGCGAGCCCGTCGCGCCGCCACAGCGGCACGACCTCGTCGCCCTCGAGCCGCCAGGCGCGGACGACGGCGTTGCCGGCGTCGTAGGCGACGACGATCCCACCCTCGGGGTCCCAGCCGGGCGGGTTGGACTCGGTCCCCCGCGGCAGCCCGCTGATCTCGGTCGAGGTCGTCGCCCCGTCGTCGAGCCGCGCGCACCAGAGGCGCACGGGCGAGCGCTCGATCCCGCTGCCGAGCATCGTCCTGTCGACGCGGTTGCGGCCGTTGTCCATCCAGAGCACGTGGTCGGCGGTGATCACCGGGTCCCAGCCGTAGCCGCGGTCGGGGGCCGGGCCGTAGGACGGCGCCCAGGCCTCGTCGATCTCGAGGCGGCCGGCGGCGCGGTCGAGCCGCAGCCGGAACAGCCGCGTGGTGCCGACGGCGATAACGGACTCGCCGTCGGAGGAGAGCCGGGCGATCGACGGCTCGGGGAGCCGCAGCGGCGGCGCGACCTCGAGCAGCGTCTCGGGATCGAGCGCCGAGACCGTCGAGGGCTCGCGCCCGCGCGGCGCGTCGCAGTCCTTCGTCACGAGCTCGCCGCCGTCGAGGACCACGAACGAGTTGTGCGGCCGCGGCACCGGCAGCCGGTGGGAGGCGAGCACCTCCAGCTCCGGGCTCAGCCGGTGCGCCCAGCGGCCCAGCACCATGTGGACGTCCCCGCTCGCGTGCGCCGCGAGCCCGCCGGGCCACCAGCTGCCGGCGGGAAGGCGCGGCGTCGAGGCGACGACGTCGAGCGTCCGCGGGTCGAGGCGCTCGACCCATCCGTCGACCGAGCCCGACTGCTCCCCGCGCAGCGGGATGTCGTGGCGCAGCGCGAAGAGCTCGCCGGGCTCTCGGCGGAGCAGGACGTCGGTCGCGAACGCGTCGCGGGTGGCGGCCACGCGTAGCCCCTCGCCCGGTCCGATCCCGAGGCCGGGGACGCCGGCGCACCCCCAGCGCCGCGGGCCGCCGTCCTCGCAGGTCCACGGCCGCGGCCAGTAGGCGCCGGCCATCTCAGATCCCGGTCAGCTCCGGCTCCGGACCGGACTCGCAGCAGATCAGCGCCGCGCGCTCGAGGCCGGCGACCCGGTGGACGAGCGCGGGCAGGACCTCCTCGCCGGTCGCGAGCTCGACGAACGCCCTCCGGCTCGGGTACCAGACGGCGATCACCTCGTCGTAGACGTCGCTCTCGTCGCCGATCACGGTCCGCTCGGCCTGCGCGTGCCAGAGGATGCGGGCGCCGAGGCGGGCGAGGACCCCGGTCGCCACGGCGGCGTAGCGCCCGTAGGCCTCGCGGCCGTCGACCTCGGCATCGACGCCCTCCGGCGGCGTCTCGTAGGCCGCGCGCTCGCGGTAGCGGTTGAGGTTCAGCATCACCACGGGCCCGTCGCCGGGACCGCCTGCCGCGGCGGAGATCTCCGCCACCTGCTCGCGCGTCGGCTCGATCGGCTCAGTCGTCATCAAGCGCTCCCTTCCGGCGCCGGCCTGAGCAGCGGCCACCAGATCTTGGTCAGGGTCTCGGTCGCGGTCTCGGCCGAGACGCGCGGCTCGCGCCCGAAGGCGTCGAGCAGGTAGCTCTCGTTGAGCAGGTTCAGGGCTCGCGCCGCCTCGTCCGGATCGGCAACGGCGGCGCCCCACTCGCGCAGCACCCCGGCGACGAGCTCGTCGAAGCGGCGGCGGATCGCCTCGCCGTCGACCGCGATGAGCTGGCCGGAGGCGATCGCCTCAGAGACGGCGCGGAGGAGGGGGCCGTGGCGACGGTAGACGCGGACCGGGACGGCGAGCGCGTCCCGGACGACCTTCCGGTCTCGCCCGGCGCGGGTCCCGGCGAGGGCGACCTGGGCGGCGTAGAGCTCCTCCAGCGCCGCGCGCCCGGCCGCGAGCAGCATCTCGCCGACGTTCTCGAAGTGGCGGTAGAAGATCGTCCGCTCGAGCCCGGCGCGGTCCATGACCTCGCCGACCGTGAGCTCCCCGAAGGAGCGCTCGCGGACCAGCTCGACCGTGGCGTCGAAGATGCGCTCGCGAGCGGCGGCGCGGCCGACCCGAGGCCGGCTCGCCGTAGCGGAGTTGACACGCTGTGCCACAGACTGTTACGTTAGCACGCGGGAGATGCACCGGACGAGATCCGGAGGAGAGAGATGACCCGACCCCACCTGATGAAGACGACCGCCGCGGCCCTCGCGACGCTGGCCCTGGCGGCGCTCGCGTCGGCGCCGCCCGCAGCTGCGAGGCCCGCCGATGCGGCTCGCGACGGGCGCCCGAACATCCTCGTCGTGATGACCGACGACATGGCGGTCGGCGACGTCAAGTTCATGCCGAACGTCCGCCGCCTGCTGGCGCGGAAGGGCACGACCTTCACCGACGCGGTCGACTCCTTCCCGCTCTGCTGTCCCGCCCGGGCGACGTTCATCACCGGCCAGTACGCCCACAACCACGACGTCAAGGGGAACTTCTATCCCTACGGCTGGTACGGGATGAAGGACAAGCGGAACACGCTGCCCTCGTGGCTGCAGAAGGCCGGCTACCGCACCGCCGCGATCGGCAAGTGGCTCAACGGCTACGGCGCGCTCGACGCCCACGGCGAGGTTCCGGCGGGCTTCGACCAGTGGCGCGGGCTCCTCGACGTCTCAGCCTACGACTACTTCAACTACGTGATGAACAGCGACGGCAAGCTCCGGTTCTGGGGCGATAAGGACTTCGCGATGGGCCTCGTCGAGTTCGCCAACATCGAGGTGACGCCGAACCCCGGCGGTCTCGCCGGGACGGTGGCGAAGCTGCGAGAGGTGTTCGGGCCACCGCCCTACGACTACTGGGGCACCGAGGTCGCCGAGGACTACTCGCCCGACGTCACGGGTCAGGTCGCGGCGAACCTCGTCCGCCGCGAGCGCAAGTCGAAGAAGCCGTTCTTCATCTGGTGGTCGCCGGCCGCGCCTCATCGCGAGGACGTCTCGACGGCGCTGATGGGTAGGCCGGGCCCCGACCCGCGCCCCGCTCCGCGCTACGCCGACGAGAGCACCCGCTTCGAGCTCCCCGAGGGCCCGAGCTTCAACGAGCCCGACATCGCCGACAAGTCGACGAACCTTCAGGAGACCGCTCAGTCGATGACGCCGGATCAGATCCAGCAGCTTCGCCTCGACTACCAGGGGCGGGCCGGCTCGCTGATGGCGGTCGACGACCACGTCGGCGACCTCGTGCGGACGCTGCGGCGGACCGGCCAGCTCCGCAACACGATGATCATGTTCGTCTCCGACAACGGCTGGCTCCAGGGCGAGCACCGGATCACCGGCGACAAGTTCCTGCCGTTCGACGAGTCGCTGCGGGTGCCCTTGATCGTCCGCGGCCCCGGCGTTCCGAAGGGGCAGAAGGTGCGCGGCCAGGTGTCGAACGTCGACTTCGCGCCGACCCTCCTCGACATGGCGAACGCGAAGGCCGGCCGGGTCCAGGACGGGACCTCGCTGATGCCGGCAATCCGCAACCCGCGCAAGGTGCCCGACCGGGCGATCGCGATCGAGGCGCTGGCGCGGCTCTTCGAGGGGGACATCCCCGTCAACGCCTGGGACCGCCCGTACACCGGAGTCAGGACCGACCGCTACACGTACGTCGTCTGGACCGAGACCGGCGAGAAGGAGCTCTACGACCGGCGCCGCGACCCGCACGAGCTCGACAACGTCGCGGGCGACTCCCGCTACGCGGAGGTCGAGCGCGAGCTAGCTCGGAAGCTCCGGAAGCTGAAGGACTGCAAGGGTCGAGCGTGCGCCGTCGGCCAGTGAGGGCGCTCGCCGCCGCGGCGCTCGCCGCGCTCGCGCTGCTCGCCTCCCCGGCGGCGGCGGAGCGGCAGGCCGGCCGCGACATGCACGACGCGCGCTACTGCGAGATCCTCGAGCTCCGCGGCGCGCCGCCGGGCGCCGAGGTCCTGGTCTGGAACACGATCGGCCTCAACGATTGCCCGTCCGCGTGGTGGGAGGGGCTCGATGCGAAAGAGATCACGGCCGAGCGGGGCGACACGCTCGTCGTCCTCAACGGCCCGCGCCACTTCCTCATGGACTCGGCGCGCGCCCGCACCGGCCCGGTGCGCGCGTTCGCGGGCGAGCGCCTGCGCCGCGTCGCGGTCCTGCCGATCGAGACCTGGGCAGACCTGCAGCAGACGCCGTACGCCGAGCGCACCGTCGAGCGCGTCAACACCTGGCACTGGCGAGAGGGGCGGCGCGTGTTCGAGCTGCTGGCGCCCGACGGCTCGACGTACCTGATGCAGAGCTACTCGCAGATCGTCGACCCGAACCTGAGCAAGCGCGACCTCGCCACGCTCGGCAGGCGGCTCGAGCTGCCGCGGGGGTGGCGCTACCGCGTACGCAAGCTGACGCGGGCGCTGACCCTGCGCGCGAAGGGAAGCGCGACGATCCTCCAGGACGAGCTCAAGAACACCTACCAGCGCCTTCCCCGCAGCGACGACTCCCGCCCGCACCGCGTCGACCTCACCGGGACCACGCGCTCGGTCGGGTCGCCCGAGCCGGGCACGATCGAGGACCGCGGCACCGTCAGCGGCCCCCCGTTCGGCGACGGCACGATCGACCTCCTCGCGACGTTCCAGCCCGGCGCGCGGATGACCGGCACTTTCACGATCCGGACCGGGCGCGGGGCGGTCTTCGGGACGATGGACACGACCTACGCGATCAGCGGCAACGAGATCGAGTTCACCGGCACCGCCGACCTGACCGGCGGCACCCGGCGCTACCGGGGGATCGCCGGCGAGGACCTCGCGATCACCGACCGCAACACGCTCGACGGCCAGAACGGCAGCGTGACGATGGAGGGCCTTGCCCGCTTCTGATCCGAGCGCGCCGGAGCGCCGGCCGCCAAACCTGTTGCTCCTGATCACCGACCAGCAGCGCCGACCCCGGCACTGGCCGGACGACCCGGGCTGGCTGCGCGATCTGATGCCGAACGATGCCGAGCTGGCCCGGACGGGTCTCAGCTTCGACCGCGCGTTCTGCAACACCGCGATGTGCTCGCCGAGCCGGGCGACGCTGCTCAGCGGCCGCTATCCGGCCGAGCACGGGGTCGAGCTGACGCTGACCGCGGCCGACCTCCGCCCCGACCCGCGCAACCTCCCCGGGGTCGCGCGGGCGATGGCCGGGATCCTTCGCGACGGCGAGGCGCCGCGCCGCCGGGTCGCGGCGCAGTTCGCGCGCGGCGCGCTCGGCCTCGGTCGCAGCACCGGGCACGAGGCTGAGTTGCCGACGGGCCTGCCCGCGCTGGGGCGGCTGCTCGCGGCGCGCGGCTACCACGTCGCCTACAAGGGGAAGTGGCATCTGACCCACCCCTCCGGCGGGCCCGGATCGCTGCTCGGCGGCTGGAGCGAGCGCGACGCGGCCCGGCTCGAGCGCGATTACGGCTTCGGCGACTGGGAGGCTCCCGACTCCGGCGAGAACGCGAGGGCCGAGCACTTCGGCGGCGGCAACGCCGGCGAGGGCGAGGGCTGGGACGAGGTCTACACCCGTCAGGTCGAGCGCTGGCTCGGGCGCGACGCGCTGCCGGAGCCGTTCTGCCTTGTCGTCTCGCTCGTCAACCCGCACGATGTCCTCGGCTACCCCGCCTCCTACGAGGCCGGGGGCTACTCGACGAGCGAGTTCCGCGAGCTCGGGGTCGGACTGCCGCCGACGATCGACGAGAACCTCCGCGACAAGCCGGCGGTCCATTCGCTGATTCGGATGGGGATGGCCGCCTACCTGGGGGCGCTGAGGACCCGGCGCCAGCAGCTCGACTACGTGAACTTCTACGCCCACCTCCACCGCCACGTGGACCGGAAGATCGGGCGGATCCTCGCCGCCCTCGGCGATCCCGGGGACCCCGGCTCGCTGCGCTCGCGCACCGTCGTCGTCCGCACCGCCGACCACGGCGAGATGGGCCTCTCCCACGGCGGGCTGCGGCAGAAGACCTTCAACGCCTACGAGGAGACGGTCAATGTCCCGCTCGTCGTCTCCAACCCGGTCCTGTTCCCGCGTCCGGCCGAGACCGGCGCGCTGGCGTCGCTGGTCGACCTGCTGCCGACGATGCTGGAGCTGACCGGCGAGGGGCAGGAGGAGGGGATGCGCGGCGTCGCCCTCACCCCGCTGCTCGCCGCGGCCGCCGACCCGGAGCCGGAGCGGCTCCGCAGCTCGCCGGTCGACCTCGGCTCGGTGCTCGAGGCACGGCCGGCGGCGAGCGTCCAGGAGGAGGTCCACTTCACCTACGACGACCACCAGGCCGGGACGGCCACGCGCGAAGCCCCCGGCCAGCCGAACCGGATCCGCGCGGTGCGGACGGCCGCCGAGAAGTACGCGATCTACTTCGACCCGCACGGGCGCGAGGCGAGCGAGCACGAGATGTACGACCTCGAGCGCGACCCCGACGAGCGCGACAACCTCGTCGACGTGCGCACGGGCGCCCCGCGCCGCCCCGCCGACGCCGCACAGCTGGGAGCGCTGCGCGAGCGCCTGCGGGGCGTGATGGAGCGCACGGGCACGGCGCATCGCAACCTGCGCATGTGAGGAGACTCACTGCGGCCGCGCTGGGGCGAGCGCAACAATGACCCCATGAGGCGCATCTACGGCAAGGCGCGCAAGCCCGACCTGCGCGGGATCCGCGCGTTCGAATCGCGCACCCAGGTCTGGCAGGCGGCCGGTCTCGGCACCGAGATCAACCGCGGCGATGCCCGCCGGGCGCGCCGCGAGGCCTTCGTGCTGCTGCTGATCATCGCCGGCGTTCTGGTCGCCTTCGGCTTCCGCAAGGACCTCTTCCCCGATGCCGGCAAGGAGGTCCGCTACATCACGGCGGCGGTGCTGGCGCTGCTCGGCTGGCTGCTCGCGCGGACGTTCGCCAAGGGGATCGCCCCGCAGCTCTTCCGGCGGATGGATCCCGGCACCGCCGGGACCACCGGCTTCCTGATCCGGCTGGCGACGATCGTCGTCGTCGTCCTCGTCGCGCTGCGGATCGCCGGCGTCAAGCCCGAGACGCTGGCCGTCGGCGGTGCCTTCACCGCGGTCGTGCTCGGCCTCGCGGCGCAGCAGACCCTCGCTCACGTCTTCGCCGGCCTCGTCCTGCTGACCACGAGGCCGTTTCGCGTTGGCGATCGCGTCAAGCTGCGCGGCGGCTCGATGGCCGGTGAGATCGAGGGGATCGTCGGCTCCCTCGGGCTCTTCTACACGACGCTGATCAGCGGCGGGGACCGGACGATGATCCCCAACAACGTGCTCATGCAGCTCGCCGTGATCCCGATCTCCGAGCCCGAGCGGGTCGAGCTGAGGGCGAAGTTCGTGGCCGACGTCACCCCGCAGCGCCTGCAGCGGATGATCGAGAAGGCGGTCACGGTGCCGTTGCGGAACCCGCCGAATGTCGCCCTCGAGGAGCTCGACGGCAACGAGGTGACGGTGAAGATCATGGCTGCGCCGCTGAACCCGGCCGACGGCGCGAAGCTCGCGAGCGACGTGCTGTCGGCCGTTCGCGACTCCGACCTCTCCGGCCGGCCCGACGCCTACGACCTGCCGACCGACCCCGACGGCACCGGCAACGGCCGCCCGGCGGACGGCGACGGCGACGAACGGCGCGGCTAGGAGCGCAGCCGGGCGGCGGCCCAGGCGCCGGCGACCGCCGCGAAGGCGGCGACCGGTGCGTTCATCAGGAAGGTGCGATCGATCCCGCGGCTGCGCGTGAGCGCGGCGAAGGCGGCGGCGTCGCCGGCGTCGGCGAGGGCCGCGAGGGCGGACGCCTCGGCGAGCGTTTGCGGGTCGTCGCGGACCGACAGGGCGTGCAGCCCGAGCGCGAGGTCGCGGATGCCCGCCATCCGCGCGAGGACGACGGTGCCGTCCTCGGTGCCGAGGCCGAGCATGCGCAGCGCCGGCCTCGTCGCGGCCAGCGCCCCGACGCCGACCCCGATCCGCCCGGCGCCGATCGCGATCGCCGCGGCGCGGCCGAGGGAGTCGGGGGAGTCCGAGCTCATCGGTCGGCGCCGCCCCTCGGGCGGGTCACGGGGATCCGGACGCTCGGCAGGTCCTTGGCCTCGTAGACCTCGTAGGGCACGAGCTCGGCGCCGAGCGAGCGGCGGGCGCGAGCGACCTCCTCCGACATCCGCCGCTCCATCTCGTCGGCGCGGCGGCTCATCTCGCGCAGCTCCGCGCGCATCCGGTCCATCTTCGCCTCGAGCTCGAGCACGGTCTCGACGCCGGCGAGGTTGAGCCCCCGCTCGGCCGTCATCTCCTGGATCCGGCGCAGGCGCTCGACGTCCTCGTGGGAGTAGAGGCGCGTGTTCTTCGGCGAGCGCTTCGGCTGGATCAGGCCGCGCGCCTCGTACATCCGCAGCGTTTGCGGGTGCATGTCGGCTAGCTCGGCCGCCACGGAGATCATGAAGACGCCGCGCTTGCGGTCGATGTGGCCCTCGACGCGACGGCGCACCACCCGCTCCTCGCGGGCGCCCTTGGCGCCATCCCCTCGGTGATCGGAGCTCGCGCTCATGATGCGCCCACCTTCTCCGACTGCTCGGCGGAAGCGCGCCGGCGGGCGTCGCGGAGGATCGCCTCGCGGGGGTCGGACCCGTCGAGCGAGCGCGACAGCTCCTCGAGGGCCTCGCGCTGCTTGCGGTCGAGCTCGGTCGGGATCTGGATCTGGAAGCGGTAGTAGATGTCGCCGCGGCCGGTGCCGCTGGTCCGCGGCGGGCCCTCACCGCGCAGGCGGTGGACGGTGCCGTGCTGGGTGCCGGGGGCGATCCGGATGCGCTTCGTCCCGCGCAGGGTCGGCACCTCGACGTTGGCGCCGCCGATCGCCTCGGCGAGGGTCACCGGGACCTCGACCTCGAGGTTGCCGTCGGGGCGCCGGGCGAAGACGGGGGAAGCCGCGACGCGAGTGGTCACGAAAAGGTCGCCCGAGGGACCGCCCAGGGGACCGTCCTCGCCCTTGCCGGCGAGGCGGATCCGGGTGCCGTCCTTGACCCCGGCGGGAACGTTGACGCGGTAGCGCTTGCGCTGCCTGGTGACGCCGCTGCCGGCGCACTCGGGGCAGGGGGTCTCGACGACCTGGCCGCGGCCGCCGCACTGCGGGCAGGGCTGGGAGATCGAGAAGAACCCCTGGCTCTGGGCGTCGATGCCGCGGCCGCCGCAGCGCGGGCAGGTCACCGGCGTCGTGCCGGGCGCGGCGCCGCTGCCCTGGCAGGTCTGACACGTCGCCTGCTTGACGACGTCGACGGGGATCTGGGTCCCCTGCATCGCCTGCTCGAAGCTGAGCCGGACCTCGGTCTCGAGATCGCGGCCCCGGGCCGGCTCGGGCGTGCGCGCGCCGCGGCCGAACAGGCTCGAGAAGATGTCGCCGACGTCGCCGACGTTGAAGCCGCCGGGACCCGGTCCGGGCCCGCCGGTCCCGCGGCCGAAGCCGCCGAACATGCCGCCGGCGTCGTAGGCCTTGCGCTTCTCCGGGTCCTTGAGCGTGTCGTAGGCCGCCCCGATCTCCTTGAAGCGCTCCTCCGCCTTCGGGTCGTCGGGGTTGCGATCGGGGTGGTAGTCGCGCGCCAGCTTGCGGTAGGCCCGCTTGATCTCCTCGTCGGTCGCCTTCTTGCCGACCCCGAGGACCTCGTATGGGTCGCGCGTCGCCATCGCCGCCTCCTCAACCGCTGACGACGACCCGCGCCGGGCGGATCACCTGCTTGTCGAGCCGGTAGCCGCGCTCGAGCGTCTCGAGCACGGTGCCGGCGTCGACGCCGTCGGAGGGCGCGGTGGAGATCGCCTCGTGGAGCGTCGGGTCGAAGGCCTCGCCGACGGGATCGAACTGGACGACGCCGTCGCGCTCGAGCGCAGCGAGCAGCTCGTTGTAGACGAGCGCGACGCCCTTGCCGAGCCCGTCCTCGACGGCGTCCGCGCGCGCCGGGTCGACGCCGGCGGCCTGGAGCGCCCGCTGCAGGTTGTCGATCGCCGGCAGCAGGTTGCGGGCGAGCGTCGCCCGCCCGCGCTGCTCGGCCTCCGCGGTCTGCGACGCGGCGCGGCGCCGGAAGTTCTCGAAGTCGGCGCGGGCGCGCTGGGCGAGCGCGAGGTACTCGTCGCGCTCGCGGATCGCGTCGGCGAGGGGATCGTCGCCGGCGCGGGCATTCTCGTCCGGCGCATCCGGCTCGGCATCGGAGGAAGCCGCGTGGACGCCGTCGCCGTCCTCGACGACCTCGGCGTCCACCACGTCCTCCGCGACGATCTCGGCGTCGATGACGTCGGCGTCGGAGGGGGCGGCATCGGCCGCCCCCTCGCGCTGCTTGCTGCTTGCTGCTTGCTCGTTCGTCATGTGAGTCCCGCGTCTCCGCCGTCAGCCGGCTGCGTTACTTCTCCTCCTCGACGACCTCGGCATCCACGACCTCCTCCTCGGCCGCCCCCTCGGCGCCGGCGCCGTTCGCCGAGGCGCCGTCGCCTCCGGCCTGCGCCTGGGCGCTGGCGTAGATCTGCTCCGACGCCTTGTGGAAGGCCGTCTCGAGGGCGCTGGTCTTCGCCTTGATGTCCTCGGCGTCGCTGGAGTCCAGCGAGGCGCGGACCGCGGCGATCGCGTCCTTGATCTCGGTCCTGGTGGCCTCGTCGATCGCATCCTCGTGCTCGCCCAACTCCTTCTCGAACTGGAAGGCCCGAGCCTCGGCGACGTTGCGCGCCTCGGCGAGCTCCTTCGCCTGGCGGTCCTCGTCGGCGTGCGACTCAGCGTCGGAGACCATCTTCTGGACCTCCTCCTCGGAGAGCCCGGAGCCGCCCTTGATCTCGATGCGCTGCTCCTTGCCCGTCCCGAGGTCCTTCGCCGAGACGTTGAGGATGCCGTTGGCGTCGATGTCGAACGTGACCTCGATCTGCGGCATGCCCCGCGGCGCCGGCGGGATCCCGGTGAGCTGGAACTTGCCCAGCGACTTGTTGCCCGCGGCCATCTCGCGCTCGCCCTGCAGGACGTGAACCTCGACCTGGGTCTGGTTGTCCTCGGCGGTCGAGAACGTCTCCGACCGCTTGGTCGGGATCGTCGTGTTGCGCTCGATCAGCTTCGTCATGACGCCGCCCTTGGTCTCGATGCCGAGGGTCAGCGGGGTGACGTCGAGCAGCAGGACGTCCTTGACGTCGCCGGCGAGCACGCCGGCCTGGATCGCGGCGCCGACGGCGACGACCTCGTCGGGGTTGACGCCGCGGTGCGGGTCCTTGCCGGTCAGCTCCTTGACCTTCTCCTGGACGGCCGGGTTGCGGGTCATGCCGCCGACCATCACGACGTGGTCGATCGACGAGTCGGAGTCGGCCAGCGCCTGCTTGACCGGGGCGACGACGCGCTCGAGCAGGTCGGCGGTGAGCTCGTTCAGCTTCGCCCGCGAGAGCTTCATCTCGAGGTGGCGGGGCTGGCCTTCGACGGCGGTGATGAACGGCAGGTTGATCTGCGTCTCCTGCGTCGTCGAGAGCTCGATCTTCGCCTTCTCCGCGGCCTCGTAGAGGCGCTGGAGCGAGTTCTTGTCGGCGGCCAGGTCGATGCCCTGGTCCTTCTTGAACTCGGCGACGAGCCAGTTGACGATCGCGGCGTCCCAGTTGTCGCCGCCGAGGTGGTTGTCGCCGGCGGTGGACTTGACCTCGAAGACGCCGTCGCCGATCTCGAGCACGGACACGTCGAACGTGCCGCCGCCGAGGTCGAAGACCAGGATCGTCTGGTCGGCGCCCTCCTTGTCGAGGCCGTAGGCCAGCGACGCGGCGGTCGGCTCGTTGATGATGCGCTTGACGTCGAGGCCGGCGATCTTGCCGGCGTCCTTGGTCGCCTGGCGCTGGTCGTCATTGAAGTAGGCGGGGACGGTGATCACCGCGCCGTCGACCGGCTCGCCGAGCTTCGCCTCGGCGTCGGCCTTGATCTTCTGCAGGATCATCGCCGAGATCTCCGGCGGGGAGTACTGCTTGTCGCCGATCTTCACGCGGACGTCGCCGTTGGGGCCGGGCTCGACGTCGTAGGGGACGATCCGCTCCTCCTCCTTGACCTCGGCCTCCTTGCGGCCCATGAAGCGCTTGATCGAGTAGACGGTCCGGTCGGGGTTCATCACCGACTGGCGCTTGGCGACGGTGCCGACGAGGCGCTCGCCGCCGTCGGTGAAGGCGACGACCGAGGGGGTCGTGCGACCGCCCTCGGCGTTCTCGAGGACGGTCGGCTCGCCGCCCTCCATGACCGCGAAGCACGAGTTGGTGGTCCCGAGGTCGATTCCGATTGTCTTGCCCATGTCTGTTTCCTCCAGGGCCCACGCGGGGGCGATGCCACGCCTAAGCCTGATTTGAGTTGCTAATGAAAATCTGAGTGGGAGGCTAGCAGATCTATTCCTTGCTCACCAAACGGCGCGAACGGGTGACCGCGACATCTCGACGGAAGTCGTGTTCTCATGTGTGATGGGGATGGGCGCGGAGGACGCCCACTCAGAGAGAGACCGACAAGAGGAGAAGCAATCTTGAACGCCCTACGAGCCGGGGGCGACCAACGCTCCCGCACCCTGATGCTGGCCCTGTTCGGGCTGGCGCTGATGGCGCTGCTCGCCCCCGCTGCGAGCACCGCCGGCAAGAAGCACAAGAAGAAGGATCCGTCCGTGACCGTGATGACGCGCAATGTCTATCTCGGCGCCGACCTCGGCCCGGCGATCAACGCCGACAGCCTCTGCGGGGCGATCGACGCCGGCGGCCAGATCGTCAACGACGTCGATGCCTCGAACTTCCCGGAGCGGGCGAAGCTGCTCGCGGCGGAGATCGCGAAGGCGAAGCCGGATCTGCTCGGGCTTCAGGAGGTCGCGCTCTGGCATGAGCAGACGCCCTCCGACTACACGGCGACCGAGGCGACCAATGTCCGCTACGACTTCCTGCAGCTGCTCCAGGACGAGCTGAAGGCACGCGGCGCGAACTACAAGGTCGCCGTCGTCCAGGACGAGTTCGAACAGGAGCTGCCGGCCGACACCGACGGCAGCGACGCCACCGGCTCGGGCCTCCTGTGCGGCGCCGACATGGACGGCCGGCTGACCATGCGCGACGCGATCCTCGTCCGCAAGGGCAGCAAGGTGAAGGCGAAGAGCCCCGACATGGGTCACTTCGAGAACCGCTACTCGGTCGTCCTCGGCGGGCTCGTCCCGATCAACGTCGATCGCGGCTGGGTCTCCGTCGAGGCCAAGGTCAAGGGCTCGAAGAAGACGCGCGGGGCGAGCTTCAAGTTCGTCAACGCTCATCTCGAGGCCTTCGGCGATCCGGCGATCCGCGAGGCCCAGGCCCGCGAGATGTTCGCCTCGGGCGGTCCGCTGCGCACCAAGAAGCAGCTGATCTTCCTCGGCGACATCAACTCCGGCGGTCCGAAGGACCACGTCGGCGAGGGCTTCACCGACCCGGGTGACTCCGGCGCCTACAACGCCTACACGCAGGACTTCGGGCTCACCAACCTCGGGACGCGGCAGACCTGCTGCTACCCCGACGTGTTCGACGACGTCATCGGCGAGTACCGGTTCGACCACACGGTCGACCACATCTTCGCCAAGCCGAAGGTGAAGCAGCTCAAGTCCAAGGTGACGGGCAACGACCCGCTCGTCAGCGGTCCGGGCGGCGTCGTCGCCTCCGACCACGGTGGGCTCTGGAGCAAGCTGAAGCTCACCAAGCCGAAGAAGAAGTAGCCCTCACTCGATAGGGACGACCGGCCGCCGCCTCCGGGCGGCGGTCGTCGTCAACTGCCGGGTTGGGCCGCCGGTGCCCGCTCCGTGAGATCGCACTTTGGCTCGCTATCCGGACCAAAGTGCGCGTTCGGGCAGCGACGAGCGTCCCGCCCGCGAGGGCGGCCCTCCGTCCAGCTCCCCGGCGACCTACTGCCCCGCTACGCGGGCCACGAAGTCGGCGACGATGTCGGCCTGGCTGCCCTGGAGGATGCCGGCGGGCATCGCGTAGGGCTTCGAGCAGCAGCCGTTCTCGATCGCGGACTTGACGCGGCTCGCGGTGCCGGCGACGGCATCGCCGGTGGCGGGGCCGGCGGGGGCGAGGCGCTCGTCGAGGTCAGGGCCGACGACGCCGTCCGTGCCGCCGCGGGCGAGCGTGTGGCAGGAGCCGCAGTTGGTCTGGAAGAGCATGCGCGCGTCGTCGTCGGAGGACGCGACCTTCTCGGGCGAGGAGCCCTGCGAGCCGTCTTTCGCGAAGGCCCAGAACGGGATCACGACCACCAGGAGGAGGGCGAGCAGTCCGAAGGAGATGAAGGTGCGCTTGTTCATCCGGTTCCGCGCCGGGGCCGATCTGGTCGGCCGCCGGACGGCGGAGATACTAACCGCAGCGGGGGGTCAAGCCACCGGCTCGACGGCGCCCAGCCGGCGGGCGACGCACATGCGCGAGAGCTCGCACTCGCCGCAGCGCGGGCGGGGGCGGCAGACGCGGCGGCCGTGGGCGATCAGGTTGAGGTGGAGCTCGTAGGCGTCCTCGGGGTCCGTGATCGCGAGCATCTCGTCGTGGGCGCCCGCGAGCGAGATCCGCGGCGGGAACAGCCCGAGCCTGCCGCCGACCCGGTAGACGTGGGTGTCGACCGGGATCTCGGGGCGGTCGAGGGCGAAGATCATCACGCAGGCGGCCGTCTTGCGGCCGACCCCGGGCAGGGAGGTCATGTAGTCGATGGCCTCCTGTCGCGGCGCGTCCCGGATCCAGTCGAGGTCGGCCTCGGGCCCGAGCTCGCGGAGGACCTCCTGGATGCGCGGGGCCTTCGTGTTCGCGAGCCCGCCGGGGCGGATCGCCTCGATGACCTCCTCGACCGGCGCGTCGCGCACCGCGTCCCAGTCGCCGAAGCGGTCGCGAAGCCGGCGGTAGGCGACATCGCGGTTGTTGTCGCTCGTGTTCTGGGAGAGGATCGTCAGCACCAGCTCGTGCACCGGGTCGCCGTGCGGATCGTTGCGCCGCGACCCGTACATCTCGCGGAGCCGGTCGCGGATCGCGCGGACGCGCGCCCTGCTCGGCCGCCGCCAGCCCGGCGGGACCGGGAAGCGGGGACGGCGGTCGAGGTCGCCGGCGGCACCCGCTCCTCCGCTGCCTCGGGCATAGCCCCGTTCGCCGCCACCGCTCATCGGGCGGCAGCCTACGCGCCTAGTCGAAGGCTCCGAGCCGCGTGCACGCCTCGCTGCCCGCGACCGCGGCAGCCTCGATCGCGGCCGGGGCGCGGCCGAGATCCCAGCCGCCGTCGAGCAGCCCGGCGGCGAGCGTTCCCATGAAGACGTCGCCGGAGCCGAGTGGGCTGACGACGTCGACTGCGGGCGGGCGGACCTCGGCCGAGCACGCGCCGCGCGCCGCCGCGCCCTCGGCGCCGGCCGTGACGACGACGAGCTCGGGCCCGAGCTCGAGCAGGGCCGCCGCGAGCTCAGCGGCGCCCGCGCCGGAACGCCCGGTCAGCCACTCGGCCTCCGAGCGGTTGCTCTTCAGCAGGGTGGCGCCACGCGCGAACTCGGTCACTCGCTCGCGTGCGCGGTCGAGGTCGTCCCAGCGGGCGGGGCGCAGGTTCGGGTCGAACAGCACCGGCAGCCCCGCAGCCGCGAAGGCGTCGCGTGCGCCCGCGGTGACCGCGCGCGAGCGCTCGGCGACGAGCGTGTTCGAGCCGAAGCAGAGCGCGGCGGCGCCGGTGGCGAGCTCCCGCTCGCGACCCGCCAGCGAGGCGATCGCGGCATCGATCCCGGCGCCATGGATGTCGAACTCGGGCTCGCGTTCGAGGCTCAGGGTGGCGAAGGCGAATGGGGTGCGCGCGCCGTCCAGCTCCCTCTGGAGGTCGAGCTCGACTCCCTCGGCCGCGAGTCGCGACCGGATGAACCGCCCCCAGCGATCCCCGCCCGTCCCGCCGGCAAGCGCGACCCGGGCACCCGCCCGCCGGGCGGCGACCGCGACGTTGGAGAGCGCCCCGCCGAAGCGGACCTCGAAGCGCGTCGCCTCGAGCGGATCGTCGACGGGGTCGGGACAGATCAGGTCGACGAGCGCCTCGCCGAGGCAGACGAGGCGACCGGAGGCTTCGCTCTTCACCCGGCGAGGATAGGTTCCCCGCCGTGGCTGCGGCCCTGACCGAGCGGACGATCGAGGTCGCGGGGATCCGCACCTTCGTTCGCGAGCGCCCGGGCGAGCGGCCGCCGGCGGTCTTCGTCCACGGCAATCCGACGAGCTCGCTGGACTGGGTGCCGTTCCTGGAGCGCCTTCAGGGGCCGGCGATCGCGTTCGACCTGCCGGGCTTCGGCCGCTCCGAGCGCCCCGACCCGCGGCGGTTCGACCACTCGCTCGTTGCGTACGCCGACTTCACCGAGCAGCTCCTCGCCGAGCTCGCCCCGGACGGCTACTCGCTGGTCGTCCACGATTGGGGAGGCCTCGCGCTCGCCGCCGCGCAGCGCGACCCGGGGCGGGTGCGGCGCCTCGTCGTGATCAACGCCGTCCCGCTCAACGGCTCCTACCGCTGGCACTGGATCGCCCGGATCTGGCGCCGCCGCGGCCTCGGCGAGGCGTTCAACGCGACGACGTCGCGGTACGCGGTCGCCCAGCTCCTCCGCCTCGCCCGTCCCGGGGGGCGGCCGATGCCGGACGAGATGGTCGACGCCATCTGGGCGAGTTGGGACGCGGGGATGCGCCGCGCGATCCTCGGCCTCTACCGCTCCGCCGACCCGCTCGCGCTCGCCCTCGCCGGCGAGCGGCTGGGGACGCTCGCCTGCCCGGCGCTGGTCGCGTGGGGAGCCGAGGACCCCTACATCGCCGCCGAGCAGGCGCGCTGGTACGCGCGGGTCCTCCCCGGCGCCGAGCTGGAGCTGCTCGAGGGCGCCGGCCACTGGCCGTGGATCGACCGGCCCGAGCTCGTTGAGCGCGTGGCGGGTTTCCTCAACCGAGCCGCCTAGCCGGTAACTCGTTCTTTACAATCGCCACGTCGTGCTCCGTCCGCTCTCCTACATCGGGAGCCGGCTGCCGCGGGGGTGGTGGGACCTCCTGCTTCAGTTCGGCCTCTTCTTCGTCGCCTACCAGTGCTACGGGCTCGTCCGTGGCCTCGTCGACGGCAAGGCCGACCTCGCCTACGCGAACGCGGACCGGATCGTCGACCTCGAGCGCAGTCTCGGGACGTTCTTCGAGCCCGGCCTCCAGCGCAGCCTGCTCGACAACGGATGGGTGATCGACATCGCCAACTGGCTGTACCTGAACTCCCACTTCACGATCACGATCGCGTTCCTCGCGTGGCTCTACCTGTTCCACAACCAGAACTTCTATTTCGTCCGCAACATGTTCATGGTCGCGATGCTGCTGGCGCTGGTCGGCTACGGCCTCTACCCGACGGCGCCGCCGCGGCTGCTCCCCGGCGACATGTTCACCGACACGATCGCGAACATCACCGGCAGCGCCCAGGACACCAAGACGGCGAGCCTGCTGCTCAACAAGTACGCGGCGGTCCCGAGCATGCACATCGGGTTCTCGTCGATGATCGGCGTGACCGCGTTCGCGCTCGTCAAGAACCGGCTGCGGTGGCTGTGGTTGCTCTACCCGGTGCTCGTCTTCTTCGTGATCGTCGTCACCGCCAACCACTACTGGATCGACGCGGCGGCGGGCGCGCTCGTGGCGTGCGCCTCGGCGCTGATCGCGTCGCGGGTGCTCGCCCCGGTCCGCCCCGGGCAGTGGGCGTTCCGCCCGGTCCCCGCCGAGGCGCCGGCCGAGGCGACCGCCTAGCCGCCCGGGCGCCGAGTAGGTTCCACTCCGTGGCGAGCGAGCCATCACAGCAGCCCGCGGCGGGCGGGCCGCCGCAGCGGCCGATGGGGGAGCTCCGGGAGATCGCCCGCAACCGGCTGATCGAGTCGCGGCTGACGCCGAACGGCATCTCGATGAGCGGGCTGGTGCTCAACGTCGCCGCCGCGGCGCTGATCCTCGAGGACCTGTTCGTGCTCGGCGCCATCGCCTTCATCGTCGGCTCGGTCATGGACACGCTCGACGGCCGCTACTCGCGGATGTCGGGCAAGGGGACGCAGTTCGGCGCCTTCCTCGACTCGACGCTGGACCGGATCGAGGAGGGGGTCGTCCTCGCCGCCGTCTGCTGGCACTTCGCCGAGCGCGGGGACGAGGCGGTCGCCGCGGCGTGCCTGCTCGTCGTGCTCGGCTCGCTGATGGTCTCCTACACCCGCGCCCGGGCCGAGGCGCTGGGGGTCGAGTGCAAGGTCGGGATCGCCACCCGGCCGGTCCGGGTCGTGATCCTCTCGGCGGGGCTGTTGTTCGCCGACGGTGAGCTGATCTCCGACTTCGACCTGCTGCCCGCGGCGATCTGGGCGATGGTCGCGCTCACCGCGTTCACGGTCGTTCAGCGCGTCTGGCACGTGCGCGGGAAGCTCCGCGCGCTCGACGGCACCGCCTGAGCGCCGTCCACCGCTCCCCCGAATTCGGGATTCGATGTAACCCGATCGCGGGTAAGGTGTCTGTAGCCGTCCCGGAGCCGCCTGCGCCCGCGCAGGTCCCCGAGGGGGACCCACCCGGCGGAGCTGCGTGCGAATCCCGCGTCCGGCACTCGACTCACACCCAGGAGGCTTTCGCTTTCCCATGACCAGCACCAACGGAGCGCACAGCAACGGCCGCGGCCGGTCCGACGACGGCAAGGTCCGCGTCGCGATCGTCGGCGTCGGCAACTGCGCCAACTCGTTCATCCAGGGCGTCCAGTACTACAAGGACGCCGATCCGGCGGAGTCCGTTCCCGGGCTGATGCACGTCGACCTCGGCGGCTACCACGTCCGCGACATCGAGTTCACCGCCGCCTTCGACATCGACGCCGACAAGGTCGGAAAGGACCTCGGCGAGGCGATCTGGTCCGGCCAGAACAACACGATCAAGTTCGCCGAGGTGCCGAAGATGGGCATCACGGTCGAGCGCGGCATGACCCACGACGGCCTCGGCAAGTACCTCAAGCAGAGGATCACCAAGGCGCCCGGGCCCACGGCCGACATCGTCAAGATCCTTCAGGACACGAAGACGGACGTCCTCGTCTGCTACCTGCCGGTCGGCTCCGAGCAGGCGACCAAGTGGTACGTCGAGCAGGCCCTCAAGGCCGGCGTCGGCTTCGTCAACTGCCTGCCGGTGTTCATCGCCCGCGAGGACTACTGGGACCAGCGGTTCGAGGAGGCCGGGCTGCCGATCATCGGCGACGACATCAAGTCGCAGGTCGGAGCCACGATCGTCCATCGCCAGCTCGCCCGCCTCTTCCACGAGCGCGGCGTCGAGATGCAGCACACCTCGCAGCTCAACGTCGGCGGCAACATGGACTTCTTCAACATGCTCGAGCGCGAGCGGCTCGACTCGAAGAAGATCTCGAAGACGAACGCAGTCACCTCGGTCATGGGAATGGAGCTCCCCGCCGAGGACGTGCACGTCGGTCCCTCCGATTACGTGCCGTGGCTGACCGACCGCAAGTGGGCGCACATCCGGCTCGAGGGCAAGAGCTTCGGCGACGTCCCGCTCAACGTCGAGCTCAAGCTCGAGGTCTGGGACTCCCCGAACTCCGCCGGCGTCGTCATCGACGCGGTCCGGCTGATCAAGCTGGCGCTCAACAACGGCATCTCCGGCCAGCTCGACGGGCCCTCCTCGTACCTGATGAAGTCGCCGCACACGCAGCGCCCCGACGCCGACGCGCGTCTGCAGACCGAGGAGTTCATCGCCAAGTACGCGCGCGGTGCGGCGCAGGAGCGGGCGAAGGAGAACCTCGAGGCCGCCAAGGCGAGCACCACCGAGGCGGGCTCTCAGCTCTAAGTCAGCTTCACCGAGGACCGACTCAGGAGGCGGGTCGCTGCGGCGGCCCGCCTTCAGTTAACGAGCCGTCGGCGTCGGCGAGACAGGGCTTAGGGCTGTGCGGCGACCCGCCCGAGGATCAGGTCCGAGCCCTTCTCGGCGATCATGATCGTCGGCGCGTTCGTGTTGCCGCGGGTGATCGTCGGCATCACCGAGGCGTCGACGACCCGCAGCGCCTCGACGCCGCGGACCCGGAGCTCGGGGTCCACCACGGCCTCGTCGTCGCTGCCCATCCTGCAGGTGCCGACGGGGTGGTAGAGGAGCTCGCAGCGGCGCCGGCAGTCGGCCTCGATCGCCTCGCGGCCGCTGACCGCCGGCCCCGGGTAGATCTCCCGAGCGGTCGCCGACGCGAGCGGCTCGGTCGCCGCGAGCTCGCGTGCGAGCTCGATGCCCGCGACCATCGCGGCGAGGTCGGCGGGATCGGCCAGGTGGTTGCCGACGAGCCGGGGTTTCGCGGTCGGGTCGGCGCTGCGCAGCGTCAGCTCGCCGCGGGCCCGGGGCGCGACGAGCACCGGCCCCATGGTGAACGCATGGCCGTCGAACTCCTCGAAGCCGTTGTCGGCGAAGTAGGCGGGAGCGAGGTGGAACTGGAGGTCGTGTGGCGAGCCGCTGCCGTCGGAGCTGGCGAACAGGAACCCCTCCGCCACGGTCGAGGTGAGGGGGCCGCGGCGGCCGAGCAGGAACTCGAGCAGCGCCGCCGGCCGCTCCGCGTCCTTGAGCGAGCCGCCGGCCGCCGACTCCCAGATCGCGACGACGTAGGGATGGTCCTGGAGGTTGGTCCCGACGGCGCGGCGCTCGACCACCGCCTCGACGCCGGCGGCGGCGAGCTTGGCGGGGTCGCCGATGCCCGACAGCATCATGAGTTGCGGCGAGCCGATCGCCCCGGCGGCGAGGATGACCTCCTCGCGGGCGCGGGCGACGGCGTAGGGGAGCTTTCCCGCGAGCTTGACACCGGTCGCGCGGCCCTTGCGCAGCTCGAGGCCGAGGGCGGTCGCGCCCGTCGCGACCGTGAGGTTCGGGTGGCCGCGAACGGGGCGCAGGAACGCGTCCGCGGCGCTCCAGCGGCGTCCGTACCGCTGCGTGACCTCGGCCAGGCAGGCCCCGTCGGGGTCGCCGTCGTTGTAATCGCGGTCGAGCCGGAACCCCTTCGCCCGCGCCGCCCCGATCATCAGGTCGGTCAGCTTCCGCGGGCTGCGCGGGGGCGCGACGTTCAGCGGGCCGCCGGTCCCGTGCGCCGGCGAGCCGCCCGCCTCGTGGGCCTCGGAGCGCTTGAAGTAGGGGAGCACCTCATCCCAGCTCCAGCCCTCGCAGCCGGCCGCGCTCCAGCCGTCGTAGTCGGCGCGGTGGCCGCGCACGTAGAGCATCGCGTTCATCGAGCTCGACCCGCCCAGCGCCTTGCCGCGCGGGACGTAGATCTCGCGCCCGTCGAGCCCCGGCTCGGGGCCGCTGGCCATGTCCCAGTCGAGCTTCGTCCGGAACTGCTGGTTGAAGGCGGCGGGGATCTTGATCTTCGGCGAGCGGTCCGGCGCCGCCCGCCTCGATCAGCAGGACCTCGGCGCCGTCGGCGCTCAGCCGGTTGGCGAGCACGCAGCCGGCGGAGCCGGCGCCGACGATCACGTAGTCGAAGTCGCTCACTCGCGCACCACGCCGTGATCGTATCGGCGGGGGGCGGTGCGCTTCCCGCGTCTATCCTCAGCCCGGTGCCGCAGCGGGACCGCCTGACGATCGCCCACGTGACGCCCTACCCGTGGGGTACCCACCACGAGGTGAACTCGTTCGTCGCCGACGCGGCGCGCGAGCTCGACGGGCGCGGCATGAACGTGCTCGTCGCCGCGCCCGGCGGCTCCCGGTCCGAGGTCAAGCGCACCTCCGAGGCGATCGACGCGGCACGCACCGATCCCGGCGCCGTGTTCTCGGGATGGGACGGCGACCGGATCGGCGACGGCGGCGCACCCGTGCTCTCGGTCGGCGCGGCGATCCCGCTCCCCGCCGGCGGCCGCCCGCGCCCGGCTCCCGTCCCGGTCGACATCGGGCGCTCGCTCGAGGGCCTGCTCGGGTCGGTCGCCTTCGACGTCGTCCACGTCCACGACCCCTTCGCGCCGAGCATCTCCTCGGCCGCTCTGCGCCACTCGTGGTCGCTCAACGTCGGCAGCTTCCACCTGCCGACCGAGCGCGTGCTCTCCACCCAGGTCGCGCGGCCGCTGGTCGAGATCTTCTTCGGCCGGCTCGACGCGCGGACCGTCTCCGGCCGTTCGACCGAGGAGCTGATGCAGCGCTTCTTCCCCGGCACGTACGAGATCGTCCCGCCCGCCGCCTCGATCCCGGCGGCCGACCGCGACCCCGCGGCTCCGCCGCGGATCGTCTACTGCGGACGCGAGGAGCGCGGCGCGCTGCGGCTGTTCCTCAGGGCGCTCCGCCGGCTGCCCCTCGACCTCGAATGGAAGGCGGACCTGTGGATCGAGGACGACTCGATCGCGACTCCGCGGCTGAACCGCGCGCTGCGGGAGCGCGTTCGCGTCCTCCGTCCCCGCGACGCCTCCTGCGAGGAGGTGATCGCCGGCGCCGACGTCCTCTGTGCCGCCTCCGGCGGGCCCCGCCCGGCCCCGACTCTGATTCGCGCGGCCTTCGCGGCCGGCGCCGTGCCGGTGGCGGCCCAGATCCCGCCCTACGTGGAGCTGATCGAGAGCGACGGCGCCGAGCACGGGTTCGGCTTCCCGCAGGGTGACGCCCTGACCCTCGCCGGGCAGGTCGAGCGCCTGCTGCGCAACCCCGAGCAGCGCCGGGCGATGGCGGCCGCCGGGCGCGCGCGGTCGCGCGACGCCGGCGCGGTCGGCGACGAGCTCGAGGCGATCTACGAGCGTCTCGCGGCGCGCCGCCACGATCCCCGCGGCGACCCCGAGGCGCGCCGGCGGATCTCCCGCCGGCGGACGATCGACTGCGACCTGCACATGCACACCGACCACTCGGGCGACTGCGCGACGCCGGTCGAGGTGCTGCTCGAGACCGCGAAGGACCGGGGGATGGGGGCGATCGCGGTAACCGACCACAACGAGATCTCCGGTGCGCTGGCCGCGCGCGACGCCGCCGAGCGCGACGGGGGGATCAAGGTGATCGTCGGCGAGGAGGTGAAGACGGCCGAGCAGGGCGAGGTGATCGGACTCTTCCTCGAGGAGAAGATCGAGCGCGGGATGACGATGGCGGAGACGATCGCCGAGATCCGCCGCCAGGGCGGGCTCGTCTACGTTCCGCATCCCTTCGACCGCCTGCACTCGGTCCCCGACTACGAGCACCTCCTGTCGATCGTCGAGGAAGTCGACATCCTCGAGGTGTTCAACCCGCGGGTCGCCTTCGGCGCCTTCAACGAGGAGGCGGAGCGCTTCGCCGCCAAGTACCGGATCGTCCCCGGGGCCGGCTCCGACGGGCACGTCGCGCAGGCGCTCGGCAGCGTGCGCATCCGCCTGCACGACTTCGACGGACCGGCCGAGTTCCTCGAGGCGATGCGGAGCGCCGACATCGTCCGCAAGCACAAGAACCTCGTCTACGTTCAGGCGCTGAAGTGGATGCAGGCGGCCAGCGGCCAGGCCGGCCGCCGCAAGGAGGTCCTCGATCCGCAGCCCGTTCGCGGCGGCAAACGGGCCGCGGCGAGGCGCCGGCGGCCGGTCGCGGGCCGCGGCAAGAGTTGATTCAGGGGCCATAACCCCGTGCATCCGAAAGGAGAGCCACGCGGCCCGTCAAAGAAGTCGCCCGCCGTGACCACCGCCGAGGACGAGATCAAGGAGAAGTACCTGGAGCGCGCCATCCGCGAGCTCAACGGGCTCACCCACGAGCTCCAGGACTGCCGCGAGTGCCCGCGCGGGAACCTGATGCCGGTCCTCGGGTCCGGCCATCCGCAGGCCGACGTGATGCTCCTCAAGCACGCCCCGACGGTCGCCGAGATCGAGGAGGGCGTCGCCTTCTACGGCCGCTCGGGGAACGCGGTGATGAAGTCGCTGAAGCGGCTCGCCATCGATCCGCTCGTCGTCTACGGGACGCTCTGCGTGAAGTGCCCGCTGTCGGACCCGGGGCTCGCCTCGCCGACCTGCGTCGCCCGGCTGCTGCGGGAGATCGCGATCGTCGAGCCGCGGTGCATCGTCGTCATGGGCGAGGGCGCGCTGGAGTGCCTGAACGAGGTCGACGTCCCGCTCGCCGTGCCGGTGGGCCAGCGGCCGGGTGAGATCCAGCCGCTGACCCCGACGATCGACGTCATCTACACGCCCGACATCGACTCGTCGCTCGACTCCGAGGGCGCCAAGCGCGACTTCTGGCGCGCCTTCCGAGCCCTCGGCGAGTGGTACGAGGACCTGCCTCCCTACTGAGCCGGGCGAGCCGGCGCCGAGCCGCGGCGGTCGAACGCCGCCGCCAGTCTGCTCAGGGCCAGCGCGCCGACCAGGAG
Source organism: uncultured Solirubrobacterales bacterium (assembly GCA_963823565.1). GTDB lineage: Bacteria > Actinomycetota > Thermoleophilia > Solirubrobacterales > 70-9 > RHKX01. The sequence continues at coordinate 1,049,513 of CAWGLR010000001.1, read as the reverse complement.
GCCGAAGTCGCGAAGGGCGATGTCGCCGTAGCCGCCGACGAGCAGGAGGCTGACGATGATGCCGCCGAGCCAGCCGGCGACGAGCAGCCCGCCGAAGCGCGGCGCGATCGCGACGACGAGGCCGGCGATGATCTCGACCACGCCGACCCCGTACATGGCATCGGAGGCGGAGCCCGGGATCAGGTCATTGAACTCGACCGCGAGGTAGCGGGTCCAGTCGTCGGTTAGGACGTTGGCGAACTTGTCGAGCCCGAACAGGACCGGAGCCGAGGCGAACGCGAGTCGCAGCAGCAGGAACGCCTGCGCGGCGGGGTCGCGCCGGATGGCGTCGGCGGACGGGAACGGGATCGGCCTGAGGGTTGCGGCTAGTGCCGTCATCTGTCTTCTCCTTGGGAATCGCTGGAGCGCCCGCCGGATTCGGCGGCATTCCGATTGGCGCCCCCGCGGCCGGCGCTCTTACCCGGTTCCGGCGGCTCGGTAAGAAATCCGGTCTCGCCGGCGCTAACCGGTCATGGCCCATCCACAGCTGACCGCAGCGCCAGATCCCGCCGTCCCCGTCCTGCCTATCCCCGACCGCCCCCGCGCGATCGCCGCCGCCCGCGACCTGCTCGCGGCCCTCGGGCTGAACGTCGACGCTGGAAGCATGACCGAGACACCGCGGCGCATGGTCGACGTCTACTCCGAGCTGCTGGCGCCGACGGAGTTCGAGCCGACCACGTTCGCGAACGACGGCGGCTACGACGAGCTCGTGGTCGCGCGGGCCATTCCCTTCCACTCGCTCTGCGAGCACCACATGCTCCCCTTCGTCGGCGTCGCCCACGTCGGCTACCTCCCCGACGACTCGATCGTCGGCCTGTCGAAGCTCGCGCGTGTCGTCGAGCTCTTCGCGCGGGCGCCGCAGGTGCAGGAGCGCCTGACGACACAGGTCGCGTCCTGGCTCGACCGCGAGCTGGCGCCGCGGGGCGTCGGCGTGGTGATCGAGGCGGAGCACATGTGCATGTCGCTTCGCGGCGTGCAGAAGCCGGGGACGACGACCGTCACCTCGAAGCTGCTCGGGCGGGTCCGCGACGACGCGCGCACGCGGTCGGAGTTCCTGGCGCTGACCGAGCGGGGCGCCCGTGGCTGAGCAACCGAGGATCGTCATCGTCGGCGCCGGGCTCGCCGGGCCTCCGCGGCCGAGGCGCTCCGCGAGGAGAGCCACCGGGGGCCGATCGTGATGATCGGCGAGGAGCGGGAGCTTCCCTACGAGCGGCCGCCGCTCTCGAAGGACTATCTCGCCGGTGAGACGCCACGCGAGGAGGCGCAGGTCAAGGACGCGGCCTTCTACGCCGAGGCCGGAATCGATCTGCGGCCCGGCGAGCGCGCCGAGTCGATCGACCTCGCCGAGTCGAGGGTCATCCTCGCCGGCGGCGAGGCGGAGCCCTTCGATCGCCTGCTGCTGGCGACCGGGGCGACCTCGCGGCGGCTGTCGCTGCCCGGCGCCGACCTCGAGGGGGTCCACTACCTGCGCGACCTCGGCGATGCGGATGCCCTGCGCGAGGAGCTGGCCCCGGGGCGCCGGCTGGCGATCGTCGGCGGCGGCTGGATCGGCGCCGAGGTAGCGGCGACCGCCCGCGGGCGCGGTGCCGAGGTCGACCTCGTCGAGCGCGACGGGGTGACGCTCGAGCGCCGTCCTCGGCGAGGAGCTCGGGACCCTCTTCGAGGGCCTGCATCGCGAGAAGGGCGTTCGCGTCCGGGCGCGGCGTCGCGGTCGAGGGCTTCGAGGGCGACGGCGGGCATCGAGGGGGTGCGGCTCGCCGGCGGCGAGGTCGTCGCCTGCGACCTGCGGCGCTGATCGGCGATCGGAGTCGTGCCCGCCGACGAGCTCGCCGAGGCCGCCGGGATCGAGGTGTCGGACGGGGTGCTCGTCGACGAGCGGCTCGAGTCGAGCGCGCCGGGGGTCTTCGCCGCCGGCGACGTCGCCAACGCGATGCCGCACCCGTTCGGCGGGCGGCGCGTTGCGGGTCGAGCACTGGGCCAACGCGATCGAGCAGGGCAAGCGCGCGGCGCGGGCGATGCTCGGCCGGAGCCCGGCGAGGAGCCGCTCCCGTACTTCTTCTCCGACCAGTACGACGTCGGCATGGAGTACACCGGCGACGCCGACCGAGTGCGGACGAGGTCGTCTTCCGCGGCGACCGCGACGTCGCGCGAGCTGATCGCCTTCTGGCTGCGAGAGGGCCGGGTTCTCGCCGGGATGAACGTCAACGTCTGGGACGTCACCGACGACATCGGCGCGCTGATCCGCTCGCGGGCGCAGGTCGATCGCGAGCGCCTTGCCGATCCCGAGGTCCCGCTCGTCCGAGCTCGCCGACGCGCCGGCCTCGCGGAGCCGAGTGATCGGCGATGGAGGCCGCCCTCGCGATCCCCGCCTTCGTGCGAGCGGCCGCTCCGGGACTCCGGCGCACGCGCGCGCCAATATCCTCGGCCCGCGGTGACGATGGCTGCGAACCGAACGCACCGGAGACGGAGGAGCTGAGCTCCGATGCAATGGCTCGCGGCCCTGCGGAGCGACGGCCGCGAGCGCGAGCTGGCGACCGAGCGGCTCCACGGCCTGCTGCTGAAGGCCGCTCGCTTCGAGCTCGCCCGCCGGCGCGCGGCGCTCGCGTCCGTGCGCGGCGAGGAGCTCGACGACATCGCCATCCAGGCCGCCGACGACGCCGCTCGTCGCGGTGCTCGCAAAGCTCGACGACTTCCGCGGCGGGAGTCGGTTCACGACCTGGGCCTACAAGTTCGCGCTGCTCGAGGCGGGCGTCCGGCTGCGGCGCCGGGCCTGGCAGGACCGCGAGGTCGTGCTCGAGCCCGAGGCTGGGAGCTCGTTCGAGGCCGGCGGGGGCATCGCCGCACGACCGAGCGCTCGAGCGGACGAGCTGCTGCGGCGAGCTCCGCGGAGCGATCGACGGGGCGCTGACGGCGCACCAGCGGCGGGTCTTCGTCGCGCTGGCGCTCAACGAGGTGCCGATCGACGTCCTCGCCGAGCGCCTTGCACCACGCCGCGGTGCGCTCTACAAGACCCTGCACGACGCGCGGCGCAGGCTGCGCGCCGAGCTCGAGCGGCGAGGGGAGGGAGGAGCGATGAGCGAGCCGAGGTCGCGAGAGGATCTCGAGCGCCTGCTCGGGCCGGCCGGTCCGGAGGTGAGCTGCGAACGCTGCTTCGAGCTGCTCGACCGTTTACGTGGAGGCTCGAGCTCGAGGGCGCCGACCCCGAGGCGCGGATGCCCGGCATGCGGGCGCATCTCGAGGGCTGCCCCGCGTGCCGTGAGGACCACGAGAGCCTGCGGGCGTTCGTCGCCGCCGAGCGCGGCGAGGCGGGCTGAGCAGCCCCGGGGTCCGAGTACGCTGAGACGCGCGATGCGTCTCATCGTCAGCGCCACGTCGTTCGCCGCGACCGCGGTCGCCGCGGCCCTGATCGGCTTCGGCGTCCCGGTGGGGTGGCTGTGGATCGGCTCCCAGCTCCAGGCCGGCAAGGGCGCCACCACCGTCGACTTCTCGGTCGCGATGATCGTCCTGTTCGGGATCATCCTCACCTACGTCCTGCTGCTCTACCTCGCCGGGATCGTCATGGCGCTGTTCGACCGTGGCGACCGGGTCGGCCCGGCGGGCGGGCCGCGGGCGCCGTGGATGCGCGGTCAGACCGAGACCCGCCCCGGTCCGCGACGGGACATGGTCAACGGCGTCGAGCGGCTCTTCGTCGTCACGACGATCGTCGTCACCGTCGCCTTCTGGCTCTGGTTCGCCTTCAAGGCCGGCAGCCCGCTGCCGAACCAGTAGCCCGGCGCCGGCCGCGGGTCGTCGCTACCGCGGGGCCGCCGCGGTGGCGACCCGGTCCATCGCGTCGTAGTTCGCGCTCGCGAGGCCGCGGACGATGACGGTGTCGAGGGCCGTGTACTCGGCGATCGCGGCGTCGGCGTCGGCGGGGTCGGGCGCGGCCACGCCGACCGTGCCCGGAGGCTCGTCCAGCCGCTCGAAGTGGTTGCGGTACCCGTCGTGGAGGTCGCGGTAGAAGCCCTCCTCCTTGGCGAGGCGGGTCTCGGCGTCGGCTCCGACCGAGGTGCGGACGTAGCCGTAGACGCGCGGGGTCTCGCGGCCGGCCTCGCGGGCGCCGGCGGCGACCTTCTCGCGGGCGCCGGCGGCGAATCCCGGGGTCATCCAGTTGAAGAACGCCCCGTCGTAGGACGCGCCGGCGAGCGCGCACATCTTCGGGCCCATCGCCGCGAGGATCAGCTTCACCCCGGGGATCCTCTCCCGCAGCTCGTCGTGCGCCTCGCGCATCCGGGTCAGGGGCTTCTCGGAGAACCCCGCGCCGACGCCGATCAGCAGGCGCGAGCGGTCGAGGCCGCACTCGGTGATCTTGGCGTCGATCTCCTCCGGCGAGTGGCGGTCGAGCGCGAGCACGGCGACCCCGAGCTTGAGGGCGGCCGATCCGCGGGCGAAGTCGGCGAGCGTCTCGATGCCGCTGGCGGCCGGGTGGTCGTTGGACCACATCGACGTGTAGCCGAGCTCCTCGCAGCGCCCGGCCAGCCGCTCGGCGACCTCGGAGTCGAGCCCGGCGGCGACGCCGAACCCGCGCGCGTCGCTCACGCGCTCCCCGCGCGCTCGAGCAGCGCGACGGCCTCGATGTGCGGGGTCTGCGGGAACATGTCGACCGGCCTCACGCGCGCCAGCCTATATCCGGCGTCGACCATCTGGCGGACGTTGGGAGCCATCGTCGTCGGGTTGCAGGAGACGTAGACGATCCGCTGCGCCTCGCACTCGAGCACCCGGCGGACGATCTTGGCGCTGAGGCCCGCGCGCGGCGGGTCGAGGACGATCACGTCGGGCTTTCCCGCCTCCTCGATCAGCGGCCTGATGCCGAGCCGCGCGTCGGCGACGCGGAAGCGCGCGTTGCCGATCCCGTTCAGCCGCGCGTTGTGCTCGGCGTCGGCGATCGCGTCGGTGACGGTCTCGATGCCCCACACCTCGGCGGCATCGGCGGCCATCCCGAGCCCGATCGTCCCGATCCCGCAGTAGAGGTCGAAGAGGCGCTCGCCCGAGCCGAGCGCGGCGAACTCGCGCGCGGTCGCGTAGAGGCTCTCGGCCGTCTCGGTGTTGGTCTGGAGGAAGGCGAAGGGGGAGACCCGCAGCTCGAGGTCGCCGAGGCGCTCGCGGAGGAACTCCTCGCCGAGGACGCCGGTCGGGCCGTCGGTGCCGCCGGAGGGGCCGCGAACGGTCGTATGGAGGTCGACCGGCGGCCGCGGGATCTCCGCCTCGGCGGTGACGAGGCGCGTCTGGACCTGACCGGTCCGCCGGCCCTCGCGGACGACGAGGTTGCGAAGCGCGCCGCCGCCGGAGCCGGGGTCGTAGGCGGGGACCCCCTCGCTCGCCGCCCACTCGCGGATCGCGTTGCGAGCGGCGTTGTTCGCCGCCGAGGCGAGATGGCAGTCGTCGACGTCGACGACCTCGTCCCAGCGGCCGCGGGCGTGGAAGCCGAGCCGGGGGGCCTCGGCGGCGGTCTCGGCGCCGAAGGAGTACTCGAGCTTGTTGCGGTAGCGCCACTGCTCGACGGAGGGGACGATCGGCTCGACCTCGACTCCCTCGAAGCCGCCGATCCGCTCGAGCGCATCGCGGACCTGCTCCTGCTTGTGCCCGAGCTGAAGGTCGTAGGGGAGGCCCTGCCACGCGGCGCCCGGGCACGGCTCGCCGCCGTGGAGGCAGGTGTCGGGGATCCGCTCGGGGGAGGGTTCGAGCAGCTCGGCGACGCTCGCCTCGGCGTAGGAGCGCTTGGACTTGCCGACCCGGGCGCGCACCCGGTCGCCGGGGAGCGCGCCGGCGACGAAGACGACGAACCCCTCGCCGGTGCGGGCGACGCCGCGCCCGCCCTGCGCGAGCGAGTCGACGCGCAGCTCGAGCTCGTCGCCGCGGTTCGGGCGCGCGGACTTGCGCTGCTCGGTCTCGGGGGTGCTCACCCCGGCATGGTCGCAGCCCGCCCTCGCGGGCCGCGGCTAGCCGAGCCGCGCCTCGATCTTGTCGAGGATCCCCTTCCGCGCCTTGTTGTTCTTCTCGTACGTGCGGACCTTGCGCAGCTCCGGCTTCTTGAGGTCGGTGAGCCGGGTGCCGATCTGGGCCGCGGTCAGCTCGTCGTAGCCGGTGATCGGGAAGGTCCCGACGCCGGCGCGGCGCCGCACCTTGTCGACCTCCTGCAGCGGCTGGTCGGCTGCGTCGCGGACGGACTTGGCGACGCGGCCGCTGGCGCGCCCGGCGCGCTTGCGGGCCTTCGTCGTCCGCTTCTCGACGGTCTTGCGGGCGCGCCGGGAGCGCGTCCCGACCTCGCCGCGAGCCTGATCGAGCAGCTTCTCGAGGTCCTTGACCAGCTCCTCGGTCTGACGTCGTCCGCGCGAGACGAGGGTCGAAACCATCTCGTTGGCGTCGTCGCGGGTCATGCGGCCGCGCTTGACCGCGTCATCGACGACCTCCTGGATCCGCTCGCGCGAGAGCGTGACGCTCCGCTCCAGCGCGTCGCGGAAGGCCTCGACGCTCTTGTCGGGCCGGGCCGCCGAGCGCGAGGCGGCGGGGCGGCGCTTGGCCGCGGTCGAGCGCGAGGCGCTGCGGCTCTTCGCGGCGGGCTTGCGAGCGGCGGGCTTGCGCGTGGTGGAGGCGCTCTTGCTCCGGGAGCCGGAGCTCGACCGGCGGGTGGAGGTGGAGCTCTTCTTGCTGGAACTGGTGGCCATGCTTTCCTTCCGGTGGGGACGTCCGCGCGGACTATCGCACGGTGGGGACGTCCGCGCGGACTATCGCACGCGAATAGCGAAGCCGGAATCCGCACTTGCTACTGGGCGCGCGCTTGCGGTGCCCACGGTGCCTACGGCGTCGCGAAGGTGGCGGTGATGGGGGCGTGGTCGGAGAGGCGGACCGGCAGCGGCTCCGTGCCCGCCGGCGCCGTCGGGTCCGGGACGTCCCGCTCCTCGGGCGCCAGCGCGCGAGCGGGCGTGACGACCGCGAGGCCGTGTCCGAGCAGGTGGTCGATGGCGTCGTCGGCGGTCGGCTCGCTGAATCCCAGTTCAGTGAGCCGCGCGAACGGGGCCGGGCTGCGGGCCGGGCGGACGTTGAGGTCGCCGCCGAACAGCAGCGGCGCCCCGCCCGCCCAGTCGAGCGCCACCTCGGCGGCGACGACGACCTCCTCGGAGGCGGGCCGGTGGCTCGCGCTCGCGTGGAGGTTGGCGACGCATACGCCCGCGGCGAGCCGGCTGAACGCCATCACCCGGCGCTCCGGCTCGGCGGTCAGGACGTGCGTGCGCCGCTCGGCGATCGCGGCGCCGCCGCCGGGGGCCGAGCGGACGAGGGTGAGGTTCGAACCGCCCTCCCAGGAGGCGATCAGGTCGGGATTGAGGTCGGCGATCAGGCCCTGGACGCGCCCCACGAGCGGAAGGTTGCGACTGGTGAGTGCGAGGTGGGCGTCGGCGCCGCAGGTCTCGGCCAGGCTCTCCGCCCAGCGGGGCGGGCACTCCTGGAGCAGCGCGACGTCCCACCCGGCCGCGGCGATCAGCGCGGCGAACTGGTGGCGCAGGTCGCGGTTGACCTGCGCGTGGCCAAAGCCGCGCTCGGTGATCCGCAGCAGGCGCGAGCGCCACGTGCGCAGCTCCCGCTCGGGCGGGAAGTCGCGGCCGTGGAAGAGGTTCCAGCTGAGAGCGCGGATCTCCATCCCCTCCTATTCGACTCCCGGCGGCGGCGGAACGGGGGTAAGGTGCCGCGCCCCATGAGCAGCCATTTCCTCACCGGCGAGGAGATCGCCGATCGGCTCGAATCCGTGCTCGAGCGGGCGGCGGCCCTCAAGGCGGGTCGCCCCCGGACCGGCGCGGGCTCGCTCGCGGGAAGGTCGGTCGCGCTGATCTTCGAGAAGCCGTCGACCCGCACGCGCGTCTCCTTCGAGGTCGGTGTCGCCGAGCTCGGCGCGACGCCGCTCGTCCTCCGCGCCGACGAGCTCCAGCTCAGCCGCGGCGAGTCGATCGAGGACGTCGGCCGGGTGCTGTCACGGATGGTCCACGCGATCGCCTTCCGCTCCGGCTCCCACGAGCGGGTGGCCGGCCTCGCCGCCGCCGCGACCGTGCCGGTGATCAACGCACTCACCCCGCTGCACCACCCGTGCCAGGCCCTCGCCGACCTGCAGACCCTCCAGGAGCGGTTCGGCCGCCTCGACGGCCTGCGCCTCGCCTACGTCGGCGACGGCAACAACGTCGCTCGCTCGCTCGCCCTCCTCGGCGGCATCGCCGGCGTCGAGGTCGTCGTCAGCTCGCCGCCGGGCTTCGAGCTCGAGTTCGATGCCGGCGCCGAGCTCGTCTCCGATCCCGCCGAGGCGGTCGCCGGCGCCGACGCCGTCTACACCGACGTCTGGATCAGCATGGGCGACGAGGACGCCGAGTCCAAGCGCCACGCCCTCGAGCCCTACCGGATCGACGAGGAGCTGATGGCGAAGGCCGCCCCCGGCGCCGTCGCCATGCACTGCCTCCCCGCCCACCCGGGCGAGGAGATCGCCGCCGAGGTCCTCTACGGCGACCGCTCCGTCGTCTTCGACCAGGCCGAGAACCGCCTGCACGCGCAGAAGGCGCTGCTCGAGGAGCTGGTCGACTAGGGCGCGGATGCCCGAGGCTTTCGCGGTGGCCCGTCGAGCCACTGCGGCTGGTCGAGCCCCGAGTACTCCTGAATCGCCCCGAAGATGTGCTGGACGAGCCAGGTACTCCGCCTGACGATCAGGGTGCAGACGCCATAAGGGAGCTTCTTGGGCCGCCGGCCGCTGCTCGACGTGGGGAAGTGGTTGACGACCGGTTTGCGGGCGCAGTCGCGGGCACAACCGATCCTCTCCGCCCAGAATTGCTCGATCTGGTCGAGCTCGAGCCCGTTGCCGAGGTAGACGTTGATCCGGAAGCGGAAGTCCTCCCGCTGTACGTCGAAGCATTCGCGGAGGAACCTCGCAAACGTCGCGATCATCGCTGGGTCCGAATTCGCGAATGTCAGGGTATTGCGGCTCTTAGCGCCCTCCGCCCAGTAGAGCATGCACCCCATCGCGTGGACCGGGTCGCGCTCCCGAGCTCTGGCGCGGCCCTCCTCCTGATACGCGCGGCGACGCTTTCGGTTGTATTCGGCCCAGCCCGGGCCCCTCGCGCCCGCCGCTCGAAGCTGGTTTCGCCTCCGCTGCGCCGGTGAGAGCTCGATGTCGCGGCACCAGCAGCTGGCCGTCTCGCGGCCCTAGACTCCTGGCTCCGGCCCCGTCGTCTAATGGCTAAGACCGCTGCCTTTCACGCAGCAAATCGGGGTTCAATTCCCCGCGGGGTCATTCGTGTATCCAGAGATATCTTTAGGCCCCATCACCCTCCAGACCTTCGGGCTGATGTTCGCCCTCGGCTTCATCGCCGCCGGCTGGGTGATCGCCAAGCGCTTCAAGGAGGTCGGCAAGCCGCCGGACTGGGCCTACGAGATGGCGTTCGCGGCGCTGGTCGGCGGGCTGGTGGGCTCGCGGCTGGACTTCGTGATCCAGAACTGGGACGACGTCTCCGACGACGTCCTCGGCAACCTCTTCAGCGGGTCGGGGCTGGTCTGGTACGGCGGCGTGATCGGCGGCGCCCTCGCGGTGCTCCTGTGGGCGTGGTGGCGCGGGATCCTCGGGCTCGCGCTGCTCGACCTCGCCGCCGTCCCGCTCGCCCTCGGCTACGCGATCGGACGGATCGGCTGCCAGCTCTCCGGCGACGGCGACTACGGCAAGGCGTGGGACGGCCCCTGGGCGATGTCCTATCCCGACGGCACCGTGCCGACGACCGAGGACGTCCACCCGACGCCGGTCTACGAGACGCTGGCGATGGGCCTCGTGGCGCTGGTGCTCTGGCGCCTGCGCGACCGGTTCCGGCCCGGGATCCTCTTCGCGATCTACCTCGTCTGCGCCGGGGTCGAGCGCTTCCTCGTCGAATTCCTGCGCCGCAACGACGAGGCGGCGCTCGGGCTCACCCAGCCGCAGCTTCTCAGCATCGGGATGGTCCTCGCCGGCGCGATCTGGATCGCCGTGGCCGCCTCGCGCGAGGGTCTGCGCGCCCGCCCAGGCGACCGCTACCCGTTCGGGCAGCCCACCCAGCCCGCCTCCGTCTGAGCCGGGCTCTAGGAGGAGCGCGTCATCCCGCCGTCGAGCGGGATCGACCGTCCCGGTCAGGTAGGCGGCGCGGTCGGAGGCGACGAACGCGACGAGGTCGCCGAACTCCTCCGGCGTGCCGAGCCGGCCGGCGGGGACATCCTGGGAGCCGAGTCGCTTCGGCCTCCTCGAGGTCGCCGCCGAACGGCTCCGCGAACCGCTCGGTCGCGAAGCGGCCGGTGGCGATCGTGTTGACGGTGATGCCGTCGCCAGCCACCTCGCGGGCGAGCGTGTTGAGGAAGCCGACCGTCGCCATCCGGTGCGAGTTCGAAAGCGCCAGCCCGGGGATCGGCTCGCGCACCGACGAGGAGGAGACGCTGACGATCCGCCCCCAGCCGCGGTCGCGCATCCCGGGGAGCACCGCCTCGCAGAGCACCCGCGACGCGAGGACGAGCGAGCGGTAGGCGTCCTCCCAGGCGTCGACCTCGTGCTCGAGCGCGGTGCCGCGCGGCGGCCCGCCGGTGTTCAGGACGAGGACCTCGATCGGGCCGAGCTCGCGCTCGACCTCCCCGGGCAGGGCCCGCATACGCTCGAGGTCGGCGGTGTCGGCGGCGAACGCCTTCGCGCCGGCCCCGAGATCGGCGACGACCGGCTCCAGCCGCTCGGCCGAGCGCGACGAGACCGCGACGCGCGCGCCCTCGCGTGCGAGCGCCGCCGCGATCCCGCGGCCGATGCCCTTGCTCGCGCCGAGGACGAGCGCCACGCGTCCTTCGAGCCCGAGGTCCATCGCCGCGGATTCTCGCATCGCGGCTCGGTTCGCTCAGACCGGCTGGCGCATCGTCTCCAGGATCGACTTGGTCATGCTCGTCACCGGCATGTGGCGCAGGAGCTCGTCGCGGCCCCAGGTCGTCCCGCGGCCGGAGATGAACATCGCCTTGGCCAGCTTGCGCGAGTCGGCTTGATTGCCGCGGATCGCCTTCGCCGTGCGCTTGCCGTAGAGCTCCAGCGCCAGCGGCGCCAAGCGCGCGTCCGCGCGTGACAGCTCGTCCGCGAGCGCGGCTGCCGAGCGCAGCGCGCTCGAGGCGCCGATGCCCGCCGTCGGCAGGAACGCGGTGCCCGCATCGCCGCAGAGCACCACGCGCTCGTCGTGGAGTTGCTCGGAGCGGACGTCGGCGAGGGGCCAGAGCCAGAGGTCGTTCGCCTCGGCGACGGCGTCGGCGACCTCCGGCTGCTTCCCGGCGAGCTCGCCGAGCGCCTCGCGGACGGTTTCGAGGGCGGCCGCGGGCTCGTGTGGGTCGCCGGCCCGATCGAGCGGCATCGCCGCGACGAACGTCGACTTCCCGGGCACCGGGTAGGCACCGAAGAAGGCCCCCCGAAGCCAGTACTCGCGCACGGTCTCGGCGGGGAAGATGCCCTCGCGGCCCCACCAGGTCCAGCCGCCCCAGCCGGTCTCGAAGGCGGGCTGCTCGCCGAACGCCAGATCGCGGACGCTCGAGTGGATGCCGTCGCAGCCGACGACGACGTCGAAGCGCTCGACGCCGCCGGTCGAGAGCGCGACCTCGACCTCCGCGCCGGCACGGTCGATCGCCTCGACCGTCGTCCCCATCCGCAGGTCGACGTCGCCGCAGGCATCGAGGAGAAGCCTCACCAGCGCGGCGTGGGTCGTGCAGAAGGAGGGCCCGTAGTCGGCGAGGAGCTCGCGGAAGTCGACGCCCTGGATCACCTCACCGGTGTGGTCGGCGAGCTCGTAGCGCCGCATCTCGGTCCCCGCCTCGACCAGCGCCTCGTAGGCGCCGAGCCCGTGCAGGACCGAGGAGCCGAAGGGATAGAGGCCGAGGCTGTAGCCGTGCTCGCCGTACTCCTCCTCGCGCTCGACCACCGCCGGCTCGCGGCCCTGCTGCCGCAGCTTCGCCGCCAGCGCCAGTCCGGCCACGCCTCCGCCCACGATCAGTACTCGCATCATCGCCCTCCCATCGCTTGCCCTCCACCGATCGGTAGCGCCGGGCGGTGACTTGAGAGCTGCACGGGCGCTCGCCCTGCGCCGCGCGGCCGATCCACCCGCCGCTCATCCCGCTCCGATTCTGATCCAGTTCGTCTCCCCGTGCGAATGGCAGGACGAAGGGGGCCTGAGAGAACGAAGGAGCGAGAAGTGACTCACTCGATTCGAAGCGATTCCGGGCTCAAGCGGTGGGCCCTCGCCGCGGCCGCCGCGGCGGTCGCGCTGGTGGCGATGCTTAGCGCGGCGGCGAGCGCCGACGCGAAGCAGCTCGGTGCGACGACCCTGAAGCCGAACGCGGCGACCTTCGAGGCGCTGTCGGACCTCGGCGTCGCGGTGGCGCCGACGGGCCCGGCGAAGGCGACGAAGAAGGGAATCGCGTTCCCGATCACCAGCGCGAAGCTCGACGACGACCTGACCGGCCGGATCGCCCACAAGGGCGGCCTGAAGTTCGAGAGCGAGAGCGCGAAGCTCAAGGTCAAGAACTTCGTCGTCAAGCTCGGCGAGCGCAAGGCGAAGCTGTTCGCCCAGGCGGGCGGCAGCTCGATCCGCCTGCTCGACCTGAACCTCAAGAAGGCGAAGGTCCGCAACCAGGGCTCCACGGTCAAGGGCATCAAGGCGACCCTCGCCAAGCCCGCGGCCGAGGCGCTGTCGGCCACGTTCGGCACCGAGATCCCGAAGGGGACGCCGATCGGCAAGGTCACCGTCGCCTGCAAGGTCACCGTCGCCTTCAAGTAGGAGCGACGCTGATCCACAGCCAAGACGCGGAGACGGGGCGGCCATCGGCCGCCCCGTCGTCGTCCTACACTCCCCGCCCCGCGAGGGCGGTTAGCTCAGCTGGGAGAGCGCCTGCCTTACAAGCAGGAGGTCACTGGTTCGAGACCAGTACCGCCCATCCCCGCGGGGTTGATTCGCCCCTCCCGCGGGGGCCGGGTCGCTGAGCCGGTGGGGGCGCCTCCCTAGCCTTCCCGTTGCGTGCCTTCCACCAACCTGATCACTCGAGCCCTCGACAAGGCGATGGACCTCACCGTCCTGCCCGGCTACAGCCGGGTCGGGATCGCGGTCCGCAAGGCGTCTCTGGGACGAGCCCGCCGAGGCGGGGATCGAGGGCCGCCGGGTGCTGGTCACGGGGGCCAGCTCCGGGATCGGGGCGGCGGCCTGCGAGCTCTTCGCGCGCGGCGGCGCCGAGGTCCACATGCTCGTCCGCAGCCGGGACAAGGGCGAGAGGGTGCGGAGGGAGATCGCGGCCGCGCCGCGATCGACGGCGAGCGCCTCCATCTCGAGATCTGCGACCTCTCGAGCCTCGCGTCGGTCCGCTCGTTCGCGGCGGAATTCGGCGAGCGCGAGAGCGAGCTGAACGTGCTCGTCAACAACGCCGGCGTGATGCCGCCCCGGCGCGAGCGCACCGACGAGGGCATCGAGCTGACCTTCGCGACGAACGTCCTCGGGCCGTACCTGCTGACCGATCTGCTGCTGCCGCTGCTCCGCCGGGGAGCGCCCTCCCGCGTGATCAACGTCTCCTCGGGAGGCATGTACACCGAGCGGCTCGACGCCGAGGACCTGCAGCTCGAGCGTCGCGACTACGACCCGCCCGCCTTCTACGCCCACACGAAGCGCTGCGAGGTGATCCTGACCGAGCTCTGGGACGAGCGGCTCGCGGGCAGCGGCGTCAGCTTCCACTCGATGCACCCGGGCTGGGCCGACACGCCCGGGGTCGAGACCTCGCTGCCGACCTTCCGGCGGGTCATGCGACCGGTCCTCCGCGACTCCTTCGAGGGCGCCGACACGGTCGTCTGGCTCGCCGGCGCCGACGAACCGGGGCGCAACGGCGGCCGCTTCTGGCACGACCGCGCGACGAGGCCGACCCACCGCCTGCCCCGAACGAGGGAGACGGCGGAGGAGCGCGAGCGCCTCTGGCAGCAGTGCCGGACGCTGGCCGGGCTCGGCGCCATGGACGACATGAACGAGGGGACACCCAGAAACGCCGAGGAGGGAGATTGAGATGGCCCGATACGTGCGCAACCGTCAACAGCACGAGGAGCGTCGAGGACGCCTTCGACTACCTCGCTGACTTCAGCTCGGTTCGCGAGTGGGACCCGAGCGTGGTTCGCGCCGAGCTGCACGACCCCGCTCCCGGGCCCGGCGCCGCGGTCGGCCGCTTCGCCGGCGGGAGACCGGCTCCTACCGGACGACCGAGTTCGAACGGCCCAAGCGCGTCCTGATCGCCGAGAGCTCGACCGTCGCCTCGGAGGACACGATCACCTTCGAGCCGGCGGGCACGGGATCGAGCGTGACCTACGACGCCAACCTACGGTTGAAGGGCGCACTCAAGGTCGGCGATCCGGTCCTCGGCCTGCTCTTCAAGAGGCTCGGCGAGCATGCGGGACCTTCCGACGCCTCATGAGGGCCTCGCAAGCGGTATAGATCGGGAGTGGAAAGGGGCGTTGCGGCGCCCCTGTTTTCGTGCCGGCTAGGCCCTCCGGTGCGGGTACTGGGCCGAGCGTCCTTGGAACGAGAGGATCTTCGGGTTCGCGATCACGCCGTCGCGGATCTCGATCGCCCGGCCGATCGTCGGGTCCGCCGACCACGAGTCCGGGCCGCCCTGGACCGCACGCAGGTGGGGGCTCAGCGCCTGCCCGATCTCCCAGGTGGCCGAGTCCCAGAGCAGCGAGGGGCTGTGGTCGACCGCGTAGCAGCGCATGCCCTCCCCGACCGGGAAGATCGGCTCCTCGAAGGAGGTCGGCCGGGACCATCCGAACCCCATCCCGCGGTCGGCGGAAACGTCCACGAAGAGGGCTCCGCGGGGGAATCGCTCGAGGTCCTGCTCGCCGACCAGGATCAGCGGCGCATCGGTGTCCTGGAGGATGCAGTTGACGACGACGTCGTGCTCGGCGAGGAACTCCGCGACCGACTCGTGCTCGCTGTCGAGGTCGAGGGTGTGACCCGGCGATGCGGGGTCGCGCTCGTAGGTGACGAGCCGGACCGAGTGGATGGGGGCGGCGACCGCGGCGGCCTCGCGCATCGTCAGGACCGAGACGTCGCGGATGCCCATCGCCGCCAGGCCGGTGACCGCGCCTCGGCCCGTCGCCCCGAAGCCGACCACCGCGGCCCGCAGCGGCCGTCCGTACTCACCGGTCGATCCGGCGAGCTGGAGGGCGTGGATCACCGAGCAGTAGCCGGCCAGCTCGTTGTTCTTGTGGAAGACGTGCAGGCCGAACGATCCGTCGCGGTCCCAGTGGTGCATCTCCTCCCAGGCGATGAGTGTGAGCCGGCGATCGATCGCCGCCTGCGTGATCTCCCCGTCCTGGACGCAATGCATCCAGCCCCACAGCGCCCCTCCCTCGGGCATCTCGCGGAGGTCCGCCGGCGTCGGCTTCGGCAGGACCGCCACGTCGCAATCGGCGAAGAGCCGATCCCGGGGAAGAACCTGGGCGACCAGCGCCGCGAGCTCCTCGTCGCCGAAGCCGAAGCGCTCCCCGTAGCCGCGCTCGAGCACCAGGCGCCTTCGCACGCTCTCCTCGATCGAGCCGATCTGGCGCGGGTGGATCGGGAGCCGCCGCTCGTTCTCCTTCCGCGAGCCGGCTAGCAATCCGAGCGTCAGCTCCTCTCGCATCGACGGCCGAACGTATCAGCGACCCCGCGCCTTGGCGCTGAACGCGTCGCTCGCGTTCGGCAGCACCCGCGCGGGCACCCCGGCGACGACCGCGCCGGGAGGAACGTCGTCGATCACCACCGCCCCGGCGCCGACGACCGCGTCGTCGCCGACCGTGACCGGCCCGAGCACGAGCGCGCCGGCGCCGATCCGCACCCGGTCGCCGATCACCGGCGGGCCGCCCTTGTCGCTGGTCCCGATCGTCACCTGCTGGGAGATCAGGCAGTCGGTCCCGATGCGCTGGGCGCTGACGATCGTCGCGAAACCGTGCGAGAGGACGAGCCCAGGCCCGATGTCGTCGCACGCGTACTCGAAGGCGACCTGCCCGGGGCAGATCCGCGGCAGCAGCAGCGCCAGCAGGTGGCCCGCCCCGCTCTCGGCGCGCAGCCGCGCGTAGAGGACCGACCGAAACTCGCGTCGCGAGAACGCCTCCATCATCTCGTCGCGCGTGTAGGCGGCCGGGAGCGGCAGGTCGAGCCGCTGCTGGTGGAAGCGGAGGATGTCGCGGTCGATCGCTGGCCGCAGCCTCGGGACGAGCCGGTAGGCGAGCAGGAGCGGGGCGCCGCGCACGTGGTTGAGGATCTGCCTCGCGCCCATGCGCGGCAGTCTCCCACCGCCGGGGGACCGCTAGCCGCGGCGGGACCCGACGACGCTCAACGTCACCGCCGACGGCCGAGCCGCGTCGTGGAAGACCTCCTGGTCGGCGGCGATCAGCCGCGTCGCCCGCAGCGGGTCCTCGCCGGTTCCCGGGTTCCGCGCGTAGCGCGGGTGGGCGCCGCTCGAGACCTGGACGCGGATCCGGTTGCCGGCGCGGAAGCGGTGCGCGATCGGCCAGAGCTCGAACCGCACTCGCGCCACCCCATCGCCTTCGCGCGCCGGCTGTTCCCGGGTCAGCCTGATCAGCGCGTCGGTGACGTTCCAAGACGCGCCCTCGGCGTCGACCTCGCAGACGCGGACGAAGAGGTCGGTGTCCTCCCGCGTCGAGCGCATCCAGACGTCGGCCGTGACCGGGCCGATCGCGTCGACGTCGCCGCCGAGTCGCTCGCCGGTGAAGGTGACGACGTCGTCGCGCGCCTCCAGCGGCCGGTTGTCCTGGACCGGCCGGCGCTCCATCAGCAACGGCCCGCCGAGCGCCGGCGTCGGGTCGGCGGGGTCGTAGCGGAAGCTCGTCGGCGCCGCATCGTCCGGCGGGGGTGCCGCGGCGAGCAGGCCGCCCGCGTGCAGGTGCAGCCGGCGCTCCTCCGCGCCGGGCGGCGGCCACTCGTCCAGCTCCAGCCAGCGCCCGGCGCCCGTCTCGAAGATGCGCACGGGAGCCTTCGAGAGCATCCGCCGGTCGCCGAGCAGGTGGGCTCGCATCCAGCCGATCCCCTCGCGCAGGCCGAACCCGGCCAGGTCCGGCGCCATGTGGGTCCACGGTCCGACGACGAGTTGCGGGCGCCGCCCGGCCTCCTGAAGCGCCCGGTGGTCCTCGAGCAGCCAGGGCAGGAAGATGTCGTACCAGCCGCCGATCAGCTGCACCGGCGCCTCGACCTCGCCGACCGCCGAGGAGTAGTCGCGGGCGCTCCAGTTCGGGCTGTCGGGCGCGAGGTCGTCGAGCCACTGGGCGATCGGGACACGCTCGCCGACGGGCGAGCCGGGCTCGCCCAGGTCCGCGATCGGCGTCTGGTGGTAGAGGCGCGGCAGGGTCCGGCGCAAGCCGTGGGCGATCAGCAGCGGCCCGAGCCGCCGCTCCTGCGCCTCGAGCACGAGCATCCACGACATCGCCGATGCGAGCGAGAGGGTGCCGCTGCCGTAGGTCATGCCGCGGAACTGCGAGGCGGTCACCGAGGGCGCGAGGGCGTCGAGCTGGTCGGCGACGGCCCACTGGACGATCCCCATGTAGCTGGGCCCGGTCATCCCGACGCCGCCGGAATGCCAGGGCTGGGCGCGCAGCCAGCGCAGCGTCGCGAGCCCGTCTGCGCGCTCGTCGAAGGGATTGAGCTCGCCGCCGGAGCCGAAGGTCCCGCGCACGCTCTGGACGAGCACCTGGAGCCCGCGCTCTGCGAGCATCCGCCCGAACAGGAAGCCGACCGCGCCCTTGCGACCGTAGGGGGAGCGGATCAGCACGGTGGGCGAGGGGCCGGCCCCGCCGGGTGCCCAGCGGTCGGCGAGCAGGATCGCCCCGTCTTCCATCTCGACCTCGAGGTCGGGATCGGTGCGCACCTCGCGGGAGGCGGGCGCGGGCAGCCGCAGCAACCGGCCGGCGATCTCGCTCAGCAGGCTCACGCCTCCGCCTCGCGCGCCGCCCGGTGGTGGTGGTACCAGGCCTTCTGCGCCTCGACGAAGGCGTAGTAGGCGATCGCGATCGCCACCGCGAGCAGCCAGTGGCCCGCGGCGAGCGGCTCGAGCCCGAGGACGTCGCGCGCCGGCTCGATCAGGACGAGCGCGACCTGGAGGACCACGGTGCCCGCCACCGCCGCGACCAGCATCGGGTTCGACATCAGCCCGAGGCGCCACAGCGGCAGCCGCTCGGAGCGCATCGCGAAGCCCGCGGCCAGCTCGGCGAAGGCGATCGTGGTGAAGAGCACCGTCTGCCAGGCGTCGTCACCGGCGTTCCACAGCAGGTAGACGGGGACGATCGTCAGCACGGTCAGCGCCGCCCCGCGGGTGAGGATGCGACGTCCGCGGTCGGAGCCGAGCAGGCTCTCGTCCAGCGCCGTCGGTGGCCGGTCCATCACCCCGGGCTCGGCCGGCTCGACCGCGAGCGCCATCGCCGGCAGGCCGTCGGTGACCAGGTTGAGCCAGAGGATCTGGAGGGGAAGCAGGGGGATCGGCATTCCCAGCAGCGGGCCGATCACCATCACCGACACCTCGGCGACGTTGCCGCTGAGGATGTTGCGGATGAACTTGCGGATGTTGTCGAAGACGACGCGACCCTCGTGGACGGCGCCGACGATCGTCGCGAAGTTGTCGTCCTGGAGGATCATGTCGCCGGCGTCCTTCGTCACGTCGGTGCCGGTGATGCCCATCGCCACGCCGATGTCGGCCTGGGCCAGCGCCGGCGCGTCGTTGACGCCGTCGCCGGTCATCGCGACCACCTCGCCGTCGCGCTGAAGCGCCTCGACGATCCGCAGCTTGTCCTCGGGGGCGACCCGCGCGTAGACCGACGCCCGGCGCGCGGTCTCGGCCAGCTCGGCGTCGTCCATCCGCGCGAGGGCGCCGCCGGCGAGCGGCACCGTCGTCTCGTCGGCGAGGCCGAGGTCGCGGGCGATCGCCGCCGCCGTCAGCGGATGGTCGCCCGTGATCATCACCGGGCGGATGCCGGCGTCGCGGCAAGTCGCGATCGCGTCGCGCACCTCCGGCCGCGCCGGGTCGATCATCCCCTCGAGCCCGACCAGGGTCAGCCCCCGCTCGGCCGTCTCGTCCTCGGGGACGCCGCCGGGGTCGTCCCAGAGGCGGACGGCGACGCCGAGCACGCGCACCCCCTCCGCGGCGAGCCCCTCGCCGGCGGCCCGCGCCCGCGCCAGCAGCTCGTCGTCGAACTCGATCACCGCTGTGCCGATGGCGGCGGCGTCGCAGCAGTCGAGGAGCTCGTCGAGCGCGCCCTTCGTGAACGTGACCCGGCCCCCGGGCCGCGCGGCACGGTCGAGCTCGGAGAGCTCCCCGCGCAGGAGGGCCGGCGCGTCGAGGTCCTCGGGGATCGCGTGGATCGTCGTCATCCGCTTGCGGGAGGTGTCGAAGGGGACCTCGCCGACACGCGGCAGATTCTCCTCGAGGGCGGCCTTGCCGAGGCCGTAGCGCTCGGCGACCGCGACCAGCGCCGTCTCGGTCGGGTCGCCGACGAGCGATCCGTCGGTCGTCACCGTCGTGTCGTTGCAGAGCGCCCCGCCGGCGAGCAGGAGCCGCAGCGCCGGCGTCTCCCGCAGCGCGTCGGGGCCGATGGCCTCGCTGCCCTCCTCGGCGGCCAGGTCGCGGCGGTCGCCGGCCATGTCGAGGACGACGACGGTCATCCGGTTCTGCGTCAGCGTCCCGGTCTTGTCGGAGCAGATCGTCGTCACCGAACCGAGCGTCTCGACCGCGTAGAGACGCCGGATCAGCGTGTGCCGCCGCAGCATCCGCTGCGCACCGAGGGTCAGCGTGATCGTCACTACGGCGGGCAGGCTCTCGGGGATCGCGGCCACGGCGAGGCTGACCGCGCCCAGCAGCAGCGTGTCGAGCGACTCGCCGCGGGCCAGCTCGATGACGAAGACGAGGGCGACGATCGCGACGGCGGCGGCGCCGAGCCGGCGGACGAGCGCGTCGAGCCGCTGCTGGAGCGGCGTCTTCGCCGTGTCGGCGTCGCGCAGGAGCTCCGCCACCCGACCGAGCTCGGCGCCCATCCCCGTCGCCGTGACGATCATCGCGCCGCGACCCGCGGCGACGCTGGTGCCCGAGTAGGCCATCGAGCCCCGCATCGCCAGCTCGGCCTCGGCGCTCGCCGGCTCGACCGACTTGTCGACGGGGGCCGACTCCCCGGTCAGCGCCGACTCCTCGACCCGCAGGGCGTGCGCCTCGACGATCCGCCCGTCGGCGGGCACGATCGATCCCGCCGTCAGCTCCACGAGATCGCCCGGCACGAGCTCCGGTGCCGGCGCCTCGCGGGCCCGGCCGTCGCGGACGACGACCGCGACCGGGGTCGCCATCGCCTGCAGCGAGGCGATCGCGCGCTCGGCCCGGTACTCCTGGCGGAATCCGATCCAGGCGTTGAGCGCGACGACGACGACGATCACGACGGCCTCGGTGACGTCGCCGAGCGCCGCCGAGAGGATCCCGGCGCCGAGCAGCGTCAGGATCATCGGCGAGGTCAGCTGGTCGAGCAGGATCCGCCACGGGTTCGGCTGCGGCGTCCGCTCGAGCTCGTTGCGGCCGTAGCTCGCGAGCAGCTCCGCCGCGCGGTCCTCGCTCAGGCCGCGTTCGGGGTCGGTGCCGAGCCGCTCCGCGACCGCGGCGATGGGAGCCGCGTGCTCGGGCTGCGCTACCGCCGTGTCCACCGCGCTCAGCTTAGGCGCGTAGGCGCGGCGCGCGCCCCTCAGGCCTTGCCGTAGAGAAGCAGGCGGGTGCGGTCGTCGGGGTCGGCCTTCGCCTGCCAGCGGGTTCCCGGCTCGTAGGTGTCGGCCATCGCCTCTGGGATGTACTGGATGACCGTCGCGTCGTAGGGCTCGCCGTTGCCCTCGACGCGGACTTCGATCGCGTACTGAGGACCGCCCGCGTCGCGCTGACCGGTCGCCGCGGCCGACTTGATCTCCGCCGTGCACGGCACTCCCGACTGCGCGAGCTCGTTCGCGAGCTGGGCGTAGCCCATGTCGCCTGCGTTCGGGGTCACCGTCGCCATTCCCTCCTGCGCCTTCCGCGCCATGTCCTTGAACTTGTCCATGAAGCCCATGGCGGCCTCCTCGCCTCGATTCGGCCCGCCTCGAATCGACCCTACCCGGACTGGTCGATCGCGTCCTCGGCGCCGACCACGTCGCCGTGGAGGTTGAGCTCGATCATCCTCAGCGCCGCGTCGGCGAGGTCGGCGTGGATGTGGGCGACGGCGTCGCGAGGAACGGTGACGTCGTACTCGCGGATCCGGGCGTCGAGCGCGCTGTAGAGGATGCACTGCTCGGTCACCTGGCCGGCGAGGATCACCCGGCCGACCTCGCGCTCCCGCAGCAGGTGCTCCAGCGGGGTCGCGTAGAAGACGCTGTGGCGAAGCTTGAGCACGAAGCTATCGCCGGGGTCGGGGAGGACCGGCTCGACGAGGTCGGGGCGGCGCCCGGCGAGCGCCCGCTCGGCCAGCTCCGAGCTGCTCGAGTTCCAGTCCTCGTGGTTGTCGTTGACGTAGATCACGTCGACGCCGCGCTCGCGCGCCGCGGCGATCAGCCGTCGCAGCGGCTCCATCGTCTCCTCCGCGCTCGCCACCAGCTTCTCGGCGTCCGGGTGGTCGTAGGGGTTGAGGACGTCGGTGACGATCAGCGCCGTCCGTTTCTGCCCGTCGTCGGCCATTGGGGTGATCTTCCCAAGGCGGGGTCCGTTGACGCAGGGGTTGGCGGATCACACCTGGAGTGGGCAATCGGGCACCGGTCCGGGTGCTGTCCTTCCCGCATGGACCTCCGCCGCGGGACTCGGACAGCCGCGGCGGCGGCGGCGGTCGCTCTCGTCGCGGGCTCGGCCGGTGGGTCGCGGGGGGCCCGCTCCGCGCGGACCGGCTGATCAGGTTGTCCTATCCGCGCTGAGCGCGCTCGGTCTCGAGCTCGTGGAGGCGCTCGACGTCGCGGCGCCAGAGCTCGCGCTGGACCCGCCACCGCCCGTACCCGGTGAGCGAGTGCAGGGCGACGAAGAGGAGGGTCGGGATCAAGACCACGAGCACGATCGCCCCGCGGACCGGCCTGCCCGAGTTGAGCGTCTCCTCGACGACCGTCTTCCAGTCGACGCCGAAGACGAGCGTCGCCGCGAACGCGACGTAGGCGAGCGTCGCCAGCCTGCCGAGAACCTCGAGCCAACGGTTGATCCGGACCAGCCACTCCCAGGAGAGGCGGCCGACGGTTCGCCGTTCCACCCACGTCGCGCGCCGCGTCCACTCCGGCGAGAGCGCCGACAGCCCGGCGCGCAGGCGCTCCCGCACCATCGCGGCGGTCGTTCGGCGATTGGTCTCCGGCGCGGCCATTGCGGCGGCCAGACCGTACCCTTGCCTCGTGGCAAAGGTCTTCGACGAGATCGACGAGCACCTGCGCCGCTGGATCGCGCGCCAGTCGATGTTCTTCGTCGCGACGGCGCCGCTCGATCCGGACGGGCACGTGAACGTCTCGCCGAAGGGGCCGATCGGCTCGCTCGCCGTGCTGGGACGGCGACGGGTCGCCTACCTCGACGTCCACGGCAGCGGCGCCGAGACGATCGCGCACTTGCGCGAGAACGGCCGCATCTGCGTGATGCTCTGCGCCTTCGAGGGGCCGCCGCGGATCCTCCGGCTGCACGGGCGCGGCGAGGCGGTCCTCAACGACGACCCGCGCTTCGCCGAACTCCACGCGGCGGCCGACTTCGCCGACGCCTCGCTTCCCGAGGCGCGACGGGCGATCGTCGACGTCGAGGTGACGCGGATCGGCGACTCCTGCGGCTTCGGCGTCCCGTTGCTGGGCTTCGAGGGCCGGAGAGAGCACCACGCGCTGTCGACCGCCAAGCGGCTGCGGACCGCCGGCGGCCGCGAGGGCTACGAGCACTTCCAGCGGAGTCGCGGCGGCGCCAGCCTCGACGGGCTGCCGGCGCTCGAGGACTGAGAGCGAATGGACACCTGGCAGGCGATCCTCTACCTCCACCTGCTCGCGATGGCGTTCTTCGTCGGCGGCCAGCTCGTGCTCGCGATCGCGATCGTCCCGGTCGAGCGCCGGGCGCCCGACCCCGAGCGGATGCGCGCGGTCGCCCGCCGCTTCGGGCTCGGCTCGGCCGTCGCCCTCGCCGTGCTGTTGGCCACCGGCATCGCGATGGCCGACCACTACGCGCTTTGGAGCTCGGACACCCTGCAGCTGAAGCTGACGCTCGTCGGCATCCTG
The DNA here is from genome assembly GCA_963823565.1 of uncultured Solirubrobacterales bacterium. Taxonomy (GTDB): domain Bacteria; phylum Actinomycetota; class Thermoleophilia; order Solirubrobacterales; family 70-9; genus RHKX01. The sequence goes on along the minus strand of CAWGLR010000001.1, from coordinate 1,026,195 downwards.
ATCGTCCTCACCCTCGTCCACATGCGCTTCCCCAGGGCACACGCCCTCCAGGCCGTGATCCTGCTCCTCAGCCTCGCCGTCGTCTGGCTCGGCGCCGACCTCGCCGGCTAGCTGCTCGCCTCGAGCAGCAGCTCGGTGATCAGGGCCGGCTCGTCCCAGTTGGGGGTGTGCCCGCATCCGCGGAGGACGAGGAAGGAGCTGCCCGGCGGGCGCCGCTCGGGCCGCGGCGGCCCGACCAGCCGGTCGAGCTCGCCCCAGGCGATCGTCGTCGGCACGTCGACGAGCTCGACGCCCTCGCAGACGTGCGTGCGCATCTCGTCGTTGGCCGCCTCGTAACCGGGGGCGTCGACCCAGCCGAGCACGACCTCGCGGGCATCCGCGGGGGAGAGCTTGCCGGGGTGGCCGACCGTCGTCTTGAGCATCGCCTCCCGCGGTACGCGGAGGCGGAGCGAGGCGGCGAGGAGCGGCCGCAGCCGCCGCGCCCAGCGCTGGGTGTCGATTCGCCGCGGGCCGAGTGGGCGGCGCCAGAGCCCGGCCGGCGAGATCAGGCAGAGCGAGCTCGCCGCGTCGCGCTTCGCAAGCTCGATCGCCACCCAGGCGCCGAGGGAGTTGCCGGCCACGTGCGGGCGCTCGATGCCGAGCTCGGCGCAGAGCCCGGCGATCGACTCCGCCATCGCCCACGGCGTCGCGCGGCCGGGCAGCGGCGGCGACTCGCCGAACCCGGGCATGTCGACGGCGATCACCTCGCGCTCCCGAGCGAGCTCCTCGAGCTGGGGCCGCCAGATGCCGCGGGTGCCGCCGAGGCCGTGGATCAGGAGCAGCGGCGGGCCCGAGCCCATCCGCTCGTAGGCGATCCCGGCGCGGCGCCCGGGCTCAGTGGCCGGTTGTGACTGTGAGCTCGCCACTGAGGTCACCGACGTCGGGAACGTCCCTTTGGATCACCACCCGGTACTGGCCCGCGACGGCGTCCTCGGGGATTCGCACCTTCACCGGAGGCCCGGTCTCACCCGGCTTGGCGACCAGGCCGATCTCCGGGACGATCCGCGGCTCGGAGACGTTGACGAACGAGTTCCCCTCCTGCATCTCGAGCACGTAGGCGAGCCCGTAGGTGAAGGTTTCCTCGGAATCGTTGACGACGCGGGCGCGGACGACGTCGCTCGGGCCGGCGCGCGGCGGCGTCACCTCGACGCGCAGGCCGGCGTCCGCCGGCGCGGCGGTCGTGCCGCCGCCCTCGGAGTCGTCCCCGCAGCCGCCGAGCAGCAGCGCCGCGGCGACGAGAGCGGCGGCGGCCGATGTCGCTGAGCGGCGGGTCGATCGAGCGCCCGCGCGCCTCGCGCCATCCATCGCTTCATTATGGCCCGCGATGCGGATCCGGCGCACCCCACTCGCCGCCCTCGCGGCGCTGCTCCTCGCGCTCGCCCTCGCGGCGCCGGCGGCCGCGGAGGAGAACCCGGCGCATCAGCCCCCGTTCGGCGACGAGCCGCTCGCGCCGCTGCAGCGCGTGAGCCCGGCCGACTCGCCGCCCGGGTTCGAGCTCAGCCCGTTCGAGGCGGTCGAGGTCGCCGACGCCGCCCCAGAGGTGGCCGCGGAGCTCGAGGAGAGCCCCGGGATGCATCCGCGGGTCTACACCCGCGGCAGCGATCGCTGGCAGGTCGACTACTACGACCGCGGGGCGCACGTCGCCCAGGCGGTGATCGACGATCGCACCGGTGCGGTCGTCGAGTCCTGGCGCGACCATCAGGTGGACGTCAAGCTGGCCCGCGGCTACGAGGACGCGGTCGCCGGCAACGTCAGCGAGTGGTACGTCTGGATCCCGCTCTGCGTGCTGTTCGTGGCACCGTTCTTCGACCCGCGGCGCCCGTTCCGGCTGCTGCACCTCGACCTGCTGGTGCTGCTGTCGTTCTCGGTCTCGCAGTTCTTCTTCAACAAGGGCGAGATCACGATCTCGGTGCCGCTCGTCTATCCGGTCCTCGCCTACTTCTTCGTGCGGATGCTGCTCGCCGGGCTGCGACCGCGGCGCCGCGGGGGTGCGCTGGTGCCGGTCGTCCCGGTGCGCTGGCTGGCGATCGCGGCGGTAGTCCTCGCCGTCTTCCGGATCGGCTTCAACATCGTCGACTCGCAGGTGATCGACATCGGCTTCGCCAACGTCGTCGGCGCCGACCGCATCGCCTCCGGCGAAGGGGTCTACGACGGCGAGTTCACGCCGTTGATCGATCGCGGCGACTCCTACGGCCCCGTCTCCTACCTCTCCTACGTCCCCTTCGAGCAGGTCCTGCCCTGGGACCGCGGCCTCGATCCGCTGCCGGCGGCGCACGCTGCCGCGATCGCATTTGACCTCGCCGTGGTCGGGCTGCTGCTGCTCGCGGGCCGGCGCCTGCGGGGCGGGGTGGAGGGCCGGCGCCTCGGCGTCGCCCTCGCGTTCGCCTGGCTCGCCTACCCCTACTCGCTCTACGCGCTGAACGCCAACGGCGGCAATGACGCGCTCCTCGCCGCGCTGCTCCTCGCCGCGCTCGTCGCCTTCGCCTCGCCGGTCAAGCGGGGGCTGGCGATCGGGCTGGCGGCGGCGACGAAGTTCGGGCCGCTCGCGATCGCGCCGCTGTTCGCAGCCGGGACGGGGGAGCGCCGCTGGCGCTCGGCCGCGATCTTCTCGCTCGTCTTCGCCGCCGTCTGGGCGGCGGTGCTGTTGCCGCTGCTCCCCGACGGCGGGTTCAGCGAGTTCTACGACCGTACCTTCGGCTACCAGGCCTCGCGCGGCTCGCCCTTCAGCATCTGGGGCCTCAAGCCCTCGCTCGAGCCGCTCCAGACCGTCGCCCGCGTGGTTCCGGTGCTGCTCGGGCTGGCGCTGTTCTTCGTCCCGCGGCGCCGCGACGCCCTTCAGGCCGCGGCGCTCGCGGTGGCGGTGCTGATCGCGACCCAGGTCGGCTCCGAGCACTGGTTCTACTTCTTCGTCGTCTGGTGGGCGCCGTTCGTGCTCGTCAACGCGTTCGCCACGCAGGAGCGGATCGCGCCCGTTCCGCGAGAGCGTGTCGATCTCGCCGGCTCCTGATCGTTGTCTTCGTGAAGCGGCCAGCATTGGAGCCGCTCGGCAACGGCCAAGAGTGGCTGAGGCGCTTCGACCCCTCGCCGGTCGTCGAGCTCAACCGGGCGATGGCGGTGGCCGAGGCCGAGGGGCCCCAGCGCGGGCTCGCCCTGGTCGAGTCGATCGGCGGGCTCGACGGCTACCAGCCCTGGCACGTGGCCCGCGCCGAGCTTCTCGCCCGCTGCGGCCGGATGCCGGAGGCCGGCGAGTCGTTCCGATCGGCGATGACGCTGACCGACAACCCGGTGCAGCGCGCCCACCTCGAGGGCAGGCTGGCGGCGCTCTCCGGCGGCTAGCCGATCGTCGTCCGCAGCTCCCCGAGCTGCGGCGAGCGCACGAGGAGCTCGTCGCCCGGCTTCAGCCAGACGCGCGGGTCGCGCGTGCTGCCGACCCCCGCCGGGGTGCCGGTGGAGACGATGTCGCCGGGGACCAGCGTCATCAGCGTCGAGAGGTGGGCGACGAGGTCGGCGACGCCGAAGATCAGGCGCTCGGTGCTGGAGTCCTGCATCCGCTCACCGTTGAGGTCGAGGGCGATCCCGATCGCCGCCGGGTCGGGGACCTCGTCGGCGGTGACGAGCGCCGGACCGCAGGGGGCGGAGCCGTCGAAGACCTTGCCGGGGATCCACTGCGGCGTCTGGAACTGCAGGTCGCGGGCGGAGAGGTCGTTGAGCAGCGTGTAGGCGGCGACGTGGTCGAGGGCGGCGTCGGCGGCGACGTCCTTGGCCGGCTTGCCGATGACGAAGGCGACCTCGGCCTCGAAGTCGAGCCGCCGGGTCGAGGGCGGGATCGCCACCGTCGCCCCATCGGCGACGAGGGAGTTGGCGAACTTCGCGAAGAACGTCGGTACCGGCGGCGCCTCGATCCCCGCCTCGGCGGCGTGGTCGGCGTAGTTGAGGCCGATGCAGACGATCTTCTGCGGGTTCGGGATGGGCGGCAGCAGCTCGACCTCGGCGAGAGGGTGGCCGGGACCGGCGTCCGCCGCCGCCGCCGCGACCTCGCCGATCGCACCGGCCCCGAGCAGCCCGCGGACGCTCGCCGGTGCGTCGTCCAGCAGGTCCGCGGCGTCGATCACGGCGCCGTCGCGGAGGACCCCGGCGCGGTCGCCGCGCTCGGAGCGATAGGTCACCAGGCGCATCGCCTGCACCCTAGACGCGCTGGGGTCACTCAGTTCGAAATGCCGAACTCAGCGACCCCAGCGGGCCGAGACTGCCTCCCGCCCAGGCGGGCGAAGGTGCCATAATCGCCGCCCCGAGCGAGCCCCCGGCTCGTCCGTCCCGGGGGCGTAGCTCAGTTGGTTAGAGCGCCGGCCTGTCACGCCGGAGGTCGCGGGTTCAAGTCCCGTCGCTCCCGCTCATCCTCGACCCTTCGACTCGCAGCAGCTTCAGGCGCCCGGTCAAGACTGATGTCGCGTGACCGACTGCGGCCTAACCGCAGCCGGATAGATTGGACCGGTGAGCGACCGCAGCGTCCTGGTCACCGGCGGTACCGGCTTCCTCGGCGGCTGGTGCGTGGCGACGCTGCTGAAGCGCGGCTTCCGGGTTCGGACGACGGTCCGAGACCTCGCCCGCGAGGGCGATGTCCGGGCGGCGGTGGCGAACGCCGGCGCCGGCGAGCAGGACGCTCTGAGCGTCGTCGCGGCCGACCTCTTCGCCGACGCCGGCTGGGCTGAGGCGGCCGACGGCTGCGACAGCGTTCTCCACGTCGCCTCCCCATTTCCACCCTCGCAGCCGCGCGACCCCGACGAGCTCATCGTTCCCGCCCGCGACGGGGCCCTGCGAGTGCTCCGCGCGGCGCTCGACGCGGGTGCCGAGCGGATCGTGCTCACGTCCTCGGTTGCGGCGGTCAGAAACGACGGACCGCCGGTCAACGGCTCGACCTACACCGAGGACGATTGGACGGACGGCGACGATGCATCGCTGACGCCCTACACGCGCTCGAAGACGATCGCGGAGCGCGCCGCGTGGGATCTCGCCGCCGAGCGCGGCGCCACCGACCGTCTCGCCGTCGTCAACCCCGGAGCGATCATCGGGCCGGTGCTGAGCGATGACCGTTCGTTCTCGCTCGAGCTGATCGAGCGGCTGATGAAGGGTGCGATGCCGGCGTTGCCGAAGCTCGGCTTCTCGCTCGTCGACGTCCGCGACGTGGCCGAGCTCGAGCTTATGGCGATGACCTCCCCGGACGCCGCCGGCAAGCGGTTCATCGCCGCGGACCAGTTCTTGTGGATGGCAGAGATCGCAGAGATCCTGCGCGATCGGCTCGGCGACGGGGCCGCCAAGGTGCCGACCCGCGTCGCCCCGAACCTGCTGATCAAGGCGGTCGGGATCTTCGACTCGAGCGTCCGCTCGTTCACCGGCGACCTCGGCAAGGTCACCGAATTCTCGAGCCGGCGCGCCCGCGACCTCGGTTGGGCGCCGCGCCCCGTCGCCGACTCGATCGCCGACACGGCCCGCAGCCTCCAGGAGCACGGGATCGTCTAGGGACGGCGCCGGCGCGCCGTCGTCTACCCGCTCACGCGCCGCACCCGTTCGCAGTCGGCGGCGACCGAGGAGCCCCGGTTGGTCACGACGCGGTCGTTGCCACCGCCGCAGACGATAGCGTTGCGGCCGCGGAGATCGCGGATGCGGTCGGCGCCGGGGCCGCTCCGGATCGCGTCCCCGCCGCTGTTGCCCCAGATGCGGTCGGAGCCGCGCTGCCCGCGGAGCACGTCGCGCCCGCCGCGCCCGCAGATGCGGTCGCCGGCGCGGCGGCCGAGGACCCGCTCGCCGCGGCGCGTGCCGTCGATCACGTCGGACCGCCGGGTTCCCCGCGCGCTGCCGGTGTTGGCGGCGACGATCGTCGCGCGCCTCCCCCCGCACGCGGCGTTCGCGTTGCTCTCGCCCTGGATCTCGAATGCGCCGATGTCGGAGCCGTCGCCGCCCGGCGGGCGCTGCACGCCGAAGGAGACCGGTCGCCGCAGCGAGCGCTGGTCGAAGAAGAGCCCGAAGCGGCTCCCCTGATCGAGCGCCGGGCTCGATCGCGGGATCGCCATGGTCTTGGTCGGCCCGCCGTTGTCGGCGAGCTCGCCGAGCTGAGGATCCTTCTTGCCCAGGTCGGTCGGGTTGCCGAGGCCGCAGCTCGTGCCCTGGTCGAGGTTGTAGCCGTCGGAGGAGATCTGGCCGGCGCAGCTCGGCGTGGCGCCCCGGGGCTTGGCGATGATCGTATTCGCGAGGCTCATCCACATCGCGGGCCCGGGGTTGGCGACGTTTGCGCCGGCGCCCGTCGCCTCGTTGCCTGCGAGCGTGACCGCGGTGACGAACGTAACCGCCTTGTTCCCCTGATCGCGGTTGTCGAGCCCGCCGCCGACCTCGGCGCTGTTGGCGGTGATCGTGCTGTTTGAGAGGTTCAGCCGCCCCCCGTCGATGTTCTCGATCCCGCCGCCGGCGATCGTCGAGGAGTCATTGTGCTTCGAGCCCCCCTTGAGGTTGTTGTTGCGAATCGTGCTGCCCTCGATGGTCAGCCCGCCGGCACGGTTGAGAATGCCCCCGCCCTGCACGTGCTGCGGACGCGGCTCCTCGGCGCCGTCGCCGCCGAGCGCCTGGTTGCCGCTGATCGTGCTGTTGTCGATCCTCAGCTCCCCGTTTCCGAGGTCGCTCCTGATCCCGCCGCCGTACGCCCAGCCGCCGAACGGGCCGGGCCCTCCTCGCGCCGTGTTGCTGTCGACCGTGACGCGGTTGAGCCGGCCGGAGACGCCGTTGAAGGCGATCCCGCCGCCGTTGCCCTCGCCACCGCGCCGGCCGCGGCTGAAGTCGGGGACGCTGTTGCCGCCCTCGCCACCGGCCGCGGTGTTCCCCGCCAGGCGCGATCCGTCGGCGATCAGCGTGCCCTGGGCGAAGATCCCGCCGCCCCACCCGTTGCCGCCCTCGCCGGCGTGCAGGGTGACCGTGCCGGGCGCGTCGCCGCCGAAGCCGCCGTGCGCGGTGTTCCCCGCCACCAGTGTCTCGCTGAGGACGAGGGTGCCGCTGCTGTAGATCCCGCCGCCGGTCCCGTTGCCGCCGGCGCCGCCGGACTTGATGCGCCCGCCGTTGGCGCCGTTGCCCCCCTCGACGCGGTTGCCGATGACCTGGGTGCGGACGAGCGTCAGGCTTCCCTGGTTGAGGATGCCCCCACCGGCCCCGTTGTCGCCGGAGTCGCCCGCCGAGCCGCCGTCGCTCGCGTGGACGAGTCCCTCGGTGATCGTCAGGTTCGAAATCCGCGCCGTTCCCGGCGGCTGGCTCGAGATGTTGAAGACGCGCCCCGCGTGGTTGCCCGAGACCGAGAGGGCGCCGACGCCGGGGCCGTCGATCGACATGTCGCTCTGGACGGAGAGCTCCCCCTGCGTCAGCGCGATCGTCCCGGTGACGCCCGGCGCGAACACGATGTCGTCATGCCCGGGGCTGGCGTTCGCGCTGATCATCGCCTGCCGCAGCGAGCCGGGGCCGGGATCGTTCGTGTTGGTGACGGTGAAGGTCGCGGCGGAGGCAGGCGCCGCGATCGCCGGCGGGACCGTCAAGGCGAGGGCTAGGGCAGTGCGGGTGACGCTTAGTCGCATCGGAACCGTCCTTCGGTCGGGCTTCCTCCACGGCGACCGTGCCCCCTGCGGGTTCGCCGGCGGTGGGCGACCCGGTCAACTCTGCCGTCTATCACGTAAGAAACTACGCGAGAAGACAGTCGGATGAGACGGAGCGGACGATCGTACGAGGGAGCGGGTGGGCACTGCGGTCGCCGGCGCGGCGACCGCCAGCCGTCCGACCCCCGGCTCTACACTCGCCGCGGCCATGGGGAACCTCCGCTCATCGTGGGGGGCGCTGCTCGCCTTCGCAGCGCTCGCCACCTTCGCCGCATCGTCGGCGCTCGCCGCCGACGATGCGCCGGATCGTCGGATCGTCGGCGGGACCGTTGCCGACCCGGCCGAGTGGCGGTTCGCGGCGGGGCTTCAGATCCGGGTGCGAGGGGGGGACAGGGTGCTCGAGTGCGGCGCGGCGGTGATCGCGCCTCGCTACGCGATCACCGCGGCGCACTGCGTCGTCAGCGTCGACCCGAGGCGGTTCACCCTGGTGGTCAACCGCTCGAACATCCACCGCGCCGGCCAGGGCGGCGAGATCCGGCTCGCCCGGACGACGGTGCATCCCGAGTACGGGCCGCCGAACTTCCGCAACGACGTCGCGATCCTGGAGCTCCGGCGGCCGACGCGGGTTACGCCGGTGGCGCTGCCGACGCCGGCCCAGAGCGAGGCCGCCACCGCCGTCGGGTCGCCCCTGCTCGTGGCGGGATGGGGCGGGACGCAGACGAACGGCTCCCGTCCCAGCAAGCGCCTGCGGGAGGTGACCGAGAAGGTCGTCAAGCCCGCCAAGTGCCGGCGGACCTACGGGCGCAGCTTCAGCAGCGAGACGACGATCTGCACCCGCGCCGCGAAGCTGCCGCCGCCGGCGCGCGGCCACGCCGGCTCCTGCTACGGCGACAGCGGCGGGCCCCTCGTCGCGCGGACGGCCGCGGGCACCCTGCTCGTCGGGACCGTCTCCGGCGGCGGCCTGCGCTGCGGCACCAGCCCCGACTATTACGCGCGCATCTCCGACACCCTGCGCTTCATCCGCCGCGTTAGCGGCGTGCGCCCGGCGGCGCGCTGAGCCGGCAAACAAACGGCGCCCGCTGGGCGGGCGCCGAATGCTCTCTCCTCCTCCCCTCCCCGAGAGCGTTGCCGCCCTGTAGCTCGTTGCGCGGGCGGCCTCGCAGAAGGGCGGCAACCGTAGCGAATTTCGCGTCCCCTCGTGCGGATCGGCACACGCGCGCTCAGAGGTCGCCCAGCACCTCGCCGGCCGCCCGGATCCCGGAGTCGATCGCGCCGTCCATGTACCCGGCCCACTGCGAGGCGGTCTCGGTCCCGGCCCAGCGCAGCGGCCCGACCGGCGCCCTGATCGCCTGGCGGTAGCCGACGAGGACGCCGGGCGGGGTGAAGCCGACGTAGCAGCCGCGACTCCAGCGGTCGGCGGCCCAGGACTTGTCGATGTAGTCCCTCGCGTCGCGGGCCTCGTCGCCGAAGTAGCGGGCGAAGCAGTCGAGCACGGCCGCGCGCCGCTCCGCCCTGGAGGTGCCGGCGAAGTCGCGCGCCTCCTGTCCCTCGATGAAGCCGAGCAGCACGCCGGGGGAGCCGTCGGGCGGGGAGTTGTCGAACGTGAGCTTGCAGGGGCCGGTGTCGGACGTCGCCATCCCGCTCAGCCCCTGATCGCGCCAGAACGGCCGCTCGTAGATCGCCATGCACTTGAAGACGGACCCCATCGGCACGCGCTGGTCGAGCTGCGCGCGCTGCGGCGGCAGGCCCGGCAGGAACCGGATCGTCTCCACCAGGGCGGGCGGCAGCGTGACGACCACGCGCTTGGCGCGGTAGGTCCCGCGGCCGGCGACGACCTCGGCGCCGCGCTTGTCCCAGCGGATCGTCCGCACCGGCTGGTGCAGGTGCACCGCCTTGCCGAGGCGCTTGGCGAGCTCGAGCGAGATCCGCTGCGAGCCGCCGACGATCCGCCGCTCCTGGGCGCCGCCGGCGGTGTTGATGAGCAGGTTGAAGTCGCCCGCCGCGGTCGCGATGTAGAAGAGGACGAAGAGCAGCGAGAGGTCCCGCGGCTCGGCCGAGAACACCGACTGGATGCCGAGCGCGACGAGCTCGCGGGCCTCCGGCGCCAGGTTGTTCGACTCCAGCCAGGTCTCGAACGTCTGCGAGTCCCAGGCCACCGCCTGCGACGCATCCCACGGCGCGTCGACGGGAACGGCCTTCGCCATGTCGTTGAGCTTGTTGATCGTCTGCAGGACCTCGAGCAGGGAGGTGGGGTTCGCCGGCGGGATCGTCCCGGTGTAGAGGCTGCGCTGGCCGGCGCGGAAGTAGACGTTCTTGCCGTCGACGTAGGTGTCGAACGTCTCCAGCCCGAGCTCCTCGATCAGCGACAGGACGCGCGTCTGCGTCGGCCCCACCCACTGGCCGCCGATCTCGACGACGTCGCTGGGGCCCTTGCCGAGCTTCCGGTTCAGCGTGCGGCCGCCGACGCGCTTGCGCGCCTCGAGGACCACGACCGACTTGCCGGCTCGTCGCACCTCGCGCGCCGCGCTCAGCCCGGCCAGGCCGGCGCCGACGACGACGACGTCGACGCTGCGCTCGCGCCGCTTCGCCCGGGCTGCGCCCGGCGCCCGGCTGGCGGCGTAGCCGGCCGCGCCCGCGAGCGCGCCGCCGAGGACTCCGCGCCTGCTGACTCCCCGCGCGCCGGCCGCGCTCAATGCGCGCCGCCCGCCGCGGCGGGAGCCGTCGGGTCCTCGCCGCCGTCGCCGATCGACTCGCGGGCGAGGTACTCCTCGGCCAGCAGCGGGTTCTCGACGGAGCGCTGGACGATCCGCAGCAGGTCCGAGATCGTCGAGACCTCCTCGACCTGCTCCTTGATGAACCACTGCATGAACTGCTCGCCCTGGTAGTCGCTCTCGTCCCGGGCCCGCGCCGCGAGGCCGCTGATCTGCTCGGTCACGCGCTTCTCCTGTGCTAGCGCGAGCTCGACCGGGGCAACGATGTCGGTGAAGCCGCCCTCCGGCGCGGCGACCCCGGGGATCGTCACCTCGAGGCCGGCGTCGAGCAGGTACTGGACGATCATCATCGCGTGATTGCGCTCCTCGATCGCCTGCCGGTAGAAGAACGTGGCGAGGCGCGGCAGCGTCTCGGCGTCGTAGTGGACGGCGATCGCTACGTACTGCTGGTGGGCGGCGAACTCGTTGGCCACCTGCTCGTTGAGCGCTGCGGCGAAGCTCTGCTCCGACATGGAACCTCCGGTTGGTCTGGACGCGGCTGGGCCGCCGACGCTATCGGGAATCGAATGTTCGGCCGGCCGAAGCTGGAGCGCGGAGACCGGCCCGCGGCTCAACCCCAGCGGAACCCGGTCTCGCTCGGGACCGGGTTCATCGGCGACGTCGGCAGGCCGGAGGGGACCGACGGGTCGTTGTAGCCGGAGGGCGCGGTGTCGTTCGGCGTGTCGGGGTGGAAGAGGGAGGCGAGGTACTGGATCTGCCCGCGGCCGCACTCGACCTCGCCCTGGCCGCCGCCGTAGACCGCGATGCCCTCGCGCTCGCAGTGCGCGTATACGGAGAGGACCTCGCGGATCGAGCCGAAGCGCGACGGCTTCGAGTTGATCGCCTTCGGCTTCCACTCGAGGGCCTCGATGTCGGCGAGCGAGTGCAGCGGCGCGTCCCAGGTGCAGCGGTCGGCCAGCGGCTCGAGGATCGGCCGCGTCTCGTCGTTGACGTCGGGGTCCTCGAGGTACGCCTCGGGGAAGGCCTCGGCGACGGCGCGGTAGAGCTCGGGATCGGTCTCGACGTCGACGGGAGTGCCCCGGTAGTGGCCCTTGAGGTCGAGCACGCGCACCGGTGCCAACCCGCGGATCTCCTCGATCAGCTCCGGCGTCCAGTCGGTCTCGGGGTCGAGCTTGAACTCGAGCCCCGGGTACTTCTCGAGGCGCTTGGCGATCGCCTCGGTGGACGAGCCGCCGCCGCCGTCGAAGGTCGTCAGGCGAGTCGAGCAGACGAATCGCAGCGGCCGCGGCGCGCGGCCGACGGCCTCGTGCAGCGGGATCCTCGCCTGGCGCAGCGCCAGGTCCAGCGCCGCGCTCTCGTAGGCCCAGCGCCGGTAGTGGAGGGAGGCCTCGCGCTCCGGCGGCGCCCCGACGAAGAGGTCGAGCTCGCCGGCGAGCTCGCAGAACTCGCCGAGCGTCGAGGCCGCGCCGAAGTCGAGCGGGGTCCCGGCGTCGCGATGGGCGATGTGGTCGAGCACGTCGTAGACGACGTCCTCGCCGATGCCCTCCTCGCCCTCGCCGCGCAGGCGCACGAGCGTCGAGGGCCGGGTGAACGACCCGTACTCGCGATCGTGGCCGGTCAGCTCGTAGGAGTCGACGCGGATCGGAAGGGCCGCGAGCCTCTCCCAGATCGCCTCCGTGGCCGTTCCCTGCATCGATGACAGGCTAGCGAGGCGCTCTCAGGAACCGGCCGCGCGCTGCTCGCCCGCGCGGTGGCCGGCGATGTAGGCGATCGTCCAGAAGGCGGCTCCGAGCAGGAGCAGGAGCCCCGCCCGGAGGAAGATCTCGGCGTCGTTGTCGGCGATCAGATAGAGCGACGCGGCGATGCCGATGACCGGCGCGATCGTCGGCGCCCGGAAGTGCTCGTGCTCGACCGGGTCGCGGCGGAGGACGAGGACCGAGACGTTCACCATCGTGAACGCGATCAGCAGCAGCAGCACCGTCGTGTCGGCGAGGCTCGTCAGGTCGCCGGTCGAGACGAGGATCAGCCCGAGCACCGTCGTGAAGAGGATCGCCGTGATCGGCGTGCGGCGGCCCCGCAGGACGCGCCCGAAGAAGCCCGGGACGATCCCCTCCTCCGACATCCCGTAGACCAGGCGCGACGCCATGATCATGTTGATCAGCGCGCCGTTGGCCAGGGCGAAGAGCGTGATCGCGGCGAACACCTTCGGGTCGACGCCCAGCGGCCCGCTCTCGCCGACTTTGACGAGCGGCGCGCTGGTGTCGGCGAGCACGTCGGTGCTGATCACGGTCGAGCTGACCAGCAGCACCGCCATGTAGAGGATGCCGGCGATCGCGAGGCCGCCGAACAGGATCTTCGGGTAGTTGCGGCTCGGCTGGTGGGTCTCCTCGGCGATGTTGACCGAGTCCTCGAAGCCGATCAGCGCGTAGAAGGCGAGCCCCGCGCCCGAGAGCACGGCGAAGAACGGCGTCACCCCCTCCTTGAACTCGAGGTTGCGGCCGAAGTCGGAGGAGCCCTCGCCGAAGGCGGCGAGGCCGATGACGATGACGAGCAGCAGCCCGCCGACCTCGATCAGGGTCAGGGCGGCGTTGACGCGGACCGACTCGGAGATGCCGCGGGCGTTGACCAGCGCGACGACGAGCAGGAATGCGATCGCGACCGGGATCACGCGGATGTCGACGAACTCGGCGAGTGCGTCGCCGGCGAACCCGCGGGCCAGCGTGCTCGCCGAGGTGATCCCCGAGGCCATCACGGCGAACGCGACCATGAACGTCAGGAACGGCCGGTCGAACGCCTTGTTGACGTAGAGCGCCGCGCCGGCCGCGCGCGGGTACTTCGAGACGAGCTCGGCGTAGGAGCAGGCGGTCAGGAAGGCGACGACGAAGGCGGTCAGGAAGGCGAGCCAGATCGCACCGCCGACCTCGGCGCCGACCTTTCCCGCCAGCGTGTAGATCCCGCCGCCGAGGATGTCGCCGACGATGAAGAAGAGGAGCAGGACCGGGCCGACCCTGCGCGCGAGCTTGGTCTCCTGCTCGCCGGACTCGCGGTCGATCCCCTCACTCGCTGTCACCGCCCCGGCCTCGATGGACTGATCTCTACCCGCTGGGCCGGTGCCTACGCGAGCGCCGCCGCGACCAGATCCCCGTACGCCTCGATCGCCGCGGTCAGGTCGGCCGCGGAGCTGTTCTCCTCGCGCGCGTGGCTGATGCCCTCGCGCGAGGCGCAGAAGACCATCGCGACGGGAACGCGCCGCGCGAGCTCGGCGGCGTCGTGGAGCGCCCCGCTCGGCATCGCGCGCCCGCGGCCGCCGCGCGCGGAGCAGGCGCGCTCCGCCGCCGCCACCAGGCCGGGGTCGAAGGCGATCGGCTCGATCCGCCAGATCGGCTCGCGCTCGAGGGCGCACCGGCGCTCCCGTGCGATCTCGCCGGCGCCGTCGAGCACCGCCGCGAGCATGCGCGCGAGCGGCTCGGGCTCGGGATGGCGGAGGTCGACCCCGAGGGCGGCGCCACCCGGCACGGCGGTGATCACGTCCGGCTCGAGCTCGAGCCGGCCGCAGGTGCCGACGCCTCCGTGATCGCTCGCCACCCGCTCGACGAGGAGCGCCGTCTCCGCCGCTGCGAGGCCGGCGTCGCGGCGCATGTCCATCGGCGTCGTCCCGGCGTGGGAGGACTGGCCGCGGAAGGTGAGCAGGTGCCGCTCGACCCCGGCGCAGCCTGCGACCGCCGAGCAGCTCGTCCCCTCCGCCTCGAGCACCGGCCCCTGCTCGATGTGCAGCTCGAGGTAGGTGCCGATTCCGGCGAGCCGGGATCGCGCGCGTGGCGCCTCGCCGAGATCCACGCCCGCCTCGGCGAGGACCTCGGCGATCGGGCGGCCCTCGGCGTCGGTCAGTCCCTCGAGCTCAGCCGGCTCGAGCGTGCCCGCCAGCGCCGAGCTGCCGAAGAGGCTGCGGCCGAAGCGCGCGCCCTCCTCGTCGGCGAAGTCGATCAGCACCAGGTCGCGAGGCGGGGGAGCGGCGGCGGCCGACCAGGCGTGGAGCGCGCCGAGGGCCGCCATCACCCCGAGCGCGCCGTCGAGCCAGCCGCCGTCGGGGACCGAGTCGAGGTGGGAGCCGACGGCGAGCGCCGGCGCCTCGCGGTCGGCGCCGGGCAGCCGCGCGTGGAGGTTGCCGGCCTCGTCGACCTCCGGCTCGATCCCGAGCTCGCCCAGCCGCTCGCCGAGGAAGCCGCGTGCCCGCCCCCAGACTGGGCCCCAGCAGAGCCGCTGGGCGCCGCGCTCGTCGCCGGTCAGCTCGGCGAGCGCCCGCAGGTCGGCGATGACGCGAGCGGCGTCGATCGCCGCCGGGTCGCTCACGCGACCCCGGCTCACGCCACCCGCTCGCGCCGCAGCGGCTGGGCGAGGCAGTGGGCGCCGCCGCCGCCGAGCGTGAACATCTCGAGGTCGGGATCGAAGACGGTAAGCCCGAGGCCGCGGAGCTGCTCGTTGAGCCGCTCGGAGCGGCGCGTCGAGATCACCCGGTCCTCGCCGAGCGAGATCGCGTTGACGCCGAGGCCGAAGGCGTCCTCGATCGAGACCTCGAGGATCTCGAAGCCGAGGTTGCGGAACCAGCGGACGAGCCCGGTGGAGGCTGCCTCGACGCAGACCGCGGCGAGCTTCGGCGCCAGCACCGAGACGAGGACGTCGATGTGGACGAAGTGGGAGGGGATCGGCTCGATCCGGACCTCCCAGCCGAGCTCCTCGAACCAGCCGCCGAGCTGGCGCGCCGCGGCGCCCTCGGTGCGCTCCTCGCCGTTGCCGATCAGCAGCCGGCCCGGCTCGACGATGACGACGTCGCCGCCCTCGAGAGAGCCGGCGGTGACCATCCGGTGGATCGGCACGCCGGCGCCCTGGTAGAAGCGGATGACCGGCGCGTACTCGCCCCGCCGCCACGGCTGTGCGGGCTGGGTGACGACCCCGCCCTCGGGCGTGGCGACGCTCGAGTCGCGCGCGAACACCTGGTAGGGCAGGTGCGGGTCGGGCTCGAGGAAGTGGACGCGCACCCCGGCGGCCTCGTACGCCTGCACCATCTCGCGGTGCTGGGAGGCGGCGAGCTCGGGGTCGTAGCTGCGGTCGCTCGCCAGCGTCCCCTTCGAGATCACGCTCGTCGGCAGCCAGCGGAAGTTGTCGGGCGGGCAGAGCAGGACGTCGCGGAGGAGCCCGTACTCCGAATCGCTGCCCCAGGCTGTCTCGGCACTCATTCGATCACCACCCGCACGGTCTTCATCGTCCGGTCCGTCGCCCCGCGCACCTGGCCCCCGTGGGCCAGCGAGTCGGAGATGTAGTCGAGGGTCTCGGCGCTCAGCCGCTCGCCGGGCAGCACGTTCGGGACGCCCGGCGGGTAGGCGGCCAGCGACTCGGCGGCGATCCGCCCCTCCGAGCCTGCGAACGGCACCGTCTCCTGGGGACCGAGGAAGGCGGCACGCGGGGTCATCACGGTCGGCCCCCACGGCGGCGGCGGCGCGAACGGCGCCCGCTCGCTCCCGACCGGACGGGAGAGCTTCGTGGCCGCGTCGCGCAGGCCGGCGAGCAGCCGCGCCCCGGTCTCGGCGACCCGTTCGCCGACGCCGAACACCGCGACGATCACGTTCTCGGCGTAGAGCTCGAACCAGATGTCCTGCTCGTCGCGCATGTAGTGGGCGATCTCGTTGCCGGTGGCGCCGGTGCCGCGGACGTCGACGGAAAGCCGCAGCGGGTCCCAGGCGAAGACGCTGTGCGCCTCGGTGAGCTCGGGGCCGAGCACGTCGAGGCCGGGGATCTCGCGGACCGATCGGCGGAGCTCCTTCAGCGAGGCGATCGTCTCGGCCAGCAGCTCCTCGCCCGCGACGACGTTCTGACGCCGAGCGGCGTCCAGCGACGCGGTGAGCAGTGCGCTCGGGCTCGTCGACTCGGTCAGCGTCACCGAGCGGTCGACGATCGCCTCCTCGATGCGGTCGGTTCCGATGTGCAGGATCGCCGACTGGGTCAGCGACCCGCCGAGCTTGTGCACGGAGTTGAGGACGACGTCGGCGCCGCAGGCGAGCGCGTTGGCGGGCAGCTCGTCGGAGAAGGCGAGATGGGCGCCCCACGACTCGTCGACGACGAGCGGCACCCCACGCGAGTGCGCGACCGCGGCGAGCCCGGCGACGTCGGCGACGGCGCCGAAGTAGGTGGGTGAGACGATGAAGACCGCTACCGGCAGCGGCTCCTCGGCGAGCGCCCGCTCCAGCGGCTCGGGCGTCATGCAGTGCGCGACGCCGAGGTCGTCGTCGATCTCAGGGGCGACGAACCGCGGCTTCAGCCCGCTCAGCACGAGCCCGTCGATGACCGAGGAGTGGACGTTGCGCTGGACGATCGCCACCTCCCCGAGATGGGCCAGCGCCATGCAGATCGCATGGTTGCCGCCCGAGGCGCCGTTGACGAGGAACCACGAGCGCCTCGCGCCCCAGGCCTCGGCCGCGAGCAGCTGCGCCTGTTGAAAGGGCGTGTCGAGCGGATCGGGCCCGACGTCGACCCCCTCCGTGCCCGAGGGGAAGTCGAGACGGAGCGCCTGGGCCCCCAGCGCCTCGCGCAGTTGCGCGTCAGCGCCGCGCCCGCCCTTGTGCCCCGGGATGTGGAACCGGCCCGGCTCCCGATCGGCCAGCTCGAGCAGCGCGTCGAGGTAGGGCGTCTTCGTCTGGTCCACGGACGCTCACGGTAGTACCCGCGAGCGGTTCCGGGCCCGTCGCCGCTGCTAGCCTGCTCTCGTCGCCCGTGAATGACGACCCTCCTCGAAGTACCGGCCCCCGCCCGGCAGGGACGGGGACCACGCTCGCGCCGATGCCGCGCGTGAGACCGCTGCCCTCGGGGAGTGAACGATGACCGCGCTCGCGCTGGTCGCGCTGGTCGTCCTGATCTTCGTCAACGGGATGTTCGTCGCGGCTGAGTTCGCGCTCGTGCGCTCGCGCCGGTCCCGGTTCGAGAGCGGTGCCGAGGAGGGCCACCGCGGATCTCGCCTGGTGCTGAAGCAGCTCGACGGGATCGACCGCTACCTGTCGTCCTGCCAGATCGGGATCACGATGGCGTCGATCGGCATCGGCTTCCTCGGCGAGCCGGCGATCGCGAGCCTGATCGAGCCGGCGCTCGAGGGCACCCTCTCGCACGGCGTGACGACCGCGCTCGCGTTCCTGATCGCCTTCACCATCGCGACGGCGCTGCACATCACGATCGGCGAGCAGGTGCCGAAGATCGTCGCGATCAACCGCGCCGAGCGCGCGGCGCTGCTGGTCGCCCGGCCGCTCGAGTGGTTCAACCGCCTGACCGCGCCGTTCGGGTTCCTCCTCAACCGCGTCTCGAACGCGATCATCCGCCTGTTCGGGGTCAACCCGAGCCAGATCGAGGAGCACCACGACGTCGAGGACCTGAAGGCGATCATCGCCGAGTCCCGCTCGGGCGGCGACCTCGAGGCGAGCGAGGCGGGGATGCTCGGCGGCGTCTTCCACCTGCACGAGCAGGAGGCGCGCGAGGTGATGACGCCGATCCCGGCGGTCGTCACCGTCGACTCCTCCGACACCGTCGAGGACGCGCTGCGTCGCTGCGTCGCCTCCGGCCACACGCGGCTCGTCGTGATCGAGGACGACAACCCCGACCGCGTTCGCGGGATCGTCCACAACAACTCGCTCGCGCGGCTGTTCATGAACGCCGGCCCCGACGCCTCGATCGAGCCGGCGGTGCGCGACGCGCCGATCATCCCCGAGACGAAGCCGCTCGACGACCTGCTGACCGAGCTGCAGCGGCAGCGCAGCTCGATCGCCGTCGTCGTCGACGAGTACGGGCGCACGGTCGGGATCGCGACCGTCGAGGACATCCTCGAGGAGGTCGTCGGCGAGATCGAGGACGAGACGGACCCGCGCGCCGACCACGTCCGCAGGCTCGCCGACGGCGACTGGTACGTACGCGGCCACGTCTCGCTCGGCGACGTCGAGGACGCGGGCATCGCGCTACCGGTCGAGACCGACGCCTACAACTCGATCGGCGGCTACGTCTTCAGCGAGCTCGGCCGGCTGCCGAAGCGCGGCGACACGATCCGCGCCGACGGTCACACGATCCGCGTCGAGTCGGTCCGCGAGAACCGGATCGTCGCGCTGCGGATCCACCCGGACGCCGAGCCGGCTCCCGGCTGATCCCCGCCATTTCCAGGGAGCTCATTTCCGTCCGTCCGCCGTCCTAGCTTGGCCGGGTCAGGAATCGAGGAGAGGAGCCCGGCATGTGGAACGTCCGGTTGAGCGACAAGCAGCTCGAGGTGCTGAAAGCGCTCGTCCGCTCCGAGGAGCGCCACGGCCCGACGCTGACGCGCGCCCTCGAGGCGCTCGAGCTCGCCCGCTGGGACGAGCTCCCCGACGCGCAGCTTCCCTGGGACCAAGTCGGCGAGCTCGCGGGACGGCAGGGGATCTCCGAGGCCGACGTCGTCTGGGACCTCGCCGGCAAGGGCGCCTAGCGGGCCAGCGGGCCGCTGCTCGGCGTCCTCGTCGGCTCGCGGCCCTGGGGCCGCGTCGCCGACCGCTGCGCGGCCCGGCGTCCTTGATCAGCCGGCCGCTGACCTCGCTAGGCCGACCGGCGGGCCTCAGTACTCGTAGAAGCCCTGGCCCGTCTTGCGGCCGAGCTTGCCCTCGGCGGCCATCCGCAGCAGCGTCTCCGGCGGCGAGTGGTACTCGCGCTCGCTGGCCTCGTGGAGGCCCTCGCCGATCGCGACCGCGACGTCGATGCCGATGAAGTCGAGGAGCTTCAGCGGGCCCATCGGCTGGCCGGTGCCCATCGCCATGCAGGCGTCTACCTCCTCCGCGGGCAGCCCGACCTCGTCCATCAGCCGGACCGCGTCGAAGAGGTAGGGGAAGAGCAGCCGGTTGACGACGAAGCCGGCGTGGTCGGGGACCTCGACCGCGTGCTTGCCGAGGGCGTCGCAGAAGGCGTGGGCCCGCTCCCGCACCTCGGGTCCCACCGCCGGCGGCAGGCAGAGCTCGACGAGCTCCATCCGCGTCACCGGATTGAAGACGTGGAGGCCGAAGAAGCGCTCGGAGATGCCGGCGCTCTCGCCGAGCTCGCTCACCGACAGCGAGGAGGTCGTCGTCGCGAGGTCGGCGTCGGGGCAGACCTCGCCGAGGGAGGCGAGCAGGTCGGCCTTCGCGTCGTGCTCCTCGACGATCGCCTCGACCACGAGGTCGCAGCCGGCGACGTCGGCGGGGCTCGTCGTCACCTTGATCCGCTTCGCGTCGGCGCCGTCGAGCTTCGAGCAGAGCTTGTCGGCCTGCTCCTCCGCCCGCCACGCCGAGGCGTCGCTGCGCGCCAGCACGCGGACCTCGCCTAGCGCCGACGCCGACGCCGCCACCCCCATCGCGATCGCGCCGCTGCCGGCCACGGCGGGGCTCAGGTAGCCCTGCTCGCTCACGCCGGGCCGTCCTCCCCGCGAGCCAGTCGCGACGGCCACCAGATCCGCCGCCCGAGGTCGAGCGCGACTGCGGGCACCAGGATCGAGCGGACGAGGAAGGTGTCGAGGAGGACGCCGAAGGCGACGACGAAGCCGAGCTCGGTGAGGAAGATCAGCGGCAGGACGGCGAGCGTCGAGAAGGTGCCCGCGAGGACGATCCCCGCCGAGGTGATGACGGCGCCGGTCACCGCCAGGCCGCGCAGCATCCCCTCGCGGGGCCTGCGCCGCTGGGTCTCCTCACGCGCCCTGGCCATCAGGAAGATGTTGTAGTCGACCCCGAGGGCGACGAGGAAGATGAAGGCGAACAGCGGCAGCGACGGGTCGCTCCCGGGGAAGTCGAAGACGTGGTCGAAGACGACGAAGCCGACCCCGAGCGCGGCGCCGAAGCTGAGGATCACGGTGCCGATCAGGACGAGCGGCGCGGTCACCGCGCGGAGCAGCGCGATCAGGATCAGCAGCACGACGGCGAGCGCGATCGGCGGGATCAGCTTCGAGTCGCGCGCGGCGGCGACGCGGAGGTCCTTCTCGATCGCCGTCGGGCCGCCGACGAGCACGTCGTCGCCGCCCGCCTCCTTGGCGGCGTCCCGGATCCGGTCGATCTCGTCGTAGGCGTCGGTCGAGTAGGGGTCGGCGGCGAGCGTCGCCTGCAGCAGGACCCCGGAGGACCCCTCGCCGGCCTTCCTCACCCGGCCCTCGACGCCTTGAAGCTCCTGTACCGCCGCCGCCACGGCATCCGCCCGCCCCGCCTCCGGCACGATGATGTCGGTCGGCGCGCTGGCCCCCGAGGGGAACGCCTCCGACAGCAGCTCCTGGCCCTGCACCGACTCGACGTCGTCGCGGAACGAGTTGCCCCGGGTCAGCCCGGTGTCGAAGTTGAGCCAGCCGAGGCAGAGCACCGCGAGCAGCGCGACCGTGCCAACCCAGACGCGCCGCGGATGCAGAGCGATGCGCTCGCCGACGCGGCGCCAGGCCCCGTGCGTCTCGTCGGCCGCCGAGTCGCCGACATGGGGGATGAACGGCCAGAACGCCCAGCGGCCGGCGACGACCAGGATCGCCGGGAGGATCGTCAGCATCGCGACCATGGCCACGGCGATCCCGGTGGCACCGATCGGCCCCAGTCCCGCCGTTCCCTTGACGTCGGCGAGCATCAGGCAGAGCAGCGCCGCGATCACCGTCGAGCCGGAGGCGACGATCGCCGGCCCGGCGCGGCGCAGAGCCTCCCGCATCGCCTCGTGCTTGTCCTCGTCCCGCCGCAGCTCCTCGCGGTAGCGGGCGACGAGGAGCAGGGCGTAGTCGGTGCCGGCGCCGAAGACGAGCACCGGCAGGATGCCGGCCGCCTGGCCGTTGACCGTGACGCCGATCTCGGTCAGACCGAAGCCGATGCCGCGCGCGGCGAGCTCGGCGAAGGCGACGGAGATCAGCGGGAAGAACCAGAAGATCGGGCTGCGGTAGACGATCAGCAGCAGGAAGAAGACGATCGACGCGGTCGCCAGCAGCAGCGTGCCGTTGATGTTCCCGAAGACGTCGATCGCGTCGGCCGAGAACGCGCCGCCGCCGGTGACGGCCGTCTCGACCCCGGGCTGCGCGGTCTTCTCGGCCTGGTCGCGCGCCGCCTCGACCGGGTCGGTGATCGTCTCCGACTCACCGTTGGCGGTGACCTCCGCCTCGAGCAGGGCCGTCGTGCCGTCCTTGGACGGGATCGGCTTCGAGTACGGGCTGGTCCGCGGCGGCAGGTCGGCGTTGAGCGCCCGGCGGTCCCCCTCGATCCGCGCGAAGTCCGCCTTCTCCAGTCCCGCGTCGCGGCGGTAGACGATGACGATCGGCGCGAGCTCCCCGCCCTGGATCTCCTTCGACGCCTCCAGCGCCTTCGTCGACTCGGCGTCGGCGGGCAGGTACGAGGAGGACTCGTTCTTCTGCGCGTCGTCGAACTTCTCCGGCAGCTTCGCCGCGCCGACGGCGAACATCGCGACGAGCCAGGCGGCGAGGAAGACCCACTTGAGCCGCCGGCTCGCGGGCAGGGTTAGGAGGTTCGACCGCATCGGGCGGCGGAGTCTCCCATAGCCCGGCGGGCGCTTGGGGGCAGGCGCGTCCTCCCGGCCGGGGGCGCCGGAGGGGTATCTTCCGCTCCCTGATCAGCGACTGAAAGGTGACGGAATGGGCAGCGACGACAGCGGGAACTTCGGCGGGCGCGAGGTCGTCATCGTCGAGGCCGCACGGCTTCCGGTCGGCCGCGGCCACCTCGAGAAGGGCTACTACAAGGACGTCCATCCCTCGACGCTCCTCGCCACCGTCTACAGGGCGCTGATCGACCGCGCCGGGATCGACCCGCACGAGGTCGGCGACGTCGTCTGCGGCTGCGTCCAGCAGTTCGGCGAGCAGGGGATGAACATCGGCCGCAACGCCTGGCTCGAGGCGGGGCTGCCGATCGAGGTCCCCGCGACGACGATCGACCGCCAGTGCGGCTCCGCCCAGCAGGGCATCAACTTCGCCGCGGCGCTGATCGCCTCAGGCGTCCACGACGTCGCGATCGGCGGCGGCGTCGAGCACATGGGCCACATCTCCTTCGCCGACGGCTTCGAGGTGATGAAGGAGCACGGCTTCGCCTTCTCCGAGCCGCTCAACGAGCGATTCAACCTCGTCAACCAGGGGATCTCGGCCGAGATGATCGCCGACAAGTGGGAGATCCCCCGCTCCGAGCTCGACGAGATCGGCGTCCGCTCCCACCAGCTGGCCGCCCGGGCCACCCAGGAGGGCCGCTTCGAGCGCGAGATCGTCCCCTTCCAGGTCAACGGCGACACCTACCAGACCGACCAGGGCATCCGGCCGGACTCCAACCTCGAGGCGCTGAGCCAGCTCAAGCCGGCGTTCAAGGAGGACGGCAAGATCACCGCCGGGAACTCCTCGCAGGTCTCCGACGGCGCCGCCGCGGTGCTGCTGATGAGCGCCGACAAGGCCAAGGAGCTCGGCCTCCGGCCCCGGGCCAAGATCGTCGACCAGACGACCGTCGGCGTCGATCCGGTGATCATGCTCACCGGCCCGATCCCGGCGACCGAGCGCATCCTCAAGCGCAACGGGATGAAGATCGACGACATCGACCTCTTCGAGGTCAACGAGGCCTTCGCCTCCGTCGTCGCCGCCTGGCGCCGCGAGCACGACCCCGACTGGGACCGCGTCAACGTCAACGGCGGCGCGATCGCCCTCGGCCACCCGCTCGGCTCGACGGGCGCGCGGCTGACGACGACGCTGCTGCACGAGCTCGAGCGCTCCGACAAGGAGATCGGCTTCGTGACGATGTGCTGCGGTGGCGGGCTAGGGACCGGGACGCTGATTCAGCGGTTGTAGCGAGCAGCAAGTAGCGGGTAGCAAGTAGCCGCTGCAGAGCTACTCGCTACCAGCGAGCGCAGCGAGCGTGCTACTCGCTCAGTAGCTCGCAGCCAGCCTCTTCAGCCCCGCCAGGTCCCTGCTCGGCGGACCGTGCCCGGCGCAGATAACGCTCGGTTCCAGTTCCGCTAGGAGCTTGATCGACTCACGATTCTGAATCGGGTCGAGCGAGAAGCCGTGGGGCGGCTCCCGGATGCCGGGCCTCGTCGTGATCAGGTTCATCGTGTTGACGACGTCGCCGCAGATCGCGACGCGGTCGGAGTCGCGGAAGAAGATCACCTCGCTGGGGGCGTGGCCGGGCGCGTGGATGACGCGGAAGCCGGCGACCCCGTCGCCCTCGGCGAGGACGCGGGCGACCGGGTGGGGCGGACCCGCCCAGATCTTGGTGACGATGCGGCCGATCGCCGTGTCGCGCCCTTGCGGCTGGGCGTCGGGGTCTCCCTCCATCGCGACGACGCCGCCGGCGTGGCAGGCGAGCGGGATGCCGCGCGCCTCGCAGATCGCGTGCGCGGCGCCCTGATGGTCGGGATGGACATGGGTGAGAGCGAGCAGCGAGAGCGGCCGGTCGACGATCTGGCGCATGATCCGGCGCGAGGAGAACCTGGTCGCGGCGTCGATCAGGACGTCGCCGACGAGGTAGGTGTTGATCGCGTTGGGCACCACGCAGCGGAGCTGCTCGACGCCTGGCGCGACCTCCTTCACGCGAGCCGCCCGCCGACGAACTGGACGAGCCCGGAGACGCGCTGGTGAACGTCGGCGAAGCCGAGCTCGTGCAGGCGGGCGACGATCTCCTCGTGCTCGAAGACCTGCATCCCGCTGGCGCGCTCGATCAGCGGCTTCAGCGGCGGCAAGGTGACCTGGCGCCGGACCGAGGTCATGATCGCGATCCGCCCGCCCGGTGCGAGCACCCGGGTCATGTCGGCGAGGGCGGCGTGCGGCTCGGCGAAGAGGTGGAGCGCCGCGAAGCAGCAGGCCGCGTCGAAGGTCTCGTTGCGGAACGGCAGCGCGGCCGCGTCGCCGCGCATCAGCACCACGTTGCGCGCGCGGTCGCGCACGAGGTCCCGGGCGCCGCGCGCGAGCATCGTCGGCGAGGCGTCGATCCCGACGGCGAGGCCCTCCTCGCCGATCGTGCGCCCGAACGATCGCGTGAAGTTGCCCGGCCCGCAGGCGACGTCGAGAACCGTCTTGCCGGCGGACAGCCCGAGAAGCAGGCGGGCGATCCGCATCTCCTCGTCCATGCCGGGCCCGGTGAAGCCCTTGAAGGCGCGTCCCAGCGCCGGCCGCCACCAGCGCTCGTAGACGAAGGGGACGGCTCGGGTCCGCATCAGGTCCTGCGTCGCCCCCGTGCTCTCCGGCTCCTCGCCGCCGAGCAGGTCGAAGTAGCCCTCGGCGGTCAGCTCCGCCCGCTTGCGCAGGTCGGGCCGCAGGAGGGAGAGCGCCCGCTCGCGGGCATCCTCGGGAGTTCGGGTGGCGGCCCCCTCGGCCACGCTAGGTCCTCGTGCGGGAGGGGCCGGGGCCGCGCGGGTCACCTGTGAACCGCGCGAGCTCGTTCAGCCGCTCGATCTGCCGCTCGCCCTCGGCGCGCGCCGGGTCGCCCTCTGGCAGCCGCTCGATCAGCGCCGCGATCCGGTTGCGGATCTGGAGCGCGAAGTGAGGGGTGGAGGGACCGGCGAGCGCGCGGATGTCCTCGACGGTCGGGCGATGGTCCGGCCGCAGGCGGTCGGAGCGCTCGGCTTCGCTCATCGGCTCGAGCTCCTGGGACCCATCGCGGCGGAGACTACTTGGCGTCCTTGCCGCCACTCCCGCCGGAGTCGCCACCGGAGCCCGCGCTCTCGCCGCCGCCTTCCGCCGAGGAGCCGAAGTCGGGGACCGCGGTCGAGCCGGTGACCGGCGCGAGCTTGGTCAGCTCGTCGACCTGCGACTGGAAGCCGACCGAGATCGCGTCCTCGCCACCGAGGATCCAGACGTGGTTGTAGACGGCGCGCGTCGGGTCGTCGACGAAGCCGGGCTGGGTGTCGACGAGGAAGCTGGTCAGCGCCGGCGGGACGATGTCGGCGGAGTCGGTCAGCAGCAGCGGGCCGGGCTTGCCGCCGGCGGCGAGCGGGGCGCCCGCTGCGGCGTCCTCGGGTCGGTCGGTGTTGGCGATCGCGAAGCCGTGGCCGGGGTCGTTGATGTTCCAGCCGAAGTCGCCGTCGACGAAGCGCGCGAAGTCGATCGCGTTCTCGATCGGGTCCTCCTTGCCGACGCGGGTGACGCTCGCCCCCTGCTTGGCGAGCTCCTTGAACGCCTCCTTGGAGATCACCGACTCGGGCCCGAGGACGTAGACCGGCGTGTCGGGGTGGCGCTTGATGACCTCGAGCGTCTCGTCCGGAACGTCGTCGCCGTCGGCGAACAGGATCGGGTCGCCGGAGCGGGCCGCCCAGAAGCCGGCCGGCATCGCGTAAGCGGGGTCGGAGGAGGAGACGACAAGCAGGTGGTCCGGGTGCTCGACCTCGGTGAGCTTCGCGACCTCCGCGTCGACCGCGCCGGCGACGGCCGCCGGCGTCGAGCCGCCGACCTCGAGCGCCTTCGCGCCTCCGGGCGTCGCGACGTCGCCCACCGCGATCACCTTCTCGCCGCCGCCGTCGAGGCCGCGCGGCTGAAGGGCGTCGAGCGCGCCCTGGGTGATGTCGGGGACCTCGCCGGGATCGCCGAGGAGGATCGGGGCGGCGATCGGGTCGCCCGCGAGCGGGGTCGCGGCGAGCGCCTCCTGCCAGGAGTCGGCGGGCGCGAGGACCACCGCCTGGGGGCCGCTGACTCCGCCCTCGGTCGGGTAGGAGGCGAGGGCGATCCCGGCGGCGTCGGCGGTCGGGTCGGCACCTCCCACCCGGGTCGTGTTGCGGGTCGCGAAGGAGGGGAAGCCGATCTCCTCGGCGGTGTCGGGCTGCGGCGCCCCCTCGATGAGGACGGGGGTCGGGGCGACCGCGGTGCCACCCTCCTCGCCGTCGTCGAAGACGAGGTAGCCGATGCCGAACCCGATGCCGGCGATCAGCGCGATCGCGACGAGGATGCCGACGGCGCGAGCCCACACCGGCCAGAGCGAAGGAGGGGGCGGGCCGACCGGCGCGGCCGGGCGCCGCAGGCGCGGGTGTGGGAGGGAGGGTCGTCGCATCGGCGGGCAGTTTCCCGCAATAGGACCTGGGCGCGCGCCGGCCGACACCTCCTCCGCGCCCATTACACTGGTTGACTGACCAGTCAATCAACGGCGCTTCGGGGTGCCGACGCGTCGTAGCTCCTTCCCCGGGAGGCCTCATGAACTTCGCCCTCAACGACGAGCAGCTCGAGTGGAAGCAGCGCTGCCGCGACTTCGCCCGTGACGTGATCCGCCCCGCCGCGCCGATCCACGACCGCGACGAGAGCGTGCCGTGGGAGGTCATGAAGGCGGCCCGCGACGCCGGCCTCGGCGGCCTCGCCGCGATCGAGCGCACCGGCATGGACCCGGAGGGTCAGCTCGGGCCGATCTACGCGGAGGAGATGCACTGGGGCTGCGCCGGCATCGCGCTCGCAATCTCCGGATCCTCGCTCGCGGCCGCCGGCCTGGCCGCCTCGGGAACGCCCGAGCAGATCGGGCGCTGGGTGCCGGAGTGCCTCGGCGTCGGCGACGAGCTCCGCCTCGGCGCCTACGCGGTGACCGAGCCGCAGGCCGGCTCCGACGTCAAGAGCCTGCGGACGACGGCCCGCCGCGACGGCGACGAGTGGGTCCTCAACGGGACCAAGGTCTTCATCACCAACGGCGGCATCGCCGACGTGAACGTCGTCGTCGCGACGGTCGACCCGAGCCTCGGCCATCGCGGCCAGGCCTCGTTCGTCGTCCCGAAGGGCACGCCGGGCCTGCGGATGGGCAAGAAGGAGTCGAAGATCGGCATCCGCGCCTCCCAGACCGCCGAGCTCGTCTTCGAGGACTGCCGCATCCCGGTCGAGAACCTGCTCGGCGGCATGGAGAAGCTCGAGAGGAAGCTCGAGCGCGCCCGCTCCGGCGAGAGCACCGGCCGCGCCTCCAACGCGCTCGCCACCTTCGAGCTCACCCGCCCGATGGTCGGCGCCTCCGCCCTCGGGATCGCCCAGGCGGCCTACGAGTGGACGCTCGAGTACCTGCTCGACGGCAGGGAGGTCCGCGACCCGTTCGAGGAGTTGCTCGATGAGAGCTCGACGGCGGGCAGGCCGGCGATCGAGCGCCAGCACGTCCAGCAGGTGCTCGCCGACGTCGCCACCGAGATCGAGGGCGCACGGCTGCTCGTCCAGCGCGCCTCCTGGATGGGGCGCAACGGAATCCCGCTCAGCGGCGGCCAGGGGTCGATGTCGAAGCTCAAGGCCGGCGACGTCGCCATGTGGGCGACCACGCGGCTGATGGACCTCGTCGGCCCCGCCGCGGCGATCAGCCCGCTGGAGAAGTGGTTCCGCGACGCCAAGATCTACCAGCTGTTCGAGGGCACGGCCCAGGTTCAGCGCCTCGTCATCTCCCGCATGCAGGCGGGCGAGTACCGGGAGCGCCTCCAGGGCGCCCAGGCCGCCCTCGACGGGGCCGAGAAGGTCGTGGCGGACGGCGCCGAGCCGGAGCCGGCGCTGGCTTCGGCCTAGTCGACGCTGCGGCGGGGGCCGGTGGGGTGACCCCCGGCCTCGAAGGGGCACTTCGGCCGTGGGCCACCCCACCGGCCCCTGAGGGCGTGGGACCGCCTCGGCCTGCGGGGCGGGGTGGGGAGGGGGATTTGCAACGGAAATTGCCTGCAGCAAGCCACATTGCAGGGTGGCGAAAAAGCGTTAGGAAACGCTAACGAACCGGGTTTTCGCTGCTACTGTGGCGCGGCTTTTCCCAGCCTCATGGCAGGTCCCTCCCGCACATCCAGCCGTCCGTCCCGACGCGGCGCGATTCTCGCGTTCGCGCTGCTGACGATGCTCCTCTGCGCCCTGGCGTGGTCGACGCGCGCCCCCGCCGACAGCCTCGAGGAGAAGCTCGACCGCAAGCAGGACAGGCTCAGCGAGGCGAAGCAGAAGAAGGGCCTGCTGACGACCGAGGTCAGCCGCTACAACGACCAGATCGAGCAGCTGACCGGCGAGGTGGCCGCGCTTCGCAACCGCGAGGCGGCGGTGCAGGCGCAGCTCGACCAGGCGGAGGCCGAGCTCGACCAGGCGGTGCACGACCTGAAGCTGCTGCGCGAGCGGCTGCGGCGATCGCTGGCGGCGCTGCGGGAGCGCCTCGTCGACATCTACAAGACCGACGAGCCCGACGCGCTCAGCGCGGTGCTGGAGTCGGACGGCTTCGACGACGCGCTGAGCCGCTACGAGTACCTGCAGACGATCCAGACGGCGAACTCCGACATCGCCGGGCGCGTTCGCGAGCTCCGCAACGACACGGCCGAGACCGTCGCTCGCGTCCGCGCGACTCGCAACTCGATCGCCGCCCGCAAGGAGGAGCTCGAGCGGACCCGCGAGCAGCTCCAGGCCCGCGAGGCCGAGCTCGCCGCCGCCCGCGCACGGAGCAAGCGCGCGCTGTCGCGCACCGCCGACCACGTCGACCACCTCGAGGGCGACGTCAGCGAGATCGAGGACAAGATCCAGAAGCAGCTCGCCGCGATCGCGGCCGAGCAGAGCGGCGTCGCGGCGCTTCCCGCCGGCGAGATCCAGGCGGCCGGGAGCGGCTTCATCTGGCCGGTCAACGGCTCGATCGTCTCGCCGTTCGGGATGCGCTGGGGCAGGCTCCACGCGGGCGTCGACATCGCGGTCCCGGCCGGCACCCCGATCCGCGCCGCGAAGGCGGGCACGATCGCGCTCGTCCAGGACGAGGCGTCGAGCGGCGGCTACGGCAACTACACCTGCATCGACCACGGCGGCGGCGTCTCCACCTGTTACGCCCACCAGTCGAGCTTCGCGATCACCTCAGGCTCGGTCGACCAGGGCGACATCATCGGCTACGTCGGCTGCACCGGCCACTGCTACGGCGACCACCTCCACTTCGAGGTCCGGGTCAACGGCGCCCCCGTGGACCCGATGGGCTACCTGTAGACAACGCCGGGCAGATCCTCCGCTGCGCGTCCGGTCTGCCCGGGTCGCGCGAGCGCCCGGCGGCAGGATCAACGTCCGGTCCCGCCACACCAGATCCTCCGCTGCGCGTCCGGTCTGCCCGGGTCGCGCGAGCGCCCGGCGGCAGGATCAACGTCCGGTCCCGCCACACCAGATCCTCCGCTGCGCGTCCGGTCAGGGGTGTGCTCGGTTAAGCGCGCATAGCGAGGTCAACTGAACAGACCCCTCGCCAACGGCCGGCGATCGCCTCCAGCCCGTTCCCCAGCCTCCCCCCGCTTCGCTCCTCAGGCGGCCGGGCCAGCCTCCAGCGCACGCTCGAGCCAGCGCAGCGCCGTCGCCTGCAGCTCCGGGTCGTGCTGGACCGAGCGGTGATGGCCGCCGGGGACGACGATCAGCCGGCTCGCGTCGCCGCCGCCGGCGCGGGCGAAGAGCTCCTCCGACCACGTGTAGGGGACGCGCTCGTCGCCGCGGGCGTGGAGCAGGATCAACGGCTTCGGCGCCAGCTCGGCCACCGCCTCGCGGAGGTCGTGCTCGGCCAGCCACGCGTCGAGCGCCTCGACGTCCGCCCGCATCTCGAGGGAGCCGTCGCGCAGGCCGCGGCGGAGTCCCTCCTCGGAGGCCGGGCAGATCGCGATCGCGCCGGCGAGCGAGGGCTCCGTCGCCGCCGCGTGGATCGCGAGATAGCCGCCCATGCTCGACCCGCGAACGCACACCCGCCGCGGATCGACCCCGTCGCGATGGGCGAGCAGCGCCGCCATCCGGCCGACGTCGCCCAGCGCCGCGGGCCCCATGAGGTCGCCGCTCTCGCCGTGCCCGCGCTGGTCGTAGGCGATCGCGGCCCATCCCTGCGCGGCGCAGAGCCGGGCGAAGTCGGCGTGGTTCTCCTTCGCCGAGCCCGCCCCGTGCAGGATCACCATTCCCGGCCACGGCGGCTCGGTCCGCGGCAGCCACAGCCAGAAGGGGCGCCCCTGGTGGACGCCGCGCTCGTCGGGGGCATCTGGCGTCCGCAGCCGCACGGCCGCGGCCACGATAGCCAGCGATTCCCGCGCCCTGCGCCGTCCCCTGTGAGAATGGGGGGATGAGCGGCGCCGGCACGACAGCGCGTGACCGCGCCGGATCCGACTCGGATCCGGCGCGCGAGACGGATCCGATCTCGGCGTCGCCGGTGTACCCGCTCGCCAGCCGGGTCAACGAGGCTGGGCACCTCGAGATCGGCGGCTGCGACATGGTCGAGGTCGCCCGCGAGTTCGGTACCCCCGCCTACGTCTACGCCCCCGACGACATCCGCGCCCGCGCCCGCGCCTTCCTCGACGCCTTCCGCGCCCGCGGGGTCGAGCACGAGGTCCTGTTCGCGAGCAAGGCGGCCCCGATCACCGCCGTCTACAGGATCTGCCGCGAGGAGGGCCTGAGCGTCGACGTCGCCTCCGGTGGCGAGCTGCACGCCGCGCTCGGCGCCGGCTTCAACGCAGCCCGCATCTACATGCACGGCAACAACAAGTCGCCCGACGAGCTGCGGCTCGCGATCGAGCGCGAGATCGGCTGGATCGTCGTCGACTCGCTCGACGAGGTCGCCCTGCTCGACCGGATCCTCGACCGCTCCCAGGACGTGCTGATCCGACTGACCCCGGGGATCAGGCCGTCGACCCACTCCTACGTCCAGACCGGCCAGCTCGACTCGAAGTTCGGGTTCGGCATCGCCGACGGCCAGGCGGAGCGCGCGGTCGCGGCGGTCGGCCGCGCCAAGCACCTGCGCCTCGCCGGCTTCCACGCGCACATCGGCTCCCAGATCTTCGAGCTCGAGCCCTACCTGAAGGCGATCGAGGCGGTCGCCGACTTCTGCCGCCATCTCCAGCCCGAGGTCCTCAACATCGGCGGCGGGCTCGGGATCGCATACGGCCACGGGGACCGGCCGCCGGCGATCGACGAGTACGTCGGCGTCAAGGTCGAGGCGATCCAGCGTCTGTTCGACCCGGTGCCGCGGATCCTGGTCGAGCCCGGCCGCTCGCTGGTCGGCAACGCCGGGGTGACCCTGTACACGGTGGGGACCGTCAAGGAGGTGCCCGGGGTCCGCACCTACGTCGCGGTCGACGGCGGGATGTCGGACAACCTGCGGCCGATGCTCTACGGCTCCCGCTACGAGGCGGTGATCGCCGACCGCCCCGGCGCCGCGGCGGGCCGGCGCGCGACGGTCGCCGGCAAGCACTGCGAGTCCGGCGACGTGCTGATCGCCGACGCCGACCTCGCCGACCCGGCTCCCGGCGACGTCCTAGTCACGCCGGCGACCGGCGCCTACGGGTACGCGATGGCCAACAACTACAACGGCGTTCCCCGTCCTCCGGTGGTCTTCTGCTCCGGTGGTCAGGCGAGGGCCGTCGTCAGGCGCGAGACCTACGAGGACCTGACCGCGCGCGACGTCGACCATGGGTGAGCCCGTCAGGATCGGCCTGCTCGGCCACGGGACGGTCGGCGCCGCGTTCGCGAGCCTCGTCGACGATCGCGCCGACGCGGTCGCCGCGGCGACCGAGGCGCGGCCCGAGATCGCCGGCGTGCTGCGCCGCAGCGAGGGGGACTTCGACGAGATCCTCGCGTCCTCCGACCTGATCGTCGAGCTGATCGGCGGCACCGATCCGGCGCGCCGCTACGTCCTCGCTGCGCTCGAGGCGGGCAAGCCGGTGGTGACGGCCAACAAGCAGCTGATCGCCCAGCACGGCGACGAGCTGTTCGCCGCCGCCCGGCGCTCGGGGGTGCAGCTGCGGTTCGAGGCCGCCGTCGCCGGGGCGGTGCCGATCATCCGCACCGTCCAGGAGGGCCTGGGGACGATCGAGATCGAGCGCATCTCGGGGATCGTCAACGGTACGACCAACTTCATCCTCACCGAGATGGCGACCAGCGGCGCCTCCTACTCCGACGTGCTCGCTCGCGCCCAGGAGCTCGGCTACGCCGAGGCCGACCCGACCGACGACGTCGGCGGTGCGGACGCCGCGGCGAAGATGGCGATCCTCGCCCGGCTCGCGTTCCACACGCCGGTCGAGCTCGCCGACGTCTACTACGAGGGCATCACCGAGATCAGCCCCGACGACATCGCCTACGCGCGCGAGCTCGGACTGTCGCTGAAGCTGCTCGGGATCGCCGCGCGCCACGGCGAGGCGATCAGCGTCCGCGTCTTCCCCTGCTTCCTCTACCGCGGCCATCCGCTCGCGCCGGTCGAGGGTCCGTTCAACGCGGTGACGATCGAGGCGCCGACGATCACCGAGATCACGATGTCGGGACCGGGGGCAGGCGGCGTCGAGACCGCCTCCGCCGTGCTCGCCGACGTCGTGTCGGTCCTCGCGGGCGACGCGCCGCTGCACGTCGCCGAGGAGCGGCTCGAGGTCCTCGGCGACCTCGAGTCCTCGTTCTACCTGCACCTCGAGGTGGCCGACCGGCCGCGGGTCCTGGCGGCCATCGCCGACGTCCTCGGGCGCAACGACGTCTCGGTCAAGAGCGTCGTCCAGCGCGGCAGCGGCACCGACGCGCGGCTGGTGATGGTCACCCACCGGGCCCCCGAGGCGCGGTTCTACGAGTCGCTCGAGGAGCTCTCGCAGCTCGACTTCCTGCGCTCGCCGCCGCGGGCGATCAGGGTGGTCGAGGAGGAGTTCGTGTGAGGGCGAGCAGCGAGCAGCGAGCAGCGAGCAGCGGAGTCCGCTGAGCTTGCCCGGGCTCATCGAGAGATATCGGGATCGACTCCCCATCGGGGAGGGGGATCCCGTCGTCACGCTCCATGAGGGGTCGACGCCGCTGCTGCCGGCACCGGTGCTTTCGGAGATGGCCGGGGTGCACGTTTACCTGAAGATCGAGGGCGCCAACCCGACCGGCTCGTTCAAGGACCGGGGGATGACCGTCGCCGTCTCGCGGGCGCTCGCCGAGGGCGCCGAGGCCGTGATCTGCGCCTCGACCGGCAACACCGCCGCGAGCGCCGCCGCATACGCCGCGCGGGCCGGGCTGCGGGGCGCGGTCATCGTCCCCGAGGGCAAGATCGCGATCGGCAAGCTGGCCCAGGCGCTCATGCACGGAGCCCGCGTCGTCGCGCTGCGGGGCAACTTCGACGACGCGCTGCGCATCGTCCGCGAGCTCGCCGACCGGCACCCGATCGAGCTCGTCAACTCCGTCAACCCGTACCGGATCGAGGGTCAGAAGACCGGCGCGTTCGAGGTCTGCGACGAGCTCGGGTCGGCGCCCGACGCCCTCGCGATCCCGGTCGGCAACGCCGGCAACGTCACCGCCTGGCGCCGCGGCTTCGAGGAGTACGGTGAGGCGCCCGCGCTGTTCGGGTTCCAGGCGGCCGGGGCCGCGCCGCTCGTCGCCGGCCACCCGATCGAGAACCCCGAGACCGTCGCCTCGGCGATCCGCATCGGCAACCCGGCGCGCTGGGAGGAGGCGATGGACGCGGTCACGGCCTCGCGCGGCCGGATCGCCGCGGTCTCCGACGAGCAGATCCTCGGCGCCTACCACCTGCTCGCCGAGCGCGAGGGGGTCTTCTGCGAGCCCGCCTCCGCCGCCTCGGTCGCCGGCCTGCTCGCCCACGGCCTGCCGGTCCTCGACGGGGTCGCGCCGCCGGAGAGCGTCGTCTGCGTGCTCACCGGCCACGGGCTGAAGGACCCCGACACGGCTCTCGGGAAGGCCCCGGCGGTCATCGGCTGCGATCCCGACCTCGCCGCCGTCGAGGAGATCGTCTTCGCGGACTGAACCGAGAGGGTCAAGCTCGAGCGGCGTTTCGCCGATGAGCAAAGGGGATGGCCACGATCGCGACAGTAATCCTGTTGATCGCCCTCGCCGTGGCGCTCGTCGCGCTTGCGGTCCTCGACCGGCGCATGCGGGACCGCGATCGCCGCGTTGACCTGATCCTCGGCCAGCTCCCCGAGACCGCCGTCTCGGTCTTCGGGACCGACCTGCGGCTCGAGGAGGTCCACGGCGAGGCGCTGCGGCCCGCCAACCTGACGCCGGAGGACTTCAGGGGCAAGCGAATCGACGAGGTCTTCGAGGGCCCGGGAGGACGCCATCTCCTCGCGGCGCACACCGCGGCGCTGAAGGGCGACGCCAGCGCGCTCGAGTTCACCTCGCCGTTCACGGGCGGGCAGTTCTGGCTGCGGATCGCGCCGCTGCTGGAGCACGGCGAGATCGTCGGCGGGATGGCGGTGGCGCAGAACGTCACCGACCTCCGCCGCGCCGAGCGCAGCGTCTCGGCTGAGGCACGCCGCCGCTACATGATCCTCGACGCCATGAACGAGATCTACGTCGCCACCGACGGCGGCGGCATCGTCACCGGCTGGAACCGTGCCGCGGAGGAGATCTTCGGCTGGAGCGCGCAGGAGGCGATCGGCCGCAGCGTCGCCGACCTGATCATCCCCGAGGAGGAGCGGGACGACCTCTACGCGCTGCTCGAGCGGCGGCTCGCGGACTCTCCCGGCGAGGGGCGCCACTACATCCGCGTCGAGCGCGGCGCCGTCGACCGCAGCGGCAGGCGGTTCACGGTCGAGCTCAACGCCACGCTCGCCGAGGTCGACGGGGAGACGGTCCTGCTCGCCCTGATGCACGACATCGGCGATCGCAAGCGGGCCGAGCTCGAGCTGCGGCGCCAGGCCGAGGACGTGGAGGCGCTCGCCGAGGCGGTCGGCGAGCTCGCCCGCAGCACCGTCGCCGAGGAGGCGCGGGCGGTCATCTGCCGGGCGGCCGCGCGGATCGCGGGCGCCGACATGGGCGTCCTCTACGAGCCCGACCCGTCGGGCACCGGGCTCCGGGTCACGGCCTCGGAGGGTTGCGACCTCACCGAGCGCGTGCTCCAGTTCAACCAGCGAGCCGGCTCGCTCGAGGCGTTCTCCTCTCGCGAGCAGCTCTTCGTCAGCGAGGTCGAGAACCATCCGGCGTCCACCCACTCAGTCTTCTTCGACACCGGGGCGACGTCGATCCTCTGGGTGCCGGTCCACGACGGTGACGACGCGCTCGGCGTGATCGCCGTCGCCTGGCGTGAGCGCCTCGAGGAGCTGCCGGACCGGCTGAGGCGGGTGATGAGCGTGATCGGCGGCGACGCCGCGGTCGCGATCGAGCGCGCCGCGATGCTCGATCGGCTCGAGCGGATGGCGCGGACCGACGACCTGACCGGCCTGATCAACCGGCGTGCCTGGGACGACGAGCTCAACCGGGAGGTCGTCCGGGCGCGGCGCGAGGACGCGCCGCTGGCCGTCGCGATGCTCGACCTCGATCGGTTCAAGGACTACAACGACCGCCACGGCCACCAGGCGGGCGACAGTCTGCTGCGGGAGGCGGCTCGGGCGTGGCGCGGGGTGCTCCGCGAGACCGACCTGCTCGCCCGCTACGGCGGCGAGGAGTTCACCGTCGCCCTTGCCGGCTGCGACGCGGAGACCGCCTCCCAGCTCGTCGAGCGCCTCCGCACCATCACCCCCGAGGGAGAGTCGTGCTCGGCCGGGCTCGCGTGCTGGGACGGGCGCGAGTCGCCCGAGGAGCTCGTCGGCCGCGCCGACAGGGCGCTCTACGCGGCCAAGCAGAGCGGTCGCGACCGGACGATCGTCGCCTAGGCGATCGTCCGGGACGAATCGGCGCTGTTTCGCGTGCGAATCGTCACGCCGCGTCACCCACGCGTGACGCGGGTGCGCTCACCCTTCGTGGATGCGCACGGCTCCGCTTCGCGATCTCGCCCTCGGCGTCCTGGCGCCGCCGCTCTGCCTCTGCTGCCGGGCGCAGACCGGGAACGGACAGGGGCCGCTTTGCGCCGATTGCGAGAGCGAGATCGCGCTCGCCGCTCCGGTGCGGCTGCGCGCCGACGGGATCGACGGAGGCGTCGCCGCGCTCCCCTATCGCGGCGCGGGCCGGCAGCTCGTCGCCGCCCTCAAGTTCTCCCGGCTGACGCCGGCCGCGGCGCTGGCCGCGCGGCTGATCGCGGCGCGCGCGCCGCAGGGCCTGATCGCCGGCACGTTGGTGCCGGTGCCGCGGGCCCCGCTGCGGACCGCGCGGCGCGGGATCGACCCGACCGCCGAGCTCGCCGGCGCGCTGGCGGCGATCGCCGGTCTGCCACCGGCGGCGCTGCTCCGCCGTCGTGACCTCGGTCGTCAGCGCGGCCGCACGCGCGGCGAGCGGCTGGCGCGGCCGCCGTCGATCGCCGCCACCGGCTCCGCTCCCGAGCGCGTCGTGCTGCTCGACGACGTCGTCACGACCGGCGCCACGATCGCCGCGTGCGCGCGGGCCCTGCGGCGCGCCGGCGCGGTCCGGGTCGCCGCCCTCGCGCTCGCGGCCGCTCCGCCGCGCCGTCGCCGCTTGCCTCCGGGGCGGGGGCGCAAATAGCATGGGGCTCCACCAGCTCACCACCGAGAGGAGACGTCGTGGAGATCGAGATCGCCGGCCGGGGCGTGGAGGTGGACGACGCGATTCGGGAGCAGATCGGCAAGCGCTTCGAGCGGGTCGAGCGGCAGGTGTCGGATCTCGCTCGCCTCGAGGTCGTCCTGCGCGAGGAGGCGAACCCGTCGATCAGCGACCGCTGCGTCGCCGAGGGGACGCTTCGCCTCAAGGGCGTGACGCTCCACGCCGAGGAGCGGGCGCCGCGGATGTCGGCGGCGATCAAGGCGCTCTCCCAGGACATCGGACGCCAGGTCAAGCGGCACCGCGAGCTGCGCCGCAAGCGCTCGCAGACCCGCCGGCTCGTCGCGCGGCTCCGCGGCCGCGAGGCGTGAGCGGTTTCCCGCGCCGCCGTTTGCGCGCGGGGCTAACCTGCATCCGGCGATGGGTGGAGGGGATTTCGGAAAGCGAGCGGCGGCCGTGAGCGGCGTCGACTACGCGGAGCGGCGGCGCCGGGCGATCCGCGAGGCCGGCACGACGATCCTGCTGGTTGCGCCGTCCGGCCGGGTCGAGATGGCCGCCGGAGCGCCGGGGATGGTCGGAGCCGCCGTGACCGAGGCCGTCGATGCCGACCCGGCCGAGGTGCAGCGGGCGCTCGCGGAGGCGCAGAGCGGCCGCGAGGCGAAGGTCGAGATCGCGCACGGGCCCTCGGTCCGCTGCCTGCCGCTGCGAACCGAGCCCGACAAGGGCGACTTCGCGCTCGTCGTCATCGCCGACGGCGCGAGCGAGAGCGGCGAGATGGAGGCGCTGCGGACGCGCGCGCGCGACCTCGAGACGATGGCCGGCGCGACCGGCGCGCTCGCCCGGAGCACCGAGCCGGCCGACGCGCGGCGCACCGCGTGTGACACCGCGGTCGAGGTGGCGGGCGCCGGCGTCGCCGCGTTCCTCGAGTTCGAGGGGAACGAGGAGAGCCTCGTCGTCGCGGCTTCGACCGATCCCTCGCTCGAGGGCCGGCGGGTCCCGCTGGACCGGGCGACGATGGCCGCGCGCGCCCTCGGCGCCGGCGATATCTGCTTCGCCTCCGAGGTGCGCGAGGACGCCGCCGGC
Organism: uncultured Solirubrobacterales bacterium; assembly: GCA_963823565.1. Lineage (GTDB taxonomy): Bacteria > Actinomycetota > Thermoleophilia > Solirubrobacterales > 70-9 > RHKX01. The sequence continues at coordinate 988,474 of CAWGLR010000001.1, read as the reverse complement.
TGGCCGCTCGACCGCGCTTCCGTGGCCGCCGCCGCATGGCAGCCGGTCCGTCGCCAGGCCGGGATCCGCGAGGTCGTGGCGGTCGGCTGGAGCTCGGCTCCCGTCCCCGACCTCGACCGGCTTCGTGGCTCGCTCGCGCATCTGGCGGCGGAGGCGGCGGTCGCCCTCGACCGCGCCCATGCGCTCGAAGCGCTCAGCGACATGGCGCGGACCGACCCGCTCACCGAGCTCTCCAACCGCCGGGCGTGGCAGGAGGAGCTGGCGCGGGAGATGGCGAAGGCCGAGCGTGGTGGCCAGCGCCTGTCGATCGGGCTGATCGACCTCGACGAGCTCAAGACCTACAACGACCGCTGGGGGCACGCGGCCGGCGATCGCGTCCTGCTGACGGCCGCGGCGCGATGGCGCCGGCGGCTCCGGCTCACCGACCTGCTCGCTCGGATCGGCGGCGACGAGTTCGCGGTGGCGATGCCGAACTGCGGGCTGAGGGAGGCGGTAGCGCTCGGCGACGAGCTCCGCCACGCCCTCCCCGACGGCCTCACCTGCTCGATCGGCGTCGCCGAGTGGAACGTCGGCGAGTCCGCCGGCGACCTGCTCGCCCGCGCCGACGAGGCGCTGTACGCGGCCAAGAACGCGGGCCGCGACACAACTTTCTCGGCCCCGGGACCCGCGGGGACGCGCGCCGAGGCTTCTGTACCCTCGAGCTAGATGGCGAGAGGACTGATCGACAAGGCGCTCCGCCTCGGCGAGACGCGCGCCTTCCGCGAGTACGAGAAGCGGGTCGACGAGATCAACCGCTTCGAGCCCGAGATGGAGTTGCTCGATGACGGCGAGATCCGCGTCGAGGCGGACAAGCTGCGCGAGCGCGCCCGCGGCGGCGAGTCGCTCGACGACCTGCTTCCGGAGGCCTTCGCGCTCTGCCGCGAGGCCGGCAAGCGGACGCTCGGGCAGCGCCATTACGACGTCCAGCTGATCGGCGGCATGGTCCTGCACTCGGGCGCGATCGCCGAGATGAAGACCGGCGAGGGAAAGACGCTGACGGCCACGCTGGCGGTCTTCCTCAACACGCTGAAGGGCGACAGCGTCCACCTCGTCACCGTCAACGACTACCTCGCCCGCCGCGACGCCGAGTGGATGCGGCCGCTCTACGACGCGCTCGGGGTCACCGTCGGCGTCCTCCAGGACAACGACCTGCCCGAGCACGGTGACCGCCGCCATGCCGCCTACGCGGCCGACGTCACCTTCGGCACCAACTCCGAGTTCGGCTTCGACTACCTGCGGGACAACATGGCCCCGAGCATCGAGCGCTGCTTCCAGCGGGACCACAAGTTCGCGATCGTCGACGAGGTCGACAACATCCTCATCGACGAGGCGCGGACGCCGCTGATCATCTCCGGCGCGCCCGAGGCCGCCGCCGACCTCTACTACACGTTCGCCCGCCTGGCGAAGTCGCTGCAGGGCGTCGAGGCGAAGGTGAAGCTGAAGGCGCTCGGCGAGTCTAAGGACACCTCCGAGGCCGACTACGACTACGAGTACGACGAGAAGCACAAGACCGTCGCGCCGACCGAGCGCGGGGTCGAGAAGGCGGAGAAGTTCCTCGGCGTCGAGAACCTCTACCTCTCCGAGCACGGCACCCTCGTAAACCACCTGATCCAGTCGCTCAAGGCCGAGTCGCTCTACCGCCGCGACAAGGACTACGCGGTGGTCGACGGCGAGGTGATGATCATCGACGAGTTCACCGGCCGCATCCTCGAGGGCCGGCGCTGGTCGGAGGGCCTGCACCAGGCGATCGAGGCGAAGGAGGGCGTCGCGATCCGCGAGGAGAACCAGACGCTCGCAACGATCACGCTCCAGAACTACTTCCGCCTCTACGAGAAGCTCAGCGGCATGACCGGCACCGCCCTCACCGAGGCGACCGAGTTCATGAAGATCTACGAGATGCCGGTGGTCGAGATCCCGACGAACCGGGACATGGTCCGTGACGACGCCAACGACCAGATCTACAAGACCAAGGACGGCAAGTGGAAGGCCGTCGTCAAGGAGATCGAGACCCGCCACGCGACCGGCCAGCCGATCCTCGTCGGCACCGTCTCCGTCGAGGTCTCGGAGATGCTCTCCGAGCAGCTGAACCGCCGCGGCATCGACCACGTCGTCCTCAACGCCAAGCCCGAGCACGCCCAGAAGGAGGGCGAGACGGTCGCGCAGGCGGGCCGGATCGGCGCGGTCACGATCGCGACGAACATGGCCGGCCGCGGCGTCGACATCAAGCTCGGCGGCGACCCCGAGATGATGGCCGAGGGCGAGCTGCGCAAGCTCGGCGTCCGGCCCGGCGACCCGAACTACGAGGAGGAGCTCGCGGCCCTGATGCCCGGCCTCACCGAGCGCTGCAAGGCCGAGGGCGAGAAGGTCAAGGAGCTCGGTGGCCTCTTCATCTGCGGCACCGAGCGCCACGAGTCGCGCCGGATCGACAACCAGCTCCGCGGCCGCGCCGGCCGCCAGGGCGATCCGGGCGCGTCGCGCTTCTTCCTCTCCGCCCAGGACGACCTCGTCCGGCTGTTCGCCGGCGACCGGATCTACAAGATCCTCGACCGGCTCGGCCCGGTCGACGACGAGGGCGAGGAGTACCCGCTCGAGGCGAAGATGCTCTCGAAGCAGATCGAGAACGCGCAGAAGAAGGTCGAGGAGCAGAACTACCTCTCCCGTAAGCGCGTCCTCGAGTACGACGACGTGATGAACGAGCAGCGGCGCGTCGTCTACAAGTACCGCCGCGAGATCCTCGAGGGCAGGGACATGGCGGACGTCTCGCGCGAGGAGATCGCCGGCGTCGTCTCCAACAAGGTCAACGAGTACACCGCCTCCGACGTCTTCGAGGAATGGGATCTCGACGGCCTCGAGACCCAGCTCAACACCCTCTGGCCGGTCTCGGTCGACCTCGGCGAGCTCGACCCGCAGACCTCGAGCCGCGAGCACGTCATCGAGATGCTCGTCGACGACGCCCTCGCGGCCTACGACGAGCGCGAGGAGGAGTTCGGCGAGGAGCTGATGCGCGCCCTCGAGCGCCACATCCTCCTCCAGATCATCGACGTGCGGTGGAAGGAGCACCTGCACGAGATGGACTACCTGCGCGAGGGCATCCACCTCCGCGGCTTCGCCCAGATCGACCCCCTCGTCGCCTACAAGAACGAGGGCTACACGATGTTCCAGGCCCTCATGGACTCCATCTGGGAGGAGTTCGCGCGGATGATCTTCCACGTCGACGTCGAGATCCAGCCGGCCGAGGTCGAGGACGCCTTCGGCCCCGAGGAGGAGTCCAGCGACGTCCAGCTCTCCGGCGGCACCGACACCGAGCAGCCCTCCGCCCTCGCCGAGGCCCGCGTCGCCGCGACCGGAGCCGCCACCGCCACCGCCGCCCCGGCGGCCGCCGCAGCCGGCGCCGAGACGGGCAACGGCTCCGGCACCAACACCGCCACCGTCGTCAAGGCCGACGCCGAGAAGATCGGCCGCAACGACCCCTGCTGGTGCGGGAGCGGCAAGAAGTACAAGAAGTGCCACGGCGCCTGACGAGCGTTTGACCCGCGCGTTCTGCGCGGAACTCTGATCGCGGCGGGTCCTGTCACGGGGGGGCTTCCACCCTCTGCTGCGCCACCGGCATTGCTCGCTGGGGGTGGACCCTCCCCCCGTGCCACCCGCCGCCAGAACTGTTCATCTCGGCGGGTCGGCGAGAGCCTGAGGCGTCCGGCAGGGTGCTGAGGCGGCGCCCGGCATTCTCTTTCCGGCTAGGATCCGCGCCGCTACGGGGGTCCCATCCACACTCACGAAGGAGCCCCCTGCATGAGAGCCCGTAAGCCCGTCCGCGCTTTCGCCTGCCTCGTCGCGATCGGCGCGCTCTCCGCCCCGATCGCAATCGCCGCCGGCGACCGCGGGATCGTCCAGGACGACAGAGTGACGATCTCCGGCAAGGCTTACGAGTTCAACAGCATGAGCACGTACCTCGCCGGCGCGGTCATCAAGGTGCGCGAGCTGCCCGAGCTCTCGGCGACGACCGACGCCAACGGCGACTACGCGCTGGAGGTGCCCGACGACACGAACGTCACCCCCTACATCGATCCGCCCGGCGGCTACAACGAGATCGATCTCCAGACCTTCCACACCCGTGGCGCGGACATCGAGAACGCCAACTTCCAGACGCCGAACGACGTTGCATTCAACGGGCTGTCGGCGCTGCTCGGGGTCCCGCGCGGGCCCGACGGTCGCCCGACCGACTGCGTGATCGTCACCACCGCCTCGGCTCGCAACGTGCGCGGCGTCAGCTACGAGACGTTCCATGAGCGGACGCCGCACGGCGTTCCCGGCGCGACGTCGACCGAGGTTCCCCCGATCGACGGGCCGACCTACTTCAACGAGTCGGTGCTCCCGGATCCGTCGAAGACCGAGACCTCCGAGGACGGCGGGATCATCTGGACCGAGGTCCCCGCGGGCACCTACCGGATCATCACGACGAGCCCGACGACGAGGTTCGCGAGCTTCCTCGCGACCTGCGCGCCGGGGCGCGTCGTCAACGCCAACCCGCCCTGGGGCGCATACGAGCTGGCCGCGGGCGAGGAGCCGCTCGGAGCGAGCATGACCGCCGCTTCGGTGACGGACACCGCCGTCACCGATCGCGCCAAGGGCAAGCGGACGCTCGACTTCACGGTCCGGGCGGGCGAGCCGGTCAAGGTCAAGGCGATTCTGCGCAAGAACGGCAAGCCGGTCGGGCGCGTTCGCGCCAAGATCGCCGCGCCGCGCGACCGGACGATCCAGCTGCCGCTGCGGAAGGTGGTCCGGCGCGGCCCCGCGCGGCTGAAGGTCACGCTCACGGATCCGGCCGGTGAGGCGGTCGAGAGCGGGACTCCGGTGGCGATCCCGCCGAAGAGCTGACTCCGCCGGGCGAACGGGTCAGCGCCGCGAGGCGCCGGCCCGTCTGCTCCGGCTGATGCTTGATCTGGTCGCGGGTGAAGTGGACGACGCGCCAGCCCGCCATCGCCAGGTGCTGATCGCGGTCTCGGTCCTGCTCGGTTGCTCGCCTGCCGCCGTGCCAGCGCCACGAGTCGGCCTCGACGATCAGTCTCAGCGCCGGCCAGCAGAAGTCGGCGAGGAACTTGCGGCCGCCGGCTTCGACCGGATGGTTGACGATCGGTAGCGGGACACCGAAGCGCCGGCAGATCCTGAACATCCGCCGCTCGTTTCGCGACCGGCTCTCGACAGGGTCGTCGGTGATCAGGCGCCGCAGGCGGGCGATGCCCGCCCGCCCGGCCCGCTCGGCGACCAGCTCGTCGAGGCGCCGCCGGTTCAGCGAGCCCTTCGCGTCGGCGGCGAGGAGGAGGTCCTCGAGCGCGTCCTCGGAGAGCGACGCCGCGCAGTCGACGACCGTCCGCGTGGCCGACGTGCAGGGGATGCCGCCGACGATGAGGACATCGCGGCGCTCGACGACTCGCCGGTGGACGGTGATCCCCTTCAGCGACCGGCCGCGGCCGGTCGCGTTCGTGACCTGAGCGGTCAGGGGAGGGGCTGAATCCCAGATCCCGAGGTGGCAGGCGGCGCAGAGGTCGCTGAGCAGCGACTCAGGCCCGGCCGCATAGACGGCGGCGAGCCACTGCTGCTGCCGCGAGTACGGCGGCGGGTGGAGGGCGTAGACGGTGGGGTGGAGGCGGTGGAGCTGTCCGCGAGCGGCGCGCGCGTGGGCTCCCGCGTCGCTGAGCCCGGCGTCGTTCAGCTGGGGAAGGCGGATCAGCTGCTTCTGACGCCGTGCCATGCGCTCAATCGCAGCGTCAACTCTGCGGCGAGTGGCAGGAAACCGTGCAGATGGTCGGGTTTCCTGCCAATCGCGAGCCATGTCCCGGCCAACCCCGGCGCGCGCCGATGCGCCCCCTGCATGGGGCCGGGGTCGATCCCGCTAGCCTCCCTGCCCGATGGCAGAGGCGGTCGACAACGATGCCCGCATCGCGGAGGTCCGCGAGCAGCTGACGCTGCTCCGGGACTACCTTTGACCCGGCGGGGCTGACCAGCGAGGTAGAGCGGCTCGAGGGAGAGATGCAGGCGCCGGGCTTCTGGGACGACCAGGAGCGGGCGGCGAAGGTCTCCGCCGAGCACACGCGGGCGAAGCGGAAGATCGAGCTCTGGGAGGGGCTCTCCGCCGACGTCGAGGACCTCGGCGAGCTCGCCGAGATGGCGGGCGAGGACGAGGAGATCGCGGACGAGCTCGGGGCGCAGCTCGCGTCGATCGAGTCGCGGCTGGCCGAGCTCGAGGAACAGCGGCTGTTCTCCGGCGAGCACGACGCGGGCGACGCGGTGGTGACGATCCGCTCCGGTGCAGGGGGGACCGACTCCCAGGACTGGGCGGAGATGCTCCTGCGCATGTACCTCCGCTGGGCCGAGCGCCGGGGCTTCTCGGTCGAGATGAAGGAGGCCTCCGAGGGGGAGGAGGCGGGGCTGAAGTCGGCGACGTTCCTCGCCCGCGGCGAGAACGCCTACGGGCTGTTCGCCGCCGAGCGCGGCGTCCACCGGCTGGTCCGGATCTCGCCCTTCGACTCGCAGTCGCGCCGCCACACCGCCTTCGCCCAGGTCGACGTCTCGCCGCTGGTCTCCGACGACGTCGAGATCGACCTCGACGAGAGCGACATCCGCGTCGACACCTACCGCGCCTCCGGCGCCGGCGGCCAGCACGTCAACAAGACCGACTCGGCGGTCCGGCTCACGCACGTCCCCACCGGGATCGTCGTCCAGTGCCAGAACGAGCGCTCGCAGACCCAGAACAAGGCGACCGCGATGCAGATGCTCCGCGCCCGTCTCCTCGCCGAGGAGGAGCGCAAGCGCTCGGAGGCGATGGCGGCCGAGCGCGGCGAGCAGAAGGCGGTCGAGTGGGGCTCGCAGATCCGCAGCTACACGCTGCACCCGACGACGCGCGTCAAGGACCACCGCACCGGCCACGAGGCGGGCGACGCCCAGCGCGTCCTCGACGGCGACCTCGACGACTTCATCCGCGAGTACCTGCTCCAGAGCGCCGCCTCCGCCTCATGAGCGCGCGGGGGGACGGCTGGCGCGACCTCGTCCGTCGCGCGCTCGCCGAGGACATCGGCGCGGGTGACATCACCAGCGAGGCGATCGTGCCCGCCGAGGCCCGCGCCCGCGCCGTGATCGTGCAGAAGCAGCCGGGGGTGATCTACGGCTTCGGCCCCGCGGCGGAGGCCTTCCACCAGCTCGGCGGGGCCGAGTTCGAGCGCCTCGCCGAGGAGGGGGAGGCGCGCGAGGACGTGCCCGCCGAGGTAGCCGTCGTCACCGGGTCGGCCCGCAGCCTGCTCGCCGGCGAGCGGGTCGCGCTCAACCTGCTCGGGCGGCTCTCCGGGATCGCGACGCTGACCGCCCGCTACGTCGCCGCCGCCGCGTCGGCGGGTGGAAGGGCGACGGTGCTCGACACCCGCAAGACGACGCCCGGCCTCCGCGAGCTCGAGAAGGCGGCGGTCCGCGCCGGCGGCGGCCGCAACCATCGCCGCGGCCTCGACGACGCGATCCTGATCAAGGAGAACCACATCGCGCTGGCCGGCGGCGACCTCGAGGAAGCGGTCGCGCTCGCCCGCGCGGCCCATCCCGAGATGGCGATCGAGGTCGAGTGCCGCGACCTGGCCGAGGTCGAGGCGGGCCTCGCGTCCCGGGCGGAGCGGCTGCTGCTGGACAACATGGGGCCGGAGGGCCTGACGGCGGCGGTCGCGGCCCGCGGCGAGGCCGAGCGGCGCGATGGCCACCGCCCCGACCTCGAGGCCTCCGGCGGCGTCACGCTCGACTCGATCGGCGAGATCTCGGCGACCGGCGTCGACTTCGTGTCGGTCGGCGCCCTCACCCACTCGGCGACCGCCCTCGACCTCTCGATGCTGCTCGAGCCGGCATGAGGGAGGCCCCGAGACCGGGGGAGGTCTTCGAGGGCCACCTGATCGGCGAACGAGCAGGCGCACACGGTCACCAGGATTCAGCCCTGAGCCACGGAACCGCCGCGAGACGCCAGGGCACGGCGTAGGGTCCGCTGCCATGCGCCGAGGGATCGCACGCGGGGTGGGACCGGCGCTCGTCGTCGCCGCGCTCGCATGCGTGGCGTCGCTGCCGGCTTCAGGCGCCGGCAAGCCCGGCGGCGGGCCCGATGCCGGCCCGCGCGAGTCGCTGCTGCGAACGGCGATCACCCCGCCGCGCGCGGAGCTGCGCCCGACCGTGCCGATCGCCGCCGAGCGCGGCCGCAAGACCCGCTCGGTCCTCTCCCTGAAGCTGCCCCGACTGCGGGTCGGTGAGCGCGTCCGCTTCAACGGCGAGGTCACGGTGACGACGACGTGCGTCGAGCCGCTCGCCCGCTGCATCGGCCGCAGCTACGGCTTCGATCCCCACCTGCGGGCGCGGATCGTGATCGCCGACCGCGCCGACGACGACGGCCGCTCGACCGTGCCCGTCACGCGGGCGGTCTCGGCGACCTGCGAGCAGAACCGTCCCAACCGCAACCACCACTGCCCGCTGACCATCGAGCGCGGGGCGTTCAAGGTGCGCGAGCTGCGGCGCCTGCCGTGCAAGCCGGGGAGCTGCCGCCTCAACATGGTCCTCGACGCCTACCACGGCGGCGCCCGCGGCGGCGAGGTGGTGGTGATCGGCGCCGACACCCCGAGCGGCGAGGTCGAGGGCGGCAAGGCGAGGCTCAGCGCGGTGGTCCAGCGCGGCCGCACAGCCGTGAGCAAGCGGCGCACCGGCAAGCGCCGGATCCGGCAGATCCCCGCCTCCTTCAGCGGCGGGGAGAAGGTGCTGTGGTCGCAGCGGCTCGATCACGTCCGGCCCGGGGACGTCCTGCTGATCCGCAGCCGCCAGCGGGTCGCGATCCAGCGGCTGCCCTACTTCCTCGCCAGCCAGGTCGTCGTGACGACGCGGGCGGGGGCGAAGGAGCCCTCGCGGGAGGCGAAGCGCGCCGTCTCCCGGGTCGGCAAGGCCACCGAGGCGACGGGCTTCAACTGCACGGTCGGGCACAGCGCCTTCCAGAGCCCCTGCGAGTGGGAGAAGGCCGGCATCGCCGCGATCCAGGCGGTGCCGCGCGACGCCCGGGGACGGCCGAAGCCGCTCTACGTCAACGTCGTCGCCCGGACGTTCCCGAAGCTGGCGCAGGCGCGGGGGTACTCCCCGGCGCGGCTGCTGAGGGATGGCGGCCTGACCGTCACCAGGCTGCGAGCCGTCCGCTAGCCCAGGTCGCTGATCCGGACCGCGCCGCTGCGCAGGGCGGCCTCGGTGAGCCGCGCCCGCTTCTCGTTCTGCGGCAGGTCAGCGAGGCCGAAGCGGTCGAAGAGGACGCGCAGGTGGCCCTTGACGGCGTCGACGCTGAGGAAGACGCGCTCGGCGATCTCCTTGTTCGTCGCCGGCACCGCGAACTGCTCGCCGCCCCTCGGCGCCGGAGGGGCGGTGGACGAGGAACGGCGAGCCCTCGCGCTCGAGCTCGATCTGGCGCTTGAGCTCGCTCGCCGACTGGCGGTAGGTCGGGTTCGGTCCCCCACGGCACGCGAGGGTAGCCGCCGCGCCGGTTTGCACGGTCCCGGCGCGGGCAGCTCCTGCGGGGATGGCCAAGCCCGCAGCGATCCTCGACGTCGACGGGACCCTCGTCGACAACAACTACCAGCACGCGCTCGCCTGGCACTACGCGCTGCGCCGGGTCGGGATCGAGGCGCCGGTCTGGCTCTGCCACCGCACCGTCGGGGTCGGTGGCGACCGCTACGTCGCCGAGGTCGCCGGCGAGGAGGAGGAGGCCACCCATGGCGACGCCGCCCGCGAGCACGAGAGCGAGATCTTCGGCGCGATGCGCGACGACGCCCGCCCGCTCCCCGGCGCGAGGCGGTTCGTCGAGACGCTGAAGGAGCACGGCAACGCGGTCGTGCTGGCGAGCTCCGGCAGCGCCGACGACATCGAGCACTTCGTCGAGATGCTCGAGATCGGCGAGAGCATCGACGCGCTCGTCACCTCCGACGACGTCGACGCGAGCAAGCCGGAGCCCGACCTGCTCGACGCGGCGATGGAGAAGCTCGGCCGCCGCGACGCGGTCATGGTCGGCGACACGTTCTGGGACGTCGCGGCCGCGAAGCGCGCCGGCATCCCCTGCATCGGGCTGCTCAGCGGCGGCTTCGGCGGCGAGGAGCTGCGCTCGGCGGGCGCGGTCGAGGTCTACGAGTCGGTCGCCGAGCTGACCGAGAAGCTCGGCGACTCGGCCCTGTCCTGAGCGCTACTTGAGCAGCCGCGAGAGGCGGCGGTCGGCAAGCACGCGGCCGCCGGTCTGCTCGCGCGGGCAGTAGCAGGTGATCCGCTCCGCGTAGTGGACCGCGGCGATCTTCTCCCCGCAGCGCGGGCAGGGCTCGCCCTCGCGGCGGTGGACCTGAAGCGGCATCGGCATCTTGTCCGGGATCGTCGACTCGCCGATGACCTCCTCGTAGTGGTCGATCGCACGGCCGAGGACGGCGAGCGCGCCGTGGAGCGCGGCGACGTCCTCGGCACTCAGGTCGGATCCCTTCTTGAACGGGGACAGGCGCGCCTCCCAGAGAACCTCGTCGACCCAGGAGCGCCCGATCCCCGCGATCACGCGCTGGTCGCGGAGCAGCGGGTGCAGGTGACGCGGCTGCGCGAGCGCGCTCGGCCAGCTCGGCGACCGGGGGAGCCGGCCATGCCTCCGGCCCCAGCGTCGCCACCATCTCGTCCTCCCCGACCTCCGCCGCGGGCATCAGCTTCGCCCAGGCGCGCTGCTTCGTGCCGAACTCGCGCAGGCGGAGCTCGCGCCCGTCGGCGAGCCTGATCAGGACGCGCGAGCGCCGGTCCCGGAGCGACGCCCGCTCGGCGAACAGCTGCAACCTCCCCGCCGACATCATGTGAACGAGGAGCGCAAGGGGCTCGTCGGCGGGCCCGAACTCGACCACCGGCATCTTGCCGACCCGGCGGACGCCCGTGACCTCGCGACCGGCGAGCGCCTCCAGCGGCGGCTTGACGCTCTTGAGCGCGACCATTCCGGGCGCCAGCGCCGATTCGACCTCGGCACCGCTGAGCGCGGCGTCGAGCCGGCGGGCGGTGATCTCGACCTCGGGAAGCTCCGGCACGCGCCCAGCGTAGAGGGGTCCCGGGCCCGAGTCCGGACATCCGCGGCGGTAGACTTCAGTGCAGTCATTCGCCCGTCCCGGAGAGGCTCAGACCCCCTGGCTGGCGAACATCAGGAATCGACCGCCCGCGAAGGGTGGAGGCCGCCATGCAGGAGCTTCCCACGATCCAAGCACCGCCCCCCGGGGTCACCGAGCTGACCCCCGAGGAGATCGCCGTGATGTCCGAGGAGGTGCGGCAGCTCGCCGAGCAACGGGACGCCGTGATCCTCGCCCACAACTACCAGCTGCCCGAGCTGCAGGATCTCGCCGACTACGTCGGCGATTCCCTCGGCCTGTCGCGCGCCGCGGCGCGGACCGACTCGAGCGTGATCGCGTTCTGCGGCGTCCATTTCATGGCCGAGACCGCGTCGGTGCTCTCGCCGGAGAAGACCGTTCTGATCCCCGACCTCGCCGCCGGCTGCTCGCTCGCCGACTCGATCACGGCGGCCCAGCTCCGCGCCTGGAAGGCGCAGCACCCGGACGCCCTCGTCGTCATGTACGTCAACACCTCAGCCGAGGTGAAGGCGGAGACCGACTACTGCTGCACGTCCTCGAACGCCGTCCAGGTGGTCGAGCACATCTGGGCCGAGCACGGCCCCGAGACCGAGATCCTGTTCGGTCCCGACATGTGGCTGGGGTCCTTCGTCGAGCGCGAGACCGGGCTGCACGAGGACCCCGAGCGCCGCGCCCGCTTCCACATCTGGGACGGCGAGTGCCACGTCCACGCCGGGATCCGGCCTACCGACATCGATGAGATGCGGGCCGAGCACCCCGAGGCAGAGTTCCTCATCCACCCCGAGTGCGGCTGCTCGACCCAGGTCATGGAGTACGTCGCCGCCGGCGACGTATCCGACGAGGGCGTCCACATGCTCTCGACCTCGGGCATGCTGAGCCACGTCCAGCAGCATCCGCACGGCCACTACATCGTCGCCACCGAGACCGGGATGCTCTACCCGCTCGAGCAGGCGGCGCCCGACGCGGAGCTGACCGCCGCCAACCGGATGGCCTTCTGCAAGTACATGAAGATGATCACGCTGCCGAAGCTGCGCGACTGCCTGCGCGACATGACGGGCGAAGTGAGGGTGCCGCCCGAGATCGCCGAGAAGGCGCGGATCCCGATCGAGCGCATGGTCGCCATCGGATAGGGGAACCTGGGCAGCGACCGTGCAGGGCCGCCGCCGCATCCACCTCGTCCTCTTCGGGCTCCTCGTCCTCGCCGTGGCCGCCGGCCCGGCCTCGACGGCCGGCGGCGGCAAGGGCAAGAAGCGGCTGAAGCTCGTCTCGGTGGCGAGGTTCGACCACCCGACGTTCGTGGGCGCCCCGCGCGGCGCCGGCGACGTCGCCTTCGTGACCGAGCGCGAGGGGCGGATCCGGGTCCTCGACGGGAGCCGGCGGAAGGGGACGTTCCTCGACATGCGCCGCTGGGTCGGCTGCTGCGAGGTCGAGACCGGGCTGCTGTCGGTCGCGTTCCCGAGGGACTACGCGAAGTCGCGGCGCTTCTACGTCTACTTCACGAACAGGCAGCGCAACATCGAGGTCGACCAGTTCCGCTCGTCGAAGCGGCGGCCGCTGCGGGCACTCGCGAAGACGCGCCGGAAGATCATCGAGATCCGCCAGCGCGGCGCGGTCAACCACAACGGCGGCCAGGTCGCGGTCGGGCCGGAGGGGATGCTCTATCTCGCGACCGGCGACGGCGGCAGCTTCGACCACCCGAGCAGGGCGTCGCAGAGGAAGGGCTCGCTGCTCGGGAAGCTGCTGCGGATCAAGCCGCGCTCCGGCGAGGGCAGGCCGTACCGGATCCCCTCCTCCAATCCCTACGCCCGCAAGAGGGGCCGCGGGGAGATCTACGCCCGCGGCCTCCGCAACCCGTTCCGCTTCTCGTTCGACAGGCGGCGGATCCTGATCGCCGACGTCGGGCAGGACCGCCGCGAGGAGGTCGACGTGAAGCGGCTCAAGGGCACCCGCGGAGCGAACTTCGGCTGGCCCGTCTACGAGGGGACCAAGCGCTTCCGCGGCGGGAGGATCGGCCACCACGACAAGCCCGAGTTCCAGTACGGGCACTCGGGGTCGCGCTGCGCGATCGTCGGCGGGTTCGTCGTCCGCGACCCGAAGCTGAGGCGCCTGCGCGGCCGCTACGTCTACGGCGACTACTGCTCCGGCGAGCTGCGCTCGTTCCGGCCGACCCGCAAGGGCTCGCGCGGCGACCGCTCGCTCGGCGTCGGCCGCCGTCCCGGGTTCACGTCGTTCGGCACCGACGCCCGCGGCCGGGTCTACGTGGTCGAGCTGGAACGGGGCCGCGTCTCTCGCCTCGCTCTGCGGTGAGCCTCGGCTTGTAGGTCGGCGGGCGGGTTCAGCACCGAGATGGATCAACGTTGCGCATATCGCAACGTTGATCCCACTCACGCTCCGGGGCCCCCACGACTCCATCACCCCCCATTCCCCAGCCTTCACCCAGGTGGTCCGGCCCCAGGCTTCGCCCCCGCCGACCCCGAGGGGCATACTCACCTCGATGGAGACGGTCGCCAGGCTGTTGGTAGCGGCGGTCCTCGCCTGGGCCGCCCTCGCCAAGCTGCGCTCGCCCAGAGCCAGCGCCGACGCGATGGCGACGTTCGGGTTCCGGACCCTCCAGGGACGCTGGCTCGCCGTCCTCGTCGCCGTCGTCGTCGAGCTCGGGCTCGCGGTTGCGATCGTCGCCGGGAGCGAGCGCGCGATCTACGCGGCCGCGGGGCTGATGGCCCTCTACGCGCTGACGATGCTCGGGGCCATGCTCCGCGAACGGATCGGCGAGCCCTGCGGCTGCTTCGGCGAGGGCTCGCGGGTGGGCTGGTGGGCGGTCGCGCGGAACGCGGTGCTCGCCGCCTCCTTCGCCGCGGTCGCCGTCCTCTCGGGCTGACGCCCGGGGAAAGCCGCTATTTGCGAATCCCGGCAGCGTCCGTTGCCGTCCGCGGCGTCGCGAGAATCGATCGCGATGGAAGCAGCAGCCCAGCCGGATCGCTTCAATGACGCTCCCGTGAACCACCTCCGTCCCGTTCCCGACCCGAAGCCGCCGCTCGCGCCGATCGGCGGCGAGCCCGCCTCGATCGCCGAGCTCGAGCGCTGGGCCACGGTCCTGCGAATCGACTGCGTGCGGATGCTCGCGGTCGCGAAGTCAGGCCACCTCGACAGCTCGCTGTCGGCGGCGGACGTCGTCACCGCGCTCTACCACCGCGTCATGCGCCACGACCCCGCGCGACCCGACTGGCACGAGCGCGACCGCTTCGTCCTCTCCAAGGGCCACGCCGCGCCGATCCAGTACGCGGCCCTCGCCCGTCACGGCTACTTCCCGCTCGAGGACCTGATGGGCCTGCGCAAGATCGGCGCCCAGCTCCAGGGCCACCCGGACATGAACAAGACGCCGGGGATCGAGGTCTCCACCGGCTCGCTCGGGCAGGGGCTCTCGATGGCGCTCGGGATCGCGCTGGCCCTCCGCCTCGACGGCCTCGGCGACTCCCACGTCTTCTGCCTCTGCTCCGACGGCGACTGCCAGGAGGGACAGACCTGGGAGGCGGCGACCGCGGCGCCGCACTTCGGCGCCCGCAACCTGACCGCGATCGTCGACTACAACCACCTGCAGACCGACGGCACGACCGAGGAGGTCATGGACATCGGAGACATGGCCGCGAAGTTCGAGGCGTTCGGCTGGGACACGGTCGAGACCGACGGCCACGACATGGGCGCGGTCGTCGAGGCGCTGGAGCGCAGCCGGACGCTCGACCGTCCGGCCGCGGTCGTCTGCCAGACGAAGAAGGGGCGCGGCGTCTCCTCGATGGAGGGGCGCTTCGGCTTCCACGGCAAGCCGCCGACGCCCGAGCTCGCCGAGGAGGCGCTGAGCGAGCTCGAGGAGACGCTCGAGCGGCAGACGGCGGAGGTGGAGGCCTGATGGCGGCCGCGGCCACCGAGCCGAAGGCCACCCGGGCCGCCTACGGCGCCGCCCTGCTCGAGCTCGGCACCGAGCACGAGGAGGTTGTCGCCCTCGACGCCGACCTCTCGGTCTCGACGCAGGCGGCGAAGTTCGGCAGAGAGTTCCCCGAGCGCTTCTTCAACGTCGGGGCGGCCGAGGCGAACATGATGTCGATGGCCTGCGGGCTCGCAGCGACCGGCAAGGTCCCGTACTGCTCGACCTTCGCGATCTTCGCCGCCGGGCGCGCCTACGACCAGGTCCGGCTCGGGATCGCCCACAACGAGCTCAAGGTGCGGATCGGCGCCAGCCACGGCGGCGTCTCGCTCGGCGAGGACGGCGCCTCCCACCAGATGATCGAGGACATCGCGCTGATGCGGGCGATGCCGAAGATGCACGTCGTCGTCCCCGCCGACTACAACCAGGCCTACGCGGCCGTGCGCCACTCCTGGGAGCACGACGAGCCGATGTACCTGCGCTTCGGCCGCCCGGCGACGCCGATCGTCTACGAGGAGATCCCCGAGTCGCTCGGCGACGGCGTCGACGTCCTCCGCGAGGGCAAGGACATCACCCTGATCGCCACCGGCCACCTGGTCTGGCGCGCGCTCGAGGCTGCCGAGGCGCTGGAGCGCGAGGACGGCGTCGAGGCCGAGGTCGTCAACGTCTCGATCATCAAGCCGATCGCCAGCCAGTCGATCATCGAGTCCCTGGCCAAGACCGGCGTCGCCGTCACCGCCGAGGAGCACCGCACCGTCGGCGGTCTCGCCGACGCGGTCCGCGGCGTCGCCGCCGAGCAGCACCCGGTCCCCGTCTTCGCCGTCGGCATGGGCGACGAGTTCGGCCTCTCCGGCACCGGTGAGGCCTGCATGGAGCACTTCGGCCTGACCGCCCGCGGCATCGCCGACCGCGCCCGCGAGGCGCTGGTCCTGAAGCCGATCGTCAGCCACCCGCCCCTGCACGGGCCGGAGTGGAACTGAGCGATTAGGCCGCGACCACTCCGCCGCGCTCACAGCGGGTGGAGCGGGCGCCCGTCCGGTCTCGGAGGCGGTCGACTTCGTGGTGGCCGCCTGTGTGGCTCGTTACCGGACGCTTCTTGACCTAGGCGACGACGCGAGCTAGCCTCAAAACCTATTCGCTAGTCCAGAAACGGGGGAGGAACTTCATGACATGTGGAAGGATAGACGGGGCGGGTCGCCAGCACTGGGCAGCGACGAACCCGTGTACAGGGCACCACAGCCGGCGCATTAATCGCCGCCGAAGCTGATCGGGTAACGGGTCACGGGGAGCTGGGGGGTGAGTTAGGTAGGTGTCTTTGAGGAGCGGCCATTCGCTTCGCGGTCCCCGAGGATGGACCAGGTCCGCCACAGTCGCCGCACTTGGCCTCCTCGCGGTGGCAGGTGCCATCGTCATGTCCCAGGTTGTCGCTTCCGGAAACGACGTGATCGGCGAGAGCCAGCCACCGCTTCCCCTCACTCTGTGCGATCTCCCCGGCGCTTCCGGTGCTGACGAGCATCAGTGTGCCGCCTCAATGCTCGAGCCCGAGGGCGCGAAGCTTGTCAACAAGCTCGGCGAGACCGAAGACGCCGTGGGGCAGATGGAGCCAATCGACACCGCCCCGGCGAGCACACCGTTAATCAGCGACGCACCACTCGACACCTCGGCCACCGCACATGCCGATCTCCCGGCGGGTGAAGCAAGGGTCCTGTTCGAGTCGACGTATGGGCCTCTTCTCGATGGGCTCGAGAACGAGCCGTTGCAGTCGAGGAGTGAAGTCCTCGCGATGACCAGCGATACCACCGCGGTCCTTGACGAGGGCTCCGGTTCAGACGGCGCACTCCTCGATTCCTCGGCTCCACTCGTCACCGGCCCCAACGACAGGCTCGTCGACCTCGAACTCGAGCGCACGGCAGACGGCTTCGAGCCGAAGCGACCGCTGGTCGACGTTCGCCTGCCCGACGCGGCCTACGAGCCCGCCGAGTTAGGCGGAAGTGAAGTCGGCCTCTCGTTCGCGCCATCGGGGCAGGAGCGGGGCGACGGCCCAGCAGCGCGCCATATCGGGGACGAGGGGCTCTTCTACGCGGAAGTGGAGTCCGACACGGACCTTTTCCTCACGCCGAGCCCCGCCGGCTTCGAGGTGTTCACTCAGCTGCGCTCCGCCGACAGTCCTACGGTGCTGACCATCGACGTAGATGCCCCCGACGGCGCAAGCCTGCACGAGGCCGCCCCGGGCTCGGGGATGGTCGAGATCCGCAGAGGAGACAGGACGCTCGCTGTTGTCACACCGCCGGTTGCTCTCGACGCCGAGGGCGCACCTGTCGGCGCGACAATGTCTATGAAGGATGCGACCACGCTTCGCATCGAGGTCGATCACCGTGGCTCCGGCGCCGCGTATCCGATCCTCGTCGATCCCGAGGTCTACGACACCTACGTCTGGGGCTGGGGTGAGGACTTCGCCGGCTGGGTGGCTGATGAGTCCGACAGCGACTTTATCCAGTGGGCATTCGGCCCGAACCCCACCTTCCCCGCCGGGATCTACAACCAGGTGGCGGCGAACGCGCCGCTCAGCGCGGCGTCGATCTCGCAATGGCGCTATCGCGTCCCCGGACACGGCGCATCGGCTCCGAATACGACCGCGTACATCGCGGATGCCTATTTCGGCTCCAGCACGTTTGCGACCGGGACGACGAGCCAAACCCGGCCCTACGTGGCCCTTGGCACCCTCTCGAGCGCAAGCGGTGAGTGGATCCGCCACAAGACGTTCAACCAGGCATACACCCACCCCGGAGCCTGGCTGAGCGAGTGGAACGCCCCGCTGGCGGCTGGAACCTCACCTATCCAGGCGACTCAACTTGACTTTCGCCTGACGACGAGCTCGCCGTCGATTACACCGAACACGACCCGGTCATCGTGGCTGACCGCCGCTGTGGTGAAGCTCTCGGACTGGGATACCCCGACTTCCGAGATCGAGGGTCTAGGTGGCTGGACCGATGGGAGCGAACCTCAGATGCAGGCGACCGTTCGCGGTAAGGATCTCGGGCTCGGTGTCAAGACCCAGGGCTTTGTCTCCGGCTTCGATGAAGACGGGGAATCGATCCAGGGTCCCGCTCCCTCGGTCACCTCGAGCTGCGCGGGCGGGGTGCGCGCGCCATGCCCAAAGAACTGGGCCCACCCGTTCACGATGCCGGTCGAGGAGCTGCGGGACGGCCTGCAGGTGGCGATCTCGGGGTCGATCGATGCCCTGGGGAAGGGCGCCCTGGGAGGGGCGTGGTACGGGATCGACCGAGCTGAGCCGGACGTCGCGGAGGTCGCGACCGAGGAGCTCTCGGACGGTGGGCTCCGAATCGACGTTGCTGCCTTGGACGGCGATGCAGGCTCGCGTGACGCTGCTGACCAGGAGAATCTCGCGGCAGCCGAGTCGGGCGTCAAGAGCATCGAGTTGCTGATCGACGGACAGCGTCTCAGCCCGAGCCACTTCGTCCAGCAGCAGTGCGATGGCGATGGCGTAGCGGGCAATGGAGATCCCGCCACCGAGATCCCATGGCAGAGCTGTCCGATGGACGCGCAGTTCACCGTGGCGCCGGCGTCGAATACCCCCGACGCGCTCCTCAGCCTCGTCGTGGTCGACGGCGCCGGTAACAGGACGGTCGTCGATCCGCGGATCGTCCACGCCAAGCAGTACAGCGGGAACCCAGCGGCGGGAGGGATCCTGATCACCGAGGAGTGGATCTCACCTGCAACCGGCGATTCCCGCGTCGACGACGGCGAGATCATCACGACGCGCACCACGGTTCCCTGCGATGCATCGCTTGCGACGACCGGGCGATGCCTGCAGATGCGACAACTGAGTGAGCTCGACGGCGACGAGGAAGCTCACAGCATCTACACCGGGACCAGCGAGGAGGACCCGGGAATCAAGGGAGAGGCGCCGATCGCCGAGGCGACGGACGTCGGCGGTCCTCCCTCGGGCCAGGGACCGATCACCGACGTGATGGAGGCGTGGCAGTCGCCGCCGCCGGGCCACGGGACCACCTACGAGCGCTACGAGACGGTTCGCAGCGAGGGAGGCGATGACGGGTCGGAGGGAGACGAGCCGCAAGAGCCGTTCGAGATCACCGACAAGGTCTGGACAGACGCGGAAACCGGACTGCCGCTGATGTTGAGGAGCACAGGCCCGGATGGAGTCCTCGGCACGACCTACTACACGTACGGCGAGCCGGTGGAGTCTGAGTCCGTCCCTACCGACTTCTTTGCGGTTGCGTCGGACGATCCCGACCCTGCGCTCACGCAGGAGGTCACGCTGATCGGCGCTGACGAGGCCGGCGTGCAGGTCGACCAGGAGACGGGGGAGGGATTCGTCCCCTACTACCTCGGAGACGAGACGACGATCGGGCCGCAGGACTATTGCCTCGCCGGGAGCGAGGTCGCCAACACCAGCGAGACGACCGGCGCGTCCACCCCGGGAGACGTGGCGGATGATCCGGAGAACGCGCTGGACTCCGAATCCGCGGAGCTGGAGACCACAACGGTCGCCGCCAGCTACGCCGCTGTCGACGCCGGTGAGTCGTGTGAACCCGGCGAAGACACGGCCGGCGGAGTGGCGTTCGAGTTCTTCTCCGAGCACAAGAGCTCCGACGAGGCGGAGGAGTGGCGAGAGCTCTATCGAGATGAAGCTGAGGCAATCGATGCCGACCCGGAGGCCGATCCGGAGACCGGAGGCGTGATGAACGTGGTCGTCGAAGGCGATGAGCGTGATGCATACGCCATTCCCGCCGACGGCTGGCCGGGCGAGACCGAGCAAGCTCCAGGCGAGACCGTCCCGGCGACGAGTGTGCTGATCGTCGGACCGACTCAGATCACGATCACGGGCGACTTCGAGAAGGCCGACGTGCAGGAGATGGTCGACGAACTGGAGCCGCAATGAGAACCAACGCCGTCCGTATGGTCTTCCGTCGAGTCGTGGCATGTGCCGCGGTCGGCCTGCTGATGGGGAGTCTCAGCATCGCGGTCGACAGCGCCAACGAAAGGGCGGAGGCACACGTCCAGTTCCACAACGGCAGGTGGGTCTTCCGGGGGATGACCATCTCGAGCCCGGATCGGAAGTCCCGGTCAGACCCGCTCAACATCATCTTCAAGGGCAACAACCAGAGCTACACCAGCGGCAACGTCGAGAGCCACATCAAGGCGCACACGGGATGGACCGGCACCTGGCCCTGCTCAAGCAAGCAGCGCGTGGTCTGGCAGCGGGTGAGCGGCGACGCCACCACGAGCGACAAGGACGATTTCCAGCTCGATAATCGAGATGCGCTGTGCAACCTGTCGCGGTGGCACCTACGCGCCTGGGACGACCATGAGCATGCCGACTACACAAACAGCCACGGCCCGATGGACCAGTGGGTCGTGATGAACATCCATCACGAGAACAACTCGCACGACATCGACTTGGACTGGGACGCTGCGCGACGGCAGTTCATCGAGAAGATGGCCGGTCATTGCTCATGGCCGGTCTGGAAACGGCACCCGGGTGCGAGGATCTCAACGAAGGTGGGTCAGGGATTCGCGAACACCGGACGAATCGGACGCATCTCGCTGAAGCACACTCCGAACTGCTGAGGATGACCGGATTGAGGCGCACTCTGGCTGCAGCGGCACTCTCGGCTGTCCTCGCGGTTGGTCTCGCGGCATGCGGTGACGATCAGCAGCGGGATGAGCCCCCCGAGCAGCCGGCGCTGCGAATCGACGAGACCGACGGGACCGTCGAGGGGGTCGGGATCGGCGACGGGCGCGCCGCGATCGAGCGGGTCTTCGGCGACGCCCCCCCGGGCAAGGACACCGACCCCTCGACGCCCATCGGGATCGAGCCTTCTGACCTGACTCTGGCCGGCTCTGGCAGGCCGTGTCCGGACACGCGCGGCCAGGAGGTCAACCTGCGATACCGGGGCGTCGCCTTCTTCGGGTACGAAAGCGGGATCTGCGAGGTCACCGTCACCAGCGAGGAGGCGAAGACGCTGCGCGGGCTCAGCCCCGGAGACCCGATCGCAGAGGTCGAGGACCTCTATCCCGAGCTCGCATGCGGCGAGACGAAAGTCTCGGCCGATGCCGGCTCGCCGGAGCCGGCCTGCTGGGGCGAGGCGGGGGAGGGCGTCCATCTCTGGATCGGTGGGGATCCGATCAACCAGGTATCGCTGGCCGAAGGGCCGATTCGGCCGCGGCGCTGAGCCCCCGGCCGCCTCCTAAGTCGCCTCGGGCTCCTCGTCGGGGTCCACCCGGGCGCGCAGGCTGGCGCCCAGCGGCAGCCCGGCCCGGCGGCGGGCGTCGTCGGCGAGGTGGACCCGGCGGCGGCTCATGTACATGCGCCGCTGTACGAAGAGCGTCAGGAAGCCGGCGACGAAGATGCACGCGAGGTTGACGCCGAGCTGCGATGCGGCTCCGAGCATCGTGTCCCAGTCGCCGTAGGCGCCGGCGACTCCGATGTTCGCCGCGGCGGGGATGGTGGTGACCGAGATCAGGACGCCGATGAGGACGCTCGACTTCGCCGTGGTGAGGCTGAGCATGCCGATGATCCCCGCCGCCACCGCCACCCAGAACGAGAAGAAGTCGGGCTCGGCGATGAACCGGGTGAGCCCGTGGGAGTCGAAGTTGATCGACTCTGGCAGCTCGCCGACCGCCTTGAAGAAGAGCGTCGAGATCACCGTCCACGAGATGCCGACCGCGAAGCCCCAGAACAGGGCGACGGCGGAGCGCTTCGCGAGCCCGGCCGTGCGGTTGACGAGGGCGACGCAGATGCCGGCGATCGGGCCGAAGTCGGGACCGACGACCATCGCGCCGACGATCAGGATCGGCTGGTTGAAGTAGATGCCGACGGCGGCGATCTGCATCGCCAGCGTCATGAAGATGAGGAAGCTGTGGGAGAGCTCGACGCTCTCGGACGTGCGGGAGGAGACGTTCTCCCAGACGACGGGGTCGGAGCCGATGTCGTCGCGGTGCCGCCGCTTGAAGTCCTCGCTGATCCCGCCGGAGATCTCGGCGTCGATCTGATCGATCGAGATCGAGCCGTCGACGTCGACGTTCAGCTCGCGCAGGTCGGCGACGAGCAGCGAGACGTCGCGGCGTGCCACGTCGCAGAGGACCATGTCCCCGTCCGGCTTCCGCGCCACCCCGGGCAGGTGGACGATGTTGAAGACCGACTCGCTCGCCTCGAGCAGCTCGAGTACGTGCCGGCATTCGGCGTGCGGGGCGACGATCCGCATGTGGACCACGGGGCGATCGTAGTCCTGCGGGCCGGGAGCGACCCCCACCGCGGGCGGTTACGCACGTACCGATTCTGCAAGCGAACGCCCAAGCTGCACGCCCGCTCTCACCGCTCACCTCCGGCCTTTCCGGCGGCGCCCCGACTGAGCAGACTTCCGCCCATGGCCAGAGCACGAACCCGCAGCCGCATGCGCACCCGCCGGTCGCGCATGCCCGAGTCCCATCCGCGACCGCGCAACCGACGGCCGATCGTCGAGCTGAAGGACACGACGATCGTCTACCCAGGCGGTCACGTCGGCCTCGAGCGCGTCTCGGTCTCGATCGACCGCGGCGAGTTCGTCTTCCTCGTCGGCCCCACCGGCTGCGGCAAGTCGACCTTCATCAAGCTGCTCCTGCGCGATCTCGAGCCGACCAGCGGCTCGGTCATGGTCGCCGGCAAGGACATCAACGCGATGCCCCGCTCGGCCACCCCGCAGCTGCGGCGCCGGATCGGCACCGTGTTCCAGGATTTCAAGCTGCTGAACAACCGGACCGTCTACGACAACGTCGCCTACGCGCTCCAGGTCACCGGGTCCTCCCGCGCGCAGATCAAGCGGCAGGTGCCGGAGATCCTTCGCATGGTCGGCCTCGGCGGCAAGATCCACAGCTACCCCGACGAGCTGTCGGGCGGCGAGCAGCAGCGCGTCTCCGTCGCGCGCGCGTTCGTCAGCCACCCGCCGCTGCTGCTGGCCGACGAGCCGACCGGCAATCTCGACCCCGAGACGTCGATCGGGATCATGCAGCTGCTCTACCGGATCAACCGCACCGGCACGACGGTCGTGGTCGTCACGCACGACCGCGAGATGGTCGACAAGATGCGCCGTCGCGTCGTCCAGCTCTACGACGGCCGCGTCATCCGCGACCAGGCCGCCGGCCTCTACACGTCCGACGAGGACACCCAGGAGTTCGGGCGCCGCGTGCGCAACGAGCTCGGCGTCCTCGTCGACGAGGATGACGACGAGGACAACGGAGCGGTCCTGTGAAGCTCGGCTTCTTCCTCGGCGAGGCCTATCGCGCGTTGCGCCGCAACGCCGCGCCGTCGATCGCCGCGATCGTCACGATCGCCGTCACCGTCCTGCTCGTCGGCGTCCTCGTCCCGGTGCTCGATGCCAGCGGCTCGAAGACCGAGGACGTCCGCAACCAGCTCGAGCTCAAGGTCTTCCTGTTCAACGACGTCGAGCAGAGCGAGATCAACGCGCTCCAGAACCGGATCGAGGGCATCGACCACGTCGCCAGCGTCGAGTACGTCTCGCCAGCCGAGGCGCTGAAGATCACCGAGGAGCGGCTCGGCGACAACAGCCTGCTCGAGGAGCTCAACTCGAACCCGCTGCCGCCGGCGTTCAACGTCAAGCTCGATGACCCCGACAACCTCGAGTCGGTCCAGGCGGCGCTGTCGCCACCGGACTCGACCGGCAAGCCGCAGCCGATCAGCGCCGCGATCGACGACATCGTCACCGGCGATCAGACGCAGCAGATCCGCGAGGTGACGAGCGCCGTGAAGATCCTGCTGGCGGTCATCGCCGTTCTGCTCGCGATCGCCTCGCTCTTCCTCGTCGGCAACACGATCCGCCTCTCGATCTACGCCCGTCGCCGTGAGGTCGAGGTGATGCAGCTCGTCGGAGCGACCGACTGGTTCATTCGCTGGCCGTTCGTCATCGAGGGTCTCGTCGTCGGCCTGTTCGGGGCGGGAATCGCGGTCGGCATACTGTTTCTCGGCAAGGTGACCATCGTCGATCCCCTCTCCGACAACTTCGCTTTGGTCGAGAACCTCAACACGATCGCCTTCGGGCCTCTCATCGCCGCCCTCGTGGTTGGCGCCATGGCGGTCGCGGCGCTCGGCAGCGGAGTGACGCTGCGCCGGTTCCTGCGCATTTGACGCCGGGCCACCGGGCCTTCCTCGCCGGGCTGATCGCGGGCGTCGCGGTCGCCGTCGCGCTGCTCGCGACGATCGGCCCGCTCGCCGACCTGCTGCCGACGACCGGCGGCGAGAGCCGCGTCGAGGAGGCGCGCGAGGTGATCGAGGACTCCTACTTCCGGCCGACCAGCACCGAGCAGCTCGAGAACGCCTCGATCGACGGGATGATCCGCGCGATCTCGAAGCGCAACGACGACCGGTTCTCCCACTACTTCGACCCGGCGGCGTACGAGCGCTTCCAGGCGTCGAGCGAGGGTGAGTTCTCGGGGATCGGCCTCGGCGTCAGCGAGGTCAAGCAGGGCCTCCGGGTCGCGCAGGTCTACGCCGGCAGCCCGGCGAAGCGCGCCGGGATCGAGGTCGGCGACAAGATCGTCGCCGTCAACGGCGAGTCGATCGCCGGCGTCTCCTCGACCGAGTCCTCCAACCGGATCAAGGGACCGCCGGGAACGAGCGTCGAGATCACTGTCGTCGACGCGGAGACCGGCAAGCGGCGCGACCTCGAGGTCGAGCGCGCGAACGTGAGGATCCCGGCGGTGGTCAGCCGGTTGAAGCGCGAGGGCGGGCGAAAGATCGGCTACGTGGCGCTGCTCACCTTCAGCGACGGCGCCCACGGCGAACTCCGCAGCGCGATCGAGAAGCTGCGCCGCCAGGGCGCCGAGGGGCTCGTGCTCGACCTCCGGGGCAACGGCGGAGGGCTGCTCAAGGAGGCCGTCCTGGTCGAGTCGATCTTCCAGGAGGAGGGTCCGATCGTGACGATCGAGGGCCGCAGCCGGCCGAAGGAGGTCCTCGACGCGACCGGCGGAGCGCTCGAGCAGCAGCCGATGGCGGTGCTCGTCGACGGGAACACCGCCTCGGCCTCGGAGATCGTCACCGCCGCGCTCAAGGAGAACGACCTCGCGACCGTCGTCGGCACCACGACCTTCGGCAAGGGCGTCTTCCAGGAGATCATCCCGCTCGAGGCCGGCGGCGCGCTCGACATCACCGTCGGCGAGTACCTCACCGCCGACGGCACCTCGATCCTCGGCAAGGGCGTGAAGCCCGACGAGGTCGTGCGCGACCGCGATCCGCGCGACGGGGACTCGGTGCTCGACGCGGGCCTGGAGCAGGTCGGCGCCGAGCTTCCGGCAAGCTGAGGCGATGGCCGAGCCGCTCGACTCAACCCGCCCGCGGGCATTCCGCGTCGCGCGCCGCGGCAAGTTCTGGGTCGGCGAGCCCGTGTTCGACCGGGGCCCGCAGATCGCGCTCTCCCGCGGCCGCGTCCGGATGGAGGAGGGGAGGATCGCGCTCTGCCGGATCGGCGGACGCAGCGCGCAGCCGATCGTCGACCTCGGGCGAGCGGACGTCGCCCGCGACGTGGTCACCGCCCTCGTCGCCGACCGCGGGCTGCGCTCGACGTTCCGCGACCGTCACGAGGACGAGGCCGGGCGGGCGATCGAGCGCCTCCAGCGCGATCCCGGCGACCGCCGCGACCTGACCGCCGAGCCCACCTTCACGGTCGACCCCGCCACCGCACGCGACTTCGACGATGCCGTCTCCGCGCGCCGCGAGGGCGACGGGTTCCGCGTCTGGATCCACATCGCCGACGTCGCCGCCCACGTCGAGCCCGAGAGCGGCCTCGATCGCGAGGCGCTCGAGCGCGCCAACTCGACGTACGCCCCGGGGATGGTCAGCCCGATGCTTCCCGCCTCGCTGAGCAGCGACGCCTGCTCGCTGCGGCCCGGCGTCGAGCGCCTCGCGGTGACGACCGAGATCGAGCTCGGAAGTGACGGCCGCGCCGGCGCGGCGAGCTTCTACCGCTCGCTTATCCGCTCCGACGAGCGACTCGACTACGACCGGCTCGACCGCGTGTTCTCCGGTGCCGAGCGTGTCCCCGATCCGGTTGGCCCCGCGATCGAGGCGGCGCGCGCCGCGGCGGCGGCGATCGCCGCGCGCACCGCGGGCCGCGGCCTGGCGGTCAGCGGCGCCGAGCCCGAGTTCGAGTTCGGCGATGGAGGGGAGGTGCTGTCGGCGCGGCGGATCGAGCAGACGGAGTCGCATCGGCTGATCGAGCGGCTGATGATCCTGACCAACGAGCAGGTGGCGACGCTGCTCGAGCGCAAGGACGTGCCGACGCTGTACCGGGTCCACGAGCAGCCCGACCCCGAGCGGATCCGCTTCATGATCGACCAGCTCGCCTCACTCGACGTGCCGACGCCCGCGATCGGCGAGCTCGCCGGCCCGACCGAGGCGGGCCACGTCGCGGTCGAGGCGAGCCGGCTCGTCGCGGCGGAGGCCGAGCGGCGCGGCTACGGCGCGAGCAGCCTCTCCTCGCTCGTCCTCCGCGCGATGAAGCCGGCCCGCTACAGCGAGCGCAACCTCGGCCACGCCGGACTCGAGAGCCTCGCCTACTCGCACTTCACCTCGCCGATCCGGCGCTACCCCGACCTGATCGCCCACCGCGCGCTGCTCTCCGCAGTCGACGGCAGCGAGGAGCGCCCCGAGCCGGGAGCCGTCGCCGCCGCGGCGGCCCACTGCTCCGACCGCGAGCGCGAGTCGATGAAGATCGAGCGGAGCGCCGACGACGTCTGCGCCGCCTTCCTGCTGCGAGCGCGAGCTGTTCGAGCGCGGCCCGGACACCGAGTTCACCGGCGAGGTCTCCGGGCGTGATCGGGGCCGGCGCGTTCGTGCTCTTCCGCGGCGAGCTCTCGGAGTTCTACGAGGGGTTCTTCCCGGCGCGCCGGATGCCGGGCGAGCGCTTCGAGATCAACGACGTCGAGACCGCCCTGGTCGGGCTCCGCTCCGGCCGGCGCGTCGGCATCGGCGACGAGATCGCGGTCAAGGTCGACGCGATCGAGGCGCCGCGCGGCCGCGTCGATCTCTCCGGCCCCGGCGAGCAGGCGGGCGGACGGCCGGCGCGCGGCGGGCGGGGCCGGCGCCGGGCGGGGGCGAGGCGATGAGCCCGAAGGACGACGGCCGCGGGCCCGACGTCGCCACCAACCGCGCCGCCCGCTTCTCGTACGAGACGGTCGAGAGCTTCGAGGCCGGCATCCAGCTCACCGGCACCGAGGTGAAGTCGCTGCGGGACGGCAAGGCCCGCCTCCAGGACTCCTACGCGGTGATCGACGACGGCGAGCTCTGGCTCCGCGGCTCCTACATCCCGCCCTACCCGCCGGCGCGCGACAACCACGATCCCGAGCGGCCGCGAAAGCTGCTCATGCATCGCTGGGAGATCGAGCGCCTCGTCGGGAGGATGCAGCGCAAGGGCCTGACCCTGATCCCGACGCGGATCTACTTCCGCGGCAAGCGGGCGAAGGTCGAGCTCGCGCTCGCGCGCGGCAGGGACCGGGCCGACAAGCGCCGGGCGATCCGCGACCGCGACGTCGCCCGCGACGTCGAGCGCGAGATGAAGTACCGGTCCAGATAGAAGTGCCGTTCGGCGCAGGTAATAGCCTCCGGCGCGAGCATCCATCGGTTGGTTGAATGTCGGCTGACCGCTACGGAGGAAGGTCTTGAGCGAGCAGTCGCCAGAGCAGGCAGGAGCGGGCACCGGTCCCGACGTGTCGGGCAGCATGCCGCCCCCCGGCGCGCCGCCGGGCGCGTCCGCGCCCGAACCGCCCGCGGAGCCCCTCCGCGACCGGCGCAAGCGCGAGCGCGCCGAGGCCAAGGCGCGCAAGAAGGCCGAGAAGGCGGCCGCCAAGGCCGCGCAGAAGGGCGGCGAGAGCTGGCAGGGCGCGCCCCCGCCGCCCACGGCCCCCGCCGCCGCGATGCCGCCTCCGGCCGGGGCCGCGCCCGATATGCCACCCCCCGCCGCGGCCGCACCGGCCGACATGCCGCCGCCGCCCCCGGGAGCCGCCGCGATGCCGCCGCCCGGGGCCCCGGGCGACCTGCCGCCCCCCGCCGTCGCACCGGCCGACATGCCGCCTCCGGCGGCGGGTGCCGCGCCCGATATGCCACCCCCGGCCGCGGCGGGGGACTCCCGGCCGCCGGAGTCCGCCCCGGCGGATCTGCCACCGCCTTCCGAGTCGGGTCCTGCCGATCTGCCACCGCCTCCGGGCGGTTCGCCCGACCTTCCCCCGCCCGCAGATGCCGGCCCCGCCGACCTGCCGCCGCCCCCGGGCGGTCCCGCGGCGGACCTGCCCTCGCCCGCCGAACCGCTCGCGCCGTCGTTGCAGAGCGCCCCCGACCCGCCCACCCCGCCCGCCGACGGCCCGGCTGACCTCCCGCCGCCGTCGGGCGATGCCGCGCCACCGCCCGCGCCGGCCGCCGATCTCCCACCGCCGGCCGCCGATCTCCCGCCGCCGCCTGCCGACCTCCCGCCGCCGTCCGAGGCGGCCCCCGCGCCCGATCTCCCACCGCCGGCGGGAGATGAGCCGAACCGGTTCGTCCCGCCGCCTCCGCCGCCGACCGAGCAGCTTCCCGCGGCGCCGATGCCGGGAGGCAAGCCCGACCGGGAGGAGAAGCGCCGCCTGCGCGAGGAGAAGCGGGCGCAGGCCCGCGCCGAGCGCGAGCGCGTCCGCGAGGAGCGCCGCCGTGCGATCGAGCAGCGCCGCCGCGAGCGCGCCGCCGCGAAGGCTGCCCGCAAGGGCCAGCCCCCGCCCCCGCCCGCGGCGCCCCCGCCTCCCACGGGCGCTCCCGAGGGCCTGGCACCGCCGACGCCCGAGGCCGCGATGACCCCGAGCGGCCCCGCCGAGGCGCTGCCGCCTCCGCCGCCGATGCCGGGCGCGCCGCCCGCCGACATCCACGCCGAGCCGCCTCCGCCGCCGCAGGAGCAGCTCGAGTCCGCGGAGCGCCGCGAGGAGGACGCGCTCGCCGATGCCGGCAGCGTCGAGGCCGCCGCGGAGGCTGACCGCCAGATCCGCGAGATCGAGCATCTCCGCAGCGCCGCCGAGGCCGGCGCGACCGACGTGCCGCCGATTGCCGCGGGCCCCGACGGCGAGCCGCTGCCGGGCGCGGCCGAGCTCCAGGTCAGCGACCAGCAGATCGCGCGCCGCCGCGAGCGGGACGAGCAGCTGAGCGGCGAGCTCGAGCGCGCCGAGAGCCGCCTTGCGGCGACCCGCGAGCGGACAGAGCGCGCGCTGGAGGAGGCCCGGAGCCGGCTCGAGCAGATCGAGGCGCAGGCCGGAGCCGCCCAGGAGCGGGCGGCCCGGGCCGAGCGGCTCGCCGAGGCCCGTCGCGAGGAGGCCGATCGCGAGCGCCGCCTCTACGAGATGCTCGACCGGATCAACGACGCCGAGCAGCGTGCGCGCGAGGCGGAGGCCCGCGCCGAGGAGGCCGTCGCCGGCGCGACCGGCGAGTTCGCGGCCGTGACGCCGGAGGAGCCACCCGCGGCTGTCGGGGCGCCTCCGGAGCCTCCCGCCCCGGAGCCGCCGCCCGAGGCCCCGGCCCCCGAGGCGCCACCCGCCCCGGAGGCGCCCCCGCCGTTCGCCGCCGAGCCCTCGCCGGAGTCATCTCCGCCTCCGCCCGAGCAGCCCGCCGAGGTTCCGCCCGCGCCGGAGCAGCCGGCCGCCCCATCGACGTCGCCGACCGATACGGCGGCGATCTTCGGGTCCGAGCAGCCGCCGGCGCCGCCCGAGGAGCCCGCCGCCTCCCCGCCGGAGGCCGATGCCGCCGCGGAGGCAGCGCCGGACGCGCCGACGTCGTTCGCGGACATCGCCGTCGGCTCCGGCGAGCCGGCCGCGGGCCCGCCGCCGGAGGCCTCCGGCTCAGCGGACCAGATCAACCTCAATGAGGCGAGCTTCGAGCAGCTCCGCGACGCCGGCCTGTCGGTGACGCAGACCGGCCGCGTGCTCGCTCACCGCGAGCGGCAGGGCGGGTTCAGCTCGCTCGACGAGCTCAACGAGATCCCCGGCTTCTCACAGGACTTCCTCGACCGGATCAAGTCGCGCCTGACGACCTGAGCGCCCCCGCGCCTACAGCCCGTAGGCGCCGAGCAGGTTGAGCCAGATCTCGTTCCGCGTCGGGAACGCCGGGATCGCCTCCGCCAGCCGCTCCAGCGGCACCTCGCCGGCGATCGCGATGGTGGCGGCATGGATGAGCTCGTTCGCGTCCGGGCCGACGAACGTCGCGCCGACGACCACGCGCCGCTCCTCGTCGATCACGAGGCGGCTCGTGCCCTCGGCGTTGCGCCCGTGGAAGGAGGCGCCGGCGGTTCCCGCCGTGGAGACGTCGACCTCCTTCGCATCGATCCCGGCCTCCCGGGCGGCGGCGAGCGTGCGGCCGACCGCGGCTACCTCGGGGTCGGTGAAGACGATGCGCGGCGAGCGTTCGTCGTCGTGGCGGACGACTGCGTCGCGGCCGAGGATGTTGTCTGCCGCGACCCGCGCCTGGTACTTGCCCATGTGCGTGAGCAGCACCCGGCCGTTGACGTCGCCCACCGCGTAGAGCCAGTCGCGGCCGCCGGCGCGCATGCGCTCGTCGACCTCGATCGGCCCGCCGGCCTCGATCCCGACCGACTCCAACCCGATGTCCTCGACGCGGGGGCGCCTGCCGACCGCGACGAGTAGCCGCTCGGCGGCGAGCTCGCCGCCGTCGTCGAGCCCGAGCGAGAACGATCCCTCGCCCTCGCGGACCTCGGTCGCCTTCGCGCCGGTGATCACCTGAACGCCGGCCTCGCTGAGCGCCTCGGTGACCTGCTCGCTCGCGAACGGCTCCTCGCGCGAGAGCACGCGGTCGGCGGCCTCGACGAGAGCGACCGCGGTGCCGAGCGAGCTCCACGCCTGCGCCATCTCCACCCCGACGGGGCCGCCGCCGAGGACGATCATGCTCTGCGGCGGCCGCTTGGCTGTGGTCACCTCGCGGTTCGACCACGCATGCGCCTCCTCGAGCCCGTCGATCGGCGGTACGAGCGGGCCGCTGCCGGTGGCGACGACGACTCCCTTGCGGGCCGTCAGCACCTCGTCCCCGGCCCGGACCCGGCGCTCGCCGTCGAGCCGGCCGTGATCGCGGTAGAGCTCGATCCCGCGCTTCTCGAGCCAGGGCATCTGCACCGAGTCGTCGAGGTCGTGGATGACCTCGTCGCGCCGCGCGAGCACGCGCTCGACGTCGAGCGCGTCGCCGACCGGGATCCCCGGGACCCGCCTGACCTCGGCGAGGAGCTCGGCGGGTCGCAGCAGCGCCTTCGATGGCATGCAGGCGTAGAACGAGCACTCGCCGCCGACGAGGTGCTTCTCGACGAGGGCGACCTCGGCGCCGCCGTCGGCCAGCCGCCCGGCGGCGACCTCGCCGGCCGGGCCGGCGCCGATCACGATCGCATCGAACTCCCGCTCCGCCACCGGCTCAACCCTAGTGCGAGACTGCCCCGCGTGGCCAAGCGGAAGCGAAGGCGCGAGCGGCGCCCGGTGCCGACGAGCGACTACACGGACCAGGAGGGCAACGTGCTGACGCTGCGGCGGGAGCTGAGCGAGGGGACCGTGCGCAAGCTCGGGGAGCCGCCGGCCAGCGCCGCCGCCTCCGCCGAGGATGCCTGGCAGCGCCGCGAGGAGGCGCTGTTCGAGCGGCTCGCCGTCCGCTGGGAGATCGCGGGGTTGCCGATCGACGGCCAGAAGATGCTGCTCGGCCGCTACCGGATGGCGTCGGCGGCGGAGCGCCGCTGGGTCCGCGAGACGATCGCGCGCCACCTCGAGGAGCACATCCCCGAGCTGGGTTGACCGCTCAGCGGTTGACCGTGCTCATGTCCGCGTAGCGGTCCCCCGCGGCGGTGTCGGCCGCGTCGAGCTCGCGGCGCGCGGCCTCGTCCAGCTCGATGCCGGCGGCGGCGGCGTTCTCCTCGACCCGCTCGGGACGCCGGGTCCCGGGGATCGGGACGACGTCGTCGCCCTGGGAGAGGACCCAGGCGAGGGCGACCTGCGCGGGGGTCGCGTCCTTCGACTCGGCGATTCTCTGGACCGTCTCGACGATCGCGAGGTTGCGCTCGAAGTTCTCCTCGCCCATGCGCGGGTCGTTCGCGCGGAAGTCGCCCTCGCCGAAGTCGTCCGGCGAGCTGAAGCGGCCGGTGAGGAAGCCGCGCCCGAGCGGCGAGTAGGCGACGAAGCCGACGCCGAGCTCGCGGCAGGTCGGGAGGATCTCCTCGAGCGGCCCCCGCTCCCACAGCGACAACTCGGTTTGCAGGGCGCTGATCGGATGCGTGTCGTGGGCGCGGCGGATCGTCTCCGGCGCGGCCTCGCTGAGGCCGAGGAATCGGACCTTCCCGGCCTCGACCGCCTCGGCCATGGCCCCGACGGTCTCCTCGATCGGCACGTCCGGATCGACGCGATGCTGGTACCAGAGATCCACGTGGTCCACGCCGAGGCGGGAGAGGCTGGTGTCGATCGCCGCGGCGACGTAGTCGGGCCGCCCGTCCACGCCGCGGTCGCCGGGATCGTCGCTGCGGACGATCCCGAACTTGGTCGCAAGCGTCACCTCGTCGCGCCGCGACGCGATGGCGCCGCCGACGAGCCTCTCGTTCTCGCCGCGCCCGTACATGTCGGAGGTGTCGAGGAACGTCACCCCGAGGTCGAGCGCGCGGCCGATCGTCGCCGACGACCCCTCCTCGTCGCTGGGCCCGTAGAACTCCGACATCCCCATGCACCCCAGCCCCACGGCCGATGCTTCGAGGCCCTGCGATCCGAGCTTCCTCCGCTGCATGGGGAAACCCCGTTCCCCGGTTGGGGGGTCGCTAAACCCGGCCGGGGCGAGACTATCGTGCGCGGGGTGCCACCGCTCGCCTTCTTCATCGTCGACTTCTGGCAGGACCAGCTCGTCGCGCACGACCGCCAGTGGCTCTTCCTGGTGCTGCTCGGGATCCTGATCTCGTTCGGATTCATCCGCATGTCGACGCGGCTCATGCGGAGCCCCCGCGTGCCCTGGTGGCCGGGCAGCATCGTCAGCGATGGCGGCCTCCACGTCCACCACCTCGTCTTCGGGATCGTGCTGATGATGGTCGCCGGCACGATCAGCTTCGCCGGCTTCGCGACCTCCCCGATCTACGAGATCTGCGCGTTCCTCTTCGGAGTCGGTATCGGCCTGACGATCGACGAATTCGCGCTCTGGGTCTACCTCGACGACGTCTACTGGAAGGAGGAGGGGAGGGCGTCGGTCGACGCCGCGGTCCTCGCCGTCGTGGCCCTCGGCCTCGTCCTGATGGGCTTCCGGCCGTTCGAGCTCTCGGGTGACAGCACGGGAGCGGTGATCGCCAGCGTGATCACGGTGGCGTTCAACCTGTCGATGGCGACGATCTGCCTGCTCAAGCAGCGGCTCTGGCACGGCACCGTCGGACTGATCGTCACGCCGCTGGCGATCTACGGGGCCGCCCGACTCGCCAAGCCGGGCTCGGCCTGGGCGAAGCGGCGCTACGGCGAGCGGAACCCGGCGAAGGAGGCTCGCGCCGAGGAGCGCTTCCGCCCCGACCGTCGCACCGACCGGTTCAAGCGGGCAGTTCGCGACGCGGTCGGCGGGACCCCGCAGGAGGAGTACGAAGCGAAGCTCCGCGGCCGCTGAGCTCGAGGTAGAGGACGCTCACCGCCAGCGCCGCGAGGCCGGAGGTCACGAGGGTCGCGAGCGCCCCGGCCGTCCAGTCGCCGAAGAAGTTGTCCCCGAGCGACCAGATGGAGGCGGAGCGGATGGCCTGGTCGAGCGCGGCCTCCGCGAAGGCGAGCGGAAGGACGAACGCGGCAACGAGCCCGGTCCTGGTGCGAACGATCTGCCGGCTGCGCCTGAACGCGGCCACCACCCCGATCCGCTCGACCTCGATGACCGGCCCGATCAGGCTGAACCAGACGAGGAAGACGAACCCCGGCACGATCAGCAGCGCGAAGCCGGCGACGACGACGAGCACGAAGGCGATGTCGGCGAGGATCAGGCGCCCGACCGGCAGCTCGCGCAGAAGTTGCCCGAGCCCGCCGGGAGTCCGCCCGGTGGTAGCGAGGGCGCTGATGACGCCCGCGAACAGGATCTGCCCGAGCAGCGCCCCGGCGACGTCGAGCAGGCCGATGCCGATGACCTCGATCACGCTCAGCAGGTCGTCGGCGTCCCCGGTCGCATCCTTCAGGCTCGTGTCGAGGGTCTCGAGCAGGCCTACGGGTGCGAAGATGACGAGCCCCGCGGCGAGCATGACCCGCCAGTGGGCGCGGAAGAGGGCGAGCATCCGCCCCAGCACCTCCGGGAAAGTGCCCGGCGGACGGTGCGTCACTGATCAGTCGGCGCGCCGGCGCCGATCGCTGCTCGCGTAGGCGGCGAGATCGGCGAGGAAGGCGAGGATCACGATGAACCAGTCGAAGCCCTCGACGCCGTTGGGGTCGACGCTCCACATCACCGCGTACGCCAGCGTCGTCCACGGCAGCAGGAAGAACCCCAGCAGCGGGACGATCCAGCTGTCGTAGGCCCGGTCGAGCATGTTCGAGAACAGGAAGATCGCGAACAGCGCCAAGCGCGGGGAGATGATCGCCAGCAGCGGAATGAAGCAACCCATTGCTCGGGAACCTAACGCGGCGTAGAATTCGAGGAGATGACATAGGGGGCGAACCAGATTCGACGTGAACGGTTTCGTCCCGGTGTTGCGAGTCGAGGACCCTGGGTTGGCCTCGTAAAACCCCCCAGGAAAACCAATAAGTGCGGACTCTCACGAGTTCGCTCTCGCTGCGTAAGACCAGTTGAGAGCAGTCGCCCCGGATAGCTCACGATCCGGATAGGCGGCTTCATTCAGTGAGCTAACCCCCCGGCAGCTTCCTCGGCCGGATGGGGACATCAACAGGAGGATTTGGTGCCGGCAACGTGCCCCTCGGATCGACCGAGCCGGATGCCGAGATTGACTCCGAAGGGAACGCTCGTTGACGCATCGGGTCGTCCTTCGCGGACGCCGGGGCAGTACCGGCCGCCTCCACTGCCACCTCCAGGAGGAGGGGCCCCGCCATGGATCGCTCGCCGCGACAGGTCTTCGACAATCCGGTCACCGGCGAGCATGTCGTCCTCTTGACCGACCCTCGCGAGCATCCCGAGGACGCCGAGCCCGACCCCGAGGCATTGGCCCAGCTGACCGAGGCCGGACGACTGCGCCCGTTCGAGGGCGAGATCGAGAGCGGGGGGAAGGGAGAGGAGAGATGAGCGATGCCGTCGAGCGGGCCCTCGCGGCCTACAACGAGGCATGGAACGCGCACGACCTCGACGCGATCATGGCGCTGCACGCGCCCGCCATGGTGTTCGAGAACCACACCGCGGGCGAGGCCGCGACGGGCGAAGAGGCCCGCGACCACATCGCGGCCATCTTCGACACCTGGCCCGACATCGCGTTCCGCTCCCGCCGCACGTACGTGCGCGAGGACCTGGCGGTCCAGGAATGGACGGCCTCAGCCACGCACGCGAGCACGATGCGCCGCGGCAACCTGGTCGCGGAGCCGACTGGCGCGACGATCGAATGGGAGGGGGTCGACGTGATCCCATTCGAGAACGGGCTGATCGCCCGCAAGGACGTCTACTCGGACTCGGTGACGATCCTGCGTGGCGTCGGCCTGCTGGAAGGAGAGCAGCGATGAGCCACGATCCCTATGTCGGCGTCGCGATCGAGGAGCTGCCGCAGCTCTGGGACGGGTTCGCGAAGCTGGTCCGCGAGGGCTGCGACATCACGGCCTTCGGCGTCCAGATCATGGACCTGCCGCCTGACTACGAGACGAAGTCCCACGACGAGTCCGACTCCGGCCAGCAGGAGCTCTACCTCGGGATGAGCGGCTCCGGCGCGGTCGTGATCGATGGAGGGGAGCGGCTGCCGCTCGACCCCGATCACGTCGTCCGGGTCGACGCCGGGACGGCGAGAACGCTCGCCAGCGGCCCGGACGGTCTACGGGTCCTCTGCGTCGGCGGGGTTCCGGGAGCGGCGTACGAGGTCCCGGACTGGACCCACGGCGAGTAGCGACCGGCGCCGGGGAAGCTCGGAGGCGAGGAGGGCGAGGGCCGGCGGGATCGTCGCCGGCAGCACGTCGTAGACGAGGAAGAGCTGGTCCCAGGCGATCGCGATAAGGAGCGTCGCCGCGGCGGCGATGACCTGCGGCCGGCGCTCGGCGGCGAGGATCGCGCCGACGACCGCCGCCTGGAGGTAGTCGCCGTAGCCGACCGAGAACCCGTTGAACGCGGCGGACTGGAGCCGCGGCAGGTCCGCCCCAGGGGAGGCGGCGACGAGGACGGAGTTCGGCTGCTCGAGGCTGCCCGAGAAGACGAGCCATGCGTCGAGGATCGCCATCGCGTAGACGGCCGCCTTCAGCAGGCCCAGCGGCGTGCCGCCGGCGAGCAGCCGCCCCACCGTCACGGCCGACGCGGCGACGAGGATCGTTCGCGCGAGTTGCCCATACCACTCGTCCTGCGCCGCCCATGCCAGCGCGAGCAGCGCGACCGCCAGGACCGCCAGGGGCGGTTGCGCCCCCCGCGCCGCCCAGCCGAACGCCAGCGCCGCGCCGATCGGCACCCCGATCAGCGCGATCCAGGTGAGTACGTCGGCGGTTCCCGGGGCGAGCGAGATCCCGCCGACGACGGCGACGATCGAGACCGGCAGCACCAGGGCCCACGCCGAGCCGCGGTAGCGGGCGAGCCGTCGCGGCAGCCCCGCCGCCGGCACCGCCACGCAAGCCGCCTGCACGATGAGCAGGACGAGGTTGTCCCAGTCGAACCACACGCGCTGACGATGGTCCCACCGCCGGCTGAAGGGCGGCTCAGCGGGGGAGGCCTGCGTTCAGCCTCTGGCGTCGGCTCAGCCGCCGACCGCGCCCGGGCGGCCGACTAGAGGTCGAAGAGGTCGGTCAGGCGCATCCCGAGGCGGATGTCGCCGATCGCCCGCAGCCGGCCCTTGAAGGCGAGGCGCTTCGGCCCGGTCTCGCCGGTGACGATCTTCCGCAGGTCGCCGGGCCGCACCTTCAGGGTGAGGTCGGGATCGTCCTGCGGCTCCATTCGCGCCTCGCAGCGGCCGTCGCGGACCACGAGCTCGTGGTGGTCGTAGCCGCCGCCGGGCCGGTCCCAGAGCTTGATGTGGATGACCGCGTCGAGGTCCCCGGCCGCATCGGGACGGAGGCGGTCGGCCATGTGCTCGAGCAGCGCGTCGATCACCCGGTCGCGGCTGGCCGGCTCGGCCATCAGCTCCTCGAACTCGTCCTCTTCGAGGTCGCCGATTCCCTCGTAGATCTCCTCCGGCGTCCCCTCCAGATCCACCATGCCCGCACTCTATGCGTACCCCGGGAATCGGGATGCGCTAGCTTGTTGGGCAAGTTGAGTAGGAAACTCAACAATAGGGCATCGCCGCCGGTCCCGGGCGGGGCCGGCGACGAGCCCGCCTTCCGGTCACGGGGAGCTGCCCCTTCCCCTGAGCTCGGAGAATGCCGGGCCGGTGGGCGCAGGGATGTGCGTCCCGGCCCGGCTTGCTTCAGACTCGTCGCGCGATGAGCGAGCAGCCGAACATCCTCTACATCCACTCCCACGACACCGGCCGGTTCGTGCAGCCTTACGGCTACCAGATCCCGACGCCCAACATCCAGATGCTGGCCGACCAGGGGGTCTTCTTCAGGCAGGCGTTCTGCGCGGCGCCGACCTGCTCGGGATCGCGCGCCTCGCTGCTCACCGGCCAGTACTGCCACTCCAACGGGATGTTCGGCCTCGCCCACCGCGGCTGGTCCCTCAACGACTACGGCCAGCACCTGATCCACCCGCTGATGGACGCCGGCTACACGTCGGTGATGATCGGCGAGCAGCACATCTCCCGGGACACGTCGGTGATCGGCTTCGACCGGATCGTCGACGTCGACTCCAACCACACCGGCGACGTCGCTCCCGCGGCCAACGCGGTGCTCGGCGACATCCCCGAGCCCTTCTTCCTCTCGGTCGGCTTCTTCGAGACCCACCGGGACTTCCACGCGCCGACCTCGGTGCGCGACTCGCTCTACTCGATGCCGCCGCCGAACCTCCCCGACACCCACGCGACGCGCGAGGACATGGCCGCATTCAAGGCGAGCGCCCGCTCGCTCGACCAGGGTGTCGGCATGGTGATGAACGAGCTCTACCGGCTCGGCCTCGCCGACCGCACGCTGATCGTCTGCACCACCGATCACGGGCTCGCCTTCCCGCGCGCGAAGGCGACGCTGTTCGACCGCGGCACCGGCGTGATGATGCTGATGCGCGGCCCGGGCGGGTTCAGCGGCGGCAAGGTCGTCGACTCGATGGTCAGCCACCTCGACCTCTATCCGACCCTCTGCGAGCTCGCCGGCGCCGAGGTCCCCGAGTGGGTCCAGGGGACCTCGCTGCTGCCGCTGGTGCATGGTGAGGTCGACGCCGTCCGCGCCGAGCTCTTCACCGAGATGACCTTCCACGCCGCCTACGAGCCGCTGCGCGCGATCCGCACCGATCGCTGGAAGTACGTTCGCCGCTTCCACGACTATCCGCATCCCGTGCTCGCCAACTGCGACGACAGCAAGACGAAGACGATCATGGTCGAGGCGGGCTGGGGGCAGCACCTCGTGCCCGAGGAGCAGCTCTACGACCTGATCCACGATCCCAACGAGCACCGCGACCTGAGCTGGGACCCCAAGCACAAGGCGACGCTCGC
Organism: uncultured Solirubrobacterales bacterium; assembly: GCA_963823565.1. Classification (GTDB taxonomy): domain Bacteria; phylum Actinomycetota; class Thermoleophilia; order Solirubrobacterales; family 70-9; genus RHKX01. Next base: position 949,640 of record CAWGLR010000001.1, on the reverse strand, counting down.
CCACTTCCGCCATCGCCTCGCGGAGTGGATGGAGCAGACCGACGACCCCCTGCGGTTCGGGCCGATCGAGCCGCCGCCGGGCGCGATCGTCAACGCCCAGACGGCGATCTCGCCGGCCGAGGCGCCGCGGGGCATCGACCCGCTCGAGCGGACCGGGGCCAAGCGAGGGCATTGAGATGACCGAACCGACGCGCTCCTACCTCGTCTGCTCGACGCCGCGCTCCGGCAGCACGCTCGTCTGCCGGGCGCTGAACGACACCGGGGTCGCCGGCCGCCCCGAGGAGTACTTCGAGGCGCTCCGCAGCACCGGCCGGCCGCGGCGCCCCGAGCAGTACTTCGCCGGGGTCGAGGACCGCTCGATCCTCGACGAGCTCGGCAGCCCCGCCGAGGAGGGCAAGGGTCCGCCGCCGCAGTGGAGCCGCACCGCCTACGACCGCTACCTCGAGTGGGCGATGCGCGAGGGCACCACCGAGAACGGGGTCTTCGGCGCGAAGCTGATGTGGCAGTACCTCGGCGACTTCGCCGGGCTCCTGCGCAACATCCCCGAGTACTCGAGCCTGCCTCTGGCCGAGCTGCTGCCCGCGGCGTTCCCGAACCTCACCTTCGTCCGGGTGATCCGCGCGAACAAGATCCGCCAGGCGGTGTCGCTGTGGAAGGCGGTGCAGACGGCGAGCTGGAGCGACTCCGGCGAGGCGAAGGGCGACGAGCCCCCGTACCGCGCCTACATGCAGGAGCAGCGCCCGCAGCTGCGCTTCCACTACGGCGCGATCAAGCACCTGCTCGAGCAGACGCTCGCGGCGGAGGCGAGCTGGGACGCCTTCTTCGAGCACACGCGGATCAAGCCGATCCTCGTCCTCTACGAGAACTTCGCCGCCGACTACGAGACGAGCACCCGCAACATCCTCGAGCGGCTGCAGCTCGACTACCCCGACGACCTCGAGATCGAGCCGCGGATGAAGAGCCAGAGCGATCGCATCAATGACGACTGGGCGCGCCGCTTCAGCGAGCTCCGCCTCGGGACCGAGTTCGACCTCGTTCCCGCGCCGCGCGACTGACCGGACCGCTCAGTTCCCGGCGCCGCCACCGCCGGTGCCGGTGACTTCGGCGGGGGAGACCAGCGGGACCATCCAGCTGACGCAGCGCCAGCCGTCGATGTCGGCCGGGTTGAGGGTGTTCCCGCTGCGGTAGTGCTGAAAGACCGAGAGCGCGCAGTTCAACGACCCGATCCGCCAGAGCCGGTCGATCATCGCCGGCGAGAACTCGTCGCCGAAGACGGTCAGCGCGAACGCGAACCGGAAAAAGATCCCGTGGCCGACCAGGAGCGTGCGGTCGACGCCGTCGGCGACGAGCCGGTCCTTCGTGCGCTCGACCCGCCGTCGCAGGTCGGCGAACGACTCGCCGCCCGGCGGTGCCGACTCGGGGTCGTCCGCGTTGTCCCGCATCCGATTCGACCAGCGGTGGCGCTGCTGCTCCTCGCCGCTGGACTGGAAGTACTCCGGCGGCTCCTGGAGCTCGTGCGTCCAGTCCCAGACCTCGGGCTCGAGGCCGGTCAGCTCGGCGATCGGCGCGGCGGTCTCGCGCGCCCGGCCCATCGGCGAGCAGACGATCCGTGTGATCCCGAGGTCGGTCGCGACCCGCCGCGCCGCCGCCTCGGCCTGGCGCCTGCCGAGCGGGCTCAGCCGGTCGCCCTCCTCCTCGGGGAGCGAGACCCTGTCGGTGGCGGCGTTTGAGGCCGACTCCGCATGCCGGAGGAAGAACGCGCGCATCGCTGCGGGTCAGGCGGCGGGCGGGCGGCGCTCGCCGTAGCGAGGCAGCCCATCGCCGGGGATCGGCTCCCAGGCGGCCGCGTAGTCGGTGAACTGGCGGCTCACCGGCCGGACGCCGGGATCGCCGTCGAAGCTCCCGAGACGCGGGCCGACGCGGTCGGGGTCATCGGGGTCGCGGCTGAACAGCGCCGAGCCGCAGAGACCGCAGAAGTGCTTCTCGAACCCCTCGTCGAAACGCCAGGCGCGGATCTGCTCCTCGCCCTCGATGATGCGGAAGCTGCCGGGGACGATCCTCGCGCCGGCCGAGACGGCGGTGCCGGTGCGGCGCTGGCAGCGGGTGCAGTGGCAGTAGGAGGCGCCGACCGCCGGCTCGCTCAGCTCCCAGCGGACCGCGCCGCACGCGCACCCTCCGGTTGTGGCGGGATTCTCGCCCGGATCGCCCATGTGGCGCAGGTTACGTGAGTGATTGGGCATGCCGCCTGCGGGTACGTCAACTGGACACCCCGAAGGAGATGAGACACAGAGATGGCAGATGACACCACCGCCAACGCGAAGCTGATCCAGTACCTGACCGAGGCCCACGGCAAGGAGAAGGAGCTGGAGACGTCGCTGACCGCCCACATCGGGATGGCGACGAGGCCCGTCTACAAGAAGCGCCTTCAGCAGCACCTGAAGGAGACCAAGCAGCACGCCAAGCTCGTCGAGCGCCGGCTCAAGAAGCTCGGCGGCGTGGGGCTGCAGGCGAAGGCGGCCGAGCTCGCGAGTCGTGGCGTCGCCGCGGCGAAGGGTCCGCTCCACGCGGTCCGCGGGACCGGCGAGGCCGAGAAGCAGCTGAAGAACGCCAAGACCGAGTACTCCGAGGAGCACGAGGAGATCGCGACCTACACCGCGATCGAGACCCTCGCGACCGCGGTCGGCGACACCGAGACGGCGAAGATGGCCAAGGCCATCCGCCGCGAGGAGGAGCGCATGGCGAGCTTCCTCGAGAAGCAGATCCCGCTGCTGACGAAGGAGGTCGTCAAGGAGGAGATCCCGCGCAGCGAGCGCAAGGCCTCCGGCGGCAGCCGCCGCCGGAGCAGTTCCCGCGCATCGTCCTCGCGCAGCTCCGCCACGTCGGGCTCGCGCGGCAAGAAGGCGAGCAGCTCGCGGAGTCGCTCGGGCGGGACGCGGAGGACGAGCAGCAGCTCGTCGCGCGGCCGCTCCGGCGGCAGCGCGCGGAAGTCCTCGGGCTCGCGCTCGCGGTCGTCCTCGCGGCGCAAGTCCTCGTAGCGCAGCGGGACCCCCGAGGCGTACGCCTCGGGGGCCGCTCGCTCGGTCCGTCGTTCCCGGAGAGGGGGTCCAGGCCAGGCCAGCAGGCGCCGGCGGGCGTATCCAGTTCCGCTGGGGTCTCTCGCGACAACATGCTGCCGCGAGAGACCCCAGCGGAGGACCGGGCGAGGGAGCCCGTCAACGCCGTCGACGCCGATCGGAAGCGCCGCCCAGAGCGGCGCCTCAGATCTCGAGCCGCGCGTCCTCGAGGTCGAGCTCCCGCTCGATCGCCCGGAGGACATCGTCGTTGATCTCGCCGCGGTCGCGCATCGCGATCACGGTCGCCCGCTGCGCCTCGAGCAGCTCGCGAGTCAGCCGCTGGAAGGCCTCCGACCGCGCCTCGTAGTCGGCGCTGTCGAGGTCGCCGTCGTCGCTGATGCGCGCGGCGATGCGGCGGCTCCGGTAGCCGTATGAGCGCCGCATCCGCTCGACGGTCGAGTCGCGCACCCAGTCCACGGCCTCGAGCTCGTCGAGGCGGTCGAGCGCGGCCTGCGTCGCCCGCGCCCGCGCCTCGTCCTCCTCGCGCTGGAGCGTGTTGTCGGCGTCGCATACGCGCAGCCCGTTGAGCAGGGCCGGCAGCGTCAGTCCCTGGAGCAGCAGCGTCGCGAGGATCACGGCGAAGGTGAGGAAGACGATCAGGTCGCGGTTCGGGAAGGCGTCGCCGCCGTCGGTCAGGAACGGCAGCGCGAGCGCCGCGGCCAGCGAGACGGCGCCGCGCATCCCCGTCCAGCCGACGATCAGGGTCCAGCTCCAGGGCGGCGGCGGATCGCCGCCCCGCACCGGGCCGAAGATCGCGGCGGGCACGTATATGAACGGGAAGACGAGGGCGAGGCGGACGACGATCACGGTGCCGGCCACGAGCGCGGCGTCGGCGAGCAGCTCGGCGGTCCCGATCGAGTCGATGCCGTCGATCACCGCCGGGAGCTGGAGGCCGACGAGGACGAACAGCGCCGAGTTGAGCAGGAACTGGACGATCTCCCAGACCGCGTTGCCCTGGATCCGGGTCGTCGGCGTCGTCAGGACCGAGGTCAGCCGGCCCATGTAGATGCCGACGGTCACCGCGGCGAGCACGCCGGAGACGCCGATCGCCTCCGCCGGCAGGTAGGCGAAGTAGCCGCTGAAGATCGCGATCGTCACCTCCACCGGCGGCTGGTTGATCCGGCGGCGGACGAAGGCGATGGCGGCGCCGACTGCGATGCCGACGGCGACGCCGCCGATCACGCTGATGAAGAAGTCGCCGCCGGCCTCGAGCAGGCTGAAGCTGCCGGACACGACCGCGGCGACCGCGAACTTGTAGGCGACGAGCGCGGTCCCGTCGTTGATCAGCGACTCGCCCTCGACGACCGTGACGATCCGGTTCGGAGCATGCAGGCGCCGCGCGATGGCGGTGGCGGCGACGGGGTCGGTGGGGGAGACGATCGCGCCGAGCACGAACGACTCCGCCCAGCCGAAGCCGAGCGCGAGATGGGCGACCGCGGCGACGGCGCCCATCGTCGCCAGCACCATCCCCACCGCGAGCAGCGAGATCGGCCGCAAGTTGCGCCGCATCTCCCGCAGCGGCGTGAAGAACGCGGCCGCGTAGAGCAGGACCGGCAGGATCGCGACGAGGACCACCTCGGGGTCGAGCTCGACCTCGGGGATACCCGGCGTGAACCCGAGCGCGAGCCCGCCGAGGACGAGCAGGATCGGATACGGGACCCTTGTGAACTGCGAGGCGACGAGCAGCAGGGCCGTCGCGACGAGGATCGTGAGGACGGTCAGCTCGACGTGCATCGGCCGGAAGTTTCACAGCGGCCGCCCGCGGTCGCCCGGGGGCCTCCGCTCGTCAGCTCGCGACCGGGGCGTTCGGCGCGCGCGGTGCGCGCGCCGAACGTGCGGGCTCCGCCGACTCCTCGGCGAGCAGCTCGACGAGGGCGTCGATGACTTCGGGGTCGAAGTGCGAGCCCGAGTTGCGCTCGAGCTCCTCGACGGCCGCCCGCCGGCCCATCGCCCGGCGATACGGGCGGTCGGAGGTCATCGCGTGGAAGGCGTCGCAGGCGCAGATCACGCGCGCCCCGAGCGGGATCTCCTCGCCCGCCAAGCCCTCCGGGTAGCCGCGGCCGTCCCAGCGCTCATGCGAGGAGCGGACGAGCGGATGGACGCCGGCGAAGTATGGGATGCGCTCGAGCATCTCGGCGCCGACGACCGTGTGCGCCTTCATCTCCTCGTACTCGTCGGGGTCCAGCGGCCCCGGCTTCTGAAGGATCTCCGTCCGCACCGCGATCTTGCCGATGTCGTGCAGGAGCGCCGCGTAGCTGAGCCGCCGCAGCTCGTCCCGCTCCATCCCGAGCGACTCGCCGACCCGGACCGCGAGCTCCGCCACCTCGCGCGCGTGCGCGGCCGTGTAGGAGTCCTTCGCCTCGAGCGCGTCCGAGAGCACCGCGAGCGTCCGCATGAACGTCCCCTCGAGCTCGGCGTAGAGCTTGCTGCGATGCAGGGCCGCCCCGATCGCGGCGGCGATCGTGTCGGCATAGAGCAGGTCGTCGAAGTCGAAGCGCCCGTGGTCGCGCCCGAGCTCGAGGATGCCCCAGGGCTCGCCGTCGATCCGGATCGGGGTCGCGAGCTGGCTGCCGGAGAGGCGGCCGTCGAGGACGGCCTCGCCGCTGCGCGCCGCGCGCTCGACGGCGCCGCCTCCGCCCGCGAACGCAAGCCGGTCGCCGACGCCGTCGCCGGCGATCGCCACGAGCTCCTCCTCGTCGATCCGGTGTACGGCGATGCGCTTGTAGCCGAAGGTGTCGCGGAGCTCGTCGACGGCCGTACGCGCGATGTCCGGCTCGTCGACCAGCGGCGCGAGCTTGACCGCCATCCGGCTGGCGCTGGCGAGGCGCTCGTGCTTGTGGGCGACGTCCTCGTCGGCGCCCCGCTTGTGCTCCTCGCCGTGGGCGAGCCGCTTCATCTCGTACAGGCGGCTGTCGGCGGTGGATACGAGCGCGTCCTTGGTCGGTCCCGCGTCCGGCCACGAGGCGGATCCGAAGGACGTCGACGTGCGGGCGTCGATCTTGGAGATCGCCTCGCTTGCTCGCCGCGCCGCCGCCTCGGTCGCCTTCGGCCCGCTGCTGGGGAGGACCAGGGCGAATTCGTCCCCGCCGATCCGGAACGGCAGGTCGGATGCGCGCGAGATCCCCCGCAGCGTCTCGGCCACGCTGCGGAGGAGCTCGTCGCCCTCGGCGTGCCCCCCGGTGTCGTTGATCCGCTTGAAGTCGTCGAGGTCGAAGATCACGAGGCCGACTTCGCCCCCGTGCCGCCGGCAGCGCTCGAGCTCCTGCTCGATGACCTCGTGGAAGTGCCGATGGTTGAACAGGCCGGTCAGGGGGTCCTGGATCGCGAGCTCCTGCTGGGCCTCGAACAGCCGCGCGTTGGTCAGGGCGATCGCCGCCTGCGCGGCGTAGGAGGACAGCAGGTCGAGGTCGCGGGGCAGGAACGGGCTCTCGGCGCTCGACAGGGCGATCAATACGCCCAGGGACTCGCCTCGGTAGTTGAGCGGCGAGGAGCAGAAGGAGCCCAGCATCGTCGTGCTGTCCAGCGGTAGCCCGGTGAGGTCGGAGGTCGAGGAGACGTCGTCGACGAGCAGCGGCTCGCGGAGGAGGTCGTGGTTGGCGGTGCCCCAGCGCTCCAGCGTCTTCACGGTCCGCGGCGGGAGCTGCGAGGAGGAGCGGGCGTGCAGCGTCCCCGATTCCTCGACGAGCAGCGCGAACTCGGCGCCGCCCACCGCCGCCTGGGCGTTCTGGGTCACCTTCGACAGCACGTCGTCGAGCTGGAGCGCCGAGACCATGTCCTGCATCGAGGCCATCAGCAGCTCCGTCGCCTCGGCCTGGCCGGTGAGCTGGTCCTGGAGCAGGCGCCAGCGCTGCCGGCGGTCGGCGACGGCGCTGTAGCCGGCGACGACCGCGATGGCTGCGGCGAGGACGACCGCGGGGACGACCAGGGCCGGCGCCAGCACCGCCGTCAGGGCGAGCCCGGCGATCGCGGCGAGCACGGCGGCGATCATCTTCGTCGGCCGGTCGATCGAGTTCCACTCGACCTCGTAGATGCACTCGTCGGCGCCGTTGGCGATGCAGTGGGAGTGGCGGACCCGGGCCTTCGCCTCGCCGAAGACGACGGGCACGCAGGACAGGAGCCCGATGTTGTACCGGCAGTCGCAGGGGTCGAAGCTCGCCCCCTCGATCGGGACGTTGCTGATGCGAGCGCTCCGAGGGCCGACGTCCAGCACCTCCATCCGGTGCACGCGGTTGAACTTCGCGTTGGCGCGGGCGACGTTCGAGTAGATGAGCTGGGGCGAGCCGAGCGCGCGCAGCGACAGCTTCACGGGCTGGCCGACGTTGAGGTCGATCGCCGCCTCGCCGATCCGCCGCGCGGCATCGGGGTCCTCGAGCACGTCGGCCGCCGCGTGGAAGAGGGCGACGCGGGTGCTGTCGGCGAACCACTCGTTCTCGTCCCGCAGGGCGGACTCGTGGCCGCTCATGCCGGCGCGCGCGAGCACGGCCTCGACCGCCTCGCGGCCGCCCTCGCGCTCGACGAACGCGAGAACGAGTCGCGTCGTCAGACCGCTGGCCTCGCGCGGCTCCTCGGTCGGCGTATTCGCGCGCGGCGTCGCTGAGGGCACAGTCCCCACGCCTGACCATCGACCTCCGCGGGCGGGGCCTTGAGCGGCGCCGAGATACGCCCGCGATTCGTCCGGAAACTAGGTGCCGGGGAGGCTGAGGTCGGCGCGGCGGGCGCGCCATTCGTCGGCGAGGATCGCCCAGCGGTCGTGGTCGCACCATTTCCCGCCGATCGCCAGATAGCTCGGGGAGAAACCCTCGAGCCGGAACCCGAGCCGCTCGACGAGGGAGCGGGATGCGGGGTTGCCGGGCTGGACGTTCGCCTCGATCCGGTGCAGCCGCATTCGCTCGAAGACGTCGTCGAGGACCGCCGCGATGCCCGCGGTCATCAGCCCGCGGCCCTCGTAGGGCGACATCGCCGCGTAGCCGAGGTGGGCCGACCAGAAGCTGCCGCGGATGATGTTGGCTACCGTCGCGATGCCGGCCAGCCCGCCCTCACCGGGACCGCCGTCGCCGGGCGCGAGGATCAGGTAGCCGGCGTGGGCGTCGGTCCTGCAGCGGCGGACGTAGTCCTCCCACTCGCCCGCCGTGCCCGGGGGCCGGTACCAGGGCTCGTGCAGCTCGCGGCTGGCCCGCGCGGCGCGCAGGAAGGCGTCGGCGTCGCGCTCATGCGGAGCGCGGAGCTCGACTCGAGGCAGCCTCTCCGGCGGCGCGGTGGTCATGGGTCGGGCGTCTGCTGGTGGAAGGCCATCCTCCATCCCTCCGGAGTCTCGCGGTAGATGCTCGTCAAGCGGGCGTCGTACTTCATGTTCGCGCGCTCGCCGTGAAAGTCATAGGAGAGCAGCACGAGGCCCGCCGCGAGGTCGGCGAAGTCGGCGTCCTCCAGCCGGACGCTGATCCAGCCGGGGCTCTCGGCCATCGCCGCCACCGTCTCCTCCTTGGTCATGGCGGCACCAGGGACGATCACCAGCGCGTCGCCGGCGAGGTAGCGGCGGTAGGTCGAGTCGTCGCCCTCGGCCAGCTGCGTCTCGATCGCCATGATCTCGTCGTTGCGCTCCACTCGTTCGCCTCCCTTCGGGTCTGCTCGTGGACGCCCACTACCCGCGCCTCGGGGCCGCGACGCGAATAGCATCGCCGCCCGGCGCACAGGAGGGAGAGCATGAGCAAGACGGACGAACGGCGGATCCCACGGGACCCCGAGGACGACTACACGCGCGAGGCCGCGGCCGCGCGGCGCGAGTTCGCCGCCCGGCGGACCGGCGCGTCGCTCGAGCACGACGACGTACCGCGGGCGGCGCGCCGACTCGTGCGGTAGCTTCAGCGAATCATGCGTCGGGGGAGAACGTGGGGGGTGACAGGACTGGCGGCCATCGCCTTCCTGTTCGCGGCCGGCGACGCGCAGGGCAAGGAGCTCTCCGTCTTCGCGGGCGGCGAGGGGGCGAGCAACGGCTATTTCTGGCAGTTGCATGCGGAGAGCGATCGCCATGGGCGTCAGGTCGAGCTCGTGCTCCGCAGGGACGACTCGACCGCCGTCTACGTCGACACCAGGCCGGCGAAGGTGAACCGGAGGCGGATCTCGGCCGACTTCGGAGAGCTGGGTCGGGTTTCGTTCCGCTTCGAGCAGGATGGAGAGCACAACCTCAACCGTCACACCTGCGACACCTCGTCCCGATTCGGCGAATTCCGCGGCCTACTCCGATTCGTCGGCGAGTCCGGCTACACCTCCGTCAGCGAGCAGCGAACCTTCGGCATCGTCGCGCTCGCACGCGGCCGGTGCGGCCAGGGACCCGTTCCCTTCGCCAACCGAGCGGGCCGGGACAAGAGCTCGATCCTCGTCACGTGTCCGGGGCGGAGCACTTCGCTGCTCGCAGTCGAGCGGCGACCGGAGGCGCGCCCCTTCTTCATCGCCTCGGCATTCGAGCGGGCCGGGAGCCTGGCCGTCTACCGGACGCTCTTCGTGGAGGGAACCGCTCGGAACTTCGCGGTCGGCAGGGGACGCCGAACCGCCGCTGTCCGTCCGCCCCAGCCATTCCTCGGCCGTCCGAAATACGAGAGCGGCTTCCTCGCCGGCAGGCTCCGAGCCATGTTGCCGGGAGCCGGTCTCACGCAGCTCGCTCCGGCCCCGGCGCAGCTGACGAGCCTCCGTGGGGACATCGACCTGCCGGGGTGCACGCACCTGCGCGGCCTCCTCCGCACTCACACCGAGGCGGCACGGGTCCTGTCGCGAGCCCTCGGCCGCTGATGAGGAGCCGGCCGCAAGCCCGTATCGGGCTCCTCGTGACTCTCTTCGCCTGCGCGCTCGCTGTCGACGCGGCTCCCGCGGTTTCGGCCCCATCGGACAAGCCCGCCAAGGAGCCGCACTTCGCCGTTCGCTTTGCGATGCCCGCCAGCAACGGCTACCGGCTCTCGTTCACCGCGCACACCGGCGGTGAGACGGCGCGGCTCACGGTCAAGAAGCTGGACAGGCGCGGAGGAGGTGCCCAGGTCCAGTACCGCGTGCAGGCCGAGACCGTGACGCGTCGCCGCGTCCGAGCGAGCTTCGGACCGTTCGGCGAGGTCGATGTGCGGTTCGACGCTCGCCGCAAGGTCAAGGATCCCGACGACTGCCACCCGACGATCGTCGGGACCTTCCGCGGCATGATCGACTTCGAGGGGGACAATGGGTTCACGGCCGCGGACGCGACCGCCGTGGAGGGCGCGATCAAGCGAGGCGGCTTCGGGCCTCCGCTGCCCTGCTTCCTCCAGCGCGAAGCGGGTCACGACGGAATGGACGGCCTCGAGGACATCGTCTTCCTGATCGCCTGCCGCCCCTCAGGGCTCGGATACGCGGCGATCGACGGGCTCGATGCTCGGAAGGTGTTCCACATCGCCGAGCTGCAGCAGCGTCTCGGCGGAGTGGACGTCACTCGTCTGCTCGTGGAGCCCGGGACCCGTTCGACCTTCACGTATTCCCGCGACGGGCGGCGGGCGCGCGTGCGGCCGCCCGCCCCGTTCACCGGGGCGGCGAGACTGCGTGCGCGCCGGCTCAGGGGCGACCTGAAGGTTCCCTTGCCGGGTGTGGAGTCCCCGGTCGCGCTGACGCCGATGCTGGCCGGGATGCGGCGAGGACCGCGATGCCCCGGAGGCGCTCTGGACAGGGCGGCGGTCCGGGGCGCCGCGTCCCTCAGCGGTGCTTGACGCCCGCTGACGACGCCGACTCCGCCTCCTTCACCGGCACGTCCCCGAGCGCGTCGTCGATCGCGCGGAGGACGTCGGGCGAGAGCTCGACGCCCGACGCCTCGATGTTCTGGTGGAGCTGCTCGGGCCGGCTGGCGCCGACGATCGCGCTCGCGACCTCCTCGCGGCGCAGCACCCAGGCGAGCGCGAGCTGCGGGAGCGAGAGGCCCGCGCCCTCGGCGACCGGCTTCAGCCGCTGCACCGCCTCGAGCGTCTCGTCCGTGAGGCGCCGGCGGACGAAGCTGCCCATCCGGTCGCTGGCCGCGCGGGAGTCGGAGGGCGGCTCGGCGCCGGGCTCGTACTTGCCGGTGAGGACCCCCTCGGCCAGCGGCGACCAGACGATCTGGGAGATGCCGTGGTCGGCGCAGAGGGGGAAGACCTCACGCTCCGGCGCCTGCCAGAGCAGCGAGTACTGCGGCTGGGAAGAGACGAACCCGACGCCCTCGGGTGCGGCCTCGATGCCGGCGCGGATCTGCTCGGGCGCCCACTCGCTGAAGCCGAGGTAGCGGGCCTTGCCGGAGCTGACGACCTCCCCGAGCGCCTCCATCGTCTCCTCGATCGCGACGTCGGGATCGAAGCGGTGGCACTGGTAGAGGTCGACGTAGTCGGTCTGCAGCCGCTCCAGGGAGAGATCGATCTGCTTGGCGATCTGCGCCGCCGAGAGCCCGCCCCCGTTGCTCGTCGGGAAGTAGACCTTCGTTGCGAGGACGTACGAGTCCCGGGGGTAGGCGGAGAGGATCTCGCCCCAGGCCGTCTCCGACGCGCCGTCGCCGTACGCGTTGGAGGTGTCGAAGAGGTTGATGCCGGCCTCATGGGCGGCGCGCGTGCACGCCTCGGCCTGCTCGCGCTCGACCCCGCCCGAGTAGGTGAGCCAGGACCCGAGGGAGATCTCGGTCACCTCGAGGTCGCTGTCGCCGAGTCGTCGGCGTCGCATCGGCTAGTGGGGCTCGGGGAACGGGATGTGGTGCCCGTGGCGGATCTGCAGCCGCCCGGGGCGGCGCCTGCGCAGGGTCCAGCGCGGGTTCGTCCGCACCCGGTCGGCGAGTGCCCATGTGGCGAACAGGATCGCTCCGACAGCGCCGGTCGCGGTCAGCAGCGCTCCCGCCGCCGCGGTCGCGGGGACGCCGTTGGAGCCGAGGATCATCACGGTCGTGGCCACGCCGAGGCCCGGTCCGATCGGCAGCAGTCCGAGCGCCGCGGTGGCGATCAGGAGCGCGGTCGCGTCGAAGAACGAGACGTCGATGCCGACGCCCTGCAGGAGCAGCCAGTTGCGCAGGACCTGCGAGCTCACCGCGAACAGGGTCAGCGCGACGATCGTGTTGCGGTGGCGCATCCCGCGCAGCACCGCGAGGCCGTTCCAGATCCCGGTGCGCTTGCGGTGGGCGAGCCGGCTGAGGCCGGAGACGACCCCGACCCCGACCGCCAGCGCGATCAGCGGGATCCACCAGGGGACGCCGAGCGGCGCGACGAGGGTGAAGGAGAAGATGGCGCCGAGCGCGAGCTCGATCGTCAGGATCGGCAGCTCCGCGGCGACGAGGGTGCCGGCGCAGGGCGCCTTGTCGGGGGCGGTCCGTCGCAGCTCGGCGATGCGGACCGCGAGCCCGAAGCTCGAGTTGAAGACGTTGCCGAGGTAGCCGATCGCCGAGGCGCGGTACAGCGGCCGCCGGCCGCAGTCGGCGCCGGCGGCGTCGACGCAGACGTGCCAGGCCTCGCTGCGCGCCAGCAGCCAGCCCACGTGCATGACCACGGAGGCGATCAGCAGCCAGATCGAGGCCGAGTCCAGCGCGCTCGTGAAGGCGTCGCGCTCGCCGTAGAGGCCGACGACCAGCGCGGCGCTGACGATGAAGGCGAACGCGAAGCTGACGAGCTTCGAGTGCCGCTTCAGCCACGACCGCTGCGGGGCGGCGGCGGGCAGGCCCTCCTCGACGATGCGGAGCGTCGGATCGGCCTCGATCTCGGGCGGAACCGTGAACCGGTCGGTGGGGTGTGATGCGACTGCTGTGCTCAAGAGCTGTGGTTCCGGTTTCATCGGCACCGGACAGTGAAAGAGGTGCCCCGCGGGGGGCCTGCGGACGCAATAGCTGTGATCCCGCCTCGATTGCGTCTGCGACGAGGGATACGTGCACCCTCGCAGGCTCCCGTAAAGAAGTAGTCAAGCAGCTCGCGGCCGGAGGCCTGTGTGAGCCCGATCCGGATGCAATCGTGCCTGGGGCAGGGCCCAGTGGTTGCAGCGGAGCGGCCGGCCGGAGAAGACGATCTCCGCGTCCTCCTCCGCCAGGAGGAATCTGGCGCGGCGGCAGAGCGCGTTGGAGGCGGCGTTGACGACCCCGGGAAAGGCGTGCACCTCGGCGGGCCCGAGATCCGCTAGGTTGGAGCCCGAGGAGCCACTGTCGCTGAGCATTCCGGCGAACGCGGGGAGACACATGGACCGACGACAACGAACTCGCTCTGAGTTGCCCCACCCTGATCGGCGTAGGGCAGAGAGGCGCGTCGAGCGACCTGGGCCCGTGCCGATGATCGGGAGCCGCGCCGGTGACCTCGATCGATTCAGGCAGCGGGGACGCTGAGCGGCTAGGCGCCCAACGCTGGGCCGTCATCGGTGAACGCACATTTGGGCTCGCTATGCGGACCAAAGTGCGCGCGGGACGTCTGAGTTCAACTGTTGGACCGAGGCGCCCAGCGGCCGGGAGCTCCGGCCTTCACACCGAGCCGCGGCGAATGCCCGACGAAACGCAGCGTCAGGCGGCGGTCTTCGCGCCGGCCCCCGCCCGCAGCGCCGCCTCGACCACCCGGGCGCACTTGCGGCCCTCGGCGATCGCGGTGACGATGAGCGAGGCGCCCACCCGGACGTCGCCCGCCGCGTAGACGCGCTCGACGCTGGTCGCGAAAGCGCCCGCCTTGACGTTGCCGCGGCTGTCGAGCTTGACGCCGAGCCCGTCGACCAGGCCTTCGCGCTCGGGATGGGTGAAGCCGACGGCGATCAGGACGAGGTCGGCGTCGACCGTGTACTCGCTGCCGTCGACCGGGACGAGCGTGCGCGAGGAATCGCCGGTGACCTGCCGCGCGTGGACGCGCTTGACGGCGCCGCCCTCGCCCTCGAGCGCCGTCACCTCGCGGCCGAAGCGGCGCTCGCCGCCCTCCTCGAGCGCGTAGGTGGTGAGCAGCCGCCGCGGCTGGATCGGCCACGGGGTGTTGGGATAGCGGCCGTCCTTGGGGACCTCGGGGTAGACGTCGAGCAGCATCGCCTCCTTCGCGCCCTCGCGGAGCGCGTTGGAGATGCAGTCCATCCCGGTGTCGCCGCCGCCGATGACGACGACGTTCTTGCCGGCGGCGCTGATCGGCCGGTCGGGCTCGCGGAAGGGCCTGCCCTGCTCCTTGGCGACGAAGCGGTTGCGCTGGTACAGGTACTCCATCGCGAAGTGGACGCCGTCGAGGTCGCGGCCGGGAAGCTCGATGTCGCGCTCGACCCGCGAGCCCATCGCGAGCACGACCGCGTCGTGCTTGGCGCGCAGCTCGTCGGCACCGATGTCGACGCCGACCTCGACGTCACAGACGAACTCGATGCCCTCGGCCTCGAGCAGCTCGATGCGGCGGTCGATCATCCACTTCTCGAGCTTGGCGTCGGGCACGCCGAAGCGCATCAGCCCCCCGGGCGTCTCGTCGCGCTCGTAGACGGTGACGGTGTGGCCGACCTTGTTGAGCTCGGCGGCGGCGGCCATGCCGGCGGGGCCGGAGCCGACGACGCCCACCGTGCGCCCCGTACGCGCCTCCGGCGGCGGCGGGACCGGCACGACCCAGCCCTCCTCGAAGGCGCGGTTGATCGTCCAGTACTCGATCTGCTTGATCATCACCGGGTCGTCGTCGATGTCGAGGACGCACGCCGACTCGCACGGCGCCGGGCAGATCAGGCCGGTGAACTCGGGGAAGTTGTTCGTCGCGTGGAGCTGCTCGATCGCGCGCTTCCAGTCGCCGACGCGGGCGAGGTCGTTCCAGTCGGGGATCAGGTTGCCGAGCGGGCAGGCGTTGTTGCAGAAGGGGACGCCGCAGTCCATGCAGCGGGACGCCTGCGCGCGCAGCTCGTCCTCGGGCAGGACGCCGTAGATCTCGCCGTAGTCGCGCACGCGCTCGCGCGGGTCCCGCTCGGGGGCGGGAGCGCGATGCACCTCGAGGAATCCGCGCGGATTGGCCATCAGATCTCCCTCACGCGAGGTTGACCGTTCTCGCCTTCGCGGGCGGCTCGGTGTGGGCGATCGCGGCGCGGAAGCCCGGCGGGATGACCACCTTGAACTCCTGGACGGCGTCGTCCCAGCGGTCGATCAGACCGCGGGCGACGGCCGAGCCGGTGCGCTCGGCGTGCTCGGCGACCAGGTTGTGGAGGAAGTTGTCGCCGTCGGGATGGACGGACTCGATCTCGACCATCTGCATGTTGCACTTCCGGTCGAACTCGTCCTCGGGGTCCCAGATGCAGGCGATCCCGCCGCTCATCCCGGCGGCGAAGTTGCGGCCGGTCTCGCCGAGGACGACGACGCAGCCGCCGGTCATGTACTCGCAGCCGTGCTCGCCGATTCCCTCGACGACGGCGAGCGCGCCGGAGTTGCGGACGGCGAACCGTTCGCCGGCGATGCCGCTGAAGAAGGCCTTGCCGCCCGTCGCGCCGTAGAGCGCGACGTTGCCGGCGACCACGTTGCGCTCGGCGCGGTAGCCGGCGTCCGGCGGCGGCGCGACCGCGAGGATGCCGCCGCTCATGCCCTTGCCGGCGTAGTCGTTGACGTCGCCGGCGATGCTCAGCGTGATCCCGGGGGCGAGCCAGGCGCCGGCGCTCTGCCCGGCGGAGCCCCTGAGGCGGGCGTCGATCGTGTCGTCGGGAAGCCCCTCGGGGCCGCGGGCGACGACCAGCGCGTTCGAGAGGCGCCCGCCGACGGCGAGGTCGATGTTGGTGACGAGCGACTCGATCCGCACCGGCTCGCCGTCGTCGATCGCCGGCCGCGCCTTCGGGATCAGCTCGCGCTCGTCGAAGGAGGCGCCGATGATCGTCTCCTTCTCCTCGCCGGGGACGTGGCCGCGCGGCGCCTCGATCGCGTGACCGGGAATTGCCAGCAGCGGACGCAGGTCGAGCGAGCGCGCCTTCCAGTGGTCGGCGTCGTCGTCGGGGATCAGCAGCTCGGTGCGGCCGATCAAGTCGCTGAAGCGCTTGACGCCGAGCGACGCCATCAGCCGGCGCGCCTCCTCGGCCACCATGAACATGAAGTTGACGACGTGCTCGGGCTTCCCCGAGAACCGAGCGCGCAGCTCCGGGTCCTGCGTCGCCACGCCCACCGGGCAGGTGTTGAGGTGGCAGACGCGCATCATGATGCAGCCCGTCGCGATCAGCGGGGCGGTGGAGAGGCCGACTTCGTCGGCGCCGAGCAGCGCCGCGATGACGACGTCGCGGCCGGTGCGCATCTGGCCGTCGGTCTGCAGGACCGTCCGCGTCCGCAGGCCGCTGTTGAGCAGCGCCTGCTGGGTCTCGGCGAGGCCGATCTCCCACGGGACGCCGGCGGCCTGGATCGAGGAGAGCGGCGAGGCGCCGGTGCCGCCGTCGTGGCCGGCGATGACGATGTGGTCGGCGCCCGCCTTGACGCAGCCGACGGCGACGGTGCCGACGCCGGTCTCGGCCGCGAGCTTGACCGAGACGCTCGCGGTCGGGTTGGCCGCGCGGAGGTCGTAGATCAGCTGCTTGAGGTCCTCGATCGAGTAGATGTCGTGGTGCGGCGGCGGCGAGATCAGCTCGGTGCCCGGGAGCGCGTAGCGCAGCGCGCCGATGTAGGCGTCGACCTTGTGGCCGGGTAGCTGGCCGCCCTCGCCCGGCTTGGCGCCCTGGGCGATCTTGATCTGGATCTGGTCGGCGTGGGAGAGGTAGTCGACGTCGACGCCGAAGCGGCCCGAGGCGACCTGGCGGATCCGCGACTGACGGGTGTCGCCGTTGGGGTCGGGGACGTTGCGGCGGCGGTCCTCGCCGCCCTCGCCGCTGTTGGAGATGCCGCCGATCCGGTTCATCGCGATCGCGAGCGTCTCGTGCGCCTCCGGCGACAGTGCGCCGAGGCTCATCGCGCCGGTCGAGAAGCGCCTGACGATCTCCTCCGCCGGCTCGACCTCGTCGAGGTCGTAGGGGACGTCGGAGTCGCGCAGCTTCAGCAGGCCGCGGAGCAGGGCCGCCCGCGAGTTCTCCTCGTTGACGCGATGGCTGTACTCGTCGTAGGACTCGCGGGCCCGCTCGGGGTCCTCGGTCCGGGTCGCGTGCTGGAGCGAGGACACCGTCTCGGGGTCCCACATGTGCTTCTCGCCGTCCTTGCGCCAGCGGTAGACGCCGCCCTGCGGCAGCAGCAGCTCGGAGGCTGCGGGGAGCCGCGCCTGCTCGACGTGCTCCGGAAGCGGCATGCCGTGCTCCTCGGGGTAGGCGCGGGCATGGCGGTCGAGGGCCTCCGCGGCGAGCTCGCCGAGGCCGATGCCGCCGAGCCGGGACGGGGTCCCGGTGAAGTGCTCGTCGACCATGTCCTCGTCGAGGCCGATGATCTCGAAGATCTGGGCGCCGCGATAGGAGCGGATCGTCGAGATCCCCATCTTCGACAGCACCTTGAGCAGGCCCTTGCCGATCGCTGCGATCGCGCGCTCGCTGGCGTCGGCCAGCGGCCCCTCGAGGCCGACCGTCGGCTCGTCGAGCATGGTCATCGTCTCGAGCATCAGGTAGGGGTTGACCGCGGTGGCGCCGTAGCCGATCAGCGCCGCGAGGTGGTGGATCTCGCGCGGCTCGCCCGACTCGACGACGAGGGCGGCGCGCAGGCGCGTCCCCTCGCGGACGAGCGCGTGGTGGACCGTCGAGCAGGCCAGAAGCGACGGGATCGGGACCCGGTCGGGGCTGGTCGCGCGGTCGCTGAGGACGAGCAGGGTCGTGTCGTTCTCGACCGCGTCGATGGCCTGCGCGCGGATCCGGTCCAGCGCGTCCTCAAGCCCGTCCTCGCCCTTGTCGAGCGCGAAGGTGATGTCGATCGTCGTCGGGTGCAGCGCGCCGAAGGGGTTGCGGCGCAGCCGCTCGAGCTCGAAGTCGGTGAGGATCGGTTGGCTCAGCTCGACGTGGTTGACGATCTGCGGCTCCTCCGACAGCAGGTTCCCCTGGGGACCGATGTCGGTGCGCAGGCTCATCACGATCTGCTCGCGGACCGAGTCGATCGCCGGGTTGGTGACCTGTGCGAACCGCTGCTTGAAGTACGAGTAGAGCGACGGGCGGAAGTCGCTGAAGACGGCGAGCGAGAGGTCGTTGCCCATCGAGCCGGTCGGCTCGCGCCCGTCGCGGAGCAGCGGCGCGAGCAGCACCCGCAGGTCCTCCTGGGTGTAGCCGAACGCGAGCTGGCGATTGAGCAGCGGCTCGACCGGCTGGATCGTCGCCATCGGGTCGGGGAGCTGGCGGACGCCGAGCTTGCCCTCCGCGTACCACTCGCCGTAGGGCGCGGCCTCGGAGACGTCGCGCTCGACCTCGCCGTCGGTGCGGACGAGCCCGGTCGCGAGGTCGACGACGAAGAGCTGCGCGGGCTCGAGCTTGCCCATCCGCGCGACCTTGCTCGCGGTGGTCGTGAAGATCCCCGACTCCGAGCCGCAGCAGACCCAGCCGTCCTTGGTGATCATCCAGCGGCCGGGGCGCAGCCCGTTGCGGTCGAGCATCGCCCCGAGGGTGCGCCCGTCGCAGAACGCGATCGCCGCGGGTCCGTCCCAGGGCTCCATGAGCCGGCCGTGGTAGCGGTAGAAGCCCTCGAGCGCCGCCGGGACCTCGGCGCCGCGGTCCTCCCAGGCGGCCGGGATCATCATCATCATCGCGTGCGGCAGGCTGCGGCCGCCGAGGGCGAGCAGCTCGAAGGCACGGTCGAAGGCGGCCGAGTCGGAGGCGCCCTCGTCGATCAGCGGCAGGCAGTCGCGGAAGTCCTCGCCGAACGGCTCGTGCGAGAGGACGGCCTCGCGCGCGCGCATCCAGTTGATGTTGCCGCGAGCGGTGTTGATCTCGCCGTTGTGGGCGATCATGTGGAGCGGCTGCGCCAGCTCCCAGCTCGGCGCGGTGTTGGTCGAGAAGCGCGAGTGGACGATCGCGAAGGTGCTGCGCAGCGACATGTCGCGCAGGTCGGGGAAGAACTGCGGCAGCTGCGGGGCGGTGAGCATCCCCTTGTAGACGAGCGTCCGGCAGGACATGCTCGGGAACGACGCCTTCGGCGCCAGCTCGCGCTCGGCGCGGCGGCGGACCACGAACAGGCTGCGCTCGAACTCGTCCTCGTCGACGATCTCCTCGCCGGCCGCGATGAAGAGCTGGCGGACCTGCGGGACCGACTGCCGCGCGAGCTCGCCGCAGGCGGTCTCGTCGATGGGCACGTCGCGCCAGCCGATCGGCGTGTGTCCCGCGTCGGAGACGAGCTCCTCGATGCGCTGCTGGGCGAGCTCGGTTCCGCCCGCGGGATCGCGGTCGAGGAAGCACATCGCGACGCCGAGGCGACCCGGTGGAGGCAGCTCCGCGGGCCGCGTGTCGATCTCCGTGACCCGCATCTGCAGGAAGTCGAACGGGAGCCCGATCATGATCCCGGCGCCGTCGCCGGTCGACTCGTCGGCGCCGGTCGCACCGCGGTGCTCGAGGCGGTCGAGTGCGACGAGCGCGCGGTCGACCGTCTCGTGGATCGGCTTGCCGTCGAGGCGGGCGACGAAGGCGACGCCGCAGCCGTCGTGGAAGAACGCGGGATCGTGGACGCCGCCGAAGCCCTCAGGGGCGGCGTTGTGCGGGGTCGCGAAGCTGTCTCGTTGTCTGTCCATGCCTGCTGGGTGCACCGATCGGGAGCGGGCCGCGCTCCTGGGACGAGGCCGGGCACCCGGCCGGCTCACGGGCGCCTCACGCGTCGAAGGTAGGCCGAAATGGTACGGCAAAGGGTCTGCGCGCCGTCGAGAAATGAGCGCCCCTGTTTGGCCGCGGGGATAAACGGAATCGGGGTTAGGTGACCTACTTTGGCGGCGTGAGCAGCACCGCGACAGGCGCCGGCGCGGCGGAGGCCGATGCAGCCGGCTTCGCCGCCGAGGCCTTCGACGAGGGCCATGAGGCCGACGGCAGCCCGCGCGGGTCCTACGCGACCCTCTTCGAGCACCTCGATCCACCCGCCCTCGACGACGCCTCCGGCTGGATGCAGGCCGACCTCGAGGGCCGCGGCGTCGTCTTCGGCGGCCTCGACGCCCATCCGTTCGCGGTCGACGCCGTGCCGCGGCTGATCGAGGCGGAGGAGTGGGACCCGATCGAGCGCGGCCTCGTCCAGCGGGCGCGGGCCCTCAACGAGTTCCTGGCCGACGCCTACGGCGAGCGCCGGATCGTCGCCGCGGGCGTGATGCCGGCGCGCGTGATCGACGAGGCCGATTGGTACGAGCCGGCGATCGCCGCCGCGGCGGCCCCGCGCCCATGCGCCCACGTCGCCGGCCCCGACCTCGTGCGCTGCCCCGACGGGCGCTTCCGCGTGCTCGAGGACAACCTGCGGGCGCCGTCGGGCTTCGCCTACCTGCTGGCGGCGCGGGAGGCGATCGCCCCGCTCGTGCTGGCGAGCGGGCTGCGCCCCCTCGGGCTCGACGAGGGGCTCTGCGCGCTGCGGGAGGCGCTGAGCTCAGCGGCGCCCGCCGGCGTCACGGCTCCCAACGTCGTGCTCCTCACCGACGGACCCGGCTCGAGCGCGTACTTCGAGCATCGCGAGCTGGCGGCCCGGCTCGAGCTCGGGCTCGCGACCGCCGAGAACCTGTCCCGCGAGGGCGAGCGGCTACTCGCGCCGGCGAGGGACGGCGGCCCGCGCGAGCAGGTCGACGTGGTCTACAGGCGGGTCGACGACGAGCGGCTCACCGGGCCCGGCGGGGAGCCGACAGCCCTCGGCGAGCTGTTGACCCGGCCGCTCCTCGCCGGGACGCTCGGGTGCGTCAACTCCCCCGGCAGCGGCGTCGGCGACGACAAGGCGGCACACACCTACGTCGAGGGGATGATCCGCTTCTACCTCGGCGAGGAGCCGGTCCTCGAGTCGGTGCGCGGCTACGACCTCGGCGACCCCGAGCAGCTGGAGGCGGTGCGGCCGCGGCTCGGCGAGATGGTCCTGAAGCCGCGCTCGGAGTTCGGGGGCAGCGGCGTCCTCGTCGGGCCGCTCGCCTCCGAGGCGGAGCGGCGCTCGGCCATTGCGATGATCGAGGCCCGGCCCGACCGCTACGTCGCGCAGGAGCCGGTGGCCCTCTCGGTCCATCCGACGGTCGTCGACGGCGAGCTGCGAAGCCGACATGTCGACCTGCGACCGTTCGTCATCTCCCGCGGCGAGGAGGTGTGCGTGGTGCCGGGGGGCCTGACGCGCTTCGCCCGCGCCGAGGGAGAGATGGTCGTCAACAGCGGGCAGGGCGGAGGAGCCAAGGACACGTGGATTCTGTCGCCGCAGGGGGGACCGGGATCTTGATGCGGACCCGGCCCCTGATCGGAGTCACGACCTCGGAGATCCGCCGCGCGGAGACGGTCGAGCCGACCCCCGAGGGGGAGCCGGCGCGCCACGAGATGGCGCTTGGGCTGACCTACCTGCGGGCCGTCGAGGCGGCGGGCGGGCTGCCGGTGGTGATCCCGCCGCTGGAGCTGCCGCTGATCGAGCCGCTGCTCGACCGCCTCTCGGGGATCTGCCTATCCGGCGGTCCCGACGTTCATCCCGACGCCTACGGTGCCGAGCCCGACGAGCATCTCGGCCCGACGGCCCCCGACCTCGACCGCTTCGAGCTCGCGATCGCGAGCGCCGCCGACATGCGCGGGATGCCGCTGCTGGCGATCTGCCGCGGGGCGCAGGCGCTCAACATCGTGCGGGGCGGGACCCTGATCCAGCACCTGCCGGCGCTCCATCCGAAGGAGGGCGCGGTCCAGCACCGCCAGCGGATCCCGGGCGACCAGCCGTCCCACCACGTCCACGTCGACCCGGCGAGCCGCCTGGCGGCGACGATCGACGCGAGCGAGCTCGGCGTCAACTCCTTCCACCACCAGGCGATCGACCGCCTCGGGCGCGGGCTCACCGCGACCGCGTGGGCGGACGACGGGACGATCGAGGCGGTCGAGGACGTCTCCCGCCGCTTCTTGATCGGGGTGCAGTGGCACGCCGAGCTCCTCGTCCACCGGCGGGAGGAGCTGAGTCTGTTCACCGCGTTCGTCGAGGCGGCGTCCGCGGTGCTCCAGGGCGCCGCCGATCGGCAGGGCACGTGAGCGTGGCGGGCGAGCGCGTCAAGCCGGCCTGGTCGGAGTGGCGCGGAGAGCACGAGCTGGGCCCGTACACGCTCGGCGTCGAGGAGGAGGCGATGCTCCTCGACCCGCGGACCTGGGCGCTCGCCCACCGGATCGACGACCTGCTGCCGCGGCTCTCGATCGAGATGCAGGACCGGGTCACCGCCGAGACGCACGGCTCCGCCTTCGAGGTCCGGACCGACGTCTCCCGGACGGTGGGCGAGGCGATCGCCCAGCT
Source organism: uncultured Solirubrobacterales bacterium (assembly GCA_963823565.1). Taxonomy (GTDB): domain Bacteria; phylum Actinomycetota; class Thermoleophilia; order Solirubrobacterales; family 70-9; genus RHKX01. Next base: position 927,257 of record CAWGLR010000001.1, on the reverse strand, counting down.
CCTCGAGATGCGGACGGTGATCGAGGAGACGCTGTCGGGCCTCGGCCTGCGCGCCGCCGTCTCCGGCACCCACCCGTTCGCGATCTGGCAGGAGATCGCCGTCTCGGCCGGGGAGCGCTACCAGTTCGTCTATGGCTCGATGCGCGAGCTCGCCCGCCGCGAGCCGACGTTCGCGCTGCACGTCCACGTCGGCGTCCCCGACGCCGAGACGGCCGTCCGGGTCAACGACCGAATGCGCGTCCACCTGCCCGTGCTCCTCGCCCTGTCGGCGAACTCGCCGTTCTGGCAGGGCCGCGACTCGGGCCTGGCCTCGGCGCGGACCCCGCTCTTCCAGGCGTTCCCGCGGGTCGGCGTCCCGCGCGCCTTCGGCTCCTACGAGGCCTATGCGGAGACCGTGGACCTGCTGATCCGCACCGAGGCGGTGCCCGAACCGACCTTCCTCTGGTGGGACGTGCGGCCGCAGCCGGCGCTCGGGACGATCGAGGTCCGCGTCATGGACGCCCAGACGCGCTGCAGCGACACCGCCGCGCTCGTCGCCCTCGTCCAGTGCCTCGTCAAGCTCGAGGCCGAGCAGGGGTTCGCCGGCCAGACCGCGATCGAGTCGCAGGAGGTCATCGCCGAGAACCGGTTCCTGGCCGCCCGCGACGGCGTCGACGCCCGCCTGATCGACCCCGAGCTCGAGACGCGCGTCCCCGTTCCCGACGTGCTCGCCGACCTGCTTGCCGTCTGCCGCCCGCACGCCCAGGACCTCGGCTGCGAGGAGGAGCTCGCCTCGGTGATGGAGCTCGTCGAGAACCCGCCGGCCCGGCGGCAGATCGAGACCGCGCGCCACCTGCCGAGTCTCGGCCGGCTGGTCGAGCGGCTGGCGGACCGGTTCGCCGAGCGGCCCGGCGTGTAGCTCGCGTCGCGACCCCCGCGGCGGGGTAGGGTCAGCGCATGCCGGAGGCGCGGCGATGAGCGAGCAGAACGACGGCCGTCCCGAGCGCGTCGACGCCGTCTCCCTGCGCCGCTACCTCGACGGCGAGCACCGCGAGATCAGGGAGATGATCCGCGGCGTCATCTCGCGGACCGAGTTCACGGAGTCGGAGTGGCCGCTCGACGGCGAGCCCTACCGCGAGAAGGTGATGGAGTGGCTGCGGCTGCTGTCGGCGTCCGGCGGGACCGCGATGGGCTTCCCGGAGGAGTTCGGCGGGCTCGACCGGGTCGGCGGCGCCGTCGCGGCGTTCGAGACGATGGCCCACAGCGATCTCTCGCTGTTGGTCAAGTGCGGCGTCCAGTTCGGGCTCTTCGGCGGCGCGGTGCTGCACCTCGGGACGCGCAAGCACCACGAGCGGTACCTGTCGGCGATCACCTCGCTCGAGCTGCCCGGCTGCTTCGCGATGAGCGAGCGCGGCCACGGATCCAACGTGCAGCAGGTTCGCACGACCGCGACATACGACGCCGACGCCGGCGAGTTCGTCGTCGACACGCCGACCGAGGAGGACTGCAAGGACTACATCGGCAACGCCGCCCGCGACGGGCGGATGGCCGTCGTCTTCGCGCAGCTGATCGTCGGCGGGGAGGGCCGCGGGGTCCACGCGCTGCTGGTGCCACTGCGCGCCGAGCGCGGCAGGGTCGTCGAGGGCGTCCGAATCGAGGACGACGGGCCGAAGATCGGGCTCAACGGCGTCGACAACGGCCGCATCTGGTTCGACGAGATCCGGGTGCCGCGCGACGCCCTGCTCGACCGCTACGCCCAGGTCCGTGAGGACGGCACCTACTTCAGCGAGATCGAGAACCGCAACCGCCGCTTCTTCACGATGCTCGGGACGCTGATCATGGGGCGGGTCAGCGTCGGCGGCGCGGCGATCAGCGCCTCGAAGTCGGCGCTGGCGATCGCGGTCCGTCACGGGCTGCGGCGCCGCCAGTTCGGCCCGCCCGACTCCGACGACGAGGTGCTGCTGCTCGACTACCGCGTCCATCAGCGGCGCCTGCTCCCGGCGCTCGCGAAGACCTACGCGCTCCACTTCGCGCAGGCCGACGTGCTCGCCGAGCTCGACCGGATCTTCGGCGGCGAGGTCGACGACGACGCGGCGCGGCGCGAGCTCGAGACGCGGGCGGCCGGCCTGAAGGCCATTGCGACCTGGCACGCGACCGAGACGATCCAGGAGTGCCGGGAGGCCTGCGGCGGCGCCGGCTACCTGAGCGAGAACCGCCTCGGCGAGCTCAAGAACGACACCGAGGTCTTCACGACCTTCGAGGGCGACAACACGATCCTGCTCCAGCTCGTCGCCAAGAGCCTGCTGACCGGCTTCCGCGACGAGTTCGGCGAGCTCGACGTGCTCGGCACCGTCGGCTTCGTCGCCAGTCAGGCCTGGGAGACGGTGGCAGAGCGCTCGGCCATGCGCGAGCTCGTCCAGCGCCTCGCCGACGACCTCGTCCCGGGCCGCGAGGGGGAGCAGGACCTCGGCGAGCGCGACTATCAGCTCGGGATGCTGCGGTGGCGCGAGGAGCACCTCATCTCCACCGCCGCGCGGCGCCTCCGCAACGGCATCGAGGCCGGCCTCGACCCGTTCGTCGTCTTCAACGCCGCCCAGGACCACGTCCTCGACTGCGCCCGAGCCCACGTCGACCGCCTCGTCCTCGAGTCCTTCGTCGGCGGCGTCGACCGTTGCGAGGACCCCGACCACAAGAAGCTCCTCGACCGCCTCTGCGACCTCTACGCCATCTCATCGATCGAGCGCAACCGCGCCTGGTACCAGGAGCACGGCCGCATCTCCTCGACCCGCTCGAAGGCAGTCATCCGCGCCGTCAACGACCTCTGCGGCGAGATCCGCCCGTTCGCCTTCGACCTCGTCGACGCCTTCGGCATCCCCGACGCGGTGCTCGCGGCACCGATCGGCACGCCGGGGGGCGAGGCGAGCAGGACCTCGGCGATGACGATTGAGGACCCGAGCGTCAACGTCCGCGAGCTGCTGTCGGTGCCGGCGACGGCGGACGACGGCTAGCTCTCGCCACCGATCCCAACCGCTGGGGTCGCTCAGTTCGACATCCCGTAATCAGTGACCCCAGCAGGGGGAGGAGGCTGCGCCAGGAAGCGTGGCCGGGCCCGCTACGCCCGCCCCGCCTCGAGCAGCCGCCGGAGGAACCGGCGCGTCGGCTCCTCGGTCGGGTCCTCGAGCACGCGCTCGGGCGGGCCGATCTCGACGAGCCGGCCCTCGTGGAGGAACCCGACCGTGTCGGCGACTTCGCGGGCGAAGCCCATCTCGTGGGTGGCGATGATCATCGTCACGCCCTCGGTCTTGAGGTCGCGGACGGCGGTCAGGACCTCGCCGACGAGCTCGGGGTCCAGCGCGCTGGTCACCTCGTCGAGCAGCATCGCCCGCGGCCGCGTCGCGAAGGCGCGCGCGATCGCGACCCGCTGCTGCTGGCCGCCGGAGAGGTTCGAGGGGGACTCCTCCTCGCGGCCCTCGAGGCCGAAGCGGGCGAGGATCGCCCGGGCCTGCTCTTCCGCGTTGCCCTTCTCCACACCGTGCGCCCGGATGATCCCGAGCGTGATGTTGTCGAGCACGTTGAGGTGGGGGAAAAGGTTGTAGGACTGGAACACGAAACCGAGCCGGCGGCGAACCGTCACCGGGTCGACCGAGGGGTCGGTGATGACCTCGCCGTCGAGGAAGACGTCGCCGTCGTCGATCTCGGTGAGCAGGTCGATGCAGCGCAGGAGCGTCGACTTGCCCGAGCCCGAGGCGCCGATCAGCGCGACTGCCCGGTGCTCTTCGACCGCGAGGTCGATCCCCTTCAGCACCTCTCGCTCGCCGAAGGACTTGGTGACTCCGCGGATCTCGATGACCGGCGCGCTCATCGCACCTGCCCTCGCTCCCAGCGATCCAGAAGCAGGGCGAGCGGCACGGTCACGCACAGGTAGAGGAAGGCGGCGCCGAGGAGGGGCGTGTAGTTGAAGGTGTCGTACGAAGCGATCTGCGCCTGCCGGAACGCTTCGTTCGTCACCCCGATGATCGCGAGCAGCGCGACGTCCTTCTGCAGCGCGATGAAGTCGTTGAGCAGCGGCGGCCCGACGCTTCGCACGGCCTGCGGCAGGATCACGTGGCGCATCGCCTGGTTCTCGGTCAGGCCCGCAGCGAGCGCCGCCTCGCGCTGGCCGGGGTGGACCGAGCGCAGGCCCGCGCGGTAGACCTCCGCCACGTAGGCGCCGTAGGAGAGGGTCAGCGCGATTCCTCCGAGGACGACCACGTTGGTGGGCACGCCCGTCAGCTCCAGCCCGGGGACGCCGAAGCCGATCAGGAAGACGAGGAGCACGGTGGGGACCCCGCGGAACAGGTTCGTGTAGACGACCGCCAGCGCCCGGAGTGGAAAGAGGGCCGGCGAGGTGGTGATGCGTGCGAGCGCCACGATCAGCCCGAGGAGGAGGACGGCGACCTCGACCACCATGAAGACCCTCACGTCGAGCCAGAAGGCCTCGAAGATGTCGGGGAAGGAGTCGCGGAACTCCTCCACGTTGAAGAACTTCTCCCGCACCTCCGGCCAGCCGGGGCTGGTCACCGTGAGTGCGGTGAGCGCCCCGATGACGAGGATCGTCGAGACCGTCGCGATCAGGCCGCCGCGGCGGTCGCGGGCCTGCTTGGCGGCAGCCCGCTCGGCGCGCCGGTCGCGCGCCGGTTCGCTCAGGTTCTCAGCGTGGTCTTCCGTGGCCGGGCGCCGCTCAGTCGAGCTTGGGGACGCCGCCCGCGGAGTTGATCCACTCGTTCTGGATCTTCTCGAGCTCGCCCGAGCTCCGGAGCTCGTCGATCGCGGCCGAGACGCAGCCGGTCAGCGAGGAGTCCTTCTCGAGCAGGGCGCCCCACTCGTCGCTGTCCTCGCCCGGCGCCGCGAACTCGCCGTAGATCTCGGCCTTCGGGATTTGCGCGGCGGTCAGGTAGAGCGCGGTCGGAGTGTCGACGACCACCGCGTCGACCTGCCCGTTCTCGAGCGCCGTGACGACGTCGTTGGACGTGTCGAAGACGACTGGATCCTCGTTCGGCTCGATCGTCTCGTTGACCGCGTCGAGGCTCGTGGTGCCGATCTGGACGCCGATCTTCGCGTCGGCGAGGTCGCCGGTCGACGTCAGCTCGTCGGGAAGCGTGCCGGGGAGCGCGACGACCGCCTGATCGGCGGTGTAGTACGGCGCCGAGAAGTCGACGGCCTCGGCGCGCTTCGGCGTGATCGAGATCTGGTTCAGGTCGAAGTCGAAGTCCTTCGGGCCCGGCGCGTAGGAGGCGTTGAACGGGACGACGGTCCACTCGACCTGGTCGGCGGAGAAGCCGAGCTGGTCAGCGATCGCGTAGCCGACGGCGCTCTCGAAGCCCTTCCCGTTCGTCGGGTCGTTGTCCTCGAAGTAGGGCGGGTACGCCGGCTTGTCGGTGCCGATCGTCAGCTTCCCGTCGGTGACGGTCTCGAGCTGGTCGGGCGTGCAGTCCGAAAGCGACGCCGCCGTCGAGTCGCCGGACGTCGAATCGTCGGACTCGCTGCATGCGGCGAGGACGGCGGCGAGCGCCATCAGCAACAGCAGCAGGGTGAACTTGGGAATGCGGGATGAAGACACGGGTCGACCTCGGCTCGGGAACGCGACCGCGGAATCCTATGCGCCAAACGCAGTTCGCGTGTCGATCGCACAGTCGCGGACCGATTGCGCTGTGAGACTGCGCGCATGAGCGACGCGGCGACGGCTGCCGAGGAGGGGGCGGAGGAGGCTCACGCGACTGCCTTCGAGCGGGCGACGCGCGCCGAGCCGCTGGGCGGCTCCCGCTACCGCGGCACCATGGACGCCGGCTGGTTCGGTCCTCCCGGCCCCAACGGCGGCGTGATCGCCGCGCTCGTCCTCCGCGCGATGCGCGCCGAGATCGGCGATCCCGGCCGGCTCCCGCGGTCGCTGACCCTCCACTACCTGCGCCCGCCCGCCGCCGGCGACGTCGAGGTCGAGGTGACGGTGGAGCGCTCCGGCCGCTCCGCCAGCACCTGCTCCGCCCGTATGTTCCAGGGCGGCCGGCTGACGACGATCGCCCTCAGCGTCCTCTCCAGCGACTACGAAGGGATGGCGGACTGGGAGCCCGCGCCGCCCGCCGCGCCGCCCCCGTCCGACGTCCCCGAGCTCGGCATCCCCGGCAAGCCTCCGCCGATGTTCGAGCGGCTCGAGACCCGGCCCGCGTTCGGCACGCCGCCCTTCAGCGGCGGTCCCGAGGCCGTCACCGGCGGCTGGCTGAGGACCCGTGACGGTGACCCGCTCACCCCCGAGCTCGTCGCCCTCTTCACCGACGCCTGGTGGCCCGCCCCCTTCAGCCGCCTCGACGCGCCCTCGCAGGCTCCCACCCTCGAGCTGACGATCCACTTCCGCGCCAAGCCGGCGCCCGATGACGAGTACGCGCTCGTCCACTTCCGCTCCGAGGCGTCGATCGACGGGCTCTTCGACGAAGCGGGCGAGGTCTGGAGCGGAGATGGACGGTTGCTGGCGCAGAGCCGGCAGCTGGCGCTGCTGCGGCCGTGGGAGCCGGGTTAGCCGCGCGGACCCGGCGCGCAGGGAGCGTCACTGCCCCTGCCGCTCGCCGGATTACCTGCGCGGCGCCGGCCCATCGAAGGGCCGGCGCCGCCGGCTACTCGCTACAGCGAGCGAAGCGAGCGTGCTACTCGCTGCTAGCTCTTCCCCCCGACCGTGATCGTCGAGACGCCGATCTTCAGGCCGCCCGCGAGGTCCTGGATGCCGAACGTGTCGTTCAGCAGCGTGGCCGCGTCGTCGGAGAGGAGCACCGTGGTGCCGGCCAGCGTCGCGGTGCCGTCCGGGTTCGTCTTCAGCGGCTCCAGGGTGGTGCCGTCGAGGTCGAAGAGGACGGCGTCGGAGGCCGCCTCCTTGCCGTCGACCGAGACGGTGCCCATGAGCTGAGAGGTGCCGGGGTCGATGACGAAGTCCGTCAGTTCGACCTTGGTGCCGCCCGCCGTGAGGCTGAGGCCGCTGCCCTCGTGGTTGATCAGCCCCTGGACGTAGGGACGGACCGAGGACGCCGGGTCGTAGTAGGTGACGCTGCCGCCGGTGATCGGGAACGAGACGTCGGTCCCGTCGAGCTTCGCGTCGCCGACGACGCCGGGCGTCACCTTCAGCTGCTTCAGGGCGTCCGTGAAGCCTGCGTCGAGCGCGACGGACGTGTCGACGCCGGTCAGCGGGTCGATCGCGGCGACCGGCTCGGTGCTCGCGCCGGAGCTCGAGGTCGAGTCGTCGCTGTCGTCGCCGCATGCCGCGACGCCGAATGCCAGCGCGAGCGAGGCCACGATGAGCAGGCCGAGACGGGTGAGTGGGTTGCGGGGCAAGGGTGCCTCCTAGATAGGGGGTGGGGAGTGGGTTTCTCCTCGTACGGCCGAGCTGTCCGGGTCGCTGCCCGCGCGTTTCGGCCTGCCAACCCATTCGCGCCGGCGCCCCGATCGGATCACCCGCTCCATCGGTTGATGTGCCACGGATCTGTGCTACAAACCTGCCCCCGCGTGCCTCGGCGCGCCCCGCCCAACGGCAACGGATGTCTCTCGCCCAGCAAGGAACCCAGGTCGCCCTCCGCGGGCTGAACCGGCTCGCCGGACTCGACCTGATCGACCGCGCGGGACTGCGCGGCCTCACCGAGCGCCTCGTCTTCCGCGGCACCCGCGGCGGCTTCCGCGCCGCCAATGCCGCCGGCCGGACGTTCGCCGCGGCGCAGAAGCTGACCTCGCCCGCCCGTCAGCCGCGCGCGAAGGGCTCGGGGACCTTCGACCTCACTCCCACCGAGGAGCAGCAGATGATGCAGGAGGCCGTCGGGGACTTCGCCCAGACGAAGCTCCGCCCGGCCGCCGAGGACGCCGACGCGAAGTGCGCCGCCCCTCCCGAGCTGCTCTCCCAGAGCTCCGAGCTCGGGATCAACATGCTCGGTGTCCCCGAGGAGCTCGGTGGCGCATTCGAGGAGCGCTCAGCCGTCACATCCGCGCTGATCACCGAAGCCCTGGCAGGCGGTGACATGGGCCTCGCCTTCGCCGCGCTCGCCCCGTCGGCGGTCAGCACCGCGCTCGGCCTCTGGGGTGACGCCGAGCAGCAGTCGACCTACCTGCCCGCGTTCACCGGCGAGGACGTACCCGCCGCGGCGCTGACGATCCACGAGCCCGGCGCCCTCTTCGACCCGTTCGATCTGAAGACGACTGCCCGCCGCGACGGCGACGGCTTCGTCCTCGACGGCCTGAAGGCGCTCGTCCCGCGCGCCGCGGACGCCGAGCTCTTCGTCGTCGCCGCGGCGCTCGGGGAGACGGGCCCGGCCCTCTTCATCGTCGAGTCCACGACCGACGGCGTCCTCGTCCAGGACGAGCCGGCGATCGGCCTGCGCGCCGCCGGCACCGGCGAGCTCAAGCTGGACGGGGTCAAGCTGCCGGCCCGCGCCCTGCTCGCGGAGGGCTCCCCCGATGTCTACGCCGAGTGCATCCGCCTCGCCCGCCTCGCGTGGTGCGCGATGGCGGTCGGCACCGCCCAGGCGGCGCTCGACTTCCTGATCCCCTACGTCAACGAGCGCAAGGCCTTCGGCGAGCCGATCTCCTACCGCCAGGCGGTCGCGTTCAACATGTCGAACATCGCGATCGAGGTCGAGGGCATGCGCCTGACCACCTACCGCGCGGCGAGCCTCGCCGACCAGGGCAAGGACTTCGCCCAGGCCGCGGCGTTGGCGCGCCGGCTCTGCGCCGACAAGGGGATGCGGATCGGTTCCGACGCCGTCCAGCTCCTCGGCGGCCACGGCTACGTCAAGGAGTACCCGGTCGAGCGCTGGTACCGGGACCTGCGGGCCGCCGGCGTGATCGAGGGAGGGCTGCTCGTCTAGCCATGGCCATCAACCTCGAGATCCCGAAGAAGTTCAGGCCGCTGGTCGACCAGGCCCACATGGTCGGCGTCGAGATCCTGCGGCCGATCTCGCGCAAGTACGACCTCGCCGAGCACGAGTACCCGAAGGAGCTCGACATGCTCGCAGCGCTGATCGACGGGCTCGACGAGGGCGGCGGCTCGAGCGGCGCCGGAGCAGCGGGCGTCAGCCGCGCCGAGGCCGGCGAGGGCAACCGCAACGGCTCGAACATGGCTTCGGTCCTTTCGATCATCGAGATGTGCTGGGGAGACGTCGGCCTGTTGCTGACGATGCCGCGCCAGGGGCTGGGGAACTCGGCCATCGCCGCCGTCGCCGACGAGGAGCAGAAGAAGCGCTTCGCCGGCAAGTGGGCGGCGATGGCCATCACCGAGCCGGAGGCGGGGTCCGACTCGGCCGCCATCCGCACGACGGCGGTCCTCGACGGCGACGAGTACGTCCTCAACGGCGAGAAGATCTACGTCACCTCGGGCGAGCGCGCCGACCTCGTCGTCGTCTGGGCGTCGCTCGACCGCGACGTCGGGCGCGCCGCGATCAAGTCGTTCGTCGTCAGCCGCGACAACCCCGGCCTGAAGCTCGACCGGCTCGAGCACAAGCTCGGCATCCGCGCCTCCGACACCGCCGCCTTCATCCTCGACGACTGCCGCGTTCCCAAGGAGGACCTGCTCGGCGACCCCGAGATCGACACCAAGAAGGGCTTCGGCGGAGTGATGCGGACCTTCGACAACACGCGCCCGCTGGTCGCGGCGATGGCGATCGGCGTCGCACGTGCATCGCTGGAGCTGACGAAGGAGAAGCTCGCCGAGGCCGGCGTCGAGATCGACTACGACCGTCCCGCCAACACGCAGTCCGCCGCCGCGGCGGAGCTGCTCGAGCTCGAGTCCGACTTCGAGGCGGCCCGGCTGCTGACGATGGAGGCGGCCTGGATGGCGGACAACTCGAAGCCGAACTCCCTCCACGCCTCCTACGCGAAGGCGAAGGCGGGACGGACCGGCACCGACGTCGCGCTCCGCTGCATCGCCCTCTGCGGCTCGCTCGGGCTCGGCGAGGAGGAGCTGCTCGAGAAGTGGGCGCGCGACGCGAAGATCCTCGACATCTTCGAGGGCACCCAGCAGATCCAGCTGCTGATCATCGCGCGGCAGCTGCTCGGGCTGACATCGGCGCAGCTGAAGTGACCCCGACCGGATCCTCCGCTTCGCGTCCGGTCCGGTCGGCTCCCGCTACGGCTCGCCGGCAGGATCCACGGTGATCTCGGGGGCGAGGTCGCCCACCGAGATTTCAGAACCTCGATCCCGGGAAGGAAACGCACCGAGATGAACCAGAACACCCGGCCCGTCGCAATCCTCGGGTCCAACCGGATCCCCTTCGCCCGCTCCAACGGGCCCTACGCGCAGGCGTCCAACCAGGACATGCTCACCGCAGCGCTCGACAACCTGATCGAGCGGACCGGGATCGCCGGCGAGCGGCTCGGCGAGGTCGCCGGCGGCGCGGTCCTCAAGCACGCTCGTGACTTCAACCTCACCCGCGAGTCCCTGCTCGGCAGCCGGCTCTCCCACGAGACGCCGGCCTACGACGTCGGCCAGGCCTGTGGCACCGGCCTCGAGACCTTCATCCTCACCGCCAACAAGATCGCCCTCGGCCAGGCCGACTCGGCGATCGCCTGCGGCGTCGACACCACCTCCGACGCGCCGATCGAGCTCAACGACGACCTCCGCCGGATCCTCCTCGAGGCGAACTCCGCCCGCTCCAACGTCGATCGCATCCGCGCGCTGACCAAGGTGCGCCCCGGCCACATCGTCCCCGAGATCCCGCAGAACGCCGAGCCGCGCACCGGCCTCTCGATGGGCGAGCACACCGCGATCATGGCCCGCGACTGGGGGATCACCCGCGAGGCGCAGGACGAGCTGACGGCCGCCTCCCACCACGGGCTCGCCGCCGCCTACGACGGCGGCTTCGAGGACGACCTCGTCACCCCGTTCCTCGGGCTCGAGCGCGACCAGAACCTGCGCCCGGACACGACGGTCGAGAAGCTCGCCAAGCTGAAGCCCGTCTTCGGCGGCCCCGAGGGGACGATGACCGCCGGCAACTCGACGCCGCTCAGCGACGGCGCCTCCGCGGTCCTGCTCGGCAGCGAGGAGTGGGCGGCGAAGCACGGGCTCGACGTGCTCGCCCGCTTCGTCGACGCCGAGACCGCCGCCGTCGATCACGTCGGCGGCCGCGACGGGCTGCTGATGGCGCCCGCCTACGCGGTGCCGCGGATGCTCGCCCGCAACGGGCTCAGCCTCCAGGACTTCGACCTCTACGAGATCCACGAGGCCTTCGCCGCGCAGGTGCTCTGCACGCTCGCGGCGTGGGAGGACCCCGTGTTCTGCCGTGAGCGGCTCGGGCTCGAGAAGCCGCTCGGCTCGATCGACCGCGCGAAGCTGAACGTGAACGGGGGCTCCCTCGCCGCCGGGCATCCGTTCGCCGCAACCGGCGGCCGGATCGTCGGCAACCTGGCGAAGATGCTCGACCAGCGCGGAGGCGGTCGCGGGCTGATCTCGATCTGCGCGGCCGGCGGCCAGGGCGTCGTTGCGATCCTCGAGAAGTAGCGAGCAGCAAGGAGCTACGAATGCCTGACACCTACACCCAGCTCATCAACAACCCCGTCGGCGGGTTCATCGCGAAGAGCCTGGGATTGCCGCAGCCCGTCCAGCTCGACCGGTACCGCGAGGGCGCGCCGCTGATCGGCGGCGCGGTGCTCGCCGGCTCCGCGCCGGGCGGTCGGCTCAGCGCCGCGATCGCCGGGGTGCTGGCGGAGGCCGAGGTCCACACCGATTCCGCGCTCGACGACGAGGTGCGCGGCGCGCTCGGCGACGCCGGCATCGATGCCGGGGTCTGGAACCCGGATGCGCCCGCCGACCAGCGCTGGAAGGCGCTGGTCTTCGACGCCACCGGCATCTCCCACAGCGTCGAGCTGCGCGAGCTCTGGGCGTTCTTCCACCCGACGATCCGGCGGCTCGCCCCGTCGGGGCGGCTGATCGTGCTCGGCACCCAGCCCGAGGACTGCACGGCGCCGCGCGAGGCGACGGCGCAGCGCGCGCTCGAGGGCTTCGTCCGCTCCGTCGCCAAGGAGGTGCGCTACGGCGCGACCGCCGACCTCGTCTACGTCGCTCCCGACGCCGAGGACAAGCTCGGCTCGACCCTGCGGTTCTTCCTCTCGCCGCGCTCGGCCTACGTGTCGGGCCAGGTCGTGCGCGTGGGCGCCGGCCGCGAGGTCCCGGAGATCGACTGGGAGCGCCCGCTGCACGGCAAGGTCGCGCTCGTCACCGGCGCCTCGCGCGGGATCGGCGAGGCGATCGCGCGAACGCTCGAGCGCGACGGGGCCCACGTCGTCGGCGTCGACGTCCCGGCGCTCGCCGAGGACCTCGATGCGGTGACCAGTTCGATCGGGGGCTCGGCGATCGCCGCCGACATCACCGACCCGGAGGCGCCGGCGCTGATCTGCGACGAGCTGCAGCAGCACCACGGCGGCGTCGACGTCGTCGTCCACAACGCCGGCATCACCCGCGACAAGACGCTCGGCGGCATGGACGAGGACCGCTGGGCGCTGCTGATGGACATCAACCTCTCGAGCGAGGAGCGGATCAACGACGCGCTGCTCGAGCGCGACGTTCTGAACGAGAACGGGCGAATCGTCTGCGTCTCCTCGATGAGCGGGATCGCCGGCAACGCCGGGCAGACGAACTACGCGACGTCGAAGGCGGGCGTGATCGGGATGGTCGAGTCGACGGCGCCGGCCTTCGCCGAGCGCGGCGCGACGATCAATGCCGTCGCCCCCGGGTTCATCGAGACGCAGATGACGGCGGCGATGCCGATCGCCCCGCGCGAGGCGGGACGGCGGATGAACTCGCTCTCCCAGGGCGGGCTGCCGGTCGATGTCGCCGAGGCGATCGCATGGTTCGCGAGCCCTGCCTCCACCGGGCTCAACGGGAACGTGGTCCGGGTCGACGGCCAGCACATGATCGGCGCCTAGAGCGGGGACCCGGATGCGCACCGAGAAGCTCGACTCCCCTCCCGGCTCGCCGCTGCTCTACGGGCGCGCCGCCCTCGGCGCTGTGCCGGGGGCCTCGCTGTTGCCGTTCGTCGGCGGCCGCGGCTCGTCGCTCCCCGACCTCGAGCTCCAGCTCGACGGCGTCGAGACCGACCGCGAGCGCCTCGCCGAGTACTGCCGGGTCTGCGGCTTCGGCCTACGGGACTCGCTGCCTCCGACCTACCCGCACGTCCTCGCCTTCCCGCTGCAGATGCGGTTGATGGCCGACGGCTCCTTCCCGTTCCCGCTGCTCGGGCTCGTCCACCTCGACAACGCGATCGTCCAGCACCGCCCGATCGCGCGCTCCGAGCGGCTGGGCCTCGCGGTCCGCGCCGAGGACCTCCGCGACCATCCGAAGGGCCGGGCGTTCACCCTCGTCGCCGAGGCGCGCAGCGCCGGCGAGCTGGTCTGGGAGGAGCGGGGGACGATCCTGCGCCGCGGCAAGGGCGACCCCGACGCGCCGCCGGGTTCGCGTCCCGCGCCGATGGCGGCCGGCGCGTCCGCGATCCCGGAGTGGAAGCTCGACGGCGGGCTCGGCCGCCGCTACGCCGCCGTCTCCGGCGATCGCAACCCGATCCACATGCACTCGCTCAGCGCCAAAGCGTTCGGGTTCTCGCGCGCCATCGCCCACGGCATGTGGAGCATGGCGCGAAGCCTCGCCCAGCTCGAGTCGAGGCTGCCCGGCTCGCTGGTCACCGAGGTCGCCTTCGGCAAGCCGCTGCTGCTGCCGGCGCGGGTGCGCTTCGCCTCCGAGGAGCGGGCCGGGGGAGAGGTCGGGTTCGCGATCCGCGACTCGAAGGGCGAGCGCGAACATCTCGTCGGCTTGGTCCGGCCCGTCTGAGGCTCCGACCCGCCGGAGACGGGCGGGGGAGGCGGCCGGCCTACGACCCCGCCTTCGGCGGCAGGGCGGCCGCCCACCCCCCGCCCGTCCCTTACAGGAAGCTCATAGCCGCAGACGGACCTGCAAGGCTCCTCGCAAGCGGCAGAAATGCGTGCAAACGGGGGGGTTTCGCGTGCCTGTGGCGGTGGTCCTCCACCCGCAAGATTCGTTGCACGTTTGTTAGCGACCGCTTGCAATTGCCGATCCACCGCTAGCTTGCCGGGACCGGGATGGGGTCTCTCCCCGCCCGCCACCCTCCATGCGAGCCAATCCCTTCAACAACGAGGCAGGTTCGGCTGCCGCGCGGCTGATCGCCGCCGCGACGCTGCTCGTCGCCGTCTGCGCGCTCGTCGTCCTGATCGACGGCCGCGCCGCGAGCGCGAGCGTCGCCTCCAAGCAGGCTGAGCTCTCCGACGTCCGCAATCGCCAGGAGGCGCTCTCGCAGCAGATCGCCGACGACAACGCGCAGATCAACGCTCTGATCGGCCAGGTGTCGGAGGCGCGCCAGCGCGAAGAGGCCGCCGCAACCGAGCTCGCCAAGGCCGAGCAGGAGCTCGACGCCGCCGAGGCCGAGCTCGAGCAGGGCCGCGAGCATCTGGCCCGGGTCCGCGCCCAGCTCGAGGACGCGATCGCCGAGCTCCGCCGGATCGTCGTCGGCGTCTACAAGTCCGACGACCCGGACACGATGAAGCTGATCCTCGACTCCGCGAACTGGGAGGACGCCGGGATCGACGCCGCCTACCTCAACCGCGTCCAGCAGTACCAGGCCGACACCGTCCAGCGGGTCAAGGACCTTCGCAACGAGGCCGAGGACACGGTCGCGCGCCTCGCCGACGCCAAGCAGCGGATCGAGGAGCAGCGCGACGCGATCGCCGAGCGACGCGCGGAGCTCGCCGACGTCCGCGCCTCGCTCGAGGCCCAGGAGCAGCAGCTCGCCGCCGCGCGCTCGTCCCGCCGCGACACCCTCGGCTCGCTCCAGACCCGCGAAGCCGACCTCGAGGACGGCATCCAGAAGGCGCAGGAGCGCGCCGCCGAGCAGGCGGCCGTGCCGCCGCCGATCTCCGAGCCGTCCGATCCCTCGGTTGCCGCCCCCGCGCCCTCGGCTCCGCCACCCTCGGGCAGCACCGCGGTGATCAACTCGGACGGGACGGCCACGCCGCCCGCCGACGCGCCGCCCCAGGTCGTCGCGGTGATCGAGGCCGCCAATCAGATCGAGGACATGCCCTACGTCTGGGGCGGCGGTCATGGCTCCTTCGAGTCCTCCGGCTACGACTGCTCGGGCGCCGTCTCCTACGCGCTCCACGGGGGCGGCTTCCTCGACGCCCCGCTCGACTCCACCGGCCTCGGCTACTGGGGCGAGTCCGGCGAAGGCAACTGGATCACCGTCTACGCCAACTCCGGCCACACCTTCATGTGGGTCGCCGGCCTCCGCTGGGACACCTCCGACACCGGCGGCTCCGGCCCGAGCTGGAGCTCCTCGCCCTCGAGCTGGGAGACCAGCCAGTCGTGGGCCGTCCGCCACCCGGCGGGCTTCTAGAGCTTCGCCGACTCCACATCGGCTGAGCCCGCGCCGCGTGGGTTGAGGCTGGGGAGGAGGGCTTCGAGTCGCGTTTGGCGGCTCGCGGACGTCAATGCGTCCGTTTCCTGCCAATCGCCGCGCATCGCGCCGCCCCCGTTCGCTGCCCGTTCCTTCCGGTCGCTCCGCACGTCGCGACATCGCATACCCCCTCGTGGTATGGTGTTGACACCCCAGGGGGGTATTCGCAAACGACCAAGGAGCTGACGATGCGCGACCACGAGGACCGGGCTCGATGAGGACGGCGGCGAAGCTGGCGGCGTTCGCCGCGACTCTCGCCCTCGTGGGCGGCCTTGCCGCGGTCGCGGGCGGCGCGCTCGAGCCCGGTCGGATCGGTGGCGACGAGCCGACGAGCGAGGATCATGGGAGCGAGGAGATGACGACGATGGCCGAAGAGCACGGCGGCGGCAAGGAGGCAGCCGCAGAGGAGGCGCCGGGTGGCCTGGCGGTCGCCGAGGCCGGCTACCGGCTGGAGCTCTCCCGGACGAGCGCCGAGCCCGAGCGGAGCGCGGAGCTGCGGTTCCGGATCCTCGATGAGCGCGGTCGCGCGGTCACCGACTTCGACGTCGAGCACGCGAAGCGGATGCACGCGATCGTGGTCCGGCGCGACCTCACCGGCTACCAGCACCTGCATCCTCGGCTCGCCGCCGACGGGACCTGGAGCGTGCCGGTGACGCTCAGCGAGCCGGGGCCCTACCGCGTCTACGCCGACTTCGTGACCGGCGGCGAGGACCTGACCCTCGGCGCCGACCTGACCGCGCCCGGCGACTACGAGCCGCGGCCCCTGCCGGCGGCGGCCGACGAGGCTCGCGTCGCCGGGTACGACGTGCGCAAGCGGGCCGGCGAGGACGGCACGGTCACCTTCCGGGTGAGCCGCGACGGCCGCCCCGTCGAGGACCTGCAGCCGTACCTCGGCGCGCGCGGCCACCTGGTCGTGATCCGCGAGGGCGATCTCGCCTACCTCCACGTGCACCCCGAGGAGGAGTCGGCCGACCCCGCGTCGATCGGCTTCCACGCCGAGCTGCCGACCGCGGGCCGTTACCGGATGTTCCTCCAGTTCCGCCACGACGGCGAGGTGCGGACCGCCGAGTTCACCGAGGAGGCGGGCCGATGAGCGCCGCCGAAACCAAGGACCCCGGCACCGCGCACCTCGAGATGCCGATCGTCGGGATGACGTGCGCGTCCTGCGCCAATCGCGTCGAGCGCGGGCTGAACGAGATCGAGGGGGTCGCCGCCGCGGTCAACTACGCGACGGAGCGCGCGACCGTCGACTACGACCCCGAGCGCGTGGCGCCGGCGCGCCTGGTCGAGGCGGTGGAGGCGACCGGATATGAGGCCGTCCTGCCACCCGAGCCCGGCGACGAGGGAGCGCCCGCCGAGCCGGAGGCCGACGCGACCGACTCCCTGCGCCAGCGCCTGCTGATCAGCGCCGCGCTGTCGCTGCCCGTGTTGCTGGTGTCGATGATCCGCCCGCTCCAGTTCGACAACTGGCAGTGGGCCGCACTCACTCTGGCGACGCCGGTCGTGATCTGGGGCGCCTGGCCATTCCACCGCGCGGCCTGGGCGAACTTCAAGCACGGCGCGGCGACGATGGACACGCTGATCTCGATCGGCACGCTCGCCGCCTGGGGATGGTCCGTCTACGCGCTCTTCCTCGGCGACGCCGGCGTGACCGGGATGCAAATGGACTTCGTCCTGATCCCGACGGAGGGAACCTCCTCGAGCGAGATCTACCTCGAGACCGCCGCGGTCGTAACGACATTCATCCTCGCCGGCCGTTACTTCGAGGCGCGTGCGAAGCGGCGGGCGGGCGCGGCCATCACCGCCCTGCTCGAGCTCGGCGCCCGCGACGTCGCGCTGCTCGACCCGGACGGGAGCGAGCGGCGGGTCCCGATCGACCAGCTCGCGGTCGGCGACCGCTTCGTCGTCCGGCCGGGGGAGAAGGTGGCTACCGACGGCGTCGTCGAAGAGGGCACCTCGGCCGTCGACATGAGCATGCTGACCGGCGAGTCGGTGCCGGTGGAGGTGGCGCCCGGCGCCGAGGTCGCCGGCGCGACCGTGAACGCCGGCGGGCGCCTGGTCGTCCACGCCACCCGCGTCGGCGCGGACACCGCCCTCGCGCAGATCGCCCGGCTCGTCACCGAGGCGCAGAGCGGCAAGGCGCCGGTGCAGCGGCTCGCCGACCGGATCTCGGGCGTCTTCGTCCCGGTCGTGATCGCGATCGCCGTCGCTACGCTCGGCTTCTGGCTCGGCGCGGGGGAGGGCGCGACGTTCGCGTTCACCGCCGCGGTCGCCGTGCTGATCATCGCCTGTCCCTGCGCGCTCGGGCTCGCGACGCCGACAGCGCTGATGGTCGGGACCGGGCGCGGCGCCCAGCTCGGCCTGCTGATCAAGGGACCGGAGATCCTGGAGTCGACCCGCCGCGTGGACACGATCGTCCTCGACAAGACGGGCACGGTTACGACCGGGCGGATGAGCGTCGCCGAGGTCGTCCCCGCTACCGGCGTCGATCGCGCCGAGGCGCTACGCGTCGTCGGATCGCTCGAGGACGCATCAGAGCATCCGATCGCGGCGGCGATCGCCGCGGCGGCCCGCGCCGAGGGCGACCTCCTGCCGGTCGAGGGCTTCGCCAACCGCGAGGGCCTCGGAGTGACCGGGACCGTCGCCGGCCGCGAGGTCGTCGCCGGTCGCGCCTCCCTGCTCGCCGAGCTGTCGTTGGCGATCCCGGAGGAGCTGCGGCGCGCTCAGGCCGAGGCCGAGGAGCGCGGACGCACGGCGATCGTCGCCGGCTGGAACGGAGAGGCGCGAGCGATATTCGAGGTGGCCGACACCGTCAAGCGGACGAGCGCCGAGGCTGTCGTCTCGCTGCGCGAGCTCGGCCTGCGCCCGGTCCTGCTCACCGGCGACAATGAGCGCACCGCGCGCACGGTCGCCGCCGAGGTCGGGATCGAGGAGGTCATCGCCGATGTGCTGCCGTCGGAGAAGGCCGACGTCGTCGCCCGCCTCCAGGGCGAGGGCCGGGTGGTCGCGATGGTCGGCGACGGGGTCAACGACGCTCCCGCCCTCGCCCGCGCCGACCTCGGGTTGGCGATCGGGACGGGCACCGACGTCGCGATCGAGGCGTCGGACCTGACCCTCGTCTCCGGCGACCTGCGAGCCGCCGGGGACGCGATCCGGCTCTCGCGAGCGACCCTGCGGACGATCAAGCAGAACCTGGCCTGGGCGTTCGGCTACAACGTCGCCGCGATCCCGCTCGCGGCGGTAGGCCTGCTCAACCCCGTCCTGGCGGGAGCGGCGATGGCGCTCTCCAGCATCTCGGTCGTCGGCAACGCGCTGCGGCTGCGCGGCTTCCGGTCGACGATCGCCGACAGCGAACGGCGGTAGTCTGAGAGCCGATGGGTGAGCTGATCCACACGTGCTACCGGGTGCTCGACCCCGACGCCTCGGTCGACTTCTACGAGAAGCTCGGCTTCGAGGTCATGCACCGGATGCCGATCCGCGACGAGGCCACCAACATCTTCATGGGGCTTCCGGGGGACGGCGCGCGGCTCGAGCTCACCCACAACCACGACGTCAACGATCCCTACGAGATCGGCACCGGCTACGGCCACATCGCGATCACGGCCGACGACCTCGACGCGACGCTCGCGCAGCTCGCCGAGGTCGGCATCGAGCCCGAGAAGCCGCCCTACCGGGTGCGCGAGGGCGGCTCGCGGATCTGCTTCGTCCGCGACCCCGACGGCTACCGCATCGAGCTGATCGAGACGGCGCCGCAGGCCTAGCCGGCCAGCTTCCCCGCCAGCGCCCCCATCGCCGAGATCAGGCTGATCCGCTCGAGCGTGCCGGTCTCGGTGGCGCCGCCGGCCGACGTCGACTGGATTCGGGCGACGTTGACGAGGATGCGCTCGGGGTTGCGCCAGCCCTCCCACGGAGCGTCCGCCCACTCGTCGGAGCCGAGGAGCCTCTCGCTGAGCGCGCCGGCGTCCTCGCCCGGGGCCTTTCCGACCTCCTCGGCGAGCCAGGTCCAGTAGTCGCGCAGCGCCCGGACCTCGGCGAGCCCGCCGACCGGCCCGTGGCCGCCGACGACGGCGACCGGGTCGAGCCCGTCCATCAGCTCGAGCGCGGCGATCCAGTTCTCGACCGGACCCGCCCACATGATCGGCGTCACCCCGTTGAAGAGGATGTCGCCGGCGAAGACGACGCCGACGTAGGGCAGGTAGACGACCGCGTCGCCCGCGGTGTGGGCGGGGCCGACCTCGGTGACCTCGATCTCGCGGCCGTCGGCGCGCAGGGTCAGCGAGCCGGTGAAGGTGCGGCCGGGCAGCCGGGTAGAGATTCCGCCGAACTCGTAGTTCGAGAGCATCGCGCCGAACCCGCTCAGGCCGCGAGCGCGATCGCGGCCCGGGAGGAGCGGCAGCCTGCCGGCCAGGCCCGCGACCGTGCCCACCGGCGCGAGGCGGGTCAGCATCGACGGCGGCTCATCGCGCATCTGCTCGGTCGCCGCGGCGGTGGCGACGATCTCGGCGTCGTCGGGGACGAGGCCGTTCCCGTACCAGTGGTCGCCGTCGCCGTGCGTGTTCAGGAGCCGGCCGATCGGGGCTTCGGCGAGGAGCGGCTCCATCGCCTCGAGCATCGCCGCGGTCAGCCTCTCGTCCCACAGCGTGTCGATCAGCAGGCTGGCGTCGTCGCCGACCACCAGGCCGGCGTTGGACTCCCCGAGTCCGCCGTTCGGCTGGATCCACGCCCACGTCCGCGGCGCGACCTCGATCAGGCCGCCGTCGAACTCGGCCCGGTTCCCGAGCGGGGTCTCCTGGCCCTTGAGGGTGCCGGCGGGGCTCACGGCGCGGCCAAGCTATCACCGCCCGTGTAGCTTGCCCCGCTCGATGGCCTCGAGCGGATCAGCCGGCGCGGCGCCGGGTCGAAACGACCTCGCGGCGATCACCGAGCGGGCCCTCGCCGAGACGATCGCGCTCGTCGACGTCTCGACGCCCTCCGGCGACGCCGAGGCGGCCGAGCGGGCCGTCGCGACGGTGCTCCCGATGCTTCCCGCGGGCGCCGAGGTCGAGCGGATCGAGTGCTCCTCGCCCGACCACGCGCGCGACCTCCTCGCGCGCCTCCCCGGCGCCGGCGACGCCCGCCTGCTCCTCCTCGGGCACCTCGACACCGTCGTCGCCCACGCCCGCCACGTCCCGGCGACGCCGGACGGGAACCTGCTCATCGGCTCGGGCACGATCGACATGAAGGGCGGCGACGCCCTCGCCCTCGCGGTCATGCGGGCCCTCGGCGAGCGGCCGGAGCGGTTCGCCGAGATCGCGCTGCTGCTCGTCAACGACGAGGAGTTCCGCACGGCGCCGTTCGTCCACGGCCCGCGCTTCGAGGGCTTCGGCGCCTGCCTCTGCTTCGAGGGTGGCGATCGGACGCCCGCGGGGGAGGACGCGGTGGTCGTCAAGCGCAAGGCGGCCGCAGCGATCCGCGTCGACGCCGACGGCGTGGCTGCCCACTCGGGCGCCGATCCCGACCACGGGCGCAGCGCGCTGATGGCACTCGCCGTCGTCGCCCAGCGGCTCGCCGCCCTCCACGATCCCTCCGGGCCGGAGTCGCTGACGGTCGTCCCGACGATGATGAGCGCCGGGGAGGCCATAAACGCCGTCCCGGGGACGGGCCGGCTCCTGGTCGACATGCGAGCCGAGCGCGAGGATGCCTTCGAGCCGGTGATCGCCGCCGTCCCCAACGACATCGACGGAGTCGGCCTCGCGGTCGAGCGGCTGCGGCTGTGGCCCGGCATGGACGCCCGCGAGCTCAGCGCCGAGCCGCTCGCTCGGGCATCCGCCCGGCTCGGCCGCCCGATCGTCGCCGGTGCGCGCGGCGGCGCCTCCGACGCGAGCAACGTCGCCCCCTGGGTGCCGCTGGCGATCGACGGGCTCGGTCCGCTCGGCGGGCTCGCGCACAACCCCGGCGAGCACCTGCTGATCGACTCGCTCGGGCCGCGCGCCGAGCTCGCCCTGGCCCTCGCCGAGTCGCTCCTCGACTGACCGCCGCGGTCCGCGACTGGCCAGCCAGCCAGCCAGGCCGCGCCGATCGCGCCGGTGCGGCATGATCCGATCCGCACTTCAAACGGGGCGAGAGGAGCTGACATGGCGCGCAAGCAGGTGAAGTCGGTGGCCGGCAAGGTCGTCGCGATCACGGGCGGTGCCCGCGGGATCGGAAAGGCGACGGCGACGGCGCTGGTTCGCCGCGGTGCCCGGGTGGCGATCGGGGATCTCGACCTCGACCTCGCGGAGAAGACGGCGACCGAGCTCGGCGGCAACGCCGTCGCGTTCAAGCTCGACGTCACCGACCGCTCGTCGTTCGAGGCGTTCCTCGACGCCGCCGAGAAGGAGCTCGGCCCCGTCGACGTCCTCGTCAACAACGCCGGGATCATGCCCCTCGGCCCCTTCGAGCAGGAGAGCGACGACACGGCGAAGCTGATGATCGACATCAACCTTCACGGCGTCATCTACGGCTGCAAGCTCGCCCTCGAGCGGATGATCCCCCGTGGCGAGGGCCACATCGTCAACATCGCCAGCCAGGCGGGGAAGGCGGGGATCCCCGGTGGCGCCACCTACAGCGCGACCAAGCACGCCGTCGTCGGGCTCAGCGAGGCGATCCGCCTCGAGAACCGCGACCGCGGTATCGAGGTCTCCTGCGTGATGCCGGCGGTGGTCAACACCGAGCTCGGCAGCGGCCTGACCGACACGCGCGGGGTAAAGAAGCTCGAGCCCGAGGAGGTCGCCGACGCGATCTGCGAGGCGCTCGAGACGAACCGCTTCGACGTCTGGGTCCCGAAGTCGTCGGCCGGAGTCTCCGTCGTGCTCAACCTCGTCCCGCGCAGCGGTCGCGAGGCCATCGCCCGAATCATGAAGGCCGACAAGGTCCTCGCCGAGGTCGACGAGCAGAAGCGCGCCGCCTACGAGGAGCGCGCCGCCCAGAGCACGGACTCGGAGTCCGGCGAGGCCGAGAAGGAGCCCGCCGCCAAGGGCTGAGGCAGCGGGCGCTCAGCCGTCCTGGCGGTCGGGGGAGCCCTCCTCCTCCTCCTCCTCCTCCTCCTCGGCTTCGCCGTCCTCGTCCTCGGGCTCGCCGCTCGAGGAGACGGCGCCGGGGATCTTCACGTCGGGGCCCTCGTACTCCTCGTCGCGCCCGGGCGCCGTCGGCAGCCCCTCGCTCGTCCAGGCGTCGAAGCCGCCGTCGAGGCTGGCCGCCCGGTGGCCGTCGCCCCGCAGGCGCTCGGCCGCCTCGGCGCTGCGCTCGCCGTCGGCGCAGACGATCAGCAGCGACGCGTCCCGGTCCCCCTCGCCGAGGGCCTCGCCGATCCCGTCCGCCTCGACGTGAACGGAGCCGAAGATCCGCTCTCCCGCGAACTCCTCCTCGCTGCGCACGTCGATCACCGTCACCTCGCGCCGCGCGACCGCCATCCGGGCACGCTCGACGTCGAGCCGCTCCGGCAGCTCCTCGTCCTGGTCGGCCATCTCGAACCTCCTCCGTCGCCTCGCCTCGGGCATACCCGCGCTGACTGCGCGTACACGCGCCGCATACGATCCGCGAATGGCACCGCTGATCCCGTCGGTACCGAGGCCGCCGATGGGCCTCCCCGACCTGCTGCGGCGAATCCGCGTTCCCGGCGATCTCGAGGCGGTCACGGACGTCGGCGAGGAGGAGCCCGCCGGCGAGGGCGGCGTCAGCCCCGCGACGGTCGAGTCGATCTGGGGCGCGGCGGTGGACTGGTACCGCGCCGGGGTCCACCCGGCGATGCAGGTCTGCGTGCGCAGGCACGGTGCGGTGATCCTCAACCGCGCGATCGGCCATGCCCACGGGAACGGGCCGCACGACGGCGAGGGCGCCGAGCGCGTGCCCGCGACCGTGGAGACGCCCTTCTGCATCTACTCGACCTCGAAGGCGATCACCGCGTTCGTCATCCACAAGCTCAGCGAGCGCGGGCTTCTCGACGTCGAGGACCCTGTCGCCGACTACATCCCCGGCTACGAGAAGCACGGCAAGCACGAGATCACGATCGGCCACGTGCTCGCGCACCGCGCCGGCGTCCCGAACCTGCCGAAGAGCGCGCTCGACCTCGACAACCTCGGCGACCGCCAGTACATGAACGACATCCTCGTCAACGCCTCGCCCTTCGCGAAGGCGGGCCGCTACCTCGCCTACCACGCCGTCTCCGGCGGGTTCATCCTCGGCGAGATCGTCCACGCGGTCACCGGCAAGGACATCCGGCAGGTCCTCGCCGAGGAGTTCCTCGACCCGCTCGGCTTCCGCTGGACCAACTACGGCGTCGCCCCCGAGGACGTCGAGAGCGTCGCGCTCAACTACATCACCGGGCCGCCGACCGCCCCGCCCCTGTCCAACCTGCTCAGCCGCGCGCTCGGCGTCGGGCTCGACGACCTCGTCAAGCTCACCAACGACCACCGCTTCCTCACCGGCATCGTCCCGGCGGCCAACACCGTGACCACCGCCTGGGAGCTCTCCCGCTTCTTCGAGGTGATGCGCCGCGGCGGCGAGCTCGACGGCGTCCGGGTGCTGGAGACCGACACGATCCGCCGTGCCCTCGTCGAGCGCTCCCACCTCGAGATCGACTTCTCCCTCGGCTTCCCGACCCGCTTCTCCTACGGCCTGATGCTCGGCGCCCGCGTCATCAGCCTCTACGGCCGCGACACCCAGCACGCCTTCGGCCACCTCGGCTTCACCAACATGCTCGCCTGGGCCGATCCCGAGCGCGCGATCTCCGTCGCCGTCCTCAACAACGGCAAGCCGATCGTCTACCCCGAGCTCTACCGCTTCCTCGGCACGATGCAGCGGATCACGAGCGAGATGCCGAAGGCCGCTGAGTCCGAGCGGGTGCTCTAGGCGGGCAAGCGCAGGCCGTCGACAAGGCGCTGGGCCTGACGGCGGGTTCTCGCGGAAGCCAGGCCGGGATCCATCCAGATGCGAACGATCAGGGCGCGGCCGTGCTCGCGGAACTGGAGGTTGTAGCCCTCGCCCATGCATTCGTGGTTGCGGCGGTTGCGGCGGCTCAGGTCGAGATGGGGTGGCCGGGGTGGCAGGCGCGCGAACGCCCGGTCGCCGAGATGCGCGGGCGCGTACTCGCTGACGATCACCAGAGCCCCGCGGCGACCGCCGGGGAGGTCGAGCGCGGCCGAAGGGGTGCAGGCTCCCAGGGCCACCTCGTCGCGCAGGGGGCTCAGATCGAAGGAGGCGACCGCCAGCAGCTCATGCGGCACGACCACTCCGGTGAGCGCGCGCCCGGCCGTGTCCCATCCTGCTGGAAGGTGGGCGATCACCGGAGGGGGCTCTCGCCGTGACTCCTCCCCTGGTTCGTCGCCGCATCCGGCGAGGAGAAGGGCAACGAGGAGGGGAAGAAGGAGAGTGCGCCGCACCACCTTCGCTACGGGGCCCCGCACTCAATGCGGTCCCGAGTGGCGCCAAACGATCGTCCCGCAGTTGTTTCGCGCCAAGGAAGCCGGAGCCCGGAGTCAGTGGCGAATTTCGCTACCTCTGGTGTCGTTTCTCGCCAATGACGGCCAGCCCGGCCGTTCGCCCGGCCCCTCCCCCACTGCCCAATGCCGGCGGTCCGGCTACGCAGGCGCGGGACGGCGCCGCCCCCTACCCCTGCAGCTCCGCCGCCCTGTCGGGGACGTAGGTGTAGAGGTCCTCGGGCGGGCGGCGGTAGCCGCCGTCGTCCTTCGGCTTCGGGATCTTGACCTTCCTCGGCTTGGTCTTCTTGTAGGGAACCTGCTCGAGGAGGTGGGAGATGCAGTTGATCCGGGCGTTGCGCTTGATGTCGGAGGGGACGACGTACCAGGGCGCCTCGCGGGTGTCGGTGTGGACGAACATCTCGTCCTTGGCGCGGGAGTAGTCGACCCAGAGCTCGCGCGAGGCGAGGTCCATGTCGGAGAGCTTCCAGGTCTTGAGCGGGTCGTCGATGCGCGCCTCGAAGCGCTCCTGCTGGACCTCGTTGGAGACCGAGAACCAGTACTTGATGAGGATGATCCCGTCGTCGACGAGCATCCGCTCGAAGGTCGGCGCCTGCTGGAGGAAGCGGCGGTGCTCGTCGGGCGTGCAGAAGCCCATCACCCGCTCGACGCCGGCTCGGTTGTACCAGGAGCGGTCGAAGAGGACGACGTCGCCGCCGGCGGGGAGGTGCTCGATGTAGCGCTGGAAGTACCACTGCGACTGCTCGCGCTCAGTCGGCGCCGGCAGCGCGACCGTGCGCACGACGCGCGGCGAGACGAACTCGGTGATCCGCTTGATGACGCCGCCCTTGCCGGCCGCGTCGCGGCCCTCGAAGACGACGACCACCCGCGCGTTCGCGTCCTGCACCCAGTCGACCATCTGCACGAGCTCGACCTGGAGTCGCTGGAGCTCCTTCTCGTAGACCTTCTTGGGGAGCTTCGGCGTCTTGTGGGTCATCGGCTCAGAGCTCGAATTCGGCGCCGGCGGGCCCGAGGTTGGCGATCTCGGTCGGGCCGATCCGCGAGCGCTGCCCCCACGCCTCGTGGATATGGCCGCAGACTGCGAGCGGCGGCTCGTGGCGGGCGATCGCATCGAGGATCGCGTGGCTGCCGAGGTGGTCCCCGGCGGAGCTCTTGTCGCAGTGGCCCTGCGGCGGCGAGTGGACGACCAGGACGGCCCCGTGCGGACACGCCTCCAGCATCTCCGCCGCCTCCTCGTCGGTGAGGTCGAAGCTCCAGTCCCAGGGCGTCGTCGGGATCCCCGCCCCGAGCCCGAAGAACTCGACCCCGCCGATCTCCGCCGCCTCGCCGTGGAGGACGGTGGCGGCGCTCCAGCCGGCGGCGGCCTCGCGCAGCGCTTCGTCGGTCTCGTTGTTGCCGGGAATCAGCACCGTTGGCGTCTCGATCGCGGCGAGCGCGTCGATCGTCTCCTCGAGGCCACGGTGGACCGAGGCGAAGTCGCCGGCGCCGATCACCACGTCGAAGTCGCCGCTGCGCTCGACGAGCGAGCGCGCCCCGTCGAGGTCCTGGTGGAGGTCGCTGAACGCGAGGACCCTCATTCGCCCGCATGCTCCCAGAAGTCGGGACGGTGGACGAGCTCCAGCTTCATCCCGTCCGGGTCGAGGAAGAACACCGCGTAGTAGCCGGGCGTGTACTCGTACTCGGCGGGCCCGGAGATGACCTCGGCGCCGCGCCCGCGCGCCCACTCCGCTCGCTCGTCGACGACCTTCCGTGACGGGACGTCGAAGCAGATGTGCTCGAGGCCGACCGCCCGCCGCTCGTAGGGAACCGGGTGCGCCTCGGAGATCGCCTCGCGCAGCCCGAGGTCGGCCATCCCGTCGGGGTGCCGGATCCCCAGGTAGTGGATCGTCTGGCCGTGCTCACCCTCCACCCTGCCGTGCATGTGCCAGCCGAGCGGGCCGAGCAGGTCGAGGTAGAAGGGGAGGCTCCGCTCGATGTCGGAGACGACGAGGTCGACGTGGCTGATCTTCGAGGGCGGCGCCTTCAAGCGGGCGGCCCCTCCGCTTCCTGATCGACCTCGAGCCGCTCGACCTTCAGCCGGCCGACCTCGAGCTCCTCGATCCGCAGCCGCTCGACGTTGGCACGGCCGATCTTGAGCCGGCCGATCGCCAGCGCGCCGATCGCGCCGGCGCCCATCGCGAGCGCCGCGATCGCGACCGGGGCCGCGGCGGTCGGGCCGAAGAGGCCGGGCCCGCGCAGCTCCGCTCCGCGCAACTGCAGCCGTCGCGCGTCCACCGGAGCCACCCTGCGCCCCGCCTCACCAATCCTTTTCAGCATCGCCTCACCTCCGGAGCGAACTCGTCGCCCTAGCCAATACCCTCGGCGCCATGGAAGCAAGCGCACCGGTGAACTCGGGAACGATCGTCGCCTGCAAGGACCTGAGCTACGGCGAAGGCGAGGCCGTCGTTGACGCGCTTCGTGGCGTCACACTCGACTTCCCCGCCGGCCAGCTGACCGCGATCGTCGGTCCCTCCGGGTCGGGCCAGTCCACGCTGATGCACCTGCTCGCCGGGCTTCTGCAGCACGAGTGAGGCGCCGGTGAGCCTCGAGATCGAGCGCCGGTTCCTCGTCGAGGATCCCTCCGCAGCCGCGAGCCGCGCCGAGCGCAGCGAGCGGATTCGCCAGGGCTATGTCGCGATCGACCCCGAGGGCACCCAGGTCCGGGTCCGCGAGATCGGCGAGCGGTGCCGGCTCACCGTCAAGCGCGGCGCGGGTGAGGTCAGGGCGGAGGTGGAGCTCGAGATCGACGCGGCGACGTTCGAGGAACTCTGGGAGCTGACCGCCGGGCGGCGGATCGACAAGCGCCGTCACTTCATCCCCGATGACGACGGCTTCGTCTACGAGCTCGACGTCTACGCCGGCGCGCTCGCGGGCCTCGCCTCGGTCGAGGTCGAGTTCGCCACGGCCGAGCAGAGCTCCGGTTTTGCGCCGCCGCCCTGGTTCGGCCGCGAGGTGACCGGCGAGGAGCGCTACTCGAACGTGCGCCTGGCCGTCGACGGCCTGCCGCGCTCGGCGGGTTCCTAGATCAGCTCGGCGCCGGCCTCGAGGGTGGCCTCGAAGTCGGCCGTCGGGACGGGGCTGATGCCGGGGGAGGTGGCGCCGGCGTCGAGGTAGCGGCGGATCGCGTCGCGGACGTCGCCGGCATCGCCGAACCCGCCCAGCGAGCGCAGCATGTCCTCGCTCATCGCCGCCTTCGCGCGCTCGGCGTCGCCGGCGGCCATGCCGGCGTCGAAGCCGGCCAGCTCGCCCTCGAATCCCGAGCGCTCGAGCATCGACCGGTAGAAGGGGAGCGAGAGGTAGGTGACGAGGTCGCCGCGCACGCGGTCCAGCGTCTTCGCCCGGTCGGAAGTGACCGCGGCCGGCACCGCGGGCACGACGTCGAATCCGTCCACCGTCTTGCCGGCTCGTTCGCGGCCCTTGGCGACCTCGGGCAGGACGACGTCGCGCACGTAGGGCGGGTCGCAGAGCCAGAGCATCACGCCGTCGGCGATCTCGCCCGCCAGCCGGAGCATGTTGGGCGAGAGGGCGGCGATGTAGATCGGCAGGTCGGGGCGGACGCCGTAGCCCATGAATCGGAAGGACGTCGGCCAGCGCTTCTCGCCCTCGCCGGTCGCGGCGGCGGGGTCCTCGCCGCGGAACATCGCGCGCACCGCGGTCGCGTACTCCCGCATCTCGGCCACCGGCTTGCCGATCTCCTGCCCGTACCAGGCCTCGACGGTCAGCCGATGGGAGACGCCGATGCCGAGGACCATTCGCCCGCCGGAGATCTCGTCGATAGTCGCGGCCGTCTGCGCGGTGGCGACCGGCGTCCGCGAGTAGATCGGCAGCACGCCGGTCCCGAGCCTGATCCGTTCCGTCCGCGCGGCGTAGGCGGCGAGGACGGTGAGCGAGTCGCGGCCGGCGATGTGGGTGACGTAGGTCGAGTCGTAGCCGAGGGACTCGGCGAGCGCGACCCGCCCGACCGCCGCATCGAGGGAGCGGCCGGCGGAGATGAAGGTGCCGATGCCGGCCATCGCAGCCCCTTATATCGCTCAGGGTGCGGCAGCGTGGTCGCCGCGCAGCTCCTCGGCCCAGCGCCGCGTGCGCTCGTCGAGCTCGGCCTCGGCGAGCTCGTAGCGCTCGCCGAGCGCGGCGCGGATCATCGCGGCGGCGCGGTCGAGCAGCGGGTCGTCGCGGTCGAGGGGGAGGGTCCCGTCCTCCTCGCCGAGCTCGGCGGCGACGCTGCCCGTCGTCGCCGGGTCCCAGTCGATCTCGAGCGCCTCGTAGACCGGGATGAGGACGTCGCGAATCCGGCTGGCGCCGCGGATCACGGTGACGCTGCCGAGGTGGGCGCCGCCGGTGATCACCCGCTGGCCGATCCCCGCGATCTTCACCCGCCCCGCCGCGTTGACGCTGAACTCACCCGGGCAGTACTCGCCGGGCACCTCGCCGACGCGCCCGTCGATCCCGAGCCGGCTCAGGGCATCGGCGAGAAGGTTCGCCATCGCCTCGAATCGCGGGCGGGTCCCGGCGTAGGCCCCCGGCTCCCGGGTCGAGAGCGAGAACGAGAGCGTGCCCTCGTGGAAGACGGCGGCGCGCCCGCCCGCGAGACGCTCGATCGGCTCGTAGCCGCGCTCGCGGGCGATCGCCACCGCCCGGCGGTAGCCCGGCCGTAGCTTGTCGAGCCGCCCGAAGGCGAGGATCGGGGCCGTCCGGTGGAGCCGGGCGGTGGCGGGAAGCTCGCCCCGGGCCACCCGTCGCATGATCGCCGCGGAGACGCCGGTGCCGAGGTCCGCCTGACCCGGGTGCGGGGTCTCGATGATCCTCAGCGGCGGCTTCTGTGGCTGCAATTTGCAGGCATTTCCAGTGTATGAACGATGTGTTGCCTGTGTGAGCGGACGCACACATAATGCGCCCCAGGACCGGGATCGTTTGTCAAGTCAACCGACTCGGGTTGCGCGGCCAGGTGCCGCGAACGCTACCGCCCGAGCCCAAGCACCCCGCCGCGGCGATTCATCGCCGCGCCCCTGAGGCGTCTGCCGTCCGGCGCGCCCGGCGGCGCACTGCGGCCCACGGATGGAGGTGGACCAGGTGCCCACGAAGACGAACGAGACAACTGAGAAGGCCCGACCCCGGCGCAAGGCGATCGCCGCGCTGGCGATCGCCGCGACCATCGGCGGCGGCGGCGCGACCTCGATCGCGGCGGGTTCGGCCGACACGGCCCGCGGGGCCGATGCCCGCGATCAGAGGCCGGTCGCCAAGACCATGCTCGAGGCCTCCGTCGAGGTTCCCGAGACGCGTCAGCGCTACCGCAGCGCCTACGAGGAGGCCAAGCGCCTCGACATCGAGCCGAAGCGCAACCTCGTCAAGCGCGAGGCCGCGGCCCCGAGCGAGCTCCACGCCGAGTCGTTCATCCTCCGCGCCGGCGTCACCGGCGAGAAGGCGAGCCGCGCGGCCGAGGAGCGCAAGGTGCGCGAGAGGAAGCAGGAGCAGCGCACCGCCTACGGGACGCCGGAGTCGGTCGGCGTCGACCAGGCGACCCTCGACTCGATCGCCGTGTGCGAGTCCGGCGGCGACCCCACCGCGGTCGACGCCAGCGGCACCTACCGCGGCAAGTACCAGTTCGACATGGGCACCTGGGCGAGCGTCGGCGGAAGCGGCGACCCTGCCGCGGCCCCAGAGGCCGAGCAGGATTACCGCGCGGCGCTGCTCTACTCGCAGGCCGGCAGCAGCCCGTGGCCCGTCTGCGGCAGCTGACCCGCCGCCACGGCTGACGACGACGCGAAGGCCGCCTCCGGGCGGCCTTCGCGCGTCCGGGCCGGCTCAAAGCCGGCGCCGGGCGCGCCGATAGCCATGAGGTGGACGGGCGCGCAGCAGCGGGTGAGACGTTCGCGCTGCTGCGCGGGATGCGCGACACGCGCGCGACGATCGACCGGTGGCGCAGAGAGCCCGGGTCGGTCCTCGGGCCGTGGCTCGCCGGGGCCTTCGCGATCGCGGTCGCGTTGCTCGCCGCCGTCTGGGTCGTCTCGCTGCTCGTCCCGGTGGACGTCACGGGGTACTGGCTGCCGGGGATCGACGTCGAACCCGACTTCGGCGACTTCGCCCACATCTACCTGCGCAACCTGCTCGTGCTCGCGCTGCACGCCTTCGCCTGCGTCGCCGGCTTCATGGCCGGCAGCTCGATGCCGCTGGTCGCCGAGACGAAGACCGGGTTCTCCCGCGTCGTCCACGAGCGCGCCGGCCCGGTGGCGATCGGCTGGGTCGTCCTCGTCACCTGCTTCTCGCTGCTGACTCAGGTCTACTACCTCTCCCAGCTCGCGGCGCAGATCGCCCACCAGTACGACATCTCGACGGGCGTGCTGGTCCTCACCGTCCTCCCGCACGCGCTGCTGGAGCTGACCGCGGTCTTCCTCCCGCTCGCCGCGTGGCTGATCGCCTCGCGACGGGATGAGTGGAACGAGCTGCTGGCGGCGACGTTCGTCACCGTCGCGATCGCCCTGCCGATGCTGATCGTCTCCGCGCTCCTGGAGCTGACCGTCTGGCCGCAGCTGATCCTGCTCGTGTCGCCGGTCCACTGACGGCCGCGCGTGGGAGACTGCGGCCGTGGCCGCGGACGAGGCAGCTGACGAGCGTGCCGGCTCCCTGCGGGAGCGGCTCGCCGAGGTGCGGCTCGGCGTCCCGACTCGCGGCAACCGCCGGCTCGAGCGGCTGATCGACCGCGCCGCCAACGATCCCCAGGTCCTCGCTTGGTGGCACATGCAGCAGGTCGTCTCCGAGCGGCTCGGCATGTCCGACCACTCCTGGGTCCACATCCAGATCGTCGCCAACATCGCCCTGCGGATCCTCCGGCTGGCCGAGCGCGCCGGAATCGAGCCGGCGATGGTCCGCGACCACGGCATGCGCGACCGCGACGCCGAGGTCGTGGTCGCTGCCGGCGCCCTGCTCCACGACACCGGCATGTCGATCCACCGGGCCGACCACGAGTCCTACAGCCTCTTCCTCGCCGAGCGGAAGCTGCGCGAGCTGCTCGACGGCGTCTACGAGGAGCCCGAGCTCACCGTCGTCGTCTCCGAGTCCCTGCACTGCATCATCGGCCACCGCCGCCGCGGCGAGCCCTACACGCTCGAGGCCGGCGTCGTCCGCGTCGCCGACGCCCTCGACATGGCCCAGGGCCGTTCCCGCCTCCCCGTCGAGCGCGGCGAGATCGGCATCCACCAGATCTCCGCCGCCGCCATCGACGACGTCAACATCGAGCGCGGCACCGACCGCCCGATCCGCGTCGAGATCAAGATGAACAACTCCGCCGGCATCTTCCAGGTCGACGACCTCCTCGCGACCAAGATCCGCGGCACCCCCCTGGAGGGCCACATCGAGGTGATCGCCTCGGTCGAGGGCGAGACCGAGAAGCGCCTGATGCGCGAATTCCGGATCTAGCGCGTCACTTGTCTACTGGCGCGGCGGCCGGGGAGGGGGGACTGGGGCTCGCTCGCAGATTTCGGACCCTATGAGTCCCTTATCCGCAAACGAGAGGTTGGGGGCTACCGCGCCGGTCACCGCTTTTCCTCGAAACGGCGTTCCCATCGCCGGGTCTTTCGGTCCATCATGTTGGACTCAGAGACCCCGCCACCCCTCGTTGCGGACTGCTCAGACCCCCGCGCCCTCGCCGCCCCGGCCCTCGCCGCCGGCGAACCGGGCGGCGCCGCGGAGGCCGACCTCGACCGACTCGATGCCGAGGCGCGCCTCGTATTCGAGGCTCTCGGCCAGGGGGAGGGTGGAGCCCTCGATCGCCGAGCGGCGGTCGGAGAGCATCGTCTCCTGGGGGAAGCGGGCGAGGCCCTCGGCGATCTCGATCGCGCGGGCGAGGTGCTCTCCCTCGGCGACGATCTCGGTGAGCAGGCCCCAGTCGAGCGCCTCCTCGGTCTCGACGATGCGGCCGGTGAGGATCAGGTCGAGGGCGCGGCCGAGCCCGACGATGCGGGGCAGCCGCAGGGTGCCGCCGTCGATCAGCGGCACGCCCCAGCGCCGCTCGGGGTAGCCGAGCTTGGAGTCCCGCGTCGCGATCCGCAGGTCGCACCAGAGGGCGAGCTCGAGCCCGCCGGCGAGGCACCAGCCGCTGATCGCGGCGATCGTCGGCTTGCTCGCGGTGAGGCGGGTGAAGCCCATCGGGCCCTCCGGCCGCTCGGCGACCTGGCGGACGGTCTCGGCGGGCACGTTCGGGCCGGCCTCGGCGAGGGCCTTGAGGTCGGCGCCGGCGCAGAAGGCGACGCCGCCGGCGCCGCTCAGCACCATCACGCGGGCGTCGTCGTCGGCCTCGAAGCGGCGGAGTCCCTCGAGCAGCTCGGCCGCCGTCTCGGCGTCGACGGCGTTCCGGCGCTCGGGGCGCTCGATCGTCAGCAGGGCGGTCGAGCCGCGAAGCTCGTAGCTGGTCCGGCTCACCCGCGCATCGTATGCGTGGGGATCAGCCCTGCGGCGCCTGCTGCCAGTCCTCGAGCTCGGGCAGCGGGTCGCTCGGCTTGCCGTAAGGGCTGCGGCCGTCGCGGATCTCGAAGTGGAGGTGGGCGCCGTCGCAGGAGCCGGTGCAGCCGAGCAGGCCGACGCGCTCGCCGGCGGCGAGCCGCTGGCCCGCCTGCACCCCGGCGGGCTCGAGCATGTGCATGTAGACGAGGGTGCGGTCCGCCTCGGCGTCGTAGAGCGCGGCCCAGTTGCCGCGGCCGCCGTCGCTGCCGGCCTCGAGGACCGTGGTCGCGACGGGGGAGATGAGCTCGGTGCCCTCGGGGGCGAACATGTCCTGGCCCTCGTGGGGGCGCATGCCGCCGCCGCCGAAGGTGTTGATCGCGGTGCCGTAGTCCACCGGGGCCGCCACCGGAACGTAGGGGCCCTCGGGCGGGTCGGTCGCGAGGCCGGCGCCGAGGCCGGTCACGAGCGCGATCCCCTCGGCGGGCGAGGTCTCGGCGCCGCCACGGTCGGCGGCGGCCGCGCCTGGGTCGCCGACGGAGGGGGCTGCGATCGCGGAAGCGGGCAGCACGAGCGCCGACGCCAGCGCGAGGCGCGCGGGCAGACGGGCGAGGCGATGTCGGGACGTCGGTCGCATGACGGTGGGCCGCCGGGCGGCCGTGGAGGGCCTCGTTTCGCGGCGGCCGGGCGAATTCCTTTGAATACGTTAGGAACTCGTAAGCGGAACTAACATACCCGCCGCTGCGGAGCGCAAGCGTGCGTCCGTCACGCTTGCAAGATCGCGATTTGCAGCGGATTCAGGGGCGGCGAACGCGATCGAGCTGCTCGCGCATCCGTTCCTTGCGGCCGTCGAGGCGCGCCTGGATGAGCGAGAGGACGATCGGCAGCATGATGAACAGCGCGATCACGCCGAAGCAGAAGAAGGTCACGCCCTTGTCGGTCGTGCGCCCCGCCAGGCCCTCGCCGTCGGCGGCCAGCGCCGCGGGCGCCGCCGCGAGCGCGGCGACGATCGTCAGCGAGACGATGAGCGCGATTCTGGCCCGGAGGCGGGGGGCTCCGTTCACGGGCGCGGACTCTACCGGAGCCCCGGGGACGATCGATCCCGGCCCGGAGCCCGCTGGGCGACGGAAACGGTCATCTAGGATGCCGCGCGGATGTCGGCGCTCGAAGCACTGGTCCTGGGCCTCGTCCAGGGCCTGACCGAGTTCCTGCCGATCTCGTCGAGCGGCCACCTCCGCATCGTCCCGGCGCTGCTCGGCTGGGACGACCCCGGGGCTGCCTTCACCGCGGTGATCCAGCTCGGCACGATGGCCGCCGTCCTCCTCTACTTCCGCCGCGACCTCTGGCGGATCGCGGTCGCCTGGGTGCGGGAGCTCAGGGTGCCGTTCCGGGAGCGCAGCATCGAGGCGAACCTCGGCTGGTTCATCGTCCTCGGCACGATCCCGATCTCGATCTTCGGAGTCCTCTTCAGCGATCAGATCGAGTCCGGCGCGCGCAGCCTCTACCTGATCGGGACGATGCTGATCGTCTTCTCGTTCGTGATGCTGCTCGCCGAGCGGGCCGGCAAGCGCGACCGCGAGATCACCGAGATGAACGGGCGCGACGGGATCTTCATCGGCTTCGCTCAGGCCCTGGCGCTGATCCCCGGCGTCTCGCGCTCCGGCGCGACGATCTCGGCCGGCCTGTTTCGCAACTTCGACCGCGCCGCCGCGGCTCGCTACTCGTTCCTGCTGTCGGTCCCCGCCGTGGTCCTCAGCGGCCTCTACGAGCTCAAGGACATCGGCGGCGAGGGAGGGGCCGCGGCCGGGCCGACGATCGTCGCCACGGTCGTCTCCTTCGTCAGCGGCTACGTCGCGATCGCCTGGCTGCTGCGCTACCTCGCCCGCCACTCCCTCAACGTCTTCGTCGCCTACCGGATCCCGCTCGGGATCCTGGTCCTGGCGCTCGCCGCGAGCGGCGCGATCTCCTAACGCCCCGAAACGACGCGAGCCGGCTGACGCCGAAGGCTGTCGAGCCGGCTCGCAAGACCTGACCCGGGGGCAGGAGGAGGGTCAGATCCGCTTCACACGAGCTGAGCACCTCTCACTCGCGGTGATGGCACTCTGAATGCACCCCCCGGGGGCGCCGTGAACATCCCGCAACGGGCTTGTGAAAATCCTGTGACCGGGCGTTCGATGCCGGTTTCGGAGGACCGGCGGGCGCTACGATCCGCTCAGGTCGCATTCACCTTCCGCGGCCTCCCACGACATGAGCGGACCCAACGCAAACCTTCGCGTCGCGATCATCGACCGTGACAGCGGCTTCCTCACGGTGCTCGGCAAGCGCCTGGACGCCGCCGGCTGGCAGTACCGCGCGCTCGGCGGCGCGGTGCCGGCCGAGGAGCTCGTCGCGATGAAGATCAACGCGCTCCTGGTCGACCTCAGCGCACTCCCGGCCGAGGACGCATGGCCGTTCCTCGAGCGCGTCTGCGGCCTGATGCCCGGCCTCGGAGTGATCGTCAGCGGCAACGAGTCCACCGTCGCCCAGCGAGTTCGGGGACTGCGCCTCGGCGCCGACGACTGGATCTCCAAGCCCTGCCACCCGGAGGAGGTGATGGCCCGGATCGAGGCCGTCGTCCGCCGCCGGCGCCGCGCCAGCGGCGAGGGCGAGCGCGGCCCGCTCGTGCTCGGCGAGCTCGAGATCCGCCCCGACCAGTTCCAGGCCTTCGTCTCCGGCCGCAGCGTCGATCTCACCCGCCGCGAGTTCGAGCTCGTGCGCACCCTCGCCGACTCCGAGGGGACCGTGATCGAGCGCGGCGAGATCTATCGCCGCGTCTGGGGCTACGAGATGGCGCACGGCGATCGCTCCGTCGACGTCTTCGTCCGCAAGCTGCGCGCCAAGATCCAGAAGCACTCGCCGGGGTGGACCTACATCCACACCCACTTCGGCATCGGCTACCGGTTCCAGGCCGAGCCGGTCGAGGGCGAGCCGGAAGCTCCCGCCGCGGCAGCCGAGGAGCCCGAGGTCAGCGTGGAGCCGGCGGCGGCCGCCGCGGCGACTCCGGCGCGCTAGCCGGCGCGACGGTCGGCGCCTCGGCGGCGCCCGGCTCCGGCGCGAAGCGATAGCCGATCCGCGGATGCGTGTGGATGTAGGCGCGGTCGGGAAGCGCCTCCGCCAGCCGGGCCCGTAGGTGCGCGATCGCGACGTCGACGACCCGCGTGCCCGAGCTCGGCTCGGCCTCCCAGACCACCTCGAGCAGCTCGTCCCGCGTCCGGACGCGGTTCGGCTCGCGGGCGAGCTCGGCGAGCAGCGCGAGCTGGCGCGGGGTCAGCTTCAGCACCGCGCCGTCGGCGAGCGCGACATAGTCACGCGGCCTGACCTGTAGCCGTCCGTCGTCGTAGCCGGGCCCCGCGTCGGAGGGCCCGAGGCCCGCTTGGTGCATGGCCCCGATGCTGCCCCGGCCACCGGGGAAAGCCGTTACGAAGTCGTAAACCGGGCGTAACGGACCCGTCCTGAGGGGCCGGTTCACATCCTTTTCACAACGGGTGAACAGCGCCGTAACAAGGTGTCGTGTGACGTGCTGGGACGCTCCAATCGCCGGCGGCAATAGCTCGCGATAACGCGACTCCCGACCGGTGCTTATCGTCCACCAGACAAGGAGTCACCCTCAGTGAACCCACGCAAGTTCTTTGCACTCGCCGCGAGTGCGGGCCTGCTCGCCCTCGGCGTCGCCGCCTGCGGCGACGACGACGGCGACAGCGACACCGGCGGTGATTCGTCGACGCCGAGCGGCCTCTCCGGCTCGCTCCGCATCGACGGCTCGAGCACCGTCGGCCCGCTGACCGACGGCGGTCGCCGAGCAGTTCAACGACGAGAACCCGGACGTCGACATCACTGTCGGCGAGTCCGGCACCGGCGGCGGTTTCGAGAAGTTCTGCGCCGGCGAGACCGATCATGAACGACGCCTCGCGGCCGATCGAGCCCGAGGAGGAGGCCGCTCTGCAAGAAGGGCGGAGTCAACTACGAGGAGGTCCAGGTCGCCAACGACGCCCTGACCGTCGTCCTCAACAACGAGAACCCGGTCACGTGCCTGACGGTCGATCAGCTCAACGAGATCTGGCGGCCCGACGACCCGGTCTCGAGCTGGTCCGACGTCACCGACCTCGACGCCGACTT
The DNA here is from genome assembly GCA_963823565.1 of uncultured Solirubrobacterales bacterium. Lineage (GTDB taxonomy): Bacteria > Actinomycetota > Thermoleophilia > Solirubrobacterales > 70-9 > RHKX01. Next base: position 889,738 of record CAWGLR010000001.1, on the reverse strand, counting down.
CGGACGAGGACATCGAGCGCTTCGGCCCCGGCACCGACTCCGGCACGTTCGACTACTTCACCGACGCGATCAACGGTGAGGAGGGCGTTCAGACCAAGGACTACAACAACGTCGGCGAGGACGACAACCAGACCGGTCACCGGCGTCGAGGGATCGACCCGGCGGCATCGGCTACTTCGGCTTCTCCTACTTCCAGGAGAACTCGGGGAACCTGAAGGCGGCCGAGATCGATGGCGGCGACGGCTGCGTCGCCCCCTCGGAGGAGACGGTCCAGGACGGCTCCTACAAGCCGCTCGGCCGAGCCGCTCTACATCTACGTCAACACGGACGAGCTGAAGAGCAATGCCGCCCTGCAGCCCTTCATGCAGTACTACGTCGACAACGTCAACGACATCGCTCCGCAGGTCGGCTTCATCCCGATGACGGATGAGCAGCTGAGCGCGTCCGAGTCGACGGTCCAGGGCAGCTAGGAACGGCCGAGCCAGGAGCCCTGACCATGCAGGCGACGGACATCGCGGCCTCCGGCCCGGCGGCTTTCGACAAGCCCCGGCTGGAGGCCGCGAGTCCGCGCTACGGCGAGCGGGCCATCCGCTGGGCCCTCGCCGGCTGCGCCGCGGTCTCGGTCATCACGACGACCGCGATCGTCATCTCGCTGATCGTCCCCTCGATCCAGTTCTTCGGCGACGTCTCGCCCGGCGACTTCCTCTTCGGGACCGACTGGGGTCCGACGTTCACCCCGCCCACCTTCGGGGTGCTGCCGATCGTGGTCGGAACGCTGAGCATCACGTTCTGGTCGCTGCTGTTCGCGATCCCGATCGGCCTCGGGTCGGCGATCTACCTGAGCGAGTACGCGAGCACGGCGCGTGCGAAAGGTCGTCAAGCCGATCCTCGAGGTGCTGGCCGGCGTGCCGACGGTCGCATTCGGGTTCTTCGCCCTCGCCGTGGTCACCCCCGCGCTCCAGGACCATTGGCCGAGCTTCCTGGGCGACGGTCCCGGCATCTTCAACGTCCTCGCGGGCGGCCTCGCGATCGGCCTGCTGATCGTCCCGATCATCGCCTCGATCTCCGAGGACGCGATGAGCGCAGTCCCCGGCGGGCTTCGCGAGGGCGCCTACGCGCTCGGCGCGACCAAGATGAAGGTCGCAACCAGGGTCGTCTTCCCGGCGGCGCTCTCGGGAATCGTCGCCTCGATCATCCTCGCCGTCTCGCGCGCGATCGGCGAGACGATGGTCGTGCTCCTCGCGGCGGGCAACACCCCGAACCTCTCCTTCAACCCCACGGAGGCCGTGCAGACGATGACGGCGTTCATCGCGACGACGGCCACCGGTGACATCGCGACCGGGACGATCACCTACAAGACGATCTTCGCCGTCGGCGCTGCTCCTGTTCGTGATGACGCTGGTCATGAACATGCTCGCGATCCGGCTCGTGCGCAAGTACCGGGAGGTCTACGAATGAGCGGCGCCAGGGGCTGGGAGCCGCGCGGCGGTCGAGCGCAGCTCGCGACCGCGGGGGCGCGCGGCGTCACCGCCGCCGTGCTCAGCGACCAGCCGCGGAAGGACATCGTCCGCAACACGATGTTCGCGGCCATCCTGTTCCTGGCCATCGCGCTGGCGCTCGCGGGCCTCGGCTGGCTCATCGCCGACTCGCTGATCAAGGGCGCGCCTCGACTCAACGCCGACCTGCTCACCAACGGCACGTCCTCGCTACCCGCGAACGCCGGGCTCAAGTCGGCGCTGATCGGAACCCTTTGGATCATGGCGTTCGTGATCCTGCTCATCGTCCCGATCGGGATCGGTGCCGCCGTCTACCTCGAGGAGTACGCGAACAAGGAGGGCTGGCTGGCACCGCCTGATCGAGGTGAACATCCAGAACCTCGCCGCGGTGCCGTCGATCATCTACGGCCTGCTCGGCCTGGCCTTCATCGTCCGCGGCCCGCTCGACCTCGGCTTCGTCATCCTGACGGCTTCGATCACGCTGACGCTGCTGGTGCTGCCGATCGTCATCCTCGTCGCGCGTGAGGCGATCCGCGCGATCCCGCCGTCGATCCGCGAGGGGTCGCTTGCGCTGGGTGCGACCGAGTGGCAGACGATCGCGACGCCAGGTCCTGCCCGCGGCGATCCCCGGCATAGCGACCGGGGTCATCCTCGCGATCTCGCGGGCGATCGGCGAGACCGCGCCCCTCTTGCCGCTGGGCGCGGCCACCTTCCTCACATCCGATCCGAGCGGACCGTTCAGCAGCTTCACGGCGCTGCCACTGGTGATCTTCAACTGGATCAAGCAGCCCCAGGACGAGTTCCGGGTCCTCGCGGCCGCCGGGATCATCGTCCTGATCGCGCTGCTGATAGCGATGAACTCGTTCGCGATCTGCCTGCGGAACCGTTACGAGCAACGCTGGTAGGAGCAGAAGTGGAGACGAACTTGACTGAGGAGCGAATCGGGGATCAGGCCGGATCGGGCATGCGCGCCAGGGCCGGCGAGCCTGAGATCGCGCTGGAGCCGAATAACTTCCAGCACCCGGGACCGTCGTCGAGCAAGGAGAAGGTCTTCGAGCTGAGGGGGGTCCACGTCTCCTACGGCGAGCAACCTCGCCGTCAAGGACGTCTCGATGGACATCCACAAGGGCGAGATCACCGCGCTCATCGGTCCTTCGGGGTGCGGCAAGAGCACGCTGATCCGCTGCATGAACCGGATGAACGACCTGATCCCCAGCGCCAGGGTCGAGGGCGAGCTCCTCTACCACGGCGAGGACCTCTACGGGCCGAAGGTCGACCCGGTCGAGGTCCGCAAGCGGATCGGCATGGTCTTCCAGAAGCCGAACCCGTTCCCGAAGTCGATCTACGACAACATCGCCTTCGGCCCCCGGATCCTCGGGATGAAGGGCGACATGGACGAGATCGTCGAGAAGGCGCTGCGCGGCGCGGCGCTCTGGGACGAGGTCAAGGACCGTCTCGACTCGCAACGCTTCGGGATGTCGGGCGGCCAGCAGCAGCGCCTCTGCATCGCCCGCTGCATCGCGGTCGCAGCCCGACGTGATCCTGATGGACGAGCCCTGCTCGGCCCTGGACCCGATCTCGACCGGGAAGATCGAAGACCTGATGCATGGAGCTGAAGCGCGAACTACTCGATCGTCATCGTCACCCACAACATGCAGCAGGCGGCTCGGGTGTCGGACCGCGACCGCGTTCCTGATGACGGAGCTCGACGCCACCGAGCAGAACCGCTGGGGTCGCCTGGTCGAGTACGACGAGACGGAGAAGATCTTCACCAACCCGTCGAACCGCCGGACCGAGGACTACGTCAGCGGGAAGGTCGGCTGATGCCCGACCGCGTGCGCGTCCACTACGCAGCAGGACCTGGCGGAGCTCGAGCGCCTGGCGCTCGGCGGGCTCGACCTCGTCGTCGAGACGCTCGGGCCGGACGATCGAGGCGATCGAGCACCGCGACGTCGAGCTCGCCGAGATGGTGATCGCCGACGACGACCGGATCGACGGCCGTTACCTCGAGGTGCACCAGTCGATCCTCGCGCTGCTCGCGACTCAAGCTCCCGTCGCCACCGACCTGCGCCTGATCGCCGCCCTGCTGCACCTGATCAAGGCGATCGAGCGGATGGGCGACCAGTGCGTGAACATCGCCAAGCTGATCCCGCTCGCCGGCCACGAGCCGCCCCTCGACGAGCGCATGCTGCGCGACATCATCACGATGGGCAAGCAGGTCCGCGCCCTGCTCAGCCAGGCGAAGCAGGCCTTCGCCATCGCGCGACATCGAGCTCGCCCGCGACCTCGTCCGCGGCGACGACGTCGTCGACAACCTCAACCGCGAGTGCTTCCGCCTCGCGATCGAGATCGGCGACGAGCAGGACCGCCGCGAGTGGGCGATGACGATGATGCTCGTTGCCCGCGCTCTCGAGCGCATCGGCGACAACGCCGTCGACATCGGCGAGCAGGTCGCCTTCGTCGTCACCGGGCTCTTCCAGGAGTTCGAGGACGCCTCGCACCCCGAGGCCCCGGTGAGCTGACCCGGAGTGGGCGCCGACCCCCGCGCAGCCGCGGGCCGCTCGCGCCCGTTCTCGCGCCGCCGCTGGGAGGCGTTCGGCGCCAAGCCGCCGCAGGCCCAGATCTTCGAGCTGCTGCGCGCCGCGGGCCGCAACGCCGCCGGCGCGGCCGTCCTCCTCGACGACCTCCTGCGGAGCTGGCCGGAGGACCGCGGGATCCGCGCCGAGATCACCCGGCTCGAGCACGAGGGCGACCGGCTCACGCACAAGATCGTCAACTCGCTCCGGCTCTCGAAGCTCGCTCCGTTCGACCGCGAGGACATACACGCGCTCGCCGGAGCGATCGACGACGTCGTCGACGACGTCGAGGAGGTCTCCGAGCAGCTCGCGATGAAACGGGTCGACGCCCCGATGGAGCAGGCGCAGGAGCTGGCCGGCGTCCTTCGCGACTGCGGCCGCGAGCTCTCGGCGGCCCTTGACGACCTCGAGGGGCTGGACGGGATCGAGGAGCATCTCGGGCGGGTGCGCGCGCTCGAGCAGGAGGGCGACCGGATCTACCGCGCCGCCCTCGCCGCCCTCTTCCACGGCTCGATCGACCCGATGTTCGTCCTCCGGTGGAAGGACATCTACGACGCCCTCGAGGAGGCGATCGACTGCTGCCGGTCGGCCTCGAACTCGCTCGAGTCGATCGTCGTCAAGCACAGCTGACGCCGGAGCGCCGGCCGGGCGGGTCCGCTAGGAGAAGTCCTCGACCTTCCCGGTCTTGGTGTTGACCGGTTCGTGGACGATCGTCTTAGCGGCGCTCGAGCAGCACGACCGGGATCGTCCGGTCGGTCTTCGCCTGGTACTCGTCGTAGTCGGGCCAGACCTCGGTCATCAGCTTCCAGAGACGCTCGCGCTCGTCGCCCTCGGCGACCGTGGCACGGACCGGGATCCGCTCCGCCTTGACCTGGATCTCCGCCTCCGGGTCCTGCTCGAGGTTCTGGAACCAGTCGGGGTGCTCCGGAGTGCCGCCCTTGGAGGCGACGACCACCCAGCGGTCGCCGTCGGTCCGGTGGATCAGCGGCGTCGTCCGCTCCTCGCCCGACCTGCGACCGGTCGTCGTCAGCAGCAGGATCGTCGTGCCGCACCAGTGGTAGCCGCGCTCGCCGTCCGTCTCGCGGTAGACGCGGACGTGCTCGGGGCCGAACAGCTGGTCGTCGTCGGAGGCCATGGGACGACCCTACCCCAACGCGGCGCCGGAATCGTCAGAGCGCCGGTGCCCGCTCGCCGGCCGCGCCGAGCGCGAGCAGCGCCTCGTCGAGGAGCTCGGCGGGCGCGGAGCGGGGCGGATGCACCTCGAGCAGGATCGGTGCGTGATGACTGCGCAGGGAGGGAGCGATCTCCTCGAAGGGGAGGGTGCCCCGCCCCGGGGCGAGGTGCAGGTCGAAGCGCAGCGGCTCGATCTCGGGACGGTGGTCCGGCTGCCAGCGGGCACCGAGGTTGTCGTGCAGGTGGAAGAGGATCGTCAGGTCGAGGACCGGCTCGATCATCCGGCTCAGGGACGTCCGGCGCAGGCCGGCGATCACGTTCGCGTGGCCGACGTCAAGGCAGATCCCGAGGGCGGGGGAGCCGATGCGGCGGACGAGCGAGCGGATCGCCAGCGGGTTGGCGGCGATCGGCTCGGGCCCGGGGTAGGTCGGTGCGAGGTTCTCCAGCGCGAGGGCGATTCCCAGCCGCTCGGCGAGCGCCGCCAGCGCGGCGAGCGAGCGCGTCTCCGCCAGCGCCCGGTCCTCCGCGCCGCGGCCGTCGCCGAAGTCGCGGGCGTGGAGGACGAGGGCCTCGGCGCCGCACTCCGACGCGTAGGAGATCGCTCCCTCGAGCGCGCGGTCGGCGGCCGGCTCGCCCGCCCAGGACCCGGCCGGGCCGTGCACGACGGCGCGCAGCCCGGTCTCGGCCAGGGCGTCCCCGGCGGCGCGGGCGTGGGCGATGCAGCTGCGCGGGTTCGCCAGCACCGACGTCGGCGGGCAGTGGAGCTGAACCCAGGCGAAGCCGGATGCCTCCATCTCCTTCAGCGCCGGCGGTGCGGGCCACCACTCGGGTGGGAGGGCGGGCCCGAGGCGGGACCGGAGCGCGGCGTGAGCTGCCATCGCGCCGAGCATCGCCGGGTGTCGCGGGCGGGGAGTGAAGGCGGCGTGAACGCCGGGTGAAAGTCCTGGAAAGTCGCCCAAACCGCCTTCGCGCGTTCACATATCGCCAACCACTTCCGCCGCGGACGGCGCGATGATCGCCCGATGGCAGTAGCGCTTCGCTCGACGCGCACTCCGGCGCCGCGCCCGTCGGCCGCCCGCGCCTCTGGGATGATCGGCCTTCGGCACATGCTCTGCGCGGCGATCGACATCGGCTCGAACACGACGCGCGTGCTCGTCGCCGAGCCCGAGGACGGGCAGCTGCGCAAGGTGATGGAGCAGCGCGCCTACACGCGCATCAACAAGGGCCTGCGCAAGAAGGACGGCGCGATCACGAAGGACAAGGTCGCCGAGGTCGGCGACGTCGTCGCGACCCAGGTCCGGCTCTCGCAGGAGCTCGGCGCCGAGGCGATCCGGATCGTCGCGACCGCGGCGGTGCGCGAGGCGCCGAACCGCGACGAGGTCGCCGAGGCGATCGCCGAGGCGGCCGGGTTCCCCGTCGACGTCCTCAGCGACGAGGAGGAGGGCAGGCTGGCCTTCATCGGCGCGACGAAGGCGCTCGGGCACCCGGTCGAGGGTGAGATCGCGGTCGTCGACGTCGGCGGCGGCTCCTCCGAGGTGATCCTCGGGACGCTCGAGGGCGGCGTGCGCGAGGTGCACTCGTTCAAGGTCGGCTCGGGCGCGCTCGCCGAGGAGTTCCTCAGCGGCGACCCGCCGGGCCCGGCCGAGATCCGCAGGCTCCGCGACGAGATCGGCGACCGCTTCGCCGGCGTCGAGATCGACCGCCCGGAACAGGCGGTGGCGGTCGGCGGCAGCGCGACGTCGCTGCGCCGCCTCGTCGGCTCGGTCCTCGAGTACGAGACGCTGGAGCGGGGGATCCGCGTGCTGACGAGCGACCCGGCGGCCGAGGTGGCCAAGCGGTACGAGCTCGACACCCGGCGCGTCGAGGTGCTCCCGTCGGGCGTGCTGTTGCTCGAGCAGTTCTCCCAGCTCCTCGGCCAGCCGCTCCAGATCGGCAAGGGTGGCCTGCGCGAGGGCGTCATCCTCGAGCTGCTGACCGACCCGCAGGGCCAGTCCGCGGCCGCCTGAGGCTCGCCGCGGCATATCCTCGCTGGCCGTGGCGAAGGCGCGTGAGATCCCGGGGCTGTCGACCGACCTCCCCTACGGCGAGGTGGCGGCGCGCGTTCTCGAGGTCCGTTGCCAGGAGCTGATCGACCACTCCGAGAACGTCCTCGACACGTCCGACATCGAGCGCGTCCACTCGATGCGCGTCGCGACGCGCCGCCTGCGGGCCGCGATCGAGATCTTCCGCCCGTGCTTCCCGAAGGCGGAGGGGCGGCGGACGCTGAACGAGATCAAGGCCCTCGCCGACGCGCTCGGCGAGCGCCGCGACCGCGACGTCGCGGTCGACGCGCTCGAGTCGTTCGCCGCGGCGATGCCGGCCCCGGATCGCCCCGGCATCCGCTCGCTGGCCGATCGCTTCCGCGCCGAGCAGCTGCAGGCGAACGAGGAGCTGATGCCGTTCGTCGAGCCGGGCCGGCTCGAGGCGCTCGAGGCGTCGGTGTTCTCCCTCGCTGCCGCCGCGCGCGAGGAGGCCGCGGAGGCCGGCGCGGAGGAAGCCGAGGAGCAGGAGGCGGAGGCGTGAAGGCCCGCAAGGTCAAGGGACTGGACCCGGGCACGATGCTGGGCGAGAACGCCGCGCGCATGGTCAAGGTGCGGCTGGCCGAGCTGCGGTCGTTCACTCCGAAGGCGCTCGACCCCGGCGAGGACGTCGTCCAGCACGACATGCGGATCGCCGCCAAGCGCCTGCGCTACGTCCTCGAGGCGACCGGCTTCTGCTTCGGCCGCGCCGGCGCCGCCGCCCGCAAGCGCGCCAAGGACATCCAGGACCTGCTCGGCGAGGTGCACGACGCCGACGTGATGCTGCCGCGGCTCGCCGAGCACCGGGCGGAGCTGCGGGACGAGGACGCGGCAACCGTTCGCGCCCGGGCCGGCAGCGCCGAGGATCTCGATCCGAAGCTCGCCTCCCGCGCCCCGCACCGCACCACCTACCGCGGGTTCGAGGTGCTCGAGGTCTACCTCAACGCCCGCCGCGACCTGCTCTTCGAGCGGTTCGTCGCCCTCTGGCGCGAGACTGAGGAGAAGGGCGTCTGGAAGGCGCTCGACCGGGCGGCTGACCGCGAGCTCGAGCGGGCCGAGGAGCAGCGGCGGATCGCCGAGCGCGCCGACCGCGCCCGCCGGGCGCTGGAGGAGGCCGAACAGCTCCGCCGGAAGGCCGAGGAGCGCGCGGCGGCGGCGGCGGCGGAGCTGGCCGAGGCCGAGCGGGAGTCGGGGTAGGGCGGTCATCGACTCCCGCTGGGGTCTTTGCCGCCAACATGTTGGCGCGAGCGACCCCAGCGCTCGCTGAGCTCGCCGCTACGCGCGCGTTCACCACCCTTTCACCGCGCGTTTGCAGGGGGTTCACCTCCGCGGCCCGCCGAGGCCCGATGCTCCACTCGAACGAATGGTTCAACAGAGGGAGCATCGATGACCCCCGCCGAAGGCGCCACGAGCCGCGCCGACATGCACTGCCACTCGACCGCCTCGCAGCTGTCGCGACTCGGGATCCAGCGCAGTGCCGGGCTGCCGGAGTGCGCGACGCCGCCGGAGGAGGTCTACGAGCTGGCGAAGCGTCGCGGCATGGACTTCGTGACGATCACCGATCACGACACGATCGACGGGGTCATGGAGATCGCCGACCGCCCCGACGTCTTCGTCTCGGAGGAGCTGACGGTCTCCTTCCGCGGCGAGCCGCAGGCCGTGCACGTGCTCTGCTTCGGGTTGACTCCCGAGGACCACGAGTGGCTCCAGGAGCACTCGTCGGACCTCGAGGAGTGCGCCGAGTACCTGCACGACAACGAGATCGCATGCGCGCTCGCCCATCCCTTCTACGCCGTCGCGGCGCCGCTCGAGCAGCGGCACCGGCGGCGGCTGGCAGAGCTGTTCGGCGTCTGGGAGGTCCGCAACGGCTCCCGGGCGCATGAGCTGAACCAGCCGGCGGCGATCTACGTGGACACCCGGGGAGGCACCGGGATCGGCGGCTCGGACGACCATGCCGGCGTCGACATCGGCCGCACCTTCACGGAGACGCCGCGGGCCGCGAGCCCGGCCGAGTTCCTCGCGATGATCCGCTCCGGCCGCGCCGAGGCGGCGGGCGCCCAGGGCAGCGCGGCGAAGTGGGCGCACGCCGCGATCGCCCTCGCCACGCGGAGCCTGCTCGCGCAGCCCGACGCCGGCGCCCCGGCTCCCGACGCCGTGCTGCGACTGATCCAGCGGATCGTCGGCCAGGGCGCCGAGCGGGAGGGAGCCGAGACGAGCGACTTCACCGCCGAGGACGCGGCCGCCCTGCTCAACGCCTGGCTGGACTCGGTCGGCCTGCCGGCGGGCCGGGAGCTGATCGAGCTGATGCAGGCAGACGACTTCAGCCACCGCGACCTCTTCCGCCGCGCCCGCACGACTCACGACGGCAGGCTGCGGGCGGTGACGGAGCTGGCGAACGCGGAGCTCGCCAGCTCCGATCCCTCAAGCGCCGTGCTCACCGAGCTGTTCGGCGCGTGCATGCCGGTCGTGCCCTACCTGCCCTCGGCAACGTTCCTCGCCAACGAGCGCCGCCGCATCAACGCCCGGGTGGGCGAGCCGCGGCGGGTCGCGCTGGTCGTCGACGGGGTCGACGCGCCGCACGGCGTCAGCCACACGATCGAGCGGATCCGCGAGCTCGGTGTCCCCGGCTTCGAGGTCGAGGTCATCGGCACCGACCGCGGCGTCGACCTCCGGCTGCCCGCCGCCGCCGAGCTCGCGGTGCCGTTCGAGGAGGGACTCCGGCTCGGCGTCCCCTCGCTGCCCGCCTTCCTCGAGATGATCGCGGAGGGGCGGTTCGACCTGATCCACGTCGCGACCCCGGGCCCGGCGGGGATCGCCGCGGCGCTGACCGCGCGGATTGCCGGGCTCCCCCTGCTCGCCAGCCACCACACGGAGTTCGTCTCCTACGCCCGGGTGCGCAGCGGCAGCGACTCGCTCGCCAGCGTCGCCGGCCTCGCCCTCGCCCTCTTCTACCGCGAGTGCGGGATGGTGCTCTCCCCGAGCTCGGCGGCCGACGGCTCACTCGCCGATCTCGGCGTCCCGGCCGCCCGCGTCGCCCGCTGGGTGCGCGGAGTCGACATCTCGCGGTTCTCACCCGACCGACGTCGGCGGGACCCCGCCGACGGTCGGATCAGCGTCCTCTACGCGGGCAGGCAGACGCGCGAGAAAGGGATGGACCTGCTCGCCGATGCCTTCCTCGTCGCGCGCGCCCGCGAACCCCGCCTGCGGCTCGTCCTCGCGGGCGGCGGGCCCGAGGAGGGCCGGCTGCGCGAGCGGCTCGGCGACGCCGCCGTGTTCCGCGGCTGGCTGCGGGGCGACGATCTCGCGCAGGCCTACGCCGACGCCGACGCCTTCCTGTTCCCGTCCACGACTGACACGTACGGTCAGGTCGTCGTCGAGGCGCAGGCCAGCGGCGTCCCGGTCGTCGCGGTCCGCGCCGGCGGGCCCGCCGACCTGATCGACGAGTGGCGCAGCGGGCTCCTCTGCGAGCCGAGCGCCGAGGAGATGGCGGCGAAGCTCCTTGCGGTCGTCGAGAGCCCGGCGCTGCGGGAGCGCCTGGTCCTCGGTGGCCTCGCCGCCGCCGCCGAGCGCACGTGGGAGGCGGCGCTCGCCCAGCTCGCCGAGGGGTACGGGCTCGCGCTGCCGGCTCCGGCGAACGCGCTCGGTCCCGCTCCGGCGGGGCGGACCCCGGCTGTCGCCTGAGCGTTCACAGGTTGGCAACGAGCCGAGGCCCCGCAGCCTCGATCATCGCCTGGGCAGAAGGTTGGCTGCGTAGTTTGCACGCTTTGAACGGGCGCGGGGGCGCTCTACAGTCTCTCCCGGAGCAGATGGAAGTAGGCACCGAAACCAGGCTCGACGCGCCGGAGGAGGAGGGCGCTGCGGAGCGGACGCCGCCCCTCGGCCCGGTCGACCCGACGCTCGAGGACCCGCGCCTGTACATCAACCGCGAGGTCTCCTGGATGGAGTTCAACGATCGCGTGCTTCAGCTCGCCGAGGACTCCTCGGTGCCGCTGCTCGAGCGGCTCAAGTTCTGCGCGATCTACGAGGACAACCTGGACGAGTTCTTCATGGTCCGGGTCGCCGACCTGCACGACCAGCTCGCCGCCTCGCTTCCGGCCGGCGGCGCGGACGGGATGACCCCGCGCGAGCAGCTCGACGCGGTTCGCGAGATGACGATCCGCCAGCGTCGCCGGCTCGAGCGCTGCTACGCCGAGGAGCTCTGCCCGGCCCTCGCCGAGCACGGCATTCGCCGGGTCTCCTACGAGGACGCGAACCGCGAGGAGCGCGAGGAGCTCGACGAGCTTTTCTCGAGCCGGATCTTTCCGGCGCTGACCCCGCTCGTGTTCGGCGTCGGCCGCCCCTTCCCCTACATCTCGAACCTCTCGCTGAGCCTGCTCGTGATCCTCCGCGACCCCGAGCAGGACGTCGAGGTGCTCGCCCGCGTCAAGGTCCCGAAGGAGCTGCTCAAGCGGTTCCTGCCGATCGGCGACGGCAACACCTTCGTCGCCCTCGAGGACGTGATCTCGCACAACCTCGAAAAGCTCTTCCCGGGGATGGAGATCGTCGGTCACGCTCTGTTCAGGGTCACCCGCGACACCGACTACGACGTCTCCGACGAGGCCGACGACCTCCGCAAGGCGGTCGAGGACGAGCTCCGCCGCCGCCGCTTCGGCGAGGTGATCCGGCTCGAGATCGCCGGCGAACTCGACGACAGGCTCCACGAGCGGCTGATCTCGCTGCTCGGGATCGGCGCCGACCAGGTCTACGAGGTCCGCGAGCTGATCGGCATGGACGACCTCTTCGACATCGCCGGGGTCACCGGCCACTCCGACCTCCGCTTCAAGCCCTTCTCCGGGGTGACCCAGAGCGCGTTGCAGGGGACCGAGGTCGAGGGCGCCGACCTGTTCGAGGCGATCCGCGAGGGCGACATCCTCGTCCACCACCCCTACGACTCGTTCGTCACGTCCGTGGAGGAGTTCGTCAAGCAGGCCGTCAACGACCCCGACGTCCTGGCGATCAAGCAGACCGTCTACCGGACCAGCGCCGACTCACCGCTCGTGCCCGCCCTGATCACGGCCTCCGAGCGCGGCAAGCAGGCGGTATGCATGGTGGAGCTGAAGGCGCGGTTCGACGAGCAGGCGAACATCGCCTGGGCGAAGAAGCTCGAGCAGGCCGGCGTCCACGTCGTCTACGGCATCCCGGCGATGAAGACCCACGCCAAGTGCGCGCTCGTCGCGCGGCGGGAGGGCGACGGCGTCCGTCATTACGCCCACGTCGGCACCGGCAACTACAACCCGAAGACCGCGCGGCTCTACACCGACCTCGGGATCCTCACCACCGACCCCGACATCTGCGCCGATATCGCCGGGATGTTCAACTACCTGACGGGCTATGCGCGCCCGGGGCGCTACCGCAAGGCGCTGATCGCCCCACACAATCTCGCGGAGGGGCTGATCGAGCAGTTCGACGCGACGATCGCCGCCCACTCGCCGGAGAGCCCGTCGCGGATCCGGATGAAGATGAACTCGCTGCTCGACCCGCGGATGATCCGCAAGCTCTACGAGGCCTCCCAGGCCGGCGTCGAGGTGAAGCTCAACGTCCGCGGGATCTGCGCGCTGGTCCCGGGCATCGAGGGCATCTCGGACAACATCGAGGTCGTCTCGGTCCTCGGCCGCTTCCTCGAGCACTCGCGGATCTACTGCTTCGAGCGTGGGGACGAGCAGCGGATCTTCACCGGCTCCGCCGACCTGATGCCGCGCAACCTCTACAACCGGATCGAGCTCGTGATCCCGATCGAGGACGAGACGGTGAAGTCGGAGATGCTGGACATCCTCGAGCGCAGCCTCGCCGACAACGCCGGCGCCTGGGAGTTGCGCCCGGATCACACCTGGGAGCGGCGCCGGCCGGCCGAGGGGGAGGAGCGCGTCGACGTCCAGCAGCAGCTGATCGACCGCGCCGCCACCCGCGCCGCCGAGCCGACGACCATCCCGACGCCCGTCTAGACGATCGATCCGATCGTCTGACCGACCCGTGGCGCCGCTCACTCATAATGGAGCGCCGATGCGTCACGACGCGCATGGCTACTGGATCGCGGAGGCCGGTGTCTCCGATCGCCCCGCGCTGCCGCCGATCGCGGGCGACGTCTCCGCCGACGTCCTGGTCATCGGCGGCGGATACACCGGGATGTGGGCGGCGTGGTGGATCAAGGCGGCCGAGCCGGACTGCGACGTCCTGCTCCTGGAGGCGGACCGCTGCGGCCTCGGGCCCAGCGGGCGCAACGGCGGCTTCGTCAACTCGCTCTGGTTCAGCCTGCCGACGCTGCGGCGCTACTTCTCCGACGAGCAGGCGATCGCGGTCGCGCGCGCGGCGGGGCGCTCCGTCGCCGAGATCGGCCGCTGGTGCGAGGAGCAGGAGGTCGACGCCTGGTTCACGCCCGGCGGCTACCTCCAGGCCTCGACGGCGCCGTACTTCGACACCGCCTGGGAGGAGGCGGTTCGCGCCTGCTCCGACCTCGGCGCCGGCGACATGGTCACGGCGCTCGATCGGTCCGAGACCGCAGCCCGCTGCGCCTCCCCGATCTTCCGCGGCGGCGCCTACTACCGGCAGGCCGCGACCGTGCAGCCCGCGCGCCTGGCGGCCGGCCTCCGCGATCGGATCGTCGCCGCCGGGGTCAGGGTCTGCGAGCGCACTCCGGTGCGGCGCCTGTCCGAGCGTGGCGGCGAGGTCGTCGCCGAGACCGCGGGCGGCACCGTCCGCGCCGGCGCCTCAGTCCTCGCCGCCGGCGGCTCGCTCCTCCGCTTCCGGCACCTGGGGCGGGCGCTGACCGCCACCTCCAGCCACATGGTCATCACCGAGCCGGTCCCCGACGTGATCGAGGAGCTCGGCTGGACCGGCGGCGAGTGCATCACCGATTCGCGCGCCATGGTCCACTACTTCCGGACGACCCGCGACCATCGCATCGCCTTCGGCTGGGGCGGCGGCCGGATCGTCCGCGGCGCCCGGCTGAACGGTCACGCCGAGATCGACCGGCCGTTGTCCCACCAGGTCCACAGCCACCTGCTGCGCTTCTTCCCGCAGCTCGAGGGCCGGTCGATCTCCCACGCCTGGGGCGGCCCGATCGACGTCTCGCCGACCCACCTGCCGACGATCCGCTCGACAGGCGATCGCAGCTTCGCCGGCTTCGGCTACACCGGAAACGGCGTCGGACCGTCGCAGATGGTCGGCCGGTCCCTCGCCTCGCTGGCCCTCGGCCGCCGCGACGAGCACAGCTCCCTTGCGATCGTCGACCCGCCCAAGGTCTCGGTCCCGCCCGAGCCGTTCCGCTGGCTCGGCGGCACGATCATCCGCCGCGCGATCCTCCGCAAGGAGCGCGCCGAGGAGGAGTCGCGCGTCCCCGACCCGCTCACCCGCCTGATCAGCGGCATCCCCGAGCGGATCGGGATCCACGTCAGTCGGTAGGGCGGCGGCGGAAAGGGGGGAGCGCCCCGGCCTACGACGCCGGCTTCGGCGGCCAGGACGGCCGATCCGCCCCCCGCCCCGCCTGAAGCACGCATCGAGGTCGCCGACCCACGAAGGACTTGCGGGTGGAAGACTGAAGCCTGCAGAGGGGCGGGACGCACCCACTGAAGGAGGAGACTGTCATGGAAGCAAGCGCCGGCGGACCGCCGCCTGAGATGCGAGACGCCCTGCGGGGCCTGTCGCGGTTCTGGTGGCTCTGGCTCGCGTTCGGGATCGCGTGGACACTGGTCGCGGTGGTGATCCTCCAGTTCGACCAGGCGTCGGTGACGACGGTCGGAGTGATCATCGGCATCATGTTCTTCGCCACCGGCCTCGAGCAGTTCGTGGTCGGCGGACTGGTCGGGCGGGGCTCATGGCTCTTCTACCTGTTCGGCGCCCTGTTCCTCGTCTGCGGCGTGATCGCGTTCATCAGTCCCGAGAACACGTTCGCGGCGGTCGCCGATGTGCTCGGGTTCCTGTTCCTGATCGTCGGAGTCTTCTGGGTGATCCAAGCGTTCGCCGAGAAGGGGGCCAACGAGCTCTGGTGGCTGGGCCTGCTCGGCGGCGTGCTGATGCTGGTGCTGGCCTTCTGGACCGGCGGTCAGCTGCTGATCGAGAAGCAGTACATGCTGCTCGTCTTCGCCGGGATCTGGTCGCTGATGCAGGGCTTCATCGACATCTCGCGGGCGTTCCAGATCCGCGCCCTGCGCGACATCTAGCGCGGGGTTCAGGTCTCCGGGGTCGCCGGGACGACGACCACCGGCACCTCGGCGATCTGAACCAGCTTGTGCGGCGTCGAGCCGAGGATGGCGCCCTTGATCGGGCTCTCGCCGTAGGTGCCGACGACGATCATCCGGGCGTCGCGCTCCTCGGCGAGTCCGGCGAGGGCGGCGGCGGGCCGCTGCGGCAGCAGGGCCGCCTCGGCCTCGACGCCGCGGCGGCGGGCCTCGGCGACCCCCTCCTCGGTCAGCCTCTCGCCCTCTTCGCGCATCAGCTCGCGCTGGGTCCCGATCTCGCCGGCGCCCTGGTAGGGCTGGAAGCCGTAGGCGACGACGACGCGGTCGCCGAGGCCCTTGGCGAACGTGCAGGCGAGATCCAGCGCGGCGTGGCCGCAGGGGGTCCCGTCATAGCCGACGACGATGTCGCTCATCCCATGCTCCTCTCCAGCGACCCGGGGGGCGCCACCTTCGGCTTGCGGCGGAAGAACTCCGGCTCGGCGATCCGCTGCAGCACCATCAGCACGATGCCCAGGATGCCGAAGAAGATCGCGATCGCAAGCGGCGGGCCGAGCCCGAGGATGTCCCGCCGCCCGGGTTCGGACATCTCGCTGATCGACTTCACGAACACGTAGGTGAGGGCGATGCCGCCGACCGTCGGCAGTAGGCCCGCGAGGAGGAACCCGCGGGCGCTGCGGAAGATCTCGCGGCGGTAGAAGATCGCGCAGGCGAAGCCGGTGAGGCCGTAGTAGAAGGCGATCATCAGCCCGAGTGCCTCGATCGAGTCGCCGAGGATGTCCTCGCTGAGCAGGGTGAGACCGACGTACCAGGTGATCGAGAGGATGCCCATCAGGATCGTCGAGAAATCCGGCGTCTGAAAGCGGGGGTGGACGCGGGCGAAGATGCGCGGCAGCGCCTTGACCGCGCCCATCGAGAGCGACGTTCGCGCCGTCGGCAGGATCGTCGTCTGCGTCGAGGCGGCGGCCGACGTCAGCACCGCGATGATCAGGATCTTGTCCATGGGCGAGCCGAAGACGTCGAGCCCGAGGGCGGAGAGCACGTCGTCCTTGTTCTGCCGCAGGAACTCGGTGCCGTGGACGGCCTGCGCGGCGATCGCGACGACCACGTAGATCGCCAGCAGGATCAGGGTCGAGACGACGGCGGACTTCCCCGGACCCTCGGTCGGGTCCTCGGTCTCCTCGTTCACCGTCACCGCGCTGTCCCACCCCCAGTAGATGAAGATCGCGATCAGGACACCGTCGATCAGCGCGGTCCCGTCGGGCACCTCGAACGGGTTCAGCCAGCTGATGCTGGGGTCGATCGAGTCGGGGAAGTCGCCGATGTAGACGCGGACGATCGCGACCACCGCGAAGACCGCCAGCGTGAGGACTTCGGCGCCGAGCAGGAAGACCTGGGTGCGGGCGGAGAGCTCGATCCCGATGTAGCAGATCAGGGTCATGATCCCGATCCAGAACACGCCGATCAGGGTCACCGCGAACGTCGAGGGATCGTCGATGCCGAAGAGCAGGAAGCTGTAGAGCCCCGCGATCTGCGCGAGGTTCGCCATGACGATGACGTCGGCGACGATGATCGCCCAGCCGGCGATCCAGCCGGTCGAAGGCCCCATCGCCGAGGTGACCCAGGTGAAGGTCGTGCCGCAGTCGGGATCGGAGCGGTTGAGGAAGTAGTAGGCGGCGGCGATGCAGAGCATCGGCAGGAAGGCGATCCAGAGGACCGCCGGCGAGGCGAGCCCCACCCCCGCGGCGACGACGAACCCGAGGCTGGCGGCGAGGCTGTAGCCCGGGGCTGTCGACGCGACCCCGATGACGATGCTGGAGGCGAAGCCGATGGCCCCGCCGCGGAGGCCCTTGTCGCCGCCGGACGCCGCCGAGACGGCGGCCTTGGCCCCGGTCGGGTCCTCGCTTGCCTTGCTCGCCCCCCTCTCCATCAACCGTCGCGCAGCCTACCCAGTGTCTCCGATCGAAGCAAGAGATCCGGCGAGAGAATCTCGATTCCAACGAGCCGCCCCTCCTCGTCGAGGTCGAGCACGACCTCGCCGGCCGCGTCCCCGAGCCCCTCGACCTCCTCGAGCGTGACCGCAGTCCGCGGCACGAACCCGGCCTCCTCGGGGATCAGGCTGATGTAGGCGGAGCCGGTCTCGGCGTCGTAGGTGATGAACATCTACGAGGACGCCCAGCGGCGGCGTTCCGCCGCGCTCACCATTTGGTGGTGAGCACCTTCTTGCGCGTGTAGAACTCGATCGCGTCGTGGCCGTTGGCGTGGAGGTCGCCGACCATCGAGTCCTTCCAGCCGGCGAACGGAAACCAGGCGACCGGCGCGGGGACTCCGACGTTGATCCCGACCATGCCCGCCTCGACCTCGGCGCGGTAGCGGCGGACCGCGGCGCCGGAGCTGGTGAAGATCGCCGAGGCGTTGCCGTAGCGCGAGCCGTTGACGAACTCGAGCGCCTCGCCGAGGTCGTCCACCTCGACGAGGGCGAGGACCGGACCGAACAGCTCCTCGCGCGCCAGCTCCGACTCGCGGTCGGCGGCGGCGACGATCGTCGGGCCCATCAGGGCCCCGGCGTCGTTGGTCACCTCGCGCCCGTCGACCACCATCTCCGCCCCCTCGCCGAGGGCACGGTCGACTGCGGCGGCGACGCGGTCGCGGGCGTCGGCGGCGACCATCGGCGGGCAGATGACGCGCTCGTCGGTCCCCGGCCCGGTGGGCAGCTCCCGCGCCGCGCCGGCCAGCGCCGAGCGGACCTCCTCGCGCCGGCCGGCATCGCCGACGACGACCGCGACCGAGCCGGCGAGGCAGCGCTGGCCGGCGTTGCCGAAGGCCGACTGCATCATCGCCGGCACCGCCTTGGAGAGATCGGCGTCGTCCATCACGACCATCGAGTTCTTCGCGCCCCCGAGCGCCTGCACGCGCTTGCCCGAGCGGGTGCCGCGCTCCATCACGTAGAGCGCCGTCGAGGCCTGCCCGACGAAGCTGATCGCGTCGACCTCGGGGTGGTCGAGGAGCCCGTTGACCGCCTCGTGGGCGCCGTGGACGAGGTTGACGACCCCGGGCGGGATCTCCTCGATCCCGTCGATCAGCTCGAGGATGCGCTCCGAGGTCCGCGGGTCGCGCTCGCTCGGCTTCAGCACGAACGTGTTGCCGCACGCGATCGCGAAGGGCAGGAACCAGAGGGGGATCATCGCCGGGAAGTTGAAGGGGGTGATCGCGCCGACGACGCCGACCGGCTGCCGCCACATCTCGACGTCCATGCCCTTGGCGACGCCCTCGAGCGTCTCGCCCTTGATCAGCGAGGGGATCCCGCAGGCCGCCTCGGTCGACTCGATCCCGCGGATCACCTCGCCGCGCGCGTCGTCGAGGGCCTTGCCCATGTCCTCGGTGACCAGCCGCGCCAGCTCCTCGCGGTTCGACCACAGCGCCTCGCGGAGCGCGAACAGCGCCCGCGCCCGCCGCGCGACCGGCACCGCCGCCCATCCCGGCTGCACCTCGCGGGCCGCCCGGACGGCGGCGTCGACGTCGCCGGCGGTCGACAGCGGCACCCGGGCGAGCAGGCGCCCGGTGGCGGGATCGACGTCCTCGATGTGCTCGCTCGTGACGCTCTCGACCCAGCGGCCGCCGACGTAATTGCGCAGGGTCTCGACCTCGGTCTCGGTGGGCTGTTCGACGGTTGCCATGGGGCACCCGATGGTACTCCCGGGGTGGTGCGCGGCCCGGCCAAACCGTGGCCGCCCCGTTGGCCGGGGCGGATGAGTCCGCGATGGTGGACCGAGACGCCCGAGCGCCGGCTACTCGGCGCGCGCTCGCGCGAGCAGCAGCTCGCGTTCGGGCTCGTTCGTACAGAGCTCGGCGGCGCGGGCGAACTCGGCGCGCGCTTCAGCCTCGCGCCCGACCTTGAGGAGGAGGTCGCCGCGGACGCTGGGGAGGAGGTGGTAGTCGCGGAGCGCCCTTTCCTCCGCGAGGGAGTCGACGACCTCGAGGCCGGCCTCGGGCCCGAAGGCGAAGCCGACGGCGACGGCGCGGTTGAGCTCGACGACGGGGGAGCCGGTGAGCGCGGCGAGGCCGTCGTAGAGCGCGACGATCCGCGGCCAGTCGGTCGCCTCGAAGCTCGTCGCCCTGGCGTGGCAGCCGGCGATCGCCGCCTGGAGCGTGTAGGGGCCGAGGCCGTTGCTGAGCTCCTCGGCGCGGTCGAGCTCGGCCAGCCCGCGCTGGAGCAGCAGCCGGTCCCAGCGGGCCCGGTCCTGGTCGGCGAGCAGGACCGGCTCGCCGCCGGGGTCGACGCGGGCGCGCATCCGCGAGGCCTGGAGCTCCATCAGCGCGAGCAGGCCGTGGACCTCGGGCTCCCGGGGCATCAGCGCCGCGAGGATCCGGCCGAGCCGCAGCGCGTCCTCGGCGAGGGCGGGACGGATCCAGTCGTCTCCAGACGTCGCCGCGTAGCCCTCGTTGAAGACGAGATAGATCACCTCGAGCACCGCCGAGAGCCGCTCCGCGAGCTCGCGCCGCCCGGGCACCTCGAAGGGGACCTTGGCCTCCGAGAGCGTGCGCTTGGCGCGGACGATCCGCTGCGCGACGGTCCCCTCGGAGACGAGGAAGGCCCGCGCGATCTCGGGCGTCGTCAGGCCGCCGACGAGCCGCAGGGTCAGCGCGACCCGGGCGTCCCGCGAGAGGACCGGGTGGCAGGTCATGAAGATCAGCCGCAGGACGTCGTCCTCGAGGTCCTCGACCTGGGCGGCGAGGTCGGGGTGGTCGAGCTGCTGGAGGATCTCCAGCTCGCGGCCGATCAGCTCCTGCCTGCGCTCGAGGGCGACGCGGCGGCGGATACCGTCGATGCCCCGGCGCTTGGCCGTCGTCATCAGCCAGGCGCCGGGGCTGTCGGGGATGCCGGACGCGGGCCACTGCTCGAGCGCGGCGACGAGCGCGTCCTGCGCGAGGTCCTCGGCGACGCCGACGTCGCGGACGATGCGAGTCAGCCCGGCGATCAGCCGGGCCGACTCGATCCGCCAGACGGCGTCGATCGCCTCGTTGGTGGCCGAGGCGGTCACCCGCTCAGCTCTCGCCGGTCTCCTCGGCGAGCTGCTCGTTCGCCTCGCGCAGCTCCGGCGTCATCTCGTCGCCGAAGTCGTCGAGCTCGAAGATCGGCCGCAGCTGGATCTCGGTGCCCTCGTCGAACGGGGCGCGCTTCAGCCACTCGACCGCCTCCCCGCGGGAGGAGCACTCCCAGATCCAGTAGCCGGCGACGATCTCCTTCGACTCGGTGAAGGGGCCGTCGATGACCGTCTGCTTGTCGCCCTCGAAGCGGATCTTGAGCGCCTCCGACGTCGGCTTCAGGCCGTCGCCCCCGAGCATGACGCCCGCCTTGACGAGCTCCTCGTTGTACTTCGTCATCGTTTCCAGGAGCTCGGTGCTGGGCATCTCGCCCCGCTCTGACGCCTCGTCTCCGGGGACCAGGACCATGAATCGCATTGCTGCCTCCTCGTGTGGTTGGGGTGGTTTCTACCCATGTGTCGAACGAGGAGCGGCGAAATCGACACGGGATTTCGGAAAGTTCTTCGAATTGCTCTAACGACCGGAAGGGGCGGACGGCAAGGGGATCGCCCGCCCCGGCCGCCGCAGGCAGCGTCGTAGGGCGAGCCGCTTGCCGCCCGCCCCACAGGCCCCGGCCCTAGGCCCCGTGGCCGTCCGCCGGGTCGCTCCCCGCTGCGTACTCGGAGTAGGGGTACCACCACTCCTTGCGCTCGATCTCGGTCTCCATGTGGACGTGCTTGGTCTCCTGGAAGGCCTCGAGCCCCTCGCGGCCGAGCTCGCGGCCGATGCCGGACTGCTTGAAGCCGCCGAAGGGGCCGGCGTCGTTGTCGGTGAGCGGGTCGTTGATCCAGACGGTGCCGGCGCGGAGCTCGCGCATGCAGCGGACCGCGCCCTTGAGGTCGCGGGTATAGACGTTGGCGCCGAGGCCGAACCGGGTCCCGTTGGCAAGGGCGATCGCCTCGTCGAGGTCGGCGACCGGGACGATCGGCGCGACCGGCCCGAAGGTCTCCTCGCGCAGCAGGTCGGTCTCCGCGGGGGCGCCGGTGACGACGGCGGGGGCATAGAAGTGGCCGCGCTCCTCGCCGCCGGAGCCGCCGCCGATCAGAACCTCGGCACCTTCGGCGACCGCCGCCTCGACCTGCTCGACGACCTTCTGCCGCTGCGGCGCCGAGACCATCGGGCCGATGTCGGTCGCGGCCTCCATCGGGTCCCCGAGGACGAGGCTCTCGGTGTGGGAGACGAAGGCGGAGACGTAGTCGTCGTAGACGTCCTTCATCACGTAGAAGCGCTCGGCCGACGTGCAGACCTGGCCGGCGTTGAGGAACGCCGCCCAGGCGCCGCCGCGGGCGGCGATCTCGATCTCGGATGCGACGTCGGCGCAGACGATGAACGGGTCCTTGCCGCCCATCTCGAGGTTGACCCGCGCCAGGCGCTCCGCGCAGGCGGCCGCTACCCGCTTGCCGGTCGCCACCGAGCCGGTGAAGGCGACGCAGTCGACGTCCTCGTGCCCGCTGATCGCGGCGCCGACGTCGCCGGCGCCGGCGAGCAGGTTGACGACGCCCGCCGGCAGGTGGCCGAAGCACGTCGCGAGCTGGAGGGTCGAGAGCGGCGTCAGCTCCGAGGGCTTGCAGACGACGGCGTTCCCCGCCGCCAGGGCGGGGGCGACCTTCCAGCAGAGCAGCAACAGGGGGTAGTTCCACGGGACGATGCAGCCGACGACCCCGAGCGGGTCCTTGACCACGAGGGCGAGCTGGGAGGACTCGATCGGCGGGATCACCCGCCCGGCGCTGTCGCGCCCGATCTCGGCGTAGTAGTCGAACGCGGCCGCGCACCACTCGATCTCGTCGCGGTTCTCGACCAGCGGCTTGCCGCCCTCGAGGGTCATCGTCCGGGCCAGCTCCTCACCCTCGGCGCGGAACCTGCGCGCGATCTCGTGCAGCGCCTCCGCCCGCTCGCCGGCGGGGGTGGTCGACCAGCCGGCGAAGGCCGAGCGCGCGGCCGCGACCGCGGCGTCGACCTGCTCGGCGGACGCCGAGGGCACCGAGGCGATCGTCTCGGTCGTGTACGGGTTCTCGACGGCGACGGACGCGCCCTCCCCGGGCACGGCCTCGCCTCCGATCAGCAGGTGGGCCTCGCTCACGAGGCCGTGCCGGCGCGCCCGGCCCGGTCCTGGCCGGAGGCGAGCGCGGCGAGGCCGGTCTCGGCCTCCTCGTCGTCGCGGATCGCGGCGAGCTGCTCGGCCCGCCGCTGTTGCCAGGTGACGAAGATCATCGCCACGACCGTGACCGCGAAGAGGAGGGTCGCGATCGAGTAGACCTCGGGCGGGATGCCGCGTTGGGCGGCGCCGAAGACCCAGAGCGGGAAGGTGACCGTCGTCCCCGAGTTGAAGTTGGAGATGACGAAGTCGTCGATCGAGAGCGCGAAGGCGAGCAGCGCGGCGCCGACCAGTCCCGGCATCAAGAGCGGCAGGGTGATGGTCCGGAACGTCGTCAGCGGTGCGGCGCCGAGGTCGCGGGCGGCCTCCTCGAGGCTGCGGTCGAAGCCGATCAGCCGCGAGCGGACGACGATGACGACGAAGCTGATCGAGAACATGACGTGGGCGATCAGCAGCGTCCCGAATCCCAGCGAGGCGCCGTAGATCAGGAACATCGAGAGCAGCGATGCGCCGATCACGACCTCCGGGGTCGCCATCGGGATCACGATCAGGAAGTTCGCCACGTGCCTCCCGTGGAAGCTGTGGCGGACGAGCGCCAGCGCGATCATCGTGCCGAGGATCGTCGCGATGATCGTGGTCAGGGCCGCCAGCTCGAGGCTCGTGATCAGCGCGTCGGTGAGGTCGGGGATCCCGAAGATGTTCGTCCAGTGGTCGAGCGTGAACGCGCGCCACGTGTAGTTGAACTTGCCCTCGGGGTCGTTGAACGAGAAGACCGCGATCAGCGCGATCGGCAGCAGCAGGTAGATGATCGCCAGCGCCGCCCAGATGTTGACGCCGTTGTAGCGGAGCCACTTCGAGGCGCGGGCGGGCAGGCCGGGGCGCCGGCGGGTGGGGGGCTCGGTCGCGGTCGCCGCCTCCACGTCAGCTCACCTCCTCCTCGTCGCCCATCAGCGCCTCGGAGCCGGCGAAGCGGATGTAGATCACGACGATCGCCATGATCACCGCCATCAGCATGAAGGAGAGCGCCGCGGCCGTCGGGTAGTCGCGCAGGTTCAGGTAGAGCGACTGGATCGCGTTGCCGACCATCGACTGGTTGGTCGAGCCGAGGAAGATCGCGTTGATGTAGTCGCCCGCCGCCGGGATGAAGGTCAGCAGGGTGCCGGCGACGATCCCGGGCGCCGAGAGCGGCAGCGTCACCCGCAGGAACGCCTGCCGCGAGGACGAGTAGAGGTCCTTGGCAGCCTCGATGAGCCGCGGGTCGAGTCGCTCCAGCGACGCGTACAGCGGCAGGACCATGAACGGCAGGAAGTTGTAGGTGATGCCCGCGACCACCGCCGTCGGCGTCGCCAGCAGCCTCCCGTCGTCGCCGAGGATGCCGACGGTCTTGAGCGTGTCGACGACGAGCCCGTCGTCGCTGAGGATCGTCGTCCAGGCGATCGTCCGGATCAGGTACGTGGTGAAGAACGGCGCGACGACCGCGAACAGGAGGACGTTCTTCCAGCGGCCGCCGCGGAAGGCGATCGCGTAGGCCAGCGGATAGGCGATGACGAGCGCGATCAGCGTCGAGATCCCCGCGTAGATGAACGAGCGCAGGAACTGCTGGTCGTAGCGCGAGATCGCGTCGGAGAAGTTGCTCCACTCCCAGGTGAACTTGAACCCGGTCTCCAGCGTCCCCGACTCCAGCGCGAGTCGCGCCATGAAGTACATGGGGATCGCGAAGAAGAGGATCAGCCAGATCAGCCCTGGGCCGAGCAGGCCGTAGGGGATCAGGCGACGACGGAGCGCGCCGGGGCGGCGGGGATCCCGCTGCGCCGTTGCTGCCTCCATCGTCGCCCGCCCCTTCGATCAGCCGGTGACCACGGCCTGGAAGGCCTGCTCGACGTCGGCCACGTCCTCGGCGCTGCCGGGCGGGTCGACCTGGGTCGAGCAGTTGGCCGTGAACTCGTCGGTCGGGAACACGAGCTCGCTCTTCGCTGCGGGCGAGCCCTGCTTCTCGAGGACCTCCTGCACTCCCTTGACGGGGGTGAAGTAGTAGTTGTAGTCCGCGATCTGGGCCTGGTTCTCCGGCTTGTAGACGTAGTCCATCCAGGCGTAGGCGGCCGTCGGGTTCGGCGCGCCGACCGGGATGACCATGTTGTCCGCCCAGATCATGCAGCCCTCCGTCGGCATCACGAACTCGATGTCCGGATCGTCGGCCTGCAGCTGGACGGCGTCACCGGACCAGCCGATCACCGCGATGGCGTCGCCGTTGGCGAGGTCGCCGGTGTAGTTGTTGCCGGTGAAGCGGCGGATCTGCCCGGACTCGGCCGCGCCCTTGATCTTGTCGATCGCCGCGAGCCAGTCCTCCTTCGTCGCATCGGCCGGGTCGATCCCGTCGGCCTTCATCACCAGCGGGACGGTGTCGCGCATCTCGGTGAGCATCTCGACCTTGCCCTTGTACTTGGGGTCGAACAGGTCGTTGATCGACTTCACGTCGGGCGCCTCGGCGGTGTTGACCACGAGGCCCGTCATGCCCGACTGCCACGGCAGGCTGTAGCTGCGGTCCGGGTCGATAGACGGGCTCGCGAGGCTGTCGACGAGGTGGGCCTTCGCCGGGGCGACGGCCTGTTCGTCGAAGTCCTGGAGGTAGCCGAGATCGTGCATCTTCTTGGCCATCCAGTCGGTCACGACCATGATCGAGCGGCCTCCCGACTCGCCCTTGTCGAGCAGCGGCTGGACCTTGCCGAAGAACTCCGAGTTGTCGTTGA
Source organism: uncultured Solirubrobacterales bacterium (assembly GCA_963823565.1). Classification (GTDB taxonomy): domain Bacteria; phylum Actinomycetota; class Thermoleophilia; order Solirubrobacterales; family 70-9; genus RHKX01. The sequence goes on along the minus strand of CAWGLR010000001.1, from coordinate 864,299 downwards.
CGTCCTCGATGTAGTCGACCGAGACGCCGGTCGCCTTCTCGAAGTCGGGCACGGTCTGGTTGTCGATGTAGAAGGGCCAGTTGGAGATCGTCAGATCCCCGCTCGGCTTGCCCTCGGACTTCGCGACGGTGATGTCATCGCTGCCGCTGTCGCCCTCGATCCCCCCGTCGCCGCCGCCGCACGCCGCCAGCAGAAGCGTTGCGAGCAGTGCCCCGAACGCGACCAGTATCGGCCGCATCGTCCTGGTTGCCCCGTCTGTCATCGTCGTCTCGCCTCCTTGGCGTTCGTCGCGGTGGTGATCGGTGTGCTCAAGACTTGACGGTCGGTGCGCCGGCGTTGCGGGCGAGCGCCTCGTGGTCGGCGGTCGCGGGCTCGGCGCCGGACTCGCGGACGAGGTGGATGTGCTCGGGCGTCCACGACAGCTTCACCTCGGCGCCGCCGCCGGGCAGGGAGAGCCGCTCGGACTCGTCGCTGTTGGGGCAGAGGACGGTCATCCGCGCGCCGCCGCGCAGCTCGACGACGAGCTGCGTCGCCGTGCCGAGGTAGATCGAGCTGGTGACGACGCCCTGGACGCTCTGCTCGTGGCCTGCTCCGGCGGCGGCCTCGCTGAGCGGGTGCACCATCAGCTTCTCGGGGCGGACGACGGCGTGGCAACGCTCGCCGGTCGCCAGCCCGTTGGCCCCGGCCTCGACCGTGACGCCGGCCTCGAGTTCGACCTCGGCGCGACCGTCGCGCAGCGCCCGGACGGTCCCCGGCATCAGGTTGGAGACGCCGATGAACCCGGCGACGAAGGTGGTTTCGGGCCGCTCGTAGACCTCGACCGGCTCGGCGACCTGCTCGACGACGCCGCTGTTCATGACCGCGATGCGGTCCGACATCGTCAGCGCCTCCTCCTGGTCGTGGGTGACGTAGACGAAGCTGATCCCGATCTCCTTCTGGATCCGCTTGAGCTCGATCTGGAGGTTCTTGCGCAGCTTCAGGTCGAGGGCGCCGAGCGGCTCGTCGAGGAGCAGCACCTTCGGCAGGTTGACCACCGCGCGGGCGAGCGCGACGCGCTGCTGCTGGCCGCCGGAGAGCTGGTTGGGCCGGCGGCCGGCCTCGTTCCAGAGGCCGACCCGCTCGAGCTCCTCGCGGACCCGCTTGTCGATCTCGCCCTTGCCGGCGCCCTTGCGCTTGAGCCCGTAGGCGACGTTCTCGCGGACGGTCAGATGGGGAAAGAGCGCGTAGCTCTGGAAGACGGTGTTGGTCGGGCGCTTGTGGGCGGGGAGGCCGGAGACGTCGTTGCCGGCGATGAGGATGTCGCCGCCGTCGGGCTCCTCGAAGCCGGCGATCATCCGCAGCGTCGTCGTCTTCCCGCAGCCGCTGGGCCCGAGCAGGGTGAAGAACTCTCCGTCGCCGATCTCGAGGTCGATCCTGTCGACCGCGGTGAAGTCGCCGAACCGCTTCGTCACCGAGCGCAGGCTGACGCTGGGCGTGCCCCCGTTCTGACGCTGCTCCAAATCTCCTCCTCGCCGCGCCCCGGTCTGCCCGCGGGGCGCACTGTGCGCGTAACTATGGCCGATCCGTCGAGTCGGCGAAATACCCGGAAGTCCCAATCCTCGCCCTGGTGGTTGTCCATCGCGTACAAGTGGGCTGATCTGGCTTGAACCAAATCTCAGTTGTCCGCGCCAAACCGAAGGTCTACCTTTGTTCAAAGCGTCGAGTCGCGACGACTCGAATCGATCAGGGAGAGAGAGGACGCGCAATGGCAATCCCCACGCCGCAGGATGTTCACCCAAGCAGCTCCGCCACGAACGATCTCCAGGAGATGGCACGCCGGAACCTCTGGCTGCACTTCTCCCGCATGGGGGGCTACGACGCCGACCATGAGATCCCGATCATCGCCCGCGGCGAGGGTCCCTATGTCTGGGACGACCACGGCAACCGCTACCTCGACGGCCTCAGCGCGCTCTTCTGCTGCAACGCCGGCCACGGCCGGGCCGAGTACGGCGAAGCTGCGGCCGAGCAGGTCAAGGAGCTCGACTTCTACACGAACTGGAGCTACGCGCACCCGCGCGCGATCGAGCTCGCGAGCCGGATCGCCGAGCTCACCCCCGGCGACCTCAATCGCGTCTTCTTCACCAACTCGGGCTCGGAGGCGGTCGAGGCGGCGATCAAGGTCGCCCGCAACTGGCACCGCGCCCACGGCCGCGGCCAGCGCCACAAGATCATCTCCCGCGAGGTCGCCTACCACGGCACGACGATGGGCGCCCTCACCGCCACCGGGATCACCTCGCTGAAGGTCCCGTTCGAGCCGTCTATGCCCGGCGGCTCCCACGCCCCGAACACCAACCACCTGCGCTGGCCCGCCGACCGCGACAATCTCTGGGCCGCCGAGCGGCTGCGCGACCGGATCGAGTTCGAGGGGCCGGAGACGGTCGCCGCGGTGATCCTCGAGCCGCTGCAGAACGCCGGCGGCTGCATCCCGCCGCAGGAGGGTTACTTCCAGCGCGTGCGCGAGATCTGCGACGAGTTCGGCGTCCTGCTGATCTCCGACGAGGTCATCTGCTCCTGGGGCCGCCTCGGCCACTACTTCGGGGCGCAGCGCTACGAGTTCCAGCCGGACATCATCACGACCGCGAAGGCGCTGACCGGCGCCTACGTCCCGATGGGCGCGATGATCTGCACCGACGAGGTGTTCGAGCCGTTCGCGACCGGCACCGCGTCGTTCGCCCACGGCTCGACGTTCGGCGGCCATCCCGTCGCCGCGGCGGTGGCCCTGCGCAACCTCGACGTCTTCGCCGAGGAGGACCTCTGCGGCCACGTTCGCGAGCACGAGGGCGCGTTCCGGCAGATGCTCGAGGACCTGCGGGACATCCCGATCGTCGGCGACGTGCGCGGCGCGGGCTACTTCCACGCCATCGAGCTGGTCAAGGACCGCGACACCCTGGAGGGCTTCGACGACGAGGAGTCCGAGTGGCTGCTGCGCGGGTTCCTCTCCGGCGAGCTCTACCGCCGCGGGCTGATCTGCCGCGCCGACGACCGCGGCGACCCGGTGATCCAGCTCGCGCCGCCGCTGATCTGCGGTCCCGAGCAGTTCGAGGAGATGGAGGCGGTCCTGCGCCCCGTCCTCGAGGAGGCTTGGGAGAAGGTCCAGGCGGAGACCCGCTGAGCCGGGTCCGAGGGTCCGGCGGGAGGCGACGATCGTGCTCACCCTCGACCGATTGCTGGGCGAGCTCGGCCTCGAGCTCGCGGTCGCCGGCGGTCCCGGCGAGCGCCGGATCCGCTGGGTGCACATCTCCGAGCTCGAGGACCCGACCCCGTTCCTGTCGGGAGGCGAGCTGCTGCTGACGACCGGGATCAACCTGACCACCGACGCGCGGCAGCGGAAGTTCGTCCGCCAGCTCGCGGCCAAGGAAGCGGCCGGCCTCGGGTTCGGGACCGGCTTCGACCACGCCCAGCTCCCCGCCGCGCTGCGCGAGGAGGCCGAGGCGCAGGATCTGCCGCTGTTCGAGGTCCCCTACGAGATGCCGTTCATCGCACTGACCGAGAAGGCGGCGACAGAGCTGGTCAACGAGCAGTACTCGGTCCTCGAGCGCGGCATCGCGGTGCATGCACTGCTCGAGGGGTTGGTCCTCGCCGAGCGCGGCCTCGGGGCGATCATGCGCGCGATCGCCGAGGCGATCGGCGGCGCGGCGCTGCTGCTCGACGACCGCGGTCGCGAGCTCGCCCGCCATCCCCAGGAGCGCGGGCTCTCGCAGGCCGCCGCGGCGGCGATCCGGGCCGAGGTCAGAGAGCGCTCGCAGGCCGGCCGCCAGGCGATGTTCGTGGCCGAGGAGGGAGCGCTGGCGGGCCGCGCCGTCGCGGTGCCGGTGCCGGTCGGCGGCGGCGGTGCGCGCGGTCACTGGCTCGTCGCGGCGCGCCGCGACGGCTCCGTGGGCGACCTGGAGCGATTGATCTCACGGCAGGCGGCGATGGTCGTCGCGCTCGAGCTGATGCGCGAGCGGGCGGTGCGCGAGACGGAGCGGCGGCTCGCCGGCGACGTCCTCGCCGAGGCGCTCGCCGGCGGGCTCGGCGCCGAGGAGCTCCGCAGCCGGCTGGCGCCGTTCGGCATCGGCGGCCGCGTCGCCGTCCTCCTCTACGACCTCGAGGCGGCGCCCGACGACGCCGAGCGGCTCAGCGGCTCCCTGCGGGCGGCCGGTGTTCCGGCTCTCGTCGCGGTCAACGGCTCGGCGGGGCGGCCGCTGCTGTGCGCGATCGTCGACCCCGACGAGCGCGATCCCGTCGAACTCGCGCGCGAGGGGCTCGCCGCGCTCAACGGCAGCGGCCGGGAGATCCGGGCGGCGGCGTCGCGGTCGAACCCGGTCGCCTCGCTGCGGCGCGCCTTCCACGAGTCCCGCTGCGCCCTCGCCGCCACGGCAATGGCCAACGGCGGCGCCCCCGAGGTCGCCTCCTACCGCGACCTCGGCGCGTTCACGCTGCTGCTGTCGCTCCAGGACGACGACGCGCTTCGTACGTATGCCGAAAACCTGCTCGCGCCGATCTCCGACGGCGAGGGCGAGTACGGGCCCGAGCTGCTGCGCTCGCTCGAGGCCTTCATCGAGCGCAACGGGCAGTGGGAGCGGGCGGCTCGGGACCTCTACTGCCACCGGCACACGCTGCGCTACCGGATTCGCCGCATCGAGGAGCTGACCGGCCGCGACCTCAACCAGGCGCAGGACCGGATCGAGCTCTGGCTCGCCCTGCGGGCGCGGGAGCTCGTGCGATGAAGCGGGCAGCGAGCAGCGAGCAGCGAGCGGAGGAGCCCGCCTGCGGCGGCCTTCGGAAGGAGGAGACCACGTGAAGGTAGGAGTGCCCACCGAGATCAAGCAGGAGGAGTACCGGGTCGCGCTGACCGCGGTCGGCGCGCGCGAGCTCGCCGAGCACGGGCACGAGGTGCTGATCCAGAGCGGCGCGGGCGAGGGGTCCGCGATCTCCGACTCCGACTACGAGGCGCAGCGGGCGCGGATCGTCCCGACCGCCGAGGACGTCTGGGGCGAGGCCGACATGGTCCTCAAGGTCAAGGAGCCGCAGCCGCCGGAGGTCGAGTTGCTGCGCGCCGAGACGGTCCTGTTCACCTACCTGCATCTCGCGCCGGCGCCGGAGCTGACGAAGGGCCTCTGCGGCACGGGCGCGACCTGCATCGCCTACGAGACGGTCGAGGACGAGCTCGGGCGGCTGCCGTTGCTGGCGCCGATGAGCGAGATCGCCGGCCGGATCGCGACCCAGGCCGGCGCGTTCTTCCTCGAGAAGCCGATGGGCGGGCGCGGCGTCCTGCTCGGCGGGGTGCCGGGGGTCGCGGCGGGGAACGTGATGGTCATCGGCGCCGGCGCCGTCGGCATCAACGCGGCCCAGATCGCGGTCGGCATGGCCGCCGACACCTTCCTCTTCGACGTCAACATCGATGCGCTGCGGCGGGCCGATCTGCAGTTCGCGGGCTCGCTCTCCACCGTCTACAGCTCGACGCTCTCGATCGAGGAGATGCTGCCGCGCGCCGACCTCGTGATCGGGGCGGTGCTGCTGCACGGCGCCCGCGCGCCGCACGTGATCAAGCGCGACCAGCTGAAGCTGATGAATCCCAACGCGGTGCTCGTCGACGTCGCCATCGATCAGGGCGGCTGCTTCGAGACCTCGAAGCCGACCACCCACTCCGACCCGGTCTACGAGGTCGACGGGATCACCCACTACTGCGTCGCCAACATGCCGGGCGCGGTCCCGATCACGTCGACCTACGCGCTGACGAACGCGACCCTTCCCTACGTCCTCTCGCTCGCCGACAACGGCGTCGAGGGAGCGATCGCCGGCGACCCCGGCCTGAGGCCGGGCGTCAACGTGGCCGCCGGCAAGGTGACGCACGAGGCGGTGGCCGAGGGCGTCGGCGCCGAGTACGTTCCCGTCGAGGACGCGCTCGGCCTGGGGTCCCAGGAGGGCGGGGAGGACACCGACACCGACAAGCAGGTCTACGCGGCCACCATGGAAACCGAGGAGGAATAGGACCAGATGAGCAGCCACTACGCAGTCGTCAACCCGGCAACCGGCGAGCAGATCAAGGAGTACCCGCAGATCACCGACGAGGACCTCGAGGCCGCCATCGCGAAGGCCGACGAGGTGTACGACGAGTGGTCGAAGCGACCGGTCGCCGAGCGCGCCGCCATGGTCCAGAAGGTCGCCGACCTGCACGGCGAGCGGCGTCAGGAGCTGGCCGAGATCATCGTCCGCGAGATGGGCAAGCCGATCGAGCAGGCGCTCGGCGAGGTCGACTTCTGCGTCGACATCTACGGCTTCTACGCCGAGCGGGCCGAGGACTTCCTGAAGGACGAGCCGATCGACCTGCTCGCCGGCGACGGCACGGCGCTGATCCGGCGCTCCGGCTACGGCCCGCTGCTCGGGATCATGCCCTGGAACTTCCCCTACTACCAGGTGGCCCGGTTCGCCGGGCCGAACCTCTGCGTCGGCAACACGATCCTGCTGAAGCCGGCCGGGCAGTGCCCCGAATCGGCCGAGGCGATGCAGCGGATCTTCGCCGATGCCGGGTTCCCCGACGGCGCCTATCAGACGATCCTCGCCACGAACGAGCAGATCTCCGACGTGATCGCCGACCCGCGGGTCCGTGGCGTGTCGGTCACCGGCTCCGAGCGCGCCGGCGCGGCGGTCGCCGAGCAGGCCGGGCGGCACCTGAAGAAGGTCGTGCTCGAGCTCGGCGGGTCGGACCCGTTCATCCTGCTCGGCGGCGACGTCGAGGAGGCGGCCCAGGCCGCGGTCGATGCCCGCCTCGACAACACCGGCCAGTCGTGCAACGCGGCCAAGCGGTTCATCGTCGCCGAGGGCCTCTACGACGACTTCCTCGCGAAGTTCTCGGAGAAGATGAAAGGCACCGAGCCCGCCGACCCGATGTCGGAGGAGGCGCCGATCGGACCGCTCTCGTCGGCCGCGGCCGCCGAGCGGCTCGAGGAGCAGCTCAAGCGGGCCGTCGACCAGGGGGCCGAGGTCGCCGCCGGCGGCGGCGATCGCGACGGGAACTTCTTCCCGCCCACCGTGCTCACCGGCATCACCCCCGACAACGACGCCTACCGTGAGGAGTTCTTCGGGCCCGTCGCGCAGGTCTACAAGGTCGGCTCCGAGGAGGAGGCGGTCGAGGTCGCCAACGCGACCCCCTACGGGCTCGGCTCCTACCTGTTCACCGACGACTCGGGCCAGGCGGATCGCGTCGCCGACAACCTCGAGACCGGGATGGTCTTCGTCAACGGGGTCGGCCTCGACGGCGCCGAGCTCCCCTTCGGCGGCGTCAAGAACTCCGGCTTCGGCCGCGAGCTCGGCAAGTACGGCATGGACGAGTTCGTGAACAAGAAGCTGATCCGGGTCGTGAAGTAGCGCTCTTCGGGGCCGGCGGGGGGAGGCGCCCTCCCTCGGAGGGGCACTTCGGTCGACGCATCCCCCGCCGGCCCTCGGACTCCTACGGCGACCTGGGGAGGGGGTGCAGGCCCGTCGATCCTCCCCCGATCCCCGCCTGCGGCAGCGCTTCTTCCGAGGGAGCGGGGGAGGACGGACCGGCTTCGGCGGCGGTACATCGCCTCGGTCGCAGATTCCGTCCCACCGCGGGACGCTTTCTGCGAACAGCCGGCCATCGGCCTGGTCGATGTACCGATGCGGACGAATACCGTCCGGATCCGTACATCCAGCGGCCCGGCCTCGTTCTCCCCTCGTTGCCCAGCGCCCGCGCCTTCGGCAGCGGCCCTTCCGACCGGGGGGAGAGGGAAGCGGTAACCCTTCGCCGGGGTCCTGGGATCGTGAGCCTTGGCGGTAGTCAAGTGACAAGACCCCCCGGTCAGGTCATCCCGCTCCCCCCTCACTGCCCACAGCCGTGCCCTGGGGGGACGCTCCCTAGGCCAGCGCCCTCACGCCCGCCGTCACCGCCGCGGCCACGGCGATCGCCGCCAGCATCGCGGTGCGGCGGCGGACCAGCACCAGGCCGGCCGCCGCGACTCCCGCGACCCGCGCGTCGACGTCGAGGCCGTCGGTGCCGCCGACCGTCTCGACGACGATCAGGGCCGCCAGCAGCGCCGGGGCGAGGAGCTCGATGACCGCCATCGCGTCGCGGCCGAGCGTGCGGCCGCCGAGGGCGAGCGGCCCGCTGGCGCGGATCGCGGCGCTCGCGACCGCGAGCAGGACGATGGTGGCCCAGGCTTCGCTCATGCCTCCGACTCCGCGAGGTCGCCGGTGCCGCGGCGGGCGCGGCGATCGAGGCCGATCAGGGCGGCGACGCAGGCGGCGATCACCGGCACGCCGGGAGGCGCGACCGGGATCAGCGCGAGCGCGAGCGCGGCCCCGAGGAGGGCGGCGACCACGGCCCGCCGCCCCGCGGAGACCTCTCCCGACAGCAGCAGGGCGAGGAAGAACGCGGGGAAGATCGCATCGAGCCCGAGCCGCTCGGGGTCGCCGATCAGCCCGCCGGCGAGCACCCCGGCGGCGGTGCCGAGCACCCAGGACGGGTAAGCCGGCGCGGTTGCGCCGAGCATGAATCGCCAGTCGAAGCCGCCGCCCTTGCGCGCCGCCGCGGCCCACGAGAAGTCGATCATCCCCTGCCCGATCAGCGCCCGGCCCAGCGGCCGTCCCTCCAGCGAGGGGGCGAGCGCGATCCCCATCGGCACGTAGCGGGCGTTGAGCAGGATCCCGGCCGCGACCGCCGCCGGGACGCCGCCGCCGGCGGCGAGGACGGCGAGGGCGCCGAACTGGGCCGACCCGGCGAAGACGATCGCCGACATGACGATCGCGGCCAGGCCTCCAAGCACCGGCTCGGCGAGCACCCCGAACGTCATCGCGAGGACGAACCCGGCGATCGCGAACGGAATCCCGGCCCGGAACCCGGCGCGGAACGAGGGATGGGCGGCGAGCGAGCGCATCCCACCGATTCTTCCGCCGCCGTAGATTCGCTGCATGGAGCCCGAGCTCGTCCTCGCGATCGCCCTCGCGATCGCGTTCGCCGTGACCAACGGGCTCCACGACGCGGCCAACGCCATCGCGGCGCTCGTCGCGACCCGCGCCGCCACGCCGGCGCAGGCGATCGCGATCGCCGCCGTCTTCAACATGCTCGGCCCGTTCCTGGTCGGCGCCGCCGTCGCCGACACGATCGGCGGGATCGTCACCGTGTCCCCCGCCGAGGCGGCGGCGGTGATCGGCTCCGGCCTCGCCGCGGCGGTCGGCTGGAACCTCACGACCTGGTACTTAGGGCTGCCCTCGAGCTCGGGGCACGCGCTCGTCGGCGGGCTGGTCGGCGCGGCGCTCGCGGCCGGCGGGACCGGGGCGGTGCAGTGGGGAGGGTTCGACGGGATCCATCCGGTCGGCGTCGCCGGCACCCTCGTCGCCCTGGCGATCTCGCCGCTCCTGGGAGCCGCCGCCGGCGCGGCGGTGATCCGGGGCCTACGCCGGGCGGGCCGGCGCGCCACCCGGCGCTGGGGCGGGCCGGTGATCGGCGGCCAATGGGCGATGTCGGCGGCCCTCGCCTTCAGCCACGGCGCCAACGACGCCCAGAAGTCGATCGGCGTCGTGGCCGCGCTGCTGCTGGCCGGGGGTGAGGTCGACTCGCTGTCGGCGCCGATCTGGGCGACGCTCGCGTGCGCGGTCGCGCTCACGACCGGCACCGCGCTCGGCGGATGGCGCATCATCCGCACCATGGGCCGGCGCATCTACCGGATCACTCAGCTCGAGGGCCTGGCGGCCGAGGGCTCCTCGGCCGGCGTCATCCTCGGCGCCTCGATCGTCGGCGCGCCGACCGCGACGACCCAGGTCGTGGCATCGTCGATCGTCGGGATCGGCGCCGGGCGCGGGAGGATTCACCACGTGCGCTGGCTGCTCGTCCGCCAGATGGTGCTGGCCTGGCTGATCACGATCCCCGCCGCGGCGTTGCTCGCGGCCGGCGTCCTCCAGGTCTGGGAGGCGATCGGGTGAGGATCAGGAGCTGGTTCCTGCCCGAGCAGCCCGACATCGTCGCGCTGCTGCGCCGTCAGGTGGCGGTGACCCTCGAGGGCCTCGATGCGTTCGCGGCCTGGGCCGGCGGGGATGCCGCGGCGGAGCGGCGCGTCCATGAGGCCGAACCGCAGGGCGACCTCGCCAAGCGCGACGTGATCGACGCACTGCGGACGGCTTTCGTCACCCCGATGGAGCCGGAGGACGCCTTCGCCCTCGCCCGCGGCGTCGACTGGATCCTCGACTACGCCCGCGACCTCGTCGCCGAGGCCGAGGTCCTCGACGTCGTCCCCGACCCCGGGCTCGCGGAGATGGCGGCGCTGCTGGGCGAGGCGGTGCGCCGGATCGACGACGCGATCGCGCTGCTTCCCGACGACGGCGAGCGCGCGACCGAGGCCGCCGGCGCCGCGATCGCGGTCGAGCACCGGGTCGAGGCCGCCTACTACCGGGGGATGGCGGCGCTGCTCGATGTCGAGGACATGCGCCACCGGATCGCCCGGCGCGAGCTCTACCGCCGCTGCTCGCGGATCGGCGAGGTCGTCGTCGACGTCGCCGAGCGCGTGATGTACGCGGTGGTCAAGCAGAGCTGAGCCGGCCCCGGCCCCGGCAGGGAGGGCCGAGGCCGGGGCTCGCTCGCGGGCTTAGAGGCCCTTGTAGGTGCGCTTGGCGAAGCCGGCGTTGGACCGCATGTCGCGGTGCCAGCGCGGGCCGGGGCCGCCGGACGTGTCCCAGCGGAGGCCGGCGACAACGGCGTAGGTGTGGCCGCCGTTCGCGTAGACGGTGAGCCACTTGCTCGTGCCCCGCTTCCCCCAGCTGCTCGCCAGGGAGCCCGAGGTCATCGGCGTTCGGAGCATGCCGCCGCCGTGGAGCATGTAGCTGACCGCGCCGGAGCAGTCGTAGCCCTTGCTGTCGAAGCTCGCGTGCCCGCCGCCGTAGACGTACCTGGTCTTGCGGATCTCGTTGGCGGCGCGGATCGCGCGCTTGATGCGCTTGGGCGCGGTCTCCGGCGGGATCGCGCGGCCGCCCTTCAGCTTCGCCTTCTGGAAGCGCCCGCCGTCCTTGTCGGCCGTGTTGCTCGTGCCGAGCCCGCCGCTCGCGGCCGGCGCGGCCGGCGCGATCAGCAGGAGCGCGGTGAGCGCGGCGAGCAGCAGCAGGCCGACTCGGGCCGGCGCCGCGACCGCGCGGGAACGTTGATCTGTGGTCATTGGTTGCACCTCTGGCTCGTTGGCGCCTGCGGGGTTAGCTGTCGGGCTGGCGCTGCTGGGAGCCTGCGCCCCGGCTCGGAGAGCCGGTTAGCCCCGGGGTCCTGGTGGGTCCCCCGCTCTCCGGTCGGAGATTCGGCGTGGTGTTCGGGACGGCACTCTAGCGGATCATGAGCGATATGCGAAGAAACGCTAAGAAAGTGCCTGCCTGACCGCTCAAACCCGCTTCCGGCCTGTAAGTTGCGCGCCGTGAAGGTCGAGGGGAAGCGCGTGCTGCTCACCGGAGCCACCGGCGGGCTCGGCCGCGCCATCGCCCACGGCCTCGCCGGCCGCGGCGGGCACCTCATCCTCACCTCGCGCAAGCGCGAGGAGCTCGATCAGCTCGCGATCGACCTGCCCGGTGACAAGCACTCGGTGATCGTCAGCGACCTCGCCGAGGAGGGGGAGGCTGAGCGGCTCGCGAACGAGGCCGCCGACATCGACATCCTCGTCGCCAACGCCGCGCTTCCCGGCTCCGGGCGGCTCGACGGCTTCAGCGCCGCCGAGATCGCCCGCGCGGTCCGGGTCAACCTCGAGGCCCCGATGATCCTGGCGCGACTTCTGGTCCCCGCGATGGCGGATAGGGGAGAGGGTCATCTCGTCTTCGTCTCCTCGCTCTCGGGCAAGGCCGCCTCGCCGCGCGCCTCGATCTACAACGCGACGAAGTTCGGGCTTCGCGGCTTCTCGCTCGCCCTGCGCCAGGACCTGATCGTCGATCGCACCGGCGTCGGCGCATCCGTCGTCATGCCCGGCTTCATCCGCGACGCCGGGATGTTCGCCGACTCCGGGGCTCCCGCGCCGAAGGGGGCCGGCACGGCGACCCCCGAGCAGGTCTCCGACGGCGTGCTGAGCGCGATCGAGCAGAACCGGGCCGAGGTCGCCGTCGCGCCGATCCAACTCCGGTTCATGGCCCACTTCGCCCACTTCTTCCCCCGCATCGCCGCCCGCTCCCAGCAGGGCGGCGGCGCGAAGCTCGCCGACAAGCTCGCGGCCGGGCAGACCGACAAGCGCTAGATGACCTCTGGCCGGTTGCCCGCGGGCCGCGACGGGTAGCGTTGACGCGTACCCGACTTCACCCAGGAGACGTGACTTGAGCGATCCCAACGCACCAGAGGACCGGGAGCACTTCGGCGAGGCGAGCCTCGGCGACGCCCGGTCGGAGACCGATCCCGATCCCCTCGATCCCGACGACGGCGCCCCCGCTGACGAGGAGCTGACCGACGTCCCGGCGCTTGAGCCCGCCCCCGAGGACGCCGCCGTTTCCGAGGCCGAGGAGGAGGCCGCGGCGGAGGCGGGCGCGATCGGCGGGGTCACCGGCGAGGAGGGGATCCCCGACGCCGAGCGCCCGCTCGCGGAGGCCGGCGAGGGCGTCGCCGAGGGCTTCGAGCAATCCGAGGAGGACCTGATCGAGGCCGCCTCCCACGGCGACCCGGCGGGCAGCCCGCTCGCCGACCGCGGCGAGCCCGAGGAGCCCCTGCCGGAGGGATCGGCGGAGTACGGTGAAGCGGATCGCGAGTACTCCTCGGAGGAGACCGACGACGACCACTAGGGCAGGCGCCGGAAGGAGGAATTGAGATGGGAGACAGCTTCGGGGCACGCGCGAGCCTGGAGGTATCGGGCCGCGAGTACGAGATCCACCGCCTCGACGCGCTCCAGTCGAAGTTCGACGTCGCCCGGCTGCCGTATTCGCTCAAGGTCCTGCTCGAGAACGTCCTCAGGCTCGAGGACGGCGAGGGCGTCACCGCCGGCGACGTCGAGACGATCGCGACCTGGGACGCGAAGGCCGAGCCGTCGAAGGAGATCCCGTTCCAGCCGGCCCGGGTCCTGATGCAGGACTTCACCGGCGTCCCCGCCGTCGTCGACCTCGCGGCGATGCGCGACGCGATGGAGGAGCTCGGCAGCGACGCCGCCAAGATCAACCCGCTCGTCCCGGTCGACCTCGTGATCGACCACTCGGTCCAGGTCGACGCCTTCGGCAACGCGCGCGCCTTCGAGATCAACGCCGAGCGCGAGTTCGAGCGCAACCAGGAGCGCTACGAGTTCCTCCGCTGGGGCCAGAAGGCGTTCGACAACTTCCGCGTAGTGCCGCCCGCAACCGGCATCTGCCATCAGGTCAACCTCGAGTACCTGGGGCGGGTCGTCTACTCCGAGGAGAAGGACGGCAGCCTGCGCGCGTACCCCGACACGCTTGTCGGCACCGATTCGCACACGACGATGATCAACGGCCTCAGCGTGCTCGGCTGGGGAGTCGGCGGGATCGAGGCCGAGGCGGCGATGCTCGGTCAGCCGATCTCGATGCTGCTGCCGCAGGTCCTCGGCTTCCGGCTCGACGGCGAGCTGCGCGAGGGCGCCACCGCGACCGACCTCGTCCTCCGGGTCACCGAGATGCTGCGCGAGCGCGGCGTCGTCGGCAGGTTCGTCGAGTTCTTCGGCCCGGGGATGCCGAACCTCGGGCTCGCCGACCGGGCGACGCTCGGGAACATGTCGCCGGAGTTCGGCTCGACCTGCGCGATCTTCCCGCCCGACGCCGAGACGCTCCGCTACCTCGAGTTCACCAACCGGCCTACCGAGGTGATCGAGCTCGTCGACGCCTACACCCGCGAGCAGGGCCTCTTCCACACGCCGGAGTCGGAGGAGCCGACGTTCTCGGACACGCTCGAGCTCGACCTCGGGGACGTCGAGCCGTCGATCGCGGGCCCGAAGCGGCCGCAGGACCGGATCGCCCTGACCGACGCCAAGGGCGCCTTCCTCGACATGCTCGCCGCCGAGAACGGGACCGCGGCCGAGAAGCTGAACGGGCACGACGAGACGGTCAAGGAGACGTTCCCCGCCTCCGACCCGCCCGGCGACGATCGCAGCGACGCGTCGGACGAGCACGCGAAGCCGGCCGCTCCCGGCGACGCCAAGGGCGCGGTGGCCGAGCGCAAGACCAGCGACGCGATCGCCGTCACCGACGCCGACGGCAACGAGTTCGAGCTCGACCACGGGCGCGTCGTCATCGCCGCGATCACCTCCTGCACGAACACCTCGAACCCGTCGGTGATGATCGGCGCCGGGCTGCTGGCGAAGAAGGCGGTCGAGCGCGGCCTCGACGTCAAGCCCTGGGTGAAGACGTCGCTCGCGCCGGGCTCGACGGTGGTCACCGACTACCTCGAGGCCTCCGGGCTCGACGAGTACCTGAACGCGCTCAGCTTCGACCTCGTCGGATACGGGTGCACGACCTGCATCGGCAACTCCGGTCCGCTGCCGGATGAGATCTCCGCCGCCGTCAACGAGAAGGACCTCGTCGTCGCCGCCGTGCTCTCGGGCAACCGCAACTTCGAGGGCCGGATCAACCAGGACGTCAAGGCCAACTACCTCGCCTCGCCGCCGCTCTGCGTCGCCTACGCGCTCGCGGGGCGGATGGACTTCGACTTCGACTCCGAGCCCCTCGGGCAGGACGGCGACGGCGGCGACGTCTTCCTTCGCGACGTCTGGCCGAGCTCGGAGGAGATCAAGCAGACCGTCGCCGACGCCGTTCGCAAGGACATGTTCGAGAAGAACTACGCCAACGTCTTCGAGGGCGACGAGCGCTGGAAGGCGATCAAGGTCCCGGACGAGGATCGCTACACGTGGCCGGACTCCACCTACGTGCGCCGGCCGCCGTTCTTCGAGGGGATGGACCCCGAGCCGGCCGACGGCGCCGAGCCGGTCGCGGGGGCGCGCGTGCTGGCGAAGCTCGGCGACTCGATCACCACCGACCACATCTCCCCGGCCGGGGCGATCAAGAAGGCGAGCCCGGCGGGCGAGTGGCTGATGGAGCAGGGAGTCGAGGTCCGCGACTTCAACTCGTACGGCTCACGGCGCGGCAATCACGAGGTGATGATGCGCGGAACGTTCGCGAACGTTCGCCTGCGCAACCAGCTCGTCGACCGCGAGGGCGGCTGGACGCGCCACATGCCGAGCGGCCAGGAGATGCCGATCTTCGACGCGGCGATGAAGTACGCGGACGAGGGCGTGCCGCTGGTCGTGCTCGCCGGCAAGGAGTACGGCTCCGGCTCCTCCCGCGACTGGGCTGCCAAGGGGACGCTTCTGCTCGGCGTCAAGGCGGTCATCGCCGAGAGCTTCGAGCGCATCCACCGGTCGAACCTGATCGGGATGGGCGTCCTGCCGCTCCAGTTCCCCGACGGCGAGAGCATCGAGTCGCTCGGGCTGACGGGCGAGGAGACGTTCTCCTACCCGGAACTCGACATCGAGTCCGACACGTCGATCCCGGTGACGGCCGAGCGCGAGGGTGCCGATCCGGTCGAGTTCGAGGCGACGGTGCGGCTCGACACGGCGAACGAGCGGCAGTACTACCGCCACGGCGGCATTCTCCACCGCGTACTACGCGACCTGCGCTGATACGCCGAAATCGGCATTGCGTCGTGGGTCGCGATGTATAAGAATGCCTTTGCCAGGTTTCATAAAGCTCGCTCCCGGTCAGTCCCGCCTCCGGGAGCGATCGCGTCGGCATCCCTCCCTGGCTACCGACGCGCTGGCTGGGGTGCGGGCCGCGTGGACCCCCTGCCTCCCGCGGCCTCGCCCCGGCCTGCGATGAAACGGGATTGCCGCTGGGCTGGGAATCGAATCAGTGGCCGAGCGGGTCCTGGATCGGCCCGTCCGAAGGAGCCGCACGTCCCTGAGCCTGCTGCGGGGGAACGGCGACGCCGGGGATGGCGAAGCCGTGTCGCTTCATCGCCTCCATGATCTCCTGCTGCATCTCGGTGGCGTCGCCGGCGTCCCCGCCGACGGAGGGACGCGAGGGGTCGAACCCGTGCCGGGCGACGATCTCGGCGATCTCCCGCTGGAGCTCCTCCGCCTGGGCCATCATCCCCCCGGCCTGCGCGAGGCCGCCGGGTGTGTCGGCGACTCCCGTTCGCCTCAGCAGCAGCCGGCTCAGCAGCCCCATGCGGTCAGTCTAGGTCGGCGGAGCAGGGACGGGCTCGCCCGTCACGCCGCTCGCGCTCATGCGCCTGACGCGCTCGCGCTCTCGCGCCTGACGCCGCTCGCGCTCATGCGCCTGGCGGCGCTCGATCTGCTCGATCCCGATGACGCTGCCGACCGGGCCGACCGGGGTCAGCGTCGCCGCGAACAGCCAGAAGGGCGCCTCGCGTTTCATGATCGCGATCCAGAGCACGAGGCAGAGGATGAGGTAGCCGATGCCGTGCGCGAGGCCGAGGACGAAGGTCGGGCCCTCCAGCCCTGGGATGGCCCAGACGATCAGGAGGCCGGCGAAGATCGCCAGCTCGACGAAGGACACCCGCTTGACCCATTCGAAGATCGGCCCCGGGGCGCGGGGCCGGAACTCCTGCTCGCCGGGTGCGGTCGCCTCTTCCACGGGCCGGGAGGCTAGATGGTGCGACCCTCCTGCCCGCTGGACAAAGCGCGGGCGCGGATCCTGGACTCGCGTACATGTGAGGGGCTTCCCGGCGAAGGCAAGATGCCGCTATGCAGAGTTCCTCATATCCGAGGATCGGAGAACGGACGATCGTCCGGGAGCAGGAGGTCAGGCGCGCGTTCGTAGGGCACGCGCCTCGCGTTTCCTGTCCCGACTGCGGCTCCGGGCGCCGTCACGGCCGAGCGGGTGAGCCCTGTTCGGTGTGCGGCGCGACGCCGGCCATTCTGGTGGGCAGGGTCGTCTCCTAGTCGTCCCGACTCCTCTCTCCCGTGGGTGCCGCGAAGGGCGCCGGTCACTCTCTCGACCGGCGTCCTTCGCACGTTCCGGGGCGATCTAGGTGCGGGACGATCGGCGCCCAGCGCGAGCAGGACGACCGCGGCAGCCGGGTTCTTCTGCGGCGAGGGGGTCCGGCAGGGGATCGGCGCGGAGCCGTCGACCTCGAGGGTCGCGCTCCACGCCAGCCGCCCGCGCTCGAGGTCGCTGAAGCGGACCGTGCCGCGGGGCCGGCGCGAGCGTGAAGCTCGACGGCAGGCCGGTCCCGCGCGCCGTCAGGTGCCGCTGGAACGCGGCAGCCAGCTCGATGGACTCGTCGCCGGAGGCGACCCGGGCCGAGGCGACCCACTCCGCGATCGAGACCGGCGGGCTAGGCTGGGCTCGTGAGCGAGGATGTCTCCCACGGCTTCAAGGAGGGCGACCCCGTCTGGGTCGAGGACGGCGACGGCCGCCGTCACCCCGGCGTCTTCGTCGGCGACAACGAGGCCGCCGGCTGGTTCGGCGGCGGGCCCAGCGCCTACGTCGTCCACCCCGAGGCCCACCAGGCCGAGGTCGTCTCGATCTTCCGGATCACCCCGCGAGACGAGTAGGGGGAGCATGGGCCGGAAGACGGGGACGCTGCTGCTGACAGCGGTCGCGCTCGCCGGGCTCGGAGGTTGCGACGACGAAGGGGAGGAGACGGTGGCAACTGAACCGCAGGTGTCGTGCGCCGGCCGAGCGGACGAGACGCTCGCGGCCTTCGACGAGACGCTCCGGGACTCCGACGTCGAGCTGCTGAGGGAGGCTTGGCGGCCGAATCACTTCAAGTGGTTCTCGCTGACGCGAGCGAGGCAGGGAGGGGGGAGACGCCACTTCGTCGCCTACCAACCCGCAGCGGCGATTCGCTATGTGAAGCGCAACGGCGGGCGCTCGCAGCTCGACGGCTAGCTCCCGCCACGCTTGGCGACCTTCGACTGAATACCCGTCGTTTCGCGCCACGCGTCGCCCATGGTTGGCGGATTCCGCTACCCCAGGTGTCGTTTCTCGCCAATCATCGCTCCGGTCACCCGCCGGACGCGCCACCCACCCCATTCCCGAGCCCAATACCACGAAGCTGGAGCCCCGCAGGGCCGGGCTGGCGCTCGCGAGTCTGGGCGCGCCCTACCCCGTCAGCGCCGTCAGCACGATCCGCTCCTGCTCGGTGCGGTGGGCCGCGGGATAGCCCTCGGAGGGGCTGGCGCGCTCGGGGCGGCCGACGTAGCGAAGCTCGAGGCCGGAGTCCTCGAGGGCGTCGGGGATGCGACGGTGCATGGCGAACCAGGCACCCATGTTCTTCGGCTCCTCCTGGACCCAGATGAGCTCCTCGAGGTTGGGGTAGCCGTCGACGAGCTCGCGGAGCTGGGACTTGGGGAAGGGGTAGACCATCTCGACGCGGGCGATCGCGACGTCGTCGGCCGTCTCGCGGCGCTCGTGGCCGTCGAGGTCGTAGTAGACGCGGCCGGAGCAGAGGATCAGGCGCTTGACCTGCTCGTGGCGGTCGGCGCTGCGCGGGTCGTCCATGACGTACTGGAAGTTGCCGTCGGCGAGGTCGCTGAGCTTGGATGCGGCGGCGCCGAGGCGAAGCAGACCCTTGGGGGTGAAGACCACCAGGGGGCGCGGCTTCGCGATCCGCGCCTGGCGGCGGAGCAGGTGGAAGTACTGGGCGGCCGTGGTCGGGTTGGCGAGCCGGATGTTGCCCTCGGCGCCGAGCTGGAGGAAGCGCTCGATGCGGGCGCTGGAGTGCTCCGGCCCGGAGCCCTCGTAGCCATGGGGGAGGAGCAGCGTCAGTCGCGTCGTCTGACCCCACTTCGACTCGCCGGCGGCGATGAACTGGTCGATGATCACCTGCGCGCCGTTGTCGAAGTCGCCGAACTGCGCCTCCCAGAGGATCAGGCTCTCCGGCGAGGCGGCCGAGTAGCCGTACTCGAAGCCGAGGCACGCGTTCTCCGACAGCGGCGAGTTGTAGATCTCGAACGGCGCGAGCGCGCCCGACAGGTTCTGGATCGGCGCGTACTTGAGGCCGGTCTTCTCGTCGTGGAGGACGAGGTGGCGGTTGGAGAAGGTGCCGCGCTCGGTGTCCTGGCCGGTCATCCGGATGTGCGTTCCCTCGGTGAGGAGCGAGGCGAAGGCGAGCGCCTCGGCGTGCCCGTACTCGATCGGCCCCTCCTCGAGGATCTCGGTCCGCCGCTCGAGCGGCTTGCGCAGCTTGCGATGGACCGAGAAGGAGTCCGGGAACTTGACCAGCTCCTCGTTCAGGGTCCGCAGGCGCTTCTCGGAGACCTTCGTCTCGACCTCGGGGCTCTTGGTCCGGTCGAGCTCGCCGGTCGCTCCGGTGATCGTCGGGTCCTCGAACTCGCCGCGCTCGATCTTCGCGCGCAGCGTCTTCAGGATCTCGCTCAGCTCGCTGTGCCGCTCGGACGCGTCCTCCTCGACCTCGGGCTCCTCGACGACGCCGTCCGTGACGAGCTTCCTCGCGTAGAGCTCGCTGACCGGCGGATGCTTCTTGATCCGGGCGGACAGCTCCGGCTGCGTGTAGGCGGGCTCGTCGGTCTCGTTGTGGCCGTAGCGGCGGTAGCCGATCAGGTCGATGACGACGTCGCGGTGGAACTGCTCGCGGTAGGCCATCGCGAGCCGGACGGCGGCGATGCAGGACTCCACGTCGTCGGCGTTGACGTGGATGATCGGGATGTTGAATCCCTTCGCGATGTCGGAGGCGTAGGGGGTCGACCGGCCCTCCTGCGGGTCGGTCGTGAAGCCCACCTGGTTGTCCTGGATGATGTGGATCGTGCCGCCCGTGTGGTAGCCCTCGATCGACTGCAGGTTGAGCGTCTCGGAGACCACTCCCTGACCCGGGAAGGCCGCGTCGCCGTGCAGCAGCAGCGGGACCGCGACGCTCGGGTCGTGGTGGAGCTTCGGGCCCGAGTGCTCGGTCTGCGCCGCGCGGGCGCCGCCCTCGACGACCGGGTCGACGAACTCGAGGTGGGAGGGATTGGGGAAGAGGCGCATCCGCACGTCGCCCTCGCTCGACTCGAACAGCCCCTCGGCGCCGTGGTGGTACTTGACGTCGCCGGTGCCGCCGTGGCGCAGGGCATCGGTGCGCTTGACCGCGTCGATGGCCTTCGCCCCCTCGAACTCGGCCATGATCGACTCCAGCGAGCGGCCGAGGTTGTGCGCGAGCACCGAGAGCCGGCCGCGGTGGGCCATGCCGATCACGACCTGCTCGGCGCCGTTCTTTCGCGCCAGCGTCGCGAGCTCGTCGATCATCGGGACGGTCGCGTCGAGCCCCTCGATCGAGAACATCTTCTGCCCCAGGTACGCCTTCTGGAGGAAGCGCTCGAACTGGAAGACGTCGATCAGGCGGTGCAGCAGCGCCCGCTTCTCGTCCTTCTCGAGCGGCGCGCGGTGGGAGCCGGTCTCGATCATCTCCCGCAGCCACATCCGCTGCTGATGGGAGGAGAGGTGCTCGATCTGGTAGCCGATCGAGCCGCAGTAGGCGTCGCGCATCCGCGGCAGCGCGTCGAGCAGCGTCTCCCCGTCGACGCCGATCCGCAGGATCGAGGCGGGGATCTGGCCCATCAGCTCCGGAGTCAGATTCAGGTTCTCCGGCTCGAGGGCGGGGTCGCCCTTGCCGTCGCCGCCGAGCGGGTTCAGGCGGGCCGCGAGGTGGCCGTGGGTCCGATACGCCTTCAGCAGCGAGGTCGCCGCCTGCACGGCCTGCAGCAGCTCCATGTCCGGCACGCCGGTCACCGACGTCTTCGCCGCCGCGCCCGTGGCGAGCGGCGGGGCCGAGGCGGAGGCCGGATGGGCCGTCGAGACGACGCTCGGGTCGATCTGGAGGTCGCGCGCGACGCCCTCGTAGAACTCGTCCTCGCCGCTCAGCAGCGAGTCGATCGCGCGCAGGAACGAGCCCGACTCGGCGCCCTGGATGATCCGGTGGTCGTAGGTGGACGTCATCGTCATCACCTTCGATACGCCGAGCGCGCGCAGCTTGTCGGGCGCGGCGTGCTTCCACTCCGGCGGATAGGCGATCGAGCCGGTTGCGATGATCGTCCCCTGGCCGGTCATCAGGCGCGGGACCGAGGCGACCGTGCCGAGGCCGCCCGGGTTGGTCAGCGTGATGTTGGTGCCCTGGAAGTCGTCGGCCGTGAGCTTGTTCTCGCGCGTCTTGCGGATCAGGTCCTCGTAGGCGGCGTGGAAGTCCTTGAAGCCGAGCGAGTCGGCGCCGAGGACCCGCGGCACCATCAGCGACCGCGACCCGTCCTTCTTCTCGACGTCGACGGCGATGCCGAGGTTGACCTGCCCCTGGTCGACGACGTTCGGCTTGCCGTCGCGCTCCTCGAAGCTGCGCGCCATCACCGGCCAGTCCTTGGCGGCGGTGACGATCGCCCACGCGATCAGGTGGGTGAACGAGACCTTCATCCCGCGTTCGGCCAGCGCGCCGTTGAGCGCCTTGCGCTTTGCGTCGAGGGTGTCGACGGCCAATGTCCGGAACGACGTCGCCGTCGGGATCGAGCGCGACTGCTCCATCGCCTTGGCGAGCATCCCGGCGGGCCCGCGCAGGACCTTCGCCTCGCCCGCGGCTGCCGCAGCCGGGGCGGCGCCGTTGCCGCCGCCGTCAGCGTGCGCGAGGACGTCCGACTTCATGACCTTGCCGCCGGCGCCCGATCCCTCGACCTTGGAGAGATCGATGCCCTGCGCGGCGGCGATCCGCTTGGCGACCGGTGACGCCTTCGCGTCCTCATCCACTTCAGCCGTCGCTCCGGCCCCGTTTCCCCCCGATTCGGCCTCGGCTGCATCTCCGGAGCTGCTACTCGCTACCTGCTCCTTGCTACTTGCCCCGACCTCGATGCGAGCCAGCGCCTGGCCGACCTTCACCGTGTCGTCGGGCTCGACCAGCAGCTCGGCGACGACTCCCGAGGCGGTCGCGGGCACCTCGGCGTCGACCTTGTCGGTCGAGACCTCGATCAGCGTCTCGCCCTCCTCGACCGACTCGCCGGCCTCCTTGTGCCACTCGAGGACCGTTCCCTCGGTCACCGACTCGCCCATCTCGGGCATCGTCACCTCGACGGTCTCGCCGGTCCCTGTCTCCTCCTCGTCCTGAGCCGGAGCCTCGCTCTCGGCGGCCGGCTTCGCGCTCTCGGGCGCGGGCTCGTCCTCCTCGCCGAGGTCGGCGTCGCCCTCGCCGGTGCCGCTCCCGGACATGCTCTCGGAGACCGCGCCGTTGCCGGTCGCCTCGCCGCGATCGGTGGGCGCGGCTGCGGGGCCGGCGCCGTTGCCGTCGCCCGGCTCGAGCTCGGCGAGCGCCTGTCCCACCTTGACCACGTCGTCGGGCTCGACGAGGAGCTTCGTGATGGTGCCGGTGGCGGGGGAGGGGACCTCGGCGTCGACCTTGTCGGTCGAGACCTCGACGATCGTCTCGCCCTCCTCGACGTGGTCGCCCTCGGCCTTGTGCCACTCGAGGACGGTGCCCTCGGTGACCGACTCGCCCATCGCGGGCATCTCGACTTGGACCGTCCCGGTGGTCGGCATCAGTCCCCTGGGAAGAAGTGCGTGCGGGTACTCACTGAGTCTTCATTGAGTCTATGCACCATCGGTGCCCGGCGCGCACGGGAGTCAACCAGGGGACCGACCCCGCTCTCATTCGCTCGCCAGGGCCACCTCGAGCTTTTCACGGGCGTCGATCCCCAACTTCCGATAGGCGCTCTGGAGGTGGTATTCGATGGTTCGGACCGTGACGAAGAGCTGCTCGGCGATCTCGTGATTGCTGAGCCCCCGTGCCGCCATCGCCGCAACTCGCGCCTCGCTGGGGGTGAGCGCTCCCGGCCCGCGGAGCAGCGCTCGGCGTGGCCTTGCTCCGGTCGCTCGCAATCCGGCGAGCGCGCGCTCCTCGAGTGTGGCGGCGGCGCCGCGATGGGCGATCTCGAGCGCTGCGCGGAGCCGCTCACGCGCCCGCTCCGGTTCACCCCGGCGGAGCTCCTCAGTGCCGAGATCGGCGAGCGCCCGGCCGTGTTCGAGGCGGGCGAAGGACGATTCGAGGACCGTCGCCGACCGTTCGAGCAGTTCTCGTCGCTCCGACTCATCAGCGACCAGCCCGGCGGCTCGCAGCGCGATCCCGATCGCCCGCGGGGCCTGCCAGCGCTCGCTCAGCGCCAGTTCCTCGGCGGCGAACTCGCGAGCGGCGGCCGGCTTGCCGAGTGCGTGGAGCGCGAGCGCCTTCGCGGACCGCCACGGCGAGACCGCGGGATTGAGCTCCCCGAAGGCGAGCTGGCGGCGCTCGAGCTCGTCGAGGTCCGTGAGCGCGGCCTCCGGATCGCCGTCCTCCAGCCGTAGCCGAGAACGAGCGAGCAGCAATGCATTGGCCGTGTAGACATCGCTCAGCTCGCGCCCGGGTCCGTCGAGCCCGCTCTCGCGCAGGACCTCCCACGCCTCTCCCCGCTCGCCGCGCTCGATCAGTGTATGCACGAGGTAGCTGGCGATTGAGGCGAGGCCGAGGGGCCAGCGCTCCCCGCGGGCAATCTCGTAGACGTCGCGGGCGTTGGCCTCGCTGTCGGCGACACGCCCAGCACGGTAGGCCAGGTTGGCGCGCGATACGGCGTAGTAGATGAAGTCGAAGAGGGCGCCGCGCGAGCGCGCCTTGTCGATCGCCTGCTCGAGGACCGTCGCCGCGCCGGCGTCGTCGTCGGCGACGATCAGGACCCGCACGGCCGTCAGGCCGGCGAAAGCGCGTGCCAGCGGTGGGACGGCGTCGAGCCGTGCGAGCCCCGCATGCGCAAGCTCCACCGCCCGCTCGAGCTCGACCCCCTCCATCGCGAGCTCGGCGGCGGTCGCGATCGCGACGGGAGGATCGGCATCGGGGCCGGCGCTCCGCTGGCGAAGCCGGGCGATCATCGGCGCCGCGGCGCGGCGGCCCGAGAGCTGTGCGCGCGTCAGGTTGGCGGCGAAGCCCTCGATGCGCATCGCTCGTGCCGAGTCCGCCGGCGACTCGTCGATGACCTGGAACAGAGGCTCGAGGGCGTCGGCGCCCCGCCCTGCCTGCAGGCTCATGTGGGCGTGCAGCAGCGCCGCGTCGAGCCGCGCCTCGGAGCTGGCAGCGAGCTCGAAGCCGCGGCGGACGACGCCGGTTGCGCCGGGCCGCAGCGCGTAGGCCATGGCGGTTCCGAGCTCGAGCAGGAGTCGCGGCCGCGCCGCCGCAGGTGGCGGCTCCGCGAGGGCTCGTTCCAGATAGGCCGCCGCCGCCTCCGGTGCGCCCCGGGCCGACGCCGCCCGGGCTGCCGCGACGAGTCGTTCGCTGACCCACGGGTCCTCGGCCGGCTCGCACTCGAGGAGGTGGCTCGCGACTCGCTCACCCGATTGGCCGCCGGCCGCCTCCAGCCGGGCGGCGGTGGCGTGCGCTGCGGCGAGCCTCGCCGCCGGGATCGTGTCCTCGACGGCGGAGCGGATGATCGGGTGCGCGAACTCGACGGCTTGGGTCGGAGCGAGGATCCCGGCGGCTCGCAGCAGGTCGAGGGCCTCGCCTGCGGCGTCGTCGGCCATCCCGGCGATCGTCGCGACCGCGCGCAGGCTCGGCTCCTCGCCGAGCACCGCGCACGCCCGGGCCACCTCGCGCGCGGCGGAGTCCAGCGCGGCGATCCGCCCGGCGATCGTTCTCGTGACGCTCTCGGGGCTCCAGGCGCCGGAGGGCATCCCACCCTCCGTGATCGCCATCGCCAGCTCCCGGACGAAGAACGCGTTGCCGCCCGCGGCCATATACAGAGAGCGGCACGTCTGGTCGTCGGCAGCGGGTGCGAGCGAGCGTACGAGCCTTGCTGTCGCGGCCTCGCTGAGCGGTTGTGGCTCGAGCCGGACGCACCCGGCGAGAGCGTGGCGCAACCGATCGGCTCGCTCACCGCGGCGAACCGCGACGACGACGACGATCGGCAGCTCCGCCACTCGCGACCCGAGGTAGGCGAGGAAGCGGGACGAGGCGCCATCCGCCCATTGCGCGTCATCGACCAGGAGCGCGAGCGGTGCCTCCTCCGCGAGGTTCAGCGTCAACCAGTAGAGGCCGTGGATCGCTGGGTAGACCGTTTCCGCGGTCGGGGGGGCCGGGGCCTGCCGGCCGAGCTCGACCCCGAGCACGGGCGCCGCGAAGCGAGCCGGGCCGGAGAGGACCCCTGCGCTCTCGCCGTCGCGCGCGATCGGTTCGAAGAGCTGGCGGACGACGCCGAACCCGAACTCGCGCTCGAGCTCGCGGCCGCGCGCCAGCAGGGTCCGCATGCCACCTTCCCGGGCTGTCGTGGCGGCGGCGTCGAGCAGGGCGGTCTTGCCGACGCCGGGCTCACCTTCGACCACGAGGACCCGGCCTGACCCACGGACTGCCTCCTCGGTTCCCGAGCGGATGGCGGCAAGCTCGAGCCGACGCTCCAAGAGCATGGGCTCCCGCTCATCTGCGGTCATGCGGAAAGACTAGTAGCGGGGGTGGGAAAGACTGGTATTCGAACGCGCTGTCGCGGCGGATGATTCGTCGTATGGATTCGCTCCCGAGCTTGCGCGTGTTCGCGGCGCTCGCCTCCACGTGTGCGGCGGCGCTCCTCGCCCCCTCCCCGGCCATCGGGACCACCGTCACGTTCGCGACGCCGGGAAGCTACGACTGGGTCGTCCCTCCCGGGATCGACAGCGCCACATTCGGCGTCTTCGGGGCGCGCGGCGGCGCCAGCGCCAGCACCGCGGGCGGCGCCGGCGGCGGCGTCCAGGGGACCCTCGAGCTCATCCCCGGGGAGACGCTGCGGATCCGGGTCGGCGGCGCCGGGGCCGACGCCCCGGCGACCGTGGGCGGCCAGAACGGCGGCGGCTTGGCGGGGTCTCAGACCTGCGTCACGGTGCCCTTCTGCAACGGCGGCGGCGGCGGTGGCGCCTCCGACGTGCGCCGTGGGGGCGCGACGCTCTTCGATCGAGTGCTGGTCGGCGGTGCCGGCGGGGGCGCCGGCGGGCGCAGCACCGACGGTTGCAGCGATTCCGTCTGCGCGTCGCCGCACGCCGGCGGCGCCGGCGGCGCCGGCGGCTCCCTAGCCGCCGAAGCAGGGCTCTGGGGCGGCGGAGGAACGACCGCGCCCAGCGGCGGCGGTTGCGGTGGGGGCGGAGGCGACCAGTCGCAGGGCGGGGCCATGGGCAGCAGCGGTGGAGGCGCGCTGAGCTGCAACGGGCCGACGGGCAACGAATCCAGTGGCTCACTCGGCCTCGGTGGGAATGGCGGCGACTCCGCCGGCGGCGGCGGCAGCGGCGGTGGCGGTGGCGGTGGCTGGTACGGCGGCGGTGGGGGCGCAGGCGGACTCGGGGGGTGCTCCGGCTGCAGCTCGGGTGGAGGGGGCGGGGGAGGAGGCAGCAACTATGCGGCGCCGGCGGCCTCGGGGGTGGTGATGTCGCAGGGCACGAACACCGGGGACGGCCTCGTCACGATCACGTATGGAGAGGCGCCCGGCACTCCGCAGATCACCGGCTCGAATCCCCCCTCCCCGGCCGATGACAACAACCCGGAGCTGCTCGGCACGACTGATCTCGGGACGACCGTTGCGCTGTTCACGACGAGCGACTGCTCAGGGCCTGCGGTGGCGTCCGGCACCGGGGCGTCCTTCACGTCTGCCGGGATCACGGTCTCGGTCCCCGACGACTCGACGACCACCTTCCATGCCACGGCTACGGCTGGGGGGAGCGCCTCCGCTTGCTCCGGCCCCTTCACCTACGTCGAACGGACGCCGGGCGGCGGACCGCCCGACCTCGTCGCGCCGAGGATCGCCCTCGCGGGCCCGCGGGCCCAGAGGCTCGGCAGGTTCGTGAAGATCAAGGCGACGGCCGGATCCGAGGCATGCACGGTCGTGGCGGTCG
Organism: uncultured Solirubrobacterales bacterium; assembly: GCA_963823565.1. GTDB lineage: Bacteria > Actinomycetota > Thermoleophilia > Solirubrobacterales > 70-9 > RHKX01. Next base: position 837,506 of record CAWGLR010000001.1, on the reverse strand, counting down.
GCCGGGCCAAGATCCCCGGCAAGGATCCGAAGCTCAGCCGTGCCTCGATCGCGATCGCCCCCGGCGGAACCGGGTCTCTGCGGCTGGCCGTGTCCAAGAAGGCGCGGAGGGCGATCGCCGCGGCGTTCGCCGACGGCGCCAGACCGGTCGCGGCCGTGGTCGTGGTCGGGCGGGACGCTGCCGGCAATGAGACGTCCCTCAGGCGCCGGATCCGCCTAGAGCGCTGAGCGGGGCCTTCATCCCGAGACGCGCTGGGCGCCGAACCTCGCGATCGCCTCCGAGCGCGATTCCCCGAGGTCCAGGAGGGGCCGGCGGACCGGGTTGAAGACGCGGAAGTAGGGCTGCGGGTCGGCGCCGGTGGACGCGGCCCACTGCCAGTTGCCGTTGTTCTGGGACTCGTCGCCGTCGAGCAGGTGACGCATTAAGTGGATCTCGCCCTCGCGCCAGTCGATCAGCAGGTTCGAATCCTCCGCGTCGCGTCCGCGGCCTTCGGCCTGGCCGGGTCCCGCCACGCGCCGGCGGCAGGACCGTGCGGTGGTGTTCCGAGCCACGGGCAGGGCGCGCCGGAGACGCGCTAGGGTCAGGCCCCCGGGACTCTCGGAGGAGGAGAACTTGAGCTACTTCGTCACCGGCGCCACCGGCTTCATCGGCCGCAATCTGGTCGAGCAGCTGCTCGAGCGCGAGGAGACGATCTACGTCCTCGTCCGCGAGGGCTCCAAGGGAAGGCTCGAGGAGCTCCGCAACCGCTGGGGCGTCGACGACGAGCGCGTCGTCGGGATCGTCGGTGACCTCTCCCAGCCGCGCCTCGGCGTCTCCGACGCCGACGTCGAGCGGCTCCGCGGCCGGGTCGACCACCTGTTCCACCTGGCGGCGATCTACGACATGGAGGCCGACGCCGAGTCCCAGCGGGTCGCCAACGTCGAGGGCACCCGCCACATGGTCGAGCTCGCCGAGGCCGTCGCGGCGGGGACCGTCCACATGACCAGCTCGATCGCCGCCGCCGGCCTCTACCGCGGCACCTGGCGGGAGGACATGTTCGAGGAGGCCGAGCGGGTCGACAACCACCCCTATTTCCAGACCAAGCACGAGTCGGAGGGCGTCGTCCGCGACGAGTGCTCGCGGCCGTGGCGGGTCTACCGGCCGGGGATCGTCGTCGGCAACTCCGAGACCGGCGAGATGGATAAGGTCGACGGGCCCTACTACTTCTTCAAGCTGATCCGGCGGATCCGCTCGATCGTCCCGCAGTGGATGCCGATCCCCGGTGTCGAGGGTCGCGAGATCAACATCGTCCCGGTCGACTTCGTCGTCCGCGCGATGGACCACATCGCCCACCAGCCCGGCCTCGACGGGAAGGCGTTCAGCCTCACCGACCCGCACCCGCACAGCGCCGGCGAGGTCGTCGACATCTTCGCCCGCGCGGCCGGCGCCCCGCACTCCTCGGTGCGCGTCCCACCGCAGGTCACCGAGGCGATGGCGCCGCTGATCGGCGCGGTGCTCTCGAACATGCCGCTCGCCGACGGGCTCACCGATCGGGTCCTCGCCGAGTTCGGGGTGCCGCGCTCGGTCCTCGTCTACCTCAACTACCCGACCCACTTCGACTCGAGCCAGACGCAGCGGGCGCTCCAGGGCACCGACATCACCGTCCCGCCGCTGGAGGCGTACGCCGGCAAGCTCTGGGACTACTGGGCCCGCCACCTCGACCCGGACCTGTTCCGCGACCGCACGCTGGTCGGCGCCGCGCGGGGACGTGCCGGGCTGATCGGCGGCCTCACCCAGATCATCAGCCAGCAGATCCCGGACGAGTTCGTGCGCTTCGGCAAGCGGCTGCAGGGGAACGCGTCGCTCGAGAAGGCAGTCCACGGCGAGGTCGTGATGGTCACCGGCGCCTCCTCGGGCATCGGCAAGGCGGCGGCGATGAAGATCGCCGACGCCGGCGGCATCGTCCTGCTCGTCGCCCGCACCCCGGAGAGGCTCGAGCAGACGAAGGAGCAGATCGAGGTCCGCGGCGGCACCGCGTTCATCCACCGCTGCGACCTCTCCGACGCCGACGACATCGACCGGATGTGCGCCGAGGTGCTCGAGGAGCACAACCACGTCGACATCCTCGTCAACAACGCCGGCCGCTCGATCCGGCGCTCGATCGCGCTCTCCTACGACCGCTTCCACGACTTCGAGCGCACCATGCAGCTCAACTACTTCGGGCCGGTCCGGGCGATCCTTCGGCTGCTGCCGGTCATGCGGGCGCGCCGCTCGGGCCAGATCGTCAACGTCAGCTCGATCGGCGTGCAGACCAACATGCCGCGCTTCTCCGCCTACGTCGCCTCGAAGTCGGCGCTCGACGCGTTCTCGCGCTGCATCGCCTCCGAGATCATCGACGACAACGTCCACATCACGACGATCAACATGCCGCTCGTGCGGACGCCGATGATCGCGCCGACGAAGATGTACGACCGCTTCCCGACGATCACCCCGGACGAGGCGGCGGAGATGATCTGCGACGCGATCATCTTCAAGCCGAAGCGGATCGCGACGCCGATGGGAACGCTCGGGCAGATCCTCTACGCGCTCAACCCGAAGTCGATCGACTACGTGCTCAACAGCGCCTACCACCTGTTCCCGGACTCGGCCGCGGCGAAGGGCAGCGGGAAGTCGAAGTCCGGGGGCTCCGGCGGCGGCGCGAGGACGGCGGCGGCCGGGACGAGCACCGACGAGCAGGCCAACGCCCGCCAGCTCGCCTTCGCGTATCTGATGCGCGGGGTGCATTGGTAGCGCCTCAGTCGGCGAGGTCGTAGAAGCAGACAACGAGCCCGCAGATCCCGGAGGAGATCGGCAGTGGGATGTCGGTAATCGGGGTGGGCGTCCATCGCGGCTCCTCGGTTCTGCCGCGGGCGCGGCGCTACCCCCCTTGGAGCTCCTTTACCCCGGCACTCACGAATTGCATCGCGTCCTCGATCAACTGCTGTGCCTGTCCGGGGTCGTGGGACGAAGCGGTCTCGCGCCCGAGCGAGTCGAGGGCGGCCATCGCGGTCGCCGCCGCCATCTGCGGGAGGTGGTGGTCCGCCGCAACCCCGAGGTCGACTGCGACCGCCGCGGCGACGACCGCCTGAGCGCGCTCCTGCAGCGCCCGCTCGTAGGCGCGCAGGTCAGGGTCGGTGTCGATCAGCGCGCGGGTCCAGTGGCGCGGCGGCTTCTCGACGTCCTCGCAGGCGAAGTTGTCGACCAGCCAGCGCCGCAGCGCGTCGGTAGCGAGCTCGCCGTCCGGCCGGGCGTCGAGCGCCTTCGAGAGCGCCTCTAGCATCTCGTCCTTGGCCGGGAAGACGAGTTCCTCCTTGTGCGGGAAGTAGGAGGAGACGGTCCGGGGGGAGACCTCGGCGGCGGCGGCGATCTCGGGGATGGTCGTCTCGGCGAAGCCCTTCGCGGCGAAGAGCTCGCGCGCGCATTCCAGGATGCGCTCCCGCGTCTGCTGCTTCTTGCGCTCGCGCAGTCCTGAGGGAGGCCCCGACATGTCGTGGGGGATCGTAGCGAAAGATGCAAGGAATGTAAAAATGCAGTGACTGCAACTTTCTGCTACGGTGCCGCGCCATGTCCTCCCTCCTCGCCCGCCTTGCGCGCACCCTCAACGTCCATTGGAAGCGCGGACTCGCCGGCCTGATCGCCGGCGTCGTCCTGATCGCAGTCGTCATCGGCTCACAGAGCGGCAGCGCCGCGGTCGACTTCTCGATCCCGGGGGCCGAGTCCCAAAAGGCCCTCGACCTGCTCGAGGACAAGTTCCCGGACGCCGCCGGGGCGCAGAGTCAGATCGTCTTCACGACCGAGGACGGGACCCTCACCGAGGCGGGGAAGCGCGAGGCGATCGAGTCCGCGCTCACCGAGGCCGAGGGGCTGGATCACGTCAGCTCGGTTTCCAACCCGCTCGAGGGACGGGGCGCGATCTCGGAGGACGGTCGCACCGCCTACTCGACCGTCGTCTACGACGTCCAGCAGACCGACCTCGAGAAGGAGGACGGCGAGGCGCTGATCGACGCGGGGGAGACCGCCGAGCGCAACGGCGTCGTCGTCGAGGCGCGGGGCGAGCTGGTCGACCTCGCCGCCGAGCAGGAGGCTCCGATCGGCGAGCTGATCGGAGTCGCCATCGCGATCGTCCTGCTGACCCTCCTGTTCCGCTCGCTCGCGGCGATGTTCGTCACGCTGATCGGCGCCCTGACCGGCGTGATCATCTCCCAGCTCATCCTGGCGGCCGTCGCGAAGCCGCTCGGCATCCCCGACTTCGCCTCGCAGCTCGCCATCATGCTCGGGCTCGGTGCCGGAATCGACTACGCGCTTCTGATCTTCAGCCGCTACCGCGAGCAGCTCGCCGCGGGCGACGGGCCGGCCGACGCGGCCGCTCGCGCCAGCGCGACGTCGGGGACGTCGGTCGTCGCCGCCGGGCTGATCGTGATGGTCGCGATCGCCGGGCTGCTCGTGATCGGGATCCCGCTGATGGGCAAGATGGGCGTCGGCACCGCGATCGCCGTCGCCGCCGTGGTCGTCTCCTCGATCACGGTCCTGCCGATCTTCAGCGGGATGCTGGCGAAGCGGCTGCACCCGAAGGATCCCGCGCACGTCGCCCGCTCGGAGGGCTTCGAGCGGTGGGGCAGACGGCTCGTGCGCCGGCCTTGGGCCGCAGTCGCCGCCGGCGGGCTGGCGCTGATCGCGCTCGCGATCCCCTTCACCGACCTGCGCCTCGGCCAGCCCGACGACGGCAACCAGCCGGTCGGGGTAACGGAGCGGACCGCCTATGACCAGCTCAGCGCCGCGTTCGGGCCCGGCTTCAACGGCCCGCTCCTGCTCGCGGTCGGCAGCCGCGACGACTCCACGATCGACGAGGCGGAGCTCGCTCGCGTCTCCGACGTGATCGACGACACCCCCGGCGTCGCCGCGGTGGCGAAGCCCCAGCTCAACCCCGACGGCGACGCCGCCGTCGTGCAGGTGGTCCCGACGACCTCCCCGCAGGAGGAGGAGACGTCCGCGCTGGTCGAGCGCCTGCGAACGGACGTGATCCCGGGGGCGACCCAGGATACGAGCCTGGAGGCTTACGTCGGCGGCCAGACGGCCTCGTTCGAGGACTTCTCCTCGAAGGTCTCCGAGCGCCTCCCGGTCTTCATCGCGATCGTCATCGGCCTCTCGATCCTGCTGCTGATGGCGGTGTTCCGCTCGATCTGGGTGCCCCTGGCCTCAGCGGTCTTCAACCTGCTGTCGATCGGCGCCGCATACGGCGTCGTGGTGGCGGTGTTCCAGTGGGGCTGGGGCGCGTCGATCCTCGGTGTCGGTGACGACGTCCCGATCATCTCCTTCGTCCCGCTGATGATGTTCGCGATCCTCTTCGGGCTCTCAATGGACTACAACGTCTTCCTCCTCTCGCGGATCCGCGAGGCGTACTTCGAGGGCGACTCCCCGCGCGAGAGCGTCGTCCACGGGCTCTCGCGGATCGCCAAGGTGATCCTGGTCGCGGGGCTCGTGATGTCTGCGGTCTTCCTCGCCTTCATGGCCGGGGACAACGTGACGATCAAGATGTTCGGCCTCGGCCTCGGCGCCGCGATCCTCATCGACGTGCTGATCGTCCGGATGGTCGTCTCGCCGGCGCTGATGGCGCTGCTCGGCGATCGCGCCTGGTGGATCCCGCGCTGGCTCGACCGGGTGCTGCCCGACGTCTCCCTCGAGGGGCACCACGAGGGTCGCGAGGAGCGGATCGGCTCCGCGCAGCCCGCGCCCGCCGCCGCCGACTGATTTCAGTCGCTGAGCGGCGGGGGCGCCCCGTCCCGCAGCAGGCGAACCGTCATCAGGATCGCCAGCGCCACCATGAGGATCGCGCTCGCCACGCACCACTGGCAGATCGCCTCGATGACCCAGATCTCGAGGTAGGTGAGGTAGAGGCTGAAGCCGGCGCCGGCCAGCGCCAGTCCCATGCCGAGCGCCCGCCCCGGCTCCCCGGGGATCAGCAGGCTCAGCGCCAGCGCGACGTAGCCGGCGAGTCCGATGACCGACACGGGAATCCCCGCGAGCTCGGCGTACTCGGAGTTCTGAACGGTGTGGCAGCCGCCGGTTCCGCCGACGCACACCGGGTCCGCGCCCGCGTAGTGGAGGATCGTCAGGTAGGTGGCGATCGCGATCCCGCCGATCGTGGTGGCGGCGATCGCGAGGGTCAGCGGGCGAGGGCGCGCCGAGTGGAGCCGGTGGGCCGCGCTCATCCGCTCGCGTCGGCGAGCGCCTGGTCGATCGCGTCGCGGAGCCCCTCAGCGGTGACGAGCTGCGGCTCCCCGTCTCCCTTCGTCGGGCGGACCAGGAAGGTGGGGGTCGAGTCGACGCCTGCGGCCTCGGCGGCGGAGTCGGCCTCCTCGCCGAACGCCTGCGCCTCGGGCGAGCCGATCGCGGCCATTGCCGCCTCGACGTCGAGGCCGTCGATCGCACTCGCCTGCTCGCGCAGGAACTCCTCATCCATGTAGCCGCTCCCCTCGCTGCCCTGATTCGCGTACACCTGCTCGGCGAAGGGCCAGAGGAGGTCCTGCTCGGCCGCCCCGGCGGCGACCTGCCGCCCGGTCTCCGAATCGGGACCGAGGAACCCGAGCAGCCGCAACTCCATCTTCACCTCGCCCGGGCGCACGTAGTCGTCGACGATCCCGGGCAGGTCGTCGACGGCGAAGTCGCGGCAGTAGGGGCACTGGAGGTCGGCGAACTCGAGGACCGTCACCGGTGCCTGCGGATCGCCGATCGTCAGGTTCGCCTGCTCGACACCGGCGAAGGTCGCGTTGGGATCGGCGTCGCCTCCATCGTCCCCGGACTGGCTGACCAGCACGAGCGCGACGACCACGATCAGCGCGATCAGCGCGATCCCGCCCGCGAGGTAGGCGGTCCGGCGGCGGTGGGCGGCGCGCGTCGCGGCCTCGCGCTCGGCCCGCTCCCGTGCTTCCCGTGCTTCCCGCTTCTGCTCGGCCCTCGAGCTCATCGCCGCGATCGTACGCGCCGCACCTTGCGCCCTTCTAAGCGGTCACTACGGGCCGCCGTCCCCGCCGGGGTCGCTCGGCTCGCCGCGCCCGCCCGCCCGCCGGGGTCGCTCATCACGCCATTTCGCATTGAGGGACCCCGGCAGGGAGGAGCGAGGGTCCAGCGCCCCGGCCGCTCACCGCGCTGGGGTCGCTCACTACCTCATCCCGTAATCAGTGACCCCGGCGGGGAAGGGGAGGAGGTGGGGGGGATTCGCCCGCTCGTGGAGGATGGCCGCAATCTCGGCCGCGACCTCCTCCTCACGCTTCATGTCTCTCCATGAGTAGCGGCGGGGCAGGAAGCCGGCGCGGCCGAGCTCGAAGTCCCTCCGGTTGTCTCGGTCTCGCTGCTCCTGGTTGAGGTGCTCGCCGCCGTCGGCCTCGACGATGAACCGCTCCCGCTCCCAGAGGAAGTCGATCTCGTAGCCCAGCAGAGGGACGTTGATGGCAGGGAGCGGAAGGTGGTGCTCCGCGCAGACCAAGACCAGCAGTTCCTCGAGCCAGGTGCGAACCGCGGCGAGCGGCAGCGGCTTCTCCGCGAGGAGTGTCCGGATGGTGCCGGCGCCGTTCCGCATCGGAGCAGCTTCGGCCAGCGCGGCGAGACGAGTGCGATCGACCCGGCATGTCCGCTCGGCACGACCGAAGGCGCGGCGGGTCTGCTTCGGTGAGAGCTGCGTGGCGAGGTCCCAGATCGTCCTAGTCGGCGCGGTGACGGGGATGCCGAGTCGGGTCGTCATGTCCTCCGGGGCGATGACCCGCGGTCGATGAACCACGATGCCGGGAATTCTCACCCGGTGACGATCGGCAACGGTCACATGGATCGCGAACCGCTCTCTCCGGTCGATGAACCCATGCCATTGACCCGCCGGCCCGTGACTGAGGGCCGACGCGGACCCACACGCCATCACAGCCGCGAGCCAGGTCGCCTCTTGACTGCACATGGCGGGCGGGACGATCGAGTACACGCCCGGATACATGCGAAACAGACGTCCCGTCCGCACCCAGTTCGTGATCGTCGAGCCGATCGCGCCTTCCTCGAGGATCTCCTCATAGGAGACGATGCCGCACCGCCGAGCCGCCCGCTCCACGATCCGCGCCAGTGCTGGGGTCGCTGAGTTCGTCATCTCGAACTCAAAGACCCCAGCGGGGACGTGCGCGCCCCGGGGTCCCGGGAGAGACTCAGCGCTCTCCGTGGCGCCCCGGGCTATCCGGCTTCGCTGCTGGGGTCACTCAGTTCGTCATTTCGAAATCAGCGACCCCAGCAAGGAGAAAGCTGTGGACCGCGGGCACGGAAGGCGCCCCGCGCCCCCTCTACGGGAACGAGGCCAGGATCTCGTCGGCGTGCTCGCGCTCCACGTGGCCGTTCGCGCCGCCGTTCGCCGACTGCTCGGGCTCGGGCTCGCGGTAGGGCGGGGCCTTCGGGCGGGGCTTGCCGCCGGGGAAGGCGAGTCGGATCAGCGTCCGCTGCACCGAGCCCCACTGCTTGCGGAACGGCCCGGTGTTGTAGGGCAGGTCGTAGCGCTCGCAGATCTCCTTCACCCGCGGCGCGATCTCCTGGTAGCGGGAGGAGGGCAGGTCCGGGTAGAGGTGATGCTCGACCTGGAAGCTCAGGTTCCCGCTCATGAAGTGGAAGAACGGCGAGCCGTCGATGTTCGCCGCGCCGATGAGCTGGCGCACGTACCAGGCGCCCGGCCGGTCGTCTGCCCCCTCCTCCTCGGTGAACACGTAGGCCTGGTCGGGGAAGTGACCGCAGAAGATGATCGCGTTGGACCAGACGTTTCGGACGATGTTGGAGGTGAAGTTGGCGAGCAGGGTCGCCTTCCAGCCCTTCGGGCCGCTCAGCGCCGGGAAGGCGATGTAGTCCTTGACGATCTGGCGGCGCGCCTTGCGCCCGATCTCCTTCAGCTCGTCCTTGACCTGCGACTTCGGCTTCTTGCCGGCCCTGATCGCGTCGAAGTCGAGGTCGTGGACGGCGACTCCCCACTCGAAGAACGCCATGAGCAGGAGGTTGTAGAGCGGCTGGGCGAGGTAGACCGGATGCCACTTCTGGCTCGGGTCGACGCGCATGATCTCGTAGCCGACGTCGTGGTCCTTGCCGACGATGTTGGTGTAGGTGTGGTGGACGTAGTTGTGGGAGTGCTTCCAGGCGGAGGCGGGGGAGGCCGTGTCCCAGTCCCACGTCGAGGAGTGGATGTAGGGGTCGTTCATCCAGTCCCACTGGCCGTGCATGACGTTGTGGCCGATCTCCATGTTCTCGATGATCTTGGCCGTGGAGAGTCCCGCCGTCCCGAGCAGCCAGGCCGGCTTGTAGCGGGAGGCCATCAGCACGATCCGCGAGAGCGCGGCCAGGCGCCGGTGGAACTGGATGATGCTGCGGATGTAGACGGCGTCGCGCTCGCCCAGGTCGTCGTAGACCTCGTCGTGGAGGTCCTGGAACTCCTTGCCGATCGCCTCGATCTGTTCGTCGCTGAGCCGGTGCAGCGGGTTCTCGATCGCGTTGGTAGTGCTCATCTCGTTCCTTCCGTAGCGGTCAACTTGCTCAAAGCTCGATCTCGACGTGGCCCTCGGGAGCGTTCACGCAGGTGCGGATCATCTGGCCCTCGTCGCCGTGGACCTCGCCCGTCCGCAGGTCCCTCACCTTGCCCTCGGCGAGCTTGCCCACGCAGGTGTGGCAGATCCCCATCCGGCAGCCGAACGGGAGCTTCGCGCCCGCGTTCTCCCCGCATTCGAGGATCGGGATGGTGCCGTCGCTCTCCCCCTCGACGTCGGTGACGCGGAAGCGGACGGTCCCGCCCTCGCCGGCGCCCTTGGCGCCCTCGCCGCCGATGACGGGCTGGAAGCGCTCGAGGTGGAGGCGGTCGGGATCGCCCTCCTCCTCCCAGCGGTCCTTCATCGCCTCGAGCATCTCGGGGGGGCCGGAGAGGAACGTCTCGCGCTCCTTCCAGTCCGGGAACAGCTCGTCGAGGTCCTGCGGCTTGATCCGCTCGTCCTCGCCGGTGTGGTGCTCGTGCAGGTGGTATCCCGGCGCCCGGTCGTGGAGCTTGCGCAGGGTCTCGCCGAAGATGAAGTCGTCGTGGTCCCGGCAGGAGTGGAAGTGCTTGGCGTCCACCAGCGCGTCGTCGCGGGCGAGGTTGCGGACCATCGCCCAGATCGGGGTCACGCCGCTGCCGGCGCTGATGAACAGCAGCTTCTCGGGGCGCGGGTAGGGGAGCCGGAACTCGCCCTCGACCCCGCCGAGGTAGACCATCGTGCCGATCTCGGCCTCGCGGGTGAAGTACGGCGAGAGCTTGCCCTCGGCGACGTGCTTGATCGTGATGCTGATCAGGTTGTCGGGGTGGCCCGGGTCGGAGGTCAGCGAGTAGGCCCGCCAGTGCCTCCGCCCGTTGATCTCGACGCCGATCCGCAGGTACTGGCCGGGCCAGTGGCCGAGCCAGCGCGAGGAGGGCCGGATCACGACCGTGGCGGCGTCGTCGGTCTCGGGCCGGACGTCGACGATCGTGCCGCGGAGCTCGCGCGTCGTCCACATCGGGTTCATCAGCTCGATGTAGTCGTCGGGGAGCAGCGGCGTCGTCAAGGCCTTCGCGGCCTTGAGCATCTGCTTGCGGGCCTTCGAGACCCTCGGCTCGGCGCCTTGCTCTACCACGGGTAATCCCTCGGCCTCACTCCGCTTCTCCAGGCCGGAAGTGCCCTGCGGACGCGAGCGTAACCGAAGCGACGATCTGTTGCAGAGGTGATCAAAATCTTCTTCATCGATGTCATCATGACCTCCTCAGCGCAGCAAACCATGCTCGCGGAGCCAGGTTTCCGTCCGTCGCATCCCCTCGTCGAGCCCGACCTGCGGCTCGTAGCCCAGCTGCCGCCTCGCCTTCTCGATCGAGTACGTCGCGGGGCGCGCGAGCCACCGCATCGCCCCGCGCCCGATGTCGGTGTGGACGCCGCCGATCTTGGCCGCCGCCTCCGGCACCGCGGCGAGGCCGATGGCGGCGAGGGAGGGCATGGCGGGCGGCGGCGACTTGCCGAGCATCCTCGAGTAGCGACCGAAGAACTCGCGGCAGGGAACGCCGAGACCGTCGCTGATCGTGAAGACCTCGCCCGGGGCCTCCGGGCGCTCGCTCGCCAGGAGGATCGCGTCGACCAGGTTGTCGACGTAGAGGGGGCTGAAGACGCCCTCCCCCTTCGCCGGGAGGACGAACCGGTTCGAGCGGATGGCCTCGACCGGCAGCACGGTCCAGCGGCGGGAGCCGGGGCCGTAGACGTCGGCGGGCCTGAGGATCGCGCATTCGATCTCGCCGGCCGCGTGCGCCTGGAGCACGACCTGCTCGGAGGCGAGCTTGCTCTGCGCGAAGAAGTCGCCGTTCGGATGTGCCGGGTAGGTCTCCGGGACGTCGGGCGGGAACTCCGAGTCGCCGAAGACGCTCGCCGACGAGATGTGGACGAAGCGCCGCGCGCCGCCGGCGATCGCCGACTCGAGCACGTGGCGGGTCCCGAGCACGTTCGTGCGCCAGGCGACCTCGGGCGTGGCGCGGCGCGCGTCGAGCACGGCGGCGGCGTGGATCACGACCTCGGCGCCACGCGCGTAGTCCTGCCAGCCGCCGGGCTCGGAGATGTCGCCCGCGTGGACCCGGCGCCGCAGGTCGGTGGCGAAGTCGAGCCCGCGGGCCTCGACTTCGCCCTCGAGCAGTCGCGCCAGCACCCTGCTGCCGACGAACCCGGACGCACCTGTGACGAGAGCTGATCTCACGGCGCCAACCCTAGGCGCCGAGCGGCAGCGGTTCTGGGCGAGTCCGCGCAAACCGGCCCGCTGGATTTATCACCTGCGCTCAAATTCAGACCCCTCGTTGTGGCGGGCCGAGGTGGAACGGGGCCTGACCTCGTCCTACCGTGAGCCCATGCAACGTGACCCGGTCGAAGAGGTCGACGCCGAAGCGGAGGAGATCCGCCTGCACGGCAATCGTGTCAGCTTCCTGCGCGCCGGCGGGGGCCCGCCGCTGCTCCTCCTGCACGGCATCGCCGGCTCCCGCGAGACCTGGGCGCCGCTGATCCCGGCGCTGAGCGACGAGTTCACGGTGATCGCGCCCGACATGCTCGGGCACGGCAGCTCGGCCAAGCCGCGCGGCGACTACTCGCTCGGCGCCTACGCGGCCGGCGCCCGCGACCTCCTGCTGGCCCTCGGCCACGAGTCCGCGACCGTCGTCGGCCACTCGCTCGGCGGCGGGGTCGCGATGCAGTTCGCCTACCAGTTCCCCCAGCACACCGAGCGGCTGGCGCTCGTCTCCAGCGGCGGCCTCGGCGAAGAGGTCAGCATCGTCCTCCGCGCGGCGACCCTGCCCGGGTCCGAGCTCGTGCTGCCGCTGATCACGAAGGCGTGGGTGACGGGAACCGGTCGGCGGATCGCCGGCTGGCTCTCGGCGATCGGCCTGCAGCCGAGCGCCGACATGACCGAGATCGCACGCGGCTACGCGACGCTCGCCGATCCCGACGCCCGGGCGGCGTTCATCCACACGGCGCGGTCGGTGATCGACCACCGCGGGCAGCGGGTCAGCGCCCGCGACCGGCTCTACCTTGCGCAGTCCGTCCCGTCGCTGATCGTCTGGGGCGAGCGCGATCGGATCATTCCCCACCACCACGGGCGCGAGGCGGCGCGGGCGATGCCCGGCGCGCGCTTCGAGCTGTTCGAGGGCGCCGGGCACTTCCCGCACCTCGACCGCCCGATCCAGTTCGCGCGGATGCTGGCGCGCTTCGTCACCGGTACCGAGCCGGCCGAGCTCGACGTCGAGACGGTGCGCCGGATGCTCGACGAGCGGGCCGCCGCCGGGCTCTGATCAGCCGCGCCGGGCCGCGCGCCTGCCGCGGAGCGCGAGCAGCAGCTCGTAGCGGATCGCCGGATCGTCGAGGTCGGCGGCGAAGAGCTCCCGCAGCTGGGCGACGCGATAGCGGACCGTCTGCGGATGGACGTGGAGCGCGTCCGCGGTCTCCTTGACGACCCCCTGGCCCTCGAGCCACGCGAGCAGCGTCTCCTCGAGCCGCTCGCGCGCGCCCGCGGTCAGCTCCTCCAGCGGCGCGAGCCGGCGCCGCGCCAGCTCCTCGAGCAGGTCGGGGTCGGAGAGGGTCAGCAGGTCGGCGAGGTGATCGTCGGCGGCGATCAGCCCGTCGGCCTCGAGCATCCCCGCCTCGCGAATCCGCCTGATCGCCCGCGCCCGCTCGACGCTCACCGCCGCCGCCTCCCACCCGACCTCGGTGCCGAGCTCTGCCGCGCGCCCGCGCAGCGCGAGCGCGATCTCCTCTCGGCGGCCGGGGGCGGAGGGGTCGGGCACCAGTGCGATTCCGAGATCCTCGATCGTGGCGGCAAGCGTTCCCTCGGGCAGGTGCGCGGCCACGCGGTCCGGGGATCCGGCGCGGTAGACGAGGGCCGCCAGGCGCGGCGGCGGCTCCCACCCCGCCTCGGCCGCCGCCTCCCGCACCGCTGCGGGATCGGCCCGGTCCTCGACCATCAGCCGGAGCAGCCGGCGCCGGCGCCGGTCGCGCTCGCCGGCGCGGTCGGCGAGCTCGGCGGCGAATCCTTCGGCGGAGGCCGCGGAGAGCCCGTCGATGTGCGCGAAGACGGCCTCGGCGAGGCGGGCGATCGTCTCCTCGCCGAGATCGGCGCCGCGGGTGTTCTCGGCGATCCGCCGCCACGAGATGCGGGCGCCGAGGCGGTAGGCGGCGAGCAGCGACTCCAGCCGCCGGCCCTCGCGCGCCTCCCAGCGGCCGAACTCGACGTACTGGCGGCGGATCGACGCCGGCAGCTCGCCGCCGTCGCGGATCAGCTGGAGGAACTGGGCGAGACCGTCGGCGACCCCGGCGCGCAGCCCGTCGCCGAACCCGCCCTCGAGCGGCCGCCTGTAGGCGGGCACGTGCACCCTGATCGCCTCGATCAGCTCCTCGACGAGCGCGTCGAGCCCCGGCTGGAGCAGGTCGGCGACCTCGGCCGGCACGTCCTCCCACGGCCGCGGGCTGAGCCCGGAGATCGCCGTTTCGTCCCCCGCTGTGCGTGTCATCGCCCGCAGGCTCCCAGGAAAGCCCGCCGAGCGCGAACTCGGTCCGGGGCTTCCGCCCCCGGCTGCGGTTGCCTAGGCGGCCAGGTCGTTGTGGCGGCGCCGGGCCTCCGAGATCCCCGACCAGCCGGCGTTGAACGCCAGGGCCTGGGCGAACTCGCGCGCCCGCGGCGACGCCTCGCGGCGACTTCCGTCGATGCCGTTGATCCTCATCGGCAGCACCGTGTTGTCGCTCTCGAGGTCCTCCCGCAGGTCGACGATGTCGCGCCAGCGGCCATTGCTCGATGGGTCTGTCATCACTCTCTCTCCACGTGGAGTGGCACTTCCGACGGCAAAGGTAATGCTCGTGGCAGACGGCACCATAGTGCGGAAGGCGATTTCTCTCTTGGACCCCGCAAAGTGCGGTGGATACGTCCGCGAGTAGGCTCGCCGGAATGGTGAACGGGAGCGACGATTCCGCCCTGGGGGGCGGCGCCGAGCGGCCGCCCCGCAGCCACTGGGGCTGGGGTCTCGCCTCGCGCGAGCTCGACCGGTCTGCGCTCGAGGCGCTCGCCCCGCAGGTGCGCGAGCGCTTCGGCTTCGGCGGCGATCGCGTCGAGGATCCCGTGCCGGCGGAGGCGGTCCAGCTCGCGCCGCCCCGGCTGCGCACTCCGGACTCCCTCGCCGACCTGTTCAGCGACGATCCGGCCGACCGGATGCGGCACGCGATGGGCAAGGCGTACCGCGACGTCGTCCGCGCATTCCGCGGGCGCTTCGACCGGACCCCCGACATGGTCGCGCGCCCCCGCGACGAGGAGGACGTCCGGCGCGTCCTCGAGCTCTGCGCGGAGCGTCGCCTGGCCGCGATCCCCTTCGGCGGCGGGACCAGCGTCGTCGGCGGCGTCGAGCCGCGGGTCGGGCACGGATACCGGGGGGTCGTCTCGATCGACCTCGAGCGCCTGCGCGGCGTCGTCGAGGTCGACGCCGAGTCCGGCGCCGCGCGCATCCGCGCCGGCACGCTCGGCCCCGAGCTCGAGGACGAGCTGCGCCCGCGCGGGCTGACGCTGCGCCACTTCCCGCAGTCGTTCGAGTTCTCGACGCTCGGCGGCTGGATCGCGACGCGCGCCGGCGGCCACTTCGCGACCCTGCAGACCCACATCGACGACCTCGTCGAGTCGGTGCGCGCGATCTCCCCGGGAGGGACGTGGGAGAGCCGGCGGCTGCCCGGCTCCGGGGCGGGCCCGAGCCCCGACCGGCTGATGCTCGGCTCGGAGGGGATCCTCGGCGTGATCACCGAGGCCTGGGTCAGGGTGCGGCCCCGGCCGACGTTCAAGGCGTCGCGCTCGGTGCTCTTCGGCGACTTCCGGCGCGGGGCGGAGGCGGTGCGCGCGATCTCGCAGACCGGGCTCCACCCGACGAACTGCCGGCTCCTCGACCCGCTCGAGGCGGCGACGACCGGGGCGGGCGACGGCCACTCCGCCGTCCTCATCCTCGGCTTCGAGTCCGCCTACGCGCCGGTCGAGGACCGGATGGAGCTCGTGGTCGGATGCGCGGAGGAGCACGGCGGCACGCCGGAGCCCGCCCGCGACCGCGGCGAGGGCGGCGGCGCCGCCGAGTCGTGGCGCTCGATGTTCATCGAGGCGCCCTACCTCCGCGACTCGCTGATCCGCCTCGGCGTGCTCAGCGACACCTTCGAGACCGCGATCACCTGGGACCGGTTCGGCGAGTTCCACTCGCGGGTCATGGAGGCGGCGCGCCGCGCCGTCGCGGAGGCCGGCGGCGGCCCCGCCGAGGGAGAGGGAGCGCCCCGGGTCAGCTGCCGCTTCACCCACGTCTACCCCGACGGCCCCGCGCCCTACTACACGGTCCTCGCCCCGGCCCGCCGCGGGTCGGAGGTCGAGCAGTGGGACGAGGTGAAGTCCGCCGTCTCGGAGGCGATCGTCTCGGCGGGCGGCACGATCACCCACCATCACGCGGTCGGCCGCGACCACCGGCCCTGGTACGACCTCCAGCGCCCCGACCCCTTCGCCGAGGCGCTCGCGGGCGCCAAGCGCGCGCTCGACCCCGACTGGCTGCTCAACCCGGGCGTGCTGATCGACCCCTGAGGTCGCGGGGAGGTAGGTTCCCGGCAACCCCGGCTGCCGCCGAGGTCACGAGCTTTGAGGAGTTGATGTGGACCTGACCCTGAACGAGTCCGAGCGGGCCTTCCGCGACGAGGTCCGCTCCTGGCTCGAGGAGAACCATCCCGGGCCGGAGCCGCACGGCGATCTCGAGGCGTTCAAGTTCCGCCGCGAGTGGCAGAAGCGGATGCACGAGGGCGGCTGGGCCGGGATCTCGTGGCCGAAGGAGTTCGGCGGCCGCGGCGCGACCCACATCGAGCAGGCGATCTTCGCGGGGGAGATGGCGCGAGCCGACGCCCCGTCGCCCGCCAACGTCCTCGGGCTGGTGATGGGCGGGCCGGTGATCATGGCCCACGGCACCGACGAGCAGAAGGAGAGGTGGCTCGAACCCATCCTCTCCGGCGAGGAGATCTGGTGCCAGGGGTTCTCCGAGCCCGAGTCGGGCTCCGACCTCGCCTCCTTGAAGACCCGCGCCGTGAAGGAGAACGGCGGCTGGCGGGTGACCGGGCAGAAGGTCTGGACGACGTTCGCCCACGAGTCGAAGTGGTGCATGCTCGTCGCCCGCTCCGACCAGGAGGCGCCGAAGCACAAGGGCCTCACCTACTTCATCTGCGACATGGAGCAGGACGAGATCGAGGTCAGACCGCTCGTCCAGATCACCGGCGAGGCCGAGTTCAACGAGGTCTTCTTCGAGGGCGCCTACGTTCCCGACGAGAACGTCGTCGGCGGCGAGGGCAACGGCTGGATGGTCGCGATCACGACGCTGATGAACGAACGCGCCGGGCTCGGCGGCGGCGCGGCGGTGGCGCTCTCGCGAGACCTCGGTCAGCTGACCGAGCTGATCAAGGAGCGGGGGCTCCAGGACGACCCGGCGATCCGCCAGCGGGTCGCCGATCTGCTGATCGGCACCGAGGCGCTGCGGCTCGGCGGCATGCGGGCGCTCACGGCGCAGATGAAGACCGGGATCCCCGGGCCAGAGGGCTCGATCGGCAAGTGGGAGTGGGCGACGCTGAACCAGTCGCTGACCGAGCTCGCCTGCGACGTGCTCGGGCCGGAGGGCCTCGAGAGGGGGACGCCGTGGACCTACAGGATGCTTCGCAGCCGCGCCAATTCGATCGAGGGCGGGACGACCGAGGTGATGAAGAACATCATCGCCGAGCGCGTGCTCGGCCTGCCGAGGCTGAGGTAAGGAGGCGCAATGCGATTCGACTTCGACGACGAGCAGCGTGAGATCAAGGACACCGCGCGCTCCTTCCTCGCCTCCCGCTTCAAGCCGGAGAAGGTGCGCGAACTGGCGGAAGCGGGGACCTACGACGACGCGCTCTGGAGCGAGGTCTGCGAGCTCGGCTGGCCGGGGATCGCGATCGCCGAGGAGCACGGCGGCCAGGGCCTCGGGATGGTCGAGCTGGCGATCCTCTGCGAGGAGATCGGATACGCGTGTGCCCCGCTGCCGTTCATGTCGAACGCCGCCGCCGGTCTGGTCGTCGAGCAGGCGGGGTCGGACGCGCAGAAGGAGCGGTGGCTGTCCGGGATCGCCTCAGGTGACGGTCGCGGCGCCTTCGGCGACCCTGACGTGCTGATCGATGCCGAGGGAGCCGCCTGCGCGGTCAACTACGGCTCCGATGGCGCGGTGCGAGTCGTCGACCTCGCGGAGGCCGGCCTGGAGCCGCTCGACCTGATCGACGCGACCCGCCGCTACTCCCGGCCTCTCGGCGACGGCATGGGGGAGACCCTGGAGGGGGACTTCGCCGAGGCGACGGCCCGCGTCCTGGTCGCCGCCGCCGCCGACCTCGTCGGGGTCGCGCAGCGGGCGATGGAGATGGCCGTCGCGTACGCGAAGGAGCGCGAGCAGTTCGATCGCCCGATCGGCGCCTACCAGGGCGTCTCCCACCAGTGCGCGCGGATGCTCTACGACGTCGAGGAGGCGCGGTCGTTGACCTACTTCGCGGCCTGGGCCGCCGACGCCGAGCCGGAGTCGGTGCCGCTCGCGGCGGCGATGGCGAAGGCGCGCGCCTCCGACGCGGCCTGGGACGTCACCAAGGCGTCGATCCAGGTCCACGGCGGGATCGGCTTCACCTGGGAGCACGACCTCCACTTCCTGCTGAAGCGGGCGCGGGCGGGGGCGCAGCTCTTCGGCACCGCCTCCCAGCATCGCGAGCGGGTGGCGGCGCTCGCCGGCCTCGGCTAGCCGAGATCATGATCTGAGGCGATGCGCTACCGCCTCCTCACGGTCGTCGCCCTGCTCGCCTACGGCGCGTCGACGTGGCTCTTCTGCACGCAGCTGACGACGTTGCTCGACACCGGCACCTGCGCGTCCGGCGGCCCCTACGTCGTCGCGCGCGAGTGCCCGGAGGGGACCGGCACCGACGTGCTGCTGCTGAGCCTGTCGGTCATCGGCTTCTTCGTCGCGACCGGGATCGCGGGGCTGCGCGGGCCGCGTCCCGGGGGCGGCGGGTTCGGGTTCGGGAGCATGGTCCTCGCCGGCTGGACGATCTTCTTCACCGTCGGTGGCGCGGTGGCGCTGATCCACGCGCTCACCTCTGATGTGATCGGCGAGGACGGGAAGCTCGGCGGCATCATCGTCGGGGCGACCTTCCTGGTCATGGGTGTGCCGGCCCTGGTATTCGCCCTGCCGCTGGCGATCAAGAACGCCCGCGACTCCGCCCGCGGCTCGACCGCCGGCCCCGTCACCTACGCCGACAACGCCGGCGTCGCCGGCTGGGCCTCGACGATGCGCATGGGCTCCAAGCTGATGCGCGACTATTCGGCCGGGTCGGCGACGTTCGGGGGCGGGGGCGGCGGCGACTCGATCGCCCAGCTCGAGCGCCTGCAGCGCCTGCGCGAGCAGGGCGCGCTGACCGAGAGCGAGTTCGAGGAGCAGAAGCGCCGGATCCTGGGGCGCTGAGCCTCGGGAGGGGCGCCCGCTCAGGCCGGGTCCGGCTCGACCGCCAGGTCCGAGGCGAACTCCTTGCGCCCGTTGAGCGTGTAGTCGACGTCGACGGTCTCGTTGCGCTGGTAGGAGCCGACGAGGCCGAGGCCGAGGACGACCTTGCGGACCAGCGGCAGCTCGGTCAGGTCCTCCTTGTAGATCGGCTCGCGGAAGACGACGTAGCCCTCGTCGAGGGTGTAGTCGAGGCCCTCCTCCTGGATGTGGCCGTTGATGTAGACCGCGATCGGGCGCGCCGCGCCGCGGGGCAGCTTCACCCGGCGCCCGACGGGCTTTCCGCCCTCGGTCGATCTGCTGTGGCCCCTCGGGCTGCCTTCCGCCATGCCCCTATGGTGCCAGCGCCGCGGCCACGGCATCGAACGGCGAGGTGCCGCCGGCGGGCTCGAGCGGCTTGCGGAAGACCCCGCCCCGGAAGGGGACGAGCGCGCCGTCGCCCATCACGTCGACGCCGGCGTCGCGTCCCCGGAGCGGGCCGCCGGTCGAGATCTCCAGCCGGGCGTGGACGCGCGCGCCCGGCTCGTAGGTCCGGAACATCTGCAGGGCGGGCAGCCCGCCCTCGGCGCGGATGCGCTCGGCGTGCGCGCGCATCGCGGCGACGGCGTCGTCGAGCGAGGCGTGCGCCTCGCGGCTCACCTTCGGCCCGTGCCTGATCGTCAGCTTGTAGCCGCTCATGCGCCGAGGCTATAGCCGCGGCGCCGGCCTCGGCTCAGGCGCCCCGGCGCGCCTTGACGGGACGCTTGGCCGGCGGGCCGGTGATCTTCTCCGGACCCTCGCGGTCGGCCATCTCGACGTAGTCGCGGTCGCGGTAGCCGGTGTAGATCTGCCGTGGCCGGGCGATCTTGCGCTCCTCGTCGAGCAGCATCTCCATCCACTGCGCAATCCATCCGGAGGTTCGCGGGATCGCGAAGATCACCGTGAACATGTTGGCCGGGATGCCGAGCGCCTCGTAGATCAGGCCCGAGTAGAAGTCGACGTTCGGGTAGAGCTTGCGCGAGGTGAAGTACTCGTCGTCGAGCGCCCGCTTCTCGAGCTCGGCAGCGATGTCGAGCAGCGGGTTGTCGCCGGTGATCTCGAGCACCTCGTCGACGTGCTTCTTGATGATCCGCGCCCGCGGGTCGTAGTTCTTGTAGACCCGGTGGCCGAAGCCCATCAGCTTCTGCTCGCGGTTCTTCACCCCCTCGAGGAAGGCCGGGATGTTGTCGACGCTCCCGATCTCGCGGAGCATCTTCAGAACCGCCTCGTTGGCCCCGCCGTGGAGCGGGCCGTAGAGGGCGGCGACGCCGGCGGCGACGGCCGAGTAGGGGTCCACCTCGGAGGAGCCGACTGCGCGGACGGCCGCCGTCGAGCAGTTCTGCTCGTGGTCGGCGTGGAGGATGAAGAGGACGTCGAGGGCCTTCGCGAGCCGCGGGTCCGGCTCGTACTTGACCTCGGTCATCTTCCTCATCATCCCCATGAAGTTCGAGGCGTAGTCGAGGTCGTTGTCGGGGTAGACGTAGGGGAGGCCGAGGCTGTGGCGATAGGAGAAGGCGGCGAGCGTCGGCATCTTCGCGATCAGGCGGATCGCCGCCATGTAGCGCTCCTCCGCGTCGCCGATGTCCTTGGCGTGCGGGTAGAAGGTCGACATCGCGCCGACGCCGGCGAGCAGGATCCCCATCGGGTGCGCGTCGTGGCGGAACCCGCCGTAGAAGGCCTTCATGTCCTCGTGGACGAAGGTGTGGTGGGTGACGTCGTAGACCCAGCGCTCGAGCTGCTTCTCGGTCGGCAGCTCGCCGAAGATGAGCAGGTAGGCGACCTCGAGGTAGCTGGACTTCTCGCACAGCTGCTCGATCGAGTAGCCGCGGTGCTGGAGGATCCCCGCCTCGCCGTCGATGTAGGTGATCGCCGACCGGCACGACGCCGTGTTGGTGTACGCGGGGTCGTAGGTCATCATCCCGAAGTCGTCCTCGTTGACCTTGATCTGGCGCAGCTCCATCGCCCGGATCGTCTCGTCGGTGATCTCGACCTCGTAGGTCTTGCCGGTCCGGTTGTCGGTGATCGAGAGCGTGTCCTGGCCGCTCCCGGCCGCACCGTCCGTCCGGGTCTGCTCCTCCGTTGCCATTCCGCCTCCTCGATCGCGCTGCTCAGTCGCCGGGATTATCGCAGTTGCAACTTCCCCGCCGATGCCGCGCTCAAGCACCGAGTCCCGGCGGGACCCGGCGGGGATGGAGGCGGGAAAGAGGGGCGCCCCTCCAAGCGCTGGGGTCTCTAACGACAAGATGTTGGCGCGAGAGACCCCGCTGGCGGCAAGGTTGTCCTTCCGAGGATCGATGCAGCACGGGATCCTCGACTTCGCCGATCTGCGGGGCGTAGGAGTATCGGCATCTACGATCCGTCATTGGGCGAGGAGCGGTCGCCTTCATCGCCTCTACCCCGAGGTCTTCTCGATCATCCCTCCCTCGTTGCTCGCCCGGGAGGGCCTGTGGCTGGCGGCGGTCAAGGCCGGCGGGCCCCGGGCGGCGCTCAGTCACGGCCCCGCCGGGCAGTTGCAGTGGATCGTCGACCGGGGACTGAGCCGGGCGCTGCACGTGACCATCGACGACCGGACGCGTCGGCGACCGCGCGGCGTTGTCGTCCACAGGCCCCGGGTGATCGCGCCCGTCGACTTCACAGAACACATGGGCATTCCGGTGACGACGCCCACGCGCACCGTCTGGGACCTCGCCGCCACTGACCTCCCCTCGGTGACTCGGAGGGCCTACGAGCGCGCACTGGCCAGAGGACGGATCGATCGCGAGCGTCTCAAGGCCCTGCTCGACGCGTGCCCGGGTCACCGAGGGGCCGGATTGATCCGGCAGCTCCTCGCGCAGAGGCAGCTGCCGCTCGAAGCCGTCCGGACCTGGCTCGAGGGGCTGATGCTCCACGTCTGCAGCGAGCACGGCCTCCCCCTCCCCGCGGTCAACGTCCCGCTCCTCGGCTACGAGGTCGATTTCCTCTGGGAGCGGGAGAGGTTCATCGTCGAGGCGGACGGCGGCGACCACCTGACACCGAGGCAGCGCGACAAGGACAACGAGCGGGACATCGCCTTCGGCCGCGCCGGCTTCCTGGTCCGCCGCTACTCCTCGACGGCGATGAGGCGCGAGAGAGAGGTTGCGGATGAGGTCCTGTCCATCCTGCGGGAGCGCCGCATCCTGTCCCACGCCTAGCGGGGTCTCTCGCGCCAACATGTTGGCGCGAGAGACCCCAGCACCCGGAACCTGCGCGGGGGCGGGGCGGGGGAGGCGCGCCGGGCGGCTAGGCGCGCTCGAACCTCGTCAGCTCGTGGAAGTCGCCCAGCCGGGCGTCGATCTCGCCGCGCTCGAGGCGGCGGATGCGCTCGGTGCCGAAGTCCTCGACGTTGAAGGAGGCCATGGTGGAGCCGTAGACCATCGCCCGCCGGAGGTCGTCGAGCGAGGGGTCGTGGTCGTCGAGGCTGTCGAGGTAGCCGAGGAAGCCGCCGGCGAAGCTGTCGCCCGCGCCGGTGGGGTCGCGGACCTCCTCGAGCAGCAGGCCGGGGACGGCGAACTCGCCCTCGGCGGTGAAGAGGGCGGCGCCGTACTCGCCGCGCTTGGCGACGACGATGCGCGGCCCCATCTCCATCACCGTGCGGGCCGCCTTCAGCAGGTTCGGCTCCTCGGTGAGCATGCGGATCTCGGCGTCGTTGAGGAGCAGGCAGTCGACCTCGGCGATGGCGGCGGCGAGGCTGTCGCGCGCGCTTTCGATCCAGAGGTTCATCGAGTCCAGCGCGGAGAAGCGCGCGCCGGTCGCCTCCGCCCGCACCCGGCGCTGCAGGTCGGGCTGGATGTTGCCGAGGAACAGGAGCTCGGACTCGCGCGAGCCGTCGGAGAGCTTCGGTTCGAACTCGGCGAAGACGTTGAGCTGGGTGTCGTCGGTGTGGGCGACGTTCATGTCGTGCTCGTAGTGGCCGCGCCAGAAGAAGGTGCGGCCGCCCTCGACCCGCTCGATGTCGGCCGTCTCGATCCCGTGGCTCTCGAGCACGCCGATCTCGTCGGGACCGAAGTCGTCGCCGACCGGCCCGACGACGCGGACGTCGGTGAAGAAGCTCGCCGCCAGCGCGAAGTGCACGGCGGAGCCGCCGAGCATCCGCTCGCGCTCGCCGAACGGGGTGCGCACGGCGTCGAAGGCGATCGATCCGACGACGGTGAGGGCCATGAGGGCGGGCATCGTGACATAGGGTGCCGCGGCGATGCGCGCCGTCCAGATCCGCGAGTTCGGGGGACCCGAGGTGCTCGAGGTCGTCGATCTCCCCGATCCCGAGCCCGGGGAGGGCGAGGCGCTCGTCGACGTCGCGCGGACGGGGATGAACTTCGCCGACACCCACGCCCGCGAGAACGTCTACCTCGCGAAGCAGGAGCTGCCGCTGATTCCCGGCGCCGAGGTCGCCGGGCGCACCGCCGACGGCCGCCGCGTCGCAGCCGTCATCCCCAGCGGCGGCTACGCCGAGAAGGTCGCCGTCGCCGAGTCCCAGCTGGTCCCGGTCCCCGGCGACGTCAGCGACGAGCAGGCGGCAGCGGTGCTGATTCAGGGCCTCACCGCGTGGACGCTGCTGCGGATCAGCGCGAGGATCGAGCCGGGGGAGACGGTCGTCGTCCAGGGCGCCGCCGGTGGAACCGGCACGCTTGCCGTCCAGCTCGCCAAGCGCATGGGCGCGAAGGTGATCGCCCTGGCCTCGACCGCGGAGAAGCGCGAGCTGACGATCCGCCTCGGGGCCGACACGGCCGCCGACTCGCGCGCGGACGACCTCGGCGCGGCGATCCTCGAGGCCAACGGCGGCGCCGAGGTCGACGTCGTCCTCGAGATGTCGGGGGGCAAGGCGTTCGAGGACTGCTTCTCGGTCCTCGCGCCGTTCGGCCGCCTCATCGCCTTCGGGATCGCATCGCGGGAGCCGAACCTCGTCAAGTCCTCGAAGCTGATGCGGACGAGCCGCGCGGTCGTCGGCTTCTGGATCACCCACCTGATGCAGCGGCCCGACCTCGTCGAGCGCGGCGCGGCGGAGCTCTTCGGGGCGGTCGCGGCCGGCGACCTCGAGGTCGTGATCGGCGGCACGTACGGCCTCGCCGAGGCCGCCGAGGCCCAGCGGGCGCTGGCCGAGCGCCGGACCCAGGGCAAGCTGCTGCTCGACCCCTCGGCCTGAGCCTCCGCGGACCCCCGTCACCCGGAAGAAAGCGGCGAGGCCGTAGGCTGCCCGCTTACATTGAGCGATAACGAGTCAACAGCTACGTTCCGAGACCTCGGGCTGAAGGAGGACATCCTCACGACCCTCGACGAGCTCGGATACGAGGACCCGTCCCCCATCCAGGCCCAGGCGATCCCCGAGCTCCTCGCCGGCCACGACGTCATCGGCCAGGCGCAGACCGGCACCGGCAAGACCGCCGCCTTCGGCCTCCCGCTTCTCCAGTACCTCGACCCGACGAGCGATGAGACCCAGGCGATCATCCTCACTCCGACGCGCGAGCTCTGCATCCAGGTGACGCAGGCGCTGCGCTCCTATGCCGAGCACCTCGACGTCAACGTCGTCGCCGTCTTCGGCGGCACCTCCGTCCGCGACCAGGCCGCGCGCGTGCGCTCCAATGCCCACGTCGTCGTCGCCACCGTCGGCCGGATGAAGGACCTGATCCAGCGCGGCGCCCTCGTGCTCACCGCGGCCCGCTACGTCGTCCTCGACGAGGCGGACGAGATGCTCGACCTCGGCTTCATCGAGGACGTCGAGCGGATCCTTCGGATGTGCCCCAACGGGCGCCAGACGATGCTCTTCAGCGCGACGATGCCGCCGCCGATCGCGCGCCTCGCCGAGACGTACATGTACGACCCGATCACGATCTCGATCACCCCGAAGAAGCTCACGGTCGACGCGATCGAGCAGGCCTTCGTCGAGGTCAGCGCCAAGGACAAGACCGACCGGCTGATCGAGGTGCTCAAGGCCGAGGAGCCCGAGCAGGCGATCGTCTTCTGCAGGACCAAGATCGGCACCGCCCGCCTCGACCGCAACCTGCGCGACCGCGGGCTGCGCTCCAAGGCGCTGCACGGCGACATGAGCCAGGGCCAGCGCGACGGGGTGATGATCTCGTTCAAGGAGCACAAGTCGCCGCTCCTGGTCGCCACCGACGTCGCCGCCCGCGGGCTCGACATCGAGCACGTCACCCACGTCATCAACTACGACCTGCCGAACAACAGCGAGATCTACGTCCACCGCATCGGCCGCACCGGCCGCGTCGGGAGGACCGGGCGCGCGATCACCTTCATCACGCCGAAGGAGCGCGAGGACCTCAACCGGATCGAGCGCGACGTCAAGATCTCGATCGGCGAGTGGGAGCCGCCCGAGGACCGGATCGAGCACGCGCCCCGGCCCAAGCGCCGGCGCGAGCGCGCGGCCGAGGTGCCCTCGCGCGAGGAAGAGGAGGAGGAGGTCCCCGTGCCCGCCGAGGCCGAGGCACCTGAGCCCGAGCGCGAAACCGAGCCCGAGCCGGCGCCCGAGGCCGAGGCCGAGGCTCCCGACCGCGAGGAGCCGGGCGTTCCGGTCGAGAGCGGCAACGGGCACGTCAAGCTCTTCATCAACCGCGGCTCGCGCAGCGGGATCGAGGAGGACGACATCCGCTGGGCACTGACCGAGGGCGCCGTCGTCCCCGTCGATGCCATCCATGACATCCGGGTGCTCGAGCGTTTCACGTTCGTCGACCTCGACGGTGACCAGGCCGCCCACGCGCTCGATCGCCTCGATGGAACGAAGCTCAAGGGCAAGCAGATCAGGCTCGAGTACGCGAAGGGCTGAGGCCCTCCCGTTCGCGGGGGCGGCCCTCCTCGTCGCCGCCCTCTCGATCCCGTACCTGGTCTTCGAGCCGGCGAGCGCCGACCTCGCTGCGCAGACCTTCCGCGCCGACCTCTGGGACACGTCGGGCTGGGTCCTCTGGAACGACGCCTGGTACTCAGGTCACCTGGTCCCCGGCTACAGCCTGATCTACCCGCCGCTCGGCGCGCTGCTCGGGGCGCGGCTCGTCGGCGTGCTCTCGGCGCTGGTCGCCGCACTCGCCTTCACCGCCCTGGTCCGGCGCGAGCGGCCGACCGCCGCCGGCACCGTCGCGGCGCTCTGGTTCGCGCTCGGCGCCGGCGCCGCGCTCTACACGGGGCGGATGACCTTCCTGCTCGGCGCCGCCTTCGGGATCCTCGCGCTGCTCGCCCTGCCGCGCGGTCCGCTCGCCGCCGTCCTCGCCGCACTCGCGGCGCTCTCGAGCCCCGTCGCCGGACTGTTCGCGGGGATCGCCGCCGCCGCGATCTTCCTCGCCGGGCGCCGCCGCGAGGGCCTCTGGCTCGGCGGCGGGGCCACGGTCGCGACGCTCGCGCTCGTGCTCGCGTTCCCCGTCGGCGGCTGGCAGCCGTTCGCGATCTCGGCCTTCTGGTGGGTCGCGCTCGCCTGCGTCCTCGCCGCGTTCCTCGTCCCAGCCGAGCACCGCGCGCTGCGGATCGGCATCGTCATCTACGCGGTGCTGCTGGTCGCCGTCTTCTTCGTCGAGACGCCGATCGGCAGCAACGCCCCCCGGCTCGGCGCGCTCGTCGCCGGCCCGGTGGCGGCCTTCGCGCTGCTCGACCGCCGGCCGCGGCTACTCGCGCTGCTCGCGGTGCCGCTGCTCTACTGGCAGCTTGCCGCCCCGGTCGGCGACCTGCTGCGCGGGACCGGCGACCCCGCGACCGAGGAGGCCTTCTACGAGCCCTTGATCGACCAGCTCGACGCCCGCTCGCAGGGCCGCCCGGCGCGGGTGGAGATCCCCTCGACGCTGGAGCGCTGGGAGTCCGTCTACGTCGCCGAGCACCACCCGATCGCGCGCGGCTGGATGCGGCAGCTCGAGACCGGCGACACCGGCGACTTCACCGACCAGGACCTGACCACGGAGATCTACGAGCGTTGGCTTCGTGAGCGCGGTGTCTCCTTCGTCGCCCTACCCAACGCAACCCTCGACTACCTCTCCGAGGAGGCGGGGTGGCTGCTCTCGCACGGGTCGATGCCGTTCCTGCGGGAGGCCTGGCGGGACGACGACTGGACGCTCTGGGAGGTGCTGCCGCCGGACGGCGGTCGCTTCGTCCCGGGCGCGGCGCTCGCGGAGGGCGGCGCCCGCGTGAGCGAGCTTGGACCAGACGGCTTCACGGTCGAGGTGCCCGGTCCCGGCGAGTACCTGCTGCGCATGCGCTGGACCTCCTACTTCGAGGTCGCCGAGGGCGACGCGTGCGCCGAGGACGCCGGCGCCGAATCCACCCGCCTGGTCGTGCCCGAGGACGCCGCCGGGCCCCAGACGGTGCGGGTGGACGCACGTCTGAGCCTCGACGGGATGCTGGGGCGTCAGGCCTCATGTGCGGGGTAGGGAGGCGCGCGTGCCCGAAGTCCTCGTCGGTCCCATGCTCCGCTTCATCGGCGAGACCGAGGCGACGGTCTGGGTCGAGATCGACGAGCCCTGCGAGGTCGAGATCCTCGGGCGGAAGGGGAGGACGTTCACCGTCGAGGGGCACCACTACGCGCTCGTCGTGATCGAGGGCCTCGAGCCGGACTCCTCGACCGAGTACGAGGTCCACGTCGACGGCGAGTGTGTCTGGCCCCCCGAGGGCTACGAGTTCCCGCACCCGCGGATCAGGACGATCGTCAAGGGCGGCGACCTGCGGCTCCTGTTCGGCTCCTGCCGCTGCTCGGCCCCGCACCACCCGCCGCACACCGCCCAGCGCTGGTGGAACCCGCGCGGCCGCGGGCTCGACGCGCTGCACACCTTCGGCCTGCGGATGCTGCGGCAGCCGCGCGCGCTGTGGCCCGACGCGCTCGCGATGCTCGGCGACCAGCTCTACGCCGACCAGCCGCCGAAGAACGTGCGCGAGCAGGTCGAGCACCGCGAGGTCCACGCCGACGGGCCCGTCGACGTACTCGAGGACTTCGAGGAGTACACGGTCGGCTACCGCGACATCTGGACCTACCCAGTGGTCCGCTGGATGTTCTCGACGCTGCCGACGTCGATGATCTTCGACGACCACGAGATCAACGACAAGTGGAACACCTCGGAGGCCTGGCTCGAGGAGCACCGTCAGACCGACTGGTACGAGACCCGGATCGTCGGCGGCCTGATGGCCTATTGGATCTACCAGCACCTCGGCAACCTCTCCCCGCGCGAGCTCGCCGAGGACGAGACCTTCCAGCGGCTCCAGGAGGTCGACGACGCCAGCGAGATCGTTCGCGAGATGGCCAAGCGGGCCGAGAGCCAGGACCATCACTCGCGCTTCAGCTTCTGCTCCGACCTCGGCCCGGCCCGGCTCGTCGTCCTCGACTCCCGCGCCGGCCGCCAGCTCAAGGACGGCCAGCGCCGGATCATGAGCGAGGAGGAGTGGTCGTGGGTGAAGGACCGCGTCGACGGCGAGCACGACCACCTGCTGCTGGCGAGCTCGCTGCCGTTCCTGCTGCCGGACGGGATGCACGACATCGAGGCGTGGTCGGAGGCGGTCACCAACGGTGTCTGGGGCCGGCGCCTGAGGCCGCTCGGCGAGAAGGTCCGGATCGCCGCGAACCTCGACCACTGGGCCTGCTTCCAGCAGTCCTACCGTGAGTTCGAGCAGCTCGTCATCGATGTCGCCACCGGCGAGTGCGGCGATCCGCCGAAGTCGATGGTGATGTTCGGCGGCGACGTCCACCACTGCTACGTCACCGAGGTGGGGCTCCCGGCCGAGTGCGCCCCGGCGCAGACGAAGATCTGGCACGCCGTTTGCTCCGGCCTGCGCAAGGAGCTCCAGGCCAGCGAGCGCCTCGTCCTCGCCTTCGGCCACACCTGGCTCGCCGCGAAGATCGGCCGCAAGCTCGCCCAGGCGGCGACGATCCGCCCGCGCCGGCTCCGCACCAACATCACCACCCGCCCCCGCTTCCGCAACCAGATCGGCACCCTCGAGATCGCCGGCGGCGAGGTCGGGATCCGCATCGAGCAGGCGACCGGCCGCTGGAACGACCCGCAGCTCCGGACCGTGATCGAGGAAAAGCTGTACTGACGATCGGAGGCGCCGGCCTCGTCAGTCCCCCAGCTCCACGCCTAGCGCCTCCTCGATCGCCGCGATCGACTCCTCGACGCTGCGGTGAAGGATGCCGAGCATGCCGACGGCCTCGGCGCCGGCGATGTTCTCGCGCAGGTCGTCGACGAACACGCAGTCGGCGGGGTTGAGCTCGAGGCGCTCGGCGCCGAGGCGGTAGATCTCCGGCTGCGGCTTGTGCAGGCCGACGTCGCCGGAGATGACGGTGGCGTCGAAGACGCGCAGCGGCGCGCGCTCGTAGATCCCGGTCCCCCACGAATTCGAGATGAGGCCGGTGCGGATGCCGCGATCGCGGGCGGCGCTGACCGTCTCGATCATCCGCTCCTCGGGACCGAGGCCGGCGAAGAGGCGCTCGATCAGGCCCTCGGGCGCGACGCCGAGGAGCTCGCCGAAGTCGGCCTCGAACTGCTCGTCGGAGACGGCCCCGCGCTCGAGCGAGCGCAGCAGCGCGAGCGCCTCCCCGTCGGCGCGGAAGAGCCCGAGCACGGTGCCGCGCTCGAGGCCCTCGGCCGCGCAGAACGCGTCGAAGCTCTCCCAGATGTTGGTGGTGAGCACGCCGCCGAAGTCGACGAGCAGGCCGGTGCGGGGGGTCGCGGGCATCGCGGGACTCTTATCAGCGGTCGGCAATAGGCTGCCGGGCCGATGGAGGGCACGCCCCAGGCCGACGAGGGAATCGACGCCGAGCGGGTCGGCACCTGGCTCGAGGCGAACGTCGAGGGCGCGCGCGGCCCCTTCGAGTACGTCCGCATCGCCGGCGGCCGCTCGAACCTGACCTACTCGGTGACCGGCGCCGACGGCAGGCGCTGGGCGCTGCGGCGGCCGCCGCTCGGCAAGGCGCTCGGCTCCGCCCACGACATGGGCCGCGAGCACAAGGTCGTCTCGGCGCTCGCGCCGACGCCCGTGCCCGTGGCCCCGATCGCCGGCTACTGCACCGACGAGTCGGTAATCGGCGTGCCCTTCTACGTGATGGGCTTCGTCGCCGGCCCGATCCTGCGCCAGCGGCCCGACGCGGAGCTCTTCCCCGACGAGGGGGACCGCCGCCGCATCGGCGAGCGGGTCGTCGACACGCTCGTCGCGATCCACGGCGTCGTCCCGGCCGACGTCGGACTCGGCGACCTCGGCAAGGAGGAGGAGTACGTCAACCGCCAGCTCCGCCGCTGGCAGGGGCAGTGGGAGAAGTCGAAGACGCGCGAGATCCCGCTCGTCGAGGAGGTTCACGACAAGCTCGCCGCGCGCGTTCCCGAGCAGGGCCCGGCGACGCTGGTCCACGGCGACTACCGCCTCGACAACATGATCCTGACCCCGCAGGGTGACGTGGCGGCGGTGGTGGACTGGGAGCTCTGCACCCTCGGCGACCCGCTCGCCGACGTCGGCCTGCTGCTCGTCTACTGGGGCGAGGAGGGCGACGCGCTGATGCCGCTCTTCGAGCCCGCCACGGTCGCTCCCGGCTTCCCCGGCCGCGCCGAGGTGAAGGCCCGCTACGCCGAGCGCTCCGGCCGCGACCTCGCCGAGATCGACTTCTTCGTCGCGCTCGGCTACTGGAAGCTGGCGATCATCCTCGAGGGCGTCTACTCCCGCTACGTCAAGGGTCAGTACGGCAAGCCCGAGCCGGGCTTCGAGGAGTTCGGCAAGAACGTCGGTCGCCTCGCCGAGGCCGCCGACGACGCGGTCGAGCGGCTCGGCTCGTAGCCGCGCCGCGGACGGATGGAGGATTTGGTCCCCCACAGGGACCGAATCCTCCCCTGGTCGCGGAGTCGCCGACGCCCGCCTCGTCGAGCTCCCACTCGAGGGCCCCGGAGATGACGGGACCTGCGGGAGCGGGGCACCGGCGGCCGGCTAGCGCGTCGCCTGCGCCTGCGCGCCCTCGCCGGCCGTTGCCCGGGCGGACGGCCCGGAGCCGTTGCCGCCGGCGTCGTCGCGCTTGGCGAAGCGGTTGAGCTCGCGGCGGGCGATCACCATCTTGTGGACCTCGTCGGGCCCGTCGGCGACCTTGAGCATTCGGGAGTAGCGCCACATCGCGGCTAGCGGCGTGTCGTCGGACATGCCGAGCGCGCCGTGGACCTGGATCGCCCGGTCGAGGACGTCCATGACGACGTTGGCGGCGACGACCTTGATCATCGAGATCTCCCGCCGCGCCTCGCGCTTGCCCTCCGCGTCCATCTTCCACGCGGCCTTGAGCGTCAGCAGGCGGGCCTGCTCGGTCTCCATCCGGCTCTTGGCGACGAAGTCCTGGACGAACTGCTTGTCCGCGAGCGGACCGCCGAAGGCCTCCCGGCTCACCGCGCGCTCGCACATCAGGTCGATCGCCCGCTCGCAGGTGCCGATCGCCCGCATGCAGTGGTGGATGCGCCCCGGCCCGAGCCGGTCCTGGGCGATCACGAAGCCGGCGCCGCGCGGGCCGAGCAGGTTCGCCTCGGGGACGCGACAGTCCTCGTAGCGGATCTCGCAGTGGCCCGGGCCCTTGTCGTGGCCCATCACCGAGACCGGGCGGACGAGGTCGAACCCGGGGTTGTCGGTCGGGACGAGGATCATGCTCGCCCGCGCGTAGGGGTGCGCGTCGGGATCGGTGACGACCATCGCGATCGCGACGTCGGCGCCGACCGCGCCCGAGGTGAACCACTTGTGGCCGTTGATGACCCACTCGCCGCCCGTGAGCTCGGCGCGGGTCTGCAGCGTCGTCGGGTCCGAGCCCGCGACATCGGGCTCGGTCATCGAGAAGCAGGAACGGGTGTGGCCCTCGAGCAGCGGCTGTAGCCAGCGGTCCTTCTGCTCGCCGGTTCCGTGCTCGGCGAGGATCTCCATGTTGCCCGTGTCGGGAGCGGCGCAGTTGAACGCCATCGGCGCGACGACGGGGCTGCGCCCCATCTCCTCGCAGAGCATCCCGTACTCCCAGTTGGTCAGCCCTGCGCCGTGGTCCTCGCCGGGGAGGAAGAGGTTCCAGAGCCCCTCGGCCTTCGCCTTCTCGCGGATCTCGACGATGATCTCCGGGTAGGCGACGCCCGCGCGAACCTCGTCGTCGAGCGCGGCCATCGCCTCCGCCTCGACCGGGTATACGTGCTCCTCCATGAAGGAGCGGACCTGGCCGAGCAGGTCCTCGAGGCGAGGACCGAGCGAGAAGTCCATGGCGGCAGCGTATTCGATGGTGCTCGGCCCGCCATCGGAGGAACGTCCAGCCGCCGCGCCGACCTGCCACGGGAGTCCGCCGCGCGACTAGGATCAACGCCCATGAAGAGCATCAGCCTGCGCCTC
Source organism: uncultured Solirubrobacterales bacterium (assembly GCA_963823565.1). Lineage (GTDB taxonomy): Bacteria > Actinomycetota > Thermoleophilia > Solirubrobacterales > 70-9 > RHKX01. The sequence goes on along the minus strand of CAWGLR010000001.1, from coordinate 805,078 downwards.
GTCCTGTCCCTCGCCACGCTCGCGCTCCTCGTCGTCCCGGGGGCGGCCTCGGCCGCGACCCAGTTCGGCCAGCTCGCGCCCCAGGGCGCCGGGCTGAGCTGCACGGCGAACAGCGGCCACGCCCCGAGCACGCTCGCGTCGGGGCAGCCGAACCCCTACACGGTGCCCGACGGCGGCGGCGTGATCACCGAATGGCGGACCCGTGCGGGTGCCGGGGGCGGCTCGCTGGCCCTCCAGGCCCTCGCGCAGGACCAGATGAACAACGGCACCTACACCGTCCTCGCCGAGTCGCGGGTCGAGACTCCGACCGCCTCGACGGTCAACACCTTCAAGACGCGCCTGCCGGTGGCCGGCGGCGAGGTCCTCGGGCTTCGCGTCGTCGCCGGCAGCCCCGACTGTCGGTACACCGGCGCGACCGGGATCACCGAGTGGTCGATCACGCCGGCGCCGCAGCCCAACAGCGGCCCCGTCGCCTACCCCACCGGGACCGGCGACACGGCGATCAACGCGCGCGCGACCCTCGAGCCCGACAAGGACGGCGACGGGTTCGGCGACGAGACCCAGGACGGCTGCCCGAGCAAGGGGCAGCGCCAAGACGACTGCGTCCCTCCGTCGGTAGCGATCAACAAGGCGCCGAAGAAGAAGACGAAGCGCGCCAAGGCGAGGTTCAGGTTCAGCTCCGACGACCCCCAGGCGACCTTCGAGTGCAGCCTCGACGGCAAGAGGTTCAAGCCCTGCGCCTCGCCCTTCGTGACCAGGAAGCTGAAGCGCGGTAGGCATACCTTCGAGGTGCGCGCGACCGACCGCAACGACAACGCCTCCGAGGTGGCGGCATACAAGTGGAAGGTCAAGAAGAAGCGGAGGTAAGAGCGGGGGGCGACCCGGAGGCGGAGGGGACGGTTGCGGACCGCCTGCTCGTCGCCAACGAGGGGTTCGCCTCCGGCTTCGACCAGCAGCACCTCCCGGTCGAGCCGGCGCTCCGGCTCGCCGTGGTCGCGTGCATGGACTCGCGGCTCGACGTCTTCGCGGCGCTCGGGCTCGGCAACGGCGAGGCCCACGTCATCCGCAACGCCGGCGGGGTGGTGACCGACGACGTCGTCCGCTCGCTCGCGATCTCGCAGCGCAAGCTCCGCACTCGCGAGATCGTGCTCGTCCACCACACCGACTGCGGGATGCAGAAGATCACCGACGATGGCTTCCGCCGGGAGCTGCAGGACGCGACCGGGATGGCGCCGTCGTTCGCGATCGAGTCGTTCGCTGACCTCGACGCCGACGTGCGGCAATCGATGGAGCGGCTGCGGAGCTCGCCGTTCCTGCTCCACCGCGACGCGATCCGCGGCTTCGTCTACGACGTCGACAGCGGGCGGCTGCGCGAGGTCGACCCCGCCTACTAGCTGTAGTTCCTGACCACGTTGTTCATCCGGGCCACTTGAAGGCTGCGCTGCGCGAGTGAGGATGACAGGATGACCGGCGCTGAGATAGGCGACGAGCGCGATCGGCTTCCTGCGCCGAGCGGTCGCCCACTACCGCGCCCTCGGGATCGAAGTCGAGGAGGTGATGACCGACAACGGCCGGGAGCGCTTCATCCGCACGATGCTCGGCGGTTGGGCCTACGGGGCGATCTACTCGAGCTCGGCGGAGCGGACCGCTGCGCTGGCTGGATGGCTCGAGTTCTATAACCGGCGAAGACCACACGGCTCTCTGGCCAAAAGGCCGCCCGGAGCTCGCCTCGCCGAGCTGAACAACGTGGTCGGGTCTTACGGCCAGTCCCGCCGGCGTCAGCCCGAGTCGTCGGTCGGCTTCGTTCCGGCGGCCACGGCCTCGCGCTTCTCCTCCTGGCGCCGCTGCTTCTCGCCGTTCGCCCTGGCGATCGCCTCGGCGTGCTCGTTGCGCGCCCACGGCAGCGAAATCAGCTTGTAGGCGCGCACGCCCTCGCCGTGGGGGAGCTTGACCTCGCGGCGGAGGATGTAGGTGAACAGGCCGCCGAACAGGAACGAGATGACCGCCGCGGTGACGACGACGACCTGGCCGTCGCCCTTGGAGACCAGGGCGATGCCGGAGGCGATCAGGACGACCGCGAGCAGGCCGCGGAGCAGGTTCTTGTCGCTCTTCAGCGCCAGCCTGCCGCCGACGAGGACGCCGGGGACCGAGCCGATCAGGATGTTTCCGGCGAGGCCGAAGTCGACGTTGCCGCCGATCCAATGCGCCGCGCCCGCGGCCCAGAGCAGCACCGCCGCGTGGAAGATGTCAGTGCCGACCACTCGCTGGGGCGTCAGGCGGAAGACGGCGATCAGGATGATCGCGATCAGCGTGCCGGAGCCCGCCGAGGTGAGGCCGATCACGAAGCCCGTCGTGACGCCGGTCGCGACGGCGGCGATGATGTGCCGGCGATGCAGGTGCATCGCGTACCGCTCCTTGATCACGTCGGGGATGAAGAGGGTGCGGAACAGCGTCGAGAGGCCGACGACCAGCAGCGTCGCCCCGAGGATGCCGAAGACGATGCCCTCGAGCCGGTCCTCGCCGTAGGCGTCCTGGAGCGCCTCGATCACGATCACGCCGAGGAGGGCCGCCGGGACGCTGCCGACCGCCATCCAGAACGCCAGCCCCTTGTGGACGGTGCCGGCGCGCAGATGCTGGACGCCGCCGACGGTCTTGGTGATCGCCGCGTAGAAGATGTCGGTGCCGATCGCGGTCACCGGCTGGATGCCGAAGAGCAGGATCAGCATCGGCGTCATCAGCGACGCGCCGCCCATGCCCGTCATGCCGACGAGCAGGCCGATGCCGAAGCCGAAGATGACGATCGCGGGATCCATCGAGGAGACGAAGCTGGGTGTGACTCAGTCCTGGGGGCGGGCCCCGAGACCCCGCTCGCGCCCGCGAGCGGCGCCCCCAATCCAGACATTCTCGATAGGGGCGCTCGGGAATGGAGCGCGGAATTGTACCCGCAGGTGTCGCTCAGCGCACGACCGGATGCGAGCCCGTGTCGCCGCGTGCGACGAGGGCTCCCGGCTCCTTCAGCAGCGCGGTGACGACCGAGGGCAGCTCGCCGGTGGCGATCTGCTCGAGGTTGGTCTGCTCGAGCACCTCGCGCAGCGTCTGCCGCACCGCGATCCAGACGTCCCGGAGGTTCTCGGCGGGGCCCTCGTACTCCGTCTCCTCCGGCGGCACGTCCTGGATGTAGGCCAGCGGCCCCTCGACCGAGCGGATGATGTCGGCGACGCTCACGGTGGAGGGGGGCTGGGCGAGCCAGTAGCCGCCGCGGGCGCCCCGCTTGGTCCGCACGATGCCTGCTCGCTTGAGGTCGAGGAGGATGTGCTCGAGGAACTGCAGGGGGATGTCCTGTGCCTCGGCCAGCTTCGTTCCCTTGACGGGCTTGCCGTCGGGTGAGCGTGCGAGCTCCAGCGTCGCCCGCACGGCGTAGTCGGCCTTGGCAGAGATCCTCACTCGGGACGCGCCCGCCTTTCTTGATCTACAGAAGTCACAATGAGCCTCATGATCGATCTTCAATCACATTCAACCGTTTCCGACGGTCAGCTTGAGCCCGCCGACGTCGTCCGCGCCGCCGCCGAGGCGGGAATCGACGTCATGGCGCTGACCGACCACGACGGTGTCGCCGGGGTCGAGGAGGCCAACCGCGTCGCCGCCGAGCTCGGGATCCAGAACGTCCCGGCCGTCGAGATGTCGTGCGTGCACAAGTACTCCGAGGACCTCCACATCTGCGGCTACTGGGTGGACCTCGAGCGGATCCAGCCGGCCTGTGACCGCGCCCAGCAGGAGCGCGTCGACCGCGCCAAGCAGATCATCGCCAAGCTCAACGAGCACGGGGTCGAGGTCAGCTTCGAGGACGCGGTCGCCAAGGCGGGCGCCGCCGACGCGATCGGCCGCCCCCACATCGCCAGGGCCGCCGGCGCCGGCCCCGACCTCGGCCCGTTCTTCGAGGAGTACCTCGTTCCCGGCGCGAAGGCGTTCGTCTCGCGCAGCTGGCCGAGCGCCGAGGAGGCGGTGCGGCTGATCCACGACGCCGGCGGCGTCGCCGTCGTCGCCCATCCCTACTGGGACGTCAAGGACCCCGACCAGGTCCGCGACCTCGTCGAGAGCCTCGTCCGCGACGTCGGCCTCGACGGGATCGAAACCTTCTACCCGCCCCACACGAAGGAGCAGACGCAGCACTGCCTCGAGCTCTGCGAGGAGTTCGGCCTCGTCCCGACCGCCTCGTCGGACTTCCACGGCCCGACGCACAAGACGTTCAGCAAGTGGGGCGACTACGACACCTACGGGCTCGGCGAGCCGCGGGTGCCGGACAAGCCGTAGCCGGACCTACAATCGACCCATGCCCGAACGCACCAGGGCCGAGCGCGAGATGGAGGAGGAGCGTCGCCGCCGGATTCGGGAGGACGCGAAGCGCCCCCTCAGCGTGAACCTGGCGGAGACGATCAGCCACAGCCGTGCCCTTATGCGCCTGGCACGCGACTCGGGCTCGCGCCGTTGAGCGAGGCCGACTTCGAGCTGATCCTCGCTCGGCTGGCGGCGGCGGATGTCCGCTTCGTTCTGATCGGGGGCCTCGCTCTGGGCAGCCGCGGAGTCATTCGCGGCACCAAGGGCGTCGACATCGTCCCTGAGCGGTCGCCGGAGAACCTCGAGCGGCTGGCGGAAGCCGCCACCGATCTCGGCGGGCACGTCGAGGCCGAAGGTGGGTTCTTCAGTTCTGCGTTCTCGATCGCCGCGCAGCTCGCGGATGATCGTCGGGTACTGATCGAGACGCCGCATGGTCCGCTGGATGTCGTCGGCGGACTGCCGGGAGTTCCCAGCTTCGAGGAGCTCATCGCCGCAGCGGACTACGCTGAAATCAGTGGTCATCGGGTGGCCATCTCCTCGGTCGAGGACCTCCGCCGAATGAAGAAGGCGGCTGGGCGAGCCCAGGACCTCGCTGATCTCGAGAGTCTCGACGCCCTCGGGGGCGAAGACGGGTCGGTCTAGCCGACCGCGGCCTCGGCCTCGCCGGAGCGCTCCTCGGCCTCCTGCTCCGCAGCGCGGCGGTACTTCTCGGCCGTCCTGCGGCGGCCGGGGATCGCGATCGGCGCCCTCGCCCTGATCTCGGCGAGCAGGCGGGCCGACAGCTCGCCGGGATCCTCCCCGGGGCGGGTCTGGCCGCTCTCGGGCGCGAAGAACTCGACGCGGATCGCCGGGCGCTTCGGGAAGCGGATGACGTCGACCGTGCCGCTGACGGCGACGCAGGCCAGCTGCGCCTCCGGGACGGCGAGCGCCAGGCGGCCGATGCCGCTGCGCGCGCGCAGGGTCGTGCCGCGGGAGATCGTCCCCTCCGGGAAGACGCCGATGCAGGCGCCGGAGCGGAGCTCGGCGATCGCCGCGTCGAGGGCGCCGGCGTCGCCGGCCCCGCGCTCGATCGCGATCTGGCCCATGCCGTCGAGGATCGGCGCGAGCGGCTTCACCTTCCAGAGGCTCGACTTGGCCAGGGCGCGGATCTGGCGGCGCTCACGGCCGGCGACGCCGATCGCCACCGGGTCCCAGTAGCTGTCGTGGTTGCCGACGAGGAGCGTCGGCCCGCTCCGGGGAAGGTGCTCGGCGCCGCGGACCTCGAGCCGCCCCCACGAGCGGATGACCGGGCCGGTCGCTGCCAGCACGGCGCTGTAGGTGCGGGAGATCGGCTCGGTCTGCTCGTCGCTCATCGACGCATAGGATCGCAGCCGTGAAGATCCACCTCTCCGTCGCCTACTGGCCGTGGTACTCGTTCGAGGAGCAGGTCGCGCTCGCGGAGGCGGCCGACCGGGCCGGCCTCGAGGGCGTCTGGGTCTCGGAGGCGTGGGGGCAGGACGTCGTCTCGATCATGGCGATCCTCGCCGACCGCACCGAGCGGATCGGCATCGGCTCGGCGCTGATGCAGATCCCGGCGCGGCAGCCGACCGCGGCGGCGATGGCGGCGGCGACGATCGACGTCATCTCCGGCGGCCGCATGCGCCTCGGCCTCGGCGTCTCCGGCCCGCAGGTCTCCGAGGGCTGGTACGGCGTGCCGTTCGAGCGCCAGCTCGGGCGGATCCGCGAGTACGTCGAGATCGTCCGGATGGCCTGGGCGCACGAGCCGGTGATCCACGACGGCCGCAACTTCCAGATCCCGACCGCGGAGGGGGTGGGACTCGGCAAGCCGCTGAAGCTGATGGCCAAGCCCGCACAGGAGCGCCTGCCGATCTACGTCGGCGCGATCGGGCCGAAGTCGGTCGAGCTCGTCGGCGAGATCGCCGACGGCTGGATCCCCGCCTTCTACGATCCCGACGACGGCGCCGGACTGCTCGAGGCGCTCGATCGCGGGCTCGCGAGGGCCGGCCGCGATCGCTCCGAGATCGACGTCGCGCCGACCGTCCCGGTCGCCGTCGAGGACGACATCGAGGAGGCGCGCAACGCGCTGCGCCCGATCATCTCCTTCTACCTCGGCGGAATGGGCGCCAAGGACAAGAACTTCTACGTCGACCTGCTCGCCGCCAACGGCCTCGCCGACGAGGCCCACGAGGTCCAGGACAAGTTCCTCTCAGGCGACCGGATCGGAGCCGCGATGGCGCTGACCCCCGAGGCCATCGAGATGTGCGGCGTCGCCTGCACGCCGGGCGAGCTGGCCGAGCGCCTCGGCCGCTTCGAGGCGGCCGGGACCGACTCGGTGATCGCGATCCCGTTCGGCTCGGACCGGGAGCGGGTGATCGAGCAGCTGGCGGAGGTCCAGCTGGGGGCAAGCAGGTAGCGGCAAGCGGCGAATCACCGGACCATGAGCCCTTGGCTCCTTGGCTTGCACCGATCGTCTTCGGCGTTCTCGCGGTGGTCGGGCGCGAGTGGCAACGGGGGGAGCGGGTACAGATCCAGGCGGGGGATCGTCACGATCGCGGTGCGCTGATCGGGCTAGGGCGTCTGAACGCTTCGGACAAGAGGCCGACGCCTGCCGAGCATCCCACTCGCAGATATGGGACCCATACGGTCCGAAATCTGCGAGCGGCGAACCCGAATGCCGTTATGAGGACCTACTCGGCCTCGCCGACCCCGCTTTGAACGAGCCGGCGGCGAGCGGCAAGCGGCTCCTCCGGAGACGTCGCTTGCCGCCCGCTGCTCGCTAGTTCTTCGAGATCAGCCCCTCGGCCTCGAGCCAGACCAGGATCTCCTGGGCGCTCTCCTCCGGGGTCTTGCCCGCGGTCTCGACGCGGATCTCGGGGTTCTTCGGCTCCTCGTAGGGGTCGGAGATGCCGGTGAACTCCTTGATCTCGCCGGAGCGCGCCTTCGCGTAGAGGCCCTTGGTGTCGCGGGCCTCGCAGTCCTCGAGCGAGGTGGCGACGAAGACCTCGACGAAGCGGCCCTTGCCCTCGTGGAGCCTGCGCGCGTTGTCGCGGGTCTCGCGGTAGGGGGAGATCGCCGCGGTGATCACCGGGATGCCGTTGCGGGACAGCAGGTCGGCGACGAACGCGATCCGGTTGATGTTGGTGTCGCGGTCCTCCTTCGAGAAGCCGAGGCCCTTCGAGAGGTTCTCGCGGACGACGTCGCCGTCGAGGACCTCGAGCGGGATGCCGCGGTCCTCGAACTCGTCGATGAGCACCTCGGTGATCGTCGACTTGCCGGAGCCGGAGAGGCCGGTCATCCAGAGGGTGAAGCCCTTGTGGTCTGACATTTGTTTTCGGTTGCTCCTTGGTTCGTTCGTTGCGGGAGGGGAGGGAGGCGCCTAGACGGCGGCCTCCTCCTGCTTGTAGGAATCGATCAGGATCTGCGCGACCTCGGGACGCGAGAACTCCTGCGGCGGCATCTCGCCATTGCCGAGCATCTCGCGGACCTTGGTGCCGGAGAGGAACAGACGGTCCTCGGCGTCGTGCGGGCAGGTCTTGTTCGAGCCCATGCCCTCGCACTTGTGGCACCAGAAGGTGTGCTCGAACATCAGCGGGCGGATGCCGAGCTTCTCGACGTCGATCTCGTCGAAGATCTTCTGCGCGTCGTAGGTGCCGTAGTAGTCGCCGACGCCGGCGTGGTCGCGGCCGACGATGAAGTGCGTCGCGCCGTAGTTGCGGCGGACGAGCGCGTGGAAGATCGCCTCCCGCGGGCCCGCGTAGCGCATCGCCGCCGGGTTGACGCCGAGCACGACGCGGTCGTGCGGGTAGTAGTTCTCCATCAGGACCTCGTAGCACTTCATCCGCACGTCGGCCGGGATGTCGCCCTTCTTGGTCTCGCCGATCAGCGGGTGCAGGAACAGCCCGTCGCAGACCTCGAGCGCCGCCTTGGTCAGGTACTCGTGCGCGCGGTGGATCGGGTTGCGAGTCTGGAAGGCGACGATCCGCTTCCAGCCGCGGTCGGCGAACTCCTTGCGCGACTGCGCCGGCGTGAAGTAGCGGCGCATGAACGCCTCCTCGTGATCGGGCGAGTCGTCGGCCTCGATCTCGCCGGCTACGCAGCGGTTGCCCTCCTGCTTGGTCGCGGCGACCCCGGGATGGGCGTCGTCGGTGGTCCGGTAGACGAGCTCGGACTCCTTCTCGACGTCGCGCTCGAAGACCTCGCTGACGCGGATCCGGCCGAGCTTCTTGCCGTTGCTCGCGGACAACTCGACGACGTCGCCCTCCGCGCAGTCGAGGTCGGTGGCCAGGGTGACCGGGATCGGCCAGACTTCGCTGCCGTCGGCCAGGGTCATGCTCTCGACCGACGACCGCCAGTCGTCGGAGCCCATGAAGCCCTTCAGCGGGGCGAAGCCGCCGTTGGCGAGCAGCTCGAAGTCGGCGGTTTGGCGGGCGGAGAGGGTGAGGGACTTGTCGCTCATGTCTACGTCGTTGCTCCTTGTCGGTTCAGGTGGGGAGGGAGTCTTCGAAAGGTGGTCGCGGACCTACCCGCGGCGGCGGGTGCGGTTACCCGTGCAGGCCGCACTCGGTCTTGTGGGCGTCGGCCCAGCGACCGGAGCGGGATCCGCCGCCCGCGCCCGGCGGGCGGGTGCAGTGCGTGCACCCGATCGACGGATAGCCGGCGTCGTGAAGTGGGTTGTACGGGATCTGATGCTCATTGATGTAGTCCCAGACCTGCGATTCAGTCCAGTCCGCCAGCGGGTTCAGCTTCCAGAGGCCGAAGCGCTTGTCCCAGCCGAACTTGGCGGCTCCGGCGCGGGTCTGGGAGTCCTCGCGGCGGATGCCCGACACCCAGCAGTCGATTCCGGTGAGGGCCTCACGCATCGGCTCCACCTTGCGAATCCCGCAGCAGGCGTCGGGTTGACGGGCCCAGAGGCTAGCGCCGTAGAGCTGCTCCTGCTCTTCGAGTCCGATGCCGGAGTACCGCTCGAACTCGATTCCGTACAACGCGGAGAGCGCGTCGCGGGTCGTGTAGGTCTCCTCGAAGAGGACGTCGGTGTCGAGGTAGAAGAACTTCGCGCTCGGGTCGGCCCCGTGCGCGATGTCGACCGTGACCGAGGTCGTCTTCTGGAACGAGCAGGCGAACCGCAGCCGCGGGTGGAACGTCTCGAGCGCCCAGGCGATCGTCTCCTGCGCGCTCATCCCCTCGAGGATCGCGTTGACCTCGCGCGGATCGATCGCGTCGCCGGCCGCGGTCGTCAGCGCCGAGTGGTCCGGCGTCGGCTCGGCCGGGGCGGGGACCCGCTCGACCTCGATGGCCCCCAAAGCGCTCGCCGGCGCGGACACGGGTCAGCCCACCGGCGTCCCAGCGGTCGCGTCAACCGCTGCTGGGTCCTGCCGATATGCGGTCGCGCGACGCGAGGGAACCGGACGCGAAGCGGAGGATTCCCTCGGCATCAGATTGCGCATTCGCCCTCGCCTCGCTCCACCTTGTAGGGGTCGCGGCGGTTCCAGTCGATGAACTGGAGCATGTTCTCGAGGTTGAACTCGGCCGGCAGCGCGAGGTCGCGGACCTCGTCCTCGAAACGGGACGTGCCGACGCGGGCGGCGAAGTGGTTGAACTCCTCCTCGCCGTCGCGCTCGGACTCGTACATCCGCAGCCAGCGCTCGACCGCGTCGGGGACCCGCTTGGCGGGGAGGCGGACCTTGAGCCGGGCGCCGTAGACGACCTCGCCGTCCTCGCCGGAGCCGCCGACGTGGGGGATGTAGGCGGGCATCGTGTGGGTGCCGAGCTTGATCGAGGCGCCGTAGAACCCGATCGTCCCGATGTGGTGCTGGCCGCACCCGTTCGGGCAGCCGCTCATCTTCAGGTGGATGCGCCGCGTCAGCGGGTCGGTGATGTTCATCGACTCCACCCGCTCCTGGAGCGCCCGGTTGAGGCCCATCGAGGCGGTGATGCCGAGCTTGCACGAGTCGGTCCCGGGGCACGAGATGACGTCGGTGACGGTGCCGACGCCGTCGGCGGCGAGCCCGAGCTCGCGCAGGCCGGCGTAGACGTCGTAGAGCGACTCGTCGCGGACCCAGCGGAGGACGAGGTTCTGGTCGATCGTCGTCCGCGCGTTGCCGCCGCAATGGTCGCGCATGATCTGCGCGAGGCCGCGGAACTGCTCCGGGCTGAGATCGCCGCGGGTGACCTTGACGTGGACGGTGTTGAACCCCTCCTGGCGCTGCGCCTCGACGCTGTCGGCGACGAACGCCTCGAACTCGGAGCGGTCGCCGTTCGGCGAGGCCGGGTTCGCCGGCGGCGCCGGAGCGGCTGCCTCCTCGTCGATCTCCGGCAGCAGCCGCTCGATCGAGAAGTCGCGCTCGGCGACCCAGTCGCCCTCGAGCTCGCGGTCGACCATCTCACGGAAGGCTTCGATGCCGATCTTGTCGACCAGCACCTTGATCCGGGCCCGGGCGCGGTTGACCCGCAGCCAGTCCTGGCGGTCGAAGATCCGCAGAGCGGCTTCGGTGACCTTGAGGTACTCGCCGTCGTCGGCGCCGACGAACTCGGCAAGGGTCGGCGCGATCCGCGGCATGATCGACGTGCCGCCGCCGACGACCATGCGGAAGCCCCTCACGCCGTCGCGAATGACGGGGACGAAGCCGATGTCGTGGATGCCGACGATCGCGCGGTCGGCGTCGGAGGACGAGAACGCGGTCTTGATCTTCCGCGGCATCAGCTGCGTCGTCGGGTGCCGGACGAAGTAGCGCACGTACGCGATCGCGTAGTCGGTCGGGTCGAAGAGCTCGTCGGCCGCGACGCCCGCCCACGGGTCGCCGGTGACGTTGCGGATCGTGTTGCCGCAGCCCTCGCGGCTGGAGAGGCCGGCGTCGGAGATCTCGCGGATCAGCTTCGCGGCGTCCGGCAGCGGCACGTGGTGCATCTGGATGTTCTGCCGCGTCGTGATGTGGCCCTTGTTGAGCGGCACGTACTTCTCGACGACGCTCGCGAACGCGTCCATCTGGTCGGGCGTGACGCCCCCGATCGGCAGCTTCACCCGGATCATCTGCACGCCCGGCTGGCGCTGCCCGTAGACGCCCTGCTTGAGCCGGAAGCCGATGAACTCGTTCTCCTCGGTCTGCCCGTCGAGGAACTTGCCCGCCTCGTCGTCGAAGTCGTCGAACTCGTCGGCGAGGATCGGGATCACGTGCCCCGGCACGTTCTCGTAGACCTCGGGGTTCTCGCGCGACCCGACCGGGCCCTTCCCCTTCTGGACCTTGTTCAGGTCCTGGTCGAGGTCGGCCTCGGTGGCCTTCGGCTTGGCGGCGGCCGCGGTCGTCGGCTCCATGGAAAGCGGTTCCTCTCGTGCTTCGCGTGCGGGCGGACCGCCGACCCTAGCAAATAGCCCGAATCCCGACCGAGATTCGGGGGTTTATGCGGACTGAGCCCTCGCCCTTCTTGCCAACGAGACACAGAAAGGTCGGCCGGGGGTGGGCACCGGCCGCCCTGGCCGCCGCAGGCGGCGTCGTAGGCCGGGGCGCACCCCCGGCCGACCGTCGCTAGTCGATGTCGCTGCTCTCGACGAGGAAGGCGACGCGGACGTGGGCGCGGTACTCGTCGAGGTTCTCGCCCCGGAGGCCGGTGCTGACGATGTCGACCGCGCGGATGTTGCGCAGCTTCTTCTGGGCGCTCTTGAGCGCCTGGCGGGCGGCGTCGTCGGTGGACTCCTTCGAGCTGCCGACGAGCTCGATGATCTTGACTACGGCCATTGGGACTCCTCCTGGCGGGATCGGGTGCGCCGGCAAGTTGTATCCCGCCGGCGTCAGCCGCGCTCGGGAGCGTGCGAGTGGCGCTCGCCCCAGGTGCGGGGCTCGCCCCAGGGAGAGGCGAAGCCCTCCTTCGAGCGCACGCCCTCGAGCAGCGCGGCGCGCTGCCAGGGATTGACGCGTGCGGCCGGCGCCGGGGCCGGCGCCGTGTCGGCGAGGAACTGCTCCACCGCGGCGATGACCGCGGCGGCCTCGGGCGGCTCGGCGGGGCCGAGCATCTCGATGCGAGGTCGCGGTGGACGCCTGTGGCCGTTCGCCGACATCGGCGGGAAGCCTAGCCCCATCTGGCCCTAACCTGGGCCGGCCCTGGTCCCGGTCCTCGACAGCTCCGCCGTCCTCGCCGCCGTCGGCCCGTCCGCCGCGGTCGAGCGCACCCGCGAGGCCTTCCTCCTCCACCATGCCGGCGAGTGGGAGATGCCGCCGAAGCTCTACGTCGACGCCCCTCCCGCCGGCGACTTCCGGGCGATGCCGGCGCGCGGCGGCGGCTACGCGATCCTCAAGTGGGTGACCTCGTTCCCCGGCAACCCGGCGCGGGGCCTGCCGGTCGTCACCGGCGCGCTGCTGGTGTCGAGCGCCGAGACGGGCGAGCTGCTGGCGATCCTCGACACCGCCGCCGTGACCTCGTTGCGGACCGGCGCCGCCGCCGCCGTCTCGGCCCAGGCGCTCGCGCGCGAGGGCGCCCGGAGCGCGGGGATCGTCGGGTGCGGCGTCAACGGCTCGTGGGCGGGGCGATGCCTGCGCGCGATCGGCTACGGGGACGGGATCTGCTTCGACCTGCGGCCGGAGGCGGCGGAGTCGCTGGCGGACGAGCTGGGCTGGCGCCCCGGCACGCTCGCGGAGGCGCTCGACTGCGACGTCGTGGTCACCGTCACCCCCGGCGACCGGCCGGTGGTCGCGGCCGCCGACCTGCGCCCCGGCCTTCACCTCGCCGTCCTCGGCGCCGACGCGCGCGGCAAGGCCGAGCTGACCGCCGAGGCCGTCGGCCGCTGCGAGCTCTTCTGCGACCAGTGGGAGCAGGCCTCGACCGGCGGCGAGCTCGGTGGCCCGGTCTCCCGCGGCGAGGTCGGGCGAGCTGACGTCACCGACCTCGGCGCCGTCCTCGCCGGGGAGCGTCCCGGCCGCAGCGGCCCGGAGGCGATCACCCTCTTCGACTCCACCGGCCTCGCGATCCAGGACCTGGCGATCGCGATCTCCGTCGTCGAGGCCTGGCGCGAGGGGCGCGTCGAGGGTGCGGAGGTGTCGCTGGATGGCCGGTAGCGTTGCCCCCGTGGCCGAGATCGTGGTTGACGGGCCGGCTGGGCGGCTGAAGCTCGAGTGCGCCGACAACTGGCTGGCGCGCTGGCGCTGCGCCGCGATCCTCCGCGGTCAGACCTACCCGCTGCTGCCGATCCCCGGCCCGGTGCGCACGATCGTCGACGTCGGCGCGAACTGCGGCGCCACGTCCGTCCTGCTCGCCGCCGCCTATCCCGATGCGACGGTGCACGCGCTCGAGCCCGCGTCCGAGCCCTTCGCCCTGCTGCGCCGCAACAGCGCCGATCGCCCCCCGATCCGCCCGCACAACGTCGGCCTCGCCGACGCGGACCGGACCGGGATCCTGTACCTCGGTGAGCTCGACAGCGGGACCTCCTCGCTGATCCCGCCGGACGGGGGCGCGCGCACCGAGGAGGTGACGCTGCGGGGCGCGGCCGAGTGGCTGCGGGAGCAGGGCATCGAGGGGATCGACGTGCTCAAGGTCGACGTCGAGGGAACCGAGCTGGAGGTCCTGCTGGCGATGCGCGAGTGGCTCCCGCGCGTCCGCGTCCTCCACCTCGAGTACGGCGGGCTCGGCACCGGGCGGCTCGTCGACGACCTGCTCCGCGGGACCCACCAGCTCGCGATCGGCAGCGTCATGCTCACGCACGGCGAGGTCACCTACGTTGCCGACGAGCTCGTCGGCGACGAGCTGATCACGGCCGTCGGCGAGCGCGTTCGCGACGCCGTGCTCGCCCAGCGCCCGGCCCCCGACGAGCCCGGCTAGCCGCCGCCGAAGACGAGGATGCGGCCGCCGTCGGCCATCGGCAGGTCGGCGGCGGGCTCCTCGCCGGGGAAGCAGGCGGCGAAGGGAGGCGCGGGAGCCTGCGCGGGCGCCGGGACCACCACCCAGCCGTCCTCGCGGCGGGCCTGGAGCTCAGGACAGGGGGTGCCGGGTTGCGCGAAGCCGATCGGGTGCTCGAACCGGCCGCCCGCCAGCGGTCCGACGACCCCCGCCGCGAAGAGCACCGGCGCGTCGCCGTCGCGATAGGCGGGCTCGCCGTCGAACCAGGCGGCGAGCGTGCCGTAGGTGCGGCGGGTGTCGCCGAAGCGTTGATCGGCATCGAGATCCTGCGTCCCGTAGCGGTCGAGGAACGATGCCGGGTAGAGGGCGAGCGTGGCGATCGCGAGCGCGGTCGCCACCGCCACCGCGACCGCCGGCCCGCGGGCGCGCCGCGCGGCGCCGACCATGGCGGCGACCGCGAGGCCGACGACGCCGCCGAGGAGGAGCACGTGTGCCGGCGGCACGCCCTCCTCGCCCGAGAGCAGGGTCCAGCCGGCCGACGCGCCGCTCCGGCGGAAGGCGATGGCGATCACGCCCCAGGCGGCGGCGAGCAGAAGGGCGACGAGGGCCAACCGGGCGGCCGGGCCGCGGCGGCTCGCGAGCACGGCGAGGACGATCGCCGCCGGCAGCGAGGGTGGCGATCAGGTACCGCAGGGTCGAGATCGCCTGCAGGGTCGTCAGCATGGATCGCCGAGGCTGCCCGTGTAGGGAACCGCGGCCCAGGCGAGGGCGCTGATCGCGACTCCGGCCCCGGCGAGGCGCAGGCGCCGGTCGCGCGTCGCGAGCGGCAGGGCTGCGGCGGCGAGGAGGATCAGGGGCGCCAGGCCGAATGCGTCGAAGTAGACCCGGACGTATCCGTCGAGCGTCGTGACCGCGTGCGCGAGGAAGCTCGTGTCGTGGTTCCCGAGCGACGTCCGGCGACGGGTCGCCCCAGGGAGCCGCGACGAACGGCCAAAGCGGCGAGCCGTGGTCGAGCAGGTTCCGCGCGTACCAGACCCCGCCGACCGCCAGGGCGCCCGCGGTCGCCAGCAGGAGGTCGCGGGGCCGCGGCAATCGGGCGCGCATCACGTAGGCGGCGGCCCCGAGGGCGAAGAGGCAGACGATCGCGACGCTCGTCTTCGTGCCGATCGCCAGCCCGCAGGCGAGGATCGAGTAGCAGAGCAGGCCGGGATCGCCGAGCGCCGGCGGCGCGGACGGCCAGGGCGATTGCGACCGCCGACCAGGCGGCGGAGCCGAGGTCGCTGTCGAGGCTCGTCACCGAGTCCGCGACCGTGGGGATCGTCATCAGGGCGACGGCCGCGAGCGCGCGACTGCAGCCGGCTCGCTCCCGCCCAGCGCGCGGCCGGCGACCGTCGCCAGCAGCAGCAGCGAGCCGGTGAACGGTCCCCAGAGCAGGGCCGCACCCATGTTCCGGGAGAGCCCCGCGACCCACGAGATCAGCACCTCGTTCGTGAGCGGGTAGTTGCCGACCGGGTAGCGGATGTCGACCAGCTCGACCGCTCCCGGATGGCCCTCCTGGACCCAGATCGCCGGCTGGCTCAGGTGGTAGACGGTCGTGTCGATGTCCAGCGCCGGCACCAGTAGCCACTGGAGCGCCCATGCCCCGGCGATCCCGGCGGCGGCGCCGGCCGCGAGTCGCCAGGGGTCGACAGGTCGCGCCACCAGGCGACGCAGCTCCCGGCCGGGCCCCGGATCGGGCGGCGGGGAGCAACCGCGCGCGCCGCGAGCCAGATCGCGATCGAGGCGACCAGGAGCGCCGGGGGCGAGGTGCCGAGGCCGGCCAGCCCGAGGACGAGCGCCTGGAGCACCGCCGCCGCGGCGACCAGCGTCACCGCCGACAGGGCCCTGCCGAGGCCGCGCGGCGAGGTCAGCGACGCGACCCGGATCGCCGCCAGCCAGAGGAGCGCGACCGCTGCGAACAGGGCCGCCGTCGTGAGCAGGGAGACGAGCGTCACGTCGCGTTCTATCCCAGCACGTTCGTGGATCCGCACGCGGTGGCAGCCGGGCTCCGGGCCGCGGCGCCGCCGGTTGGGCATGATTGCGCGGATGGGCGGGACCGAACAGCCGGCGCCGCGCTGCCTGTGGTGCGGCGCCGCGCCTGAGCACGGGCGGACGCGCGGGGGAGCGCCGGCTCCGCTGCGCGGAGTGCGGCGCCGACACGACCTGGCCCGCTCCCGGCCCCGCGGAGCTAGATCGCGCCTATGCCGGCTGGTACCGGCCAGAGGGGGGTCGCTTCTCGGGCCCGGGCGACGCGCTCCTGCGGCGGTCGCGCGGAAGGCTCGCGGGCCGCGTCGACGAGCTCGCGCCGCCCGGGCCCGTCCTCGACGTCGGCTCCGGCGACGGCGCCCTGCTCCGAGCCCTGGAGGCGCGAGGCCGCGAGGCCGTCGGGACCGAGCGCCCCGAGGAGGGCGGAGACGGATGCCGCGACCGCGACCGCGGGAGGTGGTCGGCGATCGTCTTCTGGCACAGTCTCGAGCACCTTCCGAACCCGGGGGAGGAGGTCGCGCAACTGTCCGCGGCGCTGGCCCCCGACGGTGTCGTCATCGTCTCCATCCCCAACATCGACAGCCTCCAGGCGCGGATCTTCGGCGATCGCTGGCTGCACCTGGACCTCCCGCGGCACCTCGTGCACGTCCCGGCGCGGGCCCTCATCGACGGCATTCGCGGCGCCGGCCTGCGCGTCGAGCGGGTGAGCCACGCGCGCGGCGGGCAGATCGTGTTCGGCTGGCTGCACGGCCTCGTCGGCTCCTGCCGGGGCAGCCCGAACCTCTACGACGCGATCCGCAGGCCGGAGGCGCGGAGCGCGGCCGATGGGCCCGGCGAAGCGCGCCGGCGCCCTTCTCGCCGGGGTCGCGCTGCTGCCCGCGGCGATCGTCATGTCCGCCGTCGAGGTGGCGCTGCGCCGGGGCGGGACCGTCTACGTCGAGGCGCGCCGTGTCTGAGCGCGCGGGCAAGAAGGTCGTGGTGGTGATGCCGGCCCTGAACGCGGCGGGGACGCTGACGGACACGTTCGCCGCGATCCCCGAGGGCTGGGTCGACGAGGTGATCCTCGTCGACGACAGCTCGACCGACGAGACCGTGGAGCTCGCCCGGCGGCAGGGGATCCACGTCATCTGGCATCCCCACAACGTCGGCTACGGCGGCAACCAGAAGACCTGCTACCTCGAGGCCCTGCAGCGGGAGGCGGACGTCGTGATCATGCTCCACCCCGACGGCCAGTACGAGCCGCACCTGATCCCCGACCTGATCGCGCCGATCCTCGAGGGAGAGGCCGACCTCGTCCTCGGCACCCGGATGCTCGAGCCCGGGCCGCGCCCGGCAGGCGG
Source organism: uncultured Solirubrobacterales bacterium (assembly GCA_963823565.1). Classification (GTDB taxonomy): domain Bacteria; phylum Actinomycetota; class Thermoleophilia; order Solirubrobacterales; family 70-9; genus RHKX01. The sequence continues at coordinate 787,556 of CAWGLR010000001.1, read as the reverse complement.
GCATGCCGCTCTACAAGATCGCCGCCAACCGGTTCCTGACGACGATCGAGAACCGGATCATGGGGACGCACCTCACCGACCTCCACTCGGGCTACCGGGCGTACTCGAAGGAGCTCCTGCTCGGCATCCCGTTCCTGCGCAACTCGATCGACTTCAGCTTCGACTCCGAGGTCCTCTACCAGACGTCCGTCTTCGGGTACCGGATCGCCGAGGTCCCGGCCCGGACCCGCTACGACGACGAGGTCTCCTCGATCGGGCTGAAGCCGTCGATCGTCTACGGGCTGAAGACGCTGTGGATGGGGCTACGGCTGCTCCTGCACCGGACCCGGCTGCTGCGCTCGCGGAAGTTCACGCCTTGACCCCGGCCGGCGCGATCACCGGCGAGCGCGTGAGCTCGCCCGAGGGAGGCTTCAACCCGACCTGGCAGCGGCACGTCGCCGCCTACGCGCTCGCGGCCCGGCACCTCCCCCAGGGCACCGTCCTCGACCTCGGCTGCGGCGTCGGGCACAGCTACGAGCTGCTGGCGCCTCGCGAGACCGTCGGGCTCGACATCTGCGCCGAGGCCGTCGCCGGCCAGGCGCGGGAGACCCACGTCGCCGACATGCGGGCGACCCCGTTCGCCGACGACCGCTTCGACGCGCTGCTCTCGGTCCACTCCCTCGAGCACGTGCCCGACCCGGAGCGCGTCCTCGCCGAGGCGCGGCGGGTCGTCGCCCCCGACGGCGTCGCCATCTTCGTCACGCCGAACCGGCTCACGTTCGCCAAGCCCGACGAGATCATCGATCCGTACCACTACGTCGAGCTCGACCCGGCGCAGCTCGCCGAGCTGTGCGAGCCGTACTTCGAGTCGGTGCGGATCCTCGGGATCGCCGGCAGCGAGCGCTACCGGTCGCTGGTCGCGGGCGGAGAAGGCCCGGCTCGACCGGCTGCTGCGGCGCGACCCGCTGCGCCTGCGTCGGCTGGTGCCCCGCCGGGCGCGCCAGCGCCTCTACGACCGAATGCTCAACCGGCGCGCGACGGGAGCCGGACCCGGCGGCGGAGGCGATCGAGGTCGAGTGACTTCGCGCTGACGCGACCGCGACCTCGAGGGCGCTCTGACGTGGTCGCGATCTGCACGGGGCCGATCCGAAGGATCGAGCTGAGGGGTGATGGGGCGGACCGGCGATCGCGCAGGCGCGAGCCGCCGCCGTGATCCGCCGCCTCGACGACGAGCCGTTCGCGTTCGCCCTGCTGCTGGTCGCCGCGGCGGCCTCTCGATCGGGCTCGGGCTCTGGCTGACCCGCGGCGCGACCTTCATCATCGACGAGTACGCCCTCTTCAGCGAGACCGGCGACCTGACGCCGCGCGCGCTCGCCGACCCGTTCGGCGGGCACCTGATCGCGGTCGAACGCCTGCTGTACGCGGTCTACCTGCGGGTCTTCGGGGTGAGCCACCTGCCCTTCGAGCTGACGACCCTGCTGGTCAACGCGGGCATCGCGCTCCTGCTCTTCAAGCTGCTCGCGCGCTGGGTGGGCTCGTTCGCCGCGCTGGCCGCCGCGCTCGCGATCCTCTTCCTCGGCTCCTCACCGGAGGGAATCCAGGGGAACGCGGCGATGTGGGGTCAGGCGACGCTGTTCGGCCTGGCCGCCTGGCTGGCGCTCGCGCACAGGGGACGACGCTCGGACGTCATCGCCTGCGCCGCGCTGGTGCTCGCGGTCCTCTCGCTCGAGGTGGGCGTCGCCTTCGCCGTCGGCGCCGCGCTCTGGATAGCGATCGAGGACCGCTCGCCGCGGCGCCTCTGGATCGTCGCGGTCCCGCTGGTGATCTACGCGGCCTGGTGGATCTGGGCCCGGCAGTTCCACGAGGGGTTCACGACGGCGAGCAACGTCCTGCTCGCTCCCGAGTTCGCGGCGGACTCCGCGGCGTCGGCGATCGCGGCCTACCTCGGGCTCGGCGTCGACCTGGTCGGGGAGTCCAGCCTGCCAGGCGACGACCTCCGACTGGGGCATGGTGCTGTTGCCGCTGCTCGTCGCCCTGGTGGCGCTGGGCGCCGCCCGCCGTCCGCCGCCCGCGGCATGGTGGGCGGCGCTCGCCCTCCTGCTGGTCTTCTGGGCGGCCACGTCGCTCGGGTACGGCCCCCTTCGCGGGCCCGAGTCGACTCGTTACGCGTTCGTCGTCGTGGTCGGCCTGCTCCTGCTCGTCGGCGTCTCCCACGACCGCGTCGTCCTCGGTGGCGCGGCGCGAGCGGCGATCGTCGTCGCGCTCGTCGCCTCGCTGGCCGGGAACCTCTGGCTGCTCCGCGAACGCGGCGCCGAGATCAGGTCCATCTCCGATCTCAACCGCGCGCGGCTCACGATGGTCGAGCTCCATCCCGAGGAGGCCGTCCGCGACCTGCACCCCTTCATCGCGATGCCGGCGCCTCCGGCCGACTACCTGGCGGCGGCCGAGCGCTTCGGAGCGCTCGGCCTCCCGGCCGACGAGCTCGGTGGGATGAGTCCCGAGCAGGGGGCCGAGGCGGATCGCCTGCTGGGCCAGATCGCGCCTCCGGCGGCTTCCGGTGCGGGACGCCGCTGCGGGGAAGCGGGAGCGCCGCAGGAGGCGGTGGAGCTCTCGGCCGGCTCGGCGATCGTCCGCTCGAAGTCCGGCGGCACGCTGATGGCACGGCGCTTCTCCGCGGCGCCGACGGTGAAGGTGGGGGCCATGTCGCCGGGCCAGCCGACCGAGGTGACCGTCGCCGGCGACGCTGCGCCGCAACCGTGGGTCCTCACCTCGAGCGCGGGCCCGCTGGAGGTGTGCGAGCCGCTCCCGCCCGCTGGGTGACCCGTTCTAGAGCGGGATGTTGCCGTGCTTGCGCTGCGGCTGGGCGACGCGCTTGGTCTGGAGCGTCCGCAGCGCGCGGATCAGCTTCGGCCGCGTCTGGCGCGGCTCGATGACGTCGTCGATGTAGCCGCGCTCGGCCGCGGAGTAGGGGTTGGCGAAGCGGGCCTTGTAGTCGTCCATCAGCTTCTGCCGGCGCTCCTCGGGCGTCGGCGAGGAAGCGAGGTCCTTGCGGTAGATGATGTTGACGGCGCCCTCGGGCCCCATCACCGCGACCTCCGCGGTCGGCCAGGCGAAGTTGAAGTCGGCGAGCATGTGCTTGGAGTTCATGACGTCGTAGGCGCCGCCGTAGGCCTTCCGGGTGACGACCGTCAGCTTCGGCACGGTCGCCTCGGTGAACGCGTAGAGGAGCTTCGCGCCGTGGCGGATGATCCCGTTCCACTCCTGGGAGGTGCCGGGCAGGAAGCCGGGGACGTCGGTGAACGTGACCAGCGGGACGTTGTAGGCGTCGCAGGTGCGGACGAAGCGGGCGGCCTTCTCGGAGGACTCGATGTCGAGGACGCCGGCGAGGTGCATCGGCTGGTTGCCGACGATCCCGACCGGATACCCGTCGAGCCGCGCGAACCCGCAGACGATGTTCTTGGCGAAGTGCTCGTGGACCTCGAAGAAGTCGCCGTCGTCGACGACCAGCGACAGGACGTTGCGCATGTCGTAGGGCTTCTGCGGATCGGCCGGGACGATGCCGTCGAGCTCGGGGTCCTCGCGCTCGGGGTCGTCGTAGGGCTCGACGCGCGGCGGCATCTCGAGGTTGTTCGAGGGTAGGAAGCCGACGAGGTAGCGGACGTCCTCGAGGCAGCTCTCCTCGTCCTCGGAGGCGAAGTGCGCGACGCCGGACTTGGAGTTGTGGGTCATCGCCCCGCCGAGCTCCTCGAACTCGACCTCCTCGCCGGTGACGGTCTTGATCACGTCGGGGCCGGTGATGAACATGTGCGACGTCTCCTTGACCATGAAGATGAAGTCGGTCATGGCGGGCGAGTAGACGGCGCCGCCGGCGCAGGGGCCCATGATCACGCTGATCTGAGGGATCACGCCCGAGCACTGGACGTTGCGGACGAAGACGTCCCCGTAACCGCCGAGGGAGACCACGCCCTCCTGGATCCGCGCCCCGCCGGAGTCGTTGAGGCCGATGACCGGAGCGCCGACCCGCGCCGCCATGTCCATGACCTTGACCATCTTCTCCGCCATCACCTCGCCGAGCGAGCCGCCGAAGACGGTGAAGTCCTGGCTGAAGACGAAGACCGTGCGCCCGTCGATCTCGCCGTAGCCGGTGACGACGGCGTCGCCCCAAGGCCGGTTTCGCTGCATGTCGAAGTCGTAGGTGCGGTGGCGAACGAACGTGTCGAGCTCCTCGAAGGTGCCCGGATCCAGCAGCTTCTCGATCCGCTCGCGCGCGGTCAGCTTGCCCTTCGCGTGCTGCTTCTCGACCGCCGCCTCCGACGCGGAGTGGACCGCGGCCTCGCGCAGCTCGCGCAGATAGGAGAGCTTCTCCTCGAACGTCTCTGGGTTCTTCGCCCGCATCGGGGGCGGCAGTCTAAGCGAGCGCAGCCGCGCCCCGGCGTCCGCATCTCTAAAGGGGATCGGCATATCGGTCGAAACGGTCTCTGATCGGGGGCAATGGGAACGGGAGAGACATCGAGATCGGCCTCCGAGGCCGAGGCCGAGGCTCGGTTCAGGACCGAGACCAAGGAAGCCACCCGCGCAACGGCCGTGAGCGCCGCCGCGATCGCGGCGATCGGGTTCCCGGCCTGGACCGTCTTCGACTACCTCGTCGAGCCCGACAACGCCGGCGACTTCATGGTGATCCGGCTCGCGCTGACCGTCCCGATCCTGCTCTTCCTCGGGATGCTCCTCTTCACGCGCTGGGGCAAGCAGCACCCGGAGCCGCTGATGCTGGGCACGATGCTCGCGGTCAACCTCGGGATCGCGCTGATGCTGGTCGCGGTCGAGAGCCACTACGCCGGTTACGCGCTCGGGATGTCGCTCCCGCTCTACGGCGGTGCGTTCCTGCTCCTCTGGCCGCCGCGCTACATGGCAGCGCTGTGCGGTCTGAGCGTCGCGATCGTCACCGTCGTGCTCCTGCTCGCCGACCCGATCCCCACCGACGCGGTCGCGACCGTCTACTTCTACCTGGCGACGGCCTGCGCGATCTCGTTCCTCGGCCAGCTCTATCGCGAGCGCTCGGCCTGGCGCGAGTTCCAGAGCCTGCTGGCGCTCGAGCGCGAGCAGCGCCGGAGCTCCGAGCTCGTGCTCGAGCTCGACCGGATCAGCCGCGAGGACCCGCTCACCGGCCTCGCCAACCGCCGCGCCTGGGACGAGTCGCTGGCGCGGGAGTGCGCTCGCAGCAAGCGCCACGGCGACGAGTTCGCGATCCTGCTCTGCGATCTCGACCAGCTCAAGGAGATCAACGACCGGCTCGGCCACCCGGTCGGCGACGCGGTCCTCCGCTCGCTCGCACGCCTCTTCGCCGAGCGAGTTCGCCGCGGTGACGTCGTCGCCCGGATCGGCGGCGACGAGTTCGCGATCCTGACGATGGGCTGCGGGCTGCTGCCGGCGACCGAGCTCGCCGAGGAGATGCGGCGGGCGGTCGAGGAGCAGGCGACTCCGGCCGCCGGGCTCGGCAACGTGACGATCTCGGTCGGCGTCGCGGAGTGGGAGGGGGAGGACGACCTGCCGGAGACGATCATGCTCCGCGCCGACCGCCGCCTCTACACGGCGAAGGGGTCTCGAAACGTCGTCTGCGCGGGCGACACGGCGCGCGCCCCGGATCCCGCCTAGCGCTGCGCGCCGGCGGCCGTCCTGGTAAACAACCTCGCCGGATGCCGCCGGGGAGGACAGAGCTCGCGGCCAGGTTGCGGCGCCTCGGCGGTCTCGAGCGGCTCGATCGCCTCGCGGCACCGGTCCTCCTGGTGGCGATCATCGTCTACGCCGGGGTGGCCCTCTACCTGACGAGGGGGGTCATCTTCACCGGGGACGAGCTGGGCTACTTCGGCGGCAGCACCGGCTGGGCCCCGGGAGATCTCTTCCACCCGCACAACGGTCACGCGATCGTCGTCACGAGGGTGATCTACGAGGCGAGCCTGAGCATCTTCGGGGCGGAGTACCTCCCGATCAAGCTCTCGATGATCGCCGCGGTCTCCCTCACCGCATGGCTCCTGTTCGTCTTCCTCTCGCGTCGCGTCGGGCGCACGGCGGCGGTCTTCCCGGCCGTCCTCCTGCTGTTCGCCGGCGCGAACCCGGTCCTGATCCAGGGGAACATCATGATGTTCGCCCAGGCGTCGGCCGCGGGCCTCGGCGCGCTGATCATGCTCGACCGGCGTGATCGGCTCGGTGACGTCGTCGCCGCCGCCCTGCTGACCGCGGCCTGCTTCTCGATCGAGGCCGGGGTCGGCTTCGCCTTCGGCGTCGCGCTCTGGCTGCTGCTCGGGGGCGACTGGCGCCGCGCGTGGGTGGGCCTGCTCCCGCTCGTCGCCTACGGGATCTGGTTCCTCTGGGCGCGGCAGTTCGACCAGGAGAGCGGCGAGCTGGCCAACGTGCTCCTCGCGCCCGCCTACGCCGCCGACTCGCTCGCGGCGGCCGTCGGCTCCTACTTCGGGTTCGCGATCGACTTCACCGACAGCGGCACGCCGCCGGGCCTCGACTGGGGCCGCGTGCTCGCGGCCGTCGCCGTCTGCGGGATCGTCTGGCGGGCGGTCCGGCACCCGCCGAGCGCCGCGGTCCTGGCCCCGATCGGCATCCTTCTGGTCCTCTGGATCGGGGGCTCCCTTGTCTACGGGCCGAAGCGCTCGCCGGTCGAGCCGCGCTACCTGATGGTCGTCGGCATCGCCGTGCTGCTGATTGCCGGGGAGGTGTACCGCGGCTGGAGGCCCGGGCGGGCGGGCCTGCTCGGGCTCCTCGCCGTCGCGGTGCTGGCGATCCCGGGGGGCCTCCACCTGCTGCGGGCGCACGCGGGCGGGATCCGCTCGACGGCGGCGAACCAGCAGGGCTTTCTCGTGGCGCTCGAGCTGCAGCCGGACGAGGCCATGGCCCAGCAGCCGGTCACGGCCGCCTACATCCGCGGGGTCGAGAGCTGGGGCTCGCTGACGATCCCCGCCGCGGAGCTCCCGGCGGCGGCCCCGGCCGTGCGCGCGGAGGCGGACCAGACGCTCGGCGAGCTGCTGGAGCCGAGGCTCGAGCCGGCCCCGCGGCGGGGCGAGTGCGATCCGGCCGCGGAGGGGGAGGTCGAGCTGCCGGCGGGCGGGGCCGTGCTCGTCTCCAGCGGGGGCGGCTCGGTGACGCTCCGCCGCTTCGGCGACCAGCCCGTCGTCGCCGCCGGCGAGCTCGCGCCCGGCGAGCCCGCGACCCTGGCGCTCCGCCCCGATGCCTCGCAGGTCCCGTGGAAGGCCACCGTCGCCGGCGGCGGCGAGATCCGCGTCTGCGCCCTCGCCCCAGCGCCGGGCTGAGCGGTCGCCGGCCGCTAGGCCGGGTCCTCGACGAAGCGGCCGAAGCCGGCCGCCCGCAGCGCCGGCGCGAGCTCGCCCCAGTTCTCGATCGTCTCCGGGAGCGAGCGGGTCCGGAGCTTCGTGAACCAGGACCGCAGCTCCTCCGGATCGAGGCCGAGAAACCGCTGCAGCTCCTCCTCGCGAGCTCCCTCGACCAGCTCCTCGTAGGCCAGGCGGAACGTCGGATGACCGGCGACGAGCCCGTCGAGCTCCCGCTCCTCCGCCTCGATCTCGGCGAAGGCCGCGAGGCACTCGTCCGGGTCGATCCGGACGGTCGCCTCGCCGTAGTCGCCGAAGATCGACTGCGAGACGCCGGTGCGGGCGAGCAGGCGCCGCGAGACGAGCTGGGCGAGGCGGTTGCGCCGAACCAGCCTGATCGCCCGGAAGTCCGGGTCCCGCGCGAAGGCGGCGCCGGCGCCGGGGTGGCGGCGGATCGAGCTCAGCGGCAGCTTCAGGCCGACGGCGCGGCCCTCGGCCCCCCCCAGCATCTCGTCGATGTAGCGGCCGGGGTCCGAGGAGCCGGAGGTCGCGAACGTCGGGGCCTTGCCGTCGCCGAAGAGCTCGCCGAAGCAGGTCGCTTGCGAATGGTGGTCGAGCTGGGACTGCAGGTGCGTTGAGCCGGTGCGTCCCAGACAGACGATCGCGAACCGCACCGGGTGCGGATCGGAGCCGCTCAAATCGCCTCGGCGACCCGCGGCGCCTCGCGCTCGAACGACCAGTAGCCGATGACGGTCGCGAGCAGGATGACCGCGACCGGTATCGCGAAGCCATAGAGCCAGCCGCTGAGCTCGACGGTGGTCGGGGCGCCGGGGTCGAGCACCCAGATCCGCGCCTGCTCCATGATCGGCGCCAGCGGGTTGGCGGCGAAGAGGTTGCGGATGCCGTCGGGGATGAACTCGGCATCGAGCGGATAGAGGATCGGGCAGGCGTAGAAGAGAGCGCGGAGGAGAAGGGTCCAACCCTGGGCGACGTCGCGCCAGCGGACGTTGACGACCGAGAGCAGCATCGACAGAGCGGTGGTCAGCAGCACCAGCACCAGCAGGACGAACGGGAACAGCAGCCAGGTCCACATCGGGTCGATGCCGTCGACGAGGAAGAGCAGTAGGACGCCGATGAGGTTGAACGCCATCGTGATCAGGGCCGACAGGCTGACCGCGAGCGGGATGACGATGCGGGGGAACTGCATCTTCCGGACGAGCGGCTCCTTCGCCGGAATCGCGTTCAGGGATGCGCCCGTGGCCTCCTGGAAGTACTGGAAGATCACCAGGTTGAGGACCAGCATCGCCGGATAGTTGACGACCTCGCCGCCGAACCGGAGGACGCGACTGACGACCAGGTAGATGATCCCGTAGAACGCGAACGGCTTCAGCACGCTCCAGACGTAGCCGAGCCCGGTGTTGGAGTACTTGGTCCTGAACTCGGTCACCGAGATCAGCCAGAGGAGGTCCCACATCCGGCGGGCCCCGCCGCCGAAGGCCGACGGGCCGCGGATCTCGCGCAGCTCGAATGCGTCAGCCTCGCCGCTCACCGAACCGGGCTCCCCGGCTGCACGGCTTCGACCCGCACGTCGCTGTCGAGCAGGACCATCCCGCCGCGCTTCTCGCCGGTGATCTCGAAGCGGAGGTGGCGCGTCGGGCCGGCCGGATCCTCGGGCCCCCTGGCGACCCCCAGCATCGCGATATAGCGGCCCGGTGGGAGCCGATTCTCGACTGCGGCGGTGACGTCGAGGACCTCTCCTGCGCGGACCCCTGTCCCGTCGCCGAGGACGACCTTCGTGCTGGCGAACACAAGCTGGCCCTGGCCGTTGGAGATCTGGAAGTACATGCCGGGGTCGGCGATGTCGTGGAGGACCTGGATCCGGGTTCGGATCTCGAGCGGATCCCCGGGCCCGACCGCAGGTCTCTGCTGCCCCTCGCGACCGCCCAGCCAGGCGTTCTCGATGAAGACGGCTGGATCGGTGACGGCGTCGACCAGGCGGCCGGCGATCTCGGGCAGCCCCTCGCCGCCGCCGGCCAGCGCCGCCCGGAGGTTGACCTCGTAGTAGCGCTCGGCGACCTCGTCGGGATCGCCGATCGCGTCGATGCGCCCTGAGTCGATGAGCATCGCGCGCTCGCAGTGCTGGGTGACCGTGTCCATGGAATGGGTCACCAGCACCATCGTCCGGCCCTCGCTGCGCATGTCCTCGAAGACCTCGGCGCACTTCTCCTGGAACTCGGCATCGCCGACGGCGAGAACCTCGTCGAGCAGCAGGACGTCGGCGTCGACATGGGTCATGACGGCGAACGCGAGCCGAACCTTCATCCCCGAGGAGTAGTTCTTCACGAGCATGTCGGTGTAGTCGTTGAGACCGGCGAAGTCGATGATCTCGTCGACTCGCTCGCGTGCGTCCCGCGGCGTCAGGCCCATCATCACGCCGTTGAGGATCACGTTGTCGGCGGCCGGGAGCTGCGCGTTGAACCCGACGCCGAGCTCGAGGAACGGCGCCAGCCTGCCGGCGATGCGGATGCTGCCCCGGTCGGCGCGGTAGACGCTCGCGAGGATCTTCAGCAGCGTGCTCTTCCCCGACCCGTTGCGGCCGACGATCCCGAAGTGCTCGCCGCGGCCGACGCTGAAGGAGATGTCCTCGAGCACCTTGAGCGACCTCCCCGGGGTCCTGCCGAGGGGGTTGGTGAGTCGCTCGCGGAGCGTGAAGGGCGCTCGCGGACCGGGGATCTCGAAGCTCTTCGAGATGCCCGTGGCCTCGATGGCGGTGGGTGCCGGCACCGGCTGAGGATATTCGCCGCGGCCGCTCGCCCGGCGCGCGGCGGTGCGGGTCCGACCTGCGATCCTCAGCCTGTGAACCGGAGATCCCCCTCCGAGGACGCCCCTGCCCTCGTCGTCTCACAGGTGACCCCGCTGCCCGCGGAAGTCGTGGTCGGCGGCGGCACGGCGCTGTTCGTGGACGGCCGCTGCAGCGCCCCCGACGCGCCGATCGCCGGTCTCGAGGTCGTCTTCGCCGGCACCGCCAGGCCGGTCGACGGTTGGGGGATGCCGCTGCCCGAGCGGACGACCGGCGAGGGCTACTGGTGGGCGGTGGTGCCGGTCCCGGCGGTGAGCGAGCGGACGCTCGCGTGGATCGAGGTGCGCGCCGAGCTCGCCGGCGGCGAGAGCGTCGGCGGCCGGCTGGGGACCGTGACCCTGCTGCCCGACGCGCGGGCCGAGGGGCCGTGGGAGGACCCGCCGGAGGTCGCGATCTGCATGGCGACCTACGAGCCGCAGATCGACCTGTTTCGCCGTCAGATCGAGTCGATCCGCGAGCAGACCCATCGCGACTGGGTGTGCCTGATCAGCGACGACGCTTCTTCGGCGCCCGCGGTGGCGGCGATGCGGGAGGTGCTCGGCGACGACCCGCGATTCCGGCTCGTGACGAGCCCGGAGCGCCTCGGCTTCTACTTCAACTTCGAGCGCGCCCTGCGGCTGGCCCCGGCGAACGCGCGGTACGTGGCGCTCTCCGACCAGGACGACCGCTGGCGTCCGGACAAGCTCGAGCGGCTGATCTCGGCGCTCGGCCCCGACTCGGCGCTGGCCTACAGCGACATGCGGATCGTGACCGAGGACGGCGAGGTCCTCTCCCCGACCTACTGGCAGTTCCGTCGCAACAACCACACCGACTTCGCCTCGCTGGTGATCGCCAACACGGTGACCGGCGCCGCCTCGCTGTTCAGGCGCTCGCTGCTCGACGACGCGCTCCCGTTCCCGCCGCGCCAGGGCAACTCCTACCACGACCACTGGCTCGCCCAGGTGGCGCTCGCCCTCGGGCCGATCGACTACGTCGACGAGCCGCTCTACGACTACGTCCAGCACGACGCCGCGGCGATCGGGCACCTGCGCGCGAACAACTTCGGGATCGGATCGGAGACCGGCGCCGCGCGGATTGCCGCATGGGGCCGGAAGCTGCGGCCGCGGCGGTTCCACCTCGGCTGGCGCATCTACTACTTCGACCTGCTCTGCCGAGTCGCGATGGCGGCGCGCACCCTCGAGCTCCGGCTCGGCGACCGGCTCTCGCCCGACCGCCGGGCGACGCTCGCTCGCATCGATCCCTCGTCCCCGGACATCGGCTGGCTGATCCGGCGCAGCGCGCGAGCGTCGCTCGGCTCCAACGAGACGCTAGGCCGCGAGGCGGCGATGCTGCGCGGCGTCGCCTGGCGCCGCGGCAGCGAGGTGCGCAAGCGCTACCGCCTGCGGCGCGACCGCCACCGGCCCGTCGCGGCGCTGCAGACGGTCGAGGCGCCCGAGGGCGGGCCGTGGCTGAAGCCGCTGCTCGTCGACTACTTCAGCCGCGACGGCAGCACCGTTCTGATGCGGCTGCTGGCCACATCGCCCCAGGTCGCGGTCGAGCCGGTCTACCCCTACGAACGCAAGTACTTCGCCTACCTCTGGCGCTGGGCGCAGGTGCTCGAGCGCGACGACTGGCCGGAGGAGGTCTGGGGGGCGCGGTCGCTGGGCTCGCTCGACGACCTCAGGGACGCGACCATCGCCGGGCCGCCCCCCTGGCTGCCGCGCCCCTTCCTCGACGATCCCGCGGGCCGCCCGTCGTTCGCGCGCGCGGCGTTCGACCGGGTCTGGTCGGAGTTCTCGATCCGGGCGATCGACTCTGTTCGCCGCGAGCACGGCACGGATGCGCCGGTGATCTACTCGGCGGAGAAGCACATGAACACCTGGCAGGTGCCGCTCGAGCAGCTGCCGCCGGTGCAGGTGCTGGTCGTACTCCGGGACCCGCGCGACACCTTCGTCTCGATCGAGTCCTTCGGCGACCGGGCCGGCAGCGGTTTCGGCGGCGCCGACGCCGCCGGCGGCAACGGGTTGCTCGAGCACGTCATCGCACGCCAGCGCGAGCGCCTGCGCTGGATCGCCGGCCTCGGGGACGAGGTGCCGGTGATCCGCTACGAGGACCTGGTCCGCGACCTCGACGGGGTCGCCGCGCGCCTTTCCGAGCGCCTCGGGATCGCGCTCGACCCCGACGCGGTGCGGGCCGACCGCGAGACGCGCGAGCGGCACCGCAGCGCCTCGAGCCTCGAGGCCTCGATCGGGCGCTGGCGCGAGGAGCTCGCACCCGAGGTCGCGGCTCGATTCAGTCTCGAGCTGGGGGATGAGCTCGCGGCCGTCGGCATCGAGTCCTAGCCCCCGCCCGGTCCCGACCCCGGCTCCGGCCAGGGCGTCAGCGCCCGGTAGCGGAGGTAGAGCGCACGGTCCGCCTCGTCGGCACCGGGATGCCAGGGCTTGTTCGCGCCAGACCCCTCGAAGTGACGAATCGCCGCGCCCTCGCGCGCCGCGGCGACGGCCTCCGAGCCGTAGAGATCGGCGCTCCAAGGCAGCCTGAGGGTCCCGGTGAGGCAGTTCCAGCGCGGGTCGAGCCGCAGCCGGCGCGAGGCGAGGATGGCGTTGAGGGCGTCGCCGTCGGGGAGGAAGAGGAGGTCGTGGTTCGCTTCGGCGAACGCGAGCACGCGCTCACCGGCGCCCTCGCGGCGCATTGCGGCCAGGTCCATGAGCAAGACGCCGGTGTTGAAGTACTCGCCGGGGCGGATCGAGAGCGCGGAGCAGAGCTTCGCCTCGCCCTCCCGCGACGGGAAGACGTTCGTGACCGCTGCCAGCAGGTTCCCCTCGAGGTCGGTCTTCCAGAGGTCGGTGAGATCGTCGAGGACGAGCAGGTCGCAGTCGAGGTAGAGGACGCGGTCCGCCTCCGCGAGCAGGTCGGGCAGCGCGACGCGGTACCAGTGCGCGGTCGGGAAGGTGGCGGTTGTCTTCAGCGCCGCGATGCGGTCGTCCCGGACCTCGTGGACGACGAGCTCGCCTCCGCCGCCGCGCATCTGATCGGCCACGAGCCCGAGGTCGTTGCGATCGATGTCGGCGCCGACGAGCAGGTGGGCCCGGACGGGCCGGGACGCGCTCTCGAGCAGCGACGCAAGCATCGTTGCGCAGTGCGCCAGGTATCCGCGGTCGCAGGCGCAGGCGACCTCGAGGGAATCCAGCGGCACCGGCTCAGTTCCCGGTGGAGACGCTGATGGCCTCCGACCACGACGCCGACAGGGGGTCGTGGGGGCTCAGGTCCAAGCACCAGGTGTCGAGGCCGTCGCGGACGAGGTGGTAACCGGCGGCTCGCAGGGCCCCCTCGCACTCGGCCAGGTCCGCCTCGCCGAGGTTGTGGTGCTCGAAGACGAGCAGGCGCGGGTGGATGTCGCCGAAGTCAACGCTGCGGAGGATCTCCCAGTCGTGGCCCTCGGCGTCGATCAGCAGCAGGTCGAGCCGGTCGATTCCGTGCTTGGAGCAGAGCTCGGCGAGCGAGAGGCAGGCGACCTCGGCCTCGACGATCAGCCGCTCGATCGCGTCGCGGTCGCCACCGGCGCTCTCGAGGAGGTGCCGGCGATCGAACGAGCCGAGGCCGTGGTACCAGTGCGGCAGATCGTGGCGCTCGCTCTCCGGCCTCAGGTAATAGAAGGGCCGTCGCCCGCCGCCGGAGTCGATCGCCGCATTCTCGATCGCGACGCGATCGGCCTCCGCCGCGTAGTTGTGCCGCAGGCGCTCGCAGAGGTAGGGGACCGGCTCGACCATGACACCGCGCCACTGCCGCGAGCGGATGTAGGGCTGGATCGGGTCGTGGAGCTCGCCGTCGTTGGCCCCGATCTCGACGAAGCTCGCGCCCGGGTAGCTGCCCGCGAACGCCGCCAATAGCCGCACCGAGATCACGCCGCGGATGGTAATCGCGGGCGATCCGCCGCCCGCGGGAGCCGGCTCATCGCGGGGACGGCGGCTCGGGATCGAGCCGTGGCGGCGTGCCCGGGGGCGCGCCCCCGATCTGCGCTCTGCCGCCGAAGCGATGCGCCCACCGCCTGATCGGGTTCTCCAGGAACCGGGCCGAGATGTAGCCGTACGCGAACGACGCGGTCAGCGTCACCGCGGACCAGATCAGGAAGGGCTTCCAGCCGGCGCCGATCGGCGGCATCCACAGGACCATGAGCAGCGAGAGGACCGCGAAGTGGATCAGGTAGACGCCGTAGCTGACGTCGGCCGCCCATCGCGTCAGCCGGTTGGCGAAGACCGCCTGTTGCCATGGGCGGGCAAGGGCGGTCAGGAGCATGAAGGCCGCCATCGAGGTGGTGAACATGACGCCCGGGATCAGCGCCCGCCGCGTCATTCCCGCCGGGTTCAGGACCTCCAGGGAGTCCTGAGCCGACGCTCCGAAGCGGACGCACAGGTGCGCCGAGACCACCACCGCGACGAACGCGATCGGTTGCAGAAGCCATGCCCGCGCGGCGATCGGGTGGCCGGGCGTCCTGATCAGCCGCACGTATGCCATGGCCGCCGCCATCCCGGCCGCGAACGTGAAGACGAACGACGGGAACTGGTAGTCGCTGGAGAGGACGAGCCGGAGGAGCTCGCCGTCGCCGATCGAGAGCCCGAGCGCGTCGGTCACCGCGGGCAGGTGATTGAACAGAACGCGCCAGCCGACCGTGATCGCCAGCGCGACCGCGAGCGCGCGCACCGGGTGCCGGAAGAAGAGGCCGGCCACGAACGGCAGCAGGACGTAGAAGATCAACTCATTCGAAAGGGTCCACATCGGCCCGTCGATGCCGAGTCCCCACTCGAAGCCGGGGTCGATCATCTTCAGGGGAGTGTGGATGAGCAGCGCGTGTCCGAGGAAGTCGAGGACGCCGGGGGTCGCCATCGTCTCCCCGCCCGCCGAGAAGGCCGGGTCGTGCGGCGGGACGATCGCGAAGATCGCGATGGTCAGCACCAGGACCGCCCACAGCGCCGGGACCAGCCGCGCCGCGCGCCGCCTCACGTAGGCCCGGATGTCCCCGACCCCGCCGCCACGGACCACCATCGGCAGGAAGATCACGAAGCCGCTGATCATGAACAGCAGGTCGACGCTCAGGCCGACGACGTCGAACAGCTCGCGGCTGCGCGATGCGCGCAGGGAGAAGAGCGTGCCCGAGAAGAGTCCGACGTGGACGAGCACGATCGAGACGACCGCGAATGTGCGAAAGCCGTCGAGCGCGGGGACGATGGGGACCCCCGCGGCGCGGCGGCTCTCCTTCCCCGGATCGTGGCTCAGGCTCGTCATCGGCTCGGCAGCTCGCAGATGGTGACGGTCTGCCCGGGATCGGTGGGCGCGACGAACCAGGCGACGGAGGGGAGCCCGTCGGCGGGGAGGGAGAGGACGCCCGCCTCGCCGGCCCGGAGCGCCCCGACCTCGATCGACGCGCGCTCGGCGAAGCGCCCGAGCAGCACCCCGCCCCCCTCGTCGGAGCGCACGACGGCGCCACCGGCGGGGAGGCTCACGCTCGCTCCCGGCTCGGCGGCCGCGCCGCACTCGCGCCCTCGGACCCGATCGCGGGCCGGATCGAGCGCCGGGGTGAGGATCTCGGCCAGCATCGAGTCGGCCTGCTGGCGCACGGGCAGCGATTGCCCGGGGATCTCGGCGGGCGTGAAGCCCACCGTCCCGTACCGGTCGGCGGCCGCGAGGTACTCGCCGGCGGTGACCGACGCGAGCTCGAAGCCGAGCGAGCGCTCCGGGTCGACGCTTGCGCGCTCCAGGTCGACCATCGCGAGCTGGGCTTGGGTCAGCGATGAGTCCGCCCGGACGTCCTTGGCGACCTCCCTGAAGGCCCAGAGGTTGCCGGCCAGCGACAGCGTCGCAGCGGCGACGATCAGCAGGATGGCGCGCCTGCTCAGGCGCAGCGGCCGGAGGCACTCGGCCGCCACGAGCAGCACCCCGAGTGCGATCGGGAAGACGTAGCGAGCCTCGTACGGGGTGCGAAGGAAGCCGAAGTTGAGGGCGCCGGCGACCCAGAGCACGACCAGCAGCGCCAGCGGCGCGGCGATCGCCGGCCGCAGGCGCTCCCTGCGAACGGCGAGGACGAGCAGCAGGACGAGAATCGCGGCCAGGGGGTAGCCCCAGCCCGCCGCGATCCGGCCGGTCGGCGGCCCGCCGTCGACGAGGTCGGCGCTCAGCCCCGAAAGCGCAGCCGATGCGGCGCCGAGCGAGTCCGCGGCCCATTGGGGCGCGAGCAGGACGTTCTCCAGGGTGCCGAGGTGCTCGCCGAACTGGCGCGACCACAGGTACCAGGCCGCGTAGCCGAGGAGGGGCAGGGCCGGAATCCACAGCCGCCGCAGCGGCCGGCTCGTGTCGAGCACGATCCAGACGGCGGCGCCGATCGCGAACGCGACTCCGACCTCCAGCGACAGGATGCTCAGGGCCAGCGCGGCGGAGGCCAGCGCATCCCTCGTCCGGGATCGGTGCCCGTCGAGCAGCAGCCAGGCCAGCAGGCCGAACGCGCACGCCTGCGGAAACACGGCGTTGCTGCCCACCACCTGGACGGTGCTCGACCCGAGGAAGAGGACGACGATCGCGGCGGTCAGCGCGAGTACCCTCCCGACCGGTCGCCGCAGCAGCGCGAACATGAGGACGGCGCAGGCGATGACCGACGCGATCATCAGCGCCTTCACGGGCGCGTAGCTCGAGCCGAAGACCTCGAGCGTGGACGCGTAGATGAAGCGGGTGCCGGCGATCAGGTGACCGTTGTAGGGCTCGAGGATCTCGGCGGGCGAGAAGCCGGAGCCCTCGACGAAGTACCGCAGCTCGTCGTGGTCGAAGCTGACGCCGCGGGTCGTCCAGAAAGCCAGCCCGGCGTACGCGCCGCACGCCAGGGCGAGCAGGGCCCACGCCCAGCTGCTCGAGAGGTCGCGGGACGGCGGCTGATCGGCCGTGCGGATGAAGGACCGCAGCGCGCTGTTGCCGGTGAAGGACACCAGGGTGGGAGCGCCGCTGCTCAGGTGGACTTGCGCCAGAAGGCGCCGACCCAATCGATGCGCTCGATCGGCTCGGCGATCCCGCGTTCGCGGCGGAAGTCCTCGACCGCCTTGCGGCAGTTCTCCCAGCCGTAGTCGTCGACGATCACGAACCCGCCGGGGGAGAGCTGCGGGTAGAGGTTGACGAGTCCGTCCATGGTCGACTCGTAGAGGTCGCCGTCGAGCCTGATCAGGGCCCAGCGACGGTCGCCCAGCTTCGGCAGCGTGTCGCGGAACCAGCCCTCGACGAACTCGACCTGCTGGTCGTAGAGGCCGTAGCGATGGAAGTTGTTGCGGACCTCCTCGACCGGGATCTTCAGCTCCTCGGCCTCGTAGCCGCGGTCACGGGCGTCGGCGGGGTAGCGCTCGGCATCCGGCTTCGGCAGCCCCTGGAAGGAGTCGGCCGCGTAGACCGTGCGATCGAAGACGCGGTGCGCCTTCAGCACGCCGCGCATCATGATCGCCGTCCCGCCGCGCCAGACCCCGGCCTCGATCAGGTCGCCGGGGATCCGCTCCCGGATCACCGTCTCGACGCACTCGCGGACGTTGTGGATGCGCTTCATCCCGACCATCGTCTGTGCGTAGACGGGCCAGTCGCGGCCCTCGTTGCGGCGCTCGACGTCGCTGCCGGAGCCGATCTCCAGGCCCTGCTCCTCGAGCTCGCGGACGAACGACTCGCGGACGTGCTCGGGCGGGTCCTGGGTGTCGGGCGGGAAGTAGAGGGTGTGGGTGACCGCGCGCTCGAGCAGGTCCAGATAGAGGTCGCGGGCGGACTCCAGCGGCTCCTTGCCGAGCGCGCGCCTGACCGCGTTGCTGCGCTTGGCGCGGCTCACCGCGGCGGTTCGGATCGACTCCCTTGCCATAGGGTGAGTCTATGGGGGCATCGCCCTGCTCGACCCGCCCAGGACCGGCGGACAGGAAGTGCTGGGCGGCGCTGGCCGCCGCCTGGATCGCCTACGCCGCGCTGGTCCTCTGGCTCACCCGCGGGGTCACGTTCCTCGGCGACGAGCTCGCGTATTTCGCCGACGCCGACGGCTTCTCGCCCGGCTCGATCCTCGAGCCGCACAACGGCCACCTGATCGCGTTCACGAGGCTCAGCTTCGCCGCGAGCCTCGAGCTGTTCGGGGCCGCATACCTGCCGGTCAAGCTGCTGATGATCGCCGCGGTTGTCGCCTGCTCGGCGCTCGTGTTCGTGATCGTCAAGCGGCGCCTCGGCCCCGTCGCCGCGCTGGCGCCCGCGATCCTGATCCTCTTCCTCGGCGCCAGCCGCGACGTGCTGATCGGCAGCAGCGCCGTCTTCCCGCAGGCGGTGGCGTTCGGGCTCGCGGCCTGGGCGCTGCTGGACCGCGACCGCCGCGGGGCCGGGACCGATCTCGCCGCGTGCGCCGCCCTGACCGCGAGCGTCATGACCCTGGAGGTGGGGCTCGGGTTCGTCGTCGGGGCCGCGGTCCTCGTCGCGGTCGACTCGGATCGCTGGAGGCGCGCCTGGATCGTCGCCGTCCCGGTCGTCCTCTACGCATGCTGGTATCTCTGGTCGCTGAAGTTCGACCAGGACGCCGCCACCGCCTCCAACGTCCTGCTGTTCCCGCAGTGGGCCGCGGACTCCCTCGCCGCCGCCACCGCGGTGATGAGCGGCCTCGCGGTCTCCCTCACCGGCGCCGCGCCAAGCGATGCGCCCCTGGCGACGGCGGCCACGCAGGTCCCGCTCGACTGGGGCTACGTGCTCGCGGCCGGTCTCGCGATCGCCGTCCTCGCCCGGCTCCGGCGGGTCGCCGCCGGCCGGCTCCTGCTCGCGGCCCTCGCGATGATGGCCACGCTCTGGCTGGCCGGAGCCCTCGGGTTCGGCGAGTTCCGGTCCTCGGCGGAGGCTCGGTACACGCTGCCGATCGTCGTCGGCGTGATCCTCATCCTCGCCGAGGCGTTCGCGCGGGTCCGCTGGAGCCGCGGCGGGCTGCTCGCGCTGGCGGCGCTCACCGCGGCCGCCATCGCCACCAACGTCTGGGTGATGCGCGAGCAGGGCGAGGTCCAGCGGGCCTCGTCGGAGAGCGTGCGCGTGGTGATGGCGACGCTGGAGCTCGAGCGGACGAACGCACCCCCACAGCTCGCCCTCGGGCTCCCGGCGGACGTCACCGTCGGGGACTACCTCGCCGCGTTCGACCGGCACGGCACGCTTGCGACCGACCCGGACCGGATCGCGAGCGCCGCGCCGGAGCAGCGGGCGGTCGCGGATTCGACGCTCGATCGGCTGCTCGCCCTCCGGCTCACGCCCGCCGCGCGCTCGGACCCGCCCGGCGGGTGCGACTCCGTCGCGCTCGGCCCCGGGCAGGCCGCGGAGGTCGAGCTTCCCGCAGGGGGCGCGACCCTCGAGGCGCACCGCCCGGCGGAGGTGAAGCTCCGGCGGTTCGCCGACGAGCCGACGATCGAGCTCGGCGCGCTCGAGGCCGGCCGCCCCGCCGCGGTCGCGATCCCCGCGGACGACCTGACGGCGGTTCCGTGGCGCGCGACCCTCGCGCCGGCGCAGAGGGTCGAGGTCTGCCCGCTCGACGGTTCCGGCTAGCGGCTCAGGGGCCCGCCCGCCGGCGCGGCTTGTCCCGGCGGCATCTGCCTCGGCCGTCGGAGGCGCCTGTGCCAGAATCGCGGCGATGACCCCACCCGACGCAGCCCCGCCGATCGAGATCCCCGAGGACATCAC
The DNA here is from genome assembly GCA_963823565.1 of uncultured Solirubrobacterales bacterium. GTDB lineage: Bacteria > Actinomycetota > Thermoleophilia > Solirubrobacterales > 70-9 > RHKX01. The sequence goes on along the minus strand of CAWGLR010000001.1, from coordinate 767,702 downwards.
CCGTGAGCGCGTCGAGCGCGCGGCGCGCGAGTTCACGCGGGTCTTCCACGACCTCAAGGGCCAGACCTTCGCGACGACGACCTGGCTGCAGGTGCCGCTCGTCAAGACGCCCGCGGACATCCTGGTCTTCCAGCAGATCATCGCCGAGACGCGGCCCGAGCTGATCGTCGAGACCGGCGCCTACGTGGGGGGCAGCGCGATGCTGTTCGCGTCGATCCAGGAGCTGCTCGGCATCGACGGGAAGGTCATCGCGGTCGACATCGACCTCTCGTTCATAAACGACCGCGTGCGCGAGCACCCGCGCATCGAGTTGATCGAGGGGAGCTCGACCGACCCCGAGATCGTCTCGCGGATTCGTGCCGAGGCGAAGGGGAAGCGCACCATGGTCGACCTCGACGCCGACCACCGCGCCCACCACGTGCTCGAGGAGCTCCGTACCTACTCGCACCTCGTCAGCCCCAACTGCTACCTCGTCGTCGAGGACGGCTGGTTCGGCGGTCGCCCCGTCCGGCCCGACGCCGTCCCCGGCCCGAGCGAGGCCCTCGACGCCTGGCTCGCCGAGGACCCGCCCTTCGAGTCCGACCGCTGGCGCGAGCGCTTCCTGCTGACGCAGAACCCGCGCGGCTACCTGCGCCGCCTGCCCGAGTCCGGCGAGCGAGCGCCCGGCCCGGCCCGGCCGGAGAACTTCGTCACCGGCGCGCTCGAGCTCACCGGCGTCGAGAACGGGCACGTGAGCGCCGACGTCGACCCGGCCACGGCCAAGGCCGACTTCGAGGCGGCCGCCGGCGACGCGGACCTCGAGGTCGACGCGCTGCGAAAGACCGTCAACAACCTCGCCCGCGGGTCGCGGCAGGCGCAGATCGACTCCGATCTCGACCGCAAGCGCACGGAGCTGGCGACCGAGAACCTGCTGCGCGAGATCGACACCCAGCGCGAGCTGCTCCAGGAGCGCAACCGCCAGCTCGAGGCGGAGCGCGCGAACCTGCGCCGGATCACCAGCTCCAAGCCCTACCGCGCGTACGCGAAGCTCAAGCGGCTGCCGCTCCTGCGCCGGTACTTCGGCCGCCGTGACCGGCTGCGCGAGGCCCACGCGGAGGCGCTGCGGGCGCAGCGGGAGAAGACGCGGGTGGAGCGGCGGGAGCGCTTCGTAAACCACCACCGCGGCCAGTGATCGCCTTCGGCTGCGCGATCGCGTCGGAGGAGAAGTACGAGCGCTTCGCCCGGCCGGGGATCGAGCGAGCACGCGAGCCCGGCGCGCCGGTGTACCTGAAGCGCGGCCGCACGAGCATCTTCAGCACCTACAACGAGATCCTCGACGAGGCGGCCGCCGACCCGGCGGTCGAGGCCGTCGCGCTGATCCACGAGGACACCGAGATCCGCGACGAGCACTTCAACGAGCGGGTCCGCTGGGCGCTGGAGGATCCGCTCGTGGCGATCGTCGGCACGATCGGCGCCGTCGGCGTGCAGGGGATCGACTGGTGGATCCACGACTACGGCGTCGGCTCCTCGATCCTCGAGCCGATCGACCCCGCGGTCCTCTACGAGACCGAGATGCTCGAGGGGTCGGAGATGTCGGGGTCGGGAAGCTCCGGTGACGTCGACATGGTCGACGGCTACCTGCTGGTCCTATCGCGCTGGGCGATGCGGGCGCTGCGCTTCGACGAGGAGACGCTCGGTCCCGGCTTCCACGGCTATGACGCCGACATCTGCTTCCAGGCGCGCGAGCAGGGTCGTCGCGTGTTCGCCGCCGAGATGCAGGTGGCGCACCATCGCAACTCGATCAGCCCCTCGCCGTATCGCGAGGACTGGCTGCGAGCCCAGATCGCGTTTCGCCGCAAGTGGGAGTCGCGCGGCATGATCGGCCCGCCGCGCCTCCCGTTCCCGCCCTACACCAAGACCCAGCAGGAGAAGGACCTCGAGCGCGCCGAGCGCGGGGACTGAGGGGACCTACTCCCAGCGATCGGGCTTGCGCTCGGAGGCGCGGATCGGCGGCCCGATGTTGAGCTTCCGCGGCTTGCCGCGGACGATTCGCGACAACATCCGCAGCGGCCGGTGCTCGAGCTCGTGCAGCCGCTTGCGCAGCCGCCGCTGCGCCTCGCGCGCGGCGACCATCTCCCAGTGCTTGGCGGCGCCGTCGGCCTCCGCCCGCCGGGCACGCAGCTCCCACGCCGCCAGCGCCTCCTCCTGAGCGCGGAGGTCGCGAATCCCGACCAGCGTCGCCGTCGCGGCCAGCTCGGGCAGCTCGCCGTTGGCGACGACGGCGAGCATCGCGCGGTCCTCGTGATCGTCCGCGGTGGCCCAGGTGACGCCGAGCGAGGCGGGGGCTGACCCCAGCGGCGCGACCGCCGCCGCGAGGCTCACGCGGAGGCGGCTCAGCGCAACGGACGGGAACGACTCGCGCAGCGCGGCCTCCCAGGCCTCCCGCGGGCGCCCGGGGGCGGCGATCTCGCCGGGGACGTCGGGATCCTCGAGCGGCAGCGCCAGCAGGCCGATCCCGTCCGCCGTCAGCACCCGCTTGATCTCGGCGATCGCCGCATCCGGGTCGAGGCTCCGCTCGAGCGCCCCGAAGCAGGTGACGAGGTCGAAGCTCGCGGACGCCAGCGGCAGCGCGACGGGCTCGGCCCGCAGGAAGCGGATGCTCTCCCCGTACGCCGCCATCGCGAGGTCGCACTCGCGCTCGTCGGGGTCGACGCCGACGACGGTCCTCGCGCCGGCCCCCAGCAGGGTCGCGGCCCCGTGCCCGCGCTCGGAGCCGATGACGAGCACGTCGCGGCCGCGGACGGCGCCGGCCGCCCAGCGGTAGGCGGCGTCGCGCTCCGCCCACAGCAGCCCCTCGCCGTCCTCGCCGGCGGGGAGCCCGCCGCTGAGCCGGTCGCCGCTCACCGCGAGCCGCCCCGCCTGCCGACGAGCACCTCGCGCTCGCCGAGAACGTATTGCGGATGCGCATGCCGCGGGACCGCGGCGATCTCGATCGGCGAGAGCCCGGCCGCCAGCGCGCGCTCGGCCACCGCGGTCGTCTCCGGCCCGGCGGTTGCGATCGCGCACACCCCCGCCGTCGCCTCGCAGGCCGCCTCGAGCGACCCCGGTCTCGACCGCGCCGGGCGCGAGCAGCACGACGGCGAAGCCCGCTCCCGGGAAGTCCGCGCCGGCGGCGCCGACGCCGGGGACGATCTCGAGTCGCGACGGCGGCACCCGCAGCTGCCGCGCGATCAGCGTCGCCCGCCGGCGCTCGCGCTCGCGGCTCTCGGAGGCGACGACGCTCTCGGCGCCCCAGTCGAGCAGCCGGTGGGCGAGGTGGCCGTCGGCCGCGCCGATCAGCAGCGCCCGCGGACTCTCGGCGAGCAGCAGCGCATCGCGGCAGGGCCCCTCGATCATCGCCGCGAACGACCAGGCGAGCCGGCGCGAGGAAGGGCGGGCGGGTGCCTCGAGCCCGGGACCGAGGCGCCACGGGTACGACCACCCGCCGGCCGCGAGCTCCTCGCCGAGCCCGTCGACCAGCCGCGGCAGCCCGGCGGGCGGCCGTGCAGCCGCCGGCGCCGTCGGGGGCGCCGGGGAGGGGGAGCCCTCGCTATGCCTCAGTCTCGTATCCAAGCTTCTGCAGCCTCGGCCCCATGATCCCGTGGGCGGTCGCCTGCTCCTCTGGGCTCAGATTCTGCCGCCACAGGCCGGGATCGGCGGCGCGGTTGCGCTCGAGCGCTCCCGTGCGGCCGGCCGGGATCGCCCCGAACGAGGTGGCCTCGAGCATCTCCTCGACCTGGGGGGCCGAGCGCTCCAGCCCGAGCCAGGCGTGAAGGCGATCGATCTCGCCCCGGTTGTCCGCCAGCAGGTCCTCGTACTTGACTACGTGGGTGAGCTCGGGCGGGTGGCGCTCGATCGCGCGCAGCGTCATGTCGACGTTGCAGGCCCACAGCCGCGACGCCCACAGCAGCCCCTCGGCGCGCTCCTCGGGCGTCTCCATCGCCCGGCCCTGGTGGCGGGCGAGGAAGCCGCCGGGCTGGTAGGCGTGCAGCAGCGAGTCGACGACGTCGCGGCCGTCGCGGACGAGGAAGAGCAGCCGGGACCGCGGCATCAGCGACATCATCAGGTCGGCGGCATGGGAGCCGTTGACCTCCTTGATCGCCACCAGCGGGCTCGCCGACAGCGGGACGCCGTCGCGTCGCGCCCGGTCGACGAATCCGTAGAGCCGGACGAGGGCGAACCGCCGGGCCTCGGGACGCCAGATCGCCTCGTAGTCGCGGGCGAAGGCGTAGACGGGCCGCTCGCCGAGGTAGTTGTTGATCGTCCCCGGCACGAAGGCGCCGTCGACCTCGCGGGGATCGGCGAACGCCGGCGCGAAGTGGTTCGAGATGAACGACTCGTCGACCGGGACGACGTCGAACGGGCCCTCCGCCCCGGTGGGCACCTCGAAGACCTCGAACGACTCCGGGTCGGGAACGAGGGGATGGCTGAGCTGCTTCAGCAGCCAGGTGCTGCCCGAGCGCGGGGAGCCCCACATCCAGACCAGGCGGGACTCGAACTCGTCGGCGTCGAAGGGCAGCCCGGCCGAGGGGGAGTAGTCGCGAAGCGGCTGCGCCGCCCGGCGCTCCGGCTCGGGAGAGCTCCTGCGCGGGCGACGCCTCGGAGTCGTCGTGGCCATCCCCGGCTCATGTCACGCACGCACCGCGAGCCGCGCGGCGTAGTCGATGCGATTCAGCAGGACGGGCTCGGCGCTCGCCTCGAAGTATTCGTCCACCGCGCGTCGTGCTCCCTCCCAGTGGCCGTAGTCGTCCACGATCAGCACGCCGCCGAGTTGGAGCCTCGGGTAGAGGTGAACGAGCTCATGGCGGGTCGACTCGTACCAGTCGGTGTCGAGGCGCAGCAGGGCCACTCGGTCGGGGGCCGTGTCCGGGATCGTCTCCTCGACGCGGCCCGGGACCAGCTTGAGCAGCCCCTCCGGATAGCCCGTCTGGGCGAGGAGCTCGCGGACGCTCTCCTCGTTGAACGTGTCGGGGTCGAAGAAGAACCTCCATCCCTCGCTCGCCGACTGAGGCGTGAGGTCGGCTGCGGACCCCCCATAGGGAGAGACGTCCTCGCTCCCGGGCTCGGTCATCCCGGTGAACGTGTCGTAGAGGTAGATCTCCCGATCCTCGACGCCGAGCTCCTGCAGGGCGAGGATCATGGCCAGTACCGAGCCGCCCCGCCAGACGCCGCACTCGGCGAAGGCGCCGCCGATCCCGCGGCGATGGGTGTAGCGAACGGCCTCCACCAGGGCCGCGACCCTCGGCCAGGGGGTCATCGTCACACCGCGCGTGCGCTCGATGATCTCGAGGATTCCGTCGTCGAGCGCCGGATCCGGAGGCCCGGGGTCCGGGATCGCGATCGTCATCAGAAGACGAGCGGGACCTGCTTGGCCGGATCCGGGTAGGCCGAGGGCGCGAAGAACCAGGTCTCGGTCGCGTAGCGGGTCTTGGTCATCTCCGCGCTCGACGCCGTCTTGTGCAGGCACAGGTGGTCGAACAGGAGCGCGTCGCCCGGCCGGAAGACGGGGCGGGAGATGTCGTCGCCGGCGATCTCGGCCACCACCTCGGGGCTGACGGACCACTCGAAGTCGGCGTCGCGGGTGCCCGTCTCGACGATCGACTCGAGCCGGCGGCCGACGATGTCCATCCCGGGCGCGTCGACGCCGCAGTCGGTGAGCGAGAGCCAGACGTTCAGCGAGCGGATCTCGCCGCCGAGGAACGCGCCGTCCTGATGCCACCATTCGGTGCCGACCGTGGGCGCGGCGCGCCTCAACGTTCCCTTGTTGACCGAGATCGCCGGACGCTCGCCGAGATACTCGGTGATCAGCTCGCGCAGCCCGGCGCTCTCGAAGGTGTCGGCCAGCTGAAAGAGCGCCCGGGGCGAGTCGGCGAGCCAGATCCCGGAGCCGTCGTTGACGAAGGCGCGTCCCATGCCGACGGCCCGCTCGTACTCCGGCGCAGGCTCGAACGGCCGGAGCCACGGGGTGCCCTCGGCGGACCCGTTCGCGCCGTCGCCCTCGCGCCCCGCGAAGGCGCGGTCGATGCCGGCGACGAGCTCCGCGGCGCGCTCGGGCGCGACGAGGTTCCGCACGATCACGCTCCCCTTCTCGAGGATCGCCCCCCGGACCGCGCCGGCGGTCAGCTCGGAGGCGTCGAGCGCGGGCAGGCCGTCGTCGCCGTCGTCGCCGCGCACGGGGACGGGCACCGGCTCGGCCGGCTGGGAGGGATGGGGCTCGAGCTCGGCGAACGCACGGTTGCGAAGGGTCACCAGCGCGTGCTCGGCGGCGGGATCCGGAGCGGCCCGGTTCGCCGCGGTGAGCATCTCGATCGCCTCGAAGATCCGGCCCTCGCCCGCCATCGCCTCGGCCTGGTCGATCGCCTCGCGCGCCGGCGAATCGGGCTTCCTCTTGAAGAGCGACCTCATCGTGAAGAGCGACCTCATCGGCGACCCACGTTAGCCAACGGAGCCTCGCTTCGATCCGAGCGCCGCGACGAGGCGCTCGGCGACGGCGGCCGGCGAGAACGTTTCCGCCAGGTCGAGGGCGGCTCCCGCGGCGCTGAGCCGGGCGCGCAGGTCACGGTCGCCGAGCAGGGTCGCGACCCGCTCGGTGGCGTCCTCGGCGTCCTCGGGCGGGTACATGAGCGCCGCCGCCGCGAGCGCGTCGATGTCGGCGTAGGGCGGGATCGCGGGCAGCACGCACGCCAGCCCGGAGAGTGCCGCCTCGATGGCGGGCTTCCCGAGCCCCTCCGCCGCCGTCGAGCCCGAGAGGAAGACGTCGCAGGTGCGATAGACGGCGGCTGCCTCCTCCGGACGCAGGCCGACGTGGACCTCGTCGACGGCGGGATCGTCGATCCAGTCGTCGCCGCGAGGCGCGAGGCGGACGAGCTCGAGGTCGTGACCGCTCTCGCGCAGCCGCCTGCAGACGTCGAGCGAGAAGGCGATTCCTTTGAACGGGACCGGCGCGTACGGACCCGAGGGGTCGGCCCCGACCAGCAGCACCCGCGGCCGGGCGGGGGAACGCGCGCTCGATCCGGCTTGAACCATTCGGCGACGAACGCGGTCCCGATGAAGCTCGCCTCCGTCCCCTGCTCGGCGGCGATCGTCCGCGCCAGATGGGGGGCGACGACCAGCTTCAGCGTGGGGAGGGCGTAGATCGCCGCCACCCGGTCGGCGAGCTGCGGCCACAGGTGGCTCTCGTAGCCCGCGCAGAGGTGGCCGACGAGCGCGGGACCGGCGGCCAGCGCGCGCTCGACCGCCAGCCAGCCGGTGATCACCGCGTCGCGGTCGGCGATCTCGGCGAAGGGGTCGGCGACGGTCTTCCACGGGATGTCCACCGGCGACCAATCGGGCGCCGGCCGGGTCGCCACGACGTCGGCGTCGTGGCCGGCGGCCCGCAGCGCGTCGACGGTCAGCAGGACGCTGATCATCCCCCCCGACAGCGAGGGCTCCGATGCCCCCAGGTAGGTGATCCTCACCGCGCCGGCCGGTTGCCTCCGGCGTGCGAGCGCCGGCGGCCGAGCGTGCGCAGCCAGCCGTTGCGCGGCGCGGGGCCCTCCTCGGTGGGGACGAGCGCATCGGGCAGCGACCTGCTCTCCGCCCGGAGCCGCGCGCGGGTCCACTGGACGAAGGCCTCGGTGTCGGCGCCGGGGATCCTCGGGAAGATGATCGGCGCGCCCTCGTAGGTCTCGTGGGCCGCCGCGATCAGCCGGCTGAAGCCGGTCTCCGCGTTCTCGTCGGGCACCGCGAGTAGCCAGTCCACGAACGAGTCCAGCGAGGCGCCTGAGAACGGGTTGGGCGGCTCGGCGGCCCCCTCGCGCTCGGCCCGCATCAGGCCGGTCCGGTACGCGCGGCGCATCGTCCGGTGGATCGGCTGCCCGTCGTCGAACGCGCTGAAGACCGCCTCGGCCGTCTCCTCGCTGAAGCCGCTCGCGAGCAGGCGATCCGCGTACTCGCGCGAGAGTCGCGCGGCGCCGGGCCGGCGCTCCAGCGAGAGCCAGTTCAGGCCCGCGAACCCACCCCCGGCGCGACGGACGACGACCTCGTCGCTCGTCCCCGCGGGGGCGAGGAGGTACTGCGGCGAGTTCGGGTCGTAGGGCCCGCTGAAGTGGTAACAGGTGAGCGGCCGCCCGCCGATCACCGGCAGGTCGTCGGAGTCCCACTCGACGTCGCGGTCCAGCAGCTCCCGCGCGAGCGTGTTCACGCCGGGCTCGCGGAGGACCTCGACGTCGAAGAACGCCGGGGCGAGCCCGAGCCACGCCTGCTCCCAGAGCAGGCCCCGGTTGGGCCTGAAGATGCAGTCGCGCGCGGTGCGGGAGCACCACCAGTCGACGAGGTCGCGGGCCGCCGGCGGGAAGGCCATGAACCCCGAGTTGAAGACGCCGGCGCTGAGCATCGGCCGCTCCGCCTCGATCAGCGGGCGGACGACGTGGGAGGTGAGGACCGCCCGCCCGGAGGCCTCGGCGCGCTGGGCGATCCACTCCATCGACCGGTACGCGCAGATGTCCGCGTCGACGAAGACGACCGGGCGCTCGTCGCGATCGAGGAGGAAGCGGATGAGCCGGGCCTTCATCGCCCCCGCGAGGCCCTGGGTCGAGTACATCAGCCCGAGCCGCCGCACCTCCCTGGGGTCGATCCCGACCTCGTCAACCCCGATCGCCTCGACGCCGGCGGGCAGCCGCAGGGCCTCGGCGGGACGGTCGTCCGCGCGACCGAGGTGGAGGAGGACCGCGTCGACCCCGGGGTCGGCGTCGAGGACCGAGGCGAGCATCGCTCGCGCCTGCGGCAGGTACTGCGGCGAGGCGACCGTGCAGACGGTGTATGCGGGGGTGGCCACCAAGGCCCTCTCAGAAGGCGAGGGGTACCTGCTCCTCCGGGTACACGGAGGGAGCGAAGAACCATGTCTCGATCGCGTACCGCTTCTTGGTCATCGTCGGCTCGGCGGCGGTGCGATGAAGGTTGAGGTGGTCGAAGAGGAGGGCGTCACCGGCGCTGAACTCGGGCCTGACCACGCCCTCAGGGGCGGCGACCCGCTCGACCACGGCGGGTGAGACCGACCAGTCGAAGTTCGCCCCCTCGCTGCCCGTCTCGACGATCTCCTCGAGGCGCTTGGGCACGATGTCCATCCCGGGGGCGTCGCGGCCGCAGTCAGAGAGCGCGACCCAGACGTTGAGGCTGCGGATCTCGCTGCCGAGGAACGCCCCGTCCTGGTGCCAGTCGGCGCCCTGGGTGTCGGGGGGGACCCGCCGCAGGACGCTCTTGTTCATCGACATCGCCGGCCGCTCCCCCAGGTAGGCCGAGATGACCTCGCGAAGGCCGGCTCGCTCGTAGGTGTCGAGGAGCTGGAATATCAGGCGCGGCGAGTCGGCGGCCCAGATCGCGCCGCCGGCGCGGTTCCACTTGCGACCGCCCCCGAGCTGATAGCCGGCCGAGGGGGTGAAGGGGTAGTACCAGGGGTCCTCCTCCGCGCCGGGACCCTCGGAGTCGTAGCCGGCGAACGCGCGGTCGATCCCGGCGGCGAGCCGCTCGGTCTCGGCCCGCCCGAGCAGGCCGCGGACGTGGACGCAGCCGCGATCGAGGATGGCGGCGCGGGCCGCGGCGGGGGAGAGGTCCTCGACGTCGAGGACCGGGATCCCCTGCTCGATCCGCGCCGCCGCCGCGCCCTCGCCGGGGGTCGCCGCCGCGGTCGGCTCGTCGCTCTCCAGCAGCTCGGCGAAGGCCTCGTGCCGCGCCCGGACGAGCTCGCGCTCGGTGGCCACGTCGGGTCGCTCGCGATTGCTCTCCATCAGCTCCTCGACGCGCTCGAGGGGGCCGGAGGCCGCTGTCTTCGATTTCCTCGTGAAGAGCTTCATCTCGTCGGTCGTCGCTCCTTGTCCGGGGGCGCGGACGGTAGCAACGCGCGCCCCCTCGCCCGGGGCCTAGCGGCCCTCCGGGTAATAGTCCCAGAGGCCGCTGAAGTCGCGGCGGGTGTAGGCGACGCTCCCCGGCGCCTGCAGCACGGTCCGCTCGCGGTAGGGGCCCAGGTAGAACTGGCCGAGCCCGACGCCGCTGCCGGCGCCGATCAGCCCCGGCGGGTCGGAGTCGAAGTACGTGCGCCACCAGCGCTCCGAGTAGAAGAGCGCGCAGTAGTCGACGAAGACGTACTCGTCGATGAACATGTAGCCGCGCTCGGTGAGCAGCGGCCACAGGTGGAGCACGCAGTCGTGCAGGCTCGCCTGGTAGTCGACGTCCAGGAAGCAGAGGGCCACGGGCTCGTCGAGCGCGGGGAGGGTGTCGGCGAACCAGCCCTTGCGGAACTCGCAGACCTCGATCGCCCCCAGCGCGGCGACCGTCTCGCGGACCTCGTCGAGGTCGGCCGCGAGGAAGCCCTCGGTGCGCTCGTTGGCGTAACGGTCGCCGGCCGTTGGCGCCGGCAGGCCCTCGAAGGAGTCGAACACGATCAGCCGCCGCCCGACGATCCGGCAGGCCAGCGAGAGGTTCGCGGTCGACCCGCCGCGGAAGCAGCCGCACTCGACCACGACCCCGGGCGAGCCCGGCGGCATCTCCAGCAGCTTCACGGCCATCGCCAGGTGGGCCTTGTAGGAGGTGCCGGTGAAGACCCGCTGCGTGTTGCGGTACATCCGCAGGGCGAGCCGGAAGCGGGCTCCCCATCCAAGTCGGTGCCCGGGGTGGATGCGCCGGTGGAACAGGAAGAGCACGGCGGCGGGCAGGGTGAGGGCGGCCCACGCGGAGCGGATCCGTCGCGTCAGCGCCTCGGTGCCGAATCGCCTCGCCGGCCGCATCAGGTGCGGGCCTCGGCGGCGAGCAGCGCTCGCCATTCCCGGCTGAGCTCGTCGTCGGTCGTCAGATCCAGGCACCAGGTGTCGAGGCCCTCGCTCAGCAGCTCGTATCCGAGCGAGCCGAGCCGGTCGGCGGTGCGCTCGCGCTCCTCGGCCCCCAGGTGACTGTGCTCGTAGATCAGCACCCGCGGGCGGATCTCCTCGAAGTCGATCGTCGCGACCAGCTCCGCGTCATGCCCCTCGACGTCGATCATGATCAGGTCGGGGTCGAGCGAGTGCTCGCGGCAGACGCCGGCGAGCGTCATCGTCGGCACCTCGATCTCGCGCAGGCGGTCCCAGAACCCCGGGATCTCGTCGGCGTGCCGGACCAGATGCTCGCGGTCGAAGGACCCGATCGAGTCGTCCCACCAGGGGGCCTCGCGGCCTTCGCCCTCCGCCTTCGCGAGATGGAAGAACGGCCGCGTGCCCGGGGTCTCGGCGATCGCCACGTTGGCGACGGCGACCCTGGGGTTGTCCGCGAAGTTGCGCCGCAGCTGCTCGAAGACGTGAGGGACCGGCTCGACCATGACGCCTCGCCATCGGGTCGAGTCGATGGTCCGGGCGAGCGGGTCCATCGTGCGGCCGTCGTTGGCGCCGACCTCGACGAACTCGGCATCGGGCCGCGCCTGCGCGAACGCGGCGAGCAGCCGCAGGGCGATCACCGCGCTTCCCTTCCCCACGTCAGGCGGCGCCGCTGCTCGGCCGGCACGCTCAGCAGCGAGTCGACCAACCGTCGCGACCGGTCGGTTCGCAGCAGGTCGCGGAGGTCGAAGTCGCTCGGGTCGAGGTGCGCGTCCCCTCTCGTGATCACGGCGGAGCGCCGCTCGACCTTCAGCGAGGCGACCGCCTCGGGAACGTGCGCGGACGCGATCATCAGCTCGAGGACGAGGATCGTGAGCGGATCCCGCTCGGGCCAGACCTCGATCGGCGTGTGCGCCCAGGACCAGTCCTCGAGGACGTAGAGGCCGCCGGGGCGGAGGCGGGGGAAGAGCTCGGCGAAGGTGGCCCGCGAGGGCCCGAGGTGATGGGAGGCGTCGTCGATCACGAGATCGAGCTCGGCGACGCCGAGCTCGGAGTCGAGGATCGCGCGGATCCGCTCGCGGTCCGCCTGGTCGACCTCCCAGTGGAGGCTGACGGCTCCCTCGGGGTCGTGCCGCTCGAAGTGCGCAGCGACCCCGGGCTTCGCGGCGGCGAGATCGATCCCGATCAGCTTCTCCGGCCTCACCAGCTGTGAGATCAACGCCGCGCTTCCGCCCTCGTAGAGGCCGACCTCGACGATCCGGCGGGGGTTCAGCTCGGCCAGGAGCTCCTCGAACTCCTCGACGGCGGCGCGGCCCTTGCAGAGGCAGAGGCGGTCCGCCGTCGACTCGAAGTAGTGAGCGAGGGGCCTGCAGACGTAGGTGACGCCGTCGATCTTGAACTCGTCGCCCCCTTGCCAAGAGAGGCGGCTCAGAAGAACGCGCCTCCCTGGTACTCGCCGAAGACCTCGCGCAGGCTCCCGCTGACCTCGCCGATCGAGGCGCCGGCGCGCAGCGCCTCCTTCATCGGCGGCAGCAGGTTGCCGTCACCTGAATTCCTCTCGGCGACGGCGCGCAGCTCGGCGAGCCGGGCGTCGACGGCGCCCCCGTCGCGGGACTCCTTCCAGCGCTTGAGCCGCTCGACCTGGCGCTTCTCCGCCTCGGGGTCGACCTTGAGGATGTCGACGTCGTCGATCGTGTCGGTGACGAACTTGTTGACGCCGACGACGATGTCCTGCCCGCTCTTGTAGCGCTCGTGGTAGCTGGCGGCGGACTCCTCGATCTCCTTCTGCATGAAGTCGAGCGCCTCGACCGAGCCGCCCTGGTCGGCGACCTGGCTCATCAGCTCCTTCGCGCGCTCCTCGATCTCGTCGGTCATCGACTCGATGAAGTAGGAGCCGGCGAAGGGGTCGACGGTGTCGGTGGCGCCGGACTCGTAGGCGATCACCTGCTGGGTGCGGAGGGCGATCCGCGCCGAGCGCTCGGTCGGCAGCGCCAGCGCCTCGTCGAAGCCGTTGGTGTGCAGCGACTGCGTCCCGCCGGCCACCGCGGCGAAGCCCTGGAGGGCGACGCGGATGATGTTCACCTCGGGCTGCTGGGCCTGGAGGGTGACGCCGCCGGTCTGGGTGTGGAAGCGGATCGTCTGCGACTTCGGGTTGTCCGAGCCGAAGCGCTCGCGGACGATCTCCGCCCACATCCGCCGCACGGCGCGGAACTTCGCGATCTCCTGGAAGACGTTGTTGTGGCAGTTGAAGAAGAACGCCAGCCGCGGCGCGAAGCGGTCGATCTCGAGCCCGCGCTCGAGCGCCGCCTCGACGTAGGCGATCGCGTTGGAGAGCGTGAAGGCGACCTCCTGGACGGCCGAGCAGCCCTTCTCGCGGATGTGGTACCCGCTGATCGAGATCGTGTTCCACTTCGGCACGTTCTCGGCGCAGTACTCGAAGATGTCGGTGGTGAGCCGCATCGTCGGCTCCGGCGGGTAGATGTAGTTCCCGCGCGCCATGTACTCCTTGAGGACGTCGTTCTGGACGGTCCCGCGAAGCTTCTGGGACTCGACGCCCTGCTCCTCGCCGACGAGCTCGTAGAGCAGCAGCAGCACCGCCGCCGGCGCGTTGATCGTCATCGAGGTCGAGACCTCGTCGAGCGGGATCTGGTCGAAGCAGATCCGCATGTCCTCGATCGTGTCGATCGGGACCCCGGTGCGGCCGACCTCGCCGTCGCAGAGCGGATCGTCGGAGTCGCGCCCGAGCTGGGTCGGCAGGTCGAACGCCATCGACAGGCCGGTCGAGCCGTGCTCGATCAGGTAGCGGTAGCGCTCGTTGGTGTCCTCGGGCGAGGAGAAGCCGGCGTACTGGCGCATCGTCCAGAGCCGGTCGCGGTACATGCCGTCGTGGATGCCGCGGGTGAACGGGTACTCGCCCGGGTCGCCGAGACGCTCCTCCAGATTCGGCGCGACGTCGCCGGGTTCGTAGAGGCGCTTCACCTCGATCCCGGAGTCGGTGAACCGGCGCTCGTCCTCGGGGCCGACCTGGGGGGCGATGTAGCGGAATTCCTGGGCGTCGGATGCAGTGCTCACGGCGGGGAAGGATAGATCGCCCCCCGTGCGCGTGGCCATCTAGTCTCCGGCGCCGATGGATGGTGAGCGCGAAGCGAAGGCCGGCGACGGCCACGTCAGGTTCGCGATCCTCTGCCTCGGCCGGACCGGCTCGACCCACCTGGTGGCGCTGCTCGACTCCCACCCTCGGATCCGCTGCTTCGGCGAGCTCCTCAACCCCAAGCACCCGAAGGCCACCGACGAGGGCGCCTTCGCGCTCGCGGAGACGGACGATCCCGTCGCGCACGTGCGGTCGATGCTGGCGGCGCGCCCGGGCGTCGAGGCGATCGGGTTCAAGCTGCCGCTGGAGTCGATTCGCGCGTTCCCGCGGGCGGCGGAGCTGCTGACCCCGGCGGAGGGGATCGCCCTGGTCCGGCTGCGCCGCCGGAACCTGCTCGAGTTGCTGGTCTCGCGCCGCCTGCTGCGGGCGACGCTCGTCTCGCAATCCACCGCAGGCTCCTACGGGGACGCGCGGATCGCGATCCCGCCCGCGGAGGCGCTCGCCGCCCTCGAGCGGATCGAGGCCGAGCAGCGCGAGCTCGACGAGCTCGGCGCCGGCTGCCCGGCGGTCGACGTCACCTACGAGGAGATCGCCGCCGGGGCGCGTCTCGAGGAGATCCAGCGCTTCCTCGGGGTCGAGCCGGCGCCGCTGGACTCACCCCTGAAGCGGCTCCGCGTGCGGTCGCTCGATCAGACCATCGAGAACTGGGGCGAGGTCCGTGAGGCGGTCGCGGGAAGTCGTTTCGCCGAGTTCGTCAGCTGAGCTCAGGCGACCTCGTCGCTGGTCGCGAGGCGCGCCTGCACCTCCTCGACGGAGCCCGGCTCGAGGCGGTCGCCGGGGTCCGGATGGGGGTCGGCGTAGATCCGGTACAGAAGCAGCGCGAGGACGCCGGCGCATGCGGTGAAGCCGATCTCCACAGCACGCTCGGCGCTGATCGGTGCCAGCAGGTTGAAGAGGACGAACGCGCCGGCGCAGACGATCCAGCGCCGCGCCGCGCGATGCGCCTGCCCCTGGGCCAGCGCCGCCTGGTTGAGCGAGGCCGCCACGAGATAGAGGCCCATGCCGACGGCGACGATCATCAGGCCGAGCCGGTCGTACTCGAACTGGTCGCCGAACGCGATCTGCATCACCTGCGGGCCGACGAGGCCGACGCCGGCGGTGACGAGGGCGGCGAAGCCGGCGATCAGGATCATCGTCGCCTCCAGCGACTCGTCGAAGGCGTGCCGGCTCTCGTCGTCGTCGCGGGCGCGCATGCGCGTCAGGTGCGGGAGCAGGCTCGCGGCGATCGCCTGGAACAGGACGAGCGGTGCGCGGGCGACCATCAGCACGTTGAAGATGTATCCGGCCGCGGCCGCGCCCTCGGCGGCGCGGACGAAGAGCGCGCCGGAGCCGACGAGGATCTGCTCGCTGAGCATCATCACCAGCACGGCGCCGGCGAACGCCCCGCCATGGCCGAGCGTGAGCTGCTCGCCCGCGGCGACGTCGGCCGGGGCCGGCCGATCGCGGCCGGCGAGCGGCAGGATCAGCAGCGGCGCGATCGGCGAGGTCGCGATGCCGACCGCGACGAGGGCCACCGCCGCGCCGGAGCTGGCGGCGGCGGCGACCGCGAACAGGACTCGCAGCGAGACCTCGAAGATGACCAGCGCCGCGTAGAGGCGGAACTGGTTGCGGCCGGCCAGGAACCCGCGCGCGTAGAAGGCGAGGGCGAAGCCGGCGAGCGAGATCAGCATCGCCCAGTAGAACGAGTCGTCCTCGGTGAAGACGTGCTCGGTGAGCGGCCCCCTCGCGATCAGCAGGGCGGCGAGCGTGACTGCGCAGATCCCGAGCTGGATCAGCGCCGCGGAGCGCAGCGCGTCGCCGGCCGGGGCTCCCGCCTGGTCGCGCTCGGCGAGCGTGCGGGCGAGAAGCTGCTCGATGGGCCGGAAGAGGGTCGAGCTGAGCAAGAAGACGATCGACCAGAGGACGACCACCTCGCCGTAGGCGTCCCCGTCGAGGGTCCGCGAGGCGATCGCGAAGAAGACGTACGTGAGCACGCCGGCGATCCCGAGGGCAACGGTCAGGCCGGCGGCCGAGCGTGCGTACTCGCGCGTCTCGCTCCTCGATACCCCGCGCCTCACGCGGCGGCAGGGTAGTTGATGTCCGCGCCTCCGCGAGCGCGGATGTACGTTTCGCCGGTGGGCCGACGGCCGACAAGACGGCCGCTCTCGGCCGCGCGCGCGGCGGCCTCCGGGGCCGCCCAGCGCCTTCGTGCCCGCGGCGCCGCGGCCCGGCGATGGAGCATGCGGGCGCGGCTCGACGCCCGCGACGCCCTGACCGGCCGCCGCGATCCGCTGGTGCCGCCGCGCCGGCTCGGCTTTCCCTCCCAGATCCACGGCGTCGGCGCCGGGATCGTCCGCGACGCCCTGCTCGACGGCGCCGCTCTCCAGCCCGGCGATCGCGTCCTCGACGTCGGCTGCGGGCCGGGCCGGACCGCTGCCCATCTCGTGCCCCACCTCGATCCCGCGTCCGGCGGCCGGTACGACGGCTTCGACGTGATGCCGGATGCGATCCGCTGGGCCCAGCGCAACATCACCCGCCGCCATCCTGCGTTCCGCTTCGAGGTCGCCGACCTGCGCAACGACCGCTACCGGCCCGGGGGCGCGATCGGCCCCGCCGAGTACACGTTCCCCTACCCGGACGGCAGCTTCGACGTCGCCGTCGCGGCGTCGCTCTACACGCACATGTTCCCCCGCCACATCGCCCGCTACCTCGCGGAGACGGCGCGCGTGCTGCGATCAGGGGGCCGGTCCGCGGCGTCCTTCTTCCTGATCAACCCCGACTCCGAGGAGCGACTCGCGGAGGGCCTGCGCACCCAGGCGTTCGCGGGCAACGAGGTGCTCGACTTCGGCGCCGATCGCCAGCACCCCGAGGGCGGCCGCTACCGGACGACGCAGCCGCATCTCCCGGAGGCCCGGCTCGCCGTCCACGAGGAGGACGTCCGCGCCTGGCACGAGGCGGCCGGCCTCGAGATCGTCGAGGTCAGGCTCGGGAGCTGGGCCGGGCGCGACTCCGCCCACCACTCGCTGAGTCAGGACTGGGTCTTCTCCCGGGTCGCCTGAGCGGTCCGCGCCGCCTCGAGGGCGTCGCTCATCGCCGCGGCCGCACCCGGGTAGGAGTAGCGCGCGCTCGCGGCCGGGTCCGGTCCCTCGAGCTCGCCGCGGACGAGCCGGCCGAGCGCCGCGGCGATCGCCTCGGGGTCGTCGGCGCGGACGATCGGGGAGACGCCCGCGTCGGCGGCGATGCGGCCTGCCTCGGTTGCGGCGGCGAGCGCGAGGATGGGCCGGCCCGCGGCGAGGTACTCGAAGAGCTTGAAGTTGACGAGCTGCGAGCGCTGCGGCTGGGCGAGCAGCAGCAGCGCGTCCGCCTGACGCTGGAGCGCGAGGGAGCGCTCGCGCTCGAGGCTGCCGAGCAGCGAGACCTTCACCGGGCCCGCCGACGCCGATTCGAAGAGCGTGCGCTCGTCGGGGGTGAGCGGCCCGGCGACCGCGACCTCGAGCCTGGACGCGTCCTCCGGGGACTCGGCCCCGAAGCGGCGGATCGCCGCCGCGAACGGCTGCGGGTCGCGGCCGTAGCTGCCGAACCGCCCGGTGTAGACGAGCGAGGCGCGCTCGGGGTCGAGCATGCCCGCGACCGCCGTGGTGGCGTCCGGCCCGGGGTCGGCGTCGGGGTCCCAAGCGTTGGCGATCACTCGCGGGTCGGCGATCCCGCGCTCGCGCAGGTCGCGCGCGGCGGGCTCGGAGACGCAGACGACCTTGCCGGCGGCGCCGAGCCAGCGTCGCTCCAGTCGCTCGTCGAGGCGCCGCTGGGCGGCGGTCGGGAACGGCCGGCGCAGCGGCTCGTAGGTCCAGGCGTCGCGGACGTCGGCGACCCACGCCGCGCCGCGACGGCTCAGCGCCAGGCCGATGGCGTGGGCGGACTCCGGCGGCGAGGTGGTCAGCACGGCATCGAATGGCCGTCGCCGGTGCGCGCGCAGCGCCGCGCTACGCGCGAAGGGGAGCCAGGCCACGGCGAGCGGCTCCGGCACGATCACCTTGCTGAGCGGATGCGGCTTCCCGGTGTAGGAATCGGAGTCGAAGAGCGAGTCGACGCGATCGTGCCCGGTGAGCTTCGCCCTGAGTCGCTGCAGATCAAGGCTCCGGATCACTCGTACGCCCCCGTCCTTCGCCGCTACTTGCTCCTCGCTACTTGCTCCTCGCCGTTCGCCGAAGGCGCCCGTCGTCAGCACCGTCACGTCCCACCCGAGCCGCGCGAGCCACTTCGCCATCGCCGCCGGGCGCTGCGCGCCGGTGTCGCGCGTCGGCGGATAGAAGTAGGAGACGAGCAGCAGCGATCGGCGCTCGGCGCTCACGCCGCGACCCCGAGCCTCTCCCGCCGGGCCGCGATCGCCTCCGCGTACGCCTCGTCCATCCGGTCGAGGAGCGCGGGCCACGCCCAGCGGCGCTCCGCCTTCGCACGCCCGGCGGCGCCCAGCCGCTCGCGCCCCTCGGGACCCATGTCGACGAGGCGGTCGAGCGCCTCCGCCGCCGCCCCGGAGTCGCCGGCGGGGATCAGGATCCCGGTCTCGTCGTCGACGACGGCGCGGACCCCGGGGTAGTCGGTCGCGAGCGCCGGCAGCCCGCAGGCCATCGCCTCGATCAGCACGATCCCGAACGACTCCGGCGGCTCGGTCGTCAGCACGAAGAGGTCGGAGGCGCGGAGGACGTCCGGCAGCTCGGCGTGGGGGACGCGATCGAGGAAGTGGACCCGCGCGCCGACCCCCGCGGCCGCCGCCTCGGCGCGGAACCCGTCGAGCAGCTCGCCGCCGCCGGCGACCAGCAGGTGCAGGTCGCGCGCGCGGGTCCTGGCCAGCCCCTCGATCGCCACGTCAAGTCGTTTGAAGTGGTGGGCGCGGTCGAGAGTCGCGACGAAGGAGGCGACGACGGCGCCGGCGGGGATGCCGAGCCGCCGCCGCAGGCCGCTGCCGTCCCCGCCCGGGGAGAAGACGGCGGTGTCGACCCCGTTGGGCATCTCGATGACCCGCTCGGGGGTGCGGTCGAGCGCCCGCGCCAGGTAGCTCACCGACCGCGCGTGGTCGGGGCTGAGCACGAGGATGCGGTCGGCGGCGCGGATCAGCGCCGGAGCGACCGAGTGCTCGTAGGCCTCGAACAGCACGCCGCGCGGGCCCTTGCCCATCAGCCGGTTCTTGTAGTGGACGACCAGGGCTGCTCCGCGCCGGCGCTTGCGCAGGCGGCCGAGCAGGGTCAGCTCCGAGCCGAAGATGAACGGGTAGTGGACGTGCACGACGTCGAAGTCCTCGAGCCGGGCCAGGCTCGGGATCAGCGGCGCGTTGCCGATCGCCATCACGGGGTCGATCCGGTGGACGATCGCCTTGCCGGGGTCGGGCGCCTCGCCCGCGGCCGCGGCGGTGAAGACCTCGACGTGGTTGCCCCGCTCGGCCTGGCCGCGCGCGAACCGGTAGGCGGTGTTGCCCGCGCCGCCGGGGTAGGGCGGGAAGGTCGCGGTCAGGTGGGCGATCCGCAGCGGAGACACGCCGGGCGGCGTCAGCTCAGGGCGCCGACGAGGCGCTCGACGCCGGATTCCTCGATCGTCCGGCGCAGTCCCTCTTCGAGCCCGACCTTCGGCTCCCAGCCGAGGATCTCGCGCGCCCTGGAGATGTCGGGCTGGCGGACCTGCGGGTCGTCGACCGGCAGCGCCTCGTGGACGATCTCCGACCGCGAGTCGGTCGCCTTGATCACCGTCTCCGCGAGCCCCTGCAGCGTGTGCTCGTTCGGGTTGCCGAGGTTGACCGGCAGGTGGGCGTCGGACTCCATCAGCGAGACCAGCCCGCGGATCAGGTCCTCGCAGTAACAGAAGCTCCGGGTCTGAGTGCCGTCTCCGAACACGGTCAGGGGCTTGTCCTGAAGCGCCTGCCGCAGGAAGGTCGGGATCGCCCGGCCATCGTGCGGGCGCATCCTCGGGCCGTAGGTGTTGTGTGCCATTACGCCGCTGCCCGCCCAGAAGTTCTCCTGGCCGGGAACGGAGAAGTCGAACACGAGCGGCGTCGCCGGCACCTCCTCGATCTCGGTAACCGCGGCCCAGACCAGGTCACCGTATGTGCGGGCATTGAGCTTCTGGTTCACGCCCTCGTCCCATTGGAGGGGGCTCCATGGGGCGACGTTCGCGAGGGTCAGGCGCCAGAACGGGTATTTCCGATCTCCCGTCTTCTTCAGCGTGGCCTCGTATCGGCCGATGGAAGGGAAGAGGCCGAAGCGAGCCAGGGCGACGATGAGGTCGTCCTTCAGCCCGGTGTCCACGGTCGTGAACTCATGGCGCTTCTGCTCGTGGAAGTGGCGTCCACTATGGACCCCGTCGCCCTCCCGGTAGCCCTCGATGAACCACTTCAGCCTGCTTTGTGGAAGGCCGAGAACCCAGCCTGGGATGCGGTGTCTGCGGCGATCGAAGCCGAGGAATCGCATCAGCTTGCAAAGCAACTTCGAATGCGCGAGGAGGGACGGAGCACGGCCGGGCTTGTGCTCCACCCGCACGGCGTGCACCCCCAGCTCTCGCTCCAAGAACCGCGCTGCCCGTTCGACCACGTGGCCGTCGCTCGAGATCGAGACGAAGCTCGACTTCGAGTCCTTCTCATAAAGTGATCCCTCCGCTACCCAGACGCCGAGAAACCACAGAAGCTCGTCGGTGATCTCTATGGTCGCCGGCAGGCTGGCGGTGCCACGCCGGGCGCGGACCCGCGCGTCCTCGGGTACCGCCCGGCGAATCCACCAGAGGACGGGGAGAGGGACCCGGTCGCTGTCCCGCATCCTCACGACGCGCGGCCAGTCGGTGGATCCCCGGCTGCCCGGCCTACGACCGGGACGCGAGCCAAGCAGCGCCAGCACCTCCTGGCGATGCTTCCAGACGAGTTCGCCGAGCCCCTCTCCCTCGGCGCAGAGGTCCCAGACGTCCTCCTCGTCCCACCGCCAGACCTCGACCATGCTGACGAGCGTCCGGTCTCGCTCCGGGACCTCCAATCGGCGGCCCAGCGCGATCTTGTCCCCGATCTCCAGGTCGTTGACCGGCTTCGGCTTGGGCTCGCCGGAGTCCCCCTCGGTGAACAGCGAGTGGTCGCCGGTCACCCGAATCGAGCGCCCGTACTTCGTTCTCACTTCGAAGCACTTCTGCTCGGTGGGGTGGCCGATGAAGCTCGGGCTGGCGGTTGACCCGATCGTGCCTTCGGCATCGAATGAGGGCACGGAGAACCGCTCCAGCGGGAACTCGAGCGCGGGCTCGGGGTGATCGGGCGCGAGCGGCGCCCCTCCGGCGGCAACTGGGAGCCGGCTGGGCCGGTAGCCGGCAAGGGCTGCATGGTTCGCGAGTCGAGCCGACAGCTCGCCGGCCGTTTCGCGGCGCAGCTCGCGCCCGTCGTCGTAGAGGATCTGCTCGTCTGCGAGCACTGAGTTGAAGATCCGCACGATCGCGGTGTCCACACCCTGCTGTCGGTGGTAGGCCATCGTCAGCGCCTCGGCGTAGCGCTTCGCCTCGTCGTAGACGCCGCGTGGCCCGATCGGGTTGACGTGCCCCCAGTAGCTCTCCGGCTGCGGGTGGATCTCGGGGTCGCCGTAGACCTCCGACGTCGAGGCGAGGAGGAAGCGGGCGCGCTTCTTCTTCGCGACGCCGAGCATGTGATGGGTCCCGTAGGAGCCGACCTTGAGCGTGTGCAGGGGCAGCCGCGCGTAGTCGATCGGGCTCGCCGGGGAGGCGAGGTGGTAGACGAAGTCCACCGGCTCGTCGATCCGCACCTCCTCGGTGATGTCGTGGTTGTCGAAGACGAAGCCGTCGTCGCGGATGTGGCTGATGTTGCCCAGCGACCCCGTGTCGAGGTTGTCGAGGCAGATCACGCGGTGGCCGTCGGCAAGCAGGCGCTCGCAGAGGTGCGAACCGAGGAAGCCGGCGCCGCCGGAAACGAGGCAGGTGCTCATGCGGGCGACGATACCCGCCCGGGAGGGCGTTCGCCGCCCCGCGAGCGCCTCGCGCCGCTCGTCGGGCGAATCCTCCGCTTCGCGTCCGGTTCCCCGGTCCCCGCGCCGCCGCCGGCGTCCGGACCGGGCAGCGGTCGATGACTTTGCAAGCTGGATTTCAGCCGCCGGGGCCGCTCCTAGATTCGCCCCATGGAAGCCCTCGCCCCTGCGCTGCTGCTTGCGCTGCTCTTCGTCACCGTCAAGTACGTCGCCTACCGGGCGACCCATCCGCACACGGCCGGCGACCTCGACGCCGCCCGCCGGCAGTCGGTCAGGCTGAGCCGCGCGAGTCGCGACGGGCGTGCCTACGAGCAGCTGGTCCCGTACCTGCCGGAGTTCGAGGAGCGCTTCGACCGGTGCGACGCCCGGTTCCTCGGCGCGCCGATCGACTTCGTCGTCTTCGACGGGCTTTACGGCGCCGGCGAGGATCTCGCCGAGATCGTCTTCCTCGAGGTCAAGAGCGGGCGGATGTCGCTCAACGCCCGCGAGCGCGCCGTCCGGCGGGCGGTCGAAGAAGGCCGGGTCCGCTGGGACTCGATCGTCCTCGGTAGCTGACGCCGGCTTCGAGCGGGCCCTCGGGCTGCCCTCGGGCTCATGCACGAGGTCCTCGCCGGCGACACGGACGGTCCGGTCCGAGCGGAGGGGGTGGGATTCGAACCCACGGACCGGGGTCGCCGGTCACCAGTTTTCAAGACTGGCGCATTCAACCGCTCTGCCACCCCTCCGGGCGAGGTTGAGATTAGAGCGAGCCCTGCGGGCTAAGGTGGAATCGATGGCGGACGAGCAGGAGCCCGGGCCCTACCGCTGGCGCAACTGGTCGGCCGAGCAGCGCTGCCGGCCGATGGTGATGGCGCGGCCGAATACGCGCGAGGGCCTGATCAGCGCGGTGATCGCGGCGTCGAAGGAGGGGCGCCGAGTCAAGGCCGCGGGCTCCGGCCACTCGTTCACCGGGGCGGCGCTGACGGAGGGGACGATGGTCCGGCTCGACTCGCTGGACCGGGTGCTGGAGGTCGACCGCCCCGCGGGGCGGGTCAAGGTCGAGGCGGGCATCACGCTGCGCGCGCTCAGCCGCAAGCTCGACCGGCTCGGGCTGGCGCTCGAGAACCTCGGCGACATCGACCGCCAGACCCTCGCCGGGGCGATCGCGACCGGGACGCACGGGACCGGCGAGCGCTATCCGAACCTCTCCGCGCAGGTCGAGGCGATCGAGCTGATCACCGCGGACGGGACGACGGTCGAGCTCAGCGAGGCGAGCGACCCCGACGGCTTCCGCGCCGCCCGCGTCGGCATCGGCGCGCTCGGCGTCGTCTACTCGGTGACGCTGCGGGTCGTTCCGCCCTTCCGGATCGACCGGATCGACCGGCGGCGCCCGCTCGGCGAGACGCTGGCCGGGCTCGACGGCCTGGTGTCGAGCTGCGATCACTTCGAGTTCTACGTCTTCCCTCACACCGAGTGGGCGAACTGCCGCGAGAGCCGGCGGACCGACGAGCCGGCTGACCCGGCGAACCCCGTGAGCGGATACCTCCAGGAGGTCGTCTTCGAGAACTGGGTGGGCTCGGCGTTCGCGGTCGTCGCGCGCCGGGTCCCGGCGACGATCCCAACGCTGTCGCGGCTCGCCTCCGCCGGCGCCGGGGTGCCCCGCAAGCTCGACCACTCGTTCCGCGTCTTCGCCTCGGAGCGGCGGATCAAGTTCACGGAGATGGAGTACGCGGTGCCGCGAACGAGCGCGCGCGAGGCGGTCGAGGAGGTGTTGGCGATAGCCAACCGGCCCGAGCTCGAGGTCGCCTTCCCGATCGAGGTCCGATTCGTCGCCTCCGACGACGCGATGCTCAGCCCCTCCTTCGAGCGCGAGACCGCCTATATCGCCGTGCACCAGGACCGCAAGTCGAACTGGGAGACCTACTTCACGGCGGTCGCGGCGGCGCTGGCGAAGTACGGCGGCCGCCCGCACTGGGGCAAGCGCCACTTCCTCGGCGCCGGCGATCTGCGCCCGCTCTACCCACGCTTCGACGACTTCCTCGCGGTGCGCGACCGCTTCGACCCGCAGGGGCTGTTCGCCAACGAGTACACCGACCGGGTCCTCGGCCCGGTCGCCGTCCCGATCCCAGGCTAGGCGCCTAGAGGAAGGCCCAGCCCTCGCCGCGGTAGGTCGGGACCTCGGCGACGATCGCGTCGCCCTCGACCAGGTAGAGGTGGTTGAAGTGCTCGCAGAGCTCGCCGGCCTTGGCGTGGCGGAAGTAGACGCGGTCGCCGACCCGCAGCCGGACCGCGACCTCGCCCAGCAGCGGCGTCTGCACCTCTCCCGCTCCCTCGAGCCGGTCGAGGTGGAGTCCGGGCGGTAGCCACGGAGCCGGCAGCCGGTCGGCGCCCGCCGCGCCCGAGGCGACGTAGCCGCCGCCCAGGGCGGTGACGATCGCGGTGTCCGGCCGCCGCACGATCGGCAGCGTGAACCCGGCGGCGGGGGTGAGGGTGAAGCGGCTGTAGGTGTCGAAGAGCGCGGGCGCGTAGAACCCCGAGCCCGCCGCGAGCTCGGTCACGGCGTCCTCGCGCGCCGTCAGCTCGAGGCTGCCGGTGCCGCCGCCGTTTACGAACCGCAGCGGCGCGACGTCGCGCACGGCGGCGACCATCTCCGCCCGCCGCTCGCCGATGTCAGCCATCGACGCGCGCTGCATGCGCCGGATCGCGAGGTTCTTCACCGCCTTGCCGGGAGCGGCGTCGCCGACGCCGGCCACCTGCCCCTCGTAGGCCATGACGCCGTCGAGCTCGAGGCCAGGCCGCGAGACGATCTCCTCGGCGAGCTTGCGGGCGGCGGAGGCGGTGCGGATCGGTGAGCGCTTCGTGCCCGCCTGGACGAGGCCGCGCAGCGCGCGGAAGCTGACGTCGAGGTCGATCGCGACCCTGATCGGCGCCGGCCCGGAGCCGACCGCGCCCTCGATCAGGTCGAGCTGGGCGGCCTCGTCGACCATCAGCGTCACCGAGGCCTGCGACCGCTCCTGGGCGAGCTCGGCGAGGCGGGAGATCGCGTGGCGGTCTGCCGACGGGTAGGCGACGACGACATCGGTGTGCCCGGACTCGGCGAGCATCAGCGCCTCGTCCGCGGTGTAGGCGAGAACTCCCCGGAACCGCTCGTCGCGCTCGTCGACCAACCTCAGCACCTCGCGGCAGCGCACCGACTTCGACGCCACCCGGATCGGCTTCGACCCGGCGCGCTTCAGCATCGCGTCGGCGTTGTCGGCCAGGGCGCCGAGGTCCACGAAGGCGAACGGCGGCTCGATCCCCTCGAAGATCGCCTCGTAGCGGTCGTAGAGCTCCGGCTCGCTCACCGCGGGCGAGCCTAGCGACGACGACGGCACGCCATCGCGCCGCGCGCTACCCTCAATCGTGAATCGGACGTCGTTTCACGGAGGAGGGTCCGATGAGAGCGCCACGCTCGCACCAACGGGATCGCGGTCTCGCGCTGCTCGCGGGACTGCTCTGATCGGCGCCGCGACGGCGAACGCGGCGGTCGTCTCGAAGGCGACCTACGGGACGCCGGACACCGCCACCGGAGCCCCCGGCGACGTCGCCTTCCCGGAGGGGATCGGCCTCGACCCGCTCAGCGGCCGGGTTGCGCTGCCCGATTACGTGAACGACCGCGTCTCGGTCTTCGGTCCCGGCGGCGCGTTCCTGTTCGCCTTCGGAAAGGACGTCAACCCAGCGGGGGGCACCGGGCCGGAGGTCTGCACGACGAGCTGCAAGAAGGGGGTCAGCGGCCTCGGCGCGGGGGAGATCGCCGGTCCCGAGGATGCCGAGTTCTCACCCGACGGCGCCGAGATCTTCGTCGTCGACGCGCACCGCATCTCGGTCTTCGACTCCGCCGGCCGCTTCAAGCGCGCCTTCGGCTTCGACGTGGTCCCGGGCGGGACGGCCGGCCCCGAGATCTGCACGATCGCGACGACCTGTCAGGACGGTGTCTCCAGCGCAGCGGGCGGCGCCTTCGGCCAGGGCTGGCCGCTCAGCTTCGGGCCCGACGGCCGGGTCTACGTCGGCGACTCCTCCAACAACCGGATCTCGATCCACGAGCGCAACGGAAAGTGGCTGCGGGTCGTCGGCGAGGACGTCAACGCCGCGACGCCCGGTACCGGCTTCGAGAGCTGCTCGGTCAGCGCCGACTGCAAGGCCGGTCTCATCACCGGGGCAACGGGCTCGCTCGCCTCGGTCGAGGGGGTCGACTTCGGGCCCGACGGACGGATGTGGTCGGACGGCTACGGCACCAATCAGGTGATGGTGTTCGCGCCGCCCCCGGCGCTGACCCCGATCGGCGGACTCGGCAGGAACGTCGTCGCGGGCGGCAGCGCGGGTTTCGAGGTCTGCGGCGCCAACTGCCAGGCCGGCACGGCGGGAGCGGGGCCCGGCGAGTTCTCGAGGCCGCAGGGAGTGGCCGTGGCCGGCGACGGGTTCGCGTACGTCAGCGACAGCGACAACCATCGGATCAACGTCTATGCGCCCGGTCGCGCATTCGTGCGCTCGTTCGGCGCCGACGTCCGGCCGGGCGGCGTCACCGGGCTCGAGGAGTGCACTGTCCAGACCGGGTGCAAGGCCGGTCTCGCGAGCTCGCCCACTGCCTTCTTCAGCCCGTACGGGGTCGCGGTCGACTGCCGCGGCATCGTCTACGTGAGCAATCCCTCCGGGCCGGTGCCGGCCCGGGCGGTCGGTCCGCCCGGTGTCGAGCCCGGGCCCTGCGAGCTGACGAGCGCGGGAGTCACGCGCAACAGGCGCCGGGGGACGGCGACGATGGGCCTGACGGTGCCCTATCCCCCCCAGCTCGAGCTGACGGGCAAGAAGGTCGCGCCCGTCACGGGCTCGCACGTCGGCCTCGAGGGCCAGGAGGTCCTCACGGTCAGGGGCAACCGCAAGGTCCGCAAGCGGCTCCGCCGCAAGGGCAAGGCGACGGTGGGCGTGACGGTGACGATGACTCCGACCGACGGCAACGTCGCCCAGGCCGTCACGGCGACCGTCAAGCTGAAGCGCAAGCGGCGCCGTTGAGCTGAGCCGCTCTAGAATCGACCGACGCTCGCGGCGGCTTGACCGCGGGCGCCCCGGAGAGGTGGCCGAGTGGCTGAAGGCACTCGCCTGCTAAGCGAGTAGGGGGCTGATTGCTCTCTCGAGGGTTCGAATCCCTCCCTCTCCGCTGACCGTGGTGCGGCGAGGGGTCGCGGGCCTGACTCCCAAACGCAAGAAGGACCACGCATGTGGCGCACCCCGCGTGGCGCCCAGCCCGTGCTGGGGTCACTGAGTGCGAAATAGCGAACCGAGTGACCCCAGCGCGGGAGACGTGGGTGCCGGGGTCAGCCGTCATCACCCTCGACCGTGACTTCGCCCGCTTCCGGTCGATCGAGCATCGCAGTCCGCTGAGCGATTGAGCGTGAGGGGGAGCCCGCCCATGACCTCCCCGATCCCGGAGCTGGCGAGCCGCGAGGCGCTGCTCGCGCACCTCGAGGCGCACGGCGACCTGCGCGGGTCGGTCGTCGAGGGGATCGACCTGCGCGAGTGCGACCTCGACTGGGGCGGGATCGGCGTCGCCGGCGCCGTCTTCATCGCCTGCATCTTCCCGGCGGGGGACGTGGCGCTGCGCCTGCAGGCGCGGGCCGACTGCGGCGTCGTCTTCGCCCGCGGCGGCGCCGGGATCGTCCAGGAGGTCTTCCAAGACGCGGCCATCAATGCCTACTCGCCGGTCGAGGAGCGGGCGCCGATGGTCTTCCTCGGCCGCGAGTTCTTCGCCTCGACCGGGATCTGGGAACTGGTCCGCAGCCAGGCGGCGCGCGCCGACCCGCCCTACGACCACCTGCTGACGCTGACCGACGACGTCGCCGAAGCGGTCGCAGCGATCGTCGCCGGGCGCTCAGCCGCCGGCGCCGAGCGCGCCTAGCTCGGCCTCGATCATCCCGGCGAAGTCGTCGAGGTCGAACATCACGTCGCGGTCGCCGACGAGGCCGAAGTGGAGCCCGCCGTCGTAGGAGATGACCCCGATCGACAGCGCCCGGCGCTGCGGCGAGAGGGCGACGAACGGGTGAATCGAGCGCAGACGGCGGCCGAGCAGGTAGACCGGCATCGGCGGGCCCGGCACGTTGGAGATCACGAGGTTCCACGGCAGCCGCTGGTTGACGACGCGGCGGGCCGGGCCCAGCGCCTCGCCCACCGTGCCGAGGACGCGGCTCATCGTCGGCGGCACCCAGCCGCTCGCGTCGATGACGATCGAGGCGGCGCGCGCGGCCTCGGACCGCTTCAGGCGGTCGGTCGTCCGGTGGATCGCCCGCAGCCGCTCGACGGGGTCCTCGGTGCGGAGCGGCAGCGGCACCATCAGCGTCGTCATCCGGTTGCCGAGCGCGAGCTCCTCGCCGGGCTTGCGGATGCTCATCGGGACGAGCGCCGCGAACTCGCCGGGGATCTCCTCGCCGCGGGCGATGAACAGCGCCCGCAGCGCGCCGGCGGAGATCGCGAGGACGACGTCGTTGACCGTCGCCCCGGTGCTGCTCTCGGTGGCGACCCGCTTCAGCTCGGCCAGCGTCGTCGAGGCGAAGGCGACCCGGCGGTCGCGGCCGATCTCGGCGTTGAGGAACGTCGGCCGCACCGGGTCGCTGTGGCGGGCGAGGTCGAGGAAGCCCTGCGCGGTGCGGACGGCGGCGGTCGCCGAGGCCTGCGGGGTCCGCGGGTCGAGCGCCCGCCTCGCCGCCTCGCGGGAGACGCCGAGCAGCCGCCGGCTCGCGTCCTCGAGCCGGCTGGAGACGACCTGCCGGGTCCCGCGGGTCCGCGGCGTCCACTCCGCGCCGCCGAGGCCGAGGTCGGTCCCGTCGGGGTCGGGATCGAGGATGACCGCGCCGACGTCGACGGCGGAGACGCCGTCGACGAGCGCGTGGTGGGTCTTCGAGATTGCCGCAAAGCCGCGCTCGCGGCCCGCCCCGCAGCGCTCGATCAGGTAGAGCTGCCAGAGCGGCCTGGTCTGGTCGAGCGGCTCGGACATCACCTGGCCGACGAGCTCGCGGAGCTGCTCGTCGCTTCCCGGCGAGGGGACCGCGACGCGGCGGACGTGGCGGCGCAGGTCGAACTGCGGGTCGTCCTCCCACTCCGCCCGCATCACCTTGCCGGGCAGGTAGCGGACGCGGCGCCGGAAGCGCGGGATCAGCTCGAGTCGCTCGCCGACGTGGTCGATGAACCGGTCGAACCCGGGCGGGTCGCCTTCGAAGAGCGCGGTGCCGCCGACGTGGACGTGGATCGCTCCGCGCTCGGCGAGCAGCGAGGCCATGTCCGAGGGCGAGAGCTGGTCGGGGCCTTCGTCCACCTCGGGGCGACCCTATCTGGGCCGCCGCTGACAGGATGGGGCCGGTGCCGACCGTGACCGCCGACGAGCTCGTCCGCACCGACGCCGAGCGCGAGGCGCTGCGGCTCCTGCGCGAGGCGGCGGGGGAGACGGGCGGGCCGATGGAGCGCCACGGCGTCCGCTGCTTCCTGATCGCCGAGGAGCTCGCGGCCGAGGGCGGGCACGAGATCGACCGCGAGGCGACGCTGATCGCGGGACTGCTGCACGACATCGGCCTCTACGACGGCGCGGCCGAGGGCGGCGCCTACGTCACCGACGGCCGCCACTACGCCGAGCGGATGCTGACCGGGCGCGGCTGGTCGGGCGAGCGGCTCCGCCGCTGCCTCGACGCGATCGAGTACCACCACGACCTGCGCCCGCAGTGGGACGCCGGCGCCGAGGCCGAGCTGATGCGGCGCGCCGACCTCGTCGAGCTCTCCGGCGGCACGATCGCCTTCGGCCTGCGCCGGGGATGGCTGCGCGGCCTCTTCGCGGCGGTGCCGCGCGCCGGCATCTACGGGGAGGTGGGGAGGATGGTCGCCAAGGCGGCGCGAGAGCGGCCGCTGACGCTGCCGCAGATCTTCCTCAGGGGTCGAGGTCCAGGCCGCTGAGGATCTCCTCGGCCTCGCTCCAGCTCCCGGGCGGGACCACGAGGGAGATGTCGCCGCGGCCGAAGCGGTCGAGCGGCCAGTCGGAGGTGATCACCGCCTCGACCCCGAGATCCTCGAGGTGCTGTCGCCAGCCCCGCGCGGTCGCGAGGTCCTCGAACTCCTGCACCGGCTCCCAGTCGTCGAAGCGCGGGTCGCCGACGAAGAGCTCGCCGGAGCCGTCGAGACGGGGGGAGGAGATCGCCTGCCGCAGGCGCCGGAAGGGATTGGCCATCGCAGTCAGCCTATTTCGCCCGCAGGCGAGCCATTATTCGCGTATGCTCGGTCCCCACAACAAGTGGCAATAGCCACATTTGCGAAGGAGTGGGTATGGGCAGAATCGGCAAGATGGTGACCCTGCTCGCTGCGGCCACGGCGCTGAGCGCGGCGATCCTCGTGACCACGGCCACCGGAGACGACCGCGCCGGTGCGCAGCGAGGGGGCTTCGACCCGGCGGACTACTCGGGCAAGTGGACGGGGAAGTGGGTCAACGAGACCTTCTCCACGGAAGGGCCCGCCTCGATGAAGCTGAAGACGAAGGGACATGGCGCGAAGCGCAAGTTCATCGGGGTCTTCGACCTCGGCGGCAACGCCTTCGGCTGCGCCGACCCGGACCCGCGCAGGGTGACGATGCGCAAGGGCAGCGGGGCGAACAAGTGGAACGCCAAGGGATTCGAGGTCGCCTACTCGAACGACTTCGGCCCGATCAGCCTCGGCTACGACCACGATGAGAAGTCGGTCAGCGGCAGCGGGGTCTCTCCCTGCACCGCCGACATCGCCTACACGTTCGAGGGAACGCTGACGACGAAGAAGGTGAAGGCGGCGACGCACATAACGCTGAACGGAGCGCCGTTCGCGGAGTCGCGCCTGACGCTGAAGAGGAAGTAGGACCCGGGCGGAGCGACGCCCCCGGTCAGCGCACCGGGGGCGGCTTGCCCTCGGAGCTGGCGGCGAGTGCCGGATCCCAGCCGCAGACGAGGCACGCGTGGCGGAACGCCGAGCGGGCGAAGCCCAGCGCGGCCGCCATCGGGTCGGCGGCGCCGGAGACCTCGCTCCAGTCGAGGACGTACTCGCCGAGGTCGCCGTCCCAGCGGGCGGTGGCGGGCTTGAGCTCGGCCGTCTCGAAGCCGGGCGGGGCGGGGTGCGCGTAGGCGTAGAAGGCGGCCTTCGGGTACCGCGGGTCGCCCGGCCACCAGCCGACGGCGACCTCCTGGGAGTCCATTGCGTTGCGCATGATGAAGTCGTCCGACGGCGGCTCGGCGCCTTCTCCGCTGAACAGGTTGACGGCGATGTCGAACGAGCCCCACCAGGCGTTGACCGGCGTCGAGCGGCCGCGGTAGGGCGCGCGGAAGGCGGCGAGAACCTGGGCCGCGCGGGTCGCCGCCGCGAAGTAGGTCGCAACCGCCGAGGTGTCGTAGGTGCGGTGCTCGTCGTCCTCGTCGAGGGCGACGCTCCAGGGGACCTCTTGGGGATCGAGCTCGAGCTCGAAACCGCCTGCCAGCTCGCGGACGCGGGCGAGCAGCTCGCGCGTCACCTCGCCGACCGGGCGGTCGGGCGTCAGCGCGATGCGCTCGGCGCGGCCGTCGCTGTGCTCGGCGACCGCCTCGTGGCGGTGAAGGTCGAGGGCGACGGTGAAGGCGCCGGAGCCGTCGGGGGCGGGCAGCGGCGCCGTCTCCCAGCCGCGGGTCGTGAGCCGCAGCGCCGCGTGCTGGAGTTGCGGCTCGGCCGGCGCGACCACGGCCGCCAGCTTCCCGAGGACCTGCGTGTGCGCGTGCAGCGTGTCGCAGGCCTCCCGCCACTCCTCGTAGTCGAGCGCGGGCCAGTGGGGAGGCATGGACGGGAAGCTACTCCTCGCCCGCCGGCGGCTCAGGTCGTGCCGGCGCGCTCGTGCGTCTCGAGCCAGCGGTCGACGACGTAGCCGCCGAAGGGAAGGACGGCGCCGAGCAGGATCAGCAGCGTCGTCCTCACGCCCCACCCCTGCTCGTCGCGGAGCGCGATGGTCATCGCGACGTAGGCGATGAAGAAGAGGCCGTGGATCGGGCCGAGGATGTCGACGGCCAGCGGCTGGTCATGGAAGTGCTTGAAGTAGCTGGCGACGAGCAGCAGCAGGAACGTCGTCGCCTCGATCAAGGCGACGTGGCGGAAGTTGCGGACGTTGATCATCGCCGGTGACGGTAGCGGTGAGCGGAGTTCGCCAATGTGCCGTCGGTCCGCGTTTCAGCCGGGGTCGGCCTCTGCGCGGAGGCCGGCGAGCCGTTCGATGATTCCCTGATCGCCGCCGAGGCCGCCCGCCACATCGACCAGCTCAAGGCCAAGGTCGACCGCGACGACGACGACTCGCCGCGCCCGGTCGACCGCGAGCGCTAGCCGCGCCCCGCGTCGGCTGCGCCGCACAGTCCCCCCGCGGGGGTGGAAGCAGGGTGCCGCTCCTCGACTCGTGAGCGCGCGGTTATGCGTGCATAGGCGGCTCAAGTGCGCGCTCACCCCACAGCCGGGCTCGCGCCGCGGAGCGCGACCCGGTGAGAGGACATCGAGGACCGGCAACGAATGCCACTCGATGCTTCGAATCCGCTCGCTGCGCCTCCTCGCCGTCCCGGCCGCCCTCGCGACGGTGCTCGGCCTCGCTCCGGCCGCCGCGGCGAAGACCGCCGACGGATGCGACTTCCGCCCGGGTGCCCATTGCGCCGGGACCAAGTTCAGCTGGAGGCTCAGCTTCCACGGCGACCTCACCGGCGCCGACTTCAGCAACGCGAAGCTTCGCGGGGCGGACCTGCGGAAGGCCAACCTCAGCAGGGCGAACCTGAGGGGCGCCGACCTCACCGGCGCCGACCTCACCGGCGCTCGGCTCAACGGCGCGACCCTGAAGCGGGCCGGCCTCACCGGCGCCGACCTCACCGGAACGACGCTGAACCGCGCGAGCCTCGTCGCCGCGGAGGCCGAGAACGCGAACTTCCACGGAGCCGGGCTGACGCGAGCGCGGATGAACAACGGCGACTTCAGCAACGCGAACTTCTACGGGGCGGACCTCGCCAGGGCGAACCTGCGGGGAGCGAACTCGCCGCCGCCACCCCCGCCGTTCTCCACCGCGAAGCCGAGGAGGACCACCAACCTGATCAACGCCAACCTCTGGGGCGCCTCGCTCGGCGGCGCCGATCTCACCAACGTCAACCTCGAGAACGCGAACCTCTACGGCGTCGTCGCAGCGCCGGGCCCGGCGGACTTCAGCGGCACGCTGCTCTACTCGGCGAACCTGAGCAGCACCGTCCTCGACGGAGCGGACTTCTCCGATGCCTTCATGCACGCCAGCACGATCCAGATCTCATCGCTCGAGCGGGCGAAGTTCACCAACGCCTCGCTGGGATCGGTGGTGATGATCAACTCGAGCTTCCTCGGCGCAGACTTCACCGGCGCGAGCTTCCCCCGCGCGGTCTGGATCGACGTCACCTGCCCCGACGGGACAACTCGGAGCACGGCCTGCAGCAGCTAGCGCGCACGCGCTCCCAGCCCGTGGCCGCGCTCTCTAAGATGCCCCTCCGCGGGAGGGACGCCCTTTCGCTCGCGCGCCCGTAGCTCAGCTGGATAGAGCGTCGGTCTACGGAACCGAAGGTCAGAGGTTCGAATCCTCTCGGGCGCGCTTCGATCCCGCTTGACCTAGCCGAGCTTGTGGCGCTTCACCGGCGAGACGTCGCGCCGGCACACACGTCCGCACCGTCGTTCAGGACCCGCCTCGCGGCCACCGCGCGCCACCGGCGATCCTCCTCGCGGCGATCTGAGCGCGCGCTAGCATCGCACCATGAAACGAAGTGTCCTGATCATCGGTGCGGGGTTCGCCGGGCTCGAGCTGGCTACGCGCCTGTCCGAGACCGCCGCGGACGCGGTCGACGTCACCCTGCTCGACCGCAATGACTCGTTCTACTTCGGCTTCTCCAAGCTCGAGGTGATGATGGGGCGAGAGCCGGCCGACGCCGTGCGCCTGCCCTACGGCGACATTGCGAAGGAGGGCGTCGAGTTCCGGCAGGAGACGGTGACCGGCATCGACCCGGTCGCGCGGCGGGTGGAGACCGACTCCGGCGCCCACGAGGCCGACTACCTCGTCGTCGCGATGGGCGCCGACTACGACCTGGCGGCCACGCCGGGATTCGAGGAGGGCGGCCACGAGTT
The DNA here is from genome assembly GCA_963823565.1 of uncultured Solirubrobacterales bacterium. GTDB lineage: Bacteria > Actinomycetota > Thermoleophilia > Solirubrobacterales > 70-9 > RHKX01. Next base: position 733,599 of record CAWGLR010000001.1, on the reverse strand, counting down.
CTACACGCTCGCCGGGGCGGGGCGACTGCGCGATGCGCTCGCCGGGTTCGACGGCGGGCGCGTGCTGGTATCGGTGCTCGGCCAGCCGTTCAAGTGCCCGCCGGCTCCCTTCGAGGGGGCGTTCCTCCTGCACGAGCACTTCACCCGGCGCGGGGTCCGCAATGCGGTGGAGATGGCGATGTCGTTCCCGATGCAGCGCCCGGTCCCGGTTACCGCCGAGGTCTCGCAGTTCTTCCGCGACGGCCTGGCCTCGCGCGGGATCGACGAGCTCCCCCAGCAGCTCGTGACCGGCATCGACCCCGCGGCGAAGGTCGCTCAGATGGCGAGTGGGGAGACGAAGCCGTACGACCTGTTCGTGGGGATCCCCGTACACCGGGCGCCGGATCCGCTCGAGTCCTCGGGCCTGGCGGTCGACGGCTGGGTGCCCGTCGATCAGTCCAACCTGAGGACCCGATTTCCGCGGGTGTACGCAGTCGGCGATGTCAACTCCGGCGAGCGGGTCGTCCCCAAGGCCGGGATCTTCGCCGAGTCCGCGGCGCGGGTCGTCGCCGACGACATCGCGGCGGAGATCTCCGGCGGAGAGCCGCCGGCGCCTTACGAGGGGTCGGGTGTCTGTTACGCCGAGACCGGCGGAGGGCTCGTCAGCAAGGTCGAGGTCAACTTCCTCCGAGGGGACGGGCCGGCGGCGCAGCTCCACGAGCCGTCCCGTGAGTTCGCGGCGGAGAAGGCCGAGTTCGCCGCGACTCGCCGGGCACGCTGGTTCGGAGCCTGATCGCCCGCCACACCCCGGCCGCGCTTCGGCAATGCTTGCCTTCGTGGCGGCTGAAGCGGCGATCCTCGAGGTGGACGGGCGAGAGGTGCGCGTCTCCAGCCCCGACCGGGTGATCTTCGGTGCCACGGAGCGGACCGGCGAGATCACCAAGCTCCAGATCGCCGAGTACTACGTCGCGGTCGGCGACGGGATCATGCGGGCCCTGCGGGAGCGGCCGACGACGCTCGAGCGCTGGCCGAAGGGGGTGCACGAGGGGATCGAGCTGACGACGCGCTCGGGCCAGAAGGGCGAGGCCTTCTACCAGAAGCGGATTCCCAATGGCGCCCCTGACTGGGTCGAGACGGCGCGGATCGAGTTCCCCTCGGGAAGGCACGCGGACGAGGTCTGCCCGACCGAGCTCGGCGTCGTCGCCTGGTGCGCGCACATGGGCACGCTCACGTTCCATCCCTGGCCGGTCCGGCGGACCGACGTCGACCATCCCGACGAGTTGCGCATCGACCTCGACCCGCAGGAGGGGACCGGCTTCGCCGACGCGGTGGAGGTCGCGGCCGAGGCGCGCACGCTGCTGGGCGACCTCGGGTACCGCGGGTTCCCGAAGACGTCAGGCGGCCGCGGCATCCACATCTACGTCCGGATCGAACCGCGCTGGACGTTCACCGACGTGCGTCACGCCGCGATCGCCTTCGGCCGCGAGCTCGAGCGGCGGATGCCCGGGCGGGTGACGACGAAGTGGTGGAAGGAGGAGCGCGGCGAGCGCGTCTTCGTCGACTACAACCAGAACGCACGCGACCGCACGATCGCCTCCCCCTACAGCGTCCGGCCGAAGCCCGGGGCGCCGGTCTCCGCGCCGCTCGAGTGGGACGAGCTGGCATCGGTCGAGCCCGCCGACTTCACGGTCGAGTCGATGCCCGCCCGCTTCGCCGGCGTCGGCGACCGGATGGCCGAGATCGACGACGTCCACCACTCGTTGGAGCCGCTGCTCGAGATGTACGAGCGCGACGAGTCCGAGGGCGCGGGGGACATGCCTTACCCGCCCGACTATCCGAAGATGCCCGGCGAGCCGAAGCGCGTGCAGCCGTCGCGCGACCGGGACCGCAAGCGCGACTGAGCAACGAGAAGGGGCCCCCTTCGCAGGGAGCCCCTTCACGTTCGATGGTGCTGCTGGGGACTAGCGACTCAGGACGGGGCTGATGTCGCCGGCGCACTCGCTGGTCTTCTTGACCTTGGCGTAGAAGTCGCCGTGCTTGTAGCCGGAGTTCCCGATCGACCACACGCCCTTGGTGCCGTCGAGCTCGCTGACGTCGGAGCCGATCTTCTGGTCCGTCTTCGGCGCCGGCGAGTTGCCGAGCATCTTGTAGACGGTGACCTTGCGGTCCTGGAGGCAGTCGGCGTCGGAGCTCTTGACCTTGCCGTGGTAGTCGCCGTTCTTGCCCTTGATCGTCACCTCGGTGGGCGACTGGTTGGAGGCCAGGTCGTCGGCCCCGTGGGCGACGCCGGTGAAGGCCGTTGCCGTCGCAATCGCCGCGGTCGCCAGGATGGTCTTGATACGCATGTTCATCACCTCGTTGGTAGGGGGTCGGTGTATGGGTCCATCTTCGGCCCGATCGATCGCCGCTCCCAGGGGTCCGGGGGAGGTTCTGCGCCAGACCGGGGGGTGGTCGCGCTCATACCCCGGGGGTGACGTCCCGCGGGTCCGCCGCCCCGCCTGCGCGAGAATCGCCCGATGGGTGAGATCCTCGACCCGACCTGGGTCGCCTGCTGGTCGCGGGCGCCGCTCGCGCGGTCCCGGCTGGAGGCCGGGCTCGAGCGCGTTCGCTCGCACTACTCCGGCCTCGTCGAGGGCGAGCTCCGGGGGTCGCTTGAGGCAGGCTCGCACGTCGCGCTCGCGAGCGCCGAGGCGGCCGCGCGCTCGACCCGCTGGGCCGGGGCGGCGCGCGGCGAGGGCTGGGCGATCGCCTCCTCCTACGTGCCGACCGGCGCCGGTCGGCTCGGCGGCGCCGGCGGTCCCGAGGCGGTCGCCCGGGCGGCGCTGGACGCGCCCGAATCGATCGTGCGGACGCTCGACCCGCCGGCGGTCTTCGCCGTGGCCGAGCCCGGCGCGGAGCGGCTGACGATCGTCAACGACTGCCTCGGCGCCGGGCGCCTGTACGAGCTCGCCCGTCCCGAGGTCCGCGTCTGGTCGAACCGGCCCGGCGCCATCCCGCTGTTCCTCGGCGAGCGGCCGGAGGCCGATGACGAGGCCTGGGAGCTGTTCGCGGCGATGGGCTGGTTCATCCGCGAGGCGACGCCGTTCCGCGGCCTCCGGCGCGTTCCGCGGGGGACGGTGGCCCGGTGCTCGCGCGAGGGCTGCGAGGCGCGTGCCACGGGCGCGATCGCGGCGCTCGTCGGTCGCGGCGCCGACCTCGAGCAGGGGATGGACCGCTTCGCCGAGGAGGCCACCGGCGTCGCTCGCGCGCTCGGCGAGCTGTTCCCCGAGTGGCCGCAGGTGGACCTCTCCGGCGGGCGCGACAGCCGGCTTTCGGCGGCGTTCTTCGTCGCCGCCGGCGCCCCCGCCGTCTTCGCCACCTCCGACATGACCCCAGGCGAGGCGGCGGTCGCGAAGGAGCTGATGCGCCGCGCCGGCCGCGAAGCCGATCACCAGGTCCGCTGGGCCGGGGATCGGGAGAAGGTCTACGACAAGGGGCTGCGAGAGCGGGCGCGGGCGGTGCACCTGGTCCACGACGGCATGCGGCACGCATCGAAGGTGCGGGGCAAGATGACGCTCCCGTTCACCTTCGCCTCCCACGCCGAGGTCTCGGGCCACGGCGGCGAGATCGCCCACGGCTTCTACTACACGACCCAGCGCGCGCTCGGGAAGCTGGGCGGCGGCGAGGAGGCGATCCGCGAGCGCCTCGACCAGGCCGCGCGCCGCCGCCACCGCGCCGCCACCGAGCGCAGCTACGAGCGCGGGCGGGAGGCGGTCGCGGCGACGCTCGCGGAGGGACGGGAGCTCGGCGTCGAGGGCCCGGCGCTGCTCGACTGGTTCTACCTCGCCGAGCGCTTCAGCCATCGCTCGGGACTGGCCGCCGACACGCAGCGCTTCACGTTCTTCGCCTGCCAGGGGTTCCTGCGCGCGGCGTTCGCGCTCACCCCCGAACAGCGCCTCGGGGACCGCCTCCACCGCGAGCTCACCGCCCGCCTGGTCCCCGCCTGGGGCGACGTCCCCTACTTCGCGGCCGAGCGGCCGCGGGGCCCGATCGCGCGGCTGCGCCGCCGCCGCTACCGGACCGAGAAGCGCGCGATGATCTGGGAGGGCACCGACGGCGAGGAGCTGGACGCGATGATCGCCGCCGGCGGCGCTTGGACCGCGATGTACGACGCCGGCCGGGTCCGCGAGCTGCTCGCGGAGTGCCGCGCCGGCCGGCCCGACTCCCACTACCAAGACCCCTTCGAGGGCATCGCGTACCGCACGGCCTTCGACGACCACCTGGCGCTGCTCGCCGACCGCGCGACGGAGGGGGAGCCGCTGCTCGGGGGCGGCGCATAGCCCGTTCCCGGCGTGCCGCCGGAGCTTGGGTGGGAGGGCGCGCGGGATACCCTTCAGCGGTGTCTCAGCCCCTCGAACAACGCGTGGAGGAGGCCCCCGAGACTGCCCGGCCCCGCGTCGTCTTCGTGGGCGGGACGGGTCGCAGCGGGACCCACGTGGTCGCCCGGATGCTCGGGCGCCACTCGACCCTGGCGAACTATCCGAACGAGGCCCGCTTCCACACCGACCCGGGTGGGTTCCCCGACGTGCTCGCCGGCGAGGTGACCCCCGAGCAGTTCCTCGATCGCCTGCGCGGGACCTGGTGGCGGGGCGTCGCCCTGCACCGGATGAGCGTCAAGGGCCTGCACCGCCACGTCGCCCCCGAGGCCTTCGAGGAGGCGTGCGAGCGCTTCGCGGACGACTACCCGGTCGACCCCGAGGACGCCTGCCGCGAGCTCTTCTACGCGCTGCTCGCGCCGATCGCCGAGCGCGAGGGCAAGCCCGGGCTGATCGAGCAGAGCTGCGACACCGTAGCCCAGGCCCCGACCCTGCTGCGCCTTTTCCCCGACGCGCTCTTCGTTCACGTCGTCCGCGACGGGCGCGACGCCGCCGCCTCGCGGATCGATCAGGCGAACTTCCTCGCGCGGCCGCGGACGATGCGCCAGGGCCTCGACTGGTGGGAGGGGCGGATGCGCCGGATCGACGCCGCTCTGCGGCAGGTGCCGGACGACCGCTACCTGGCGATCAGCCTCGACGAGCTGATCGACCTCCGCCGCCGGCGAACCTTCGAGCGCCTGCGCAGGTTCCTCGGCCTCAAGAACGAGGAGACGATGCGCGGGACCTTCCGCCGCGACATCGGCGGTGACGCGGGCAACGTCGGCCGCTGGAGGCGCCGCGGCGGCGCCCGCTACCGGCGCCGCGTCGACGCCCGCTACCGCGCGATCCTCGACGGCTTCGAGCGCGACGCGGTCAACGGCTGGCGGATGCTCCGCCGGGTCTACGAGGCGCGACCGTGACACCGGCGGACGCCACCCCGGCGCCTCCTCGCGGCAGCGGCGCCGCGCTCGGCGAGAAGGTCCTTCGACTGTCGTCGATCCATTCGGTCGGGCTCATCGTCAACCACGGGCTGACCCTCGTCAGCGCGATCGTCGTCGCCATCTTCCTCGGGCCCGCTGACTTCGGCCGCTACGGCCTGCTGCTGTTCGCCGCCGCCTTCCTCAGCTTCATCTTCAACCTCGGCTCCAAGCAGGGCACGCTGAAACGGGTCTTCGGCGGCGGCGATGACGACGACGAGGATGACGACGAGGAGGAGGACGTCGCCGAATCGCGCCAGCGCGCGCTCGGGACCGGCTTGGTGCTGACCGGAATCGTCGCGCTGGTGGGCACCGCGATCTTCGTCGTCTTCGCCGATCAGGTCGCCGGCTTCCTTCTCCAAGGCGACCACGATCCGGCGCTGATCGCCTGGGCCGGGGTCGCGGGCGGCTTCGGCGCGATCGTCAGGCTCGGGTCGCTCGCCATCTGGATGGAGCACCGACCGGTTGCCTACGTGATCGTGGACAACCTGCGCCCATCGCTCGCGCTGGCGATCTCGGTGCCGCTGCTCGCGACGGGCGCGGGGGTCAGCGCGGCGATCGGCGGGTACGCGGCCGGTTCGGCGGCGGCGGCGCTGGCGACGGTGCTGCTGCTCCGATCCAGCGTCGAGCTCTGCTTCGAGCCGCGCGAGGCGCTGACGATCATGAACCGGGGGGTCCGTCGCATCCCGCTGGTCAGCTCGATGTGGATCGTCGGCTACATGGACATCTTCCTGCTGTCGCGGTTCGTCGACACGGCGGACCTCGGCGTCTACCACCTGGCCTCGAAGGCGGGGTTCGCGGTCGCGTTCCTTCCCGCCGGGTATCGCAAGGCACTGCGGCCGCTGCGCAAGACGCCGGCGTTCCACGCCGTCGAGGACGAATACGGGGCGGGAACCGCGCGAGGGATCCAGCTCGGCTACTTCCTGATCATGCTGGCCGGGGTCCTGCTCGCGGTCAGCCTCGCCGCACGGGCGCTCGGCCGCATCTCCCCGGACGGATACGGCGAGGCGGCGAGCCTGATCCCGCTGCTCTCCGCCGGCCTCGTCGCTCCGACCGTCTACCGGATGCTGAACAAGACGGCCAAGTTCAAGCACAAGTCCGTCTACTTCATCGTCGGCGCCGTCCTCGCGGCCCTGATCTTCATCGGCGCCTGCCTGCTGCTGATCCCGCCGCTGGGGATCTGGGCGCCCCCGATCGCGATGCTGGTCGCCTTCGCGATCCCGGCGCTGGCGGTGACGGTGAAGGGGCAGCGCGGCCAGAGCCCGGCGGTGCTGCCGAAGCGAGCCTTCGCCGTCTCGTTCGGCTCAGCCGTGCTCATCGGCGGTGCCTACTACCTGATCGACCCGCCCGGGACGGTTCTCGAGTTCATCGTCCCCTTCGCCGGGATGGCCCTCTGGATCGCGCTGCTCCCGCTCGGGGGCGCGATCCCCGCCGCCCACCGCGGCGCGCTCGTGCAGATCGCCAAGAGCATGATCGGCCGCCGCGGGCGCGATTTCGACGAACGCGCGGTGATCGAGGGCCTGGTCCCGAAGCAGCGGCGCGCGGCGATGCTGGCCATCGCCCAGCGCGAGCCGCTTCACGACGTCGCGGCGGCGGTCGACGCCGAGGAGGACGAGATGGCGCGCAACCTCGTCCGCACCCTGCGCCAGTTCGCCGCCGACGCCGGCTCGCCCTCCGGCGACAAGACCCGCCGCGACGCCCAGATCGGCCGCTATCTCTTCGCCGCGTCGACCCCCGCCGACCGCGGCGCCCTCGGCAAGCAGCTGATGAACTCACGCGGCGTCAACCCCGGGGACCTGCATGAGCTCGAGCGCATCCTCGAGCACCTGCGCGGCGTTCCCGAGGAGGCCTGGCACGTCGACGAGGGCCCGGGGCTGCCGGGAGCGCAGGAGCCCGAACTGGTCGGCCGGTGAGGCGCTGCCGACCCTCGGCACACTCGACCTGTGCCGGGGTCTATTCCGCCAACATGATGGCGCGAGAGACCCCAGTGGCTGGGAGCTACGCGGACCGCGCCTAGCCCTCGCCGCCGTCGCGGATCGAGGCCTCCGCGCCCGGCTCAGCCGTCTCGCGCCGGATCATCTCCCCGTCGACGAACCAGATCCGGCGGCCGTCGGGGTAGGACGCACGCGGGGCCGTCCTTCGCGGTTGCGGCGGCCGTGCCGGTACCACTTGCAGGACCCGTTGGCGTGGATCAGGGCCGGGCCGTCGGTCCGGTGGAGGCGCCCCATGGCGTCGCGGTACTCCCTGCGCTCGCCCATCGATGCAGCGTAGCCCCGCATCGGGGCCGGGTACCGATGCGCGCGCCTCCCGGAAGGCGCGAGGATGCCCTCGACCGCAGCGGAAGGAGACTCATGTTCGAGACGGTGGAGGGCGACTCGGTGACCGAGCTGCTCATCGAGGACGTCAACGCGGAAGCGCTGTTCAGTGAGGCGCTCGTCGGGCTCAGCTCGGTGATCTCCGGTGCCTCCGGCGGCACTCCGGTCACGCACGCGGTGCAGGTCTCCGGCGACGACCTCGAGAGCCTGCTGCGCGCGTGGATGGACGAGCTGCTGCGGCTCGCGGGCAGCGACGGGTTCGTCGCCGAGCGCGCGTTCAAGGAGCGCATGGGCAAGTCGAGCTTCCGGGCCGAGGTCGCGGGCGAGCGCGGGCTGCCGGCGGATCGGATCCGCCCGTTGCGCTGCCGCGACGTCGTGCTCGAGCGGCTCGACGACGGCGCCTGGGCGGTCCGGGTGGTGCTCGGCTCCTGAGCGCCTGGCCAATCCGGCCAGCCTCCTTGCACGAGCAGGGGGACTGCTGCGACGGTGGAAGAGCGTTGCGCGTCAACCGACGCGCCCCATCCATCGAAGAGGAGCTCAGATGAAGCGGATCTCAGTCCTGGCTGCGTGCGCCTTCGCGTTCGCCCTGGCCGGCGCGTCCTCCGCGTCCGCGGCCGGCGGCAACCCGTGCGGCGTGACCGAGGCCACCGACAACGCCGGCAACACGGCCAAGTTCAAGGTCAAGACCTACGCGGTCGGCTGCGAGCGCGCCGAGAAGGGCGTCCGCCGCTACTTCCGACAGACGAACGGCGAGCAGGGAGAGCAGCTCGTGATCAAGGGCTACACCTGCGGCCCGCTGCAGAAGTACGCGAAGGGCGAGCTGGCCTTCCAGTGCCGCTCCAAGCACAACCCCGACAAGCGCTACAAGGCGCTCTGGAAGAAGCGCCCGCGCTGATCCGGCCCGAGCTCGCCCCGCGGCCCCGCTCCTCCCGTGCGGAGGGCGGGGCCGCGGCCGTTTGAGGCGCGCTCGCTCGAGGCGGTGACCTCCGGCGCGGAAGCGATCGTCACCTCATTCGAGCGCGCGCTCCGACGCGAGCCACGGCGCCCTCGACGCCGTCGCGGAGCCGTACCTGCTCGACGCGATCGGTCCGGTCATGAGCCCCGACCTGGAGGCGGCGATCGGCGCGACTTTCGAGCGCATCAAGGAGCGAATGGAGCCGTGGCTCGCCGAGCGCAACCTGCTCGGGTTCGCCGAGCAGCAGCGTGGGCGATCGGGCACGTTCGCGGCCGAGGCGGCCGCCCGGCTCGCCTCCGTGCGCGAGCGCTCCCGGACGGGCTGATCATCTCCAACCGCGACTAGCTCCGCGGCGGGGTGCCGGCGGCCCCGCCTAGGATCAGCGGCGAATGGATGACTCGCTGATCTCCCTGCCCGGCGGCGAGCCGAGCCCGCTCCGCAAGATCGGGGCGCGGGTGCTGCTGGCCCTCTCGCTCATCGTCCTCGTCGCCGGGCTCACCTACATCGGCCGCGACGGATACGTCGATCCGGAGGACGACGACGGTCAGCCTCCTCGACGCCTTCTACTACTCGACCGTGAGCATCACGACGACCGGCTACGGCGACGTCCGGCCGGTGACCGACGGGACCCGGCTGGTCACGACGCTCGTCGTCACCCCGGCCCGCGTCCTCTTCCTGATCGTCCTCGTCGGGACGACGTTGGAGATACTGGCAGAGCGAACCCGCACCGCCTATCGCATCTCGCGCTGGAGGAAGAAGCTGAAGGACCACACGATCGTCTGCGGCTACGGCACCAAGGGCCGCGCCGCCGCCGCCACCCTCGTCGGGCAGGGAGCCGATCCGGCGAGCATCGTCGTGATCGATCCCCGCGCCGAGGCGCGGGCGCACGCGACCGGCTCTGGGCATGCGGCGATCGCCGGCGACGCGACCCAGCAGGAGGTGCTCGCGGAGGCCGGGATCGCGGATGCGCGGGCGGTCGTGATCGCGGTCAATCGCGACGACTCGGCGGTGCTGACGACGCTGACGGCGAGGGAGCTCGGCCCCCGGGCGGACATCGTCGCCGCCGCGCGGGAGGACGAGAACGTGCACCTGCTCGAGCAGAGCGGCGCCGACAGCGTCGTCAGCAGCTCGGCGGCCGCCGGCCGGCTCCTCGGGATGGCGACCCATACCCCCGGGATCGCCGAGGCGATCAGCGACATGCTCTCGATCGGTGAGGGGCTCGACATCCGCCAGCACGAGGTCGGGCCGGGAGGAGCGAGCTCTGCCGAGCGGGCGCGGAGTGGGGACCGATGGTCGCGGTCCGGCGCGACGGCGAGCTGATCCCGTTCGGGGACCCGCGGTGCGACGAGCTCGAGCCCGGCGACCGGGTGATCGCGCTGCATGCGCACCCGAGCTGATCCGGACGGCGACGGGAGCCCCGCGCCGGACCTCAAGCCACGCCGGCCATATGCCGATGGGGACGAGGTCAGACGGTCGCAACGCGCGGAGGACTGGCGGAACGCTTCGCGGCCACCGACTCAATAGCCCCACGAGCTCCGGGACGATCGGAGGGATCCGACCCCTTGGACACGCGGCGCAGGATGCGCTCAACCTACGGCGGGACGCTGATCGCCCTGAGCATCGTCTGGGCGGGGGTCCTGCTGCTCGAGGTCGTGACGCTCGTCGGCGGCCGGGACACGAGGGAGCTTTCGGACTGGCTCTACTACGGCCTGATGGGGACCGCCGCGGTCGCCGTTCTCGCCCGCGCCGCCCTCCGTCCCCGGGCCCGGCAGGCGACCTCGACGGCGCGATGGCGCGCATCCATCCCGACGCGCAGTGGTTGCCGACCGTCTGGAGCTCGGGAGGGACGCTCAGGGGGGAGCGAGCGATCCGCGCGTGGTTCGAGCAGTTCGGACCGCGGCTGGAGCACCTGCGCATCGACGTCGCCGAGATCATCGGCGGGACGGGCTGGATCGTCGTCCTCGGCGTCGTCCACGACACCCGCGCCGGAACCGACTTCTCGGTGATGGTCGGCTGGACTTTCGCGGTCGCGGGCGGCCAGGTCGTCGAGGGTCGAGCCTTCACGAGCTGGGAGGAGGCGCGCGCGGCCGCCGGCCTCGGCCAGCCGCTACCCGCGCCGGGCGAGGCCGAGGGGTCCTAGGACCAAGGTCCAATTGCGCTCTCGCCCGCCCCGATCGATCGTGGCGGGCGGACCAATGCGACTGGAAGGAGCATCGAAGATGCGATCCATGAAGATCCCGGCGCTGATCGCCACGGTGGCGCTCGCCGGCGCCGGCCTGGCGGCGTGCGGGGACGACGAGGACTCCACATCCTCTACCCCGGCGGCGACCACGAGCTCGGAGGAGTCGGCGAGCACGTCGACGGCCGCCTCGAGCGGCGAGGGCGCGACCGTGCAGATCGAGGCCGATCCCAACGGCGACCTCGCGTTCACGCAGAGCGAGGTGAGCGCGAAGGCCGGCAACGACACGATCGAGTTCGAGAACCCGTCCTCGACCCCGCACAACGTCGAGATCGAGGACTCCAGCGGCGAGGACGTCGCCGGGACCGACACGATCACGGCCGGCAAGACCTCGACCACCGCCGACCTCCAGCCCGGGACCTACACGTTCTACTGCTCGGTCCCCGGACACCGCGAGGCGGGCATGGAGGGCACGATCACCGTCAAGTAGTCGCGGATCGCGGATCGCCGTCGCCCGAATAACCTCGGGCGATGGCGATCGGCACGCGGGAGGCCCAGGAGCAGATCCTCGACGACCTCGGCGAGGCGGTCGAGTCGCTCGCATTGGCGCTCGCATGCCTCGGCGCGGCCTACGAGGCGGTCTCGGTCACCGCCGCGGACCGGCTGGAGGAGGGGCTCTACGGACCGGTGCAGCGCGCCTACGGGCGGGCGATGCGCGCCCACGCCGGCTTCGCCCGCTCGCGCGGCTTCCCCGAGCGCCGGTTCGAGCAGCCCCCGGCCGGGCGCACCTCCCAGGGCGCGAAGGCGTTCGTCGAACGTGCGACGGAGGCCGTCAACGCCGCCGACGGCAGGGTCTCGGAGCTTCAGGACTCGATGCTGCCGGCGGAGTTCGGGGATCCCGAGCTGCGCGCCGGCCTGCTCGAGGTCCGGGGCCTGATCGCCGGCGTTCCCCTCGCGGCGCGGGAGTTCCTGCGAACGCTGGGCCGCTAGTCGGCCGGGCGCTCGGCCTCAGCGCGACGTAGCCGCTTCGCGAGCCGGATCAGGTTCTGGTCCTCGTCGTGGGCGAGGTGGACGGAGTCCATCGTGCCGCTCATCATCGCGATCCCGCGCCCGCGCTCGCGTACCCCCCCCGGCGCGGGAGGCCCGCCGTTGCGCCCGCCGCCCTGGATCTCGAGCCGGAGCTCGTCGCGGTCCTCGGTCACGGTCACGTGGATCCGCCCGTCCTCCGAGCGGGCTCCGTGCTCGATCGCGTTCGCCAGTGCCTCGGTGACCGCCACCCGCACGTCCCAGACGTCGGAGTCGGACAGCCCGGCGGCCTGGGCCCGGCTCTCGACCATCTCCCGCGCAGCGGCGATCTCCTCATACCGCGGGTCGATCGAGATACCGGTCTCGCGGCGTCCCCAGTCCGTCTCGGCGTGCTCGTCGATCCAGGCGGCGACCTCGTCCGCCGGCATCGCCCGGGCGAAGAGCCAGCCCTGCCCGGACTCGCACCCGAGCGAGTGGAGCTCCTCGAGGGCCTCACGTGTCTCGACCCCCTCGGCGACCACCCCCATCGAGAGGTCGCGCGCAAGCCGCACCACCCCGGCGACGAAGGCGCGCCCTTCACCGGAGAGCTGGGAGACGAAGCTGCGGTCGATCTTCACCTCGTCGACCGGGAAGATCCGCAGCCACAGCAGCGACGAGTAGCCGGCTCCGAAGTCGTCGATCGAGATCGGCACGCCGAGCTCGTCGAGCGAGTCGAGGACCGCCCGGGTCTGCTCGGGGTTGTCGAGGACCGTCGTCTCCGTCACCTCGAGCGCGATGCCGTCGGGCGGGACGCCGTTGGCGTCGAGCGCGCGGCGGACCTGCTCGACGACCCTGAAGTCGCGCAGGTTCGCCGCCGAGAGGTTGATCGCAACGCGGAGGTCGCGACCGCCGCGCCGCCACTCGCCCGCCTGCGCGATCGCCATCTCCAGCACCCGCTCGGTCACCGGAACGATCAGGTCGCTGGCTTCGACGGCGGGGAGGAAGTCGCCGGGAGGCACCATGGTCTCGCCGCGACGCCAGCGCAGCAGCGCCTCGACGCCGAAGGGCCGGCCGGTCGCGAGGTCGATCTGCGGCTGGTAATGGAGCTCGAGCTCGTCGCGCTCGAGCGCGCGGCGGACCGAGCGCACCTTGAGCATCCGGCCGATCCCCGCAAAGCCCGAGCCGGACTGGCCGCCGTGGGCCCACGGGAAGGTGAGCAGCAGCCAGACCACGGTCAGCGAGAGGGCCACGAGGGGCACGGCGACACCGGCACCGCTCGCGATCCGGGCGACGGCCCAGCCCGCGACCAGCGCGGCGGGGATCGCCGAGGTCGCGGCGGCGCTGCGGCGGCCCTTCGCCTCGGCGGCCGGGCGCTGCGCGGGCTCGGGAAGCCGGACGTCGGTGCCGCGGCGCGCGCGCTTGCGGCGCTCCGGGCGAGGTGCGTGAGCGCTGGGCTCGGGTCGGCCCGTCATGTGGTCCCTATCGGCCCGTGGGCGCGGTTCTTGACCGCCGTGCGCTAATCCTGCAGCGCGTCGCTGCGGGTGGGGAAGAAGCGGAACTCCCGCTCGAGCCCGATCGTCGAGAAGAGCCGCCGCACATCAGGCCCGGCGCCGACGATCGCGAGGCCGCCGTCGATCCGCTGAAGCCGGTCGTTCCAGGAGAGCAGGACGCCGATCGCGCGGGAGTCGAGCAACGATGTCGCCGCGAGGTCCATGACCACCTTCGGCGCCTCCGCAGATGCCTCCTCGAGCGCCGCCTCCAGCTCCCCGGTGATGGTCATATCGAGGTCTCCCTCGGCCACGACTACGCATCCCCCTGAGCCCCTCTCGACTCTGATGGACGCCATGGCCTTCCCCCTCGATCGGCTCTTACCGCTGCGCACCCTACGACTTTCGACGGCTGAGGCGGAAAACCCTCAAGTTGAGCAGCGGCACGGGCGAAGCAACCGGCATGAGCACGAGGGGGCCCCTCACGCCCAGGCGGGCGCTGCTGGCAGCGGTGGGCTCCTGCCTGCTCGCGGCGCCCCCCGCATTCGGCATCGGCGTCGGCGTCGGGGGCGTGAACCTTCCCGGCAGCAACGACGTCCCGGGAGTCAGCGTTCAGGTCCCCACCGTGCCCGGTCCCCAGGTGAACGTTCCCGAGGTGACGGTCCCCGACGTCGGCGGCGTCGGCGAGACCCTCGACCAGGTGGTTCCGCAGGTGATCCCCGACCAGGGCGGAAGCCCGGCTCCGGCCACCCCGACCGATCCCGGCACCCCGACCGCTCCGACCGAGCCGGCCGGCGGGAGCGACCCCGGAGGGGGGACCAACTCTCCGGCGCCGACGGGCGGCGATCCGGCCTCGAACGCGAACGGGGGCGGCGATGGCCAGGGCGGCAACGGCGGCGGCGCCGGCGGCAACGGCGCCGGCGCGGCGGGCGCGGCCGGCACGGCGGCCGGCGGCGCGAACGACGGCGGCGGCGCGAACGACGGCGGCGCGAAGGGCGGCGGCGCGAAGGGCGGCGGAGGCGGCGGCGACGCGCAGGATCCGACCCTTGCGACGCGGATCGGCGACGTCATCTCCGAGCTGCCGAGCGGGATCCTCGTCGGCCTGATCGGGCTCGCGGTGCTCGGGCTGCTGATGACCGGCCGTTCGGCGTGGTTCGCGCGGGCGACGAAGCGGTTGACGCTGCAGCGGCGGGCCCTGCAGGAGGACGTGGGCGTTCTCCAGGCGGCGCTCGTGCCGGACCTGCCGCCGTCGATCGGCGGCGTCGGCGTGGCGGTCGCCTACCGGCCGGCCACCGGTCCGGCGGCGGGCGGCGACTTCCACGACGTCTTCCGGATCGACCGCGACACGATCGGCGTCGTGGTCGGCGACGTCGCCGGCCACGGCCGCGACGCGGTGCCGCGAACGGGCGTCGTCCGATACACGATCCGGGCGTACCTGGAGGCCGGGCTGGAGCCGCGGCTGGCGCTGCGCCTGGCCGATCGCGCGCTGCGGGCCGACCTCGCCGGCGACGGCGAGTTCGCGACCGCGGTGGCGGCGACGTTCGACCGCTCGACCGGGAGGCTGCTCTACGCCTCGGCCGGCCACCCCCATCCGATCGTGCTGGGTCCCGAGGACTTCGAGCCCGTCGAGGCCCTGAACTCGCCGCCGATCGCCGTCGCGGGCGCCTCCGGGTGCCGGCAGACGATGCTCGCGCTGGGCGGCGAGGCCGACCTCTGGTTCTTCTCCGACGGGCTCCTCGAGGCGCGCCCGGAGGGGGAGGGGGAGCTGGTCGGCCGCAGGGGCCTGCTGGAGCTGATCGAGGCGCACCGCGATCCCGAGGAGCTGCTCGCGGCCCTGCCGGGCCGCGACGACCTCACCGCCTGCCGGCTGCGGGTACCCGCGCACGAGGGCGTGGAGCCCTTCAGCGTCGAGACGCTCCTGATCGAGCGCGACTACCGGCCCGAGGAGGTCTCCGAGTTCCTCGAGGCCTGCGGGATGTCGCAGCACGAGCGCGATCAGGCGCGCGAGCGGATCGCGGCCGAGAGCCGCTTCGAGGGCGAGATCCTCGTCCGCGTCTCGCGTCTGCGCTCGGTGCAGCACGTTCGCGTCGAGCGCATCCAGCCCGAGCTCGGGGAGGCGCCCGCCGAAGACGAGGTGCCGACCGCCGAGGGCGCTGCGGCCGAGACCGCCTGAATCGGCCCCTCAGTCCGGGGGGGCCATCGCGAAGGTGTCGGGGTGCGGCCCCGTACGGCCATCCTCGCCGCGGTCCAGCGCGTCGATGCGGGCGAGCTGAGGTGGGGGATGCCCGCTCAGCCGCGGTGGAAGCAGCGGGCCGCCCGGAACGGCCCCGCCGGCCGCCCGGCCGCGAGCCGAATGCGACAATTCCGGCGATGACGACGAGCGTGCCCGGCACCGGGCCATCCCTTCACGACCGCAGGATCGAGCAGACCGTGCCGCTGGCGACCCCGGCGCTGCTGCTGCACGAGCACCCGCTGCCGCCCGAGCGCGCCGACGACGTCGTCCGCTACCGCGAGGACGTCAAGCGCGTGCTCGACCGCGAGGACCCGCGGCTGATGGTGGTTGTCGGGCCCTGCAGCGTCCACGATCCGAAGGCCGCCCTCGACTACGCCGAGCGGCTCGCCGCGCTCGTCGCGGAGCTTCCCGACCTGCTGGTCGTCATGCGCGTGTACTTCGAGAAGCCGCGGACGACCACCGGGTGGAAGGGCTTGATCAACGATCCGCGCCTCGACGACTCGGGCGACGTCAACCAGGGGATGCGGATGGCGCGCGACCTGCTGCTCCGGGTGCTCGACCTCGGGCTGCCGATCGGCTGCGAGTTCCTCGATCCGATCACCCCGCAGTACATCGCCGACACCGTCGCCTGGGGCGCGATCGGAGCCCGCACCACCGAGAGCCAGACCCATCGCCAGCTCGCCTCGGGGCTGTCGATGCCGGTCGGCTTCAAGAACCGCACCGATGGCAACGTCGGCGTCGCGGTCGACGCCGTTCGCGCCGCCGCCGCGAGCCACTACTTCCCCGGCATCGAGATCGGCGGCGGCTCGGCGATCCTCCAGACCGCCGGCAACCCCGACTGCCACGTCATCCTCCGCGGCGGCCGCGAGGCGACCAACTACGACGCCGGGTCCGTCGCGACGGCCCTCGAGGGGCTCCGCGAGGTCGGCCTTCCCGAGCGCGTGATCGTCGACGCCTCCCACGACAACAGCCGCAAGGACCACGAGCGCCAGCCCGAGGTCGCCGCCGCCATCGCCGAGCAGGTCGCCGCCGGGAACGAAGGCATCGTCGGCGTCATGCTCGAGTCCTTCCTGCTCGGCGGCAACCAGAAGCTCGGTGGCGAGCTCGTGTACGGCCAGTCGGTCACCGACAAGTGCATGGACTGGGAGACGACGGTCGAGGTCCTTCGCGGGCTCGACGAGGCCGCGCGGAAGCGGCGCGAGCGGGGGTAGGGACGCCGGTCGGCGGGGGAGGGGGCGGCCCGTCGCGACCCCCACGCCCGCTCGCTGATGGTCGTGCCTAGCTGCGACCCCGCTTCGCCCGCCGGTCCGCCGGCAGCGCCCGGGCATGCCGCCCGATCCCCTTCCAGGCGTCGCCCTCCGACTCGAGGCGGTCGCCGGCGTCGGCGATCGTCCAGCGATCGGGCTTCAACCTGCGGTCGGCGAGCTCTTCCCAGTGGATCGGCATCGCCACCGGGGCGCGGGGGCGCGGGCGGACGCCGTAGGGGGCGACGCCGTGCTGGGCGTAGGCGATCCGGTTGACGTCGACGTAGATCCGCTCGCCGCGCTCGTCGCGGTGCCACTCGAGGGTGAGGCGCTTGGGGTCTTCGGCGACCATCGCCTCGGCGACCGAGCGGGCGTAGGAGTGGACGTCGCCGAAGTCGTGGCCGCGCCGGATCGGGCAGACGACGTGGACGCCACGTGAGCCGGTGACCATCGCGAAGGGGACGAGCCCGGCGTCGCGGAGCCGCTCGCCGGCCGCCCGCGCGGCGGCGCGGATTGCGGTGAAGGTGACGCCGGGGTTGGGGTCGAGGTCCACGATCAGCCGGTCCGGCTGCCGCGGGCGGTCGGCGCGGGACAGCCAGATGTGCGGGGTGATCACGTTCTGGGAAGCGAGGTAGACGATCGTCGCCGCGTTCTCGGCGGTCACCTGGGTCAGCGTGCCGCCCCGCTTGTCCACCTCGACCCGAGCGATCCACTCCGGGAAGTGGTCGGGTGCCGCCTTCACGAAGTAGCCGCGCTGGCCGATCCCGCGCGGGAAGACCTCCAGCGCGAGCGGGCGGCCGCGGACGTGGGGGAGCATCGCCTCGGCGACGCGCTCGTAGTGGCGGGCGAGGTCGAGCTTGGTCAGGTCGGGATCCCGGAACAGGAGCTTGTCCGGGTGGGTGATCTCGATGCGGCGGCGGCCGACCCTGACGACCTCGGCGGGCATGGCCCGGGATGTTGCCGCGAAGCCGAGGTCGGCGCGCCGCCGCTTCATCGGGGAGAGTGGCCCCGTGCGAATCCTGCTGACGAGCTCGCGACTGCCGTTCTCGCTGGCGCTGATCCGCGGGCTCACCTCCGCCGGCCACGAGGTCTACGCGGCCGACGCCTACCAGGTCGCCTCGGGAAGCCACAGCCGCTACGTCGCCGGCCACCTGGTGACCGCGCCACCCGCCACCGAGACCGAGCGCTTCGTCGCCGACGTCGAGCGCTTCGCCGAGGAGCGCTCGATCGACCGGGTCGTTCCCGCGTTCGAGGAGGCCTTCTACCTCGCGACCCGACGCGACCGGCTCGACGAGGTGACCGAGCTGTACACGCCGCCGTTCGCGACGCTGGCGCGCCTCCACGACAAGGCGAGCTTCACGACGATCGCGCAGAAGCTCGGCCTGCCGCTGCCCGAGACGGTCGTCGTCCGCTCGCCCGAGGAGCTGCGGGAGGCGATCGGCCGCTGGCCGCAGTGGTTCGCCCGCGCCTGCTTCTCGCGCGGCGGGGTGGCCCTGCTCACCAACACCGGGCCGCTCGCGGACCACACGAGGATCGAGGACGTGAACCCCAGCGAGGCGCAACCGTGGCTCGTCCAGCCCTACGTCGAGGGGCCGATGCAGTGCACCTACAGCACCCTCCGCGAGGGGCGCGTGCTCACTCACCTCTGCTACCGCGCGCCGCGGCAGTGGCAGCACTCGACCGGCATCAGCTTCACGACCGTCGACCCGGAGCCGACTCTGCCGATCGTCGAGGCCCTCGGGCGCGAGCTCGGCTACACCGGGCAGATGTCGCTCGACTTCGTCGTCTCGCCGACCGGGCTGAGCGTGATCGAGTGCAACCCGCGGGCGACCGACGGCGCCCTGCTGATGCTCCCCGAGGAGATGGCCGCCGGGCTCGCCGCCGCCGCTAGCGACGAGCCGGCCGACCCCGTCCTCGTGCCCGCCGAGCGCACCGCTCAGCTCGACTTCGCGGTGTTCGGGCAGATGTTCACCGAGTCCCCGAGCGAGTGGCCGCGCTCGATCCACGACCTCCTCGAGATCCGCGGCTCCGACCGCGGCTGGCACGACGAGCTGCCGAACCTCTACGCGCTGCTCACGCTCGGCCATCACGCCCGCCTCAACCTCCGCCACCGCCGGGCGCTGCTGGCGGCGATGGCCGACGACATCGCCTGGGACGGCCAGCCGATCGCGGGGATGTCGGCCGAGGATCGCGAGCTGGTACGGACGCTGACGGGCGAGTAGGGAGCTCGCAGGGCTGGGTGGGGGCCGCCGGGGGGAAGCGCCCTCCCTCGGAGGGGGACTTCGGTCGGACGCCTCCCCCCACCGGCCCCATGGTCCGACCGGTTCATTCCCGGCGGGCAAAGGGTGTGTAGGGAGGGGGGCGGGGGAGGGCTCGGTGTACCGATCCGGACCGGATACGTCCGGATCGGTACATCCGGCTCCCTCCGGACCGGCCACCTGCCTCCCCTCACTGCCTGAACCACGCTCTCCGCCGCCTGGACTCGCGTCCGGCGCGACGCTCGGTCCCTCAACCGATCGGATGAGGCTCCGACAGTGAGGGCATGGCGACCGAGCTCTCTCCGCGGCTGACTCGCACCCTCGTGGCCGTCGCCGCGATGGCGCTGATGGTGCTCGCCGGGCTGTCGGTGCAGATCTCCCGCGGCGAGGGGTCGACGCTCCAGGTAGCGGGGACGGCGACCGCCGGGGCCGCCCAGGCGGCGCCGCGGATCGAGCTCGTCGCCGATCGGGAGCCGGCCGGCCGCGAGAACCCGCTTGTCCAGCTGCCGGAGAAGGGGACGCCGATCCTCGAGGTTCGGTCCGGGGCGCAGGTGGACCTCTACTCCCACCCCGGCGGCAAGCCGGTGGTCACCCTCGGCGACACGACCGAGTGGGGGTCGCCGACGGTGCTGACGGTCCTCGAGCGGAAGGGCAACTGGGCCGGCGTGCCGACCGAGAAGCTGCCCAATGGCGAGCTCGGCTGGGTCAAGCTCGGCGGCGAGGCCTTCGCGGTCGACTCGGTCGCGCAGAAGGTCGAGGTCGACCTCTCCTCGATGACCGCCCGCCTCCTCCGCGACGGCAAGGTCGAGCGCGAGTGGACGATCGGGATCGGCGCGCCGGACACGCCGACGCCGACCGGGACCTTCGCGATCACCGACGAGCTGACCTCGGGGCTGAACCCCGTCTACGGCTGTTGCGCGCTGCCGATCACGGCGACGCAGCCGAACCTGCCCGCCGGCTGGAGCGGCGGCAACCGCATGGCGATCCACGGGACCACCTCGGCGCTGGGCCAGGCCACCTCGACCGGCTGCGTCCGCAGCTCCGACGACGACCTCCACGCGCTGATCGACGCCGCTCCGCTCGGAGCCCCGGTCGAGATCCACGACTGACCGGCCGACGAGGCGGCGAAGGAATCGAACCTTCCAAGCGGTGGGCTGCACCGCCCTGCCGGCTTTGAAGGCCGGACGGGCCACCAGACCCCTGCCGCCCCGCGCCGAGCCTAGCCGCTGGACGGCGCCGCGGTCTCGGCCGGCCGCCGGAGGACGTGCCGATCGCCGTGGCGGACCGTCACCCCGGTGGCATCGAGCTGCTCGAGGATGGCCTGCGAGTACTTGCGGCTGATGCGCAGCGCGTCGCGGAGCTCGGCGAGGCCGATGGAGCCGCGCTCGGCCGCGAGCCCCGCGACGAGCTCGCCGATCCGGTCGAGCCGTTCCCGGGGGTAGGTGACGCCGCCGCGCAGCGCGACGACGTGGCCCGTGGCGGCGAGCGCGCTCAGCGCCTCCTCGACCTCCTCCCGGGGCCGGCCGAGCGAGTCGGCGAGCGCGGCCGCGCCCCTGGGCTGAAGCCCGTCGGCGTTGAGCTCGCGCAGGACGCGCACCGCGACCGGGCCGAGGGCCGGCGCGTCCCGCGGTTCCGCGACCTGCTCGGCGGCGCTTGCGGGGACCAGGGTCGCGCCGCGGACCGTCGCCTTCCCGGCGTCGACGAGCCCGGCGACCGTCTCCCGCAGGCGCGGCGCCCCGAACCGCGCGAGGATGTAGCCGAGCACGGGGACCTCTCCCCAGGCGGCGGGATCGGCGGGCAGGCCGCCCGGCGCGTCGGCCAGCGCGGATCCGACCACCTCCTCCGCGGAGGCCGCGACGAGCGCTCGGAGCCTGTCCGTGGCCGCCCCGGGCCCATGCCGGCGGGGTGCGGGATCGAGGACGACCCCGCCGCCGAGGGTGTCCGGCGGAGCGATCCTGCGAATGACGACGCGGTCGGCGGGCTCGGCGACGAGTGGCGCCTCGAGGCGGATCTGGGCGAAGTCGTCGCCGAGCGGCACGAGGCGCCCGGGAGCCTGCCGGGTGCCGGCGTGAACCTGCACCCGCTCGCCCGCCCGCTCGCCGCCGTGGTCGAGGAGCACGTCGAGCCGGTAGCTGAGGCCGACCGACGCGCTCGGGGAGGCGACGACGTCGCCGCGCCCGACCTGCCGGCGGCCGACCCCGACGAGGTTGAGGGCGACGCGCTGGCCGGCGACGGCGAGGCCCACCGGCCGGTCGTGGACCTGGACGCTGCGGATGCGAGCGATCCGGTCGATCGGCAGCACCCGCACGGACTCGCCGGCCGCCAGCATGCCGCGCCTGAGCGTGCCGGTCACCACGGTGCCGATGCCGCGCAGGGAGAAGACGCGGTCGAGGTGCATGACCCCCGGGCCCTCCGCCATCGATCGCGGTTCCGCCGCGGCCGCGTCGGCGACCCGCGCCAGCGTCGCCAGCAGCTCGTCGAGGCCCTCGCCGGTCCGCGAGCTGACCCGCGCCAGCGGAGCGCCCGGAGCGAGCTCGGTCACCTCCTCGGTCGCGAGGGCGATCGCCTCGGGCGCGGCGACGTCGACCTTCGTCAGCGCGACCACGCCGCGCTCGATGCCGAGCGCGCGCAGCGCCGTCCAGTGCTCTCGCGTCTGCGGCATCACGCCGTCGTCCGCGGCGACGACGAGCAGGAACATGTCGATCCCGCTGGCGCCGGCGACCATCGCCCGCACCAGCCGCCGGTGTCCGGGGACGTCGACGACGCCGACGCTGCGACCGCCCGGAAGGCCGAGCCGGGCGAACCCGAGCTCGATGGAGATCCCGCGGCGGCGCTCCTCGGCGAGCCGGTCGGTGTTCGTGCCGGTCAGCGCCTCGACCAGCGCCGTCTTCCCGTGGTCGATGTGCCCGGCGGTCCCGAGCACCAGCTCCCGCTCAGGCGAGGGCATCTCGGACCGCATCCGCCGCCACGCGCGCCTCCTCGTCGCTCATCGTCCGCGGGTCGAGCACGACGGCGCCATCCTCGATCCGGGCCACCACGGGCGGGTCGGCGCGACGCAGCGACGCTGCGAGTTCGTCCGCGCCGCTCCCGTCCCGCGCGACCACGCACGCCGGGCCCGGCAGGAGCGCGGTCGGAAGCGTCCCGCCGCCCGGCCGGGAGTGCGTCCGCTCGACCCGCGCCGCCGGGCCGATGCGCTCGGCGAGGAGCCGCGCCCGGGCCGCTAGCTCCTCCTCGCTCGCGTCGAGCATCGCCAGCGCGGGGACCTCGCCTGCTCGCCCGTTCCGGTGGAGCCGGAGCGTGGCCGCCAGGGCGGCGATCTGGAGCTTGTCGAGGCGGACCGCGCGAGCGAGCGGATGGCTGCGGCAGCGCTCCACGGCGGCGGCCGTCCCGCCGAGGATCCCCGCCTGCGGGCCGCCGAGGAGCTTGTCCGCCGAGAAGCAGGTCAGCGCGGCGCCGGCCTCCACCGAACGCCGCACGATCGGCTCGTCCCCGATCGGCGCGACGGCGCCGGACCCGAGGTCGTCGATCACCGGCAGCCCATGCTCCGCGCCGAGCTCGCAGAGCTCGCCGAGCTCGACGGATCCGGTGAACCCCTCGGTGCGGAAGTTCGACTGATGGACCCGCAGCAGCGCGCCGGTCTCAGGGCCGATCGCCTGCGCGTAGTCCTCCACCCGGACCCGGTTGGTTGTCCCGACCTCGACCAGAGCGGCGCCCGACTGGGCGAGGATCTCGGGGATCCGGAACGAGCCGCCGATCTCGATCAGCTGATCGCGACCGACGACGACCTCCCGGCCCTGCGCGGTCGCCGCCAGCGCGAGCAGCACGGCGGCGGCGTTGTTGTTGACCGCGATCGCCGCCTCGGCACCGGTGAGCGCCCGGAGCTCGGCCTCGACGTGCGCGTGGCGGCTTCCCCGGCCACCGCCCGCGAGGTCGTACTCGAGGTTGGAGTAGCCGCGCGCGACGGCGACCGCGGCGTCGATCGCGGCCGGAGCGAGCGGCGCCCGCCCGAGGTTGGTGTGGAGCACGATGCCGGTCGCGTTGATGACGGTGACGGGCCCGCCGCGCTCGAGCTCGGCGGCCCGGGCCCGGGCGAGCTCGTGGACCCCGGACGCGTCGTCTCGCTCCCCGGCGAGGATCGCGCGCCGCACCTCGGCGACCGCCTCGCGGGCCGCCGCCACGGCGACCGGCCGGGGCTGCGGGAGGTCGGCGGCGAGCGCCTCGACGGCCGGCAGGCCCCGCAACGCCTCGACCCGCTTCGCCTCCACGAGGTGAGGGTACCCTCGGCTCGCATGAGCACCCCGCCGGTCCGTCTCACCGAGCTCTCCCACGGCGCGGGCTGCGGCTGCAAGATCGCCCCGGACCGGCTCGCGGAGGTGCTGGCCGGGCTGCCGGCGGAGGACGACGCCGACTTGCTGGTCGGCCGGGAGGGATCCGACGACGCCGCCGTCTACCGGATCGGGCCCGACCAGGCCGTCGTCCACACCGCCGACTTCTTCACGCCGATCGTCGACGACCCCTACGACTTCGGCAGGATCGCGGCGACCAACGCGCTCTCCGACGTCTACGCGATGGGCGGTACGCCGATCCTCGCGATCAACCTCGTCGCTTTCTCGCTCGACGAGCTGGGCGGGGAGGTGCTGGCGGAGATCCTCCGCGGCGGGCGGGACGCGGTGCACGCCGCCGGGGCGGTCGTCGGCGGCGGGCATTCGATCGAGGACGCCGAGCCCAAGTACGGCATGGCCGTGACCGGGCTCGTCCACCCCGAGCGCATGCTCACGAACGCGGGAGGGCGCGCCGGCGACGCGCTGGTCCTGACCAAGCCGCTGGGCGCGGGACTGGTCTCGACCGCGGCCAAGCGCGGCTTCGCGGGGGACGAGCTCGTGGCACGCTCGGTCGAGGTGATGACGAACCTCAACGCCGACGCGGCGTCAGCCGCACTCGAGGCCGGGGCGCACGCCGCCACGGACGTGACCGGCTTCGGGCTGCTCGGGCATCTGCACGAGCTCGCGCTCGGCAGCGGGGTCGCAGCCGTCGTCGAAGCCTCTGCGGTGCCGGCGATCGACGGGGTGCTCGAGCTGGCAGAGCGCGAGGACGCGGTCGCGGGAGGGACGCGCCGCAACGCCCGTCATGCCGCGGCGTTCACCCGGTTCGCGAGCGAGGTGCCCGAGCCCCGCCGGATCCTCTGCGCGGACGCGATGACCTCCGGCGGGCTGCTGGTCGCGATCGATCCGGAGCGGGCGGACGAGGTGGGGGGGACCGTCGTCGGCCGCCTCCTCGAAGGCGAGCCCGGCCGGATCGAGGTTCGCCCGTGAGCTCGCTCGCCCGGGCCCGTCGGCCGGGCTCGAGGTCCTGCCCGGCGCCGGCTGATCAGGCGGCGGCGACCGCCGCGCGCGTCCGCTGCAGCTCGACCGTGTAGGCCGGATCCTCGGCCGAGGGAAAGCCGGCTGAGTAGACGCTCCAGCGCTCGCAGATCGCGCCGCCGAGGATCATCGCCGCGCCCGCGAGCCGCAGGGGGCGCCGCCGCGAGGCCGCCAGGAGCCCGGCGCCCGTTCCGGCGAGGACCTTGGCGGCGCGGCCGAAGGCGTGCGGCCTGCCGCTGCGGTAGGGATCGCCGGTCCGGCCGAGACGGCGCTCCATCATGCCGACGGTCGCGAGCTCGGCGGCGGCGGCCCCGATCGCCAGGCGCCGCGCCGGCCCGGCGTGGCGGGCGGGGGTGACGAGCGCCGCCGCGGCGCCGGCGCTGGCGGCCGCGCCGGCTGCGAAGACGAGGGGAAGCTCGCGGCGGGCCTCGCTCCAGACCGGGATGACGCTGTTGGCGAGCAGGACGCCCGTGTAGGTCGCGAGCGGCAGGCCGAGGGCGGCCGCCACCGGCTCCGCGGCCCTCGCAAGCGGCCAGCGCCGGTCCAGGGCCGCGGCCGCGGCGGGAAGCGTGATCGCGCCGCCGCTCAGCGCCAGGATCCACGAGCCGACGCTCATCGGCGAGGTGACCTTGAAGACCCGAAGCATGTTCAGGAACCGCTCGGGCCGGCCGAGGTCGGCGATCAAGAGCGCGGGGCTCGCCCCGATGCCCGCGAAGGAGATCAGCCAGGCGCGCCGGGCCAACGGCCGGTTCCCCGCGACCGACGCGGTGAAGGCGAGGACCGCCGAGCCGCCGGCGAGGCCGCCCGCGAACAGGTACCAGGGCACCTCCCACGTCCAGGTCGGCTTCTCGATCACGGGCCGGCCGTGGTAGGAGCCGGGCCGCTCCTTCGGGACCATCCGCTCCTCGCTCATCGCCCGCCTCCGAGGAAGGAGGCGAGGACCCCGGCGGCGAGCCCCGCCGCCGCGACGCCCGCGGCCCGCCAGGCCTCGCCGAGGTGCCGCCGGGGAACGACGGGGTCGGGCGGGAGCCCGTAGGTCTCCGGCTCATCCAGCAGCAGGAAGAAGGCGCCGGTGCCGCCGACCCCGTCGCTCGGGCCGTCCCCGTAGAGCCTCGCGTCGGTGATCCCGCGTGCGTGCAGGTGCTCGACGCGCTTCTCGGCCCGCTCGATCAACTCGTCCACGACGCCGAACTGGATCGAGTCGGTAGGGCAGGCCTGGGCGCAGGCGGGCTCGAGGTCGCCCTGGAGCCGGTCGTAGCAGAGGGTGCACTTCCAGACGCGGCCGTCGTCCTCGCGCCGGGTGAGGACGCCGTAGGGGCAGGCGGTGACGCAGTATCCGCAGCCGTTGCAGATGTCCTCCTGCACGACGACGGTCCCAAACTCGGTGCGGAAGATCGATCCCGTGGGGCAGCCGTCGAGGCAGCCGGCCTCGGTGCAGTGCTTGCAGACGTCCGAGCTCATCAGCCAGCGGAAGCCGGCGTCGTCGGCCGCGGACTCGACGCCGGACGCCACGAGCTGCTGTCGCTGCGCCTCCTCGACCCACGAGTCCGGTGCCGCGCGCTCGACGCCGACCTCCACTCGCTGCTCGATGAACGCCACGTGGCGCCAGCGGTTGGCACCGAGCGTCCCGCTGTTGTCGTAGGAGTCGCCGGAGAAGCCGAGGTCGTCAGCCGGCACGTGGTTCCACTCCTTGCAGGCGACCTCGCAGGCCTTGCAGCCGATGCAGACGCTCGTGTCGGTGAAGAACCCGCGTCGGGGCTCGGCCTCGGCGCCGTAGGTCTCGATCCCGTCCGGCGGGTGGAGCTCTGCCACGCGCCCGTTCATCCGTCCGCCTCCGAGCCGGCCCGCCGCCGGTACTCGGCGACGAAGCGCGGCAGGTCGGCGCCGCGTGGCCTGCGGCCGGGGACGATGTCGCAGGTCGCCGCCTTCGTCTGCTGGATGTGGACGTTGGGATCGAGCGCGATCGAGAACAGGTCGTTGGCGCTGTCGCCGCCGTCGGCGGCGTAGCCCCAGTGGTAGGGCATGCCGACCTGGTGCACGGTCCGGCCGTTCACCTGGAGTGGCCTGATCCGCTCGGTCACCATCACCCGCGCCTCGATCGCCGTCCGCGAGCTGACGATCGTCGCCCAGTCGCCGTGCTCGAGCTCGCGCTCGGCTGCGAGCTCGGGGCTGACCTCGCAGAAGAACTCGGGCTGGAGCTCGTTCAGATGCGGCACCGCCCGGCTCATGCCGCCGGCGGTGTGGTGCTCGGTCAGCCGATAGGTGGTCATCACGAACGGGAAGACCTCGGCTCCGGGGTCGTCGCCGGACGGGTTGTACTCGTTGCCCTCGCGCTCGTGGAGCTCGACCGCGGGATTCGCTCGCTGCCGTGGATAGAGGGCGTTGCCGGTGGGCGACTCGAACGGCTCGTAGTGAGCCGGGAGCGGGCCGTCGGCGATGCCGGCTGGCGCGAACAGCCATCCGCGGCCATCGGACTGCATGATGAACGGCTCGTCCCCGCGCAGTGCCCTCTCGGCCTTGGCGTCGTCGTCGGGGACGTGGTCGGGCGGCATGTCGGCGACGAAGTCGGGAACGTCGTGGCCTGTCCACTCGCCCTCCTCCGCGTCCCACCAGACGTAGGCCTTGCGCTCCGACCACGGCTTGCCCTCCGGATCGGCGGAGGCGCGGTTGTAGAGCAGCCGCCGGTTGGCCGGCCACGCCCACGCCCACTCGGGGGCGACCCAGCTCTGCTCCGAGCCCGGCCTGCGGCGCGCGGTCTGGTTGACCTCTCCCTCGTAGCACCCTGAGTAGATCCAGCAGCCACACGCGGTGCTGCCGTCGTTCTTGAGCTCGGTGTATCCGCCCAGCGCGGCGTCCTCGTTCAGGTCGATTCCGCCGATCTCACGCAATACGGCCTCGGCGCTGGGATCGTCGTGCTTCCCCTCGGTCGGGTAGTCCCAGGTGAGCGCGAGCAACAGCTGGTCGCGGGGGTCGCTCGAGTCCTGCAGCTTCTCGCGGATGCGGCGGCCGAGCTGGTAGGTGAACCAGAGGTCGGAGCGGCAGTCGCCCTGCGGCTCGACGGCCTTGTGGTGCCACTGCAACAGGCGCTGGGTGTTCGTGAAGCTGCCGTCCTTCTCGGTGTGGGAGGCGGCGGGGAGGAGGAAGACCTCCGTGCCGATCTCCTCCGTCTTCAGCTCTCCGCTCTCGATCTCAGGGCCCTGCTTCCAGAAGGTGGCGCTCTCGATCTCCTGGAGGTCACGGACGACGAGCCAGTCGAGCTCCGCCATCGCCAGCCGGTGCAGCCGCGAGTTCGCCGAGCCCACCGCGGGGTTCTCGCCGAACAGGAAGTAGCCCTCGAGCCCGCCGTCGAGCATCCGCAGTGTCGACTCGTAGGCGGAGTGGTCCCCGTTGATGCGCGGCATCCGATCCCACAGGTAGCCGTTCTCCGCGGTGGCCTCGTCGCCGAACCAGGCCTTCATCAGGCTCGTGGCGTAGGCATCCATGTGCCCCCAGAAGCCCGTTTGCGACTCCTGCGCCTCGATGTAGGAGTCCAGTGAGGGGTCATCGCGCGGATGCGGCATCGGCAGGTACCCGGGGAGGATGTTGTAGAGCGTCGGGATGTCGGTCGAGCCCTGGATCGAGGCGTGGCCGCGCAGCGCAAGGATCCCCCCGCCGGGCCGGCCGATGTTTCCCAGCAGGAGCTGCAGGATCGCCGCCGTGCGGATGTACTGGACTCCCACGGTCTGATGGGTCCACCCGACCGCGTAGGCGAACGCGGTGGTCCGCTCCCGCCCGGAGTTCGCGACCAGGGCGCCGGCGACCTCGCGGAAGCTCTCCTCCGGGACCCCGCAGATCTCGGCGACCCTCTCCGGGGTGTAGCGGCTGAAGTGCCGTTTGACGATCTGGAAGACGCAGCGGGGGTGCTCGAGGTCGAAGTCGGTCGCAGGGGGATTGCCGTGCTCGAGCCGCGAGCCCTGCGCGTAATGGGCCTCCTCGCCGCTGATCTCCTCGGCGCTGCGGTCGTCGCCGGACGCGTAGGCCTGCATCCCCTCGTACTGCCAGGAGCCGAGGTCGTACTTGCGGGCGTTCTCGTCCCAGCCGCTGAAGAGGCCGTCGAGATCCTCCGTGTCCCGGAAGTCCTCGTTGATGATCGTGGCCGCGTTGGTGTAGGCGGCGACGTACTCGCGGAACTCGTGGCCGCCCTCGAGGACGTGGTTGATCAGCCCTCCGAGGAACGCGATGTCGCTGCCGGCGCGGATCGGCACGTGAAGGTCGGCGACCGCGCTCGTCCTGGTGAACCGCGGGTCGACGTGGATGACCTTCGCGCCGCGCTCCTTCGCCTCCATCACCCATTGGAAGCCGACCGGATGGCACTCGGCCATGTTCGACCCCTGGATCAGGATGCAGTCGGAGTTCTGCAGGTCCTGCTGGAAGGTGGTTGCGCCACCCCTACCGAACGACGTCCCCAGACTGGGGACGGTGGAGGAGTGTCATATTCGGGCCTGGTTCTCGATCTGGACCACTCCGAGGGCCGTGAAGAGCTTCTTCATCAGGTAGTTCTCCTCGTTGTCCAGCGTCGCCCCGCCGAGGCTGCCGACGGCCATCGTCCGGTTCAGGGCCCTGTGCTCCTCGTCGAAGTCCTCCCACCCCGCGCGCCGGGAGGCGATGACCCGGTCGGCGATCATGTCCATCGCCCGCTCGAGGTCGAGGTCCTCCCAGTCGGACGCGTGCGGCCTGCGGTATCTGACCCTGTACTCCCGGCTCGGGCTCTGGACCAGGCCGCGCGAGGCCGCCCCCTTGGGGCACAGCCGGCCGCGCGAGATCGGGCTGTCGGGGTCGCCTTCGATCTGGGTGATCTCGCCGTCCTTGACGAAGATGCGCTGGCCGCACCCCACCGCGCAGTAGGGGCAGATCGACTTGACGACCTCGTCGGCCTCCTCGGTCCGCGGCCGCAGCGAAGCTGAGCGGCGTGACTGGGCCGCCGCGCCTCGGCCGGTCCGGTCCTGCCGGAGCTGGCGGAGAAGCGGGAGGCGAGCGGGGCCGATCAAGGCACCCAGCCTATGCCCGTCCGGGGATGGCTCCTAACCTCAGGTCCCGCATCCGCGCGAGGCCTCGAGACGATTCGGACCGACGCCGGGCACCGGCCGTGTCTCCTCTCATTCGGTGCGGCCGTAGTAGACGCGGTCGGTTTCCTCGCCGTCGCGTCCGTGGGTCACGTGGACGCTGCGGCGCGCCGGGCGAGGTTGCGGCCGCGCTCGACGGCGCGCTCCCGGTCCTCGTCGCTCGACCACGGCGCCCCGGTCGAGCCCTCCACCTCGTTGACCCGTTGGCCGTCGCGGTGAACGGTGTGCACCCGTCCTCTCGCCATCTCACTCTCCTTCCTCCGTGAAGGTAGACACGATATGGGCCGCGATGCAAGTCCGGATTCAGGGCTGCGAGGGAACACGTGGACGTGTGAGATAGCTCACCTCGAATCCGGCGAGCGCCCGTCGATCGCGATTCGGCGAGAGCGGGATTTCGATTCGGCCCTGGAGTCAGGGCCTCAACGTGACGACCGGCGACTACACACTCGGGGCCGAGGCGGGCTGGGATCGCGGCGCCTGCTTGCATCCCGCGGGATGCGAACGATCCCGCTCGCTCACGCCCGCCGGCTGGCGCTGCACGCGCAGGGCCTCGCGCTGCCCCCTCCGCCGGGCCTCGGTGCCGCTGATGTCGTCGCCCGGATCGGTTGCCTTCAGCTCGACCCGGTCGGCGTCGTCGCCCGCTCGCCGCTCCTCGTGCTCCGGGCGCGGGTGCGCGGCGGCACCCACGACTCCCACGAGCGCGAGCTCGCCCGCGCCGCCTACCGCGACCGCGCGCTGTTCGACTACTGGTGCCACGAGGCGAGCCTCTGTCACGTCGGCGACCTGCCGATCCACCGCTGGGCGATGCGGACGTATCTCGACCGGCTGCCGCCGTCGCGCGAGATCGTCCGTCGCTGGCTCGCCGACAACGCCACCTTCGCCGAGCACGTGCTCTCGACCCTGCGCGACGCGGGCCCGCTGCCGGCGAGCGAGATCGAGGACCGGGCCGAGGTTGCGTGGGAGTGGGGTCACTGGACCGACGAGGTCTCCTCGCGGCAGAACATCGCGCGGATGCTCGACCGCCTCTGGATGCAGGGGCACGTCGGCATCGGCGACCGCGCCGGCAACGGCCGCCGCTGGGACCTGATGGAGCGCTGCCTCCCCCCGGGGCGGCTGGCCGACGCCGACGCCGAGCCGCTCGCGGAGGAGGAGGTGGTGCGGCTGGCGACGCTGCGGGCCATCTGGATGCTCGGCGTCGCCCGCGAGCCCCACATCGCCGCCCATTTCACCCGCCGGCGCTATCCCGGCCTGAGCGAGGCACTGAAGCGCCTCGAGGACGAGGGCCACGTCGTCCGGATCGAGGTCGAGGGGCTGCGGGGGGAGTGGTGGGGGAGGAGGGAGGCCGTCGCGGTCGCGCACACGCTCGAGCCCGGCCGCCGCACCGTCGCCCTCTCTCCCTTCGACAACCTGATCTGCGACCGCGCCCGGGCCGCGGAGCTCTTCGGCTTCGACCACCGGCTCGAGATCTACGTGCCGAGGGGGAAGCGGCGCTGGGGCTACTACGTGCTGCCGATCCTCCACGGCGAGCGCCTGATCGCCCGCGCCGACCTCCGGCTGGAGTCGGCGGGGAAG
Organism: uncultured Solirubrobacterales bacterium; assembly: GCA_963823565.1. GTDB lineage: Bacteria > Actinomycetota > Thermoleophilia > Solirubrobacterales > 70-9 > RHKX01. Next base: position 702,539 of record CAWGLR010000001.1, on the reverse strand, counting down.
TCCGGTCCTTCACGTCGTCGCCCTCCACCGCGAACCGGGCCGGAGAGCCGACGGCGCGATCCACCGCGCCCTCGCCTCGCTTGCGAGATGGCGAGGCGCGGAGCTCGGCCCGCTTCCGGCGCCGAGCGACGTCTGACGATCCCTCAGGGATCGTTTCTCGTCACTCGGCGGGGAGACGCTCGAACACCAGCCGGTAGTGATCGAGCAGCTCCCGCTCGAAGCAGACGCCGTTGGCGCTGACCCCCGAGGTGAAGGCGAGTCGGAAGTCCGAGCTGGTCAGCCAGCGGGGGACCAGCCGCAGCTTCAGCAGCGTCTTGCGCAAGCTCGGCTCCGCGAAGCGGGCGCGCCACCGCTTGATCGTCTCGATGTAGTCGAGCCGGCCGCTGCTCCACTCGACGAGCCGGAACGACGGCTCCGCGGCGGCGGCGATCTGCTCGCGGCCGAACGGCAGGAACGAGCCCGGGAACTGGTGGCCGAGCAGCGCCAGGTACCAGGCGTCGGAGTCGCGTGGGGCGTCGATCGAGATCTCCTCGACGGGGATCATGTTCGCGCCGAAGACCATCGTCTGCAGGTAGAAGCGGCCGCCGTCGGGGAGCAGGTCGGCGACGCGCTCGAAGAGGTCGGAGTAGACGCGATCCTGAAGCCCGGCCTCGTGCTCCTCGGGGGAGCAGAAGTGCTCGAAGGCGCCGAGGCTGGCGATCGCGTCGAACCCGCCCAGCGACTCGCGGCCGACCTCGCGAGCATCGGCGAGACGGACGTCGAGACCGTGGCGGCGGCAGGCCGCGGCCTGCGCCGAGGAGAGGGTCACCCCGACGCCGGTGGCGCCCCGGCTCCTGGCGAAGTCGAGCAGCGGCCCCCAGCCGCAGCCGAGGTCGAGGACTCGCCTCCCGGGGCCGATCCCGATCTCCTCGGCGACGTACTCGTGCTTGCGCCGCTGGGCCTCCTCGAGGCTCAGCGAGAAGTCGCCGTCGAACTTGGCGCCGCTGAAGTCGGCGAGCTCACCGAGGCTGAGCCGGAAGATCCGGTCGATCAGCGAGTACGTGAAGTCCATGTCCTTGCGGTCGGCCACGCTGGGATTAAACCGACCGGATGCTCCACTGCGCGTCCGCTCCGGTCGGGTCGCGCGAACGCATGCAGGCAGGACCCGGCGCGGTCGGAGCCCTTGGTCGGTTCAGGCGTCGACGAGGATCGTCTTCGTGCTCCCGCCCCGCATGTGGACGCCGAGCGCCTGGATGGCCTCGTCGACGGGCGCGAGCGGGGTCGTCACGGGCTCGGGCCGTAGCCGGCCGTCCGCCATGAGCCCGAGCACGCGCGGGATCATCGCTCGCGCGTTGGCGCGGGCCACGCGGAGCGTCACGTTGCGCCCGTACACCGTCGAGAACGGCGGCGTCACGTTCTTCGTGGCGAGCGTGGCGGGCGAGGCCGATCGCGGTGGAGGGCATCGTCCCGGCACCTCAGGCCCGGGGCGATCGCCGGTGCGCTCAGCGCTCGGCGATGACGAGGAACTGCTTGCCGAGGAGGCGCCAAGCCGGCGGCGTGCGCAGGTAGAGGCGCGTCAGCGCCGCCGAGGCCGGCAGGACGCTGCGGAAGGAGTAGGGGAGGTACTTCGGGTGGGTGACACGGGGGGTGAAGCCGGCCGAGTAGAGGTGCTCCTCGATCGCGACGTGGGTCAGGCCCACCCAGTGGTCGGCGCAGTCCCAATAGGTGTCGGCGCAGTAGCGGATGTTCGGGCCGAGGATCGCGACGCGGCCGCCGGGGGCCATCCAGCCCCGGAGCCGCTCGAGGAAGTCGGCGACGGCGTCGGGGTCGGGGAGGTGCTCGAGGAAGTTCGAGACGAGCGCGCCGTCGAAGTGGCCGGCCGGGAGCTCGGCCTCCATGACGTCGGCGATGACGAGGTTGGTCCCGGGCGCGGTCTCGACGCCGTCGAAGGAGACCCGGTCGACCGCCCAGCGCTCGGCGGCCGGGACGGCGTTGATGAACTCGCAGCTCCCGGCGGCGGGGTCGAGGACGCGCTGCGGCCGGCCGAGCCGCTCGTGCAGGTCCCGCGCGATCTCGTTCCACACGGCGACCTTCGCGCTCTGGTCGACGTCGCGAAAGCGGTACTCGTAGAGCCGTTCGTAGTTGATCCCTCCCGGCATGGACGCGGGATTATGCATGCCGTCGCCCCATCGTCCTCGTCTACCCTGCCGCGACTGTGGCAGAGGTACTCATCACCGGCGGCGCCGGGTTCGTCGGCTCCAACCTCGCCGTCGCGCTCGCCTCGCGTCACCCCGACTGGGGCGTCACCGCGCTCGACAACCTCTATCGCCGCGGCTCCGAGCTCAACCTCGAGCGCCTCGACGCCGCCGGCGTGCGCTTCGCCCAGGGCGACGTCCGCTCCCCCGACGACCTCGCGGCGGTGCCCGAGCCCGACGTCCTGATCGAGTGCTCCGCCGAGCCCTCGGTGATGAGCGGGGTCGACGGCGACAGCTCCTACCTCGTGCACACCAACCTGACCGGCGCCTACAACTGCCTCGAGCTCGCCCGCCGCTGCGGCGCGTACTTCGTCTTCCTCTCGACCAGCCGCGTCTACCCGCTCCGGGCGCTCAACGGCGCCGCGCTCGAGGAGACGGCGACGCGCTTCGAGCTCGCCGCCGAGCAGGAGACGCCCGGCATCTCGCCGGCCGGGATCGCGGAGGACGTGCCGCTGGCCGGGGCCCGCACCCTCTACGGGACGACGAAGCTGGCGGCGGAGCTGCTGATCGAGGAGTACCGGGAGGCCTTCGGCCTGCGCGCGGTCGTCGACCGCTGTGGCGTGATCGCCGGCCCCTGGCAGATGGGCAGGGTCGACCAGGGCGTGTTCACGCACTGGATGCTGAGCCACCACTTCGGCCTTCCGCTCTCCTACATCGGCTTCGGCGGGAGCGGCAAGCAGGTGCGCGACCTGCTGCACGTCGCCGACCTCGTCGATCTCGTCGAGCGGCAGGTCGTCGCGCCGGAGGCGTGGGACGGAGCCGTCGTCAACGTCGGCGGCGGGCGCGAGTGCAGCCTCTCGCTGGCCGAGACGACGGAGCTCTGCCGCGAGATCACCGGCCGCACGGTCGAGATCGGGTCGGTCGCCGAGACCCGCCCCGGCGACGTCCCCGTCTACATCTCCGACTGCGCGGCGCTGCTCGAACGGACCGACTGGCGGCCGCAGCACGGCGCCGAGGAGATCCTCAAAGACATCGGCGAGTGGATCCGCGCCGACGAGGAGCGGCTCGCGTCGGCGCTGGGGATCGAGACGGGCCGGGCGTGAAGCTCTCGGTCGTCATCCCCGCCCGCAACGAGGAGGGATCGATCGCCGCGGCGATCGCGGGCGTGACCCGCGCGCTCGGGGACGCCGGGATCGAGCACGAGGTGCTGGTCGTCGACGACGCCAGCACCGATCGCACGCGGGAGATCGTCGAGGAGGCCGCCGCGGCCGATCCGCGAGTCCGCTACCACCGCTCGCCGAACCCGCCGGGCTTCGGGATGGCCGTGCGGGCGGGGCTCGACGCCTTCACGGGCGATGCCGTGGCGATCTTCATGGCCGACAGCTCGGATGATCCCGCGGATCTCTGTCGCTACCACGCGTTGCTGGAGGAGGGCTGGGATTGCGCGTTCGGGTCGCGCTTCATGAGCGGGGGGAAGGTCCGCGACTACCCGCGGATCAAGCTGATCTTCAACCGGCTCGCGAACCTGTTCATCCGGGCGATCTTCCTCCACGGATACAACGACACGACGAACGCGTTCAAGGCGTACCGCCGCGAGGTCATCGAGTCGGTCCAGCCGCTGCTCTCGCACCACTTCAACCTGACGGTGGAGCTGCCGCTGAAGGCGATCGTCCGCGGCTCCAGCTACCGGGTGATCCCGATCTCGTGGACGAACCGCACCTCCGGCGAGTCGAAGCTCGCCATGCGGGAGATGGGCAGCCGTTACATGTTCATCGTCCTCTACGTCTGGCTCGAGCACCACCTGAGCCGCGGCGACTATCACCGTGACCGCCGATAGGGCGCGGCGGGGGCTGACCTCGAGCTGGGCGCTCGGGCTCCTCGTCGCGGTCGCGACGTGGGGCATCGCGTTCCGCTACCCGGCGCCCGGACTCGACCCGGGATGGGGCGCCGGCCTCTACATGGCCGCCCACGACGGCCTCGACTGGGGCACCGAGGTCGTCTTCACCTACGGCCCGCTGGGCTTCCTCTTCGATCCGGTCAACTGGTACGTCGATCTGGCGTCGATCGCCTTCGTCTGGAACTCGCTGCTCTGGCTCGCGCTCGCGATCGGCTTCGTCTGGGCGTTCCGGCGCATCGCCGGCGGCCGGGTGGCGGTCCTCGGCGCCTTCGCGGGACTGGCGCTGCTGACCACGATCGACGTCGCCCTGGCGGTCGGCGGCGTGCTCTGCTTCGCCGCGCTGCGTCGGGACCCGCCGCCCCACGCCACGAGCGTCCTCGCGATGGGCGGCGGCCTCTTCGCGGCCGTCGAGATGCTGCTCAAGCTCTCGACCGGGCCGCCGATGCTGGCGATGTTCGCCCTCGCCCTCGTCGGCGCCCGGGCGAGGCCGTGGCAGTGGGCTGCGTTCGCCGGGCTCTTCGTCGTCGCCTTCATCGGCCTTTGGCTGGCAACGGGCCAGCCGCTCGGCGAACCTCGACGACTACGTCGGGAACAGCCGCGAGGTGATCTCGGGCTACAGCGCGGCGATGTCGATGCTCGATGGGGGGCTCGTTCCTGCGCAACACCGTCGGGCCGATCGCGGCGCTGGTGACGATGCTCGCGCTGATCGCCGCCGCGGCGCTCGGCGACCAACCCGACCGCCGGTCGCGGATCGCCGCGACGCTGACGATGGCGATGGCGGCGTTCTCCCTCTTCAAGGAGGGGGTCGTCCGCTCCGACGTCGGGCACATCGCGCTCTTCTTCGCCACCGCCCTGATTCTCTGGATCGCCCTGCCGTGGCGCGCGCGCTGGCGCGTCGGCGTAATCGCCGGCGCGGTCCTGCTCCTGGCCGCGGGCGATCACGGCGGCGTTCCAGAGCAACGCGATGGGCACCCGGCAGATGGCCGACCGCCTCGACCCGATCTCCCACGTCCGCACGGCCGGGCGCGAATGGGTCAACCTCTTCCAGCCGCGGCGAGCGCGAGGCCCGGAGCGAGGAGTTGCGCAGCGCGATCGCCCTCGTCTACGCGCTGCCGGCGTCGATGCGAGAGGAGATGGGCGACGCCCGCGTCTCGATCGACCCGTCCGAGATCACCGCCGCCTGGGTCTACGACCTCAACTGGGACCCGCTGCCTGTGATCCAGAACTACACCGCCTACACCACGCGACTCGACGAGCTGAACGCCGCGGCGATCGCCTCCGGCGACGGACCCGAGATGGTCCTCCGCGCCGTGCCCCGCGGGCCCACCGGGCAACCGGTGCCGGGGACGATCGACGGGCGCTTCATCGGCTGGGATCCGCCCGCGCAGGCGGTCGCCACGCTCTGCAACTTCGAGACGGCGCAGGCGGCGCCCCGATGGCTCCTGCTCGAGCGCGTCCCGAACCGCTGCGGCGAGCCGCGCGAGATCGGCTCGGTCGACGCCGCCTACGGGGAGACCATCGACGTGCCGGCGCCGGGGCCGGGCGAGGTGGTGTTCGTGCGCATCCACGGCGCCGAGGTCGGCGGGCTGGAGGCGATCCGGGCGCTGCTCTACAAGGCCGTCGAGCGACGGGCGGTCGTCAACGGCACCCGGAACTACCGCTTGATCCCCGGCACCGCGGCCGATGGGCTGCTGCTGCGGGGGTCTCCGCGCCTCGTCGGCGCCGGTCCGTTCGCCCAGGCGCCGCAGGCCGAGACGCTCGAGCTGACCGGGCCGAGCGGCGAGTTGCGGTACGACTTCTACGCAATGAGTGTCGAGACGAGCGGCGGAGAACGCCCCGGGAAGGGCGACTGAGGTGGCGACGGCGATCGTCACCGGGTCCGGCGGGCTGATCGGATCGGAGTCCGTGAGCGCCCTGATCGCGGCCGGCTGGGACGTGATCGGAATCGAGAACGACATGCGCGCCCGCTTCTTCGGCGAAGAGGCCTCGACGGCGGGGACGACCGACCGGCTCGCCCGCGAGCACCCGGAGTTCCGCACGCTCGACGTCGACATCCGCGACGCCGAGGGCGTCGAGCGCGCCTTTCGCGACGCGCCCGGGGAGGTCGGCCTCGTCGTCCACTGCGCCGCGCAGCCCTCCCACGACTGGGCGGCGCGCGAGCCGCACACCGACTTCGGCGTAAATGCGCTCGGCACGCTGAACCTGCTCGAAGCGGCGCGCGCCCACGCGCTCGACGCGCCCTTCGTCTTCTGCTCGACCAACAAGGTCTACGGCGACACGCCCAACCGCCTGCCGCTGGTCGAGCTCGAGACCCGGCTCGAGCTGCCGGAGGACCACCGCTACTACGGCGGCATCGACACCTCGATGTCGATCGACCGCTCGACCCACTCGCTGTTCGGCGTCTCGAAGGCGGCCGCCGACCTCATGGTCCAGGAGTACGGCCGCTACTTCGGCATGCCCACCGTCTGCTTCCGGGGCGGCTGCCTGACCGGCCCCCAGCACGCCGGGGCGCAGCTCCACGGCTTCCTCGCCTACCTCGCCCGCTGCGCCGTCACCGGCACCCCCTACACGGTGTTCGGCTACGGCGGCAAGCAGGTCCGCGACAACATCCACTCGGCCGACCTCGTCGCCGGCTTCCTCGCCTACGCGCGCGATCCCAAGCCCGCCGCCGTCTACAACATCGGCGGCGCCCGTTTCAGCAACTGCTCGATGCTCGAGGCGATCGCGATCTGCGAGCGCGTCAGCGGCCGCGAGCTCGACTGGGAGCTCAGCGATGAGAACCGAATCGGCGACCACCGCTGGTGGATCTCCGACGTCTCCGACTTCCGCGCCGACTATCCCGACTGGGAGCCGCGCTACGGCATCGAGGAGATCATCGCCGAGATCGTCGAGCAGAACACCGAGCGCTGGACGGCCGCGGCGAGCTAGATCAAGCGGCGAGCAGCAAGCGGCTCCAGCGACTGCAACCCGCTACCAGCTAGCGGCTAAATGCTCGCCGGCTGAGTTGCGCCGCGCTTCAGCTTCACCGCGGACTCGAGCTCGCCGGGGGTGAAGCCGCCGACGCTCTGGCCCTCGAGGGCGAAGTGGTAGAGGGCGACGCCGAAGATGCCGCCGAGGGCGCTGGAGATCAGCAGCGCGACGAGGAAGACGGCGATGCCGCAGATGACCAGGAGGGCTCCGACGAAGCCGGCGGAGGCCCAGATGGCGATGCCGGCGGCGACCAGGATCACGGCGGGGATCAGCCCGATCAGGACGACCGCGCCGCCGATGGCGATGTTGCCGGTGATCTGCTGTCCCCAGCGGTCCTTGAAGAGGGTTGCCGAGCGCTTGAAGGTCTCGATCGGGCCGGTGCCCTCGATGGCGATGACGGGGACGGCGAGGAATGTGACGAGCGACCAGGCGACGTCGAGCAGGCGCCCGACGATCTGGCCGACGATGCCCTGGTTCTCGAGCAGGCTGAAGATCACACCGACGGTGGTGGAGAGGGCGGCCCAGCCGAGGATCTGGCGCAGGTGGGCGCGGGAGAACGCGAGGCCGTCGCTGACGGTCGCCTGCTCGCCGCGGAAGATCCGGTCGGCGCAGTGGGCGAGGCCGACGCTGAAGAACGTGCCGACCACGGCCAACAGGTAGAGCCCGAGGACGACGAGCGGCGCGCCGCCGGCGACCTTGTCGTCCTCGATCAGGTAGAGGCCGGGACCGACGACGACGATCGCCATCACGATCGTCGCGACGCCGCCGTAGAGGGGGAAGCGGATCAGCTCCCGGTGGTCGCGCAGGACCCCCCAGCTCTTCTTGGTCAGCGCCCAGCCGCGTCTGATTCTGCTCATGGGGCGCCTATCGGCCTCAACGGCCGTTGCTTGAGCCGACCGCAGGGACGTTTGCATCGAGCTCCTCGAGGAGCGCATCGACGACGTCGGGGTCGAACTGGGTGCCCGCGTTGGCGCGCAGCTCCGCCCGCGCCTCCCCCTCGCTCATCGCCTCCCGGTAGGGCCGGGTCGACGTCATCGCGTGGAAGGCGTCGCAGGCGAGAGTGATCCGGCTCGCGATCGGGATCCGATCGCCGGCGAGGCCGTCGGGGTAGCCGCCGCCGTCGTAGCGCTCGTGCTCGGCGCGGATCGGGGCCGCGAGGTGCGAGAGGGTCTGAAGCGACGCGACGATGCGCTCGCCGACCCCTGGGTGCTGCCGCATCAGCTCCCACTCGGAGTCCGTCAGCGGGCCGGGCTTCTGCAGCACCGTGTCCGGCACCGCGACCTTGCCGATGTCGTGGAGGACCGCCACCTGCTCGACCTCCTGCACCTTCGTCTCGTCGAGCCGGAGGCGGCGGGCGACGGCCACCGCGAGGTCGACGACCCGCCGCGAGTGCTCGGCGGTGTAGTGGTCGCGGGCCTCGAGCGCGGCGACGAGCGCGGTCACGCCGGCGAGCTCGATGTCGACGCGCGAGGAGTCCTCGTGCTCGAAGGAGGCCGGGCCGATCCAGACGCCGCCCACGCGGCCGCGGCGCACCGACGCCGAGGCGCGAGCGACCAGCTCCTGCGGCTCATCGCCCTCCCCGGGGTAGGTGGCGGTTCCGGCGGAGACGGCGAGCCCACCCGTTCCCGCCTCGGCGGAGCGGGCGAGACGGCTCGCGAGCGCCTCCACGCCCTCGTAGCCGACCCCGGGAGCGACGACGGCGAAGTCGTCGCTGGCCATCCGGAAGACGCGCCCGGGTGCCTGGTGGTTGAGCGCGGCGGCGACCGAGCGCAGCACGCGGTCGCCCTCGAGGCCGCCCTTCGCCCGGTTCACCTCCTCGAGGCAATCGACGTCGATCAGCACGACCGAGAACGGCTCCCCGGTGCCGCGCGAGCTCTCGATCTCCTCGCCGACGGCCCGCTCGAACGCTCGCATGTTCGCGACGCCGGTCAGCGGATCCGCCAGCGACAGCTCCTCGAGGTGGGCGGCCATCCGGCGCAGCTGGAGGTCCTGCTCCTTCGCCGCGGTGATGTCCTGGATCTGGGAGACGAAGTGGTGCGGGCGCCCGTCGGCGTCCTCGATCAGCGTGACGAAGAGGTGCCCCCAGACGACCCGGCCGTCGGGGCGCAGATACCGCTTCTCGAGCTCGTAGCGCTCGATCCGCCCAGCCATCAGGTCCTCGAGCAGCGACAGGTCCGCCTCGAGGTCCTCCGGATGGGTCAGCTCCTGGAAGGTCGTCCTGCCCAGCTCCTCGCGCGAGCGGCCGAGCAGGTCGCAGAGGGCGGGGTTGACGTCGACGAAGCGACCCTCGAGCGAGACCAGCGCCATCCCGATCGGCGCGTTCGCGAACGCGCCCGCGAAGCGCTGCCGGGCCTGGCGGCGGCTGAAGTCGGCCCGGCGGCGGGCCTCGAGATCGCGGGCGATCGCGATCAGACCCGTCAGCTTGCCCGCCTCGAGGATCGGGGAGATCGTCAGCGAGATCTCGACCAGGCTGCCGTCCTTGCGGCGGGCCTCGGCCTCGAACTCCGGGAGCGGCTCGCCGCTGAGCACGTGCTGGTGCAGCTCGCCGCCACGCGGAAGGTCGCGACTCGGCACGAGGTCCATGAACGAGCGACCGATCATCTCCTCCGCGGTGTAGCCGTAGAGCCGCTCGGCCCCCGCGTTCCAGCTCCGGATCGTCCCGTCGCGCTCGCCGGAGACGATCGCGTCCATCGCGTTGTCGACGATGCGCGCGGCTTCCGCCGGTGCGATTCCGCCCGTCGTCACCGCCGCAACTTCGTGCGACGGACCGCTCTCCCCGGGTCCTGAACGCATGCTTGCCTATCGGCACGAGGGCCCCGAATCTGTAGGCGCGGGCAGCCCGTAGCCTGGAAGGTCTCCCGGGCCGTTCCCCGGCGCTCCGTCATGGCGCTCGCGATCGCATCAAACCTCCAGGTCCACGTCGGCGGCAAGCCGCTGTTCGCCGACGTGTCGTTCAAGCTCGAGCAGCGTGAGCGGATGACGCTCGCGGGCCGCAACGGCGCCGGAAAGTCGACGCTGCTGCGGATCCTCGCCGGGGAGATCGCGCCGAGCGCCGGCGGGCTCGTCCTCGGCAAGGGGGTCAGGGTGGCGCTGCACGACCAGCGGCCGCCGCGGGACGCGGAGCTGACGCTCGGGCAGTACCTCTTCTCCGGTCGGGCCGAGACCATCGAGACCGAGCGTGCGCTCGAGCGGCTGGAGGCGGCGATGTCGGCCGGGGATCACGGCGCCGAGACGCTCGCCGCGTACTCCGCGGCGCAGCAGCGGCTCGAGCTCGCGGGCGGCTATCGATGGCGGGACGAGGTGCTGGCGGTGCTCCGCGGCCTCGGGTTCTCCGCCGAGCAGGCGGAGCGCCCGCTGCGGACGTTCTCCGGCGGCGAGCTGACGCGCGCGTCGCTGGCGCGGGCGCTGGCGACCCGGCCGGACCTGCTGCTGCTCGACGAGCCGACCAACCACCTCGACATCCCCTCGCTGGAGTGGCTCGAGGCGTACCTGACGGGCCTCGACGCCGCGGTCGTGCTCGTCGCCCACGACCGCTGGTTCCTCGAGTCGGTCGGCACCTCGGTGCTCGAGCTCGAGGCGGGGCGAGGCCGCTACTTCTCCGGACCGTGGCACGCCTGGCGCAAGGAGCAGGCGGCGCGCGAGATCGCGCTCGGCCGCGCGATCGAGCGCCAGCAGGCCGAGATCGAGCGGATGGAGCGGTTCGTCGAGCGCTTCCGCTACAAGGCGACGAAGGCGAAGCAGGCGCAGTCCCGCCTCAAGCAGATCGAGCGGATCAAGCGCGACGCGGCGGCGCGCGATCCCCGTGACGAGCGCAAGCTGCGGTTCGCGTTCAAGCCACCGCCGCGATCGGGGCGGTCTGTGCTCAAGCTCGAGGGAGCGCGGATCGAGGTCCCCGGCCGAACGCTCCTCGAGGACGGCTCGCTGCAGATCGCGCGCGGCGAGCACGTGGTGCTCGTCGGCCCCAACGGAGCGGGGAAGACGACGCTGATCGAGACGCTCGCGGGCCGCCGGCAGCTCGCGACCGGCAAGCTGGCGATCGGGCACAACGTCGAGGTCGGCTACCTCTCCCAGCATGCCGACACCGCGGCGGGGGAGGGGACCGTGCTCGAGGCCGCCCAGCGCGAGACCGGGCTGACCGGCCAGAAGGTCCGCGACCTGCTCGGCGGGTTCCTGTTCTCCGGGGCCGACGTCGACAAGCGGCTCGCCGACATCTCCGGGGGCGAGCAGCGGCGGCTTTCGCTGGCCATCCTCGTCGCCTCGGGCGCCAATTTCCTCATCCTCGACGAGCCGACCAACCACCTCGACCTCGAGAGCCGCGAGGCGCTCGAGGACGCGCTGAGCGAATACGAGGGGGCGCTGATCCTCGTCTCGCACGACCGGGCGCTGCTCGAGGCCGTCGGCAGCCGGACGGTCGTCTTCGAGGATGGCCGGCTCGAGAGCCACGAGGGCGGCTGGGCCGAATACCGCCGGGCACGCGCCGAGCGCGAGGCGCAGGCCGCCGCCGTGGAGGCCGAGTCGGCGGCGGCCCGGCCGCGGGCGGACCGCCGCGGACGGCAGCGCGGCCCCTCGAAGAACGCGGTCCGCGCCGTCGGCGTCCTCGAGGAGAGGATCGAGGCCGCCGAGGCGGAGCTCCGCTCCGTCGAGGACGAGCTCGCCGACCCCGCGGCCTGGTCGAGCCCCGGACGGACGCGGCGCTCGACCGAACGGCACGAGGCCGCCAAGCGGACGGTGGAGGAGCTCTACGAGGAGCTCGAGCGGGCGGAGGCCAAGGTCGCGGAGGCGTCGTCGACGGGCTGAGGGGCGGGCCGGCTGGGCCAGGGCCGGAGGTCTACGCCGCGGCCTGGTTCGGCGGTGAGGGGAGGTGGGTGAGGAACTCGGGCGCGCGCCCGAGCCCGAGATTGCGACATTGCTCGGCTCAGAGCCGAGAGATGTTGCGTTCTTCGGAGAACCCACGATTCGGACCCCTCCCTACGGCAACAGGTGACCGACCTCGACGCCCTCGGCGGCGAGACGCGCCGCGATCAGCGAGCGGTGGCAGGCCTCGGGATCGCGCTCGACGCAGAGCATCGCCGTCGCGCCTTCGCCGGACAGCCCACGGGCGAGCTCGCCGAGGTCGGCGGAGTCGAGCACCTCGGCCGTGAAGCGCTCGATGTACTCGGGGGCGAGCCGCTCGCGATTGCGCTTGCCGACGCCGGTGCGATCGTCGACCGCGTACTGGAGCTCGCGCATCGCGGTCGTCGGCGCCAGGTCCGGTCGGTGCTCGTAGGCGATCCCGGCGCCCGCCAGCGCCGCCTGGAGGCGCTTCGAGTTGGCCCAGGCGTACTCGGGGCCGCGCACGCCGCGTCGCTGGCGGACGTCGAGCAGCGCGACGACGTCCGCGTCGGCCAGCGCTCCGAGGAACGACGCCGCGTCCCAGCCGTAGACGCCGATCGTCAGCAGCCGGCGCGCGGCCATCCGCTCGGTGCTACCTCGGCGAGGGCAGCCGATCCTCGAAGAACCCCATCGCGGCCTCTTCCGCCGCGGCGGGTATCCCGGCGTGGTCGACTCCCGGGAACTCCTGGTAGGTGATCTGGTCGCCGAGCGCGACGAGCTGGTCGTTCAGCGCCGAGGTCAGCGCCGGGAGCACGGTGGTGTCCGCGGTGCCCTGGTACAGCGCGACCGGTGCCGCGGTGCGCACGGCCGGGTTCTCGTCGTCGAGCTGCGCATACAGCGGGTTGAGATCGGCGCCGTCGCGGAGCATGTCAGCGGGCGCGATTCCCCCGAGGCTGTCCGGCTCGCCGAGCTGGGGCAGGCAGGTCTCCTCGAGCTGCGGGTAGAGCGCGAGCACCTCGTCGCTGAGGACCTGCTGCGGGACGACGGCCTTCGAGCCGGTCGAGGCACCCTGGACGATCAGCGTCGCGAGCGCGGTGAGTGGGCTCGGCGAGGTGAAGGTCGGGAGGAACTCGGCCTGCTGGCGCATGTGCGAGGCCGGGGCGTACGCGACGGTGCCGCGCAGCCTGAGCCCCTTCGCCCACGACTTCGCGTAGCCGGCGGCGAACAGCGCCGCATGCCCGCCCTGAGAGTGCCCGGCGATCAGGAACCGCTTGCCGATCTTCGGGTTGAGCTGCCTGGCGGCGGCGACGATGTCGAGGACCGAGCGGCCCTCGTCCTTGCCGTTCAGGTAGCCGTGGGGGCCGGGGGTGCCGAGGCCGGTGTAGTCGGTGCGGACGACCGCGTAGCCGGCATCGACCCAGTCCTGGATCTCCGGGTCCACGTAGTAGACGTAGGGGGCCTGCGGGCTATCGGCGGGGACGCGGGTCGGCGCGCAGACGTCGGCGGTGCCGGTCGTGCCGTGGGCGTAGGTGATGACCGGCCATCCCCGCTTGGGCGCCTTGCCCCTGGGGACGCTGACGACTCCGGAGACCGCGGTGCGCTTGCCCATGCTCGTCTTCGACGTGTAGAGGACCAGCGTGTTCGACTTCGCGGTCTTCACGTTCGTGAGCCCGTGCGCCTTCCGCTGCCAGATCAGCTTCCCGTGCTTCTTCGGGTACTTCTTCGGCGGCTTGTAGAACTTCGCGCCGGCGGGTCCCCGCGGTGGCTTCTTCGCGGCCTCGGCGGGCCCGGCGGCGACCAGGGCGAGGGCGGCGAACAGGGCCAGCCCGGCGAGGGCCAGCGGCTTCGGGCGAACGGGAACGGCGGCGAATCTCAAGGTCTCTCCTTCTCTCCTCCTGGGGCGGGTTACCTTAGTGGTGATTCGGGCCGTGGAGCCCCGCTGGACCCGGATCCTGAGCGAGCGTCCTCAGGTCGCCGGCCGCGACCTGAGCCGACGGCCGCGCGGCGGTTGTCCCCCGGTCGCGAGCCAGGATCCGGCGAGGATCAGCAGCAGCCCGGCGATCGCGCCGGGCCCGGGGCGCTCGTCGAGCACGATCATCCCCGCGAGCACCGCGACGAGCGGGTTGACGTAGGTGATCACCAGCGCCCTGCCGGCGCCGATCAGGCGAATCAGCGCGCCGAAGGCGACGAACGCCGCCGCGGTGCAGACGACGCCGAGGACGACGACCGAGGCGACGGCATCGGTGGACACGTCGGCCGGGGGCAGGTCGGCGGCGGCCAGCGGGGTCAGGACGAGCCCCGCGATCGCCAGCGCGCCGAGCATCGAGGCGCGGGGGTCGAGGTCGCCGAGCTTGGCGCTGAGCATCATCGGGCCCGCCGCGTAGCCGCACGCGGCGACGAGGATCGCGGCGGCGCCGAGCAGCTCGTCGCGCTCGCCGGCGACGTCGACGCCGACCAGCGCGACGACGCCCGCCAGCCCCACGAACAGGCCGGCCAGGCGCGAGCCCCCGACCCGCTCGCTCGGGTCGAAGCGCAGCGCGAGCAGGGCGACGATCAGCGGGGTCGCGGCGATCAGGATCGCGGCGATCGACGAGCTCACGTGCTGCTCCCCGCCGGCGATCAGCGGAAACGGGATGACGATCTCGGCGATGGCGTAGGGAGCGAGCCAGCGCCAGCGCCCCCGCAGCGAGGGCAGCAGCCCGGCGCGCCACGCAATCGGCAAGAGCACGAGCGTGCCGAGCACGACGCGCGCCCATGCGAGGAAGGCCGGCGGGATGTCGCCGTCGACCGCGATCGCGATGAAGAGGTAGGGAATCCCCCAGAGGACCGAGACGACCGCGAACAGGCTCCAGGCCCGCGCGGTCACCTGCCGGTCACGCTCACGGCGCCGGCGCCTTCCGCGGGATGGTGCCAATCACGGGGCGCAGCAGCGCGTAGGAGAACCAGAGCCCGAGGGCGAACAGCGGCAGGCCGGTGATCACGCGGGCGACCGCCAGCGGCCCCACCGCCTCGCTCAGGTACAGCGGCAGCTGGATCGACAGGCGGAAGGCGAAGAGGCCCACCCAGATCCAGCTCGCGCGCGTGTAGGCGTGCCGCCGCTCCTCGTCGCGGTACCAGCGATCGCCCTCGCCGGTGAGCGTCGAGACGATCAGGCCGAGCAGCGGCCGGCGGACCAGGATCGAGATCAGGTACGCGGCGGCCGAGCCGGCATTGATCAGGATGCCGGGCAGGAAGAAGTCCTCCGCCTTGCCGGTCTGGTTGGCGACGAAGGCGCCGAAGGCGACGCCGACCACCCCCGAGAGGGCGAACTGCACCGTCTCCCGCTTGAGGATCCGCGCGACGGCGAGGACGGCGGCGACCGAGACGGCGGCGATCCCGCCGAGCCTGATGTCGTTGCCGGTCAGGCTCCAGACGGTCGTGAAGACGATGAAGGGGAGAGTCGACTCGGCGATGCCCAGGGGGCCGCCCACGGCCTCGTAGATGCTCTCCGCGCGCTCCTGCTCCTCGGCCTGGTCCATGACCCGAGTATCGCGAAGCGGCTGCCATAGCCTTCTCCCGGATGGCCGCCGCGAACACCTTCACCAGCGCCGAGCTCGATCGCGCCGCGGACGGGCGCCGCACGGATCCCGCCTGGATCGACGCGCAGCGGCGCGACGAGCGGGCGCGCGCGATGCGCCTCGGCGACCCCGGGCTCCGGGTGGCGGTCGGGGCCCTGGAGCTCGTTCCGCTGGCGGCGGCGGCCGCCGAGGCGGGCGCCGATCCCGTGCTCCTCGGGCTCGACGCCACTGGGCCGGTCTGGGCGGTCGACGTCGATTCGCCCCCGGCCGAGCCGCGGCGGCCACGTCTCGTCGGCGCCGCCGGGCCGCGCGACATCGTGGGGGTCGCCCGGGTCGAGGGATGGATGGGGCTGCGCGAGGCGGCCGGCTCCCTGCCGCGGGCCGAGAGCGGCCTCGCCGCCTACGCCGCCGGCCTCGTCAACTGGCACCGGTCCCACCGGTTCTGCGCCAACTGCGGCGCGGTGACCGAGCCGGGCGAGGGCGGGTACGTCCGCGCCTGCGGGCGCTGCGGCTCGCACCACCACCCGCGCACCGACCCGGTCGTGATCATGCTCGTCACCGGGCGCCTCGGCGTCCTCCTCGGCCGCCAGCCGAGCTGGCCGGAGCGCCGCTACTCGGCTCTGGCCGGGTTCGTCGGGCCCGGCGAGAGCCTCGAGGAGGCGGTCGCGCGCGAGGTCGAGGAGGAGGCGGGGGTCGAGGTCGGCAGGCCCGCCTACGTCGGCTCTCAGCCCTGGCCGTTTCCGGCGTCGCTGATGCTCGGCTTCACGGTCCCGCACCTCGACGGCGAGCCCGGCGGGCGCGACCCGGAGCTCCAGGACGTGCGCTGGTTCTCGCGCGACGCCGTCGCGGAGGCCGCCTCGCGTGACCTCGAGTGGAAGGGCGACGCGCCTGCGGGGATCGGGCTGCAGCTGCCGCCGCGGACCGCGATCGCCCGCCGCCTGATCGAGGGCTGGCTCGAGGCCGCCTGACGGTCCTACGACCGGATCGCCGCGCGCGTCGCCGGCGGCTGAATCGCCTCCGGCTCGAAGATCGCCTCGATCGCGGAGTGGTCGCTGAAGCCGGCCTCGCGCCAGCCGTGGACGTAGTCGCAGTGGACGGGCCGGAGACTTGCCGAGGCGAGGACGTGGTCGAGCCGATGGGCGGCCTTGCGCCGGTACCGCGTGTGCATCACCCAGCTGACGTCGCGGCGGTCGTAACCGTTCAGGGCGCGGAATGCGTCGGTCAGGTCCCACTCGGCGAGGCCGACGAGCAGCCCGCGCTCGGCCGCGTCCCAGCGCTCCTCGAGCTCGGGGTGGTTGGAGGCGAACGTCTCGACCTCGCCGTGCTCGGTCTCGAGCCGCGGGGTGTTGAAGTCCCCGCAGAGGACCCGGTGACGGTCCGCGGGGCGCGACAGCCGCTCGATCAGCGCCTCGCACGTCTCGACCTTGACCAGCCCGTTGGAGGGTGCCGGCGGGACGTGGACGTTGTGGACCTCGACCAGGCCGGCGGGCGAGTTCGACAGCGCCGACAGCACTCGCTCGGGCTGCGGGGCGCCGACCGCCGGGAGCTCGGTCAGCTCCCAGCGCGAGGCGGTCAGGTTGAAGAGCCGCTTGCTCGCGAACTCGCTGGAGTCGAGCGCGGAGGTCAGCCCGTCGCGGGCGAGCGCCCGCCGCCACGGGCCGACCGTGCTCGCGCGCACCTCCTGGAGGCAGACGATGTCGGCCTCCCGGCGGGCGACCGCGGCGACCTGTTCGGGGAGCAGCTTCGTCCGGCCGGCGACGTTCCAGCTCAGCAGCTTCAGCGCCATCGGGCTTCGAGTCTGGCCGACGGGGTGGATGATTCGGGGCACGATGACCCCGTCCAGGAAGTCCGAGGCGCGCCTCCGGGAGTACCAGCGCAAGCGCTCCTTCGACGAGACGCCCGAGCCCTCGGGCGAGCGCGCGGGGGAGGGGGCGGGCTCGCGGTTCGTCATCCAGGAGCACCACGCGACGCGCCTGCACTGGGACTTCCGGCTCGAGCGCGACGGCGTCCTCGTCTCCTGGGCGCTTCCACGCGGCGTGCCGCTCGATCCGGCGGAGAATCACCTCGCGGTCCACACCGAGGACCACCCGCTCGACTACTTCGACTTCGAGGGGGAGATCCCGAAGGGCGAGTACGGCGGCGGCACGGTCAAGCGCTGGGACGCCGGCACCTACGAGACCGAGAAGTGGGAGGACCGCAAGGTGGTCGTCCGCCTCCACGGGGAGCGGGTCGAGGGTCGCTACTCGCTCTTCCAGACCGGCAAGGGGGGCGAGAAGAACTGGATGATCCACCGCATGGACCCGCCGCCGCCGGGCCGCGAGCCGATGCCGACCGGGATCAAGCCGATGAAGGCGCGGCTCTCGGAGCTGCCGCGGAACGACGAGGCGTGGGGATACGAGGTGAAGTGGGATGGGGTCCGGGCGATCGCCTACTGCCGGACCGGGAAGGTCCGGCTCGAGTCGCGCACCGGGCGCGACGTCACCGGCTCCTACCCCGAGCTGGCGGCGCTGGCGGAGGCGTTCGAGGGGGCGGAGGCGGTCCTCGACGGCGAGATCGTCGCGTTCGACGACGAGGGCCGGCCGAGCTTCCAGCGGCTGCAGCGGCGGATGCACGTCGAGCGCCGCAACCTGA
Source organism: uncultured Solirubrobacterales bacterium (assembly GCA_963823565.1). Classification (GTDB taxonomy): domain Bacteria; phylum Actinomycetota; class Thermoleophilia; order Solirubrobacterales; family 70-9; genus RHKX01. Next base: position 684,498 of record CAWGLR010000001.1, on the reverse strand, counting down.
CGCGGCGACTGCGCGACGAGGTTCCCGTCACCTACGTGGCCTTCGACCTCCTCTACTACGACGGCGAGCTGCTGCTCGACTTGCCCTACGAGGAGCGCCGGGCGCGCCTCGAGGCGCTCGGGCTGGAGGGACCGCACTGGCGCACCCCCTCCTTCCACGCCGGCGACGGCAAGGCGATGCTCGGGCTGACGAAGGCGCAGGGCCTCGAGGGGATCGTCGCCAAGCGGCTCGACTCGAAGTACCGGCCGGGCCGGCGCGGCGGCGAGTGGATCAAGGTCAAGAACGTCCACAGGCAGGAGGTCGTGATCGGCGGCTGGCTGCCCGGGAAGGGCAAGCGCGGCGGCCGGATCGGCGCGCTGCTCTGCGGCTACTACGAGGCCGAGGGCGACGAGCGCCGCCTGCGCTACGCGGGCAAGGTCGGGACGGGCTTCAGCGAGGCCGAGCTCGACCGCCTCGCGATTCTGCTCGAGCCGCTGCGGCGCGACGACTCGCCGTTCGAGGGGCGCCAGCCGGAGCGGGCGGCGATCTTCGCCGAGCCCGAGCTGGTCGCCGAGGTCGAGTTCGGCGAGTGGACCGAGGCGGGGACCCTGCGCCATCCCTCCTACGAGGGGCTGCGCGACGACAAGCCGGCGGCGAGCGTGGTCCGCGAGGAGCCGCAGCCGCCGCAGGAGGCGTGAGCGGGCCGGCCTCCCGGCGTTTCCTCCGCCGCGCGCCGGGAACCGGTCGACCATGAGTCTCATCGAGAGCGACGCGATCAGCAGCGCCGGGCGGGCCGCCCACGACGTCGGCCTCGCGGCGATCATCGGCGGGAACCTCTTCGCCAGGATCGGGATGCACCCCGCGGTCGGCACGATCGAGGACCCGCGCGAGCGCGGCAAGGTGGTCAACGCCGCCTGGCGGCGATACGGGACCGTCAACTCGCTCGGGCTGCTCGCGGTCGTCGCCGGCTGGGCGGGGGCGCGGGCCGACGAGGCCAGTCCGCGCTGGCTCTCCGAGCGGGAGCGGAAGCTCGCGCTCGCCAAGGACGTCGCGGTCGGCGCGGTCGCGGTGACCGGCATCGCCGCCGGCCTCGAGGGGATGCGCTTCGCCTCGATGGAGCCGCAGGGCGCGGTGTCGCTAGACGACGGCGACAGCGCGAGCGCGCAGGCGACGCCGGACGAGCGGCGCGCCAAGGGCGCCCTGCGCTCGATCGGTTCGCTGCACCTCGCCGCGGCGATCGCGCTGGCCGCGATCAACTCGAGCCTCTCGCAGGCGAACTTCCGCCGGCCGCCCGCGCGCCGGCTGCTCCGCCGCAACTACTAGGCGGCTAGCCTGCCGCCCGTGGCGCGGCTGACGATCCTCACCTACGAGTACGTCGACGACATCTTCGAGCGGCGCAAGCCTCACCGCGAGGCGCATCTCGAGCACGTCCGGCGCTGGAGCGAGGAGCGCAGCCTCGTCCTCGCCGGGGCCACCGGCGACCCGCCGAGCGGCGCGCTGTTCGTCTTCGAGGGCGAGCCCGCCGAGGTCGAGGAGTTCGCCGCGACCGATCCGTACCGCGATGCGGGGCTCGTCGCCGGCACCTCGATCGAGCCCTGGACCGTGGTCGCGCACCGCGAGTTCGACCTCCCCCCGGGCTAGGCCGGCCGGCCGATCCCGGCAGCCGATCCTCGCAATTTGCAGGGGCGCCCCGCGCGTAACCGCCCCCACGCGGGGTAGCTTCCCTGGCGATGAGCACCGTGGAGGCCTCTGCGCCGAGCGCCCTGGACTCGCTGCACCTCCTCGCCGGGCGCTTCCGGGCGGAGGACATCGACGTGCCCGGCGGCTCCGCGCGGATCCGCCTCGCGGTGAGCGACGGCACCGACCTCGACGCGGTGATCACGATGGCCGACCTGGTGCTCGAGCCGACCTCGGGCCGGCCCGACGCGGAGATCAGCGCCGACGGCGCCACCTGGGCGGCGGTCGCCGACGACGTCACCGGTGGGATGGAGGCGTTCCGCGCGGGCCGCCTGGGCGTTCGTCGCAACCTCCATCTCGGCATCGGCTTCCTCGCGGCGACGACCGGCCCCGGGGAGCCCGGCCGGCTGCGGTTCGACCGCGTCGAGACGCCGAACCACGAGTTCTCGATCCTCGAGGCGGGCGAGGGGGACCCGCTGATCTGCCTGCACGGGCTCGGCGGGACCAAGGCCTCGTTCATGACGACCGTGCGGGAGCTGGCGCCGCGCGGCACCCGCGTCATCGCCGTCGACCTTCCCGGCTTCGGCGACTCCGCCAAGCCCCGCTCGGGCCGCTACGACGCGATCTGGTTCGCCGACGCCGTCGTCGAGCTCCTCGACGAGATGGGCCTCGAGCGGGCGAGCTTCGCCGGCAACAGCATGGGCGGGCGGATCGCCCTCGAGCTCGGCATCCGCCATCGCGAGCGGGTCGACGACCTCGTGCTGTTCGCTCCCGCCCTCGCCTGGCTGAAGGAGCGGCCGTGGAAGTGGCTGCTGCAGCTGCCGCTGCCGCACCTCGGCTACCTGCAGCCGACCCCGCGCTGGGCCGTCGAGCCGGTCGTCCGCCGCATCGTCCCGGGCGGCGACAGCGGCTGGGTCGCCGCCGGCGTCGACGAGTTCCTCCGCGCCTACCTCAGCCCCGCCGGCCGCTTCGCCTTCTACGAGTGCGCCCGCAACATCTACATGGACGAGCCCTACGGGCAGGACGGCCTCTGGACCCGTCTGAAGAAGCTCGAGCCCCGCTCACTCTTCGTCTGGGGCCGGCAGGACACGCTCGTGCCGAACTCCTTCATGCGCCACGTCGAGCGCACGATCCCGCACTCCTCCCACCTCGAGCTCGACTGCGGCCACGTCCCGCAGATGGAGTGCCCGGAGCCGACGCACGACGCGGTGCACGAGTTCCTGAAGCGGTAGTGGGGAGCCGAAGCCGCGGGTGAGTGTGCGGTTGGCAACGAGGGGAGGGGGAGAGTCCACCGGGCTCCGGACGCCGGCCCGGAGCATGCGACACCATGTCAATGGTCGGAAAGTGTCGCTGTACGACCTTTTCTGACCATCGGGGCGCCAAATGCCGGCCCCGCACCCGCTCGGCGGTCCCGCCGCAGCACGCTCCCTCACTGCCATAGCCCCGCCCTCCAGCCTCAGCGGCGGGATCCTTCAGCCGCTCGCCGCTCGCTTCCCGCCCCCGTCACCTCGAGCACCAGCTCAGCCGTCCGCTCCGGATGATCGATCTGCGGCAGGTGCCCGCCGCCGGGGATCTCGACCCAGTCGGCCTGGGGGACCATGCGGCGGAAGCGGGAGGAGAGGCGGGTGGGAGGGAGGACCTTGTCCCTGGTTCCCCAGACGATCCGCGTCGGCACCTCGATGGCGCCGATGTCGGGGTAGCCCTCGGAGCGGGACTCGGCGAGGAGCGGGATGAGCGCCGGGCAGTCGGCCGCGCCGCGAATCAGCGCGGCGGCGAGCGGCGCCGGGACCCTTGCCGGGTTGCTGACGACCCGGCCGAGGGCGAGCTTGCGCAGGCCGGGCCGTGCCGCCATGCGGACGGCGCGGTCGCCGAGGACCCGCAGCGCCTGCTGGCTGAGCACGAAGTCGAGGAGCGTCGCGTAGGCCCAGGGGTTGCCGTGGTCCCAGCCGCCGGCCGGGGCGAGGGCGGTGACGGTCCGGGCGCGCCCGCGGGCGGCGAGCTCGAGGACGATCCAGCCGCCGAGGGAGTTGCCGACGAGGTGGGCCGTCTCGAAGCCGGCGGCGTCCATGTCGCGCTCGGCCTCGTCGACCAGGTCCCGCAGCGTCACGCGCTGCCCCGGGTCGGGCCGGCGCCCGCCGGAGTGCCCGAGCAGCGTGATCGCGAGGACGTCGTGGTGCGGCTCCAAGAGCGGGGTCAATAGCTCCCAGCTGCGCCAGGTGTCGGTGATCCCGTGCACGCAGAGCAGCGGCTCGCCGCTGCCGCCGCGGTGGAAGGCGCCGCGGATCCCGGGGACGCCGTCGGCGCTCATCCCGCCGCCTTCTCCAGCCGGTCGGCGAGGCGGTTCATGCCCGCCTCGCGGGCGGCCTTCGCCGCTCCCGCCCAGTCGGTCGGGGAGTCGGGCGGCCGCTCGACGCCCGCGTCCTGGAGCCGCGCGATCTCGCGGAACGCGAGCAGCTCCTCGCGCGAGTCGCGCAGCGTGCCCCGTAGGCGCGGGGTCGACTCCCGCAGCGCCCCATCGAGGACGCCGTCGAGGGAGCCGTGGCGCCGCAGCAGGTCGGCGGCGGTCTTCTCGCCGACGCCCTTCGCGCCGGGGATGCCGTCGGAGGGGTCGCCGCGGAGGGCGATGAAGTCGGGAACGAGCTCGGGCGGCACGCCGTAGCGCTTGCGCACCTCCTCGGGGCCGATCAGCTGCCCGCCCTGCTTGCCGGTCGAGACGTAGAGCACGGTCACGGAGTCGTTCGCGCACTGGAAGAGGTCGCGGTCGCCGGTCATCACGAGCGTCGTGCCGCCCGCGGCCGTCTCGGCCTCGGCGAGCGAGCCGAGCAGGTCGTCGGCCTCCAGCGTCTCGTGCTCGGCGATCAGCCACCCGAAGGCGGCGAAGAAGCCGCGGCTCGCCGCGAACTGGGGCCCTAGCTCGGCCGGCATCTCCGGGCGCTCGGCGTGGTAGCCGGGGAAGAGCTCGACCCGGTAGGTGGCGGCGTCGGGGCCGAAGCAGAGGACCACGGCGCGGGGATCGTGCTCCTCGACCTCGCGGAGGACGAGGTTCGCCGTCCCGAGCAGCGCGTTCACAGCCTGCCCCTCGGCGCCCTTGATCGTCTTCGGCAGGGCGAAGAACGCGCGGTAGAGCATCGAGGGAGCGTCGACGACGAGCAGGGGCCGGGACATACCCTCGGAACCTACCCTCGTCTAGGCGCTGAGCTCGAGCTGGTCGGGATGGACGCCGCGCGACGCGAGCGCCGCCTCGCGGGCGTGCTTGCGCTCGAGCGCCTCGGCGTAGACCCCGTGGTAGGTGTTGCGGGCGCGGACGGCGCGGATCCCGTAGCCCTCGGCCATCGCCCGCCGCAGCGTCTCGGTGAACTCGCGCCCGTGCCACCGCCTCCCGCCCGGGGATGCCCCGACGGCGAGGTGGACGAGCTCGTGGAGCAGCGTCTCCTCGACGTCGCCGCGGCGGATCCCCGGGTAGATCGTCACCGACAGCCGGTTCTCGTCGGGGATCGCGAAGCCGAGCCTGCTGCGCGGCCGCTTCGACGCCCGCCGCACGGTCAGCTCGGGAGGGCTGGCGACGAGCCGGCCGTCGGGGCCGCCGAGCGCCTCCAGCCGGCAGAGGCGCTCGGCCTCCGCGCGCAAGTCGACCCCCGCGGCCAGGTAGTACCGCGCAGGCCGGGAAGCCGGCCGCGACCGCAGGTGCCGCCTCGGCGCCCTCTCCGCCCTCCTGGTCTTGTTTCGAAACTCGATCCGCACTTGTGAATCCCGCTCGCGAGGGGTATGAGCATGCACGATGGACCAGCGCCAAACGGACGGGGAGCTCGATCTCGACGAGGTCCGGCGGACCCTGCTCGAACGGCTCGGCGTGCTGCGCTCGCGGGAGGCCGACCTGAAGAAGCCGCCGGCGCAGGGCTCGACGATCGGCTTCGGGAAGCGGATCGGGGACGGCACGACCGAGGCGATCGGCCGGATCACCGACGTCGGCGTCGCCGAGGGCCTCGGCCACATCGAGGGGCGGGTCGTCCGCGCCCTCGAGAAGCTCGACGAGGGCAGCTACGGGACCTGCGACGCCTGCGGCGAAGCGATCCCCACGGGGCGGCTGCGGGTCGCGCCGGAGAGCTCCCTCTGCATCGCCTGCGCCCGCTCGGCGGGCCGCTGAGGCTTGTTTGACCCGGGTGCCAGCGGGTAGGCCGAACGTAGGCAACCGAAGGAGAGACCCAAGTGGGAATCACCGACAAGATCACCGGTCGAGCGAAGCAGGCGGTCGGCGACCTCGCCGGCGATGCCGACACCAAGCGGCAGGGCGAGCGCGAGGAGCGCAAGGGCGACGTCAAGGACGAGGCCGCCGAGAAGGAGAACGAGGCCGCGGCCAAGCGTGAGGAGGCCGCCGACCTCGAGCGCAAGACCTGAGCTCGAAGGCACTTGCCAACCGGCGCGACGGCGGCCTCAGGGCCGCCGTTCGTCGTTCCGGAGCCGCCGGGCGCCGCAGGCGCAACGCAGACGTTCGTACGAAATTCCTCTTTCGCGCCGAAAGGCCGACACCCCGGCGGCCGATCCGGTGCCCATGACCGCCGACGGCGAGCACCTGCTCGAGATCATCCAGACCCAGAACGAGATCGCCTCCGGGGGACTCGACCTGCCCGCGGTGATGGATCTCGTCGCCCGTCGCGCCGTGGAGCTGACCAACGCCGGCGGGGCGATCATCGAGATGGCGGAAGGCACCGAGACCGTCTACGCGGTCGGCGCCGGCTCCGGCCGCGACCACGTCGGGACGCGGGTCCCGATGGAGGGCAGCCTCTCCGGCCTCTGCGTCCGCACCGGCCAGGTGCTCTCCAGCGACAACACCGACAGCGACGATCGCGCCGACCCCGGCGTCTGCGAGGCGATCGGCGCCGGCTCGATGATCGTCGTCCCGCTCGTGCACGCGGGCTCGACGGTCGGCACGCTCAACATCTTCTCGCCCGCGATCTACCACTTCCGCAGCAAGGACGTGGAGATCCTCCGCCTGCTCGCGGGGCTGGTCTCGGCCAACATGGCCAAGTCGGAGGACTTCCGCTCCGAGGTCGGCAGCAGCCGCACCGATCCGCTGACCGGGCTCGGCAACCGCCGCGCCTACGAGGAGGCGCTTGCCGGCGAGCTCTCCCGCTCCCGCCGCCAGGACGGCCACGTCGCCGTCTGCCTGTTCGGCGTCGATCCGCGCGAGCAGGTCGATCCGGCGGCGCTCGAGGAGGCGCTGTGCGAGGTCGCCCGGATCCTCGACGGGGGCCGGCTCACCGACGCCGCTTTCCGGCTCGAGGATCGCGAGTTCGCGATGATCCTCCCGGAGACCGACGAGGACGGCGCGAGGGCGGCCGGGGGCCGGATCTCGGCGCGCTTGGCCGACACGATCATGGGCGGCGGGCGGCTTCGGGTCTCCTGGGGCGCGGCCGCGGGCGAGCTCGGCCCGGCCGAGCTGCACGCGAAGGCGGAGGGCCGCCTGCGCGAGATGCGAGCGGGCGCCCCCGCCGGCTGAGCCGCTCCTAGCCGCTTCTCGCTCAAAGCCGCTCTTCCGGGAGCCGGGGTCTCTGGCGCCAACATGTTGGCGCGAGAGACCCCAGCGGGGTCGATCTGTCCGAGACAACGGACGAATGGACCCCAGCGGCCGGAGCCGGTGCACCCGCCCCCGTTAGTTGATCAGCCGGCGGGTGAGCTGGCGGATCGCCAGCCGCCAGGTGGCGAAGCCGAAGGCGAGCAGGAAGGCGAGCCGCAGCAGGTCGGTCGCCTCGAAGCCGAAGCAGGCGTGCCGCACGAGCTCGACGAGCTGGTGCAGCGGGTTGAACTGGGCGATCACCTGCGCCCCCTCGGGAAGCCCGTCGATCGGGAAGAACGTCCCGGCGACGAGGAACAGCGGCGTGACGACGAGCGTCGTCACGTAGTTGAACTGGTCGATCTTCGCGACCGTGCCGGCGACGGCCATCCCGAAGCCCGCGAATCCGAGCGAGGTGACGAAGCAGAAGAACGGGACGAGCAGCATGCCCGGCGCCGGGTCAAGTCCGAAGAGCATCGTGATCAGCAGCGGAAAGGAGCCGAAGAGCGCGGCCCGGATCCCGATCCACAGCATCTCGGCCGTGACGAGCTCCTCGACGTCGACCGGCGCCGCGAGAATCGCGTCGTAGGTCTTCTGGAAGCGGTGCTTGACGAACGTCCCGAACATCGCCGGGAACACCGAGGAGAAGATGACCGCCGTGGCGACCATGCCGGTGCCGACGAACTGGACGTAGTCGAGCCCGTCGACATCGCTGACGACCGTCGCCCCGAGCCCGAGCCCGAAGGCGAGCAGGTAGACGATCGGCTCGACGGTGCTGGAGAAGGCGGTGCTCTTCCAGAACGTCCGGAAGTTCGCCATCTCGCGGCTCATGACGCCGGCGATCGCGGCGGGCTCGAGGCGCCTCATTCCAGCTCCTCCCCGGTCAGGAGGACGAACACGTCCTCGAGCGAGGCCGGGCGGAACAGCGCGTCGTCCGGGATCAGCCCGTCGCCGGCGCGCTCGGAGCCGACCACGGCGATCGCCGGTCCCGCCGGCCGGACCGCCAGGCCCGCCCGCTCCGCCGCCGTCCGGATCTCCGCCCGCCGCGCCGGCGGCGCGTAGACCTCGGCCGTCCGCTCGCCGGCGTGCTCGGCGATCAGCGCCGCGGGCGTGCCGCGCGCGATCACCTTGCCCTGCGCCATCAGCGCGACCTCGTCGGCGAGGCGCTCGGCCTCCTCGATGTAGTGGGTGGACATCAGGATCGTCGTCCCGCCGGTCTTCAGCCCCTCGATCAGGTCCCAGACCTCGGTCCGGATCTGCGGGTCGAGGCCCACCGTCGGCTCGTCGAGCAGGAACAGCTTCGGGTCGTGGATCAGGCCGCGCGCGAGCAGCAGGCGCCGGCGCATCCCGCCGGAGAGCTCGTCGACGGCGTCGCGGCGGCGGTCCCGCAACCGCGCCAGGTCGAGCGCCCGGTCGACCGCGGCGTTGATGTCGACGACGCGGTAGAGGCGGGCGAACACCCGCAGGTTGTCCTCGACGGTGACGTCGATGTCGAGGTTGTCGAGCTGAGGGACGACGCCCATCTCCGCGCGGGCCGCCTTCGAGTCGCCGGGAAGCTCGTGCCCGAGCACGCGCAGCGTCCCCTCGTCGGCGATCGACTGGCCGGTGAGCAGGCGCATCGTCGTCGACTTCCCGGCCCCGTTGGGGCCGAGCAGGCCGAGGCAGATCCCGACCGGTACCTCGAGGTCGAGGCCGTCGACGGCGCGGATCTCGCCGTAGGTCTTCACCACTCCTCTGAGCTCGATGGCCGCCATCGCGACGGACCACCTTGCCAGACGGTCGCCGCCGCTAGTGTCCGTCGCCTTGGCTGAGCCGTTCGAGAGCGCGTTCGAGGCCTGGGAGGTCGAGCTGCACGGACACCGTGCCGTCTACCACGCCGCCGGCGCCGGCCCGCCGGTCGTGCTGATCCACGGCATGGTCAACTCCTCGCGGCACTGGCGCGAGGTGGCGGTCCGCCTCGCCGACCGCCACACCGTCATCGCCCCCGACCTGATCGGGCACGGCGACTCGGCGACGCCGCGCGGCGACTACTCCCTGGGCGCGCACGCGGCGGCGATCCGCGACCTCCTCGTGTCGATCGGGGTCGGGCCTGCCACGGTGGTCGGCCACTCGCTCGGGGGCGGCGTCGCGATGCAGTACTTCTGGCAGTTCCCGGAGCGGGTCGAGCGGCTCGCGCTCGTCTCCAGCGGCGGGCTCGGCGCCGAGGTCAGCCCGATGCTGCGCGGCGCCGCGCTTCCCGGCGCCTCGGCAGCGATCCGGCTGGCGGCCCACGACCGGGCGCTCGCCGGGCTCGGCGCCGCCGCGGCCGAGCTCGAGCGGCGCGGCCGGAGCGCGGCCGCCTACCTGCGGGCGGTCGCGCGCGCAATGCGCCCGCTTCAGCACACCGGGTCGCGCAAGGCGTTCGTCGAGACCCTGCGGTCGGTGATCGACGTCCGCGGGCAGCGGGTCAGCGCCGTCGACCGCCTCTACCTGCTCGGCCCCGTTCCCTCGCTGATCGTCTGGGGCGAGCGCGACCGGACGATCCCGATCGAGCACGGCCGCGCGGCGCACGCCGCGATTCCGGGCTCGCGCTTCGTCTCGCTCCCGCGGGCGGCGCACTTCCCCCATCTCGAGGACCCGGCCGGACTGGCCGAGGCGCTGCGGGAGTTCATCGAGGACACTCGGCCGCATCGCCTCGACGAGGCGGAGTGGGCGGAGCTGATCGCGTCACGCACGGTCCGCCGGCGCCGCGAGGCGCCCGCCCCCTGAGCCCGCCGTGATCGAGGCGCTCGCCTGGGGAGCCCTGGCCGCCTCGTCGCTGGTGATCGGCGCGGCGCTCGCGTTCGCCCGGCCCTGGAGCGAGCGCCAGGTGGGCACCGTCCTCGCCTTCGGGGCAGGTGCGCTGATCAGCGCCGTCAGCTTCGAGCTCGTCGAGGAGGGGGTCGCCGTCGGCGGCCTCGGCTGGGCCGGCCTCGGGCTCGGAATCGGCGCGATCACCTATTACCTCGCCGACGGGGCGATCGCCCGCCGCCACGAGGGCGGCCGCGGCCGCAAGGGTCGCGCCGCCGCCTCGGAGTCGGGCACGGCGCTGGCGCTCGGCGCCTTCCTCGACGGGATCCCCGAGCAGCTCGTGCTCGGGATCGGGCTCGCGGCGGGAGAGGGCGTGGGGGTCGGGCTGATCGTCGCGATCTTCGTCTCCAACCTGCCCGAGGCGATCGGCTCGGCGAACGAGATGGAGCGGGCGGGCAGCGCCCGCGACCGGGTCCTCGCGCTGTGGGTGGCGGTCGCCGCGATCTGCGTGGCCTCGACCCTCGCCGGCTGGGCGATCGCCGACGTCGCCTCCGATTCGCTGCGGGCGACGATCAACGGGTTTGCCGCCGGCGCGCTGCTGGTGATGCTGATCGACTCGATGATCCCCGACGCCCGCGAGGACGCCGGCCGCGCCGCGGGGCTCGTCACCGCGCTCGGCTTCGCGGTCGCGTTCGCGCTCTCGAGCCTGAGCTAGGTCCTGATCACGCCGAGCGCGAGCAGCAGGATCAGCGTGATGACGGCGGAGACCAGCAGCGAGCCCATGCACCCGAGCCGGTTGGAGAAGAAGAGGAACACCTGACGCCCCTTCCCGCTCGCCGGGCGAGGTAACCGGCGGGCGCGAGCCGGAAAGCGCCGCTCGCTACCTTCCTGCCATGCCGCCGCTCTCGGTCCTCGACCTCTCGCCGGTCTCCGCCGGATCCACCGAAGCGGAGGCGCTGCACGAGACGGTCGCGCTCGCGGTCGAGGCGGAGCGGCTCGGCTACCACCGGTTCTGGCTCGCCGAGCACCACGGCGGCGCGATGGTCGCCAGCTCCTCGCCGGAGCTGATGATCGGCCGGGTGGCCGCGGCTACCGCGCGGATCAGGGTCGGCTCGGGCGGGGTGATGCTCCCCAACCACAGCGCTCTCCACGTCGCCGAGCAGTTCAAGGTGCTCTCGGCTCTCTTCCCGGACCGCATCGACCTCGGGATCGGGCGCGCGCCGGGCACCGACCAGATGACCGCGCTGGCGCTGCGCCGCAGCCGCCAGGCGATGAGCGGCGACGACTTCCCCGAGCAGCTCGCCGAGCTGCTGGCCTTCGCGGGCGAGCGCGAGTGGCCGGCGGGGCATCCGTTCTCGCACATCCGCGCCGCCCCGGCCGACGCGCCGCTGCCGCCCATCTACCTGCTCGGCTCGAGCGACTTCTCGGCGCAGGTCGCGGCGGCGTCCGGCCTGGGCTTCGCGTTCGCCGCCCACATCAACCCGCCGATGGCGGTCGACGCGCTGCGGACCTACCGCGAGCGGTTCACCCCGTCGGCGGAGTGGCCCGAGCCCCGCGCGATCCTCGCCCACGCCGTGATCGTCGGCCCCGACGACGAGGCCGCCGCGAGGCTGGCCGCGCCGGCGCGAGCCGCGTTCCGCGCCCTCCGTACCGGGAGGCCGATCCCGCTTCCCACGGTCGCGGACGCGATCGCCGAGGAGGGGGACGTGCCCCGCCGACCCTCAGATCGGATGATCGTCGGCTCGCCCGAGATGGTGCGCGAGCGCCTCGGCGAGCTGCTCGAGCTGACCGGCGCCGACGAGCTGATGGCGATGACGAACGTCCACGGCTACGCCGACCGGCTTCGCTCCTTCGAGCTGCTCGCCGCCGCCTTCCACCTCGAGGGGGCGCCCTCGGCCTCGCGGACCGCCTGACCGGGTGCGGGCGGGGATCCTCAGCGGCACCTCGCTCGCGCGCCTGCGCGAGCGCACCAGCGCCAAATGGTCGGCCTACGAGCCCGACGTGCTGCCCGCCTGGGTGGCAGAGATGGACTTCCCGCTCGCGCCGCCCGTCAAGGATGCGCTCGCGGCGGCGATCGAGCGCGACGACACGGGCTACGCCAACCCCGGCGCCTCGGGCCTCGCCGAGGCACTCGCGGGCTTCCTCTCGCGGCGGATGGCCTGGGAGATCGAGCCGGAGGGGGTGATCCCCTGCAACGACGTCGTCGCCGGGATGACACACCTGCTGCGGGCGATCACCGACCCCGGCGCCGGCGTGATCGTGACGCCGCCGGTCTACCACCCCTTCTTCAGCCTCGTCCGCGAGGCGGAGCGGGCGCTCGTCGAGGTGCCGCTGAGCGACGGCCGCGACCTCGACCTCGACGGCATCGAGGCCGCGTTCGCGCGCGGCGCGAAGGCGCTCCTGCTCTGCAGCCCGCACAACCCGACCGGGGCCGTGCCGTCCCGCGAGGAGCTGGCTCGCGTCGCCGAGATCGCCGCCGCGCACGATGGCTGGGTCCTGGCCGACGAGATCCACGCGCCGCTCACCCTCCCCGGCGCCGAGCACGTGCCGTTCGCGACCGTCTCGGCTGCGGCTCGTGAGCGCGGCATCGTCGCTGGTTTCGGCGTCGAAGGCGTTCAACCTCGCCGGGCTCGGCTGCGCGCAGATAGTCACCGCCCCCGGCCCCGCCCGCGAGGCAGCCGAGCGCCTCTCGTTCTTCGCCCGCCACTGCGGCCAGCTCGGGCTGGTCGGCGCGGAGGCCGCCTACCGGGCCGGCGACGAGTGGCTCGACGAGGTGCTCGCGGTCCTCGACGGCAACCGGAGGCTGCTCGGCGAGCTGCTCGCCGAGCGGGTCCCCGCGGCCGTCTACGCGCCCCCGCGGGCCGGCTACCTGGCGTGGATCGACCTCACCGCGTGCGGCCTCGGTCCCGATCCCGCGCCCGCGCTGCTCGAGCGCGGCCGGATCGCGGTCAGCCCGGGCCTCCAGTTCGGCCGCGGCGGCGAGGGGCACGTGCGGCTCAACGTCGGGACCTCGCCGGAGCTGGTCGGCGAGGCCGTCGCGCGGATCGCCGCAGGCCTGGAGGAGAGGCCGTGACGAACCCGGTCGACGAGGTCCTGCGCCCGTGGTGGGAGCCGATCGGCGAGCTGCTCGGCGGCACTCGCGTGTTCGACGCCCACACCCACGTCGGCCGGAACGACCCCGACGGCCGCAAGCAGACCGTCCCCGAGCTGCTCGCGGGGCTCGACGAGCTCCACGCCCGTGCGGCGGTCTTCCCGATGCACGAGCCCGGGGGCTACCCGCCCGCCAACGACGAGGTGATGGCGGCCGCCGCGGCTCACCCCGACCGGCTCGTCGCCTATTGCCGCGTGGATCCGCGGGCCGGAGCCGTCGCCGAGGCCCGGCGGTGCTTCGCGGCCGGGGCTCGCGGCATCAAGCTCCACCCGCGCGCGGAGCGGTTCGGGCTCGATGAGCCCGCGGTCGCCGACCTCGTGGCGCTCGCGGGCGAGCACCGCGCTCCGGTGCTGATCCACGCCGGCCGCGGCATCCCCGCGCTCGGGCGCAACGCCCTCGAGCTCGCCGGCGCAAACCCCGAGGCGCGGATCGTGCTCGCCCACGCCGCCGTCTCCGACCTCGCCTGGCTCTGGCGCGAGCTCCCCGACCACCCGAACCTGCTGATCGACACCTCATGGTGGAGCCCGGGCGACATGATCGCGCTCTTCACCCTCGCCCCGGCGGGCCAGATCGTCTGGGCGAGCGACGCCCCCTACGCGCGACCGCTGACCTCGGCGGTCATCCACCTGCGCTACGCGATTCAGGCCGGGGTCGGGCCCGAGGCGCTGCGGTCGATCGCCGGCGAGCAGATGCGGCGGCTGCTCGACGGCGAGGAGCTGGCCCGCTTCGACCCGCCGCCGGGGGAGCCCGAGCCGCTGTCGCCGGCGCTCCAGCGCGTCGTCTCCCACCTGACCGCGGCGATGGGCGCGGCGATCTACGAGGGCGACCACGTCGAGCTGGCATCGCTCGCGCTGCTCGCCTGCGACGTCGCGGCCGAGGACCCCGACCGCGAGCTGCTGACCGAGATCGAGTCCTTTCTCGTCGATTCCGCCGAGCTCGCGGCCGGCGAGCCGCCGGGCGCGCGCTTCCCGCCGTCGGTCTCGATGATCGCGGCGGCCCTGACGATCGCACGGACGCCGCGGGCGCCGGCTCCGGCTCCCGGAACGGCGCTCAGCGCGGGGAGCGGCCCGAGTAGACGTCCCTGAGGAACCGGCGGATCGTGCGCGCCGAGGGGCCCTGCGCGTCGTAGAGGGGGTCGACGTGGCCGGCGTCGTGCCCGACGAACCGGCGGGAGTCGGGGAACTGCTCGGCGACGAGGCGCCCCTCGTGGGGCGTGGTGATGTCGTCGAGCTCGCCGTTGACGACCAGCACCGGCGCCGCCGTCGGCTCGGCGCCGGCGGGGACGGGCGGCTCTCGCAGCTCGGTCGGCTCCGGCCAGGTGAGGCAGTCGAGGTAGCCCGACTCGGATCCGATCGCGACCTCGCGCGGCGTGAACGGTGCGAACGCCTCCTCGTCGTAGCCGCGGATCGCCCGCTCGAGCTGGAGCCGGCGATCGGGCTCGCTCGCGGCCTTGTCCCAGATCATCGGGTAGTCGTTGCAGCTCACCGCGAGCTCCTGGGCGTGGTTGTAGCGGGCCGGGTTGCGGTAGGCGACGGTCTCGGCGAGCGTCAGGCGCCGCCACGGCCCGAAGTCGCGCCGGAGCATCGCCCGGACCGCGCGGTCGATCCGCAGGTAGCTGCCGGGCGGGGAGTAGGCGGCGCCGATCACCGCGTCGACGAGCGCGCCGACCCGCATCCCGCGGGTCCGCATCAGCTCGGCGGCGGCCTCGAGGCGGCGGCCGGCGCCGGGCGGGCACCCGGGCGCGCGGTCGCAGGCGACGTCGAGGTTGCGGATGCCCGAGCGCAGCAGGCTCGGGTACCAGGGGCTCTCGCCACGGACGGGGTAGGCGCCGTCGAGCACGAGCGCCACGAGCCGGTCGGGGTGGCGGAACGCGTAGGACTGCGCGAGGAAGGTCCCGTAGGAGTCGCCGTAGAGGGTGATCCGGTCAAGCCCGAGCGCCTCGCGGACGTCGTCGATGTCCTCGGCGGCGGGGCCGGTGGCGTAGGCCTCGAAGTCCGGGCCGAGCCGCCGCGCGCACTCCGCCAGCGCGATCCAGGCGGGGGCCTGCCCGCTCTGCACGTCGGGGCAGCGGATCGGCCCCGAGCTGCCGGTGCCGCGCATGTCGATGAGGACGAGCTCGCGGTGGTCGAGCAGGTCGCCGAAGAGCCGGTCGTAGGAGTTGGCGGTTCCGATCGTCGAGTAGCCCGGGCCGCCCTCGACGGCGAAGATCGTGCCCTGCGATGGGACGGCCCGGTCCCAGCGGGGCCGCACCGCGAAGCCGATCTCGAGGGACCCCTCCTCGGGGGCGGAGCGGAACTTCGGCACCTCGATCGTGCCGCAGCGCAGGTCGCGGATCCGGACCTCCTCCGGGCACGGGCCGAGGTCGGCGCGCGGGACCGGCTGCTGCTCGGTGGCAGTGGTCTCGCCGGACCCTCCGCCGCAGCCGGCGGCGATCGCCGCTGCGGCGGCCAGCAGGCTTGCCAGGAGCATCCCGCCGCGACCTCGAAATCGGCGCATCGGCCGAGCATATGACCGGTTAGGGGCGGCGTGAGCGGGAACCCTCGTGGGGAGACGCAATCAGAGACGGAGGTAGCGAAATGGCAGAGGATCTGAACGGCAAGCGGATCGCGATCATCGCCGCCGAGGGCGTCGAGGAGCTCGAGCTGGTGAAGCCGCGCGAGGCGGTCGAGAACGCCGGCGCCGAGACCGAGCTCCTGTCCATCGACGACGGCGAGATCCAGTCGGTCAACGGCGACCTGAACAAGTCCGGGACGTACCCGGTCGACAAGCTCGTCGCCGACGCGTCCGTCGACGACTACGACGGCGTGATCCTGCCGGGTGGAGTGCTCAACCCCGACAAGCTGAGGGTCGAGGAGTCCGTGGTCAAGTTCCTGCAGGACTTCTTCGAGACCGGCAAGCCGGTCGGCGTGATCTGCCACGGGCCCTGGACGCTGGTCGAGGCCGACCTGGTCCGCGACCGCAGGATCACGTCCTACCCGAGCGTCAGGACCGACATCGTCAACGCCGGCGGCAACTGGGTCGACGAGGAGGTCGTCGTCGATGAGGGGCTCGTCTCCTCGCGCAACCCCGATGACCTGCCGGCGTTCTGCGACAAGATCGTCGAGGAGTTCGCCGAGGGCGTCCACGACGTCCATCCGGCGGGCGCGACGGCCTCGTAGCGAACGAACCTCGCAAGGCGGCCAGGCCCCCTCCTTCCCGCCTGACGGCGGTCCCGGGAGGGGGTTTCGTCGTTCCGGCTGCCGTTTCGGCCACCGGCCTGCAGCGGGCGCGACGCTGTGGAAGAGTCCGGTCATGCCCGCCGAGCTGAACGCGTCGTAGGCCGAGCGGCCGACCGCCCTCGCCCCCGCCGCCGCTACTCGGGGCCGGGGACCGGGTGGGCGCCGATCGCCTCGCGGATGTCCTCGAGCGCGACGCGCTCGTTCTCGCTCACCTCGTGCCCGCCGAAGCCGAGGAACCCGCCCGTCTTGTGGGCGTGGGCGACCCGCTCGGCGATCCCGAGGACGAAGCCGCGGTAGGCGTCGATCTCGTCGTCGCCCGCCCTGCCCTCGAGCACCGCGACGGCGTCACGGAGCTGCTGGAGGCCTTTGTTGCGCAGATCGGAGGCGTCGGAGTAGCCCTGCGGGTCGACCTCCGGGGGCGAGGAGAGCAACTCCTCGATCAGCTCCGGCCCCATGTGCGCCTGGCGGGCCTCCTGGTAGGCGCGGCCGATCTGCAGGCTCTCGCGGAAGGTGCCGCCGCCTTCGGAGGCGACGACGATCATCCCGGCGATCGGCGGGCCCTCGACGACCAGCTCCCACTCCTCGGCGTTGAACTCGGCCTTCTTCGTCATCTCAGCTCCTCGTCTCGATGGGGAGCCGGAACGCTACTCGCAGTGGGCCGCTCGTAGACCGGGAAGCCCGAGAACAGGTTCTCCGGGCCGCCGAGGTCGGCGGGCGGGGTGGACCATTCGCTGTCCGGGGTCGCGCAGGTGCCGCCGGAGAACGTCTCGAGGCCGGCCTCGTCCAGCGCCCCGGCGTCGAACGCGACCTCCGAGAAAGTCGCCCAGCCCTCGTTGCTGGAGGACTCAGAAGTCGCGGGGCGTGAGCGTCGGCCTGCCCTCGCGGTGCAGCCACTGGCGGAAGTAGCGGCCGAGCCGCTTGCGATCGCGCTTGCCGAGGCCGCTGGATCCCTTGGCGGCGACGATCACCTGCCGCTCGGTGATCGTCCCGTAGTCGTGCTCGTCCATCACCTTGCGGACGAACCGGAAGAACCGCCTGCTGCCGACGATCTGCCGGTAGCCCTCGAACATCGCGCCGGGCCGGTTGTAGACCGCCCAGGGATCGAACAGCCTGTGCGGGCTGCCGAGATCGGCCGGCGCCAGCCGGAAGTGCTTGCGCTTGGAGGTGAACACCGCGCGGAAGAACTCGCGCGGGCTCTGCTTGGCGTCGTTCGCGGTCGAGTTCCAGAAGACCTGGGTGAACGTCGCCATCCCCTCGTTGAACCAGATCTGCTGCCACGTCCGCGGCGAGACGAGGTTCCCCGCCCACTGGTGGGCGATCTCGTGCTCGAGGATCGGCACCGGCACCCCCAGCCCCTGGCCGTCGCCGGCGAAGTGGGGCTTGGTCTGGTTCTCGAGCTCGTATCCGACCGCCGGCACCCAGTCGGCGACGGCGCCGGTCGAGTCGAAGGGGTAGGCGCCGTACCGCCTCGCGGTCCAGTTCGTCATCTCGGGGATCCGGCCGAAGGCGCGCCGGACCGCGGTCTGCGTCCCCTCCGGCGCGGCGGGGTCGATCGCCGTGTAGACCGGGAGGGTCGTGCCGGTCAGGCGCTCGAGCATCGAGCCCTCCTGGAAGTCGAAGCGGCCGACGGTCCCGGTGGTCAGGTAGGTAGCCGTCGGGTCGTCCTCGACCCAGGTCCAGGTGGTCGTGCCGTCGAGATGGGGCGCCCGCTCGGCCAGCTCGCCGGTGCCGAGCGCGGTGAACGCGTCCGGGGCGCGGATCGCGATCCTGAACGTGGCCTTGTCGGTCGGGTAGTTGTTGCAGGGGAACCAGCTCTGCGCGCCGATCGGCTCGTTGACCGTGAAGCTGCCGTCGCACTCGCCCGGTGCCGAGCAGGCCCGCACCCAGCCCTCGATCGAGCGGTCGATGTCGGTGATCTCACTCGGGACCCCGTCGTAGGCGACCGCGACGGCGAAGTCGCGGCCCTCCGGGATCGGCGCCGCCGGCGTGACCACCAGCTTCGCCGGCTGGCTGACCTTCCGGTCGCGGGCGAGGCGGGGCTTCGCGTTGCGGCGCGAGAAGGCGGCCGGGACGCCATCGACGGTGACGCTCGTGATCGCGAGGTCGCGCTGGAAGTCGAGCGAGAAGCGCGAGAGCGCCTGCCTGGAGCGGGCCTCGATTCGGGTCTCGGTGCCGGGCAGCAGCCGATTCGACGCCGGGTCGTACGAGAGCCCGATGTCGTAATGGGCGACGTCGTAGCCGCCGTTGCCGATCTGCGGAAACAGCGGATCGCCGAGGCTCATCGCCCCCGGTGACTGCGCCGCGGCGGGCGCGGCGGCGAGGAGCATGGCGGCGAGGACCGCCGGCGGAATCAGCCTCCGGATCACCGCGGAATGGTCGCAGACGAGGCCGGCGCCTCAGTCGAGCCAGACGTGGCGGAGTCCGAGCGTCCCCGCCGGCGTCAGCTCCGCCAACCCCATCGAGTGCCGCGGCGAACGCCGCCGCTCGGTCGGGCTGCCGGGGTTGAAGATCTGAAACGAGGCCGGATCGCCCTCGTCCTCGCGCGCGTGGAGCGGCAGGTGCGAGTGGCCGAACAGCACCGCGGCGGCGCCGGGGAAGCGGCGGCGCATCCGCGCCAGCCGGCCCTTGCGGGGTCCGGCGTCGTGGATCAGCCCGACCCGCAGCCGGCCGCCGAGCGTGAACGTCGTCGCCTCCGGCAGCACCGCGTGGATCGCCGGCTCGTCGACGTTTCCGGCCACCGCGAGGAGCGGCGGCCCGAGCCCGGTGAACAGCTCGAGCGTTCCCATCCGGGTGAAGTCGCCGGTGTGGGCGATCAGGTCGCTGCCGCGGAGCAGCTCGAGCGCTGCCTCGGGCATCCGCCGGTTCCCCTTCGGCAGGTGGGTGTCGCCGACGATCGCGATCGCCATCGCCGGGACGCTACCCAGTCACCGCTGGCCAGCCAGCCAGTTTCGTAGTCTTCGGGCCGTGGAGCCGGGCACGCGCGCATGCATCATCGGGGCTGGGTCGACCGGGATCGCGGTCGCCAAGGCGCTGCACGAGCGCGGGATCGACTTCGACTGCTTCGAGCTCGGCGACCGGGTCGGCGGCAACTGGGTGTACGGCAACAGGAACGGGGTCTCGTCCTCGTACCGGTCGCTGCACATCAACACGTCGCGGGAGCGGATGGAGTTCTCCGACTTCCCGATGCCGAAGCACTACCCCGACTTCCCTCGCCACGACCACATCGCCGCCTACTTCGACGACTACGTCGACCACTTCGGCTTCCGCGACCGGATTCGCTTCGACACCGGCGTCGAGAACGTCGCCCCCGCCGCGGACGGCGGCTTCGAGGTGCGGACGAGCGACGGCGAGACCCGTCGCTACGACGCCGTCGTCGTCGCCAACGGCCACCACTGGGACCCGCGCTGGCCGGAGCCGCCGTTCCCCGGGTCGGACACGTTCGCGGGCGAGCAGATGCACTCGCACTACTACAAGGACGAGGCGCAGCTGCGCGACAGGGACGTCGTCGTCCTCGGCATGGGCAACTCGGCGATGGACATCGCCGTCGACGCCTCCTACCACGCCAAGAGCACGGTCCTGGCCGCCCGCCGCGGCGCCTACATCGTCCCCAAGTACCTCGGCGGCAAGCCGATGGATCGGCCGAGTCCCGCCAGCCACCTGCCGCCGGCGATCCGCTTCCCGCTGATGCAGAAGGTGCTCCAGACGCAGGTCGGGAAGATGACCGACTACGGCCTGCCCGAGCCCGACCACAAGTTCGGCCAGGCCCACCCGACGGTCAGCGGCCGGATCCTCGACCGCCTCGCCCACGGCGCGATCGCCGTGAAGCCGAACATCGCCTCGCTCGAGGGCGAGACCGTCAGGTTCGTCGACGGCAGCGAGGTCCACGCCGACCTCGTCGTCTATTGCACGGGCTACAAGATCAGCTTCCCCTTCTTCGACGAGGGCTTCGTCTCCGTCAAGGACAACCAGATCCGGCTCTACCGGAGCATGTTCCACCCGGAGATCCCGAACCTCTTCTTCCCCGGTCTCGTCCAGCCCCTCGGCGCGATCATGCCGATCGCCGAGCGCCAGGGGATCCTCATCGCCGACTCGGTCCAGGGCCGCTTCGCCCTGCCGCCCCGCGCTGAGATGGAGCGCGACATCGACCGGCACCTGACGCGCATGCGCAAGCGCTACGTCGCCTCCAAGCGCCACACGATCCAGGTCGACTTCGAGATCTACATGAAGGAGCTCCAGAAGGAGCTCGAGCGGGGCAGGGAGCGGGCGCGGGAGCAGCGAGCAGCGAGCAGCGAGCAGCGAGCAGCTGTCGCTGTCGCCTCAGCTCGCGGCTGAGCCAGAGCTGGTTGGGGCCCGGGGGAGGGGAGCTGGGGGCGCGGCTCTAGCGCCCTGATGCGCGGCCCGATGGTTCTTTTCGGCGGCTTGTCCGCCATTTCGCACCATCGGCGCTCGCTGACACGCTCTCAACGACGAAGGCCCGGACTGATGCCCGGGCCTTCGCCACATCTTGACCTTGCCCGGCGCCCCGGTCCTGCCGACAACCCGTAGCGGGAGCCGGCCGGACCGGACGCGAAGCGGAGGATCCGGCCGGGGTAATCACCGCACGAACAGGATCTCCGAGTACTTCGGCAGCGGCCAGAGGTCGTCGGCGACGACCTTCTCGAGCCGGTCAGCGACCTCGCGGACGTTCGCCATCGCCGTGAGCTGCTTGTCGCGGGCGTACTCGGCGAGCTCCAGCCCCTCGACGCCGTCGGGGTACTGGTTGGCCTCCTCGAGCTCGTTGATCCGAGCCATCAGCTCCTCGACCAGCGGGCGCACCTCGCCGTCGAGGGCGCCGAGCTCGGCCTCGCCGGCGAGCGCCAGGTAGCGCACGGAGGCGGGCAGGAGCATCGTCTTGGCGATGGCGTTCGCGGTCTCCGCCTCGATGTTGGCGCGGACCGTGTACTGCTCGACCCAGACCTCGAAGCGGGACTCGAGCTCGCGCTGGGAGAGCACGCTGTACTTCTCGAACGCCTCGACGGTCGGCCCGGAGATCACCTCGGGCAGCGCGTCGGGAGTGGTGCGCAGGTTCTTCAGCCCGCGGCGCTCGGCCTCCTCGTGCCACTCCTCGGAGTAGTTGTCGCCGCCGAAGCAGACCTGCTTGTTGGCGGAGTACGACTCCTTGACGACCGCGGAGACCGCGGCGCCGATGTCCTCACCGCCGTTGATCCGCTCCTCGAGCTTGCCGGCGAGCTCGTCGATCGCCTCGGCGACGATCGTGTTCAGGACCGTGTTCGGGAAGGCGAGCGACATGCTCGACCCGAGCGCGCGGAACTCGAACTTGTTGCCGGTGAACGCGAACGGCGAGGTCCGGTTGCGGTCGCCGCCGTGGAGCGGCAGCGGCGGCAGGACCGGGGTCCCGAGACCCAGGGTCGCGTCCTCGGTGATGCCGTCGCCCTCGCCGGAGACGATCGAGTCGAACGCCTTGTCGAGCTCGGCGCCGAGGAAGATCGAGATGATCGCCGGCGGCGCCTCGTTGGCTCCGAGTCGGTGGTCCTGGCCGATGGCCGCGACCGAGGCCCGCAGCAGGCCCTGATGCTTGTTGACGGCCTGGATCACGGCGGTGCAGAAGAACAGGAAGTTCGCGTTCTCCGCCGGGGTGTCGCCCGGGTCCATCAGGTTGTGGCCGGTGTCGGTCCCCATCGACCAGTTGTTGTGCTTGCCGGAGCCGTTGACGCCGGCGAACGGCTTCTCGTGCAGCAGGCAGACGAGCCCGTAGCGGCGAGCGACGTTCTGCATCACCTGCATCGTCAGCTGCTGGTGGTCGGAGCCGACGTTCGAGTTCTCGAAGATCGGCGCCAGCTCGTACTGGCCGGGGGCGACCTCGTTGTGCCGCGTCTTGACCGGGACGCCGAGCTTCACCAGCTCGCGCTCGGTCTCGAGCATGTAGGCGAGCACCCGCTCGGGGATCGAGCCGAAGTAGTGGTCGTCGAGCTCATGTCCCTTCGGCGGCTGCGCGCCGAACAGCGTCCGGCCCGTCGTCACCAGGTCGGGGCGCTCGTAGTAGTACTGCTCGTCGATCAGGAAGTACTCCTGCTCGGGGCCGACCGTCGTGAAGACCCGCTGGGCCTCGTCGTCGCCGAGCAGGCGCAGCGCCCTGATCGCCGACTTCGACAGCGCGTCCATCGAGCGCAGCAGCGGGATCTTGGCGTCGAGCGCCTCGCCGGTCCACGACGCGAACGCGGTCGGGATGCAGAGCAGCGTCCCGTTCGGGTTCTCGAGGATGAACGCCGGGCTCGTCGGGTCCCAGGCGGTGTAGCCGCGGGCCTCGAAGGTCGCGCGGATGCCGCCGGTGGGGAACGAGGAGGCGTCGGGCTCGCCCTGGATCAGCTCCTTGCCGGAGAAGTCGGCGATGGCGGCGCCGACGCCGTCGGGCTCGAAGAAGGAGTCGTGCTTCTCGGCCGTCAGCCCGGTCAGCGGCTGGAACATGTGCGTGTAGTGCGTGGCGCCCCGCTCGAGCGCCCAGTCCTTCATCGCCTCCGCGACCTCGTCGGCGAGCGACGGGTCCAGCGCCTCGCCGGCCTCGAGGGTCTTGGCGAGCCGCTCGTAGGTATCGCTTGCGAGCCGGTCCTTCTGGACGGCCGGCGAGAAGACGTTCTCGGCGAACGGGTGGGCGGAAGCGTCGCGAAGGTCGGCGGTCTCGATCCCGCCGCCGTTGGCGGTCCAGCTTCCGGCGGTCAGGTTGTGCTTGCGGGCCTTCGTCGTGGTCATGCGCTGCTCCTCGGTCGTGGGAACGCGACCCGCTCCGGTGGAAAGCGCGTCGCCGTCATCGTGGGCAAGTTGTGCCGTGGACTCTAGGCCCTGTGCGGTGGCCGGCCTTTGTCCGCGCGTACAAAGTTCCGCACCTGCCGTTCTCCGCGCGCGAACGGGCTTCCCTCCCGGCCGGGAGGGCCGGAGATGGTTCCCCGGTCGGCGGAGCGGGAACCTGGGCTCATGGAAGGACAACCCGGCTGCCAGCGGCTACGCTCTACGCACCCAGCGAGGGCCGGGGATACGGATACAAGTAGATGAACACCCCGACTTCAGCGCACGCCATGACGGCGACCCAGGACGACCGTCACTGGCGCGAGGCGATGGCGCCCTACGCGCGGCCGATCCGCACGCGGACGCTCATCGACATCGCCACCTCGGCGGTTCCCTTCCTGGCCCTGTGGGCGCTGATGTACCTGGCGTTCGACGTCTCCTACCTGCTCGTCGTCGCGATCGGGGTGCTGGCGGCCGGATTCCTGCTCCGCACCTTCATCCTCTTCCACGACTGCACCCACGGCTCGCTGTTCGAGTCGAAGCGGGCGAATACGTGGGGCGGGCGGATCTTCGGCCTGTTCGTCTTCCAGTGCTTCGCCAACTGGCGCCACAACCACGCGCTGCATCACGGGTCGGCCGGCGACCTCGACCGCCGCGGCCACGGCGACGTTCCGACCTGGACCGTCGAGGAGTACTTCACCAAGCCCTTCCTCTCCCGCCTCGGCTATCGCCTGTTCCGCAACCCCGTCGTCATGTTCGGGATCGGCCCGCTCTGGTCGCTGGTGATCGGCCCGCGGATCTGGGCGGGTTCGACCGGCCGGCTGCGCAACAGCATCCTGCTCACCAACCTCGCCGTCGCGGCGATGGTCGGCGGAGCGATGCTGCTCTTCGGCTGGAAGGAGGTGCTGCTGATCGAGGCGCCGCTCGTCGTCTTCGCCGGCACCGCGGGGGTCTGGCTGTTCTTCGTCCAGCACCAGTTCGAGGACGTCTACTGGGAGAGCGGCGAGAGCTGGAGCTACGCGGCGGCCGCGCTGCGGGGCTCGAGCTACCTCAAGCTGCCGCAGCCGCTGCAGTTCTTCACCGGCAACATCGGCCTGCACCACGTCCATCACCTGAGCTCGCGCGTGCCGAACTACCGGCTCCAGGAGGCCCACGACGAGGTCGAGGTATTCCATGACGTGCCGGTCCTGACCCTGCGCAGCAGCCTCCGCTGCACTCGTCTCAAGCTCTGGGACGAGCGCACCAAGCGGCTCGTCAACTTCCGCGAGGGCCGCGAGAGCAGGCGGTTCGCGGCGATGCGCGTCAGCCCGGCGCCGACCCCGGCGTCGTCCTGACCCTCTAGCCCTCGGCCTTCGCGATCGCGGCGTCCATCGCCGCGAGCGGGTCGGCGACGACGGCGCCGTGGCCGGGCGCGAGCCGGCGCGGCTCCCGCTCGCGCAGCGCCCGCGCGCTCTCGATCACCGTCGGCCGGTGCCAGGTGGCGAGCGCGGGGAGGGGGAAGCGCGGGTTGGCCCGGGCGCTCGTCGCGACGCCGCCGAGGGTCGAGAAGGTGTCGCCGCAGTAGATCGTCCCGTCGCGCTCGTCGGCGAGGGCGACGTGGCCCGGCGTGTGGCCGGGCGAGGCGACGACCTCGAGCGAGCCGACCCGCTCCCCGGGCTCGAGCAGCCGGGTCGGATCGCTGCCGATCCCGGGGTAGCTGCCCCGCAGCTTGTCGGCGGGCTCGCCGGGGTCCATCGTCCGGTCCTTCTTCAGCAGCCGCGCGTCGCGCCGGGAGATCAGCAGCTCGACGTCGTCGATCGCCGCGACCAGCGCGTCGGCGGAGCCGACGTGGTCGCCGTGGGCGTGGGTGAGGACGATCCGCCGGATCGGCATCCCGAGCTCCGCCGCGGCGGCGCGGATCGCCCTGGCGCTGCCGGGCAGCGCGGTGTCGATCACGGTCAGACCGTCCTCCTCGTGGACCAGGTAGGCGTTGACGATCCCGAGGCGGCCGATCCGCGTCGAGTGCTCCGTGGAGTCGTGGGTGCCCATCCCGGCGATCCTAGCCCGGCGCTCGCGCCGCCCTTCCGCGAGCACCGCACGCGCCACCGCGCCCGCGCCTGACACGATCACGGCGGTGAGCCCCGACGCCCGCAACGAGATCGCCCGCAGCGAGCGGGTCCTGCCGGACATCTGGCGGCTGCGCCTCCCCTGTCCCTGGCCCGGGGTTCCGCACGTCAACGCCTGGGCGATCACCCGCGGCGACGGGGTCGTGCTCTTCGACACCGGCGTCGGCGGGGAGGAGGGGCTCCATCAGCTCGAGCTCGCGCTCGGCCAGGCGAAGCTGAAGCTGCGCGACATCCGGCTCGTCGTCTGTACCCACTCCCACGTCGACCACTACGGGCTCGCGGGTCCGATCGTCGACGCCGCCGGCTGCGAGCTCTGGATGCACCCGGCCTGGGAGCACGTGCGGGCGATGGCGGAGGATCGCGATCGCGCGCTGGGGCGCCGGATCGAGGTGGCCCGCCAGAGCGGCGTCCCGGCGGCGGCGCTCGAGCGCTACGAGGCAGACCGCAAGGGCGATCAGCCGCTGATCGACCGCGTCGTCGCCCCGGACCGGGAGCTGGTCGACGAGGTGACCGTCGCGACCGACCTCGGCTTCTTCCAGGTGTACGAGACCCCGGGCCACGCGCCGTCCCACGTCGTCCTGCACGAGCCTGAGAGCGGCCTGCTGATCTCCGGCGACCATCTGCTCGGCCGCGTCTCCCTGTTCTTCGACTACGGCCACACGGCCGATCCCGTCGGGGAGTTCCTCGGCTCGCTCGATGTCGTCGAGGACCTCGACGTCCGCCTCGTCCTCGCCGGCCACGGACGGCCGTTCCGCGACGCCGACGCGAAGGTCGCCGCCAACCGCGCGCTGGTCGAGGAGCAGCTCGACCGCATGCGAGCCGGGCTGAAGGGCCGCGAGCGGACGGCGTTCGACCTCGTTCCCCAGCTCCTGGACATGGAGAAGCCGAGCGCGCCGGCCGCCGTCTGGGGCCTGCAGATGAGCCTCGCGTACCTCGACCATCTCAAGGTGCTCGGTGAGGCGGAGCCGGTCGACGGGACCGATCCGGTCGCCTGGCGGTTGGTCGGCTAGTCCCATTCGCCGTGGCGGACAACGCCGCGCCGGAAATTTGGCCGAGGGTGTGGTCCCCATCGGTCGTGACGGTGGGATACTTTCTTCCGGTCCCGTCCTTCCGTTGTACTCGGTGGAGGAAACCGTCTCAGATTCTGTGACCGATGTCGCCGCCACGGCCGACGTCCGGCTGGTGGGGGTTCGCCGCGCCTACGGCGAGGTCGTCGCGGTCGACGACGTCGACCTCGACATCCGATCCAACGAGTTCTTCACGATGCTCGGCCCGTCTGGCTCGGGCAAGACGACGACGCTGCGGATGATCGCCGGCTTCGAGCCCCCCGACCGCGGACGGGTCGAGCTCGCCGGCGAAGACGTCACGAGCCTCCCTCCCTACGAGCGCGAGGTGAACACGGTCTTCCAGGACTACGCGCTCTTCCCTCACATGGACGTCGGCGAGAACGTCGAGTACGGGCTGCGGGTTTCGAAGGTCGGCAAGGAGGAGCGCCGCCGGCGCCGTTCCGAGGCGCTCGAGATGGTCCGCCTCGCCGGCTACGACGACCGCAAGCCCGGCGAGCTCTCAGGCGGCCAGCGCCAGCGCGTCGCGCTCGCCCGCGCGATCGTCAACCGGCCGCGGGTGCTGCTGCTCGACGAGCCGCTCGGCGCCCTCGACCTGAAGCTCCGCGAGCAGCTCCAGATCGAGCTCAAGCAGATCCAGCGGGACGTCGGGATCACGTTCATCTACGTGACCCACGACCAGGAGGAGGCGCTGACGATGTCCGACCGCATCGCCGTCTTCAACGAGGGCCGGATCGAGCAGGTCGGGACGCCGGAGGACGTCTACGAGCGCCCCGGCAACGCGTTCGTCGCCGGCTTCGTCGGCATCTCGAACCTGATCGAGCGTGGCGGCTCGCGCTTCACGGTGCGGCCGGAGAAGGTCCGGATCCTCGACGGCGGGCCCGCCGGCGGCCTCGAGGTCGAGGAAGGGACGATCCGCGACGTGTCCTACGCCGGGATGGTCACCCGGCTCCACGTCGACCTCGATCGCGGCGGGTCGATCCAGATCGCGCGGCAGAACGCGGAGACGACTTCACACGAGGAGGACCACCTGCGCGGAAAGCGCGTGCGGGTCGGTTGGCGGCGCGAGCACACCGTGGCCGTCGATGATCAGGCAACGAACTCAACGGAGGAGGAGAAGTGATGACGAGCAATGCGCGCTCAGCGCGCTGGGCATGGATGGCGGTGTTGGGGCTCACCGCCTTCATCGCCCTGTTCGCGATCGGCTGCGGGGGCAGCGACGATGACTCGACCAGCGGCGACTCAGGCGATGCGCTGACGGAGGTCGGCAAGGGCGAGGGTGAGCTCAACCTCATCTGCTGGGCCGGCTACTGCGAGGACGGCTCGACCGACAAGACCGTCGACTGGGTGACGCCGTTCGAGAAGAAGACCGGCTGTCAGGTCAACGTCAAGATCGGCAACACGTCGGACGAGATGGTGCAGCTGATGCGCACCGGCGAGTACGACGGCGTCTCGGCGTCCGGCGACGCGACGCTGCGGCTGATCGAGGGCGGCGACGTCGACCCGGTCAACACCGATCTCGTCCCGAACTACGCCGACGTGTTCCCGGGGTTGAAGGACCAGCCCTACAACAGCGTCGACGGACAGATGTACGGGATCCCGCACGGCCGCGGGGCGAACCTGCTCATGTACAACACCGACGACGTCAAGCCGGCGCCGAAGTCGCTCAGCGCGGTCTTCGATCCGGCCGAGGCGTCGAAGTACAGCGGCAAGGTGACGGCGTACGACAGCCCGATCTACATCGCCGACGCGGCGCTGTACCTGATGGAGACGCAGCCCGACCTGGGGATCACGAACCCCTACGAGCTGGACGAGGACCAGTTCAACGCGGCGATCGACCTGCTCAAGGAGCAGAACGCGAACGTCGGCGAGTACTGGTCGGACTACACGAAGGAGATCTCCGCGTTCACCAACGGCGACAGCGTCGTCGGCACGACGTGGCAGGTGATCAACCAGCTCCTGCAGGCCGACGATCAGCCCGTCGAGGCGGTCCTGCCCGAGGAGGGCTCGACCGGATGGTCGGACACCTGGATGATCAGCTCGGAGGCCCAGAACCCCAACTGCATGTACATGTGGATGGACTGGATCATCTCGCCCGAGGTCAACGCCCAGGTCGCGGAGTGGTTCGGCGAGGCGCCGGCGAACTCGAAGTCGTGCGAGTTGACGGCCGACCCGAAGCACTGCCAGATCTACGACGCCGACGGCAGTCAGTACCTCGACGACCTCTACTACTGGACGACTCCGGTCTCCGACTGCGGCGATGACCGCGGCGACGTCTGCAAGACGTACGACGACTGGGTCCAGGGGTGGACGGAGGTCAAGGGGTAGCCCCCGGTAGGCAGGAAGCGAGGACGACCGAGTGGAGGCATCCGGCGTAGCGACGCCGGTGCGGAGGAGGTCGGTGGGCCGCAGGCTCGCCGGCCTCTTCCACGGTCGTCCGCGCCTGCAGGTCGGGACGCTGCTGGCCGGCCCGGTGGGCTGGCTGGTCGTCGGCTACCTGGGGTCGCTCGCGGTTCTGCTGATCGCGGCCTTCTGGTCGCTGGGGGAGCTGAGCGGGGAGATCCAGCAGACGTTCACGCTGGACAACTTCCGCACCCTGCTGGACGAGTCGGTCTACCGCGACATCACGCTGCGGACGGTCGGCATCGCGCTGCTCGTCACGGTGACCGACGCGCTGCTGGCGCTGCCGCTCGCTTTCTTCATGGCGAAGGTGGCGCGGCGGCGCTGGAAGGGCCTGCTCGTCGTCGCGGTGCTGATGCCCCTGTGGTCCTCGTACCTGGTCAAGGTCTACGCGTGGCGGACGATCCTCAGCGAGGACGGCCCGCTGAACTGGGCGCTCGACCCGTTCGGGATCTCGGGCCCGTCGGGCAACGCGGCCGTCTGGCTGGTCATGGCCTACATCTGGCTCCCGTACATGATCATCCCGATCTACGCGGGGCTCGAGCGGATCCCGAACTCGCTGCTGAGCGCGTCGGAGGACCTCGGCGCGCACCCGGGGACCACGGTGCGCAGGGTGATCTGGCCGCTCGTCTTCCCGGCGATCGTCGCCGGCTCGATCTTCACGTTCTCGCTGACCCTCGGCGACTTCATCGCGGTCTCGCTCGTCAGCAAGAACCAGTTCATCGGCACCGTCGTCTACTCGAACATCACGACGAACCTGCCGCTCGCGGCGGCGTTCGCGACGGTGCCGATCGTGATCATGGTGATCTACCTGCTGATCGCCCGGCGGCTGGGAGCGTTCGAGCACGTATGAGGCTGTCCCGCGGAGCGAATCTCACCCTGCGCCTCCTCTCGGGGGTGACGCTGGCGTTCATCTACATCCCGCTGCTGATCATCCTGATCTACGCGTTCAACGAGAGCCGGGTGCTCGAGTGGCCGCCGCCGGGATTGACGCTCGACTGGTTCGGCGACGCGCTCGACAACGAGGGCGCGCGCGACGCGTTCGTCCTCTCGCTCAAGGTTGCGGCGCTCGCGACCGCCGTCGCCCTCGTCCTCGGCACCCTCGCCTCGATGGCGGTGGCGCGCTACAAGTTCTTCGGCCGCGAGACGATCTCGTTCCTGGTGATCCTGCCGATCGCGCTGCCCGGCATCGTCACCGGCGTCGCGCTCAACACGAGCTTCACCCAGATCCTCGGCATCGACCTCAGCCTGTTCACGGTCGTCGTCGCGCACGCGACCTTCTGCATCGTCGTCGTCTACAACAACGTCGTCGCCCGCTTCCGCCGCGTCTCCGGCAACCTCGAGGAGGCCTCCGCCGACCTCGGCGCGGACCCCTGGACGACGTTCCGCCGGGTCACCCTGCCGAACATCCAGACCGCCCTCGTCGCCGGCGGCCTGCTCGCCTTCGGCCTCAGCTTCGACGAGATCATCGTCACCACGTTCACCGCCGGCACCGGCCAGCAGACCCTGCCGCTGTGGATCTTCCAGAACTTCTCCCGCCCCAACCAGCTGCCGATCGTCAACGTCGTCGCGGTGATCGTGATCCTGCTCTCGATCGTGCCCGTCTACCTCGCCAACCGCCTCACCCGCGAGGAGGGCGGCGCCGCGCCGGCCGGCCGCGGCGGCGCGCTCGGCGGCGGCAGCTCGGTGGCCGCGGAGGGAACCGCGGTTCCCTAGGGCACGAGGCGCCGGGGTCTTTCAGTCCACGATGGTGGACTCAGGCCAGCGCAGGGGCCGGCGGAAACGGCGCTCTCCATGCGGAGCACCGCTTCTCGCCCGACGCGGCACCCCAGGGGCGCTGGGGTCTCTCGCGACGAAATGTTGGCGCCAGCGACCCCAGCGGGGTCTGTTGTCCGAAGAAGGCAATCGCGAGGCCGAGCATTGCCAGCTCGAACGCCCAGTGGACGAGCGCCGCGAACGCTGCCAGCTCCAGCGCGAACCTCAGCCCGAGGTTCGCCGCTCGCACCCCGTGCGCGCCGCCATTATCGCCCCGTCAGCAGCTCGTCGATGAACGGGCCGAGGATGCGGACGATGTCCGCGGCGGTCCGCTCGGGAGGAGCGGTGGGGAGGATGGCGTGGCTGATCGCCAGGCGCACCAGCGTCGCCGCGAGCAGGCGGGCGCCCTCGGGCTCCGCCCCGGGCCAGTTGGCGCGGATCAGCTCGCTTAGCCGGTCGGTCATCCCGGTCAGCAGCGCCCCGCCGCGGACGGTGGCGAGCGCGACGAGCTCCTCGCCCTCCTGAGTCGAGAGCGCCCGGACCATCGGATGCGTCTCGACGAGTGAGAGGAAGAGCTCGGCGGAGGAGCCGAGCGCCCGGCGCGGGTTGCCGGAGTTGGCGTTGACGGCCTCCTCGATCGCGGCCAGGAACCGGCCCGCCTCGCGCATCAGGTAGGCCTGGGCGAGCTCGTCGCGGTTGCCGAAGGCGTTGTAGAGCGTCTGCCGCGAGACGCCGGCGCGCTCGGCGACCGCCGCCATCGTCACGTCGCTCCACGGCTTCTCGCCGAGCAGGTCGCCGACGGCGTCGAGGATCGAGTCGCGCAGCAGCGAGCGGCTGGCCTCGACGAAGCTGGGGCGGGGAGGGGCGATGGCCTCCATCATCGGGTAGCGGCGGCGGGCGCCGCCGCCGGCTCGAAGTCGACCTTCTCGCGGACGCCGCAGTCGGGGCAGCACCAGTCGTCGGGGATCGCGCTCCAGGCGGTCCCGGCCGCGAACCCCTCCCGCGGCGCCCCGACCGCGGGGTCATAGACGTAGCCACAACCGGGACAGCGGTGAGCGCCGACTGGGCCGGCCGCCTCGAGGTGGGCTGCTTTCCGCTTGCTGCCGGCTGCTTGCTGGGCTACCGGCTCCTGGCTACCCGCTACTTGCTCCCTCCCGTACTTCGCGATCAACCGCTCCCGCTTCCGCGGCTGCAGGTTGGCCCGCGTCACGTCCCCGCCGTAGTGCTTGGCGACCCGCCCGTCCATCACCCGCCGCCAGACGGGCGGAAGATAGGCGAGGACGATCATCGTCGCGTACCCGCTGGGAAGCTCCGGCACCTCGTCGTAGTGGCGCAGCGCCTGGTAGCGGCGCACCGGGTTGGCGTGGTGGTCGGAGTGGCGCTGGAGGTGGTAGAGGAAGACGTTGGAGGCGACGTTGTTCGAGTTCCACGAGTGCTCGGGCCGGCAGCGCTCGTAGCGGTCGCGATCCTCCTCCCGCTGTCGCAGCAGGCCGTAGTGCTCGAGGTAGTTGACGACCTCGAGCAGCGAGAAGCCGACGACCGCCTGCAGCAGCAGCCACGGCAGCACCTCGATCCCGAACGCGAGCGCCAGCGCGCCGAACAGCACGGCAGTCATCGCCCACGCGTTGAGGACGTCGTTGTGGATCGTCCAGAAGCCCTTGCCGGCGCGGCCCAGGCGGACGCGCTCGAGCTCGATCGCGGAGCGCAGCGAGCCCGAGACCGTCCGCGGCAGGAACTCCCAGAAGCTCTCGCCGAGGCGTGAGCTCGCGGGGTCCTCGGGGGTGGCGACGCGGACGTGGTGGCCGCGGTTGTGCTCGATGAAGAAGTGGCCGTAGCCCGTCTGGGCGAGCGCCACCTTCGAGAGCCAGCGCTCGTGGCTCTTGCGCTTGTGCCCGAGCTCGTGCGCGGTGTTGATCGCGATCCCGCCGACCATCGCGACCGTGAACGCGAGCCCGAGGCTCTCGACGAAGGAGAGGTCGCCGCTCGACCACATCGCGCAGGCGAAGACCAGCGATGCGAACTGCAACGGCAGGAAGAGATACGTGCACCAGCGGTAGTAGCGGTCCTGCTCGAGCCACTTGATCGCCGAGTCCGGCGGGTTCGCCGAGTCCTTGCCGATGACGAGGTCGAGGAACGGGATCACCCCGAAGACCATCACCGGCCCGAACCACCAGCCGAGCCCCGAGCCCGTCGCCGCGACGATCCCCCAGGCGATGAAGGGCAGCAGCGGGACCACGAGCCCGAGCAGCCAGAGGTAGCGCTTGGGGTCGTTCCAGCTCGCGGTCAGCGGCGGTTCGGCGGTGGCGGCTTCCATCGGGGCTCCTTGACGTTGCTGGCGGCGTTGTCGAGAAGCTTTACACAAGAGCACCATTTGTCAAGCGATCGGGTGCAAAGCGCTTGACACGGCGGCCGCGTTCGCGCAGGTCGCCGCCAACGGGCAGCTCAACCCGGCCAACTCCGAAGGGCTGACTCAGGCGAACCTCGCGGGCAGCCCGAACAACGGCTACTACTGCTTCAGGGCCCTGCCGTTCACCCCCCGCGGCGGCACCGCCACGGTCGACTGGAACGGCGGCGACATCGACACGACCGCCCTGCTCGGGCTGGGCGGCAACGTGTCCTGTCCGGCGGGCACCCAGGCGTTCGTGGACGTCCGCCAGACGACCGGGGCGGGGTCCGAGGCGACCGGGTTCTTCGTGACGTTCTACCGCTGAGACGGAGGTGGGCGCCGTTTCCACCGGCGGGCCGAGGTCGGGCTCCTACTCCTCCTCCACCCCGAACATCGGCACCACGCGCTTGGTCGTCCACAGCAGGAGCAGCAGCACCGCGGCGCCGATCCACAGGGTCGGGTCGGTGGGGGAGAGCTCCTCGAGCTTCGTCCCCAGGTAGACGAAGAGGGCGGTCAGCGGGATGTAGCCGATGAACGTCGTCCAGACGAACCGCCACAGCGGCACCCGGGCGGAGCCGGCGACGTAGGAGATCGCCGAGAAGGGGATCACCGGGACCAGGCGGACGGCGAGCAGGAGGATGACCCCGCCGCGCTCGACGGCCTTCTCCCAGCGGTCGAGTCGATCGTCGCCGAGGAACCGGTTGAGCGCGGGCCGCGCGGCGTGGCGGCCGACCTGGTGGCAGATGATCCCGTTGATGATCCAGCCCACCGTCACGAGCCCGAGCGCCGGCCAGAAGCCGTAGACGAACCCGGCCGCCGCGTTGAGGATCTCGGCCGGGTACCAGACGACCGCGTGCACGGCAGCGAGCCCGAGCACGAGGAGGACTCCGCCGAACCCGAGCCCCTTCAGGTCCTCGCGCAGCGCCTCGGTGTCGCCGCTCAGCGCCTCGCCGGCGGCGTCGCGGAGCGGATGCACGGTGAGGACGAGGACCACGAGCACGACCACCAGCCCGATCCCGGCCGCGATCGCGATCCGCGGCGGCGGCTCGATCAGGTGCTCGTGCTCGGGTTCCTCCCCTGGATCCACGCCGGGAGTGTCACGGAAGAACCTTCAGGGGAGCTTTGCGGCACCCCCGTCCGGGCGCCGGGACGTGGCAGTGAGGGGGAGGGGGAGGGAGGGACCGAGGGGTCTTGTCAGTTCTGAACCCCCGCGGTACACAATCGACCGCACCCCGCCGGGGCCAACCGTTCCTCCGTCGTCCCGAGCCCCGCTAACGAACGCTGTCCACGAACCGCGGGGAGCGCATTTGCCTGCGCATCTCCTCGGCGGCGCTCGGGTAGTTCTGGATCTGGTGGGGGTTGGGGTCGCCGAACCCTTGAAAGTAGATGAGCATCTTCGCGCGGCGGTGGCTCTCGACCCAGCTGAAGAGGGTGTCGACGAAGTCGGGGTTGTCGCTGTCCCAGGGGGACCATTCGCCGATCACGAACGGCTTGCGCTTGAACTCGCGATAGAAGCGGTCGAGGCCGTCGAAGTTGGGGAACTTGCCGTAGATGTCGGCGCCGATCCAGTCGACGTACTTGGCGCCGGGCCAGTAGGCGCCGGGCATGTTCGCCTTGATGTTCGGCGAGCCGTGGGTCTGCGGGACCCAGAGGAACGAGGCCTTCGGCCGCGGCAGCCGGCCCGGCGGCCCGGCGGCCTTGCGGATCGGCGGCATCCCCGCCCTCCGCAGGCGCCGGTCGACGAGCTTGCGCGGCCCGCCGCGGACGATCAGCACGGACCGCTGCCAGGCCTTGCGGAACTGGGCCGTCGAGTGGTCGCGCCCGCGCGAGTCGCCGTCGGCGTCGAAGGCGGCGTACGGGTTCCAGTGGCCGTTCATCTCCGGCAGCAACCGGATGTAGGTCGGCTTGCCCCACGCCGCCAGCTCCCGGTTGAGCGCGAGCAGGTAGCGGTCGCCGTTGCCGCGGCGGATCTGCCTCGGGCTGATGACCTCCTTGCACTCGTAGCAGGGGGAGGTGGAGATGCTGAGCGTGCCTCGGGTCTCGGTCCGCTCCCAGGTCCGGATCGCGTCGTCGAACGGCGTCCCCCAGGTCTCGAAGGACTGCAGCACCGGGATGTGCTGGTTCGCCTGGGCGGAGAAGTCGAAGTAGTCCTGCTTGCGCCCGCTGTCGGAGACGCCGGCGTAGATCTTGTCGCCGGGCGGGGCGAACCGCGCCCCGGCGCTCGCCGCCGCTGGCAGCAGCGCGAGCAGGGCGACGACGGCCGCCGTCGCCGGCAAGCCGGTTCGCGCTGCCCTGCGTACCGCCTGCATCGTCATCGCTTTCGAACACTCCCGGAGGGCGATCGCTTCGATCGTACGCCGCCGTGCCGCCCTCCGGCCGCCGCTTCGCCCCCTTTGCAGGGGTAGAGTCACCGGCGCGCCCCGCGGCGCCGAGGGGAGCAAGAGACCGGATGCCCGTAGTACCGAACCCGATCGCCGGCACGGCGCGAGCTCTCGGTGCCGCTGCGCAGAACGCGCTCGAGGTCGCGCGCTTCGGCGGCCTCGAGACCGACGAGGAGCCGTCGCCCTACGAGGTCGTCTCGACCCGGCCGGTCTACCGCCTGCGCCGCTACTTCGCGGGCTCGAAGGAGAACGGCACCAGGGCGGCCACGGACCGCCCGCCGCTGATCCTGATCCCGCCGATGATGCTCGACGCCGACGTCTACGACGTCTCGCCGGCGACCAGCGCCGTCGCGATCCTCCACCGCGAGGGCGTCGACCCGTGGGTCGTCGACTTCGGCGCCCCCGAGCACGAGGAGGGCGGGCTCGAGCGGTCGCTGAACGACCACGTGATCGCGATCGACGAGGCGATCGACCGCGTCCGCGAGGAGACCGGCCGCGAGAAGGTCCACATCGGCGGCTACAGCCAGGGCGGGATGTTCTGCTACCAGGTGGCCGCCTACCGGCGCTCGGAGGGGATCGACTCGATCGTCGTCTTCGGCAGCCCGGTCGACACCCGCGGCACGCTCTCGTTCGGGCTGCCGGAGGAGGTGACGATCGCCGCCGGGTCGTTCCTCGCCGAGCACGTCTTCGCCAACAGCGGGGTCCCCGCCTGGCTCAGCCGCACCGGCTTCCGCCTGATGGACCCGGCGAAGTCGCTGCAGCAGCGGCTCCAGTTCGTCCGCCAGCTCCACGACCGCGAGGCGCTGCTCCCGAAGGAGCGCCAGCGGCGCTTCCTCGAGGCCGAGGGCTGGGTCGCCTGGCCGGGCCCCGCGCTCGCCGACGTGATCCGCCAGTTCGGCGTCCACAACCGGCTCGTCTCCGGCGGCTTCGTGATCGAGGACCGGCTCGTGACGCTGGCCGACATGACCTGTGCGGTGCTCGCCTTCGTCGGCGCCAACGACGAGATCGCGCCGGCGCGATCCGTGCGGGCGGCGCGCTGGGCGGCGCCGCGGTCGGAGGTCTACGAGATGGAGTTGCCCGCCGGCCACTTCGGGCTCGTCGTCGGCTCGACCGCCGTCAAGACGACCTGGCCGACGGTCGCCGGCTGGCTGAAGTGGCGCGAGGGCGGGGGCGAGCTGCCGGAGGGCGTCGCCCCGATCCCCGACGAGGTCGGGCGCGACGAGGGCCCGGGCCGGCTCGACCGGCTCGGTGCCGGGGCGCAGCTCGCGGTCGGCGCCGGGCTGAGCGCCGCCCAGGCGCTCGCGGGCGCGGCGTTCGGCGCCTCGCGGACCCTGCGCGAGATCGTCGGCGAGACCGCGAGCCAGCTCGAGCAGCTCAACCGCCTGGGCCGGGTCGGCGCCCGCACTCGCATCTCCCTCGGTCTCCTGCTCGACGAGCAGGCCGAGCGCGCGCCCGACGACGTCGTCCTCCTGTTCGAGGATCGCGCCCACACCCACGGCGCGGTGAAGCGGCGGGTCGACAACGTCGTCATGGGCCTGCTCGACATCGGGGTCCGCCAGGGCGAGCGCGTCGGCGTGCTCATGCAGACGCGCCCCAGCGCGCTCACCGTCCTCTCGGCGCTGAGCCGCCTCGGCGCCGTCGCGGTGCTGATGCGGCCCGACGGCGACCCGACCCGCGAGGCCGAGCTCGGCCGCGTCAGCCGGATCATCGCCGACCCCCAGAACGCGGACCGGGCGCTCGGCGAGACGGGGGTCCAGGTCTACGTCCTCGGCGGTGGCGGCAAGGCGCGGAAGCTGGCCCGCGGGCTGATCGACATGGAGCGGATCGATCCCGATGCCGTCGTGCCCCCTGCCTGGTACGTACCCAACCCCGGCCGCGCCGGCGACCTCGCGTTCGTCCTCTTCACCGGCACCGGCGAGCGCACCCGCGTCAACCGCATCACCAACCGCCGCTGGGCGCTCTCGGCCTTCGGCACCGCGTCGTCGGCCTCGCTGTCGAGCAGCGACACGATCTACAGTGCCCAGCCCGCCTACCATCCGTCGGCGCTGCTGATGAGCGTCGGCGGCGCGATCGCCGGCGGTTCGCGGCTCGCGGTCGCGTCGAAGTTCGAGCCGGAGATCTTCTGGGACGAGGTCCGCCGCTACGGCGCCACCGTCGTCTCCTACACCTGGGCGATGCTCGACGAGATCGCCGCGGCGCCGCCGAACCCGGGGGAGCAGCACCACCCCGTCCGCCTGTTCATGGGCTCGGGGATGCCGGTCGGCCTCTGGCGGCGGGTGCAGGAGCGCTTCGCGCCCGCCACGGTGCTCGAGTTCTACGCCTCGACCGAGGGTGACGCGGTCCTCGTCAACCTCACCGGCCGCAAGGCCGGCTGCAAGGGCAGCCCGCTGCCCGGCAGCGCCGAGGTCAGGGTCGCCGCCTACGACACCGACGCCCGCCGCCTCGTCCTCGGTCCCGACGGCTTCGCGGTGGCCTGCGCCAGGCACGAGCCGGGGATGCTGCTGGCGAAGGTGCGGCGCGACGCGATCGGCGCCGGCGACGGCGTCCTGCGCGGCGTCTTCGAGGCGGGGGACGCCTGGCTGGAGACGGGCGACCTGTTCGTCCGCGACGCCGACGGCGACTTCTGGTTGCTCGACCACTCGACCGCGCTGATCCGGGCGGCGACCGGCGCGGTCCCGTCGGGGCCGATCCAGGACGCGCTCGGGGCGATCGACGCGATCGCGCTGGCTGTCGCCTATGGCGTCCCGACCGAGAAGGGCGACTGCCAGATCCCCTGCGCCGCCGTGACGCTCCGCGAGGGCTACGAGCTCGCCGCCGCCGACCTCGAGGAGGCCCTCGCCGACCTCGGCGACGGCGGCATCCCCTGGGTGGTCCGGGTGGTCGACGAGATCCCGCTGACGACCTGGTTCCGCCCGCAGACCGGGCCGCTGCGGCGGGAGGGCCTGCCGCTGCCCGCGCGCGGGACGAGGGCCTGGTACTGGGATCCGCGCAAGGGCGGCTACCGGAAGCTGAGCAAGGCCGCCGTCGAGCGCCTGCTCGCCGGCCGCGGCTGACCGGCGGGGCCGCGGCGGCCCTAAGCTCCCGCCGCCATGGCCGCCGCGACGCCGACGCTCCCCAGCCGCTCCACCTACCGGATCCTCTTCGTCTGCCTCGGCAACATCTGCCGCTCGCCGACGGCCGAGGGCGTGATGCGCCACATGCTGCGCGAGCGCGAGCTCGCCGATGACGTCGACGTCGAGAGCGCGGGTACCGGCGGCTGGCACATCGGCCACCCGCCCGACGAGCGCGCGGCGAGCGCCGCCTCCCGGCGCGGGGTCGTCCTCGAGAGCCGGGCGCAGCGGTTCATCGTCGAGCACTTCGACGACTTCGACCTGATCCTCGCGATGGATCGCCAGAACCTCGCCGACGTCCGGTCGGTGGCTCCTCACGCCGACGCGAAGGGCAAGATCGCGCTGCTGCGCGAGTTCGACCCCGAGGCGGTGGCCGCCGGTGACCTCGAGGTGCCCGATCCCTACTACGGCGGCGACCAGGGCTTCGAGGACGTGCTCGACATGGTCGAACGGGCGTGCGCCGGGCTGATCGCGGAGATCCGGCGGGCGCGCGGCGCGTGAGCCGCGAGCCGCTGATCGACGCCGCCTCCCGAGCCTTGGGCCGCGACGTCTGGGAGGCGCAGCCGGTCGGCGGCGGCGACATCAACCGGGCGTGGTCGCTCGCGCTCTCCGACGGCACCCGCGCCTTCCTGAAGAGTCGCGACGACGCCCCCGCCGACGAGTTCGGCGCCGAGGCGGCCGGGTTGCGCTGGCTGGCGGAGCCCGGCGGGCTCCCCGTTCCCGACGTGCTTGCGGTGATCGACGAGCCGGAGGGACGGGGTCTGGTCCTCGCCTGGGTGGAGCACGGACGGCTCGGCCCGGAGGGAGAGGAGGAGCTGGGGCGCGGCCTGGCGACGATCCACCGCGCCGGTGCGGATGCCTTCGACGCCCTGCCGCCCGGCTCGCCGCGGCGCGCGCTGCGCTTCGGGGGGGTCGAGCTGCCGCTCGACGCCGTCGCCCCGGAGGCTCCCTGGGCCGACCACTACGCGGTCAGGCTGGACCTCCTGGCCGGCGTCGCGGCCGAGCGCGGACGGATCGACGGCGCCTGTGCCGGCGCGGTCGCGGGCGTCGCGGCGCGGATGCGCGACCTCGCCGGTCCCGCCGAGCCGCCGGCGCGCGTTCACGGCGACCTCTGGAGCGGCAACGTGCACGCCGGAGCCGACGGCCGGCCCTGGCTCATCGACCCCGCGGCCCACGGCGCCCACCGCGAGCTCGACCTCTCGATGCTCGACCTCTTCGGCACGGTCTCGGTTCGCACCCGCTCCGCCTACGAGGAGGTCTGGCCGCTCGGCGAGGGCTTCGAGGAGCGCGTCGCGCTCTGGCAGCTCCAGCCGCTGCTGGTCCACGCCATCCTCTTCGGCGGCTCCTACGGCGCCGCCGTCGACCGGGTCGCGCGACGCTACGCCTAGCGCGATAGGTTCGGCCCGTGGGCACGATCTCCGACGCCGAGCTCGAGCGGCGCGTGCGCGCCGGCCTCCCCGTCGAGATCGAGCTCTTCGGCTCCGCGCCGACTTCGCGGGTGCTCCGCCTCGGCGGCGTCACCGCATCGATCAGCCCCTCGGTCCCCGATCGATCGCTGTTCAACTCGGTCTACGCGGACGACCCCGCCGACGTCGAACCGCACCTCGACGAGCTCGAGGCCGCCTACGAGGAGGCGGGGGTGCGGGCGTGGACCGTGTGGACCGTGGCCGGGCACCCGCTCGGCCCTTCGGTCCTCGCTCCCCGCGGCCACGTCCTCGACGGCGCGCCGCGGTCGATGGGCCTCGAGATCGCCGAGTTCGCACGGCCCCACAGGCGCCTCCGCGAGGGCGTGGAGGTCCGCCCGGGCACCACGCCCGAGGCCGCCGCGATCAACGACGCCGCCTACGGGCTCGAGCGCGCCTGGTCGGCGGCGATGGCGGAGGAGACGCCGATCGAGGTGCGCTGGGCGGTGGCGGTCGAGGGCTCCCGGCCGATCGCCTGCGCCGGTGCGGTCGACGTCGAGGACGACCTCGCCATCACCGGAGTGGCGACCCTCCCGGAGTCCCAGGGCCAGGGGCTCGCCAGCCTGCTCCTGTCGCGGCTCATCGAGGAAGCATGCGAACGGGGGATGGTCACCTCCTCGCTGCAGGCCAGCCGCGCCGGCGCCCCCGTATACGCGAAGCTCGGCTACCGCGACGTCGGCAACTCGGAGATGTGGGAGAAGCGGAAGGGCGAGACGCTCGGGGGCATGCCCCACCACTGATCGCTCCAGGGCTGGGCCGAGGGTGGGGAGGGTTGCGGCGAACCGCCATCGTTCCGTGCTCGATGTACCGAAGCGGACGAGATACGTCCGGATCCGTACATCGAGCGGCCGAAGGAGCACTCACACCCCCTTCCCCGCCCCCGCGCGGGACTGGCGCCCCGCCCTCTCTACCCTCCCTCCGGTGGACCTGAGACGACTTCACGCCCTGCTCGCCGACGCCGGTGAGCCCGCGTTCCGCGCCGGGCAGGTGTGGGAGTGGGCGGCGCGCGGCGCCCGCTCCTACGAGGAGATGACGAACCTCCCGGTCTCCCTGCGCGAGCGGCTCGAGACGGAGGTGCCGCTGTCGACGCTGACGCTCGAGCGCGAGGTCGTCTCCCGCGACGGCACCCGCAAAGCGCTGTTCGAGACGGCCGACGGGCGCCCCCTCGAGACAGTGCTGATGAGCTACCGGGACGGCCGCCGCTCGATCTGCCTGTCGAGTCAGTCCGGCTGCCCGCTGACCTGCACGTTCTGCGCGACCGGGCGGATGGCCTTCGGGCGCAACCTGACCGAGTCCGAGATCGTCGACCAGGCGCTGCACTTCCGCCGGCGCGGACCGGTCGATCACGCGGTCTTCATGGGCATGGGCGAGCCGCTGATGAACGTCGACGCCGTCATCGCCGCCTGCGAGCGCCTGCCCGACGTCGGCATCTCGGCGGCCCACACCACGGTCTCGACGGTGGGCTGGGTGCCGGGGATCGAGCGCCTCGCGACCGAGGGGCCGCGCGTGCGCCTGGCGCTCTCCCTCCACGCCGCCGAGGGCGACGTCCGCAGCCGGCTGATGCCGGTCAACGACCGCTACCCGCTCCCCGAGGTGATCGAGGCCTGCCTGCGCTGGCGCGAGGCCCGCAACCGCCGCGTCTACATCGAGTACCTGATGCTCGCCGGGGTCAACGACGACCCCGAGCAGGCGACCGTCCTCGCCGAGGTCCTGCGGCCGCGGGAGGCGTTCAAGGTCAACCTGATCCCCTTCAACCCGACGCCTGGCGAGTTCACAGGGAGCCCGCGGGAGGGGATCGCCGCGTTCCGCTCGGTGCTCGAGCGCAGCGGGATCCCGACCACCGTTCGGCTCACCCGCGGCCGCGACATCGCCGCCGCCTGCGGGCAATTGGCCGCGAAGGCCGCGGCCTGACGCTCAGCCGCCGGCGACCGGTCCGGCGTCCGTGCTCGCGCTCGACGGCGTCCCGGCAGGCCGAGTCGAACCGGGCGAGGACCTTGCGCCGGGCCCCGTCGCCGACCTCGGTCGCGCGCCCGGTGGAGTCGACGATGTCGACGAAGAGCACCGTGGTCAGGATGCGGCGGCCGCGCCGCCGGCCGGCGGCGGCACGGTGACGCTGCCGAGGAGCGATCGGCCCCTCGCCGAAGACCGTGTAGGCGATCGAGACGCCGTCGCGGCGGGCGTAGCGGACGGCTGAAGATCGCGCATCCGCTCGCCCCCGCCTCGTTCAGTCGCTGAGCTCGATCCGCTCGATCAGCTGCGGCTCGACGGGGCGATCGCCGGGGCCCGTCTCGGTGCCCTCGATCGCGTCGACGGTCTCCATCCCGCCGGTGACCCGGCCGAAGACGGTGTGCTTGCCGTCGAGCCACGGGGCGGCTCCGGTCGTGACGATGAAGAACTGCGAGCCGTTGGTGTTGGGGCCCGCGTTGGCCATCGCGAGCGCGCCGCGCTCGACCTTGTGCTGGTTGAACTCGTCCTCGAAGGTGTAGCCGGGGCCGCCGGTGCCGGTGCCCTCGGGACACCCGCCCTGGATCATGAAGTCGGCGATCACGCGGTGGAAGATCAATCCGTCGTAGAAGCCCTCCGAGGCGAGCTTGCGGAAGTTCTCGACCGTCTTGGGAGCGTCCTCGTCGTGGAGCTCCAGCTCGATCGGCCCTGCGTTCGTGTGCATGGTTGCTGTTGACATGGCTCCCAGGCTATTGCACGTCCGCCCCCGCTCCCGGCGGGCCCGCCGGTGAGTGCCGCTACCATTCCCGCCTCGCGGCTAGCTGATCCCTGCTGGGATTCTCGGGGCACCCACCGCGACATTCCGGCTCTCCGACTGTTGACCGTCCGATGAGTTCCACGCGCACACACAGCAATCGCACGCGCCGCCACGCGGCCGCGGCCCTGGCTTGCGCGCTCGCGACGCTCG
Source organism: uncultured Solirubrobacterales bacterium (assembly GCA_963823565.1). Lineage (GTDB taxonomy): Bacteria > Actinomycetota > Thermoleophilia > Solirubrobacterales > 70-9 > RHKX01. The sequence goes on along the minus strand of CAWGLR010000001.1, from coordinate 641,798 downwards.
CCTTCCTGTTCGCCGGCGACGACGTCGGTCAGGCTCAGCGCACCGCCTCCTCGGGCGCCGACTCCTCAATCGACTCCGGGCTTGGCGAGGCGGCGCAGCCCGCCGCCCGGGCGGCGAAGCCCGGCAAGGGCGGCAAGGGCGGCAAGGGCAAGGCGAAGCGGCCGAACATCGTCGTCGTCGTCACCGACGACCAGGCCCGCTCCACTGTGCTGCCCGAGTCGATGCCGCACCTCTTCAACGAGATCCGCCCGCGCGGCACGACCTTCTCGCGCTACGCCGTGACGACGCCTCTCTGCTGCCCGTCGCGAGCCGCGTACATGACCGGCCAGTACGGACACAACAACGGCGTCCTGCACAACTTCTATCCCGACCTGCAGGAGAAGAAGAACGTGCTCGCGTCCTGGCTGCAGCGAGCCGGCTACACGACCGCGCACATCGGCAAGTTCCTCAACTCCTACGAGCAGGGCCGGCTCGGCCCCGCGGCGGTCGCGCCCGGCTGGGACCTCTGGTTCACCGAGCTCGAGAAGCGGCGCTACTACAACTGGGAGGCGTCGAAGAACGGCAAGATCGTGCGCTTCGGCAACGACGACGAGGACCACGTCACCACGGTCACGACCGACTACGCCGCGCGCTGGGCCAAGCGCCTGGCGAGCGAGCGCGACCCCTTCTACCTCCAGGTCGACTACTACGCGCCCCATGTCTCGACCGGCCGCGACAAGCGCTGCGCCTCCGGCCCCGTCCCCGAGCCGCGGGACGAGCACCGCTTCGACGACTACCCGCTGCCGACGCCGCCCAGCTTCAACGAGGCCGACGTCTCCGACAAGCCGCGGGACATCAAGCAGCGGGCGCCGCTCACGCTCGACGACCGGGCGACGATCGAGCGCCGCTACCGCTGCGCGCTCGAGGCCGTCTACGGCGTCGATCGCGGCATGGGCAGGATCCTCAGGACCCTGAAGCGCGAGAAGGAGCTCGACAACACGGTCTTCATCTACATGTCCGACAACGGCTTCTTCTTCGGGGAGCACCGGATCGTCAAGGGCAAGCCCGACCCCTACGAGGAGAACGTCAACGTCCCGATGACGATGATCGTGCCGCCGAAGTACCGCAACCGCGCCGACGTCGTCCCGACCTCGGCCGCGCCCGTCGCCAACATCGACCTGGCGCCGACGCTGCTCGAGCTCGCCCACGCGAAGCCGTGCCGCGAGAAGGGCGTCTGCCGGACGATGGACGGCCGCTCGCTGATGCCGCTGTTCAACGGGGAGGGCGGCTTCCCGCTCGACCGGCCGATCGGGCTCGAGATCGAGGGCTGCCAGTACCGCGGCGCGCGTGACGGCGACTACGTCTACATCGAGCACTACGCGCGCCAGGGCGAGGAGTGCGTGCGCACCGACACCGAGCTCTACAACATCGCCACGGACCCCTACGAGCTGGACAACCTCTACCCGGCGGTGCCACTGAGTCCGGACGCGGATCGGATCGAGCGGATGCACGACATGACGACGCGGCTCTCCGACTGCAACGGGGTCGAGGGGCGCGACCCGGAGCCAGCCTCCGGCAACTACTGCTCTTAGAGCTGGCGGGGCAGGAACGGCGCTGCCGTCGTCCTCGTCGGCTTACGGCCGGAGGCCGATGCGCCTCCTGCGTCGTCGGATCTCGGCGCGACGGCAAGGGCAACGACCGGATCAAGGCCCGAGACGGCAGCCGCGACCGGATCTCCTGCGGCGGCGGCAGGGACCGGGTCGTCGCCGACCGCCGCGACCGGGTCGCCGGGGACTGCGAGAAGGTGAAGGCGAAGCGGTAGCGGCGCAGCGGGCCGCCCGGCCCCGCTCATCTACGCTTCTCGCCGTGCCGACCTCCTGGATCGTTGCGATGGTCATCCTCGTCGCCTGCCTGCTGGCGTCGATGGCGATCGCCGTGGCCAAGCTCTACTGAGCTCGCCGGCCTTGGGCTCCGACGTCGCCACCGACGAGCGGTTCATGCGGCTCGCGCTCGCCCAGGCCGAGGCTGCCCCCGAGCACGACGACGTGCCGATCGGCGCCGTGCTCGTCTCGGCGGACGGGGAGGTGCTGGCGCAGGCGCCGAACGAGCGCGAGCTGCGCGGCGACCCGACGGCGCACGCCGAGATCCTCGTCCTCCGCGCCGCTTCGGAGCTCGGCGAGGGCTGGCGGCTGACCGGCACGACGCTCTACGTCACCCTCGAGCCGTGCGCGATGTGCGCCGGCGCGATCGTCCTCGCGCGCGTGCCGCGCGTCGTCTACGCCGCCCCGGACCCGAAGGCGGGGGCCGCCGGCTCGGTGCTCGACGTGCTCGGCGAGCGCCGGCTCAACCATCGTCCCGATGTCGTCGCCGGCGTCCTCGGGGACGAGGCGGGGGAGCTGCTGCGCGCATTCTTCCGCGAGCGCCGGGCCCGCGGTCCGGGCGATGCGCCCTAGCGCGAGCCGGGCGGATCGAGGGCGAGCGCCTCGCCCTCGGCGTCGATCGCGGGGAGGTAGAGCGACATCGTCGTACCCGCGCCCGCCATCGTGTTGATCCTCAGGTCGCCGCCGCGGGAGCGGAGAAGCGAGTGGACGGTCGCCAGCCCGAGCCCCGAGCCCTCGCGGCCCTTCGTCGTGAACCGGGGCTCGACGGCCTGGCGCGCGACCTCGGGCGACATCCCGCAGCCGTCGTCGGAGAAGCCGATGCGGACGTGCATCCCGGCGCCGAGATAGGGGTCGCCGGCGGGGACGGCGACCTCGGAGGTGCGGATCGCGACCGCTCCCCGGCCGGCCGTCGCGTCGCGCGAGTTGGCGGCGAGGTTGACCAGGATGCGCTCGAGCTCGCCGGGCGCGACGCGGACCCGGGGAAGGTGCCCGCCGGCGCTCAGCGTCGTCTCGACGCCGGGGCCGAGCGTGCGGCGCACGAGCGGAAGCGCGGCCGCGATCGCCTCGTCGGCGTCGACCGGCTCGGGCGAGGGTGCGGGCGCACGATCGCTCGCCAGCAGGCGGCGGCTGAGCTCGGCGCCGCGCTCGGCCGCCTCGCGGATCTCGTCCGCGCGCTCGCGCTGCGCCGCGTCCTCGGCATCGGCGGAGATCTCGGAGGCGCAGACCATGATCACCGCGAGGATGTTGTTGAAGTCGTGGGCGACGCCGGCGGTCATCCGCCCGAGCTGCTCGAGCCGGTCCGGTCCGGGCGCCGGGGGCGGGGAAGCTGGTCTCGGGTGGGTCAGGGGCATGGCTCGCTGAGGGCGCGGACCTCTTCCGCATCCTTCGCCGCCACCGTCGTCGACCCTTTCCGGGCGAGGTGGGAATTGACATTCCGCAGTCGCGGGGTAGCCTCGAGGCGCGGTGAGCGACGCCACGGCCACCAACCCGAACGCGGAGGCGATCGAGGCCTGGGATGGCCCCCTCTTCGCTGTCTTCGAGCAGTTCCGCGAGGCGATGACGCCGGGGCTCGACGCCCAGGGCGAGGCCGGGCTCGGGGTCGCCCAGCCGATGCCGGGCGAGCGCGTCCTCGACATCGGCTGCGGCTTCGGCGACACCACCAAGCAGATCGCCGCGATGGTCGCCCCCGACGGCGCCGCGGTCGGGGTCGACGTCTCGCCTCGCTTCGTCGAGGCGGCGGCGCGCGAGGTTGCCGACGCGGCGATCCCCAACGCCTCCTTCCACGTCCTCGACGTCCAGACCGACGACCTCGGCGGCCCCTTCCACCTCGCCTTCTCGCGCTTCGGGACGATGTTCTTCGCCAACCCGGTCGCCGCGCTCCGGCGGATCCGCGAATCGCTGGCGCCCGGCGGCCGCCTCGTCATGGTCGTCTGGCGCCGCCGCGAGGACAACGACTGGGTCTTCAGGACCCAGCGGATCGTCGAGAGCTTCGTCCAGCGTCCCGACGAGTACGAGGAGCCGACCTGCGGCCCCGGCCCGTTCTCGATGGCGAACGCCGACACCGTCAGCGCCCAGCTCCGCTCCGCCGGCTTCGGCGAGGTCGCACTCCACCGCTTCGACCGCCCGATGCGGATCGGCCGCGACGTCGAGGAGGCGGTCGAGCTCAACATGTCGCTCGGCCCAGGCGGCGAGATCATCCGGCTCCTCGGCGACCGCCTCCCGGAGGAGAAGCGCGCCGAGATCGGCGCCGCCGTCAGCGACGGCCTGCGGGAGTGGGAGGGACCCGACGGCATCGTCGCCCCCGCCTCGGTCTGGGCGATCGAGGCGCGGAACCCAGGCTAGGACTCGTCCTCGCGCCGCCCGCCCGCCTCGCGTCGCAGTCCCTCGACCTGCTCGCGCAGGTCGCGCAGCTCGGCGGCGATCGCGTCCAGGCGCGCGGCCGTCTCCGGGTCCATCGTCGGCTGGTGGCGCTGCGCGCGTGTCACGAAGCTGCTCGTGATCGTGCCGGTGACCACCGCGAAGAGCGAGAGGCCGCCGATCATCAGGATCGCCCCGACGAAGCGCCCGGCGGTGCTCGCCGGCACGACGTCGCCATAGCCGACCGTCGTCACGGTCTGGGTCGCCCACCACATCCCCTCCCAGGTGTCCTCGAACGTCGACCGGTCGACGATGTGCACGAGGAGCCCGAAGACCACGATCGCGATCAGCCAGAGAACGGCGATCACGGCAGCGGCGACCCGCGGTCGGAGTCCCTTCGCCTCGATGCGCCGCTCGAGATACCGCTCGGCGAGCGGCTCCGATTTCCTCTCCGGCGCTGCGCTCACGGCGCCACCCGCGGCGTCGCGACCGGAGCGCGCCGGCGCTCGCGCAGACCGTCGAGCGCCAGCGAGGTGACGTAGCCGACCGCGACCGCGACGATGATCAGCGGCCCCACCCCGAGGCCCGCCTTCGAGGTCAGGAGCGTGGCGAGGACGGCGGCCGACAGCGGCAACCTCAGCACCGCCACGACGGCGGCGGCCATCGCCACCGCCACCCCGGGCGTCGTCTCGAAGCCCGGCAGATGTCCGGCCGCCAGGCCGACGGCAGCGGCGATGAAGAGCGCGGGGAATACGGGGCCGCCCCGGAAGCTGCCGAGCGCGATCGCGTATGCGATCCCCTTGCAGACGACGAGCAGGAGCAGGGTACCGACCGCCCACTCGCTCCCGTCGCCGACGAGGGGGCCGATCGCTTCCTGGCCGGAGAACAGCACCTTGTCGGCGCCCTTGTCGGTCAGCTGCTCGAAGGCGATCGCCAGCCCGGCCATGGCGAGGCCGATGACCGGGACCACGACGAGCGGTCGCTTCATCGCGGGCCCGACGAGCGAGCGCCCCACCTCGAAGATCGCGAAGGCGCCGACGGCCACGGCCGCGGCCAGCGGGATGGACCAGAGGAAGTCGATCGCGTCCGGGCGATCGAACGCCGGCATCTGCAGGAGGTCGAGTGAGATGTTGCTGTCGTCAACGCCGGTCCACGACCCGAGACCGATCGAGACGAGCATCCCGATGCCGGCCGCGAGGAGTCCGGGTACCAGCACCAGCGGCAGCCGGTCGCCGCCGATCGCCGATGCCTCGATCACGAGGACCGCTGCGATCAGGGGTGAGCCGAAGAGGAACGAGAGCGCGGCGAACACTCCACAGGTCGCGACGAGCTGCTTGACCTCGTCGGGGGAGCCCCGGCTCACAGCGTGGGCGACGAGGTAGCCGAGGCCGCCGCCGAGCGCCATCAGCGGCGCCTCGGGGCCGAGGACGGCGCCGAGGCCGATGCCGGCGACCGCCGCGAGAAGCACGCCGGGCAGGTCGCGCGGCATCGTCGGCTCCGGGTGCAGCCCCTCCGCGGGGATGTGGCCGCCGCGGCCCGGGAGACGAGTGATCGCGGCCGCCACGAGCAGTCCCGCGATCGCGAGCAGCGGTAGCGGCCACCACCACGGCGAGCCGTCGAAGCCGAAGACGCCGGGCAGGTCGTCGTAGGCGCCGTCCTGGACGAGGTTGACGAGCTCCAGGAACAGCCAGGCGGCCAGGGACGCAATGACGCCGACGATGGCCGCGATCACGAGCAGCACGACGAAGGAGCGCTGCCGCATGATCTCCCGGGGATCAGGGCCGGTGGGCGCCGGAGTCCCGCTCTGCTCGGCCGTCGTCAAGGCCGCCTCAGCCGTTGAGGATCTTGGCCTTCTGGGCCGCGAACTCCTCGTCCGTGAGCACGCCGCTGGCGTGGAGCTCTCCCAGCTCCTTGAGCTGGGCGATGGGGTCCGCCTGCGGTGGCGGCGCGGCCTGCGGCGGCTGGGCGTAGGCCTCCTGCGGCGCCTCCTGCTGGGCCCAGCGCTCGCCCTGACGGCGCGATACGCGGTTGCTGACTGCGGTGGCGGTCCCGGCCACGACGGCGGTGCGGGCGACGCCTCTGATCAATCCAGGCATTCGAATGCTCCTCTCTTTCCGTTTCGGCTCAGACCGCTTCGGCGGCTTCCAGGGCGCTGAGGAAGGCCTGCGTGTGAATCCGGCCCGACGCGACGAGCTGGCCGCCCGACCGGCGCGCGGCCGCGGCGAAGGGGCCCGCCCACGAGTTCTCGTAGACGAGCAGTGCCGCGATCGCTCCCGGCTCGACGGCTGCTGCCGCTTCGGCGATGTCCGCGTCGTCGAGCACACCGGAGGCCGCCCCGGCGAAGCCCTCGAGGCCGCTGGCCTGGTCGGGAAGCGCGCCGAAGTCGATGGCGGCTACGTCCCCCTCGGCGCTCTTGGCGAAGGCGGCGAAGTCGAGCACGCGGATGATCCCCCGCTCGACGAGGTCGAGGACGATCGGGATGGCCTCGCCCGTCGGCTCCGTGTCGGACCACTCGATCAGCAGGTAGTCGATCGGGCCCAGCTCTTCGATGGCTGCAGCTTCCATGACGTTTCCTTTCAGGCGCTTTCGGCCCGAAGCTAAGCTGCAAGTACGCCGGTCCGCGAGGGCGCACGCCAGCCGATTCGTGAGGGTGCGCGCCTACCGGCGCTTTCGGGATGCCCGCCCGCGGGCTCAGCGGAGAGGGTGGGATTCGAACCCACGAGGCAGCTTTCGCCGCCCACACGATTTCCAATCGTGCACCTTAAGCCACTCGGTCACCCCTCCAGGGGAGCTTGAAGATACCGAGCGGACCCGCGAGCCCGCCGGGCTCAGATCAGCCCCGGAGCATCCCCGCGGGGCGTCAGCCGGGCGCACCAGAGGGCGAACAGGGCGATCGCCAGGACCGCGCCGAGCCAGTGGACTCCGGCGATCACGGCGACCGCGCTCGGCAGGCCGGCGAGGATGGCTCCGAGCAGCGCCGAGCCGCGCGGCAGCGCCAGCACCGAGGCGGTGAAGAGCGCGCAGAGCAGCCAGGCCGCCGGCCCGGTCAGCCAGCCCCAGTCCTCGAAGAAAGAGTGGGGCAGCGCGATCGCCAGGACGATCGAGATCGCCAGGACCGAAACGCCCTGCAGGACGGCGGCGCGGATTCCCATGCTCGAGTCCATCGGCCGGATTATCCCGGCGGGTAGGGTCCCGGGGGGATGAGCGACGAGCGCACCTGGACCGTCTACCTCGCCGGCGAGATCCACTCCGACTGGCGCGAGCGGATCGCCTCCGGCGTCGCCGAGGCGGGGCTGCCCGTGAAGCTGACCCACCCGGTCACCGACCACCCCGCCAGCGACGACTGCGGGGTCGCGATCCTCGGCCCCGAGGACGACAAGTTCTGGCACGACCACAAGGGCGCGGGCGTCAACGCCATCCGCACCGGCACCCTGCTCCGCGACGCCGACGTGGTCGTCGTCCGCTTCGGCGAGAAGTACAAGCAGTGGAACGCCGCCTTCGACGCCGGCCAGGCCGCCGCGCTCGGCAAGCCGCTCGTCACCCTCCACCCGCCCGAGCACGATCACGCCCTCAAGGAGGTCGACGGCGCCGCCCTCGCCGTCTGCCGCGAGCCCGAGCAGGTCGTCTCGATCCTCCGCTACGTGATCAGGGGCGAGCTGTAGGGACGAGGGGGCGCGGACGCAATGAGGGAACGAGTGGCGCAAAACGACACCTATGGCGTCGTCTTGCGCCAATGACCGCGACCCGCAACGCTGCTCGCTGCTCGCTGCTCCCTAGTACCGGTAGTGGTCCGACTTGTAGGGGCCCTCGACCGGGATCCCGAGGTAGTCCGCCTGCTCCTGGGTCAGCTCGGTGAGCTTGGCGCCGACCGCGTCCAAGTGGAGGCGCGCAACCTTCTCGTCGAGCTGCTTGGAGAGCGTGTACACCTGCTTCTCATAGGCGTCGTTGTTCGTGTGGAGCTCGATCTGCGCCATCACCTGGTTGGTGAAGGAGTTCGACATCACGAAGCTCGGGTGGCCGGTGGCGTTGCCGAGGTTCAGCAGGCGCCCCTCGGAGAGAACGATCACCGAGTGGCCGTCGGGCCAGCGCCACTCGTCGACCTGCGGCTTGATGTTGATCCGCTCGACGGAGTCGTCGGTCTCGAGGCCGGCGATGTCGATCTCGTTGTCGAAGTGGCCGATGTTGCCGACGATCGCCTGGTGCTTCATCCGCGCCATGTGTTCGGCGCCGATCACGCCCTTGTTGCCGGTCGCGGTGATGAAGATGTCGGCCTCGGAGACGACGTCGTCGAGGCGGACGACCTCGTAGCCCTGCATCGCCGCCTGGAGCGCGCAGATCGGGTCGATCTCGGTGACCATCACGCGCGCGCCCTGGCCGCGGAGCGACTCCGCGCAGCCCTTGCCGACGTCGCCGAAGCCGAGCACCACGCAGGCCTTGCCGCCGATCATCACGTCGGTCGCCCGGTTGATGCCGTCGATCAGGGAGTGGCGGCAGCCGTAGATGTTGTCGAACTTCGACTTCGTCACCGCGTCGTTGACGTTGATCGCGGGGAAGAGCAGATGGCCGGCGCGCTGCATCTGGTACAGCCGCGAGACGCCGGTGGTCGTCTCCTCGCTGACGCCGACGATTCCCTCGCCGATCCGGGTCCACTTGCCCGGCTCCTCGGCCAGCGTGCGGTTGAGCAGGGTCAGGAAGACCTTGAACTCCTCCGACTCGCCCGTCGCCGGGTCCGGCGCCTCGCCGGCCGCCTCGAACTCGGCGCCCCTGTGGACGAGCATCGTCGCGTCGCCGCCGTCGTCGAGGACCAGGTTCGGCCCGCCGGTCTCGGTGTCCGGCCAGGTGAGCGCCTGCTCGGTGCACCACCAGTACTCCTCGAGCGTCTCGCCCTTCCAGGCGAAGACCGGGGAGCCCTGCGGATCCTCGACGGTGCCGTTCGGCCCGACGACCACCGCGGCGGCGGCGGGGTCCTGGGTCGAGAAGATGTTGCAGCTCGCCCAGCGGACCTCGGCGCCGAGCGCCGTCAGCGTCTCGATCAGCACCGCCGTCTGCACCGTCATGTGGAGCGAGCCGGTGATGCGCGCGCCGGCCAGCGGCTGGGAGGCCGCGAACTCCTCGCGGGTCGCCATCAGCCCGGGCATCTCGTGCTCGGCGAGCTGGATCTCCTTGCGGCCGTGGGGGGCGAGCGAGAGGTCGGCGACCTTGTGGTCGACTGCGGACTTGGGAGTCTCGGTCGTGGCCATTCGTTCTCCTTGTGGGTGGTGGAGCCAGGCGGCCCCACATCTCTGGGGGGACATCCTGCGAAACACCCGGCGGCACGCTGCCGGAGCCTCTCAACCCCTCAGAGGGTTGCGGCGCGCAATCGGATACTGAGCGTGCACGCCCGATTATGCCGAAGCCGGAGGCGCTTTGGGGAACGGATGCTCCCTCAGAGGAGGGTGGCGAGATGCGCCGCCGCGCGCCGCGCGCCGTCGGTCTCGACCGGCCGGTAGTCGACCTCGCGCCCGATCTCCGCGGCGATCGCGGCGGAGATGACCTCCGGCGTCGATGCGTCGAAGTCCATCCGGCGGCCGGCGCCGTAGCGCTCGAGCCGGTGGTGGACGTGGAAGTGCTGCTCGAAGTGATGGCGGAGCGGGAAGTAGAGGAACGGGCGCCGCTGCGCGGTCAGCTCCATCGAGGTGGTGAGCCCGCCCTGGACGACGGCGAGGTCGGCGGCCGCGAGCACGCGGTAGAGGTTGTGCACGTAGGGGACGATGTCCAGCCCGGGATGGGAGGGGAGCGAGCCGGGGTCGATTCGAGGGCCGGCGACGACGATCATCCGCAGGTCCGGCACCCGCTCCTTCGCGGCCGGGAAGGCGGCGATCACCCGCCGCAGCAGGTCCGCGCCGACGCCCGAGCCGCCGACCGTGACCACGCAGACGCGCTCGTCGTCGCCGAAGCCGAGCTCGTCGCGGAGCCGGCCCCGGTCGCCGAGTTCGGCGGGGTCGAAGCCGGTCACGTAGCCGGTGAAGTCGAAGTGGCGCTCGGTCCAGTCGCGGATCATCGGCAGCTGCGGGCCGAGCCGCTCCTCGACGATGTCGCCGGGGTTGCCGACGAACAGGGCCAGGTCGCGGACCTCGGGGTGCTCGGCGATGTGGTCGACCATGTCGGCGTTGTAGTCGGCGGTGAGGAAGCTCTCGTCCCTCCCGCCGTCCTCCATCGGGATGAAGCCGACGAAGTCGGTCAGCCAGGCGAACGGGACGCGCTTCTCGGCCGGGTTCTCGTGCAGGTAGTAGTCGAGCTCCCAGGCCTCGTCCCCGATCCAGAGGTCGTAGCGCTCGTCATGCACGACGTCGTGGAAGAGCATGAAGTTCGCGGCGAGGATCTCGTCCATGCGGCGCAGCGCCTGGAAGCAGTGCAGGTCGTGCTCGGCCGACTCCGATTCGATATGCCCCGACTCGTTGGCCAGGTGCACGCTCGCGGGGTGGACTCGCTCGCCCTCCGCCTCGAGCACGCGCGTGACGGGGTCCTGGGCGAGCCAGTCGATCTGGAGGTCGGGCTCGAGGCGGCGCAGCTCGCGGGCGATCGCGACGTCGCGCTGCGCGTGGCCGAGCCCGATCGGCGAGGAGACGAAGAGCGCGCGGGGGCGACCGTCGGGCCGCTGGACGGTGGGGTCGCGGGGGGAGCGGACCCGGCCGAGGGCGTCCTCGGCGTGGTCGCGCAGCGCGAGGTTGACCTGGACGGGCCTGCGGGCATGGGGGAAATGGCCGCCGCCGCGCACCCGCTCGACGCGCCCGCCGCTGAGCCGGGCGAGGGCGTGCGCCGTCGCGGGGCGGGTTGATGCGGTCGCGGTCTCCCAGGATGACGAGCGTCGGGCAGCCGAGGCCCCGCGCCAGCTCGCGGAGCGTCCCGCGGTCGTCGCGGGGCTGGCCGCTGACCGTGGCGATCATCGTCTTCGGGTCCGTCTCCATCGCCCAGCCGACCCCGTCCTCGATCCCCTTGGTCGAATGCGGCTCGGAGAAGCAGCGGGAGATGAACCATTCGGCGAACTCCGGGTATCGCCGGTCCCAGTGGGCCGCGCCGAGCCGCCCTCCCCGGAGGAACGGGGAGCAGCGGCGGACCGCCCGCGCGAGCGCTCCGTTGCCGCGGAGGAAGGTGTGATGGGAGAGGGTGTAGGGGAAGAGCGGCCCGATGAAGACGGCGCCCACCAGCCGCTCCGGCGCGATCCGCCCGAGCGCCAGCAGGTACTGAGCCCCGCGCGAGAGGCTCACCATCAGCGCCCGCGCGGTCCCGGTCGCGTCCATGACCGCGAGGCAGTCGCGCGCGAACGCCTCCGGCTCGTAGCGGCGCGGGTCCCGGGACCGGTCGGAGCGGCCGTTGCCGAGCCCGTCCATCACCAGCACGCGGAAATGCCGCGACAGGTAAGGGATCTGCATCTTCCAGTGGCGCGAGTGGACCAGCGACCAGGTCGGGAGGAGGAAGACGGTGTCCTCCCCCTCCCCGTAGACCTCGTAGAAGAGGCGCCGACCGTCGCGCTCGACGTAGCCCTCCTCGTCGGGGTAGCGGGCGCGCGTCTGCTCGCCCGCCACCCCCGAGCGTTCGATCGTGGGCATCTCGGCGATCGTAGAGCTCAACGGCGCGCCTCCAGCACGAGGTTGAAGGGCGTCTCGGTCGCCCGCCGGAACCGGCTGAAGCCGGCGCTCGTGACGACGTCGCGCAGCCGCGACTCCCCGGCCTGCGCCCCGAGCGCCAGGCCGACCTCCTGCGAGAGCGACGCCGGCGTGCAGAGCAGCGTCGAGGCGCCGTAGTAGACGCGTCCGACCGGGTTGAGGTTGTCCTCGACCCGGTCCTCGGCGAACGGCTCGACCAGGAGCCAGGTGCCGTCGTCGGCGAGCGAGCCGTGCACGTGCCGCGCGGCCCCGACGGGGTCGCCCATGTCGTGCAGGCAGTCGAACGTGGTGACGAGGTCGTAGCCCTCGCCCGGGTATCCGGACGCCGGTGCGACCTCGAACCGGACGCGGTCGGAGACGCCTGCCTCAGCGGCGCGCTTGCGCGCCTGCTCGATCGAGCCCTCGTGGTAGTCGAAGCCCGGCGAACGTCGAGCCGCGGGTAGTGCGCCGGCCATCAGGATCGTCGAGGCGCCGTGGCCGCAGCCGACGTCGGCGACGCTGCGCACCGGCCTCGAGCTTCTCGCTCGACCCCGTCCAGCGCCGGGATCCACGCCGGCACGAGGTTGGCCGCGTAGCCGGGGCGGAAGAACCGCTCGCAGCCCTCGAACACGCCGTCGTTGTGCTCGTGCCAGCCGACGCCGGCCCCGTTGAGGAACGCGTCGCGGATCCGCGGCTCGTCGCGGACGGCCGACGTCATCAGCTGGAACGCCCCCGGCATGAAGTAGGGGCTGCTCTCGTCGACGAGCGACGACGGCGTGCTCCGCGGGCAGCGAGTAGCGGCCCGTCCTCGGGGTCGTAGGCGACGTAGCCGCCCGCGGCCTGCGCGTTGAGCCACTCGCGCACGTACCGCTCGGCGGTGCCCGTTCGCTCGGCGAGCTCGCTCGGCGTCAGCGCGCCGGCGCCGTCCATCGCCCGGTAGAGCCCGAGCCGGTCGCCGATGATGACGAGCGCCGCGTTGAGGGTCGCTCCCAGCTCGCCGACGACCTGGCCGACGAACTCGCCGACCTTCGCCTCGTCCAGGGTGGTGGTGTCCTGCATCGTCATCTCGGGTCTCCTTCGGTTGCGGAGCCTCGCCGTGGCGCGGCCTCCTGGTCTGACCAATGGGACTCCGCTCAGCGCCAGTCGTTCCAGGGACTCAGGGGAATCGGCGCCACCGTGACTCGCGGCGGCGGTCGTCGCCTCAGGGGACCCCCCTAGTCCCGCCCCGCCGTCGCGCCCGGGTGGCCCTCCTCCAGCGCGGCGGCGAGCTCCTCCCGCGAGTGGATGTCGAGCTTGCGGTAGACGTTGCGCAGGTGGTACTCGACGGTCTTGGGGCTGAGGAAGAGCTTCGCCGCCGCCTCGCGGGTCGTGTGACCGCTCGCCAGGGTCATGCTGATCTGCAGCTCCTGCGGGGTCAGGTCGTCGAGCGTGCTCGGGTTCCGGCGCCGGGCGCGCTCGCCGGTCGCCAGCGCTCGGCGTCGGCGCGGTCGGCCCAGGGCTCAGCGCCGAGCTCGTCGAACGCCTCGAGCGCGGGCCGGAGGTGCTCGCGGGCGCGGGCGCGCTCGCCGTCGCGACGCAGGCGCTCCCCGAAGCAGAGCTGGGATCGGGCGAGCTCGAAGCGATCGGGTGTGTCGGCGTGCAGTCCCAGCGCGCGCTCGAAGTGGGCGGCGTACCCGTCGCCGCCGGCGAGCAGGCCGCGGGCCCGCTCGAGGCGCGCGGTCGCCCAGGGCTGCCCCTTGGCGGCCACGAGCGTCGCGAAGGCCTCGAGGTCCTCCGCGGCCTCGGCGACGTCGACGCCGCGAACCGCCGCCTCGACTAGGTCGGGGGCCGGGGAGAGGTCAGGGTCCGAGGTGCCGCACTCCGCGAGCCACGCGGCGATGCGCGCGGAGGTGGACGATCGGCGGCCTCCGGGCGGCCGCCGCCGAACTCGAGGTCGGCCCGGGCCTCGCAGGGCCCAGACCCGGAACAGGCCGAGCCCGTACTCTTCGGCGAGGCGCAGCGCCTCGTCCGTGCTCGCCTCGCACGCGCCGCGCTCGCCGGCGCGCCCCTGGATCAGCGCGAGGCCGGCGAGCGACGCCGCAGAGCGCCAGTGTTCTGCCCGGTCTCACGCGCAGCCCGGATCGCCTCGAGGTAGAGAGCCCGCCCGTGCTTCCAGCGGTCCGCGGCTGCGGCGTGGCGCGCCGAGAGCATCAGCGCGAAGGGAAGGGCACCGAGCGCCCTGCTGGCCCGCGCGAGCTCCACCGCCCGGGCGACCAGAGCCGCGCCGACCTCGCGCTCGCGCAGCCACAGCGGCCCGAGCGCGGCCGAGGACAGCAACCGCGGGTCGCCGGAGAGGACGTCGGAGGCGTCGAGGATCGCGGTCGCCTCCCGCAGCCGGTCAGCTCCCTCGCCGCCGCTTCCCGACGCGATCAGCGTGGTCCCGAGCGCCAGATTGGCGAAGAACCGCTCGCGGTCCCCAGCGCCCTCCGGCAGAAGCTCGTACGCGCGCATGCCCGGGCTTCGCATCGCCGCGGGGCGCCCGGCGTAGCCGCACGCGTCGGCCGCCTCAGCGACATCCCGACCGCCTCCGCCAGGTCCTCCGACTCGACCGCGCCGGCGCCTCGAGGAGCACATCGTGGCCGCCGATGACGTCTCCGCCGCGGATCATCGCCTGGCCCCGCAGGTGCTGGATCTCGGCCCGCAGGGTCGCGTCGGAGGTGTGGTTCAGCGCGCCGGCGAGGAGGCGCTCCGATCGCGAGGCGTCGCCGGCGCGTCATGCGGCCTCAGCGCGGCGAACAGCTGTCGAGCCCGCGCTCCTGCGCCGGGTGAGGTCGGCCGCGCGCTCGGCGGCCGTGGCGGCGGCCGCGTAGGCGCTCCTGCCGCGCGCGCGCTCAGCGGCTCGCTCGAGCCCGGCCGCCGCACCCTCGTCGGGTCCGAGCGCCGCGGCGGCGCGGTGCCAGGCGCGGCGATCCGCCTCCGCGTCCGGGAGCGCCCGCGCGAGCGCGGCGTGCATGCTCCGGCGCTCGTCGGGGGAGACGCCGCGGTAGGCGGCGGATCGCACCAGGGGGTGGCGCCAGGCGAGCTCGCCGAACGAGCAGGTGATGAGCCCGATCCGCTCACCCTCCTCGAGGGCGGAGAGGTCGAGCCCGAGCTCGCTCGCCGCCGCATCGACCCAGGCGAGCCGGCCGGCGTCGGCCGCGGCCGCCAGCGCGAGCGCCATGCGGGCCGCCCGCGACAGCGCGGCGATCCGCTCGCCGTAAGCGGCTTCGATCGTGGTCTGCGGCAGCCGGCCGTGAACGATGTCGTCCCCGAGCTCGGCGGCGCGGTCGGCGAGCTCGACCAGCGCGAGAGGATTTCCTCCCGTGGCTCGCCCCAGGCGCTCGCCCGCCCGCGGGCCCGGCGCTTCCGCAGCGTGGGCGGAGACGATGCGCTCGGCGGCCTCGTCGTCGACGCCACCGAGCCGGATCGTGGGCAGGCCGGCGGCGGCGAGCGACGCTGATACTGAACCATCTAGTTCACTATCGCGGCCGCCCTCGGGACGGCCGCGAACCTATCAATCGCTACCCTTCCCGCCGCGCCAACGGCGCCACCTGGAGGGGTGGCAGAGCGGTTGAATGCGGCGGTCTCGAAAACCGTTGTGCGTCGATTAGGCGTACCGAGGGTTCGAATCCCTCCCCCTCCGCTGAGTAGCTCGCGCCCCGCGCCGGAACTACCCGATCGCCTTCAGCTTCCAGTGGAAGGAGTGCCGGTAGAGGTTGATGTCGAGGTAGTTCGTGATCCGGCCCTTCACGACCCGCTTCGGCTCACTCTTCTGGGTGAAGAGGTCGGTGGACACGTGCTCGAACGTGTACGGCACCGTCGCCCCGTTGGCCGCCGGCGGGCGAGGGCAGCGAACCGTGCCGTAGGCGAATGGGTCGTCCCTCTGCGGGTTGATGACCGAGGTCTGGTACTCGTCGCCGCGCCAGACGAAGCCGACGTCGACCTCGTAGTGCTTCAGGGGTCGCGTCCGCGCCGGGGCGTTTCCGATCCCGTAGTGCGGGGGCTGGCCGGTGAATTCGCACTCCGGCGGGCCGACGGCGATGTTCTGGAAGGTCTGGGTCACCTTGCCCTTGGTCTGCCAGTACTCGAGGCTCGTCCCCCTGCACTTCTTCCGCTGCATCACGCCCTCGTAGAGATAGCTCTCCTTCCCGTCGACCCACCGCGCCGGGCTGGTGACGGTGCCGGCGATCCGGAAGCGGTAGCGCTTCGGCGGCGGGTTCCGGTACCCGTCTCCGCATGGCGCGAACTGGGGTGAGTCGGCGGAGCGGAGCGTCGGCGCTCGCGCTGCCACCCGGTTCGGTCTCGAAGCCCGCTTGCGCTTCACCTTGAAGCCGTGCTCGGCAGGCGTCCGGTCGGCGTTGCCGGCCGCGTCGCTGGCCCGCACCGCGAAGGCGTGATGTCCCGGCTTGACCTTCACGGACCGGGGCGAGGCGCAAGCTGCGTACGGCTTCCCGTCGAGCGAGCACTCGAAGGTGGCGGAGGGCTCGTCGGCGGAGAACTCGAAGGTGACCCGAGCCTTCCGCTTGCGCGTCTTGACCTTCTTCCGCGGGGCGCGGTCGATCTTCGTCTCGGGCGGATCGTCGTCGCCGGATGGAGCGTCGATGGTCCATGCCCGCGTGTCCGCCGCGCCGGTGTTGCCCGAGAAGTCGGTCGCCGTTACCGCGAACTCATGGGTCCCGAAGCCGAGGCCCGTGTAGGCCTTCGGCGACGAGCAAGCGGCGAACGACCCACCGTCCAGCCTGCACTCGAACGTTGAGCCGGGTTCGCCGGCGGAGAACTCGAAGCTGGCGTTCCTGCTGCCGGCATTTCCCTGGGGGCCGGCGGTGATCGTGGCCGCCGGAGGGACGGTGTCGGGGCGCAGGACGATCGCGACCGGGCTCGTCCCCGCGGCGACGGTCGGCGTGCTCTTCGCGGTGAGCGAGCCGTCGGCGGTGATGTCGTACTGGGAGACGTCGGCGCTGTTGAGATTCGCGACGTATGCGCTCTTGCCGTCCGGCGAGACCGCGACCTCCCGGGGCGCGGTCCCGGCGACGACCGTCGGGGTGCTCATGGGCGCGAGCGAGCCGCTGGCCGTGATGTCGAACTGGGCGACGCGGCCCGGGGATCCCGCCAGCGCCACGTAGACGTCCGCGCCGCCGGCACCGACGGTCAGACCCCGCGGGAACGTGCTCGTCCCGGTGGTCACGCTGGCCGTGGACTTGGGGGTGAGGGCCCCACCGGTCCCTATGTCGTACTGGGAGACGCTGTTCGAGTTCTGATTCGACACGTAGGCGTTGGCGCCGTCCGGGGTGATCGCGATGTCGTACGGGAGCGACTCCGTCGCGACGGTGGCGGTGCTCTTCGGGGCGAGGGCGCCGCCAGCGCCGATGTCGTACTGCGCAACGCTGCCTGCATCGATGTTCACGACGTACGCGCTCGCCCCGTCGGGGCTGACGGCGATCGCGATCGGCCCGGTACCGGTCGCGACGGTGGCGGGCGTCATCGCGGTGAGGACGCCGCCTGCGCCGATGTCGTACTGCGAGATCGACGGGGCGTTCGAGTTGGCGACGTACGCGTGGGTGCCGTCGGGGCTCACCGCGATCGCGCTCGGAGCCGCGCCGGTGGCGACCGTCGGGATGCTCTTCGGCACGAGCGAGCCATCGGCGCCGACGTCGAACTGCGAGACGTTGTCGTTGCCGGCGTTGGTGACGTAGACGCTTGCCCCATCGGGGCTCACGGCGACCGATCGCGGCGTCGTGCCCACGCCCACGGTCGCCGTGCTCTTGGGACTCAGGAGCCCGGTCGAACCGAGCGTGTACTGGGAGACGGTGGCGGAGCCGCTGTTGGCGACGTAGGCGTCGGGGGCGGCGCCGGCGGCGGCCGGCAGCGCCAGCAGCGCGGCCGCCGACAGGATCGCGACGCGTCGCCTTCGCCGCCTGGTCGCGCCGCCACCGATCACCGCTCGGCCGCCCGGAGGTTCCAGGACCAGTTCAGCGCGGAGTCGACGAACTGGGAGCCGGCGAGGACCTCGTCGGTCGCCTCCCGCGGCGTTATCGCGGTCTCGAACCAATCCCCGAACGCCTGCTGGAATGACGCCGGTGGCCCCCCGAAGCAAGACCCCTGCGCGGTGTAGGTCGCGGTGGTCTCATCGAGGCGACCGAGGCCGCGGTAGCTGAGCAGGTCCGTGTCGAGGGCGAGCGTCGCGGTGGAAATGCCGGCCTCGGTGACGAACGTGCTGCCGGAGCCGGAGAAGCTGCAGTCGGAGTCGAGGCTGCCGGTCACCTTCGCGAACAGCGAGCCGCTGCCTTCATAGACGAACGTCCCCGTCGCTTCGGATGTGAGTTCGTCGTAGGTGAACGTCGCATCCCTCACGGTGAGCGACTGGATGACGGCCCCATCGGTCCATAGGCCGTCGGTTCGGCCGCGCCATCGAATCGGAACCACGGCGAAGCCCGGTCCACGCTTGCAGTCGTTCTTATGGTTCTCGTCGCGACGGACCGACGCGCAGGCCTTGGTCTCGTAGGTCGTGATCCCCGACAGATCGGAGCTGCGAACGTCGAAGTCGACCTTCTCCGACTTGCCCGGCCTCAGCTTCGGCACGTCGAAGACGACCTTGTCGGGACGCAGGACCCCATTGCCGCGCGCGATCAGCTTCCCCGCCCCCTTTGACGCACGCTTGCCGACGTTCTTGACGGTCACCGTCATGACCATCCCGTCTCCCTCGGGGAAGATGTGCGGCGGTCCCGACCGCGGCAGCAGCGTGATCTTCACCGACCGCACGGTCAGGTCGGGGTTCTCCTTCGCCGCCGCCGTGGCCGAGGCCGGCAGCGACAGCGCGAGGAGCGCGGCGCCCAGGGCGATTCGACCGGCCCTCACGAGCACTCCTTCCGCTTCCTCGCCTTCGCCTTCTTCAGGCGCTGCTTGGCCCTCTTGACCTTCGCCGCGTTGCCGCTCTTCCTCGCCTTCTTGAGCTTCGCCTTCGCCGCCTTGAGCTTCTTCTTCGCCGCCTCGCAGGCGTCGGCGGACCCGCCCCGATCGATCGACTCGCAGCTCGGGGCGACGACGTCGCTCGAGTCCACCTGGGCGGTGTCGGCTCCGATGCCGCAGTCGACCTGCTCGCTCTTGCCGTCCCGAGCGAGGATCCGGTCGTTGCCGACCGGGAAGACGTCCTGCTCGTTGCGGTCGCCGACGAAGTCGTCGACCCCGGCGCCGCCGTTCAGGACGTCGTTGCCGAACCCGCCCTCGAGGTAGTCGTCGCCGTCGCCGCCCTCGATCGCGTCGTTGCCGTCGTAGGCGACCAGGCGATCGTCGCCGCCGAGGCCCCTGATCGTGCTCGTGTCGGCGAGGACGAGGAAGTCCTCGGCCGCGCCGCTGCCGACGAGGGTCACGCGGGCGGCGTCCACGCGCAGCTTCTCGACGCCGGTCACGTTGTCGTCCTCGCCGGGCTCGCCGTCGTTCGCGCGGCCGTCGAGCGAGATCGAGACGACGTCGTTGGCACTGCGGTTGTAGTCGCCTCCGGCGGCGGGGATGGTGTCGAAGCCGGGGCCGCCGTCGAGCACGTCGGAGACGTCGGTATCGGGGTTCTCGGTGCCGGCGCTGACCGTGTCGTCTCCGTTCTCGCCGCGGACGACGTCGCTGCCCATCCAGGCCTCGATCGTGTCGTTGCCGTCGCCGCCGTGCAGCTCGTCGCTTCCGTCGCCGCCGACCATCCTGTCGTTGCCTGCCTCGCCCTCCATGTACGACTCCGGCTGCTGGACGCCGACGCGGTGGTCGGGCGGGGCCTGCAGGGTGTCCTCCCCGTCGCCGCCATAGGCCTCGCCGTGGAGCGGCGACATCTCGTCCTCGATCAGGTCGAGCGTGATCGTGTCGTTGCCGCCGTTCCCGAACGCGATGACGGCGTCGAAGCTGCCTGCGCAGGCCACGACCGTCGCGCTGACGGTCTGACAACCGGCCGCGGGGACAGCGCCGCCGGGGTTCTGGAGGGCCAGGTAGGGCTGGCCGGCGTCCACCACGCGCGCGGTCTGGATCTGGGCCGAGGTGCCGTCGTCCACCGCGACCACGACGTCGAGGCCCTGGACCTGCTGAGTCCGCACCTCGGTCGTCGCGCCGGCTCCCGAGGCGCCGGCGAGCGATGCCAGCACGGCCAGGGCGGCGATCAGCATCCTGCGGTGAATCGGTTCCTCCCTCGTAGCTCCCGAGCCCATCGTCGCTCCCGGACGGCCGCTTCGCATCGGTGACGGCCACCAACATCGCCACCAACATCCCGGCTCGGGCGCGTTCGGCCCGGCGCTAGTCGTGCGGCTCGTCGCCTTCGAGCTCGGCGGGAAGCTCTGCGCGCGAGGAGATGTTCAGCTTCTGGTAGGCGTGGTGGAGGTGAGCCTCGACGGTGCGAACCGTCACGAAGAGCGACTGCGCTATCTCCTTGTTCCGCATCCCCGACGCGGCCATCCGCGCCACGCGGCGCTCGCTCGCCGTCAGGGCGTCGGCTCCGGTGCGGACGATCTTGCGCGGTCGCGCGCCCGTCGCTCGCAGCTCTTCGTGGGCGCGCTCGGCGAGCGGCAGCGCTCCGCACGCCCGCGCGACCGCGAGGCCCTCCCGCAGCGGCGCGCGGGCGTCCGTCGTCCGTTGGGCGCGGCTCAGCGCCGTGCCGAGGTCGATGAGAGCACGGGCGCGCTCGAGCCGCGCCTCGGAGCGGGCGAGAACGGCCGTGGCCTCGGTGAGCGTCTCGATCCGCTGTGGGCCCACCTCCAGGAGCCCTGCCACACGCAGCGCGATCCCCGAGGCTCGAGGCGAGCCGAAGTGCCGGCAGGCCTCGAGCTCGGCCTCGATCAGCCGCCGGCCCTCGCCGGCCTCGCCGAGCCGGCCCAGCACCTCGGCGAGGCGCACCCGCCAGCCGAAGGGACCCGGGGTCGCCACGCCCCACTCCTCGGCTGCGCGAGCGGCCTTCAGCAGCCATTCGTGCGCTGCGTCCAGCCGCCCATGCTCCACCGCGAGGGTTCCCCGGCTCTGGAGCAGCATCGGATAGAAGAACGACCATTCGACGCTCTCGTCGGCGTGCTGGGCACGCATCAGCGCGCTCTCCGCGTGGTCGAGGCGTCCCTGCTCGGCGAGCACGTCGGCGAGGAACGCGGGCCCGGCGCCGACCGCCTCGGGCATGCCCTCGACGAACGCGCGCGCCTCCGCTTCGGCCTCGGGCAGGTCGCCGAGCCAGTGCAGCGCTCTCGTGCGCAGGCTCGAGGCCAGGCTGAACGCCCGCAGGGAGCCGCGATGGCTCGCCTCGCGCGCCCACTCGTCGGCGACCGCCCGCGCCTCTCTGACGCGGTGCGAATACAGGAGCGCCCAGCCCACCATCCAGACGGGCGGCGCATCCGGTCCCTCGCGCGCGAGCAGCGCCCCGTCCCCGTACGCGCGTCGCGCGAGCTCGGCCGCCCGCGCCGCCGGGCCCTCGTACAGGGCCGCGACCATGGCCGCGCTGGCGGTCAGCCCGGGATCCTGAGCGTCGTCGAAACGGCGGCGCCGGCCCTCGGCCGCGCGCTTGGCTCCGAGACTGAAGAAGGTGATCGAGTCGATGTCGCTCTCGAGGCGCACGCCGAGGTCATGCGCGTCAGGGGGCAGGGCGGCGAGCTCGGCGTCGAGCAGCTCGACGCCGCGCCCCGCCGAGCGCGAGATCGACAGCATCGTGATCAGGAGGTGGACGATCTCGGCCCTGCGGCGCGGCTCGTCGGTCAGGTCCAGCGCCTCGTACAGGCACTTGACGCAGCGGCGCACCTCCCGCAGCATCGCGAGGGCCCGGCCGAGCCCGGTCAGGATCTCGGCCCGCGCCGGCGCCTCGGGGTCCTCGGTAAGGGCCCGGTCGAGGTAGGTGACCGCGGCCTCGGGCGCGCCGCGGGCGATGGCGCCCTCCCCCGCTTCCCTGAGCTTGACGACCGCCCACGCGTCGCCGCCGGGCGGCGATGCGACGAGCTGAGCGGCGACCGACTCGAGCGAGGCGCCGCGCTGCGCCAGGAGGCGCGCAGCGCGCCCGTGCGCCTCTCCGCTCGCCTCGGCGCTGAGGTCGCCGTAGACGGCGCTGCGCACGATCGGATGGACGAACGCGATCTCGTCGCCGGGCACCAGGACGTCGATCGCGGCCAAGCCCTCGAACGCCTCCGCTGCCTCCCGCCGCGGGATCGCGGCGAGCTCCGAGACGGCGTCGATCGAGGCCTCGGCGCCGAGGATCGCCACCGCCCCGGCGACGGCGACCGCGCGCTCGCCCAGCCTCTCGATGCGCGCGAGCACCGACTTGGCGATGCGATCCGCATGGAGCTCCGCCACCTGGGCGACTCGGTCGGGAGTCGGCTCGGCGCCCTCGGACACCAGCGCCGCGACCAGCTCCCGGATCAGCTGCGGATTTCCGCCCGACGCCCGATGGCAGGCGGATGCGAATCCCGGCGCCGGCTCGGCGCCGAGCATCGAGCCGACCAGCGCATCGGTGGCGGCCTCGCTCAGCGGCGCGGGGCGGATCACATGGGTTCCGGCCTCGGCGCGGAGGGCGTCCAGCACCCGGTCCGCCGTGCCGGGCTCGAACGTGCGAACGCCGGCGGCGATCATCACCCCCAGGCCCTCCAGGCGCCCGGCCAGGTAGTCGAGGAAGCGAAGCGAGGCGGGATCGGACCACTGCGCGTCATCGACCGCCATCAGGATCGGGCCGCCCTCGGCGAGGTTGGAGGTCAGCCAGTAGAGCCCGTGCAGCACGGCGAACGTGGGGTCGGCGGAGGGGGATGCCTCGTGCGGCCTGCCGAGGTCGAGCTGCCCGATGGCCGGCTCGGCGAGCCCGGCGGCACCTGAGAGGACCGCCCGGCGCTCGTGCTCGGACAGGCCCGCCAGCGCGGGTTCGAGGAGCTGGCGGACGACGCCGAACGAGAACTCGCGCTCGAGCTCGGCGCCGCGGGCGCTGAGCACCGTGAGCCCCTCGTCGGCGGCGCGGCCGCGAACCGCCCTGATCAATGCCGATTTCCCGATCCCCGCCGGTCCTTCGACCACCAGCACGCCCCCGGCTCCGCCGGCCACCTCAGCGAGCATGTCGGCCGCCTCGGCAAGCTCGGCCTCCCGCTCGAGCAGAGCCCCGATCCTCGTCCCCCCGCGATCTCGAGTGTGGCCATCCACGGCTCTGGCCTCGACTGTCCCACATGTCTCGCCGGCGGGCAACATCGCCGCCGGGAGGGGGCCGGTCGCGCGGCGGCCTCAGCCGT
Source organism: uncultured Solirubrobacterales bacterium (assembly GCA_963823565.1). GTDB lineage: Bacteria > Actinomycetota > Thermoleophilia > Solirubrobacterales > 70-9 > RHKX01. The sequence continues at coordinate 618,728 of CAWGLR010000001.1, read as the reverse complement.
CGCGTTCGACCCGGCGCAGCAGGTCGCCGAGCTCCCCGTCCACGTGGGGAGCGGTCAGCTCGACGCCGGGCGGCAGCTCGACGTGGAGCTCGGAGAGCACGTCGATCCGGACCAGCGCGTGGCGGGATCGCAGGTCGAGGACGTGGCCCCCCCGGGCCCGGTCGGAATCGGCGAAGTGGAGGTGGAAGCCGCCCACCTCGACCTCCTCGCCGTGCTCGGGGAAGCGGAAGCCGACCGCGGTGCCGTCGCAGGCGCCGAGCTCGAAGACGCGTTGGTCCGCCATCACCTCCGCGAGCGGGCGGTAGGGCGGCTCCTGCCGCGGCACCGACCTGGCGCGCACCGACTCGAACGACCCATCGATGCGGATCGCGCACGCTCCGGCCCCGGCGGGGATCGCGAGCTCGATGGCCCGCAGCAGCTCGTCGTGGTCGTGCGGCTCCTCGAGCCGCAGCTCGATGCCGGGCGCGAACGGCACCACGACCGCGAAGGGCGTCCGGGTCGACCCGGAGACCGGGCTCAGGCGCCCGTCGGCGTCGGCGCGGAGGAAGCGCCCGTCGAGGACGATGAGCTCGCCGTCGAGGTGGTCGAGCGTGCCCAGCCCGAGGTCGCCGTGACCGGCGAGGTCGGCGAGCTCGGCGTCGCCCTCGAAGCGGCCCTCGAGCAGCGCGCCGATCGTCGACGCCTGGAAGAGGGCGTGCGGCGCGACGTCGTCGAGCAGGCCGCGCCGGCGCATCGTCTCGACGTGGAGGGACCGGGTGAAGCGCTCGTCGAGCATCGGGCGCATTGTCCCGACCCGCCGGGCCGGAGGACCGTTAGGTATCCGATGGTTGCAAGTGCAAGCAAGCTGCTAAGGTAATTGCAGATGCAACTACGTGCCGCGCAGCGGCGAGAGCGAGGAGATTCGATGACCACAGCAGCAGCCACCGCCATCCCCACCGGTACCTGGGACGTCGACGCCGTCCATTCCCGGATCGGGTTCGCGGTCAAGCACATGGGCGTCACGACCGTTCGCGGCGAGTTCCACGACTTCGAGGGCCACATCGAGGTCGGCGAGGACCTCGGCTCGACCCGGGCCTGGGGCACCGTGAAGACCGCCTCGGTCAGCACCCGCCAGGAGCAGCGCGACGGGCACCTCCGCTCGGCCGACTTCTTCGACGCGGAGAACTACCCCGAGATCCGCTTCGAGTCGACCCGGATCGACCAGGTCGACGACGAGACCCTGCGGATCGTCGGCGACATCACGATTCGCGGCGAGACCCGCGAGATCGAGCTCGAGGCCGAGCTCGGCGGCACCGAGGTCGGGCCCGAGGGCGAGGACCGGATCGGCCTCGAGGTCACCGGCAAGCTCTCCCGCGGCGACTTCGGGATGAAGTTCAACGCCGCCCTCGGCAGCGGTAACGCCGTCGTCTCCGACAAGGTGAAGCTGGCGCTCGACATCGCCGCCGTCCGGCGCTCGTAGCCGGTCCCGATCAGGCGCCGGGGTCGATTTCGCCAGCATGCTGGCGAAGTAGACCCCGGCGCTCAGCCATTTCTGAGGCTCTTGAGCGCCGACTCCGCGGCGTTGTAGCCGCACATGCCGTGCACGCCCGCCCCCGGCGGCGTCGCGGCGGAGCAGATGAAGACGCCCGGGATGCCGGTCGCGTAGGGATCGACGGCGATGCGGGGCCGGGCCAGCACCTGGATCGGGTCGTTGGCGCCGGTGATGATGTCGCCGCCGGCGTAGTTGGCGTTGTAGGCGGCGAGCTCGGCCGGCGATCGGGTCGCGGTCGCGACGATCCGCTCCCGCAGGCCCGGCGCGAACCGCTCGATCTGGGAGACGACCGCCTCGGTCGCGTCGCCGTCGTAGCCGTTGGGCACGTGCGCGTAGCTCCACAGCGGGTGAACGTCTCCCGCCGAGCGGCTCGGGTCGGCCAGGTGCTGCTGGCAGACGAGCACGAACGGCCGCTCGGGCATGCGCCCGCGGTTGACGTCGCGCTCGGCGGCGACGACCTCCTCGAAGGAGCCGATCGCGTGCACGGTCCCGGCCCGGCCGCAGTCGGGGTTGCGCCACGGGACCGGACCCTCGATCGCCATGTCGACCTTGAAGGCGCCCGGCCCGCGGCGGTAGCGGCGGTAGGCGCGCGCGACCCGCGCCGGCAGCCGGCCCCCGCAGACGTCGGCGGCCACCTGCGGCGAGAGGTCGAGGAGCACCGCGTCGGCCGGCGGGAGCTCGTCGAGCGAGCGCACCTCGACGCCGGTCTCGAGCGTGCCGCCGAGCTCGGCGAGCAGTGAGGCCAGCGCGAACGTGATCGAGCCCGAGCCGCCGCGCGCGACGGGCCAGCCCCAGCGGTGGCAGGCGGTGATCAGCGCGACGCCGACCGCCGAGCTCATCGGCCGCCCGAGCGGGCGCGAGCGCGTGCGCGGCCGAGCCGCCCCAGAGGGCGCGGGCGCGCTCGGTCCCGAACGAGTGCGCGAGCAGCGTCGCCGGCATCGCGGCGGGGATCCCGAAGCGGAGCAGCCGCAGCGGGTGTCGCGGCAGGTGCTGGATCGGCCGCATCAGGTCCGCGTTGAGCGCGTCGAGGTGGCGCGAGGGGGAGCCGAAGAGCCGCTCCCACGCGGCGCCGTCGGAGCCCAGCCCCGCGACCGTGTCGGCGAGCGACCGCGTCATCACCGCGGCGCTGCCGTCGTCGAGCGGATGGGCGAGGTCGATCTCCGGCCAGCACCACTCGAGGCCGTGGCGCTCGAGGTCCAGCTCCCGCAGGAACGGGGATCCCACCGCCATCGGGTGGGCCGCCGAGCAGTGGTCGTGGATGACGCCGGGGACGGTGAGCTCGCCGCTGCGGGCGCCGCCGCCGAGCGTCTCGGCGGCCTCGAGCACGGTCACCCGCACCCCCTCGCGCGCCAGGGCGACGGCGGCCGCGAGGCCGTTGGGGCCGGAGCCGACGACGACGGCGTCGCTCACGCCGCGACGGGCGTCTCGCGCCGCCAGGTCACCTCGGCAGGGACCGTGCCGTCGCCGTCGAGCCACGGCAGGCGCTCGACGATGTCCTCGATCCGCACCCAGCCCTCCTCGACCAACCCGGTGGCGGCGTCGTAGATCCGGTAGCGATGGCGCTGCTGGTGGGCCGGCTGGGACTCGAGCGCGATCACCCGCACCTCGCCCTCGGCGAACCCGCAGCGCTCCTGCACCGCGGCCAGCAGGCGGCCGTCGTGGAAGTGGCCGTCGCCGAAGTTCCAGCCGTTGACGACGCCCGAGATCAGCTCGCCCTCGCGAGCCGAGTAGGCCTCGATGTCGTCGACGGCCCGGGGCAGCAGGCCGTTGATCGCGCGCCCGTGCAGGTGCATGGAGCGGAACGCGAGCCCCTTGGTGAGCAGCAGCTCCGCGGTCTCGGGGTCGTAGATCCGGCTGACCTGCTCGACGACGATCGGGCCGGGCTTGACGATGCACTCGTCGAGCTTGCGCTCGGCGCCCGTGTCCCTGCGGAACAGCCACTGGCTTGCCGCCCAGTTGCCGGCGTAATAGCGCATCGAGGGCAGGAAGCTCATCTTCTCGGGGAACAGGTTCCCGATCACCGGCAGCGCTACGCCGATCAGCAGGATCAGCGCCAGCAGCAGCGGCGAGTCGAGCGTGTCCAGCGGCACGTCGCCGTAGTGGCCGAAGAGGAACAGCAGCCCGAAGATCATGAAGAGGTTCCACTCGAGCGGGACCGCGAGCGGGAACGTCGAGGTGATGTGGACGTGGAAGATCACCATCCCGATCACCGCGAGGGTCCCGATCGTCCCGCCGCTGGTGATCAGCAGCAGGAGCGGCAGGGTGAACTCGATCACCGTGCCCGTGTGCGCCGCCAGCTCGGCGAACCGCGACGGACGGATGTCGTCGGGGTGGTCCCGCCAGAGCATGGCCTTGATCCGCTTCGAGCGGTTCCACGGGGTGTTGGCGATCATCACCGCGACGACGAAGGGAAAGTGGCGGTTCAGCTTCGAGGCCGCGGCGCCCCACCAGATGCAGACGAAGACGAGCTGGCAGCCGACGACGAAGTTCTCGAGCGGGAACAGGAAGACGATCAGCAGGAACCCGTAGACCTCGGGCCGGGCGCCGAGGAAGGACACCTTGTCGCGGAGCCCGAGCAGCCCGAGCAGCCCGAGCAGCGCCGCGATGCCGGCGTGGTCGAGGTGCCCGGCGTCGGGCTCGGCGAGCAGCAGGTAGAGCCCGGAGATGAGCACCCCGGCGTAGAGCGCGACGTCGGCGATCGTCCGCGTGTTGCCCGCGGTCAGCGGCACCCGGTCCGGCCACGGCGGCAGTCGCATCGTTCCCGGCCGCAGCCAGTAGAGGATGCCGCCGATCGGCGGGATGAAGCGGAAGGTGAGCGGCATCGAGCCGCAGCCGAGCCCGACGATCTCCCAGAGGAGGGTCCAGACGGCGAGCTTCTGGAAGACGATCGGCTGCGTCCACCAGTCGCCGATGTCGCCGAGGCCGCCGAGCCCGGAAGTCGTCGCCGAGATCGTCAGGAAGGCGCCGAGGACGAAGACGACGAGCTTGACGACGTAGAGGAGGTAGACCGAGGTCGGCGTCCCGAACCCGTTCAGGGCCCAGTCCTGCGCGAGCGGCTTGATCCGCTCGAGGTGGGGGAGGCGCTTCCACTCATCGACGTCGACCGGGGGCGGCGATGGAGCGATGAAACCCATCTCGCGTGGATCATGTCGTATATGACCGGACGCCGCCGCGCGCTTGAGGGTCGAGTAGACCCGAGGCTCCTCACACCCCGATTTGGGGACCTCCTGCGGGTTCGACCCGGATGCTCGATTGGCAATCGAAGCAGACCGGCGCCCGAAGGACTGGTGATGCGCTCCGCAACCGGTCATCTAGGGTGCGCCCATGATCGCGACCGAGACGCACGGCGACGTCACCGTGATGCGGATGGACGCGGGGGAGAACCGCTTCAACCCCGGCAGCCTCGATTCCCTCGAGGCGGCGTTCGACGAGGTCGACGCCTCCGAGGGACCGGCGGCGGTCGTCCTGACCGGCACCGGCAAGTTCTTCTCCAACGGCCTCGACCTCGACTGGATGGGCGGCGCGCCGGAGGGCGAGCCGCAGCGGGTCGTGGTCCGCGTGCAGGCGCTGCTCGCCCGGATGCTCGTCTCGCCGGTCTCGATCGTCGCCGCGATCAACGGCCACGCCTTCGCGGCCGGCGCGATGCTCGCGCTCGCCTGCGACGAGGCGGTGATGCGCGAGGACCGCGGCTTCTTCTGCCTGCCCGAGGTCGACATCAACATCCCGTTCACGCCCGGGATGTCGGCGCTGATCCGCTCGAAGCTGGACGTGCGGAGCGCGCGCGAGGCGATGCTGACGGGGCGCCGCTACGGCGGGCCCGAGGCGGTCGCGGCCGGGATCGTCGACGAGGCGGTCGCCGAGGACGACGTCCTCGCTCGCGCCCTGGCTCGCGCCGAGGCGCTGGCCGGCAAGGACCGCGTCGTCGTCGCGGCGATCAAGTCCGAGATGTACGGCGAGGTCGTCGAGAAGCTGAGGTCGCTCCCGGCCAGCTGACCGGGCGGGCGAGGTCATGGCGGAGGATCGGCGCACCTCGCTCGAGCCCCGGCTCGCGGAGGCCGCGACGGTCTTCGGCCGGACCCGGGTCGCGGCGGAGCTGTTCGACCCCGACTGGAACCTCGTCTGGGTCTCCGACGAGCTGAAGACGCTGCTCGGCGAGGAGGACGAGGAGGTCCTCGGCTGCGGCACGCACGTCCTCGAGGCCCGCAACAACGAGCTCTGGACCGGCACCACGACGCCGGAGTCGCAGGTCGAGTGGGCGCGCGCCAACCTGCCCTACGTCCTCTACGAGACGCCGCCCGAGATCCTCGCCGGGCTCGCCGAGCAGATCACGCTCGAGGACCCGCGGATCCCCGAGCGGGTCGAGCCGGCCCCGGCCCCGCCGGTCTGGTCCTACGCGCTCGACTACCAGCGCCCAGGCTTCGCCCCGATGCGGATCAGCTGCATCGGCGCCCGCATCGTCGGCGCCGACGGCGCCCGCATCGGCTCGCTCAACGTCTACACGCCGGCGCTCCCCTCCTCGGTGCTCGACCTGCTCGCCCGCGGCGACGAGGAGATGTTCGCGCGGATGTCGCGCCTCGTCGAGCCGGGCAGGCGGGCCGCGGCGATCCTGTTCGCCGACCTGCAGGCGTCGGGGACGCTCTCCCGCCGGCTGCCGAGCGCCGCCTACTTCCGCCTGATCCGGGAGCTGACGACCGCGGTCGACGCGGTGGTCGGCGAGCGCGAGGGGATCGTCGGAAAGCACGCCGGCGACGGCGTCACCGCGCTCTTCCTCGCCGACGAGATCGGGTCGCCCTCGATGGCGGCGCGGGCCGCCATCGGCGCCGCCCGCGGGATCGCCTCGGCGTGCCGCGAGATCGCGGCGACGTTCGCGACCGAGGCGCCGGGCGTCGATCCCGGCGAGGTGCGGATGAACGTCGGCCTCCACTGGGGCGGCGCGCTCTACATCGGCCAGATCGTCACCGGCGGCCGGCTCGAGGTCACCGCCCTCGGCGACGAGGTCAACGAGTGCGCGCGCATCCAGCAGGCAGCGCGCGACGGCATGGCCTACGCGTCGAAGCTCCTGCTCGAGCAGCTCGAGCCGGCCGACGCCGCGGCCGCCGGGGTCGACCCGGACGCGGTCTCCTACCGGACGGTCGCGGAGCTTCCCGGCGCCGACGACAAGGCGGTGAGGGACGCGGGCGGCCTCGCCGTCGCGCGCCTGCCGGATTAGCGGCCCGGGGCGGGGGGTAGGGAGCGCGCCGTGAGCAAGCAGGGGCTACCCGACGTCGCCGCTCCCTTGGTCGACGCCGTCGAGTCGATCGAGGCGCTCGACCCCGTCGGCAAACGGGTCGCGAAGGCGGTTCGCGCGCTGCTCGGGGCGGGCAAGGTCAAGGACGCGCTCAGCGGCACGCCGATCGGCCACGCGCTCCATCCGCTGCTCACCGACGTCGTCATCGGCTCGTTCGTCAGCGCTTCGGTCCTCGACCTGCTCGGCGGCGACGAGAGCGGCGAGGCCGCCGAGCGGCTGCTCGCAGTCGGCATCGCCTCCTACCTGCCGACCGCGGCGACCGGCGCCGCCGACTGGGCCGACAGCGAGCCGCTGGGCCCGAGCGTCCGCCGCGTCGGGATCGTCCACGCCGCCTCCAACGCCGCCGCTCTCGGCTTCTACGCGGCATCGCTGCGGGCCCGCCGCCGCGGCGATCGCGGCCGCGGGAAGCTCCTCGCCCTGATCGGCGGCTCCGCGCTCGGCGCCGGCGGCTTCCTCGGCGGCCACATGTCCTACGCCCAGGGCATCGGCGTCAACCGGACCGCCTTCGACCCGGGGCCGGACGAGTGGACGGAGGCGCTTGACGCCTCCGAGCTGCCCGAGGGCGAGCTGCGCTCGGCGACCGTCGGCGAGACCCCGGTCCTGCTCGTCCGTCGCGGCGACCGCGTCCACGCGCTGCACGACCGCTGCTCCCACCGCGGCTGCCCGCTCAGCGAGGGCGAGCTCGACGGCGGCGTGATCGAGTGCGGCTGTCACGGCTCGCGCTTCCGCCTCGACGACGGCGGGATCGAGCGCGGGCCGGCGACGGCCGCGCAGCCCGCCTACGAGGCGCGGGAGCGCGACGGCCGGGTCGAGATCCGCCTCGGCTGAGCGCTCAGCACGCCCGCGGCACGCCCGCCTCGGCGCTGACGATCCGCCCGTCGAGCACGGTCACGTTCGCCCGGACGCCCTCCCGCGCGGCTCGGTGGAGCCTGGTGCCCCGCAGCCGCGCGGTCAGCCTGCCGCGCTCGTCGGTCCGGTCGGGGCCGGGGATGAGGAACCGCGCCGAGACGGCGCTGCGCGCGGCGCGACCGGCGATGAGGAGCTTCGCGGCGCCGCCGGCGCAGCGCGCCCTCAGCTTGACCGGCGGGGCGACGGCGCACTCGGTCCCGGCGCATGACTCCAGCCGTCGCTCGAGCCGGCGCAGGGCCCCGAGCTCGTCGCCGTGGCGGCGCGAGCGGTCGAGGCTCCGGAGCTCGAAGGGGTCGCGCCGCAGGTCGTAGAGCTCCTCCTCGCCGTTGGGGTAGCGCATGAACGCGTAGCGGTCGGTGCGCACGCCGCGGTATCGCGGCTTGTCGGGGTCGAGGGGGTCGAAGCAGGCGTCGTTGACCTGGCACCAGTTCTCGAGGGCGATCGCGCGGCCGCCGAACAGCTGGTCGTCCTCGATCAGCGGCAGCAGCGAGACGCCGTCGCGGGGCGAGCCGGCTTCGACCCCGGCGAGGTCGAGGATCGTCGGCGCGAGGTCGACGTTGGCCGCGAGCTGGCGCCGCACCTCGCCGCTGGGGATGCCCGGCCCGCGGATCTCGAGCGGCACCCGGATCGACGTCTCGTAGGGGAACTGCTTGCCGTTCTGGATCCGGTGCTCGCCCAGCAGGAAGCCGTTGTCGGAGGTGAAGACGATGACCGTGTCGTCGAGGGCGTCGTTGCGGCGCAGCGCGCCGACGATCCGCCCGACCATGTCGTCGACGGCGAGGAGGCTGGCGAGGCGCGAGCGGTAGCGGCCGCGGGCGATGCTGATCCGCCGCGGCGTCAGCAGCGGCCGCGCCCGGATGTCCTCGGGCTTGTCGGAGATGTCGGCCTCGTTGAAGTCGGCGTTGTTGGGGAGCTTCGCCCGCTGGAAGGCCCCGAGGTCCCGCGGGGCCGGGCGCGGGTTGGGGAAGGTCGGGGTCGGCGGATCGTCGTCTCCCGCGGACTCGCGCTTGAAGACCTCGACGTGGGGGGCGAGCGGGGCGACCGAGAGGAAGAACGGGGCGCCGCGGCCGGCGCGGCGGTCGATCAGCTCCTCGGCCTTCCGGGCCAGGACGTCGGTCTGGTAGGTCGCGGGGTCCGGCGTGTCGTAGTCGCCGTAGGTGACGAGCGTCCCGTTCTCGTTGAGCGTGTACCCGTACATCCGGTAGGTCGTCGGGTCCACCGTCGCCTGCCAGTCGCTCCATCCCGGCGGGATCGACGTCGGGTCGGCCTCGCCGTAGCCGTTGAGGTACTTGCCGATGTGCGCGGTGAAGTAGCCGGCGTTCTGGAGCCAGACCGGCAGCGCCTCGGAGCCGTCGAAGGCGGTGAACCCCCCGAACGGAGGGCTGTTGCGCAGGACGCCGGTGGTATGGGAGTACTGGCCGCTCAGGAACGTCGAGCGGGACGGGCAGCAGATCGGGTTCGCGGCGAAGTTGTTGGCGAAGGTGACGCCCTCGTCGCCGATCAGCTTCTGCACCTTGGGCATCACCCGCATCGACTCGACCGTCTGGTCGTCGGTCATGACGACGACCACGTTCGGGCGCTCGGCCGCGCTCGCCGGCGCCGCGAGCGCGGCGAGGAGCGCGAGCGCGGCGGCTGCGATGCACGCGCGCTTGATGACCCCCGGTCTCCCCATTGCCTTCGCGAACACGCTCCCTCCCTTGAAGTAGCGACCGTCGCCGGTCCGGCTCCCATCTAAGCTGGACTCCGAGGGCAGCCGGCACAGCCGGCGAGATCGATGCAAGCACCCTGGCGTCGCAGAACCGAGAGGAACGGGGAGCCGTCGGTTGCCGCGGCGGTCGGCCGCTTCGCCCTCGCGGGCGTGATCGCCGTCGCCGGCGTCGGGCTCGCGAGCTTCCTGCTGATGCGGAGCATCGGCACCGACGAGGCCACCGACAACGCCAGCGAGGTGACGCGCCTGCTCGGGGAGGGCGTCGTCCAGCCCCGGCTCACCCAGGCCGTGGTCGACGGCGACCCGGAGGCTCTGCGCCGGTTCGACCGCGTGATCCGCGACGCCGTCATCGCCGAGCCGATCGTGCGCGTCAAGATCTGGGACGCCGGCGGCCGGATCGTCTACTCCGACGAGCCGCGCCTGATCGGGCAGACGTTCGAGCTCGGCGAGGACGAGCTCAAGGCGATCGAGCGGGGGACTCCCGACGCCGAGGTCAGCGACCTCAGCGAGCCCGAGAACCAGTACGAGCGCGATCGCGGCAAGCTGCTCGAGGCCTACACGCGCGTCACCGCCCCCGACGGCGAGCCGCTGCTGTTCGAGAGCTACCAGGAGTACAGCGCCGTCACCGCGAGCGGCCGCAGCCTCTGGCTGGCGTTCCTCCCGGCCCTGATCGTCGCCCTCGTCCTGCTCGAGCTCGTGCAGGTGCCGCTCGCCACGTCGCTGGCGCGCCGGGTTCGCGGAGCCCATCGCGAGCGTTTGGCGCTGCTCGAGCGCGCCGTCGACGCCTCCGACCGCGAGCGGCGGCGCATCGCGGGCGATCTCCACGACGGCGCGGTGCAGGACCTCGCGGGCGTCGCGATCTCGCTCGACGCCGCTGCCCGGAGGATGGGCGCCGACGATCCTGAGGCGGCGGCCGCGCTGCGAAGGGGGGCGGCCCAGGCGCGTGGCACCGTCAGCTCGCTGCGCGGGTTGCTGGTCGAGATCTACCCGCCGAGCCTGCAGCGGGCGGGGCTGCGAGCGGCCCTGGAGGACATGCTGGCGCCGCTGGCGGCGCGCGGGATCACGACCGGCCTCGAGGTCGAGGAGGGGCTCGACCTCGGGCTCGAGCGCGAGGCGCTCTGCTTCCGGGTCGCCGGGGAGGCGGTTCGGAACGCCCACAAGCACGCCGCCCCCTCTCGCGTCGACGTCTCGCTCGGGCGGGCCGGCGATCGCGTCGAGCTCGTCGTCACCGACGACGGCCGCGGGTTCGAGCCGAGCCCCGGGGACGAGCCGGGGCACATCGGGACGACGCTGCTCGCCGACCTGGCGGCCGAGGCCGGTGGTCAGCTGACGATCGACTCAGCGCCGGGACGGGGTACGACGGTGCGACTAGCCTTGCCGAGGTGACGATGATCCGCGTGCTGCTCGCAGAGGACCATCAGGTCGTCCGCGCCGGTCTCGAGGAGCTGCTCGGGTCGGAGGAGGACATCGAGGTGGTCGGGGCGGTCGGCGACGGCGAGGCGGCCGTCGCGGCGGCGCTGGCGCAGCGGCCCGACGTCGTCCTCCTCGACATCGCGATGCCGGAGCTGACCGGCATCGAGGCCGCCGGGCGGATCCTCGCCGAGTGGCCCGAGGCGCGGATCGTGATGCTCACCGCATCCGCCGGACGCGAGCAGATCGTCCACGCGATCGACGCCGGGGCGCTCGGCTACATGCTCAAGGACGCCTCGCCGGACGACCTGATCGACGGGATCAGGGCCGCCTCGCGCGGGGAGGCCCCGCTCGACCCGAAGGCGGCGCGGGAGCTCCTCGCCGACCGCCGCCAGACCCGGCCGCCGGAGCTGACCGGCCGCGAGCGCGAGGTCCTCTCGCTCGTCGCCGCGGGACTGCCGAACAAGCGGATCGCGATGCGCCTCGAGATCAGCGAGAAGACCGTCAAGGCGCACCTGACGCGGGTCTACGAGCGGATCGGCGTCAGCGACCGCACCCAGGCCGCGCTATGGGCGCGGGAGCACGGGATCTAGCGGGTAGCGAGTAACAGGTAGCGCCTCGGGGTCGAGGGCTACCTGCTACCAGCGAGCGAAGCGAGCGGGCTGCTCGCTCAGTCGTCGCTGCCGTGCCCGCCGTGGTCGTCCCCGGCATCGTGGTTCGGCCCGTCGTCGTTGCCGCCACCGTGGTGCTTGCCGCCGTCGTGGTGCTTGCCGCCGTGGTGATGGTGATTGCCGTGATGGTGGCCGTGGTCGTCGCCGGCGTTGTGACCGGGCGGATCGTCGGCGCCGTTGCTCGCCTGGGCGATTCCGATCCCGCCGAGGGCGAGCGCGATCGCCGCGCCGATCGTCGGGATCAGTCGCTTGGTGGTTCTCATGCTTCGTTCCTCCTTCATCGGTGTGGGGACCGACGATGAGGGAGGCCGGGTCCGAGTTTCAACCGGACGTTGGTCCTACGACCTGAGCGCCACCGGCGGCGCGAGCTGGGCGGCCGGGGCCTCCGCCCGCTGCGCCGGCTGCTCGCCTCGCTTGATGGGCCGCTTCACCTTCATGTGCTCGGCGAGGAAGTAGGAGCCGACGACGAAGGCCGCCGCGAGGATCTGGGCGCCGATCGTCTCGTAGGTCCCGTATACCTCGAACCAGGAGCCGAGCCAGCCCGGCACCCCGAAGGGCAGGGGGTGGCTCGGCAGCCAGCCGAGCTCCTGGAAGGTCAGCGCGGTGCCGCCGGTCATCACGACGAGGACGATTCCGACGAGGACGCCGGTGAGGATCAGCATCCGCTTGTAGGGCAGCTTCCGGTGCAGCCAGAACGTGAGGACGCCGACCAGTGCCGTCCCGGCGAGCCCGAACGCGACGCCCTCGAGCACCGCCGACGTGCCGCTGCGGAGCTGGAGGTTCTGGAGGAAGAGGACGACCTCGAACCCCTCCCGGTAGACGCTGGTGAACCCGAGCGCGAACAGCCCGAAGACGACCCCGGTGCCGGTGCCGGCGAGGAGCTGGCGACGGCGCCGATGGTGGCGCCCGATCCACTCGCTCCAGTAGATGTTGTGGACGAACCAGTTGAGGACGACGAGGAGGACGACGATCGCGAGGAAGCCGGTGATCGCCTCCAGCTTCGGCCCCAGCGGGGAGGCGACGCCGAGCAGCGCCTGGACGACGAACCAGGTGACGACGGCGCCGGCGAACGCGGCGATCGCGCCGGCCACGACCGGCTTGCGGCGCGCCTTGTTGGCGCCGAGGAAGCTGGCGATGACGGCGGCGAAGATCAGCACCGCCTCGAGCCCCTCGCGGAAGACGATGATCGCCGAGTTGAAGACGACCGTCGTGTGGCTCTGGGGAGTCGTCGCCTCGGTGGGATCGGTCGGCCCGGTCGAGGCGGTGGCCATCAGGTAGACCAGGCCGGAGATCGCCGCGAGCCCGGCGATCCACCAGACGAGGCGGCGCCGAGCGGGGTCGGAGGCGGGCATGCTCGCGGGTACCGAACTCACAGTTAGGTAACCCTAACAGGCTCCTTCTCGCCGACGGCGCGGCTCTCGGCCATCGCCCGGCGGACGTTGCGCTTGCGCACCCACTCGGCAGCGTAGTAACTGCCGATCACGAAGGCGAAGGCGAGGCCCTGCGCGAGGAGGCTCTCGACCGTCGGAAAGATCCCCAGCCACGTCCCCATCCACAGCGGCGGCTCGAAGTCGATGGGGGTGATGCTCAGCCAGCCGACGCCCTGGAGGGTGCGGACGGTGTTGCCGACGAGCACGACGAGGACCAGCGAGATCAGCACGCCGGTGACGATCAGGAGGCGCTTGTAGGGGAGCTTGCGTTCGAGCGCGAACGTCGCGAACCCGACCGCGGCCGTGGCGGCGAGGCCGAGCGAGACGCCCGCGAGGACGATCGGGGTGCCCGAGCTGAGCTGGAGCGCCTGCAGGAAGAGGACCGTCTCGAAGCCCTCACGAAAGACGCTGGTGAAGCCGAGCGTGTAGAGGCCGAGGATGGTCCCGGCCGCGCCGACCGCCGCGCCCGCGCCCTCGGCCAGGATCTCCTTCGAGCGCTCGCGGTGGCCCTTGATCCACTCCGTCCAGTAGACGCGGTGGAAGAACCAGTTCAACACCAGCAAGAGGACCGCGATCGCGATCAGCCCGACGACCGCTTCGAGCTTCTCGCCGTACTGGCGCATCGAGTCGAGGACGAGGACGGCGACGAAGAAGAGGGCGATGCTGGCGGGGACCGCGAGGAGGGCACCGCGGAGGATCGGCTTCCGCAGCGGACGCTTCGTCCCGATCATGCTCGCGGTGATCGCGGCGATGATCAGGATCGCCTCGAGGCCCTCGCGGAAGACGATCAGCGCCGAGTTGGTGATCACGGTCGTCGCGCTGCCGCCCTCGCCGGTCTTCGCCTGCGCATCCTCGAGCCGCTCGTCGAGCACGAGGCGCGTCTCCCGCACCTCGCGGGTGCCGGCCTCGTCGGCGATCTGCTGGGCGAGTCCCGCCTCGCCGGCCGCGCCGTACCACATCAACCCCTCGATCTCGACCGCGAGGTTGGGGTCGAACGCCTGCAGCTTGACCTCAGGGCCGAACTCGAAGAACGCGTACGCGGTGAGGCGCGCCTGCTCGGCGGTCTGGGGCTCGCCGGCCGCCAATGCCGCCTCCATCTGGTCCAGGCTGATCTGGATCAGGTCGAAGTCGGCCTCGTCGGTCGACTCCTTCCAGGGGTCCGGGTAGATCTCGTCGATGACGTCGATGGCGCGTCCGTGCGCGTCCTCGACGACCTCCAGCTCGACGACCTCGCCCCCCTCGTTGGCGTCGTCGAAGTAGCCGGCGAGCTCGCCGAGGATCGACTCGAGCTCCGCCAGGCCCTCGGGGTCGCGCTTCTCGAGCTCGGGGGAGAGGTCGTTGAGGGCCGACTCGGCTGCGTCGGAGAAGGCGATGCCCTCGGTGATCTCGAAGGGGGTCGTGACCTCGGTGCCGGAGACCCCGTGGTCGTACTCGACCGGCATCAGGTCGACGAAGCGGATGAGCTGCTGGGCGCGCCGGGCGAGCTCCTCGTCGGTGAAGGGCGCGGCGGTGAAGTGGTTGAGCATCCCCTTCGCCCGCTCGGCCGCGGCGGGAAGGCCCCGCGGGGCGTGCGCGAGGCGGGGGAGGAGCGCGAACGCGCGGTCGGCCTGCCGGCGGGCGGCGGCGCCCTTCTGCACCTCGTACTCGGGCGCGAGCAGCTTCCAGTAGCCGGCGGCGAACGCGGCCGACTCGGCGGCTGCCGGGGCGTAGCCGCGCTCGCTCTCGCCGACCGCCTCGTCGAGGTATTCGAGCAGCCGCGCCTGGTAGGCGTCGATGAGGTCCTTGCGGATCTGCGTGACCGCCTCGGCCGGCTCGATCTCGCCCGCCTCGAGCTCCTCGAGGGCCGTAGTCGCGTCGACCCCGGGCCGCGTGTAGCGCGTGGCCTGGCGGAAGTCGCGGATCAGCAGCCACTGGCGGGCGCGGGCGACGTCCCCGGTCGCGGCGCTCGCAGTGGACACGCGCAGGGCGCCGCGGCGGAGCGCGGCCAGCGCCGTGCCGTAGGCGGAGGCGAGGCCGGCCTCGTCGCCGCGCTCGACCGCGCGGCGGGCAGCGGCCATCGCGCGCCGCGCGGCCCGCAGGTCGGCCGGCGCGTCGGCGGCGAGGCCGCGTGCGAGCGGGCCCGAGAGCGCGTCCTCGGCGCGGTCGAGCGCGCGCTCCTCCGAGGAGCCGTCGAGCAGCAGCTCGGTCCGGGCGTCGAAGAGCGCGTTGCGGATCGTCTCCACGGCGCGCCAGGGCGCGACCGCCTCGCCGCCCTCGTCGCGCCCGCCCTGGGCGCCGGCGCCGGCCGTCAGCAGGAAGAGCAGCGCAGCCGCGGCGGCCAGCGCCGCGGCTGCGATCGCCACCGGCAGCGAGCGCTGCCGGGGCGGGTGCTCTGCCCGCCGGGAGGTCACCCGGATCTATGCCTCCTGCAGCTCCACGCCGATTCGCTGCGCGGCCTGGGTGACCTGGCCGGCGATCTCCTCCGCTCGGGCCTGGGCCTCGGAGCCGAGCGCGTCGGCGTCCTCGCCCGTGAACTTCTCGCCGTTCTCCTCGCGGTCGCGGAGGTCCTCGACGAACGCCAGCAGCTGGTCGAGCTGCTTGCGCGTCTGCTCGGCCTGCGCCCGGTCCTCCTCGGCGATCATCGGCTCGATCTCCGCGTAGGTGAACCGGATCCCCTCGAGGATGTCGGCGATGTCGGAGAGGCGGGAGGTGGCGACGAAGCCCTGCTCCTTCGCGTCGGTGCCGGCGATGAACGCCGAGTCCTTCCAGGCCTCGAAGTACTCGCTCATCGTCGGGGTCATGATCGTGATCGCCGTGAAGGCGTCCGACGGCGTCGGCTCGAAGGCCTCGGCGTCGGCGAGCAGCGAGTCGGCCTGCTCCTGGAACTCCTGGAGGGTCGCCAGGTAGGTGTCGGCGTCGGGCACGCCCTGGCCGAACTCGACCTTGCCGTCGCAGTCCGCGTCCTGCTTCACGTCGGCGAGCAGGTCGGGGTTGGTGCCGAACAGCGCCGTCTCGGTCAGGAAGAACAGGTTGCCCGGCTGCTTGAGCGTCTCGCCGGCGGGAGTCTCGAGGGTGAACGAGACCGCGTTCTCCGGATCGGAGGCGTCGGAGCCGGCGTCGATGTCGACGTCGTACTGCGCGAGCCGCGGCACGCCCGCGACGATTCCCTCCATCTCCTCGTACGCGGGGTTCGCCTCGACGAACGTGTCGCGCGAGCGGGCGAGGATCTCGGAGACCTGCTCGCAGTTCTCGCTCATCAGCCGGTCGTAGTCGAAGCCGGCCGCCTCGGCGAGCGAGTGGTACTCCTCGGCGCCGGCGGCCATCTCGTCGACGCTCGCCTGCAGCGTCTCGGCGTGGCCGACGAGGTAGTCCTTGACCGCGGTCAGATCTTCGCCGCCGGCGCTCGAGCTCGTCTCGGTCGTGGTCTCGTCGTCGCCGCAGCCGAGGGCGATCAGCGAGGCCCCGAGGGCGCTGGCGGCCAGCACGGCGAGGCGGGGGAGGGACGGGCGGGGTGGGGTCATCGGTTGATCTGCTCCTTCGGGGCGCGGTACGGTACGGGGCCCCGCGTTCGGGTGCCCTAATTAGGGATACCTAATATCAGACCGCGGGCCGTCGCGTCGCCGCGGGCCGGGGAGGGCGACTCGCCATACTCAGTGGCGATGGACGGCTACTTCGGCTCGGATTCGATGCTGCGGCGTGTCCAGGGGGAGCGGGTCGTGATGATCTCGGGACCGCGGGCGCTGCTCATGCAGGCGGCTCACCCGCTCGCGGTCGAGGGCCTGCTCGCGCACACGAAGGGGCTCGACGACCCCTACGAGCGGCTCGCCCGCACGGCGGAGGTGATGAGCGCGATCGGGTTCGGTCCGCGCGAGCGCGCCGACCGGATGACCGCGCGGGTTCGCAAGATGCACGCCCGGGTCCGCGGTGAGCTCGACCGCGATATCGGGCCGTTCCCGGCCGGCACGCCCTACGCCGCCGACGACCCGAAGCTGCTGATGTGGGTCCTCTTCTCGCTCGTCGACTCCGGCATCGTCGTCTACGAGCGGTTCGTCAAGACGATGAGCGCGGACGAGCGCGAGGCCTACTGGCAGGACTTCCGCGTCGTCGGCAGGCTCTTCGGGCTCGCCGACGAGGAGATGCCCGCTGACGTCGCCGCGCTGGACGACTACCGGCGCGAGATGTATGCGAGCGGCGACCTCGTCGTCACCGACTGGGCGCGCTCGACGGCACGCGAGATCGTCTTCGAGCCGCCGGTGCCGCGGCCCTTCCGCCCGCTCGTCGAGGCGGTCAACTTCGCGACCGTCGCCCTGCTGCCGCCGGTGATCCGCGACCAGTTCGGCTTCTCGGCGCTGCCGCCCGCTCCGGTCCGCGCGCTCGCGGTTCGCGCGTACGCCGAATACGTCAAGCGCGGCGTGCTGCCGTTCCTGCCCGGCCGCGTGCGCCGGACCCCCGTCGCCAGGGCGGCCTGACGATGGCCCGCGATGACGAGCGCGACGACGACCCCGGCGAGTCCCCGCGGATCCGCACCGGCAGGATCGGCCGCACCGCCGGCGTCGGCGGGATGGTCGCCCGCCAGGGCTTCGGCTGGGCCGGCACGCGGATCGCCAACCTGACTCGCGACCAGGAGGGCCGTCAGCAGGCGACCGACGAGCGGGTCGGTCGGATCGCGGTCCAGATCGCCAAGCAGCTCGGCGAGATGAAGGGCGCGGCGATGAAGATCGGCCAGGTGCTGGCGACGGTCGAGCTGCCCGGCCTCTCGGAGGAGGGCCAGGAGGAGTTCCGGGCGGCGCTGGCGCAGCTCCGCGACAACGCGCCGAAGTTCGGGTACGAGGACATCCGCAAGGTGGTCGAGCAGGACCTCGGGGCCTCGGTCCGCGACCTGTTCGTCGACTTCGAGCGCGAGGCGTTCGCCGCGGCGTCGATCGGCCAGGTCCACCGCGCGACGACCCACGAGGGGGACCGTGTCGCGGTCAAGGTCCAGTACCCGGGCATCGCCGAGGCGGTCGAGATCGACCTCCGCAACCTCCACCTCATCCTGCGCCTGGTCAAGCGGATGGCACCGGGCCTCGACGTCAAGGCCGTCGGCGGCGAGATCCGCGAGCGCATCTCGGAGGAGCTCGACTACGAGCTCGAGGCGCAGAACCACCGCGCGCTCGAGCGCGCGTTCAAGGGGCACCC
The DNA here is from genome assembly GCA_963823565.1 of uncultured Solirubrobacterales bacterium. GTDB lineage: Bacteria > Actinomycetota > Thermoleophilia > Solirubrobacterales > 70-9 > RHKX01. The sequence continues at coordinate 600,625 of CAWGLR010000001.1, read as the reverse complement.
GTTCGCGGTCGTCCCGCGCGTCCACACGCGGCTCTCGACCCGCCGCGTCCTCGTCACCGACCTCCTCGAGGGGGCTCGCTTCGAGGAGGTCAAGGGGATGGACGACGCGACGCGCGACCGCTATGGCGAGATCGTCTTCCGCTTCTTCTTCGACCGCGAGCGGACGCTGATGATCCTCGGCGACCCGCACCCGGGCAACTACCTGCTGCTCGAGGACGGCAGCGTCGGCTTCCTCGACTTCGGCATGGTGCGCCGCGTCTCCGCCGAGCACTTCGACCGCGAGCGCCGGCTCGGGCGGGCGATCGCGGCCGGCGACGCGTCCTGCGTCCACGAGCTGATGTCGGAGCTCGGTTACCTCCCCGACCCGGACGAGTTCGACCCCGACGACCTGCTCGACCAGGTCCGCTCCGGGGCGCGCTGGCTGTTCGAGCGCGGCTTCCGCCGGCTCGATCCCGACTTCGCCCGCGAGATGATCGAGGCGAGCTCGCCCCGCAGCCCCCACTACGAGGCGATGAAGCGCCAGACCCTGCCGCCGGCGTCGCTGCTGATGCGGCGCCAGGAGGGGCTCGTCTTCATCACGCTCGCGGACCTGCGCGCCGGCGCCGACTGGGCGCGGATCGCGGCGGAGTACACCTCGGGCGAGGAGCCGGCCACCGAGCTGGGGCGCCAGGAGCGCGATTTCTGGGAGCAGCGCGGCTGACGTCGTTGGCCGTTCGGTCCAGATCCGCTGACTTCGCGCGTCGGCGGGCGTTTGTGGGGTATGGAACGGTTAATCAACGACTGGAGGAGGTCGTCTTGCCCCTGGCAATTCTGCTGATCATCATCGGCATCGTCTTGGCGGTACTGGTCCATTACGCGCTCGGGATCGTCGTGATCCTGATCGGCCTTGCCCTGCTGCTCATCCCCTACTTCCGCGGCGGGACGACGAGGCGGGTCTGACGGAAGGACGGCCGGCGCTCGGCGGCCGGATCGCGCCAAGGCGCCTATGAGCGTCCCGGGCGCGGGAACTGGGTCGACATGACCCGGTCCCACATCCGGTCGCTGAGCAGCCGTCGCTGCCCGATCGCGAGCTTGGCGGACGGCGTGACCGTGTAGCGGGGGCGGGGGCGCCTCGCCGCCAGCGCCGTCTCGATCTTTCGCGCGACGGCGTCGGGGCCGGCGCCGAGCCGCGCCATCGGCCCCTCGTAGATCGCGGCCGTCGTCTCGCCGACGGTGCGGTTGAACTCGGCGTAGGGGCCGTCCTCGGCGGTCGCGACCGATCCCCCGCCCGCATCGACGCCTCGTCGGCGACGTCGAGCGCGAGGGTCCGGCAGCCGGCGGACTCGAGCCCGGCGAGCGTCTCGGGCCGGCGCGCGGTCGCGTAGACCAGGTAGTCGCCGAGCCCCGCGAGGTGGCGGGCGGTCTCCTCGCCGATGCCGCTCGAACAGCCGGTTATCAGGATGGCTTTCGCCGGGTCGCTCACGATGCTGCTCCTCCGATCGCGGAAAGTCAGGCCGACCCTATCCCTCTGTAGGTTCGCGTCCGTGGACGCCGCCGAGATCGACCACGAGCACTTCGCCGCCGTCGACATGCGCGTCGGCCGGATCGTCGCGGTCGACGACTTCCCCGAGGCGCGCAAGCCGGCGTGGAGGCTGACGATCGACTTCGGGCCCGAGATCGGTGCCAAGCGGTCCTCGGCGCAGGTCACCAACTACTCGCGGGAGGAGCTCGAGGGGACCCTGGTGGTCGCCGTCGTCAACTTCCCGCCGCGCCAGGTCGGGCCGGTGCGATCGGAGGTGCTGGTGCTCGGCGCCCTCGACGACGAGCTCGGGGTGGTGCTGCTGCGCCCGGACCGCGGCGCAGCACCTGGTGCCCGCATCGCGTAGGTTGCCGCGCTCATGCAGCTCACCGACGCAGGAGCGATCGTCAGCGGCGGGGCCTCCGGCCTCGGCGCGGCCACCGTTCGCGCGCTGCACGGCGCCGGCGCCCACGTCGTCATCGCCGACCTCAACGCCGAGAAGGGCGAGGCACTCGCCGCCGAGCTCGGCGACCGCGCGAGCTTCGCCGAGGCGAACGTCACCGACGAGGCGGCGGTCCAGGCGGCGGTCGAGGCCGCGGCGGGCGCGCCGCGCGGGCTTCGCATAGCGGTCGGCTGCGCCGGCATCGGCTGGGCGCAGCGGGTGACCGGCAAGAACGGGCCGCACCCGCTCGACCTCTTCCGCAACGTCGTCGAGGTCAACCTGATCGGGATGTTCAACCTGATGCGCTTGGCGACGACCGCGATGAACGCCAACGACTCCGATGAGGAGGGCGAGCGCGGCGTCTTCGTCTCGACCGCCTCGGTCGCCGCCTTCGACGGCCAGATCGGCCAGATCGCCTACTCGGCGTCCAAGGGCGGGATCGTCGGCATGACCCTTCCCGCCGCCCGCGACCTCGCAAGCCGCGGGATCCGCGTGCTGGCGATCGCGCCGGGCCTCTTCGACACGCCGCTGCTCGCGGCGCTCCCCGAGCCCGCTCGCGAGGCGCTCGGCCAGACGATCCCCTTCCCGAGCCGGCTCGGCAAGCCGGAGGAGTTCGCGCAGCTCGCCGTCGCGATCGCCGAGAACCCGATGCTCAACGGCGAGACGATCCGCCTCGACGGCGCGATCCGGATGCCCCCGAAGTAGCCCTCCGCTGGGCGCGCTCAGGCGTGGCTGCCGACGTCCGGGTAGGCGAACTGGACGTGATCGGCGCCGATCGCGATGAACTCGTGCTGTGAGGTGACGGTCGCCCCCGACTCGGTGTGCTCGAGGACGGTGACGTCGGTCAGCGTGATGAAGCGCAGCTCGTTGCGGTTGAGGAAGTCCGAGAGGCGGCTGAGGTAGCCCTCCTTGGGCAGATGCAGGTCTCCGACGACGCGGTGGGACTGCGTCTCGAGCACGACTCGTTCCTTACGGAATTCCATCCCACACTTCTTATCGGCACCGGCGGATGTCCCTTGACCCCGGTTTAGCCTTGAAACCTTGCTGTCAGCCCGCGCAACGATCACGCTGGTCCTCCTCGCCGCCGGATTCGCGCCGTTTCCCGGCTCCGCCGCGGCGAAGGGAGGAGGGCCGCCCGCCGCGATCCGGGTCGGCGGGCCGAGCGCACCGGGCGAGGCCAAGGTCGCGATCGTCGGCTCGCAGCGCTCGCTCGCCGGCAAGCGGTTCGTCGTGCGCCGGGGCGGCGGCGGCGTCGTGATGCGGGGGCGGCTGCGGCGGGCGCCGGGCCGCGCGGCACCGTGGCGGCGCGCCTACGCCGCCGACCTGACCCGGGTCCGCACGCCGGGCTCCTATCGCGTCCGCGTCGGCGGCCTGCGGTCGCGGCCGTGGGTCGTCGCGCCGCACGGTTCGCGGCCGGCGCTCGGGCGGATCCTCGCCTACTTCCGGGCAAACCGCGACGGCGCCGAGCCCTCCCCGATCCACGGTCCCGCCCACCTGCACGACGCCGTCATCCACCCGGACGCACCCGCCCACGCGAACCAGGCGCTCGACCTCACCGGCGGCTGGATGGACGCCGGCGACATGATCCACTTCACCCAGACGACCGCCTTCGCGACCGCGCTGATGGAGGCGAGCGCGCGGCTCGACCCCGCCGCGGCCCCGCAGCTGGAGGCGGAGGCCGGCGTCGGCCTGCGGTGGCTCCTGAAGGCGCATCCGGCGCCCGACCTGTTCGTCGCCCAGGTCGGCGACGAGCGCGACCACGACCTCGGATTCCGCGACCCGGCGAGCGACGACGCCCGGTCCCTGCCCGGGATCGGCACCCGCTTCGCCTACCCGGAGGTCGGCGGCGACCTCGGCGGCAAGGCGGCGGCGGCGCTGGCGCTCGGCTACCTGCGAACGGGCGATGCGCGGATGCTGACCGCGGCGAGGCAGTGGTACGCGGCGGGGAAGGCGGCGGCGCGGCCCGCCCGCGCGCTCCGCGATGCCGGCTATCCCGCCTACGCGGCCGACTTCTACGTCGCCCCGAACTGGAAGGACTCGATGGCCTCGGGCGCCGCGGAGCTGTTCCGCGCGACCTGCCGGGCCGGCGCCTGCGAGCGGGCCTACGAGGACGACTTCGTCCGCTACGCCTCCGACGTCCGGCAGTCCGGTCCGTACGCGGCGATGGGGGCGGTCGACGACTTCGCCTCCTTCGGCGAGGCCGAGGTCTGCGGCGCCTTCGGCGACCCGGCCCCGTTCGGGCAGGAGGCGCGCGGGCTCGCCTGCCGGCTGCTCGCCGAGAACGGCCGGATCGCGAAGCGGCAGGCGGCGCGGACCGCCTTCGGCATGCCCGGCTACTTCTCGTGGGGAACGACCGCGCAGAACGGCGCCGCCGGCGCGCTCGCGGCCCTCGCCACCGTCGCCCCGGGAGCCCCGAAGGGCGGCTGCCGCGTCGCCGCCGGCGCCCGCGACTGGCTGCTCGGCCGCAACCCGCAGGGAGCGAGCTTCGTCGTCGGCTACGGCCCGCGGGCGCCGCGCCACCCGCACCACTGGGGATCGGTCTTCGGCGCGGGCGTCCCGGCCGGCGCCGTCGTCGGCGGCCCGGCGCCGCTCGGGGAGATCCGCAGCCAGGGCTTCGAGGTCCGCGACCGCTTCGGCACGAAGTTCGCCACCTACGAGGACCGCCTCGCCGACTACGTCACCGCCGAGCCGGCGATCGACTACTCGGCCGCGTCGATCCTGCTGCTCGCGGCCGTGAGCGGCCGCTGCTGAGCCTCGAGCTCGGCCCGGCGTAGGTCGACGAGCCGCCGAAGCCGATCGGCGGTTGCCTTGGGATCGCGCTTGACCTGGCGCCGGAAGAAGCGGTGGGGAGCGAGCCCCGCCAGCGCGAGGAGCTGATCCCGGTCGCGGTCCGCCTCCGCCCGCTCCCAGTCGCCGTGCCAGCGCTGGGAGTCGAGCTCGACGACCATCCGCAGCTCCGGCCAGAAGAGGTCGACGACCAGCGGCTCCTCCCGGTCCGGAACCCGGATCGGATGGTTGAACAGGGGCCAGGGGACGCCGGCCTCGTGAAGCACCGGCACCATCAGCAGCTCGAGGTCGCTCTGGGCGATCGCCGGCTCCTTGCCGAGAAGGGGGACGAGCTTGTGGATCCCGGGCCGTCCCGCCCGCTCCTCGACGACCTCGGTCAGCCGCCGGCGGTCCAGGATCCGCAGCGACTCGGCGGCAACCAGCATCTGCTCGAGCTCGATCGGGCTGAGGGCGGGGGAGAGGTGGACGAGGACGAGCTCCGGCCGGGTGACGGGGATTCCGTCCTTGACCATGCCGTCGCCCTGTTCAAGCCGACGCTGGTGGACGATGATCCCGCGGCGCGATCGTCCTCGACCTGGGGGCACGGTCACGTGCGTCCGTGTCGGAAACCGCCGCGGCGCGATGTCGAGGTGGATGGCGCCTGGCCAGTCCGAAAGCAGGGCGTCCTCGCCGCAGGCGAGGACGGACGCGAGCCATCGCTGCTCCAGCGAGTAGGGCGGGGGATGGGTGGCGTAGACGCCGTGCTGCATCCGAAACAGGCGCCCGTTCGCTGCCCACCTGCTCACCTGCCTGGGCGGTACCCCGGCATCGAGGAGCTCCTCGGTCTTGATCAGGTGAAGCTGACGGCCGGCGACTCGGAAGACCTGGCGCTCGATCGCGTATTTCGGACCCCACAGGTCCTTTTTCCGCAAGCGAGGCGCGGATGAGGGCGATCGGGGCTTGCCTGCCACAGCGCAAGCCTCCCGCCTCGCGTGTCACGCGTGGGTGACCCGCTCCACCGTTCAGTGACAATTCAGCGCCGGAGAGCGCACGAGGCCGGAGCGCCGGAGAGCGCACCCGCCGGGGCGGCGGACCGCACCCGCCGGCGCCGCCTACGGGCCGACCCTCACCACGCCCGGCGGCCTCCACCTGCCGGTCCTCGCCGCCTTGCTCGGGCCGTAGAGGCGCAGGTTGAGGCGGAAGCCCGCGTCGGGGGAGGGGAGCCAGTTGACTCGCGGCTCGGTCGGCTCGTCGCCCTGGATGGCGATGACGATGGAGCCGTCGGGCCTGCGGACGAGCGGCGGGTGGCTGGGTCCGAGCGAGTAGCGGTCGATCGGGTTGGCGACGAGGTAGCCGTCGGTGTCGTACATCGTCAGCGACCAGAAGTACCGGGCCGGCGGGGACTCGCCGGGCGGGAAGGTGAGGCGGTAGTCGCTGGAGCCGTCGAAGAGGTCCCCCGCGGCGTCGGTGATGCCGGTCGGGTAGATCGCCTCCTCGGGGGTGTTGGCGCCGAGGCCGACAACCGCGACCTGGGCGCGGAAGTCGTAGTCGGTGCCGTAGTCGCCGATGTTGGCGGCGGGGAGGAGCCAGCCGCCGGTCTCGCGCGCCTGGTCGAGGACGCTCAGCCGCGCGGTCGTCGGCAGGGTCGCCGCCTCGGCGCCGACCCCGGCGTAGAGCGCAGCGATGACCTCAGGGGAGACGCCCGCCTCCTCGGGCGAGAGACCGGGGCCGATGCCGACGGTCGCGAGCTCGCGCAGCAGCGGCCCGTCGCGCCGCGGCGGCGGGTTCTTCGCCAGCGCCCGGTTCAGCGCGCCGACGAACCTCGCCCCGTCCGTCGGCGTCGATGAGTCCTTCGGCTCGCCCGGCTCGCAGCCCTTCGGGAAGGTGCGGGCCGGCTCGCCGTTCAGCGTCTCCAGCGAGTAGCGGCGCATCTTCCGGTGTGCCCGGCGCTGGTCGGCCTCGTCGGTGGCGAGCGTCCGCCCGATCACCCAGACGCGCCGGTACTTCGATCGGATCACCCGGTCGACGCCCCGCGCCCGCCGCTTCTCCTCGTCACCGCTCCAGCGGATCTCGTAGCTGCCGGCATCGCCGCCGTCCTCCCGGGCCCCGGGGATGGCGATCACGTTCGTGTAGGGATCGAGCAGCTCGAAGCCGTAGTAGCGGTCGCCCATCCGCGGATGCCTGAGCACGATCGGGCCGCGCCCGAGGTCGAGGTGGGCGATCGAGTAGAGCGTGTCGGTGTTCGGGGCGACGACCGTCCGGTCCTCGGGGCGCGCGAAGCCGCGCGCGTTCGAGAACGAGTTCACGGGGGAGTTGCCCTCGTGGTCGGGGCAGCGGACGCTCGTCTGCTCGCGCCGCGTCCGGAGGAACTCGAGCAGCGGGAAGCCGTAGACGTACGCCCGATGGCCGAGCTCCTCCGCCCGGTCGGGCGCCGGCTCCGCCAGCCCCGCCTGCGCCGGCGCCGCCCACGCCGCCGCCGCGATGGCACAGGCGAGCAGGGTCCGCGCGAGCGCCCTCACCTGGTCAGCTCCCGTCGCGCAGCGCGATCATGCCGCCGATCGTGCCGAGGTAGGCGGTGCCGTCCCGACCGACCGCGATCCCGGCGTAGTTGTTGTTGAACCCGATCCCCGAGCCGGAGTACTTCATCCACTTGGTCCTGCCGGTCCGGAAGTCGATCGCGGTCCAGTAGTAGCCCTCGGCGAGCGCGTCGGGTGGCCGGGTGTAGGTGTAGATCAGCCCCGCCTTGGTCGAGATCTTCGGCACGACCGACGGCGCCCGCGCGTCGCGGTTCGTCCAGACGAGCTTGCAGCCCTTGCCGTTCCGCTTCAGGTCGACGCGAGCGAAGCCGGGCTCCGTCACGGCGCCCGTGTTGGGCCCGAACGGGTCCTGGTAGCCGTAGTTGTTCTCGACGATCAGCGAGCGGCCGGCGCCGAGGATCGTGTTCTCGGTCGCGCTCTTGCCCCTCGCGAACACCGGCACCTGGCAGACCTTGCGCTTGGTGCCGTGGAGCTTCCGCGCCGTCCGGTAGACGACGACGTTCATCCGCGGCGCGTCGTTGTCGGTGATCGCGACGTAGCCGCCGTCCATCAGCGTCGGAGTCGTCCCCGAGCCGGCGTTCACCTGGCTCGGCTTGACGATGGCGGAGTTCTCGTACGGGGCCTTCCAGATGATCCGCGGGCGGCCGCTCTTCGAGGCCTTGAGTCGGTACATCCGCTTGTCGGAGACGACGTAGACGCCGTCGGAGCCGACGGCGAACGAGTTCTCGATCTCCTCGCCGGTCCGCAGGACCTTGATCCTGCCGCTCTTCGGGTCGAGCGTCCCGATCTTGCCGTTGGCCTTCGAGACGAACCAGATCAGCCCGTCGTAGTCGGGGAGGGCCGACGTCATCCGCTCGGTGCCGGCGTCGAGCACTCCGGAAAGGTCGTAGTCGCGCTCGACGGTCAGCGTCTTGCCGTCGGCGCCCTGGCCGATCACGTAGATGTGGTTGGTCTTCGTCGGCACCACCATCCGGTCGCGGTTGTCGAGGTAGAAGTACCCGCCCCCGCTGAAGTTCTGGTAGGTCTCCGTGCCGGGCGGGTCGGGCGCCTGGGGGAGGTTCAGGCTGTCGATCGTCTCGAGCGTGACGGGGTCGATGATCCGCGCCTGCGGCGGGACGAGGGCCGACGGGCACACCGAGACGATCCGCCCCTCCCGGTCGAAGGCGAGCGAGCCGCACAGCGACGGCGGCTTCGCCTCCGACTGGGTCTGGAGGTTCCTGCCGAGCGGGCCCGAGTAGCGGTAGGCGTCGGTCATCCAGCTGTCGTTGTGGATGTTGGACTTGGGGTCCTTCGCCATGAACGGGTTCTGCTCGGGATGGGAGCGCGGAATCTTGTGCGGCTTCGCCGCCGATCCGGAGAAGTCGGGAACCGAGGGCGCGCCGGGGTCGACGATCGGGATCGCGCCGGCCGGCGCGGCGAGGGCGGCGGCGATCGGCAGGGTCAGGGCCGCGGCGAGCGCGGCGCGGGTTCGAGCGTTCACGGTTCTCCTCCGGTGGCGTGCGCCGCGCAACCTATTTCGTTGTTTACGAAATGTCAAGAAGGTAGGATCGGCGGTATGAGCTCGAGCGGCGGCACCGAGGCGCCGCGCCGGATGTCCTCGCAGGCGCGGCGCGCCCAGCTCGCGGCCGCGGCCGTCGCCGTCGTCGCCGCGGACGGTTACACGGGGTTGACGCTCGACGCGGTCGCCGAGCGCGCCGGCGTCACCCGCAACCTGCTCTACCACTACTTCCCGCGCGGCCGCCTCGACCTCTTTCTCGCCGCCGTGGACCTCGCGGGGAGGACGCTGACCGAGGGCTGGGTGACCGACGCCGAGGTCCCGATCGAGCAGCGCCTCGCCGCCAACTTCGCACGGTTCTTCGATCACGCCCTCGAGCCCTCCGACGTCTGGCTGGTCCACCGCCGGGGACGCCTGCTCGGGGAGCCGGAGGTCGCCGAGCTCGGCGAGCGCTACCGCTCGATCGTCGTCGAGGCGGTCGCGCTCAATCACTTCGGGACCGAGGCGCCGGGTCCCTTCGCGGAGGCCGCGCTGCGGTCGTTCCTCGACTTCGCCGAGAGCGCCCTCGACGAGTGCCGCGAGCGCGACCTCGACCGTGACCGCACCTACCGGCTGCTCGCCGAGGCGCTGCTGGCGGTGGCCGCGAGCGTCAAGGCGTCCGCCTGAGACGCCCGCCCCTCGCTACTCCTGCTCGATCGCCCGCAGCACGTCCATCCGCGCCGCCTTCCGCGCCGGGGCGATCGCGCCGGCGACGCCGACGAGCACGGCGACGAGGAGGAAGATCGCGAGCTGGGGGACGGGGATGCTCATGTGCAGGCCGAACTCGGTCAGCGACGCGACGACGATCGCCGCGAAGGCGATGCCGACGACCGTCCCGAGGAGGCCGCCGATGACCGCCGTGATCACGCTCTCGTAGCGGATCACCGTGCGGATCTGGCCGCGGGTGGTGCCGATGGCGCGGAGGATGCCGATCTCCCCGGTGCGCTCGTGGATCGCGAGGAAGAGGCTGTTGGCGATCCCGAACAGCGAGATCACCACGCTCATCGCCAGCAGCGCGTAGAGCATGTAGACGATCTGGTTGAGCTGGCCGGAGAGCGTGTCCTGGTACTGGTCGTGATTCTCCACCTTGATGGTCGGGAAGCGGTCGAGCGCCGCCTCGACCCGGCCCTGCACCTCGTCCGCGCCGGCGCCGGGGGCGACCCGGACGAGGGTCGAGTAGGGATCGCGGGCGAGCGAGAACGACTTGAGCGTCTCCTTGCTCGTGACCGAGCCCTGGAGGATCGTCGGGTCGCGGTACTCGCCGACCACGTGGAGCCTCGCCCGCCCGCCGGCCGGCGTCAGCGCCTCGTAGCTGTCGCCGACGCCGAGGTCGTGCGTCTTCGCGAACTGCTCCTCGATCAGGACGTCGTCCGGCGCGAGCCCGGCGACCAGCGAGTCGTCGCCGTCGATCCATTCGAACTCGTAGACGTCGTTGAGCTTGCCGGGGTCCACGCCGAGCAGCGCGTCGACGGCGACGTTGGACTTCTCGCCGTTGATCTCGACCTGGTCGTAGAGGATCGCCTCGGCGGTCTCGACTCCCTCGACCCCCTCGACGATCTTCGTCGAGCGCGCGGCGAACGGCGCGAAGCCCTCGCCGTAGACGATGAAGTCCGCGGTGATCAGCCGGTCGACCTGGCCGACCAGGCTCGTCTTCAGCGCCGAGGCGAAGACGGCGACGAAGACGACGAGCCCGAGGCCGATCATCAGCGCGGCCGAGGTGACGGCGGTGCGGCCCGGGTTGCGGACCGTGTTCTCGCGCGCGATCCGTCCCATCGCGCCGCGCAGCCGCTCGATCGGCCAGCCGACCGCCGCCGCGAGCGGCCCGACGATGAACCGGGCCGACAGCGCGACGCCGATGAAGACGGCGACGGCGCCGCCGGAGATCGCGCCGAGCTTGCTCGTCGCCGTCCCGGACCCGAACAGGCCCTGGGCGGCGAGCGCGACGCCGGCGACCAGCAGCAGGACGCTGAGGGCGGCGCTGATCCGCCGGCGGCGCCGCGACGGGCGCGCCGTGCCGCCGGCCATCGCCGAGACCGGGGAGATGCGCGTCGCGCGCAGCGCCGGGATCAGCGAGGAGACGAGCGTCGTGCCGACCCCGACGGCGAACGCGAGCACGATCGTCCGCGTCTCGAGGATCAGCCCGCTCCGCGGGATGCCGAAGCCGACCGCGTCGAAGAGCGAGTTGAGCAGCTTCGAGAACCCGATGCCGGCGGCGAGGCCGACGATCGAGGCGCCGATCCCGATCGCGAGCGCCTCGACGGTGACCGAGGCGAGGACCTGCCTCCGCGTCGCGCCGATCGCGCGCAGCAGGGCGAACTCGCGCACCCGCTGGGCGACGGTGATCGAGAACGTGTTGAAGATGGTGAACGCGCCGACGAGGACCGCTGCCCCGGCCAGGGTCAGTAGGGCCGGGGTGAGGAAGCCGCCGATCGAGTCGTTGATCTCCTCCGCGCTCTCGTCGGCGTTCTCCTGCGCCGTCTGGATCTTCGCCTCCTTGCCGAGCTCGGCCTCGAGGCGGTCCGCCAGGAGGCCCGGGTCGGTCCCCTCGTCGGCGATCACGTCGATCGCCGACGCCTTGCCGGCGAAGTCGAACCAGCGGTCGAAGTCGTGCCGGTAGAGCGCGACCGCGGTCGTGCCGCCGAGCGATGAGCCCCCCTCGCCGTAGGTGATCAGCCCGACGACCGTAACCTCGCGCTCGCCGTTCCGGGTCGCGATCCCGATCCGGTCGCCGACCTCGATCCCGTTGTCCTCGGCGTTCTGCTGCAGCACCGTGGCCTCGCCGGGCGCCTCGGTGCCGCGGCCCTCGGCGATCTGCGTCGGGTCGAACTCCTCGCGGCTGTCGGCGAAGACGAGTGGCGGGGTGCCCATCGTGTCCACCGGCTCGCCGTCGAGGACGATCTGCCCGTAAGCGCTCATCTCCGCCTCCGCGCCGGCCACGCCCGGCGTCGCCCGCACCCGGCGCACGAGGCTGCGGTCGAGCGTCGGCAGCTCGGTCTGGAAGCCCGCGGTGAACTCCTCCGGCGGCGTGATGACGACGTCGAGCTTCTCCACCGACTGCGCGGTGATGTCGTCGAAGGCCGACCGGATCGCGTCGGTCTCGATGTAGGCGCCGGAGACCATCGCGACCCCGAGCAGGATCGCGATCGCCGTCAGCGCGGTGCGCAGCTTGCGCGCCGCGAGGCTCCGCAGCGCAACTGCGGTCATATCTCCTTGAGGACGTCCAGGATCTGGTCGACCGCGAGGCCGTGCGCCTCCCGGACGACGAGGCCGTCGGCCAGGAACAGGACCCGGTCGGCGATCGACGCGGCGCCGGCATCGTGTGTGACCATCACGATCGTCTGCCCGAGCTGGTCGACCGCGCTGCGCAGGAGCCGGAGGATCTCACCGCTCGCGGTCGAGTCGAGGTTGCCGGTCGGCTCGTCCGCGAAGACCACGGCGGGGCGGCTGATCAGCGCCCGGGCGACGGCGACGCGCTGCTGCTCGCCGCCCGACAATTCGGCCGGCAGGTGGTCGCGCCGGTTCCAGATGCCCATCGAGCCGACGAGCTCTTCGAGCCACGCCGAATCGGGCTTGGCGCCCCCGATCGAGAGCGGCAGGACGATGTTCTCCTCCGCGGTCAGGACGGGCAGAAGGTTGTAGCTCTGGAAGACGAAGCCGACCTTCGCCCGGCGCATCAGCGTCAGCTCGCGGTCGGAGAGCCCGTCGAGCCTGGTGCCCGCGATCTCGACCCAGCCCGCCGTCGGGACCTCGAGGCCGGCGAGGATGTGCAGCAGGGTCGACTTGCCGGACCCCGACGGCCCCATGATCGCGGTGAAGGTGCCGTCGGCGAACTCGACGTCGACACCGCGGAGCGCGTCGACCGCGGTCGCGCCCTCGCCGTAGCGCATCGCCAGCTCGGCGCCGCGAACGGCGAGCGCGCGTGTGTCGGTGAGCGCCCCCCCGGGCGCCGCGTGCGCCGCCCCCTCCACGTCAGTTCGCGCGGTCGATCAGGACGGGGCAGGGGGCGTGCTGGGAGACCGCGGTGGCGACGCTCCCGACGAGGACGTAGGAGGCGCCGGTGCGGCCGTGGGAGCCCATGACGATCAGCTCGGCGTCGTGCTCGCCGGCGAGCGCGACGATCGCGTGCCAGGCCGGGCTGCCCTCGCAGGTGAGCGCCTCGGCGTCGAAGCCCGCCGAGCGGGCGATCTCGGCGCCCTCGGCGGCGACCGCGCCCGCGCGCTCGACGACCTCGTCGAAGGCCTCCTGCGGGATCACGGTCACCGGCGCCCCCCAGAACGGGACCGAGTCGAGCCGCTCCCAGATCGTCACGACGAGCCCGCGCCGGCCGGGGCTCAGCACCCGGCCGGCGAACTCGATCGCGGCCTTCGCCTGCTCCGACCCGTCGTAGGCGAGCAGCACCGGGCGCTCCTCTGTTCCACCTCCGCTCATGCGCTTCCCGCCGCCGCTCAGGCGGGCGGCGGAACGGCCAGGACCGGCCGGTGGGCGACGTGGATGAGCCGGTGGGCGACGCTCCCGAGCACGAGGCCGGGAACCGTCGAGTGGCCGCGAGTGCCGACGACGATCAGATCGGCATCGACCTCGTCGGCCAGCTCGGCGATCGCGTGGCCGGGGCCGCCGAGCACGAGCGTCCGCGTCTCGAGCGTCGCCTCGACGCCCTCACCCTGGATCTGCTCGAGCTGTGAGCTGACGGTCTTGTCCGCCTCCTCCTCCCGCGGCCCTGGCATGTCCCCCTTGGCCACCAAGTGCTCCTCGACGTGGGCGATCACGATTCTCCCCTTGGATGCCTTGGCGAGCTCCACCGCGTGCGGCAGCGCTCGCGAGGAGCCCTCCGAGCCGTCGAGTCCGAGCACGATCGTCCTGTACATCTGTCCTCCTCTATCCGTTTCTGCTCCGCAGGATCTCCGACCATTCCGCCCGGCGCGAGACGTACTCCGGGGGCAGTGTCACGTTCAGCTTCTCCGCAACGTCGAGCCAGCGCAAGGCCTGGGCGACGTCGCCCTGGGACGCGTCGAGGTCGGCGAAGCGCAGCGCGAGGTCCAGCGCCTCGCGATGCTGGTCGCTGCGCCGCGCGGCGTCCTCGTCGCCGATGTCCTCGAGTGGGACCAGGGGATCGGTCGGGGAGCCGCTCCACTCGCGGGCCAGGTAGGGCGCGAGCCAGCGGCCGGCGACCTTGCCCGGCGGCCACCACAGCGGGAACTCGCCCTCGGCCGCGCGCGAGCCGGCGGCGAGCTGCGAGCGGAAGAACTCGGGGTCGTCGCCGGTCAGCATCGCGACCCGGACGACCGGCCGCAGCGGCGGCACCTCGACGTCGGCGCCTGCCTCGAGCGCGATGCCCGCGGCCGCGACGTCGGCCTGCTGGGCGGCGATCCCGCCCTGCTTGATCGGGAACCAGGTCGCGTCGCCGGCCGCCCAGACCCGGTCGAGGCCGTCGACCCTCATGCTCGCGTCGGTCGGGATGAAGCCGTGGCGGCCATGCGGGACGCCGGCGATCTCGGGGACCCGCAGGCCCGGCAGCGCGACGACCGCCGACGCATCGATGCGGCTCCCGTCGGCGAGGAGCAGGGCCTCGGCCTCGACTACGGCCGGCGCCCTGCCGGTCTGCACCGCGACCCCGGCTTCGCCGAGCAGCTCGAGGATGCGCGCGCCCGGCTCCGCGCCCATGTCCATCAGCGGCGTGGTCTCGTGGGTCACGAGGGTCAGCTCGGCGCCGGCGATCCCGCGGTCGCGCATCATCCGCCCCGTCATCAGCGCGAGCTCGTAGAGCGGCAGGGTCCAGCGCACCTCCGGCGGCGCCGCGAAGACGACGCGGCGCAGGTGGCCCCGCTCGAGCTGGTCGAGCATCTCGCCGAACCACTCGACGTCGTCGGGGCCGGTGAAGGTCCGGGCGCCGGGCAGCGCCTCGTAGGGCCGCGCGCCCGGGCAGAGCAGCAGGGCGTCGTAGAAGAGCTCCTCGGTGGAGTCGAGCAGGACCCGCCGCGGGCCGCCCCAGACCTCGGCCAGCCGGTCGCGCCGCAGGGAGACTCCGTTGCGGGCGCAGAAGTCGGCGAGGTCGAGGGTGTGGGAGGGCGCGCCGCCGAATGGCTGCCCGGTCGAGAGCTGGCGCAGCCGGAATTCGCGGTCCGGGCAGATGAGCTGGACCGGGGCGCCGCAGCCGGACTGCCGCAGTGCGAGGATCGCCTCGAGCGCCGCGACCCCTCCGCCCGCGATCAGGACCGAGAACCCGTCCTCGGTGGACGGCACCGGAGGCCGGTCGGCCGGCTCGGTGCCGGGCTCGCTGGAGATCGGGCGGTTGTGGACGTTCATCCGCCCGATACTGGTCTACGGCGGCGCCGCAGTAATCGGTGGGTTCTACGGACGCTGCCCGGCGCCGGTCCGGGGCCGGTACTGACTAGATCGTGAGGATGCCGAGCGTGATCACCGAGGCGAGCACCCCGAGCGTGACCAGCCCGGTCGCCGCCCGGCCCGCCGGGCCGAGCTTGTGCTCGCCCATCACCGACTCGTCGGCGGCGACGTGGCGGATGAAGGGGAGGATGACCACCAGCAGTATCGCGTTGAGCGCCTGGCTCAGGTAGAGCAGCGGGATGATCGGGATCCCGGGGATCATCACGAGCCCGGCGGCCGCGAGCGTCGTCGCCAGGAAGGCGCCGTAGAAGAACGGCTCCTCGCGGAAGCCGGCGTCGAGGTCGGCCCGGCGGCCGCGCGCCTCCGAGAGGGAGTACGCCGTTGAGAGCGGGATCACCGCGATCGCGAGCAGCGCCGCCCCGATGAAGCCGATCCCGAACAGCGACTTGGCGAGGTCGCCGGCGAGCGGCTCCAGCGCGAGCGCGGCGTCGGCGGCCGAGTCGATCTCGATGCCCTCCGCGTGGAGCGTGGCCGCGCAGGTGACGACGATGAACAGGCCGATGACCCCGGTCATCAGGGCCCCGATGACGACGTCGACGCGCTCCAGCCCGAGCTGCCTGGGCTTGAGCTTCTTGTCGACCGCATAGGACTGGAGGAATGCGATCCCCCACGGCGCCAGCGTCGTACCGAGGGTTGCGACGATCGCGAGCACCTCGTCGCGCCCACCCGGGATCGTCGGCGTCACCGCCCCCCGCGCCGCCTCTCCCCAGTCCGGGCCGGCGAGGAAGCCGGCGATCACGTAGGCGATGAAGACGGAGCTGAGGAGGAGCAGCAGGTGCTCGACGCGGTGGAAGCTCCCCCGGAGCACGAGGACGCACACCGCGGCCGCTGCGATCGGCACCGAGAACTCGCGGCCGACCCCGGCCAGCAGCTCCGCGCCCGCGGCCAGGCCGGCGAACTGGGCGGCGAGCGTGCCGAAGTTGGCGATCAGCAGCGCTCCGGCCACGAGCCCGCCGACCATTCGGCCACGCTCGGCGCGGATCAGGGCCAGCATCCCCTTGCCGGTGACGACGCCGGCGCGCGCTGCCACCTCGTGGAAGACGATCACCGCCGCGGTCGAGAGCGTCAGCGCCCAGATCAGCTCGTAGCCGTAGTCGGCTCCGAGGACCGAGTAGGTCGTGATGCCAGAGGGATCGTTGTTGGAGAGGCCGGCGAGGACCCCGGGCCCGACGATCGCGAGCAGCGCCACGAGCCTGCCGGTCGGCTGCACCCGCCGGCGCCGCAGCCGCTCGTGCGGGTGGCGGCCGGCGATCGTCACCCGGTGGCGGATGAACCCGGGCAGCCTCACGCCGGGGTCCCGAGGGCGAGGCTGAGCGCCAGCATCCCGGCGAGGCCCGCAAGCGTGCCCGCGAGCGCCGGGCGCGGAGCCAGCTCGCGCGCGTCGGGCAGGAGCTGCATCGCGACGACGGCTCCCATGGCACCGGCGGCGAAGCCGAACGACAGCGGCAGGATCGACGTCACCTCCTGCACCGCCAGGTAGGCGATGACGGCGCCGACCGGCTGCGGCAGGCTCGAGGCGAACGCCGCCCAGAGCTGCCGTCCGGGGGAGGCGCCGAGCCGCGCCAGCGGGATCGCCACGCTGGTCCCCTCGGGGATGTTCTGGATCGCGATCGCGATCACGACGAAGAGGCCGAGCTCGCCGGGGTCGGCGGCGTACGCGGTGCCGATCGCAAGCCCCTCGGGGAGGCTGTGGACGAGCAGGACGATGAAGACGAGCGCGGACGTGCGGCCGGCTCGCGAGACGATGTGCTCGGAGCGCTGGAGGCGTCGCCGCACGGCGAGCATGAAGACGATCCCGACGGCGACGCCGGCCCAGACCTCGGCATCGCCGCCCTCGTCGAGCCCGGGGAGCAGGAGGCCCGCGACGGCGGCCACCGCCATCACGCCGGCGGCTCCGCCGAGCATCGCCGCCTGGGTCGACCGCGACGGCTCGCGCAGCGCGAAGACCGGGATCGCCCCGAGCGCGCAGGCGAGGGCGGTGGCCGACGAGGCGGCGATCAACTCGACCATGGCTCGACCCCACCGTATCCCCCGGCTCGCTCCCGCGGCGAGGCGAGGGGTGGAGGAGGGGCCGCTGCCCCGTAGTGGCTACGGAGGGCTACCCTGGAGTCGACTCCTTCTTCGAGTCGTCAATGAGGGTTCTTGACAAGTCTCAGCTCGAGCGGGTGCTGGCGGTGGGCCGGAGCATCGTCGCCGCCCGCGACCCGGAGGAGGTCCTGCGCCTCGTCCTCGAGGCGGCTCGCGACCTGACCGGCGCCCAGTACGCCGCTCTCGGCGTCCTCGACGAGGACGGGCGCGAGCTCGAGCGGTTCCTCTACGTCGGGATCGACGAGCAGACCCGGCAGGCGATCGGCCCGCTCCCGCGCGGCCGCGGGCTCCTCGGCGAGCTGATCCGCAATCCCGAGCCGCTGCGGCTGACCCGAATCGGCGACCACGCGCGCTCGTACGGCTTCCCCGCTAACCATCCGCCGATGGAGACCTTCCTCGGGGGGCCGATCCGGATTCGCGACTCGGTCTACGGCAACCTCTACCTGACCGAGAAGCGCGACGGCGCGGAGTTCACCGAGGCGGACGAACACCTTCTCGTCGTCCTCGCCGACTGGGCGGCGATCGCCATCGACAACTCCCGCGCGCTGGTGGAGGCGAGCACTCGCCGCGCCGAGCTCGAGCGGGCGATGCGGGGGCTCGAGGCGACCGCGTCGCTGAACCGGGAGGTCGGAGGGGAGACCGAGCTCGAGCGGGTCCTCGAGCTGATCGTCAAGCGCTCGCGGGCACTGGTGGAGGCGCGGATCGCGGTCTGCTTCACGGTCGAGGGGGAGGCGCTTCGGATCGCGGCGGTCGCGGGCGAGATCGACCACGGGATCGCCGGCCGAGAGGTCCCGAGAGGCTCGCCTCCCGGCGATGCCATTCAAGCCGGGGCCAGCCAGGAGGTCGACGAGCTCGGCGCGCGCCGGCTCGCTGCGATGGGGATCGACGCGGCGTCCGGGCTGCTGGTCCCGCTCCGCTCGCGTGGCGTCGACGTCGGAGTGCTCGCCCTCTTCGACCGGATCGGCACGGAGGGGAGCCTGTCGCGGGACGATCGGCTGACCCTCGAGTCCTTCGCCGCCAGCGCCGCGTCGGCGATTGCGGCGACTCGGGCGATCGAGGACGAGAAGCTGCGCCTCTCGATCCGCTCCTCGGAGATGGAGCGCCGCCGCTGGGCGCGCGAGCTCCACGACGAGACGCTTCAGGAGCTCGGCGCCCTCAAGGTGATGCAGGAGAGCGCCCTTCAGGTCGGGGACGAGCGCGCCGCCAAGCGCCTGATCGTGCAGGCTGCGGATCAGGTGGAGCGGGTGATCGGCGCCCTCCAGGGGCTGATCACCGAGCTGCGCCCCGCCTCGCTCGACCAGCTCGGCACCGGCGCCGCCCTCGAGGCGCTGATCTCCCGGATGCAGTCGCGGACCGGGCTCGACATCGACCTCGACCTCGACCTCGACTACGAGTCCGGACGCGTCGCCTCCCGTCACGACCCCGAGCTCGAGTCCGCCCTGTATCGAGTCGCCCAGGAGGCGCTGACCAACGTCGTCAAGCACGCGCACGCCGGCAAGGCGCGGGTCGCGGTCGAGGACGTGGGCGATGTCGTCCGGGTGACGATCGAGGACGACGGCGTCGGCCTCGACGGCGCCGCCGAGGGTTCGCGCGACAACGGCGGCGGGTTCGGCCTCGTCGGCATGCGCGAGCGGATCGAGCTGCTCAACGGCAAGCTCGAGATCGAGGCTCCGGAGGAGGGGGGCACCCGGGTGCGGGCGACGTTCCCCGCCGTCCGCGCGAGCTCCCCGCCCGGCAGGGCCGAGGCGAGCTAGCGCTCGACGAGCTTGTGCTCGATCGCGTATGCGATCAGCTCGGCGCGGGTCGAGAGGCCGGTCTTGCGCTGGATGTTGGCGCGGTGGGTCTCGACGGTGCGGACGCTGAGGACGAGCTTCTCGGCGATCTCCGGGTTCATGTACCCGAGCGCCAGGAGGCCGAGCACCTCGACCTCGCGCGGGGTGAGGTCGTCGGGCGGCCCCTCCGGCTCCGGCGGCGTCGCCGCCAGGCGTGCACCCAGCTCCGGGTTGATGTACGTGCCGCCGGCGACGACGGCGCGGACCGCGGCGACGAGCTCGCTCGCCGCCGACTGCTTGACGACGAAGCCCTTCGCGCCGGCCTGGAAGGCCTGGCGGGCGAACGGCGGCTCGTTCTGCATCGTCAGGACGATCACGCTGGTCGCCGGTGAC
Source organism: uncultured Solirubrobacterales bacterium (assembly GCA_963823565.1). Classification (GTDB taxonomy): domain Bacteria; phylum Actinomycetota; class Thermoleophilia; order Solirubrobacterales; family 70-9; genus RHKX01. Next base: position 581,193 of record CAWGLR010000001.1, on the reverse strand, counting down.
GTCTCGAGAACCTTCGGGATCAGCTCGAGGCTCGGCGTCCCCGGCATGCTCAGGTCGAGGACGAGGATCGTCGGCTTGTGGCCGAGGACGTAACGCGCGGCCGCGTCGCCGTCGGCGGCCTCGGCGACGACCTCGATGTCCGGCTGTGCCTCGAGCACGAGCCGGATCCCGTCGCGGACGAGCTCGTGGTCGTCGGCGAGGACGATCGTGATCGTCTCCTCCGCTGCTGCCTCCGCCTCGCTCACCGCGCGCAGCTTAGCCGTGGCCGCGGGCACCGCCGCTCGGTGGTCAGCCCCGATCCGGCCCCGTGCCCGGCACCCAGCGGCTGCCGGCCCCAGGCGGCTAGGCTCGGCGCGTGAGCGAGCACGTCGTGATCGGCTTCTCGGCGACGCCGCAGGGGGACGACGCCCTCGCGCTCGGCAGCCTGCTCTCGCATCTGCTGGGGGCGAAGCCCGTGGTCGCCCGCGTCGTTCCCTGGCCGCGCAACCTGCTCGGCGACGATCCCGACGCCGCGATCGAGCGTGAGACGGGAGGGGCGTTCGACGTCGCCCGCGACCGGCTCGCCGGCCTCGAGGTCGAGACTCGCGCCCTCGCCGACTCCTCGGTCGCCCGCGCGCTGTTCGGGGTGATCGAGGAGACCGACGCCGCCCTCGTCGTCATCGGCTCGACGCACCGCGGCAGGCTCGGGCGCCTGCTGCCGGGAAGCGTCACGACGGCGCTGCTCCACGGCGCCGGCACGGCGGTCGCCGTCGCCCCGCGCGGCTACTGCGAGGGCCCGCGGCCGGCGATCGAGCGGATCGGCGTCGCCGTCGACGGGTCCGCCGAGTCGCGAGAGGCGCTCGACGCGGCGATCGCGATCGCCTCCTCCGCCGGCGCCCGGCTCGACCTGATCGCCGTCAGCGACCCCAACCCCTTCGGCTACACGTCCTCCTTCGAGATCATGACCGCGGGCGAGTTCGAGGGCGCCGCCACCGAGCGCGCCCGCAAGGCCCTCGAGGAGGCCCGCGCGCACGTCCCGGGCGGCATCGAGACCGAGGAGCACTTGCGGCGCGACGAGCCGGGGACCTGCCTGGTCGAGGAGTCCGAGAGCCTCGACCTGCTCCTCCTCGGCTCCCGCGGCTATGGGCCGATCGGCCGCACCTTCCTCGGCAGCGTCTCGGGCTTCGTCATGCGCAAGGCGGCGTGCCCGGTGATCGTCACCCCGCGCGGGCTCGAGCCGGACGGGATCTGGAGCCGCCCGGACGCGAGCTAGGGCACGCGAGGAGCCGATCGCCTAGATCGGCTCGCCGTGCCACTCGTGCGGCCAGGAGGCCTCGACCTCGATCGGCAGCTCGCGCGGCTCGAGATCGGAGCGGGGGGCGGTCCCGGCGAGCCAGGCGGAGACGTAGCGGCCGCCGACCTTGAGGCGCGGCCACCACAGGTAGTCGGGGGAGACGGCATCGGATCCGCCGTCGTCGACGGCGTGGAGCATCTTGATCGAGTCGGCGCCCGTGAGCAGCTCGCCGCGGAGGACCGGGCGGAAGGGGTTGGGCTCGATCGGCGCGCCGAGCCGGGCGGCGAGGTGCTCGGCCGCCGCGTCCGCCTGCTGGGAGGCGATGCCGCCCTGCTTGACCGGGAAGCTCGTGCCGTCGCCCGCGGCGTAGACGTCCTCGACGCCGATCACGCGGCAGTGCTCGTCGACCGGGATGAAGCCGCCGCGCTCGCTCGGCAAGCCCGGTATGCCCGGGCCGTCGATCCGCGGCAGCGCGATCACCGCGCCGGCCTCGACCGCGCCGCCGCCCTCGCGCAGCAGCTCCCGTCCCTGCTCGACCACGTGGACGCCGGTCTCGACCTCGACCTGCCGCGCCGCCAGCCTCCCGGCCACGGCGGCGCTCGGCTGGCCGCCGAAGACGGCCAGTGGCGAGCTCTCCGGCGTCAGCACGACGACCCGCGGGTCGAGCTCGAGCTCCTCGGCGCGGCGGCGCAGCATCAGCGCCAGCTCGTAGGCGGGAAGCGGCCAGGTGGTCGTCGGCGGGACGACGATCGCCAGCGTCCGCGAGGGCGCCGCCGCCGCCTTGGCGAGCAGGTCGTCGACCGGCATCCGCGCGCTCGTGCTCCAGAAGGTCAGGGCCGACCTGTAGGCGGGCCGGGCGAGGCCGCCGATGCAGATCGCGAGCACGTCGTAGTGGAGGGAGCGGGCGCCGCGGAGCGTCACCGTCTTGCGCTCGGGATCGACGCGGGTGACGGCGTCGAGGACCTGCTCGGCGCCGATCCGCTCGAGCACCGGGCGGAGCTGGTGGCGCTCGAGCCCGGGGCCGCCGAACGGCTCACGGACGACGAGCGGCTTGAGGACGAAGTGGCCCTCGGGGGCGACGACGGTCATGCGTGCGCGCGGGCCCGCCATGTCGGCGAGCGCCATCGCGAACTCGAGCCCGGCGATCCCCGCGCCGGCGACGAGGACGTTGGTGGCCTCTCCCTCCTGCATGACGGCGAACGTAGACCCCGCGGCGGTTCGCTCCCTCCGTGGGCGTTACGGGTCTTCCGGCTAGCCTGCCCCCGTGAGCGCGGCCGCAATCCGCACCGAAGGGCTCTCCAAGGACTACGGAAGCGGGCGCGGGCTTTTCGACCTCGACCTCGCGATCGAGCACGGCGAGGTCTTCGGGTTTCTCGGCCCCAACGGCGCCGGGAAGTCGACCACGATGCGGCTGCTGCTCGACCTGATCGCGCCGACGGCGGGGAGGGCGACCGTCCTCGGGCTCGACAGCCATGAGGGCAGCCTCGAGATCAGGCGGCGGATCGGCTACCTCCCCGGCGACTTCGCGCTCTATCCGCGACTGACCGGCAGCGAGGTGCTCGACTACCTGGCCGGGCTTCGCGGCGGCGTCGACGCAGGCGTCCGCGACGGGCTCGTCGAGCGGCTCGGAGCCGACCTCGAGCGGCCGGTGCACCAGCTGTCGACGGGGAACCGGCAGAAGCTCGGCCTCGTCCAGGCATTCATGCACGAGCCCGAGCTGCTGATCCTCGACGAGCCGATCGCCGGCCTCGACCCGCTCGTCCAGCAGAGCTTCCACGCCCTGCTCTCGGAGACGGTCGCCGTGGGGCGGACCGTCTTCCTCTCCTCGCACACGCTCTCCGAGGTCGAGCGGGTTGCTGACCGCGTCGCCATCCTTCGCGCCGGACGCCTGGTGGTCGTCGATTCGGTGGACGACCTGCGCGCGATCGCGGTGCGCCGGCTGGAGATCGAGTTCGGAGGAAGGCCGCCGAGCCCCGACGAGCTCCGGGCGGTGCCCGGCGTCGTGGAAGTGCGCTCCGAGCGCGCCCACGTGATCGTCGCGTTCGAGGGCTCCGCCGACCCCCTGGTCAAGGCGATCGCGAGCCACGAGGTGCGCTCGCTCGGCAGCCGCGACGACGACCTCGAGGAGATCTTCCTGCGCTACTACCGCGGCGGAAGCGACTCGTGAGCTGGCCGGCGTTCGCGATGGCGATTCGGCTCCGGACCCCATCGGCGGCGCTGAGCGCGATCGGGATGGTCGCGGTGATCTTGATGGTCGGCGCGCTGTTCCCCGCCGTCGGTGGCTCGATCGGCAAGCTCGATCTTCCCGAGGGGGTGACCGAGCTCCTCGGCGGCGCCGACTACGGCACGATCGCGGGCTGGATGAAGAGTGAGATCGGCGCCGTCTACGGGCCGCTCGTCATCGGGGCGATGGCGATAACGGCGGCGGCGGGGTCGGTCGCCGGGGAGGAGGAGGAACGGATCGCGGCGCTGGTCCTCGCCCACCCGATCACCCGCACGCGGCTGGTTCTCGCCAAGGCGGCGGCGGTCGCTGCGCTCGTCGCGATCGTCGCGCTCGGCACGTTCCTCGGGTTGCTCGCCGGCGTCGCGGCGGCCGGCGGCGGCATCGGCCTCGGCGACATGGCCGCCCTCTGCCTGCACCTGGCCTTCTTCGGGATCGCCACCGGCGCCGTGGCCCTCGCGATCGCCGGCGCGACGGGGCGGAAGGCGATCGCCGCCGGTGGCGCGGCCGCCTACGCCGTCCTCGGGTTCCTGGTCAACGGCTTCGCGCCGCTGGTCGACGCGATCGACTGGCTCAAGTACGCCTTCCCCTTCCACTACTTCGCGAGCGGCGATCCCCTGGCCAACGGAGTCGAGTGGGGCGACCTCGCGATCCTCGCAGCGTTCGCCGCCGCGGCCACCGCCGTCGGCGCGATCGCGATCCGCTGGCGCGACCTCCGCGGCTGATCAGGCCGGTGCGTGCCCGGCGTCGCGCCGTCGCACGGCCCACCGCCGGAGCTCGTCGGTCCCCCAGACGATCACCGGGAAGGTCGCCAACAGCGCCAGCTCGGGCAACCCGAGCGCCGCGGTCGCGAACAGCGACTGCAACGGCGGCAGGTAGATGAGCGCCGCGGCGAAGGCGATCTCGAACGCGATGCCCCAGAGCAGCAGGCGGTTGGAGAAGAAGCCGATCGCGCGAAGCGAGGAGCGCGACGTCCGCGCCGCGAAGGCGGTGCCGATCTGGCAGGCCGTGATCCCGGCGAACGTCATCGTCGTCGCGGCCAGGTAGGTGTCGTGGAGGTCGGTTCCCGATCCGGTCGGATCGCCGAGGCCCCAGCCGCCGCGGAGCAGGACGAACAGGAAGCCGCCCATCACCAGCGCCGCCTCCACCATCCCGAGCCAGAGCCAGGCGCGGATCAGCATCGGCCGGTCGATGATCCCCTGCGAGCGCGGGCGCGGGCGCCTGCGCATGATCCCCGGCTCGGCCGGCTCGCGGCCGAGCGCGAGCGCGGGCAGGGTCTCCGTCCCGAGGTCGATCGCGAGGATCAGCAGCGCCGTCAGCGGCAGTGGGATCGCGCCGCCGGACAGCGCGAAGAGGAGGAACGGGACGACCTCGGGCGTCGCGTGGGCGAAGATGTAGGTGACGAACTTGCGGATGTTGTCGTAGACGACCCGCCCCTCCTCGACCGCGCGGACGATCGAGCTGAAGCTGTCGTCGGTGAGGACCATCGTCGCGGCCTCGCGAGCGACGTCGGTCCCCGACGCGCCCATCGCCACGCCGATGTCGGCGCGGCGCAGCGCCGGCGCGTCGTTGACCCCGTCGCCCGTCATCGCGACCGTGTGGTCGCGGTCGCGAAGCGCGTCGACGAGCAGCAGCTTCGTCTCCGGGTTGCTGCGGGCGATGATCAGCTCCTCCTTGTCGGCGAGCAGCGCGTCGAGCTCGGAGTCGGTCATCCGCTCGACGTCGGCCCCGGCGACGACGTGCGGATCGGCGCCGACGATCCCGACCTGGCGCGCGATCGCGGCCGCGGTCAGACCGTGGTCGCCGGTGACGACGATGATCCGGATGCCGGCATCGCGGCAGCTCGCGACGGCCGGCGCGACGTCGACCCGCGGCGGATCCTGGAGCGCGACGAGCCCGGCGAACGTCAGCCCGGTCTCGACCCGGTCGCGGTCGCGGCTGTCCCAGTCCGGCCCGGCGGCGCCGGTGGCGAGCGCGAGCACGCGCAGCCCCCGTCGCGCGTAGTCCTCGAACCGCTCGGCGATCTCGTGCCGATCGCCGGGCAGCAGCTCGCGCCGGCCCTCGGGCGTCCGCACGAAGGCGCAGCGCTCGAGCAGCTCGAGCGGCGCGCCCTTCGAGTGCAGCCGCAGCTCGCCGTCGGCGGCGCGGTCGACCGTGGTCATCCGCTTGAGCCGCGAATCGAACGAGAGCACCCCCGCGCGGCGGTCCCGCCGCTCTCGCTGCGCGCGCTCGGCGTCGGCTCCCATCCGCGCGGCCGCGACCAGCAGGGCGCTCTCGCTCGGGTCGCCGCCGAGCCGCCACTCGCCGTCCTCGCGCACCGCCGTCGCGTTGTTGCAGCGGAGGAAGATCTCGGCGGCCGACCCGAACAGCGGGTCCGGGTCCACCGTGCGCGAGAGGTCGCACCTCGTGGCCGTCGAGCCAGAGCAGCTTCGCCGTCATCCGCCCCTCGGTCAGGGTGCCCGTCTTGTCGGTGCAGATGACGTCGGTCGAGCCGAGCGTCTCGACGGCGGTCAGGCGCTTGACCAGCGCCCGGTGCCTGGCCATCCGCCGGACGCCGACCGCGAGCGCCAGGGTGATGATCGGCAGCAGACCCTCGGGGACGTTCGCGACCAGCAGCCCGATCGCGAAGGTGAGCGCGTCGCTCAGCGGCAGGCCGGCGACCGTCGCCCCGATCAGCAGGAAGACCGCCCCGGCGAGAACCGCGATGAGCGCGATCAGCTTCGCGGCCGTGTTGACCTGGACCTGGAGCGGGCTGAGCTCCGTCCGCACGCGCTCGGACAGCGCGGCGATGCGGCCGAGCTGGGTCGCCATCCCGGTGGCGAAGACGACGGCCTCGGCCTCCCCGGCGGTGCACAGGGTGCCGCTGAAGACGAGGTCCTCGGCGTCGATCAGCGACTCCGAGGACTCGCTGCGGGCGACGCTGCGCGGGACCGGCTGCGACTCGCCGGTCAGCGGCGACATGTCGACCTCGACGCTGCCGCGGGTCAGGCGGGCATCGGCCGAGAGCCGGTCGCCCTCGGCCAGCAGCAGGACGTCTCCGGGCACGAGGTCGGCGGCTGGGATCTCGACGATCTCGCCGTCGCGGCGGACCCGGCAGTGCGGCGGCAGGTAGGCGGCCAGCGCCTCGGTCGCGCGCTCGGCCTGGACCTCCTGGGCGAAGGCGAACAGCGCGTTGAGGACGATGACGACGACGATCGCCCCCGCGAGCACCGCGATCCCGGCGACGAGGGCGAGCACCGCCGCGGCCCAGAGCAGCAGCGCCAGCGGATGGGTGAACTGCTGGCGCAGCTCGCGCGCATGCCCCGGCCCCTCGCGGCGCTCGATCGCGTTCGGGCCGTGCTGGGCGAGGCGGCGAGCGGCCTCGCGCGAGCTCAGTCCGGAGGCCGGGACGCCGAGCTCGTCGAGCAGCTCGTCGAGGTCCTCCTCGGGATCGACGTCGCGCTCCTCGGGAAGATCCGCGGGCTCTCGATCGGGGCTCATCGGCGGTTGTCGGCCCTCCGCGCCGCCGCGGCGAATCGCTAGAGACGCTCCGTCGCGATCGGGCCGGACACCTGGTGCTCGGCGCGGTCGAGCCCGAGCGGGTCGGTTCGCAGCTCGCGCGGGAGGATCAGGACCGGGCAGGGGGCGCCGTGAAGGAGGCGGCGGGTCGTGCTGCCGAGCAGGGTTCGCCGCAGCAGGCCATGGCCCCGCGATCCGGCGACGATCAGGTCGAGACCCTCGCTGGCTGCGGTGATCGCCTCGCCGGCGTCGCCGGAGAGCAGCTTGCCCTCGGCGTGGAGCCCGGCGGGCGTCGCACCCAGCGCCAGCTCCAGCATCCGGCGCTTGCGCTCCTGCTCTACGCCGGCGAGCTCGCCGGCCGCCAGCGTCGACCAGGGGGCGGAGTTGTCGAAGAGGGGCCAGTCGTCGGCGGTGAGGACGGTCAGGTTCCCGTGGGTGCGCTCGACGAGGTTGATCGCCGTGATCAGCGCCGACCACGACTCCCCGGAGCCGTCGAATGCGGCGCCGACCGCGTTCAGCCGGTGTTCCGCGCGCGCGGCGAAGCCCCGCGGGGCGACCGCGATCGCGCACTCGGCGCCGTGGGTCAGGGACTCTCCCGTCCCGCCCAGCAGCGCTCTCCCGGCGGGTCCGCGGTCGGACGATCCGAGGACGATCAGCGGCGCGCCGAGGTCGGCGGCGAGCTTGCGCAGCCCGCCGACCGGGGTCCGCGAGACGATGGTGCGCGTCTCGTGCTCGAAGCCGGCGAGTGCCCCGGCGGCCGCGCTGAAGTCCGCTTCGGCGTGGCCTGCCCGCTCGGCCGAGCGCGGGACGACGGTGGCGACCACCGAAGTCGCGGCCAGGACCTCGGCGAAGAGGCGCCCGAGTCGGAGGGCGTCCATGCCGCTGGCGGTTGCCTCATAGCCGATGACGATCCTGCGTTGCACCCGTTCGAGGGTACGGGCGGGCGGGCCCGCCGCCTTCCGTGCGGGGCGCAGAAGCTCAGTCGGTAGTCGATGCGGACGGCTCGATCGCCGGGTGCGCCGACCGGCGGACGATCAGCACCGAGCAGGGGGCGAGTCGGGCGACGTGCTCGCTGACGCTCCCGAGCGAGCGCACGCCGGTCCGGCCGCGGCTGCCCATCGTGATCAGCGAGGCGCCGATCGATCCCGCGACCTCGGCGATCCGCCGGTGCGGGCTGCCGTCGCGTGCCTCGGGGATCGGCTCGCGCCCGGCCTCCTCGAGCAGCGCCACGCTCTCGGCGGCGAGGTCCTGCGCCCGCTCCAGGTCGGAGCCGACGCTGAGGCTGATCACCTGGGCGCCGGTCCGCGCGGCGAGCCGGCCGGCGACGCGGGCCGCGTCGAGCGACTCGGGCGAGCCGTCGGCGGCGTGCAGGATCTTGCGCGGGAAGTCGTCGTGGGCGTCTGCTCGGGCGACGAGGACCGAACAGGGGGCGCTGTGGGCCATCGACCACGCCATCGAGCCGATGACCGGCGTGAAGCGGGCCTTGCCGTGAGCGCCGACCGCCACGAGGTCGCCGCCGACCTCCGTGACCGCCTCCAGCATCCCGGCGACCACCGCTCCCCGGATCAGGATGGGGTGGAGGCCGGGGATGTCCTTCTCGGCGCGGCGCAGCGCGGCGACGGCCTCGCGACGGAGGTCGTCGGCCACCTCGGCCGCGTGGACGCCGGCGTGCATCGCCATCCCGGGGTCCCAGGCCGAGACGCCCCAGAGCTGCGCGTCCTCCTCGCCGACGGCCTTCGCCTGGCGGGCCGCCTCGCGGCTGATCGCGCCGTGATCGATGCCGCAGACGATCCGCTCGAAGCAGAGAACCCCCGCGGCGTCCGGCATCGCGGCGGAGTCAGCCATCGCGGCGCTCCTCCTCCGGCCTGGTGGTGACCACGACCGGGCAGGCGGCGGTGCGGATGACGTGCGAGGCGGCCCCGCCGAGCAGCACCCGCCCGAGCGGTCCGTAGCCGCGGGAGCCCATCACGAGCAGGTCGGCGTCCTCGCCGGCGTCGGCGATGACGGCGGCGGGATGGGGATCCACGATGACCTCGCCGGTCGCGTTGAGCGCCGGGTCGATGCCCGCGATCGCGGCCTCGAGTCGCTCGGCGACCCGGCGCCGCTCCTCCTCGACGCCCTCCTGCGTCGTCACCAGGCCCGCCCAGCCGGCGGCGCCGGGCACGGCGACCCGCGCGTCCTCGGGGCTGGCGACCGAGATGACCCGGAGCCCGCCCCCGGCGGTGGCGGCGAGCCGGCACGCCTCCCGCAGCGCCAGCTCCGATTCGGCCGAGGCGTCGTAGGCGACGGCGACCGAGCGTATCTGGGGGTGGCGGTCGCGGTATCCGCGGGGGGCAACGGCGACCGGGCACGGGGCGGCGCTGAGCAGGCGGTCGGCGACCGACCCGGGCAGGACCCGCCCGACAGGTCCGCGATGGGTCGAGCCGAGGACGATCAGGCCGGCCCCGACGGCGACGGCGGCGTCGTGGATCTCGTGCGCGGGACTCGGAGCGAGAACGTGGCGGTACTCGACGCGCGGCAGGTCGGCGAGCCCGGCGTTGACCTCGCGTCCGAGCCGCTCGATCTCCTCGCGCTGCATCCGCTCGTACTCGACCCACGTCGCCTCGGGCGGCGCCAGGGTGATCACCGCGAGCGCGAGCACCGGCCGGCCGGTGGTCTGCGCGAGCAGCCGCGTCAGCGCCAGCGCGTCGCGCGACTGCTCGCTCCCGTCGTATCCGACGAGCAGCGGCCCCGCCTGGTCGGCTTCCTGCGCCATGCCCGCCAATCCTGCCACCGCGGCGCCCGCGTCGCATCGGTACTCGTGGGGTAGGCCGGTTCTGTGGTCGCGGCGCAGCTAGGTTGAGTGCACGACACACGTGAGCGAGCGGCCCGAGACCGGGCGAGGAGGAAGCATGAAGTCCTGGGACCTGACGAGCATCGACGTCGAGCCGCACAAGCCCGAGGTGATCACCAGCACCGACGAGGCGCGAGCGATCGTCGTCCAGCTGCCCGCGGGCGAGCAGCTCCAGGAGCATGAGGTCCACGAGCGCGCGCTGGTCTCGATCGTCTCCGGCGAGGCGAAGGTGACGACGGCGGGAGGCGAGACGGCCGACGCCGGCCCGGGCCACCTCTTCGAGTTCGATCCGCAGGAGCGGCACGAGGTCGAGGCGACCAGCGACCTGCGGCTGCTGCTCGTGCTGGCGCCTTGGCCGGGAGACGGCCACCCCTCGCAGGCCGCTTCGTAGCGACGGCGGCCGGAGCCTGCCGCCGTTCGGCGGAGTCGCGGCCGCAATTCGTCCAGCATCCTCAAGGCGGTGGGGCTCGCCTGCCGAAAACCGAGGCGATGTCCAGGCCGACCCGCGCAACAACCGCCACGGCTCGATGATCGTCGTCGACAAGCGGGGCAACCGCGCCGGCTTCGACGAGCACGGGATGTTCAACCACATCCCCGGAGTGCGGATGTTCCAGCCGACGACCGCCGGCCCGCGCCCGTGGCGCACGTCGGCGCCGCCGACTATCGAGCTGCCCTCGCGGAGCTCCTACAAGGTCGAGCTCGGCGACACGGCGAGGAAGGGCAACGTCCGCGAGGACGTGCGGCTGATCGGCCGCGGCTTCTCGGTCGGCGCCGACCGGATCGGCATCCGCAAGGGCGAGCACGACGAGTTGCACGTCGCCCGCCGGGCCCGTCGCGTCGCGTTCGTCAACGACGCCCGCGGCGTCGAGGCGCCGGTGATCATGCTCACCGCCTCCAACCTCCGCGGCGGCCGCGACTTCGAGATCGCGATCAAGCCCGACGGGATCGACCCCGGCGCCGCGGTCTCGGCACGCCTCGATCGCAAGCGCCGCCGGGTCGTGATCCGCAACGTCCACGGCGCCCGGGTCGAGCGCGTCGAGGCACGGGTGACGGTCTACACGCGCGAGGGCTCCCCGACCGTCGGCAAGTCCAAGCGCATCAGGCGCGGCAAGGGCTGGACGCTGAAGCTGTAGCTACATGAGAAGGGCGGAGGGCATGGAAGCCCTCCGTCCTCTCACCTCTTCCGCGCGCTTCCGCCCACGGCGTCCGCGGAGCTAAAGCGAGCCCGCTCAGGCGTCGATGAGGCTCCGGTGGAAGGGACACTGCAAGCGCCGCCGCTTTCGCTTCGCGACCTGCTCCGCGACGACGGGATCCGCGCCGTCTACCAGCCGATCGTCAACCTCGACGACGACGAGACCGTCGCCTACGAGGCGCTCGTCCGGGGTCCCGCCGGCTCGATGCTGGAGACGCCGGCGCGGCTGTTCCACGAGGCGAAGGTCCACGGGCTCGACAGCGCGCTCGACCGCGCCGCCCGCGGCGCGGCGATCCGCGGCGCGCTCGACTCCGACTTCCCGCCGCGCGCGTCGCTCTTCGTCAACGTCGAGCCGTCGACGCTGGATGCCGGCGGGCCGCTCTTGGCCCGCGACGAGGAGATCCGGCGCTCCGGGCTGCGGGTGATCGTCGAGTTCACCGAGCGCGAGCTCGGCGCGCGTCCGGCGGCAGTGCTCCGGGCCGTCGAGTGGCTGCGCTCCAACGGCTTCGGCATCGCCCTCGACGACGTCGGCGCCGACCACCGCTCCCTCGCGTTGCTGCCCTTCGTCGCCCCGGACGTGATGAAGCTCGACATGGCGCTGATTCACGAGCGCCGGACCTCGCGGACGACCGCCCACGTCGTCAACTCCGTCGCCGCCGAGGCCGAGCGCTCCCAGGCGGTCATCCTCGCCGAGGGCATCGAGACCGACGAGCACCTGACCAGGGCGCGCTCGTTCGGGGCGACGCTCGGGCAGGGCTGGTACTTCGGCCGCCCCGGAGAGCTCACCGAGCACGGCCCCGACTGCGCCGAGCCGATCCGGCTGCGTCCGGCGGCCTCCGCTCCTCGCGCCGCGACGCCCTTCAAGATCCTCAGCGACGAGCTGCCGCCGCGCCGCGCCGACAAGCGGGTGCTGCTCTCGCTCTCCCGCCACCTCGAGGCGGAGGCGGAGACGCTCAGTGAGGAGGCCGTCGTCCTCGCCACCTTCCAGGAGGCCCGCTTCTTCACGCCCCGCACGCGCGGCCGCTACGAGTTCCTCGCCGGCCGCTCGGCGCTCGTCGGCGCGCTCGGCATCGGCATGTCGTCTCATCCGGCCACGCGCGTCCGCGGCGGCCGGATCGAGCCCGGCGACCCGCTCGCGGCGGAGTGGGACGTGGTCGTCATCGGCCCGCACTTCGCCGGCGCGTTCACCGCCCACGAGGTCGGCAGCGGCGGCCCCGATCTCGACCGGCAGTTCGAGTTCTGCATGAGCTACGAGCGCGAGCTCGTACTCGAGGTCGCTCGCCTGCTGCTTGCGCGCGTGATGCCCGACCGCCTGAGCTAGACGCCCCGCCGCGGCTGCGGCATGATCGGCCCGTGGCCTACGACGAAGAACTCGCCGTCCGCGTGCGCGAGCTCCTCGCCTACGAGCCCGATCTCGAGGAGAAGCGGATGTTCGGCGGGCTCGCCTTCCTGCTCGGCGGCAACCCTTCGCGAGTGGGTCGAGCGCGGCGTCGGCTACGCGAAGTCGCTGCCGAAGAAGTAGCTGCCTAGTCGGGACGCTGCCGGCTTGGGTCGTCCCTGAATCCCGGCCAGGAGGGGTCAATGCCCTCGCTTTGCAGTAGCTCCGCCTCCGCGTCGAGCACATCGCGCATTCTTCTCTCGTCGCCTAGCGAGTAGCCCGCGGGCCGACGCTTCACGGGGTCCACGCCATCACGCGCGTCAGCATCTCCCAGATCTCGTCGTCTAGCCATGGTGGTTGACCTCCAACGCCTCGCTGCGCAGTCGTCCAAGCAAAGCCGAGTAGATCTCGGCCAGCACTTCGTGCGTCAACTCACGAGGACGATAAGAACCGGATCGGATGGTCGCAGCAATACCTGGGGGCGCGAGCGAGAGAAGGTGGCGGCCTACCGCTATGTCCTCGGCCCTCGGACGATCTCGTCTACCTCGGCGATGCCCGGCCCCCGGCCCATCTCCCGCCAGTTCGGAGATTGCGCTCGCATCCCTCTTTTCGCCGCCGCCCGCTCCCGTGGCGACCACGGAGGAACCCGGCCGGGCGCGATCGTAGCTTTCGGGGGCATGGAGAGCAGCAGCACCACCGATCCGGCCACCGACCTCCGGCAGCAGGCGATCGAGAGCCTGAAGAAGAAGCGGGACTTCCGCACGCACGTGCTCATGTACGTGCTCGTGAACGCGATGCTGGTCGTCATCTGGGCGGTCACCGGGGGCGACTTCTTCTGGCCGGTCTTCCCGATCCTCGGCTGGGGCATCGGCGTCGCCGCCAACGCCTGGGACGTCTACGGCCGCAAGCCGATCACCGAGGAGGAGATCCGGCGCGAGCAGCAGAGGATGGGCCCGTGAGCGCGGCGCTCGTCGTCTACGAGTCGATGTACGGCAACACCCGTGATGTCGCCGAGGCGATCGCCGCCGGGCTCGGCGCCGAGGCCGTCCCCGTCCATCGCGCCGAAGCCGCGGCGGTGGCCGCGGCGTCGCTGCTTGTCGTCGGCGGCCCCACCCACATGCACGGCATGGCGAGCGCGATGAGCCGCAAGGGCGCGATCCAGGCCGCCGAGGAGGACGACCACGGGCTCGACGAGAGCGCGCGCTCGGAGCCGACGCTGCGGACGTGGCTCGCCGGCGCCGACGGCGGCGGGCGCAGCGCGGCCGCCTTCGACACGCGGATCGACCGCTCGCCGACCCTGACCGGCTCCGCCGCCCGGGGCATCGCAAAGCGACTGCGCCGCCGCGGCTACAAGATCGTCGCCGACTCCAACAGCTTCTTCGTCGAGGACTCCGAGGGCCCGCTCGCCCCCGGCGAGGTCGACCGCGCCCGCAAGTGGGGGGAGGGCCTGGCGCGCCTCGCCGAGGTCGAGGGGGCTGCCGCGGCGTCCTGACGCAACCGGAAGGAGCAGCGATGGGTGACGGACGAGCGACGATCACGATCGAGCGTCGCTGGGCGCTCGGCGTCGCGGTCGCCACGTTCGCGGTGATCGCCGGCCTGATCGTCGCGCTGATCGTCCTCGCCGCTGACGACGAGGACGGATGGGAGCATCCGGCGATCGGCCCGGGGATGATGGCTCCCGGCTACGGGTACGGCCCCGGCGAGATGCCCCACGGCGGGTACGGGATGGATCCCGGCGAGATGCCCCACGGCGGCTACGGGATGGGTCCCGGCGCCGGGTACGGGCCCTACGACGGCCAGGGCCAGGACGGCCCGGGCCCCAGCGACTGAGGCCCGGCCGGCCGCTCAGGCCGTGGTCGGCTGCTCCTCGTCGGCGCGGCCGTCGAGCTCGCGGGCGATCTCCTGGACGTCGCCGGCCCTGGTCATCGCCTCGTCGAGTGGGGGGTTGATGAAGCCGCGGAGCAGCGAGAAGGCCGTCCAGCGTCGCGGGCGGATGATCCGCGCCTTGCGGCGCTCGATCCCGTCGACGATCGCCTTGCCGGCCTCCTTCGGCGGCAGCCGCTTACGCAGCGGCGCCGGCAGGGTGTCCTTGAAGGCGTCGGCGCTGGGGTCGTCGTCGATGCCGCGGCGGACCATCTCGGTGTCGATGAAGCCGAAGTAGGCGACGCTGGCGCTCGCGCCATGTTGGGCGAGCTCGACTCGCAGGGTCCGCCCGAACGCCTCGACGGCGGCCTTCGACATCGCGTAGGGGGCGACGCCGAGACCGTTGACGAACGCGTAGACCGATGAGGTGACGACCACGTGCCCGCCACGGCGGACGATCTCCGGCAGCGCCGCGATCACGGTGCGGTGGACGCCGTTGAGGTTGACGTCGAGGACCCGGTCGAAGGCCTCGCCGGTCATCGCCCGCACCGTCGCGCCGCGCGGCGCGATCCCGGCGTTGGCGACGACGACGTCGACGCCGCCGAAGCGGTCGACCGCCTCGGCGACGACCGCGCGCATCGCGCCCGCGTCGGTGACGTCGGCGGCGACGCCGTAGCCCGATCCCGGCAGCGACTGCGCCGCCGCGTCGGCCGCATCCTGGGCGAGGTCGACGATCACGACCGAGGCGCCGCGCCGCGACAGCTCCTGCGCGGTGGCGAGGCCGATCCCCCGGGCCGCGCCGGTGACGATCGCGACCTTGCCGCCGAGGTTGAACGTGGCGCTCACAGCGCCGACGAATCTATCCGCTCGGGTCGGAGGGGGAGAGGATCCGCGCGAACGCCCGCTCGGCTCGCTCGAAGGCGCGCTCGTCGCGAAGCAGCCGCGAGGCCCAGTTCGCGCCCATGAAGATCGCGTTCAGCTCGAAGGCGACCTGCTCCGGGTCGGTGTCGGCCGGGAGCTCGCCGGCGACGCGGGCGATCTCGGCGTCGCGCGCCAGCACGGCGAGCCAGCCGGCCATCGCCGCCGCGACCTCGTCGCGGACCGGCCCGGGCCGGTCGTCGAACTCCAGCGAGGCCGAGCTGAGGAAGCAGCCGCCGGGGAAGACGCCGCGCTCGAGGTAGGAGATCCACGACGCGCACGTCGCCCGCAGCCGGGCCAGGCCGGGGGGCTGGCCGGCCACCGGCTCCCAGACCTCGGCGGCGAAGCGCTCGATCGCCGCCTCCAGCGCCGCGAGCTGGAGCCCCTCCTTGGAGCCGAAGTGGCGGATAAGCCCGCTCTTCGACATCCCCACCTGGTCGGCGAGCGTCCCGATCGTCAGCCCCTCCAGGCCGTTCAGCGAGGCGACGTCGACCGCCTGCTCGACGATCGTCGAGCGCGTCTCGGCCGTCTCCTCTCGCGATCTGCGCGGCATCTCGCCGAGGAGGATATCTAACGAACGATCGTTCTCTATAGTGGCGCGACATGATCGAGCTAAGCCACCGCCACGCACCCGCCCATCCCGACTCCCGAGGTCACCGATGAGGGTCAAGAGCCTCGGCTGGGCCGGCCTCCAGATCGACGCCGACGGCCACCGCCTCGTCATCGACGCCTTCGCCGACCCGGGCCCGTTCGAGTCGTTCCTCACCGCCCCGGCGGAGGAGCTGCTCGCCGAGCCCGACGGGCCGGTCGACGCCGCCCTGCTCACCCACCTGCACCGCGACCACGCCGACGCCGTCACCCTCGCGAAGGTCCTCCGGCCGGGCGCGCCGGTCTTCCTCCCCGAGCCGGCCGAGGGACCGTGCGACGAGGCGACCCTCGGCCCCGAGCGTGAGCTGGCCGACGCCGGCCTCGAGCTGACGCGCGTGGGGGAGGGATTCGCCACGACCCTCGGCCCCTTCGAGGTGACGGCCGTCTTCGCCGTCGACGGCCTCGGCGACCCGCAGGTCTCCTGGGTCGTCGCCGCCGGGGACGCGCGGATCTTCCACGGCGGCGACACCGTCTGGCACGGTGCCTGGTGGCGGATCGCCAAGCGCCACGGGCCGATCGACGCCGCCTTCCTCCCGGCCAACGGTGCCCGGATCGACTTCCCGTGGCTCCAGCCCGCCGCCGAGGAGCCGGCGGCGCTGACGCCGGAGCAGGCGGTCGAGGCGGCGCGGGCGCTCGGCGTCGGGGAGCTCGTGGCGATCCATCACGGGGCGCTCGAGCACGACGACTTCTACCGGCCCCGTCGGGACGTGGCCGACGCGATCGCGAGCGTCGCTGCCGAGCGCGGGCTCCAGGCCCGCGCCGCGGAGGTCGGCGAGGAGATTGAGCTCTAGCCACCCGAGCCTGGCGCCGTAACCCGGCGCCCGCCCGCCTCGCCGGAACGTAGGATCGCGCGATGCCGATCCTCGGAGGAGACCTGGCTCGCCCCGCCCCGCCGCTCTACGACCTGCTGCGCAAGGGGCTGGAAGACCATCCCGACGACGTCGCGACGGTCTCCGCCGAGCGCAGCGTCTCCTGGCGCGAGCTCGACGAGCACGCCTCCGCGGTCGCCGCCGGCTACCGCGAGCTCCGGCTCGAGGCGGGCGACCGGGTCGCCTCGCTGATGCCGAACCGGATCGCGCTCGTCGTCCATTACCTCGCCTGCTTCCGGCTCGGCCTCGTCGCGACGCCGCTCAACTACCGCTACACCTACCGCGAGATCGACCACGCGCTGGAGGTCAGCGGCGCGAGCGCGATCCTCGCTCACGCCGAGCGCGCCGAGGACCTGGCGCAGAGCAAGCTCGCCGGCGGGCTCGAGCGCGGCCGGATCAGCTACGGCGCCGAGGCGGGGGAGGGCGAGCCGCGCCTGGAGGACCTGATGGCCGGCGAGGTCCCGGCCGATCCGTTCCCGCCGGTCGGCGATGACGCGCCCGCCGCCATCTTCTTCACCTCCGGCAGCACCGGGCCGGCGAAAGGCGTCACCCACAGCCACGAGACCCTGCGCTGGATGATGGCCTCGGCGGAGGCCGCGTTCGAGCTGACCGAGGACGACGTCTTCCTGCCCGGCAGCTCGATGTCCCACATCGGCTCGTTCCTGTGGGCGCTGAGCACGCTCGCGGTGGGCGGGAAGGTGGTCGTCGCCAGGACCTTCGACAGCCACGAGATCCTGCCGCTGCTGCGCGAGCACCAGCCGACGGTGCTGGCGATGATCCCGGCCGCGCTGGCGGCGCTGATTCGCGACCACGACCTCGACCCCAAGGACCTCTCCAGCCTGCGGATCTGCCGCTCGGGCTCCGACTCCGTGTCGACCGAGCTCCTGCGCGAGTTCGCCGAGGAGGCCGGCTTCCCGATCGACGAGGGCTACGGGATGACCGAGGTCGGCCTCGCCACCCTCAATCCGCCCTCGGGCGTGATCAAGCAGGGCAGCATCGGCCCGCCGATCGCCGGCTACGCGATCGAGATCCGCGACGACGACGGCAACCCCCTCGGCAACGAGGAGGTCGGCCGCGTCTGGATCAGGACCCGCAGCCGCATGACCGGCTACTGGCAGGCCCCCGACGCCACCGCCGAGGTCTTCAACAGGGAGTGGATCGACTCAGGCGACCTCGCCCGCACCGACGAGGACGGCTACCTCTGGTTCTTCGGCCGCAAGAAGCAGGTGATCGTCCACGACGGCTCCAACATCTCCCCCCAAGAGGTCGAAGGCGCCCTCCTCGAGCACCCCGCCGTCGCCCTCGCCGGCGCCGTCGGCGTCCACGACTCCGTCCACGGCGAGAACGTCCGCGCCTACGTCACCCTCCGCCCCGACGCCGAGGTGCCCAAAGCCGCCGACCTGATCGTCCACTGCCGCGAGCGCATCGGCTACAAGGCCCCCGAGGAGGTCGTCTTCCTCGACGAGATGCCCCTCAACCCGACCGGCAAGATCGACCGGACGGGGCTGAAGCGGCTGGCGGAGGCGCATTTGCATCCGCAGGGGCGGAGTCTGTAGCTGGCGGCAGAACGATTCGCTCCAGAGGGATTCCAGGAAGGGTCCTCCGCGCCCGGCGCCGCAGCCTCATCAACTAGGCGTACGGTCTCCTCGGAGGCGCCTGCATGGCCCTCCGCAGAGGCGCACGCTGCGGATCGGGGAGACCGATGAGGGGAGGACTCCTCCGCCTGTCCCCTGTTCTTCCATCCATTTGGGGTGGAGTCCGGGCGTCGCGGGCGCTAGCACCCAACGCAACTCCCTGCGTCGTGGCCGCTGCCAATCGGCTTTGGCTCCTTGGGGGTTGCAAAGCTCTTGAACCGTGGCTCAGTACGGATGCGAGGCGCACCCTCATTCGAGAACGTGGTGATGATGCGCGGACGAGCTAAGGGGCCCTGTGGGAATCCTCTCTGACCTATTCAAGGGGCGACAAGTCCCCGCTGGGAAACCCGGACCCGGTGTTGAGGAACGCGCCGAAATCGACTACGTGCGACCCGTGGCCCCTGAGGACGCCAGTACTGACGGAGTTGAGTACGCCGAGCCCGACGACTACGACTCTCCCCCTGTCCTGACCCTGAAGCCCTGGGATTACGGCCAGGGCCTAGAAGAGACGACCGCCGGCTACGGGTTCGAAACGCCCGACGGTAAGACGTGGCCGGCAGGGAAATGTCATTGGACGACGTGGGAGGAACTTGGGGTGCTCGTGATCAACGTCGTGGGCGAGAAGTATCACCTCGATGACCTTGCCGATCCGAGTTTCGACCCCGGTCGCCCTCTGCGCCTCGTCCCTGAGCCAGACAACCCTCATGATCGCAGCGGTAATGCAATCTCGATCCGCAATCTGGGCGAGGATCGGACCGCCGGATACGTCAAGAGCGGGAGCGCGGCCAGGCTGCGCAACATGCTCCGCCAGCGCGACATACGTGTAATGGCTTTGAGCTGCCGGTTCGACCAGAGTCAAGTCGTCTGAAGTGGTGTAACTCACTCGTCGGCTCTTCATGCGGCTTGTAGCTGGGCCACCTCCTCAGGTCTCTCCTCGCTCTGCTCCTCGAGGAGCAGAGCGAGGGATTCGGCCGACAGGTAGCGGCGGCCGACCAGCCACTCGTCGTTCTGCTCGATCAGCAGCGCTCCCGTCAGGCGGATCGCGGAGGCGTCGTTGGGGAAGATCCCGACGACGTCGCTTCGCCGACCGATCTCCTTGTTGACCCGCTCGAGCGGGTTGGTCGATCTGAGCTTGCGCCAGTGCGCCGAGGGGAAGCGGTAGAAGGCAAGCAGGTCCTCCTCGGCGACCTCGAGCAGCTCGGCGACCTTCGGGACCGAGTGCTGGAATCGCTCGAGCACCGAGCTCGTCCGCTCCTTCGCCTGGTCGAGATCGCGGGCGTCGAAGATCTCGCGCAGCGCCGCCGAGACCAAGCCGCGCTCGCTTCGCCGGCAGTGGCCGTGCATGTTGCGAACGAAGTGGACCGTGCAGCGCTGCCAGGGGCAGCCGAGGATCCGCTCGATCGCCTTCTTCAGCCCCTGGTGCTCGTCGCTGATCGCCAGGCGAACCCCCTCGAGACCGCGGCCGACCAGCGATCTGAGGAACTCGATCCAGAACGCCTCGGTCTCGACCTCGCCGAGCGAGATCCCGATCACCTCGCGGCGGCCGGAGTCGTGGACGGCGTAGGCGACGACCAGGGCCTTCGAGCGGACGCTGCCGCGGTCTCGGACCTTGAGGTGTTTGGCGTCGAGCCAGAGGTAGGGAAAGGCGCCTTCGAGCGGGCGCTCGCGGAACGCCTTGACCCGCTCGTCGAGGCCCTTGCAGAGCGCCGAGACCCGGTCCTTGCTCATCGAGATCCCGAGCTCGTTGACGAGCCGGTCGACCTTTCTGGTGCTGACCCCGTTGACGTAGGCCTCCATGACAACGGCCAAGAGCGCCTGCTCGCAGGGTCGGCGCGGCTCGAGGAAGGAGGGAAAGTAGGAGGCGCCGTCGCGCTTTCTCGGAACCGCGAGGCCGATCTCTCCGACCCGGGTCTCCCAAAGCCGCTCTCGGTAGCCATTTCGGTGCGTCGTCCGCTCGCTGCTGACCTCGCCGTGGGCGGCGCCGATCTCGGTCGTGATCTCGGCCTCCATCAGCTGCGCGGCGACCATCGCCACCGCTTCGCGGAGGAAGTCGGAGTGCTCGTCGCAGATCGTCTTGGCGACGACCTCAGGGGTCGTCATGCTTCGGCTCTCGGCCATCGTGGTGTCTCCTTCGTCAGTCGACTTGCTGGTCAACCGACGAGTCTGGGGCCCGCGGTGGCCGGAACCTCTTCAGGCCCTCAGCTCGGGGGCGTTACACCACTTGTAGCGACGTGACCATACGATCCCAAAATGGCGCTCACCACGAGAATCCAGAACCTCCTGGGCGTAGCCGACAAGCTCAAGGTGGCGGGTGGCAATGAAGCCAACACGAAGGCTTTGCTGATCGAGCCGCTGCTCTCTGAGCTTGGCTGGGATACAACGGAGCTCGACCAAGTCGAACGCGAGTACCGCGTCTACGACGGAACCGCGCTCGACTACGCGCTCAAGGTCAACGGGGAGCCCCGCCTCTTCCTCGAGGCGAAGGCAGTCGGCAAGCAACTTGAGGACAAAGCCTTCATTTCCCAGACTGTCAACTACGCCAACAACGAGGGCGTCGTCTGGTGCGTGCTCACCAATGGCATCGCCTACCGCATCTACAAGACCAACGAGCCTGTCGCCATGGAAGAAAAGCTCCTCTTCGAGGTTGACCTGGGCGAGGCGGGGGCGGGCTCACTTGCCGAGATCGCGAAGTCGCTGCAGCTGATTAGCCATGGGTCGCTTGCAGACGGTGACCTCGAGGCATGGGGTGAACAGGTCTTCGTTGACAAGCGAGTGCGCGATGCGCTGGTGTCCTTAGCGAAGAAGCCGCCGACCGAGCTGCTCGGAGTCGTCCGTAAGGCGCTCGGCAAGCCAACGGTCTCCGACGATCGTCTTCAAGAGAGCCTCGCGCGCATTCTCGATGTCGAGCAAGGTTCCGCCGCACCCGCGCCAAAGGCAACACCCTCACCGGCGGGCAAGAAGAAGTCGTCGCCAAGCCAAACCTTCTCCCTCGACCATCATCTCGGCGGAAAACCGGCCGCGATCGTCGATCTCTTTGAACAGGTCGATGAGCTCGGCCGCAGCCTTGGCGCGGACGTGTCGCGGCGAGTGCGGAAGTTCTACGTCGGGTACTTCGCCGGCAAACGGTCTTTTTTCACGGTCGAGGTTCAGCGCCAGAGGCTCATTGTCTACCTCAACCTGGATCCGACGATGCCCCCACCCTGGGACGACAAAGCGATGCGGGACGTCCGCAACATCGGTCATTACGGAATGGGCGATACGGAGTTCTCCCTGCGGGAGGCGGCGCAGCTGGATTTCGTTAAGGACCTCATCAAGCTGGCCTACAAGGAACTGCACTAACGATCCAGCCTTGCGCGTTAGGCGGTCGCAGTGATCGAGCTTCGGCTCTCGCTGGTCGCGCGAAGGGGAAGCGGCCGAGGTGGCTCCGTCGGTCAGCCGACCAGCCAGATTGCGCCTTCGCGCAGCTCGACCGGAAACGTCTTTAGCGGTATCGCGCCGGTCGTCGCCTTCACGACGCCCGCCAGCGGCTTAAACGCGCCCTGGGGGCCTCGCACCATCTTGCCGGTGCCGACGTCATAGCGCGCGGCGTGCCACGGGCACTGCAGGCATCCGTCATCGGTCACCTGCCCCTCGCCCAGCGAAGCGAAGAGGTGGCGGCAGCGGTTGGAAAGCGCGAACGGCTTGCCCCCGCTGATGCCGACGGCCAGGGCGCCGTGCGGGGTCTTGTCCAGGACGGCCACCTGTGAGGCGCCGAGGTCGTCGACTGCGATCAGGCGGGTGGCGGACTGTTCGGATGTGGACACCGGTGGAGTATCTCAGCCTGCCTCGAATCGAAAGGGGAGCGTGAGCTGGCTCTCCTGATTTTCGCGCGAAGCAGGAGCGCCCCCGGTGTTCGGTCTCGAGGCCAGCTTCGTTATGACCTCGTCGATGCTCGACGTCCGTTAGTCGGTGGCGTGGGTTACGGGCTCGCCTTTGAAGGCTTGGTCGACAAGCTTGTCAGCGTCTCTGTTCATCTCGCGGGGGACCCAGGAAAGTTGCCATCCCTTGAAGGGCTCGAGGGCTGCCTGGACTTCTTCGTAGAGCTCGGTGGCGCGCTCGTTCTTGTTCCATCTACCCGTTATCTGGTTGACGACGTTCGCGGAGTCGCTGAACGCGGCGATATAGGGGACTCCTTCCTCGGCGGCGAGCTTGAGACCGCGAATCAGAGCGCGGTACTCGGCTTCGTGTGGACTGCCGACGGGTCCCACTTTCTCGGCCACTGTGGCCAACACCGCGCCACAGTCGGGTTCCTGGAGAATGACCCCGATGGCGCCCTCCGCCTGGCCTTGTTCGTTGGCTCTCTTTCCTCCGTCGATGAACAGCAGGTAGTAGCCCTTCTTGAGGTCATCAATCACGAGAACCCTGACTGGCATCACTGCCCTCCTTCTCTCGCCACTTCTCTTTCACTTCGCGCGCGGCGCTCTCGTTGCCGAAGGTGTGTACTAGCCAGTCAAGGCCAGTCTCCACCGCGGCCGAGGCGATCTTTCCATATGACGTCATGAGTGCCGCTGCTTGTCGCGCGAAGGAGCAGCGCACGATGCGGAAATCGAGCCCTTGGTGGCGGGGGCAGACCGCCTAGCGTGGACCTGACCCGTTCCGGTGGACAGTTTCCGGCTTGGGTTCAAGCCGCTTCCTTTGATCCCGAGAGCCGGAGGCTCTCGAACTCCTCGGGAGCGTAGCTCCCGATCGTCGTGTGGATCCTGATCCGGTTGTAGAAGACCTCGATCCACTCGAAGATTGCCGAGCGACACTCGTTCTTCTCGGGCCAGCTGCGCCGGTTGATCAGGTCCTTCTTGAAGGTCGCGAAGAACGACTCGGCGACGGCGTTGTCGAGCGGCGATCCCTGCGAGCCCATCGAGGTGTCGATCCCGGCCTCCTTCAGGTGATTGCCCATCGCCAGGCTGACGTATTGCGACCCGTGATCGGAGTGGTGAACGAGCCCGGCCGCGCGGCCGGCGGCGCGCGATCGCCATCTCGACCGCGTCGACGACGAGCTCGGCCCGCAGGTTGTCGGCGATCGACCAGCCGACGACCTTGCGGCTGAAGCAGTCGACGACCGCAGCCGAGGTAGATCCAGCCCTCCCAGGTGCGGACGTAGGTGATGTCGGCGACCCAGAGGCGGTTGGGCTCGGTCGGGTTCCACTCGCGGCGGACCAGATCAGGCGAGGTCTCGATCCCCGGGACGCGGATCGTCGTCTTGCCCTTGCGCCTTGGGACCAAGCCGGAGAGCTGGCTTTGGCGCATCAGACGGGCCACTCGCTTCTTGCCGACCCGCTCGCCGGCGCGAGTCAGCTGGGTGTGGATCCGCGGCGCGCCGTAGGTCTTTCGGCTGCGCTTGTGCTCGTCGGCGATCAGCTCGCCCAAGCGCCGGTCCTCGACGACCCGCCTGCAGGCGGGCCGTCGCTGGGCTGCGTAGTAGCCGGAGCGGCTCACCTCGAGCACCCGGCAGAGGGTCGCGACCGAATGGTTCACCTTCTCCGCGGCGATGAAGCGATGCACGGCCGCTATCTCCGCCCGGTCTCCGCTGCGAAGAAGGCCGCGGCTTTTCTCAGGATCTCCCGCTCCTCGCGGAGCTTTCGGTTCTCGCGCTCGAGCTCGCGCATCCGCGTCCGCTCGTCGCTTGTCAGACCGCTCTTCTTGCCGGCGTCGACGTCGTCTTGGGCGACCCAGTTGCGCAGGGTCTGGTCGCTGATCCCGAGGTCCTTGGCGACCCGGGCGATCGTCTCGCCGGAGCTCTTGGCGAGGCGGACCGCCTCAGCTCGGAACTCGGGCGGATATGGGGGTCGTGTTCGCGGCACTTGGCCTCCTTTCGCTGAGGCCTACGGCCCCAGCGATCAAGTGTCCACGAAAGCGGGTCAGGTCCACTCCACTATCGAGTCGATGCTAGGGCGCCGAAACGCTGGCCTCGACTGCTAGTGAGCACCGATCGCACTGACGACAGCCGACCCCCCCGCTCTGTGGACCGAGCCGCGCCGAGGCGACACGGCGTGATCAGGATTCAGACGGGAGTGCGTACCACTCGCGGGCTGAAGGTGATGGTTAGCGCACTTGGCAGCGACGGGGTTCGGAGCGCGACCGTAACCCGTCGAATCGGCCGGTAACGCCATTGATCAGAACTCGTAACCGCTACCAATCTGGAGGACCAACGCAAGGAGCACCACGAGCAGTGGGGTGACCGCCCCGAGTGCCGCAACGGCGACAAGCGCAGTAAGGTCGCGCGCGTCACCGCGCTGGAGGCGCATAGCTATCGTGGCTGCAGTAAGCGCGATCAGTGCAGCGCCGGCGCCGCGGAGAACTCCGTGATACGGCGAATCGCCGGCATCGACCAGCCAAACCGGAGTTGCGACGGCGGCGCTCACGAAAAAGCATAGCCAAGTGTGGAGCCTTCGACGCTGTCTGATAGGCCAACGGTACTGCTTGAGCGTGGCGCGGCGCTAGCGCCAGGGCAGGGCCGAGAAGAGCCTTCTGGTCACGTCGCTACAAGTGGTGTAACGCCCCCGAGCTGAGGGCCTGAAGAGGTTCCGGCCACCGCGGGCCCCAGACTCGTCGGTTGACCAGCAAGTCGACTGACGAAGGAGACACCACGATGGCCGAGAGCCGAAGCATGACGACCCCTGAGGTCGTCGCCAAGACGATCTGCGACGAGCACTCCGACTTCCTCCGCGAAGCGGTGGCGATGGTCGCCGCGCAGCTGATGGAGGCCGAGATCACGACCGAGATCGGCGCCGCCCACGGCGAGGTCAGCAGCGAGCGGACGACGCACCGAAATGGCTACCGAGAGCGGCTTTGGGAGACCCGGGTCGGAGAGATCGGCCTCGCGGTTCCGAGAAAGCGCGACGGCGCCTCCTACTTTCCCTCCTTCCTCGAGCCGCGCCGACCCTGCGAGCAGGCGCTCTTGGCCGTTGTCATGGAGGCCTACGTCAACGGGGTCAGCACCAGAAAGGTCGACCGGCTCGTCAACGAGCTCGGGATCTCGATGAGCAAGGACCGGGTCTCGGCGCTCTGCAAGGGCCTCGACGAGCGGGTCAAGGCGTTCCGCGAGCGCCCGCTCGAAGGCGCCTTTCCCTACCTCTGGCTCGACGCCAAACACCTCAAGGTCCGAGACCGCGGCAGCGTCCGCTCGAAGGCCCTGGTCGTCGCCTACGCCGTCCACGACTCCGGCCGCCGCGAGGTGATCGGGATCTCGCTCGGCGAGGTCGAGACCGAGGCGTTCTGGATCGAGTTCCTCAGATCGCTGGTCGGCCGCGGTCTCGAGGGGGTTCGCCTGGCGATCAGCGACGAGCACCAGGGGCTGAAGAAGGCGATCGAGCGGATCCTCGGCTGCCCCTGGCAGCGCTGCACGGTCCACTTCGTTCGCAACATGCACGGCCACTGCCGGCGAAGCGAGCGCGGCTTGGTCTCGGCGGCGCTGCGCGAGATCTTCGACGCCCGCGATCTCGACCAGGCGAAGGAGCGGACGAGCTCGGTGCTCGAGCGATTCCAGCACTCGGTCCCGAAGGTCGCCGAGCTGCTCGAGGTCGCCGAGGAGGACCTGCTTGCCTTCTACCGCTTCCCCTCGGCGCACTGGCGCAAGCTCAGATCGACCAACCCGCTCGAGCGGGTCAACAAGGAGATCGGTCGGCGAAGCGACGTCGTCGGGATCTTCCCCAACGACGCCTCCGCGATCCGCCTGACGGGAGCGCTGCTAATCGAGCAGAACGACGAGTGGCTGGTCGGCCGCCGCTACCTCTCGGCCGAATCCCTCGCTCTGCTCCTCGAGGAGCAGAGCGAGGAGAGACCTGAGGAGGTGGCCCAGCTACAAGCCGCATGAAGAGCCGACGAGTGAGTTACACCACTTCAGACGACTTGACTGATCGTATGGGCAATTCCGACTCCGTAGCGCCTTCACAGCCGCTGATGAGAACAATCGTGGCCACCCAATAGGCAAGGCGCTTGGCTCCCCTTCGCGCGAAGGGGAGCCGCTGCCGTATCCCCGGCGAGCTCCCGTGGCCTTCTCACCTCAGCGCAAGAAGGACAGGGGCGGGTCGGAGTCCGACCCTCGCGCCGTGGCTACGTTGGTGACGTTGCCGCCTTGAAAACGTCCTTTGCGGCATCCGCGATGACCTGTTCTAGGTGCCGCACGAGTTCGGCGGTTTGCTTTGGCTTAAGGCCGCTGAGCTGCTTTCGCCTGACCGTGCACGACTTGGCATTCGCGCCCGCGCTTCGACGCGGTTCGGCGAGCCCGGGAACATGGGCGTCCAACGTCTGTGCAAGCGCGTCCCTGAGCGCGCCAAGGCGGGCTGGCGGAGCGCTGACCTTCACCGCAATCTCCCGACCGCCGGCGCCGTGGCCCATGAGTTGGAGATAGATCTCGGCCGCTGGATTCGACGAAAGGTCTTCCTCAAGCCAAAGGCCGAGGAGGGGGCCGCTGACGCGTGCGTCGCGAAGCCACCATCTGCGCTCCGCTGCTGGCACCTCGTCGAGAAACGCTCCGAAGTAGGCCCACTGCGCGAGCTTTGGGCCTCGGCGGTCCACGAGCTCCTCCCGTGGCAACTCTCCTCGACCTGCCAACGATCGCGCTGTGTGGTGATCGTGATGTTCTCTGGCAATGGCGATCCTGTAGTCCTCGATCGCCCGGGGCAAGGATCCTGCGTCGGCAAGCTCGGTCAGGAGCGAGAGCCAATCACTTAGATCGCAGAGATGCCACCTCTCAGGCAGGTCGGCTTCAGTTAATGCAAGCGCCTGGCAGCCGAGGGCGAGGAGCACGCCGAGTCCATCTTCGCCCACGGCGTTCTCAAGTTGACCGATACGCCACAAGGAGTCGACCTTGGTCTCCACCGCGACTTCTCGCTCGCCCTCGCGAAAACGAGCCGCGAAGACCAGGTCAGAGATTCCAGCCGCCCCGGCGGCCTTCGCCTCGGCCTGTGCCCATAAAACCGCCTGCACCGGGCGCCCGACAGTCGTGCTTGCAGCCGCACACCGGACTGATTCGTCTCGCGCTTCGTCGAGCATCCACATGAGCACGCCCGTGTGGACCCGCTCGTGCTGAAAGCCAACGAGATCGACCCAGTTGGGTTCGGCACCGGCGACAGTCATCGACCCTTAGCGTATTAGCGTAACGCGGCTTGCCGCTGCTGGGAGACGCGGCAACGCCCCCCTGGGGCGACGGGTAGCGAACGTTCATGAGGCAGTTATATCGGTGGCTGCCATCGCTGCTCCTTCGCGCGAGAATGAGAAGCACTGGCACTCGTAGCGCTTCCCGTGCAAACCGACTCCCTACCGCGGCGCAGGCCAGGATCGAGCCGTGGACGAAAGCATGGACCGCCCGTCCACCCCTCTCTGGCTTGCTGATGCGGTTGGCGGGCCCTCCTCTCGCTGCCGACCCCACACACCCACCAGAAGGAAGAAGCAGGGGGTGGGTGCATGGGGTCGGCAGCGATCCGGGCAAGGCCTGAGGGGGGAGAGATTCGGGGTGGACGGGCGAGGTTGGTGAGACGGATTGAGGTCCGGTGGCCCATAGGAGATGTGGAAGAGAGAAGGCAGAGCGGCGGGGAACGGGGGTCGGAATGGATCGTCGGGGAGCGGGAGGTCGAGCAGATTGCGGCGCGGGTGGTCGAGCTACTGCGGCGAGAGCGGGATGTCGGCGAGGGAATGATTGATGCGGCTGAGGTGGCGAGGCGGCTGGGGCTGAGTCGGGGGACGGTCTACGAGAAGGCTGACGAGCTCGGGGCGGTGAGGATGGGGGAGGGGCCCCGCGCTCGGCTGCGATTCGATCCTTCGCGACTTGGCGATCGGCTCGCGGTTGGCGACCCTGGCCGGCAACCTGGGCCCGAAGAGCCGGCCTCCCGCCGGCTGGTTCGAGGCCGATCGCCACGTCGCGCTGAGTTGCTTCCGGTCCGGGGGCGGGCGAGCGGATGAGCGACTCGGCGAAATCGCGACAGCTCTCGCCGGCGGAGGTACCCTCCGATGTGATGGCAGCTCGGGCTACAGGGACAGTCCTCGAGCGTCGCCGCGGGCGGGCGATCATCTTTGCGCTCCGGTTCCGCGCCTACGGCAAGCGGCGCTATCTGACGCTCGGCTCGAACCGCAACGGATGGACGCGGCAGAAGGCGGAGGAGGAGCTGCAGAACGTGCTCGCGGACGTTCGCCGGGAGCTCTGGCGACCTCCTCTGCCGGCGACCGACGAGACGATCGAGGAGCCGACCTTTCACGAGTTCGCCTCCGAATGGTTCGAGGCGTTCAAGGACGAGGGTGTCCGGGCGACGACGCTGCAGGACTACGAGTGGCAGCTCTGCAATCACCTGCTGCCCTACTTTGCCTCGCACCGGCTCTCGGAGATCACGATCGCCGAGGTCGACCGCTATCGGCAGCTCAAGGTTCGCGAGGGGCGGCTCGGGGCCACGTCGATCAACAAGACGATCCAGCGGCTCGCCCAGGTCCTCGACGTCGCGATGGAGCAGGAGCTGATCGACCGGAATCCGGCCCGCGGCCGGCGGCGGCGACTGAAGCAGCGCCGACCGGTCCGGACGACGCTCGATCGCGCCGACCAGATCGCGGCTCTGATCACCGCGGCGCGCCAGCTCGACGCCGAAGCTCGCGTCGACCGCCGTGCGATCCCTCGCGCCGCGCTGCTCTCGACGCTGCTGTTCGCCGGCCTCCGCATCGGCGAGGCGCTGTCCCTGCGCTGGGGCGACGTCGACCTCGCCGGTGGCCGGCTTTGGGTCCGCGACTCGAAGACCGATGCAGGCATCCGCCAGGTCGATCTCCTTCCGGTCCTGCGGGAGGAGCTTTCGACGTTGAAGGCCCATGCCTCCCTCGCTGCCAAAACCGACTTCGTGTTCCCGACCGAGACGGGCCAACGCCAGAACTCCTCCAACGTCCGCAACCGGGTCCTCTCGCTCTCGGTCAAGCGAGCCGACGAGCTGCTAGCCGAGCGCGGGCTGGCGCCGCTGCCCGAGGGGCTGACGCCGCACTCGATGCGGCGAACCTTCATCTCCCTAGTGCTCGCCATCGGCGAGGACGTGCCCTACGTGATGGCCCAGGTCGGGCACGCCGATCCGAAGATGACGCTCTCGATCTACGCCCAGGTGATGTTCCGCGGCGAGGGTGAGAAGGAGCGGCTCGAGGCCCTCGTCGAGGGGGTCGAATGGCCCGCTTCGACCCGTCCATTGGGCACTGGTGCCCAATCAGCGCCTCCGGGCGACGAAATCGCGGCTCCCGAAAAAGACGAAAACCCCGCGGTTAGCAGGGCTTTCGACGATGGGCGCGGCTGGTTTCGAACCAGCGACCTCTCGCGTGTGAGGCGAGCGCTCTCCCACTGAGCTACGCGCCCTCGGTGGGTGCGCCGATTCTAGGGGCGGGCGGCTGCGAGGATGGCGCTGGTGAGCGAGCGGGAGAAGATGGTCGCCGGCGAGCCCTACGACGCCTTCGATCCGGAGCTGGTCGGCGGCCGGCGGCGGGCGCGGGAGCTGACCGCCCGGATCAACGCGGAGCTCGACGAGGAGCGGCGCGGCGAGCTGTATCGGGAGCTGTTCGCGGCCTTCGGCGCCGGCAGCTTCGTCGAGCCGCCGTTCCACTGCGACTACGGCGACATGATCTCGATCGGCGGGGACGTGTTCCTCAACTTCAACTGCGTGATCCTCGACTGCGCGCCGGTGTCGATCGGGGATCGGACGCAGGTCGGGCCGGGGGTGCAGCTGCTGGCCGCCGACCATCCGCGTGAGGTCTCCCGGCGAGCCGCGAAGGTCGAACTGGCGAGGCCGATCTCAGTCGGGGCGGACGTCTGGCTGGGCGGCGGGGCGATCGTCTGCCCGGGTGTCTCGATCGGCGACGGATCGATCATCGGCGCTGGCGCTGTGGTCGCGGCCGACGTGCCGGCGGGCGTGGTCGCCGCCGGCAACCCCTGCCGGGTGCTTCGCGAGCTGAGCTAGCGGCCGTCGCCGGCGCGGTCAGCGCGACTGGAGGCCGACGCCGCCGGTCTCGACGACTGGGTCGGCGGCCTGGCTCTTCATCTCGCGTTGGAGCTTGCGGGCGCTGAGGCCGCCGGCGGTGCTGCCACCGCCTCCGGGCTTGATGCCGCCGCTCGGGGTCGGCTCCTCCGGCGTGCCGTTGCCGCCACCGGAGCCGCCCTCGCCGCCGCCGTTCCCGCCGCCGGAGCCGCCCTCGTTGCCACCGCCGTTCCCACCACCGCCGTTCCCACCACCGCCGTTCCCACCGCCTTCACCGGGGCAGCGCAGCGTGTAGACGCTCCTGGCCTTGCGGCCGGGCTTGGTCTCGGAGTGGTTCCAGCTCAGGTGCAGGTGGTTGCCGCGGCCGTGGCCGGAGTCGCCGTCGTAGCCGACCCAGCGGAAGGGGGAGCGGGGCTGGTTCTGCTGCGGCTCGGCCCACTTGGCGAGCTTGGTGACCAGGCGCCAGCTGCCGCCGCTGTCGAAGTCGGGGACGATGTCGAGCGCGAGGCCCATCGGGTGCTCCCCGTTGGCGGCGTGGACTGGGTCGCCGGAGTAGCCGTCGGTGATGAAGATCTTGTACTTGCGGCGGAGGACGCGGATGTCGTCGAGGAGGCGGCGGTCGATGCGCTCGCCGGGGAAGCCGGGGATCGGGACGATCTTGCCGCCGCCCGTGGTCAGGCAGACGTTGCGCGAGATCTTCTCGCTGACCATCTCCGAGTCGGCGGTTGCCGCCGCCGAGAGGCAAATTGCGGCCGTTGCGATGGCCGCGAGGAATCTGTTCCTGCGCGTCGTAAGCATCCTTGCTCCCTCCAGACCTCGGAGGTTCTCGGCGATCCGTTTAGGCCGCCTGGACGCCCGTGGGATCTGCCTTGCGCCCGGGTCTGCCTGAAAGCCGCGGGCGAAACCCCTAGCCTGCGGGCGCGGTGACGATCACCCTATTCACGCAGGGATCGCAAATTGCCGCGGGGCGCTACGTGCTCGAGCGCAGGCTGGGAAGCGGTGGCATGGCCACCGTCTGGCTGGGCCGGGACACGCGCCTCGCGCGTCCAGTCGCGATCAAGATGCCGTCGGAGACGCTGAGCGCCGACGAGTCGTTCGCGATCCGCTTCGAGCGCGAGGCGCAGACCGCCGCCGCGCTCAGCCACCCCAACCTCGTCTCCGTCTACGACTACGGCAGCGAGGGCGACCGCCCCTACCTGGTCAGCGAGTACATCGACGGAGCCAACCTCGCCGAGCTCCGCGCCCGCGATGAGGCCCCGGCCACCGAGGACCTCGCCCGCGCCCTGCTCGACGCGCTCGCCCACATCCACGCCGCCGGGATCGTCCACCGCGACGTCAAGCCCGGCAACGTCCTCGTCGACAGCGCCGGCCGCATCCTCCTCACCGACTTCGGCATCGCCCAGTCGACCGGCTCGCCGACGCTGACCGCGGAGGGCCACGTCGTCGGCACCCCCTCCTACCTGGCGCCCGAGATCAAGCGTGGGGGACGCGCCGACGCCCGCTCCGACCTCTACGCCGTCGGCGTCCTGCTCGGCGAGCAGCTCTCCGAGAGCGACCCCGATCGGGTCTTCCGCCTCGTCGACGCCCTGACCGAGACCGACCCCACCGCCCGCCCCGCCGACGCCGAGCAGGCGCTCGAGCTGATCGAGCGCCGCCCGGTCGTGATCCCGACCGAGCAGGTCGCCCTCGACGAAGACGAGGAGTACTGGGAGGAAGAGGAGGAGCCGAGCTCGGTGCGCGAGATCGTCTCGCCGCCGACGCCGCCGCGCGGATCGTTCCCGCTGCCGCCGCCCTCGGAGCCCCAGCGCGAGCGCCCCTGGGGGATGATCGCCGGCGGCATCGTCGGCGCCCTGCTGATCGCCGCGCTCGCCTTCGCGATCCTCGGCGGAGGGGGGGACGACGGCGGCGAGACGATGGCGGCGAAGCCGGCCAAGAGCAAGGACAAGGGCGCCGCCGACTCGGCCACCGCCGAGCCCGAGACGACCACCGTCACCGAGCAGGCGACGACCACCGTCGAGGCCGACCCCGCCGACGCCGCGCCGGCTCCCAGCGAGGGCGTGCCCGCGGCCGACCCGTCGTCCGACCCGGCGCAGGGATCCGAGCTCAACGCCCAGGGCTACGAGCTCCTGCAGTCCGGAGACCCCGCCGGCGCGCTGCCGATCCTCGAGCGGGCCGTCGCCTCCTGGCCCTCCGGCTCGACCGACCTCGAGTACGGCTACGCGCTCTTCAACTACGCCCAGGCGCTGCGCCTGACCGGCAATCCCGGGGAGGCGATCGCGGTGCTGAAGCGGCGCCTGCAGATCCCCGACCAGCTCGACGCCGTCCGCGCCGAGCTGCGGATGGCGCGCCAGGCCGCGAGCGGTTAGCCGCTACGCCCCGGGACCGGTACGATCCCCCGCGGACCGTGCTGAGCGGGGTTCTAGCGGCACCCTGAACCCGCAATCCGCTCTAGCGGGGCTGAACGCCCGCCCGAGGATCCGGCCTTCGGGGCCAGTACGCCGCGGGCAGCGTTGACGGCCAGGTCCCGCGCGATGTGAGCCCGCGAACCAGGTCAGGTCCGGAAGGAAGCAGCCTTAAGCGTCAGCCCGCAAGCGCCGCGGATCAGCCTGACCCGAGCCAGCCACGGCGGGCACGCCCGGGGGCTCGCCTTCAAAGGCGGGCCGCACGGTCCTGCCCGCGTTCGGCCTGCGGCTGATCGCGGGCAGGACGGCGCCGATTTGGGCTGGCCAGCTCGGCGTCATCGGCGGCCTTGTGGCCGGAGGCCACGGCGGCCGCCTCTTCCTTGATCTGACCGCCCAAGTCAGCGCAGGACGGCCGGCCGCTGCCTCGCTCAGCCGTCGAGCAGGTGGCAGACGGCGAGCGTCTGCGCCCGCCGGATCGCCTTCGCCACGTCCTGGTCGCCCTGGTCGGGCGGGACGATCTGGGAGTTGACCGAGAAGGAGATCGTCCGCTCGCCGTCCCGGGTCGAGGCCGCGAAGAGCCGGTAGCCGGGGAACGAGCCGGTGTGGCCGTAGACCGTGCCGCAGCGGGTCCGGTAGCGGAAGACGCCGAGCCCGGCATCGTTCGCGCCCGGTCCGGGCGGCGAGGAGGAGCCGGCGACGAAATCGAACTGCTCCTTCTGGAGCTTGCGATCGAAGAGCTTCCCGCCGAGGTAGGCACCGAAGAAGCGGACGACGTCGCGCGGCGTCGAGACGATGCCGCCGGAGGCCCAGGCGAGCGCCGGGTTGATCAGCTCGCTGTCGTCGGCCGGCACGCCGTTCTCGATCGTGTAGCCGTGCATGAACGGCCGCGGCATCGCGACCGTGGCGGGCAGCGAGGTGTGCTTCAACCCGGCGGGCCGGAAGACGAGGCGGCGGAGCAGCGACTCGTAGGAGCGCCCCGTCACGGCCTCGGCCATCAGCCCGACGATGATGTTGTCGCTGTCGGAGTACTCGTAGGCGCCGCCGCCGGCGGGCTTCGGCGGCCGGTCGGAGACGAACTCGATCAGCTGCTCCGGGGTCAGGTATTGAGCTGGGTCGGACTGCAGCACCGCGATGAACTCCGGGTCGCGGATGTAGTCGGGCAGGTCGGCGGTGTGCTGGAGGACCTGACGCAGCGTGATGTCCCCGGCGAGCGGCCAGAGCCCCGGCAGGACCTCCTCGATCGTGTCGTCGAGGTGGAGCTTCCCGTCGTCGACGAGCCGCAGCGCCACCGCGCCGCTGAACGCCTTCGCCATGCTCGCGATCCGCATCCGCAGCGCCGGCCGTGGGGCTGCCCCGCTGCCGAGGTTCGCGACTCCGCTCTCGAGGTAGGTCTTGCGCTTGCCGCGATGGATGAGGACGGAGGCGCCCGGCGGGCCCGCGGGGTTCGCCGTGATCTCGTCCAGCGCAGCCTGGAGCCGCGCCGGCTTCGCGCCGGCGGGCGCCGCGACCAAGGCCAGCAGGCAGGCTGCCAGCAGGGCGGGGAGGAGGAGGCGGCGCATGCGGTCAGGGTAGGGCAGTTCGGGCGACGCTCGACGCACCAGCCGCCCCCTCGCGCGAATGAACCGGGTTGTGCCGGGCATTCCTCCGGTGGTAACTCACAGAGGAGGGCTGCGATGGCCAAGGACCACGGATCCAGCGTCAAGGACGACAAGCAGTACGAGGGCCTGCGCAAGAAGGGCATGAGCAAGTCGCGGGCCGCGAAGATCGCCAACACGCCGAACGCCTCGAAGAAGGGCGGCAAGAGCTCCGGCGGCGGCAGCGGCGGCGGCTCGAAGGAGGGCCAGCGCAAGGGCGGCAAGAAGTCGTCCTGAGCGACGACCGAGGAGGCGAGACAAGCCGAGCCAGCACCGGCCGGCAGCGACGCATCAGCCGGCGCCGGCCGGTACAGCGGATCGGCCCGCGCGTCAAGCCGGCGCGGCGCGACTGATCGGATTGTCTTGCTCGCATCCCGCGGCGGCGCGGGCTCCGGATCAGGCCGTCGCGGCGGGCCCGTGGCGGCTCCGCAGAGCCGAGCGAGCCTTGGCGGCGGCCGCGAGCGCCGTGACCGGCGGCTTCGCGGCCTTGACCCAGAAGACCTGACCGCAGCGCACGCACTTGAGCGTCCGCTCGGACTCCGCCTTCAGGAAGTTCTGCTGGCTGCAGGTTGGGCATGCGGCGAATGGCATAGGCGCTTCCTCCTCGTGGCCACTTGTGCCGTCTGAAACGACCATAGCGTCTAACCGAGGGCCGCGTCTTTAGCCATTCAGAACAGCGGCAAGTGCAGCGAGATCGTCGAATACGAAGTCGGGCCGAACGGGCGGGTCGGCGTCGAGATCCGCCGCGGAAGCCCTCCCGGTGAGCACCAGAGCGCTCGCCATCCCGGGCCGCTCGGCGGCGAGGGTCTCCGCGGTCGCCGAGGCGGAGGTGACGATGTCGTCGAGCGACGTCGGCACTGCGGTCCGCTCGAGGTTGGCCGCGACCTCCTCGCGCGTGCTGCGCGGGTCGTTGGTCAGGAAGACGGTCGATGCCCGCTCGCGGATCGTCGCGACCGCCTCCGGCGCGCCGGGGATCGGCTCCTTGCTGAGCCAGACGACGCCGTCGAGGTCGAGCGCGAAGCCGTCGTGCTCGGCGAGCCCGGTCACGCCGCGGCGCCTGCCGCAGCCCCCTCGACGAACCCGACGGGGCCGGCGCGGCGAACCTCGCCGGGCCGCAGGCCGGCCTCGCGCAGGAGCGCCTGGAGCTCGGCCGCCGAGCGCTGCCGGCCGCCGTCGCACTCGGCGAGCATGTGCATGTCGACGCCGGCGACGAGCGGGTCGGCCGACCGTCGCTCGGAGCCGAGCGCGTCGATCACTCCGAGCTCGACGAGGGCTCCGGCGACGCGGGTGACGAAGAACGAGGTCGAGAGCTCGTAGGCGCGCACCTCGGGCGGGACGAGGGCTTCGCCGGCGCGGTGGAGGAGCCGCCGGAGGGCGAGCCCGAAGCGGAGGACGGCGCGGGGCGGCGCCTTCTCGAGGCCGATCGGCGAGGGCATGGGGCGGCAGTTTCCCGCATCGTCCGGAGAGGCCGGGGCGGCGCCCGGGGCGGGGCGGGGGCCGCCTCTAGACTCCGACCCAGTGGCCGAGCAGTCCCTCTACAGGCGCCATCGACCGCAGTCCTTCGCCGACGTCGTCGGCCAGGAGCACGTCGTCCGCACCCTCTCGAACGCGATCGAGCGCGATCGCGTCCACCACGCCTACCTGTTCGTCGGCTCGCGCGGGACCGGCAAGACGTCGATGGCGAAGATCCTCGCGAAGTCGCTCAACTGCGTGGACGGGCCGACCGTGACCCCGTGCGGGAAGTGCGAGTCGTGCGTCGCGATCGCCGCCGGCGGCTCGATGGACGTCATCGAGATGGACGCCGCCTCCAACCGATCCGTCGACGACATCCGCGAGCTCCGCGAGCGCGTCTCCTACGCGCCCTCGGGCGGGCACTGGAAGGTCTACATCCTCGACGAGGCGCACATGCTCACCCGCGAGGCCTGGAACGCCTTCCTGAAGACCCTGGAGGAGCCGCCGCCGAACACCGTCTTCGTCCTCGCCACGACCGAGGCGCACAAGGTGATGCCGACGATCGTCGACCGCTGCCAGCGCTTCGACTTCGCCCGGCCCTCGCCGGAGGAGATCGCGATCGTCCTGCGCCGCGCTTCGGAGGCGGAGTCGATCACGCTCGAGGACGGCGCCCTCGGCGCGATCGCCCGCGCCGCCAACGGCTCCTTCCGTGACGCGCTCGGGACGCTCGACCAGCTCGTCGCCTACTCCGGGAACGAGATCGCGACCGAGGACGTCCTCGCCGTGCTCGGCGTCGCCGACGCCGAGCTGCTGTTCGCCGCCGCCGAGGCGATCGCCGCCTCCGACGGGCGCGCCGCGATCACCGTCCTCTCCGACCTCGCCCGCTCCGGCCGCGACCCGGCGCGCTTCGCCGCCGACCTCGTCGCCCACCTGCGCCAGCTCCTCGTGATCTCGACGATCGGCGAGATCCCCGACCACTTCCTCGTCGTCCCCGAGCACGAGCCGCGGCTCGCCGACCAGGCCCAGCGCCTCGGCGAGGTCGCGCTGATGCGGGCGATCGACAACCTCTCCGACGCGGTCGCGGCGATCCGCGAGGGCGACGAGGCGCGGATGACCGTCGAGCTTGCGCTCCTGCGCTCGGCCCGCCCCGAGATCGACCCGACGCGGCAGGCGATGGCGCAAAGGCTGGAGCGGCTGGAGGGTCAGCGGGTAGCGGGTAGCGGAGAGCCGAGCGCGCAGCGAGCAGCGAGCAGCGAGCAGCAAGCAGCGGCGCCGGCTTTGCGGCCTCAGGTCGCCGAACCGCCGGCAACGCCTCCGAGGCCCGAGAGCACGCCCGCCGGCGCGTCCGTCGCCCATGGCGCGGTCGAGACCGCTGAGCAGGAACGGCGGGAGGAGCCGCCTCAGGCAGCGGCTCCGGCTCCCGACGCGGCTGCTCCTGCGGATCCCGCACCCGTTGCTTCATCCCCCGACCTCACCCTCGACCGGGTCGCCGGCATGTGGCCCTCGGTGATCGAGCAGATGCGGCAGGCCGGGGCAGGGTTGCTCGCCGCGGCGTTCGACGCCGCGCGGCCGGTGGCCGTCGATCCCGCCCAGGGGGCGCTCGAGATCGGCTTTCCGACCGGCGCCGCGTTCAACCGCCGCAAGGCGGAGGCGAAGGACAGCCGTGACGTGCTCGGCGACGCGATTCGCTCGGTGCTCGGTGCGCCGCTGCGGCCGGTGTTCGTCACGCTCGCGGAGGGCGCGGCGGGCGAGGACGAGGCGCCGGCGGAGCCGGACGTCAGCGAGGGGGCGATCGTCGACCGGATCGTCGCCGAGTTCGACGCCGAGGAGGTGGTGGGCGGCGACGATCCCGCAACCGAGGGCTCCCCGCCGGGGATGCCGGAATCAGACCTGAAGGAGGGCGCGAGCTAGTGGCACGAGGACGACCGGGACCGGGCGGGATGGACATGGGTTCCATCCTCAAGCAGGCCCAGCAGATGCAGGCCGACATGGCCAAGGTGCAGGAGGAGCTCAAGGACGAGGTCGTCGATGCCAGCGCCGGCGGCGGGATGGTCAAGGTCAAGGTCAGCGGCGACCTCAACGTCCAATCGATCGAGATCGATCCCGACGCGGTCGACCCCGAGGACGTCGAGATGCTCCAGGACATGGTGCTCGCCGCCGTCAACGAGGGGATCCGCGCCGCCCAGCAGCGGGCGGAGGCGAAGATGGGCGGCATCACCGGCGGGATGGGTGGCCTCGGCCTGCCCGGCATGTAAGGGCGCAGCGGCCTAGTTGCATCCCGCCCCAGTCGATCGCCTGATCACCGAGCTCGGCAAGCTGCCGGGCATCGGCCGCAGGACCGCGCAGCGGCTGGCGTTCCACATCCTCCGCTCCGACGACGCCGACGCGTTCGCGCTCGCCGCCGCGATCCGCGAGGTGAAGGAGCAGATCGGCCTCTGCGAGACCTGCTTCAACCTCGCCGAGGGTCCGCAGTGCGCGATCTGCGCCGACCCGCGCCGCCGCCGCGACCTGATCTGCGTCGTCGAGGAGCCGCAGGACGTGATCCCGATCGAACGCACCGGTGAGTACCGGGGCCTCTACCACGTGCTCGGCGGCGCGCTCTCGCCGATCGACGGCATCGATCCCGAGGACCTGAAGATCGAGGAGCTGGTCGCTCGCGTGGAGGGCGACGACATCGAGGAGATCGTCCTCGCGACCAACCCGACGACCACGGGCGAGGCGACCGCGCACCACATCGCCGACCGCCTCCGCGACCGAGTCAAGCTCTCCCGCCTCGCCAGCGGCCTCCCCGTCGGCGCCGACCTCGAGCACGCCGACGAGGTGACGCTCGGTCGCGCGCTGATCGGCCGCCGAGCCCTCTAGCCGGCCGATGTTCGCCCTGCTCCTGACCGGCCCACCCGGAGCCGGCAAGAGCGAGGTCGCCTCCGCGCTCCACGACTCCCTCGGCGACGCCGGGCTGGACGCCGCGATGATCGAGGTCGACGCGCTGGAGCGCTCGTATCCGCCGATCGACCGCGACCGCGCCATCGCCCATCTGCGGATGCTCGCCGGCT
This sequence comes from uncultured Solirubrobacterales bacterium, assembly GCA_963823565.1. Taxonomy (GTDB): domain Bacteria; phylum Actinomycetota; class Thermoleophilia; order Solirubrobacterales; family 70-9; genus RHKX01. Next base: position 542,359 of record CAWGLR010000001.1, on the reverse strand, counting down.
CCTATCGCGAGCTCGGCACGCCGGTCCTGCTCGTCACCGCGACGCTCGAGGACGACGACTATCGCGAGGCCGCGATCGGCGCGATCGGCGCCGAGGGGACGCTGGTCGTCCGACTGGAGGCGGAGCCCGAGACCCTCCGCGAGCGCATCCTCGCCCGCGAGCCGCCGGGCTGGGGCGGCCTGCCCGACCTGCTCAACGCATCCCGCCGGCTGGCGGAGGAGATGAAGGGCCTGGGCGGCGTCGACCTGGTCGTCGGCACCGAGGGAAGGCAGCCGGCCGAGGTGGCGGAGGAGCTGGAGGCGGCGTTGCGGGGGCGGCGCGGTCCGTGAGATCGCACTTTGGCCCGACTACCGGGCCACAAAGTGTGCGCTCACGAGCTGGCGCCGTCCCGACGCCGAGGCTGGATACTCAGCGCGTGGGGGAGGAGCACTTCACCGGGGGGAAGCAACGCATGGCGCTGTTCGCCGGCGTCGCAGCGCTGCTGGCATCCGCCTTCATGGGCCTGCTCGCACTACTCGGCTTCGGGTCAGGAGTCTTCGCCCCCTGCGACGTCGAGCGGCTGGAGTGCACCGCCAGCACGTCGACCAAGATCGAGGCGATCGGCTCATTGCCGTTGGCGGCCGTCGCTGTCGCGGGCATGCTCGCCGTCGGCGTCTTCTCCTTGAGGGCCGCCTTCCGCTTCTCCCCGGATGACTGGCGCGACGCGACGCGCTATCTGAAGGTCTCGGGCGCGGCGACCGCCCTCTGGATCGCGTGGTTCGTGATCTACCCCGCCGAGTCCAGCCCGGTGGAGAGCCAGCCGGACCCCTTGGCCGATTGCATCGCCACAACGCTCGGGCCCGAGCCGGGCGCCGTCCTGCTGAGCCGGGTCGTCCTCGTCGGCTATGGGACGCCGGAGATGCCGCTCGGAAGCGAGCTTCCCTCAACGCCACATGGCGACGGGCGCTTCGCGAAGATCGGCCTCCAGGTGCAATCGACGGCACCGGTGACCCTCACCGTTCCATCCTCCGCCGCGGACGTGACCGCCAACTGGCAGTTCGGCCACGCCGATCCCCCGTCCAAGAGCGTCACGGTCAGCCCGCAGGGCTCGGGGCCCTGCGCCGAGTACAGCTGGTTCGTGTTCCCCGGGGGATTCCACTACGAGCGATCTCACTGCCTTGCTCTCCGGCTCGAGGTCGATGGCGGCGAGACGATCGTGCCGGTCGGCCTCGGCAAGGACTGCGACGGCGTGCGGACAGGCTAGCTCCCACGGTTGGCAGCTAGCGGCGGTGGCGTCGCCGCTTCTGCCGATCGTCGCGGCGGCCTAGCCGCCCACCTGCCGCTGCAGCTTCAGCACCCGGCCGGCCGCCTCGCGCAGGCGGTCCTCGCTGAGCGTCCCGTCCTCGAGCGCCGCGCGGATCGCGCGGCGGACCGGCTCGACCTGACCGGGATCGGCGACCTGGACCAGGTCGATGCCGGCGGCCAGGGCGCCGACGGCGGCGTCGGCGGGATCTCCGGTGGCGGTGATGGCGCCGGCGCCGATGTCGTCGCTGATCGCGACCCCGTCGAAGCGGGCGCGCTTGCGGAGGAGGTCGGTGGCGATGGCGGGGGAGAGGGTGCCGGGGGTGACGGGGTCGGAGGCGTAGAAGCCGTGGGAGACGACGGTGGCGGGGGCACCGGCGCGGAATGCCGCGAGGAAGGGGAGGAGGTCGCGGTTCTCGAGCGTCGCCTGGTCGAGGCCGACCGACGCGGGGCCGACGGCGGTGTCCTGGGTGGCGGCGCCGAGGCCGGGGAAGTGGGCGGGGGCGCAGGCGAGCTCCTCGCGCTCGCAACCGCGTACGTAGGACGCCGTCATCTCCGCGGTCAGCTCCGGGTCGTCGGAGAAGGTGCGCTCGGCGATTGGGCTGGTGACCGCGGCGACGTCGGCGACCGGCGCCAGGTTGAGGTCGACGCCGACCGAGCGCAGGGCCTTCGCGGTCTCCTCGCCCGACCTCTCGGCGAGCTCTGGGTCGCCGGTGTTGCCGATCTCGAGCTCGGTCTCGGCCGGCGGCAGGTCGTCGAGCGAACGGTAGCGACCGCCCTCCTGGGCGACGGCGATCAGTGGGGGGTCGGCGTCGCCGCCGGAGCCGGCCTTGCGGATCGCAGCGATCAGCTTCTCGCCCTCCTTCGCGTCCGCCCAGTTGCCGGAGCCGATCAGGACGCCGCCGAGCCGGTGGTCCTTGACCTCGCCGACGATGTCGGCGCCGGGGTCGGAGCCCTCGAAGCCGGCGAGGATGACCGCGTCGACGAGCTCGTCCGGCGACAGATCGCCCGCCGGGCCGCGCGCGGCGGCATCGGGCTGAGTGGTCGTCGTGGCGGGCTGCTCCCCCTCGTCACCTGCGCCGCCGCCGCCGGCGATCAGGACGATCGCGACGACGATGACGACCACCCCGACCGCGATCGCGACCGCCTTGAGCCAGAGGGGGCCGGGGCCGGGCATCTCGCGGCTATCGAATCAGATAGGCGGCGCGCCGCGGGCCACTTGCGGCGGGCGGCAGAATTGCGCCCATGGACTTCGACGCCGCGCTCGCGCACCTGCTCGCCCTCGTCGGCAAGCGGGTCGAGGTGCACGTCTTCGCCGCCGGGGAGAGCCCGTACATGGTCGCCACCTTCGGCGGCGTCCTCCGCGCCGGCTGGTCGATGAGCGGCGGCCAGCCCGGCGACAACGAGTCGATCTTCGTCCGCCTCGAGTCGGGCGACGACGGCGGCTCCCTGTCTATCAACCGGGAGGTGTATCGCGGCGCGATCCACCACGGGGACGACTCGCTGACGCTCCAGCTCGGAGGGGTCGAGCTGCTGATCGCCCCGCACGTCGAGGTCGAGTAGCGGGGGCACCGCGCCATTCGCGGGGCGGCCGCGCCTCTATCCTGACCCGCTCGATGGAAGCGGCGACCACACCGGCCACCGAGACGGTGGTGATGAAGTTCGGCGGCACCTCCGTCGCCGGGCCCGAGGACCTGAAGCGCGCGGCGGCGCGGATCGTCGCCGAGCGCGAGAAGGGGAACAAGGTCGTCGCCGTGCTCTCAGCGCGGGGCAAGACGACCGACGAGCTGCTGCGGATGGCGAGCGAGATCTCCGAGCGCCCGAGCCCGCGCGAGATGGACATGCTGCTCTCGACCGGGGAGCGGATCTCGTGCGCGCTCTGCGCGATGGCGATCTGGGACCTCGGCCACCAGGCGATCTCGCTGACCGGCTCCCAGGCGGGGATCGTCACCGACTCCTCGCACACCAAGGCGCGGATCATCGACGTCCGCGCCGAACGCATCCAGGCGGCGCTCGGGGAGGGCAACATCGTGCTCGTCGCCGGCTTCCAGGGCGTCTCCACCGACTCCAAGGACGTGACCACGCTCGGACGGGGCGGCTCCGACACCACCGCCGTCGCCCTCGCCGCGGCGCTGAACGCGAGCGTCTGCGAGATCTACACCGACGTCAGCGGCGTCTTCAGCGCCGACCCGCGCATCGTCCCCGATGCCCGCAAGCTGCCGATCGTCTCGTTCGAGGAGATGCTCGAGATGTCGGCGTCGGGCGCCAAGGTGCTGCAGCTGCGCAGCGTCGAGTACGCCCGCAACTACAACATCCCGATCCACTGCCGCTCTTCGTTCGAGCAGGGCCACGGTACCCTCGTCACCTCCGAGGACGAGACCATGGAACGCCCCCTAGTCACAGCCGTCACGCACTCCGAGCAGGAGGCGCGCGTCACGCTCGCCGGCATTTCCAACGAGCCCGGGATCGCCGGACGCGTGTTCACGGCGCTGGCCGAGGCGAACGTCAACGTCGACGTGATCATCCAGAACGAGCCGGTCTCGACCGAGCACGGCGCCGACCTCTCCTTCACCGTCTCCCGCGAGGATCTCGCGAACGCGCTCGACGCCCTGCGGGCCACGGGCCTGAGCGCCGAGGAGATCTCGACCGACGAGCGGATCGGCAAGGTCTCGATCGTCGGGGCCGGCATGCGCAGCCACCCCGGCGTCGCCGCCCAGGTCTTCCGCGTCCTCGGCGAGCAGGGGATCAACATCGAGATGATCTCCACCTCGCCGATCAAGATCTCCTGCGTGATCTCCGCCGACCGGGTCGCCGACGGCGTCCGCGCGCTGCACGAGAGCTTCAGCCTCGGCGCCGAGTCGGTCCAGCGCGAGGAGCCCACCGGCGTCCATCACCGGGCCAAGGTCCCGGACGCATGAGTGCCGCCGGCCTCCGCGTCGGCGTCCTCGGCGCGACCGGGGCGGTCGGCTCCACGGTCCTCGAGGTCCTCGCCGAGCGCAGCTTCCCGGTCGGAGAGCTCGTGCCGCTGGCCTCCTCGCGCTCCGCGGGTAAGCATCTGCCCTTCGCCGGGGGCATGGTCGAGGTCCGCGCGCTCGGCGACGAGTCGATCCAGGGGCTCGACCTGGTGATCTCCTCGGCCGGAGGCGCCGTCAGCTCCGAGTGGGCGCCGAAGCTGATCGCCGCCGGCGCGGTCGTCGTCGACAACACGAGCTACTGGCGGATGCACCCCGAGGTGCCGCTCGTCGTCAGCGAGGTCAACCCCGAGGCCGCCGACTCCCACCACGGCCTCGTCGCCAACCCGAACTGCTCGACCATGCAGATGGTCGTCGCGCTGAAGCCGATCCTCGACGCGGTCGGCCTCGAGCGGCTGGTCATCTCCACCTACCAATCCGTCTCGGGGACCGGGCAGCGCGCGATCGAGGAGCTGCGGGCGCAGTCGGGCGCGGTGCTGTCCGGCGAGCAGGCGAAGCCCAAGGTCTATCCGCACCCGATCGCCTTCAACGTGCTGCCGCAGGTCGAGACCTTCAAGGGCGGCGACGACTACACGACCGAGGAGCGCAAGATGATGGCCGAGACGCGCAAGATCCTCGGCGTTGAGGAGGAGCTCGGCATCTCCGCAACCTGCGCCCGCGTGCCCGTCTTCGGCGCCCACTCGGAGTCGGTCAACGTCCAGACCCGCGACCCGCTCTCGCCCGAGGAGTGCCGCGAGCTGCTCTCCGCCGCGCCGGGCGTGATCGTCCTCGACAACCCCGCCCAGGGCGTCTATCCGCTGGCGACCGAGGTCGCCGGCCACGACGAGGTCTTCGTCGGCCGGATCCGCCGCGACCCCTCCCACGAGCGCTGCCTCAACCTCTGGATCGTCGGCGACAACCTCCGCAAGGGGGCCGCGACCAACGCCGTCCAGGTCGCCGAGGTGCTCGTCGAGCGCGACCTCGTGCGCGTGCCTGAGCCGGCGCTCGCGGTGTAGCCGCGCCGGCAGCCGCCGTCAGCGCGCGGTTGAGCCGCCCATAGCGGCATAAGTGCGCGCTCAGGCCCGGCCGTTGCGCTCGCGGTGCGAGCACCCCGGCCAGCAGCAGGGTCGGCGCATGCCCTCCTCGAGCTCCTCCCGGGTCCGGCGGATGCGGCGCTCGCGGGTCTCCTGCTTCTTCGCGTCCTCGACCCAGCAGATGAACTCGTTGCGCGCCAGCGGCGTGATGTCGTGCCAGACGTCGAGCGCGGTGCTGCTGGCGATCAATCCGTCGCGCAGGTCGGCCGGAAGCTCATGGACGACACCGCCGGGTAGCTGCTGGGTGGGCATGGGGGCAACGGTAGCGCCCGCCGAAAGCCCTCGAGCGCACACTTGCGGCGATATGCCCGCCGGTAGTGCGAGTTCACCGATTCAGCCACCCGGGTCACCGGCAGGCCGCGACTACCATGCGGCGATGCCGCAGCGGCCCGAGAGCGCGAAGCAGGCTCGCCGCGCCGCCGCGGCGCCGCTCCGATGACCGCCGCGCTCGTCTCCCTCCTGCTGGTCCTCGGCGCGTCGCTCGTCGTCGGCCTGGCGCTCGCTGCGCTGGCGGCCGGAGCGCGCCGCGGCGATCCCGCCACCGCCTCGTGGACGGCGCCGGCCGTCGGGCTCGCGGCCCTGCTCGTGGTCGGCGGGATCGCGATCCGCCTGCCGGGGCACGGGGTGACCGCGGCCATCGCGCTCGGCATCCTCGTGATCGCTTCGGCCGCATACCTGCCCGGGCGCGTCCGCGGGGCGGGGGAGGCCCTTCCGCTCGTACTCCCGGTGATCGCCGTCACCGCCGTCGCGGCGGCGCTCCCGTTCGCGATCGCCGGCCACGTGGGGATCCTCGGCGCCGGCCTGGTCAACGACGACATGGCCTCGCACCTGATCATCGCCGACTACGTCACCGACTACTCGGGCGCTGTCCCCAGCTTCATCAAGGGCGGGTATCCGATCGGGCCGCACGCGATCGCCGCCGCCATCGCCGAGGTCACCGGCGCGGACCTCGTCGACGTCTTCGCCGGCTTCACCGTGGCGCTCGCGTCGCTGCTGGGCATCGCCGCGCTCGGGCTGCTCGAAGGGCTCGCGCCGGTCCGCCGCGCGATCGCCGCCTGCGCCGTCGCCCTCGCCTACCTCGGGCTGGCCTACCTGCTCCAGGGCGCGTTCAAGGAGCCGATGCTGGCGCTGCTGCTGATCGGCTTGGTGATGGTGCTGGCCGGGCTGGTGGGGCTGCGAGGGGAGGGTGAGGACGAGCGGGTGGCAAGTAGCGGGGAGCATGCAGCCCAAGGGAGGAGCGCGCGCGCAAGGATCCGGGACCTGCTTCGGGTGCTTCCCCTCGGCGTCCTCGTCGCCGGGGTGCTCTTCGTCTATTCGCTGCCCGGGCTGCTGTGGGTCACCGCGGTGGGGGCCGCGGTCGTGCTCGGGCGGGCGCTGCTCGTCAAGCCGCGGCCGACTCTTCCCGACGACTGGGTCCGCCGCTTCTGGCCCTACGCCGCCGGCGTGCTCGTCGTACTGCTCGTCGCCACCGCGCAGGAGTGGGGCCGGATCGCCGACTTCAGCCGGATCTCCGCGCTCAATCCGGACCGGTTCGGCTCCCAGCTCGGCAACCTCCGCGGCTCCCTCTCCCCGCTGGAGGTCCTCGGGATCTGGCCGGCCGGCGACTTCCGCACCGCCGCCGACGCCGTCAGCGGGCCGACGGCCGCGCTCTACCTCGGCGCCCTGCTCGGCCTGGCGGCCCTCGGCCTCGGAATCCTCTCGGCGCTGCGCAACAGGCGGGTCGCCGTCGCCGCGGCGGCCTTCGCAGCCCTCGCCGCCTGGGCGCTGCTCGCGATCGCCGGGAGCCCCTACGTCGCCGCCAAGGGGCTGGCGATCGCCGCCCCGCTGGTCATGGCGGTAGCGATGCGGGGAACCCTGGGGTCGCGCTCGTGGCCGGCCGTCGCGCTCGGCGCCGTCTTCCTCGCCGGCGCGGCGCTCTCCAGCTTCCTGGTGATCCGTCAGGCCCCCGTCGGTCCCGACTCGCACGCCGCGCAGCTCGCCGCGGTCCGCGAGGCGGTCGAGGACGAGGACCTGCTGTTCCTCGGACGCGACGACTTCATCGGCTGGGAGCTCCGCGGCTCGGGTGAGATCAGCGGTGTCGTCACCAACTTCTACGACGTCGAGGACCTGCGGCCCCGCTTCAAGAAGGGAAAGAACGGCGGCGAGAAGTTCGACGTCGACGCCGTCCTCCCGAAGGACCTGCAGAAGTTCGAGTACGTGCTCGCGACCGCGGGCGGCCCGGCCTCGAGCGTGCCGCCGAGCTACGAGGAGGTCGTCAGGACGGATGGCTACGTGCTCTACCGCAACGCCGGGAGCGTCGGCAGCCGCAAGACGCTCGACGAGGGCACCGAGCCGGGGGCGGTCCTCGACTGCGAGACCGACGCCGGCCGGGAGCTCGCCCGCGGCGGCGGTGAAGCCGTGATCTGGGACCCGCCGCCGGTCATCAACGGCCCCGAGGAGTGGTCGACGGACGAGCCGAGCGACGGCTCGCCGGCCACCCAGGAGCTCGAGATCCCCGCCGCCGGCGAGTGGCTGATCTCGCTCGAATACGACAGCCGCCGGCCGCTGCACGTGACCGCGCCCGACCTCGGGCTCGACGAGACCGTCGCCGCCAACCTCGACTTCCGCGGTGAGACCCCCACCTTCCCGGTCGGCGAGGTGAGCGTCGACGGTCCGGTGAAGGCCGAGGTCTCGGTCGAGCCCGAGCGCCCGAACCTGCTCGCCCGGGTCCTGCGCGCGCCGAACGAGGCGCACCTGCGCTCGCTGACCGCGACACCGCTCGGCCCCGATGCGATCCGCACCGTTCCGCTCGAGGAGGCCTGCGGCGAGTACGTCGACTGGTACCGGCCGGGATAGGCTCGCCGCCGTGCCCACCGCCGAAGCAGACGTCGCGATCGTCGGAGCCGGGCTCGCCGGGCTCACGGCGGCGCGCGAGCTGCGCCGGCGCGGCCGCGACGTGGTCGTGCTCGAGGCCCAGGACCGGGTCGGCGGGCGGACCCTGAATCACTCCTTCGAGGACGGCACCGTGGTCGAGCTCGGCGGCCAGTGGGTCGGCCCGACCCAGGACCGGCTGATCGCGCTCGCGGAGGAGCTCGGCGTCGGGACGTACCCGAGCTGGGACGAGGGCGAGCACCTGAGCGAGCTCGGCGGCGAGGTCCGGCGCTACTCCGACGACCGCTTCGGGCTGCCGGCGCACGTCCTTGCGGACCTCGGGCTCGCGCAGGCCCGGATCGACCGGATGTCGGCGCGGGTCCCGCTCGAGTCGCCGTGGGAGGCGCCGGGCGCGGAGCGGCTCGACGCCGAGACCGTCGCCTCGTGGGCGCGCCGGAACATGCGAACGAGGCTCGGCCGGAGGTTCCTCGCCGTCCTCGTCGAGGCGATCTTCTCGGCCGAGCCCGCCGACGTCTCGATGCTCCACTTCCTCTTCTACCTGCGCTCGGGCGGCAGCCTCGAGAACCTCGCGAGCACGACGTCCGGAGCTCAGGACTCGCGGTTCCACGACGGCTCGCAGGAGGTCTCGCTGCGGATGGCGGCCGAGCTCGGGGACGCCGTCCAGCTCAGCTCGCCGGTCCTCCAGATCATCCAGTCGCCGAGCGGGGTCACCGTCGGCGGGCACTGGGGGCAGATCGACGCCGACCGCGTTGTCGTCGCGGTCGCGCCGGTCGTGATCCCGCGGATCTCCTTCGCGCCCGCGCTCGGGCCACGCCGCGCCCAGCTCCACGCGCGGATGCCGCCCGGCTACGTGATCAAGTGCATGGCCCGCTACGAGCGGCCGTTCTGGCGCGAGGAGGGACTGTCGGGGCAGGCGGGAAGCGATCAGCGCCCGCTCGCGATCGCCTTCGACAACTCGCCGGCCGACGGGTCGTGCGGCGTGCTGCTCGGCTTCCTCGAGGGCGCCCACGGGCGCCGCGCGGGCGGGCTCAGCCACGAGGCGCGCCGCGACCTCGTCCTCTCCGATCTCGCCGCCTACTTCGGGCCCGCCGCCCGCGAGCCGCTCGAGTACGTCGAGAAGGACTGGGCGGCGGAGGAGTGGGTCCGCGGCGGGTACGGCGCCCACCTCGGCCCCGGGACCTGGACCGACTACGGGGACCTCCTGCGCGAGCCGGAGGGCCGCATCCACTGGGCCGGCGCGGAGACGAGCCCGGTCTGGAACGGCTACATGGACGGCGCCATCCGCTCGGGCGAGCGCGCTGCCGCCGAGATCGCCGCGCTCTAGAGGGCGCCGTCGTCCCTGGTGCCGACGAAGCGCTGCGCGAGCTCGCGGAAGAAGTCGCGGCGCGTGATCACCGCGTGCACCCGGCCGTCGGTCGCTATCGGGACGATCAGGATCCGGTGGTGGAGGAAGAGCTCGGCGAGCTGGGTGTCTGAGAACTCGTCCTTGACGACGACGTGGTCGGTCGTCAGGTACTCCCCGATCTCCTCGGCCCCGCAGCCCTCGCGCCGCTCGATCGTCTCGTCGATCGAGCGCGAGATCATCGCCGCCGACTTGAGCTCGCCGACGTAGCCCGGGAAGAGCGCCGTCATGAACTCGCGCTCGCCGAAGATCCCGGCGAAGGTCCCGTCCTCCTTCACCGCGGGCAGGGCCGGGAGGCCCGCGTCGAGGATCCGCCGGATCGCGTCCTGAACCGTGTCGTGGACCGACAGCGGCTCGATCTCGCGCAGTGTGGTCTTGACGATGGAATCAGGCATTTCGCTCTCCGTTCATAGCACCACGTAGCGCAGCAGCACGTAGGTCATCGCCATCAGCAGGGAGACGACCGTCACCGGCAGGCCGATCTTGAGGAACTGGAAGAAGCCGATCGGCCGCCCGGCGCGCTCGGCGAGGCCGGACGCGGCGACGTTGGCGCCGGCGGCGATGACCGTCAGGTTGCCGCCGAAGCAGGCGCCGAGCGAGAGCGCCCACCAGTAGGCGTTGTCGCCCTCGTGGCCGCTCGCGAGCGTGTCGACCACCGGCACCATCGCGGTGGTGAAGGGGATGTTGTCGACGACGCCGGAGCCGACGCCGCTGATGCCGACGATGCCGAGTAGCTCGGCGGTCCGGTTGCCGCCGGTCAGGTCCTTGGCGGCGTCGGCGACGTGGTCGATCGCCCCCGTCGTCTCCAGCGCGCCGACCATCACGAACAGCGCGATGAAGAAGAACAGCGTCGCCCACTCGATTCCCGCGAAAACGTCCTCGAGCTTCTGCTTCGTGAGCAGGAGCGCCGCGGCGGCGCCGCAGAGCGCCACGGTCGCCGGCTCGACGTGCAGCGCCTGGTGGGCGAAGAAGGCGACGATCGTGAGCGCGAGCACAGGCCCGGTCCGCTTCAGCTCGTCGGGGTCGCGGATCGAGGACTTGGCGTCGAGCTCCATCACGAAGCGGCGGTTCTTCTCCTCGACCTGGAGCCGCGGCCGGTAGTAGGCGTAGAGGCCCGCGAGGACGACCACGAACGTGACCAGGGCGATCGGCGCGAGGTTGACGAGGAAGTCGTTGAAGGAGATTCCGGTGGCGCCCGCGATGATGATGTTCGGCGGGTCGCCGATCAGCGTCGCGGTGCCGCCGATGTTGGACGAGATCACCTCGATGACGATCAGCGGGATCGGGTCGATGTCCAGCGCGTCGGCCAGCAGGAAGGTGACCGGGACGATCAGCAGGATCGTCGTCAGGTTGTCCAGGAACGCCGACAGCAGCGCCGTCGTGCAGGCGATGCTGAGGACGACGCCGAGCGTCCGGCCCCCCGACAGCTGGCCGGCCCGGATCGCGAGGTAGTCGTAGACGCCGGTCTGCTGCGTCAGGTAGACGAGCAGCATCATCCCCGTCAGCAGGCCGATCGTGTTGAAGTCGATCGCCGCGATCGCGGCCTCCTGATCGAACCCCGCGCCGACGAAGAGAACGACGAGCCCGGCGCCGATCATGGCGATCTTCGTGCGGTGGACGCGCTCGCTCGCGATCAGCGCGAGGACGACGACGAAGGCGACGATCGCGATCGTCACGCTGCCACCTCCGCCTCCGCGGCCAGCCGGCGCAGGACCGGGGGCACGATCAGCGTCGTCAGGATCGACATCGCGACGATCGCCGCGAACAGCTCCTCCTCGATCACGCCGCTGGCCGCGCCGATGCCCGCCACGATGATCCCGACCTCACCGCGGGGAATCATCCCGGCGACGACGATCGCGCGCTCGCGCGCCCGCATCCGCCAGGCGCCCGCCAGGCAACCGAGGCCCTTCGTCGCCACGGCGAGCACGGTCAGCCCGAGCACCAGCAGGAGCGCGTCGGCGTCGGCGAGCTCGCCAAGGTCGAGGTCGATGCCGATCGACGCGAAGAAGAACGGCGGGAAGAACGCGTAGAGCGGCTCGACCTCGCTCTCGATCGGCGTCACCTCCTTCGTCTCGGCGACGATCATCCCGGCGAGGAATGCGCCGATCACCGCGGCGAGGCCGATGTTCGCCGCGACCGCCGCGATCCCGATGCAGAGGATCACCGCCGGCAGCAGCGGCGATTCCGAGAAGCGGGGCGCCTCGAGCATCTGGGGCCGCTTCCGCATCAGCGCGGTGCCGCCGAGCGCGAGGACGGCGACGAACGCGATCGCGAGGGCCGCGGTGAAGAGGATGGATCCGACGTCGACGCCGCCCTCGCCGGCGATGCCGACGGCGACCGCGACGAGCAGGAGCGCGAGGATGTCGTCGATCACCGCGGCGCCGAGGACGATCCGGGCGGGCCGGGTGGCGACGATCCCGAGCTGGGCGAAGACCGCCGAGGTGATGCCGACGCTCGTCGCCGCCAGCGCCGCTCCGAGGAAGACGCTCGTGGCGGTGCTCTCGCCGAAGGCGAGTCCGGCGCCGACGCCCGCCACGAAGGGAAGCAGCACGCCGCTGAACCCGACCGACGCCGCCGTCGAGCCGACCTCGCGCATCTCCGACACGCGCGTCTCGAGGCCGACCCAGAACAGGAGGAAGACCACCCCGAGCTCGGCGAAGACCGTGAGCGTCTCGCTCGGCTCGACCAGCCCGATCACCGCCGGGCCGACGAGCAGCCCGGCGAGGATCTCGCCGATTATCGCGGGCTGGTTGATCCGCTTGAACAGCTCGTCGCCGAGCTTCGCGGCCAGCAGGACGATCGCCAGGTCGGCGAGGATCGTCGCGGTCACGTCGTCGCCCGCGGCGACCGGAGGGAAGGGCACGGCCTAGGCCGCAGGGGGACCGGCGAAGGCGGTCATACGGGCGGTCGCAGCCATCACGAGGAGGGTATCCGAGGGCCGCCCGGCCCCCCTTGCGGGGGGATGCGGCGGCGCAGGATGCGCTGCGCGCCGCCCTGGCCGCCGCCCGCGAGCACTCCGAGCTGTGCGACTGGCGCGTCAATCCGGCCTTCGCCCCCGGAAGCTCGAGATCAGCTCCCGGCGGCAGCTGGCGGGAGCGCTGGCCGGGTAGCGGGTCGCGGTCGCGCTTCGACCTTCCGGCCCTTCGGCTAGGCGGTGACCGCGGAGACCTGGTCGTCGACGGCGGTCGTCGGCGCGATGTGCTTCGGCATGCCGAGCTCCTTCGGCGAGTAGCCGAAGGCGAGGCCGACGAGCTGGGGGAGGTGAAGGACGGCGAGTCCGAGGTCGCGGCCGACGACCTTGGCGGCCTCCGGCTGCTGCATGTCGAGGTTGAGGTGGCAGAGCGGGCACGGCGTCACCAGGCAGTCGGCGCCGGCGTCGATCGCGTCGCCGACGTGGGTGCCGGCCTGCCGCAGCGACGTCTCGCGGTTCATCGTGATGACCGGGAAGCCGCAGCAGCGGCGGGCGCCGTCGTAGTCGACGACGGTGCCGCCGAGGGCCTCGATCACGCGCTCGAGGTAGAGGTCGCGATCGGGGTGCTCGTCGTAGCCGAGGCGCGTCTTCGGCCGCAGCACGTAGCAGCCGTAGAAGGGGCCGACGCGGAGGTCGGTCAGCGGCCGCTTGACCTTCGACTTCAGCGTCTCGAGGCCGATGTCCTCGACGAGCAGCCAGAGGAAGTTCTTGTTGGTGAAGCCGTCCTTGTCCTTGGTGTAGGCGAGGCCCTCGCCGCTCAGCGTCTCGTTGATGTGGGCGCGGTAGGCGGAGTCGGCGTCGAGGCGCTCCTGGCACTCCGACTGCGCGCCCTGGCAGGTCGAGCAGATGTTCATCATCGCCAGGCCGGTGTCCTGGGCGAGGGCGAAGGTGCGGGCGTTGAGCGTGTCGGCGAGCTCCTGGTTGTGCTCGGCGATGACGCCGGCGCCGCAGCAGTTCGCGCGGTCGAGCGTGACCAGCTCGATGTCGAGCGACTTGGCGACGAGGTCCATCGAGCCGTGCAGCTCGGGGGTGAAGCCGCGCGAGACGCAGCCGGGCCAGTAGGCGAGCTTCATCGCGTCGCGCCTCCCATGATGGTGATGTTCACTGGACGTCCTCCGCCTGGGCGGCGGCGGTCAGCTCGCCGGCCGGCGTCTCGCCCTGGCCGGGGAGCTCCTCGCCCTCGCCGCCCTCGCCGATGATGTAGAGGTTGAGCTCGATCCTGCTCTCCTCCGCCTTCTCGTAGATCCGCTTGACGTGGTCCTGGGCGCCGTCGGGCAGCTTGTGGTGGACGCCGGGGATCAGCTTCGGCACCGAGCGCATCTTGCCGGTTCGGATGCCACGGATCGCGGTCGGGATCGACTGGATCAGGCCCTTCATCGACGCCAGCGTCGGCTTCAGCTTGCCCTTGATCCCGGGGGCGTAGGACTCCTGGAGCAGCAGCGACTCGTCGAGCGTGCCCTTCTTCTCGATGATCTTCACGAACGCCAGCTCGTGGTTGCGGCCGTTGTTGACGTCCTGGATGTCGTGCTCGTCGCCGGCGAGGCGGCGCAGGCGCATGATCTGGTTCATCGGCGCAACGCCCTTCGGGCAGGCCTCGATGCACGAGAAGCAGTGGGTGCAGTCGTAGATCCCGTGCGGGTCGTTGGCGAGGTCGTAGAGGCGCTCGGTGGTCTGCCCGTCGCGCGGGTCGCCGACGAAGCGGTAGGCCTTGGCGAGCGCGGCGGGGCCGATGAAGCCCGGGTCGGCCTCCATCGAGAGGCAGGCGGAGACGCAGGCGCCGCACTGGATGCAGGCCACCGACTGGGTGACGTCGACCATCGACTCGGCCGGGACGATGTACTCGCGCTCGGGCGGCGGGCCCTCAGGGAGCAGCCACGGCGTGACCCGGCGGTACTTCTCCCAGTGCGTCGACTCCATGTCGGTCACCAGGTCCTTGATCACCGGCATGTTGCCCATGGGCTCGACCGTGATTACGCCGGCGGAACCAACTCCGGCCGAATCCTCCGCTTCGCGTCCGGTTCGGCCGGTTGAAAGCGCCTCTCCGGAGGCAGGACCGGGCGTTGTGGCGGCGGAGGCGACGTCGGCCTGCGCGGCGTCGCCCTCGCGGCCGATCTCGCCGCTGGCGTCGCTGCGGGCGATCCGCGCGGCCTCCTCGGCCGCCTCGCCGATCTGGGTCTTGCAGGCGAGCGTCGACTGGCCGTTGATCTTGACGCCGCAGGACCCGCAGATCGCCGCCCGGCAGGAGCAGCGGACGGCGAGCGTGCCGTCCTGGCCGTCGCGGGCCTGGAGCAGGCCGTCGAGCACCGAGAGGGTCGGATCGAGCTCGACGTCGAACTCGTCCCAGTAGGCGCCGCGCTTGTCGTCCTCGGTCGCCTCGGGCTGGAAGCGCCGGACCTTGAGCGTGTATTCGGCCATCAGTAGGTCCTCTCCTGAGGTTGCCAGTCGGTGATCGTCACCGGCGAGTACGAGAGCTCGGGCTCCCCGTCCTTGAGCTCGACGTCGATGTGCTTCAGCCACTCCTCGTCGTTGCGCTCCGGGAAGTCGGTGCGGTACTGCGCGCCGCGGCTCTCCCGGCGCTCGAGCGCCGCCATGCAAGTCGAGTCGGCCTGATCGAGCATGTTCTGGAGCTCGAGGGCGCCGAGCACGTCCTGGTTGAAGACCGTCCCGCGATCGTCCACCCAGGAGTTCTTGGCCTCCTCCTTGAGCCGGCGGACCGTCTCGAGCGCCTCGGCGATGCCCTCCTCGTCGCGGAAGACCGCGACCTTGGAGTCCATCGTCGCGCCGAGCTCGGCCTTGATCTCGGAGACGCGGCGGCCGGACTTCTCGCGGGAGAGGATCGCGCCGACGCGGGCCTCCTCGTCGCTGAGCAGAGCGCGTGAGACCGAGCCGGCATGGGCGCGGCCGCGCACGTACTCGGCGGCGTCCTGGCCGCTACGGCGCCCGAAGATCAGCGTGTCGAGAAGCGAGTTGGCGCCGAGGCGGTTGCCGCCGTGGACGGAGACGCAGGCGACCTCGCCGGCGGCGTAGAGGCCGGGGATGTTGCTGCGACCCCAGATGTCGGTCTTGATGCCGCCCATCGTGTAGTGGTTTCCCGGCTTGATGTGGATCGGCTCGCGGGTGATGTCGACGCCGGCGAAGTCGCGGCCGACGAGGACGATCTCGCGCAGCGCCTCGTGGATCCGCTTGCGGGGGACGACGGTGATGTCGAGCGCGACGGTGCCGTCGGGGAAGCCGCGGCCCTCGTTGATCTCGGTCTGCTCGGCGCGGGAGACGACGTCGCGGGAGGCGAGCTCCATCTTGTTCGGCGCGTACTTCTCCATGAAGCGCTCGCCGTTGGCGTTGAGCAGGTGCGCGCCCTCGCCGCGAGCGCCCTCGGTGATCAGGAAGCCCTTGCCCGCCAGCGTCGTCGGGTGGTACTGGATCATCTCCATGTCCATCAGCTTCGCCCCGGCCCGGTAGGCCATCGCGATGCCGTCGCCGGTGCAGATCAGGGCGTTGGTCGTCGGGTGCCAGATCTGGCCGTTGCCGCCGGAGGCGAGGATCACGCTCTTCGCGCGGAAGAGCTCCATCGAGCCGTCCTTGATGTTGCGGGTGACGCAGCCGACGCAGTTGCCGTCGTCGTCGAGCGCCAGCTCGGTCGTGAACCACTCCTCGTAGCGGGTGATCAGGTCCGCGTACTTCATGAGCTGCTCGTAGAGCGTGTGCATGAGCGCCTGGCCGGTGATGTCGGCGACGTAGTAGGTCCGCGCCTTCGAGGCGCCGCCGAAGGCCCGCGTGCCGAGCTCGCCCTTCTCGTTGCGGTGGAAGGTGACGCCGATGTGCTCGAGGTGGAGCAGCTCGTCGGGCGCCTCCCGGCACATGACCTCGACCGCGTCCTGGTCGGCGAGGTAGTCGGAGCCCTTGATCGTGTCGAAGGCGTGCGACTCCCAGCTGTCGTCCTCGTGGAGCGCGGCGTTGATCCCGCCCTGGGCCGCGTTCGAGTGCGAGCGCACCGGGTGGACCTTGGAGATGATCCCGACGTCCACGCCCTCCTCCGCCGCGGCGAGGGCGGCGCGCTGGCCGGCAAGGCCGGCGCCGATGACGAGTACGTCGTGGTCGGGCATCGGCGCGCCAGTCTATTGACGCGGCGGCGCGGGGCGGCGGATGAAATCCGAGCGCTGAGGTCGGTTTAGCCGCGTATCTCAGGCCCCAGCCCGGCGGCGGGGCCGCTGCCCGGGGTCGGGGGAAGGGGGGGAGGGGGTCTTCTCACTTGTGAACCGTGGCGGTAGTCGAAGTGAGATGACCCCCATCGGTGTCGCGAAATGGGACGACATCGGTTGGCTCCGGCCGGCTCGCCTCCCCTCGTTGACCCAGCGCGTGGGCCCACCGAGTGAGAGAATGGCCATCGTGATCCTCTACACCTGCGGCATGGAGAAGAACGGCCCCGGCTTCCTGCATCCCTGCGCGCGCGCCGCCGGCGCGCTCGACGAGGCGGGCCACGAGTACGAGATCAAGCGGGTCGGCGGCTACAAGCTGTTGCCGTGGACCCGCCGCGGCGACACCCGGGCCGAGATCGAGCGCCTGACGGGGCAGGGCGACGTTCCGGTCCTCCTCCTCGACGACGGGGAGGCGATCGCGGGGAGCGGCCGGATAGCGGACTGGGCGCAGGCGAACCCGGCCGGCTAGACGTCGGCGCGGGGGTGGGCGTCGCCGTCGTCCTCGACGGCGCTGCGCAGGGCGCGGCCGATCTGCTCGAACGTGACGACGCCGACCAGGTTGCCGTCGGGGTCGACGGCGGCGAGGCCGCCGAGGCGGCGCAGCTCGAGGTTGCCGAGCAGCGACTCGATCGGCTCGTCCACTCCGACCGACCCGCCGCGGCCGGGGAGCAGCTCCTCGACCCGCTGGCTGGCGCGGCTCACCTCGGGCACCGAGTCGGCGGTGCCGCGGTTGAGCAGGCCGACGAAGCGGTGGGCGGCGTCGACGACCGGGAACCACGGCCAGCGGTAGCGGAGGAAGTACTCGTCGAGCGCCCGCTCGACGGTCGTGTCGGCCGGGATGGCAACCGGCTCGGAGTCCATGACATCGGCGACGCGGAGCCCGCCGATCTTCTGGTTGAGCTCGGTGCGGGCGGCGGTGGCGCGGGCGGCGTTGAGCAGCATCCAGCCGATCAGCGCGAGCCAGATGCCGCTGAACGCATCACCGAAGGCGATCAGGGCGATGCCGCCGGCGATGATCAGCCCCGCCATCGCCTGGCCCAGGTTCGCGGCGAAGAGGGTGGCGCGGTTGCGGTCGCCGGTCAGCTTCCAGGCGATCGAGAGCGCGATCCGGCCGCCGTCCATCGGGAAGGCGGGGATCAGGTTGAAGAGGAAGATGATCGCGTTGATGTTCCCGATCCAGGCGAGCACGACGGCGGCCTCGGACACGTCGACGTTCTCGTCGAACGTCGTCACCCCCCAGAAGTCGCCACCGGCGAGCGCCGAGCCGAGCGCCAGCGAGGCGATCGCGATCAGCAGCGTCACCGCCGGCCCCGCCGCCGCGACCCGGAACTCGACCCCCGGCTTCGGCGGCTCGCGCTCCAGCGTCGCCATCCCTCCGAACATCCACAGGGTGATCTGGGAGATCCCGATCTTGTTGCGCTGGGCGACGACGGCGTGGCCGAGCTCGTGGAGCAGGATCGAGCCGAAGAAGCCGATCGCGCTCGCCACCGCCAGCAGATAGGGCATCGTCGAGTCCTGCGCGTCGCCGAACACGTCGCGGTAGTAGCCCGACAGCAGCCAGATGACCAGGAAGAGGACGACGAACCACGTCCAGTCGACCCCGATGGGGATCCCGCGAACGGTCAGGAGGTTGAAGCGACTACGCCCGCCCATGTACGAGGATCATCCCAGAGGGGTTGCGTCAGCCGGAGTTGCCGCGGAGGCGGACGCCAAGCTTGCCGACGCTGGTCAGCGCCGATTGGATCGGCGCCAGCGTGCTGCGGAGCGCGCGGAAGTGGCGGTCGAGCCCGGCCATGTCGGCGCGCAGCCCGATGAAATGGGTGTCGAGCCCGTTGACGTTGCCGTTCAGGGCGTCGACCTTGCCGCCGAGCTCGTCGACGCCGCGCCGCATCCGCGAGACCTCCGAGGACATCTCCGCCACGTGCTCGTCGAGCTTGAGCAGGTGGTCGCGGACCTCGGGGAGCACCTCGACGGCGTCAGCGATCGCGCGGAGCTGGGCGACTAGGCCGTTCCCTGGCATGCGGGCAGGCTAGCGGCTCGGTTACACGGATCGGTGCAACGAAGCTAGTCCTCGAACTCCGCCTGCTCTCCGGACATCCCCGCCTGGACCGCCTTCATCTGGTTCGGACTCCCCAGCAGCTCCCTCTGCAGCTCCTCCTCGAGCGCCAGCGACTCCCTCGCGTCCATCGTCCAGGCGCGCTCGAGCAGCGCCTTGCCGCGGCGCGTGGCGTCGGGCGAGCGGGAGGCGATCTCGGCGGCGAGCTCGCGGGCCGCGGCGAGCGGGTCGGCGACCACGCGCGTCGCCAGCCCGGCCGCGACCGCCTCGGCCCCGTCGAGGAAGCGGCCGGTGAGGACGAGCTCCTTGGCGACGTCGAAGCGGGCGAGGCGGGGGAGCGAGCGGGTGATGCCCATGTCGGGGATCAGCCCCCAGTGGACCTCGCGGATCGACATCCGCGCGTCGGCTGCGACCAGCCGTACGTCGGCGCCGAGCGCGATCTGGGCGCCGCCGCCGATGCAGTTGCCGTGCACCGCCGCGATCACCGGAGCCGGCAGCTGCTGCCAGCCGTAGGAGACGAACTGGGCGACGTTGGCCTCCCCGCCGTCGGAGCGGGCGAGCATCTCGTCGATCGGTCGCCCCTCGGCGAGGAAGCTCGGGAAGTCGAGCCCCGAGCAGAAGCTCGGGCCCTCGCCACAGAGGACCACGGCCCGCACGCCCCGCTCGCCCTCGAGGCGGCGGATCGCCGCGGCGATGCCCTCGAACATCGCGAAGTCGAGGGCGTTGTGCTTGTCCGGCCGGCTCAGCCGGACCTCGGCGACGTGGCCGTCGATCGCGACGGCCACGCGGTCGGATGCGTCGCTCATCCGCGGCCTACTTGACGCGGTACTTGATCGACTTCTTCGACTTGTTGCCGGCGAAGTCGGTCGCGACAGCCTTGATCTTGTGCTTGCCGCGACCCTGCTTGATCCCCTTGATCTTGCAGGAGCGCAGGCCGGACGTCTTGTCCTTCGCCTTGCACTTGACCTTCTTCGGGACGTGCCCGGCCCGGTAGGTCCTGTTCTTCTCGATGCCCTTGATCTTGGGCTTCGAGGGCGGCTTGGCGTCGCGCTTGATCTTGATCGTCGCGCTGCCGGGCCCGCCGCCGCTGAGGGCGCTGCAGGTCAGCTTCCGCTTACCGTCCTTCTTGATCTTGGTCTTGTCGCACTTGTCGGTGCTCTCGATCGGCGAGTCGGGGTCGGAGACGTTCCACCTCACCGTCACGGTCTTCGTGAACCAGCCGCCCTTGCCGTCCGGCTTGGCCGGCTTCGTCTTCGCCCGGACGACCGCGCCGTTGCGGTCGAGCGCGTTCACCGCCCGGTCGGCGAGGAGGAACCCCGCCCCGCAGTCCTCCGTCGGCGTTGAGGTCGCGCACTGGATCGCGTTCGCCGGGTCGCTCATCACCCGGTAGATCTCGTTGACCGTGGCGTCGGGGTTGGTCGCCCGCAGCAGGGTCGCGATCCCGGCGGCGCTCGGCGTCGCGGCGCTCGTCCCGAAGAAGTTATCGGGCGGATTGAAGCCCGGCACCGTCGTGGCGACGCCGTCCGCCGCCGCGAGCTGCGGCTTCGCCAGCACCTGCGGCGTTGCGAGGCGGTTGCCCTGCGCGTCGAAGTAGCGGGTCTTCGGACCGCGGGAGCTGAACGACTCGGGCGTGTCGAGGCCGGGGTCGGCCTGATCGACCGCGGCGACAGCGAGCGAGCCCTGCGCCGAGGCGGCGTCCGGGTTGATCGTGTCCGACGCGGTGTTGATCTCCGGGACCGGGGTCGGGGCATAGTTGTCCTGCTCGATCCACTTGATGTGGGGCGAGGCCGTGCCGGCGGACCGCGCGATCTCGACGCAGGGCTGGACCGCGGCACCGGCGTTGGTGAAGGAGGCGAACTCCTTCGGATCGCCGGTCGCGACGTTGTCGGACACGCCGGGGCTGCCGAGCGTGACGCCGGCCGGGTTCGTGATCCGGATGTCGAGGTCAGTCGTGACGTTGCCGACCGGCTCGTCCCAGCCGAGCGCGACCAGGATGAAGGGGTTCGGATTGGCACCTGTGGGGGCCGGGACCGTCCCCGAGAAGCAGTTGCGGGTATCCGTGCCGGCGCCGGCGTCGAAGTCGTGCAGGCCTGCGGCGTCGCGGTAGTCGCTCTCGTAGCTCTGCCGGCCGCGGTTGCCCGCGGAGGCGAGATAGGCGACGCCCGCCGCCTTCGAGCGATCCACCGCCTGGGCGACGACGCCGTCCTGGAAGAACGGCTCCGACAGGTAGAAGATGTCGTCGGCGATCAGGTCGACCCCGCGCGCCGTCAGGTTGTCGATCGACTGGGCCTTGCCGACCGCGCCGAGCGCGGTGCCGCTCGAGAAGGTGATGCTGTTCAGGCCCGGCGCCTCGTCGTAGATGATCTCGGCCATCGCGCGGCCCTCGTCGCTGCCGCCGGCCTCGTCGAGGATGGTGGTCGTGTTGGCCGGGAGGTCGCCCGTGGCCCGCGAGGCCGCGATTCCGCCCCCGACCTGGTTCATCGAGTCGGAGATGACGCCGACGTCGACGCCGGTGCCGTTGTTGCCCGCGGCCACGATCGCGGCGGGGAAGTTGTGCTTGACGACGCCCTCGGAGGTGAGCGCACCGACGTCGGTGCCGCCCGCATCGGTGCCGTAGCCCATCACCGGGATGACGGCCTCGCTGACGCCGAGCTCGGCGACCTCGGCGATCGCGTCGAGCGGCAGCGTGCCCTCGACGACGGGGCGCGGCTGCTGGGCGGTGACGGCGACGTCCATGCCGGCGTCCCGGAGCCGCTGAGCGGCATCGCTCGCGTTCCCGTCGACGTAGACGTCGACCTTGACCGCGCCGCGCTCGAGCGTCAGGCCGGAGTCGCGCGCCTCGGCCCGGTCGCCCGGGCCGGCGTCGCGCAGCGGCTGGAGCTGGCTGGCGAGCTCGTCGACGTAGGCCGGTCCCGGTGCATCCGCCCCGAGCGCGCCGGGCGCCACGGCGCCGAACGCCCCGGCGGAAACCGCCATCGCTCCTGCCAGCACGCGCCGTGCGCCAACCATTCCCATTCTCACTCCCGTCGAGTTCGCAGTACGGCGGCGACTCTACCGCGAATGCGTGTATCTGGCGTCGGTAGAGCTCAGGCCGCCGCTGCCGGCGAGTGGCGGGCGACGATCGACGGCGCGGTGGGCGCCACTGAGGCCGGCAGGGTCCCGAACGCGTGCCCCCAATCGCCTTCGAGGCGGGTCGCGCAGAACGCGTCGGCGACGGCCTGGTCGCCGTAGCGGACCAGCAGGGACCCCTGGAGGGCGAGCGCCATGCGCTCGACCAGGCCGCGGGCGCGCATCTCGAGGTTCTCGGTGTCGCCGAGGTCGGCGGCGAGCTTCGACCCGAAGCGGTCGAGGCGCGGCTCGGCCCCGGCACCGGCACCGACCTCGTCGGCGAACGCCTGCGTCGCCTCGGGGCTCTTGACCATCGCCCGCAGGACGTCGAGCGCCTGCACGTTCCCGGACCCCTCCCAGATCGAGGAGAGCGGCGACTCGCGGAACAGGCGCGGCATGCCCGACTCCTCGGCGTAGCCGTTGCCGCCGAAGCACTCGAGCGCCTCGACCGCGTGGGACGGAGCGCGCTTGCAGATCCAGTACTTGAGGACGGGAGTGGCGATCCGGCGGACGAGGCGGGCGCGCTCGTCGCCGGCGTGCGCGGCGTCGAACTGGCGGGCGAGCCAGATCGAGGAGACCGTTGCGGCCTCGGACTCGACCGCGAGATCGGCGAGGACGTTCTGCATCAGCGGCTGGTCGACCAGCGCCTTCCCGAAGGCGGATCGGTGCTCGGCGTGCCAGATCGCCTGCGCGGTGCCGGCGCGGATCCCTGAGGCGGAGCCGGTCGTGCAGTCGAGGCGGGTGTGGTTGACCATCTCGATGATCGTCTGCACGCCGCGGCCCTCCTCGCCGACCATCTGGGCCCAGGCGGAGCGGAACTCGACCTCGCTCGAGGCGTTGGAGCGGTTGCCGAGCTTGTCCTTGAGCCGCTGGATGTGGAAGCGGTTGCGCTCGCCGTCGGGCGTGAAGCGGGGGAGGAGGAAGCAGGAGATGCCGCCCTCGGTCTGGGCGAGGACGAGGAAGGCGTCGCACATCGGGGCCGAGCAGAACCACTTGTGGCCGGTGATCTCGTACTCGGCGCCGGGGCCGCCGCCGTTGAGAGGGACCGCCGTCGTCGTGTTGGCGCGGACGTCGGAGCCGCCCTGCTTCTCGGTCATCGCCATTCCGGCGAGCGCGCCGGACTTCCCCTCGGCGGGGACGAGGCGGGGGTCGTACTCCAGCGACTGGAAGCGCGGCTCCCAGACCTCGGCGACGTCGGGCTGGGTGCGCAGCGCCGGGATCACCGAGTAGGTCATCGAGATCGGGCAGCCGGTGCCCGCCTCGGCCTGCGAGAGGCACATGAAGGCGGCGGCCCGGGCGACGTGGGCGCCGGGCTCGGGCTGCCGCCACGGCAGCGCGTGCAGGCCGTGACTGACGTGGATCGACATCAGCTCGTGCCAGGAGGGATGGAACTCGACGGCGTCGATCCGGTTCCCGAACCGGTCGTGGGTGCGCAGGACCGGCGGATGCTCGTTCGCCAGCCGCCCGAGCTCGATCGTCTCGTCCCGGCCGGCGATCCGCCCGACCTCGCGAATCAGGTCCACCTCGTAATCGCCGCCCTCCCGCGAGACCGCCTCGACCAGCGGCCGATCGGCGTCGAAGACGTTGTAGTCGGCGAGCGGCTCGGCCTGGTTGGTGACGACGTGCGTCTGGTGGGCGGTGCGGTCGACGGTGGCTGCCATGTCTCTGAACTATCCCACTCCGTCCCGCTAGGGTCCGCCGCCCGATTTTGAAAGCCGGGCGGGAAAGGGCCCCACTTACATGGACAAGATCAAGGTAGAGAACCCGATCGTCGAGCTCGACGGGGACGAGATGACCCGGATCATCTGGGCGTTCATCAAGGAGGAGCTGATCCTCCCCTACCTCGACGTCGAGCTCCTCTACTACGACCTCGGGATCGAGAGCCGCGACGCGACCGAGGACCAGATCACGGTCGACGCCGCGAACGCGATCAAGGAGCACGGGGTCGGCGTCAAGTGCGCGACGATCACGCCCGACGAGGCGCGGGTCGAGGAGTTCGGGCTGAAGTCGATGTACCGCTCGCCGAACGGGACCATCCGCAACATCCTCGGCGGCGTCATCTTCCGCGAGCCGATCGTGATCTCGAACATCCCGCGCCTCGTGCCCGGGTGGACGAAGCCGATCATCATCGGCCGTCACGCCTTCGGCGACCAGTACCGCGCCGAGGACACGCTGATCCCCGGCGAGGGCAAGCTGACGCTGACCTGGACGCCGAAGGACGAGGGCGAGCCGATCGAGATCGACGTCTTCGACTTCCCCTCGAGCGGGATCGCGATGGGGATGTACAACCTCGACGATTCGATCCGCGACTTCGCCCGGGCCTCGATGCGCTACGGCCTCGACCGCGGCTTCCCCGTCTACCTCTCGACCAAGAACACGATCCTCAAGAAGTACGACGGCCGCTTCAAGGACCTCTTCCAGGAGATCTTCGAATCGGAGTTCGAGGACGAGTTCGAGGCGCAGGGCCTGACCTACGAGCACCGGCTGATCGACGACATGGTCGCGGCGGCGCTGAAGTGGGAGGGCGGCTACGTCTGGGCCTGCAAGAACTACGACGGCGACGTGCAGTCGGACACGGTCGCCCAGGGCTTCGGCTCGCTCGGGCTGATGACCAGCGTCCTGATGACTCCCGACGGCAAGACCGTGGAGGCCGAGGCCGCCCACGGCACCGTCACCCGCCACTTCCGCCAGCACCAGCAGGGGAACGAAACCTCGACCAACCCGATCGCCTCGATCTTCGCCTGGACGCGAGGCCTCGACGCCCGCGGCCGGCTCGACGGCACGCCGAAGGTCCAGGAGTTCGCGAAGACGCTCGAGCGCGTATGCGTTGAAACGGTCGAGAGCGGGAAGATGACCAAGGACCTCGCCCTCCTGGTCGGGGGCGATCAGGACTTCCAGACCACGCAGGAGTTCCTCGCCTCCATCGACGAGAACCTTCAGAAGGAGATGAACCTATGAGCAGTCCCGTCAACGTCACCGTCACCGGCGCCGCCGGGCAGATCGGCTACGCGATCCTCTTCCGCATCGCCTCCGGGCAGATGCTCGGCGACGACACGCCCGTGCGGCTGAAGCTGCTGGAGATCCCCGACGCCGTGAAGGCCGCCGAGGGCACCGCGATGGAGCTCGACGACTGCGCCTTCCCGCTGCTGGCGGGCATCGACATCTACGACGACCCCAAGCAGGCGTTCGACGGCTGCAACGTCGGCCTGCTCGTCGGCGCGCGCCCGCGCGGGCCGGGGATGGAGCGGGCTGACCTGCTCGAGGCCAACGGCGGGATCTTCAAGCCGCAGGGCGAGGCGATCAACGCCGGCGCGGCGGACGACGTGCGGATCCTCGTCGTCGGCAACCCGGCGAACACGAACTGCCTGATCGCGCTCAGCCACGCGCCGGACGTGCCGCGGGAGCGGTTCACGGCGATGATGCGCCTCGACCACAACCGGGCGAAGAGCCAGCTCGCCTCGAAGGTGGGCGCGAGCGTCTCCGACGTCACGAAGATGACCGTCTGGGGCAACCACTCGGCCAGCCAGTACCCCGACCTCAAGCACGCCGAGGTCGGCGGCGAGAACGCCTGGGACAGGGTCGGCGACGAGTCCTGGATCGCCGACGAGTTCATCCCGACCGTCGCCAAGCGCGGCGCGGCGATCATCGACGCCCGCGGCGCCTCCAGCGCCGCCTCGGCCGCCAACGCGGCGATCGACCACGTCCACGACTGGGTCCTCGGCACGCCGGACGGCGACTGGGTCTCGATGGGCGTCCCCTCCGACGGCTCCTACGACGTCGCCGAGGGCATCGTCTCCGGGTTCCCGTGCACCTGCTCGGGCGGCGAGTGGAGCATCGTCGAGGGCATCGACATCGACGACTTCTCCCGCGAGCGGATCGACAAGAGCGTCGACGAGCTGAAGAGCGAGCGCGACACGGTCAAGGACCTGGGGCTGATCTAGGGAGCAGGAAGCGGCTTAGCAGCGCGAGCACCAACTCGGGCTCGCGCGTCACCTGCTTCCAGGTGAACCTCAGGACCTCGTAACCGGCGAGCTTGAGCTCGGCTGAGGTGGCGTAGTCCCGCTCGACCTTGGCGTCGGTGCGGTGGAACGTGCGCGAGTCGAGCTCGACGACGAGCCGGACGTCCGGCCAGTACGCGTCGACGAGGTGGCCCTCGACCCAGATGTTCACCTGGGGGCGGGGTAGCCGAGCTTCGGTGACCAGCTCGAGGAAGCGGGCCTCGAGCTCGCGCTTGGTCGGGGCCGGCGCGAAGGTCTCGTCGAGGTGGGCTGTGAGGGGGGTGATGCCGGCGTGGCCGTTGCTGCGGGAGAGGAGCTCGCGGACCTCCCGTTCCCTGACCAAGCCCAGCCGGTCGGCCTCCTCGTAGGCGCGCTTGAAGGGGCGTGGCGGGAGGGTCGCCGCGAGGTCGAGGAGGGTGCGGCCGGGAGAGGTGACCGGAATGCCGTTGTGGATGATGCGGTCGAGGGGGTGGAGGTGAGCGCGGTGGACGGTTATCCCGGGGCGCTTGCGGAGGGTCGGTGCGGTCACGTGAAGCCCGCGGGGTTCGGCGACGAAGGAGAGGTGAGCCCCGGCGTTGTCATGGCTCAGGGCTGCTTCGAGGCCGCCGGCGAGTACGGCCGCACTCCAGATCGCCTCTCGGGTGAGGGCCCGATGTCCGACCGCATAGACGCCGCGATGGATTGGTGAGAGTCGGCCGGAGCTGACCATTCGATGAATCTGGTCAGGACTGAATCCGAGGAGCCTGAGTTGTTCGTGGCTGATGACGCCGTGTTGGCGGCGAGCGATGGCTGAGACCAGCCTCTCCGGAGTCAGGTTCGGAGGGGGTGTGTTCGGTTGAACGCGATATGCGCGGTTAACCGAGCACACCCCCCGAGCTTGGCCCGGGGGGTGTGACGGATCAATACTCGAATGTTACGAAGGGCCGGCGAAGGCGCACCGCTTCGGTGACTTCCCAGCCTGGGCTAGCTAGCCCGCCTTCGGGTGGTACTCGCGGCCCTTCTTCTCGACCTTGCCGTCCGCCTCGAGCTCCGACATCACCCGGTAGACGTAGTTGGGCTTGATGTTCATCTTCGAGGCGATCTCGGAGGCGCGGATGCCGGGGTTGTCGGTGACCGCCTTGAGGGCCTGGTCGGCGCGGGTGCCGCCGCGACGGCGACGGCGACGGCGGCCGCCGCTGCTGCCGGCGGAGGTGCGGCGGGAGGTCGAGGCGGAGCCGCGCGGGCGGCCGGGGCCGC
This sequence comes from uncultured Solirubrobacterales bacterium, assembly GCA_963823565.1. Classification (GTDB taxonomy): domain Bacteria; phylum Actinomycetota; class Thermoleophilia; order Solirubrobacterales; family 70-9; genus RHKX01. The sequence goes on along the minus strand of CAWGLR010000001.1, from coordinate 515,195 downwards.
GGCGGGTGCCCTTGAGGTCGGCGAGGGCGCGCTCGAGCCGCTTGCGCTCGTCGTCGAGCTCCTTCAGGCGGGCCTCGATCAAGTTGCGCGCTTGGTCGAGAACGGGTGAGCCTTCGGCCATGGGTGACTTCCTCTCGGGGGTGGGGTGAATGACGGCGAGGTCACTGAGAACCCCCCTTACAGTGACTGGCTTGCAGTCACTGTAATCGAAAGTGTGGGTCAGGTCAGCGCGACTCGCGGCGACTGGACAAGGTTCCGAAAACCACGTCCCAGAGGGGAGAGGACACCCCGTAACCGTAGCGGTGGTCCTGGAAGTGATGGCGCATGTGCTGCTCGCGCAGCTTCTTGCCGAGCTTCGTCTTCGGCACTCGGTGATGGACGTAGTAGTGGGTGTAGTCGTAGGCGAGGTAGCCGGCGATGAACCCCGAGAACAGCGGATAGGCCGCCGGCGTGCCGAAGATCAGCACGAACAGCCCGAGGAACAGCGCCGCCAGCGGGATGCTGACCGCGGGCGGCATGACGAGGCGGAGCGGGTCGTTCGGGTGGTCGTGGTGGACGCCGTGCATGATGAAGTGGAGCCGGCTGCCGATCGGGTGATCGGGCTCCCAGTGGAAGACCAGACGGTGGAGCCAGTACTCGGTGAGCGTCCAGATCACCAGGCCGAGGGCGAAGAGCCCGATCGTCTCCGGCGCTCCGTAGCCGCGATCGACGCCGAGGGCGATGCCGGCCACGACCACGGGCACGAAGATGATCGCCGGGATCGACGGGTGGACCCGCGAGAAGAAGTCGAGGAAGCGGTTCTCGAACAGCGGCGGGGACGCCGAGAGTCGGGCTGTGCGCTCGTGGGCCATCGCAACCAGTTTAGGACCCGCCCGGCCGGGCTTCAAACCCGTCGCACGGCGAACCCGTATCCGTAGCCGGCCGCAAATTGCAGAGGCCGATCCCGCGAACCCGGGTTTTGCGGACAAGACCTCGCAGCCGCCGAACCCGCTGTTTGCGGGTCGAGGGCCGACGCGGCCGCCGCGCCGGTGCCATGTTTCACAGGCCGTTCACAACCAACGACCCAATCAGGAGAGAAGTTGCCCAGGAAGTCCGTCTCAGCCGCACCCGCCAAGCCGCGCCGCAGCCGCGTCAAGCCCAGCTGCGACACGTGCTTCTTCGGCTGCCGGATGCTCTGCGCGCTCGAGCTCGGCTCTCCCTGCAGCACCTACCGGCCGGACACTCCGCAGGGCCTGGTCCCGCCGCAGCAGCCGATGCTCCTGGTCGAGGGCGGCGCCGCGACCCTGGCGCCCGAAGCCGTCGCCGCCTGACCGTCAGTCGGCCTGGCCGCCGCCGAGCTCGGGCGGCAGCGCCTTCGGCCCGTCGGGGTACATGAGCTCGAGCTGCTCGGCCGACATCTCGAGCGTGCTGGTGACGTCCTCGGGCGGAGCCCCGACGACGAGCCAGAGCGCGTCCGTCTCGGTGTCGTTGAACGGCTGCCGCACGCTCTCCGGCTCGACCAGCAGCGCGTCCATCGGCTCCAGGTCGAGCACCTCGCCGTCGATCCGGATCCGCCCCCTCCCCTCGAGCACCACGTAGAGCTCCTCCTGGGTCGGGTGCCGGTGCTTCGTCGAGGCCTGGCCCGGCTCGAGCCGCCACATCCGCGCGCCCAGCTTCGACGCCTCGAGCTGCCCGGCGAGGTCGGTGTTCAGGACGCCCATCTGGTTCGAGCGCCGCCAGAACTGGTCGCCGGCGGCAAGCCGTCTGTAGCCCACCGCCGGCTCCCCGCTACTCGCCGGAGGAGGAGGGCGCGGCGTCGGAGTCGACGCGATCGCCGGGGTCCGAGATGCCCTCCTCGATCCACTTGTGGCGGCCGTCGAGCACGGCCATCGCGGCGGCGTAGCCGGCGTCGTCGTCGTTGAACCACAGCGAGTGGAACAGCGCCTCGACCCGGCGTCGCGCCTGCAGGCAGAACAGGTCGGCCAGCTCGCGCGCCTCCGCGGCCCGCTCCGGGTGCTCGCGCTGGAGCGTGTCGGCGTAGACGACCGCCGAGGCGATCGCGAACAGCTCGGCGCCGATGTCGACGATCCGGCCGAGGAACGACTGCCGCTTCTCGAGGCCGGCCTGCCAGCGGCTCATGCCCCAGAACGTCGAGCGCGCGAGCTTCCGCGAGTTGCGCTCGGCGAACCGGAGGTGCTTGGCCAGCGGTCCGAACTCCTCGTACGAGGACGGGTTCTGCCCCTTGCCGACCGCGAGCTTCGGCAGCCAGCCGGCGTAGAACTGGGAGGCCCCGACCGCGAGCTTGGCCTTCTCGCCGAGCCCGCCCTCGCCCTCGAGGATCTCCCCGGCGACCTCGAGGTGCTTGTCGACGGCCTCGCGGGCGATCAGCAGGTGCATGATCTCCGACGACCCCTCGAAGGTCCGGTTGATCCGCATGTCGCGCATCGCCTGCTCGACCGGCACCGGCTTCTCGCCGCGCGCCTTCAGCGACTCGGCGGTCTCGTAGCCGCGGCCGCCGCGGATCTGCATCAGCTCGTCGGTGACCTGCCAGCCCAGCTCGGAGCCGTAGAGCTTGGCGATCGCCGCCTCGATGCGGATGTCGTTGCGCTTCTCGTCGGCCAGGCGGGAGGAGACGTCGAGCATCGCCTCGAGCCCGAACGCGCTGCCGGCGAGGAACGCGATCTTCTGCGCGACCGCGTCGTGCTTGCCGACCGGCTGACCCCACTGGACCCGCTCGGAGGCGAACTCGCGCGCGACCTTGGTCGCCCACTTGGCGACGCCGGCGCAGATCGCCGGCAGCGCCAGGCGGCCGGTGTTGAGCGTGGTCAGCGCGATCTTCAGTCCCTCGCCCTCGCGCGCCGACGAGGTTCTCCTTCGGGACGAACACGTTCGTCGAGCTGCGTGACCGAGTTCTCGATCCCGCGCAGGCCCATGAACGCGTTGCGGTGCTCGACCGTGACGCCCTCGGTGTCGGTCGGGAGGATGAAGGCGCTGATGCCGCCGCGGCCTCCGTTCAGCCCCTCGCCCTTCGGCACCTTCGCCATGACGATGACGACGTCGGCGATGACGCCGTTGGTCGCCCAGAGCTTGCGGCCGTCGAGCCTGTAGCCGGAGCCGTCCTCGGTCGGCGTCGCCGTCGTCCCGAGGCGGGCGGGGTCGGAGCCGACGTCGGGCTCGGTCAGCAGGAAGGCGGAGACGTGGTCGGTCGAGACCTTCGGCAGCCACTCGCGCTTCTGCTCCTCGGAGCCGAACAGCAGCAGCGGCTGGGCGAGCCCGATCGACTGGTGGGCGGAGAGCAGCGTCGACAGCGCCGCGTGCCAGACGCCGGTGATCGCCAGGGCGCGGTTGTAGTAGATCTGCGAGAGCCCGAGCCCGCCGTACTCCTCGGGCACCTTCATGCCGAAGGCGCCGAGCTCCTGCAGGCCCTTCATCACGTGGTCGGGCACCTTCGCCTCGCGCTCGATCTCGAGCGGGTCGACCTCGCGCTCGAGGAAGGCGGTCAGCCCGGCGAGGAACTTCTCGCCCTTCTCGGTCGCGGCGGCGTCGAGCTTCGGCTGCGGGTGGATCAGGTCGAGCCGGAAGTCGCCCATGAAGAGCTCCTTGCCGAAGCTCGGCAGCTTCCACTCGGCCTCGCGCGCCTCCTCGGCGACCTGCCTTGCTTCCTTCTCCGTCACTTCCGCTGTGGCCACTTCCGCTCCTTGCTCGGATCCAAGTTCACTCCGGAAGGTTAGATTGCAGGCCGATGCGGCTCACGATCCTCGGCAAGTCGCCCGCCTGGTCGGATGCCGGCGGAGCGTGCAGCAGCTACCTCGTCACCGACGGCGATACGACCCTCGTCGTCGACTGCGGCAACGGCGCGTTCGGGAAGCTCCGCGAGCGCGTCCCCTACGCCGCCGTCGACGCCGTCGTGATCACCCACCTCCACGGCGACCACACCCTCGACCTCGTCTCGTTCGCCTACGCGCTCACCCTCGGGCCCGCCGGCCAGGCGAGCGGCGCCCGCCCGCGGCTGATCGCGCCGCTCGGCGCCGGCGACTTCCTGCGCCGCCTCGCCGGGACCTGGGGCGACGAGGAGCTGATCCTCGACGCCTTCCGCCTCGAGGAGTACGAGCCGACCGACGAGCGCGAGGTGGACGGCATCGCCGTCCGCAGCCATCCGGTCCCGCACATCGGGCCCACCCACGCGATCGAGCTCACCTCCCCCAGCGGCGGCCGGATCGTCTTCGGCGCCGACGGCCGCTACTCCCGCGAGCTCACCGACGCCGCCCGCGACGCCGACATCCTCGTCGCCGAGGCGACCCTCGGCGCCGGCGGCCACGGCGGCGAGGAGGTGCACATGACCGCCGAGCAGGCCGGCCGCCTCGCCCGCGAGGCCGGCGCCCGCCGCCTCGTGCTCACCCACGTCTCCGACGAGCTGGACCTCGCCGCGGTCCAGCGGCTCGCGGCCGAGGCCTACGGCGGCGAGGTCGAGGTCGCCTCGCAGGGCGGGACGTTCGAGGTCTGAGCCGGTTCACCGCCCCGGGTAACCTCACGCCCCGATGGCCGGTAGGCGGACACTGCTGCTGAACATCGAGCGGATGCGCCGGGAGATGGACGAGCTCCTCGGCGACGACTGGGATGCCGCGACGGTGCGCCGGCAGGGCACCGGGTTCTCGCCGCGGGTCGACGTGTTCTACGCCAAGGACGAGGGGGGAGACGGCCCGAAGGCGGTCGTCACCGCGGACCTGGCCGGGGTCGATCCCGACGGGGTCAGCCTCGAGGTGGCGGGGCGGACGCTGGTGATCTCGGGCTCGCGGGCGGTGCGGAAGACGGAGGGGCGGGCCTATCAGCAGGTCGAGATCCCGACCGGCGCGTTCCGGCGGGCGATCGAGCTCGGTGTGGACGTCGACGCCGAGCGGGCGCGGGCGTCCTACGAGGAGGGCCTGCTGCGGGTCGAGCTGCCGGTGCGGCTCCCCGATCCCGGGCACAGGGTGCCCATCGACCGGCCCGGCGAACAGGCGCGATGAGCGATTCCATCCTTCCGCTCGGCGGCGAGTCCGGGATGTCGTCGCCGTCGGGCCTGCAGGTCGTGACCGCGGAGGGCTTCGAGGAGCCTCACGACCGCGGCGAGCTGCCGGCCGCGCTGCCGGTCCTGCCGCTGCGCGACATGGTCACCTACCCCGGCACGCTGACCCCGCTGGCGGTCGGCCAGGAGCGGTCGATCCGCCTGATCGACGCGATCCTCTCCGGCGACCGGGCGCTGGCGCTCGTCGCCTCCAAGGACTCCGACGTCGAGGAGCCCGGGGCCGACCAGCTCGAGGACGTCGGCGTCGCCGGCTTCGTCGCGCGGATGATGAAGGTCCCCGACGGCTCGATCCGGATCCTCGTCCAGGGGACCCACCGGGTGCGGATCGGCGACTTCGTCGCGACCGAGCCGTATCTGATCGCCCGCGTCGAGGACATGCCCGACGTCGTCGAGGAGGGCCCCGAGCTGCAGGCGCTGATGGGCAACGTCCAGCGCACCTTCAGCGAGATCATCGAAGACATCCCCTACCTCCCCGAGGAGCTCCAGCTCGCGGTCACCAACGTCGAGGACCCGTCGGCGCTCGCCCACCTGATCGCGGGCGCCCTGCGGATCTCGACGGCCGAGAAGCAGGAGCTGCTCGAGCAGGTCGACGTCCGCGCCCGGCTGCGCCGGCTCTCGGAGATCCTCGCCCGCGAGCTCGAGGTCGTCCAGCTCGGCACCCGGATCCAGTCCCAGGTCCAGGAGGGGATCGAGAAGGGCCAGCGCGAGTACTACCTGCGCGAGCAGCTGCGGGCGATCCAGGAGGAGCTCGGCGAGGGCGACGAGCAACAGGCCGAGATCAACGAGCTGCGCGAGCGGATCGAGGCGGCGGCGCTCCCGGAGAAGGCGCAGAAGGCCGCCGACCGCGAGCTCGGCCGGCTCGAGCGCCTGCCCCCGGCGGCCGCCGAGTACGGCGTCATCCGCACCTACCTCGAATGGCTGGTCGACCTGCCGTGGAACGCCGAGACCGAGGACGACCTCGACATCGACCACGCCCGCGAGATCCTCGACGAGGACCACTACGACCTCGAGCTCGTCAAGGACCGCATCCTCGAGTACCTGGCCGTCCGCCGGCTCAACCCGGACTCCAGCGGCCCGATCCTCTGCTTCGTCGGCCCTCCGGGCGTCGGCAAGACGAGCCTCGGCCGCTCGATCGGCAAGGCGCTCGGCCGCAACTTCGAGCGCATCTCGGTCGGCGGCGTCCGCGACGAGGCCGAGATCCGCGGGCACCGCCGCACCTACGTCGGCGCGATGCCGGGGACGATCATCCGGGCGCTCCGCGACGCCGGCTCCCGCAACCCGCTGTTCATGATCGACGAGATCGACAAGATGGGCGCCGACTTCCGCGGCGACCCGGCCAGCGCGATGCTCGAGGTCCTCGACCCGGCGCAGAACGACTCGTTCCGCGACCACTACCTCGACCTCGACTTCGACCTCTCCGACGTCATCTTCATCGCGACCGCGAACGTCCTCGACCCGATCCCGCCGGCGCTGCGCGACCGGATGGAGGTGATCCAGCTCTCCGGCTACACGGTCGACGAGAAGCTGCACATCGCCAAGCGCTACCTCGTCCCGCGGCAGGTCAGGGAGAACGGTCTCAAGTCCGGTCAGGCCCGCTTCGCCGACGCGGCTCTGAAGGCGATCATCGAGGAGTACACGCGCGAGGCCGGCGTCCGCAACCTCGAGCGCCAGATCGGGACGGTCTGCCGGAAGATCGCGCGCGAGATCGCCGAGGGGCGCAAGCCGAAGGGGTCGATCTCCGCCAAGCGGGCGCGCGAGCTGCTCGGCCGCCGCCTTGTCTTCTCCGAGGCGCGCCGGCGGACGAGCCGCCCCGGCGTCGCGACCGGGCTCGCCTGGACCCCGGTCGGCGGCGAGGTCCTGTTCATCGAGGCGACCTCGATGCCGGGCTCGGGCCGGCTGACGATCACCGGCCAGCTCGGCGACGTGATGCGGGAGTCCGCCCAGGCGGCGCTGTCGCTGATCCGCGGCGAGGTCGAGGAGCTGCTGCCGGACCTCGACAAGACCTGGTTCGCGACCCACGACATCCACCTCCACGTCCCGGCGGGGGCGGTGCCGAAGGACGGGCCGTCGGCGGGCGTCGCGATGACGGTCGCGCTGATGTCGCTGCTCAGCGGCCGGCCGGCGCGCAACGACGTCGCGATGACCGGCGAGATCACGCTCTCGGGCCAGGTGCTGCCGGTCGGCGGCCTGAAGGAGAAGTCGCTCGCCGCCCAGCGGGCCGGGATCAAGCGGGTGATCGCCCCCGACCGCAACGAGGGCGAGATCCTCGAGATCCCCGAGCACGAGCGCCGCGGGCTCGAGTTCGCCTACGTCACCGACGTCCGCGAGGCGCTCGAGGTCGCGCTCGAGCCGCCGCGGCGGCGTAAGCGGGCCGCGGGCAGCTAGCAGCCGCGTCCACCCAGCCCTCCAGCGCCCGCTCCTTCCCCCGCACGGCTACGGCCCCGCCCGCCGCGACGGAAGCCCGCGCCGAACGGCCGCGACCAGAGCCCCTCTCCGTTTGAGGTTTATGCTGGCGGGAAGCGTCCCAGGGACCCCCGAGAGGAGCAGAGAAACCTATGGCGAGCAAGAAGAAGATCGCCGGCAAGGCCGGCGCGAAGGCGGCGAAGAAGCGAGCCGAGACCGCGCGGCCGTACGTGCAGCGTCTGATCGACGACGAGGATCTGCGCGACAACCTGCGCGAGGCCTACGAGGCCGGCCGCCACGCCTACGAGCGCGCCTCCGGTGCCAAGCGCCCCTCGGACGTTCTCGAGGACAAGAAGCTGCAGAAGGACCTCCGCAACGCGAGCGAGTCGCTCCGCGCCGCATCCGAGGCGCTGCGCGAGCCCGAGAAGAAGAGCGGCCACGGCTTCGCGAAGCTGCTGCTGATCGCCATCATCGGCGCGCTCATCGCGCTGGCCGTCAGCGAGGACCTGCGCAAGAAGGTCCTCGACCAGCTCTTCGGGGCCGAGGAGGAGTTCGAATACACCTCGACGACGACGGCACCGGCCGCGGGCGAGACGACCCCGGCCTAGCCGCTGCTTCCCTGAGGCCTCAGCCGACTGCCGGGGGACGCCGCCTGCGGGTGGCGTCCCCTCGCGCTTTCCGGGACCCGTGCCGATGAGCACCGGCGCCGCCGGCCGCGAGCTCGGCGGCGAGCGCGCGAGCCGCATCGTCGACGCGATGCGCTACTCCGTCGCGTCGCGGGGGATCGCCGGAGCGACCTTCGAGCGCGTCGCCGCCGAGGCCGGGGTCAGCCGCGGCCTCCTCCACTACTACTTCGGCACCAAGGAGCGGCTGCTGGTCGAGGTCGTCCGCCGCGACAGCGAGATCCGCGTCGCCCGGCTCGACGAGCCGCTCTCGGCGGCGTCGACCGCGGACGAGGTCATGGACGTCCTCGTCTCCAGCCTGCTCGACCTGATCGAGAACGAGCCGGGGTTCTTCGCCCTCCTGTTCGAGCTGTTCACGGCGGGCCGCCGCCATCCTGAGATCCAGCGCGAGGTCGCCGAGATGTTCCGCAGGACCCGCGGCCACGTCGCCACCGCGCTCGAGGGCAAGGACCGCGAGGGCGTCATCTCGCTGCGCTTCGGCGCGGAGGCCACCGTCGGGTGCCTCTTCGCGATCGCCGATGGCTTCGCAGTGCAGGCGATCTCCGACCCCGAGATCGACCATACGGAGGCCCTCGACGCCGGCCGCGAGGCCGCGCGGCACCTCCTGATCGCCGACCGCGCCGGTTGAATACCCGCGATATGCCCGGACCGGCACCTCCGACGCCGCGTTAGGCGTACGTTAGGCAGCCGCGACAAACGACACGAGTCGCCCCAGTCCCCGGTAGGCTGACCCTCTTCGGGGGGCTCTGTGAGGAGATGGTTGAGGCCCGTAGGTAGAAAGCGTGAGGACGCGGCGCGCGCGGAGCGGGCCGATCAGGAGGATCGAGACGGCGGCCCGAGCGGTCAGTCGCGTGACCCCGCGGGCGATCGCGGCGCCAGCACGCCGGCTCGGATCGCCGTCGTCCTCGCCGCGGTGGTGGCGATCGCGGCGGCGGCGGCGCTGATCTTCAACTCCGACTCCGGCCACAAGTACACGCTGCTCTTCCAGACCGGCGGCCAGCTCGTCCCCGGCAACCAGGTGCTGGTCGCGGGCCAGGTCGTCGGCAGCATCGACTCGATCGACCTCACCGAGGACAACCAGGCGGCGGTCAACGTGACCATGGAGGAGCCGCTGCGGGAGGGGACCACGGCGGTCATCCGCTCGACCTCGCTCTCCGGCGTCGCCAACCGCTACGTCTCGCTGACGATGGGCCCCAACAACGCCGAGGAGATCCCCGAGGGCGAGACGATCACCGGCGACGACACCACCGCGCCCGTCGATCTCGACCAGCTCTTCAACGTCTTCCGCGCCAAGCAGCGCACCTCGCTGAAGAAGTTCATCGAGGGCAACGCGACCGTCTACGCCGGCAAGCAGCAGCTCGCCAACCGCGCCTACAAGTTCATCAACCCCTCCTTCAGCACCTCGGAGAAGCTCTTCGCCGAGCTCTCCGCCGACTCCGCGGCCCTCTCCCGCCTGCTCGTCTCCGGCTCGCAGGCGTTCGACGCGATCGCCAGCCGGCGCCAGGACCTGACCGACCTGATCACCAACGCCAACGGGACCCTCCAGGCGATCTCCAACCGCAACGAGGAGCTCGACCGCTCGCTGGCAGCGCTGCCGACGACGCTGCGCCAGGCGAACACCACCTTCGTCAACCTCCGGGCGACGCTCGACGACCTCGACCCGCTCGTCACCGCCTCCTACCCGGCGACGAAGAACCTGGCGCCGTTCCTGCGCCGCCTCCGGCTCGTCTCCGAGGACGCCGTGCCGGTCTTCGGCGACCTCTCGCAGGTCGTCCGCCTGCCGGGTGCGAACAACGACCTCGCCGACGCGCTGGCGACGCTGCCCGGCGTTCGCGACCAGGCCCGCACCGCGTTCCCGGCGACGATCGAGGCGATGGACGACTCCCAGCTGGAGATCTCCCAGCTGCGGCCCTACGCGCCCGACCTACTCCAGTTCCTCGGGAAGTTCGGCGCCGCGACCGCCAACTACGACGGCAACGGCCACTACGCGCGCGTCCAGCCGGCGGCGGCGAACATCTTCGACAACCAGCAGCTCACGCCCGACACGGCCAACCTCGTGCCGCAGTACACGGATCCGGGCGCGCAGTTCGACGACATCGACACGCAGTACACGGCGCCCGGCAACATCCTGCGCCGCTGCCCCGGCGCCGGCTCGGCGCTGCTGTCGGACGGCTCCAACCCGTTCCTCGACGGCGGCAACCTCAACGGCGTCTGCGATCCCAGCCAGCTCCCCCCGACGGCGGCGCCATGAGGCGGGTTCTCGCAATCGTCGTCGGGCTCCTCGCCGTGGTCGCGATCGTCGCGGCGACGGCGACGGGCGACGATGGCACTGACGGCGACTACCTCGTCCGCGGCTACTTCGACAACGCCGGCTTCCTCGTCGAGGGCGAGGAGGTCCGGGTCGCCGGCGCCCGCGTCGGCAGCGTCGACGCCGTCGACGTCTCCCGGCCGGGGAGGCGGTGACCGAGGACGGCGCCGAGGACCCCGGCAAGGCCGTCGTCGTGATGAAGATCGACCGACGCCGGCTTCCAGAACTGGCTCACCGACGCGTCGTGCCTGATCCGCCCGCAGTCGCTGCTCGGCGAGAAGTACGTCGACTGCAGCCCGACCCAGCCGCGGGCGCCGGGGACCGAGCCGCCGCCGCCGCTGGAGCAGATCCCCGACGGCGAGATCGGCGCCGGCCAGTACCGGCTGCCGCTCGAGAACAACGGCAAGCAGGTCGACCTCGACCTGATCAACAACATCACCCGCCAGCCGGAGGTCGACCGCTTCCGGCTCATCCTCAACGACCTCGGCGCCGGCCTCGCGGCGCGCGGGGACGACCTCGAGGAGGTCATCCGGCGGGCCGAACCCGGCGCTCCAGCGAGACCGACAGGGTGCTCGCCCAGCTCGCCGACCAGAACCGCGAGCTGGCCCAGCTCGCCGCCGACTCCGACACGATCCTCGCGCCGCTCGCCCGCGAGCGCGCCCACCTCGCCGGGTTCATCCGCAACACGGCGATCGCCGGCGAGGTCGCGGCGGCCGAGCGCGACAACATCGCGCTCGGCATCCAGCGGTTCCCGGCCGCGCTCGACGAGCTCGAGGCGACGATGGTCGAGCTCCGGCGATTCGCCCGCTCGGGCATCCCGGTCGCCCAGAACCTGCGGGCCGCGACGCCCGGCCTGACCGGCGCGACGAAGGCGCTGCAGCCCTTCTCGAAGGCCGGGACCGGCGCCCTGACATCGCTCGGCGACGCGGCCGAGGCAGGCGGGGCCGGACCTGCGCGCCTCCGACCCGGTCGTTCGCGACCTGACGCAGCTCGCCGAGGCGGCGACGCCGGGAGCCAAGGCGCTGAAGAAGCTGCTCGCGACCTTCCGCAAGACGAAGGGCATCGACTACCTGATGGACTTCATCCTCAGCACGTCGAACTTCGTCAACGGCTTCGACAGCTTCGGGCACTACCTCCGCGCCCAGATCCAGATCACCAACTGCATCGACTACGAGCTGGTGGTTACCGGCGGGTGCCAGGCGAACTGGGCGGCCCTGCCGGGGGAGACCAGCGGAGCGGTCCCGACAGCGAAGTCCGTGCAGGGGGAGGCGCCCGCTGACGGCGACTGGAACGCCGACGGCGTCGTCGACAAGACCGACACCGTGCTCGGCCGCGGCGTCGCCGAGATGCAGGCCCAGCTCGACGCCTCGGCCGACGACGACGCGGGCGCGGCGGGCGACGCCGACACGAGCACCGGCAACCCCGACCTCTTCAAGTTCCTGATGGAGGACGGGCGATGAGGGGCCGGCGGGGCAGCCCGCTGAACGCCGCGTTCCGCAACCCGACGGTGATCGGGGCCCTGACCGTGCTGGTCACGATCCTCACGGTCTTCCTCGCGTACAACGCGAACAACGGGCTGCCGTTCGTGCAGAGCTACCGGCTCACCGCGCAGGTCCCGAACGCCGCGGCGCTCGTCCCCGGCAACGAGGTGCGGATCGGCGGCGTCCGGGTCGGCGTCGTCGAGGGGATCGTGCCGAAGATGAATGCCGAGGACGGCGAGGTCAACGCCCTGCTCGACCTCAAGCTCGACAAGTCGGTCGAGGAGCTGCCGGTCGACTCGACGGTGATCATCCGCTCGCGCTCGGCCCTCGGCCTCAAGTACGTGCAGATCGTCCGTGGCGACTCCGAGGAGGGATACCCGGAGGGCGCGATGCTGCCGCTGGCCGCCGCCCGTCCCGAGCCGGTCGAGATCGACGAGCTGTTCAGCACGTTCGACGAGCCGACACGCCAGGCGATCCGCGAGAACCTCAAGGAGTTCGGAGGCGCTCTCGCCGGCCGCGGCCCCTCGATCAACGAGGCGATCGGCGCCCTGAAGCCGCTGCTGCCGCGCCTCGACCGGGTGATGACGGTCCTCGCCGATCGTCGGACGGGCATCGGCCCGTTCTTCCGCGCGCTCGAGCAGTCGGCCGCCGAGGTCGCCCCGGTCGCCGAGACGGAGGCGCAGATGTTCGTCCAGCTCGACACGACGATGGCCGCGTTCGCCGACGTCGCCGAGCCGTACCTCCGGGAGACGATCGCCAAGGGCCCGGAGACGTTGCAGACGACGATCGAGACGCTGCCGCGGATCCGGCCGTTCCTCATCAACTCGCGCGGTCTCTTCAACGACCTCGAGCCGGGGACCGAGGTGCTCGCCACCTCGGCTGACACCATCGAGAGCGCCCTGCGCGCCGGGATCCCTGCATTGCGGCGCTCGCCGATCCTCAACCGCGAGCTCGCGCCGACCGCGGCGTCGCTGCGCGCCTTCAACGACGACCCCGAGGTTCGCACCGGGATCACCCGGCTGACCGACTTCTCGAAGTCGCTGTCGCCGCTGCTCAGGTTCGTCGGCCCGTCGCAGTCGGTCTGCAACTACGCGACGCTGCTGTTCCGCAACGTCGCGGACCTCTCCAGCATCGGCAACGAGACCGGCAACTGGCAGCGCGTCAACGCGATGGAGACGCCCGCGGGCCCCAACAACGAGGGCAGTCCCTCGACGAAGCCGGCGAACGGCGGCGGCACGAGCGAGGCGAACTTCCTCCATGCCAACCCCTACCCGAACAGCGCCGCCCCGGGGCAGACGTTCGAGTGCGAGGCCGGCAACGAGGTCTACGCCATCGGCAAGCAGGTCATCGGCAACGTCCCCGGCAACCAGGGGATCGACACCGAGGAGCAGATCCGCGCCCAGAACCCGAACGTGGGGGCGACGCCCTGATGGCCCTCTTCCGCCGCAAGCAGCGTCGCCCGAAGCCGACGACGGAGCCCTTCAACGAGGGCATCTACCACCGCCCGCCCGCCGGCCTGAGTTTCTTCAAGACCGGGATCCTGGCCCTGATCCTGATCATGGTCCTGAGCTTCTTCGCCTACACGAAGAAGCTGCCGTGGTCGGACGAGGGCTACACGGCGACGGCGACGTTCGCCGACGCGACGACCCTGCGGCAGACCTCGCCGGTGCGGATCGCCGGCGTCAACGTCGGCAAGGTGACGGAGGTCGCGCCCGACGGCGAGGGCGCGAAGGTGACCTTCACCGTCGACGACGAGGGCCTGCCGCTGCACGAGGACGCGACGATCGTGATCCGCCCGCGGCTGTTCCTCGAGGGCAACTTCTTCCTCGACCTGCGGCCCGGCAGCCCGAGCGCGCCCGAGCTGCCCGACGGGGGCGACATCCCGGTCACTCAGACCGCCGTCGCCGTCCAGCTCGACCAGGTCCTGACCACGCTCCAGCGCCCCGACCGGCGCAACCTGGCGCGCCTGCTCGACGGCTACAGCGCCGCGCTCGCCGACGAGCCGACGGCCGAGCAGGACGTCGGGCAGGACCCCGAGGTGCAGGGGCTCTCGGGCGCCCAGGCGCTGAACGAGGCGTTCACCTACGGAGCTCGCGCCGGCAAGGGAACCGCGCAGGTCAACCAGGCGCTGCTGGGCGATCAGGCAGGCGACCTCCGCGGCCTGGTCAGGGCGAGCGGCCAGGTATTCGAGGAGTTGGCGAGCACCGACAGTGACCTGCGCGGGCTCATCACCAACTTCAACATCACCACGGGTGCCCTCAACGACGAGTCGGCGAGCCTCGAGGACACGCTCACGGAGCTGGCGCCGACCGTCGAGCGGGCTCAGACGCAGCTCGTCGACATCAACGAGTCGTTCCCGCCGCTTCGCGCCTTCGCGCGTGAGCTAACGCCAGCCGTCGAGGAGCTTCCCGGGACGATCCGCGCCGGCAACCCGTGGCTGACCCAGGCCCGTCTGCTGCTTCGGCCGGGTGAGCTCGGCGGCGTCGCACGTGACCTGAGGATCGCCGAGCCCTTCCTCTCCCGCGGCGCCGCCAACCTCGATGGCGCGCTCGCGCAGCTGCGGCCGTTCAGCCGCTGCGTCACCGACGTCCTCGACCCGACCAGCGAAACCCAGATAAACGACCGGTTCGCGACCGGGCGCAGCGGCTGGGAGGAGTTCCTCTTCGGCCTCCCGAGCCTCGCCGGCACCGGCGGCAACTTCGACGGCAACGGCACGTTCCTGCGGATCCAGCCGGCAGGCGGCCCCGTGCCCGTCTCGACCCCGATCCCCGGCGGCAGCCCCGGCATCCCCAACGTCCAGCCGCCTGACAACGTCAACTACGGAAACACGATCGAGGCGCCGATCGGCACCCAGCCGTTCAAGCCGGCCAGCGAGCCGCCCGTGAAGACGAACCGCGCCTGCCACACCCAGGACGTCCCCGACCTCAACGGCTCGCAGGGCGGCATCGGCGGCCCGAACCCGGCGGCAGGTCCGTGATGAAGAAGGCCCTGCGCACATACACCCGCGACTTCATCGCCGTGCTCGTCCTCGGGGCGATCGGGCTCGCGGCCCTGTTCGTGATCCTCTCCCAGCAGGCGAGCGCCCTGCCGTCGTGGTTCCCGCTCCTGGGCGAGGACCGCTTCGAGCTCAAGACCGAGTTCCAGACCGCGCAGGCGGTCACCCCGGGGCAGGGGCAGACCGTCGACATCTCCGGCGTCGACGTCGGCGACGTCACCAAGGTCGAGCTCGAGGACGGCGTCGCCGTGGTGACGATGCAGGTCGAGAACGAGTACTCGGACCTGATCCACGACGACGCGTCGGTGCTGCTGCGGCCCCGCACCGGCCTCCAGGACATGGTCATCGAGCTCGACCCGGGCTCCGACGCCGCACCGACCGTGCCGGAGGGCTTCACGATCCCGCTCGCCAACTCGGCCCCGAACGTCAACCCCGACCAGATCCTCGCCTCGCTCGACGGGGACACGCGCGCGTACCTGCGCCTGCTGCTCGCCGGCGGCGCCGAGGCGCTCGGCACCGACGCCAAGAGCGATCGCTTCGCCGCCGTCCTGCGGCGGATCTACCCGACGACACGGGACCTCGCGAAGATCAACGGCGCGCTCGCCAAGCGTCGCGACAACCTCCGCCACGTGATCACCAACTTCAAGCTGATCGCCGAGGAGCTCGCGAAGTCCGACACGAACCTCACCGGCTTCGTCCGCACCCAGAACGCCGTCTTCGGAGCGTTCGCCGAGCAGGAGCAGAACCTGCGGGCGACGCTCCGCGGTCTGCCCGGCGCGCTGCGGGAGACACGCGGCGCCCTGAACGCCTCCGCGACGCTGGGCAGCGAGCTCGCCCCGACCCTCACCGACCTGATCCCGCAGGCCCAGGCGCTGGGGCCGGCGCTGCGGGCGACGCGGCCATTCTTCCACCAGACCCTGCCGTCGGTCCGCGACCAGATCCGGCCGTTCACCAACCAGGTCGAGGGGACCGTCGCCGACGTCAAGCGCGGCGCCCAGCCGCTGGCGGAGTCCACCTCGGCGCTCGACGGCGGCCTCACCGAGCTCAACACGCTGCTCAACGCGCTGGCCTACAACCCCTCCGGCGAGCGCGAGGGCTACCTCTTCTATGTCGCCTGGATCAACCACAACCTGAACGCCACCGCGCTGCTCCAGGACGGTCTCGGCCCGATACAGCGAAGCGTGCTCATGTACACCTGCTTCACCTCGCAGCTCGCCGACAACGCGACCGCGACCCGCGTGGACCTGAAGACCGCGCGCGACATCATCCGCCTGCCGATCACGAACGACATCTGCCCGCCCGGTCCGTGGATCACGAGCTCGCCGACCGCTGACGGCGACGCGAGCTCCGACGCTTCCACGGGCTCCGAGGATGGCCGCGACGGCGGTGGGGAGACGCCGAGCACGACCACCACCACCGAGGAGACGCCGGAGACGACCACCGCGGAGCCGTCCACCTCGACGACGACCCCGGAGACCGATTCTCCGTCCACCTCGACGACGACCACCACACCATGACCGCCCCGACCCGCACCGAGGACAGCTGATGGAGACCCGCGCTCCGACCGCCGGCAGGATCGCGATCGCGCTCGGCTTCGCGCTGTCGTGCTTCGGCCTGCTGCTCTTCCTCTGGCTGGCCTTCGGCGGCCCGGTCCCGCTGAAGCCGAAGAGCTACCGCTTCGACGTCCACTTCGACGAGGCGAGCCAGCTCGCGGTCGAGTCCGACGTGCGGATCTCGGGCGTATCGGTCGGCAAGGTGAAGGGGATCGAGCTCGCCGACGACGGGCTCGCCGACGCGACCATCGAGCTCGACCCCAAGTACGCGCCGATCCCGGCGGACACGAAGGCGATCCTGCGGCAGAAGACACTGCTCGGCGAGACCTACGTCGAGCTGACGCCGGGCGACCCCGACGCGTCGGAGCCGTTGCCCGAGGGCGGGGAGCTGGACGTCGGACAGGTGTCCGACGCCGTCCAGCTCGACGAGATCTTCCGGGCCTTCGACGAGCCGACCCGGATCGCGTTCCAGAACTGGATGATCGACGCCGCCGGCGCGCTCCGAGGTCGCGGGGCCGACCTCAACGCCGCGCTCGGCAACCTGCCGCCGTTCGTCGAGCGCGCCGACGACGTCCTGCGGGTCCTCGACAGCCAGCGGCTCGCCGTCGGCCAGCTCGTCGACAAGGGCGGCCAGACCTTCGATGCGCTCTCGGAGCGACCCGGCGAGCTGCGGTCGCTGATCGAGAACACCGAGCGCGTGTTCACGACGACCGCGAACCGCGATCAGGAGATCCGCGAGATCTTCCAGGCGCTGCCCACCTTCCTCGACGAGTCGAAGCTGACACTCGAGCGGCTCGACGAGTTTTCGACGCGGACGAACCCGCTGATCACCCAGCTGCGGCCCTCGGCGCGGCAGCTCAGCGGGACGTTCCTGGCGCTCGATCGGCTCTCGCCCGAGCTCGAGGGGTTCTTCAACGGCCTGCTGCCGGTGATCAACCGGGCCGGCTCCGGCTTCGGCGCCCTGCGGCAGATCCTCGACGACGAGGCGCCGCCGCTTCTCGCGCGCGTCGACTCCTACATGGACGAATTCATCCCGGTCATCGACACCGCCAGGCGGTACCGGAGCGAGATCACCTCGTTCATCGGCAATGCCGCGGCGGCCACGAACGGGGAGAGCTTCCTCCTGGGCCCCGACACCCAGGTGAAGTTCCTCCGCGCGACGGGCCCGCTCGGCCCCGGCGTCCTCGCCTCGCCGGAGCACATGTACTCGACGACTCGCAGCAACGCCTACGTCGCTCCGGGCGGCAACACGAAGCTCGCCCAGGGACTCGACAGCCTGCTCACGCAGCAATGCGACGGCAGCGGGGTCAGCGCGCAGCTGACCGGCCCCGGCGACCTGCCCGGGGACCTCTATCAGCGAATCCAGATCTACGCGATGGGGGGCCTGGGGATCACCAACACGGACAACGTCGCGGCGCCGCCGTGCCGCCTGCAGGCGCCGCAGCGGTCGATCGGCGGGCCGCCCGACGAACGGACGCTGTATCCGCACGTTCACCCCGAGCGCTAGCTGCCGGACGGCTCTCCGAGGAACGTGCCAAACCGCAACTTCCGGCCGTTAGGATGGTTGGAAGGAGAGGTCCCCGTGGAGCTCGGTCACCGGCCGCAGCCCATGGTGGCCCCGAAGAAGAGCCCACGGGACGGCCCTTGCGGCATTGCCGAGAGGGGCGAGCCCACTGACAGGAGGAAGAATGCGCAAGTACGTGATCCTCGCCGTGATGGCCCTGGCCAGCATGGTGATGGCGAGCGTCGCCTCGGCGGACGACATCCAGTCCATCGACGCGAAGCTCTCGCCGACCAAGCTCGACAAGAAGAAGTACAAGCCGATGAAGATGGTCATCGACATCAAGACCAACAACAACGCCGGTGCGCCCGTCAACGCCGACCAGCCGCCGACCGCGACCGAGACCGACGTCGACTTCCCGAAGAACCTGAAGTTCGATACCAGCGCGGTGCCGAACTGCAAGGTCGACAGCAACACGCTCTCGAACTACGATGCCGCGGGCGCGAAGCAGCAGTGCGGCCCGAAGTCGCAGGTCAGCATCGACGGCGAGAACAACACGTCGGGCACGATCACGCTCGACACGAACCCGGCGGTCCCGAATGGCGCGAACACGGAGATAAACATCGCAATCACCGCGTTCAACGGCCAGAAGCCGAACACGCTCTACCTGCACACGGACCCGCAGGGGATCCCGACGAAGCCCGTCCTTACCGGCAAGCTCGTCAAGGCCAAGGACAAGAAGTACGGGAACACGCTGAAGGTCACGATTCCGAACCTCGGTGTCGGCGGCATCTCGCGGTTCCTGACGACGGTCAAGGCCGGCAAGTACATCCAGGGTCGCTGCAAGAGCAAGAAGAACCCGTTCGCGGCGACTAGCACGTTCACGGACAAGGCGGAGGGTCCCGCCAAGGTCACGGACACGACCGAGACGACGTGCAAGCAGAAGAAGAAGAAGAAGTAGCTCTTCCTCTCTTGTGAGCAGCGAGTTCGGGGCGGCCTGCTGGCCGCCCCGTCTCGTTAAGTACCGCCGACCGAATCCTCCGCTTCGTGTCCGGTTCGGTCGGGTCGCGCGACGGCCCGTCGGCAGGACCCGGCCTGGCTATCGGCCCTCGCCCAGCCAGGCGGCGATTCGCTCGCCGATCATCCGGCCCTGGTCCTCCTGCAGGAAGTGGGAGGCGTCGGGGATCGTCTCCGGCTCGGTGAGCCCGAGCCGCGCGGCGACGGCGCGGCCCGCCTCGAGCGGGATGATCGGGTCGGAGTCGGCCCAGAGGCAGAGCGAGGGCAGGTCGCGGGCGGCGATCGCCTCGGCGGTCCGCTCGCCCTCGGCGGCGCCGGGATCGTCGGGGCTGGTCGGGAGCATCAGCGGGAAGGCTCGCGTGCCGGCCTTCGACTCGGGGGTGGGGAAGGGGGCGTCGTAGGCCGCCGCCACATCGTCGCCGGGGTCGTTCTTGCACGCGCCGCGCACGAGCATCGAGATCGGCAGGTCCTCGGTCCGCTCGACGAAGTCGCGGAACGCCTTCCAGGCGTCGGTCATCCGCTGGCGGCCGCTGAAGGTGCCGGTGTCCATGACGACGAGGCGGGCGCAGCGCTCAGGGTGCTCGGCGGCGACGCGCATCCCGACGGGGCCGCCCCAGTCGTGGACCACGAACGTCGCATCGCGGACGTCGAGCTCGGCGAGCAGGTGGGCCATCGCCTCGGTGTGGCGGTCGTAGGAGTACCAGCCCAGGTCGGTGGGCTTGTCGGAGCGCCCGAACCCCGGCATGTCGGGCGCGATGCAGCGGTGCCCGGCGTCGAGCAACGGCGGGATCACGCGGCGCCACAGCAGCGACCAGGTCGGCTCGCCGTGGAGGAGAACGACCGGCGAGCCGTCCCCCTCGTCGATCCGGGCGAGGCGGAGGCCGTCCCAGTCGACGTATCTCGGCTCCCAGGGGAAGTCGGGAAGGCCGGCGAACCGCTCCTCGGGAGTGCGAAACGCGGCGACGGCCACGGGGCGGCCCCTAGGCCGGCATCAGCCGGCGGAAGCGGAGCAGGTTCCGCGGCCCGCCGTGAAGGCGCAGCCGGCGCTGGATCAGCGCCCTCGGGGGAGCGATGGCGCCCTTGCCGATCTCGATGAAGTCCTGCCAGCTCGACTCGAGCGTGACGTCGGCGCCGGGGACGGCTCCCGGCTCGGCGCGGGTGGAGCCGTTGTCGACGATCAGATGCCAGTCCTCGGCATCGCTGAATCGCCACTGCACGGTGAAGGGCTCGCCGCCCGCCTTGCTCGGGTCGACCGACCGGCGAACGAGGTCGAAGTAGAGCTCCTGCGTCTCCTGCGAGGAGTCCGCGGGGAGCCCGGGCTCGCCGACGACGCCGGAGTGGACGAGCTTGATCAGCCGCTCGGCCCGCTCGCGCGGGGAGACCGTGAGGTCCATCGGGATCACGCCGGGCGCCATCTCGTCCATCGGGTAGCCGATCGCGCGCCACTTCTGCTCGATCGCCTGCATGCCCCACGCGGCGATGTCCTCGAGCTCGAAGCCGTAGCAGCGCGTGTACTCGCGGTCCCAGTTCGGTGGGATGAAGACCGAGGAGGTCCAGGGGAGGACCTCGGCGAGCAGCTCGTCGACAGCCGCCTTGCACTCGTCGGACTCGCGCAGCAGCTCGCTCAGCACCTTGACGCCGAAGCCGATGTGGCGCTGCTCGTCGCGGGAGATGTTCTCCATGCCCTCGGAGAATCCGGGCATGGAGCCGTCCTTGACGAAGTAGTCCTCGATGAAGTGCTGGCCGGGCTGGGCCATGCTGGCCTCGACGATCAGGTGGTAGAGGGTGATCGCCTGCGCGAATTTCGGCAGCGACCGGTCCTTGCGCAGCTCGTCGGCCATCCGGTCGAGGCGGTCGAAGACCATGCGATAGCCCCAGTCGAGGTGTGGCTCGGTCGCCTTCAGCGTCGTCGCGATGTCGTCGCCGGCGCCGATGACCTCCTTGAAGAACCGGTGGAAGAAGACGGCGTGGCGTGCCTCGTCTACCTGCTGGGTCGCGAGGAAGTACTTCTGCTCCTCCCGCGGCGCCGCGTCGATGTAGGGGGAGAGGTTGTCGGCGACCGAGTCCTCGCCGTAGAAGAACATCGAGTAGATCCACATCGCCGAGGCGCGCTGGAGGTCGGTCAGGCCCTCCCAGCCGGCGCGATCCCCCGACATGTCGATCGACATCGCCGACCAGTTGCTCGCCTCCCACCGCCGGTAGAGGTCCTCGTACGTGATCCGGTCGGTCAGGTTGTGCTCGGCTACTGACATCGGGCCCTCCTCAATGGCCGGCGGACCGCTCCCGAACGGCTCGCCCTCTCGCTCCCGCCAGCTTATCCCCGCGACTGGCTGGCTGGCCAGTACTGAGTGACGGATGTCACGCAACGGCCTCCGTCCGGCCCGCTCGGATAGGCTCGCCCGCGATGGAAGCATCACCCGCCACACCCAGCCCGCCGCCCGCCGCGACCACGACCGCGACCGACGAGAAGGCCGGGGCCGGCCTCCGGATCGGCGCGGTGGTCCTCGCGCTCGCCCTCGCGATCGTCTGCGCGGTCGGGATCGCCGTCATGACCGACGTCAGCGACACCGGCATCTGCGCCGACGCCGCTCCGGGAGCGGAGTGCTACGACTTCTCCGACTCGGCGAAGCCGTTCGTCCTCGGCTTCGGCTGGGCGGGGTCGATCGTCGCCGGGCTCACGGCGCTCGCCGCGCTCGCCTTCTCGATCCGCGGGCGCAGCGGCCGTCCGGTGCTGATCGGGACCGGGCTGGCGGTCGTGCTGCTCGCCATCAGCGTCATCGTCGCGCGCGCAGGCTGAGGAGGAACGCATGGAAGGCACCCCAACCGGACCGGCCGCAGAGGGCCCTCCCCCACCGTCCTCCGACGAATCGGCGACCACGGGCTCGCGCATCGTCGCGGGGATCGGCGTCCTCGTCCTGCTCTTCATCGCGCTCGTCGCGATCCTGGTCGTCGTCGACGTCGCCGACACGACCCCATGCGACGACGTCCAGTCGATCTCGGACCTCAACGACGACGGCGAGTGCTACGACCGCAGCTCGGCTGTCAAGACGCTGGTCCTGATCATCGGCTCGCTCGGTTCACTGGCGACGCTCGCCGCGGCGGCGCTCGCGCTCGCCTACGCGATCCGCGGCCGCGGCGGCAGGCTGCTGCTGCAGGCGATCGGCGCCGCGGTCGTCCTGCTGGGCCTGACGCTGATCATCGGCTGAGCAGCCGCCGGAGGTCCGCGGCGAGGGCCTGCCGCTCCGCGGGGTCGTGGAGCTGCGCCCAGGTGACGTGGACGACCGCGAACCCGGCCAGCAGCAGACGCCGGTCGCGCTCCGCGTCGCGGCTGATCTTCGGGCCGGTGCCGTGATGGCGGATCGAGTGGAGCTCGACGATGACGCGCGGGCCTCGCCAGAGCGCGTCGGCGACGTAGGCGCGGTCGCCGACCCAGATCGGCGCGTTGAGCTCGGGCTCCGGCAGGTTCGCCTCAGCGACGAAGCGGGCGAAGCGGTTCTCCAGCTCTCGTCGGGGGACGCCGTAGCCGACTCCCTCCAGCGTCCGCCGTAGGGCACCGGCGCCGCGCTCGCCGCGATGGCGCTCGAGCGTCGCGGGCAGGGAGAGGGGGCTGGTGAGGCCGCGCTCGTCCGCCTCGTTGATCGCATTGAGGAGCTGATCGGGTGCGAGGACGGTCGCGAGATCGAAGAGGGTTCGCGCGACGGTCGTGACGGGGATGCCCTCGTGGACCGTGACCTCGTCGGCGGGGAGGGCGGAGCAGTGGACGTCGATCTCCGTCGGGCCCCGACGACGGGTCGGGACGATGATCTCCGCCCGCCCGCTCCACCGGATGAGCTCCCAGTGGGCGCCGGCGCAGCGATGGCTCAGTGCCGCTCCGTCGCCACCGAACAGGACCGCCGCCATCCACCACCCTTGAAGCGGGAGCCGCCGGTGACCGGCCGCGTAGACCCCGCGATGGATGGGGTGCAGGCGCCCGGCCTTGATCCAGCGGTGTATCTGATCCGGTGAGGCACCGAAGGAGAGAAGTTGTCCGTGTGCCACTACCCCGAACTGCGTCCGAGCCGCCTCGGCAATCCGCCTCCCGATTTCGTGAACTCGCTCTTGATTGCGAATGGCGCGGCTAAGTGCGCGTTCACCGGGCATGGCCCCCGAGGGAAGCCCGGCCGGGCCCGCCGCGCCCCCTCACTGCCCCAACCTCGCCGGACGGGGGCCCGAAGCCGTGGCCTCGACCGGCCCCCGCGAGCTACCCCTTCGGGCTCTTCCAGTCCTCCTCGAGCTTCGCGAGCAGGCGCTCGGCGAGGCCCTCGACGGGGACCCGCTCCTGAGTGAGGGAGTCGCGGTCGCGGAGCGTCACCGTGTCGTCGTCGGCGGTCTCGCCGTCGATCGTGATCCCCCAGGGGGTGCCGATCTCGTCCTGGCGGCGGTAGCGCTTGCCGATCGAGCCGCCGGAGTCGTACTCGGCGGGGATACGGTGGCGGAGGGACTCGAAGATGGCGCGGGCGCGCTCGGGCATGCCCTCCTTGTTGACGAGCGGCATCACGGCGACCTTGACCGGCGCCAGCTTCGGGTGCAGGTGCAGGACGGTGCGCTGGCGGCCCTCGACCTCCTCGACCTCGTAGGCGTCGACGAGGAAGGCGAGCATCGCCCGGTCGACGCCGGCCGCCGGCTCGATCACGTGGGGGACGTAGCGATCGCCGGTCTGCTGGTCGAAGTACTCGAGCTTCTCGCCGCTGAACTCGGCGTGCTGGGTGAGGTCGAAGTCGCCCCGGTTGGCGATGCCCTCGAGCTCCGAGTACCCCATCGGGAACCGGTACTCGACGTCGCTGGTGGCGCTCGAGTAGTGGGAGAGCTCGTCGGCGTCGTGGGGCCGGAGCGTCAGGTTCTCCTCGCGGATCCCGAGTTCGGTGTACCAGCGCATCCGCTCGGCCATCCAGTGCTCGTGCCATTCGGCGGCCTGGTCGGGCGGGCAGAAGAACTCCATCTCCATCTGCTCGAACTCGCGGGTGCGGAAGATGAAGTTGCCGGTCGTGATCTCGTTGCGGAACGACTTGCCGATCTGCGCGATCCCGAAGGGGGGCTTCTTGCGCGAGAACGAGAGGACGTTCTTGAAGTTGATGAAGATGCCCTGCGCCGTCTCCGGCCGCAGGTAGACCTCGGCCCCCGACTCCGCCACCGGCCCGGCGTGCGTCTTGAACATCAGGTTGAACTCGCGCGGCTCGCTGAGCTCGCCGCCGCACTCGGGGCAGCGGATCTCACCGGCGGGATCGCCGCCCTCGGCCGCGACCGCCTCCTGCAGGTGGTCGAGCCGCCAGCGCCGCTTGCACTTGCCGAGGCACTGGACGAGCGGGTCGCTGAAGCCATCGAGGTGCCCCGACGCCTCCCAGACGCGGGGGTGCTGGATGATGGCCGAGTCGATCGCGACGATGTCGTCGCGGTCGGTCAGCATCGCCCGCCACCACTCGTTCTTGACGTTGTTCTTGAGCAGGACTCCGTAGTGGCCGTAGTCGTAGGTGGAGCCGACCCCGCCGTAGATCTCGGAGCTGGGGAAGATGAAGCCGCGCCGCTTGCAGAGCGCGACGATCTCCTCGAGGGTCGGCCCGGCGGCCGTGGCGTCGTTCACGCGCGGAAGGTACCGGCTGGGTGTCCGCTACTTGGCCTTGACGCGGAGAGTCGACTTCTCGCCGGTCACGTCGCGGATCGTCAGCTTGAAGGGCTTGCGGGCCTTGCCCCTGACGTCGACGGCGCCGCGGGCGAACTTCGCCTTGAACTGGGTGGCGCCCGCCTTGCGCTTCGTCTTCAGCCGCAGCGTCCGCCCCCTGGCCTTCGGCTTCAGCTTCTTGCCGTCCGCCGAGACCGACGAGCCCCGCATGAAGACACGGCCGCGGGCGAACGAGACTCCCTTCGGCGCCTTCACGGTCACCGAGCGCAGGGACTCCGAGCCGGCCTTGACGCCGATCCGCAGCTTCGGGTCACCCCGCTTCGACCTCTTCAGCCCGACGCTCGCCTTCGGCTTTCCGCAGGCCGCCGACGCGGCAACCCGCAGGTCCTTCGGCTGGCCGGCGTGGGAGAGGAAGCTCGCGTCGAAGACGAACGGCGGCTTCGCGCAAGGGAAGCGCGACGCCACGTTGAGCCCGCCGGGGCCGCCGTCGAAGGTGAGCCGGAAGTCGCTGATCGGGATGTCGGGGAGGTTGTCGAAGGTGACCGAGTTGCGAAGGCCTCCGCCGGACGCCTCGGCGGCGAGCGCGCCCGTCAGCTTCAGCGACAGGGGTCCGTGCAGATCGACACCGATGCTGGGCAGGCTCGTCGGCGAGGGCCCCGACACGATGATCACCGGACCGGTGAGAGCCTCGGACTGAAGGGGGGACTCGGCGCGAGCCGTGCCGACGCGGCTGGTCTCCGGGCACCCGCCCGCGGCGAAGGTCGCGGGTGGGCATGAGGTGATGAAGCGGTCGAGGTTCGGCCCGATCTCGAGCGGCAGCTTCACCGTCGTCCGCTTCAGTCCGGCCTCCTGGATGCTCTGCTTGATCGAGGTCGTCAGCTCGATCGCGTTCGACAGGTTCAGCGGGCCGTTCAGCTTGAGGTCGGCGCTGAACTCGGGCGAGAACGGCAGGCTCTGGCAGTCGGTCGTCGTGAAGGTGTCGGAGCCGCTGCCGGGAGCGCCCGAGTACGGGGTCGCGTCCACGGTCAGCGTGTGGGTCCCGCAGGAAGTGGGCAGGCGGATGAACCCCTTGGGCGGGTTGCCGACCTTGCCCCGCAGCGTCAGCGAGACGCCGGTGATCGTGATCGGCAGCTCCACGCCCGCCACGGTGGCGGTCTGGGGCAGGTTCCGCAGGACGGTGTCGAGGCCGAAGTCGGTGGGCCGCAGGGCGGCCGGCGACTGCAGGACGATCTTCTCCGCGGGTGGCGCGTTGAGGACGAAGCCGAAGCGAGCCGGCTCGCCCTGGTGGGGCTTGACGTTGTAGATGACCCCGTTCGCGGTTTGCGGCACCACTTCGAGGATCTGGACGTTGTTGGAGATCGTGCCGACGCGGCTGGCGGCCGGGCAGGCGTCGTCGTTGAGCTGCGCCTCCGAGCAGGTGCGCGTCGCCAGCGGATTGCCGACGAGGCCGGGCGGCAGGTGGATAATGAGGTCCTTCGGAGCGCCGCCGGACAGTGAGAAGGAGATCGAGACGTCCGAGTTGGCCCCGGCCTCCTCACTCGCCGGGGTCGCGTCGACGCCGGACACCGTGATCGCGCCCGCGCTCGCCGACAGGGCCAGGCTCGCGACCGCGGCCACGAGCAGCGCCCACAGCAATCCCCTCCGCGTTCCGCCCAGTCGATCCATCGCTGCGCCGTATCATGACGCACCGCGTGCCGATCTACGTCTACAAGTGCGACAACGGCCATAGGTTCGAGGCCATGCAGTCGATGGCGGACGATCCGCTCGACACCTGCGAGGTCTGCGGCGCCCCGGCGCGGCGCCAGCTCGTCGCCCCGGCGGTCCACTTCAAGGGCTCCGGCTTCTACACGACCGACTACGCCCGCAAGGGCGCCGCGAAGTCGGGCGGCAACGGCTCCGGCGGCGACTCGAGCAAGAGCGAGAGCTCCGGCTCGAAGTCCGACTCCGGCTCGAAGTCCGACGGCAAGGCCGCCACCTCCAAGGACTAGCTCAGCGCGGGGCTCAGCCCTGGGGCGAGCACTCCGGCTGCCGCGGCCCCTTCTCGCCGAGGAAGTCCTCGACCGCCTTCTCGCACTCGGAGGGCTCGACGACAAGGGCGCCGTCGGACGTCGTCCCCGACGGCTTCAGGATGCGCGTGTCCGAGTTGCCGCCGATCGCCGCCGACATCACGAGCTGGGGCAGCGTGAACGCGCCCATGTCGCTGACCATCGCCTTCGGCGCGTTCCAGGCGATCCAGGGCGCGTGCAGCAGGTTGTAGGGCAGCCGCGTCGGGCTCGTCAGCCGGTCCTGGATCCCCGCCAGGATGAGCTGCTGGCGCTCCGCCCGCTCCGGGTCCCCCTCGCTGGGGTCGGCGCGGTTCTCGCGGACTCGCGCGAGCGCCAGGGCCGTCTGCCCGTCGAGGTCGTTCTCGCCCTCGTCGAGCTTGAGGGTGATTCCGCCGTTCGCGCCGCCGCCGGAGATGTTGGCGTGGACCCGCGCCGGCAGGTCGACCGTGACCCCGCCGATCGAGTCGATGAAGTCGGCGAAGCCGTCGAAGTCGAGGATCACGGCATGGTCGATGTCGATGCCGAGGAAGTTCTCGATCGTCTTCACCTGGAGCTCGGCGCCTCCGAAGGCGTAGGCGGCGTTGATCTTCTGCGAGTTCTGGCCGGGGATCGCCGCGAAGGTGTCGCGGGGAATCGAGAGCTTCTCGAAGGCGCCGCCGCCGGCGCGGACGAGCATCAGGGTGTCGGCGCGGGACGGGGACGCGCAGACGTTGGCGGTGGGCGCGCCGGTAGCCGCCCGCTCGAGGCACTTCGGATCCGTCTCGGCGCCCGGCTCCTGGCTTCCCTCGGGGCGCGCGTCGGTGCCCATCACGAGGATCGTCTGGCCGGAGAAGAGCATCAGCGGGAACCCGCCGAGCTCGGCGGCCGCGGCGTCGTCGAGCTTGCCCTTCTGGATCTGGGCGGAGATGGAGAAGAGGACGAGGCTGAGCAGCAGCCAGGCCCCGACGGCGATCGCCGCCCACTTGAGCACCCGCCTGGCGGTGAACCGGCCGCCGCCGTCGCCCGGCTCCTTCGGCTTGCCCTCGCCGCGCCCGAAGCGCTCGCGCAGCCCGCCGAACACGCCAGCGCCGCGCCGCGCCTTGTAGACGTGGTAGCCGCGCCCCTCGTCGGGCGCGCCCTCGGGCCGCTTGGCGCTCTGCTTGTCGGCCCGCTTCCCCCCGCCCCGGCCGCGTCCAGCGCGGTAGACGTTGTACTCGGGGCGTTCCGGGCGCTCGGGGTCGCCGGGTGCCATGACGCGGTAATACTGCCGCATGGCCACCCGGATTCCTGCTTGCACCGGTCGCCGGGCGCGCCGTTGAGCAGCCCGGAGGCGGTCGGCGTCGATCTCGGCGGGACGAAGATGCTCGTCGGCGTCCTCGACGCCGAAGGCCACGTCGTCCATCGGCGCTTCTCGCAGGTGGCCGGCCTCGGCGAGGCCGAGGTCCTGTCGCTGCTCGACGCCGAGCTCGCCGCAGCGCTCGAGGCTCGGCCGGAGGCGGAGGCGATCGGGCTCGGGGTGCCGTGCACCATCGACATGGCCCGCGGCGTCTGCCTCTCCGCCGCGAACCTGCCGCTCCGCGACCAGCCGCTGCGCGACGACGTCTCCGGGCGATTCGGGCTCCCCGTCCACCTCGACAACGACGCCAACGCGGCGACCGTCGCCGAGCATCGCCGGGGCGCGGCGATGGGCGCGCGCAACGTCGTGATGCTGACGATCGGCACCGGGATCGGCGGCGGCCTGATCATCGAGGACCGCCCCTATCGCGGCAGCACCGGAGCTGGGGCCGAGCTCGGCCACGTGGTGGTCGACATCGACGGCCCGCGCTGCCAGGGCAACTGCCCCAACCACGGCTGCCTCGAGGCGGTCGCGTCGGGGACGGCGCTGGCCCGCGAGGCGCTGCTCGCCGCCGCGGAGAACCCCGGCTCGCGCCTCGGCGACGTCGTCGCCGAGGGCGCGACCGTCGACGGCAGGGTCGTCTGCGAGCTCGCGCACGCCGGGGACCCGGCCTCCCGGGACGTCCTCGACCTCGTCGGCCGCCGGCTCGGGGCCGCCCTCTCGGGCCTCGCCAACAGCTTCGACCCGGACGTGATCGTCGTCGGCGGCGGCGTGATGGCGGGAGCGGGCGAGTTGCTGCTGGCGCCGGCGCGCGAGGCGATGCGCGCGCGGGCGCTGCCGCCGCAGAACGAGACGCCGGTGCGCGCGGCGATGCTCGGCGCGGAGGCGGGAATGATCGGCGCGGCGGCGATGGCGGCCGAGCTCGTTGAGGGAGGCGCCTGATGGCGGGCAGGCTCGTCGTCGTGCCGACGCCGATCGGCAACCTCGGGGACCTCTCCGACCGCGCGCGCCAGGCGCTCGCCGACGCCGACCTCGTCGCCTGCGAGGACACCCGCCGGGCGGGGATGCTCTACGAGAAGCTCGGCATCGTGACGCCTCGCCTCGTCTCCAATCACGAGCAGAACGAGGCCGATCGCGCCCCGCAGCTCGCGAAGGCGATCGAGCGCGGCGCCCGGGTGGCGCTGATCAGCGACGCCGGGACGCCGGTGCTGTCCGACCCCGGGTTCCGGCTGATCCGCGAATGCATCGAGCGCGAAGTCGACGTCGAGGTGCTTCCCGGCCCGAGCGCGGTGACGACCGCGCTCGTCGTCTCCGGCCTGCCGGTGGACCGCTGGCGGTTCGAGGGGTTCCTGCCGCGCCGGCCGGGCGAGCTCGAGCGGGTGCTCCAGTCGACCGAGACCGTCGTCGCGTTCGAGTCGCCGCGCCGCCTGCCGGACTCGCTGCGCGCGCTCGCCTCGCTCGCCCCCGACCGCCCCGCCGCCGTCTGCCGCGAGCTGACCAAGCTCCACGAGGAGGTCGTGAGGGGTCCGCTCGGCGAGCTCGCGCGCCACTTCCGCGGGGACGTCAAGGGGGAGATCGTGGTCGTGATCGCGCCGTCGCGGAAGCGCGCCAGCGCGCCCGACACCGCCTTCGCGGTGGACGCGCTGCGCCGTCTCGTCCAGGCCGGGGCGCGGCCGCGCGCCGCTGCCCAGGTGGTGGCGGCCCTGACCGGGACCCGGCCGAACGACCTCTACCGCGAGCTGACCGGCCGCGAGCCCAGGCGTTGAGCCCGCTCGCGCCGGCGCCGGCCGTGCTCGGCCGCGGCGTCATCGTCGCGGCGGGCGTCGCGCCGCCGGAGCCATGGGCGCGCGCCGAGCGGATCGAGGTGGGCGCGGACGTGCTCTCCGGCCCGGCGGCCGTCCTCGCGATGCTGCACCAGGCGTGGTCGCTGCGGCGCCCGGTCGTCGTCTCGCTGGGGATCGATCCGGCGACGCTGCGCAGCCCGACCTCGATCACCGACGCGCCGTGGTCGCTGCCCCCGGACCTCGATCTGCCGCGCGACCGCCTCCACGCCCTGATCTGGGCGAACAACTACGACGCGCGCGACGGCGAGCCGATCTGGTGGTGGGGCGAGAAGGCGCAGCGCGCCGGCGCCAGGCCCGGGGGCAGCGCCGACGTCGTCCTCCCCGACGGCCGGGACGCCTGGATCGACGGCGGTCCCCGCTGGAGCGTCCCGGCGCTGGACGAGCCGGTGATCGAGACCGGAGCCGTCGACGCCGGCTTTCTCGACCCGGTGCCGGTCGAGGTGCCGGAGCCGATCGCCGAGCTCGCCCCCGACCAGCTCGCCGCCGTCTCCCACCACGGCGGTCCGGTGCGGGTCATCGCCCCGGCCGGGTCGGGCAAGACGCGCGTGCTGACCGAGCGCATGCGCCACCTGCTCGCCGATCGCGGCTACCGCCGCGAGGGGGTGATCGCGGTCGCCTACAACAAGCTCGCCCAGCAGGAGCTGGAGGAGCGGCTTGTGGCGCTCTCGCCCCGGACGCGGACGCTGAACTCGCTCGGCTACTCGCTGCTGGCGCGAAGCATGCGCGGCCGGCCGCGTGTGCTCGACGAGCCCGACGTTCGGCGGGTGATCGATGAGGTCTTCCCGATACCGCGCCGGCGGATGGCGAACACGGATCCGGTCGGGCCCTACCTCGACGCGCTCACGGTCGTCCGGCTCGGCCTCACCAACCCGGCCGAGGTCGAGGAGATGCGCGACGACGTCCCCGGCCTCGCCGACGGATTCGAGCAGTACCGGGAGCGGCTGCGGGGGACGGGGGCGATCGACTTCGACGAGCAGATCTACGGGGCGGTGGAGGCGCTGCTGCGCGACGGCGAGTTCCGGCGCCGGGTGCAGGCCGAGCACCGGCACATGCTCGTCGACGAGTTCCAGGACCTGACGCCGGCGCACGTCCTGCTGATCCGGTTGCTCTCGCTCCCCGCCTTCGACGTCTTCGGCGTCGGCGACGACGACCAGACGATCTACGACCACGCCGGCGCCGACCCGCGGTTCCTCGTCGACTACGGCGAGTTCTTCCCGGGCGCGGAGGCGACGGCCCTGGAGGTCAACTACCGGTGCGCGGAGGCGATCGTCGATGGCGCCGCGAAGCTCCTGGCCTACAACCGCGTGCGGGTGCCGAAGGAGATCCGCGCCGCGGCGGCCGCCGATCCCGACCCCGCCGCGCTGACGATCAGGACGCACGCCTCGGCCGAGGCCGCGACCGCGCTGGTCGAGACGGTTCGCGGCTGGCTCGCCGAAGGCGACTGCGCGCCCGCGGAGGTCGCCGTCCTCACTCGCGTCAACTCACTGCTGCTGGCCCCGCAGGTCGCGCTCTGGGCCGCCGGCGTCCCGGTCGCCTCGGCCGTCCGGGCGGAGGTGCTCGATCGCACGGGGATGGCGGCGGCGCTCGCCTGGCTGCGGGTCGCTGTCGATCCCGAGGCGCTGCTGCCGTCGGACCTCGAAGCGATCCGCCGGCGGCCGAGCCGCGGCTTTCCGCGCTGGATCAGCAAGTGGCTGGCGAACTGCCGCTCGCTCGAGGACCTGCGGGTCGTCGGGCGGCGCATCGACGACCTCCGCGTGTCGCGCAAGGTCGACGAGATGGCCGACGACATCGCGATGCTGGCCGGGCTGGCCGGCGGCGGCACGACGACCCGCGAGCTGCTGGTGGCGGTTCGGGACTCGATCGGCCTCGGCGGCGCGATGGAGATGCTCGACGGCTCGAAGGGAACCGAGGCGGCGGCGAGCCACCTCGACGACATCGAGGGGCTGATCCAGGTCGCCGACCTGCACGACGACCCCGGCGGCTTCGAGCCGTGGCTGCGCGCCTCGCTCGCCTCGAGCGCGGGCGGGGAGGGGGTCCGCCTCGCCACCGTCCACCGGGTGAAGGGCCGCGAGTGGGACCGGGTCGCCGTCTTCGGCGCGAACGCCGGCCTGATGCCGCACCGTCTCAGCGAGAGCTGGGAGGGCGAGCGGCGGGTCATGCACGTCGCGATCACCCGGGCGCGCCACCGCTGCTGCGTCCTCGCCGACGAGGATCGGCGCTCGCCGTTTCTCGCCGAGCTCCGCGGGGAGGCGACCGAGCCGGCTACGAAGCCGACCGTGACCGCGACGACCCTCGGCCGCGCCACCGCCCGCGCCCGCTCTCGCGTCGAGGGGCCGGCCGGGGAGCGGGCGCCCGAGGCCGACGCCGCCGGCGCGGCGCTGCGGGAGTGGCGCACCACCAGGGCCGACGGCGATCGCGTGCCCGCCTACGTCGTCCTCTCCAACCGCCAGCTCGAGGGGATCGCCGCCGCGATGCCCGCCGACGCCCGCGAGCTGCTCGCCTGCGACGGGATCGGGCCGTCGCGCCTGGAACGTTACGGCGACGAGATCCTCGCGGTGCTGGATTCGGTTCGCGGCTGACGCCGCGGCCTCCGGCGCCTCGCCGAGGCGCCGATTTGTGCGAATCACCTCAAGGTTTCCCGGCTCCGGCCCGATGTGAGCCGTGTGAACTTCCCTGCCCCCGGGGCGCATGCCCGCCGTCCTCCAAGTCGCGCGGTGTGTATCGCGGGCCTGGCCATCGCGACCGCCCTCCTCCTGTGGCCGCCGGCCGCCGACGCCAAGTCGGGTCGCGCGACCGTCACCGTCACGACCGCGACGGTCGCTTCGCCGGACAACCCGTCGGCGGCGATCGTCCCGTTCACCGACGCCATCTATGAGTCCTGCGCCGACGCGCCCCAGGGCACTCCGGCCTGCCAGGAGGTCGGGGCGGTCGACCACCGCTACGGCATCGGCCGCCTCGAGGTCACGGTCAAGCAGTGGGTCGCGTTCCTCAACACCGTCGATCCCGCGGGCGCCGACCGCCACGACCTCTACGACCCGACCGAGAGCTCGACGGCCTGGCCGAAGTACGGGCAGATCAACTTCCGCGGCAAGGCCGGCAACGGTCATCACTACGCGGTCGCCCACCAGGAGTGGCGCGACAAGCCCTACGGCTTCGCCGACTTCCTGCGGGCCGCGCGCTTCATCAACTCGATGACCAACGGCCGGCTGCTCTCGAAGGAGAAGTCCACGGCCGACGGCTTCAAGTACGTCACCTACGAGGTGCGGCTCTCCCGCTCGAGCGGTCGCGGGATGTACGACCTGCGGCGTAACAAGCGGACCGGCGCCACGCGTTCGAAGCAGCGGGGATTCGTCGTCCCCAGCCAGGACGAGTGGATCAAGTCCGCCTACTACGACAAGACGGGCGGCGGCACGTACTCGTACTGGAAGTACCCGACCAACGCCGGCGTCTTCGGCGACGACACCGCGACCGCGCCGAGCCCGACGACCCTGGACCCGTCGACCGGCGACGTCACGAACTCGGCTACCCAGCCGCTGGCGACCTACCACGCCTCCGGCGCGCCGGCGCCGAGCTGGTGCCCGCCGGCCGTGCAGCCGCAGAGCGACTGCTCGAGCGTCAACCCGTTCGGCATCCACCCGTCGACGTACGCCGAGCTCTACCAGGGCAGCCTCGGCACGGTCGGCCAGGCGAAGACCCTGTCGCCGTGGGGCACCCTCGATCAGGGCGGCAACGCCGTCGAGTGGACCGACACGATCACTCCGCCCCCGTCCGGCCGGAGCCCCGGCCGGGTCTGGCGGCGCCTCCACGGCGGCGTCCCCAACGCCCCCGCCTACCAGCTGTGGCTCTCGGCGGTCGGCCTCCAGCCTCAGGACAACAAGGTCTTCGACCTCACCTACCCGTGGCTCGGCTTCCGCGTCGGCGTCATCGGCAACCTCGAAGTCGCGAAGTAGCGCCTTGAGGAGCCTCCGCCGGATTGCGGCACTGACGATCCTGGCGGCGCTCTTCGTCCCGGCGGCGGCGGCGGGCAAGCCATCCAGGGAGGGCGCCCTGACGCAGCTCGAGGGATCGCGCGGCTGCCTCGTCGACGCGTCGGCGAGGCAGGGCTCCTGCGCCCGAGCGCGCGCCCTCGACGGCCCCGGCCCGTTCATGGGATCGCGCGCCATCGACATCAGCCCGGACGGCCGCAACGTCTACGTCGCCTCGTCCACGAGCGACGCGATCGTGGTCCTGAAGCGCAATCGCCGCAACGGCGCGCTCAGCCAGCCCAGGGGCGCGGCGGGCTGCGTCGCGGCCAGGGAGGCGGACGGCTGCGCGATCGCCGTCGGGCTCGACGGCCCCAACTCGGTCGCGGTCAGCCCCGACGGCCGCAGCGTCTACGCGACCTCGCGGGCCACCGGCTCGATCACCAGCTTCCGCCGCGCGCCCAAGTCGGGCCGGCTCGTGCAGACCGGCTGCGCGTCCTCGGCGCCGGTCCCCGGCTGCACCCCTGCCCGCGCCATGGCCGGCGCCGACGTCGTCGTCGTCAGCCCCGACGGCGAGAACGTCTACGTAGGCGCGTTCTTCGGCAACGCCGTCGCAACCTTCGACCGCGATCCCTCGAGCGGCTCGCTCACCCAGCCCGCCGACGTGACCGGATGCATCACCGAGGCGCCGACCGCGAACTGCGCGAGCGGGATCGCCCTCGACTCGCCGGAGGGCATGGCGGTCAGCCCGGACGGCGGCGCCGTCTACGTCGCCTCCGCGGTCTCCAACGCCGTGGTGATTCTCACCCGCGACGCCGATACCGGCGCGCTGGACCAGGCGAGCGACGGGGTCGGCTGCATCGCCGACGCCGCTCTGGCCGGCTGCACGACCGGCTACGTGCTCGCCGGCGCCAACGCCGTGGCCGCGAGTCCCGACGGCGACGACGCCTACCTCACATCGCTGCTCAGCAACAGCGTCACGTCCTTCACCGCCTCCGGCCCGACCCTGACGCAGAAGCCGGGTACCTCCGGCTGCATGGTCTTCCTCGCGGCGGTCGGGTGCTCGCTCGCGCACGCGCTGAGCGCGCCCGAGGGCATCGTGGTCTCCCCGGACGGGAACAGCGTCTACGCGGCGTCCTTCGCGTCGGGCGCGATCGCGGTCCTCGATCGCGACGCCGGCGACGGCGACGTCGTCCAGAAGGGCCGTCGCGCCGGCTGCATCGCCAGGCCCGGCGTCTCGAACTGCCGGCACGCCCGCCGGATGCGGAAGGTCAGCTCGGTCGCCGTCAGCCCCGACGGCCGCTTCGTCTACGCGGTCGCGTTCGGCAGCGACGCCGTCGTGTCCTTCCGGCGCGCCTCCGGCTAGCCGCCGCGAGGGGCCTCCCTCGAGCGCCTGAATACGCTTGGCGCGTGTCCTACTACGTCACGACGCCGATCTACTACGTCAACGCCGAGCCCCACCTCGGGCACGCCTACACGACGATCGGCGCCGACATCCTCGCCCGTCACATGCGCCAGCGGGGCGAGGACGTCTTCTTCCTCACCGGCACCGACGAGCACGGGGAGCCGGTCGCGCAGGCGGCCGAGCGGCTCGGGGTGACCCCGCGCGAGCTCGCCGACAAGAACTCGCAGCGGTTTCGCGACCTGATGCCGCGGATCGAGGCCTCCAACGACTTCTTCATCCGCACCAGCGACCCCGAGCACGGGCGGGCGGTCCAGGAGGTGATGCAGCGGGTCCACGACCGCGGCTACACCTACGAGGGGACCTACGAGGGCTACTACTGCCCGCGCTGCGCCGACTTCAAGACGCCGACCGAGCTGCTCGAGGGCAACCGCTGCCCGATCCACGAGATCGTGCTCGAGCTCGAGACCGAGCAGAACTGGTTCTTCAAGCTCTCGGAGTTCCAGGAGCCGCTCGAGCGCCTGTACGCCGAGCATCCCGAGTTCGTCCGCCCCGACTTCCGCCGCAACGAGGCGCTCGCGTTCATCAAGGGCGGCCTCCAGGACGTCTCGCTGTCGCGGCCGAAGCTGACCTGGGGCGTGCCGCTGCCGTGGGACCCCGGCCAGGTCATGTACGTCTGGTTCGACGCCCTCCTCAACTACTACACCGCGCTCTCCTACGCCCGCCCGGGCGAGGACCTGACCGAGCGCTTCTGGCCGGCGAACCTGCACGTGATGGCCAAGGACATCCTCAAGTTCCACTCGGTGTACTGGCCGGCGCTGCTGATGGCGGCGGACCTGCCTCTGCCCGACGGTCTCTACGTCCACGGCTACCTGCTGATGGACGACAAGAAGATGTCGAAGTCGCTCGGCAACGTCCTCGACCCGTTCGAGGTGATCGACCGATTCGGCGCCGACGCGCTGCGCTTCTACTGCTTTCGCGAGGTGTCGTTCGGCCAGGACGGGTCGATCTCGCCCGCCGGCTTCGAGAGCCGCTACGAGACCGAGCTTGCCAACGACTACGGCAACCTCGCCAGCCGCACGCTGGCGATGATCTCCCGCTACCGCGACGGGGTCGTCCCCGACGCAGCGGTCGACGAGGCGCTGGCCGGCGACGCCGGGCTCGGCGGCCTGCGCGAGCGGGTGAGCGCGCTGCTCGACGACGCCGAGATCAGCCGCGCGCTGGAGGCCTGCTGGGGCGCCGTCCGGCGCCTCAACCGCTACGTCGAGGAGCGTCGCCCATGGGACCTCGCCAAGGACGAGGCGAGCGCCGGCGAGCTCGATGCCGTGCTCTACAACCTGGCCGAGGGGCTGCGGGTCGTGACGCTGCTGCTGCACGCCTACATGCCCGTCTCCACGGACCGGCTGCTCGACGCGCTCGGCGAGGACGGGCGCGCGGTGGCGGACTTCGGCTCGCGCGGCGGGGGCGCGCCGGTCGAGCGGATCCCGGCGCTCTTTCCGAAGCTCGAGGCGCCGGCGACGTGATCGACTCCCACTGCCACCTCGGCTCCTGCAAGCCGCCGAGCGAGCAGCTCGTCGCGGCGGCGAGGCAGGTCGGCGTCGAGCGGATGCTGACTGTCGGGCTCAACGAGGTCTCCAACGGGGAGGCGGTGCGGCTCGCGCACGAGCACCCCGAGGTGTTCGCGGCCGTCGGCCGGCACCCCAACTCGGCGATCGGATTCGACGATGCCGCCGCGGCGGCGATCGAGGAGCTCGTCGCCGACCCGATGGTCCGCGCGATCGGCGAGACCGGGCTCGACTTCTACCGCGAGGGCTCCCCGGAGGGCGACCAGGTGCGGGCTTTCGAGGCGCAGATCGGGATCGCGCGCCGGGCGGAGCTGCCGCTGGTGATCCACGTGCGCGACTCCGCCGGGCCGGGGGCGGGGCGGGCGGTCGCCGACACGTTCGAGCTGCTCGCGTCCGAGGCGGAGGGCGTCACCGTGATCCTCCACTGCTTCTCGGCGACCGCGGAGCGGGCCCGCGAGGCGGCGGAGCACGGCTGGTACGTGTCGTTCGCGGGCAACGTCACCTACCCGGGCTCGGACGAGCTGCGGGAGGCCGCGGCGCTGGTGCCCGACGAGCTGCTGCTGGTCGAGACCGACAGCCCGTACCTGGCGCCGCAGCCGGCGCGGGGCAAGCCGAATCAGCCGGCGAACGTGACGTTCACCGCCGAGACGGTCGCCGAGGTCAGGGGCGTCGACTACGTCGAGCTCGACCGCATCGTCGGCGACAACGCCGCGCGGCTGTTCGATTGGTAGGCCGTGCGCCTCGGCCAGAACTTCCTCGCCGACCCCAACCTGCTCGAGGCGATCGTCGCCGATGCCGGCCTCGACGCGGCCGACGTCGTGCTCGAGATCGGGGGCGGGGAGGGGGTGCTGACCGAGCGGCTGGCCGACCGGGTCAGCCGCGTGCACGTGATCGAGATCGACCAGCGGCTGCGCGAGCCGCTCGCCGCGATCGCGGCGTCCCACGAGGGCGTCGAGATCGTCTGGGCCGACGCGATGAAGGCCGACCTCGGCGCGCTCGACCCGCCGCCGAACGCGATGGTCGCGAACCTTCCCTACTCCGTCGCGACGCCGGTGATCCTGCGGACGATCGCGGAGCTGCCGACGCTCGAGCGCTGGACGGTGATGGTCCAGCGGGAGATCGCCGAGCGGCTGCGCGCGCGCCCCGGCTCCCGCTCCTACGGCTC
The DNA here is from genome assembly GCA_963823565.1 of uncultured Solirubrobacterales bacterium. Lineage (GTDB taxonomy): Bacteria > Actinomycetota > Thermoleophilia > Solirubrobacterales > 70-9 > RHKX01. Next base: position 477,256 of record CAWGLR010000001.1, on the reverse strand, counting down.
GCCGACGGTGCTCGTCCAGCTCGCCTCCGAGGTGCGAATGCTGCGCGCGGTGGACCCGGCCGTGTTCAAGCCGCGGCCGCGGGTCGACTCCGCCGTGCTGGCGCTGCGCCGCCGCGCCCCGGCGCCGCCGGCGCCGCTCCGCGACCTGATCCGCGACGCGTTCGCCCATCGCCGCAAGGCGGTCCCGAAGTCGCTGGAGCTGGCGGCGCGCCGGCGCGAGGCGGAGGCGGAGCGGGCGGGGTTGCCGCCGCCGCGACCGCGCTCGCGGGAGGTCCGTCACGCGTGCCGGGAGGCGCTCGGGCGGCTCGGGCTCCCGGCGGAGATCCGCGCCGAGATGCTGACTCCGGAGCAGCACCTCGCCCTCGCGGAGGCGATCCGCGGTGACTGAGGCGCTCGCTCCGGCGAAGGTGAACCTGTGCCTGTACCTCGGGCCGGTGCGCGACGACGGCCTGCACGAGCTCTGCTCGCTCTTCGCTCCGCTCGGGCTCGCCGATCGGCTGCGGGTCGATCCCGCGGCACACGACGAGGTCGTCTGCCCCGGCGTCGAGGGGCCCGAGCTGACCGGCCGGGCGCTTGCCGCGCTGCGGGCGGCCGGCTGGCGCGGCGAGCCGGTGCGGATCGAGGTCGAGAAGCGGATCCCGGTGGCGGCCGGCCTCGGCGGCGGCAGCGCTGACGCGGCCGCGGCGCTGCGGCTCGGGCTCGGCGAGCTCGGCGCGGAGGAGCTGGCGCGCATCGCCGCCGGCATCGGCGCCGACGTGCCGTCCCAGATCGACCCGGCGTTCGCGCTGGTCGAGGGGGCGGGGGAGCGGGTGACGCCGCTGCCGGCGCCGCAGCCCGCGGGCGCGGTCCTGGTCCCGGATCAGGAGGGGCTCTCGACACCCGCCGTCTACGCGGAGGCCGACCGGCTCGGGCTCGGGCGGGGCGCCGGCGAGCTCGCCGCGGCGCGCGAGCGCCTGCTGGCGGCCACCGCGTCCGGCGCGTCGCCGCTCGACTACCGCGAGCTGCTCGTCAACGACCTTGCCGCGGCCGCGCTCTCGCTGCGCCCGTCCATCGCCGGGGCGCTCGACGCGCTCGAGCGGGCGGGGGCGGAGCACGCTGTCGTCACCGGCTCGGGCCCGACGGCGGTCGGGCTGTTCGCCGCCGAGGCTGCCGCGGCGGAGGCGGCGCGGGAGCTCGAGGCGGCGGGGTGGCAGGCGATCGCCACCCGGTGCGGTACACGTACCTGATGGAGCTGCCGAAGGACCGCAGGGGCTGGCTGAAGCTCGTCGGCGTCCTCGTCCTCGCCTTCGCCGCCTACCAGCTCGTCAAGCGGCTGCTCCCCGACATCGACGCGCAGCAGGTGCTCAATGACGTCTCCGGGTCGCTCGGCGCCTGGACCTACCCGATCGTCGCCCTGCTCGCGTTCCTCGAGACCGGGCGCGTTCGTCGGGCTGGTCGCGCCGGGGGAGACGTTCGTCGTGCTGGCGGGCGCCGTCGCCGGGCAGGGCGAGACGAGCGTCGTCCTGACGATCGGCATCGTCTGGCTGTCGGCGTTCCTCGGCGACACCGTCAGCTACCTGCTCGGGGCCAGGCTCGGGCGCGGCTGGGTGCTCCGGCACGGCGAGCGCCTGCGGATCACGCGCGAGCGGTTCGCCCAGGTCGAGAGCTACTTCGACAAGCACGGAGGCAAGACGATCCTGATCGGGCGCTTCATCGGCCTCGTGCGGGCGCTCGCGCCCTTCATCGCCGGCAGCTCGGGGATGCGGTACGGGGCGATGGCGCCGTACTCGATCCTCGGGACCGGGCTCTGGGCGACGGCCTTCACGCTGCTCGGCTATTACGCGTCGAAGAACATCGAGGCCGTCATCAGCAACTCCGAGCACGCGCTCCTCGCGTTCGCCGTCATCGTCGGCCTGGTCGTCGGGGTGACGCTGCTGGTCCGGTTCATGCGGGTGCCGGAGAACCGCTCGAAGGTCGCCGCGTGGATGGACGCGCGGCCGGTCTTCCGCACGGCGATGGCGCTGGCGCGGCGGCTGCAGCCGCAGGCTCGATTCGTCGCCGGGCGGCTGACCCCGGGCGAGCTCGGGCTCGAGCTGACGACGGGGCTGGCGGCTCTCGCCGTCGGCTCCTACGTCTTCATCGCCTACGCGCTCTTCCTCGCGGACAACCCGGGCCCGACGCCGACCGACACCGCCGCGCGCGACATCGCCGAGGGCATCCGCGACGGGCTGGCTGACGACGGTCGCGAAGGTGACGACGTTCTTCGGCACGGGCTGGGCGGCGGGGGCGGCGAGCGCGGTGACCGCGGCGTGGCTCGCCTACCGGCGCTACTGGATCGAGCTGGCGATCCTCGTCCTCGGCTTCGTCGCGATCCTCTTCGCGCCCGGCATCGCCAAGGACGCCGTCGACCGGCCGCGGCCCGAGGGCGGGCTGGTCGACGCGGGGGGCGCCGCCTACCCGAGCGGGCACGCGACGCACGCGGTCGCCTACGTCTGGATCGCGATCGTCGTCTCCCTGCGCTCGCGGGCGGGGGTCACCCGGGGCGCGGCGATGATCGCGGCGGGGATCATCGCCGCCGTCGCGATCGGCCTCAGCCGCGTCTACCTGGGCGTGCACTACCTGAGCGACGTCAACGGCGGCTGGGCCCTCGGGGTCTCGCTCTTCGCGCTGATCGCAACGATCGCGCTCGTCGCCGCGTACTTCCGGCAAGATGGGAGGCGCGATGTCCCTTGAGCTGTGGATCTTCGGCGGGGCCGGCCTCGTCTGCCTGATCGTGTTCACGACGCTGATCCTCGTCCCGGCGATCGGCTCGTTCGGGCGCGGCTGGGAGAAGGTCACGGCCGCGGCGCTGTCGGTGATCGTGCTCGTCGCGCTCGTCGCCCTGGGGGTCGCCGTCGGCGTGACGATCGTCTACTACTGGGACGAGATCTCCGCGTTCTTCAGCTGATCGCGGGGGCGGGCGGGCGCCGGGGGAGGTGGCCCCTCGCCTTACTATCTGGCGCATGGCCGCAGGATCGAAGACCAAGCAGTCGGGCGGGGGTGCGGGGTCGGCCGGCGGCAGCCTCGACGCGCTCTCGGAGGCGATCGAGTCGGGCGCCGGACTGCCCGCCGTCGCCCGCGCGGCGGCCGCAGCGCTCGGCGCCAGCGTCGCGCTGATCGACCGCTCCAGCACGGTGCTCGCGGTCGCCGCGGGCTCGGGGGCCGAGGAGGAGAAGCTGCTGTCGCTCGGCAGCGGCGTCGAGACGATCGAGCTGCGGGTCGCCGACGCCGCCGTCGGCGAGCTGCGCTACCGCGGCCGTGGCGGCGAGTCGACGCCCGCGTCGTCGCTGCGGATGGTCGCGACGCTGGTCGGGCTCGAGGTCGAGCGGGCGCGGGCGCCCGAGTGGGCCAGCGACGAGGCGGCGCGCGGGTTCGTCCACGCGATGCTCTCCCGCGAGCTGCGGGACCCCGCCGACATCGCCGCCCGCGCGGGCGAGCTGGGAACGGAGCTGGGCTCCGGCGGCGGCGTCGTGATCGCGCGCGCCTCGCCGCGCGCGGCGCAGAGCGGCGACTGGCGGGCGCGGGTGCTGACGCTGGCGATGCGGGCCGTCCGCTCCGGGAGCAGCGGCGCGCTCGTCGCGCTGGTCGACGAAGGCGACGCCTCGGCGCAGGTCGCGGCGATCCTCCCGGGCGGAGATGCGGCGTCGATCGAGCGGGCGGCGCGGGCGATCGAGGAGGAGCTGCGCTCCTCGCTCTCGGGCTTCGCGGTGACGATCGGCTTCAGCCGCCACGCCGGCGAGCCCGGCCAGCTCTACCGCGCCGGGAAGGAGGCGCTGATGGCGGCCAACGTCGCCGAGGCCGAGGACCGCTCGCCGCTCGCCTTCGAGGAGACGGGCTCCTACCGCCTGCTCCTGCCGGCGATGAGCGAGGACCCCGGCGAGCTCGAGCGCTTCTTCGACGAGACGGTCGCCCCCCTCGCCGCCTACGACGAGCAGTACGAGACCGAGCTGGTCGCGACCGTCGAGGCCTACCTCGACAACGACGGCAACGTGACGCCGACCGCCGAGACCCTCTTCACCCACCGCCACACGGTCCGCTATCGCCTCGAGCGGGTGCGGGAGCTGTCGGGCCACGACCTCAGCTCCACGGAGGGCCGCGAGAAGCTCGGGCTCGGGCTGAAGGCGATGCGCGTGCTCGGCATCAGCTCGCCCGGGCGGCCCGGCGAAGGAGCCGGGGGCGAGGTCGGGGCGCGGGAAGCGGGAGTAAGCGAGGCTGCCGCGATGCGAGAATCGCTTCCATTGGGGAGTGGTCTAATGGCATGACGCGGGCCTTTGGAGCCCTGAGATCCTGGTTCGAATCCAGGCTCCCCAGTCGGTGGTTCCATCCGGGCCTCATGCGAACGTATGTTCGTGGGAGGAAGGTCGCCGAGGTTCAATGAGAAGCACTCGCGTGAGCAATACCGCTGCGCCCGATGCTTCGGGAAGAAGCCGGCATTGCATCGCGCGCAGGCCCGCTCCACCTGAGGCTTGCGCAGTCCCTTTCCGCAATGCGTTTCCAGCGTTGCCGCGCAGTTCGGACAGACGATCCGAAGGTTCTCCAAGCGGTTGTCGTTCCGCACGCCGTTTACGTGGTCGAGGATCAGGGAGATCGACTTACCGCGCCAGACCTCCCCCTGCCCGCACAACTCGCACTTTCTGTCCTTGAGGCCGTTGTCGTAAAGACGCCGCTTGAGGTTCCCGCGGCTATAGCTCGAGCCCTCGACCAGAACCTCGCTAAGCGGTATCGACCTGCCGCCCAGTCCGCGATGACGAGCGAGGTCAGGGTTGAAGTGCGAGACGTCTATCCCCCACTGTGGCCAGCGTGCCGCCCGTCACCACCACCGCCGTCGTCGTCGGGTCGAGCGTCCGCCATACGCGGAGTTGAAGGCTCAGGTCAAAGGGCGGGGCTACAGCGCCGTCGGTCGCAAGTACGGCGTCAGCGACAACGCCATACGCAAGTGGCTGCGCACCTACGAGAGGGAGGCTGCCATGGAGTCGAACCAGCGCGAGGAGAGTTCTCCGCCTCCCCGCCGTAGGATGACCCGGTGAGCGCGCCCTCCGTTCTGATCATGGCGGCCGGCCAGGGAACGCGGATGAAGTCCGCCGTGCCGAAGGTGCTGCACCCGATCTGCGGGCGGGCGCTCGTCGGGTGGCCGATCGCGGCTGCGCAGGAGGCCGGCGCGGGGAGGATCGCGGTGATCGTCTCGCCCGATCGCGACATCTCGGGGGCGCTGCCCGACGGGGTCGAGACGGTGCCGCAGCCGGAGGCGAACGGCACCGGCGGGGCGCTGCTGGCCGCTGCGGATCTGGTCGGGGAGTCGGAGACGGTGGTCGTGCTGTCGGGCGACGTGCCCCTGGTTTCGGCGGGCTTGATCTCCGAGATCGTCGTCGCCCACGAGACCGAGCGGGCGGCGGCGACCGTCGTCAGCGCGGTGCTCGACGATCCCGGCTCCTACGGCCGCGTGATCCGCGGCGAGGGCGCCGAGGTCGATCGGATCGTCGAGGCGAAGGCGGAGGGCGACGCGACCGAGGAGGAGCTCGAGATCCGCGAGATCAACGCCGGGATCTACGTCTTCGACGGCCCGGCCCTGGCCGCGGCGCTGCCGAGGCTGACCAACCACAACGCCCAGGGCGAGTACTACCTGCCCGACGTGCTGCCGCTGCTGCGCGACGCCGGCGGCCGGGTCGTCGCGCACGTCTCGGCGGACCCGAACGTGATCCTCGGCGTCAACTCCCGCGCCGACCTCGCCCTCGTCGAGGCGGAGGCGCGCCGCCGGATCAACGAGGGGCACATGCTCGCCGGGGTGACGATCGTCGATCCCGAGGCGACCTGGATCGACGTCGACGCCCGGATCGCCGCCGACGCCCGGATCGAGCCCGGCTGCTCGATCCTCGGCCCCTGCGAGATCGGCGGCGGCACCGTCGTCGGTCCCCACACGACGCTGATCGACTCCCGCCTCGGCGCCGACGTGACCGTGCCCCATTCCTATCTCGCCGAGTGCGACGTCGCCGACCGCTGCCAGGTCGGGCCGTTCGCCTACCTGCGCCCGAAGGCCGAGCTCGCCGATGGCGCCAAGGCCGGAACGTTCGTCGAGATCAAGAACTCGCGGATCGGGCGCGGCAGCAAGGTGCCGCACCTCTCCTACATCGGCGACGCCGAGGTCGGCGAGGGAGCGAACCTCGGCGCCGCCACGATCACCGCGAACTACGACGGCTTCGTCAAGAACCGGACGAAGATCGGGGACGGTGCGAGAACCAGCGTCGACACGACACTCGTTGCGCCCGTCGAGGTGGGGGATTCCGCATACACTGGCGCCGGTTCGGTGATCACCGAGGACGTTCCGCCCGGCGCCCTTGGTATCGCTAGGTCCGAGCAGACCAACGTCGAGGGCTACGCGGAGCGCAAGGCCGCGAAAGCCAAGGAGCGCGCAGAGTGAGCAACGGCAAGACCGCCAGCCTCAGCCACCCCCCCGGCGAGCTCGAGCCGTTGGAGCACCCGCAGGCGCACAGCTCGATCGGCCAGGACTACCGCAAGCGACTGATGGTCTTCGGCGGCCGCGCCTCCGGCGACCTCGCCGCCAAGATCGCCAACCAGCTCGACGTCGACCTCGGCGAGGTGACGCTGAAGACGTTCGCCAACGGCGAGGTCTACTGCCGCTACGAGGAGTCGATCCGCGGCGCCGACGTCTTCATCGTCCAGTCGACCGCCGCCAACGAGAAGGCGGGCCTGACGCCGAACGACGCCCTGATGGAGCTGCTGATGATGATCGACGCCGCGCAGGGCGCCTCCGCGCACCGGATCATCGCGGTGATGCCCTGGTACGGGTACGCCCGCCAGGACAAGAAGTCGCTGCCGCGCGAGCCGATCTCCGCCCGCGTCGTCGCCCGGGCGCTCGAGGTCATCGGCACCGACCGCGTCCTCACGATGGACCTCCATGCCGGCCAGGTCCAGGGCTTCTTCCAGATCCCCGTCGACCACATGACGGCGATGCCGATGCTCACGCAGTGGTTCATCGACCAGCACTTCGAGGAGGAGCTCGTAATCGTCAGCCCCGATGCCGGCCGCGTCAAGGTCGCGCGGAACTTCGCGCGCAAGGTCGGCACCCACTGGGCCGTCATGGAGAAGGAGCGCCCGGCCCAGCAGGTCGCCGAGATCGGCTACGTGGTCGGCGACGTCGAGGGCAAGACCGCGGTCCTCGTCGACGACATGATCGACACCGCCGGCACCCTCTGCGCCGCCGCCAGCACCGTGCTGGAGGCCGGCGCCAAGCGGGTCATCGCCTGCGCGACGCACGGCGTCTTCAGCGGTCCCGCCTACGAGCGCCTCGCCTTCGAGAACTCCCGCATCGAGCAGATCGTCGTCACCGACACGATCCCCCTCCGCCCGGGCCACCCGAAGAACATCGTCCAGCTCTCGACCGCCCAGACGCTGGCCGACTCGATCCGCAGGATCTTCACCGACGACTCGGTGTCCGAGATCTTCGCCGGCGAGAATCAGCTGTTCTGATCAACCCATCGGCCACTCGGCGTCTGGCGCCGCGACTACGCTCTCGCGCCGTGCGCCGCGTGGGCCACAAGGGAGCGGCGGGCCTGGAGACCGGCAACACGGTCGCCAGCTTCGAGCGGGCGGTCGAGCACGGTGTGGACACGATCGAGTTCGACGTGCTCTGGCTCGACGACGGCAGGCCGAGCCGGCCGGCGGCCGAGCGCACCCCGCTGGTCGTCGCGCACGACTGGGAGGACGCCGCCGCCCGCGGGCCGATCACCCTGGCGGAGGCGCTCGACGCCTTCACCCGCCCGCCCCTCGACCGGGTCGAGTTCGACGTCGACATCAAGCTCGTCGGCCGCGAGGAGGAGATCGTCGCGGCGATCCGCGAGCGCGGGCTGATCGAGCGGGCGATGGTCTCGACGATGTACGTGGAGAGCCTGGCGAAGATCGCCGCGCTCGAGCCGGCGCTGCGGCGCGGGTGGAGCTATCCACTCGTCACCCGCGCCTGGGATCGCAAGGTCTGGGCGCGGCCGTTCGTGGCCGCCGCGCTGCTGGCGATGCGCCGCCGCTTCCCGGCTCATGCCCGCCGGCGCGCGCCCGAGCTCGGCGTCGACTCGATCTGGCTCTTCCACGCGCTCGCGACCCCGCAGCTCGTCACGGTCGCCGACGACCTCGGCCTCGAGCTGATCTGCTGGACCGTGGACACCGCCGAGCACGTCGACCGGCTGGCGGCGATGGGGGTCCACGGCATCGTCACCAACGACCCGCGGCTCCTCGGCGCGCACCCTCCGCACGACGACCTGGCGCTCTGAGCGGGCCTTCGGCGGCTGCGCTGACGGGCGCGACTCTCTATCCTGCCCTGCCCGATGGCCTCCGATCGCCCCACGCTGAAGGTCGCCGAGCGCACCGAGTTCGGCTCCCGCACGACCCGCCGCCTCCGCCGTGAGGGGCTGGTCCCCGGCGTCGTCTACACGTCCGGCGAGCCCGCCCGCGCCTTCCAGGCCGACGGCCACGACCTCGGACTCTTCATCGGCGAGGGCCACGCGCTCTTCGACCTCGAGATCGAGGGCGAGAAGTCCGTCCCGGTCGTCGTCAAGGAGGAGCAGCGCCACCCCGTGCGCGGCCACCTCATGCACCTCGACTGCCAGCAGGTCAGCCTCGACACGAAGATCCAGGCCGACGTCGCGATCGAGCTCGAGGGCGCCGACGACGCCCCGGGCGTGCGCGAGGGCGGGATCCTCGAGCACGTCACCCGCGAGATCACGATCGAGGCGCTCCCGACCGACATCCCCGACTTCATCACCGTCGACGTCTCGGCGATGGTCATCGGCGACACCGTCCAGCTTGACCAGGTGCCCGCGATCGAGGGCGTCGAGTTCATGGCCGACGTGCCGGAGGAGGTCACCGTCGCGACGCTCAACCCGCCGAAGGTCGTCGAGGAGGAGCCCGAGGTCGAGGAGGAGACCGAGCTTGTCGGCGAGGGCGAGGCCGGCGAGGAGGCCGAGCAGGCCGCCGAGGACGAGGGCGGCGACTCCGGCGACGGGGACGACTCCGGCGACGAGGGCTGAGCCCGTCGTGCGCGGCTTCGGTCGCCGCCGTCGCGGAGGGGACTCGGCCGGCTCCGCGGACTTCCTGCTGGTCGGCCTCGGCAACCCCGGCACGCGCTACGCCGGGACGCGCCACAACGTCGGCTTCGAGGTGGCGGAGGCGCTCAGCGCCCGCTGGGAGCTGCCCCGCGCCCGCAAGCGCTTCGGCGGGCTGATCGCCGAGGGACGCACCCGCCCCGGCGGCCCGCGCGTCGCGATCCTGCTCCCGCAGACCTACATGAACGAGTCCGGCCAGGCGGCCGGCCCCGCCCGCGGGTCGCTCGGCGTCGAGCTCGACCGCGTCGTCGCCCTGCATGACGAGATCGATCTTCCCTTCGGCGAGATCAGGACCAAGCTGGGTGGAGGCGTCGCCGGCCACAACGGCCTCAAGAGCCTCGATCGCGGGCTCGGCAGCCGCGACTTCTGGCGCGTCAGGATCGGCGTCGGTCGCCCCGACTCCACCGATCCCGAGATCGTCTCCCGCTGGGTGCTCGGCCGCTTCAGCGAGGGCCGCGACGAGGTCGCCGGCCTGATCGCCGCCGCCGCCGAGGAGACCGACCGGCTCGTCGAGCGGCTCTCCCGGGAGCGGGAGGAGGCGCTCGCGTGAGCGACGACGCCCGCACCCGCTACTCGGTCGACGAGTACGGCGTCGCGCTGCTCCAGCTCGACCGGCCCGAGGTCCGCAACGCGATGGACACGCCGATGCTGGAGGAGCTCCTGGAGCGCATCGCCGCGGCACGCGACGACGAGGCGGTCCGCGTCCTGGTCGTCTCCTCGACCGATCACATGGGGCTCTCGGCCGGCGCCGATGTCCGCGAGGAGCTCGATCGCGACGGCGCCATCCGCCGCATGCAGCTCTTCGCCGACCTCTACGACGATCTCGTCTCGTTCCCCAAGCCCACGGTCGCCGCCTGCCACGGCTCCGTCGTCGGCGGCGGCGCCGAGGTCGCGGTCGCCTGCGACATCCGCGTCGGCGGCTCCAACCTCCGGCTCCGCTTCCCGGGCGCCGGCCTCGGCGTGCCGGTCGGCCCGGCGCGGCTCGTGACCCTCTGCGGCCTTTCCATCGCCAAATACCTGCTGCTGACCTCCAAGGAGATCGCCGTGGACGACGCCCATCGCTGGGGCCTCGTCCACAAGGTCGCGCCGGCGCCGCGCACCGAGGAGGCCGCGCTCCAGCTCGCCGCGCAGATCGCCGTTCACCCGCCGGAGTCCGTGGCGCGAATCAAGCGGATGCTCCACGAGTGGGACGACGTCGAGGGCCGCTCGAAGGCCGAGGGCGAGGGCCAGGTCGCCTGGCAGCGCGAGGGCAAGGGCCTGGGTTACAGCGATTAGAGGGGCGTCCTGATGTCGCTGCGCCCGCTGATCGACCTCGCCGCCGAGCACGAGCCGTTCGCGGCCCTGGCCGCGGAGCTCGGCGCCGGCGAGCGCACGGTCGTCGCCTCCGCCTCGCCCGGGGTCCGTCCCTACCTCATCGCCGCGCTCGCCGAGTCCGAGCCCGGGCTGGCGGGCCGGCCGCTGCTCGTCGTCGCCCCCGACGACCGCGGCGCGCGCGACCTCGCCACCGAGCTCGGCGCCTACCTCGCGCCCCGCCGGGTCCGCCTCTACCCCTCCCGCGGCACCGGCTACGAGTCGCACCTGGCGCCGCCCCCGCACCTCGTCGGGCTGCGGATCGCCGCCCTCGACGCGCTGACGGACGAGGGCGAGACCGCGCCGGTCGTCGTCGCCAGCGCCGTCGCGCTCGCCGAGGCGGTGCCCGACGCCTCGCTGCGGCCGGCCGGCTTCGCGCTGACGAAGGGGGAGGAGATCGACCTCGGCGACGTCGCCGAGCTGCTCGCCGGCGCCGGCTACGAGCGTTGCGAGCAGGTCACCGACCGCGGCCAGTTCGCGGTTCGCGGCGGCATCCTCGACGTCTTCGGCTCGACCGAGGACCAGGCGGCGCGGATCGAGCTGTTCGGGGACGAGATCGAGTCGATCCGCTACTTCTCGACCTTCACCCAGCGGTCGCTCTCCGAGGTGGACCGGATCGAGCTCGATCCGGCCGCCGAGATCGACCCCGACCACCGGATCCTGGCCGAGCAGGCGCTCGATGAGGAGGAGGAAGACCGGCCGCTGGCCGAGCTCCTGCCGACCGACCGGTTCTCGGCGCTCCTCGACCTGATCGACCCGCGGACCGCGATCGTCGTCGCCGGCGCCGACGAGCTCGGGCCGGCGCTCGAGGACCACCTCACCGACGTCCGCGCGGCGATCCACGACGAGGACATCGCCAAGCTCTACGTGCGGGTCGGCGAGCCGCTGGCCGGGCGCGCGACGCTGACCCTGCGGGGAGTGGGCGACGAGGAGCCCTCCGGCGACGACGAGGCGAGCGAGCCTGAAGCCGGGGAGCGAGCTTCAGGGAGTCACCTCTTCCGCGCCTCGATCCCGGTCTCCGCCGCCCGGTCGCTGGCCGAGGCCGAGCCCGAGCTCGAGAAGCAGGCGCGATCGGGCTACGTCACGGTCGTGGCGTTCGAGCGGATCGGCGAGGCCGAGCGCGCCCGCTACGGCCTCGAGCGCCTGCGCCCGAAGATCCTCGAGCAGGGTCCCGCTCCCGCCGGATCGGGCGTGCTCTTCGCCGAGGCGCCGATCGGCGACGGCTTCGTCTCCCCGGCGATGCGCCTCGCCGTCATCCCCTACCGGCGGCTGGTCCACCGCCGGCGCGCCGCCGCCCCCGCGCCCAGCGGCGGCCGGCTCGCCTCGCTCGGCGACCTCGCCGCCGGCGATCACGTCGTCCACGAGGCCCACGGCGTCGCGCGCTTCGCGGGTTTCGACACCCGGACCGTCGCCGGGATCACCCGCGACTACCTCGAGCTCGAGTACCGCGGCGGCGACAAGGTCCTCGTCCCGGCCGAGCAGCTCGCGAAGATCACCCGCTACGTCGGCGGCGACCACCCGGAGCTCTCGAAGCTCGGCGGCAAGCGCTGGCAGCAGATGAAGACGCGCGCCCGCCGCTCCGCGCGCGAGCTGGCGGGCGAGCTCATCAACCTCTACGCCGAGCGCCAGGCGCGCCGCGGCCACCCCTTCTCGCCCGACGGCGAGTGGCAGCTTCAGCTCGAGCGCTCGTTCCCCTACCGGGAGACCGCCGACCAGCTCGAGGCGATCGAGGCCGTGAAGGCGGACATGGAGTCCGAGCGGCCGATGGACCGCCTGATCTGCGGCGACGTCGGCTACGGCAAGACCGAGGTGGCGATCCGCGCCGCCCAGAAGGCGCTCGCCGACTCCAAGCAGGTGATGGTCCTGGTGCCGACGACGATCCTCGCCACCCAGCACCTCGGGACCTTCACCGAGCGGATGCGCGACTTCCCCTACAGGATCGAGATGGTCTCGCGGCTGCGCAAGCCGTCGGAGACCAAGGCGGCGCTGGCGGCATTCGCCGACGGCTCGCTCGACATCCTGATCGGAACCCACCGGCTGCTCTCGCGCGACGTCCGCGCCAAGGACCTCGGGCTGCTGGTGATCGACGAGGAGCAGCGGTTCGGCGTCAAGCAGAAGGAGCTCCTGCGCCAGCTCAAGCTCCGCGTCGACGTGCTCTCGATGTCGGCGACGCCGATCCCGCGGACGATGCAGATGAGCCTCGCCGGGCTCCGCGACATCTCGGTGATCGAGACGCCGCCGGAGGGCCGCCGCCCGGTGCGCACCTACATCGGCCCCTACGACGAGGAGCTCGTGCAGGGGGCGATCGGCCGCGAGGTTCGCCGCGGCGGGCAGGTCTTCTTCCTCCACAACCGGATCGAGACCCTCCACGACACCGCCGAGCGGCTGCGGGCGCTCGTCCCCGATGCGCGGTTCCTCGAGGCGCACGGGCAGCTCGACGAGGGCGAGCTGGAGGAGACGATGATCTCCTTCCTCCGCGGCGCGGCGGACGTCCTCGTGGCGACGACGATCATCGAGTCGGGGCTCGACGTGCCAGCGGCCAACACGCTCGTAGTCGAGCGCGCCGACCGGCTCGGGCTCGCGCAGGCCTACCAGATCCGCGGCAGGGTGGGCCGCTCCCGCGAGCGCGCCTACGCCTACATGCTCTACCCCTCCGAGGAGGGCGTGACGAAGGAGGCCGCCGCGCGCCTCGCCTCGCTCGCCGACCACACCGAGCTCGGCTCAGGCTTCCGGATCGCGATGCGCGACCTCGAGCTGCGCGGCGCCGGCGACCTGCTCGGCGCCGAGCAGTCCGGCCACGTCGCCGCGATCGGCTTCGAGCTCTACGTCGAGATGCTGGACCAGGCCGTCAACGAGCTGCGGGCGGCCGGGGGCGAGGAGCGGACCGAGGAGGAGGTGCGGGTCGACAGCGACGTCTCCGCCTACGTCCCCTCGTCCTACGTCCCCTACGAGGCGGCGAAGATCGACGTCCACCGCCGCATCGCCGGCGCCCGCGCCCCGGGCGAGCTGCGCGCGCTCGCCGACGAGCTCCGCGATCGCTTCGGGCCGCCGCCCGAGCCGGTGGAGGCGCTGCTCGCGATCCAGCGGGCGCGAATCGAGCTCGGGCGCGAGGGCGCCCGCAGCCTCAACCTCCGCGGTGCGCGGATCGTCGCCGAGCCGCTCGACCTCGATTCCGAGCGGGTCGCGAGGGTGCGCGAGCGGATCCCGGAGGCGATCTACAGCTCCCGCGAGGAGACTCTGACCCTGCGCGTGGACGCGGACGCGGACGAGCTCGCCCGGATCGCGACCCTGGAGCGGATCACCGACGCGGTCGCGCTCTCGCGTGAGGCCGTGACCCAGCCCGCCTAGGAGCCCCAGTTCGCCCGGGATCAGGGAACCGGCGGGAGGCGCCTGCGCTCCCCGCTATTCTTCCGCCGCCGTGCGTTCCGCCGCCCGATCGACCAAGCGCAACGTCGCGATCGCCCTTGCCGTGGCGCTCGTCGCCGCCCTCGTCGTGGCCGGGGTGACGTCCGGGTTCTCGGACCCGTCGATTCCCGACGGCGACGTCGCGATCGTCGACGGGATCGACGACGGCGGCATCGGCCAGGACGAGTTCAAGGCCCAGATGGAGGTCAACGCGAAGTCGCTCGGCCTCAAGGCGGTCCCGCCCCAGGACGACCCGCAGTACCCGAGCCTCGTCTCCCAGACGATGCAGAGCCTGCTCCAGCTCATCTGGATCAGGGGCGAGGCCGAGGATCGCGGCGTCTCGGTCTCCGACGAGGACGTCGACGCGGAGCTTCAGAAGACCAAGGACCAGCAGTTCGGCTCCGAGAAGGAGTTCCAGTCGTATCTCAAGCAGAACGGGATCACGGAGGACGAGGCGCGCCAGCAGGTCGAGGTGTCGCTGCTGACCGACGCGCTGATCGCCGAGGTCGCGCCGAGCCAGGAGAGCCCCTCGCCCGAGCTGAAGCCGCTGCCGCCCGAAGAGCAGCTGTCCCGGCTCGCCGACTTCTACGGGGTCACCGACCGCGATGCCGAGCGCTTCTACGACGCCAACATCACGGCCTTCGAGCAGCCCGCGAGCCGCGAGGCCCGGGTGATCCTCAACAAGGACCCGGCCAAGCTCGAGCAGGCCCGCAAGGCGCTCGAGGCGGGAGACCTCTCCGACGACGCCTGGAACGAGGCGGCCAAGAAGTATTCGCAGGACACGACTTCTAAGGATGCGGGCGGGAAGCTGCCGGCACCGATCACCGAGGGCAGCGGCGACCCGCTCGAGCAGGCGGTTTTCGACGCCCCGCTGAACGAGCTCACCGGCCCGGTCGAGACCGATCGCGGGTCCTTCCTGATCGAGGTCACCAAGGTGACCGACGCGACGACGACGCCGCTGGACGACAAGTCGCGCCAGCAGATCGAGCAGCAGCTCGTCTCCAACGAGCAGCAGCGCGTCTTCGCCGAGTTCCGCGACGACTTCTTCGCGAAGTGGACCGCGCGGACGCTGTGCGAGCCCGAGGCCGTGATGGAGCTCTGCGACAACTTCGAGCCGCCGGTGACCGAGCCGACCGACGACCCGACGACGCCCGACGTCGACGAGTCGACGGTCAAGCCGCCGCCGGTCGTCTCGACCCAGCCGATCGCGCCGGGCACCGCGACGATCCCGCTCAACTACCCGAGCGGCTACGCGCCCGCACAGGGCGACAGCCCCCAGGGCCCGGGCGCCGGGATCCAGCTCGAGCCGCAGGCCCAGCTCCCCGCGGGGACGGTGCCGGTCGGCGGAGCACCGGGGGCGACCGCGCCGCCCACGGGCGCCCCCGCCACCGGCGCGCCGCCGACGGGCGCGCCGCCGGCCGCCCCCTAGCCGGGACCCCGCCGGCGCCGTGAGCGACGCCGATCGAGCCCGGGCGGGCGCCGACGCCGTCGCGCGCCTCGACGAGATCACCCGCAGGCTGCGCCGCGACTGCCCCTGGGACCGGGTCCAGGACGAGCGCTCGATCGTCCCCCACACGGTCGAGGAGGCCTACGAGCTCGCGGACGCCGCGGCCGCGGGGGACGACGCGAAGCTCCTCGACGAGCTCGGCGACGTCCTCTTCCAGGTCCACTTCCTGTCGCTCCTGCTCGAGGAGCGCGGCGGCGGCGACCTCACAGCGGTCGCCGAGGGCACGCGCGCGAAGCTGATCCGCCGCCACCCGCACGTCTTCGGCGAGGCGCAGGCGGCCGATGCCGAGGAGGTGCTCGGCAATTGGGACCGGATCAAGCGGGAGCAGGAGGGCAGGGGAGGGCTGTTCGCCGACCTGCCCGAGAACCTGCCGGCGCTCCTGCTGGCGCGCAAGGCCCAGCGCCGGGCCGCCTCGCGCGCGCCCGAGGGCGCCGACCTCGGCGTCGTCGGCGAGGTCGATGCCGCGGGTCCGGCACGGCGGATCGCCGCCGCCGCCGGGCGCCTGGAGGCGCTCGCGGCGAGCGGAGCGCAGGCGGGCCCGGAGGACGAGACGGGGGCCCGCGAGGAGGTCGCCGGCGCGGTGGGGGAACTGCTCTTCGCGTGCGTGGACCTGGCCCGGCGGCTGCGCGCCGACCCGGAGCTGGCGCTGCGGGCCGCGACCGCGCGGTTCCAGGCGGACGTGAAAGACTCCCCGGCCCGATGAGCACGATCGAACGCATCCACGGCCGCCAGATCCTCGACTCGCGGGGCAACCCGACCGTCGAGGTCGACGTCCGGCTGGCCGGTGGGGCGCAGGGCCGGGCCGCGGTGCCCTCGGGCGCCTCCACCGGCGAGTTCGAGGCAACCGAGCTGCGCGACGGCGGCGACGCCTGGGGCGGCAAGGGCGTGAGCGTCGCCGTCGGCAACGTCAACGGCGAGATCGCCGAGGCGCTGGCCGGCGCCGATGCCTCCGACCAGGAGGCCCTCGACCGCGCGCTGCTCGACCTCGACGGGACCCCGAACAAGTCGCGGCTCGGGGCGAACGCGATCCTCGGCGTCTCCCTCGCCGCCGCTCGCGCGTCCGCCGCCGACGCCGCCCAGCCGCTCTACCGCTACCTCGCCGGCCTCTACGGCGGCGGCGAGCCGTCGGTGCTGCCGGTGCCGATGATGAACGTCCTCAACGGGGGCGCTCACGCCGACAACTCCGTCGACTTCCAGGAGTTCATGGTCGTCCCCGCGGGCGCCGCGAGCTTCTCCGAGTGCCTGCGGGTCGGCGCCGAGGTCTTCCACGCGCTCAAGGGCCACCTGAAGTCGCAGGGCTTCAACACCGCCGGCGGCGACGAGGGCGGCTTCGCCCCCGACCTCCCCTCCAACGCCGCCGCGCTCGAGGCGCTCGTCGCCGGCATCGAGGCGGCGGGCTACGAGCCCGGCAGGGACGTCTACATCGCGCTCGACCCCGCGACCAGCGAGATCTACTCCGGCGGCTCCTACGAGCTCGAGCACGAGGGCCGCACGCTGTCGGCCGCCGAGCTCGCCTCCTACTGGGCCGACGCCGTCGATCGCTTCCCGATCCTCTCGATCGAGGACGGCATGGACGAGGAGGACTGGGACGGCTGGAAGGCGCTGACCGACGAGCTCGGCGACCGGTGCCAGCTCGTCGGCGACGACCTCTTCGTCACCAACCCCGAGCGCCTGCGCCGCGGCATCGACTCCGGCGTCGCGCAACTCGATCCTCGTCAAGGTCAACCAGATCGGCACCCTGACCGAGACCTTCGAGGCCGTCCGCATGGCCCGCGAGGCCGGCTACTCCGCCGTCATGTCCCATCGCTCCGGCGAGACCGAGGACACCACCATCGCCGACCTCGCCGTCGCCACCGGCTGCGGCCAGATCAAGACCGGCGCTCCGAGCCGCTCCGATCGCGTCGCCAAGTACAACCAGCTGCTCCGCATCGAGGAGGAGCTCGGCGGCGCCGCCGCGTTCCCCGGCCTGAGCGCCTTCAGCGGGCGGTAGGCGAGGCGGCAGCCTCACCCACCACCCTCCCCAGCCATAACAGCGCTCTCTCACGAGAAGGGGTGGCGTGGCGCCCGTCGAAGCAGGCCGCAATGGCCACCGCCACCGCCCGCCCGCGCTACAAGCCCCGCGTCGTCCCGAGGGGCTCCAGCAGGGCGTCGCGGGTCCGCTGGGACCGGCTCGGGCGGGTCTGCTTGGTGCTGGTGTTCTTCGCCGTCCTCGCCTCCTACGTCGGTCCGACGCTGAACGTGTTCGAGTCGTGGCGGGAGTCGAAGACCTCCCAGGGCCGGCTGGTGGAGCTGAGGGCGGAGAACGAGCGCCTGACGCGGCAGGCGAACCAGCTCGACTCGCCGGCGGCGATGATGGCCGAGGCGCGTAAGCTCGGGCTCGCGGCACCGGGCGAGCAGGCGTTCGTGGTCAAGGGCCTGCGCTGAGCGCCGAGCCGAGCCGCCGAGCCGCCGTCCTCTAACCTTCCCAGCCGTTCCGCCTCCCCTCGGAGGTGAGCCTGCGGGACGACCCTTTCGAACGATGACGTCCGTGGACCTCCAGCGCCCTGAGCACCCAGACCTGCTCTTCATCGGCGGCACCGGCCGTTCGGGCACGCACGTGCTCTCGCAGCTTCTCAGCCACCACTCCCGCTATGCGCGGGTGCCCATCGAGGCTCGCTTCCACGTCAACCCCCAGGGCTTTCCCGACCTGCTCGCGGGCAAGGTCTCCCCGGAGGAGTTCATGCGCAAGCTGAAGCGCTTCTGGTGGAAGCGGATCCGCGCCGGGGAGGTGGCGCCGGTGATCGCCCGCCGGATCGCTTTCGGGCGCAAGGTCCGCGGCCTGCACAAGGTCGTCGAGAAGGACCGCTTCGACGCGGCGGTCGCCGCGTTCGAGCGTGCCTATCCGGCCGATCTCGATCTCGCCTGCCGCAACCTGTTCCTCGACCTGCTCTGGCCGATCGCCGAGAAGGAGGGCAAGCCGGGGCTGATCGAGATGAGCTGCTTCACGGTCGCCGAGAGCCCGACGCTGATCCGCCTCTTCCCCGAGGCGAAGGTCATCCACACGGTCCGCGACGGCCGCGACGCGGGCTCCTCGAAGGTCTCCAAGCGCCAGAAGCGCAGCCACCCGCGCGACGGCTCCGAGGGCCTGCGCTGGTGGGAGGGCCGGCTGCGGACGATCGAGGCCGGGGTTCGCGAGCTGCCCGACGGCAAGCTGCTGACGATCAGTCTCGACGAGCTCGTCGACGGCGACCGCGAGTCCGTCTACTGGCGGGTCCTGGGGTTCCTCGGGATCGAGGACGAGACGGAGATGCGCGCGTTCTTCGAGGAGGAGATGAGCGCCTCCGCCGCGCACAAGGAGCGCTGGCGCGAGGGCCTCACGCCGGAGAGCCAGGTGGCGCTGGAGCGTGAGTACGAGAAGACGCTCGAGCGGCTGGAGCGCGAGGGCTTCCACTGCGCTCCGGAGCTGCGCCGCGCGTACGAGCACCAGCCGGCGTGAGCGCCGGCGCGGGCGGCGCCGAGCCGCGGCTCGTCTTCATCGGCGGCACCGGCCGCTCGGGCACCCACGCGCTCGCCCACCTGCTGGGGCGGCACCCGATGCTGGCGGACGTACCGATCGAGGCGCGCTTCCACTGCAACAAGCGGGGGATGCCCGACCTGCTCGAAGGCCGGATCACCATGCGGACCTACCTCGCGAAGCTGCGTGGGTTCTGGTGGCACCGGGTTCGCGTCGACGGCCAGCCGCGCGGCCTCTACAACCTGTTGCGCAGGCGCGAGTTCGACGCGGCGGTCGAGCGGTTCGAGGGCGCCTACGGCGACGACCCGATCGCGGCCTGCCGCGGCCTCTACCTCGACCTCCTCTGGGGGGTGGCCGAGCGCAAGGGCAGGCCGGGCCTCGTCGAGATGTCCTCGCACAACGTTCGCGAGTCGCAGACGCTGATGCGGCTCTTCCCGCAGGCGAAGGTGATCCACGCCCTGCGCGACGGCCGCGACTCGGCCTCCTCGGTGACCGGGAAGACCTGGGGACCGCGCTCGACCCGCGCGGCGATCGGGTGGTGGGCCGACCGCCTGCGAGCGATCGAGCGGGGAGTGCGCGGGAACGAGGACGGGGCGCCGTTCTCGGTCCCCGCCGATCGGTTCCGCGTCGTTCTTCTCGACGACCTCGTCGGGATCGACCGCGAGGCCCAGTACGCGGGCCTCCTCGAGTTCCTCGAGATCGACGAGGACCCGGCGATGCGCGAGTTCTTCGAGCGGGAGATGACCGCCGAAGCCGCGCACGTCGGCCGCTGGCGCCGCGGCGTCCCGCTGCCCGCCCGGGCCATGATCCAGCGCCGTTACGTCCGCACGGTCGCCCAGCTCTCGCGCGAGCGCAACCACGCTGCGCCGAGCCTGCTCGCCGCGCTCGAGCGCGAGGCGCAAAGGGTCGGGCTGACCGGGAGGCCGCGGCGATGAAGGCCCCGCGAGTCCTGTTCGCGACCAGCAACGGCACCGGCCTCGGTCACCTGAACCGCGCGATGGCGATCGCGCGGCGCCTCCCGCACGGCTCGCAGCCGTCGTTCTTCACCCTCTCCCAGGCGGCGCCCGTCGTCGCGGCGGCGGGCTTCGAGGTCGACTACATGGCCTCCTACCGGCGCCCCGCGTCGGGGACCGACCGTGCCTGGAACCTGCGCCTGCGCGCGGTGCTCGAGGAGCTCCTCGACGAGCGCCGGCCCGACGTCGTCGTCTTCGACGGCGTCCATCCCTATCGGGCGCTCACGCACGTGCTCAGCGCCCGTGGTGCGCCGCCCTCGATCTGGTGCCGGCGCCCGATGTGGCGCCGCGGATCGTCGCGAGCGCCGCTGCGGCGCGTCGGGGCCTTCGACCTCGTGCTCGAGCCGGGGGAGCTCGCCGACCGCGCCGACCGCGGCCCGACGGTCGCCGAGCGTCCCGCGGCCCGCCGTGTCGATCCGATCGTCTACCTCGACCCCGGCGAGCTGCTCGACCGCCGCGCCGCCGCGTACGAGCTCGGGCTCGACCCCGGCCGGCGCACCGCGCTCGTCAGCCTCGGCCAGGGCGGCGAGCTCGACCGCGCCGTCGCCCGGACGCTGACCGCGCTCGCTGCGCACGACGACGTCCAGGTCGCGGCGCTCGAGAGCAGCATCGCCCCCGGGATCGAGGTGCCGCCCGGAGTCGTCCATCTGCGCGCGACGTTCCCCATGAGCCGCTACTTCCGCGCCTTCGACTTCGCCGTCGCGGCGGCGGGCTACAACGCCTTCCACGAGCTCATCGCGCTCGGCGTCCCGTCCCTGTTCCTGCCGATGGACCGCAACACCGACGACCAGCACGCGCGCGCCCGCTGGGCCGCGGGGGAGGGCGTCGCGCTCGCCGTCGAGGGGGCGGGCGACCCGGCGCTCGAGGAGCGCATCGAGGAGCTCGCCGACCTCGCCCGCGGCGCCGAGCTGCGCGAGGCGTGCGCCCGCGCATTCACGGTCAACGGCGCCGCCGAGGCCGCCGAGGCGGTCGTCGCCCTGGCCGCCGGCGAGCCCGCCGGTCCGCCCGTGCGCGACCGCGGGCGGCTCAACCGCTGGCTGCGGCTGTCGAGCCATCCGGTCGGGCCGACCCTGCCGCTCGTCGCGGCGCTCGGGGCCCGCGACCTGCTCAGGCACCCGGAGCGCCGGGCGCCGCGGCTGGGCATCCTCGCGCTCGGCGTCCCCGACGAGGAGCTGATCCCGCGGCTGGAGGAGGCGATCGGGGGCATCGACCCGGCCCGCGTCCTGGTGCTCACCGACTCCCTCGCCTTCGGCGAGCTGCGCCGGCTCGGGGTCGCGTTCGAGCGGATGCCGGTCGGCGAGCCGGTTCACGAGGCGACCCTCGAGCGCCTGCGCGACCAGGCGAGCGCGCTGCTCTACGGGCGCAAGCCGCTGCGGATCCGCTCGATCGGCCGCTGGGGCGAGGAGGTCCTCGGGGTGGCGGCGGAGCCCGGATGAGCCGCGACCCTCAGCTAGCCTCCGAGGGCGGAATGGACCCGGTGCAGACCGATTCGACCGCCGTCAGCGGGGGAGACGGCGCAAGCCGGCCGATCGAGCGCACCGCCGACGGCGCGGCCGGCCTCACCTTGCCCAACCTGATCGTGATCGGGGCGCAGAAGTGCGGCACCAGCGGCCTGCACTACTACCTCAGCCTCCATCCGGAGGTCTCGATGTCCAACCCGAAGGAGCTCAACTTCTTCATCGAGGAGCGCAACTACCCGCGCGGGCTCGAGTGGTACTCGCGCCACTTCGACCCCGCGGCGCGCTGCCGGGGCGAGGCCTCGCCCAACTACACCGCCTATCCGCAGCACCTCGGCGTGCCCGAGCGGATGGCCGCCGTGGTCCCGGACGCGAAGCTCGTCTACATCGTCCGCGACCCGATCGACCGAATCACATCCCATTGGGTCCACAACTACGCCAAGCGCCGCGAGAAGGGGAGCCTGCGCGACACGCTGCTGCACCCGAACACCTCATACGTGAGCCGCAGCCGTTACTTCATGCAGCTCCAGCGCTTCCTCGAGCGCTACTCCGACGAGCAGATCCTCGTGCTCGACCAGCAGGACCTGCGCGACGATCGCATGGCGACGCTGCGCCGCCTCTTCGAGTTCGCCGGGGTCGACCCCGGCTTCGAGCACCCGAAGTTCGGGCAGGTCCGGCACTCGACGTCGCGGAAGAAGCGGGCCACCCGCCTCGGCATGCGCGTCCAGAAGGCGAGCCGCTCACGGTGGGGCCGGCGCGTGCCGCGCCGCGCCTGGCTGGCGATGGACGTCGCCCTGCCCCTCTCGAGGCCGATCGACAAGCCCACGGGTGTTCGCGACGTCCTCGGCGAAGAGGTGCTCGAGGTGCTCCACGAGGACGCGGAGCGGCTTCGCGCCTACACCGGGCGCGACTTCGCCCACTGGTCCGTCTAGGGCGGTGACCGAGCCCGGCGGCGAGACGCCTGCCGCTGCGGCGGGGCCGGGGACGACGCGATCGAGCGGAAGGCTCCTCCTCGTTGTCGGCGCGCTCGCCTCCGTGGGCGGGCTGATCCTGCTCCTCGCGGGCCTCGGGCTTCTCCTGCTTCACGGATCGGCGCGGGACGAGGACGGGTTCTTCACCTCCGACGCCGTCACCGTCGATGCCCCGGGGTACGCCGTGACCACTAGGAGGATCGACCTCGGCACCGACGCCGACTGGGTCCCGGACAAGGTCCTCGGCGACCTCCGGATTCGCGCTACGAGCGCGAGCGGCAGGGCGGTCTTCGTCGCGATCGGTCCGAGCGACGAGGTCGATGCCTACCTGGGCGGAGTCGCGCGCAGCGAGCTGACCGACATCGACGGCGACGGCGCCCCGGTTCTCGAGGCACGAGGTGGGAGCCGGCCGGCTCGCCCTCCCGCCGCCGCCACCTTCTGGACGGCCCAGGCGGAGGGACCCGGCACGCAGGAGGTGGTGTGGGATCCCGAGCCCGGCTCCTGGACGGCGGTGCTGATGAACTTCGACGGCGGCCGCGGGGTCGCGGCGGACGTCTCGGCCGGAATGAAGGTGGGCTGGGTCCTGTGGGTGGGGATCGCGCTCGGCGTGGCCGGCCTCATCGCCGGCGGCGCCGGCGGCCTGGCGATCGTCCGTGGGTCCCGCCGCCGGGCGGCGCGAGTCGCGGGGGAGCGCGCTACGCGCGGCGGATGACGATCTGGTCCGCCTCGACCGTCACGCGGACGGGGCGGTGGCCGGCCCAGTTCTCGGCGTAGACCGGGTTGTCCTTGATCGCCGGATCGAGCCAGAGCCCGTAGCCGTCTTCCTCGCCGTGGTCGAAGGTCGCCTCGATCGAGGGGGCGCGGCGACGGCCGCGGCCGCCGCGGCGACGGCGACGGCGGCGCGGGCGATCCCCGTTGCCCTCGTCGTCGCCTCGGCCCTCCTCGTCCTCGTCCTCGTCCTCATCCTCATCCTCTTCCTCGTCGGCCTCCTCGGCTTCGACGGCGCGGGCCTCCTCGGCGGCGCGGGTGGCCGCCTCGACCTCGGCCTCGATCTCGTCGCGAAGGTCGTCGGAGCTGCCGGGCTCCTCGCTCGGGTTCAGGTCGTGGCGACGGCGAAACTCGCGGAGCTCGCTCGCCGAGATCTCGAGCTGGTGGGCGATCCAGGCATCGGTACGACCTTCCTGCACCCAGGCACGGATTTGGTTCAGCTGTGAGCGAAGAGGTCGTCCTGCCACGTCGGGGCGCGACTCTACCAGCGGCGCACCGGCGCGCGCCCGGCCGGGACTTGCTGGACTCTGAGTGCGTGCTCCGCTAGGGTCGGAGCCGGATGGCGGCCCCCTCGGGGGCAGGACCTAACTGAATCCCCGCCTAGCCCCCGGTCGGAGGTCCGGGAGCCCATGCTCGTACTGACCAGGAAGACCAATCAGAGCATCATGATCGGGGACGATATCGAGGTATCGATCCTCTCCGTCACCGGCGACAAGGTCAGGATCGGCATCGAGGCTCCGCGCGACGTCGCCGTCTTTCGCAAGGAGGTCTACGAGGTGATCGACGAGCGGGGAGCGGGGACGCCTGAAGCCGCTCCAGCCGAGGCGGAGCCGAAGCCCGAGTAGCGGCCGCGCTGCGGGGCGCGGGGGAGCCCCCCTGCAGGGCAGGGTGCCGGAGGGGGCGTCAGCCGCCGACCAGCCAGGCTAGGACCTCGAACATCACGATCACGACCGTGACGACCGTGGCCGTCAGCGCCAGGAAGAGGACGCTGAAGCGGACGCGGCCGTGGCGCTCGGTCTTGACGATGTGGCGGGCCCGGGAGCGGTTGACCGCCCGGCGCCTGAGGTCCTCGCGACGGCGCTGCTCGACGATGGACTCGCGCTCGAAAGCCTCCTCGAACTCGTCGAGGTCCCGGTCGAGGCGGGTCACGGGAGCATGTCCCGGCTCAGCTGCCATCGCGGGGCATCTTAGCTCGCCCGCCAGATTTGTGAGCGAATCTCAACAAAACCGAAGAGATCAGCAGGTGCCCCAGAGGCCGCGGCCGGCCGTCGCCGCGCGGCGCTCGATCCCGCGGAATTCAGTCGCCATCGCCGTGTTGGGCGGGATTTCGAGCGTCCTCGCGTAGCCCCCTCTGAGCAGCTCGGCGTTCACCAGGCGCCCGCCGGCATGGACGTAGGCGAGCAGGCGCCCGTAATCGTCGCGGACCTCGGCGCCGAAGACGAGCCGGACGTCCTCGCCCTCGACGAGCTCGTGGTTGCGGGCGGATGCCTCGGGGCCGAAGCACCCGACGGGTTTGCCGGGAGCGACGGTCTCGGGCGTATCGACGCCGATGTAGCGCACGTCCTCCTCGCGCCCGTCGATCTCGACCTCGATCGTGTCGCCGTCGACGACCCGCAGGACCTCGGCGTGTGCGGCGCTGCTCGGTACGGGTTCCGCCTCGTCGCGCTCCCGCTCCTCCTCCTGCCGCGGTCCCTCGACGAGCAGCCAGAGGAGCAGCGCCAGCAGCACGACGCTGCCGAGGCTGGTCGCTCGCGCTCTCACCTGAAGCCCCCAACCCCGGGGGCCGGGCCACTGCCCCCGGACCTACGGCGTGCGGGTTACCCCGGAGACGATGGTCTCCTTGATCTGCTCGACGATCTCGATCGCCTCGTTCCACTCGCGCTGCCAGACGTTGCGCCCGTAGATGACGCCGGAGCCGCCGGCCTCCATCACGAAGCGGGTCTGCTCGAGGAGCTTGTCGTCGTCGATCTTCGAGCCCCCCGAGAGGACCACCAGGGCACGGCCGGCGGACTCGACGCAGTGCGCGATCGCGTCCTCCTGGCTGAAGCCGCCCTCGTTGTAGGGGGCGGGCGCGTCCTTGTCCTTGTCCGCGTTGATCTTCGGCATGTTGAGCTTGACGATGTCGGCGCCCATCTCCATCGCCATCCGCGCCGCGTAGTCGATGGCATAGAACGAGTTCTGGCCGCCCTTCTTCTCGACCGCCTCGCCGCGGGGATAGGACCAGATGACGAGCGGCATCCCGAAGCGGTCGCAGTCCTCGCGGACCTGCTTGAGCTGGAGCAGGTCCTCGTCCTGGCGCGGGGAGCCGACGTAGAGCGTGTAGCCGACCGCGTCGGCGCCGAGCCGGACCGCGTCCTCGACCGACGCGTTGACCGTCGACAGGGCGCGGCCGGAGGGCGGGATGTCGGTCTTGCCGTTGACCTTCAGGATCAGCGGCACGCGGCCCGCGTAGTCGGGGTAGTACTTGGTCGCGAGGCCGATCTGGCAGGCGATCGCGGAGTACCCCGCCTCGGCCGCGAGCCGGAACTGGTACTCGGGGTCCTTCGAGGCCGGATTCGGGAAGAAGTCGCGGGGGCCGTGCTCGATCCCCTGATCGATCGGCAGCAGCATCAGCGTGCCGTTGCCCGGGCCGAACTCGTAAAGCAGCCGATGCAGCCGCGCGCGCTTTCCGGGCGGGAGCACGTCCAGAAGCGACTTCTGCTCGGTGATGCTCTTGACCTCCACGGGGGTCCTCCTTGGTGGTTTCGGGCGGCCGGGACTCGAAGTTGGGAGGGCCGCGGGGGCGGTCAGTGTATCGGCGCTCCCGCTCGCGATGCGGCCGTGCGGACTACGGATATCGCTCGTGTATCCACCGCCGACGGGGGTAGCATCCGACCGCGAGAGCCCCCGGAGCGGCTCACCCTCCGTGCTCGACCACAGCTTCAACTCCACCCCGTACACCGTCGGAATCGAAGAGGAGTTGATGCTCCTCGACCCCGACACCTTCGACCTGGTCAGCGGGATCGAGCGGATCCTCGGCGACGTCCCGGCCGAGTTCGAGGGGCAGGTCAAGCCCGAGCTCTTCCAATCGGTCCTCGAGGTCGCGACGTCGCCGTGCGCGACGGTGGCCGAGGCGGGCGAGGAGCTTCGCGCACTGCGCGAGATGGTCTGCGACGTGGCCGAGCGCAACGGCATGCGCATCGGCGCCGCCGGCACCCATCCCTTCGCGCGCTGCGCGGATCAGCGGATCGTCGAGCGCGACCGCTACATCGAGCTGCACGACGAGCTCAGCTCGATCGCCGCCAACGAGCTGATCTTCGGCACCCACGTCCACGTCGGCATCGACTCCCCCGAGAAGGCGGTCTACGTCGCCGACGGCATTCGCCGGCACCTGCCGCTGATGCTCGCGCTCTCGGCGAACTCGCCGTTCTGGCAGGGCGAGCGGACCGGCCTGCACTCCTCGCGCACCCCGGTCTTCCGCGCGTTTCCCCGCGTCGGCATCCCGCCCCACTACGGCGGCTGGGAGATCTACTCCCGCCGCGTCTCGCAGATGGTCCGCGCCGGCGCGATCATCGACTACACGTTCCTCTGGTGGGACGTGCGGCCGCACCCGAACCTCGGCACCGTCGAGACGAGGATCTTCGATCAGTCGACGCGGCTGGAGGACACGGTCGGCTTCGCGGCCCTGACGGTCGCCCTCGCGCATCGCTTCGCGACGCTGTGGGAGGCGGAGGAGCCGCTGGTCGAGCAGCCGACGGAGCTCATCGACGACAACAAGGTCCGCGCCTGTGTGCGGGCGATGGAGGGCAACCTCGTCGATTTCCACCGCGGGCGCCGGACGCCGGCCCGCGAGCTCGCCCATCGCCTGCTGACCGAGATCGATCCGAGCATCGAGGCGCTCGGCGTCCGCGAGCAGCTCGCGCCGATCCACCGGATCCTGGCCGAGGGCACCGGCGCCCGCGCCCAGCTCGACTACTTCGACTCCCACGACGGCGACTTCCGGGCCCTGGTCAGGGACGTGGTCGCGCTCCGCGCCTAGCGCCGCGCCCGGGATCGAGCGAGCTTCGCCGGGCTATCCTCGTACCCGTGCCGGCACCCGAGCTGACCGTCGTCTGCAGGAGCTGCGGCTCGGAGGTGAGCCCGTACGTGACCGAGTGCCCCTATTGCGGGCACCGACTCCGCAAGCGAGCCCCGAAGCTCGAGCGCGAGGGCGACGAGATCAGGGTCCACGAGAGCCGCCGCGACAAGCGTCGGCGCCTGCGGGCCGAGCGCGCTGCCGAGCGCTCGATCTCCTTCGACTTCGCCGCCCGCCCCGTCGCGACGATGGTGACGCTGCTGATCGGCGCCCTGCTGATCGTCCTCGGCCGCGCGGTACCGCTCGACCTGACCGAGATCGGGGCCATCGTCGGCCCGGCCGGCGACGAGCCGTGGCGCTACGTCACCGCCCCCTTCGCCTACGACGACGTCGGCGCCTTCATCGTCACCGCGATGGCGATCGGGGTCTTCGGCGTAGCGGTCGAGCGGCGGCTGGGCACGCTGGCCACGGTGACGCTGATCCTCGCGACGGGAACGCTCGGGATGCTCGCGACCGGCGCCGTGCAGTCCAGCGGGCTGACCGAGACAGTCGTCGCCTTCGGCGGCAACGGCGTCGCGCTGGGCCTGCTCGGCGCATGGCTGATGCTGCGCCGGGCGGAGGAGGGCGGGAGCTGGGACGACGTCGACGTGCTCGGCGCCGGCGTCGCGGCGGCGGTGCTGCTCCTGCTTCCCCTCGCCGAGCGCGGCGCCGATCCGATCGCGGGGGTCGTCGGCGGGATCGTCGGGCTGGCGATGGGGGCGCTCGCGGCTCGGCGGGCGGCGGCTTGAACGAGCCGGGCCGCTACGACGCGGCCGCGCTCGAGGCGGCGATCGAGCGACTCGGCGAGAGCGGCCGGATCGCGGCGGCGGAGGCCGCGGTGGCGGCGGCCGCGCCCGCGCTCCAGCGGATCCTCGCCGGTGCCCTCGCCAGCGGTGGCTGGTTCGAGGACGGGCACAGCTCCCAGATCGATCGCGTCGCCGCGATTCCGGACCAGGACGAGCGCATCACGGCGACGGCGACGCTGCTGGCGGAGGAGACCCGGATCGGGATGATGGTCGGCGTCGCGGTCGGCTGGGCGCTGGCCGGTGAGCTCGGGCCGCCGGAGGGGGCGCGAGAGGACGCGGGACCGGAGTAGGCGGCGAGGTGCCGCGGAGCCCCGGCCGGCGGCTTGACCCGGCCGCCGGCGCCGCCCCCTCAGGTGCGGCGCCGTGCGGCGGGTCGGTCCCAATCCCATTCGACCCCGTCCCGGGCATGAGACCCATGGGCCTGTCGACGGGAACCCTCAAGTGCCCTGATCGGCCCGGCCGCCGGCCTCCTTCGGCCGCGGCGGGGTCGATTCGACGGATGTTGAGGGGATCCCGCCCGAAGTGGGCGGGATCTGTCAGCTGGTCGAGCGCCCGGTTTCGATCGCGGGGGCCCCCGGCGGCGGCGCGGGCGCCGGCTCGGCGACGGGCGGCACGACGGGCGGGGGTGCGGTCGGCGGGGGTGCGGTCGGGTCGGTCGGGGCAGGCTCCGGCTCCGGCTCGACCGGGACCGAGGGGGCGGTTCCGGGCTCGTCGCCGATCGGCGCCGGCTCCTCGCCGATGCTGCCGATGTCCACGGTGCCCGGGTCGGCCGCGGGCTCCTCGGCTGCCGGCTCCTCGGCCGGAACCGGTGGTGCGGGCTCGGTCGCGGCGGGGCGATCGTTCGGTGCCGCGTCCGCGGGCGGCGTGACGGGCGGAGCCGCCTCGGCCGGCTTCTCGTCCTTGACGGGCGCGGGGGCGGGGGTGAAGGCCGCGATCGGCTGAGCCACGCTGTCGGCGATGTCGGCGACCGGGGGAGCGGTCGCGGCGGTCACCTGCTCGCCGCGGTTCGACTGCTCGGGCTCGCCGTCGCCGAGGTTGTTGCGGACCTCGACGGCGCCGGCGGTCAGCAGCGCCGCGGTCGCCATCCCGGCCGCGGCCTTGACCCCGATCGCGGAGCCGACGATGGAGAACCCGCTGGCGGCGGAGCCCGCCCCGACCGAGCCGGCGCCGACCGACGTCCCGCCGGCCGCACCGCCGCCGAAGACCTTGGCGAGGACGCCGCCCTTGATCAGCGCGAGCGGGCCGACCGGGAACAGGGCGGCGAGCGCCTTGCTGTCGGAGCGGAGCTGGCTGCGGAAGTCGCGGCAGCGATCGCACGAGCGGACGTGCTTGCGGGCCGGGCCGGAGGCCTTGGCGATGCCCTCGGCGGCCTCGGCGAGCTCGACCTGGACCTCGCCGCAGGTCATCAGCCGGGCCTTGCTCGACTCGGCGAGGCCCATCCGCGCCCGGACCAGCAGCGACTTGATCGAGGGCACGGTCGTGTCCATCGCCTGCGCGATCTCCTCGTAGGAGAGCTGGTCGATCTCCCGCAGCAGCAGCGCGGTCCGCTGCGTCTCGGGCAGCGTCCTGACGTCGGCGAGGACCTGGCGCAGCTCCTCGCGATCCTGGACGTGATCAGCGGTCGTGACCCCGTTCTGATGGGGATGCACGTCCATCGAGTCGACGCCCTCGGGCACCGGCTTGCGAAGGTGGTTGAGGCAGCGGTTGCGGGCGATCCGGTAGAGCCAGGGCCGTACGTTCAGCGGCCGCTCGTCGGCGACCATCGCCGCGTGCGCGTTGGCGAAGACGTCCTGGAGCACGTCCTCGGCGTCCTGGCGGCTCTTGACCATCGAGGTGCAGAACGCCAGCAGCCGCGAGTGGTAGCGGTTGAACAGCGCCTCGAACGCGCCGTCATGGCCGGCGCGGATCAGCTTGACCAGGCGCTCGTCGCTCTCGAATCTGAGCAGCGGCGAGCGGCGGGCCAGCAGCCCTCCCCTGGTAGCGCGTGCGAGTGCGGAAGCTTCCAAAGTTTCTCGATCCCCTCTCGACAACAAGGTACCGAGCCGTTTGTTGCGTTTTCCTAAATATCCGGACAGCCGAAGACGGGCTTCAGGCGTGGGCGAACGTATGCCGGGGGAGGGATTTGAACCCCCAAACCCTCTCGGGTAGCCGGTTTTAAGCCGGCCGCGTATGCCAGTTCCGCCACCCCGGCGGGCAGGGGGAGGCTACCTCCGGATCAGCCGGACTCGCCGCTGGCGCGTTTGGGGGGAGCCGCCGTCGGCGCTCGTCTCGACCGCACGCGCCAAGCTCGACGCCGGTTTCCCTCGCCGGAGCTCCACCCCGCAACATCCGTGCACTTCTGCGCTCAGCGTGACCGTTGCCGCAGATCCGCGCGTGAGAGCGCGCTACCTTCGCTCAAGGCCTCGTCCCCGGGGCCGATCCTGAAGCCAGCGAGACCGGCGAGACCCCATGGACGAGCGCAGTCGCGAGACAGCCGAGTACGAGCGCAGCCCCGCCCCATCCGGCGGCATGGGCCCCGCCCGCGCCGGCGGGATGGACCCCGACAAGGTCAAGGAACCGACGCCGTTCCTCGAGCGGCGGATGCCGTCCTCGCCGTACCCGGCGATCGCCGACTACGCCTTCCTCTCCGACTGCCACACCGGCGCGCTCGTCGCCCCCGACGGGACGGTCGAGTGGCTCTGCCCGCCCCGCTTCGACTCGCCCAGCGTCTTCGCGGCGATCCTCGACCGCTCGGCCGGCGGCTGGCGCTTCGGCCCCTCGAACATGGGCAAGCCGGTCGGCCGCCGCTACGAGCCGGGGACGAACATCGTCGAGACGACCTGGATGACCCCGACGGGGTGGCTGATCGTCCGCGACGCGCTCGTGATCGGGCAGTGGCGCTCGCGCGAGTCGACCAAGCCCTCCGCCCACACCCGTCCGCCCTCCGACTACGACGCCCACCACGTCCTGCTCCGCACGGCTCGCTGCGTTCACGGCACCGTCCAGCTCGAGCAGATCTGCGAGCCGGTGTTCGGCTACGGCCGCCATCCCGCCTCCTGGAGCCGCCCCGGTCCCGAGCAGGGGATCGCCGACGCCACCGACGGCGAGACGACGCTGCGCCTGCACTCCGACGTCAACCTCGGGATCGAGGGCGGCACGGCCCGCGCCCGGCGCCGCCTCGACGCCGGCGAGGGCTGCTTCTTCGCGCTCTCCTGGTCCTCGCGGCTCGACGGCCCCACGTCGTTCGAGGAGGCCGAGGAGCAACTCGGCGTGACCTCGCGCTTCTGGCGCAACTGGCTCGCCTCCGGCGACTTCCCCGACCATCGCTGGCGCGAGCACCTGCAGCGCTCCGCCCTCGTCCTCAAGGGCCTCACCTACATGCCCACCGGCGCGATGGTGGCCGCGCTCACGACCTCGCTGCCGGAGACGCCGGGCGGCGAGCGCAACTGGGACTACCGCTACACCTGGATGCGCGACGCGACCTTCACGCTCCAGGGGCTCCACGCGCTGGGCCTGAGCTGGGAGGCGGACGACTTCATCCAGTTCGTCGCCGACGTCGAGCGCGACGAGGCGGGCGGCTTGCAGATCATGTACGGGATCGGCGGCGAGCGCGACCTGCCGGAGGCGCAGGTCGACCACCTGATGGGCTACGAGGGCGCGCAGCCGGTGCGGGTCGGCAACGGCGCCCACGACCAGCGCCAGAACGACGTCTACGGCGCGGTGCTCGACTCGATCTACATGCACCAGAAGGAGTACGGCCACAACTCCTCGCGGCTCTGGCCGGTGATCGAGGACCAGGCGCGCTGCGCCGCCGAGGTCTGGCGCAAGCCCGACCAGGGGATCTGGGAGTGCCGCGGCGAGCCCCGCCACTACGTCTCCTCGAAGGTGATGTGCTGGGTCGCGCTCGACCGCGCCGCCCGCCTCGCCGCGCGCCGCGGCTACGAGGGGCTCGCCGACGAGTGGCGGCTCGTCGCCAACGAGATCCACGCCGACGTGCTGGGCAACGGCGTCGACTCGCGCGGCGTCTTCACCCAGCACTACGACACCGATGCGCTCGACGCCTCCAACCTGCTGCTTCCCCTCGTCCGCTTCCTGCCGCAGGGTGACGAGCTCGTCCGCAACACCGTGCTCGCCGTCGCCGACGAGCTGACCGAGAACGGCCTCGTCCTCCGATACCGCACCGAGGAGACCGACGACGGCCTCGAGGGCGAGGAGGGCACCTTCCTGATCTGCTCGTTCTGGCTCGTCTCCGCCCTGCTCGAGATCGGCGAGCGGCGGCGCGGCCGCGAGCTCTGCGAGCGCCTGCTCAAGGACGCGAGCTCGCTCGGGCTCTACGCGGAGGAGCTCGATGCGCAGTCAGGCCGTCACTGGGGCAATTACCCGCAGGCGTTCACCCACCTGGCGCTGATCAACGCGGTCACCCACGTGATCCGCGACGAGCGCGCGATGCCGAGCCTCAGCGACGACGCCTGGCTGTAGCGCGCGGCGCTACTCGCCCCGCACGACCCGCACGTTGAACATCGGGTTGCCGACGGCGAACATCGTCCGCAGCCAGAGCGGCAGGTACATCTCGGTCCCGCGGGCAGCCTCGATTCCACCGAGGTCGAGGATCAGCTCGGGCTCCCAGCCGAAGCTCTCGAGCAGCTCGGCGACCGTCGCCTTCGCCGCCTCGTCCTGCCCGCAGATGAAGATCGAGGTCGGTTCGCCGAGGCTGCCGGGGTCGGTCATGACCGAGGCGTTGACCGTGTTCAGCGCCTTCACGACCCGGGCCTCGGGGAAGCGCGCCTGGATCCGCTCGCCGAGGCTCGTGTCGTTGCAGTACTCGAGGCTCGGCGGGGAGGTGGAGTGGTCGAGCGGGTTGGCGACGTCGATCAGGACCTTCCCGGCGAGCTCCTCCTCGCCGGCGGCCTCGAGCGCGGCGATCGACGCCGATCCCGAGGTCGCGTTGATGACGATCTCGCCGAAGCTCGCCGCCGAGCCGAAGGCGCCCTGCGAGGCGCCCTCGCCCGCCTGGCCGGCCCAGTGGAGCGCGCGCTCGTTGCCTCTCTCGCGAGCTCCCATCCGCACCTCGTGGCCGAGCTCGACCAGCTTGGTGCCGAGCGCGTTGCCGACCATGCCGGTGCCGAGAAGCCCGATCCTCACGCGCCCGATTCTACGCCCGGCGGGAGGGTGCGGCTACTCGCCGCCGGCGGCCGGCGGCTCGGGGCGCAGGCTGGCCCCGAGGAGCTCGACGGCGGCCTTGGCGCTCGCGGGCGCGTCCGGGCTCACCGAGCTGGCGAGGTAGTAGCGGTAGGGCCCCGCCGCGCGCAGCGTCACGCGGTAGAGGCCGGGCGCCTGGCCGTCGAGCGGGACCATCGCGCTGAGCTCGGCGGAGCTGGCCTCGAGCGTCTTGCCGCGGATCTGGTCGACGACCCGGGCGTCGGTGCCGAGGGTCTGCAGCCCGTTGAGCGAGCTGGCGACGTAGGACTCGAAGGACAGCTCGGGCTCGCGCTCGACCCAGAGCGTGCTGCGGACGGTGCCGTCGGCGTTGGTGGCCGCGTAGAGGGCGCCGTCGGGCGCCTCGGTCTCGGTCCAGCCCGCCGGCAGCGACAGTGCGAACCCGCGCTCCTCGACCAGGGTGGCCTCGGGGGGCGGGGGCGGCGTCTCCAGCGCGGTGGCGTCGGAGCCGGAGGAGGCGCCGATCCCGCTGAGCAGGAACAGCGCGACGACCAGCAGGCAGGCGGCGCCGGTGAGCAGGACGGCGGCCCGGTCGCGCGCCGCCTCGATCAGCTCCTCGGCGCCGAGCGCGACGCCCTCGAGCGCGAAGGCGACGCGATCGCGCGTCTCGTGGATGAGCGTGGTCATGCCTTTCATTATTCGGAACGTTCCGGCGGCGCCTTGAGCGAGTGAAAAGTGCCTCTCATGGGCGGCTGGCTTCCCGAATCGTCCCCGCTGCGGAAGAATGGGTCCGTGCTCTTCGCACCCTTCGACTGGCTCTATCGCAAGCTCGGTGCCAGATATCCGAAGGTCTTCGTGGTCGCCGAGCTCCAGGCGGGCTTCGCCGTCGCGATCGCCACGATCCTGCTGCTCGGCCTCTACTACGACGAGAGCCTCGAGCACGTTGCGATCGTCCTCGCGGTCGGGGTGCTGACGACCGGCGCCGCGCTCGCGCGCGGGTACCGCCGGATCCGCGAGCGCTTCGACCCGCTGCGGCGGTGGATCGCCGGCGACCGCGGGGACGAGGCGACCGATCGCGCCTGGGCCGCGGCGGTCGGCCTGCCTCTCTCCCTCGTACGCGGGGAGATGCCGGCGCTGGTGGTGGCGGTCGTCCTGCCGTCGACGGTCACCGCCGCGCTGGTCTTCGACCTCGGGTGGCTGGGCTTCTTCCCGCTGTTCGCCGTCGGCGTCGTCGCGGTCGCCTACGGGGCGATCCTCCACTACCTGACGCTCGAGGTCGGGATGCGCCCGATCCTGATGGACATCAACCGGGCGATCCAGCCGGGCACGGCGAGCAAGGTGGACGCGCTCTCGCTGCGCTGGCGGCTGCTCGCGGTGCTGCCGATGATCAACGTGATCACCGGCCTCGCCGTCGCGGCAGTCTCCGGAGCCGACAGCCTCGGGGTCGCGGTCCTCGCGGCGATCGGGGTCGCGACGACGGTCTCGCTCGAGCTGACCCTGCTGCTGACGCGGTCGATCATGCAGCCGCTGCGCGATCTCCAGCGCGCCACCGACGCGGTCCGCGACGGCGACTACGAGGCGGCGGTCCCGGTCACGACCGGCGACGAGATCGGCGACCTGGCGGCGTCGTTCAACGACATGGTCACCGGCCTGCGCGAGCGCGAGCGCATCCGCCAGGCGTTCGGGACCTACCTCGACCACGAGGTCGCCGAGCACATCCTCAGCGACGGCTTCTCGGAGCGGGGCGACCTCGTCGAGGTCTCGATCCTGTTCTGCGACGTCAAGGACTTCACCCGCTTCGCCGAGGGGGCCAAGGCCAGCGAGGTGGTCGCCTGCCTCAACGCGCTGTTCGAGGTCGTCGTGCCGGAGATCGCGGCGCAGGGCGGGCACGTGGACAAGTTCGAGGGCGACGGCCTGATGGCGGTCTTCGGGGCGCCGCAGCGCTTCGCCGACCACGCCGACCGGGCGCTGCGCGCGGCGATGGCGATCGACGAGCGCGTCAACCGTCTCGGGGAGGGCGGCGTCTTCGAGATCGGCATCGGGGTCAACACCGGGCCGGTCGTCGCCGGGTCGATCGGCGGCGCCGGCCGGCTCAACTTCAGCGTCATCGGCGACGCCGTCAACGTCGCCGCACGAGTCGAGGAGGCGACCCGCGACACCGGCGACGCCCTGCTGCTGACTGCGGCGACCCGGGACCGCCTCGTCGAGGAGGTCGAGCTCGAGCGCCGCGGCGAGTTCGGGCTTCGCGGGCTCGAGCGGCCGGTCGAGCTGTTCGCGCTGCCCGCCGAGCCGAGCGACGGCGTCTTGCAGATCCCGAACGCGGTCGAGGCGGTCCGCTCGGTGTACGCTCGCGTCCGTGGCAACCGAGGAGAGGACTGAGGAGCGGAAGGGGGTCGCGAACCCCGGCGCCCGGCACGGCGGCAGGCTCGCGGCGAAGGCGCTCAAGGCGCGCGGGGTGACCCACCTGTTCACGCTCTCGGGCGGCCACCTCTTCTCGCTCTACGACGGCTGCCGTGAGGAGGGGATCGCGGTCATCGACGTGCGCCACGAGCAGGCCGCCGCCTTCGCCGCCGAGGGCTGGGCGAAGGCCACCCGCACCCCCGGCGTCTGCGCGCTGACCGCCGGCCCGGGCGTGACCAACGGGATGAGCGCGCTCGCGAGCGCGCGCTCCAACGGCACGCCGATCGTCGTCCTCGGCGGCCGGGCGCCGGAGATGCGCTGGGGCTCGGGGAGCCTCCAGGAGATCGACCACCTGCCGTTCGTCTCGCCGCTGACCAAGTCGGCGGAGACGGTGAAGGATCCCGCGGCGATCGCCGAGGCGACCGTCCGCGCCTACGACGCTGCCGCGGCGGTGCCGACCGGGCCGGCGTTCCTCGACTACCCGCTCGACATCGTCTTCATGGAGGCCGACGCCGACGTCCCCGAGCCGCCGGCGGCGCGGCCGCCCGAGGTCGCGGCCGACGTCGAGCGTGCCGCCGAGCTGCTCGCGCGGGCCGAGCGGCCGGCGATCATGGCCGGGACGGGGCTTTACTGGGCGCGCGGGGAGAACCAGCTCCGCGAGCTGGCGGAGCGCGGGCGGGTCCCGGTCTTCCTCAACGGCATGGGCCGCGGCTGCCTGGCCGCCGACCACGATCTCTACTTCAGCCGGACGCGCGGCGCGGCGCTCAAGGGCGCCGACGTCGTCGTGGTCGTCGGCGTGCCGCTCGACTTCCGCCTCGGCTTCGGCGGCTCGATCGGCGAGGAGGCGAAGCTCGTCCGCGTCGACGCCGAGCCGAACCGCCTCGAGCGCAACCGGGTCGCCGACGTCGACCTGGTCGGCGACGTCGCGGCGACGCTCGCAGCGCTGGCCGCCGCCGTCCCCGAGCGCGCCGGCGGCGCCTGGCTCGAGGACCTGCGCGCCCAGGAGGGGGAAAAGCGCGCGGCCGAGGCCGAGGATCGCGCCGACCCGCGCGGTCCGCTGCACCCGATGCGCCTCTACGAGGAGCTCGGCGGAGTGCTCGACCGGGACGCGATCGTGATCGGCGACGGCGGCGACTTCGTCTCCTACGCCGGCCGCGTCATCGACACCTTCGAGCCGGGGACGTGGATGGACCCGGGCCCTTTCGGGTGCCTCGGCGCCGGCCCCGGGCAGGCGATCGGCGCCGCCTGCGCCCATCCCGGCCGTCAGGTCTGCCTGCTGCTCGGCGACGGCGCGTTCGGGTTCAGCGGCCTCGAGTTCGACACGATGGTCCGCCACGGCCTGCCGGTCGTCGGCGTGATGGGCAACAACGGGATCTGGGCCCTCGAGAAGCACCCGATGGAGTACCTCTACGGCTACTCGATCGCCGCCGACCTCCAACCCGAGACTCCCTACGAGCAGGTGGTCGAGGCGCTCGGCGGCCACGGCGAGCTCGTCCGCGAGCCGGAGGAGCTGAGACCCGCCCTCGAGCGCGCCTTCGCGTCGGGCAAGCCGGCGCTGGTCAACGTCCTCACCGACCCGACCGTCGTCTATCCCCGCCGCGCCGTCCTGGTTTGAACGACCCCGGGCGGGCAGCCCCCATCCGCACATGGGACTGAGGATCGGGCGCTACAACTTCACCCACGTCACCTACGACGACTCCAGCGACGTGATCTACGCCAAGCGGGACGCGGCGCCGACGGCAAGGCGCGAGCAGACGCCGGAGGAGCACGTCTGGCTCTTCGACGAGGAGGACCGCTTCCACGGCGTGGCGCTGATGGAGCCGCGCGAGCGACTCGATCGCGAGGGCCGGGTCTCGGTGACGCTCCCGACCGGCGAGCACGAGCGCGTGGTCGGCGTCGAATTCGCGGTGCGCCGATCGCGATGAGCACCGCCCCGCCCAATCCCGACTTCGCGCTCGAGTCCGACGACGAGCTGCTCGCGCGGTTCTCGCAGACCCGCGACCAGCTCGTGCGCGAGGAGCTCGCGCGCCGATTTCTGCCGCTGGCCGCGGGGCTGGCGGCCCGCTATCGCGACCGCGGCGAGAGCATGGAGGACCTCGAGCAGGTCGCCCGGCTCGGGCTGCTGAAGGCGCTCGACGGCTACGACGCGACGCGCAGCAACGGCTTCAGCGCCTACGCGACGCCGACGATCCTCGGCGAGCTGCGGCGCCACTTCCGCGACCGCTCGTGGTCGATGCGCGTTCCGCGCGACCTCAAGGAGGCGATCCCGCGGATCCGCGCGGCCATCAGCGAGCTCGCGACCGAGAAGGGCCGGATGCCCGACGACGAGGAGGTCGCGGAGGCGACGAACCTCGAGCCCGGCGAGGTCCGCGAGGCGATGGAGGCCTCGAGCGCCGCCCGCCCCGCCTCGCTCGACGCGCCCGCGGCGCGGGTCGTCGAGGAGGGGGCGATCCCGCTCGTCGAGCAGGTCGGCAGAGCCGACGAGAACCTCGACCAGGTCGAGTACAACGTGATCCTCGAGCAGCGCCTCGAGGCGCTCTCGGAGCGCGACCGCGAGGTTCTCCACCTGAGCTTCGTCGAGGACATGACCCAGAGCGAGATCGGCGAGCGGGTGGGGGTCTCGCAGATGCAGGTCTCGCGGATCATCCGCGCCTCGCTGGAGCGCCTGCGTGGCGAGGACGACTCGGTGCCGGACGGCGAGTAGGCGCCCAAGAACCCGAGTACCGAGGAGTACTCGCTCCTGGGAGGGACCGCCGACGTCGAAGGCCTCGGTGGGCTCCAGCGACCTCTCGCAATCTCGCGCCGCTCAGCTGCTCGCTCGCAGATAAGGGACGCCTACGGTCCGAAATCCGCAGATGACCCATCGAATCAGGGCATTCGGCCGGCCGGATGGGAACATCGGTGCGGCGCGACGCTCAGCGTCGCCGCGACCGCGTCCTCGGCGCCGAGCACCCAGAGCATCTCGCCGGAGCGGAGCACGGTCGCCTCGCCGGCGTCGGCTCCCGCCCGGTACTCGGCCTCGGCGACGAAGCCGCCGCCGGGCGCCGGCAGCAGGTCCTCGGCGAGCCGCCAGTACATCGTGTTGTTGACGTGCTCGGCGATGTCGAGGTCGGCGCGGCCGAATCGCCAGCGCAGCTCCTCGGCGCCCGCCGGGGGCTCGCCGGGATGGCGCAGCGAGCTGCGCGGCCGCGCACCGGCCGCGCTCTCGGCGAAGCCGGCGTGGAAGTCCTCGGGCAGCCGGGTGGGCCGGCGCGTCTCGGGGTCGATGTGGACCCAGATCGCGGTCGCCTCGACGGCCGCTCCCTCGTCGCCCGCGATCGCCGTCGATCGCTCGGCGATCGACTTCGCGATGCCGCTGCACCAGGTCCGCAGCTCGAGGCGCTCGCCGAAGCGGGGGAGGGCCTCGCAGTCGATGGAGACCCGGCGGATGATCCAGGCGCCGTGGCGGTCGAGGCCGGCGTCGAGCGAGTCGGCGACCGCGAGGTCCTGGAGCCAGCGGGCCAGGTTCGTCAGGTGGACGCGGCCCTCGGGGTCGCAGTCGGCGCCGCCGACCGTCAGCTGCTCGCTGTAGACCCGTCCCGCCGCGTTCAGCTCGCGCTCGACTCCACGTGCTGCTTGAGGCCCTCGGCCGCGCCCTTGGTCAGGAACTCCTTGACCTTGTCCTGAGCGGGGCCGCGGACCAGCATCCCGAGCACCCGGCCGGGGTCGACGGCGAGCGCGTAGGTGGCGCGGGTCAGGCCGCTCGCGAGCTCGGCGAAGACCCAGCTTCCCTCGAGCGACTTGACGTCGCCCTTCTCCTGCTCCCAGCGCATCCCCTCGGGCTCGTCGTAGGAGAAGCGCAGGCGCTGGCGGGTCGTCTTCACCTTCGCGTCGGCGGTCGTCTCGACCAGCGTCGCCCGGCCATCGGCGTCGGTTTCCAGGGTCTCGACGGTCTGCAGCGAGGGCTGCCAGGTGGGCGAGGCGGGCACGTCGGCCGCGACCTCCCAGACGACGGTGAGCTCCGCCTCGATCTCGACGGTGTGGCTGGCCTCGATGATTCCCATGGCGCGGCACCCTAGCGAGGGAGGGGCGGCGGGATCGGCGTCCGGCGCCCGTAGAGTCCGCCCCGGATGAGCCCCCGCCGCCCCGACATGCCGCCGTTCTCGGAGGGCGACCTGCTCGACGACCCGATCGAGCTCTTCGCCCGCTGGTTCGAGCTGGCGGGCGAGGGGGCTCCGCTTCCCGAGGCCGTCTGCGTGGCGACGGTCGACGCCGACGGCGCTCCGGATGCGCGGATGGTCCTGCTCAAGGGCTTCGACGAGCGCGGGTTCCGGTTCTTCACGAACGAGGGGTCGGCGAAGGGCCGTCAGCTCGCGGCGCGGCCGGCGGCGGCGCTGACCTTCTACTGGCGCGAGCTCGATCGCCAGGTGCGGGTGCGCGGGCCGGTCGAGCGGGTGCCGGCCGCCGAGGCGGACGAGTACTTCGCCACCCGTCCCCGCGACAGCCGGCTCGGCGCCTGGGCGAGCCCGCAGAGCGAGCGGCTGGCGAGCCGCGCGGAGCTCGAGGAGCGGCTCGAGCGGGCGCGTGAGCGCTTCGGCGACGGCGAGATCGAGCGGCCGCCGCACTGGGGCGGCTACCGGGTGGTGCCGGAGGCGATCGAGTTCTGGCAGGGCCAGGTCGGCCGCCTCCACGATCGCTTCCGCTACGAGCGCGAGGGCGGGACCTGGAAGGTGACTCGGCTCGGGCCCTGAGGGTCAGCCGCGGCCGTTGCCGTTCGCGTGGCCGTTGGCCGCCGCAAGGGCGGCGCCGTAGAGGATGTCGCGGTCGGAGACCTCGACGTCCTCGAGGCCGAACGCCCGCATCGCCTTGATCAGGATGACGACGCCGGCGACGATCGTCGGCGCGCGGTCGGGGTCGACGCCGGTGATCCGCCGTCGCTCCTCGAGCGGGACCGACGCCAGGCGCGAGCAGGACTGCTGGGCGCTCCGCAGGGAGATGTGGTGGCCCTCGACGCGATCGGCGTCGAACTGCTCGAGGCCGAGGTCGATCGCCGCGAGGGTGGCCGGCGTGCCGGCCACCGCGATCGCCCGCTCCGCCTTCAGGCCGGGATGGGCGCCGAGCTCCGACTCCAGCGTCGAGCCGACGTCGGAGGCCAGGGCCTCGAGCTCCTCGGTGCGCGGCGGGTCGGCGCGGACGTGGCGCTCGCTCTGGCGGACGACGCCGAGCTGGAGGGACGTGTGAAACGAGGGCTCCTCGCCGGAGCCGACGATCAGCTCCGTCGAGCCGCCGCCGATGTCGACGACGAGGGTCTCGCCCTCCACCTTGTGGCCGCTGAGGGCGCCGCGGTAGGTCATCCGCGCCTCCTCGAGCCCGTCGAGGACCTTGGCCCGCAGCGCGTACCGCTCGCGCAGCTCGGCGATGAAGGCGTCGCCGTTGGCGGCGTCGCGAACCGCGCTCGTCGCGAAGGCGAACACCTGCTCGGCGCCGAGCCGGCGCGCCTCCTCCGCGTAGTCGCCGACGACGTCCATGACGCGGTCGATCTTGTCGGTCGCCAGCCGCCCGGACGTCTCGACGCCGCGACCGAGCCCGGTCACGCGCGACTCGCGCCGGATCGTCTCGACCTCGCCGTCGACGTCGGCCACGAGGAGCCGCGTCGAGTTCGTTCCCATGTCGATTGCCGCCACCCGCAAGGCCGGGGCATCGTAGTGACGCGGCGTCATCGACCCAGGTGCCCCTTGCGGCCGCCCAGCTCGAGCGCGTTTCTCGGCGCGAACGCCTCCCAGTCGTTGTTGAAGTACGCGTAGACGTCCCCGCGCGAGCGCCACGCCGCGATCCGCCGGCGCCAGGTCCCGAGCTCGGAGGACGAGTAGTTGCCCCGGCGCCCGCGACTGCCCCGGTGGAAGCGCACGAAGGTCCACGAGGCCGTGACCTCGCGGGTCGCGTATGGGCGCTCGGGGTCGTCGCCGATCACGAGCGCGACGTCGTGGTCGCGCAGCGCCCTGTAGACGGGCGCCGTGAACCAGCTCGGATGGCGGAACTCGAAGCAGTGCCTGCCCGGCGGCAGGACGTCCAGCGCTCCCTCGAGCCGGGCATCGTCGCGCTGCAGGTTCGGCGGCAGCTGCCAGAGGACCGGCCCGAGCTTGCCCGCCTCGGCCAGGGGCTCGATCCGCTCGTAGAAGCGGGCGATGCCGTCGCGCAGGGTGAAGTTCTTCTCCGGCGAGTCGGCGAGCCGCTTGACGTGGGTGATGTATCGGCTCATCTTGATCGTGAAGACGAAGTCGTCGGGGGTCTGCTCGGCCCAGTGCGCGACCGGCTCGCGCTTCGGCAGCCGGTAGAAGGTCGAGTTGACCTCGACGGTGTCGAAGAGCTCCGCGTAGCGCTCCAGCCAGCGCCGCTTCGGGCAGCCCTTCGGGTAGACGACCCCGCGCCAGGAGTCGTAGTTCCAGCCGGAGCAGCCGATCCTCAGCTCGTGCGACGCCATCCCGTTCAGGATGCCCGGTTCGGGAAGCCGCGAACGCGGTCGCGGTTTCCGCCCGCCCCGCCGGGGGCAGTCGCGGCGTGGATGCTGCAGGCCGACGTCGCACCGGGAATCCACC
Source organism: uncultured Solirubrobacterales bacterium (assembly GCA_963823565.1). Taxonomy (GTDB): domain Bacteria; phylum Actinomycetota; class Thermoleophilia; order Solirubrobacterales; family 70-9; genus RHKX01. The sequence continues at coordinate 435,154 of CAWGLR010000001.1, read as the reverse complement.
GGATCGAGGACGACGCGGGCGACGCGGTCGTCACCCTCAATCCGTACACGGGCCGCCGCGGCCCCCAGATCGTCGCCGGCGCGGCGACCGCCGACAGCGAGCGCAACCTCGCCTCGATCGGCGCGATCGCCGACCTCGGCGCCGGGACCGTCCTCACCGGCCACGGCGAGCCGTGGCGCGAGGGCGCCGCCGCGATCGTCGCCGCCGCCCGCGCGGCCGGCCCCTCCTGAGCGCGAGGCCCGGCCCCTTTGGCGCCTGACCCGCCCGCCTCCTTCCCCCGGGGGCCCAGCCGCCGCTGCTCCTTCCCCTACTGGGGTCACTGAGTTCGAAATACCGAACCGAGCGACCCCAGCACGGTTGAGCCGAGCGCAAATCCGCTGCTAGAATCACCCGTCCGCCGCGGGGTGGAGCAGTCAGGTAGCTCGCCGGGCTCATAACCCGGAGGTCGCAGGTTCAAATCCTGCCCCCGCTATACGGAGAAGCCCGCTTGATGAGCGGGCTTCTTGCGTTCAGGGCCTACGCCCCGTAAAGCACGGAACGGTCGTTTGCGGGGCGATCGTCTAGCTCCCCAGCTCCGCCGCGCTGCGGGCCGGGTGGATCGGGCCGTCCGTCTCTTGGAGGGGCTCGCCCGAGCGGCCGGTGCGGATGGCGACGACCTCGGCGAGGATCGAGACGGCGGTCTCGGATGGCGTGCGGGCGCCGATGTCGAGGCCGCATGGCGCATGGACGCGGTCGATCTGCTCCTCGTCGAGGCCGGCCTCGCGGAGGCGCTCGGCACGGCGGTCCTGGGTGCGCCGGCTGCCGAGGGCGCCGATGTAGCCGGCGTCGGTCTCGAGCGCTGCGATCAGGGCGGGCTCGTCGAACTTGGGGTCGTGGGTGAAGACGAGGACGACGTCGCGGGGCCCGAGCTCGCGCTGGCGCAGGTGGCGGTCGGGCCAGTCGACGACCGTCTCGGCGCTCTCGGCGAAGCGGGGGCTGCGGATGAAGGGCTCGCGGGCGTCGCAGATCGTCACCCGGTAGCCGGTCCCGGCGGCGACCTTGGCCATCTCGGCGGAGAAGTCGATCGCGCCGAAGATGATCATCTGCGGCGGCGTCGAGAAGGCCTGGATGTAGACGGCGAGCTCGGAGCCCATCACCTCGCCGCCGGCTCCGTAGCGGCGGACCCGTGAGACGCCCTCGTCGAGCTGGCCGCGAGCGTCGCGCTCGACCGACCGGTCGAGCAGCTCGCTGACGCCGAGGCTGCCGACGGCGCGGTCGAGGCCGATCGCCATCATCGCGCCGGCGCGCTCGCCGTCGAGCAGGGTCCCCATCGCCACGGGCTCCGCCGCCGAGCGCGCCGCCGCGACCGTCGCAACCGCCTCGGCGTCGTCCGCGGCGAGCTCGTGCACGAAGACGCGCACCGTTCCTCCGCACATCAAGCCGACGCCGGCGGCTTCCTCGTTGGAGACCCCGTAGCTGGCGACCCTCGGCCCGCCTCCGGCGAGGACCTCGTGAGCCTCCTCGACCAGTGCTCCCTCGACGCAGCCGCCGGTCACCGAGCCCTCGATGTTGTCGCGATCGTCGACCAGCATCCGGGCGCCGGGGTCGAGCGGCGCGGAGCCGATCCGCTCGACGAGGGTCGCCGCGACGACCCGGCGGCCCTCGCGCAACCACTCCGCGGCGATCTGTTCGGAGCTCGACAGGCTGCTCACCACTCCTCTCGCCTGAGGCTAGCGCGCCGACCCTCCGGCCCTCGACGCGCTCTCCCGGCGCCGCGACGTTGGTACTGTTCGACACAAGCAGCGGCGAGTTGGAGGAGACCGCAACACGTTGACGTTGGTTTCGATCTCAGCGACGAGTTCTGGGGTTCGGGCGTGCTGATCGCTGCGTCCGCCTGGTGGCCGGTCGGGATCGGGCTCGGGGTCCTGGTGATCGCGGTGGCCGCCGCGATCGTGATCACGATCGTCGTGCTCGCGCAGCGGATCGCCAGCCAGGCCGAGACCGCTGAGGAGGGCCTGGGCACGGTCCGCGAGCAGACCGCCGGGCTTGGCGGCGTCGAGCGGATCAACGACTCCGGGGTGCGGATCCTGCACGCCGCGCGGGCGGTCCGCAAGGCGGCCGTGGGCAGGTGATCCCGCTCGCGGTCACCGGCGAGACCTGGGGCTGGATCGCGCTGTCGATCGGCCTCGTCGCGGCGCTGGTCGTCGGTGCGCTGCTGATCGCGCTCCTGGTCGCGACCGGCGCGATCAGGCGGTCGGTGGGGAACCTGCTCGAGACCGCGGGCGCGATCGGCGCCAACACCGAGCACATCCCGAAGCTCGAGGCGACCGCCCCGGTCCTGGCCGAGATCCACGAGGAGGCCGCCGTCCAGGACGCCTACATGAACGCGCTCACCGACGGCTTCGGGACGCTGCCCGGCGACGGCAACGGATCCGACGGCGGCGCCGCGGTCGCCGAGGCGGCTCCCGGGTGAGCGACCTGCAGATAGTCCTCGCGGTGATCCTCGCTGTGGTCGTGGTCGCGGTGCTCGCGACGGCCCTGATCCTCGTCCGTCGCGACCTCGAGGTGATCTCGACCGGCCTCGACTCGCTGGCAAGCGGGCTCGAGCAGGTCGAGGGCCGGCACCTGCGGCCACTCGAGGGAGCGGTGAAGGCGATCAACTCGCAGTTCGACGCGATCCTCGCGGCGCTTCCCGGGATCGCGCGCAAGGCGGCCGTCGTCGCGGAGCGGAGGCCGCGATGACCGTCTGGTGGATCGGCAGCATCGTCCTGCTCGTCGTGATCTTCCCCGTGGTGGTCTATCTGCTCTCGGGCGTCCTGCGAGCGGCGAACGGCATCGGCCCCTCGGTCGATCGGATCGCATCGACGGCGGAGGCGGGCTCGAGGGATCTCGACGCCGCGGCGCTCCTCCTGACCACGAAGGAGCAGGTCAGCCGGACGGTGGCGACGGTCGCCGACTACGGTGGCTCGCTCGACGTGATCGTCGACGATGCCGAGGAGGGGGCGCGGTGATCCCGCTCGCGATCGTCGCCCCCGGCGTGCTGATGCTCGTCGCAGTCGTCCTGATCGTGCTCGCGCTCGTCTACTACTTGGTCTCGACGATCCTCGCCCTGCGGCGCATATCCGCCGGCCTCGGCCGCGCGATCGACGGCGTCGGCGAGATCGTCGCCAAGACCGGTCCGGTGAACGAGGTGGTGACCGAGATCAACCGGGACCTCGACGCCGCGGTGGAGGCGCTCGAGGGCCTCCTGGTCAAGAAGGCCGGCCTCGCCGATTCGATGGGGCTGATCGAGGGGCTCTACCCAGGCGCCGCGAGGGCGGGCCTGCGCGACTTCCCCGACAGCGGCGAGGTTGAGCCGCCGCGGATCGGCGAGGTCTACACGAAGGGCACCCTCACCCTCGCCCGGCTCGGTCGCGAGGCGCCGATCGCCGCCGCCAGCCCGGCCGGGGGGGAGGTCCTGCGCAACATCGAGGGCGGCAGCCTGGCGGCGCGTCTGCTCTACGCCTCGGAGCGCCACGACCGACCGCCGAGCCTGTCGCGCTCGCCGGTGATCGGCACCGACGCCCCGGTCCAGTACGAGCGGCGCGAGGACGTCGGCGCCCCGCGCAAGCGACTGCCCGAGCGGCGCGGCTGAGGAGCGCGGAGATGCAGACGCCGGCACCATTCCAGTACGAGCGGGCGCGCAGCGTCGACGGCGCGATCGCGGCGCTCGGCCGCCACGGGCCAGGGGCTCGGATCATCGCCGGCGGGCACAGCCTCCTGCCGATGATGAAGCTGCGGCTCGCCGGGCCCGCGCATCTCGTCGACATCAACGAGCTCGACGAGCTCTCCTACATCCGCGAGCAGGGATCGGAGATCCGGATCGGCGCCCTCACCCGCCACGTCGACCTGCTCGAGTCCGAGCTGCTCGCCGTCCACTTCCCGGTCTTCGCCGACGCCGAGCGGGTGATCGCCGACCCCGCCGTCCGCAACCGGGGGACGATCGGCGGCTCGCTCTGCCAGGCGGACGCGGCCGAGGACCTCTCGGCGGTCTGCAGCGCCGCGAAGGCGAAGGTGGTGATCCGCGGCGGCGAGGGCGAGAGAGTCGTCGGGATGGAGGGCTTCCACGTCGGCCCGTTCACCACCGCGGTCGGCGCCGGCGAGCTGCTCACCGAGGTGCGCCTGCCGCTGCGGGCGGGCGCGGGCAGCGCCCACGAGAAGGTCGAGCGCCGGGCCGGCGACTGGGCGGTCGCCGCGGCGTCGGCGGCCCTGTGGGTCGACGGCGGCACGATCGCCGAGGCGGGGGTCGCGCTCAGCGCGGTCGGGCTCACGACGGTTCACCTCGACCGGGCCGAGGAGCTGCTCCGCGGCCGGGCCCCCTCGGAGGGGCTGTTCGCGGAGGCGGGGGAGATCGCCTCCGAGGACTGCTCGCCGAGCCCCGACGGCCGCGGCCCGGTCGACTACAAACGGCACCTCGCCGGCGTGCTCACCCAGCGCGCGCTGCGCCGCGCGGCGGCACGGGCGCTCAACCAGGAGGCCTGACGATGGAGATCTCGATGACGGTCAACGGCGAGCGGGTATCGAGGGAGGCCGAGCCGCGCGTCCTGCTCGTCCACTTCATCCGCGACGTGCTCGGCATGAAGGGCACCCACTGGGGCTGCGACACGTCCAACTGCGGCGCTTGCATGGTGCTGATGGACGGAAGGCCGGTGAAGTCGTGCACGGTGCTGGCCGCGATGTGCGAGGGCCACGAGGTCCGCACGATCGAGTCGCTGGAGTCCGACGGCGAGCTCGACCCCGTCCAGCAGGGCTTCCACGAGCATCACGCGCTTCAATGCGGGTTCTGCACCCCGGGGATGATCATGACCGGGCGGGCGCTGCTCGACGCGAACCCGGACCCGACCGACGAGGAGATCCGCACCGCGATCTCCGGCAGCATCTGCCGCTGCACCGGCTACCAGAACATCGTCGCCGCGATCCGCTGGGCGGCCGAGCACGAGCAGGCGAACAGGCAGGAGGTCTGAGCATGGCGACCGTCGAGAACCTTCCCAGTCCCGAGGCGGAGCGGCCGATCGGCTTCGGCCGGCTGAAGCGCAAGGAGGACGCGCGATTCATCCGCGGCCAGGGCACCTACCTCGACGACATCGAGCTCGAGGGGATGGTCCACGGGGCGATCCTCCGCAGCCCCTACGCGCACGCCAGGATCGTCTCGATCGACACGTCGAAGGCGCTCGAGCACCCGAACGTCGCCGCGGTGGTCACCGCCAAGGACCTGGAGACGCTCGGCCTGGCGTGGATGCCGACGATCTCCTACGACACGCAGGCTGTCCTCGCCGGCGACAAGGTCCGCTTCCAGGGCCAGGAGGTCGCCTTCGTGATCGCCACCGATCACTACTCGGCCTACGACGCGCTCGAGCTGATCGACGTCGAGTACGAGCCGCTCGAGGCGGTCGTCAACGCGCGCAAGGCGCTCGATCCCGACGCGCCGCTGATCCGCGACGACAAGTCCGGCCAGACCGACAACCTCGCCAGCCCGACCTGGGAGGCGGGGGACGAGGCGGCAACCGATCAGGCCTTCGCCGAGGCCGACACGGTGGTCAGCCGGGAGATGATCTACCCGCGCTGCCACCCGGCGCCGCTCGAGACCTGCGGGATCATCGCCGACTTCGATCCCGAGAGCGGCCAGCTCGACATCTACAACGGCAACCAGGCCCCGCACGCCCACCGCACCGTCTACGCGCACGTCGCCGGCCTCGCCGAGCACATGATCCGGATCCGCTGCAACGACATCGGCGGCGGCTTCGGCAACAAGGTGCCGGTCTACCCGGGCTACGTCTGCGCGATCGCCGGCTCGATCGTCGCCGGCGTGCCGGTCAAGTGGGTCGAGAACCGGACCGAGAACCTGACCTCGACCGGCTTCGCCCGCGACTACCTGATGCGGGCCGAGATGTGCTCGAAGGACGGCAGGATCACCGGCCTCCGGGTCGACACGATCGCCGACCACGGCGCCTTCGACAGCACCGCCCAGCCGACCAAGTTCCCGGCCGGCTTCTTCCACATCTGCTGCGGCTCCTACGACCTCGAGGCCGCCCACGTCAAGGTCAAGGCCGTCTATACGAACAAGGCGCCCGGCGGCGTCGCCTACCGCTGCTCGTTCCGGATCACCGAGGGCGTCTACATGGTGGAGCGAATGGTCGACGCGCTGGCGATGGAGATGGGAGTCGACCCGGCCGAGCTGCGGATGCGGAGCTTCATCCCGCCCGAGTCGTTCCCCTACGAGACGACCACCGGCTGGACCTACGACTCGGGCGAGTACGCGCGAACGATGGAGCTGGCGAAGGACCTCGCCGGATACGACGAGCTCCGTCGCGAGCAGGCGGAGAAGCGCGAGCGGGGCGAGCTGATGGGGATCGGCGTCACCTTCTTCACCGAGGGCGTCGGCGCGGGCCCGCGCGCCCACATGGACATCCTCGGGCTGTCGATGAACGACGGCGCCGACCTGCGCGTCCATCCCTCCGGCAAGGCGGTCGTCAGCATCAGCGCCCAGACGCAGGGCCAGGGTCACGAGACGACCTTCGCCCAGATCGTCGCCGAGGAGCTCGGCATCCCGCCCGAGGACGTCGAGGTCCGCCACGGGGACACCGACAAGTCCCCTTACGGGCTCGGCACCTACGGCAGCCGCTCGACCCCGGTCTCCGGCGGCGCGGTCGCGCTGGTCTCGCGCAAGGTGCGCGACAAGGCGCGGCAGATCGCGGCGACGATGCTCGAGGCGCGGCCCGAGGACCTCGCCTGGGAGAAGGGCCGCTGGTACGTGAAGGGCGACCCCGAGCAGGGGGCGATGATCGAGGAGATCGCCGAGCGCGCCTACAGCGGCGAGGAGCTGCCGGCGGGGATGGAGGGGGGCCTCGACGGCCAGATCATCTACGACCCGCCGAACCTCACCTACCCCTACGGCGCCTACATCGCCGTCGTCGACATCGATCCCGAGACCGCCCAGGTGACCGTGCGTCGCTTCATCGCGGTCGACGACTGCGGCGTGCGGATCAACCCGATGATCGTCGACGGGCAGATCCATGGCGGCCTCGCCGAGGGAATCGGGATCGCGCTGATGGAGCTGATCAGCTTCGACGAGGAGGGCAACTGCCTGAACTCCTCGTTCATGGACTATCTGATCCCGACCGCGCTCGAGACCCCCGAGTTCGAGCTCGGCGCGACCGAGACGCCCTGCCCGCACCATCCGCTCGGCGCCAAGGGCGTCGGCGAGTCGCCGAACGTCGGCTCGCCGCCGGCGATCGTCAACGCGGTGATCGATGCGCTGCATGCCACCCACGGGGTCGAGCACATCGACATGCCCTGCACGCCGGCTCGCGTGTGGGCGGCGATGCAGGGGCGCGCCGAGCCGCCGCAATGATCACGCCCGAGCTGGCGCGGCGATCCGAGGAGCTGGCCGCCGCGCGCGAGCCGTTCGTCATCGCCACCGTGGTCCGGGTGCAGCGCCCCACCAGCGTCCAGCCGGGCAGCGTCGCCCTGGTGCTCGGCGACGGCACGATCGAGGGCTTCGTCGGCGGCGTCTGCGCCGAGCAGAGCGTCAAGGCCTACTCGCTGCTGGCGCTGCAGCGCGACGAGCCCGCCCTGCTGCGGATCCTCCCCGATCCCGAGCGGGGCGAGGGCCTCGACGAGGCCGAGATGACGCCCGAGCAGCTCGCCGCCGCCGGCGAGGAGGTGCCCGGGGGGGAGCAGGGCACGGTGACCGTCAAGAATCCCTGCCTCTCGGGCGGCGCGATCGAGGTCTTCCTCGAGCCCGCCCCGCCCGCCCCGCGGGTGGTCGTCGTCGGCGATACGCCGACCGCGGCGGCGCTCCTGCGGATCGGGCCCGAGCTCGGGCTCGAGGTGGTCGCGGGCGACGGCGCCGATCCCGGGCCCGAGGAGGGAGATCTCGCGCTGATCGTCGCCGCCCACGGCCGCGACGAGCTGGCAGCCCTGCGCCGGGCGCTCGAGGCGGGGGTGCCCTACGTCGGCCTGGTCGCCTCCGACAAGCGCGGCGCCGGCGTCCTCGACGAGCTGCGCCAGGGCGGCCTCGCCGAGGAGCTCCTCGCCCGCGTCGAGGTCCCCGCCGGGATCCCGATCGGCTCGCACGCCGCCGGCGAGATCGCGCTCTCGGTGCTCGCGCGCGTGGTCGAGGTCCGGCGGAGCGGCGATCGGGACCCTGCCCGCGCGGCGGGATCGCCCGCCGCCGCGGACCGGCCGGAGGCCCCCGCGGCGGCGGTCGCGGTCGACCCGATCTGCGGGATGACGGTGGCGGCCGTGCCGAGCACGCTCTCGCTGGAGCGCGACGGCGAGACGATCTACTTCTGCGGCTCCGGCTGCAAGGCGGCCTTCGAGGCGCGGGGAGAGCATGTCCGCGTCGGCTGAGGGCGAGCGCTTCGTCGCGGGGCTCGTGCTCGGGGCGGGCGGCTCGCGCCGGCTCGGCCGTCCCAAGCAGCTGCTGCCCTATCCCAGCGAGGACGGAGCGGAGACGCTGCTCGGGCACGTCGTCGGCGTTGCTCGCGGCTTCGGCTTCGACCAGACGATCGTCGCGATCGGCGGCGCGGCCGAGGAGGTCCGCGACCGGGTCGACATGGGCGGCGCCGACGTGGTCGTCAACGAGGAGTTCGGCGCCGGCTGCTCGTCCTCGATCGCCGCGGCGCTCGCCGCACTCGACCCCGGCTGCGACGTGCTGGTGCTGATGCTCGGCGACCAGCCCGGGGTCCGAGCCGAGACGCTCGCCGCGCTCGTCGCCGGAATCGGCGAGGCGCCGATCGCCGTCTGCCGCTACGAGGACGGCCGCGGCCACCCGATCGCCTTCTCGCGCGAGCTGTTCGGGGATCTCGCCCAGCTGCACGGCGACCGGGGGGTGTGGCGGCTGCTCGACCGCGCCGGCGAGGCCGCAGCCGAGGTCGAGATCCCGGGCCCGATCCCGCGCGACGTCGACACCGAGGAGGACTACCGCGCGGTCCTCGACGAGTCGGTGCGGGCATGAGCGGAGCGAGCGAGGGTCCGTCGGGCTCGAGCCGGGCGACGGGTGAGGCGAGCGATGAGATCGCGCGTCTCGCCCCCGACATCGAGACGCTCGCCCGGCGCCTCGCCGCCGCCGACTACCTGGTCGACCAGGGCCTCGGCACGTCGCTGTTCCTCGGCCTGCGGCTGCCGCAGCCGCTCCTGCTCGAGGGCGAGGCGGGCGTCGGCAAGACGGCGGCCGCCCTGGCGCTGGCGAGCGCGCTCGAGACGCCGCTGATCCGGCTTCAGTGCTACGAGGGGATCGACTCGGCCGAGGCGCTGTACGAGTGGAACTACCCGCGCCAGCTGCTCAGCATCCGCCTCGCCGAGTCGGGCGGCGAGGCCCTCTCGGAGCAAGAGCTGTTCGGCTCCGAGTACCTGATCCGCAGGCCGCTGCTGCGGGCGCTGGAGCATCCCGGCCCGCGACCCGCGGTGCTGCTGATCGACGAGATCGACCGCGCCGACGACGACTTCGAGGCCTTCCTGCTCGAGCTGCTCGCCGACGCGGCGGTGACGATCCCCGAGCTCGGAACGATCCGGGCGACGCACCCGCCGATCATCGTGCTCACCTCCAACCGCACCCGCGATCTGCACGACGCCGTCAAGCGCCGCTGCCTTTATCGGTGGATCGAGTATCCGCACCCCGAGCGCGAGGTCGAGATCATCCGCCGCCGGGTGAGCGGGGCCTCCGAGCGGCTCGCGGTGCAGGTCGCCGACGCCGTGGCGCGGATGCGCGACTCCGACGTGCAGAAGCCGCCCGGAATCGCCGAGGCGATCGATTGGCTGGCCGCGCTCGACCTGCTCGGGATCGAGCGGCTCGACGCCGCCGCCGTCGACCGCACCCTCGGCTCGGTGCTCAAGTACGACGAGGACCAGGAGGTGGTGCGCGCTGCGGGCCTCGAGCGACTCGTCCCCGATCGTGGCTGAGCGGCGGCCCGAGGGCCCCCGCTCGAGGTTCGGCGTCGAGACCGTCGAGCTCGACCTGCCGCCGCTGGTCGGCCGCTTCGGCCAGCGGCTCCGCGAGGCGGGGGTGCCGGTGACGGCGGATCGCTCGGCCGGCTTCGCCCGCGCGCTGGGCCTGGTCCGGCCCGAGCGCCGCCGCGGCCTGTACTTCACCGCGCGCTCGATCTTCGTCACCGACCGTGCGTACGCGGCGGCCTTCGACTCGGTCTTCCGCGACGTCTTCGGCGACCCGGCCCCGGGCGCGCCCGCCGTCGCTCCCGAGGATGCTCCGACCGTGCCGACCCCCGCCGACGAGCGCCCGCCGGGCGGGCGCGAGAAGCGACCGCGCGAGGCGCTCGAGCGCGAGCGGGGCCCGAGCGTCGCCGCCGCGCCCGCTCCCGCCGAGGACGAGGAAGGAGCCGAGCGGGAGCTCGAGCTGCCGACGGCGATCGCCAGCGACGAGGAGCGGCTCGCCGCCAAGAGCTTCGAGGCGCTCGAGCCCGGCGAGCTCGCCCGGCTCTTTCAGCTGATGGCGCGGCTCGTGCTCGCCACCCCCGGGCGGCGCACCCGTCGCTTCGAGCGCTCCCATCATGGTCGCGGCGTCGACCTGCGCCGCACCCTCCGCGGCAGCCTGCGCCACGGCGGCGATCCCGTCCGGATCAGCCGCCGGCAGCGTCGAATCGTCCCCCGCCGGCTGGTTCTGCTCTGCGACATCTCCGGCTCGATGGAGCCCTACGCGCGCGCCTACCTGCAATTCCTGAGCTCCGCGGCGGGCAGCGGCCGCCGCGTCGAGGCCTTCGCCTTCGCCACCCGGCTCACCCGGCTCACCCGGGCGCTCGCCACGCGACACCCCGAGCAGGCGATCCGGCGCGCGGCGGCGACCGCCCCGGACTGGTCGAGCGGCACCCGGATCGGCGCCGCGCTGAAGGAGTTCAACGATCGCCACGGCCGCCGCGGCCTGGCCCGCGGGGCGATCGTCGTGATCCTCTCCGACGGTTGGGAGCGCGGCGACCCCGGGGCCGTCGACCGCGAGATGGCGCGCCTGGCCCGCCTCGCCCACAAGATCGTCTGGGTCAACCCGCGGCTTGGCGCCAGCGGCTTTCAGCTCCGGGCCGGCGGCATGCGGGCGGCGGTGGCGCACTGCGACGCCCTCGTCAGCGGCCACAGCTTCGCGGCGCTGGGCGACGTCGTCGATGCGATCGCCTCGCCACCGGGCGCCGAGCCGGCCCCGGCGGGGATCGCGGCGGCGGCCTCCAGCGAGGAGGAGGCCGAGGAGCCTTGGCCGAGCGCGACGCCCGTCCCCGGCAGCTCGGTCGCGATGCCGAGCGGCTACGGGCCGAGCCGCGGCCGCACGACGCCGGGGTGGGGCAGCGGGTGAGCGACGGTGCCGAGCAGCGGACCTGCATCTTCCCGGGCTGCGAGCGGCCGGCGGTGCCGGCGCACCCGTTCGGCGGTCCGGCGTCCGCATTCTGCGATCTCAAGGAGCACAACGCGCTGCGTGCCCACCAGGAGCGCAGCAGGCTCGACTCCGAGGGAGGGGGAGACGATGATGGCGACGAGGAGGAGGATCAGTGATGGCTGACGAGGCCTACAGAGCGGTGTTCCTGCGCATCCACCCAACCGGAAAGATGGTGCTCAGCCTGACCACCGAGCCCGACGGGCGCGAGGCCGATTACGCGGAGCTCGTCGCCGCCGAGCTCGGCGTGCCGGCGCTCGACGTCAAGGTGGTGCCCGCCGACAGCGACCGCTTCGGCGAGGGCCACGGCTACAACACCGCTCCCTCGGCGGGGACGGCAGCCGCGATCAGCACCGTCGCCGCCCGCATCCGCGAGAAGTCGCGGCTGCTCGCCGGAGCGGCGCTCGAGGTCGATCCCGAGGGCCTTACGTGGGCGAACGGCGCCTACGCCGACGGCGACGGCAGCGACCCCGAGCGGACGAGGACGATCGCGGACATCGCGATGTACGCCCATGGCACCGGCCCCCTGCCACCCGGCGTCGAGGGCGGCCTCGACGCGCAGGCCGTCTACCGGGACTGATCGAGGTGGCCGTCGAGCACGATCTCGAGCTCGTCGCTGACCTTGAGCGCCCCGAAGAGGGCGCTGTAGGGCTCGATGCCCCAATCGGACTGCTCGATCTTGGTCCGGGCGCCGATCGCCCCGTCCTCGCCGATCGCGAGGTCGAATCCGGCCGGCGCGCTCGCCTCGCCGATCGTCAGCTCCCCCTCGAAGCGGATCTCCCCCGCCGAGCCCGCCGCGGAGGTCGAGCGGAACGAGATCGGCCTGCCCTTCAGCACCTCGTCGCCGATCGTCTGCTCGATGTTCGCCTTGTCCTCGTCGCTGAGCCTCTGCATCCCGCCGCTCCCCCCGATCACCCGCAGCGAGGTCGAGTCGGCCGCGAGCTCGACGGAGGAGTCAGCGACCCGCTCGGCGATGAGGAGCGTCGCCTCCCAGCTGCCGACCTCGATCACGAGATCGTGCCCGGCCTTCGCCGCGGCGCCGGCGCGCCCGGTGTGGATCCGCAGCGTCGCCTGCACGGGTCCGAGCCCGTGCGTCGACGATCGGGGCGACATGCGCCGAGCATAGTGAGCGGCGCCCGACCAAGGAGGTAAGCCTGATGGCAACCGAGCTCGACCACACGTTCACCATGGACAAGCCGATCGACGAGAGCTTCGCCACCGTCACCGACCTCGAGCGGGTGGTCCCCTGCGTCGAGGGTGGCAGGGTCGTCGAGGCGCTCGGCGAGGACAAGGTCAAGGCCGAGATCGACATCGCGATGGGGGCGATGTCGATGAAGTTCGCCGGCACCGTCGAGGTCGTCGAGAAGGACCCCGACGCTCGCCGAGCCGTTCTCGCGGTTCGGTCGAAGGAAGCCGGAGGCCAGGGCCATGCCAACGCCGACGTCACCTTTCAGGTCAACGAGGGCGGCGGCGAGATCCACACCGAGGCGAAGATCACCGGAAAGGCCGCCTCGATGGGGGAGGGCACCGTGGTCGGGGTCCTCGACGCCCTGATCGGCGACTTCACGACTAAGCTCGGCGCCCTCTAGCCGGATGGCCGTCGTCGAGATGCGCGAGATCCGCGAGGGCGAGGTCCCCTTCGCGGCCGCCACCGCGGTTCAGGAGGACCCCGACCGCCCCGCCTTCCGCGGCAACGGTCCCGACGACTATGTCTGCGTGCGCTGCGGCAACGTGCTCGCGGCCGCGATGCACCAGCTCCAGATGACGAAGAAGGTCCGCGTTCGCTGCGCACGATGCGCGACCGTCAACGTCGCTCGCTACGAGGAGCACGACGAGGCCGGCTCCGCGACCGACCGCCAACCCGGCCGGAAGGGCTGAGAGCGTGCCGCCGCTGGCCCATGTCGGTGGGATTCCGATCGAGGAGCTCGCAGTCGCGCTCGGCATCCCATGGCCTGCGCTGGTTCAGTCCAGCACTGCGCCTGGACGAGGCCCAGGCCGTAGCGGAGTTCGTCGCGGCGCCCTGATCAGGCGTGGAGGCGAACCGGGAGCGTCTTCAGCTGGCTCGCGAACTGCGAGTTCACCCAGGTCGGCTCCCCGTCGATCTCCATGGTCGGGAAACGGCTCACGGTCTCACCGACGAGGATCTTCAGCTCGAGGCGTGCGAGCGCCGTCCCGAGGCAGAAATGCCGGCCGCCCGCACCGAACGCCTGATGCTCGGGGTTCCGCGTCACGTCGAAGCGATCCGGATCCTCGTAGACGTCCTCGTCTCGATTCGACGAGGGGTACCAGAGCGCGACCTTGTCGCCCTTCTTGATCGGGCAGCCGGCGAGCTCGGTGTCCTCGGTCGCAGTGCGCCGGAAGTGGGCGAAGGCGGGGAACATCCGCAGCGCCTCCTCGACCGCGCTGGGAACGAGCGACGGATCGTCGATCAGCTTCTGCCGCTGGTCCGGAAAGTCCATCAGGGCGCGCATCGCGCTCGCGTAGGTGGCCTTGGTGGAGTCGTTCCCGGCCGCCATCAAGAGCACGAAGCCGGCGAAGATCTCCTCGTCGGTCAGGGAGTCGCCGTCGATCTCGGCGAAGATCAGGGTGCTGAGCATGTCGTCGGTTGGCTCCCGGCGCCGAGCCGCCACGAGCTCCATGCAGGTCTCGAACATCGCCGGGACATCCTCGGCCACCAGCTGCTCGAGGCCCTTGGGGTTGAGGTCAGGATCGCCGAAGCCGAGCAGCGCGTTGATCGCGGTCGCCCACGGCATGTCATCGGCCGGCTCGAGGCCCATGAAGCTGCCGATCACGCGAGAGACCACCGGCTGTGCCACGTCGCTGACGAGATCGCAGCTCTCACGCCCGTCGAGGCCGTCGAGCACGCCAGTCGCGATCGCGCGAATCGGTTCCTCGTGCCGGGCGATCGCCTTCGGCGTGAACGCGCGCTGGAACAGGGTCTTGATCCGGTCGTGCTTGGGAGGGTCCATCCCGATGAACATCCCCTGAACGAGGTGGATCGGCACGGAGTGGTCGGTGAGGATGATGTTGCTGGCCGACGAGTACGTCTGCCAGTCGCGACTGACCGTGTGGACGTCGTCGGCCTTCGTCACCGACCAGAAGCCGGCATCCTTCGGAGACTGGGCGATGCCCGCGCTCCAGTGGACCGGGCACTCGCGGCGGAGCCGCTTGAACGTCTCGTGGGGCGGGCCGTCTACCCAGAGCTCCTCGTCGGCTACGGCGAGCTCCTCGAGCGGGGTCTCTGCTTCTCTCGACAAGGTGTCAAACGTATATCACAAAATGATCCAGTTGGTGCATTTTGGTTTACGACATGGAGCCGAGGGCGGGGCCGGGGGGGACCCGGAGCGCCGGGGGCGCGATATCTGGAATGCACCACCTGGTACTTTTGTCCGCGTGATCATCCGGCCAACCCGAGGTGTCGACGTTGCGCCCGGCCTCTGACGGCAGCCTTCCCGCCCATCAGGCGCACTGCCTCGGCTGCGGTCCCGACAACCCCGCCTCGATGGGTCTGCGCCTCCGGGTGGACGGCGAGCGGGTGGGCGGACGCGTCACCTTCGACCGACGGCAGGAGGGCGCGCCTGGATACGCGCACGGCGGAGCGATCGCCACGGTGCTCGACGACGCCCTCGGCAGCGTTCTGATGGTGCTTGGACGGGCGGCCGTCACGGCCAAGCTCGAGGTCGACTTTCGCGCGCCCGCGCTGATCGGTCAGGAGCTCGAGCTGGAGGCGTGGTGCGAGCGCGAGGAGGAGCGGAAGCTCCACCTGAAAGGCCGGCTCCAGGCTGAGGGAGCTCTCGTCGCCGAGGCAACCGCGCTGTTCGTCGCCGTCGGGCTGGAGCATTTCCGCCGCAGCGGTTCCCCGCTTCCGTCCTCGTGGGCGGAGTGGGCGGCCCCGGATGGCTCGGCCGTCCCCGAGGCATAGGGGAAACGGCTCCCGGATCCGAAGATACTCTGGCACCGTGAGGGCCGAGCAGCAGCTGACACCGAAGGGTGAGCGCCACGCGCAGCGAATCATCGACGCGGCTCTCAGATGCCTGGCGCGGGACGGTTACGCAGCAACCTCGCTACAGCGGGTCGCCGACGAGGCAGGCCTTGGCAAGCGAGCGGTGATCTACTACTTCGGCTCCCGCGAGGGTCTTTTCGATGCGGTTGTTCGTCAACTCGGCGATCAACTGCTCGAGCAGCTCGAGCAGGCCCTAGCGGGGGCGGAGGAGCCGGCGGACATCGCCTCGCGGGGGTTCGAGCAGCTGTGGGCCGCTGTGACGACCGACCGTGCCCTGCTCGTCGCCTGGTTCGGGCTCACCGCCGAATCGATCACCAACCCCGCGCTCGAGCGCGCAGCCGCCTACATCACCGACCGCTTCAGAGCGCTGCTGGGATCGCTGATCGACGACCTGCTCGCCAGCGGCCGGGAGCTCCGGCTTCGCCGTGACTCCCTCGAGGTGCTGATCCTGACCGGGATCCGGGGGCTGATCCTCGAGTACCTCGAGCGCGGCGAGACGCCGCAGCTGATGGCGGCGATCTCCGACTTTCAGGGTTGGCTCGTCGCCGTCGTGGGGCCTCCGAAGGGGTAGCGCGAGCCGGAAGGGCCGCGAGCGTGCTCCGGTCGGCGCCGCGGCCGCTTCGCCCTCTCGCAGTTCCCGCGCGTCCGATCACGGGTCATCCTCGAAGCCGCGGCGAAGGGCGTCTAGCGCGTCAGGTCCGGGACTTCGAGGGGGCGCTTGCAGCGCTTGGGCTTGCGGTCTCCGCATGGACGCACCGTCGGCAGCTCGATCCCGGATGGGTACCCCACGCTGTGCAGCACGTCGACCTTGCCGGCCAGTGAATCGAAGAGCTGAGGCAGCGGGGGCAGCGAGTGGGGGAAGTCGCTCGGCCCGACGGCGACCCGGAGGCTGTGACCCTTCTTGATCACGGCGTTGGTCGGGAAGATCTCGACCCGCATTCGAATCGGCTTGCCGGCGGGCACCGGCGCCACCGACTCACGCGTGTACGGATGCCAGGGCTGGAGCATGTGGCCGCGCACACGCCGGCTCTTGCTGCGGTCGATCGCCCGGAACGAGCCGGCCAGCCAGCCACCCGTCAACTCGGTCGATTTTCCGCTCGGCGCCACGTCGGTGATCCGCACCGAGAGCACGGCGTCCGAACGCGTCGTGCGCACCCAAAGATCCGCCATCGCTGGGCCCGAGATGCGCATCGGCCGCTTCATCGGCGGGGTCGTGTACGTCAGCTCCAAGGCCTCGTTGAGCCGGTCGTCCGTCGTGCAGGGCAGCGCTTCGGTGAGGCCCGCCGTCCATTGACTGGTGCTCTGCGTGCAGAAGCCGTTGAGAGGCTGCTGGAGGAAGCTGTCGGGCCGCTCGGAGCCCGCGGGGGGACGCGGATCCAGCTCTCCGTCCGCGCGCAGGTGGAGTCGCGTCGGCCGTAACCGCGGATCGGGCCAGTCCGGCTGGACCTCGTATCGGTCGCGCCCGAGGACGTACTGGGTGACGTCGGGGATCTTGCCGATTTGCGTGGGCATCCCCTTCAGGTAGCGGTCGAACCAGCGCAGCGCGATGCTGTTCAGCTCCGGCACGCCGTCGGCGGGCAGCCCGGCGCCGGTCGAGCCGCCAAGGTGGGTCCAGGGTCCCATCAGCAGCCGGGTGTTGACGCGCGACTTGAGCCGCTCGTAGACCAGGGGCTCGCCACGCTGGAAGAGATCGTGGAGGCCGCCGACCACGAAGGTCGGAACCTCGATCCGGTCGAGAACCTCGATCGGCGAGCGCGTCTTCCAGAACGAGCCGTCGTAGGCCATCTCGCCTCCGAGGATCGCGTCTGTGATCACCTTGAGCTGGAAGTCGGTGACGCCGACGACGTGATCGAGCAACGTACTGACCGTGGTCAGGAGATTGGCCACCTGCTCGGCGGGCCCGGCGGCCGGATCGACCAGCGCCGGGGGCACGACGCCGCCGGCGGAGACGAGCCCGAGCCACAGCGGGATGAACGCAAGGTTGACCTGGCCGCCACTGAAGACGATGTCGCGATAGCCATCCGCGAGCGGCACGATCGGGAAGATCGCCTTCAACCCCGGCGGTCGTTGAGCCGCCGTGTAGAGCTGGGTCAGACCCATGTAGGAGGCGCCGAAGAGGCCGACCTTGCCGTCCGACCACGGCTGCTTACGGGCCCAGGCGACGACCTCGGGCCCATCCGCCTGCTCGGCCGGGCCGAAGCTGTCCCACCTCCCCTCCGAGCTCCCGGTGCCGCGAACGTCGACGACCACGTGCACGTAGCCGCGGCGGACCAGATAGTCGTTCGTACCGCCCAGCAACGGAACCGCCTTGTTGTAGGGCGTCTGGGTGATGATCACGGGGAAGCGGCCGGGTGCGTCAGGGCGGGCCACCTTGGCTCGCAGCACCGTCTCGTCCGGCATCTCGATCGGGACCTCGTTCTCGGTGACGACGCCGAACTTGGCGGGTCGGTCGTAGCTGCTCCACGCCTGCTTGGCCTCGGCGCCGGCGGGGGAGGCGAGGAGGGCCACGAAGGCACCGACCAGCGCGACCAGGCACGGTGTCAGCCACGCCGGGGAGGAACGAGCCGCGAGCGAAGGCACGGTGGAAGCGTATCCGACCGCGCCCGGACTGGGGCGTCGGCTCCCCGAAAGGTACCACCTGGTACTTTCGGCACCGTGGAGCCGGAGCGGCGACCGTCCCTTGTGGTCAGCGGCGGCAGCGGCATGGCGGATGTCGCCGAGTCGGCGCGCCTCGCCGAGCAGGCGGGTTTCGAGTCGGCTTGGGCGACCGAGTTCTACGACAGGTCGGCGACGATCTCGATCGCGGCGATGGCGGCGGCTACGAGCACCGTCACTCTCGGCAGCGCGATCGCTTACGCATTCGGGCGGACGCCGCTCGTGTGGGCTGCCGAGGCCCGCGATCTGGACGAACTGACCGGCCAGCGACTGATCATCGGGCTGGGTACGGGCACGCGGCGAATGCAGCGTGACTGGCATGGACTCGACGGTGAGCATCCTGCCGGCCGAATGGAGGAGTTGGTGCCGCTGATCCGGCGTTTGCTGCGATTGCACGAAGGGCCGGTACGGCACGCCGGTCGCTTCTACCGGGTCGAGGTGCAGCCGACGGTACCGGTGGCGCCGCCCCCGCGATCCGATCTGCCCATCTACCTCGCTGGCGTCAACCCGCGCATGATCCAAGCGGCAGGCACCGTCGGCGACGGGCTGATCGGGCATCCCCTGTTCACTCCGGAGTACGTGAACGAGGTCGTCCGGCCCGCTTTGGCGCGGGGCGCCGAGATCCGCGGGAGCGATGCTCCCGTTCCGATCGCCGGCTACATCACATGCAGCGTCGGCGAGGACCGCGACGCAGCGCGTCAGGCCGCCCGAGCCGTGGTCGCCTTCAACAGCACCGTCAAGACGTACCGGATCATCCACCGCCACCACGGCTTCGAGACACAGGCGGAGCGCATCCGGGAGCGGTGGCAATCGGGGGACTTCGGCGCGGCGGTCGAGGAGGTCAGCGACGAGATGCTCGACACGATCGCGCTCGCCGGGACCGCGGAGGAGGTCAGCAAGCGGTACGCCGAACGGTGGGCCGGCATCTACGAGCGCCCACTGCTCTGGCCCCCCGCTTTCATGGGCCTCGACGGCGCCCGCGCCGTTATCGACGCATTCCAGCAAGGGTCGCGACGCTCGTGAGATTGCCGTCGAGGAGTTCCCGCGGTCCGCTGAGGTCGATGTGAAGAGCGACCGATGAGCGACGACTTCTCCGACCGGTTCGACCCGAGCATCGCCGCGGCGATGATCGAGTTCGGCGGTCAGATCGAGGGGCTCCCCGCCTACCTCGGGATTGAGTTCACGCGGGCTGCCCCGGGAAAGCTCTGGGCGCGGGCCGACCTCGGGGCCGAGATCCTCACGCCTTCCGGAAACGTTCACGGGGGGGCGCTGGCGGCGATCCTCGACCACGTGACCGGCGCGGTCATATACCCGCTGATGCCTGCCGGCTCGTGGGGAGCGACGACCGAGCTGAAGCTCAACTACATCGCCCCGGTGCAGGCGGGCGAGGTCGAGGCGGAGGCCACGGTGCTCGCGATGACTAAGCGCAGCGCGGTCGTTCGAGGCGAGCTGCACTACGGCGGGCGGCTCTGCGCTGCGGCCCAGGGAACGATCACGGTTGTCGGCCCGCGAGGCGAGAGCCGCGCCTGACCGTCGCAAGGGTGCCGGCGGCCGGAGGAGCGGGGCGAGCTATCGCAGTTGCTCGTCGAGCGGCCGCAGCCACGGCTTGAAGCTCTCGGTGGCGTCGATCAGGGCCGAACTCTCGCCGCGCTCGAGGTACCCCATGGTCGGGGGAGTAATTCTTCACCAATTAGTACACTCGGCCGACGGTGAAGTTGCGCGCTGATCGAGCTGCTCCTCTGCGCGCCCAGGTCCCAGGATCGGGCGCCGGGGCGCTCGTCGATACGGCGCGCTGGCTCATGCGCCCGGTTGCCCTCATGGAGGATCTCGGCCGCAGGCACGGCGACGTCTTCAGCTTCCAGCTACTCGGGATGGGTCACGTGGTGATGGTCTCGGACCCGCGCTTGATCAAGGAGATCTTCACCGGCGACGCCGGAGTTCTCCACGCCGGCGAGGTCGCCCGCCTGCTCGAGCCGGTCGTCGGTCGGCACTCGGTCTTGGTTCTGGACGAGAGCGAGCACATGGCCGAGCGGCGCCTGTTGCTGCCTCCCTTTCACGGCGAGAGAGTAGGCGAGTACGAAGCCCTGATCGCGCGAATCGCCCGGGATGAGATCGCTCGCTGGCCGATCGACGAGCCGTTCACGCTGCACGCCCGAATGCAGGCGATCACCCTCGAGGTGATCATCCGTCTCGTCTTCGGCGCGGACCGTGAATCGACCCGCCGGGAGCTCCGCCGGGCACTCGGCACCCTGATGGACGCGACCGGCCGGAGCGTCGCGTTCCAGGTACCGGCGCTGCGCCACGATCTGGGTCCCTGGCGACCCTGGTCGAGAATGCGCTCGTTGGTCTCCGATGTCGACGCCTTGATCTTCCGCCAGATCGCCGAGCGCCGCAGCGAGGGTCCTGGTGCTCGATCTGACGTGCTCTCGATGCTTATCGATGCCCGCCGCGAGGACGGCTCCGGGCTCAGCGACCGCGAGCTCCGAGACGAGTTGGTCACGGTCCTCGCCGCCGGCCACGAGACGACGGCGACGGCCCTCTCCTGGGCATTTGAGCTCCTCTTTCGGCACCGCGACTCCCTCGACCGGCTCCGCAGCGAGTCGCTGGAGGGCGGCGCTCATTACGCCGACGCCGTGGTGAAGGAGACGTTGCGCCTTCGGCCCGTGATTCCCCTCGTGGCCCGCAAGCTCACAAGGCCCTGGGGCCTGGGGCCCTTGACACTTCCCGAAGGTAGCGTCGTGGCCCCGAGCATCTATCTGATGCACCGCCGTGGGGACATCTATCCGGATCCCTACGCGTTCCGCCCCGAGCGCTTCCTCGACACGGCGCCGGGCACCTACACCTGGCTGCCCTTCGGCGGCGGGCGTCGGCGCTGCGTCGGCGCTGCCTTCGCCCAACTTGAAATGCGAGTAGTGCTGCAAGAGACGCTCCGCTCCCTCGCGCTTCGCCCCTCGGGACCCCGGCAGCACTTCCGTCGGCGGTCGATCACGATCGCACCGGGTGAAGGCACGCCGGCCGTGGCCCGCCCCCTCGCGACTGTCTCGAACGGCTGAAACCGCCGCCGCTGAGCCGGGTCGCCGAGTGAGCGGCGGCTGTGGGGTCGATCCGGCTTTCCGGCGCGTCGATCAGCCGGCCTCGGTGAATTCAAGCGGCGATCCGCTCTACGACCCCTGCGTCGTAGCGAGAAACGAATCGGGTCCCCGCCACATCCGCCGAGGTCTCAGCGCTTCAGCCGCCGCAGGGCCTCCATCTCGCTCTCGAAGGCGGCAACGATGGTCTCCGGGTCCGGCACGAGGCCCGCGTCGGTCATCAGGCCGACGGTGATGTTGCCCGCGTAGCTGAAGATCGAGACGGTCACCGACACCTCTCCGGAGGCCGGCGCCCAGACCAGCACGCCGGCAACCGGCGTGCCGGCCAGGTAGACAGGCCGGCGCGGCCCCGGCACGTTGGTGATCACCGCGCTGCCCTTGCTCGAGAAGAGGTCGATCAGGCGCTTCTCGATCTGCACCGGCGTCCTGCCCATCGCGTCGAGGAGCCCGTAGGAGATGGCTCCGCGCGGCGACTCCTTGATCTCTCGCATCCTCGCGTGCACCTCGCGCAGGCGGCGACGGCGGTCGCCGATGCCCACCGGCAGCCGCAGGAAGACGAGACCGAAGCGATTGCCCAGCCGGGCGGGGAGCGGCTCGTCGGGCGGCCGCAGGTTGAACGGCACGAACGCGGTCAGTTCCTCGACGATGTCGTCGCGATCATGCAGGTAGCGCCTGAGCGCGCCCGCCATGGCGGTGAGAGCGATGTCGTTGACCGTCGTCCCGGTCGCATGGCTCATGGCCTTGACGTCGTCGAGCGGGAGCGGCGTCGACCAGGCGACCCGCTTGGCCACGCCCATCTCGCCCTTCAGCGGAGTCGGCGGGTCGGCGCTCTCCAGCAGTATTCCCGCGAGCGCGTCGGCGTCATCTCGCGCCGCCGACGCGAGATCGAGCAGATGGGACGGATGGGTGGCGACCTCGATCGACTCGTGCGCCACCGCGCCCGCGGCGCCGACGGCGGTCGACAGCACTCCTCTCGCCGGCGCGACGAGGCTCTCGAGAAGGCCACGGGGCGGCTTCTCCGGCGCCGCTGCGCGCGGCACGTCCTGCGCGCCGGGGGAGGGGTCGGTGAGCGAGAGGAGCACTCGCGCCAGGGCGATCCCGTCG
Organism: uncultured Solirubrobacterales bacterium; assembly: GCA_963823565.1. Lineage (GTDB taxonomy): Bacteria > Actinomycetota > Thermoleophilia > Solirubrobacterales > 70-9 > RHKX01. Next base: position 412,911 of record CAWGLR010000001.1, on the reverse strand, counting down.
GCGATGCAGTGGTGGATCCGGACGATCATGGCGGCACCGTCCCCGTAGCCGTCGACGAGGTGGAACTGCCACAGCGGCTTCGAGGGATCCAGCGGGGCGGCGGTCAGGTCCGCGACCAGGGCACCGAGCGCCGTCGAATCTCGCGGAGGAGGGAGCGCGACGCGATGGAGATGGGCGTCGAGGTCGAATCGCTCGTCGTCTGCCCAGTGCGGGCCGGGCGGCGCGCCCCCGAAGGTGACGCGCTGCCTGAAGGACGGAAAGGGGTTGACGAGGCGATCCTCGACGACCTCCCGCACGCGATCCCAGTCCGGTGGCTCGTCGAACCAGATCACCCCCGTGATCACCATCAGGTTCGTCGGCTGATCCATGTGCAGCCACGCGGCGTCGGCATTGGACATGCGCTGCCTTGCGCTCATGGTTTCAAGATAGACCCGGCCCGCAGAACCGCCTCGCGGCCGACTCCTGAGTCGGGGAGGTAGTTCACACCGATGGGATTGGCGTTCCCGGGCGGGATGCTTACCCCATCGCGGTGATCAGCCGCGAGAGTGATGAACACGTTCGAGCCAAAGACGGTGATGCTCCACGGCCGCTCCCTCACTTATGCCGAGGCCGGGTCGGGTCCCGTTCTGCTCTTGATCCACGGAGTTGCGGGGACCTACGAGAACTGGCGGGCGGTGATGGAGCCGCTGGCGCGCCACCGCACGGTCATCGCCCCCGACCTCCCCGGGCATGGGGCGTCGGCCCCCGGCGGCGGCGACTATTCGCTCGGAGGCCACGCCGCCCTGCTGCGCGACCTCCTCGTCGCGCTCGGCCACCGGCGGGCGACGCTCGTCGGCCATTCGCTCGGCGGCGGGATCGCGATGCAGCTCGCCTACCAGTTCCCCGAGATCGCCGAGCGACTGGTGCTCGTCTCCAGCGGCGGGCTCGGGCCTGAGGTCAGCCTCATCCTTCGGGCGGCCGCACTTCCGGGCGCCGATGCCTTCATCGCCGGCACCGCGCGCGTCGGCCGGTGGGTCGGAGGCGCGGTCGGACGCGGCCTCGGAGCAATCGGGCTCCGACCGAACGCGGACGTCGCCGAGGTCGCCCGCGGATACGCGTCGCTCGCCGACCCCGGACGCCGTGCCGCCTTCCTCTCCACCCTGCGCTCCGTGGTCGGCACCGGAGGGCAGCGCGTGCATGCCGGCGACCGCCTGTACCTGGCGGCGGGGATGCCCGTTCTGATCATCTGGGGCGAGCGGGACCCGATCATCCCCGTCAGCCATGGCCGGGATGCCCACCGGGCGATTCCCGGCAGCCGGCTGGAGACGTTTGAGGGGGTCGGGCATCTGCCCCAGCTGGAGGTACCGGCCCGCTTCGTCGCCACGCTCGAGCAGTTCCTCGAGGAGACCGAGCCGGCGCAGTTCGACGTCGAGGAGTGGAGCGCGCGCTTCCGCTCGGCGGAGCCCGCCGGCGGGTAGGGAGGCGCGCCTTGGCACCTCACCGCCGGCCCGCCGCAGGCACCTCACCGTCGGCCCTGGCGGCGATCCCCGGACTGGTCACGGCTCCGCGTGGGCGTCGCAGGCGCAGATCGGGTCAGCGCCGCCACGAGCGCTGCGGCACCGATGCTGTCCGAAGAAGGCCTCCTGCCGGCGGCGCGGCAAGCGCAAGGTCTGCATCTGCCCGGACGGCCGGCCGGCGTGCCGGAACCGCTGCTGCCCGGAGACCTTCGTCTGCCGCCGCCGCGGCCGCAAGCGACGCTGCGCGTGCCCCGATGGCCACGTCATCTGCTCGGGGCGCTGCGTTCGCGTGCGCAGCGACCCGCGCCACTGCGGGCGGTGCGGCCGTGACTGCCCGAACGGCACCTCCTGCGTCGGCGGGGAGTGCGTCGGCGGGGACGGGACAGGCACCGGTCCCGGCGGCAGCGGCGGCTGCGACTGTCCTCCCGGCAAGGCCTGCTGCGAAGGCCGGTGCACGGACCTCAACACGGAGCCCGGGCACTGCGGTGATTGCGGCCGGGCCTGTCCCGCGGGGTCGATCTGCTGCGAGGGCCGCTGCCGGAACGTCCAAGCGGACCACGACAACTGCGGCCGATGCGGGCGCCGGTGCGGGAGCGGCGAGGTCTGCTCGGAGGGCGAGTGTCGCCGGCGCTGCCGGAGCGGCCTGACCAACTGCGGCGGCTCCTGCGTCGACACCGGCACCGATCCCGAGCACTGCGGCGGATGCTCCGGCTGCACCGGGCCGTTCGACACGGGCGAGTGCTGCAACGGCAAGTGCTGCGACTACAACGCCCAGACGTGCTGTGCGGGCGGATGCAAGAACCTCGCCCTCGATGACGCGAACTGCGGCGCCTGCGGCAACGTCTGTCCCCCGAATCAGTTCTGCCGGTTCGGCGTCTGCTCGCCGTTCTGACGGACGGCGGCGGCCCGGCGGCCCGGCCGGCGCTCAGGCGTCGAGGCCGAGGCTCTCCACTAGGGCCGCCTCGAGGCGGCCGCGCGCGCCGGGCGCGAGAACGTTCAGGGCGGGGAGGCCGGTGAGCTTCTCGACGAGGGCGATCCCGGCGTCGGTCGAGGCGGCGCGGCCGGAGACGAGGTCCGGGCGGCGGTCGAAGGCGTCGACGATGCCGGCGACTGCGTAGGGGTCGGAGGCGCAGACGACGAGCATCCCGAGGATGGGTTCGAGGACCTCGAGGGCGGTCTCGCCGTTGTAGGGCTCGAGCGGGGAGGCGCCAGCCTCGGCGACGACGACGTCTGGCTCGGCGGCGGCGATCTCGGCGAGGAGCTCGCGCAGGGCGGGCTCGTAGTCGGCGGCGGGGAGGACGGTCGAGGGGAGTCCGACCCGCATGAACTCGCAGACGTGATCGGCGCCCGCGTCCTCGAATGCGAGGACGTCCTGGAGGCGGCCGACCCCGGTCAGCTTCGCGCCGGCCACGCGCAGCCCGAGGCTCTTGAGGACCCGGATGATCTCCTTGCCGGCGACGGTCTTGCCGGCGTCCATCGAGGTGCCGGCGATGAGGATGACCGGCGCCGTGAGCTCGCGGTCGGAGACGGTCACGAAGTCGCGCATGTTGAGCTTGTGCCCGTCGCGGGTCGCGTGGCCGCGATACCGCAGGTCGGCGAGCTCGTGGGTCCACTGCGAGAGCGAGGTGCAACGGCCGAACACGCCGGCGGCGCTGAGCTGTTGCATCACGCCGTCGGGGCCGATCGACTCCCAGTCGCCGACCGCCTCGAGCGTCGCCGCCCGGTCGCCGAGCGCGCCGAGCGTGAGGTCGCCCGGGGAGATCCTGGCGATGCGCCCCGTCCCCGTCTCGATCCGGCAGGGGAGCTCGCCCGTCTCGAGCACCTCGGCGACGACGTAGTCGCCCCGGGCCCACTGCTCGCGCGGAACCGGCTCGAAGCCGGGCGGGTCGGCGTCGAAGTCGGCGATCCTGGCGACCGCGCCGGGAAGGATCCGCGGCGTCATCGGGAGAAGGCTATCTCCGGCTCGCAGACCAGCATCGCGAGCAGCGCCGCGCGCTCCGGCAGCCGGTCGATGACCACGTACTCGTGCTGGGCGTGGGCGCCGTCGCCGACCGCGCCGAGGCCGTCGAGCGTGGCGGTCCGCATGCTCGTGATGTTCCCGTCGGAGGCGCCGCCGACCGCCGCCTCGCCGAGCTCGAAGCCGAGCTCCGCCGCGATCGACATGGCGCGCTCCGCGAGCGCCCGGTTGGGCGCCGTCGGCACCAGTGGCGGGCGGTCGAACCCGCCCTCGATCTCGATCGAGGTGTGCGCGTCGGCGGGCTCGAGCCCGCGGATCGCCGCATCGACCCGGGCCGCCTCCTCCTCCGACGCGACCCGTACGTCGGCGACGGCCTTCGCCGCCGGGGCGACGACGTTCGGGCGCAGTCCCCCGTCGATCTGCCCGACGTTGACCGTCGTTCCGCGCTCGAGGTCGCTCAGCTCGAAGAGCGTCTGGACCTGGCGGGAGAGCTCGAGGATCGCGCTTGCGCCCGCGCCCGGGTCGAGGCCGGCATGGCTCGCGATCCCCTTGACCGCGATCGTGAACTCGCCGATTCCCTTGCGCGCGGTCTTCAGCTTGCCCGCGGGGCCGAACGACGGCTCGAGGACGAAGACCCGGGCGGCGTCGCCGGCGAGCCGCTCGATGCGTGGCCGCGACTCGACGCTGCCGATCTCCTCGTCGCTCGTGACGAAGATCGCCGGGCTGACGGCGGGGCAGAGGTCGTGCTCGCGGATCGCGCGGAGCGCGAAGACCATCTGCGCGAGGCCCCCCTTCATGTCGAAGGCGCCCGGGCCGTGAAGCCGCCCCTCCTCGACCCGCACCGGCATGCGCTCGAGGGTCCCCAGCGGCCAGACGGTGTCCAGGTGGCCGAGCAGGAGCTGGCTCGGGCCCTCGGCGCCCGCCGCCCGCCACTCCCGAGGGTGCGGCAGCGCGAGCAGGTGGTCGCCCACGTCGCCTCCCGGCACCCGCTCGACCTCGAACCCCAGCTCGCCGAGCTCGGCCGCGAGGATGTCGAGCGCCTCCCGTTGCGACTCCGGCTCGAGCGACGGCGACTCGGCGGCCACCAGGCGCTCCAGCAGTGACGCGACCTCGCTGGTGCGCTCGCGCAGCCAGGCGAGGATCGCGGCGCCCGGCTCCTCCATCTACCGGCGGAAGTCGCCCGGGAACGGGAAGGAACGCGTCTCCGCGATCGCGGCGAAGCGTCCCGGCGGCAGGAATGCGAGCAGGGGGGAGGCCGCGATCAGCTCGGCGTCGTCGGCGTCGGAGGCCCGGTGCGCGGCCTCGGCGACCGCCGCCGCGACCACCCGGCCGGCGATCAGCGTGTTCTCGCCGAACCCGTCGATCACCCGGTCGAGCTCGCACTCGAGCCAGAGCTGGGCATCGTCGACGAGGACGCCGTCGACGGCGGTGGCGGGGGACACCGCGATCGCGTCCAGGCTGGGCTTGCCGCCGGCGGTCCTCGCCTCGGCCGCGAGGGCGATCTGCACGACCGACGCGGGCCGCGGGAAGCTGACGGTGAACTCCCCCGTGCGCTCGGCGTTGCGCTGGGTGGCGTGGCTGGGATGGCAGACGAACCCGAAGTGGTTCTGCCACCCGAGCGGCATCGCCATGTGCTTCGGCGCGAGGTCGTGGCCGCCGTCCTCCTCGCGGGTTCCCACCAGCACCAGTGGCGCCACCGTGAAGAACGCGTCCCAGATCGGAGCGTTCAGCGGGAGGGGAACCCGTGGTGGGGGGCCCGTCGAGGACATCGGGCGGATTGTCCCACCAGCCGCGGCCCGAGTCGCCTCGCGACTACCCCTGATCCGTGCGAAGGTAGGCGGACCCAACGGAGGAGGAGAGATGGCAGAGAGCGTCTATCGCGTCACCGAGGTCGTCGGCGTCAGTTCGGACTCGTGGGAGCAGGCGGCGAAGAACGCGGTCGAGATGGTCGGCGGGTCGGTTCGCGACCTGCGGATCGCGGAGGTCATCCGCCAGGACGTGACGATCGAGGACGGCAAGATCTCGGGATTCCGGGTCCGCCTCGGGGTCTCGTTCAAGTACGAGAAGGAGTAATCGGGCCCGGGGGCCGCCGCCCCTCCGGGCGACGGCCCCGCACTCCCGCCGGCTCGAGGCCGATAGGGCCGGCGCTCGGTCGGTACGGCAGCTGCCGTATTGCATCCTCGCGCCCGGTGCGGTCTGGTTGGCCCGATGGGTTATCGGGTCCTCCGCGAGGCCGTGTACGGCCGCTTTGCGCTCTCGGCGCTGGCCGTAGTCCTGGGGCTCCTCCTGCTGCCCGCGCCGGCGTCGGCGCTCGGCGAGCTCGAGCAGAAGGCCGCGACCGACGGCTGCGTCTATCAGGGAGGTGCGTCGGGGATGTGCGAGGACGGCAACGGGGTGGGGAACACCGACTCGGTCGTCAGCCCCGACGGAAAGAACGTCTACACCGTCTCCTTTTCCCAGCACACGCTGGCGGTCCTCGATCGCGACCCGGCGACCGGCGAGCTGGAGCAGAAGGCCGGGGCCGACGGCTGCTTCAAGGACGACGGCGTGGCGGCGGACGGCTGCACGAGCACGCCGCGGCTGCTGAAGGCGACCGGTGTCGCGATCAGCCCCGACGGCGAGAACGTCTACGTCACGTCCTTCGACAAGCTGTCGCTGACGATCTTCGACCGTGACACGAGCACCGGAGAGCTGACGCTGAAGCCCGGGTTCGAGGGCTGCCTCGACAACGGCGCCTCGTCGTTCTGCAACCCGGTCCGGGCGATGGGCCGGCCCGACAAGCTCGTCGTCAGCCCGAACGGGCTCAACGTCTACGTGGTGGGCGGCGACCTCGCGAACTCGATCATCGTCCTCGACCGCGACCCGGACACGGGCGAGCTCTCGCAGCCGGCGGGCACCGACGGCTGCATCTCCGAGAACGGCTCGAGCGGCAACTGCGTCGACGGCAAGGCGATGAACCTGCCCGAGGGGATCGCGATCAGCCCCGACGGCGAGACGATCGCGATGGTCTCGCGCAACGACCAGGTGGCGATCTTCCAGCGCAACCTGACCACGGGCCTGCTGACCCAGGACGCCGGCGTCGAGGGCTGCTATTCGGAGAGCGGCAGCGCCGGGGCGTGTCAGGACGGCGTCGCGCTCGACACCGGGAGCCCGCACGTCAAGAGCCCCGCCTTCAGCCCCGACGGGGAGAACCTGTACGTGGCGAGCTCGGACTCGAACGCCGTGGCCGTCTTCGATCGCAACACGACGTCCGGCGAGCTCGATCAGAAGGCCGGTACCGCCGGCTGCATCTCCGAGGACGGGACCGGCGGACTCTGCCAGGACGGCAAGGGGCTGCTTGACGCATTCACCGCGACCGCCAGCAGCGACGGCCGCAGCGTCTACGCGGGCGGGCAGAAGATCGCGGTCCTCGATCGCGATCCGGCCACCGGCGCGCTCACCCAGAAGGCCGATCCCGACGGCTGCGTCTCGGAGACGGGCGACGGCGGCCAGTGCATCGACGGCTTCGGCAACGGTGGCCTCGGCGGGCTGCCGACCCTGAGCGGCGACGGTCAGAGCCTCTACGCGGGCGTCAACAACGACTTCGGGCTCGCGATCTTCGACCGCGAGGCGCCGAGCACCGACACGGACGGCGACGGCGTCCCGGACTTCGCCGACAACTGCCCGGCGGTGCCGAATCCGGATCAGGCGGACGCCGACGGCGACGGCGACGGCAACGTCTGCGACCCCGACGACGACAACGACGGCGTCCCCGACGGCTCCGACGCCTGCCCGGTCCAGTTCGCGACGACTCCGGATGGGTGCCCGCCACTGGCCCTGAGCAGGATCAGTCCGAAGCGGGGCGGCCAGGGCTTCGTCACGCCGACCCTGACCGGAACCGGGCTCACCGCGAACACCAGCGTCGTCCTGCGCGCCGCCGGACGCGCCGACATCCCCGCCGAGTCGGTCTCGACGACCCCGGGGGGGCGGGCGCTGAACGTGCGCTTCAACCTCAAGGGCAGCGAGCCCGGCGTCTACAGCGTCGTGGCGAGGCGTCCGAGCGCCGGCACATCGGCGACCCTGCCCGACGCGTTCACCGTCGAGGCCACCGCACGCCCCCGGCTCGGCGCCGCCGTGATCGGCCCGAGGGGCGTGCTCGGCAACTACCCGGCCAAGGTGGTGCTCCAGGTCACCAACTACGGCAACGTCGACGCGTTGAACGGCATCGCCCGCGTCGACGGGTTCCAGTCCGGCGCCGAGGTCGAGGCACTCGGCTCCGGGGTCAGCGGGGTCGAGGGCGACGACGGCGTCGACCACGGCATCGCGGTCTCCTTCGACCGGGTCCCGGCCGGCGGCACCAGGACCGCCTTCATCAAGTTCACCCCGACCGGCGATCCGCACGCGATCTACAAGCTGCGGTCGACCGTGTTCGCGAACACGGTCCCGACCGGCGTCGCGCCGGCGCCGATCGCCGGCCTGGAAGTCGATCGCCAGGCCGGATCCCAGGGCGGAGGGGCCGAGAGCGGGGCGTTCAAGATCACCGGCGGGCCGGCGGCCGGCAACGTCGCGTACTCGGCGAAGCTGACGGGCGGCAAGCCGGAGGAGCCGTCGGTTCGGCGGACGAGCGGCGCGGGCACGGTCAAGTACGTGTTCTCCGCGGCCCTGCCGAAGAAGGTCGCTCAGCCACCGAACGGCAAGCCGACGGGCACGAACGGGAACCTCGAGGTGACGCTCGAGGGCCCGGAGGCGCGGCTCGAGAGCATCCGCTCGGTCAGGGACGGCACCGGCAACAACGCGATCGTCGCCCAGCGCCGCCACGTCGCCGACTGCCTGCGCGCTCGCAACTACATCGACGGCGGGCAGCGTGACCGCCTCAACGAGCTCGCCGACGGCAGCGGCAAGATCGCCGCGCTCGACATCGCGCTGTCGGAGGCGGACGCCGACGCGATCGTCTCGGGGCAGTTCGAAACCTTCGCGACCCTGTTCGGGGACGAGTGGTTCGCGACGCTGATCGAGTACCTGCGCGCCGCGGCGGGCAAGGACCCATCGAACCCGTTCTTCAAGGGCAAGTCGGAGTCGGAGGTCAACGGCGCCGTGCTCGAGATCTGCCGGCGCGACGAAGGTTCCAACTCCGGAAGCAACGATCCGCCGGTGAACCCGCCGGAGATCGTCCCCCCGAAGGAGGATCCGCCGCCCGACCCGCCCCCGCCGCCGCCCGACCACATCGTCGAGGTCGTCTACCCGGGCGACCCGAACGACAAGGCGGGCCTGCCCGGCTACGGCACCGGTCGCTTCATCCCGCCCGGGACGCCGATGAGCTACCTGGTGATGTTCGAGAACAAGCCCGACGCGAGCGCTCCCGCGCACGAGGTGCGGATCACCGACCGGCTCGACGCGAGCAAGCTCGACCTGAGCACGTTCGCGTTCGGCCCGGTCTACTTCGGCGACGACAACGTCCTCACCCCGCCGCCCGGAGCCCAGGAATGGTCGACGTCGATGGACCTCAGGCCCGGGTTGCCGTTGATCCTCGAGCTCGACGCGACGCTGAACCGCGCCACCGGGCTCGTCACCTGGCACTTCCGCGGCGTCGACCCGGCGACCCGCGAGCTCGTCACCGATCCGCAGATCGGATTCCTGCCGCCGAACGAGCAGCCGAGCGAGGGGCAGGGAGGCGTCACCTTCAGCGTCGACCCGCAGCCCGCCCTCGGCACTGGCACGACGATCTCCAACAGGGCGTCGATCGTCTTCGACCTGAACGATCCGATCCTCACCCCGACCTTCACCAACACGATCGACGCCACGCCGCCCACCAGCACGATCAAGTCGGTGAAGGCGAAGCGGGGGAAGGGCAAGGGCGGCGGCAAGCGCGCCCTCGGCAAGCGGGCGAAGCCGAGCTGCGCGAAGCTCGCGGTCAGGTTCGGCGGCAAGGACAAGGGCGCGGGGATCGCCTTCCGCGACGTCTACGTCTCCCGCGACGGCAAGCCGTACGCGCCGTGGCGCCTGCGCACGAGCAGGAAGAAGGACGTGTTCAAGGCGAGGAAGGCCGGCGCCTACGCGTTCCTCAGCATCGCGACGGACGGGGCCGGCCACCGCGAGGCGAGTGGCTCGGGGCTCTGGGATGCGATCGTCAAGAGCGTGAAGCGCAAGCGCTCCAACCTGGTGGTGAGCTTCGACAAGCGCGCGGCGAAGCGGGGCGGGATCAAGTCGCTCGCGGTCAGCTTCGACGGCAGGAAGGCGAAGCGCGGCGGCAAGGTCCCCGGCAAGCTCGTCCTCCGCAAGGCGCGGACCGGCGGTCATCGGATCGGCCTGAAGGCGACGCTGAGGAAGGGGAGCAGCCCGCGGAAGGTCGGCGACCAGCGGATCGTCGCGAGCTGCCCCGGTCGCTGAGCGCCTACCGGCGAGGCGGCCGCGAGCCGAGCGCAACCGCCGCCGCCTCGGTGCGGGTGTGGACGCCGAGCTTCGAGTAGATGCGCTCGAGGTGCTTGCGGACGGTCGCGACGCTGATTCCGAGCTCGGAGGCGACGGCGGAGTTGTCGAGGCCCCGGGCGAGCGCCCGCAGGACCTGGGCCTCCCGCCGGCTGACTCCCAGCCCGAGCAGCTGCTCGTGGCTCATCGGCTCGCGACGGCGCTCGCTCAGGAGCAGCATCAGGGCGTCGGGGGAGCCGGGCCTCGGCAGCGCTCTCACCGTGAGGTAGCCGCGCGCCCCCTCGACCGTCAGCCTGTCCGGCCGCACGACCCACTCGAGCCAGTCGTCGATCGTCCGGCCGAGGCGCGCGCCGCCGTAGGCCTCGAGCAGGTGCAGCGCGAGCTCCGAGGCGTGCTCGATCGTCAGCCGCGAGTCGAGCAGGATCACCGCGGAGGCCTCCTGCTCCAGCCCGAGTTCCAGGCCCGCGATCAGCGCCGCGGCGCGCTCGCGCTCCCGGACCCGCTCCCACGCTCTGGTCAGATGCGGCCGCAGCAGCTCGAGGAGCTCGCGGTCGCGGGCGCTGAAGCCGCGGGTCGGGCGGTTCATCGCGATGCCGATGGCGGCCTCGCCGGGGAGCCCGAACGCGATCTGGTCCTGCGCCTCGAGGTGGCGGAAGAAGTCCTGGTAGAGCGCCATCCGGTGGAACTGGCGGGTGCTGAGGAAGTCCGAGATCGCGTACGGGCGCAGGTCGCCCGCCCGGTTGCGCGTCAGGACGGGATGCTCGGAGGCGACGAGCAGCAACTGGGCGCCGACCTCGTCCGGCAGCGACCCGATCGGGTCGTGGAGGACGAGGATCGTGCCGCGCTCGAGATCGACCTCGTTGTAGCCGATCACGTCGCAGTCGATCAGTCCGTGCAGGCCCGAGAGCATCCCCCGCCGGAACGAGACCTGGTCCGGGGCGTCCGACGCCTCGCCGAGAAACCGGAGCGTCGCCTCGAGGTCTGTTCTTGTGAGAGCTGCGATCGGACCCTCCTTGATCGGCTGTACCACCCGAGCTCAGGCTCTCGCGACAGAATAGTCGTGCCGTTCGGCACGAGCTCCGCTCGGCGGCTCGCCCCTACCGCGTAAGCAGCGCCTGCGCCCCGATGCGGGCGAGCTTCTCCGGGTTGCGCATCGAGTAGATCCGGGTGGTGCGGCCACCGTCGATCGCGACGCTGACGACCGACGACCGTGTCGAAGCCGCCCGCGCCCTCGATCCACAGCGCCGGCGCTCCGTTCACCCGGGTGGAGGAGACGCGCCGGTGAGGGGAGGAGGCGGCGAACTTGATGAGGAGCCGGGCCACGGTCCTGGGACCGGAGATCGGCCGCAGGGCGAGCGGCGTGAAGACATCCGACTCGCGTCTCCTCACCTGCCGGCTTTCTCGAATGGCTCGAGCGGACATCCAGCTGAGTGCCGCTGAGAGCGAAGGGCCCGCGGTTGCGGGCCCTTCGGATCCTCGGAATGCGGCTGCCCCGCGGCGGCCGCCGCGCGCGCGGGGGATCAGGTCCCCTGCGCCGCCTCCCTGACGTCGAAGCGGTCCAGGCTCATGACCTTGTCCCAGGCGGCGGCGAAGTCGCGCGCGAACTTCTCCTTCGCGTCCTCGGCGGCGTAGACCTCGGAGAGCGCCCGCAGCTGCGAGTGCGAGCCGAAGACGAGGTCGACGGCGGTCGCCGTCCGCCTGACCTCGCCGGTGGCGCGATCGCGGCCCTCGTAGACGCCGTCCCCGGCCTCCGACCACTCCGTGCCCTGATCGAGCAGGTTCACGAAGAAGTCGTTGGTCAGCGCGCCGGGGCGGTCGGTGAAGACGCCGTGCTGGGTCTTCCCGTAGTTCGCGTCCAGGGCCCGCATGCCGCCGACCAGCACCGTCATCTCCGGCGCGGTGAGCCGGAGCATCACGGCCCGGTCGAGGAGCAGCATCTCCGGCGAGAGGTCCTCGCCGGGGCCGACCCAGTTGCGGAAGCCGTCGGCGCGAGGCTCGAGCACCGCGGCCGACTCGACGTCGGTCTCCTCCTGGGAGGCGTCGGTGCGCCCCGGCGTGAACGGGACGGCGACGTCGAAGCCGGCGGCCTTCGCCGCCTGTTCGACCGCCGCGCACCCGCCGAGCACGATCGTGTCGGCGAGCGAGATCCGCTTGCCGCCCGCCTGCGACTCGTTGAACTCCCGCTGGACCCCCTCGAGGACCGGCAGGGTCTTCGCCAGCTCGGCCGGCTCGTTGACCTCCCAGTCCCTCTGCGGCTCGAGCCTGACGCGGGCGCCGTTGGCGCCGCCGCGCTTGTCGGTGCCGCGGAACGAGGCCGCCGCCGCCCACGCGGTCGACACGAGCTGCGGGATCGAGAGGCCGCAGTCGAGGAGCTTGGCCTTCAGCGCGGCGATGTCCGCCTCGCCGACCAGCTCGTGGTCGACCGGCGGCACCGGGTCCTGCCAGAGCTGCGGCTCGGGAACCCACGGGCCCAGGAAGCGCGAGACCGGCCCCATGTCGCGGTGCAGGAGCTTGTACCAGGCCTTGGCGAACGCCTCGGAGAGCTCCTCCGGGTGCTCGTAGAAGCGCTTGGAGATCGGCCCGTAGATCGGATCCAGCCGCAGGGCCAGGTCGGTCGTGAGCATCATCGGCGCGTGCCGCTTCTCCGGGTCGTGCGCGTCGGGAACGGTGCCGTCGGCGGCTGCGTCCTTCGGCGTCCACTGCTTCGCGCCCGCGGGGCTCTCGGTCAGCTCCCACTCGTACTCGAACAGGTTCTCGAGGAAGCCGTTGTCCCACTTGATCGGGTTCTTCGTCCAGGCGCCCTCGAGGCCGCTGGTCATCGTGACGCTGCCGTTGCCGCCGTCGACGTCGTTCTTCCAGCCCAGGCCCTGCTGCTCGATCGGGGCTCCCTCGGGCTCGGGGCCGAGGTGGTCCTCGGTGACGGCGCCGTGGGTCTTGCCGAAGGTGTGGCCGCCGATGATCAGCGCCGCCGTCTCCTCGTCGTTCATCGCCATCCGGGCGAACGTCTCGCGGATGTCGTGGGCGGCGGCGAGCGGGTCGGGGTTGCCGTTGGGACCCTCCGGGTTGACGTAGATCAGCCCCATCTGCACCGCCCCGAACGGACCGGTCAGCTCGCGGTCGCCGCTGTAGCGCTCATCGCCGAGCCAGGTGTCCTCGGGGCCCCAGAAGACCTCCTCGGGCTCCCAGATGTCGGGTCGGCCGAACCCGAAGCCGAAGGTCTCGAATCCCATCGACTGCATCGCGACGTCGCCGGCGAAGACCAGCAGGTCGGCCCACGAGATGCTCTGGCCGTACTTCTGCTTGATCGGCCACAGCAGCCGCCGCGCCTTGTCGAGGTTGGCGTTGTCCGGCCAGCTGTTGAGCGGGGCGAAGCGCTGCGCGCCCTGGCCGCCGCCGCCGCGGCCGTCGGCGATCCGGTAGGTGCCCGCCGCGTGCCAGCTCATCCGGATGAAGAGGCCGCCGTAATGGCCGTAGTCGGCCGGCCACCAGTCCTGCGAGGTCGTCATCAGCTCGGTCAGATCGCGCTTGAGCGCCTCGACGTCGAGCTTCGCGAACTCCTCCGCGTAGTCGAAGCCCGGGTCCAGCGGATCGGAGAGCTCGGAGTGCTGGTGCAGCACCGAGAGGTCGAGCTGGTTCGGCCACCAGTCCTTGTTCGTCCGCGGCCGCTTCGTCTCCGGCTCGGGACTGGGGATTGACGGGTTCTCGCTTTCGCTGACGCTGTCGCTCACGTCGGTCCTTTCGGTTCAAGGTCCTGCTGCTGCAGATCGGTATTACCGCGACCCCCGGAGCCGCCGGCGCCGTCGGCCGTCGCGAGGTGGGGGTCGCGCCTAAATGTAGGCGTTCCCGATCATGGCCGGCCGGACTCCCGGCCGCGCGCCCGTCCCGGGGCCCGCTACTTGATCTGGACGATGCGGACTTCGAGCTTGTCGAGCCGCGAGCTCGCAGTGCAGTCGGCGTCGCCTTGGAGCTTGGCGGTGACCGTCAAAGGCGTGCCGGGATCGAGCAGCCCGAACGGGCCGTCGGCGTCGCGGCCGTGGGTCGTGATGGCGGTCGCCGTGGTCACTTCGTCCTCCGGGCTGACGAAGACGCGCGTGAAGTGGTCGTTGACGAACAGGCGGACGGCGGGCGAGCAGGACGCAGGGGGAGCCGCCGATGCGAGCGTGAATCGCCCCTCCGCCGCGATCGCGCCGACCTCGCCCGCCTGCGGCGTGAACGTCGTGGTCCCGGTGAGCGGCAGCGGCGTGGTGGTGTCCGTGTTCACCCCGCCCTGGGGCCCGCCCGTGGCCGAGCCGGTCACGTTCGCCCTGATCTGCGGGATCACGCCGGCGGCGATGTCGCCGGCCTGGATCGTGCCGTCCTTCACCTTCGGGCTCTTCACGGCGTTCTTCGCCAGGTCACCGGTCTTCACCGCGCCCTTCGCGATGTTCTTGCTCTTGACGTCGTTCTTGCCGAGCTTCACGGCGGCGTACACGGTGCCGCCGCCGATCGCGAGAACGAGAGCGAGCGTCGCGACGACGTTCGCGTAGGACAGCCTCTGGCGCAGGTTCATCGAATGCCTCCCTTCGCGGGTCTTCAGTCTCGCCCGCCAGACTACTCCTAACCCCGCCGTCGCACGTCGGTGCGAAATCCCCCTAAGCTGAGGGCATGGCAGCAGCGTCACGCGCAGCCCTCGCGGCTCTGGCCGCGCTCGCTGCACTCGTCGCTCTCGCGGCGCCGGCCGGCGCCGCGCCGAAGGTCGACGGCGAGTTCGCGATCGCCGGGGGCCTCGGAACAGACAACGACATCGTCCAGGGCCCGGACGGGAACATGTGGGTGACCACCGAGAACGTCAACGGCGTGGCCAAGATCACCCCGGCCGGCGTCGTCACTGAGTACCCGCTCGACAACTCGGCCTTCGGGATCGCCGTCGGCCCGGACAACAGGATCTGGGTCTCGACGGCGATCGGTGTGATCAGATTCCCCGCCGGGAACCCAGGCAACGCAACCCCCTTCGACGTCGGGATCCCGAGTGGGCGCGGGATCGTCGCTGGCCCTGACGGGCGAATGTGGGTGGCTGCGCCGGATGAGCTGGTGAGCTTCGAACCCGATGACCCCGTGGGGACCGCCGACTCGACTGCCATTCCCGGCTTCGGCCCGCATGGGATGAGCGTCAGCTCCGACGGACTGATCTGGGCCGCCGGGACCGGCAACGTCTACAGCGCGCCCGCCACTGTGCCGACTACCGCAACTCCGCACGACATCCAGATCAACGCGACCGGGATCGCGCAGGACGTAGCGGTGGGCCGAACGGGCAGGTCGCCTACGTTGCGCCGTCGACTGACCCGCAGTCCGTCGGACGGATCGACCCCGGCGGCAACCCGCTGATGACTGAGCTCGAGAATTCCGACCCGTTCGGCATCACGTTCGCGCCCGACGGCGCGTACTGGATCGCTCGCTTCGCTGCAAACGATCTGCTTCGGCTAACGCCAGAGCGGGCAGACGACGACGCTGACGGGTTCTCCCCGGCTGCGAACGTCGGTCCGCGCAAGATCGCAACCGGACCGAACAACACCCTTTGGGTGACGCTCGACACCAATCGAAGGTCGCCCGCGTCACCGGCGTCGCGGCGCCGGAGCCGCCGAACACCGCGATCGACAAGAAGCCGAAGAAGAAGCTCAAGGCGAGGGACGGGCGGAACGGCAGGAAGGGGAAGGCCAAGGCCAGATTCAGGTTCTCCTCGACCACCGCCGGCGCGAGCTTCGAGTGCTCGCTGCGCCCGCGGAAGAAGCCGCCGCGGTTCAAGTCCTGCGAGTCCCCTGCGAAGTACAAGCTGAAGCCGGGCAGGTACCGGTTCGAGGTCCGCGCCGTGGCCGGCGGAGTCGAGGACCCGACACCCGCGTCCTACGGCTTCAAGGTCGTCCGCAAGAAGCGCTAGGCCGAGCCGGCCTCTCCGCGCCGGAACCGGATCAGCTCGTTCCGGATCGCCGCGATTGCGGCTTGCCCAGCGGGTTTGCGGGCGATGCGGCGCATCGGGCGCAGCGATTTGCAAGAGTCCCAGGTGTGGAGAGGATGAGGTTGGGTGGCCTCCGCGGGGCGGTCGCTGTCAGTTTTGCCGTAATCGGCGCCGCCCTGGCGAGCGCTCCCGCCGCCCTTGGCGCGGAGCTGACCGCGCGCGGCAGCGTCGAGCAGGTCCAGGTCACCGGGGGCACTCCCGGCGAGACGGTCGACCTCGTCCGCAAGGGGAAGTCGGTGCAGTCGAAGACGGCCGGCCCGCTGGGCGGCGTCGTCTTCCGCCGGGTCGAGCCGGGGCGCGGCTACGTCGCCGACGACGGCGAGGGCGCGACGCACAAGGTCAGGGTGCTCACCACGAAGCCGAAGCCCCCGAGCACCGGCATCTACGACCAGGCGATCCCCGCCGACGGCTACGGCTACCTGACGACGCGCGACGGCACGCAGCTCGCGATCAACGTCCACCTGCCGTCCGGCGGCGGCCCCTACCCGACGCTCGTCGAGTACTCCGGATACGGGTACGCGAGGCCCGGGGGGCCCGAGAGCGGGATCGCCCCCGTCGCCAACCTGCTCGGCTTCGCCGTCGTCGACGTAAACATGCGCGGCACCGGCTGCTCGGGCGGCGCCTTCGACTTCTTCGAGCCGCTCCAGGGCCTCGACGGCTACGACGTGATCGAGACGGTCGCCCGCCAGCCCTGGGTCAAGGGCGGCGAGGTCGGGATGATGGGGATCTCCTACGGCGGCATCTCCCAGCTCTTCGTCGGCCAGACCAACCCGCCGAGCCTGGCGGCGCTCGCGCCGATGTCGGTGATCGACAACACGCAGACGACGCTGTACCCGGGCGGCATCCTCAACACCGGATTCGCGCTCGAGTGGGCGCAGGACCGCGTCGACGACTCGCAGGCCGCCGGCCCCGACAGCGGCCAGAGCTGGGCCTGGGAGCGGATCCAGGACGGCGACACGACCTGCGCTGCCAACCAGGACCTCCATCCCGAGGCCGTCAACCTGCTCGAGAAGGTCCGCCGGAACGCCTACTACCGGCCGAACGCGGCCGACCCGCTGGACCCGTCGAAGTTCGTCCACAAGATCCGCAAGCCCGTCTTCCTCGCCTGCCAGTGGACCGACGAGCAGACCGGCGGCCACTGCGCGAACCTCGCCGACCGCTTCACCGGCACCGACAAGAAGTGGATCACCTTCACCAACGGCGTCCACACCGACGCGCTCGACCCCGAGACGTTCAACCGATGGTTCGACTTCCTGAAGATCTACGTCGCCGAGGAGAGGCCGCAGCTGTCGCCGGGTCTCAAGGCCGCGGCGCCCGCTCTGTATCAGTCGGTCCTCGGCGTGCCGGGGGTCCAGCTGCCCGACGACCCGATCCAGGAGCAGCCCGACCTCGCCTCGGCGAAGGCGATGTTCGAGGCGCAGCCGCCGATCCGCATCCTCTTCGACAACGGCGCCGGCGACGCGCCCGGCAAGCCCGTCCCCGCCTTCGAGCGCAGCTACAAGCGGTTCCCGCCGCCGAGTGCCCGGCCCCGGTCCTGGTGGTTCGGCAAGGGCGGCCGGATGACGCTGAAGCGCGCCGGCAAGGGCGCCGACGCCTTCGTCTGGGACGACGAGGCGCGCCCGCCGACCGACTTCACCGGCGACACCGGCTCCGGCGACCTCTGGACGGACCACCCCAACTACCAGTGGTCGCAGAACCCGCCCGGGACCGCCGTCTCCTACGTCAGCGGCCAGCTCGGCAAGGACACGACGGTCCTCGGGGCCGGCGAGGTCCAGGTCTGGGTCCGCTCGAAGGCGAAGAACGTCGACCTCCAGGCGACGGTCTCCGAGGTCCGCCCCGACGGCAAGGAGACCTTCGTCCAGGGGGGCTGGCTGCGGACCGAGGCGCGGAAGGTCCTGCGCGACGAGAGCACGCTCGGCGAGCCGGTGCCCGACCTCAGCGAGCGCTCGGCGCAGCGGCTGCCGAAGGGCGAGTGGGTGAAGGTGCGGATCCCGCTCTACTACCAGGGCCACGTCTACCGGGAGGGCTCGCGCGTGCGAGTGACGATCTCGGCGCCCGGCGGCGACCAGCCGATCTGGGCGTTCGCCGAGACCAAGCCCGACGCCACCCCCTGGGTCGCGATCGCGCACGACCGCAAGCACGCCTCGCGACTGGTCCTGCCCGTGACGAAGGACGGCCCCGCCCCGACCGGCCTGCCGCCGTGCCCGGGCCTGCGCGGTGAGCCCTGCCGCGACTACGTGCCGCTCGCCAACCAGCCGTTCGGCACGGGCTGAGCGTGCGCCGCCGGCTCGCCGTCGCGTTGCTCGCCGTCTCGGCGCTGCTCGCCGCGGCGGCGCCCGCGAGCGCCAAGGAGCCGGTGATCAAGCCGGTCAAGTACCCGGACACGTCGACGTTCCAGTGCCGGACCGACGCGATCCCGATCCACCCGGGGCAGAACCTCAACGACATCAAGATCACGACGCCCTGCCCGAACGCCGTCAAGGTGAGCGGCCCGGCCGATCCGAACACCTTCGGGCCCGGCTCCGATGCCGAGGGCTACTTCACCCGGTTCAAGCCGAGCATGGTCGAGATCATGCCCGACGGGAGCCTGCGCACCCCGAGCGTCTGGGACCTCCATCTCCACCACGTCGTCTGGGTCACCGACGACGGCCCGACCTTCGCCTCGGGCGAGGAGAAGACCATCGCGTCGATGCCGCAGGGCTACGGGCTCAAGGTCAACGCGGGCGACAACTGGTACCTCAACCAGATGATCCACAGCCTCAACGCCACCGAGGGGCGGTCGGTCTACATCACCTGGGAGATCGACTGGGTGCCGATCACCAACCCGAGCATCCAGCCGGCGAAGGTGAGGTGGCTCGACGTCGCCGGCGCGCCGCAGATCTACCCGGTCTTCGACGCCGAGCGCGGCTTCGACACCAACGGTGACGGCAAGTACGTCTTCCCGGATGAGGTCCCGACCGATCCCTCCCAGCCCGGCTACGAGGAGCGCAGCAACATCAGCGGCGCGCGGCGCTGGACGGTGCCGAACAGCGGCGCGACCCTGGTCTTCGGCGGCGGCCACCTGCATCCCGGCGGCCTCCACGTCGACCTGCGCGTCTCTCGCGACGGACCCGACAACGGGACCGCCGCTGGTGACAGCGCCGGCGAGGTCAAGCGCCTGTTCCGCTCCGACGCCAAGTACTACGAGCCCGCCGGCGCGGTCAGCTGGGACGTGGCGATGGAGGCCACGCCGCGGAGCTGGCGCGTCAGTCTCAAGCCCCGCGACGTCGTCTCGATCAACGTCACCTACGACGTCAAGCGGGCCTCCTGGTACGAGTCGATGGGGATCCTCCCGCTCTCCTGGAGCCGGGCCGACGACCCGCTCGCCAAGGACCCGTGGGACGACGGCGACGCCGTCAAGCGGATGTACAAGCGGGGCGGCATGCTCACCCACCGCCGCCTGAAGGAGAACATCGACTACAAGGCTCGCAAGAAGCTCGGCCTGCCCGACCCGCGCGACCTCCGCGCCGCCGGGCCGCTTCAGGGCGGCGGCATCGACATCCGCAGCTTCTACTACACGCAGGGCGGCTTCTCGGCGGTGCGCGGCTTCCCCGCGAGCCAGATGCGCCCGCCCGTCGTCCGCCCCGGCGAGTCGGTCACCTTCACCAACCAGGACGCGCTGTTCGGCCAGCCGGAGACCGAGCAGGCCTGGCACAGCATCACCTCCTGCCGGGCCCCCTGCAACAAGGACTCCGGCATCGGCTACCCGCTGGCGAACGGCCCGATCAAGTTCGACTCCGGCCAGCTCGGCTACGGCCAGGGCACGAGCGCCGGCGTCACCACGGGCTCGAACACCTGGACCACGCCGCCGCTCACCAAGAGCCCGACGGCGAACAAGAAGGGCACGACCTACACGTACTTCTGCCGGATCCATCCGTTCATGCGCGGCTCGGTCCGGGTCAAGAACTGGGGCGGCTGAGCCGGCGGCTTGCGCGCCGCCGGGCGGGGTGACAGCGTTCCCGCCCGATGAGTGACGAGCCCGATCAGCTCCCGCCCCTGGGCGATGAATCCCTGCGGCGGCTGCTCGTCGCCACCGACGGCTCGGAGAGCTCGGAGCTCGCGCTCGAGATCGCGGTGAAGGCGGCGAGGCGCGACAACGCGGCGCTGACGCTCCTCACGGTCGAGCCCGACGTCAATGCCGAGGCGTTCCGCTGGTCGGCCAGCGGCTCGGCCTCGCCGGCGGCCCTCCAGCAGGAGGTCCACGAGGAGTCGGACCGGACGCTGCGGGGGGCGATCGAACGGATCCCCGAGGACATCCCGGTGACGACGATCCACCGCTTCGGCAAGGCGGGGCCCGAGATCGTCGCCGAGGCGGAGCGGGGCGAGTACGACGCGATCCTGATCGGCGCGCGCGGGGTCGGCCGCGTCGGCACCGTGCTGCTCGGGAGCGTCAGCCAGTACGTGATGCATCACGCGGGCACCCACGTGATCGTCGCCCGCGTCTAGCGGCGTCCGCGGGGCGCGGCGGGACTATGCTCGCGGGGATGGGAATTGCGAGCGCGAGGCGTGCCGCGGGCGTGGCGACCGCCGCCGTCGTCGCGGCGCTGCTCGCGGCGCCGGGCGCGTCCGCCGCCCCCGACCGCTACGACCTCGCCAACCGTTGCTGGACCCTCGGCGCGACCGGCGGCGACGCGGTGGCCCTGGAGCGCGTCTTCATGGAGCCGACCGGCCTCGGCACCTACCTGGTGATGGACCGCGAGCGCCGCTTCCTCGCCGCGGACGGCAGGCGGGCCGAGTGGGTGGAGACGGCCGGGCCCCGCGCGGTATGGACGGTGCGGGGGAGGGCCGGCGCCCTCCGCCTCGCCTCGAAGCCGAGCGGGCGCGGCCTCCGCCTCGGCGGCCGGCTCAGCCTCGCGAAGGGCCGGGGGATGGTGCTTCCGGCCGCTCGCGCCGAGGGGTGCGCGCGCTTCCCCGAGGCGAGCCCCGGAGCCAGGGGGCGGCCATTCCGCGGCACCGAACGCGACGGGTCGGTGAACGGTTTCGCCGACATGCACCTCCACATCACGACCGAGCTCCGCGCCGGCGGCCGGGTCGTCTACGGGCGGTCCTGGTCGCCGTTCGGGATCGGGGCGGCGCTGGGCGGCGACGCCGCCGTCCACGGCCCTGACGGCAGCGGGGACGCCACCGGGAACCTGCTGCGCGATGGGATCCCGTTCGGGACCCACGACACGCACGGCTGGCCGACGTTCGCAGGCTGGCCGACGAACGATACGAACACCCACCAGCAGACCTACTACGTCTGGCTCCAACGGATGTGGATGGCGGGGATGCGCCTGGTCGTCGCGCAGGCGGTCGAGGACAAGCCGCTCTGCGAGATCGAGCCGGTCAGGTCGCACACCTGCGACGAGGGGAAGGTCGTCGCCTCCGCGGTCCGGAGGCTGCGCGGCCTCCAGGGCTACGTCGACGCCCAGAGCGGCGGGCCGGGGGAGGGCTGGCTGCGGATCGTCACCTCCCCGCGCCAGGCGCGCCGTGTGATCGCCCGCGGCAAGCTCGCGGTCGTGATCGGGGCGGAGACCTCGACGCTGTTCAACTGCGAGGAGGGCGGCGACTGCGGCCGCCGCGACGTCGATCGCGGCATCGCGAGGATGCGCCGGCTCGGGCTGCGCTCCCTGTTCATCGCCCACTGGGTGAACAACGCCTTCGCCGGCTCCGCGCTCGAGGGCGGCACCAAGGGCAAGTTCATCAACGTCTTCAACGCCTACCAGAACGGCGAGTACTTCCAGACCGGGCCCTGCCCGCACCAGGGCCAGGGCGAGGAGGTCGTCCGGCTCAGCGACCTCGAGCGCTCCGTCCTCGAGGGCTTCTTCCCGGCGACCAGGGACCTGCCGCCGATGCCGGAGTACCCGCCGGGCCCGCAGTGCAACGTCAAGGGCCTGACCCCGCTCGGCGCCTACCTCGTCCGCCGGCTGATGGCGAACGGGATGCTGATCGAGGTCGACCACCTCAGCGAGCGCGCCCGCGACGCCGTCCTGCGGATCACCGGCCGCCGCGACTACCCGGTCATCTCCGGCCACACCGGCACCGGCGGCGCCTGGGTCCCGGCCGAGCTGCGCAGCCTCTACCGCGGCGGCGGCGTCGGGGCGGCGACGCCGGCCCGGGCGGGAGAGCTCGCGCAGAAGCTCCTCGAGCTCGGCCGCTACGCGCGCGGCCGCGCGCCCGGCGTCGGGCTCGGCACCGACACCGGCGGCTTCTCGACCCTGCCCGGCCCCGACGACGACGCCGCGGCGAACCCGCTCGCCTACCCGTTCGAGTCCGCCGACGGGCGGGTGACCTTCCGCCGTCAGCGCACCGGCACCCGGACCTTCGACCTCAACGCCGACGGCGTCGCCCACTACGGCCTCTTCGCCGACCTGCTCGCCGACATGCGCGCGGTCCCCGGCGGGCGGGAGGCGACGAGGGAGCTGTTCGGCTCCGCCGAGGCCTATCTGCGGACCTGGGAGCGGGCGACGGGCGAGCGCTGAGCCGCTCGCGTCAGCGGCGCCCTCAGCGCCTGTAGGGGCGGCGCGGGAGCGGGCGGATCGGCAGGTCGGGCAGCTCGCGGCTGAGCGCGACGAGCTGCTCCAGCGGCCCCGCGAGGGGCGGGGGAGGGGAGCCGGGTTGCCAGCGGCCACCGTCGGCGCGGACGAGGCCGAGCGACGCCGCGCCCTCGAGCAGCCGGTCGGCGCCGCCGCGCTCGACGCCGGCCGCCCGCTCGAGGTCGGTCTTGCGCCAGCCGCCCGCCGGCGCCTCGTCGAGCAGCACCGCCTCGAGGAAGAGCCGGCGGCCGCGCGAGCCGAAGGGCCAATCGCGGATCTGGATCGATCGGGAGCCGCGCTGCTTTTCCGTCCGACCCATATTCGATTTTATATCTAATTACTGGCCTGGCTCTCACCCAGTCGCGACCCAGCGCGGACGCCGCTTCGGCTCCGACGCGCCCGTCGGCTCCCCGCCGGCCCGGGGAGGAGCACGCCCGCGCCGAGGTCAGTCTCGCCACCCTGCGCGAGGTGGCGCTCGCCGCCGCCGAGGCGTCGGTCCCGGTCGACATCGCCGGGACGCTGATCGCCGAGGCCGGGCTGCTGCTCGAGCGACTCGACCGCCGCCGCATCCGCAGCCCCGCGAGGCTGCTCGACCGCGCCGCCGGCAGCTCGCGCGTGACGCAGGCGCTGAGCGCCTCCGGCGCCGACTACCTCCGCGCGCTCTCGAGCCGGACCTGGCGCCGCAACCAGCCCGAGCTCGACCTGCCGGCCCGGCTGCTCGAGCGCATCGGCGACCGCGGCGACGAGCTGCTCGCCCGCACGGAGCTGCTCGAGAGCGCGATCCGCTGGGAGATCGCGGCCCTGCTCGGCAACCGGACGATGTCCTGCTGGGGCAGCGAGACGGTGCTCGCCGGCTTCCGCGGCCGCGGCTGAGCACGTCCGCCGAGCGGACCGCGCCCTCACCGTCCCCTCGCTACCTCCTCACGGTTCGTTAGGGTTCCGCGCAGCCTGCTGAATCCCCCGGCACATATCCCGGGGGAGCGGGGGACCCGAGACCACTCGGGGCGAATCGCGGCCACCGCCGCGTAGCGCCGGCTCTTCGGCGCGAGCCCGTCAGCTAACCCCGCAAGCAGCCGAAGAGCCTTGAGCGACCCGAGTCGACACCGCATCCATTCCCCTTTCCGCGTCAAGCTCGCGGCTATCGCGGCATCCTGCGCCACGCTGGCCGGAGCGACGGCGCTCGTCGCCGGCGCCGCGGCGTCGGACGGCGGCGGCCTCGGCACCGACACCGGCCCCGGCAAGCCCGATCGCTCGCAGCCCTCGCCGCTCAACCAGAGCAGCCCGAAGTACGACCGGATGTGGGCGAAGGTCACCACGCGCGAGAAGCGCTGGGCCACGCGCACGGCCGAGTGTGAGTCGGGGCGCGACCCCGACGCGATCGGGGCCGGCGGCACCTATCGCGGCGCCTTCCAGTTCATGCGCTCGACCTGGCGGGTCTCGCCGCGGAGTCCCGGTGGCGACCCGACGGCGTGGAACTACCGGACGCAGGCGGTCATCGCGGTGGCTCTCAAGCGCGAGCAGGGCACCTCGCCCTGGCCGGTCTGCGGCTGAGCGCGTAGCGCCCCGTCCCCGTGCAAGCGGCCCACCGGCCGTTCGACCCCGCGAGGTCGCTTCCCTAAGCTTTCTCGGCTCCGATGTCGATGCGCGCCCGAGACAGGCGCCGGCGGTCCAAGGGATCGGCCGGCAAGAGCATTGCGCTGGTCGTGCTCGGCGTCCTCGCGATCGCCGGGGCGGCCGTCGCCGGCGGCGCGATCTGGGTCCTCAACGTCGCCAACTCGGCTGATTCGATCGACGACCTGAAGGCGAACAACGTTGGCGCGAACACGAAGGTCTACGACGCCGCCGGGAACAGCCTCGGCTACGTGCAGTCGGACATTCAGCGCATTCCCGTCAAGCTCAAGGAGATCCCGAAGACGCTTCAGCAGGGCACGATCGCGATCGAGGACGCCAACTTCAAAGAGCACGACGGCGTCGACTTCGGCGCGATCGTTCGCGCCGGCCTCGCCAACGCGGAGGCCGGGGAGATCGAGCAGGGCGCGTCGACGATAACCCAGCAGCTCGTCCGCAATCTCTACATCGCCAACCCCGAAGACACGATCGAGCGCAAGATCCAAGAGGCGAAGATGGCGATGGAGTACGAGGACGAGCACTCCAAGGGCCAGATTCTCAACGAGTACCTCAACACCGCCACCTACGGCACGACCGATGGCCGCTCCGCGGTCGGGGTCGAGGCCGCCTCCGAGGTCTTCTTCAACAAGAGCGTCCAGGACCTTGGCCTGCGCGAGGCGGCGCTGCTCGCGGGCCTTCCGCAGGCGCCCTCCGAGTACAATCCCTTCACCGCCCCTGACGAGGCCCTCCGCCGTCGCAACGAGGTCCTCGACGCGATGGCCGACCAGGACTACATCACCCAGGAGAAGGCGGATCGGACCAAGGAGGAGGGTCTTGGCCTCGAGCGAGGACACCGCTTCGAGGAGCGGGAGCAGCCCTTCTTCTTCGACTATGTCCAGGACGAGCTCATCAAGCGGTACGGGATCGAGACCGTCCGCCAGGGCGGCCTCAAGGTGTACACGACGCTCCAGCCCGACCTCCAGCAGGCGGCGGAGGACGCGCTCACGGTTACCGCGGTACCGACCGCTGCCGCGCGCGCGTTGGTGTCGATCGACACCCGGACCGGGCAGATCCTCGCGATGGCCTCGACCCAGGACTACGGGACGAGCCAGTTCAATCTCGCCGCCGACGGCGGTCGTCAGCCCGGATCCTCGTTCAAGCCCTTCGTCCTCACCACGGCGGTCGACCAGGGGATGGACCCCGACAGCACGTATTACAGCGGTGCCGGTGGCACCCTCTACCCGCCGAACGGCGAGCCGTGGCAGGTCTCGAGCGAGGGCGGCACCATGAGCCTGCGGGACGCAACCACGAACTCGATCAACGGGGTCTTCGCGCGACTCGGGATCGACGTCGGCCCCGAGAACTTCGACGACATGGCCCATAAGCTCGGGCTCACGTCGAAGCTCTACGGCTTCTACCCCGAGGCGCTTGGCGGAACCACCGTCTGCTGCACCGTGCTGGAGATGGCCGACGCCTACGCGACCCTCGCCAACGGCGGCGTGCATCATGACCCGATCGCGATCGACCGCGTCGAGTTCCCCAATGGCGACGTCGACAAGCCGGAGAACCCCGAGGGCGACCGGGTGATCAGCGACGGCGTCGCCTACACGGTCGCCGACGTGATGAAGGGCCCGCTGGACTCCGGAACCGCAGCCTGCTGCGACATCCCATGCCCGGCCTCCGGTAAGACGGGCACGACGGACGCTCAGGCGGATGCCTGGTTCGTCGGCTACACGCCGGAGGTTTCGACCGCTGTCTGGACCGGCAATCCGAACGACCTGAGCCCGATGCCTGGTTACGGCGCAGACCTCTCAGCGCCGACCTGGCAGTCGTACATGAACGCGGTGATCTCGAGGGGAGGCGAGCTCGGCGCCTGCGACGACTTTCCCGCGCCGGAGAACCCGGCGGAGCTGTCCGCGTACTCCAGCAGCCAGACGGCCTCCGGCTCTTCAAGCACGACCGACGACTCCACGGTGACGCCGGCCCCGACCGACGACGGCACGGTCACCCCCGCGCCCGGCACCGACGCCAACGGCGACGGCTACCCCGACGACGCCTACGCGCCGGGGATCCAGGACGACGGCAAGTAGCGGCGGAACCGGGGCGCCCGGCCGGCCCGCTCACCGCACGTCCGGCTTGACCCCCGACATACGATTCGGTGCGTGCTCGGACGTGTTGGCGCATCCGACGCGGCCGACCTGCTCGGCCACCCCTCGCGCGACACGGCCGGCGCGCAGATCGTCGGCGCGCTCTACCTCCTCGGCGCGATGCTCGCCGCCGCCTCGCTCGTGCTGCCGCATCCGAGCGAGGGCGAGGCCGCGATCTGGGCGGTCGTCGCCTCGGCGCTGATCGTCGGCGGGCTGCTGCTGGCGAGCGGCTCGCGGGTGGACAACCGCGCCCTGGCGGGCGTCGTCGCGCTCGGCTCGGCGCTGATCAACGTGATGATGCTCGCGAGCGGGGTCGCGACCGGGGTCTACGCCGGGATGTTCTGCTGGGTCGTCCTCGTCAGCGTCAACTTCTTCACGCTGAGGATGGCCTTCGCGCAGTTCGCCTGGATGATGGGCGCGTTCGCCCTCGTGCTGACCCAGGTCGAGAGCTCGGGCGGCTACTCCGGCCTGACCCGCTGGATCGCGTCGGCGATGGCGCTCGCGGTCACCGGCGGTGCCGGCGCCTGGCTCGTCTACCGCCGCCGCCTCGCCGAGGAGGAGACCCGCGCGTTCTTGGTCCTCGCCCAGGAGATGCTCTGCGCGATCGACGGCGAGAACCGCTTCGAGCGGCTCAACCCCGCCTGGGAGCGCGTGCTCGGGTTCGCTCCGCGGCGCCTTCGGGGGACGCCGGTCATCGACCTGATCCACCCGAGCGACCGCGAGGAGGCGACCGCGGAGCTGGCGAGCCTCCGAGCCGGGGACCGCGGCGAGATCGTCCTCGAGAACCGCTGCGGAACGGCGGACGGCGGCTGGCGCCCGATGCGCTGGGACGTCTCCGCGACCGACGGCGAGACGCTGCTGTACGCCCGGGTGCGACCGCTGCGCGGCGACGGGGCCCTCGACGGCGAGGCGGACCCGCGCCGCGAGGCGCTCGCCGCGGATTCCTGAGCCGGCCGGCAGCGTTTTCGCATCCCGCCGCGGGGTACCGAGGTAGGGCGCAGCAGGGGGGAGACCGATGCGCAGCACCCATGGGCGCCGAGCGCTCGAGGAGGAGTGAGAGATATGGAAGTCGTCGTCATCGTCGCGATCGTGGTGGTCGTGCTGATCCTGGTGGTGCTCGCCCTGTCGGCGCGCTCGCGCCGCCGCAGACAGGAGCTCGACGACCGGCGCGAGATCGCCGGGGCCCATCGAGAGGAGGCGGAGAGCCGCCGGATCGCCGCCGACAAGGAGGAGGCGACGGCCGAGGAGCAGGCCGCCCGCGCTCGGCGGCAGGCCGCCGAGGCCGAGGAGCGCGCCAACGCCGCCCGCCGCGAGCGGGAGCGTGCGGACGCGCACCGCGAGCACGCCGAGGCGGTCGATCCGGACTCCGGCGATCGCGAGCGGGAACCGGAGCGCGAGGAGGACCGCACGGGTCGCTGACCCGCAGCCGGTTGCGGGGCGCGGGCAACCGGCGCCTGCGCACCGGCCGCGCTGCTACCTTCGGGGACCCCGGCTGCGCAGGGGGGCCCTCGCGCAGCCGCGGACCGGACCATGAAGCGGATCATCTGGACCATTGCAGCCCTCGTCGCGACCGCCGCTCTGGCGGCCGCGGCCGGAGCGGGCGGATTCGCGCCGTCCAACGGCGGTGGGGCCGCGGCCGCGAAGCCCGGCGACGGCCGGACCCATCTGCGGATCCAGGGCCGCAGCCAGAAGAAGATCCTCAAGCGCCGCGCGATCAGCGTCCGGGTGGACTCGACGCGGAGCCGGAAGCTGACCCTGCGGGCGCGCAGCGCGACGTTCGACCATCCCGCGCTCAAGCCGGTTGCGAAGCGGAAGCGCGTGAGGCTGCCGAAGTCCGGCAAGGCCGTCGTCAAGCTGAAGCTGACCAAGAAGGGCCGCAAGCAGATCGCCACCTGTGAGATCCGCGACATCCAGGTCACCGCCCCGCACTCGAAGGAGACGGTGCCGATGCGGCGCAACTCGAAGGCCTGCAAGCCCGGGCCGGTCGACCTCAGCGCTGCCGACAGTTGCGACTTCATCGCCGACCAGGACGACTCGATCTGCCTGCTGCCGTTCCCCGACGACTACTACTCGCTGCCGGCGAGCACCAGGACGGGGAGGCGGATCGACCTGACGACCGCCGGCATGCCGGCGAACAAGGCCGGCGTCCACGTCGACGCCGCCGCCTACAACCTCAACGACGGCTTCAGCCCCGGGCAGAGCATCGTGGTGAAGGTCCCCGGCCTGGACACTCCCGCGGCGATGCAGCAGACCAACCCGGTGACGCTCGACGCGCTCGGCGAGTACAGCCGCAAGAAGGCGCCGATCGTCGTCATCGACGAGGGGACGGGCGAGCGCTGGCCGATCTGGACCGAGCTCGACTCCAACGCGACGGATGCCTCGCGGCGGGCGCTGCTGATCCACCCGGCGGTCAACTTCGAGGCCGGGCACCGGTACATCGTCGCGATGCGTGACCTGCACGACGCCGGGGGCAAGGAGCTGAAGGCGCCGGATGGCTTCCGCTACCTGCGCGACGGCATCCCCTCGCCGAAGAAGCCGATCCGCAAGCAGCGCGACCGCTTCGAGTCGATCTTCCGCACCCTCCGCGAGGCCCACGTCGATCGCGCCGACCTCTACCTGGCCTGGAACTTCACCGTCGCGAGCGACGAGAACATCGCCGAGCGCGTCCTCCACATGCGCGACGAGACGCTCGCCGGGCTCGGCGACACGAATCTCACCGACCTGAACCCGCAGGGCACCGCGCCGGCGTTCGTGGTGACCACGGTGGAGAACTTCACCCCCGACCAGGACCCGAACATGGCACGGCGCGTCCAGGGGACCTTCCAGGCCCCCTGCTACCTGTTCCCGAACTGCGGCCCCGGCGGGCGGATGCAGCTCGACGGCCAGGGCCTGCCGCGGCGCAACGGCAACTACACGGCGAACTTCAACTGCATGATCCCCCGCTCGGCGCTCGGCGCGGACGAGGCGCGCCCCTCGCTCTACGGCCACGGGCTCCTGGGCTCGGCGAACGAGGCGACGTCGGAGCCGCAGAAGACGCTCGGCAACGCTCACAGGATCGCCTCCTGTGCCACCGACGAGATCGGCCTCTCGAGCGGCGACACGGGGAATACGATCGAGATCCTCGGGAACCTGAGCCGCTTCCCCGAGCTGGCCGACCGCCTCCAGCAGGGGCTGCTCAACGAGATCCTGCTCGGCCGGCTGATGATCAACTCGGACGGGTTCGCGAGCGACGACGCCTTCGCCAAGGACGACTCGCTGCCGATCGGGCCCGGCAACCCCTACGTGATCGACCCCTCTCACCTCTACTACAACGGCAACAGCCAGGGCGCGATCGAGGGCGGGGCGCTGACCGCGATCTCGCCGGACCTGACCCGCGCGTCGCTGGGCGTCGGCGGCATGAACTACTCGGTGCTGCTCAACCGATCGGTCGACTTCCAGACCTTCGCCCTGATCCTCAACCCCGCCTACACCGACGAGCTCGAGCGGCCGCTCGTCCTGAGCCTGGTCCAGATGCTCTGGGACCGCGGCGAGTCGAACGGCTACGCCCACCGGCTGACCGACGACCCGCTGCCGAACACGCCCCCGCACGAGGTGCTGATGAACGTCGGCCTCGGCGACCACCAGGTCTCGAACTTCACCGCCGAGACGATGGCCCGCACGGTCGGGGCGCAGATCCATGACCCGGTGCTCGCGCCGGGCCGCTGGCCGGGCGTCGAGGTCGCCTGGGGCATCCCGCGGATCGCGAGCTACCCCTACGCCGGCTCGGCGCTCGTCTACTGGGACAGCGGCGCGCCGCGACCGAACCCGCTGATGACGCCGCCGACGGAGGGCCCTCAGCTCGGGACCAACCCGCCGCCGATCGCCAACGTGCCCAACGAGGTCGGGCAGGACCCGCACGAGCTGCCGCGCCGGACCATCGAGGAGCAGGCGATGGTCTCGGACTTCCTCAGGCCCAACCCGGCCAGCCGGATCGAGACCGACTACTGCGGCGGCCCCTGCTTCGACTACACGGTGACCGGCCACCGCGCCACCGGCGCCGAGTAGCCCCCGCCGGCCGGTTCGCGGCCCCCGAACGGGGCAGGGTTGATCTCGCATGAGCGATCGGCGCCGAGCGACCATCACCCCCTACCGCAACGGGCCCTACCTGCTTCGCGGCGACTTCACGATCCTCGACCAGGACGGGAACGAGATCGCGACCAGCCGCGACACGGTCGCTCTCTGCCGCTGCGGGCGGTCGCGGTCGAAGCCGTTCTGCGACGGCACCCACAAGGCGATCCGGTTCGCCGCCGACAGCGAGGCGGACGAGCCGCGCCCGCCGACCCCGACCGAGGAGCTCGCCGTCCCCTGCGAGGCTCCCGCTCCCGCCCGCGGTCAGGCCGCGGGCGCGTAGGCGGCGCCGGCGTCGAGCAGCGAGCTCTCGCCGGCGTCCCAGGCGCTGAGGATCGCGTCGCCGAACACTCCCTCGAGCGCGAGCAGCGCGCGGGCCCCGAAGACGATGTCGTCGGCCAGCTCCGGCTCGGCGCGCGCGAGGCCGCCGCCGAGGTCGTAGGCGGCGATGTTCTCGTGGACGGAGTCGGCCTCGACGTGCTCGTCGTAGAAGTCGACAGCGGGCGGCGAGGCGAGGTTGAGCCGCCGCAGCGCGTTCCCGTATCGGCGGTTCGGGATCGCCGAGGTGATCTCGAACATGGCGAGGTGGCCGACGAGTGCGCCGCGAAGGCGCGCGTTGAGCCCGAAGAGCGTGATCAGGTTGACGCCGGCGAGGGTCGAGGCGGGGATCAGGTCGAGGTAGGCCCCGTACGCCGAGTCGAGGCCGAGCGCGCGCATCGCCTTCGCGAACAGGCGCGAGTGCATCCGCTCGGGCCGCCCGGAGCCGTACTCGTCCCACTGGATCTCGAGCAGAGCCGACTTCGGCTCCCCCCGCAGCCGCGGGATCGCCCACGAGTGCGGGTCGGCCTCCTTGAGCTGGTAGGCGGAGCGGTGGATCACGAACTCGATGAACTGCTCCTGGGTGCCCTCGGCCTCGAGGAAGCGGGCGAGGGAGGGGCCGTCGTCGGCGCGGGCGAGCTCGAAGAGCAGGTCGCCGACCCGCTCCGGCGCGACTCGCTCGCCGCGGGGGAGGATCTCGCCGAGCGCCTCGATGTAGCGCGACTCGAGCTCGACCCGCAGGCCGACGAGCGCCGGGTTCCACTCCCAGGCGCGATCGACCCCGGCGAATCCCCGGTAGTGGAGCTCGTAGAGCACGTAGAGGGCGAGCTGGAGGTCCTCGTCGAGCAGGGGCCGCGGCGCCTCGGGCAGCGGCAGGCGAGCGGGGCGAGGCTCGCCCCGGAGCGTCTCGATCAGGGCGGCGCTCGTATCCCCCCTGGCCCGGGGCAGCGCTGGCGAAGGGCTCGTCATCGGTGCGAGCCGGTTAATGCCCCGCTCCGGCCGTTTCAATCGGTGGTGCGGGGACCGCGGCGGGGCGGTTTCGGCGCATCGGGTCGGGGCAACCTCGAGCCGTGGCCCCCAAGCCCGCCCAGCTCAGGCCGCCACGGGTGACGGCGCGGCCCGGCGACCGCTCGGCGCGACGGCCTCGATGAGCGCGACCCGCTCCCGTCGCTCGCCCGGGTTCACCAGGCCGTGGCGCTCGAGGTGCTCGATTCGCCGCCGCATCAGCGGACCGAGCTCGCCCTCCTCCTCGGTCGCCACCCGCGCCTCCAGGCCGGCCTCGCGAAGGCGGGCGAGCGTCTCGTCGAGGCCGATGATCGAGGAGTGGACGACGGCGACCCTCCCGCCGGGAGCCAGCCGCGGCGGGGCCTCCACGAGGAAGCGGTCGAGCAGCCGGCGGCCGTCGGGACCGGCCTCCCACGCCCTGGCGCCGCCCCGGGCCCGATGCGGCTCGATCCCGGGGACGTACGGCGGGTTGGCGGTGATCAGGTCGAAGCGGCGCTCGCCGAGCGGCTCGAGCATGTCGCCGCGGCGGGCGCGCACCCGGACGCCGTTGAGCAGCCCGTTCGCCGCGGCGCAGGCGACCGCCCGGCGCGAGAGGTCGACGGCCCAGGACTCGGCGCCGCCCTGCGCGGCGGCGACCGCGACGACGCCGCTGCCGGTGAAGAGGTCGAGGGCCCGGGTCCCCGGCCGCGACCACGCGCGGGCCGCGTCGGCGAGCATCAGGCTGTCGCTGATCGGCCGGAACACCCCCGGAACGGTCAAGATCCGCATCGGGGCGACGATGCCCGCCGCGATCCGATGACAACCACCGATCCCTGGACGCCCTCGGCGGCGGAGCTCCGCGCGCGCTTCGACCGCAACGAGCCCGGGACGATCGGGATCGAGGAGGAGCTGATGCTGGTCGACGCGGCGAGCGGCGAGCTGCTCCACGACGAGCGCCTGCACGAGCGGCTCGGCGGCGACGAGCGCTTCAAGCGCGAGATGCCGCTCTCCCAGCTCGAGATCGTGCTGCCGCCGGCGGCGCGGGCGGGCGAGCTGGTCGCCGGATTGCGAGCTGCCCGGGTGGCGCTGAGCGAGCGACTGCCGGCGGGGGTCGGGGCGCTCGCGGCCGGCGCCCACCCGGCGGCGCCCGCCGAGGGCGAGCTCGGCGGGGGAGAGCGGTACGAGGAGGTGGCCCGCGAGTTCGGCAGGACCGCTCGGCGCCAGCTCATCTGCGCCCTTCAGGTGCACGTCGCGCCCGGCGACGCGGAGCGGGCGCTCGGGACCTACAACGCGCTGCGCTCCTACCTGCCGGAGATCGCGGCGCTCGCGGCGAACGCCCCCTTCCACGAGGGGGCCGACACCGGCATGGCCTCGGTCCGCCCGAAGATCGCCGAGGGCCTGCCGCGCCAGAGCGTGCCGCCGGCCTTCGGCTCGTGGGAGGACGTCGCCGCGGCGCTGGCGTGGACGAACGCGGCCGGCGGGACGGCGCTGACGACCTGGTGGTGGGAGATGCGCCTGCACCCCGAGCTCGGGACGATCGAGCTCCGCGTGCCCGACACGCAGACGACGGTCGCCGAGGCGGCCGGCGTGATCGGCTTCATTGACGCCCTCGCCGCGTGGGTCGCGGGCCGCGTCGGCGCTGGGGAGGAGCTGCCGGTCCACGAGCGCTGGCGGATCGAGCAGAACCGCTGGTCGGCGAACCGCGGCGGCGTCGAGGGGTACCTCGCCGACCTCGACACCGGCGAGCGCCGCCCGGCCCGCGAGCGCCTCGGCGAGCTGATCGATCAGCTCGCCGGGACCGCGGCGGCGATCGGCGCCGCCGAGGAGCTGGAGCTCGCACGCGCGCTCGTCGAGCGCAACGGCGCGATCCGCCAGCGTGAGGCCGCGCTGGATCGCTCGCCGCAGCAGCTGGCGGTGCATCTGGCGGGGCGTTTTCTGGAGTAGCCGGCCAACCCTGCTACCGTTCCCGGCGTCGGGTTGCCCCAACGGCGCCCGAGAGGTTCACTTTTCTCGCAACGCTCTCGCGTTCTCGGGGTCGAAGGAATCTCCCCGCAAAACGTAGAGAAACGCGCCCGCCATCCAAAGCCGCGGGCCGAAATGGAGCTTGCTCAAATGAAGACTTTCGCCGAACTCGGCGTCTCGACCGCGGTCGTCGACGCCCTTTCCAAGCGGGGCATCGATGCCCCGTTCCCGGTCCAGCGCCTGGTCATCGAGGACGTCCTCGACGGCCACGACGTGCTGGTCCAGTCCCCGACCGGATCCGGCAAGACGCTCGCCTTCGGCGTGCCGCTCGTCGACTGCATCGCCGCCGATTCGCGGCGGCCCGCAGCCCTCGTGCTGGCGCCGACTCGCGAGCTGGCCCGCCAGATCGTCGACGAGATCGATGTCATCGCCCGAGCCCGGGCGCTGAAGATCGAGGTCGTCTACGGCGGCGTCGGCATCCAGCCGCAGATCCGTGCCGCCTCGAAGGCGCACATCCTGGTCGCCACCCCCGGCCGGCTCGAGGACCTGCTCGAGCGTCGCGCCCTGACGCTCGGCCACGTCGGCACCCTCGTCCTCGACGAGGCCGACCGGATGCTCGACATGGGCTTCAAGCCCGCCGTCGACCGGATCGTCCGCCAGATCCCGAAGGACCGGCAGACGCTGTTCTTCTCGGCCACCCTGGAGGGCGCGGCCGGCAAGCTCGCGTCGGAGTACACCCACGACGCTCGCCGCCACGTCCACGCGCCGAAGCACGACCCGAAGGCGATGATCGAGCACCGCTTCGTCCAGGCTCCGAGCCAGGCGGCGAAGGTCGACCTGCTCGTCGAGGAGCTCGAGGCCGAGCACCGCGGCCGGACCCTGGTCTTCGTCCGCACCAAGCGCGGCGCCGACCGGCTCGTCAAGAAGCTGAAGGCCGAGCACGTGCACGCGCTGGCGATGCACGGCGACAAGTCGCAGTCCCAGCGGCAGAAGGCGCTGGCGCGCTTCGATCGCGGTGACGTCACCGTTCTCGTCGCCACCGACGTCGCCGCCCGCGGGATCGACGTCCCCGACGTCACCCACGTGATCAACTTCGACGCGCCCGAGGACGGCGACGCCTACACCCACCGCGTCGGCCGCACCGGCCGCGCCGGCAACAGCGGCCTCGGCGTCAGCTTCGTGCTCGGCGACCAGGCCTACGAGATGAGCCAGATGGCTCGCGGCCTCGGCCTCTCGAGCGAGTTCGACCGCCGCGAGGGCAAGCAGCACGGCTCCGCCCCGGCGCCGAGCCACGGTGGCTCGCGCAACGGCGGCGGAAGCCGCAACGGCGGCAACCGCAACGGCAACGGCCGGTCCCACTCGCGGACCGTGGCCACGGCCAAGCCCAAGCACTCCAAGCAGGGCGGCGGCGGCTCCACCGGGCCGAAGCGCCGCCGGCGCCGCAGCGGCGCCGCCGGCTCCCGCTAAGACGCTCGCGCCGGGATAGGTGCGGCCCGCCGGGCCGCCCCGATTCCGGACTCAGAGATACGTGAAGCCAATCGAGCGGCCATAGGCCGCAACTTTGGCTTCACGTCTCTGCGTATCCGGACATGCGTAGCCGGCCGGGTTCAGCCGTTTGCCTTCTCCGTCCCCCGGGCAGCGCGAAGGGACAGGCGCGCACCCCCGCGCGCCGTCCCCGGACGGCAGGAGGACCGATGAAGGCAGTGGTATGGCACGGGCCCGCCGACGTACGCGTCGACGAGGTCGAGGACCCGAAGGTGGTGGAGCCCACCGACGCGGTGATCAAGGTCACCTCGACGGCGATCTGCGGCTCCGACCTCCACCTGTACGAGATCCTCGCCCCGTTCATGACCGAGGGCGACATCCTCGGGCACGAGCCGATGGGGATCGTCGAGGAGGTCGGCTCGGCAGTGACCCACATCCAGCCGGGGGACCGGGTCGTGATCCCGTTCAACATCTCCTGCGGCAACTGCTGGATGTGCGACCAGGATCTCTTCGCCCAGTGCGAGACGACCCAGAACCGCGACCAGGACAAGGGCGCGTCGCTGTTCGGCTACACGAAGCTCTACGGGCAGGTCCCGGGCGGGCAGGCCGAGTACCTGCGGGTCCCGCAGGCCCACTTCGGGCCGATCAAGGTCCCCGAGGGCCCGCCCGACGACCGCTTCCTCTACCTCTCCGACGTGCTGCCGACCGCCAAGCAGGCGGTCGAGTACGCCGACGCGCGCTCGCCGA
This sequence comes from uncultured Solirubrobacterales bacterium, assembly GCA_963823565.1. Taxonomy (GTDB): domain Bacteria; phylum Actinomycetota; class Thermoleophilia; order Solirubrobacterales; family 70-9; genus RHKX01. The sequence goes on along the minus strand of CAWGLR010000001.1, from coordinate 377,149 downwards.
GCGGCGAGCCGGTCGTGGCGGTCTTCGGCCTCGGCCCGATCGGCCAGATGTCAGCCCGGATCGCCAGGAACAAGGGACAGCGCGTGATCGCGGTGGACCTCGTCCCCGAGCGGCTCGAGCTCGCCGCCAAGCACGACATCGAGACGCTCAACCTCGAGGACCACGAGGAGATCTCCGACACGATCCGCGAGATGACCGACGGTCGCGGCGCCGACGCGACGATCGACGCCGTCGGCATGGAGGCCCACGGCGCGCCCGTCGGCGAGTTCGCGCAGAAGGCCGCCGGCCTGCTGCCCGACAAGGTCGCCGAGATCTTCATCGAGAAGGCGGGGATCGACCGGATGGCGGCGCTCTACCACTGCATCGACTCGGTGCGCCGCGGCGGCACCGTCTCGATCAGCGGCGTCTACGGCGGGATGGTCGACCCGATCCCGCTGTTCCAGCTCTTCGACAAGGGCGTCCAGGTCCGGATGGGCCAGGCGCACGTCAAGCGCTGGATCGACGACCTGATGCCGCTCGTGACCGACGACTCCGACCCGCTCGGCACCGCCGACCTCGCCTCGCACAAGATCCCGATCGAGGGCGCCCCGGACGCCTACGAGATGTTCCAGAAGAAGGAGGACGGGGCGACCAAGGTGGTCATCCAGCCGTAAGGGACATGGCCGGCGAATCCGATGCCTCCGACTTCCTGCCCGGGAGCGGGAGCATCGCCGGCCGGCGCGGGCGCGAGGCGGCGGTCGAGGACCTCCGCGTCGCGCGCGCCTACGCGGCGTCGGCCTCGGTGACGCGGCCCTTGGCCGGCTCGGCGCTGCGGAGGATGAGCGCGGGGTCGATCTCCTCGCCGCCGCGGACGGCGTCGAGCAGCTTGTTGAGCCCGGAGCGCAGCAACCGTGAGACCTGCATCTGCGAGACGCCGATCCGGGCACCGATCTCACGCTGCGTGAGGCCCTCGTGGAAGCGCAGGTGGAGCGCCTCGCGTTCCTTCGGGCGCAGCTCGGCGCGCTCGCTTGCGAGCTCGGCCTCGGCCCGCTCGTAGCCCATCTCGACGCGCCCGATCGTCTCGACGACCGGGGCCGACTCCTCCTCGTCCCGCGCGGTCGGGCGGTCGAGGGAGGTGGTGCGCCGGGCTTCGTCGGCCTGGAGCGCCTCGATCACCTCGTCCTCGCTGAGGTTGCTGCGCTCGGCGACCGCGGCGAGGCTCGGCGCCGCCTGGGTCTCGGAGCGGATCTCCGCGGAGACGTCGGCGATCCGCATCGAGCGCTCCTGCAGCGAGCGCGGCAGCCGGACGCTCCACGAGTGGTCGCGGAAGTAGTGCCGCAGCTCGCCGAGGATCGTCGGCGCGGCGAAGGCGACGAAGTTGGACCGCCGCTCGGGCTCGAACCGGTCGATCGCCTTGATCAGGCCGAGGTTGGCGACCTGGATCAGGTCCTCGGTCGGCTCGCCCCCGTTGCGGTAGCGGAGGGCGAGGGAGCGGGCGAGCGGCATGAACCGCTCGACGAGCTTCTCCCGCGCCACCGGATCGCGCGTTTCGCCGTAGCGCCGGAGGAGCTCCATCTCCTCGCGCCGCTTCTTCGCGTCGTCATCTTGGCGGTGTCCAGCATCGACGTAGGTCATCGAAGGCCTTTCGTTGGGATCGCAATGCGAACCGCGATGAAAGGGCCCCTCCCGGCCGAAAGCATCAGCGACTTTGCCTCGCTCGATTATGGCGACCGCCCCGAGCCCTGGTCCCGAGCGGCTGACCCCAACCCTACCGGACCCGGGCCGCTGACGAAAGTCCGGACTCTGAGGGTCCCTAATGCAGGGGAATCGTGATGCTGACGACGATGAAGCCGGTGGGATCGATCGACTCGCGTGTCTCGAGGCGGGGGCCGTCCTCGAAGCCGAACTCCGGCTCGAGGAGGCGTCGGATCGACTGACCGGCGTCGGTGCCGACCGGGCCGATCTCGACGACGAGGTCGCCGCCGGTCTGTCGCACCCGCACGGCAGGCAGCTGCTCGTAATCGACGAGGGCGCGGGCGATCGCCGAGCCGGCGCGGATCGCGCCCTCGACCGCGTCGATCGACGCCTCCATCGCGGCGGCGTGCGCGGCGACCGTCCGCGGCAGCACCGAGCGCAGGAACGCGCGGTCGCCGAACCGCATCTCGCTGTCGGCCTCGGGCGGGGTGGCCTCCGGGGGCGGGACGGCCTGCTGGGGCCCTCCCTCGGACCGCACCATCGCGTCGATCTCGGTGCCGCCGTCGCGGCGCGAGGTGAGTCGCAGCGACTCGGAGAGCTCGGACATGATCGACAGGCCGAGGCCGGGCGGGTCCGACGACGTCGGCTCGAGCGGGCAGCCGGAGCCGTAGTCGCGCACGCGGACGTGGATCTCCGGCGCCGCTCCGTTGCCGTCGGGCGACTCGAGCCCGATGCTCAGCTCGATCGCGCCGGAGTCGCCGGTGGCGTAGGCGTGGTCGACCGCGTTGCGGGTCGCCTCGAGCGTGATCGCGGTGAGCCGCCTCCCCGGGCCGAAGGGCAGGTCCAGCGCCTCGGCGGCGCCCGCCGCGACCTTGGCGGCGACCGGGACGGCCATCTCATCGGCCGCCATGCGGAGCGTTACCCCTGGGGGCGCCCCTGCCGTCACCATCCTGGTGCCACTCCTTCCGGGGGAGGCTGTGTCCGAGTTCGATTCATGGCGTACCCGTGGCCCCGCCCCCGAAACGGGATCAGCTCCGCGCGCCGATCCCGGTCCGCAGCTTGAGCAGCAGGAACCTACCGCCGGCGTTCCCCGCCGGCTCCGTGACGGCGATTCGCATGGGGCAGTGATTCCCCGCAGGCGGGTCGCCGAAGCGCGGGTCGCTCAGCCGGCCGCCGCCGCCCGTGCCCGGCGGCTCGCGCGGACGCGGTCGGTCTTCGAGAGCGCGACCTTGCGCAGCCGCACCGCTTCGGGCGTGATCTCCACGCACTCGTCCTCGCGCAGGAACTCGATCGCCTGCTCGAGCGAGAGCTGCCTGTGCGGGATCAGGCGGACGAGGACGTCGGCGCTGGCGGCGCGGACGTTCGTCTGGTGCTTCTCCTTGGTCGCGTTGACGTCGAGGTCGTCGGCGCGGGCGTTCTCGCCGACGATCATGCCCTCGTAGACCTCCTCGCCGGGGCCGACGAACATCGTCCCGCGCTCCTGCAGCCCGAAGAGGGCGAAGCTGGCGCTCTTGCCCTGGCGGTCGGCGACCAGCGCCCCGGTCGGCCGGGTGCGCAGCTCGCCCGCCCACGGCTCCCAGCGGTCGAAGACGTGATGCATCAGCCCGGTGCCGCGGGTCTCGGTGAGGAACTCGGTGCGGAAGCCGATCAGACCTCGCGCCGGGACGAGGTACTCGAGGCGGACCCAGCCGGTCGAGTGGTTGACCATCTGCTCCATCCGGCCCTTGCGGACGGCCAGCACCTGGGTGACGACGCCGACGTACTCCTCCGGCACGTCGATCGCGAGCCGCTCGATCGGCTCGCAGGTCTTGCCGTCGATCTCGCGGGTGACGACCTGCGGCTGGCCGACGGTCAGCTCGAAGCCCTCGCGGCGCATCAGCTCGAGCAGGACGACGAGCTGCAGCTCGCCGCGGCCCTGGACCTCCCAGGCGTCGGGGCGCTCGGTGTCGAGGACGCGGATCGAGACGTTGCCGACGAGCTCCTGGTCGAGCCGGCCGCGGATCTGCCGGGCGGTCAGCTTGTCGCCGTCGCGGCCGGCGAGCGGCGAGGTGTTGATGCCGATGGTCATCGACAGCGACGGCTCGTCGACGGTGATCACCGGCAGCGGGCGCGGGTCCTCGGGGTCGGCGAGCGTCTCGCCGATCGTCACCTCGGGGATGCCGGCGACGGCGATGATCTCGCCGGGCCCGGCCTCGTCGGCCTCGACCCGGTCGAGCGCCTCGGTGACGTAGAGCTTCGGTGACCGGCGCCCGCTCGACGGTGCCGTCGGCGCGGCACCAGGCGATCGGCTTGCCGGCGCGGATCGTCCCGTTGCGCACCCGGCAGAGCGCCAGCCGGCCGACGTAGGGGGAGGCGTCGAGGTTGGTGACGTGCGCCTGCAGCGGATGGCCCTCCTCGTATGTCGGCGCCGGGATGTGCTCGAGGATCAGGTCCAGGAGCGGGCGCAGGTCGGTTCCCTCCTCGCCCTCGGCCAGCGCGGCCCAGCCGGCCTTGGCGTTCGTGTAGACGATCGGGAACTCGATCTGCGACTCGTCGGCGTCGAGGTCGAGGAACAGCTCGTAGACCTCGTCGACGACCTCGGCGATGCGCGCGTCGGGGCGATCGACCTTGTTGACGACGAGGATCACCGGCAGCTTCGCCTCGAGCGCCTTGCGCAGCACGAAGCGGGTCTGCGGCAGCGGCCCCTCGGAGGCGTCGACGAGCAGGACGACGCCGTCGACCATCGTCAGCCCGCGCTCGACCTCGCCGCCGAAGTCGGCGTGCCCGGGCGTGTCGACGATGTTGAGCTTGACCCCCTCGTGGACGGACGGACGTGTTCTTGGCGAGGATCGTGATCCCCTTCTCGCGCTCGAGGTCCATCGAGTCCATGACCCGCTCGTTGACGTCCTGGCCCGTGCGGAAGGCGCCCGACTGCCAGAGCATCGCGTCGACGAGCGTCGTCTTGCCGTGATCGACGTGGGCGACGATCGCGACGTTGCGCAGATCGTTGCGGGAGGTGGGTGCGGAATCGCTCATGGGCGGCGCGGGATGGTAGGGCTTCCCGTACCTCCCCCCGCACCGGCGGTCCCTATCCTGCCTTCGCGATGACGAGCGAGCGCGAGTACTCCGAGAAGCGTTGGCGGGCGCTTGCACTGGTCTGCGGCGCCCAGTTCATGGTCGTCCTCGACGCCTCGATCGTCAACGTGGCGCTGCCGACGATCGGCGAGGAGCTCGCCTTCTCCCAGGAGAACCTGTCCTGGGTCATCAACGCGTACGTGCTGACATTCGGCGGCTTCCTGCTGCTCGGCGGCCGGCTCGCCGACCTCCTCGGGCGCAGGCGGCTGTTCATCATCGGCCTCCTCGTCTTCTCGCTCGCCTCGCTCGCCGGCGGCTTCGCGGCGAACGACGTCCAGCTCGTGGTCGCGCGGGCGATCCAGGGTCTCGGCGCTGCGATCGTCTCTCCCGCTGCGCTCTCGATCGTCACCACGACCTTCCGCGAAGGCTCCGAGCGCAACAAGGCCCTCGGCGCCTGGGGCGCGGTCGCCGGCTCCGGGGGCGCCGTCGGCGTGCTGCTCGGCGGGGTACTGACCGACGGCCTCGGCTGGGAATGGGTGCTCTGGGTGAACGTGCCGATCGGTCTGATCGCCGCCTGGCTCGCCCCGCGAGTGATCGCCGAGAGCCGGATGGAGACCGACCGCCGCTTCTTCGACGTCCCCGGCGCGGTAACGGTCACCGCCGGCCTCTCGCTGCTCGTCTACGCGATCGTCGACGCCGAGCAGTCGGGCTGGGGATCAACGAAGACGATCGCCCTGCTCGCGATCGCCGCCGCGCTGATCGGCGCGTTCGTCGCGATCGAGTCGCGCGCCAAGGCGCCGTTGGTGCCGTTCCGGATCTTCCGCCTGCGGACCCTGACCGGGTCCAACATCGTCGCCCTGCTCCTCGGCGCCGCGCTGTTCTCGATGTTCTTCCTCACGACCCTCTACATGCAGCAGGTCCTCGGCTACAGCGCCATCAAGACCGGCCTCTCCTACATCCCGCTCTCGTTCGGCATCATCATCTCGGCCGGGGTCAGCTCCCAGATCGCCTCGCGGATCGGCTTCAGGCCGGTGCTGATCGGCGGCATGGTGCTGACCACGATCGGCTTGTTCTGGTGGTCGCAGATCTCGGCCGACGGCAGCTACGTCAGCGACGTCCTCGGCCCGTCGGTGATCGTCGCGCTCGGCCTCGGCTTCTCCTTCGTCCCGGTGACGATCGGCGCCGTCGCCGGGGTCGCCGAGCGCGAGTCCGGCCTCGCCAGCGGCCTGATCAACACCTCCCAGCAGATCGGCGGCGCGCTCGGCCTCGCGATCCTCGCGACGATCGCGAACTCGGTCAGCGACGGACCGCTCGCCGCCGCGCAGGCGGCGGGCGACCCCGCCGCGGCCGCGCAGGCGCTCACCGACGGCTTCTCCGACGCCTTCCTCGTCGGCGCGGGCTTCGCCGTCCTCGGCCTGCTGCTCAGCATCGTGCTGATCCGCAGCAGCGACAGCCGGGCGATGGTCGAGCAGCCGGTTCCGGCAGAGAGCGGTGCCTAGCCCGCTTCGGTCGTGCCCCGGCCGCGTCGCGGTGCTCGGGTTCGTCCAGCGGTTCGCCTGAGAGGCGCCCGGTCGCCCGTGTGGCCGATCGGCCCCGCCGGGGTGACCGGCACGCACGGCGGCTCCGGCGCCCGCTTCGGGTCGAGCGCCCGCCAGACGAAGCCCGCGGTCACCGGGTCGAGCATCACGCCGGCGTGCTCGACCTGGTCCTGGGCGCAGGCGCGCCGACGTAGTCGTCGACGACGTTGCCGCCGCCGAGGAAACGGACGCACCAGGAAGGCATGATGCTGCCCTCGGAGTGATCGACGATGTCCACCTTCGCGGCGCCGGTGCGCCGCTTCACGCGGCCGATGAGCCGCTTCAGCTCGCGGGCGCTCTTCTGCATCGTCGTCACGTTCCAGTTGACGGCCTGGTTGGCGAGCAGGCCGTGGACGAGGACGACCGGCTCGGGATGCGCCTTCGTCGGCTTGCAGCCGAATTCGTTTGCGCCGGGGGGCGATCCACCCGGGTTCGCGCCCTGAGCGGCGATCGCCTCGGGAAGCGTCCACTGGGCGCCGTACTGGGCGGCGGACGCGCTCGCCGCCCCGCAGGCGGCCGCCTGCGCCGCCGCGGCGACGGCGATGGTGGCCCTGCGCAACGCCCCGCGTCGCATGACCTGGATGTAACCCACGGGGTTCGGCCGCGCCAGTGCGGGGAGCCGAGCCGCCGGTGAGCGTCGCCGAGCGGATCGCCGCGGTCGCCCGCGAGAGCCTCGGGATCGAGCGGCTCCGCCCGGGCCAGGGGGAGGCCGTCGCCGCGCTGCTCGACGGGCGCGACGTGCTCGCGGTGATGTCGACCGGCTACGGCAAGACGGCGATCTACGAGCTCGCGGCGCTGCTGATCGACGAACCGACGATCGTCGTCTCGCCGCTGCTGGCCCTTCAGCGCGACCAGATCGAGGCGATCGAGGAGCGGCTCCCGGGCGAGGCGGCGCAGCTCAGCTCCGACGTTCCCGCGGGCGAGTTCGAGGAGGTCCTCGAGGAGACGGCCGAGGGCGAGCGCGAGTTCGTCCTGCTGGCGCCCGAGCAGCTCGCCAAGGAAGACGTCCGCGCGCGCCTCGCCGCGGCGCGGCCGTCGCTGCTGGTCGTCGACGAGGCCCATTGCATCTCCGAGTGGGGACACGACTTCCGGCCGGAGTACCTGCGCCTCGGCGCCTTCGCGCGGGACCTCGGCGACCCGACGCTGCTGGCGCTGACCGCCACCGCCTCGCCGCCGGTGCGGCGCGAGATCGTCGAGCGGCTCGGCATGGAGGACCCCGACGTGATCGTCCGCGGGTTCGACCGCCCGAACATCCACCTCGCCGTCCGCCGGTTCGCGCGCGACGCCGACAAGCGGCACGCGATCGCCGAGGCGGTCACGAGCGCGGCCAAGCCGGGGATCGTCTACGTCGCCACGCGGCGCCACGCCGAGGAGCTGGCCGCCGAGCTGGGCGGGCGCGGGATGACGGCGGAGCACTACCACGCCGGCCTCTCCAAGCGCGAGCGCGACGAGCTCCACGAGCGCTTCGACGCCGACGAGGTCGAGGTGATCGTCGCGACGATCGCGTTCGGCATGGGGATCGACAAGCCGAACGTCCGCTTCGTCCACCACGCCGAGATCTCGGAGTCGATCGACTCCTACTACCAGGAGATCGGCCGCGCCGGCCGCGACGGGGAGCCGGCGCAGGCGCTGCTGTTCTTCCGGCCCGAGGACCAGGGCGTGCGCCGCTTCTTCGCCGCCGGCGGGTCCGTCGACGCGGACGAGATCGAGGCCGTGGCCGCGGCGATCGAGCGGCGCCGCACGCCCGTGGACCCGGTCGAGCTGCTCGCCGAGACCGAGCTGAGCCGGACGAAGCTGATGAGCGCGATCAACCGGCTCGAGGACCTCGGCGCGGTCGCGGTCTCCGGATCGGGGAGGGTGACGCGCGCCGCCGGCGGGCCGCGGCCGACCGACGCGGTCGCCGAGGCCGCGCGGGCGTCGGAGGACCGGGTGGCGTTCTCGCGCTCCCGGGTGGAGATGATGCGGGCCTACGCCGAGCACCGCCACTGCCGGCGCGAGTTCCTGCTCTCCTACTTCGGCGAGGCCTACGACGCCCCCTGCGGGAACTGCGACAACTGCGACGCGGGCCACGGGGTCCCCGGCCCGGAGGAGGCGGCGGGGGCGGAGCCGTTCGCGGTCGGCTCCCGGGTCGAGCACCCCGAGTGGGGCGCGGGGGACGTCCAGCGCTACGACGAGGGCCGCGTCGTCGTCCTCTTCGAGACCGTCGGCTACAGGACGCTGGACCTCGAGCTCGTCGCCGCCGGCGACCTGTTGCGGCCGGCGAGCCCGGGTTAGGCGGCGGGCTCGAAGCGCAGCCGCATCCCCCAGGGATCGGCGGCGGTGAACGCGTCGCCGTCCTCCTCGAGTGCGATCCCGCCCGCCTCGAGGCGGGCGCGCGCCGCGGCGCCGGCGTCGGGGCCGATCCGGACGGTCCAGAGCTCGAGCCCGACGACGTCCTCGGGTACGGCGGGGATGCCCTCGCCGCGCCAGGTGTTCAGGCCGAGGTGGTGGTGGTAGCCGCCGGCGGAGACGAACGCGGCGCCGGTCAACAGCGTCTGCACCTCGAAGCCGACGAGGTCGCGGTAGAACGCGAGCGCCTCGTCGATGTCGCCGACGTGGAGATGGAGATGGCCGACCTGAAGGTCGCGATCGGCGGCGGCGGGCGCCTCGTCGGCGGGCACCGTCGCGAGCAGCCCCTCGATGTCGAGGGGTCGCGGGCCGATCGTCCGCGGGTCGCGGAGGTTGCCCCAGTTCTCGCGCGGCTGGTCGGCGGCGAGCTCGATGCCGTTGCCGTCAGGGTCGGGCAGGTAGATCGCCCAGGAGATCCCGTGGTCGGAGGCGCCGTCGATCGGCGTCCGCGTCGCGATCAGGCGGCGCAGCGCCCGCGCCAGCTCCTGCCGGGTCGGATGGAGCAGCGCGAAGTGGTAGAGCCCGGCGTGACGGCCCGCGCGTCGCGCGTCCAGGCGCTCGTGCAGGACCAGGAGCTCGCCGGCGCCGGCGCCGAGGCGGGCGACGTCGCCCTCGCGCTCGATCAGCTGCAGGCCGATCGCCGACTCGTAGAAGCCGACGGAGCGGTCGAGGTCGCTCACCCGCAGGTGCACCGGGCCGAGCATCAGGTCGGCGGGGAGGACGGGTGCGCCCTTGGTCTCGGTGCTGCTCGCTTCCATGTCGCCCAGAGTAGTTGATCCTGCAACTACTTTCAAGGCGAACCGCGGCGCGCGACCGTGAGTGCGCACTTTGACGCGGATAGCGCGTCAAAGTGCGAGTTCACGGAAGGCGCGGCCGCGGACCGGCCCCTCCGGGGTCCCGAGGCGCCTACGATTGCCGAGTGCTGCGCCGCCCGTTCCTGATCGCCGCCGCTGCGCTCCTCCTCCTCGCCTGCGGCGCCGCGATCGGCTGGGCGGTGGGCTCCTCCGAGCGCGCCGCCGCGCCGGTCGTCCGCGAGGCGCTCGCGCAGAAGACCAACCCGACGGGTGGAAAGGGGCGGACCCTCGGGCTGTCCCGCGTCGTGATCCGGCCCGGCGCCACGATCGCGTCCCACCATCACCCCGGCACCCAGATCTCCTACATCGACAAGGGCACGCTCACCTACTCGGTGGAGAGCGGCGGCGTCAAGGTCCAGAAGGGACCCGCCGACGACCACCCGAAGCTGGTCCGGAGGATCGACGCGGGCTCGACCGCGCGGATCAAGCCGGGTCAGTGGCTGGTCGAGCAGCCCACGGCCGTCCACCATGCCGCCAACCGCGGCGACGTCCCCGTGGTCATCTACCTCTCGACCCTGTTCCCGAAGGGCGCACCGCCCTCGATCCCGGACGAGCCTCCCGGCGCCGGCCGATGAGCGCGTCCGGGGGGATGAGTCGCCGCGAGCTCTTGCGCCGCAGCGCGATGCTCGGCGCGGCGGCCGCGGTCACGCCGGCGGCCGGCTGGGCGGCGCCCGCGACGGCCCACTCGTGGGATCGCGGCCGGCCGCGAGTCGCGATCGTCGGAGCCGGGCTCGCCGGGCTCGCGTGCGCCGACCGGCTCCATCGCCTCGGCGGGGCCGACGTCGTCGTCTTCGAGGCGAACCCGGACCGGATCGGCGGCCGCTGCTGGAGCTCGCGCGGCTGGGCCGGCGGCCAGATCGCCGAGCACGGCGGCGAGTTCATCGACACCGGGCACCGGCGGATGCGAGCGCTCGCCAAGCGCTTCGGGTTGCGGCTCGAGGACCTCTACGCGAAGCCGATCCCGGGCTCGGCGCGGCTCTGGCTGCGGCGCGGGCTGCGGCGCTTCGAGGCGCTGCGGGACCCGCGTGAGGCGATGGTGGCGGAGCTCGAACGGGCAGCCAGGCGGGTCGGCGACTACGGCTGGCGCAACCCCTCGGCGGCGGCGCGACGGATGGACGAGATGACGGTCGCGCAGTGGCTCGACGACAACGTCGACGGCGGCAGCCGCTCGCTCCTCGGCCGCTTCGTCGGCGCCGAGATGGCCTCCGAGTTCGGCCTCGACCCCGAGCGCCTGAGCGCGCTCAACCTGCTCTACCAGTACGTCGAGGCGCCGGCCACGGCAGACGAGCGCTTCCACGTCGCCGGCGGCAACGACCAGATCGTCGCCGGGCTCGCCGAGTCGCTTCCCGCCGGGACGATCCGGATGGGCGCGCCGCTCGAGGCGCTCGAGCGCAGCGGGCACGGCTTCGTGCTGCACGCCGGCGACGTCGGCGCGCGCTTCGACCGCGTCGTCCTCGCGCTGCCGTTCACGCTGCTGCGCGAGGTCGATCTCTCGCGGGCCGGCCTCAGCCGGCGGAAGCGCCGATGCATCGAGCGGCTCGGCATGGGGACCAACGCGAAGGTGATCTGGCAGGCGAGCGGCCGCCCGCAGGATTTCGGCGGCTGGAACGGCTACCTGCTCGCCGACCGCCCGCGGTTCCTGAGCTGGGAGAGCTCGCTCGCCCAGCCCGGCCCCGAGGGCCTGATGACCACCTACTTCGGCGGGCGCTCCGGCTCCTCGGACCTGCGCTTCTCCGGGCTCGACGGGGCCCACGGCATCGCCACGCCGCCGCTCGCGAAGTACGCGCTGGGGCTCTACTCGCGGGCGGGGCTCGGCGGGATGACCGCCGCGCGCATCGGCGACGTCTGGGTGGACCGCTGGCGGGGCGACCGCTACGTCCGCGGCTCCTACGCTGCCTTCCTCCCCGGCCAGTACACGCGGTTCTACGGGTTCGCCGGCCGGCCCGAGCGCGGCATCCACTTCGCCGGCGAGCACACCGCGACGCGGTACCAGGGCTTCCTCGAAGGGGCCGTCGAGAGCGGCCAGCGCGCCGCCGCCGAGGTGCACTCCGCGCTCACCGGCCGCCGGCCGCTCCGCGCGGCGGCCTAGCCGAAGACGATCGCCTGACGGACGGCCTCGCCGCTCGCGAGCCGGTCGAAGCCCTCGTTGACCTCGTCGAGCGTCAGCCGGTGGGTGAGCAGCCGCTCGACCGGCAGCTTCCCCCGCCGGTGCAGGTCGATGAACTTCGGCAGGTCGCGCCGCGGCTCGCTCGAGCCGAGGTAGGAGCCGCGCAGCGTCCGCTCCTCGGCGACGAGGCTGACCGCTGAGATGGTCAGCATCTGGGAGGGGTCGGGGAGGCCGACGGTCGTCGTCGTCCCGCCGCGCCTGGTCGCCGCGTAGGCGTCGGCGAGCACCTCCGCGCTGCCGACCGTCTCGATCGTGTGCTCGGCGCCGCCGCCGGTGACCGCGACGACCTCCTTCACGGTGTCCGGCCCCGCCCTGACGACGTCGGTGGCGCCGAGCTCCTTCGCGAGCTCGAGCTTCTCCTCGACGACGTCGATCGCGACGAGCTGCCCGGCCTCCTGAAGGACGGCGCCGAGCAGCGCCGAGAGCCCGACGCCGCCGAGCCCGAAGACCGCGACCGAGGATCCCGGCGCGATCTCGGCGGCGTTCACCGCGGCGCCGACGCCGGTCAGCACCGCGCAGCCGAACAGCGCCGCGAGCTCGAAGGGGAGCTCGGGATCGACCTTCGTCGCCGAGCGGTCGGAGACGACGATGTGGTCGCTGAACGCGGAGACGCCGAGGTGGTGGTTGAGCTCGTCGAAGTCGGGATGGTGGATCCGCCGCTCCCCGCTCAGCAGGGTCCCGGCGGCGTTCGCGGCCGCTCCCGGCTCGCACAGCGCCGCCCGCCCGGCGCGGCAGGGACCGCACTTCCCGCAGGCGGGGACGAAGGCGAGGACGACGTGGTCGCCGACGGCGAAGTCGCTCACGCCCTCGCCGGCCTCGACGACCTCGCCCGCGGCCTCGTGGCCGAGCGCCATCGGCATCACCCGCGGCCGCGAGCCGTCGATCACCGAGAGGTCGGAGTGGCAGAGGCCGGCGGCGCCGACCTTGATCAGCAGCTCGCCGGGCCCGGGCGGGTCGAGCTCGATCTCGGCGATCTCGAGCGGTCGCGTCTCCGCGTAGGGCCGCTCGGCGCCCATCTCCCGCAGCAGCGCGGTCCGCACCTTCACGAGGGTCCTCCGGTCTCGGTGCCGGCTGCGACGGCGAGCCGCTCGAGGCTCGCCCGCAGCTGCTCGGGCATCGCCGCGGGCCGGCGCGTCTCGGCGTCGACGAAGACGTGGACGAACCAGCCGGTCGCCGCGGGCTCGCCGGCCCCCGTCGCGAACAGGCCGATCTCGTAGCGGACGCTGCTGCGTGCCGAGCTTGCCGACCCGCAGGCCGGCCTCGACGTCGTCGGGGAAGCTGAAGCCGTCGCGATAGGTGCAGTGGGACTCCGCGCAGACGCCGATCACGTCGCCGCCGTGGATGTCGAGCCCGCCCTCGGTGATCAGCCAGCGGTTGATCACGGTGTCGAAGAACGCGTAGAACTCGACGTTGTTGACGTGCCCGTAGACGTCGTTGTCGTTCCAGCGGGTCGGGATCGTCTCGAAGTGCGGGTAGTCCCCGCGCCCCGTCGGCAGCGAGTTCGGCTCCCCGGCGCTCAACTCAGCCCGCGAGCTTCGCCTCGAGGTTGATCTCCGGGACCCCGGCCAGCGCCTTCGAGACCGGGCAGCCCTCCTTCGCCGCGCCGGCGAGCCGCTGAAGCTCCTCGTCGTCGAGCCCCTCGGCGTCGACGACCGTCGCCAGGTCGATCCGGTGGATCGCGAAGCCCTCGCCCTCACGGCGGATGTAGACCTTCGCGTCGGTCTCGACGCTGCGGGGGGTGTGGCCGGCGGTGCCGATGACCAGCGTCAGCGCCATCGAGAAGCAGGACGCGTGGGAGGCGGCGATCAGCTCCTCGGGGTTGGTGCCGGGCTCGTCGCCGAACCTCGTCGCGGCGCTGTAGGTGCCGGAGACGGCGCCGCTGCCGGTCTCGAACTTCCCCTCGCCGCCCTCGAGGTCGCCGCTCCACCTGACGTGACTGGTCGCTGCCATTCCACTCCTCCTCGCTCTCGTTGCTCGCTCCGGTGACTAAGCCTCGCGCATCGCCGCGCCGGGCGGTCAGTCGGCGGGCTCGAGCCTCGTGCCGGACGCCGCCGTCAGCGAGTTCAGTCCCGGAAGCACGAGCCCGACGGTCCAGGCCGTGAGCTGCTCTGGGGTCACCTCGGGGCGGCTCTCCCACCACTCGACGAGCCCCTCGTAGATTCCGTTGAGCCCGCGGGTGATCGCGCTGATCTCGAGCGGGTCGGGATCGGTTCCCTGGGCGCGGGCGGCGGCGACGATGACGTTGCCGACGAGGCTGTCCTGGCGCGCCCGGATCTCGCTGAGCTTTGCCTGGGCGACGCCCGGGGAGGCGCCGCTGCCGCGGATCGCGCCGAAGATCATCGCCCAGGTCCCGCGCCGCTCGCCGACGTACCGGTAGAAGGCGAGGCTGCCCGACTCGAGCAGCTCGCGGGCGTCGGTCCGCCCCTGAACGGCGAGGATGACGGCGTGGTTGAGCTCGATCCCGAGCGTGTCGACTACCTCGGCGAGCAGGCCCTCCTTGGAGCCGAACTGGTCGTAGATGACCGGCTTGGAGACGCCGGCGCGCTCGGCGAGCTCGTCCATCGAGGCGGCCTCGAAGCCGCGCTCGGTGAACAGGGCGGTGGCGAGCTCGAGCAGGTGGCGGCGGCGCAGCTCGCGGGGCACGCGGCGGTGTTCGTGTGTGCGCAGCTCGGACTCGATCGCAGCGAGCCGCTCGTCGTGGACGCTCTGTGTGGTCGACGTCACACTCAAACCTACCGTTAGTAGCCTACTCTGAGTAGGAATAGCGTAGCGAAGCGGAGGGAGTGAAGGCGATGTCGACAGCCACGATCGAGCAGCCCGTGGCGGCGGAGCGGGCGGCGCCGGAGGAGCACCGCGTCGTCGTCATCGGCAGCGGCTTCGCCGGGCTCGGCATGGCGATCCGCCTGCAGGAGGCGGGGGAGGACTTCGTCGTCTGCGAGCGCGCCTCCAGCGTCGGCGGCACCTGGCGCGACAACACCTATCCCGGCTGCGCCTGCGACGTCCCCTCGCACCTCTACTCGCTCTCCTTCGCGCCGAACCCGTCCTGGTCGCGACTCGTTCTCCTCCCAGCCGGAGATCTACGAGTACCTGAAGCGCACGCGCCGCCGAGTCCGGCGTGCTCGACCGGATCCGCTTCGACTGCGAGGTCACCGACGCCCGCTGGAACGACGAGGAGCAGCGCTGGACGCTGCAGACCGAGCGCGGCGAGCTCCGCTGCCAGGTGCTGGTCGCCGGCATCGGCGGCCTCATCGACCCGCAAGCTCCCCGACGTCCCCGGCCTCGAGGACTTCGACGGCGAGGTCTTGCACTCCGCGCGCTGGAACCACGACTACGACCTCGAGGGCAAGCGCGTCGCCGTGATCGGCACCGGCGCCTCGGCGATCCAGTTCGTCCCGCAGATCCAGCCGCGAGGTCGAAGAAGCTGCACCTCTTCCAGCGGACGCCGGCGTGGGTCGCCCCGCGCGGCACCCATCCCTACGGCGAGCGCCGCAAGCGCCTCTACCGCCGCTTCCCGGTCCTGCAGCGGCTGCACCGCCGCTACCTCTACGTCGACCCGCGAGGCTGCTCGACGCTCGCGTTCATCAAGGAGCCGCGGCTGATGCGCCTGCCCGAGCGGGTCGGCGAAGCGGCACCTCGCGAGCCAGGTCAGCGACCCCGAGCTGCGCCGCAAGCTCACCCCCGACTACACCTTCGGCTGCAAGCGCGCGCTGATCTCCAACGACTACTACCCGGCGGTCGCCCAGCCCAACGTCGAGCTGCTCACCGAGGGGCTCGCCGAGGTCCGCGGCCGCACCGTGATCGGCAGCCAGGGGAGCGAGCGCGAGGTCGACGCGATCATCCTCGGCACCGGCTTCGATGTCACCGGCTTCCCCGGCGCGGCGATCATCCACGGCGCCGACGGCCGCAGCCTCACCGACGTCTGGGCACGGCGCCCCCTCGGCGCACCGGACGACCACGGTCGCCGGCTTCCCGAACCTGTTCGTGCTCGGCGGCCCGAACTTCGCGACCGGCCACATGTCGGTCGTCGAGATGTTCGAGCACCAGTACGACTACATCTTCGACGCGCTGCGGAAGCTCGACGAGCTCGGCCTCGCCAGCCTCGAGGTCAAGGCCGAGGCGCAGGCTCGCTTCAACGCCGAGCTCGACCGCAAGATGGAGCGGACCGTCTGGGTCAGGGGCGGCTGCTCGAGCTGGTACCTCGACCGCAGCGGCCGCAACTCGACGCTGTGGCCCGACTGGACCTTCGTGCACGCCGGCGAGACGCGCGAGCTCGACCTCGACGAGTACGCGGTCGTCGCCGAGGGCGAGCGCCGGCCGAGCGAGGATCTCGTCGCCGCCTGAGCGTGGGGGGAGGGTTCGCGCGGGCGAGTACCCAGGGGTACTCCCGCGGATCCGGGCTCCCCGCCTGCGATCCTGGGAGGCGATGGCCGACCAGCTGCGCGCATTCGACGCCCGCGACCCCGCCGCCCCCGACGACGGGCTGCCCGGCCCCTTCGCCGTCGGCCGCTACGCCAAGGAGTTCCAGGGCTTCCTGCGCAAGCGCCCGCGGCTGAAGCTGATCGGCGAGGTCACCGGGCTGCGCCTGACCGCCAAGAGCGTCTACTTCGAGCTCCGCGACGCCCAGGGCGCCGTCCCGTGCGCGATGTGGCGCGACGACTGGGACAAGCAGAAGCTCCCCGAGGGGGCGGTCCGCGACGGCGCCGAGATCGTCGTCGCCGGCGGCCCCGACTTCTACCCCGGCAGCCGCACCGCCTCGCCCTCGTTCTCGTTCCGCTGCACCGCGGTGCGGCTGGCGGGGGAGGGGGACCTGCTCGTCCAGCTCGCCGAGCTCCGCCGCAAGCTCTCCGCCGAGGGCCTCTTCGAGCCGCAGAAGCGGCTGCCGCGGCCGGCGCTGCCGCGGACGATCGGGATCGTCACCGGCCGCGACTCGGCGGCGATGGCCGACGTGATCGCCGGGCTCGAGCGCCGCTCCTGGCGCGGGACGGCCGTCTTCGCCCATCCGCCGGTGCAGGACCGCCACGCGGCGCCGCGGATCGCCCGCGCGATCTCCGACCTCGCCGCGATCGAGTCGGTCGAGGCGATCGTGATCGCCCGCGGCGGCGGCAGCCTCGCCGACCTCTGGGCCTTCTGCGACGAGACGCTCTGCCGCACCGTGGCGCTGCTCCGCGTCCCGGTGATCTCCGCCGTCGGCCACGAGTCCGACCGGACGCTGCTCGACGACGTCGCCGCGGTCTGCTGCTCGACGCCGACCCACGCGGTCGAGGAGGCGGTGCGGGTCGACGTCGAGGTCGCCCGCCGCCGGCTCGCCGCCGCCGGCGACCGCGCTCTGCCGCCACGGTGCCGATGCCGTCCCCGCGCGCGGGCACCGCGTCGCCGGCTTCGCCCGCGCCCTCGGCCACCACACCGACGGCCAGCGCCGCCGCCTGCATCAGCTGATCCGCGAGATCCGCGCCTCCGCCCGGCGGGCGGTCGACCGCGGCCGCGCCGAGAGCGCCCGCCGCGCGCTCGTCCTCGGCCGCAAGCGCGACGCCGCCTTCCACGCCGCGGCGGCGGGCGCGCCGCGAGCTGCGCGGCCAGGCGGCGACGCTCGGCGCGCCACCGCGCCGCCGCGACCGCCGAGCGCGGAGCGGCGCTGGAGCGGCTGGCGCTGACCCTCGCCGCCCACGAGCCCGAGCGGGTGCTCGAGCGCGGCTACGCGATCGTCGAGGACTCCGGCGGCGAGGTCGTCACCAGCGCCGAGCGGGCGCGGGAGCGACGCCGGCTGCGCGTCCGCTTCAGCGACGATCATGTCGAGGCGGAGGTGCGTGGAGATGACTGAGCAGAGCGAGCCGGCCCAGGCCGGACCCGGTCCCGGCGGGCCGAAGAGCTACGAGGCGGCGATCGAGCGGCTCGAGGAGATCATCCTCAGGCTCGACTCCGGCCGCGCCGAGCTGCGCGAGACGCTCGAGCTCTGCCGCGAGGGCAAGGAGCTGGTCGAGTACTGCAAGGGCGAGCTCGACGCCGTCTCCGGCGAGCTCCAGCGGCTCGACCTCGACGAGCTCGTCCGCAAGCTCGAATCGGCTCCCGGAGAGGACCCGCCGGACCGCGCGCGGGACGAGGTCGGCCCCGCCGAGGGCATCTAGGGCCGCGTTCACCTTCTTTTCTCCGCAAAACGCGGAAACCCGGCTTGCAGGGCCGGAGAGCCTCGTCTAGGTTCCGAATCGCGGTACGGGAGAGATTGGAACTTCGCGAAAGCCAAGCGGAGGGAAGGTCTCACAGCCGCCTCGAAAGGCTTTGAACGTGCGAAGGCTACGCACGAGGCAGGCCGACGAGGCGCCCCGTACCGCGTTTTTCGTTCTCTGGCAGGGTTGAGGCGCAGGTGAAGGAGCGCCCCGCCCTCAGGAAGAAGATCGACGCCCTCTACGCCGCCCCGCCCGGCGAGTTCGTCGCCGCCCGCAAGGCCCTCGCCAAGGAGCTGAAGGGCGACGGCAAGGCCGACGAGGCCGAGCACGTGGCGGCGCTGAAGAAGCCGACCGTCGCGGCGGCGCTGATCAACCGCCTCGCCCGCGAGCGCCCGGACGAGATGAAGGAGTTCGCCACGGCCGCCGCGGCGCTGCGGAAGGCGAGCGGCAAGAGGCTGCGCGAGGCGGCGCGGGCCGAGCGCGAGGCCGCCGCCACGCTGGTCGAGGCCGCCGACGAGCTGATGGCCGAGGAGGGGGGAGCCGGCGTGTCGCCACACGCGACCGGGTCATCGAGACGATTCAGGCCGCCGCGGCCGACCCCGGCCTCGAGGAGCTCGTCGTCGCCGGCCGGCTCGACAAGGAGCGCAGCATCGCCAGCGTCGGCTTCCCCCTCGGGGCCGATGGGGGCGGGGGAGAGGAGGACGCCGGCGAAGGCGACGATGAGGGGCAGTCGGCGGCCGAGCGCCGGCGGCGCGAGCGTGGGCTCAAGGCGGCCGAGAAGCGGGTTCACTCGGCGAAGGCGGGGCTGAAGAAGGCCAACGAGGCCAAGAAGCGCACCGCCAAGGCGGTCGCCGAGGCCGAGAAGCGCCTCGACAAGGCCCGCGACGCCGACCGCGACGCCGCGAGGAACGTGGTCGAGGCAGAGCGCGACCTCCAGGACCACGAAGCCGCCCTCAACGACCTCTAACCGCTCGCCATCCCTCCCCGAGGGTGAACTGGATGAACGTTGCGATATACGCAACGTTCATCCCACTCACCCGCCGACGGACCGGACACCTCGCACACTTGCCGTCCGCCCCGACGCCTACCTTCCCGCCCGCGGGACGGCCTAGACAACCATCCCGCCGACCCGGAGCCGCCTGCCGCCGAGGGTCGAGCGACCGGGCGCTAACCCGGGAGCAGGCGCCGCGACGTCACCCGGGCCCCACGTCGTCGGCTAGCCCGCCTGCCTCCCTCTCGTCAAATCCTCGTGACTCGGATTATGCGCCGAACCGGCGGCGCGGAGGCCAGTACCGACCGAACCGAAGACGGTTCAGACGTTCGATTTCGGCTGTCGCCTCAGCGAAGCGCCGATCGGATTCCGGAAGCTCGCGCCGGACCCTGTCGATGAACGCCTGGCGCTCAGCGTCGGTCATGTCGTAGTCCCCGCGATCGGGTCCCGCGTGACCAGAGTCCATGTCGCCGAGCCTAGAGGTCACCGTTCCCGCCCTCAAGTCCGGCGTTCCCACGAAGACCTGCAAGTCGCTCGAGGACTCTTGTGCGCTGCTCCAACTCGCGGATGCGCTTTCCGTTCTCCGCGGCGGCAAGCGACTCGTATTCGATCTGGCCCAGACGACTCGGCAACTCCCCGCGGATGGCCCGAACGGCAATGAGCACCGCTCCGCCCACAAGAGCCAGTGTCGCGATGACTCTTTCCAAATAGAGGAGGGTCGCCGATCCGAGGGCCACGTCGGGCAAGTCAGCTGGCACCGGTGACGCAACGGCAAGGGCAGACGCGGCGACGACCGTCACCCCTAGGAGGACGCGGGCCTTCAGCGAGTACTCAGCCACGCCCCGGATTACCCCGCGCAGCTCTTGCCTGCCCCGCCGGGTTGAGGTTCGATAACTCATTCGCTAAGCTAATTAGCGACACTAAGCAATGGCCCAGACCCAGCAGACACCCCCACAGAACCCCAGCGAGATGGCATCCCGGCTGCGTCTCGCGATCACGCGGACGGCGCGGCGGCTGCGGCAGGAGGCGAACGCGGACCTCGGTCCCGCGGCGCTCGCGGCGCTGGCGACGATCGAGCGGCACGGGCCGCTGACCCCGAGCGAGCTGGCGAAGACCGAGCGCATCCAGCGCCCGACGGCGACGCGGCTGCTCGCCGGCCTCACCGAGAAGGAGCTCGTCACGCGCGCCGCCGACCCGACCGACGGGCGTTGCTCGATCGTCTCGATCACGCCGCAGGGGCGGGCGATGCTGAAGCGCGTCCGCGGCCGCAAGAACGCCTACCTGGCGCGGCGCCTGAAGGACCTTCCCGACGACGAGGTGGCCGCGCTCGAGCGCGCCGCCGAGATCCTCGAGCGGGTGCTCGAGGAGGAACGTCGTTGAGCGCCGGCCTGCGCAGAAGCCTCGCCTCACTCAGCGTCCCGAACTACCGCCTCTACTTCGGCGGGCAGGTCGTCTCGCTCGCCGGCAATTGGATGCAGATCGTCGCCGAGCTGTGGCTGATCCTCACCCTCACCGGCTCGGGCGTCTACGTCGGCCTCGCGACCGCGCTGCAGTTCGCCGGGATCCTCGTCTTCGGCGCCCTCGGCGGCGCCCTCGCCGACCGCTTCGACAAGCGCAAGCTGCTGATGGCCAGCCAGACGGCGATGGCGGTTCCCGCGGCGATCCTCTTCGGCCTCGCCGCCACCGGCGCCGCCGAGGCCTGGATGGTGCTCGCGGTCATCGGCCTCCGCGGCCTCGTCCTCGCCGTCGACAACCCGGCCCGGCAGGCGTTCGTGATCGAGATCGTCGGCCCCGAGCGGGTCGTCAACGCCGTCGGGCTCAACAACGTCCTCGTCCACTCCGCCCGCATCACCGGCCCGGCGATCGCCGGCGGGATCATCGCGCTGTGGGGCGTCTCGCCCGTCTTCGCGGTGAACGCCCTCAGCTTCGCGGCGATGCTGGCCGCGCTCTGGCGGATGGACCCGAGCAAGCTCCGCCGGCCTGACGCGAAGCGCCGGCGCGGGGGAGTGCGCCACGCCCTCCGCTACGTCGCCGACACGCCCGAGCTGCGCATCCCACTCCTGCTGATGCTCGTCCTAGGCACGCTCGGCTTCAACTTCCAGGTGATCATCCCGCTGCTCGCCGACCGCTCCTTCGGCGGCGACGTCTCCGCCTACTCGCTGATGATGGTCGCGATGGGAGTCGGCTCGATCGTCGGCGCCCTCCTCCTCGGCGCCCGCAAGCAGGCCAGCAGGGAGCTGATCGCCGGCGCCGCCCTCGGCTTCGGCGTCGCCTCATTCCTCGCCGCCGCCGCGCCGACCCTGCCGCTCGAGATGGCCGCGCTCACCCTCCTCGGCCTCTGCTCGGTCACCTTCGCGGCCGGCATCAACTCCGGCCTCCAGCTCGCCGCCGCGCCCGAGATGCGCGGCCGCGTCATGGCCCTCTACTCGATCGTCTTCCTCGGCTCGACCCCGATCGGCGGCCCGCTCACCGGCTGGATCGGCGAGGCGGTGAGCCCGCGGGCGTCGCTCGTGCTCGCGGGAGCGGCGGCGCTGGCGGTGGCTGCGGCGGCGGTGCTGGCGTGGCGGGAGCGGGCCGTGCCCGAGCCGAGTGGCTCTCTCCGACCCGAAGCCGACGCCGCGAGCCCGCAGGAGCCGCGACCCGCACGAGCGGTCCCGCGGAACCTCCCCCAAGTGGGGTAGTTCGAGGGTCCTGCAGGAGGGGGTCACGGTCGAGGGGCGATCTTCTGGCGAGTAGCCGACCTCACACCAATCCCGCTCGCCCGCTGCCCCGAGAACCGCCTTGCCGGCCTCGTAGATTCGTCCACTTTGCAGTGACGAGTTCCGCAAATTGCGCAAACACGCACGCGCCCGAACGGTCACGCGAATGACGTGTATGTAATGGCTTCGCCTCGATAACGGAGGACTGGCGCCGCCCCTCGGGCGGAGTTGGGGGGAAGCAGACATGGAAGTCGAGCGCGGTCGCTGGGCGGCAAGCGACGAGGTGGACGATGAGAGGGGGGCACAACTTCCGCCACCGGGGTTGACGGAGCTGCGAGCGCATGAAGCAGCAGCGATGACACCGCCCCGCGAACGACGCCCCCACCCGAATCCTCGCCCCACGCGTCGCCTGTCTGCGAACACGAACTGGTCGGAGCGGTGCGCATGGCTCTTCGAGGACATGTGGCGGCCGGCCCGCGCGATGGTGGCGCGCGCGTACGGCAAGGCGTTCACCGACGAGGAGCTCCGCGACGTCTACTCCGCTGCGTGGACGGCCACGCTCTCGGCGCTTCGAACTCGCGGCGACGAGATGACCGATGACGAGCTGCGCTCGTACATCCTCACCGCGGTCGCCAGTCACGCAAGCAAGGAGATGCGGCGGCGAGCGCGCAAGCCGGCGGGGAGCCTCGACGAAGCTCAGGACCAAGTCGTGGCCGACGGTCACCAGCTTCTCCCCGAGGAGCAGGCGATTGGTAACGAAACCGGTGGGGTTGCCCGCGACCTGCTCGCGAGCCTGCCGCCGCGACGCCGGGCGGTGATGCTCCTCCGGTACGGCTGGGGATTGCGCCCGGAGGAGGTCTGCGCAATCGTCTCGGGCCTCTCCGCCCGCGCCTACCGCAAGGAGATCACGCGCGGGGTGGCAGAGTTGCTCGAGCGGCTCGAGCAGATCGAGAGCGGCGAGTGGTGCAGGAGCCGAGAGCCGATGCTCCGCGACTATGTCGCGGGCACGGCGACCGAGGAGACGCGCCTACAGGTCACCGAGCACCTGCGCCATTGCCGGGGCTGCAGTTCGCTTGCGGCGACGCTTCGGTCGCATCTGCACGAGCTGGGAGCCGTGGGGGCGGTAGTTGCGACCACGGACCTCGGATCGGCTTCAGCTTCGCTTTCCGAACGCCTCGTTGCGAGCTGGCACGGTGTCCGTGGAGCCGCCGCTGAGAAGATCGATCAGGCCGCCGCGGCCGTCGGCAACATCGCCGGCACCGGTGGGCTCCGCGGCTCGGGAGTCGCCGGAGCAGGCGTCATCGCGAAGCTCGCGAGCCTCGGCGGCGCCGGCAAGGCGGCCCTGGCATGCATCGGGGTGACCGCCGCCGCCGGGGCGTGCGTCGCTACCGGGGTTGTTCCTGACATCCCGATTCGCAACGTTCTGCCGGAAATGCGCGGCGGGGAGGGGGGTGTCGGGAATGATCACGCGCGACCTCAGCGGACGGTGGCCGCGACCCCGGCTGTCACATTGGGTCGAGAAGAATCGCCGACTGCCCCGCCCACGGATCCGCCCTCAGAGCCCGAGGATCCGGTCCCCCCTGAGCCGCCGTCCCCCGAGCCATCCGATCCGGTCGAGCAGATCACCCCCGTCGCGGTCTCGCCAGCCCAGGAGGAGTTCGATCCGATGGCCTCTGCTCCGGCCGCCGCACCGGAACCCGCCCCCGCGCCTCCGCAGACCGGTGGAACGTCAAGCGGCTCTGGATCGATTGCGTCGGAGGAGTTCGGACCGTGACGGGGCGCCGCCGCAACGACTGCATCCAGGAAGTCAACGAGGAGGGAGGACCACGTTGCCCAATCTGATCGACCGCATCCCAATGAGGGCGATCCCGACACTGATCGCGACCGCCTTCTGCTTGATCCCGGTCAGCACCGCGGACGCCAGCACCTACAACGTGCACGAGTGCTGGAACGGGTTCGGCGCACCCGACGCGGTCCAGGAGGGCAACTCCACCGGTCCGCGCCTCGACAACTTCTGTGGCGGGAGCTCGTTCCTGCAGGCGGGGTCGTCGGGAGCGGTCGCGCCGAACGCATACCGCCAGTGGATGTTCAGGGCGCCAACCGGTACCCAGATCAACCAGGCGGTCGGCAACTACTCGCTGTTCTCGAGCAACAACCCGAACGGCCAGCAGTCATACGTGAGCGCCAGCCGGCCCGGCAACGCGACCGACACCTGGCTCGCACACTCTCAGGGGTCCGGCCTCGGCTTCGATGCGAGCTTCAACCTCGCGGGCGCCGGTCAGACGCCGGTCGATCGGTTGGGGATCGGGGTGGCCTGCACTCGTGACGCCGCCAACTGCGAGGCCAGCACCGGCACCTTCGCGAAGTTCGGCCAGATCACGTTCACCATGGAGGACACGAGGGCGCCGGCGGCGCCCGTGATCGGCGGGCCCGCGCTCAACGGCTGGCAGGGCGGCAACACGACCATGACCACCTACGTCGTCTCCGACGTCGGCGCGGGTGTGCACGCTGGCGGCACCCTCGTCAATGGCACGGGAGTCGACCTTGACGGCTACTGCCCGAACAACGCCGGGCAGTTCGACAACACCGGCACGGCGACTCGGATGGGGCCGTGCCCCGCCGCGACGTTCGGGAGCTCGTCGCTCGACATCACCAACGCGCCGTTCGTGCAGGGCGACAACACGATCCAGCATTGCGTCAGCGAATACGGGACCGACCCGCAGTCGACCTGCTCGTCCAACACGATCAAGGTCGACACGATCGACCCCGGGTCAGTCGCAAGTCCGTCGGTCGACGGCGGCGAGGACTGGCACCGCGACAACGACTTCGACCTCGGCTGGTCGAACCGTCCGCAGCCACCGAACTCGTCGCCGATCGTTGCCGCCGAGTTGCGGATCGTCGGCGACAGCTACGACAACAGCTCGCTGTACCAGGGCCAGAACATCGACCACATCAACAACGTCCAGGTCCCGGCGAAGGGCGCCTACTCCGCGCAGATCTACCTGATCGACGCGGCCGGGAACCGGACCAGCCAAATCGGAGCGGCCTCGCAGAGCGTGCGGCTGAAGTTCGACAACACGGTCCCGGATCCGCAGGCCCGGCAAGGCCAACGGGTGGATCAACCGTCAGGAGCTCGCCGACGGCTATCTCCAGCGGTGGGACGACGTCAAAGAGGAACGCGTTCCACCTTCCGGCATCGGCGGTTACCGCGTCACGGTCAACACCAGCGAGGACAGCGACCCCTGCACCGGTGCGCGGATCCACGAGTCTGCGGCGGACGCTGACCGAGGTAGGCCGCGACAACCGGAGCGGACGCTCCACGCCGGCGACCTCTCCGAGGGCGCCAACTACGTCCACGTCGTTCCCGTCTCGGGATCCGGCATGCGTGCGACCGAGGTCAAGCACACGTCGCTCAAGGCTGACTTCACCAATCCGGTGACGCAGCTGCAGGGCGACGGCAACGGCAAGTGGATCAACCACCCGGTCGAGGTGACGGCGATCGCGCACGACGCGCTCTCCGGCATGACCGACACCGACGAATTCCCGGACGACGCACCGCCCGCGACGTTCGTGCAGGTCGACGGTCAGCCCGTCGTCTCGAGCGTTGGCGCGACGAGCTCGGCTCAGGTCGGACGCGAGGGCGAACACCAGGTCAAGTTCTGGGGCCGCGACCTCGCCGGGAACACGGATGCCACGCCGCGCACGGCGCCCGTGCGGATCGACGAGACCGATCCGCGCGCCGCGTTCACCAACGGCCAGGATCCCGACGACCCCGACAAGCTGGTCGCGCCGGTCTCCGACGCGCTCAGCGGCGTGGTCACCGGGACGATCAGCTACCGCCAGGCCGGCGGCAGCTCGTGGAAGGCGCTCGACACCGCCCTCCGCTACGAGCAGCTGATCGCTCGGGTCGACTCCGGCGACATGCGCCCGGGAGTCACCTACGAGTTCCGGGCCCAGGCCACCGACAAGGCCGGCAACACGGTCTCGTCGAACCGGAAGCAGAACGGCGAGCTGATGAAGGTCGTCGGCCCTTTCGGGCGCTCACCGACGTCGTCGACCTACAGGTCAACGGCAAGTCCTCGGCCCGGGTCAAGTACGGCAAGGGGGCGAAGGTCACCGGCTCGCTGGTCCGTCAGAGCGGCGGCCCGGTGGCCGGCGCCAAGGTCATCGTCACCGAGACCTATGGCGAGGGGTCGAAGACCCCGGCGAGGACGACCGTCGTCGCGACCGACGGCGACGGCCGATTCTCGGTGACGCTGCCGAAGGGCCCGTCGCGGACGATCGCGGCGCGCTACGCCGGCGATCGCCGCTACCTCGGCTCGAGCTCCGCCGCCGCGAAGCTCCGGGTCAAGGGCAAGGTGCAGCTGAAGGTGCCGAAGCGGGTCAGCTCCCGCAAGGGGATCACCTTCAGCGGCAAGATCGGGACCAAGGGCGCGCGGCTGACCAAGCGCGGTAAGCGCCTCGAGGTCCAGGTCCACATCGGCCGCCGCTGGAAGGCGGTCGGGAAGTCGATCCGGACGAACAAGAAGGGCAGGTTCAGGCTGCCCTACAAGTTCACGGCGGACTACCCGCGCGCGGTGACCTATGAGTTCCGCGCGAAGGTCCTGCCGGAGCGTGGCTTCCCGTACCTACCGGCGAAGTCGAAGGTCAGGAAGGTGACCGTCACGCCCTGACCGGCGAACGTGTGGGGAGCTCGGCCGCAGCCACCCGGCGGCGCCGGGCTCCACCACACAATGTGCTCAGAGACCGGGTTCTTGCGTGCCCAGCCTCTTCGCACGTTCTGGATCGTTTGTCCAGGAAAGGGGCGTGCAGCGCCCGTGGGCGCTTTACCTTGTGTCACGGCTTTTCCGAAGCCGCCACGCAGCCGATAAGTGATCGGAGTGAGAGCACACCACGGAGACGCGGCATCGCCCGCCGGGGGGTCGAGGAGGCTCCTCGTGGCCGTCGTCGGTGCGGCCGCCGCCGTCGTGTTCGCCCTCGGCGCGAGCGCCGGCGCTCGCTCGAGCGGGCCGTCGATCGAGGTGCCCTCGCTGCCGCCGGCGGAGACTTGGTCGGACCGCGGCGTCGATCCCGGGCTCGCGCAGGATCGCGGCCGCGTCCGCGTCGAGGTCCTGCTGCGCTCGCAGCCGCTGCTCGAGGCGGCGGCGAGGCCCCGTTACGCCAAGCAGCTGCAGCCCTGCACCGGCGCCGGTGAGTCAGCCGCCGTGCCCTTGCCGTGCCCAGACGCATCACTGCTGCCGAGAAAGCCACCGCTCGCGACGCCGAGGCATCCTACGAGTGCGCGGTCGACCAGCTGCAGCCGCAGGCCGATGAGACAAGCGCTTACGTCGACAACGTCGCCGCGCGAGATCCGCGACGTACGGGGGAGGGTCGTCTCGACCGAGCATCGCCCCGGCCTCGATCGATGCTGTTCTCCCCTCCTCCGCGATCGGCGAGCTCAGCAGCCTGCCCGACGTCCAGGCCGTCAGTGAGGTCCCGAAGGCGACGCCTCTGTCCGGGATCGGCTACCAGGCCGTCGGCGCGCCCGTCGTGGTGGGCGGCCGGTCACACCGGTGGCACCAGGCCGAGCGACACCGTGCCGGCAGATGCGGGCGTGTACGAGCGAGCTGCCCGACACTACGCACCCGGCTTTCGCCGGGATGCGCCTCGATAACGACCCGACCATCAGGTCACTGACCACGGCACTCACACGGCAGGCGTCCTTGCTTCTCAGGACGCTCACCTTCCGCGGGGTGGCTTACGGGCTCGACCGGATGGTGAATGGCGATCGCGCGTTCCAGCTCGGCTTCACAGTCGACGAAGTCCCGCGGTGCGAGTGACCCTGTCGAGGTGACCAATTCGAGCTTCGGGGGCTCCGAAGTTAACGACAACGACGGCGACGGTGACGACGTGCGTACCGCGGTCTTCGGTGTCAGCCAAGCCCTTTCCGCGGGCAATGAGAACATCGACGGCTCGCCGACCGTGCAGAACATGGGTCGCAACACGATGAGCGTTGCCGGCTATAACGACGTCGGCACCGTGACCTCCACCGACGACGTCGTCCTCGGGGTCAGCTCGCGCGGGCCGACACCTGCCGGGCGGAAGAAGCCCGACCTCACAGCACCCGGCGGCTCGGTCATCAGCGCGGACGCCGACTGGAACAACCCGCCGTCTAATCCCGATTACACGGGGATGACGGGGACGTCCTTCTCCTCGCCCCACGTCGCCGGCGCGATGACCCTGCTCGAGGGAGCCGGGATCACCGACCCGATGGCCGCAGCGCGCGATCCTGATCAACAGCGCCCGCGACTGGGACGGCACGAACACCGGCCTGCACGGCTGGACTGCGCCGCAGACCGGCTGGCGGCCCGAGGTCGGCTGGGGCGAGCTCGACCTGACGACCGCGCTCGCCCAGCGCGGCTACTACGAGCTCGGCGCGGTCCCCGAGGGGAGGCGGCCTTCTATCGCGCGCACGGTGCCCGCCGGTGCGAAGGCGACGATGGCGTTCCAGATGCGCGGCTTCTTCGTCGGCTTCCCGAATCCCAGGCACGCCAGACCTCAGGTACACGCAGAGCAACCTCGACTTGCACCAGTACCGGCCCGACGGCTCCGAGGTCACTCCGCCGCCGGCGTTCGATTCTCCCGACACGACGATCGACCCCGGTCCCGACGCGATCGACCCGAACGACACCGTCGAACAGGTCCGCGCGCCGTCGGGCGGGACGCAGGAGATCACCTACAAGGTGCAGTCGGCCTCGACGATCGACGGGGCGGCGGCCGAGCCGTTTGCAATCGCCGCAGCTGCTCCTCTCGATCCGCTCGTCTCGCCGACCGTTCGGCCCGACGCCCAGGCCTCGCCGGCGGGCGCGGTCAGCTGCTCGACCCCGGTGACGATCTCGAGCACGCTCGCCAACGCCTCGCCGGATCTCGACGCCTCGAGCGCGGCCGTTGGCATCGAGCTCCCCGCCGGTGTGGAGCTCGTCTCCGGCACGCCCACCCAGAGCGTCTCCGGCGGAACCCTTGAGACCGGCTCGACCTCGGAGGAGCACATCTGGACCGTGGAGGCCACGAGCGACGGCTCGAAGGTGATCACGATCGCCGGGGTGGGGGAGGCCTACGACACGAGCTTCCGTCGTGAGGACACGGTGATGATCAACGCCGACTGCACGCCGCCGGGCACGACCATCGACTCCGGGCCAGCTGGCCCGACAAACGACGCGACGCCGAGGTTCACCTTCAGCGCCCAGGCCGGGGGAGGGGGCTTCGAGTGCGCGATCGACGGCGGGGCCTTCTCGCCATGCAGGTCCCCGCACGCGCTCGGCTCCCCGCTGAGCGACGGCCCGCACACCTTCCGCGTCCGCGCAAAGGATGCGGTCGGCAACGTCGACGTCTCGCCGGCGACGAGGGCCTTCACCGTCGATACCGTCGCGCCGGACAGCGCCATCATCTCAGGCCCGCCTGAGCGCACGCGCTCGAGTATCGCCGTCTTCGCCGTCTCCGCGACTGAGGAAAGCACCCTCGAGTGCTCCTTCGACGGCAGGGCCTTCTCTCCGTGTCAGAGCCCCATCCGCTACGGCGACCTTTTCAGGGGGGTTCACACCTTCCGCGTTCGCGCGAGGGATGCCGCGGGCATTCTCGATCCGACGCCGGCCACGCGCCGTTTTCGTGTTGACCGAGGGGTAACCGGTGCAGCTCTCCGAGGCGAGTTCCAGCGCCCCGGAAGGCGGCTGACCCTCAGGCTCATCGTCGGCCTCGGCGAGCCGGGAGAGGTCGAGCTCGCTGCGCGGGTGCGGCTCGCTGAGCGATCTGCCTCGCTGGGGCCAACCACGATCTCGCTCGCCAGTGCTGCTCGCACATCCACGACGCTCCGGGCCTCGCACACGCTGAATCGCAGGATCGACCGGGCGCTCAAGCGGGGACGACCTGTCGAGATCGACGCCGTTGGTCGTTTCACGGACGAGCTCGGCAATCAGCTCACGCTCCACCGAACGATCCGGCTCAGGAAGGGATCGAGATCGATGGCGAGCCTGCGACTCGCTGGCGCCGGGTAGGCGACTATTCCGTCTTCCGGGACCCGTAGCGCCCGTCCGACCGGTCCGCCCGCGCTGGGATGATCCCGCCGTGCCTGACCGCCCCGCCCGCTCCCTCTCCTCCGAGTCCGGACTGATCGGGGTCGGCGCCGTCATCGCCATCGCGATCGTCGCCCTCGGCATCTACCTGCTCGTCGCCGCCTTCGAGGGCGACCCCGCCTACTACGGCAGCGTTCCCGTCCCAAGCGAGGGGGCGGAGATCGAGCTCGACAGCGGCGAGGTCGACGTCTCCTACGCCGAGGAGGTCGACACCGGCTCTCTGGTGCTGCCGGAGGACCTGACCTACTCGGTGAGGACGGCCGACGGCGACGTCCTCGAGAGCTCGACGCGCACCGGCCAGCCCGAGGACTCCGACGCCGGCGCGGCGCAGCTTTTCAGCTCGATCGACGTCGACGAGGACGGCACCTACTTCGTCACCGTCAACAGCGGTCAGGCCTCCGGGCGGGCGCAGCCCGCCCTCGCGTTCGGGCTCAGCCCGACCGGCGCGATCGAGGCGCGGCTCGGCGACGTGATCGACGCGCTCAAGGGCCCGGCCGGGATCGTCGTCGTGGTCGTGCTCGGGCTGCTGCTCGTGATCCCCTGGGTGCAGCGCACGGTCAAGTCGCGGAACCGGGACCGGCCCGACATCTACTACTAGCGCTGCTCGAGGGCGACGCCGGCGCCGAGCGCGACGAGCAGCGCCCCGGTCACCCGCTCGACCCAGGTGCCGACGGCGCTGCGGCGCAGCAGGCGCGCGGCGGGCCCGATCGCCAGCGAGTAGATCCGCATCCAGATCAGCCCGACGGCGACGAACGTCGCCGCGAGGATCGCCGTCGTCTCGACTCGCGGCTCGCCGTCGGCGACGAACTGCGGCAGCAGCGTCACGAACAAGATCGCGATCTTCGGGTTGAGCAGGTTCGAGAGCAGCCCCTGGCGGAAGGCGGTGCGGCGGCCGATCTCCTCACCGCCCGCTCCGCTCGCGCGGGCGAGCTCGCTCAGCCGGGTCGCGCTGTCGCCGCCGGAGCCGAAGGTCGCGGCGATTGAGCCGGCGCCGAGCCAGATCAGGTAGGCCGCGCCGGCGATCTTCAGCACCGTGAACGCCTCCGCCGAGGCGGCGATCAGCGCCGAGAGCCCGAGCGTCGCGGCGACGGCATGGATCGCGATCCCCGTGCAGCAGCCGACCCCGTCGCCCAGGCGACCGGGCTGCCTCCCCGCAGCCCGTTGCGGAGGACGAGCAGCATGTCGGGCCCGGGGGTGATCGTCAGCAGCGCGATCAGGCCGATGAAGGGGAGGTAGAGATCGGGCACGCGGGTACGAGTGGAGACGAGCGACGAGAAACGATCTTGCTGGCAACGTTGGACGTCGCTCGGCCCCTCCGGCGTATCGCGTGGGCGATCTTCTGCCTTGCGGATGACGCGGGAAACGCCCTACCTCAGCGATACTCGACTCGATGAACGCGATCGCCGCCAAGCTCGGCGAGGTCGGCCTCCCCGAGCCCGTCTCCTCCCTCGCCTCCCGCGACTGGGACGCGGTCGTCGTCGGCGGCGGCCACAACGGCCTCACCGCGGCCGCCTACCTCGCCCGCGCCGGCCAGTCGGTGCTCGTGCTCGAGCGGCGGGAGCGGCTCGGCGGCGCGGCGACGCTGGAGCGGCCCTTCGCCGACGAGCGCTTCGTCTGCTCCCCCTGCGCCTACGTGATCGGGCTGCTCGACCGCAAGGTGATCGCCGAGCTCGGGCTGAAGGAGCGCGGGCTGCGTTACTGGCTCGCCGACCCCGACATGTGGGTGCCGTTCGAGGACGGCACCTCGTTCGGCGAGTTCCAGGACGACGCGCGGACGCAGGCGTCGCTCGAGGCGCTCGGCGTCTCGAAGGCCGACATAGACGGCTACTGGGCCTACGGCCGCCTGTTCCGCGAGATCCGCCTGCGCCTGCGCCACGGCGAGCGCGACGCGTGGGAGGGGGAGTCGCCGACGCGCGATGAGATCGAGGCGATGCTGGGCGGCGACGAGGAGATGATCGGCGTCGTCTTCGAGGACTCGGTCGCCTCGGTGATCAACCGCTACGTCTCCGATCAGCGGCTCAAGGACTCGCTGTTCGGCGGCGGCGTGATCGGCACCTGGGCGGGTCCTTACGACCCGGGAACGGCGGGGGTGAAGCTGATGCACCGCCAGGGCTCGCTCGACGGCGAGTCGTCGTCGTGGGGCTACGTCGAGGGCGGGATGGGGATGGTCTCCTTCGCGATTGCCGACGCCGCCCAGGGGGCGGGCGCGGTGCTCGCCTGCGGGGTGCCCGTGGCGGCGATCGACCCCGGCGAGGGCGTCGAGCTCGAGGACGGGACGACGATCCGCGCCCGCAGCGTGCTCTGCAACGCCGACCCGAAGGTGGCGCTGCGGCTGCTCGGCGACGCTCCGATCGACTCCGACTACCGCCGCCGCCTCGAGGAGTGGAAGACGCGCAGCCCGACGGTGAAGCTGAACGCGGCGCTGAAGCGGCTGCCGAGCTGGACCGCGGCGCCGGGGGAGAGCTGGCCGGCGCGGTCGCAGATCGACGTCGGCGACGGCATGGACGCCGCCCAGGAGGCCTTCGAGCGCTGCAAGGCGGGAGAGCCGTCGGTGAGCTTCGGCGAGGTCTACTGCCAGACCGGCTACGACCCGACGCCGGCGCCGGAGGGGATGCACCTGATGAGCGTCTTCTCCCAGTTCGTCCCCTACGAGATGAGCGAGGGGGACTGGGACTCGCGCCGCGATGAGGTCGGCGAGCAGATCGTCGCGATGATCGAGCGCTTCGCCCCCGACATCCGCGACTGCCTGATCGAGACCGACGTCCTCGGCCCGCCCGACGTCGAGCAGCGGATCGGCCTGACCGGCGGCAACATCTTCCAGGGCGACGTCCTCCCCGAGCAGATGTGGGAGCACCGGCTGACGCCGCGGACCCCGATCCCCGGCTTCTACTTCTGCGGCGCCGCGACGCATCCGGGCGGCAGCGTGATCGCCACCAACGGGCGCAACGCGGCGCGCGTGCTGTTGGCCGACGCGGTCCCCGCCTGAGCGCGCTCAGGCGACGCGCCGGCGGCGCATGAACGGGTCCGAGAGCGCCGGCGGGACCCAGCCGCGGTCGGCCCTGGCGAGGGTCTCGCCCGGCGGGACGATCTCGTCGATGCGGTCGAGCACGTCGGCGCTCAGGGTGACCTCGGCGGCGCCGAGCTGGCTTTCGAGGTGGTCCATGGTCCGCGGCCCGATGATCGGTGCGGTCACCGCCGGGTGCTGGGCGACGAACGCGAGCGCCATGTGGATCATCGAGATCCCGGCGTCGTCGGCGAGCTGGGCGAGCTCCTCGGCCGCGTCGAGCTTGCGCTGGTTCTCGGGATCGTCGAGGTCGTAGCGGGCCGGCATCCGCTCGGAGCGGTGGGAGGATGGGGCGTCCCCGCCCTTTCGGTACTTCCCGGTGAGCCAGCCGCCGGCGAGCGGGCTCCAGGGGATGACGCCAAGCCCGAACTGCTCGGCGACCGGCAGCACGTCGGCCTCCGCGGCACGCGCGAGTATCGAGTAGGGCGGCTGCTCGGTCACGAACCGGCTCAGCGCTCGCCGCTCGGCGACCCACTGCGCCTCGACGATCTCGTGGGCTGGGAAGGTCGAGGAGCCGAAGGCGCGGATCTTGCCCTGACGCTGGAGGTCGGTCAGCGCCGAGAGGGTCTCCTCGACGTCGGTCTCGCGTTCGGGGCGATGAACCTGGTAGAGGTCGATCCAGTCCGTCTGCAGCCGGCGGAGGCTGTTCTCGACCTCCATGAAGATCCAGCGGCGGGAGTTGCCGCGCTCGTTGGGTCCGCCGCCGGGATCGCCGAAGGCGGCGTCGCGCGGCTTGCCCATCTGGCCGTGGAACTTGGTCGCGAGGACCACGTCGTCGCGGCGGCCGCCGGCGAGCGCCTCGCCGACGATCTCCTCCGACTCTCCCTGGGAGTAGACGTCGGCGGTGTCGATGAAGTTGATCCCCGCATCGAGCGCGTGGTGGATGATCTCGATCGATTTCTGATGGTCGGGCTCGCCCCAGGCGCCGAACATCATCGCCCCCAGGCAGAGAGGGCTGACGTTCATGCCGGTGCGGCCGAGCGGTAGATAGTCCATGCCCTGCCACTACCCCGTCGTGGCCGATGCACACCGAGACACTGGGCCAATCGCGCAGGACACGCACCACCTCCGTCGAATCGGGCAAAGGGGCTAAAGCCGACCCCAGTCCGAACCGAAGAGGAATCCATGTCCGATCAGATGACCCAGGGCTCCGGCCCGCAGCCCGGCTGGTATCAGGACCCGAGCGGTCCGGGGTATCGCTGGTGGGATGGGACGAGCTGGACCGACCAGACTCACCCGGGAACGCAGCAGCAGGCGGCAGCGCCGGCTCCTGCTCCGACTCCAGCGGCTCCGGCCGCGCCCGCCGCGACGACTCCGGCGCCCGCGAGGGCGACGCCGAAGCCGGCGAAGCCGAAGGCGAAGGGTGGCTCGGCATCGCAGTGGCTCAACGACAACCCCCTGCCGGTTGTCCTCGTGCTCGCTGCGATCCTGGTCGTCGTCGTCGTTCTCTTCGTGCTGTAGGGACCAGGCCGCCGTCAGGCGGTCGCGCGCCGGCGGCTCAGCCGCCCGCGCAGCCCTGCGAGCCCGCGGCGGTCCTTGAGGATCCGCTGCGCGGCGTTGTGACCGCTGGCCGCCATGACCCCGCCGCCGGGGTGCGTCCCGGCGCCGCACAGGTAGAGGCCGTGGAGCGGCGTCGCGTACTGCGCGAGCGACGGCGCCGGCCGCATGAAGGCCATCTGCGCGATGTCCTGCTCGCCCTGGAAGATCGAGCCGTCGACGAGGCCGAAGATGTCCTCGAGATCGGGCGGCGCCAGCACCTCGCGCTCGACGACCGCGCCGGGGAGGTTCGGCGCGAAGCGGCCGATGTCGGCGATGCAGGTGTCGGCGTAGCGCTCGCGCGCGCCCTCCGGCCACTGCTCCTTCTCCGTCGGGCCGTACTGGGTGAACATCGTCGCGATCCAGCGGTCGTCGTCGGTCAGCGAGGGGTCGACCGAGCTCGGCACCTCCATCTCGACGTAGGGCTGCTCGCTCGGGACGCCGCGCTGGGCGTCCTGCCAGGCGCGCTCGAGGTACTGAAGCGACGGGCACCAGTTGACGCCGGCGGTGAGCAGGTGCCGCGACTCCTCCTCGGTCAGCCCCTCGTAGCGCGGCGGCTCGCTCAGCACCATGTTGACCTTCACCGAGGCGCCGCGGGTGCGGTACGCCTCCATGTCGGCGCGGACCTCCTCGGGGAACTTCTCGCCGCCGGCGAGGTCGAGGATCGTCGTCTTCGGGTGGGCGCCGGAGGCGACGATCGGCGCCCGCTCCACGGTCCCGTCGGCGAGGGTGACGCCGGTGACGCGCCCATCCACCGAGTCGATCGAGACGACCTCGGCGCTGGTCCGGATCTCGGCGCCGGCGGCGCGGGCGGAGGCGGCGATCGCCTCGCTGATCGCGCCCATCCCGCCGATCACCTGGCCCCATGAGCCGACGTTGCCGTCGAGCTCGCCGAGCGCGTGGTGGAGCAGGTTGTAGGCGGTGCCGGGGGTGTAGGGGCCGGCCCAGACGCCGACGACCCCCGTCGAGGCCATCGAGCCCTTGAGGTAGTCGTTCTCGAAGAACGAGTCGAGGAGGTCGCCGACCGACATCGTGAAGATGCGGACGAGCTGCTCGACGTCGCGGCGCTTCATGCCGCCGATGCGCGCCGCCTCGCGGAGCACGCCGGCGACGTCCATCGGCGCCTTCGAGCCGAGGGCGGGGGGCTGGCGGATCATCATCGGCCGGACGAAGTCGGCGGCCATGAAGAGCAGGTCCTCGAACTCGACGAAGCGGGCCGCGTCGCTGCGGCTGAACTTCTCGATGCCCTTCGCGGTCCTGACGGAGTCGTCGTGGAAGACGATCGGCCCGTCGGGAGTCATCGCGGCGTAGGCGGGGTCGAGCGGGTGCGCCTCGTAGCCGAAGCGCTTCAGCTCGAGGTCGGCGACGACCTTCGGCTGGAGCATCGACACCACGTATGACGCACGGGAGACGCGGGCGCCGGGCCAGACCTCCTCGGTCACGCAGGCGCCGCCGAGGATGTGGCGGCGCTCGAGGATCAGCGTCCGCAGCCCGGCTTTGGCGAGGTAGGCGCCGGTGGTGAGGCCGTTGTGCCCGCCGCCGACGACGATCGCGTCCCAGGAGCCGCCTCCGGTCGCGGGCGGGCCGCCGTTCGAGGAGTTGGTCTGGGCAGGCGACGTCGGCGCGTGTGTGCTCTCCATGGGCGCGAACCTATCACACATTGTCCTATTGACTACAAGGTCAATACCGTGGGCCCGACGGCTATGCTCCCCCGCGATGAGCCACCTCCAGGACCTCGCGAAGCAGCACCTGATGCTGCATTTCTCCGACATGACGCTCGACGCCGCGGACATCCCCGTCCTCGTCCGCGGCGACGGCTGCCACATCTACGACGACGCCGGCAACCGCTACATCGATGGCCTCTCGGGCCTCTACTGCACCAACCTCGGCCACTCCCACGGCGAGGAGATCGGCGCCGCGGCGGCCGCGCAGATGGCGACGCTCCCGTTCACGACGAACTGGACGACCGCCCATCCGCCGGCGATCGAGCTCGCGACCAAGCTCGCCGAGCTCGCGCCCGCGGGCTTCGAGCGCACGTTCTTCACCTCCGGCGGCTCGGAGTCGGTCG
This sequence comes from uncultured Solirubrobacterales bacterium, assembly GCA_963823565.1. Lineage (GTDB taxonomy): Bacteria > Actinomycetota > Thermoleophilia > Solirubrobacterales > 70-9 > RHKX01. The sequence goes on along the minus strand of CAWGLR010000001.1, from coordinate 340,808 downwards.
AGTCGGCCTACAAGCTCGCCCGCCAGTGGCACCAGGCCAACGGCGAGCCCTCGCGGCGGAAGGTGATCGCCCGCCGTGACGCCTACCACGGCACCTCGATGGGAGCGCTCTCGTTCACCGGCATCCCGGTCTGCCGCACCGCCTTCGAGCCGCTCGCCATCGAGACGCAGCACGTCTCCTCGACCAACGCCTACCGCCATCCCGCCGGCGGCGACGAGGCCGCCTTCACGAAGGCGCTGCTCGAGGAGATCGAGGAGGTGATCGAGTTCGAGCGGCCGGAGACGATCGCGATGATCATCATGGAGCCGGTCCAGAACGCGGGCGGCTCGATCACCCCGCCGGCCGGCTACTGGGACGGCCTGCGCGAGCTCTGCGACCGCTACGGGATCCTGCTCGTCTCCGACGAGGTGATCTGCGCCTTCGGGCGGATCGGCGAGTGGTTCGGCGCCCAGCGCCTCGGCTCCCAGCCGGACATGATCACCTTCGCCAAGGGACTCACCGCCGCCCACTTCTCGATGGGCGGCCTGCTCATGAGCGACCGGATCGCCGAGCCCTTCCTCACCGGCAAGGCCGACTACCTGCACGGCATCACCTTCGGCGGCCATCCCGTCGGCGCGTCGATCGCGCTGGCGGCGATCGGAATCATGGAGCGCGAGAACGTGCTCGACAACGTCCGCGCCAACGAGCCGAAGGCGCGCGCGCTGCTCGAGGGCCTGAGCGACATCCCGATCGTCGGCGACGTCCGCGGCATGGGCCACTTCTTCGCGATCGAGGTCGTCAGGGACCAGTCGACCCGCGAGGCGCTGACCGAGGAGGAGGCGGGCTGGCTGCTCAAGGACGTCCTCTCCGACCGCCTCTGGGAGAAGGGAATGATCTGCCGCCTCGACGACCGCGCCGAGCCGATCGTCCAGATCGCGCCGCCGCTCGTCGCCGACGCCGCGCTCTTCGAGGAGATCACCGAGATCCTTCGCGACGGCCTCACCCACGCGGCCGAGCGGCTCGAGGCCGGCAAGCCGGCCTGAGCGGTTGCCCGACTCGAGCGATCTCGGCGCCGGGCAGCGGCTCTTCGAGCACCTCGAGGGGCCATGTCGAGCTCGAGGTCCGGCGGGTCATCGAGGCGGCGGACGTGCCCCGCGTCCGCTACGGGGTGGTGAGCGCTGAGGGGCGGGCCCGGCCTCTTCCCGGCAAGGGGTTGACAAGGCCGGATAGGGTCGGGACGCAGAGATGACCGCCCTCGGTGACCTCGAGCTGCCCGAGATCGACCCGGCCGATCCCGGGCTCAGCGGCGAGCGCTGGCACGATGCGATGCGGGAGCTGCGGGACTCGGGCGAGTGGCTGGCGCGGGCGCCGCTTGCGACGATCGTCCTCGACCGCGAGGCGGGCGAGTTCTTCCTGCGGACGAAGGCGGCGATCTTCCCCGGCGTGCTGCTCGCCGACCTGTTCGGGGTCACCGACGGGCCGCTGCGCGAGCAGGTCGACCACAACATCATCAACCTCAACGGCGCCGACCACGGCCGCCTTCGCAAGCTCGTCAACCCGGCGCTCGCCCCGCGCGCGATCGAGCGCTACCGCCCGGCGATGCGCGAGATCCTCGCCGAGCTCTGGGAGCCCGTGGCGGGAGAGGGACGCGCCGACCTCGTCGGGTCCCTCACTCGTCCCTACCCGGCGCGTGTCATCGCGGCGGTGATGGGAGCTCCGGCCGAGGACGCCGAGCGGCTCCACGACTGGTCGATGTGGATCCAGCGCCAGTTCGACCCGATCGCGCTCGCCGACCCGGCCCAGCTCGAGACGATGCAGCGCAAGACCGGCGAGTTCTACGAGTGGGTGCGACCGCTGATCGAGCGCCGCCGCAGCTCGCCCGCCGACGACCTGATCTCGGCGCTGATCACCGCCGAGGAGGAGGGCGACAAGCTCTCCCAGGTCGAGCTCGAGAACCTCGTCCTGAACATCCTCGTCGGCGGCGTCGACACGAGCCAGAGCCAGCTCGCCCACGCCCTGCGACTGCTCGCCGAGCACCTCGACCAGTGGGAGGCGTTGCGCCGCGATCCCGAGGAGCTGGCGCTGAAGGCGGTCGACGAGGCGGTCAGATATGAGCCGATCACCCCGTTCACCGCCCGGCTCCTGACCGAGGACGTCGAATACGACGGCGTCACGTTCCCGGCGAGCACGGTCGTCACGGTCTGCGCCTTCACGGCGAACCGCGATCCCGAGGCCTTCGACGAGCCGGACGAGTTCGACATCACGGCCGACCGCGGCTCGTCCCGCTCACTCACCTTCGGCGCGGGCATCCATTTCTGCGTCGGCCGCAACCTCGCCCGCGCCGAGATCGCCGAGGCGCTGGCGTTCCTCGCCGCGCGGATCGAGCACCTCGAGCCCGACGGCGAGGCCGAGCTGCAGAACGTGAGCGGGATCTACGGCGTCGAGTCGCTCCCGGTGCGCTTCACCGCAGCCTAGATTCAGCGGCGAGCGACTGCGTCGGCGGCCACCGCGCCCGCCGGCGAGACGATCAGCGGGTTGACCTCGAGCAGCGCCAGGCCCTGGTCGATCAGCGCCTCGCCGATCCGGGAGGCGGCGGTCGCGGCCGCCGCCAGATCGACCGCCTCACCGCCGCGGCCGCCCGTCAGCAGTGGGGCGGCGGTGAGTCCGCGCAGCGCCAGCTCCACCCGTTCGGGACCGGCCGGGAGCGGGATCACCGCGACGTCGCTCAGGGCCTCCGTCCAGATCCCACCGAGGCCGACGATCAGCGCGGGGACGACGCCGTCGGCGCGGGCGGCGACGATCAACTCGACGCCGGGCGGCGCCATCGCCTCGACGAGCAGCTCGGCGCCGGACGCCTCGGGCAGCGCGAGCAGGCGCTCCGCCGCCGCCTCGAGCTTCGCCTCTGAGGCGATCCCGAGCTCGATCGCGCCGACGTCGCTCTTGTGCTGGATCGACGGGGAGGAGAGCTTGAGCGCCAGCGGCCAGCCGAGCTCGGCGGCGGCGGTCCGGCAGTCGGCGACGCCGGTGGCGTGGCGGCCGGCGGGAACCGGCACTCCCGCCGCGGCCAGGAGCTCCTTCGCCGTCGCCTCGCCGAGCCACGTCTCGGCGCTCTCGGCCGGGTGCCGCGTCGCTGCCGCGGCGATCTCCCGCAGGCGCCCTGGATCGGCCGGCGGCCGGCGGAGCTCGCGCGCGCAGAGGACCGCGGTGCTGAGCCCGCCGACGGCGGCGATCCCTTCCGCGGCGAGCTTGCCGATCAGCCCCTCGTCGATCAGGTCGGGGAGGGTGGAGGCGAAGAGCGCCGCCGCCCCGGACTCCGCACCGCCGCTCGCCAGGCCCTCGCGGGTGGCGTCCCAGCTCTCCTGGGCATCGGGCGAGAGGTCCTCGGGGGTGTCGTGGAAGATCAGCAGCTGATCGATCGCCGGGTCCGATCCGGTCGCCACGACGATGTCGCGGAGCCGCTCCGTCTCCGCCCAGATCATCGAGGTGTAGTCGAGCGGGTTGGCGACGGTCGCCGCCTCCGGCAGCAGCTCGCGAACGCGTCGCGCCGTTCCCTCCCCGAGCGGGGGAAGCTCGACGCCGAGCCGCTCCGCCTCGTCGGCTGAGATCCCCGAGTCGCCGCCGGAGCAGGTGAGGATCGCGAGCCCGCCGTCGCCGCGGGGACGTGCCCGCGGCTCCGCCAGCGCCCGCGCCAGCTCGAGCAGCTCGTGCGGGTTCGCGGCGACCGACGCCCCCGCCTCCTCGATCAGCGAGCGGAACACGCGCTGGTCGCCGGCGAGGGCACCCGTGTGGGAGGAGGCGGCGACCGCGCCGGCCTCCGAGGTCCCCACCTTGAGGACGACGACGCGCACCCCGCGCTCGGCACAGCGGGCGAGGCCCTCGGCGAGGCGGGTGCCGTCCCCGTCGGATTCGAGGAAGAGGCCGATCGAGCCGACGCCGTCGCGCTCGCTCAGCGCGAGCAGCCAGTCGGTCGCGTCGCAGACGGCGCCGTTGCCGGTCGAGATGACGGTGTGGAAGCCGATGCCGCGGTGGGAGCCGAGCGCGTTCACCGCGACGTTGCCGCTCTGGGAGATCAGGCAGACCGGCCCGGGCTCGAGCGGCCTCACCGAGTCGCCCCAGATGCCAGATCGGGCGGGGACGTTGACGATGCCGTTGCCGTTCGGCCCGCAGACCGGGAGGTCGGCCGCGGTCGCAGCCGCCCGCAGCTCCTCCTCGAGCCGCCGGCCCGCCTCGACCTCGCCGAAGCCGGCGGAGACCACGATCGCTCCGCCGCAGCCCCGGCGCCCGGCCTCGGCGACGGCGGCGGGAACGCCCACCGCCGGGATCGCGATCGCGACGGCGTCCACCGCCTCCGGAAGGTCGGCGATCGCCGGCACGCAGGGGACCGACCGGACCGACTCGCGCGAGGGGTTCACTCCCCAGAGCGGCCCCTCGAAGCCGAAGCGCTCGAGGTTCTCGATGATCGTGCGCCCGTAGGCATCCGGGCGGTCGGTCGCGCCGACGACCGCGATCGAACGAGGCTCGAGGAGCGGCGAGAGGTCCATGTCGCTCGCAGTCTGGCTAGTGCAGCATCCGCTCGACGCCGCGCCGCTCGAGGCCGCGAGCGACGATCAGCCGCTGGATCTCGCTGGTCCCCTCCCAGATCCGGTCGACCCGGAGCTCGCGGAGCAGGCGCTCGGCGACGTTGGAGCGGAGGTAGCCGCGCCCGCCGAAGGCCTGCACGCAGCGGTCGGCGCAGATCCAGGCACGCTCGGAGCAGAAGAGCTTCGCCATCGAGGCCTTGTTGTGGACGAGCTTCGGGTCGGCGCCGGCGTCGGCGAGCTCGGCGACGGTCAGCGCGAGCAGGCGCCCGGCGGCGGCGTCGGCGGCCGAGTCGGCGAGCGGGAAGGAGACGCCCTGGTAGTCGAGGATGCGGCTGCCGCCCTGCTCGCGGCTCGCCGCCCAGGCGACGGTCTCGTCGAGCAGCCGCCACATCGCGCCGACGCAGCGGGCGGCGATCGCGAGGCGCTCCTCCATGAACCACGCGCGCTGGAGGTCATCGCCGCCGCCGATGCCGCCGATCACCTCGCCGGGGCCGACCTCGACGTCGCGGAAGACGATCGTCGGGTGCCCGTCGGGGTAGCTGTGGGTGAAGGCGGGGTCGTCGACGTACTCGATCCCGGGGAGGTCGCGGTCGACGACGAAGAGCGTCGGCAGCCTGGCGCCGTCCTCGACGACGTTCGCCATCACGACCAGCACCTGGGCGACGTCGCCGGAGGTGACGAACCACTTCTCGCCGTTGATCCGGAAGCCGGCGTCGGTGCGGTGCGCCGTTGCCTCGATCCGCGAGGGGTCGGAGCCGGCGCCGCGCTCGGTCACCGCGTAGGCGTCGCGGGCCTCGCCGCGGAGCATCGGCTCGAGCCAGCGCCTGCGGTGCTCGGCGCTCGCGTGCTCCCAGACGTTGTAGCCGTTGGGGATGTGCCAGTGGATCGCGTTGGTGGTGCGTCCGTACTGCTCCTCGACGAGCGCCCACTGCATCCGGGTGAAGCCCTGGCCGCCGTGCTCGGGGGAGTGGAGGGGCCCGCAGAGCCGGGCGGCGGTCGCCTCGCGCTTGACGTGCTCGACGTCCTCGGCGGGGAGCTTGCCGCCGTGCGCCTCGGCCTTCTCCTCGAGCGGGATCAGCACCTCCTCGGCGAACCTGCGGGCCCGCGCCTGGATCGCGCGCGTCTCGGAGTCGAGCTCGAAGGGGATCTCCGCGAGGGCCTCGGGGGTGGTGGCGACCTCCATCGCGGCGACACTCTAACATGACTTTGAGCAATTGACTACAAGGTCAATTCGGCGGCTGGAGGGACGCCCGAAACGACCGGAGGAGACGCCGATGGCAGCAACCGAGATCCGCACCCGGGCCCTCGACCTCGACCCGCGCGACATCGCGCTGACCCTGCAGCCGGTCGAGCGCGCGACGATGCTCCCGCCCGCCGCCTTCGCCGACCCCTCGGTGCTGGACTGGGAGATCGAGAACCTGTTCGGCGGCTGGGTCTGCTTCGGGCACGCGTCGGCGATCGCCGAGCCCGGAAGCTGGCTGATGCGCGAGATCGGCCCGAGCAGCGTCTTCGCCCTCCGCGGGGAGGACGGCGAGGTGCGCGCGTTCCTCAACGTCTGCCGCCACCGCGGCGCCCGCCTCGTCGAGGAGACCTCCGGGAAGGTGCGACGGCGGATCCGCTGCCCCTACCACGCCTGGTCCTACGCGCTCGACGGCTCGCTCGTTGCCGCTCCGCACATGGACGAGGTCGAGGACTTCGACTTCTCCTGCTCGGGGCTGCTCGAGGTTCGCAGCGCGGTCGTCGCCGGGCTGCTCCTCGTCGACCTCGACGGCACCGCTCCCGGGGCGGCAGAGCACGTCGGCGACCTCGCGCCGATGCTCGAGCGCTACCGGCTCGGCGAGCTCCACCGCGCCCGCGGGGTCGTCTACGACGTCGCCGCGAACTGGAAGGGCATCGCCGAGAACTACAACGAGTGCCTGCACTGCCCCGGAGTGCATCCGGAGCTGAACGCGCTCAGCGACTACCGCAGCGGCGAGTCGGCCGACGGCGCCGGCTCGTGGTGCGGGGGCTCGATGACGCTGAACGAGGACGCCGAGACCATGGGGACCGGCGAGGGCCACGCCGGGCACCGCCCGCCGATCGCGGGGCTGACCGGCAAGGACGTCGACTCGGTCTACTACTTCGCCCTCTTCCCGAACGCGCTCGTCTCGCTGCATCCCGACTACGTGATGCTCCACACCCTCTGGCCGCGCGCGGTCGACCGCACCGAGGTCACCTGCGAGTGGTTCTTCGAGCCGGAGACCATGGCGCGCGAGGACTTCGACCCCAGCGACGCCGCCGACTTCTGGGACACCGTCAACCGCCAGGACTGGTACGTCTGCGAGCTGACGCAGAAGGGGGTGCGGACGAAGGGCTACGTGGCCGGCCGCTACTCGGCCGAGGAGGGCGACGTCCACGCCTTCGACACGCTCGTCGCCGAGCGTTACATGCAGGCCCTCCGCGGCCGCGAGGAGGTGGCGGTGTGAGTGGCGACGGCGCCCCGCGCCTGCCGGAGACGCTCCGGCCCGGCAACCCGGTCGCCGCCGTGCTCGGCGAGGTCGGCCTGCCGGCGCCGGTCTCCGAGCTCGCCTCCCGCGAGTGGGACGCGGTCGTGGTGGGCGGCGGCCACAACGGATTGACGGCCGCCGCCTACCTCGCTCGCGCCGGGCAGTCGGTGCTGGTGCTCGAGCGCCGCGAGCGGCTCGGCGGCGCCGCCACGCTCGAGCAGCCGTTCGCCGATCCCGGCTACGTCGTCAGCCCCTGCGCCTACGTGCTCGGGCTGCTCGACGACGGCGTGATCGACGAGCTCGCCCTGCGCTCCCGCGGGCTTCGCTTCTGGGTCGCCGATCCCAACCTCTGGGTCCCGTTCGAGGACGGCACCTCCTTCGGCCAGTTCCTCGACGACGCCAGGACGCAGGCCAACCTCGAGGCGATGGGCCTCTCGAGGGCCGACATCGACGGCTACTGGCGCTACGAGGAGCTGTTCGACGAGGCCCGCAGGAAGCTGCGCAAGGGCGAACGCGACTCCTGGCAGGGGGAGACGCCGACGCGCGCGGAGATCGAAGCGATGCTCGGCGGCGAGGAGGAGATGATCTCGCTCGTCTTCGAGGACTCGATCGCCGAGGTCCTCGACCGCTACGTGAGCGACGAGCGGATCAAGACCGCGCTCTACGGCCAGGGGATCATCGGCACCTGGGGCGGGCCGTTCGACCACGGCACCGCGTCGGTCAAGCTCATGCACTACCAGGGCGACCTCGACGGCGGCGGCCCCGTCTGGGGCTACGTCGAGGGCGGCATGGGGATGGTCTCCTTCGCGATCGCCGACGCTGCGCGCGAGGCCGGCGCCGCGCTCGCCTGCGGCCTCGAGGTCGCGGCGATCCGTCCCGAGCAGGGCGTCGAGCTCGACGACGGCACCCTGATCCGCGCTCACACCGTGATCTGCAACGCCGACCCGAAGGTGGCGCTGCGGCTGCTCGGCGACGCGCCGATCGACTCCGCCTACCGCGAGCGCCTCGAGGAGTGGAAGGTCCGCAGCCCCGTCGTCAAGTACAACGCCGCGCTCGCGGAGCTGCCGAGCTGGGCGGCGGCGCCGGGCGAGAGCTGGCCGGCGCGGGCGACGATCGACGCCTGCGGGCCGATGCGGGCCGCCCAGGAGGCGTTCGAGCGCTGCGCGGCCGGCGAGCCCGCGGTCGAGTTCGGCGAGATCTACATCCAGACGGGCTACGACCCGAGCCCGGCTCCCGAGGGCAAGCACCTGATGAGCGTCTTCGGCCAGTACGCGCCCTACGACATCGCGGACGGCGACTGGGACTCGCGCCGCGGCGACGTCGAGCGCCAGTTCGTCGAGCTGATCTCGCGCTTCGCGCCCGGCTTCGCCGACCTGATCGTCGACTCCGAGGTCCTCGGCCCACCCGACATCGAGGAGCGGATCGGCCTCACCGGCGGCAACATCTTCCAGGGCGAGGTCACCCCGGACCAGATGTGGGAGAACCGGCTGACGCCGCGGACGCCGGTCCCCGGCCTCTACCTCTGCGGCGCCGCCACCCACCCGGCCGGCAGCGTCATCGCGACCAACGGGAGGAATGCAGCGATGGCCGTGCTCGCTGACCGCGACGTGGCCTCGGCGACGGCCTGAGCCCGGCCCGCGCCTCAACCGCGCGCTCGATGGAGGATCTGGTCCCCGGGAGGGACCGAATCGTCCATTCGCGGCCGGAGCGGGGTTCGTCGGGACGGCCGGACTCTCCGGTCCCGGGGGTAGGGTCGAGGCATGGCGACCGACACCGCGGCCCGGATCCTCGACGCGGCCTGCGACCTGATCGCGGAAGAGGGCATCGACGACGTCCGGATCGCCCGGGTGGCCCAGCGCGCCGGCGCCTCGACGGGCCTCGTCCACCACTACTTCTCGACCCGCGAGGAGCTGCTCGAGCAGGCGCTGATCCACTCATTCGAGCGCGCCGGCGACGAGCGCTTCGGCGAGGAGGGCGAGAGCGCGGCGACGGCGGCTGCCGGAGTCGCGGCGGCGATCCGCGAGTCGCTGCCGGCGCCCGGCGAGCAGGAGCGCGAGTGGGTCCTCTGGGTCGAGCTCTGGCTCCGCGCGGTGCGCGAGCCCGACCTGCGCCCCGTCGCCAACCGCCTCTACGAGCGCTACCGCGCCTGGCTTGCCTCGCTGATCCGTGCCGGCCTCGAGAGCGGCGAGTTCCGCGAGGGCATCGATCCCGAGGCCGCCGCCGACGTCGCGATGGCGCTGCTCGACGGCGCCGGCGTCCGCGCGATGCTCGACGACCCGGGGATGGGAGTCGAGGACGCGCGAGAGCTGGTGGCGAGGGCGCTGGCGCCGGAGCTGGGCGTCGCGCCCGAAGCGCTGCTCTGATTTGCCGAAATCCATTGCCCTTTCGGGCCGGCGCGGATAGGTTGGAAGCGAACCGATCACCGGCTCACAGAGGGGAGAGCGAATGGGTGGGATCGTGGCGGCAATCAACTCGGACCTGTTCCTGCCTTGGGTGGAGTCGGGCGGGTTCGCCGACAACGTCGGCGAGGGCATCGCTTTCGCGGTCGTCGGCCTCGTCGGGTCGATGGTCACCGCCTACTACGCGGCGGGAGGCTTCCTGCCCTCGACCTCGGGCAAGGCCGAGTACGAGGCGCTCGAGTTCGAGCGCGCCGACCTCCGCGAGCGCTTCGATGCGTCGATGGCCATCGCCACGGACGAGGCGGACGTCGCCGCCGAGCGCCGCGACGCGGCGCTGAAGAGCGCCGAGGTCCTGAAGCAGCGGCTGGACGCGGTCACGAGCGAGGCCGCAGCCCTCAAGCGCTCGATCCTCGGCAGGGCCCTGCCGTTCTACCTGTTGATCGGCTCCGCGTTCGCGGTCATGTTCGCGGAGAACCTCGCGCAGGCGCTCCTCATCGGCTTCGCCTGGACGCTGCTCGCGGAGCGGTTCGGCATGAAGAACGAGCAGGAGACGAAGGAGAAGGTGCGCAAGGACGACATCGAGAAGATCGAGCGAGAGGCGAAGGCGGGCGAGCGCCACCGCAAGGAAGCCATCGAGGCGAAGGCGGAGGCCCGGGCCAAGCAGGAGAAGCTCGACGCCACCGAGACCGCGCTGAAGACGATCAGCGACGAGTTCGCGCGGGTCGCCGCCGGCGGAGCCGCCGCAAGCGACGGGACCGGCGAGAACGGCGCGAAGCCCGGGAAGCCGAGCAAGAAGCAGCGGAAGAAAGCGAAGGCTGGAAAGAAATGAAGAACGAGATCCAGGATCTGGCGAAGCGGCTCGAGCAGGGCGAGATCGACAAGGCGACCTTCGACGAGGGCGTCCGGTCCCTGATCGAGAGCTCGGCCGCGGAGGCCGCGCCGGCGGAGGCCGAGATCGCCGCCGAGACGCACGCGGTCCGCAGCCGCGAGATCAGCTTCGCCGCCAAGCGCGCCCGCGAGCTCTAGAGCCGGCGAGCACGAGCAGCAGGCAGTCCTCCGGCCGGAGGCTGCCCGCTCTCCGCTGCTCGCAGGTCTCCCCTTGCACCGTCCTTCGGAGCGGAGTAGGTTGAACCACTGTTCAGCTTTCGGGATGGAGGAGGGGCTGAAGTGCGAACCGACGATCAGAGGGTGCCGCCGGCGTGAGTCCGCGTCCCGCGATCGACCACATCCGCAAGCCGCAGATCCTGCGGGCGGCGGCCGAGGTGATCACCGAGAAGGGGCTGACCGCGACCCGGATCGCCGACGTCGCGGAGCGCGCCGGGACGAGCGCGCCGGCGGTCCTCTACTGGTTCGAGACGCGGGAGCAGCTGCTCAGCGAGGCCCTGATCGCCGACGAGATCACGTTCGCGCTCGAGCTCGAGCGGCGCCTCGAGGCGATCCCGACGGCGGCGGGCAAGCTCCGGCACCTGATCGAGGCCAGCACGCACGACGGCGACCTCAGCCTCTGGATCGAGCTCTGGGCGCGCTCGCTGCACGATCCCGCCAGCGCCGCCGAGCGCCAGCGGCTCGACGACATGTGGCGCGAGCGGATCGCGGCGGTCGTCTCCGAGGGCCAGGCCTCGGGTGAGTTCGCGGGGTCGATCGCGCCCGGGGACGCGGCGATTCGCCTCGCCTCGGTGATCGACGGTATGGCGGTGCAGGTGACGCTGCGCGACCGCGACGTCGACGCCGACCGGATGGCGGCCGACTGCATCGAGATCGCCGAGCAGATGCTCGGCGCCGACCTGGGGGCGGGGAAGGGGGAGGCCGCAGCTTGACCGTCTTCGACCTCGGCGCCACGCTCACCCGCCGGCAGGCGCTGCGGGCGGGCGCGGGCGCGGCGCTCGGCCTCTACGGGCTCGGCGGGCTGTCCGGCTGCAGCGTCGGGCGCCCGATCGACAAGCCCGAGGGCGGGCTCTCGGTGAAGCCGAAGATCGACGGCGACATCCTCATCTACAACTGGGCGCAGTACATGAACCCGGCGCTGAAGAACGGGTTCAGCGACCGCTACGGCGTCGAGGTCAACGAGATCAACTTCGACAACCTCGAGGCCATGGTCACCAAGCTCCGAGCCGGTGGCCGCTACGACCTGATCTGGCCGACGCCCGAGTACGCCGCGCGGCTCAACACCGAGGGCCTGCTCGCGCACTACGACCGCGCCGACGTCCCGAATGCGAGGTCGCTGTCCTCGTTCTACGACAGGACCTGGTGGGACCCCGAGAGCGAGTTCTCGATCCCCTACACCTACTACACGACCGGGATCGCCTGGCGCGACGACGAGGTGCAGGGGATGACCGGCTCCTGGAACGACCTCACCAACCCCGACGGCGAGGGCCGGATGTTCATCCTCGACGACTTCCAGGAGGCGATCGGGGAGGCGAACCTGCTGAACGGGTTCGAGCTCAACACGACCGACCCGAACGAGCTCGAGATCTCCAAGGGGACCCTGCTCGACCAGAAGGAGTTCGCGCGCGGGATCTCGACGAACTCGACGCAGAACCTCGTCAACGGCACCGCCGCCATCCACCAGGCGTGGAACGGCGACATCGTCAACGTCCGCAACCAGGTCGACAATCCCGAGGTCTTCAAGTACGAGACGTGCCGCGAGGGCGTGCCGGTCGGGACCGACCTGATGTGCATCCCCGTCACCGCCCGCAGCCCGGGTACGGCGCTGAAGTTCATCGACTGGGTCATCGCGCCCGAGAATGCCGCCGCCAACGTCGCCTGGAACGGCTATCCGCAGCCGGTCGCCGGCGGCCGCGAGGAGTTCGCGAAGCTCGTCAAGGAGGAGCCGTCGATCGACGTCAACCTCGAACAGCTCGGCGACGGCGGCATGGAGTACCGGCTCGACAACGCCGACGACCGTCAGCTCTGGACGAAGATCTGGACGGAGGTGAAGGCGGATTGAAGGGCTCGCAGGGCTTCTGGGCCCGCTTCCTGCTGCCGGGCGGGCTGTGGCTGGCTCTGCTGTTCCTCGTCCCGATCTGCCTCGTCCTCGCGCTGTCGTTCGGCTACACCGACGACCTCGGCCGGGCCGTCTACGCGTTCGACCTCGACAACTACGCCGACGCCTTCGACCCGCTCTACATCCCGGTGCTGCTGCGCTCGGTCGGCTTCGCGCTGGCGACCGCGGTGATCTGCCTGCTGCTGGGCTACCCGGTCGCCTACTACATCGCCCGCTACGGAGGGCGGCGCAGGCACCTGTTGATCGCCCTGCTGGTGATCCCGTTCTTCGTCAACTACCTCGTCCGGACGTACGCCTGGGTGGCGCTGCTCGCCGACGACGGGATCCTCAACAGCCTCTTCAAGGACATCGGGCTGACCGACGCCGGCATCCAGTTCGTCAACACGCCCTACGCGGTGGTCGGCGGGCTCGTCTACGGCTACCTGGTCTTCATGATCCTGCCGGTCTACGCCTCGCTCGAGCGGATGGACCCGGCGCTGGTCGAGGCGGGCAAGGACCTGTTCGGGACGCCGTTCCGCACGTTCCTGCACGTCACCCTGCCGCAGACCAAGCAGGGAATCCTCGCCGGCATGGTCTTGGTGTTCCTCCCGGCCGTCGGCGACTTCGTCTCGGCGCAGCTCCTCGGCGGCCCCGACACCTACATGGTCGGGAACCTGATCCAGGACCAGTTCTTCACCGCGAGCAACTGGCCGTTCGGGTCGGCCCTGACGGTCGTGATGATGGCCTTCCTCGCGATCTGGATGGTCGGCTACCTGCGCTCGGCCGCGCGTGAGGCCCGGGAGCCCGTGGCGGCGTGAGGGACGCCTTCGACAAGCCCCGCTTCCTGCGGCTCTACAGCGGGCTCGTCTACCTCTACCTGTTCATCCCGATCGCGGTCGTCGTCCTCTTCTCGTTCAACTCGGTCAAGTCGCTGCAGTCGTTCCAGGGCTTCTCGCTCGAGTGGTACCGGGACTTCCTCGAGGACGAGACGCTGCGCGAGTCGCTCTTCGTCTCGCTGCGGATCGCGCTGATCACGATGGTGATCGCGACGATCATCGGCACGATGCTGGCGATCGGCCTCGTCCGCGCCCGCACTCGCTGGAGTCCCGCCGCCAACGTGCTGATGCTGGTGCCGCTGGTGACGCCGGAGATCGTCGCCGGGATCTCGGCGCTGCTGATCTTCTCCCAGCTCGGCATCCAGCTCTCGTTCTGGACGGTCGTGATCGCGCACATCACCTTCTCGATCTCCTACGTGACCGTCGTGGTCCGCGGCCGCCTGGCCTCGATGGGCGATGAGGTGGAACAGGCGGCGATGGACCTCGGGGCGACCCGTCTCCAGGCGGTGCGGCTGGTCCTGGTGCCGGGCCTGTGGCCGGCGATCGTCGCCGCCGGGCTGCTCACGTTCGCGCTCTCCTTCGACGACTTCGTCCTCTCCTTCTTCACGACCGGGGAGGACACCCAGCCCCTGCCGGTGCGGATCTGGTCGGCGATCCGGTTCGGGGTCTCGCCGACGATCAACGCGATCGGGACGCTGATGATGGTCGTCTCGATCACCGCAGTCGCCCTCGCCGTCCTGATCCCCCGCGTGTTCGGGCGGAAGGAGAGCGGAATCAAGGTCCTGACGGGCCAGGAAGGAGGATGAGCGTCTGATGGAGGCTGCAGTCCAGCCGGCCCCGGAGACGGGGGCGAGGGAGGCGATTCGCCTCGAGGGCGTCTGCAAGCGCTTCGGCGACTTCACCGCCGTCGACAACATCGACCTCTCGATCCCGGGCGGTGAGTTCTTCTCCCTGCTCGGCCCCTCCGGGTGTGGCAAGACGACGACCCTGCGAATGCTCGCCGGCTTCGAGGTCCCGACCGAGGGCCGGATCCTGCTCGAGGGCGAGCCGGTCGAGGACGTCCCGCCGTACGAGCGCAACGTCAACATGGTCTTCCAGAGCTACGCGCTGTTCGGCCACCTCGACGTCGAGGGCAACGTCGCCTTCGGGCTCAAGCGCAGGAAGGTCGCCAAGGACGAGATCACCCGCCGGGTCGGCGAGGCCCTCGAGCTCGTCGGGCTGGCCGACCGGGCGAAGTCGCGCCCCGGCCAGCTCTCCGGCGGGCAGCGGCAGCGGGTCGCGCTGGCGCGAGCGTTGGTCAACCGTCCGGCGGTGCTGCTGCTCGACGAGCCGCTGGGCGCCCTCGACCTGAAGCTGCGGCGGCAGATGCAGGTCGAGCTCAAGCAGATCCAGCGCGAGGTCGGGATCACGTTCGTCTACGTGACCCACGACCAGGAGGAGGCGCTCTCGATGTCGGACCGCATCGCGGTCATGAGCGAGGGCCGGATCGCCCAGTGCGGCGCCCCCGAGGACATCTACGAGCACCCGAAGGAGGAGTTCGTCGCCGGCTTCATCGGCATCTCGAACCTGCTCGAGGGCGTCGTCGAGGACCCGGGCACGGTGCGGGTCGCCACCGGCTCGCGGCTGCCGGCGCCGCTGCCGGCGGACTGCTCTCGCGGCGACGTGGTCCAGCTCTCGGTCCGCCCGGAGAAGATCGCCGTAGACGACGAGATCGAGGACGGGATGGTCCAGCTCGAGGGCAAGATCGCCGGGCGGGTCTACCTCGGCGTCAGCACCCAGATCACGGTCGAGCTCGGCGACGGCGCCCGCCTCGTCGCGCTCGAGCAGGCGACCTACCGCGCCAGCGCCGACGACCGCTGGGAGCCGGGGATGCGCGTGAAGCTCGGCTGGCACCCGGAAAACTGCCTGGTCTTGAGGTGATCGTCCGCTGAGCGACGCGCGCGCCATCGTCGTCGGCGCCGGGCTGGCGGGGCTGGCGGCCGCCGACGCGCTGCTCGCCGCCGGGATCGAGCCGCTGGTGCTCGAGGCGCGGGATCGCGTCGGCGGGCGGGTCGCGTCGCGAACCCTCGCCAACGGCGCGGTCGTCGAGCTCGGCGCCGAGTTCATCCTCCCCGGCTGCACGGCGCTGCGCGAGGAAGCCCGCCGTCACGGCCTCGGTCTCTGGGACAAGGGCATGCGCTACGGCGATCGCGAGCCGCGGGGCGTCGAGGTCGCGCCCGGCGCGCTCGAGCGGGCGGCCGAGCTGATCGGCGAGGCGCTGGTCGCGGGCGCTTCCGGCTCGGCGGCGGAGCTGCTCGACGGGCTCGGGATCGACGACGGCGCCCGCGAGGCGGTGCGGGCGCGCTGTGAGGTCTCGGCGGCGGCCGACGCGGCGGACGTCCCGGCCGCCGAGCTCGGCGTCGTCGCGCGGATCAGCGCCGAGCCGGCGCCCTCGATCGCCGGCGGCAACGACCGGCTGCCGCGGGCGCTCGCCGCCGGGCTCGGCGACCGCGTGCGCCTCGGCGCCGCGGTGGAGGGCATCCGCTGGAGCCCCGAGGGCGTCGCCGCCTCGACCGCCGATGCCGAGCACGAGGGCGACGCCTGCATAGTCGCCGTCCCGGCGACCGTGCTCGGCCGGATCGCCTTCGAGCCGGAGCTGCCGCCGATCCACGCCGAGGCGTTGACCTCGATCGGCTACGGCCACGCGGCGAAGCTCTTCGTCCCGCTGGCCGCCGCTGCGCCCCCGAGCGCGACCCTGTCGGTGCCCGAGCGCTACTGGGCGTGGACCGCGACCGGGGAGGGCGCGGCGCCGCAGCCGGTCGTCAGCGCGTTCGCCGGCTCCCCGGCGGCGCTGGCCCGCCTAGGGGTCGAGGACGGGCCGGAGGCCTGGGTCGAGTCGCTGGCCGCGCTGCGCCCCGACCTCGACCTGGAGCCGGCGGGCGCCGTGCTCTCGACCTGGGACGACGATCCATGGGTCAGAGCCGCCTACTCGCTGGAGCTACCGGCGCTCGTCCGCCGCGAGCTCGGCGAGCCGCTCGGCCGCCTCTCCTTCGCCGGCGAGCACCTCGCGCCCGAGCTCGGGGGGCTGATGGAGGGCGCGATCCGCAGCGGCCGCCACGCGGCGGAGCGGATCGGCGCGGAGCTGGGTCGCTGGTAGAAGCCCGGGGCCGGGCGGCGCGGATAAGCTCCCGGCGGATGGGCCTGGAGGGCAAGGTCGTCTTCGTCACCGGCGCTGCGCGCGGCATCGGCGCCGCCGTCGCAGCCGAGTCCGCTCGCCGCGGCGCCCGCGTCGCGCTCGCGGGCCTCGAGCCGGAGGAGCTCGCCGCGCGCGCGTCCGAGATCGACGCGCGTGCCGCCCTGAGCGGCGGCACGCCGCACTTCGAGTGCGACGTCACCGACATGGATTCCGTGCAGTCGGCGGTGGACGGGGCGGTCGAGGCGCTCGGCGGGATCGACATCGTCCTCGCCAACGCCGGCATCGGCACCTACGGGACCGTCGAGAAGGGCGACCCAGACGCCTGGCTGCGGACCATCGACGTCAACCTCAACGGCGCCTACCGGACCGTCCGCGCGGCGCTGCCGCACATCCTCGCCTCGCGCGGCTACGTCGGCGTCGTCGCCTCGGTCGCCTCGTTCGCCCCGACCGCGGGCATGTCCTCCTACACGGCGTCGAAGGCCGGGGTCGAGGCGTTCGTCCGGTCCCTGCGCCAGGAGGTCGGCTTCCGCGGCGTGGCCGCCGGGTCGGTCCACCCGGGCTGGATCGACACCGACCTGGTGCGCGAAAGCGAGCGCGACCTGCCGAGCTTCCGCGCGGCGCGGGCGAAGATGCCGTGGCCGGTCAGGTCGACGACCTCCGTCGAGGTCTGCGCCCGGGCGATCGTCGACGGCTTCGAGAAGCGGAGCTCGCGCGTCTTCGTCCCGCGCGGGGTGTCGGTCCTCTACTGGCTGCGCAGCCTCGTCACCAGCGACGCGGCGGAGCGCGGGCTGGCCGGGGACGCGGCCGGGACGGTGCCGAGGATGGAGGAGGACGTGGCCAGGCTGGGACGTTCGACGAGCGAGCGGACCGCCGAGATCAACTCGCTGAGTCGCGCTTCCGCAGCAAACTCGGCTGGACGGCGTTAACGGGCTCGAGGGCGGGTACCGAAGAGAGAGCACATGACCACGCGAATGGCAGGGACAATTCTCGTGGCGCTGGGACTCGTCCTGGCGCTCGCGGTGACGGCGGTGCCGGCGACGGCACAGGACGCGCTGATCTGCCGCAAGCGCGACAAGCAGGGGGACAAGTCCGGCGGCGTCACGCGCCTCAAGGGCAAGCGCGCCACCTACAACGCAGGCAAGGGCAACGACACGCTTCACGGCACGCCCCACAACGACATCCTCAACGGCGGGCCCGGGAACGACAAGGTGTACGGCGAGGGCGGCAACGACACCGTCTGCGGCGGCACCGGCCGCGACAGGGTCTTCGGCGACGGCGGCGACGACGAGGTCTACGGCGAGGAGGACCGCGACTACCTCGAGGGCGGGCCCGGCGATGACTACATCACGGGGCAGGCGGGCTCCGACAGGCTGATCGGCTTCGGCATGGTCAAGGGCCGGCCGGTCGCCGACGGCAACGACTTCATCGAGGGCACCTACGAGCCTGACGTGATCGTCGTCGGCGGGTTCGACATCGCCTACGGCGGCGGCGAGCCCGACGAGATCTCCTCGCGGACGCCGGACATCGGCGCCCAGCGGCTCGACGGTGGCCCCGACACCGACCGGATCTTCGGCTCCGACGGCGGCGGCGACCGGCTCCTGGTCGGCGACATCGGCGACGACACGATCCGCGGGCTCGGCGGCGACGACACGATCCGCGGCGGCGACAACGACGATACCCTCTTCGGCGATGCCGGCAACGACCAGATCTTCGGCGAGTCGGGCCACGACTCGCTCTCCGGCGGCGCCGACTTCGACCTCTGCGACGCCGGCGACCGCCCCATCGACACGGCCGACGCGACCTGCGAGCGCCGCGTGAACTTCAGGTGAGGAAGCTCGTCCTGATTCCGCTCGCGGGCCTGCTGCTCGCGCTCCTTCTGGCGCCCTCGGCGTCGGCAAGCGTCCGCTTCGTCCCCGCCGACGAGAAGATCTGCAAGAAGTACAAGGAGAAGGGGACCGACAAGAACGAGACGGTCCACCTCAGCGACGGCAAGCGCCACTTCTACAACGGTGGCGACGGCAAGGACAAGATCTTCGGCGGCGAGAAGGACGACATCATCAACGGCGGCCGCGGCAACGACATCGTCCACGGCGGCGGCGGCAACGACGTCGTCTGCGGCGGTCTCAACGACGACAAGGTCTACGGCGACGAGGGCCGCGACCGGGTCTTCGGCGAGGAGGACGACGACCAGCTCTGGGGCGGCGCCGGCGACGACGAGATCGGCGGCCAGGCCGGCAGCGACCGCCTCTTCGGCTACGGCACGAAGAAGGGCGAGGTCATCGAGGACGGCAAGGACCACCTCGACGGCAGCTTCGAGAAGGACGTCCTCGTCGCGGGCGGCCGCGACGTGCTGATCGGCGGCGCCGACAAGGACAAGCTCTCCAGCCGCACCCCCGCCATCGGCGCGAAGAAGATGGACGGCGACATCGGCGATGACACGATCACCGGCTCAGACGCCGGCGAC
The DNA here is from genome assembly GCA_963823565.1 of uncultured Solirubrobacterales bacterium. Taxonomy (GTDB): domain Bacteria; phylum Actinomycetota; class Thermoleophilia; order Solirubrobacterales; family 70-9; genus RHKX01. The sequence continues at coordinate 321,906 of CAWGLR010000001.1, read as the reverse complement.
GGGCTGCTCTTCGGCGGCGTCGGCTCCGACACCATCCGCGGCGGCGGCGGCAATGACACGATCGACGGCGACGAGTCCGACGACAACCTCTTCGGCGGCGACGGCGACGACACGATCCTCGGCGGCCGCGCCAACGACTTCCTCTCAGGCGAGGGCGGCAGCGACACGTGCGACGGCGGGGACGGCAACAAGGACCGCGCCGACAGCACGTGCGAGCGCTCGCCGAACGTTCCGTAGCTCTCAGCAAGTAGCAAGTAGCCGAGGGCCGCGCTACCCGTTACCGGCTACCAGCGAGCGAAGCGAGCGCGCTACCCGCTACTCGCTTCCATCTCCCAGTGGCGATCCCCCGTGGCTCGCCCGCTCGGCCGCCTCGACCATCCCTTCGCGGAAGTCCGGGTGGCAGATGCGCGCCAGCTCGAGGCCGCGCTGGTGGATCGTCAGGCCCTCGAGCTCGGCGGCTCCGTACTCGGTGACGATCACGTCGACCTGGTGGCGTGGCGTGGTGATGACGGCGCCGCGGTCGAACGCTGGGACGATCCGGGAGACGACCCCGCCGGCGACCCGGGCCGTCGAGGGGAGGCAGAGGAGAGACCGATCCTCGACCTCGAACCCGGTCCCGGCCGTGAAGTCCTCGTGCCCGCCGATGCCGGAGAACTGCCGGCCGGCGATGGTGTCGGCGATGACCTGCCCGTGGACGTCGACGGCGAGGGCGGCGTTCATCGAGATCATCCGGCGGTTGCGGCGGATCACCTCGGGGGAGTTGACGACGTCGACCGGGAGGAAGGCGACCTCCTGGTTGCCGTCGAGCCACGCGTAGAGGTCCGGTGAGCCGAAGGCGAACGTCGTCACCGAGACGCCGTCGAAGACGCCCTTGCGGTTGGTCACGAGCCCGGCCTCGTGCAGTCGCATGAGGCCGTCGGTGAACATCTCCGAGTGGATGCCGAGGTCGTCGACCTCACTCTCGGAGAGGATCGTCGCGATCACGCTGGGGATCGCGCCGATGCCGGTTTGCACGGTGGAGCCCGGCTCGATGAAGGCGGCGGCGTGCTTCGCGATCGCCCGGTCGACGTCGGTCGGCTCGACGCTCGGCAGCGGGAGCGGCTCGGCGTCCGACTCGACGACGACGTCGGCCTCGTCGACGTGGATCCGGTGCGGGTGCTCGGGCGGAAGGCCGCGGGTCCGCGGGTAACGGCTCGCCGTCTCGAGGACCAGCAGCCGCTCGGGGTCGGCCGCGGCTCGCTTCAACTCGTCGATCGAGCCCCCAGCGTGGAGGGAGAGCGAGCACCAGCCGTCGCCGTCAGGCGGCGTCGCAACCGTGCACATGACCCGCGGGCGCTGGCGCTCGTAGAGCGGGGCGAAGCGCCGGAAGTCGGCGGGGACGAACCCGATGTTGGCCCCCATGTCGCGCAGGGCGCGCTCGAAGGGGCCGAAGAAGCCTGAGAGGTAGTGGACGTTCTTGTGGGTGAAGAGCTCGGTCCCGACCCCGAGCAGGGCGCCGTAGACGTGAAGCTCCTCCCAGTCGTCGCGCTCGCCGAGCGCGGCGAGGAAGGTCGGCGGCTGGCCCGGCCCGAGCGGAAGCCCGACCGAGTCCTCGGCCCGCACGCGCTCCGCCGCCGCTTCGGCGCTCAGTACCTCACCCACGGGCTCATCCTCCCAGTTTCGCCCGCAGCGAGAGCACCCGTTGCGCGGACTGCTCGAATCCGCGACGGGCGAGCTTCCCGCGGTCGAGCGCCCGCCGCAGGGTCCGGTTCGCGCGGGTGGCGGTGCGCCAGTCGCCGTAGAGCAGGACGTCGGTCCCGGCGCCGGCGGCGGCGAGCGCGACGCGGCTCCGGCCGCCGAACTCGAGCGCGGCGGCCGCGTCGAGCGAGTCGGTCACGCTGACCCCGTCGAAGCCGACCCGGCCCCGCAGCTCGCGCGTCGCGATCGCTCGATCGAGCGCCGCCGGCCGGTCGCCGAACGCGCGGTAGGAGGCGAGCGAGAGCATCACCGCCTCGCCGGCGGCGTCCGCGAAGGCGCGGAAGGGCCGCTCGTCGACCCGGCGCAGGCGCCTGCGCGAGAGGTCGACGCGCTGGGAGGCGTCGTCGGTGTTGACGCGCGCGGCCCCGAACCCGGGGAAGTGCTTGGCGGTGGCCGCGATGCCGCGGTCGCGGAGCCCGCGGGCGAAGCCGTCGACCCCGGCGCGGATCACGGCCGACGGGGTGCCGCCGAAGCTGCGCTGCTCGGAGGCGATCGCCGAGCCGGAGCGGCGGACGTCGAGCACGGGGGCGAGGTCGACGTTGACGCCGCTGCGGCGCAGCAGCTTTCCGGTTCGCCTCCCCTGCTCGAACGAGTACGCGCGGCCGCGGCGACCCATCTCCTCGGCGGACGCGTCGGGTGGGCCCTCGATCCGCTTCACCAGCCCGCCCTCCTGGTCGACCATCACCAGCAGCGGCGCCTTCAGCCCGTCGGGACGCCCGATCCGCTGCACGCGCCGGACGACCTCCCGGGTGCGCGCCGGGCTGCCGGCGTTGGCGGCGAAGAGGACGACTCCCGCGAGACGGCCCGCCCGGATCTCCCGCACCAGACCCTTCGGCGGCCGCCGTCCCTCGAACCCGGCGACGAGCCGCTGCCCGGCGAGCTGCGCGGTGCTCAGCTCCGGGAGCGGGACCATGGCGAATGGCTCCGGGCGCTCCGCCTCGGCGGACCCGCCGCCGTCGCCCGCGCCGCCGAGGGCGCCGGCCGCGAAGGACGCGGCGGCGAGCACGGCGAGCAGGATCATCGCGAGGTTGCGCCTCCGTCGCGCCTGCGCCCGCGACCGCTCGGCGCGGCGGCGGGCGCGAGGGTCCGAGCCGGGACTGGTCGAGGGATCGGAGGCCACTCGCCCTTTGTACCGCGCGGGGGCGGGGGAGAGGTACCCCCGACTTGACTCCCCGCTCGATGGCACGGGACGGTGAACGGGACGAACGTTGCGCTATGCGCAACGTTCATCCCACTCACCCCACCCGACGCGCCCTACTCCTCGTCTTCGACCTGCTCCAGGGCCCCGCGCTCCGCGTGCGCCGTGGCCGCCGCGAGCTGCGGCCGGCCGCGCCAGCGCGGCTTCGCGAACAGCATCTGCACGTCGCGGATCCGGGCCTCGGAGAACCCGGCCTCGCTGAAGGCGAGGTAGAAGCTCCAGGTGCGGCGGAAGCGCTCGTCGTAGCCGAGCTCCTCGAGCCGGCTCGCGGCGGCCTCGAAGCGCTCGCGCCAGGCGCGGAGCGTGAGCACGTAGCTGGGGGAGATGTCGCGGAGCGAGACGGTCCTCAGGTCGGTCTGGGAGGCGATGCAGCCCTGGATCGACTCCACCGAGGGGAGGCAGCCGCCGGGGAAGATCACCCGGTTGGCGAAGCTGCGGGTCCGCTTCTCGATCTCGTAGGCCTGGTCGGCGACGACGATCGCCTGGAGGAAGAAGAGCCCCTGGTCGTTGAGCAGCGCCGAGCACCGGTGGAAGTAGGAGTCGAACCACTCCCATCCGACCGCCTCGATCATCTCGATCGAGGCGAGCTTGTCGAAGCTCCCGCGGAGGTCGCGGTAGTCCTCGCCGATCACCCGGACGCGGCCCTCGAGCCCGGCCGCGCGGACCCGGGCCTCGGCGTACTCGCGCTGCTCGCGGGAGATCGTCGTCGTGGTCACCCGGCACCCGCGGTTGGAGGCGGCGTGGACGGCGAGCCCGCCCCATCCCGCCCCGATCTCGAGCAGGTGGTCGTCACCCCGAAGCTCGAGCGCGTCGCAGACCGCCTCGAGCCGGCGGCGCTGCGCCTGCTCGAGCGTCTCGCCCGGGTCCTCGTAGAGGGCGGAGGAGTACATCATCGACTCGTGGTCGAGGAAGAGCTCGAACATCTCGTTGCCGAGGTCGTAGTGGTCGGCGATGTTGTCCCGCGCGCCGGAGCGGGTGTTGAGCATCCCGACTGTTCCGAGGCGCTGGAACGGCGCCAGGAACGGCGCCAGCCGCCGCCGCAGCGGGTCACCGCGGGAGATGTCCCGCGCGGCGATCCGCAGCAGCGCGGGGAGGTCGTCGGTCTCCCAGGCGCGGGAGGCGTAGCCGCGGCCCAGGGCGATGCTCTTCGACCGCGCCAGCAGCCCGTAGAGGCCGGGGTCGTTGACCCGCACCCGGGCCCGCAGCCGCGCCGTCGCGGGGCCGAAGGCGAGCGTCTCGCCGCCCGGCCAGCCCTCCTCGAGCTCGATCCGCCCGCCGCGGACGCGGCGCAAGACGCCGTGGACGACCGCGCGCCAGGGGCGCTGCGCACCGCTCAGCGGCGCCACGGCCTCGCTCCGTCGGGGTGGCGGAAGTAGGGGGCTCCCTTGACCTTCAGCTTCACGGCGTTGGCGTAGATGCGGGCCGCAGTGGCGAGCGTCATCGGCGGATAGCGGAGCAGCAGCGATCGCATCCGCCCCGGCGTGATCTCCCGCCGCCGCAGGCCGATCGCGGCCTCGAAGACCGCCTCGCCGGCCTCGAAGTTGCGGATCGTCACCTCGAGCCGCTCGCCGGGCTCGATCGCCGACCACCGGTACCGCTGCTCCATCGGCATGAAGGGGGAGACGTGCATGCGCTTCGTGAACTCGCCGCTCAGCCCATCCTCACCGGCGGTGAGGACGTAGCTGCGGGTCTCTCCCCAGGGGGTGTTCGTGACCTCGGCGATCATCGCCTCGACGCCCGCCTCGGGGTGGGACCCGTAGAGGTAGTGGAAGGCGACGGGGTTCATCCCGAATCCCCAGTAGCGCGGGTTGGCTAGCAGCTTCACCGGGCCGCCGGGCCGGATCCCCGCCCGCTCGGAGACGAGGTCGCGCGCCGCCTCGGCCAGCGGGACGGCGGGGTCGCCGAGGTGGTCGGAGCGCCGGAACCGCGCTGGGGCCCGCCGGCGCGCCGACCACAGCGGGATCGGGTCGAGCAGCTCCGGCAGCTCGGCGACGTCGAACAGCGGCATGAACATCCGGTAGCGAAAGCCATGCTCGACGGGGGAGCGACGGCGGTGCGCCACCCATCCCTCGTAGATCGCCGATCCGCCGCGCGGGTCCGGCCGCGCTCCGGCCGCCGGGCTCGCGGCGGGCGCCGGAAGCGGCCGGGGTTCGAGCGCCGTGCTCATGCCGCCGTCAGCAGCTCCTCGGGCCCGTCGTCGCGGGCGCCGATCGCGATGGCCTCCGCGAGCGTGCCCTCGAGGCCGGGCCCGCGTCCGCCGAGCATCTCCGAGACGCGCAGCCCCGACCACGCGCCGTCCTCGTGGAACCCCCAGCGCCAGTAGGCGCCGCAGTAGTGGATCCGGTCGGCCCCGCTGATCTCGTCCCAGCGGCGCTGCGCCGCCATCCCCGCGACCGTGTAGACCGGGTGGGCGTACTGGATCACCCTGATGATCTTGTCAGGGTCGATCGCCTCCGTCCTGTTCAGCGTCACCAGGTAGCGCCGGCGCCCCGGCAGCGACTGCAGGCGGGTCATGTCGTAGGTCAAGGTCGTCCGTCCCGCCGGCTCCTCGCACAGGTGGTAGTTCCAGCTCGCCCAGGCGGCGCGACGGCGCGGCATCACGCTCGTGTCGGTGTGCAGGACGGCCTCGTTCGGCTGGTAGGGGAACGCGCCGAGGACCTCCCGCTCCAGCGGCGTCGGGTCGGCGAGCATCCGCAGCGCCTGATCGGAGTGCGCGGCGATCACGACCTCGTCGTAGGTCTCCTCGCCGGCGGGGCTGAGGATGCGCACGCCGCCCGGCACGCGCTCGATCCGCCGCACCGGCGCTCGCAGCCGCACCCGGTCGGCGAGCGGCTCGGTCAGCGCCTCGACGTACCGCCGGGAGCCGCCGGGGATGGTTCGCCAGCGCGGCCGGTTGCGGAGCTGGAGGACCCCGTGGTTGTCGAAGAAGCTGGCGAGGAACGAGGCCGGGAACGACCACATCTGCTCGGGGTCGGCCGACCAGACCGCCGCCGCCTGGGGGACGATCAGCCGCTCGACGAAGTACTCGGAGTAGCCGCCCGCGGTGAGGAACTCGCGCAGCGAGGGACCGCCTCCATTCGTCCCGACCAGCGCCCGCGCCTCGCGGTTGAAGCGGACGAGGTCGCTCAGCATCCGCAGGAACCGCGGGTCGGCGGCGTGCGCCGGGCGTGCGAAGACCCCGCGCGCGCCGCGCGCCGCCCACTCGAACCGCCCGCGCCCGTCGGAGACCCCGAAGCTCATGTTCGCCGGCTGTGTCGGCACCTCGAGCTCCTCGAGGATCCGGCTGAAGCTCGGGTAGTTGCGGTCGTTGTGGACGATGAAGCCGGTGTCGACCGGGATCGCCCGCTCCTCCTCGTGGACGTCGATCGTGTTCGTGTGGCCGCCCGGGTAGGAGCCGGCCTCGAGCACCGTCACGTCGTGACCGGCCCGGTGCAGCTCGGCCGCCGCGACCAGGCCGGAGACGCCGCCGCCGACGACCGCGACCCGCCGTGGAGCCCTCACGACGCGGGCCCCGGGGCGCCGATGCGCTCGCGCAGCCCGTCGCGGGCCGCGTCGCCGAGGCGGCGGAGGGCGAGCGCCATCAGCGGGGAGCCGACTCGGGCCGCTCCCTTCAGGGTCAGCCGCGCGTCGTAGGTGACGACGGTCCCGCCGCCCGGCCGCACGTCGAAGCTCATCTCGTCGAGCGAGACGATCGTGCCCGTCTCGGCGCGCAGCAGGACGCGGCGCGGCCGGTCGATCTCGATCGTCTCGTAGACGAGCGGGACCTCCCGGCCCATGAACGAGGAGACGACCTCGAACCTCGCTCCGACCGCGAGCCGGTCCTCCGTCAGCGCCCGCGCCCGCGCCACGCCGGGATCCCAGTCGGCGATGGAGTCGAACGCGGCGAGGTAGTCGAACGCGCGCTCGCGCTCCCACGGGGACTCGACGGATGCGACGTAATGGGCCATGTTCAGGAGTCCTTCGCAGTCGACGTGCGGGTGGATCAATGGTGCCCGGACTCGTTGTCCTGACGCGCGGGGGCCGGGGGAGACGCCCGGGGGTCGCTCGCTTCGCTCGCAGCACGCCCCCGCTCGCCTCCCCCGGCCCCGCGCTCTTCGGCAGCAGGTCGGTGAGGGTTTTCCGCGCTCGCGCCCCTCGGCGGCATCGGCCTGCTGGCGGCGAGCGCGTTCGCTCCGGCTTCCCGCTCGACGACTTCTGGCACCGGATCTTCGGCCAGGACGTGACCCTCTGGGGCCCGACCCACCTGATGATGATCGGCGGCGCCGGCCTCGCTTTCATCGGGCAGGCGACTCGGCGAGGCCAGGCTCGCCGAGGTCGACCCGGCCGGATCGCCTCGCTCTTCCGGCGGCCGGACGCCGCGCTGCTCGGCGGGTTCCTGCTCGCCTCTCGACGTTCCAGGCGGAGTTCGACTTCGGCGTGCCGCAGTTCCGCGTCGCCGCGCGGATCTACGCCTGGCATCTCGGCGTGTCTTCATCGCGATCCGCGCCGGCTCGCGCTGCTCGTCGGCCCAGTCCTCGGCGAGCCGTCCCGCTACCCCCTCTACCGCCGTCGCTGATCGGGGAGGCGCTCCTTCCCGCGACCGTCGCCGCGATCGCCGGCGGCCTGCTCGGCGGGTTCATCGCCACGGCCTGGCGCGCGCCGATCCGCGACGGCTCGAGGCCGGCCCGGCCGCTGCCCGCGTCGGTCGCCGCGGCGTCCGTCCTCGCGATCGTCGCGGTGGTCGGCTACGGCTTGCAGACGAGTCCGCAGCAGGGCGCCTCGGCTACGGTCGAGCTGCGCGGAGCCGCCTCCGGCGAGGCGCAGGCCGCGGTCCGGATCGACCCGCCGAGCGCGGCGGCCGACGCCAACTGGCTCAACGTCACGGCCTGGCAGGGCCACGGGCTGCGCGTCGACCCGCTGCTCGCGGTCGACGAGGACGCGGGCCTCTACCGGACCAGCGGGCCGATCCCGACCGCCGGCAGCTGGAAGAGCCTGATCCGGATCCAGAAGGGCGACTCGATCGTCGGGATGCCGATCTACATGCCCGCCGACCGGGCGATCCCGGCCGCCGAGGTGCCGGCGAAGCCGCTGATGACCCGCGAGTTCGTGCCCGATTCGGAGATCCTCCAGCGCGAGCAGCTCGACGGCGTCCCGGGCTGGACGAAGGCCGCGGGCTACGCGGTCGTCGGCTCGATCGTCGCCGCGATCGTGCTGATGCTCGGCTGGATCCTCACCCGCCTGGCGGCGACGCACGCGGGCGGCCCGCCCGCCCGCGGCGCCGAGCGCCCCGCCCGGCGGCGGCCGCTGGCGACCGGGCGTGCCGCCGGGGGGCGGGCATGAGCGCCGTCCTCGTCCCGCTGGCGCACCACGCGATCGTCGTCGCGCTGCCGTTCGTCGTCCCGGTGCTCGCCCTCACGCTCGGGGTGGCCGTGCTCGCGCTCCGGGAGCGCCGCCGGCGGGAGCGCGAGGAGGCCTAGCCGTCCTCGCGCCGGCCGGCCAGCAGCCGCTGGATCGGCATCGCGTACCAGACGACGATGAACGCGAGTGCGACGGCGGCCACCGACCAGGCCATCGTCTCGCTGCCGAAGACGTAGTCGGTGCAGAGCATCACCGCGCCGACCATCGCAACGGCCAGAGCGGTCATCCCGACGATCGTGAGCCGGTTCGAGTCGCGGAGGATCTTCGCCTTGTTGCCCTCGCGGAACTGGAGGCGGTGGTGCATCGAGGGTGCGATCAGCAGCACCGCCGAGAGCGCGGTGGCGAGCAGGGTCACCAGGTAGACGCTCTTCTGGAAGTGCGTCACCGAGGTGAAGCCCTGATTGAACGGGAGGACGAGCAGGAACGCGAACAGGACCTGCACGCCGGGGAGCGCGACGCGAAGCTCGTTGAGGAGCTCGATCACGTTGCGGTCGATGCGCTCCTTCTCGGTCTCGTCCCGGCCGCTGCCCGCAGGCTTCTCGAGGTCCTCGTCGGTGGCGTCCGCGTCCGGCTGCTTCATCTGCCTCCCTCCTACCCCTCGGCGCCGAGGATATCCTCGCGACGATGGTCGAGTCCCCGGACTTCATCGCCGGACGCGATCCCGTCGAGCGGGCCTTCCGTCACGCCGAGCGCGCGCACAGCGGCGGCGACACCGAGCTCGAGCACCCGGTCGCGGTGGCGCGGCTGCTCGACGGCGCCGGTTTCGGCGACGACGCCATCGCCGCGGCCCTCCTGCACGACGTCGTTGAGGACACCGGCGAGGCCTTCGGCGCGATCGAGGAGGAGTTCGGGCCGGAGGTGGCGGGGATCGTCGAGGCGATGACCGAGGACTCCGGCATCGGCGACTACGGCGAGCGCAAGGCCGAGCACCGCTCGCGGGTGCTGGCGGCGGGAACGGTCCCGGCGGCGATGTACGCGGCCGACAAGCTGGCCCGGGTCCGCTCCTACCTCGCCTCCGGGGAGGGGGTGGACGAGCGGCGGCTCGCGCACTACCGCGACACGCTCGACGAGTTCGCCGCCGGGCGCCCCGGCCTGCCGTTCCTCGCCGAGCTCGGCGAGGAGCTGCCGCGCCTCGAGGCGCGCGGCGACGGCGGCTGAGCTAGCCGAGCTCCCTCTCGAGCTGCCGCTCGACGGCCTGGGTCATCACCTGGCCGAAGCTGGCGAGCACCGCCTCGGAGGCGAGCGGTCGCAGGCGCTCGACGGCGGCCGCCGCGGCGGCCAGGTCGGAGGCGCCGGGCTCCTCGGCCGCTCGGATCGGGTCGAGGACGTCCTTGACGAAGAGGCGGACGAACTCGCGGGCGATCGCGGTCGTGTGCTTGTTGATCGACTCGCCGACGGCGAGCGCGTGGTCGAGCGGGATCCCGAGCGAGACGAGCTCGCGGCTCGCGCGCAGCAGCGTCGGGGAGGGGACCTCCCAGGTGTCCTCGCCGAGCGGCCGCAGGGCGCCGATGCGCTCGGCCTTGTGCATCAGCTTGCCGTCCAGCGGCTCGCCGAACACGTCCGCGAGCTCCCCGCCGGTGACGACCTCCGGCTGCTCGTCGCCGAAGGGCTGCAGGAGGATGCGCTCGAACTGCAGCGCCTCCTCGCTGCCGCCGCCGGCGCCGCCGATCTCGAGCAGGCGCTCGATCGAGCGCAGGTTGAAGCCTTGCGCCTGCATGTCCTGGATCAGGCGGATCCGGGCAACGTGCTCGGGGCCGTAGAAGCCGGTGCGCGAGCGCACCACCGGCGGCGGCAGGAGTCCCCGCGACTGGTGCGCGCGGATGTTGCGCGCGGTCATCCCCGTCTCCCGGGAGAGCTCGTCGATCGTCAGCTCCGATTCGCCGGCCTTCGCTGCCATCGCGGGCGAGCGTATCGACGATCTGACACGGAGCGGTGTTACATCGCGCATCTTGGCGGGCGGTCTGCTCGCGGAACGGAGCCGGCCCGACCGGGACCGCCTACGTCCTTCAGGGGGAGGGGAGGACGCAGGACAGCCCCGATCGGGCCGGGAACCCGCGAAGCCCGGGTCGGTGCCGCGGGCTCCTTGATGGCGTCTACTGTAACAGGTATGTTCAAGGTATGTCAAAGGTTGGTCAAAAGATTCACGCCGAGCCGGAGCCGCTCCTGCGGATCGGCGAGCTGGCCCGGCGCTGCGGCGTCCCGGCCGCGACGCTCCGTGCCTGGGAGCGCCGCTACGGCGTCATCGAGCCGATCCGCGGCGCCTCCGGCTACCGCCTCTACTCCGGCGCGGACGAGCGCCGGGTGCGCGCGATGCGCGACCTCGTCGGGGCCGGGATCGCGCCGTCGGAGGCCGCCGCGCGGGTCGGCGCCGAGCCCGCGCCCGCGGCCGCGTCCGATCCGGCCCTGCTCGGGGAGGCGGCGCAGGCGGAGCTGCTGGCGGCGCTCCTGGGCTTCGACGAGGCGGGAGCCGACGAGCTCCTCGACCGCGCGTTCGCCGCGTTCACGACCGAGGCGGTTCTCGACGCCCTCGTCCTGCCGGTGCTCCGCGAGCTCGGCGACCGCTGGTCCCGCGGCGAGGCGTCGGTGAGCCAGGAGCACTTCGCCAGCGGCATGCTCCGCGGCCGCCTGCTCGGGCTCGCGCGCGGCTGGGGCGCGGGCGGCGGCCGGCTCGCCCTCCTCGCCTGTCCGAGCGGCGAGCTCCACGACCTCGGCCTGATCGCCTTCGGCCTCAGCCTGCACCGCCGCGGCTGGCGGATCTCGATGCTCGGCGCCGACACCCCGGGGGAGGCGCTGGTCGAAGCCACCGACCGGCTCGCCCCCGACGTCGTCGTCCTCTACGCGCGGGACATCGAGCAGCTCACGGCGATGAGCCTCGAGCTGACCGAGGTCGCCTCGCGCTCCAACCTGCTGCTCGCCGGCCCCGGCGCCGACCTGAAGCTGAGCGAGCTGCTCGGCGCCTCCGTGCTGCTCGAGGGGCCGGTCGAGGCCGCCGGCAACCTCGCCGCCTGAGCGCTGCGCTACGTTCGCGCCGTGAGCGGCGAGGCGTTGCTGATCGTCGACGGGATGAACGTGCTCGGATCGCGGCCCGACGGCTGGTGGCGCGACCGGCCCGGGGCGATGGAGCGGCTGACCCGCCGGCTCGGGGCCTACGCGCGCCGCGAGGGGCTCGACGTGGCCGTCGTCTTCGACGGGCGCGAGCACGCGCGCGTGCTCGGGGCGGCCGAGGGCGTGGCGGTGAGCTTCGCGCCGGGCGGTCCCGACGCGGCCGATCGCGAGATCGTCCGGATGATCCGCGCCGACGACGATCCCGAGCGGATCACCGCCGCCTCCAGCGACCGGAGGCTGCGGAACTCGGTGAAGGCCGCCGGCGCCGCCGGGATCGGCGCGGGCGAACTGCTGCGCCGGCTCGAGCGCTCCGAGGCGGGCGGCGCCTGAGCGCGCTTAGGATCAGGTGCATGTCGCGGCTGGCGCTGATCGGCGGGCACTCGATCCTCGGCGAGGAGCCCGCATCCGGGTTCGAGCGCCGGATCGTGCCGACTCCTCGCGGCGACGTCGAGCTGCACGAGCGGCGCGACCTCGTGCTGCTCCAGCGGCACGGGATCGGCGCCTACTCCCCGGCGCCGCGAATCGACCACGCGCGCAACCTGGCCGCGCTCGCTGAGCTCGGCTGCGACCGGATCCTCGCGATCGGCTCCGTCGGCGGGCTGCGGCCCGAGCTCGCGGTCGGCACGCTCGTCTGCCCCGACGACTTCATCGCGCTGCACCTCGGTCTCTCGCTCTCCGACGGCCACGGCGGCGAGCGCGTGCCCGGGTTCGACCGCGAGTGGCGCGCCGCCGTCATGCACGCCTGGAGGCGGGCTGCGGAGCCGGATCTGCGTGACGGCGGCGTCTACTGGCAGGCGATCGGACCGCGGTTCGAGACGCCGGCGGAGGTCCGGCTGATCGCCGCCCACGCCGACGTCATCGGCATGACGATCGCCTCCGAGTGCATCCTCGCGGGGGAGATGGGAATCCCGTATGCCGCCGTCTGCATCGTCGACAACCTCGCCAACGGGGTCGCCGAGGAGGAGCTGTCGGTCGCCGAGTTCGAGGCGGGCAAGGTGCTGAACCGCGACCGGCTGATGCCGGCGGTCGAGGCGGTCTGCGGCGAGCTCGAGGCGCTGGGAGCGACGGGCTGATGGCCCTCGCGATCGCCGGCGCCACGCTCGACGGCGAGCGCGTGGGGCTCCGCACCGCCGAGGACGGGACGATCGCCGAGCTCGGCCCCGGCGTGCGGCCGGCCGACGGCGACGAGGTGATCGACGGCGAGGGGATGGCGCTGCTCCCCGGGCTCGTGAACGCGCACACCCACGCGGCGATGACCCTGTTCCGCGGCTACGCCGACGACCTGCCGCTGATGGAGTGGCTTCAGGACCACATCTGGCCGGCGGAGGCGAAGCTCGACGCCGAGGACGTCTACTGGGGCACGCGCCTCGCCTGCGCGGAGATGATCCGCACCGGCACGGTCGCGTTCTGGGACATGTACTGGCAGCCGGGGGCGACCGCCCGGGCGGTGATCGACTCGGGCCTGAGGGCAGCGATCGGGGCGCCCCTGATCGACGGGGCGGGGGAGGGGGATCCGGAGAAGATCGCGCGCGACGCCGAGGCCGCGTTCGCCGAGCTTGACGGGGTCGGCGGCGGCGAGCGGATCGTGCCCACGCTCGCCCCGCACGCGATCTACACGGTCTCGGAGCGCTCGCTGCGCTGGATCGCCGAGGAGTCGGAGCGGCGGCAGATGCCGATCCAGATCCACGCCTCCGAGACCGAGGGCGAGGTCGAGGACTGCCTCGCCGCCCATGGCGTGCGCCCGGTCGTGCTCCTCGACCGCGTCGGCCTGCTCGGCCCGCGGACCCTGCTCGCTCACGGCGTCTGGCTCGACGACGCCGAGCGCGAGCTGATCGCCGCCGCGGGGGCGACGGTCGCGACGAACCCGGTGGCGAACATGAAGCTCGCGGTCGGCGCCGCCTTCGACCTTCCGGCCGCGCGCGCGGCCGGGATCCCGGTCGGGCTCGGCACTGATGGCGCCGGCTCGAACAACTCGCTCGACCTGATCGCCGACGCCAAGCACCTGGCGCTGATCCAGAAGCACCGCGCCGCCGACGCCTCCGTCGCCGCCGCCGAGGAAGTGCTCGCGATCGCCACCGGCGCCGAGGCGCCGCTGCTGGGCGCCGCGGGCGGTGTTGGGGTCGGCCGCCGCGCCGACTTCCTGCTCGTCCGCACCGATTCGCCGGAGCTCTGCCTCGGCTCGCTCGCCGCCGGGATCGTCTACGCGGCGAGCGGGTCGGTCGTCGATACGACCGTCGCCGGCGGCCGGGTCCTGATGCGCGGCGGCGTCATCGACGGGATCGGCGAGATCGTCGCCCGCGCCCGCGAGCGGGCCGCCCGCATCGGGTTGCGCTGAGCATTCTCGGCCGGGGCGACCACTAGCCTCGCGCGACCATGGCCAAGGGCAAGGAGAAGGAGCGGGTCAAGGCCGCCGGCGGCGTCGTCGTGCGCGAGACCGACGGCAAGTTCGAGGTCGCGGTCGTCCACCGTCCCCGATACGACGACTGGTCGCTTCCGAAGGGCAAGCTCGAGCCCGGCGAGAGCTTCAAGAAGGGGGCGCTCCGCGAGGTCGAGGAGGAGACAGGCCTCGTCTGCGAGCTCGGCCGCGAGCTCTCCTCCACCACCTACCGCGACCGCAAGGGCCGGTCCAAGATCGTCCGCTACTGGCTGATGGAGCCGCGGAAGGGCGAGTTCGAGGTCAACGACGAGGTCGACGAGCTCCGCTGGGTGAGCCTCAAGAAGGCCGACTCCCTGCTCGACTACGACCACGACCGCAAGCTCGTGGATGAGGTGAGGAAGGGCTAGGGGGAAAGCAGGGGCCTCAGGGTGTCCCCTTCGCATGGAGGGCCGGGCGTCCTGGGCGATTGGCACCGAGGGGGCGGGGTGCGCCGGCTCCCGCCGCTGGGGTCTATCCGTCGGTATCCCGGACGAATCGACCCCGCTGGGGTCACTGAGTACGACATGTCGAACTGAGCGACCCCGGTGCTGGGAATGGCGCTCTGGACGAGACGGCAGTTGGAGCGCAGGGGACGGGGCCGCGCCCTCGTTTGCAGATTTGGGACCGGATAGGTCCTTTATCCGCGAGTGGGCGCGTCGGGGGCGGGCTACTCGACGACGCGGAGGTGCGATCGCCAGCCGGGGTCCTGCCGGCCGAGCTCCTCGGAGATCAGCTCGAGGAGCGCGGCGATCCGCCGACGGTGACGCCGATCCCCCGGGCTGCGGCTCCGGGCGCCGGCCGCTCCGGCGCTTCGCCGCCCGCCGCCGTCATCAGTCGATCGGGATCTCCTCGACCTCGTTGCGGGCGGGCTTCGCGTCGAGCCGCTCGATGTAGTGGTCGATCAGGGCCCGCAGTGTCAGCAGCGCCTCGCGGCCGACGTCGTCGAGCTGGCCCCTGAGCTCCCCGGAGCCGCCGGCGATCCCGGCGGCGCGCAGCATCTCGGCGCCGCGGCAGATCGGGCAGTGCTCGAGGCAGTGGTGGCCGGCGCCGGCCTCGCCCTCGGGGCCGAAGCCCTGATCAGACCCGCTCGCGGCCCACGGGCCGCCGAACGGGCCCTCCGTCTCCGGGGCCGGCGGGGGGCTTCCCCACGGGGTGTTTTCTCGCGCGCTCATCTTCGAAGGAGATCTCGAGCGTGCCGCTCTCCAGGCGCGCTCCTGCCGGCCGGAGCCTGGCGAGGGCAGCCGGGAGGATGATAGTTCGCTTCTCGCGCCCGGCCCTGACGATGAGTTCGTTCCCGACCTTGCTGAGGTGCAGCTCGGAGCGGTCGGCGAAGGGGACCCTGATCGACATCACGGTGCGGCCGTCGGACTCGGAGATCCGCTGCGGCGTGCCGGTGAACATCACCTCCTCGGGGGCGCGGTCGGCGAAGAGCTCGTCGCCGAGCTGGTCGAGCATCGCCGCGCCGACCACCTCCTCGGGGAAGTAGCGCGCGCGCAGGAGCGGCACCGGATCGAACCCCTCGCGGACGAGCTCGAGGCTCTCCGCCTGGCGCTCCCGCCAGGCGTCGAAGTAGCCGCCCTCGACCTCCTCGGGGAACACCCGGTTGACGACGACGGCGTCGGTCAGGTAGCCGTAGAGGTTGAGGTAGGTGAAGGTCCGCTGCGCCTCGCGGATCACCATGCGGTCGGCGTTCATCACCAGCCGGATCGAGGTCCGCTCGCGGTCGCGGAGGATCCGGTTCATCGCGACCAGGTTGCCGACGAGGCGCTGGACGTCGGCGAAGACGTCCTCGCCGGGAAGCGGCACGTCGAGGAAGGTGCGCGCGAACGGCCGCGCGGCGGCGACCAGACGCCGCTCCCAGGGCAGCACCTTGTCCAGCCACCACTGGGCGACGTCGGGGAAGGAGAGCAGCCGCAGGGTCTCGCCGGTCGGCGCGCAGTCGACGACGATCACGTCGAACTCGCCGCTCTCGTGGTGGGAGCGGATCTGGAGCAGGCTGAAGAGCTCGTCCATGCCCGGGGGGACGGTCAGCTCCTCCGCGGCGACGCCCATCACGCCATGGTCGGCCAGCAGCCGTCCGAGCCAGTCCTGGACGGCCGCCCAGTTGTCCTCCATCGCGCGCTGGGCGTCGACCTCCTGCGCCCAGAGGCGCTCGCCGACCTCGACGGGCTCGGGCCCGAGGCGCGCCTCGAGCGAGTCCCCGAGGCTGTGCGCGGGGTCGGTCGAGAGGATCACGGTGCGGAGGCCGCGCGCGGCGCAGCGCCGGGCGGTCGCGGCGGCGACGCTGGTCTTGCCGACGCCGCCCTTGCCGGTGTAGAGGATCGTCCGCGGAGCTTCGCGCCCGCGCCGCTCGCTCTGGGCTGCGCTCGCCACGGGGCCAGAGTAGATCAACGGCGCATGCTGAAGCGGATCTCACCCGCCTCCGCCTCCGTTACGCTCCGCGCTCCGCCGAGCCGAGAGAGCTGTGACCACGATTCGCCGACTGCTGCCGCCGATCGCCTGCCTGGTGCTGGGCCTCGGCCTGCTGGCCGGCTGTGGAGGCGACGACGGCGGTCTCGAGGGCCCCTCCGCCGACGGCGGCACCGACCCGCAGACGATCCTCGACAACGCGCTGGGCAGCGAGGGCGACCCCATCGAGAGCGGAGTCCTCGAGGTCTCGCTCGACGTCCAGAGCGGGGCGGCGGGGGCCGTCAAGGCGTCGGTCGGGGGACCGTTCCAGTCCAACGGCGAGGACGAGCTCCCGTCGTTCGACTTCGACGTCAGCGTCGATGCCCAGACCTCCGGCCCGGCGCTGACCTTCGACGGCACGCTCACCACGACGCCCGACGGCCTCTTCGTCGGCTACGGCGGCAGCGCCTACCAGCTCGACGACGCGACGTTCGGGCTGCTCCAGTCCTCCTACCAGCAGTCCTCCCAGCTCCAGCAGGACCAGCAGGACGGCTCGGGCGGCTCGCTCTCCCAGTTCGGGGTCGATCCCTCGAACTGGCTGACCGACCTCACCAACGAGGGGACGGAGGACGTCGACGGGACCGAGACGGTGCACGTCTCCGGCACGGCGGACATCCCGCGGCTGGTCGAGGACCTCGGGACCGTCGCCGGGGCGACCGGGCAGTCGGTCGACACATCCGGTCTCCAGCAGCTGCGCAACTCGGTCAAGTCGGCGCAGATCGACGTCTACGCGGACGCGTCGAACAGCTCGCTGCGGCGGCTCGACGTCAGCCTCGAGCTCGCCGACCCGAGCAGCGGCGGCACCGACGCGCTGAGCTTCTCGATCGGCATCGCCGATCCGAACAGCTCCCAGGACATCGAGGCGCCGGACGACGCGCAGCCGCTCGAGGACCTGCTCGGGCAGATCCCCGGCCTCAGCGACCAGCTCGGCGGGATCACCGGAGGGTCCTCCTCGCAGGGCGCGACCAGCACGCCGGCGCCGGCGCCCGCCTCCCCCGACGCGACCGAGAAGTACTACGACTGCGTCGGCAAGGCGACCGGCGCGCAGGGGATCGCCGACTGTCAGAAGCTGCTCGGCTGATCGCTTCCGCGATGGCGCCGGAGTCCGAGCTCGCCGACAGCCCAGATCGCGTCTCAGCCGAGGATCGCGCCGCCTGGGACGCGATGGCCGAGGCCGAGGGCCGGCCGTGCCGGCTCAGCGCCTGGCAGCTGGCGGCCGCCGAGCACCTCGGCGACGGGCCGCTGCAGATCGTCCTCCTGCGCGATGGGGGCCGCCTCGTCGGCGTTGCTCCGTTCCTCCGCAACCGCTGGCCCGGGCCGCTGTGGATCGAGAGCGTCCTGCAGGTCGGCTGGAACTTCGGCCACGGCGTAGCGCCGCTCGCCGCCCCGGGCTACGAGCAGGCGCTCGCGAGCGAGGTCGCCGCGCTCCTGCCGACCCTCGAACCGCCCCCCTCGATGGTCACCATCGCCTGGGACGACCTCGGCTCGCCCTGGCCGGAGCGGATCGCGGCCGCCTGGGACGGTCGGATGCGCCGCCGCCTCGAGGGCAGCCACGTCTGCCCGGTGGTGACGATGGCGGAGAGCCACGACGCCTGGCGCGCCGCCCGGAGCCGCAACTTCCGCGAGACGATCAAGCGCAAGACGAAGGCGATCGCGAAGCGCGGCGGGACGATCCGGCGTTCCGACGAGCCGGCGCGGGTCGCGGCCGACATCGAGGGCTTGTTCGCCGTCCACCGGGCGCGCTTCGACGCGCTCGGCAAGCGCTCGGACCTCACTGACGCGCACCGCGACGCGCTCCTCGCCGCGACACCCGGCCTGCTGCGAGGAGGGCATCTACGGGTCTGGGCCGTCGAGCACGAGGGCCGGGTCGTGGCCGCCCAGCTCCACGTCCGGGCGGGCGACCGGATGGTCTTCTACAACGGCGGCATGGATCCCGACTGGCTGCGGGAGGCGCCGGGCCTCGTGCTCCTGCACGAGGCCGTCCGCGACGCCCACGAGGTCGGGGCGCGGACCCTCGACCTCGGGCCCGGGGCATACGACTACAAACGGCGCTTCGCCGACAGCGAGGCGCGCGTCGGATCCCATGACCTGTTCGTTCTCGACCGCCGCTATCCGCTCGTGCGGGCCCGGCTGGCCCGCAAGCACCTCACCCAGGCCGCCCGGCACCGCGCGGCGAGGATGCCGGAGGAGCGCCGCGAGCGGCTCAAGCGGCTCCTGGGGCGCGGCCGCCGGCAGGCCTGATCCATCTAGGGTGGCGCGATGAGCAACGGCCCACCAGCCCTCGACCGGCGCTTCTTCCTCGGCGCCGACGGGTGGCCCTACCTGCTCGTCCCGTTCATCGCGATCGCGGTCGCCCTCGAGATCGCCCACGCGTCGGCGACCCTGATCTTCACGGTCGCGGCGATCGGGATCATCCCCACCGCCGCGCTGATGGGCCGGGCCACCGAGGAGCTCGCGGAGCGCTCGGGGCCGGGAATCGGCGGCCTGCTCAACGTCACGTTCGGCAACGCGCCGGAGCTGATCATCGCCCTGTTCGCGCTCAACGAGGGGCTGCAGGAGGTCGTCAAGGCGTCGATCGTCGGCTCGATCATCGGCAACGTCCTGCTGGTCCTCGGCGCGGCGATGGTCGCCGGCGGCTTCGGCGCCCGGAGGGGGACGATCCAGACCTTCAGCCGGACCGCGGCGAGCGCGCAGTCCTCGATGCTCTTCCTCGCCAGCGCCGCCCTCATCATGCCCGCGATCTTCGAGCTGGTCGAGGGCAAGGGGCTGCCCTCGCCGAGCGCCGAGATCGTCGACTACGGCTCGACCGTCGAGAACCTCTCGCTGGCGGTCTCCGTCGTGCTGGTCCTCTGCTACGTGGCCGGCCTGCTCTTCTCCCTGCGCACCCACAGCGACATCTTCAACCCGGCCGCCGCCGTGGAGGAGGCGGGGGAGGAGTCCGACGCCTGGGGCTGGTCGGTCCGCACCTCGGTGATCGCCCTGGCGATCGCCGGGGCCGCCGTCGGGCTGATGTCGGAGATCCTCGTCGGCTCGATCACCGAGGCCTCGGAGTCGATCGGGCTCAGCGAGTTCTTCATCGGCGTGATCGTCGTCGCGATCGTCGGCAACGCCGCCGAGCACTGGGTTGCCGTCCTGGTCGCCTACAAGGGAAAGATGGACCTCGCGGTCAACGTCGCGATCGGCTCCAGCGCGCAGGTCGCCCTCTTCGTCGCCCCGGTTCTCGTCTTCGCCTCGTTCCTGATCGGCCCAGGCCCGATGCCGCTCGTCTTCAACGGGTTCGAGCTCGGCGCGGTGCTGATCGCGGCGCTGATCGCGAACGCGGTCACCCAGGAGGGCGAGTCGACCTGGTTTGAGGGGGTACTCCTGTTGGCGGTGTACGCCGTCCTCGGGATCGCATTCTTCGCCGCATGAGTGCGGCGATTCGCGTCGGCTGATGTCGGCGCTCCTGCTCGCCGTCTCCTTCGCGGTCATCCTGCTCGGCGCGATCGGGTTCACCAACGCGGTCGAGCGGCTCGGCAAGACGCTCGGGATCGGCGAGGGCGCGGTCGGCAGCCTGCTCGCGGCCGTCGGGACCGCGATGCCGGAGACGCTGATCCCGATCGTCGCGATTCTCGGCGGCTCCGCGGGCGCCGAGGACGTCGCCATCGGCGCGATCGTCGGCGCGCCCTTCCTGCTGGCGACGCTGGCGATGCTGCTCGTCGCCACCGCCTCCCATCTCTACGCGGACCGACGCGACCAGGGGAAGGAGCTGCTCCCGCACGAGGAGACGATCAACCGCGACCTGAGCATCTTCATCGTCTTCGGCGCGGTCGCGCTGCTGCTCGGGCTCGGGGTGCCGCGGTGGGTCCACTACGCCTTCGTGCCGGTGCTGCTCGTCGGCTACGGGCTGTACGTGCGCTCGACGCTGCGCGAGGGCGGCGAGGAGCAGGACGAGGAGACGATCAACCCCCTGTACTTCCAGCGGCGCGCGGGCGACGACCCGGCGGCGGGGATGGTGATCCTCCAGTTCGCGGTCGCGCTCGCCGCGATCTTCGGCGGCGCGCGCCTCTTCGTCACCGAGCTCGAGCACGTCGCCGCCTCGCTCGGGGTCTCGGTGATCGTCCTCAGCCTGATCCTCGCGCCGCTCGCGACCGAGCTGCCGGAGAAGATCAACAGCTTCATCTGGACGCGCGACGGCAAGGACAGCCTCGCGCTGGGGAACATCACCGGTGCGATGGTGTTCCAGACGATGATCCCGGTCGCGTTCGGCCTCGCCGCGACCGAGTGGGACCTCGACCGCTACGCGATTCTCTCGCTGGCGCTCGGGCTCGCCGGAGCCGTCGTCGCCACGCTGGCGATCAGGCGCCGGAACATGTTCCCGTGGTGGTCGATGGTCGCCTGGTCGGCGCTCTACGGGACGTTCGTCGTCTTCGTCCTCGTCGCCTGAGGGCGCGGGCCGGGCCCGCGGCCTGCGCCGCGGGCCTGGGCTCCTCAGCGGGCGCCTGCTACGCGCCGCCGCCCGTCAGGTCGATCTTCCACTGGCCGTCCTCCTCGACGACGGGGAAGGGCTGCGTCGTGCCCCCGGCGGTCACGTCGACGGTGCCGGCCTCCTCGTCGTAGCTGCCGACCTCGAGGTCGTCGGGAACGTCGATGTTGCCCGCGTCGGCGTCCTCCTGGAAGGCTCCCTCGCAGTCCTCGGCGTCCTTCGCCTCGTCGATCGCCTGCTGCTGGGAGTTCGCCGACAGCACCTCGCACGCCGCCGCGCCGTCCCCGTCGGCCGCCGCGTCGAAGAACTGCTGGACCGCCTCCTCGGGCGTCTGGTCACTGCTGTCGTCGTCGCCACCGCAACCGGTGACGACCCCTGCCGTCAGGGCGACCGCCCCGATGACGAGGCAAGCCACTCTGCTTCTCATCTCATCGCTCCCTTGTTGATGCCTTGGGGGCGCGAAACCGTACCCGACCCGCGGCCGGAGGCCGCGGGTCCCCCGGCGGGGGTCAGGCGAGCTCGGCGAGCGCCCCGAGAACGAGGGCGTCGTGCTCCTTCGGCTTGACCTTCGGGAAGACCTTCGCGACCTTGCCCTCGGGGTCGATCAAGAACGTCGAGCGCTGGGCTCCCCAGTACCTGCGCCCGTACATGTTCTTCTCGACCCAGACGCCGTAGCGCTCGGCGACGGCGTGGTCGGCGTCGGCGAGGAGGGTGAAGCCGAGCCCGTGCTTGGAGTCGAACTTGGCGACCGCGCCGACCTCGTCGGGCGAGACCCCGAGGACGCGGGCGCCGGCCCGCTCGTAATCGGCCGAGCGGTCGCGCACGCCGCAGGCCTGTGTCGTGCATCCCGGCGTGTCCGCCTTGGGGTAGAAGTAGAGGACGACCCAGCCGCCGCGCAGGTCCTTCAGCGAGACCTCGGCGCCGTTCTGGTCGGGCAGGGTGAAGTCGGGCGCCCACTCACCCTCCGCCGGAATCGCCACCGGCTCAGACCTCGTCTTCGTCGGGGTCCGGCTCGAGCGTGTCGGCGTCCGGGTCGTCGAGCTCGTCGTCGGAGCTCAGCGTCGCCGAGGTGACCGACTCGCCGGTCGGGTGGTAGGTGCTCTGGAAGTTCTCCAGCGCCTCCTCGAGGCCGCTCTCGTCGACCGGGACCTCCTCGGAGATGCGGACCCAGTCCGCGCCCTCGAAGTCCTCGAGGTTGAAGACGTCCTGGTCGACGGAGGCGGAGTCGTCGACGATCACGACGACCTCCGTCTGCGGGTTGAAGTAGGTGCCCGGCTGGTTCGCGAGCTGCTCGAGGTCGTAGATGCGATCTGATGCGTCTGCCATGGCGCGCTTTATACCCGGCGGGGCGCCCGTTGCGCCAGGGGCGGCGACTCGCCTACTAGAGGCCCTCGAACTCGCTGAGCTGGCGCTCGACCTCGGCGGCGACGTCGAGCGGCTCCTCGCCGCGGCGGACGCGGCGCGCGTTGCGGGCGATGACGAGCTGGCGCACCTCCTCGACCAGTGCGGGATCGACGCGCGTGGGCGCGGTGGCCGCGTTGAGGCGGGCCATCTCGGCCTCGACGTCGATCGGCTCCTCGCCGCGCTGGCGTTGGCGGTAGGCCTTGGCCTCGAGCATCTGGCGCATCTCCATCTGCTGCTCGGCGCGGGCGGCGGCGGTGGAGAGGTCGGCGCCGCGGCCGCCCTCGTCGCGGTCCATTGCGAACGTCCCCTTGCCGATCTCGCGATAGACGGCGCCGGCGCCGGCGAAGGCGATCGCCGCGATCGGGGCGACGAGCAGGGTGACGATCAGGATCACCTCCCCGTTGCTGACCGCGGTCGGCAGCATGAATTCAGGGTAGCGCCGCCGCTATGCCGGCCGGGAGGGCGTTTGCGGGCACCCGCGCCGATCTCTATCCTGAAGGGCGGTTGACTGACTAGTCAATCGGTTTCCGCCCGCGGCTGCCCCGTCGCAGAGCGATTCGGAATCCTCACCCGAAGACACACTTAGAAGGAGCATCCACGGTGGTTGACTTCACGCTTACCGACGAGCAGAAGGACCTGCGCGAGCTGGCGCACAACTTCGCCGAGAAGGAGATGCGCAAGGTCGCCTGGGAGTACGACAAGGACGGCACCTGGCCGCAGGAGATCATCGAGAAGGCCTGGGAGGTCGGGCTGATGAACACCCACATCCCCGAGGAGTACGGCGGGCCCGGCCTCGACTACCTGTCGGGCTGCCTGATCGAGGAGGAGCTCGGCTGGGGCTGCTCCGGCATCGGCACCTCGCTGATGGCCAACGGCCTCGCCTCCGCGCCGGTCGCGCTCGGCGGCTCCGAGGAGATCAAGAAGAAGTACCTCGGCATGCTGACCGAGGAGCCGAAGCTCGCCTCCTTCTGCCTGACCGAGCCGGACGCCGGCTCCGACGTCTCCGGGATGAAGACGACGCGCCGTCAAGAAGGGCGACAAGTACGTCATCAACGGCTCCAAGTGCTTCATCACCAACGGCCAGCTACGCCGACTGGTACACGGTCTACGCCAAGACCGACAAGGACGCCGGTCACCGCGGCATCTCCGCCTTCGTCGTCGCCGCGTGACGACACCGTCGTCAGTCGACAAGAAGGAGGACAAGCTCGGTCAGCGCGCCTCCAACACCGCGACGATCACGTTCAACGAGACCGAGATCCCGGCCGACAACCTGCTCGGCGAGGAGAACCACGGGTTCAAGCTGGCGATGATGACGCTCGACCGCACCCGCCCCGGCGTCGCGGCGATGGCCGTCGGCATCGCCCGCGCCGCGCTTCGAGTTCGCCGCCGAGTACTCCAAGGAGCGCGTCCAGTTCGGCGTGCCGATCGCGATGCACCAGGCGGTCGCGTTCATGATCGCCGACATGGCGACCAAGGTCGAGGCCGGCCGCCTGCTCACCTGGCAGTCGGCCGTCGCTGCTCGACCAGGGCAAGCGCAACACGCTGGCCGCCTCGCACGCGAAGCGCTTCGCCGCCGACTCCGCGATGGAGGTCGCCATCGACGCCGTGCAGGTCTACGGCGGCTACGGCTTCATCAAGGAGTACCCGGTCGAGAAGCTGATGCGCGACGCCAAGATCATGCAGCTCTACGAGGGCACCTCGCAGATCCAGCGCCTCGTCATCGCCAAGGAGGTCCTGCTGGGCCGCAACGTCGACGAGCCGATCCCCGAGGCGATCGCCAAGCAGGACGAGGCCAAGCAGGTCGAAGAGGTCGTCCCCGCGTAGGGACCGTCTTCACGCCCGTCGCTTCCTGGGCGGCGGACGGGCACCATCCCAGCTACGAGCTACCCGCTACCCATACCCCGCTCGTCCCGCCCGTTCGCCGCCCTACGCTGTGGGCATGCCCGAACGCGCCACCAAGCCGGTCGTCGACGCCGTCGCCGAGACGACCAAGCGGCGGCGGGGGAGGCCGCCCGGCCGCGCCTCCGACGTCTTCGGCGGCGAGCTCCGGCGCCGTGACGTCTTCCCGCTCCTGGTCCTCCACCTGGTCGCCCGCGAGCCCGCATACGGGAACCGGCTGATCGAGGAGATCGAGAAGATCACCCAGGGAGTGATCACGGTCAACCCGAACACGATGTACCCGCTGCTGCGCGACCTCGAGGGGCGGGGGCTGATCGAGGGCGTCTGGGAGCATCCCGACCGCCGCACGCGGCGGTTCTACTCGATCACCGAGGCGGGTACCGAGGAGTACTCGCACCTGCGCGACGAGCTCGGCCCCTTCCTCGAGTCGATGAAGCGCACCGTGACGCTGATCCAGCGCGAGATCTACGGCGAGGACTAGGCCGATGTCGCGGGTCGAGGCGCAGGTCGAGATCGAGGCGCCGCTCGCCGAGGTCTGGGAGCTCTACTTCGACGCCGCCCGCTGGGCCGCGTGGGTCGACGGCTTCGCCGCGGTCGTGTCGTCGACGGGCTATCCGGACGCCGGCGGCACGCTGACCTGGCGCTCGACCCCGGCCGGCCGCGGCGAGGTGCGCGAGCGCGTGATCGCGCACGAGCCGCGCTCCCTGCACCGGAGCGAGTACTCCGACCCCGGCTCGAAGGGAGCGCTCGAGGTGGGCTTCGAGATGCTCCCGGCGGCCGCCGCGGAGACCGGGCGGCGCACCCGGGTGACCCAGCGCCTCGACTACCGGGTGACGAGCGGCGGCCCGCTCGCCCCGGTCACCGACTTCCTCTTCATCCGCGCGCAGATGCGGCGCTCGCTCGAGCGCTCGCTGGCCGACCTGCGCCTGGAGGCCGAACGCACCGGCGCCTCGGGCGCCCCCGCGGCGTAAACCCTTCGGTGGTACCCCGTTGCCGGCCTTCAGTGCGGAGGATGGCGCCGTGGGGAACTGGATCCGCCCATTCGCTGTGGCGGCCGCAGCTACCCTGGACGGCGCGCAGTTCCGCGCCTGCACCTCGCCGAAGACCGTCAAGGTGAAGGACCGCGGCAAGCACAACTTCCTCGTCCGCGCCCGGGACTCGCACGGCAACCTCGACACGACCGAGGCCGGCTGGTCCTGGAGGGTCGTCAAGAAGAAGCACAAGAAGCCCAAGCGCTGACCTCGCCGCAGGTCCGCTGAACCCGCTCCCCGAGCCGGGAACGGATACCCTTCGCCGCCTGCCCGCGGGCGCCAGGCGCCCCTCAATACCCCTCACTCACAGGAGCAAGATGTTCGTCTTCAAGGCTGCAGTCGTCGGTGCCGGAACGATGGGCGGCGAGATCGCCCAGGCGATCGCCGCCGCCGACATCCCCGTCGTCCTCAAGGACGTCGACCAGAAGTTCGTCGACCACGGGCTCGACAAGGCCCGCGGCGTGACCAAGGGCCAGCTCGACCGCCTCGTCAAGAAGGAGAAGCTGACCCAGGAGGCCGCCGACGCTCGCCTCGAGGAGGTCATGGGCCGGATCGAGCGGCACGACCGACTACTCGTCCTTCGGCGACGTCGACTTCGTGATCGAGGCGGCGCCCGAGCGGATGGAGATCAAGCAGTCGATCTTCCGCGAGCTCGACGCGGTCACGCCGGGCCACGCGATCCTCGCCTCGAACACGTCCTCGCTCTCGATCACCGAGATGGCCGAGGCGACGCTGCGGCCGGACAAGGTCTGTCGGCTTCCACTTCTTCTACCCGGCGTCGATCATGCCGCTGCTCGAGATCGTCGAGGGCGACGAGACCTCGCCGGAGACGCTCACCGCCGCGGTCAACTTCGCCCAGCAAGATCCGCAAGCAGCCGATCACCTGCGGCGAGGTCCCGGGCTTCGTCGTCAACCGCATCCTCAACTCGGCCGTCGGCGAGATCTGGCGCGCCCAGGAGGAGCAGGGGCTCTCGATCAAGTCGATCGACGAGGGCGTCGGCGCCGCCCAGGTCGCACCGATCGGCCCGTTCGTCCTCGTCGACATGCTCGGCCTCGACACGGTCCTGCACGTCGCCGAGCACCTGCGCGACTCCTACGGCGACAGCTTCTACGTCCACCAGGGCATGAAGAAGCTGGTGTCCGAGAGGAAGCTCGGCGCCAAGACCGGCGGCGACGGCTTCTACAAGGACGGCGAGCCGCAGATCGAGGGCGACGCCGACGCGGACGGCGAGAAGCTCGCCGAGCTGTGGACGCTGAAGGCGCTCGTCGAGGCCTGCCTGGTGCTCGAGGAGGGCGTCTGCGCGGCCCGGGAGATCGACCTCGGGATGATGGCCGGCGCCGGCCTCGACCCGCGCCGCGGCCTGTTCCCGCCGTTCATGAAGGCCGACATGATGGGCCTCGACGTCGCGCTCGAGCGGCTGGAGGCCATGGAGGCCGAGCACGGCGAGCGCTTCGCGCCGCCGACGATCCTCAAGCGCCTCGTCGCCCAGGGCCGGCTCGGCGCCAAGAGCGGCCAGGGCTTCTACGCCTACCCGCAGGCCGACGACGGCGACCAGACCGACACGGTGAAGCTCGAGACCCGCGGCGACGTCGCGATCGCCTGGCTCGCCAACCCGCCGATGAACTCGATCTCGCCGCAGGTCATCAAGGACCTCGGCACGGTCTGGAGGAAGGTCGAGGACGAGGGCATCCGCGCCGTCGTCTTCGCCTCCTCGATCCCGGTCGTCTTCTGCGCCGGCGCCGACATCAAGGCGTTCACGAAGATGGACGAGGCCGGCGGCAAGGAGCTGATCGACCAGGGCCACGACGCTCCTGCGCACGTTCGGCCGCTCCTCGGTCGCGACGATCGCGGCGGTCAACTCGCTCGCCTTCGGCGGCGGCTGCGAGCTGGCGATGGCCTGCGACTTCCGGATCGCGGCCGAGTCGGCCTCCTTCGGCCAGCCCGAGATCAACCTCGGGCTCATCCCCGGCTTCGGCGGCACCCAGCGGCTGCCGCGGCTGGTCGGCCAGGCCAAGGCGCTGGAGATGAACCTGATCGGCGACGAGATCACCGGCCCGGAGGCGGCGGCCTACGGCCTCGCGACCCGGGTCGTGCCCGACCACGAGCTGTTCGACACCGCCCTGAGCTGGGCGCGCAAGCTCGCCGGCCAGGCGCCGATCGCCGTCCGCGAGATCAAGGACAAGTCGGCCAAGGGCGACCTCGACGAGGGCATCGCAGGCGGAGAAGGAGGGCTTCGCGACCGCGTTCTTCAGCGCCGACGCCAAGGAGGGCATCAGCGCCTTCCTGGGCAAGCGAACGCCGCAGTGGAAGGGCGAGTGAGCGGCGGCAGCGTCGAGCGCGACGCCCCGGACCGAGCAGTCGAGCTCGCCGAGCTGATCCGTGAGTCCCGCCACACCGTCGCCCTCACCGGCGCCGGGATCAGCGTCCCCTCCGGGATCCCCGACTTCCGCTCGCCCGGGACCGGGATCTGGGAGAACGTCAACCCGTTCGAGGTCGCCTCGATCGACGCCTTCCACCGCGATACCGAGCGGTTCTGGGAGTTCTACCGGCCGCGCTTCGAGATGCTCGGCGACAAGCGGCCGAACCCGGCCCACGAGGCGCTCGCCGAGCTCGAGGACCGCGGGCTGCTCTCGACCGTCATCACCCAGAACATCGACCGGCTCCACCGCGCCGCCGGCACCCGCGACCTGATCGAGGTCCACGGCTCGATCGCGACCTCCTCCTGCACCTCCTGCAGCGCCACCTGGTCGCTCGAGCAGGTCGAGGAGCTGTTCGACCTCGAGGACGGGGTCGCCACCTGCTCCGCCTGCATCGGCAAGGTCAAGCCGGACGTCGTGCTCTTCGGCGAGATGCTCCCGGTCGAGGCGATCGAGCGGGCCCGCGCGCTCGCCGCTTCGGCCGACCTGATGCTGTGCATCGGCTCCTCGCTCGAGGTCTTCCCGGCCGCGGGGCTGCCCGAGCTCACGCTCGCCACCGGTGGCCGCATCGCCGTCGTCACGCAGGGCCCGACGCCCTACGACCGCGAGGCTGCGGTCAAGCTCGAAGGCGACGTGGCCGAGGAGCTGCCGGCGGTCGTGGCGGCGCTCTGAGGCAGTCGCCCGCCCGCAAGCCCCTTCCCCAGTCCGACCCGACCGAGGTCCTCGTTTCCGCCGGCGCCCTCGCCGCCGGCTACCCCCGCGCCCGTTGCCGCAGCGCCGCCTCCGCTGCCCGGACGGCGCGCTCGAGCGCCGCGCGGTCGAGGTCGGCGTCGAAGACGCCGGCGAGGATCTGCCGCCGCGCCTCGGCCGCGGTGGCGGCGGCGTCGCGGACGCGGGTCGCGAGCTCCCCCTCCAGCGGCGAGAGCGCCTCCATCGCCTCGATCCCGGCATTGAGGCCGAGGGCGCAGGTCGCCAGCCGCCCGGCATCGAGATCGGCGCGCGCGCGGAGGATCAGCTCCTCGTGCGGGCCGACGCGCTCGCGGCCGCCGAGGACCGCGGCGACGCGCTCCTGCGGCCTCAGCGCCTCGTAGTCGCGTCGCAGCAGGCGCAGGCGCTCGGCGTCGGGAAGCTCGCGGGCGGCCCGCCAGCGGCCGTCTGCGACCTCCTCGCCGGTGCCGTATCCGAAGCGGAGGGCGACCGCGCGGGAGGGATCGACGTCGGCCACGTGGGGATCGCCGGCGGCGGTGCGGTGGGCGTGGATCGCCAGGTTGAGCCGCAGCGCCGCCTCGCGGGCGAGCGCCGCCGCCATCTCGCGGTCGCCGCTGACGCGCTCGAGCCACTCGTTCGCAGCCGCCTCGTCGGCGAGCGGCCGCGGCCGGACGACCGTCACCCGCGTCATCGGAACCGAAGCCGCGCCGGCGCCGGGCTCCACGTCCCGGGGCCGGCGGCGCCCGAGTCGCGGCCCGCCCGCCCGCGGCGCGGCGAGGGTCGTCAGCACGAGGACGTCGGGCTCCTCGCCCTCGCCGTCCCGGATCACGTAGCGACCGTCGCCGAGCCCGAGCGTTCCCGGGAGGTCGAGCTGGGCGAAGGGGAGGAGAGGTGGCAGGGCGGCGCCGGGCCGGCTACTCGCCGAGATGGGCGTTGCTGGCCCGGTCCTTCTTGGCCGGGAGCGAGTACTTGGACGGCTTCGTCGGGACCGTCGGCTGGTCGATCTCGCCGATCCGGTCGAGCAGCTTGTCCCACTGGTCGGGCGAGAGCATCGTCTCGTTCAGCGGCTTGCCGGCCGTGTCGGTCGCGTCCGGGGTGAAGCCGACGTGGATGTGGTCGGCGTGGTCGCCCATCGCGAAGGTCGGGCCGCCCATCTCCATCAGCGAGATGATCTGGTCCGGCTGCATCGGGCCCTGGAGCTTGAGCAGCTCGGTGATCACGGCCTCGGTGATCGAGCCCTGGCCCTGGTTGCCGAGGATCGGGATGCCGTTGACCTGGGCGATGTCGACGGCGTCACCGGTGGAATGGGCCGAGATGTTGCCCGACGTGGTCATGATGCTGTGGCCGCACTTCAGCGACGTGATGGTCAGCGAGAAGCCGCGGGCGACCAGGTACTCGAGCGTCGCCACGACGCGGCGGTCGATCTGGCCGGTGGCGATGTCCTCGCGGCCGCAGGAGTAGATCTCGACGTTCGGGTCGTTGAGGACCTTCTTCTGGAGTTGCGCCTTGGAGGCGAGCAGGACCTGGCCGGCGTTCGCGCTCTCGCCGAACGGGTCCTTGCCGGCGGCGCGGTAGATCGCGGTCGCCTCGAGCAGCTTCCAGCCGTCGAGGATCGGCTTCGGGTCGATCGTGTGCGCGCCGCGCCCGGCGGGCTTGATCGCGAAGTTGAGGTGAGAGGCGACGCCGGCCTGTTCGGGGCCGACCCGGCCGAGGATCGTGCCGCCGATCACCTGCACGCCCTTGCGGAGCGGCACCGTGTCCATCTTGCTGTCGTCGAAGCGGAGCACGCCGGAGAAGTAGGACTTGAAGGTCTCGTAGCCGGGGACGCCCTTGCCGAGCAGCGAGTCGAGCTGGCCGGTGAGGCTGGCGCGATCGACGTTCGCCTTGCGGCGCGGCTTCGCGAAGAGGCGGTCGCGGGCGTCCTCGGTGTTGACCGGGCCGACGTGCTGCTCGCCGGTGGCCGCCAGGTTCGGCGGAGCGCCCTTGGCGCCCTTCGCGGCGCCCTTCTTCGAGTCGTCACCGCCGGCCTTCGGGTCGGACTCGATGCTCGACGCCTGGGAGCGGGTCGTGTCGCTGGCCTCGACCTTCGGCCGCTGGTCGCCGTCGCCGGGCGTGATCAGGTCGAAGTCCTTCGCCTTGAGCTTGCGCTCCTCGGGCACCGGCACGACCTTGCTGATCGAGCCGAGGCCGGCGTAGGTGAAGTGGTTGCCGTAGGCGTCGCGGAGGACGACGTACTTGCCGAGCTCCTTGCTGCGGCCGACCTTCTGGATGACGCCGTCGTTGACGGCGACGACCGGGGAGTCCTCGGCGGCATAGATGTTGATCCCGCGCCGGGTGGGGGAGTCGGTGATCACGTCGGCGACGTTGCCGGCGCCGTCGCGCGTGCTGGCCCGCTTGGCGGCGGCCCGCTCGGAGATGTCGTCGGCGTAGCGGGCCTTGGCGGCGACCGGGAAGTGCGCGCCCTCGGTGAGGCCGGTGAGCGAGTCGACGATCGGGCTCGGGATCTTCCCGTACTGCTTGGCGTAGAGGAGGACCTCGTCGACGTACCAGTCGGCGTGGTTGTAGGCGAAGATCGCCTGGTAGAGGTCGTCCTCGGCGCCCGCCGCCTTCAGGTACCGCGCGGCGGCGCAGATCGCGTCGACGGGGTTGTAGGGGTCCTTGCGGCCGTCGTTGTTGGCGTCGACCCCGTACATCTCCCAGCTCGAGGGGATGAACTGCATCCAGCCGAGCGCCCCGGCGCTGGAGACGTTCAGGTTGGTGCCGAAGGCGGTCTCGATCCGGTTGATCGAGGCGAGCACCTCCCACGGCACTCCGTACTGGGTGCCGCACGCCTGGTAGATCGGGAGCAGGAAGGGCGGGATCGAGAACTGGTCGATGATGAAGTTCGGGACGCCGACGGGGGCGGCGCCGACGTCGGCGATCGTGACCGTCGGGTTCGACTGGGTCGGGGTGCCGTCGGGCTTGCGGATCTCGGGCTGCTCGAACACCTCGCGGGTGTCCTCGTCCGACTTGTCCTCCTCGTCCTGGCCGAAGCTGTGCTCGCGCCCGCCCTTCTCGCCGCCCTTGTCGCCCTTGCCGAGGTCGACGTCGGAGTCGGCGCCGCCGTCCTTCCCGCCGCGGCCGGCAGGGTTGCCGCCGTCCTCGTCCGGGGTGGTGGTGGTGGCGGTGGGATCGGTCGTCGTCGGGTCTTGAGTAGTGGTCGAGGGTTGCGTCGTCGACGGGGGAGTGGTCGTCGTCGGGGCCGGGGCGTTGTACTCGTCGCCGTCGGTGGCGCTGGTGCAGCCCGCGTCGCCGGTGTCGACGTAGCCGTCGCCGTCGTCGTCGGCGCCGTTGCCGCAGTCGGGGAGGATTTGGGGCGTGCTCACGGTCGGTCCGCCTGGCACCTGCACGGTGACGCTGCCGCCGTTGCCGATGTTGACCTGAGCGCTGACCGCGCCCGCCGTCAGCACGGCGAGCAGGACCCCGAGGGCCAGCGTGATGGAGAACCGGTTCATCATCTAGTGAAAAGCCCCTGCGAACGGCAGCAATCGAGCCCGCCTGCGCATTGCCCGATTTCCTCCTCCAGGACCGCCGGAAACCTATCCTCCCGGCCAGCGGAATGCAACGGACAACCAAGGCCCGCAACGCCGTGCCCCGGAGGGACGTGAGTTCCCGCTGCACCCAACATGGACGCTCTCCGCATCGGCAGGGACGGTACATGGCTTGAAATGCGGGTAGTTACGGTGCCGTTAAGATCTCGAGAAGCGGGGAAGCGAGATTCCTCGGCAGCGACCACTCGGCCGCATGAGAAGCGGGATCGGAGGACGGCGAATGAGCGACGGAACCGGGGGCATCAGAGCGCGTGGCGAGGAGGCGGTCGCGGACCTCGCGCAGGCGCTGCTCGAGAACCCCCTGTTCTCGCAGGCGCTGGGCAAGGCGCTGGGCGCCGGCGAGCGTGCCGCGCAGGCGCAGCGGGCGGCGCTCGGAGCTCTCGACGTGCCGAGCGCCGGCGACGTCGAGCGGCTCAACCGCCGCGTTCGCGCCCTCTCCGATCGCCTCGAGGCGGTGGAGGACGCCGTCGACGTTCTCCGGCGCGACCTCGCGCGGGCCGAGAAGCGGGCCACGGAGGCGGCATCAAGCTGAGGTAGAGGGTTAGCCTTCGGCGCTCGCGGCGAAGGCTTCCACCGCGGCGCCCGCGAGGCGCAGGAGGACCGCCTCGAGCGGGTCGTCCTCGAGCCGGCGGCCGCCGGAGGTGGCGACCGCGAGGAGCGCGGCGACCGCGATCCCGCGCTCGCGGCAGAACGCGAACGTCGCCGCGCTCTGGAGATCGACCACGCGCCCGACGTCCGGCGGCGGGGCAGGTGTCCCTTCGTGTCCCGGCCCGATGTCGCGGCTGACGACCACCGCCTCGGTCAGGCCGGGGGTCAGCTCCAGCGCGCCGCGGAGGGCGGGGTTGGGCTGCATCGGCCGGCCGCGACGGGCGCCGAGGGCGCCGGAGGCCCCGTCCTCGCCGACCGCGGCGGTCACGAGCAGCCCCGCGCCGGCGGGCGGCGAGGGCCCCGCGGCGACGCAGGTGCCGACCCGGATGACCCGGCGCAGGCCGAGCTCGGCGAGCTCGCCGAGGACCACGACCGCGCTCGGGCCGCCGATCCCGGTCCCCTGCACGGTCAGCTCCCGGCCGGCGGGCGTCTCGCCGTGGTAGCCCCAGAGCCCGTGATGGTGGTTGCTCATCCGCGGCTGCACCATCACCCGCTGCGCGATCGCGAGCGCGCGGCCGGGGTCGCCGCAGAGGATCGCGTCCGCCGCCGTCGGGGCGCTCGGTCTCAGGTGCACGGGCACGGCCGCGACGATAGCCGCAGAGGCCCGCTCCCCGACTAAGATCGCTTCGATGAGCGACTCTTCAGACAAGCAGCGGACCGGCGCCTCCCCCGTCCCGGCCGACGGCGTCGGCGACGCGGTTCGGCAGGCCGTCGAGCGCACACTTGCGGCGACCGCCGAGGGGGCGAGCGGCACCCGCCGCCGCGCCCAGGACCTCCTCGACGACGCCGTCCGCCGCGGCCAGGTCGCCCGCGAGCAGGTCACCCGCAGGGGCGAGGAGGCGACGTCGCGCCTCGCCGACGCGATCAGCGAGCTGCGATCGGTCGACGACGAGAGCATCGCCCGGCTCGGCGCGCGGATCGAGGAGCTCGAGCGCCGCGTCGCCGCCCTCGAAGCTGGCCACGATGCCAATCCTAACCCTGAGGTGGAGGTTGAGGAAAGCCCGCCTGCCCCGCATGGGCAGCGGGATTCGGAGGTCTAGTGGCTTCCGGGCGCAGGATCCTCATCGCCGGGATCGCAAACGCCTGGGGAGCCGAGCTCGCGCAGGCTCTCGAGCGTCGCGACGACGTCGAGGCGGTCATCGGGATCGACACCGGGCCGCCGCCGGTCCACCTCGAGCGGACGGAGTTCCTCGAGGCGGACGTGCGGAGCCCCGTGCTCGCGCGCCTCGTGCCCTCGGTCGAGGTCGACACGCTCGTCCACACCGGCGTCCTCTGGTACCCGGAGCCGGGCAAGCCCGCCCGGGCGCTGCACGACATCAACGTGATCGGGACCCTGCAGCTGCTCGCGGCATGCGAGCGGAGCCCGACGATCGAGCGCGTCGTCGTCCGCGGCTCGGCGGCGATCTACGGCTGCGAGCCGGCTGGGCCGTCGTTCTTCACCGAGGAGATGGCCCGCCGCTTCCCGCTGCGGACGCGCTTCCAGCGCGACATCGGCGAGCTCGAGGGCTACTTCGAGAACTTCGCCCGCCGCCACTCGCATCTGACCTGCTGCATGCTCCGCTACCAGCCCGAGCTCGGGCACGACGCGCGCTCGCCCCTGGCGGGCTACCTGTCGCTTCCCGCCGTCCCGACCCAGCTCGGGTTCGACCCGCGGTTGCAGGTCGTCCACTCCGAGGACGCCGCCGGTGCCCTGCTGGCGGCGACGTTGAACCCGGTCCGCGGCGCCGTCAACGTCGCGCCGTCGGGGTCGATCTCGCTTTCGCGGATCCTCCGGATCCTCGGCCACCCGCAGCTCCCGCTTCCGCACCCGCTGTTCGGGCCGGCGATGGCCCAGGTGGGCTCCCGGCTCGGCGTCGGGCCGCTGTACGGCGACGCGGTCCGGCTGCTTCGCTTCGGCCGCGGCGTCGACAACACCCGCATGCGGAGCGAGCTCGGGTACGAGCCGCGCTACGACGCCACGGCGACCATCGAGGACTTCGCCCGCCACCAGCGGGGCCGGCGGCTCGCCCCGGCGCCGGGCATTGCCTCGATCCTCGAGACGATCGGAGGGGCCCGGTGAGCGCCGGCCCTCAGGGCCCCGGAGCGTCGGTCCCCGAGGCGGGGATCCGGTTCCTGCGCAGCGTCCGCTCCGCGGTCGAGGGCGGAGCCGACCCGCTTGCGGCGGCCGAGGCCGCCTCGAGTGAGCTGCCGCGCCGGTTCCGAGACGCGATCGAGCGGATGGCACGGCGGATGCGCGGCGACTACCACGAGGACGAGTGGGGCTTCGACGAGGAGTTCGCCGAGGCGGCCTATCCGTTCTTCGAGCTGCTCTACGACCACTGGTGGCGGGTCGAGGCGACCGGGGTCGGCAACGTCCCCTCCCACGGCCGAGCGATGCTCGTGTCCAACCACGCCGGCGCGCTGTTCCCCTTCGACGCCTCGATGATCACCGGGGCGATCATGAAGGTGCACCCGCTGCCGCGGTGGCCGCGCTCCATGGTCCTCGACTGGGCGTTCTCGCTGCCGTTCCTGTCGGCGTTCATGCGCAAGGTCGGCGGCGTGCCGGCCAGCCCCTACAACGCGAGCCGCATCCTCGAGTCCGACGGGCTGATGATGGTCTTCCCTGAGGGGGTCAAGGGGACCGGCAAGCCCTTCGCCGAGCGCTACCGGCTCCAGCGCTTCGGCCGCGGGGGCTTCGTCGAGATCGCCCTGCGAACCCGCTCGCCGATCGTCCCGATCGCGGTCGTCGGCTCGGAGGAGATCTACCCGATGCTCGGCGACAGCAAGCTGCTGGCGAAGGCGGTCGGCGCCCCGTTCGTGCCGATCACGCCGACATTCCCGTGGCTCGGGCCGCTCGGCCTGATCCCGCTCCCGTCGAAGTGGCGGATCGAGTTCTGCGACCCGATCGACGTCTCCCATTTCGGCCCCGAGGCCGCCGAGGACCGGCGGATCGTCTTCGAGATCTCCGAGCAGGTGCGGGAGACGATCCAGGCCAAGATCTACGAGAACCTGGTGAAGCGGGGGAGTGCGTTCGTTTAGCGGGTAGCGAGTAACGAGAAGCGAGCAGCGAATCCGCGCCGTGGGCTACCTGCTACCCGCTACTTGCTTCGCAGTTCCATTGACGAGCGCGCCTTCCAGCCCTAGTGTCAATCCGCACAGTTGACAGCAGGCCAACAGTGCCTTGCGGCGCCCTCGGCGGTGCGAGGCGCTAGGCGCCACGGGGTGCCGACGGCCGACGGATGCGGGCCGAATGCCCGCTGGCGACGGGGCTTTGCGGCCCCGTCGCGCCGTCTCCGGACGGGCTTGCGGTACAAGGCGGGGGATGCCCGACTCGACGATCCCCATCAGCGAGGCGGCCCGGCGCTCCGGGGTGTCGGAGAGCACGCTGAAGCGCTGGGTGAGCCAGCGGGTCGTGCCGGTCGAGGACGGGCAGTGGACGCCGGCGGCCGCCGCGCACGCGCGGGTGGTCGCGCGGATGCGGGAGCGCGGCTACTCCCTGAACGAGATCCGCAGCGCCGTCCGCGACGGCCGCCTGGCATTCGGGTCGGTCGAGGACCTGCTGCCGACGTCGAGCCGCCGGCACACCCGCGCGCAGGC
This sequence comes from uncultured Solirubrobacterales bacterium, assembly GCA_963823565.1. Classification (GTDB taxonomy): domain Bacteria; phylum Actinomycetota; class Thermoleophilia; order Solirubrobacterales; family 70-9; genus RHKX01. Next base: position 285,866 of record CAWGLR010000001.1, on the reverse strand, counting down.
GGCGGCGGAGGTCGGGCTGGAGGAGGACCTCGTCGAGCGGATCATGGGCCTGCTCGGGACGCCGATGGCGATGGCAGACCGCCTCAGCGACGAGGACATCGAGGCGCTGCGGAAGATCGCCGGCGTCCTCGAGGAGGGCCTGCCTCTGGTCGCGCTGCTCCAGCTCGTCCGCGTCTACGCGCAGTCGATCCGCAAGATCGCCGAGGCGGAGGTGCGGCTGTTCCACCTCTTCGTCCACGAGCCGATGATCCGCGAGGGCGTGCCGGCGCTGGAGATGGCCGAGGACATGGAGGGGATGGTCTCCGAGCTGCTGCCGACGATGGCGCCGCTCATGCAATACATCCACGCGCGCTACCTGCACTTCTACATCGAGCAGGACGTCGTCGGGCACATGGAGGCCGACCTGCCGCTGAGCCGCCGCCATCCCGACCGGGTGCAGATGGCGTTCTGCTTCGTCGACCTGACCGGGTTCACCCGCTTCACCGAGGAGGAGGGCGACGAGGAGGCGCTCGACCTCGTCGAGCGGTTCGTCGAGACGGTCGAGGCGACGCTGCCGGCGGACGCGACGATCGTCAAGACGATCGGCGACGAGGTGATGATCGTCTCGCCCGACGCCCGCATCCTCACCGAGTGGGCCGTTGGCTTCCTGACCCTGTTCGACCAGCGGCCGCAGCCGCGCACCGGCATCCACTTCGGCAGCGCCGTCTACCGCGACGGCGACTACTTCGGCGGCGACGTCAATCTCGCCCACCGGATCGTGGCCCGCGCGCTCGCCGGCGAGGTGCTGGTCACCTCGGCGGTCGTCGACTGCATCGGCACCTCGCAGTACCTCGACCTCGAGCCGATCGGCGAGGTGACGCTGAAGGGCTTCCCGGAGGCGACGGAGCTGTTCGTGGCGCGAACGTCCAGAGACGCTGGTTAGGTTCATGAAGAACCGGGATTCCGGCCACGCGCGCTCCTATGATCGGCCAGTGCTTCCCTCGCCTGCGATCGAGGAGCTCGCCGCTGAGGTCGAGGCGAGCGGCCTCGTCGAGCCGCGATCGACGGGCGTCGTGCTCGTCTCCGGCGGCGCCGACTCGGCGTGCGCGGCGGCGGCGCTGGCGCGGCGGGTCGGGCCCGAGTCGGTCTCCGCGCTTCACGTCAACTACGCCCTTCGCCTCGACTCCGACGCGGACGAGCGCGCAGCCCGCGCCCTCTGCGCGAAGCTGCGGATCGACCTCCACGTCGACCGCCCCGACCTCCCGCCCGGCAACGTCCAGGCCGAGGCGCGGCGGGCGCGCTACGCGGCGGCCGAGCGCCTGCGCGAGCGGCTCGGCGGCGACTGGATCGCCACCGGCCACACCCGCACCGACCTCGCCGAGACCTTCCTCTACCGGCTCGCCTCCTCGCCCGGGACGAGGGCGCTGCTCGGGCTGCCGCCCCGGAGCGGCAGGGTGGTGCGGCCGCTGCACGCGATCACCCGCGAGCGGACCCGGGCGCTGGCGGCCGACGCGGGGCTGCCTTTCGTCGACGACCCGAGCAACGCCTCGCCCGCCTACGCGCGCAACCGGATCCGCGCCGAGGTGCTCCCGGTCCTCCGCGAGATCGGCGCCGAGGCTGAGCGCAACATCGCCGCCACCCACGCCGAGCTGCACGAGGAGGCCGAGCTGCTCGGCGAGCTCGTCGGTCGCGAGCTCGAGCGCGCCGGCGCGGGGGAGGGGAGCGAGATCGCCGCCGCCGCGCTCGCCGACGCGAGCGCGGGGCTGCGGAGGCTGATGCTGCGCGAGCTCGCCGAGCGCGCCGCCGACGCCCCGGTCGCGCTCAACCGCTCCCGTGCCGCGCAGGTGCTGCGACTGGCGCGGGGCCCGGAGGGGGGAGAGGTCCAGCTCGGCGGCGGCCTCAGCGCGATCTGCGAGAGCGGGCTGATCCGCTTCGTGGCCGCGGCGGAGCAGCGGGAGGCGGAGGACGACCTCGTCCCGGTGACCATGAGCGTCCCCGGCCGCGCCCGCTTCGGCGACTGGGAGCTGATCGCGAAGCTCCAGGCCGGCCCGGTCGACCCGGCCGGTCCCGACCTCGCCACCCTCGACGCTGCCGCCCTCGGCTCCAGCCTCGAGGTCCGGCCGTGGCGCAGCGGCGACCGCATCCGCCCGCTCGGCCTCGGCGGCAGCAAGAGCCTCCAGGACCTCTTCACCGACCGCGGCGTCCCGCGCTCCGAGCGCGCCCGCGTCCCCGTCGTCACCGCGGGCGGCCGCGTCGCCTGGGTCGCCGGCGTCGCCGTCAGCGAGGAGTTCCGGCTCGGCGAGCGCAGCCGGGACGTCGTCGTGCTCGAGGCACGCCGGGCTTCCTAGCCGCGCGAGGTTCCAAGGCGGGAAGGAGGTGGCCCTCCCTCGCCCGTCGTCCCTCCCCTACATACACTCCCCCCGCATGGGAGAGGCCCCAGGAAGCGGCGGGGGGAAGCAGGTCGGCGAGGTCCTCGTCGACTCCGCGAGCCTGCACCGGCGCGTGGCCGAGCTCGGGGCCGAGATCGACGCCGACTACGCGGATCGCGACCTCGTCCTCGTCGGCGTGCTGAAGGGGGCGCTGATCTTCATGGCGGATCTGATGCGCGCGCTGACGGTGCGGTGCGAGATCGACCTGATGGCGGTCTCCAGCTACGGCTCCTCGACGGTGTCCTCCGGCGTCGTCCGGATCCTCAAGGACCTCGACACCTCGATCGAGGGCCGCGACGTCCTGATCGTCGAGGACATCATCGACTCGGGCCTGACGCTCCAGTACCTGATGCGGAACCTGCGGGCGCGCCAGCCGGCCTCGCTCGAGGTCTGCTCGCTGCTGACCAAGCCCGAGCGCAGGCGGGTGGAGCTGCCGATCAAGTACGTCGGGTTCGAGATCCCGAACCGGTTCGCGATCGGCTACGGGCTCGATCACGACCAGCGGTACCGCAACCTCGACTACGTCGCCGTCCTCGACGACGCCTGAACGGCCGCTTTCGCCGCCGGGAGAGCCTGCAGGGACGGGGAATCGGCCCTGGTACGCTGGAACCCGGTTCCGGAAGTAGACGGAACCCTTTGAGCATGCCGATTCTCCCCCGAGGAACCAGTCGATGAAGCGGATCACCCGCAGCGGCGCACTCGTGCCCATTCTGATCGTGATCGTGCTCGCGTTCTTCGCGCAGCGCATCATCTCGCCGCCGTCCTCGGGCGACGAGCCCAACTACACCGACTTCATCGCCCAGATCAACGACCGCCCGGGCGAGATCGAGTCGGTCACGCTCAACACGAACGACAACAAGCTCGACGTCACCGAGACCGACGGCACCGAGTACACGACCGGGTACCCGGACAACACCGAGCAGGAGCTCACCAACACCCTCGAGCGCAACCAGATCGACACCACCGTCAAGCCCAAGGGCGGCTCGTCGCTGCTCTCGCTGCTCACCTACATCCTCCCGTTCATCCTCATCTTCGGCTTCTGGCTCTTCCTGATGAACCAGATGCAGGGCGGCGGCTCCCGGGTCATGAACTTCGGCAAGTCGAAGGCCAAGCGGATGTCGGTCGACGCCCCGAAGATCACGTTCCGCGACGTCGCCGGCGTCGACGAGGCGGTCCAGGAGCTGCACGAGATCAAGGAATTCCTCGAGAACCCGAAGAAGTTCCAGTCGCTCGGCGCCCGGATCCCGAAGGGCGTGCTGCTCTACGGGCCCCCCGGAACCGGCAAGACGCTGCTCGCCCGCGCCGTCGCCGGCGAGGCGGGCGTCCCCTTCTTCTCGATCTCCGGCTCGGACTTCGTCGAGATGTTCGTCGGCGTCGGCGCCAGCCGCGTCCGCGACCTCTTCGAGCAGGCGAAGCAGAACTCGCCCTGCATCATCTTCATGGACGAGATCGACGCCGTCGGCCGCCACCGCGGCGCCGGCATGGGCGGCGGTCACGACGAGCGCGAGCAGACGCTGAACCAGCTCCTCGTCGAGATGGACGGCTTCGAGATGAACGACAACATCATCTTGATCGCCGCCACCAACCGGCCCGACATCCTCGACCCGGCGCTGCTCCGGCCCGGTCGCTTCGACCGCCAGGTCGCCGTCGACCGCCCTGACCGCAAGGGCCGTAAGCGGATCCTCGAGGTCCACACTCGCGGCAAGCCGCTCGCGGCCGAGCTCGACCTCGACGTGCTCGCCGGCCAGACTCCCGGCTTCACCGGTGCCGACCTCGCCAACCTGATCAACGAGGCGGCGCTGCTGACCGCCCGCAAGGGCAACCGCGAGATCACGATGGTGGAGCTCGAAGAGGGGATCATGCGCGTGATCGCCGGCCCCGAGAAGAAGACCCGGGTGATGAGCGAGAAGGAGCGCCTGATCACCGCCTACCACGAGATGGGCCACGCGATCGTCGGCCACGTGCTGCCGAACACCGACCCCGTCCACAAGATCTCGATCATCAGCCGCGGCCAGGCGCTCGGCTACACGATCTCGCTGCCGACCGAGGACAAGTTCCTGACGACCCGCGCGGAGCTCGCCGACACGATGGCGATGACGCTGGGCGGCCGCGCCGCCGAGGAGATCATCTTCGGCGAGATCACGACCGGCGCCTCCAACGACCTCGAGAAGGTGACCGAGACGGCCAAGCAGATGGTCATGCGCTACGGCATGTCCGAGCGGCTCGGCCCGCGCGTCTTCGGCCACAACCGCGGCCAGCCGTTCCTCGGCCGCGAGTTCAACGCCGAGCCCGACTACTCCGACGAGATCGCGCGCGAGATCGACGACGAGATCCGCCGCGTCGTCGAGGAGGCCCACCAGTCGGCCAAGGACATCCTCACGGAGCGCCGCGAGCGCCTCGAGACGATCTCCAAGATCCTGCTCGAGCGCGAGACCATCGACGCCGAGCAGTTCAGCGCGCTGATCGACGGCGCCTCCGCGGAGGACGTCTTCGGCGACGACGAGGACGAGGAGGAGAGCGCTCCCAGCGAACCCGCAGAGGAGCCCGCCAAGAGCCCGGGCCGCGAGGGCCCGCGCACGCTGCCCCAGCCCCGTCCCGGCTTCGCCGGCGGCGCCGCCGAGATGCGCGCCGACGACTCTCCCGAGCGCTCCTAGCGCGCTCGGCTCAGAAGGCCTCGGCGGCCGCGCGCCTGCGCAGGTCCTCGAGGCGCGAGCGCTGCGACTCGGCCCGGGCGATCAGCTCGTCGAGGTCGGCCGACGTGAGCCCGCCCGGGGTCGCGGTCTTCAGGTTGGTCCAGAGCGAGAGCTTGCCGGTGACCCCCAGGTAGAGCCCCTCGAGCTCGACCAGCCGGCTCAGCGGGGAGTAGGAGAACAGCGACCCGTTCAGCTTCAGGCGCCCGATCTTCTCGGCGGCCCACGCCGAGGCGACCTTGAGGTGGTCCTTGGGGACGTCGAGCTCGTCCATCAGCGACAGCAGCGCCTCGCGGTCCTCCTCGATCTCGCGCGCGAGGTCCGCCAGCGCGTCGCCGTAGGCGTTGCCCTCGTTGCTCGAGTGCGATCGCTTCGCGAGATCGAGGCCGAGAGTCGAGCCGGCCAGGTGGTCGTTCAGGTAGATCGCGAGATTCGCCATGGTGATGCGGTTCCCCAGCTCCCGCCGGGACAAACTCCGCCGCCCCGGGGGGTGCCCCCCGGGTCGGCCGCCATAAGCTGACCGCGATGACGTCGATCATGGGCATCGTCAACGTCACCCCGGACTCGTTCTCCGACGGCGGGGAGTTCATCGAGGCCGCGGCCGCGATCGCGCACGGGCGACGGCTCGCCTCCGAGGGGGCGGAGATCCTCGACGTCGGCGGCGAGTCGACGCGGCCCGGCGCGGCCGAGGTGTCCGCCGCCGAGGAGATCGAGCGCGTACTTCCCGTCGTCGCGGCGCTCGCCGATCGCGGGCACACGGTCTCGATCGACACGTCGAAGGCGCGCGTCGCGGCCCGGGCGCTCGACGCGGGCGCCGCGATCGTCAACGACGTCACCGCCCTCGGCGACCCGGAGATGGAGGGCGTCTGCGCCGAGCGGGGCTGCGGCCTCGTGCTGATGCACATGAAGGGGAACCCGCGGACCATGCAGGAGAACCCCACCTACGGCGACGTCGCCGCCGAGGTCCGCGACTTCCTCGCCGAGCGGGTCGGGCGCGCGGTCGATGCCGGCGTCGGGGAGGAGCGGATCTGGGTCGATCCGGGGATCGGCTTCGGGAAGACGACCGAGCACAACCTAGAGCTGATCGAGCGGCTCGGCGAGCTGCGCGAGCTCGGGCGCCCGATCGTCCTCGGCGCCTCCCGCAAGAGCTTCATCGGGCGGCTGACCGGGCGCGAGGTCGGCGAGCGGATCGGCGGCAGCCTCGCGGCGGCCGTCCTCGGCGTCGCCCGCGGCGCCGACGTGCTCCGCGTCCACGACGTGCGTGAGACCCGTGACGCGCTGACGGTGGCCGAGGCGATCCTCGGCGTCCGCGAGTGGCGCGCGGAGGGGGTGGGCTCGTGAACGGCGATGAGGTCACGATCGAGCTGACCGGGCTGTCCGCCTTCGGGCCGCACGGCGTGACCGAGGCCGAGCGCATGGTCGGCTGCCGGATCGAGCTCGACATCGAGCTCACCGTGGCGGGCTGCCGCGCGACCGAGACCGACGAGCTCGACGACACCGTCGACTACGGCGCCGTCGCCGCGCTCGCGACGGAGCTGATCCGCGAGCGCAGCTTCCGGACGCTCGAGCGGCTCGGAGCGGTGATCGCGGAGGAGATCCTCGCGAGCTTCGGCGTGGCCGGGGTCGTGCTGCGGATCGCGAAGCCGGCGCCGCCGATCCCGGACGAGATCGAGGACGTGGCGATCACGATCTCGCGCGGATCGGGCTGATGGAGCGGGTCGGCTATCTCGGCCTCGGCTCCAACGTCGGCGACCGCGAGGCGAACCTGCGCGCCGCGGTCGGCGCGATCCGCGATCACGGCGTCACCGTCGAGGCCGCGTCGAGCACGTACGAGACCGAGCCGGTCGGCGAGTTCCTCGACCAGCCCGACTTCCTCAACGCGGCGGTCCGGATCCGCACCGAGCTCGAGCCGGAGGAGCTGCTCGATCTCTGCAAGGTCGTCGAGGCCGAGGCCGGGCGGATGTTCGGCGGCCCGCGCCACGGCCCGCGGGTCCTCGACGTCGACCTGCTGCTGCTCGGCGACGTCGAGCTCGGGACCGAGCGGCTGACGCTCCCGCACGCGCAGGCCACCTCCCGCCGCTTCGTGCTCGTGCCGCTGCTCGAGCTCGACCCCGGCCTGACGCTTCCCGACGGAACGTCCCTGGCCGAAGCGCTGGAACGAGTCGAGGGCGAGCGCGTCGAGCGGGTGGGCGAGCTGGCGCTCTAGCGACATCTGGGTTGGGCGGTGAGGGGTTGGCCGCCCGCCCGCCAGGGGTCATTGGCGAGAAACGACACCTGAGGTAGCGGAATTCGCCATCGAGCTCGCCCGGTGGCGCAAGACGACGGTATGGGCGTCGTTTTGCGCCAATCCGTCCGACCCGCGACGAGCGCGGTCCGGCTCCGCCACCCCCGTTCCCCAGCTCTAACCCAGCTTGGGTGCCCGACGCCGGAGCGGCTCGAGGAAGCTCGCCGGCAGCGTCGGGGGCGCGTGCCCGGGGAACTGCGGCAGCAGCCGGGTCGCGAGCTCCTCCGCGGGTCGCCCGGTGATCAGCGGGCGGATGTCGTCGAAGGTGAGCAGCAGGGCGATCGACGGCGCGATCTGGAAGTCGGCTGCGTTCGGCCCGGCGCCGCCGATGACGCCCTCGGCGATCAGCGAGTCGACTCGGTCGATCAGGCCCGGAAGGGCGTTGAGGTCGGCGAGCACGCGGTCGTCGTCGGCCTCGTTGTAGCGAGCCGCGTAAGCGACGATCGGCGCCGAGGTCGCCGCCGCCACCGACGTCGGGATGCCGAGGCGCGACCCCTCGAGATAGCTGCGGACCGGCGAGCGGTCGCGCTTGAGGATGCTCCAGGCGATCCGCCGGGGCACCGGCTGGAGCGCCTCGTCGCCCCAGCGCTCGGCGTCGGCGACCTTCGCCCGCCGGTCGCGATCGGCGGGGAAGAGCGGCGGCTCGGGCACGGCCTCGTCGAGAGCGCGTGAGATCTCACGCGTGCCCTGCACGCGCCGCCCGTCGAGGCGCAGGGCGGGCACGGTGGTCCCGGGGAACCCGACCGCTCGCAGGATCGGCTTGTGCACCCCGGCCACGAGGTCCACCCGCTTGTAGGGGATGCCCTTGCGCTCGAGCATCAGCCGCGCCGACCAGCTCGGGTGCGAGGCGGGGATGGTGAACAGGCGAGCCTTCATCGACCGGCGCCCAGTCTATGCGCGGCGGTCGCCCTTGCCATCATCCGCCGACGATGCTGCTCGCGGTCGATGTCGGAAACACGCAGACCCACGTCGGCGCCTTCGACGGCGCCGACCTCGTCGCCGATTGGCGGCTCGCCACCCGGCACGACTCCACGGCCGACGAGATCGCGCTCGCGCTGGCCGGCTCGCTCGAGTTCCGCGGCTTCAGCATGAGCATGCTCGACCGGGCGATCGTCTCGACGGTCGTGCCGCGCCTCGGCCCCGAGTACGAGCGGCTCTGCGAGCGCCACCTGGAGTCGCCGTGCCTGCTGATCGGGCCGGCGGTCAAGACCGGGATGCCGATCCTCATCGACAACCCGCACGAGCTCGGCTCCGACCGCCTCGTCAACTCCGTCGCCGCCTACGAGGCGACGGGAGGCCCCTGCCTCTCGGTCGACTTCGGCACCTCGATCAACATCGACGCCGTCTCGGCCGACGGGGAGTACCTCGGCGGCGCGATCGGCCCCGGCCTCGAGATCTCGATCGAGGCGCTGGCCGGGCGGGCGGCGAAGCTGCCGCGGATCGAGATCGCCGAGCCCGGCGCGGCGATCGGTCGCAACACCCGCGCGGCGCTTCAGTCCGGCTTCGTCTTCGGCTTCGCCGCCCTCGTCGACGGCATCGCGCGTCGCATGCTCGCCGAGCTCGGCGGCGACGCGACGGTGATCGCGACCGGCGGCATGGCGACCGCGATCGCGCCGCTCTGCGAGACGATCGAGGAGGTCGACTCGTATCTGACTCTCAAGGGCCTGAGGCTGATTCATGAGCGCAACTGAGCAGGTGGCAGATAGCGAGGAGCAGGCAGCCCCGAACGGAGCTACCCGCTACCCGCTACCCGCCACTCGCGCATTCGGCCAACCCGCTCTCACCTCGCCCTTCCACATCGGCGACGTCCACATCGCCAACCGCGTCCTCCTCGCTCCGCTCGCCGGCATCGGCAACTGGTTCGTGCGGCTGCAGGCGCGGCGGCACGGGGCCGGGCTGGCGGTCTCGGAGATGGTCTCCAGCCACGCGATCCACTACCGCAACGAGCGCACGCTGCGCGAGCTCCTCGTCGTCCATCCCGACGAGCACCCGGTATCGATCCAGCTCTTCGGCTCCGATCCCGAGGTGATGCGCGAGGCGGCCGGGGAGGCCGCGCGCGCCGGCGCCGACATCGTCGACCTGAACATGGGCTGCCCGGTCAAGAAGGTCCGGAAGACCGGGGCGGGCGCCGAGCTGATCGGCGATCCCGACCAGGCGGTGGCCGTCGCCGCGGCCGCCGTCGCGGGCTGCGACCGCCCGGTGACGGTCAAGCTGCGCTCCGGGCTCGTCGCCGGCGACGACTCCGGGCTCGAGGCCGCCGTGCGGATGGTCGAGGAGGCCGGGGTCTCGGCGATCGCATTCCACCCGCGGCCGGCGACGGTCGGCCACAAGGGCAGCCCCGACTACGGCCTGGTACGCCGGCTGACCGAGCTGGTCGACGTGCCGGTGATCGTCTCCGGCGGCCTGTCGAGCGCCGAGCGGGCACGCGAGGCCTACGAGCGCTCCGGCGCCGACGCGGTGATGATCGCCCGCGGCTCGTTCGGCAACCCGTGGATCTTCGAGGAGCTCCTCGGCCGCCGGCCCGGTCCACCCGAGCGGGACGAGATCGTCGCCGAGCTCCTCTGGGTGATCGACCGCGCCGAGGAGCACCTCGGCGGCGAGCGCGCGGCGCGCTACCTGCGCAAGTTCCACCCCTGGTACCTCGCCCGGCTGGACGTGCCGAAGTCGGAGGCTGCGCAGTTCGATCGGATCGAGACGCTGACCGAGGTGCGTCGGCGAATCCGGTCGCTATAGTTCCGCGCCGCCCGCTGGGCAGGCTCCTCCCGCAGGAGCGCGGTAAGCGGGCATTTCTGGTCCAGGGGGGCCGTCTACGGCGTCCTCCCGAACAACCACGAGGAAGAGGTTCAGTACAAGTGGCCCGCGAGTCCCTCATCACTCCCGAAGGCCTTGAGAAGCTCAAGGCAGAGCTGCAGGAGCTTCAGACGACGCGCCGGCGCGAGGTCGCCGAGCGGATCAAGGAAGCGCGGGAGTTCGGAGACATCTCCGAGAACTCCGAGTACGACGACGCCAAGAACGAGCAGGCGATGCTCGAGCAGCGCATCGCGCAGGTGGAGGAGCGAGTCCGCCGCGCGATCGTCATCGACAAGAAGGACGTCGACACGGGCTCCGTCGGCGTCGGCGTCAAGGTCCACGTCAAGGACCAGAAGACCGGCGACTCCCGCAAGTTCGAGCTCGTCGGCTCCGCCGAGGCCAACCCGGCCGAGAACAAGCTCTCCCACGAGTCGCCGATCGGCAAGGCCCTGATGGGCCACAAGCGCGGCGAGATCGTCTCGGTCGAGGTCCCGCGCGGCCCGGCCAAGAAGCTGAAGATCACCAAGATCGAGGCGGCGTAGCCGCTTCGTCGGCTGGAGCCGGGCACGCCGGGTGCTCCGCCCGGCGGCCGCCGCCCTCCAGCCGCGTAGCGGAGGGACGCGCCGATGGTTCGAAACGACCACCAGTGGTCGAAAAGAACCATCGGGGATCCGTTGACCCCATATGACGCGGGTCAACTGACCACACCCCTTAGTGCGATTCAGGAATCGGGTCCTTCCCCCGCCCCCATTCCCAGCCACCACCCACCCCGAGAGCGCCCGCGCCCGGCCCCGAGGCATGCGCCGCCACCCGCTACCCGCTCAGTCGAGGTGCAGATCCATCAGATTCACGTCCAGCACCTGGCCGTGCTTCTCGCCGCAGCGGCGCTGGATCCCGAACGAGCTGAAGCCGGCCGCCTCGTGGACGGCGATGCTCGCCGGGTTCGGCACCGCGACGCGGGCGAGCAGGACATGGATCTCGGGCAGCTCGCGCGCCCGGGCGACGACCTCGTCGAGCAGCAGCCGGCCGATTCCGCGGCCGCGGGCGGGGACGTCGACGTAGACGGAGACCTCGCCGGTGCGCCGGTAGGCCCCGCGCGGGGACCAGGGGCCGATCGAGGCCCAGCCGGCGACCGCGCCGTCCACCTCGGCGACCACTACCGGGTGGTAGGGCTCGCGACCCGTGAGCCAGGCGTCGTCGGCGCCGGGGCGCTTCGGCTCGACGTCGAAGGTGGCGATGCCGTGCTCGACCTCGTGGTTGTAGATCGCGAAGATGCGCGGCAGGTCGGCCGGGGTCGCGTCGCGAAGCGTGATCGGGTCGGCCTGGCGCTCCTGCATCGGCGGCAGGCTAGCCGGGCATTGACTACGCTCGCCGCCGCATGAGCGACGGTCCCGAGACAACCAGCCCTCCCGAGGACGAGCCGGCGCTGATCGCCGAGCGCCGGGCGAAGCTCGACCGGCTCCGCGAGGCGGGCATCGAGCCCTTCCCCCATTCGTTCCCCGGGCGCGAGCCGATCGCCGACGTCCGTGCCGCCCACGAGGGGCTGGCCGACGGCGAGGAGACCGAGGACCGCCACGTCGTCGCCGGCCGGGTGATGGCGCGCCGCGGCCACGGCAAGGCCGCGTTCATCGACCTCCGCGACGGGACGGGGCAGATCCAGCTCCACTCCCGAGCCGACGTGCTCGGCGCCGAGGAGCACGAGCGCCTGCTCGAGGTCGACCTCGGCGACTTCATCGGGATCGAGGGCGTCGCCTTCAAGAGCCGCCGCGGCGAGCTCAGCCTGCGGCTCGAGAAGTGGACGCCGCTCGCCAAGAGCCTGCGCCCGCTTCCCGACAAGCACGCCGGCCTCCACGACGTCGAGACCCGCTACCGCCACCGCGAGCTCGACCTGATCGCCAACGCCGAGGTCCGCGAGCGCTTCCGGGTCCGCGCCCGGACGATCGTCGAGGTGCGCCGCTGGCTCGACGAGCGCGACTTCGTCGAGGTCGAGACCCCGGTGCTCCAGCCGATCTACGGCGGCGCGCTGGCGCGGCCGTTCACGACGCACCACAACGCGCTCGACCGCGACCTCTACCTGCGGATCGCTACTGAGCTGTACCTGAAGCGCTGCATCATCGGCGGGATCGACCGCGTCTACGAGCTCGGCAAGGACTTCCGCAACGAGGGCATCTCGCCCAAGCACAATCCCGAGTTCACGATGGTCGAGTGGTACGAGGCCTACGCCGACTACGAGGACGCGATGAGCCGCCTCGAGGAGCTCGTCTCCAGCGTCGCCGAGACGGTCCTCGGCGCGCCGCGGATCGAGCGCGACGGCCGCGAGATCGACCTGACGCCGCCGTGGCGGCGGATGACGATGCGCGACGCGATCCTCGAGCGGACCGGGGTCGACCTCGACCGGCGGCCCACGCGCGAGGAGCTCGCCGCGGCGGCCGGCGCCGAGCCGAGCGACGAGGTCGGCTGGGGCAAGGCCGTCGACCAGCTCTTCTCCAAGCGAGTCGAACCTGACCTGATCGAGCCGACGTTCGTCATCGACTACCCGGTCGAGCTCTCGCCCTTCGCCAAGCGGCACCGCTCGAAGGAGGGGATGGTCGAGCGCTGGGAGGCCTTCGTCGGCGGCGTCGAGATCGCCAACGCCTTCACCGAGCTCAACGACCCCGACGAGCAGCGCCGCCGCTTCGAGGCGCAGGCCGAGGAGCTCCGCCGCGGCGACGCCGAGTCCCAGCCCCACGACGAGGAGTTCCTCCGCGCCCTGGAGCAGGGAATGCCGCCGACCGCGGGCGTCGGCCTCGGCATCGACCGCCTGGTGATGATGCTCACCGGCGCCCCGACCCTGCGCGAGGTCGTCCTCTTCCCGGCGATGCGCTAGAGCGCATAGGAGCGACAGCGCGGCGCTGGAGCGCAACGCGGCGGCGCTAGGGCTGACCGGCGACCGGGTCCGGCGGCAGGCCGGGGCCGAAGTAGGCGAGCGAGTTCGTGACCTGCCGCAGCAGGCGGATCGAGTCGCGATAGCCGCGCGCCGGGGCCGCCTTGGTCAGGCCCGACGCGAAGCAGTAGGTCGCGTCGTAGAACGAGTAGGCGAACTTGATCTCGCCGCGGATGTTCCTGCCGCCGGAACGGCCGCGGAACTCGAAGCTGTTGAAGAACGTCCCGTTCCCCTGGGCGAACCGGTTGCGGCGGATCCGCAGGTTGCGCATCCCGGAGTTGGCGCGGAAGCCGGCACGGGCCGCCGCGAAGTGCTGGGCCGGGGAGCCGTCGCAGAAGATCGAGGCGCCTCCGTAATCGATGCCCATCGTCCCGCGCGGGTCGCTGATCGCGATCCCGTATGGGCCGGACCCCGCTGACCAGGTCGGGGGCCCGAACCAGGTCCAGTACTTCTCCTCGTGCTTGACGAACCCCCGTTGTGCCGCTGCCTGTGCCGGCACGGCCAGCGCGAGCGATACGACCAGCGCGAGCAGGAGGCGGCGGCTCATGGCCGTCAACCTAAACGCTTCAGACCACCGGTGCGCGCATCCCGGATCGGGAGGGCCCACCCGCTGGGGCCCGGCCGCTCGCTCGATGCCCCGCCTCGAGCAAGCGCCGCTCGCGGTTGCGACAGCGGCCGGGGCGGGGGTTCCGGACTGCGCGGTACCGCGGAACCGCCCCCACGGGATTCCGGACATCGTCGCCACTTACGCGGCAGCCCGATAGGCGGCGAGCGCCTCGGGCCGCGTCTCGAGGTCCATGACGAGCGTCCCGATGTGCTCGTCGAGAGCCGCGGTCGAGACGCCGGGCGCGGAGACGTTGAGCTCGGTCGCCGCGGTCGGTCCCTTCGGTCCGCGAACCAGCGCGATCTGGTCGCCGCGGGTGCGGCCGGAGCCGGTGAGTATCACGTGCCCGTTGACGCCGCCGAAGATCCCCTCGAAGACCCGGGTCAGCTGGGCCGGCAGCTCCGCCTGCGCGTGCTCGGCGGCGAACCGAAGCGGCTCGACCGGCCTCAGGTCCCGCGCCTTCGCGTAGACCTCGCGGAAGGCCTCCTCGGAGGCGCGCTTGGCGGCGTTGGAGGTGCGGGACCGAAAGACGAGCGACGGGGCCGCCTCCGCGAGGGCGCTCAGGGCTTCCCGCAATATGCAGGAGCCGTCTCCCAGGCAGGGCCCGAACCCGTAAAGCCGGCCGACCGCCCCGTCTATACTTCCGCTTCCGCGCAAACGAGACCGGAGGGCTGATCGATCGGCGGGAACTTGCCGAAGAAGAAGATCAAGGTCTCCGGTGGCCGCGCATTCCCGGGAGGCGTCCAGGCCGGGAAGACGACCGTAGGTCGCGCGATACTCACCAAGGAACCAGGACAGGTCAGGTAGCGGATGTTCGAGAGATTCACAGAGAGGGCCAGACAGGTCGTCGTCCTCGCCCAGGAAGAGGCGCGGACCCTCAAGCACAACTACATCGGCACCGAGCACATCCTCCTCGGCCTGCTCCGCGAGGAGGAGGGCCTCGCCGCCCGCGTCCTCGAGTCCCTCGACATCACCGTCGAGCGCGTCCGCGCGCAGGTCGTGCGGATCGTCGGCTCCGGTGAGGAGGTCACCTCCGGCCAGATCCCGTTCACGCCGCGCGCCAAGAAGGTGCTCGAGCTGGCGCTGCGCGAGGCGCTCTCCCTCGGTCACAACTACATCGGCACCGAGCACATCCTGCTCGGGCTGGTGCGCGAGAACGAGGGCGTCGCCGCCCGCATCCTGCTCGACTTCGACGCCGACTCGGAGAAGATCCGCAACGAGGTCATCCGCATGCTCTCCGGCCCCGGCGGCCGCCGCCAGGGCTCGAGCTCGGGGACCAGCTCCGGCTCCGGCGAGGGCAAGAAGTCCTCGAAGCTGCTCGACCAGTTCGGCCGCAACCTGACCAAGCTCGCCGCCGACGGCAAGCTCGACCCGGTCATCGGCCGCGAGACCGAGATCGAGCGGATCATGCAGATCCTCTCCCGCCGCACCAAGAACAACCCGGTGCTGCTCGGCGAGCCCGGCGTCGGCAAGACCGCCGTCGTCGAGGGCCTCGCCGCCCGGATCACCAACGGCGAGGTGCCGGAGCTGCTGCGCAACAAGCAGATCTACACGCTCGACCTGGCCGCCCTGGTCGCGGGCTCGAAGTACCGCGGCGAGTTCGAGGAGCGCCTGAAGAAGGTGATGAAGGAGATCACCCAGCGCGGCGACATCATCCTCTTCATCGACGAGCTCCACAACCTGGTCGGAGCCGGAGCCGCCGAGGGCGCGATCGACGCGGCCTCGATCCTCAAGCCGGCGCTCGCCCGCGGCGAGCTGCAGACGATCGGCGCGACGACGCTCGACGAGTACCGCAAGTACCTCGAGCGCGACTCCGCCCTGGAGCGCCGCTTCCAGCAGATCCGGGTCGACCCGCCGTCGATCGAGCAGACCGTGCAGATCCTCGAGGGCCTGCGCGACCGCTACGAGCAGCACCACCGGGTCAGCATCAGCGACGAGGCCCTGGCCGCCTCCGCCGACCTGGCCGACCGCTACATCACCGAGCGCTTCCTGCCCGACAAGGCGATCGACCTGATCGACGAGGCCGCCTCGCGCCTGCGCATCCGCTCGATGTCCCAGCCCCCGGTCTACCGCGACCTCGAGGAGGAGATCGAGGAGACGCGGCGCGCCAAGGAGGCCGCGATCGAGGCTCAGGAGTTCGAGAAGGCCGCCAACCTCCGCGACAAGGAGCGCCAGCTCACCGCGAAGAAGCGCGAACTCGAGGAGGAGTGGAACTCCGGCGAGGAGGGCACGCGCCCCGTCGTCGGCGAGGAGGAGATCGCCGACATCGTCTCGATGTGGACCGGCATCCCCGTCTTCAAGCTCACCGAGGCCGAGACGAAGAAGCTGATCCGCATGGAGGACGAGCTGCACAAGCGCGTCATCGGCCAGGAGCCGGCGATCGTCGCCGTCTCGAAGGCGATCCGCCGCGCCCGCGCCGGGATCAAGGATCCGAAGCGGCCCTCCGGCTCGTTCATCTTCCTCGGCCCCTCGGGCGTCGGCAAGACCGAGCTCGGTCGCACGCTCGCCGAGTTCCTGTTCGGCGACGAGGACTCGATGATCCGCATCGACATGTCCGAGTACATGGAGAAGCACGCGGTGTCGCGCCTGGTCGGCTCGCCCCCCGGCTACGTCGGCTACGACGAGGGCGGCCAGCTCACCGAGGCCGTGCGGCGCAAGCCGTACTGCGTGCTCCTGCTCGACGAGATCGAGAAGGCGCACCCGGACGTCTTCAACATCCTGCTGCAGATCCTCGAGGACGGCCGCCTGACCGACGCGCAGGGCCGGACCGTGGACTTCCGCAACGCGATCGTGATCATGACGTCGAACGTCGGCGCCCAGGACATCGCGCGCAACACGCCGCTCGGGTTCTCCGTGACCGACGAGATGGGCACGACCTACGAGGACATGAAGAAGCGGGTCATGGGCGACCTCAAGAAGGTCTTCCGCCCCGAGTTCCTGAACCGCATCGACGAGGTCATCGTCTTCCACAAGCTCTCCCGCGCGGAGATCAAGGAGATCATCGACCTGCTCATCGGCCGGGTCCGCACGCAGGTGTCCGAGCACGAGCTCCAGCTCGACCTCACCGACGCCGCCAAGGACCTGCTCGTCGACAAGGGCTGGGACCCGGCGATGGGAGCACGACCGCTGCGCCGCGCGATCCAGCGCTACATCGAGGATCCGCTCGCCGACGAGGTGCTGAAGGCCGGCCCCGAGGCGATCACCCCCGGCACGACGGTCATGGTCGACCGCGACGAGGCCGGCGACGAGAACGACGAGCCGCTCTCCCTCGAGCTGATCGCGCCCGCCAAGGGCACGAAGAAGAAGAAGGCCGAGGAGAAGAAGCAGCCGGTCGGCGTCGGCGCCCAGGAGTCGGGCTCCGACGATTCCCCCGAGGACTCCGGCGACGACGCCGGCGACTCGGGCGACTCCGAGTAGCGCGCTTGTAGCCCTGGACGGCCGGGTGAGTGCGGCCGCCCGAGGCGGCGGCATCGTCGTCGTCCCCGCCGCGGGTGCCTGAGCCTCCTGGGCGCCGGCTTGGGGAGGGGGGTCCCGGCCTGGCCTCAAGGTCAGCTCGACGTCGCGTCACACGCTCGTCACCAGTTCTTCTCCAGCCGGTCACTCACGGTTCACCTCGCCCGAACCCGCAGACCTCAGCATGAATTCGATGCGAAGCGTTCGAATCAGAGAGAGGTGCAGTTTGAGAGCGAGGAGACTGATTGCGGCAGGCGTGGTCAGCTTCGGTGCGATCAGCGGAGCGGCGGCGTACGCGAACGCCTCCACGGTCACGATGAGCGGATCGACGTCGATCGCGCCGCTGGCGACGAAGCTGGCGAAGGCCTACATCAAGGGGCACAAGGGGACGAAGTTCGTCGTCCTCCAGGGCGGCTCCGACATCGGCATCAACGACGTGGCCCGCGGTCGCGTCTCGATCGGGATGTCGTCGCGCGATCCGAAGCCGGCGGACCCGGGCGGGATCGTCTTCAACAAGTTCGCCCGTGACGGCGTCTGCGTCGTCACCAACAAGAAGAACCCCCTCCCCAGCCTCAGTCAGGAGATGATCCAGAACATCTTCTCCGGCCGGATTCGTAACTGGAGCCAGGTCCCGGGGGCCAAGGAGAATGGCTCGATCCACCTGGTGGTGCGCACGCCCACCTCCGGCACCTACGACGCGTTCCAGAACATCTTCATGGGCGAGGACCTGAAGGTGGCGGGGAGCGCGAAGGCGAAGTCCTCCAATGGCCTGCAGGTGCAGGCGATCAAGGCGGACCCGGCGGCGATCGGCTACGCGTCCTTCTCGTACACGAAGGGCCTGTTCGACGTCCCCTACCAGGGGGTGCCGTGCTCGCTGCGCAACGCGAAGTCGGGTGAGTACGGAGGGATGCGCAACTTCTTCTTCGTCACCCGCGGGACGGCGAAGGGAGCGGCGAAGAGCTTCATCAGCTTCACCCGCACGTCCCGCAAGGCGCAGAAGATCATCTCCTCGAACTGGGTCCCGCTCAAGTAGGTGAGTGCCTCTCCCCTCATCCGCCGGCCGGGCGCGACCGCGCCCGGCCGGTCGACGGGAGGGCCGTTCGGACTGCTCCGGAGCTGGCCCGACTCCAGGGTCGAGCCGTTGCTCGGGGCGGTCGCTTGCGGCGTCCTGCTGCTGATCGCGGCGATGATCGGCTTCGTCTTCAAGGAGGCGTGGCCGTCTTTCGAGGCGAACGGGCTCTCCTGGTTCGGGGGTGGCGGCAACGTCGACTACGCAGATGCAGGCGATCATCGACTCGCCGGCCAACCCGCGGGACTACGTCTACACGCTGCACGCCTGGCCGCTCCTCTGGGGGACCATGCTCGTGACCCTCGGCGCCGTGCTGCTCGGCGACGATCACCTCGGTCCTGGCGGCGATCTTCATCGTCGAGTTCGCTCCCAGCGGGCTCAACCGGGTGCTCGAGCCGGTCGTTCGCCTGCTGGCCGCCGTCCCCTCGGTGGTCTACGGGCTGATCGCCCTGCTCGTCGTCGTCCCGTTCGTCGACGAGCACCTGATCAGCGAGGAGCGCCAGGAGTCCGTCGCGATCGTGATCCAGCTCGGCGGCGGCGGGCTGGGCGTCGGCATCGTGATCCTCGCGATCATGATCACCCCGATCATGATCGCGATCATGGTCGACGCCCTGCGGGCGGTCCCGACGCTCGTGGAGCGAGGGGGCGGCCGCGCTCGGCGCCAACCGCTGGCGGGTGATCTGGACGATCGGGCTGCGCGCCGCGCGCCCCGCGATCGTCGCCGCCGCGGTGCTGGCGACCGCCCGGGCGCTCGGCGAGGCGATCATGCTCTCGATGGTCGCCGGGGTCGACGTACTTCGCGCCGAACCCGTTCGACGGACTCACCTTCTTCTTCGAGCCGATCCGCCCGCTGGCGGCCGTCGATCGTCGAGAACGCCGAGGGCCTGACGGTCGACTCCCTTCCGGCAAACGCTCTACGCGTTCGCGGCTGTCCTGCTGGTCTCCAGCATGTTCCTCTCGCTCGGCGGCTACCTGGCGAAGCTGCCGATGCGCAAGTACGGGGTACGGCCATGAGCGACGTCATCCGCGCCGCCCGCCCGCGCGACGCGTCCGGACCTGGCCGATCCGCGACCGGATCGGCTTCCTCGCCGCCTGGGGCGTCGGGCTGCTGCTGATCGCGATCGCCGTCTCCGATCGTCGGTCTACATGGCCTACAAGGGCGCCCAGCACTTCGATCTGGACCTGCTTACGCAGAGCCCGGCGCCCGAGCTCGACCAGTCGAAGAGCGGCGGCTTCAAGGACCCGCTGATCGGCACGGTGATCGTCGTCCTGATGTCGACGCTGATCGCGCTGCCGCTCGGCATCGTCGATCGCGATCTGGCTGACCGAGTACGGGCGGCCCGCCTGGCTGGCGCGGCTGGTCGAGTCGGGGATCGAGATCGATCGCCGGCACCCCGAGCATCGTCCTCGCGATCTTCGGCCTGATCATCTTCCAGCAGGCCGTTCCTGGCGCCGTTCGTCTTCGAAGCCGAGGGCGCGGCGGTCCTCGGCCGCTCGTTCGTCGCCTGCTCGGCGATGATGTCGCTGATCGCGCTGCCGCTGATCGTCGGCTCCACGCGCGAGGCGCTGAACGCGATCCCCGGTCACGTCCGCGAGGCCTCCTACGCGCTCGGCAAGACGAAGGCGGCGACGATCCGCCGCGTCCTCCTGCCCGCCGCTCGGCCGGGTATCGGCACCGGCACCGCGCTCGGCATGGGACGGGTCGCCGGCGACACCGCGATCGTCATCGTCCTGCTCGGCGTCGACGCTGCACGCTGACCGAGAGCGAGGGACCGCTCGGCTCGCTCCGGGGCCTCGGTTCGACGCTGACCAGCTACGTCTACATCAACTCGCCGGCCGGCGAGGGCTTCGCGCCGGAGAAGGCCTACTTCGCCGCCTTCGTGCTGCTGCTGATCGTCCTGTTCCTCAACTTCGTGGTCGCCGGCGCGATCCGCGGAAGGCGTGGCGCGACGTGGCAGCGGTAGATCCGACCGCGGCCGAGGAGCACGCCGCCGCGAACGGCGACGGCGGCGGCCGCGAGCCCGCGGGCGTGCCTCCGATCCGGCGGATCGTCGTCGATCGCGAGCCATCGGTCGCCAGCGCGCCGGAGCCCGGAGCGGCGCCCGCGGCGCCGGTCAAGGGCGGGTTTGCATCGGCGATCCGGCGCCGCGCGACGCGAGCCGGCGGGGCGGTCGACCGAGCGGATGCGCCTCGAGGACATCTCGGTCGCCTACGGCGAGAAGTGGGCGGTCAAGCACGTGTCGCTTCCGGTCCGCCAGGGGCGAGGTGCTCGCCCTGATCGGGCCCTCGGGATGCGGCAAGACGACCCTGCTGCGGACGATCAACCGGCTCGCCGAGGTGACTCCGACGGCGCGGCGCTACGGCCGGATCCTGCTCGACGGCGAGGACATCGACGCGATGGAGGTGACCGAGCTGCGCCGCCGGGTGAGCATGGTCTTCCAGCAGCCGAACCCGTTCCCGATGAGCGTCTTCGACAACGTCGCCTACGCGCTGCGCGAGCAGGGATCGCGGCGGCCGCGGAAGAGTCAGCTCCGCGAGCCCGTCGCGGATGCCCTGCGCCGCGCCGGGCTCTGGGACGAGGTCGGCTCGACCCTCGACCATCCGGCGCTGCGGCTCTCGGGCGGCCAGCAGCAGCGGCTCTGCATCGCCCGAGCGCTGGCCGCGCGGCCCGGAGGTGATGCTGCTCGACGAGCCCTGCTCCGCCCTCGATCCCGGCTCCACGCAGGTGATCGAGGATCTGATCCTGAAGCTCCGCAGCGAGGTGGCGATCGTGATCGTCACCCACAACATGCAGCAGGCGCTTCGGGTCGCCGACCACGTCGCCTTCATGTACCTCGGCGAGCTCATCGAGTACGGCGAGGCCGAGCAGGTCTTCGGCGACCCGTTCGAGCAGCGAACGCGCGACTACATCGGCGGCGCGTTCGGATGATCCCGGCGGGTCGTCACATGGCGCTCCTGGCGTTGCTCGCTCCCGTGGTCGCGGTCACCGCGGGCTGCCAGTCCACGCAGTCGAAGAGCGCCGAGATCGCTGGCCGAGCTCGGTCCCGTGAAGAAGGAGAAGGGGCTCGAGATCCGCAAGGAGAGCGAGGACGTCGAGGTCCTCGACACCGCCCTGCTGCACGACGCGAACGGCACGGCCGTGGTCGTGACCGTCAAGAACCAGTCCGATCAGACGCTGGCGGACGTGCCGATCCTGATCAACGTCCTCGACGCCAAGGGCAAGAGCATCTACCGCAACGACATCCCGGGGATCGAGACGGCCCTCGCCTACATCCCCATCCTGAAGCCCGGCGAGACCCTCGACTGGGTCAACAACCAGGTGCTGGCGGTCGGTCAGCCCAAGGAGGTCAAGGTGGAGGTCGGGGCGGACGCTCGCACCTATCCCGGCGCGATCCCCGATGTCGAGGTGAGCGAGCCGAGTCTGGAGACCGACCAGGTCTCGGGGATCAACGCGGCCGGGACCGTCGTCAACCACACCGCCGAGCAGCAGGAGCGGATCCTGATCTACGGCGTCGCGCGGCGCGGGGACGAGATCGTCGCCGCCGGACGCGCCGCGTCGAGCGAGCCAACCCGGAGCGCCGCCGCTACTACCACCTCTTCTTCATCGGGGACCCGGAGGGAGCCGATCTGTCGATCTCCTCGTTCCCGACCCTGCCGACCTCGACCGAAGCGAAGGGAGCGAACGATGGCTGAGGAGAGAACCGTCGAGATGCCGGCCGCGGCGCCGGGCGAGCCGTGCGCCGGCTGCGGAAGCCCGCTCGCCGCCGACCAGCGCTACTGCCTGAACTGCGGTCGCCGGCGCGGCGATGCCCGGGTCGACTACGCGCCGCTGCTCGCCGGAGCGCAGCCCGGTCGGGAGGAGGAGCGAACCCCCGCGCCCACGTCGTCGGCCTCCCCCGCCCCCGCCCCCGCGCGCGAGGCCTCTCCGCTCGTCGCGGTCGCCGGGATCGCGCTGCTCGGGCTCATGCTCCTGGTCGGCGTTCTTATCGGCCGCGGGGGAGGTGACGGCACGGAGACGGCCGCGACGCCGACGGTCCTCCAGGTCGGCGAGGGCAGCGGGGCGAAGGTCGCCGACGCCGGCGCCGCCGGCGACGCCGCCGGCGACTCCGGCAGCGCGGACGGAGGCTCCGAGAAGACCTCCTCCAACGGCGCCGACGGCGCCGACAGCACCAACGACCCGTCGCTCGAGAACCCCGAGGTCGCGAGCCGGGACGAGCTCGAGGCTCTCGAGAACGCCACCGGCGAGGAGCAGCAGGACGCGAGCGAGAACCTCCCCGACACGATCGCGATCCCCGGCGAGCCCCCGCCGACCGACCACGAGGAGCCCGGCGGCGGATCCGAGGCGCAGGTGATCAAGTGAGCCTCGCCGAGCGGCTGATCGGGCGCCGGCACGACCCCGGTCCGCCGGCGCCGACGATCGCCACCGCGGGCGCCGGGCAGGACGGGCCGGCGGAGGCGGACGAGCTGCGCGGCGGCGCGACTCGCTCGCGCGGCGCTTCGCCGACCTGCAGTGGGACCTCGGGGGGATCGTCTACGAGATGGCCAGCCGCGATCACTTCCGCCTCGACGTCGTCGCCCGTCAGGCGGCGCTCCTCCAGGAGGTCGACGCCGAGCTCGCCGGCGTCGAGCGGCTCCTGCGGCTCGAGGAGGCCGGAGCGGCCGGCGGGTGCGAGGCGTGCGGCGCGCTCTACGCCCGCGGCGCGCTGTTCTGCTGGTCGTGCGGGGAGCGACTGCTCGAGGCGGCGCCGGCGGAGCCCCCTGCCGTCCCGGCTCCCGCAGCCCTCGCGACGGAGCAGGGGCCGGCATGAGGGCACGCGTCGAGTGGCTGTCGGCCGCGATCATCGGCGTCGGCGTGCTCGCCGTCACCAGTCGGCGCTGGTCGGGGGTCCTGATGGCCTCCGCGCTCGGCATGGGGCTGTTCATCGGGGTCGCATTCGGCCCCGCCATCGACCGCCTCGGCGCGCTCGGGGCGGAGGTCGTTGCGGTCGACGGCGGTTCGTCGGCCGCGCAGCCGGCCTCTGCCACCGGCGAGCCGCCGGCGCACTCCCCGGCGAGCGATGGCGGCGATCCCGCGGCTCCCGTGGACGCGGTTCCGGATCCGTACATCCCGCCGGAGCCGGTCCCGGAGCTGCCACCGGAGGAGGTCCCGCCTCCCGCGCCGCCGGGCGACGAGACGCCGCCCGGCACCGACCCCGGCACCGACCCCACGGGGTTCGCCGGGACGGTGGTCCACGTCAACCCGCTCGCGCGCAGCTACGCGCTCTCGGTGCGCGGCGAGCTCTACGCCGTCCATACCCGGAAGCTGCCGGATCCCGGCGCGAAGGTCGAGGTGCCGCTGGCGGAGCTCGCCAACGGCACCTACGAGGAGGACGGCGCGCGCGCCTCCGAGGGCACGACGGGATCGGGCAGCCTCAACGGATTCGTGACCTGGGTGCGCGACGGCGGCGAGCCCGCATACACCGTCTCGATGCGCGGGGCCTCGGTGCTCGTGACCGTTCCGCCCGAGGGCGGCTCGGAGCCGCCGAAGCTCGGGGAGTTCGTCGAGGTCGAAGTCGCGATCGAGAAGCCGCCCGGGGAGGAGGAGCTCCAACGGCTCCGCAAGCGTGCGCGCGGCCTCGCCCTCGCCCCAGCGTCCCCGAACGTGCCCGGCGTCCCCGACCCGCCGGTCCCCGACCCGCCGGTCCCCGATCCGCCGGTTCCCGATCCGCCCGCCCCCGAGCCTCCCGCGCAGGACGAGGGCTGTCTGCGCTCGGATCCCGTCCGCTACGTGGCACCGCGCGAGACGCTCGTGCAGAAGAGCTTCGAGCCGAGCGGCGACACCTACGACTACTTCGACCTCGCCGGCTACGTTCAGGCGACCTGCGCCGAGCCGGACCGGCTCGTGCTATCCGCCGACGACATCAGGGCGGCGGGGGCAGACCTCGTGCTCGAGGCGCCGAAGGCCATCGGCCTCGGTGGGCTCGATCCGGACGCGCCGGTCCTGGCAACCGCGGAGGTGGGTGAGCAGGGGGAGCTGACGCTGGCCGGCCTCGCCGGGGACGCCGGCGCCACGGGCGCCGACGACGAGGCGCAGCTCCAGGGTGACCTCGGCGGCTGATGGGCGCGCCCGGACGCACGGCGGCGATCGCGCTGGGTCTCGCGCTCGCGGCGGCGCTGGCCCCGGCCACCGCCCGCGCGATCGTCTCCGACGCGCACCTGATCGACGGGCCGAGCGCGGACCTCGAGGGCGAGCCTGACGCTGCGATGGCCGAGGACGGAACCGGCGGAGTCGTCTACCTGCGGCGCGTCAACGGCCACGAGCACGTCTTCGCCGTGCCGTTCGAGGACGGCCGCTGGGGAGCGTCGATGCGAGTCGATGCCGGTCAGGCCTTCGACTCGAGCTGGCCGCGGATCGCCGCCGGCGACGGCGGCCGCCTCCTCGTCACCTGGGTCCAGGACTTCGGCGTCCAGACCGACCGCATGTTCTCGGCGACGATGGACCCCGGAGCGGGAGGCTTCCAGGCACCGGTCCCGGTCGACTTCGACATTGGGAAGGCCACGTCCACGTTCCCCGACCTCGCGATGTCGCGCGGCGGTCAGGCGTACCTCGTCTACAACGTCGTCACCGACACGAGCACGGCGAACCCGCCCGGCTACCTCGGAATCGACGTGCGGCTGGCCCGCTACTCCAACCGGCTCTGGTCCGCGGTCGGCCCGCGGATCGATCGCAACGGCGGGCTGCCGATGCGACAGCCGACGGCGGCGATCGCCCCGCGGGTCGGGATCGACGTGCAGGGGCAGGCGGTGGTTGCCTGGCTGGAGCCCGACGACGAGTTCGTCGACCGGGTCTGGGCGCGCCGCGTCTTCGGCGGGCAGACGGGGATACCGCTTCAGGTGAGCCCCTCCCTCTGGGAGGACAGGCCGCTGCGCGGCTCGGTCGGCTCGTTCTCGCTCGACGTGTCCGGCTTCGGGCAGGCGACGGTCGCCTTCACCCAGGCCCCCGGGCAGAACGGGGCTCTCGACGCGGTGCGGGTGATGGTCAACGGGATGCCCGACGTCTTCACCGAGGGGGCGTCTGAGTTCGGCGACCCGCACCTGATCGACGAGTCGGCGCGTCCGTCAGTCGCCTCGCCGGCGGTCGGCGTCGATCCGACCGGCCTCTTCAACGTCGCCTTCGGCTCCGGGAGCGCGACCCTGCTGAGCACCGGGGACGACTTCTCGCTCGTTCGGCGTCGAGCGGATCGACGAGGGGGCCAGCACCGCGCCGCCGGCGCCGCAGGTCGACGTCGCCGAGAGCGGCGCCGCGGTCGTCGCCTGGCGCGAGCAGCGCTCGACCGGCGGGACGGTGACGATCCAGGAGCGACGCGCCGACGGGGTCTCGGAGTCGACATCCCTGACCGCCCCGCGGCGGTGGCGCGGTCGGACCGCCCGCGCTCGGTGGCTCGGGCCTGGGCGACGCCATCGTCGCCTGGTCACAGGGGACCGGGGCCGCGCGCCAGATCGCCGCCGCGGTGGTCGACGCCCCCCCCGATCCGTTCCTCGTCCTCGTGCCCGACGGCTGGCGCCGCCAGCGCAAGGTGCCGGTCGCCTGGGATCCGTCGCCGAACGCGATCGGCGACGTCACCTACTCGGTCAGCGTCGACGACGAGCCGGTCCTCGACGGGGTCGAGGGCGAGCGCGCGAAGCTCGGTCGGCGGCAGATCGAGGACGGCAAGCACCGGATCCAGGTCTTCGCGGTCGACGGCGGCGGCCAGGAGACCGGAAGCCTTGTCGGACGGCTGATGGTGGACCGCACCGAGCCGAAGGTGAAGGTCAAGCGGCGCGGGCGAATGGTCGAGGTCTCCGTGAGCGACGGCCCGCGGAGCAGCAGCTCCGGGCTGGTCGGCGGCGAAGATCCTCTACGGCGACGGGGACGAGGACGCCGCGAGCGGGAAGAGCCCCACGGCCGCGCGGCGACGCCACCGCTACGCCGATCCCGGCAAGTACGCGATCCGTGTCAAGGCGCGCGATCGGGCCGGCAACTCGGTCAGCCGCCGGGTGATCGTGAGGGTGAGGTGAGGCGCTCGCTCGGGTTGATCGGGGCGCTCGCGTCGCTGACCGCCGCCACCCCCGCCGCCGCCTACTACGGCGCCGGGGATGACGGGGAGGGAGCAGAGATCGTCTGCCGACTACGACCGGCTCGAGCAGGGCGACGACTCGACCGTGTACGCGGCCGTCTCCGCCGACGGCCGCTACGTCGTCGTCCAGACTCGGGCGCGCAACTTCTTCGCCGACGACGACCCCGATCCCGTAGGGGCCGTACCGGGCGGGCGGGCTCTTCCGCTACGAGATCGCGACCCGTGAACTCGAGAAGGTCGCCGACGGCGACGTGTTCGAGGAGGGCTCGAACGCCTTCCTGCGTCGCGGCGCCTCCAATCCATCGGTCTCCGCCGACGGCCGCTTCGTCGCCTTCGCCTCCGCCGAGCCGCTCGCTCCCGCCGACTCGAACGGGAACGTCGACGTCTATGTGCGCGACATGGGCCTGCCCGAGGACGCGCCGGACGCCTTCGACCTCGTCTCCGCGCGCGACGGCGGCGGCCAGGCGGCCACCTACGGCCCGCCGCAGGTCCCGGTACCGGGGAGCGATCCCGGCGCCGACGTCACCCGCGGGGTCGCGATCAGCGGCGACGGCCGCTACGTCGCGTTCCGCACCGAGGTGGCGTCCGATCTCCCGGCGAGCCCGTCCGTGAGCGCCGGACCCGGCCAGGTCTTCGTCCGCGACCGCCAGCGAACAGAGCACGACGCTCGTCACTCGCACGACCCCGGCGGAGGGCCGGCCGGGCGGCGCTCTCGGCGCTGCGCTCAGCGCCGACGGCACGACCGTCGCGTGGACGGGGAACAACGCGCAGGCCCAGACACGCTTCCTCAAGGGCGAGTCGGACCGAGACGGGCCTCTACTACTACCTCTGGCGCCGGGTGGCAGACGGTCCGGCGGCGCCGACGCGCCGCATCACGGGAGTCGCCGACCCCGACGATCCGTCCTGCCCGCCAGATCAGGTGACGAACTTCGACCCGACCACGGAGGGACCGTGCTTCGGACCGATCACCGAGCAGGAGAGCCTGCGCTCGAGCATCGTCTCCCAGGTCCCGGCGCTCAGCGGCGACGGCTACACGGTCGCCTATCTGACTGGCTCGGGGCCACGCCCGCTCGCGTTCACGGGGCCGGGGCTCGACCTCTTCGTGACCGACATGCACCCGGGGCTGACGCGCAAGGAGGCGAACGTCGAGTTCACCCGCGCAAGCGCGAGCCAGGACGCGGCCACCAGCTCCCCGATCTCCGGCCTCGCGATGGCGCCCGACGGGCGCCATCTCGCGATCACGACGGCGCGGACGGTCTTCTCGATCGCCGCGCTGACGCCGCTTCAGCCCTCGCGGACGGTCGCCGGCACCCGCGAGCTGTACGCGATCGACCTCCAGGACAGGACCATCGACCGGGTTGCCAGGTCCTACGTCGGAGATGACATCAACGGCGATGTCCAGACGGCGGCGACGATCTCCGACGGCGGCGAGCGGATCGCCTTCACGTCGTTCGCCGGCAACCTCTTCTTCGGCGACGCGAACCAGCGGGCCGACGCGTTCATCGCCACGCGCCAGCAGGATCCCGAGGTTCCGCCGCCCCCCGCGTGCGGTCCGGCCCATCCCGAGCTCTGCCCGCCCCCGCCCGACACCGATGAGCAGCGCCTGGTCGTCCGCACCGAGCCCGGTCGCGGCGGTCGCATCAAGGTGCGGGTCCAGGTGCCGGCGGCGGGCGGCCTGAGCGTGCTCGCCAAGGGCCGCGCCGGCAAGCCCCGGAGCAGCCGTTCGCTGGCGAAGGGGACCGGTCGTGCCGCCGCCGCCGGGTGGGTAGAGATCCCACTCAAGATCGTCGAGCGCTACCGGCGCGAGCTTCGCGAGCGGGGCCGAATGAGGGCGATCGCCCGCCTCGACTTCGTCCCCGCCGTGGGCGACGACCGCATCCGCGACTCCGTCGCGATCGTCTTCCGGCAGAAGGCGAAGAAGGGCAAGGGGAAGGGCGGGAAGGGGCGCTTCACACCGCGGTCTCCGGCGCTTCACAAAATCGTCTCCAGACGGTGACCACCCGCTCACTTCCGAGGAGCGGGTTGGCAGGAGTCTGCTGCTGCCATCCCTCGTCCTACGAAAGGAAACAAGAGAGCATGAGTCCATCGAGAGCAGGCTTGCGACCCGTCTGGCTCGCCGCGGCAGCCGGGCTGCTCGCTGCGCTGGTCTGGATCGTCGCGGCGCCGCAGGCGAACGCGGCGTTCAGCACAGGCAAGTGCGCGGGCGACGACATCACCGGACGCGGCGCGTCCTTCGCGCGTGACGCCCACACGGTGTTCAACTTCAACTTCCGCAACGTATTCTGCGCGGGCACACCCGGGGCGGGGACGATCAACGTCACCTACCAAGCCGACGGCTCCGGCGCGGGCCGGCTTTCGATGAAGGTTCGCAACGACGTCCCGCGATTCGGGATGTCCGACGAGCCCCCGACGCCGACCGAGGTCCAGCAGATGAACACGGGCGTCGGCACCGGCGACCCGGCCACCGACCCGAACCCGAACGACAACGGTGAGATCCACGTGGTCCCCGCCGCCGTCGGCGCGGTGGCGCCGCTTGTCAACTTCCCCAACGGCTGCGACGTGTCGCTGCTGCCGGTGGAGGCGCGGACCGCCGAGCAGGACCGCGACAACGACGCGACGCCGGACGGAACGGTTCGCGTCCGGTTCACGAAGGCGCAGTGGGAGGGCATCTGGGCGGCCGACGCCGGGTTCGACAAGTGGACCACGGTGTTCCCCACGCTCGCTCCCGACGCCGACTGCGACAAGGACATCGTCCGCGTCGTCCGATTCGACGAGTCGGGCACGTCGTTCGCGTTCAAGGACTTCCTGGACGCGATCGACGGCGGCCAGGGGTGGCTGACCACCTACGGCTCAGGCGCCAACGGCACCCGCAGCTGGCCCGGCGCGGACGTTCGGCACCCGGACCGACTGCGCGGGCAACCCGAACGGCCCCGGCGGCGGAGCGAGCCAGGAAACCGATCGACTGACGAGCGGCTGCTCGAACGGCAACGGCGCCCTCGTCAACAAGCTGATCGCCACGGACGGCTCGGTCGGGTACTCGGACATCTCCACCGCCCGCAACGCGGGCCTGGCGGTGACGCCCGAGACCGACGACAACGACATCTACTGGACCCAGCTCCCGAACGGCTCGGGCAACTTCGCCGAGCCGACAGCGGACAGCTTCGGGTTCCGGACCGATGGCGCCAAGGGCTCGAACTGCCTGAACGCGACGTTCAACAACATCCCGGACTCGACGTTCGGCAACTGGGCGCCGACGAGCGGCGTCAACTCGCCCCAGGGCTACGGCATCTGCACGATGACCTACGGCCTGGTGTTCGACGACAACGCGGCCGTCTGGGGTAACAGCGCGGCCGAGGAGTCGAAGGCGCGGACGGTCAAGGACTACTGGGACGAGCATCCTCACCGACGGTGCTCAGGCCCAGCTGTTCGCCAACGACTACGCGCCGCTGCCGGCTGACATCCTCGCGATCGCGCGGACCGGCATCGACGCGGTCGACTGGGACAAGGCGAGCAACCCGCCGCCTCCGCCCCCGCCGCCGCCTCCGCCCCCGCCGCCGAGTGCGACGAGCAGCATCCCGATCTCTGCCCGCCGCCGCCGCCGGTGAGCAACAAGATCTCGCTCCAGCGGACGAAGATCGACTCCAAGAAGGGAACGGTCACCGTCGACGTGCGGGTCCCGGGCGCCGGCGAGATCGAGATGGTCGGCAAGTCGGCCAAGCCCAAGATCACCGTCGGCAAGGTCACCACGACGGTCTCGGAGGCCGGCAGCTACGGCGTCACGATGAAGCCGAGCAACGCCGCCAAGCGGGTGCTGAAGAAGAAGGGCAAGCTGAAGGTCAGCTGGCCATCACATTCACCCCCGACGGCGGCGATGCCGCCAAGAAGACGACATCCGCGACGCTGCGGATGAAGGCCAAGAAGAAGAAGTAGGTCGCATGGCACGAGCTGGCAGCAGTCCAGGTCAGCCACGCAAGCCGGCACCCGGGTCCCGCAGGGGCCCGGGTGTCGGCGCCGCTGTGGGAGGCCGCGCCGGAAGGGCAGGCGAGACGATCCGTGACGGCGCCGTCAAGGTCGCTCCAGAAGGCGGCGAAGGATCCGCTCTCCACCGGCCTTCTGATCGCGTCGATCGCTCTGGCGGTCGCGTTCTTCAGCCTGCTCGGGTCGATCAAGCCGCAGGGCGGGGGCGAGCAGGTGCCGATCAGCGAGATCGGCGACGCTCGCGAAGCAGGAGCGGATCGCCGACGCCGTCCTGCTCGATCAGGACGCCCGCGTCGTCGTCACCAGGAACGACGGCGCCACGGTCTACGCTTCCTACCCGGAGTCCGACGCGCAGACCTCGCAGCTCGTCCGCGATCTGACGGAGAGCGGCGCCGTGGTCACCGTCGACCAGCAATGGGACAAGCCGGCGAAGCAGATCGTCGTCCAGTTCCTGATCCCGATCCTGCTTGCTGGTCTGCCTGTTCGTCCTCTTCACGCGGATCGGCGAGGACGGGGGCGCCGGCGCGTTCGCCGCGTTCTCCAAGTTCGGCGGCAAGAGCCGCAAGCGCAAGGGTCGCTCACCGATCACCTTCGACAGCGTCGCCGGCGCGGGGGAGGCGGTCGCCGAGCTGCGCGAGATCCGCGACTACCTCGCCGACCCCAGCAAGTACGGCGCGGTCGGGGCCCGGGCGCCGAAGGGGGTCCTGCTCGTCGGCCCGCCGGGGACCGGCAAGACGCTGCTCGCAAAGGCGACCGCCGGCGAGGCCGATGCGGCGTTCTTCTCGCTGAGCGGGTCCGACTTCGTCGAGTCGCTCGTCGGCGTCGGCGCCGCGCGCGTCCGCGACCTCTTCGCCAGGGCGCGCAAGCAGGCGCCGGCGCTTGTCTTCATCGACGAGCTCGACGCCGCCGGGCGCAAGCGCGGCGCCGGCGTCGGGCAGGGCAACGACGAGCGCGAGCAGACGCTGAACGCGCTGCTCGTCGAGATGGACGGGTTCGGCGGCGACGCCGGCATCGTCGTCCTCGCCGCGACCAACCGTCCCGACGTGCTCGATCCGGCTCTGCTGCGCCCAGGGCGGTTCGACCGTCAGGTCACCGTCGACGTTCCCGACGTCCATGGCCGCGAGGACGTCCTCCGCCTCCACTGCGGCGACCGGCCGCTCGCCCCCGATGTCTCGCTCGAGGAGATCGCGAAGCTAACGCCCGGCTTCAGCGGCGCCGAGCTCGCGAACGTGATCAACGAAGCCGCGCTGCTCACCGTTCGCGAGGGTCGTGAGGAGATGCATCAGGCGATCCTCGAGGAGGCGATCGACAGGGTCGTCGCCGGCCCGCAGCGGCGCAGCCACGTGCTCACCCACGAGGAGCGCTGGGTGATCGCCGTCCATGAGTCCTGCCATGCCGTCGCGGCGCGGTCGATCGGCCAGGTCGTCTCGGCGCAGAAGCTCTCCATCGTCGCTCGCGGCCGCCAGCTCGGCACGGCGGCGAACATGCTCACCGATCGGGACGCGACTGTCTTGCAGGAGCCCGACGTGTGGCGCCAGATCGTCGCGGTCGTTGCCGGGTACGCTGGCGAGCGAATCGCCTTCGACGTCGTCTCGACGGGGGTCCACGACGATCTCCACGCCGCGACGCAGCTCGCCCGCGCGATGGTCACCTCCTACGGCATGTCGGAGGCAGCTCGGGCCGGTGACGATCGGCGAGAAGGAGGGAGAGGTGTTCCTCGGTGCGTCGCTCCAGGAGCTCGGCTCCGTGGGTCCCTCGACGCTCGACCTGATCGACCGCGAGGTCGAGCGCATCGTCAAGGAGGCCACCGCTACCGCGACGCGGGT
The DNA here is from genome assembly GCA_963823565.1 of uncultured Solirubrobacterales bacterium. Taxonomy (GTDB): domain Bacteria; phylum Actinomycetota; class Thermoleophilia; order Solirubrobacterales; family 70-9; genus RHKX01. Next base: position 253,745 of record CAWGLR010000001.1, on the reverse strand, counting down.
GCTGAAGCGCAACTGGCAGGCGGTCGAGGAGACGGCTCGAGTCGCTGATCGAGCACGAGACGCTCTCGGGCCTGGCGCTCGAGGCGACCCTCGCGACGGTCGCCGAGACGAGCGAGGAGACGCTCAGCCCGCACAACGGGAACATCCCTGAGCCGCCGGAGCCCGTGGTCGGAAGCCACGAGCAGGAGGGCGAGGATGGCGCACTCGACCTCTAGGCGGAGGGCGGGGCTCGCCTCCGCACTGATCGCGCTGATCGCGCTCGTCGCCCTGGCCGGCCCCGGAGGCGGCGGGCCGGCACGTGCAGCCGATCCGGCGATCTGGCGCCTTGAGCAGCCGCTGCCGCCCGAGGGGGTCCCGTTCAAGGTTCCGCTCGGCGATCCCGGCGACCTCTCCTTCTGGGCGCCGAACCGAGGCCTGCTCACGGTGGCCGGCAACGACGCGATCCCCCGCGGCATCTTCAGCTGGAACGGTCGTTCCTGGCACCAGCTTGCGACCGTCTGCGGCGGCACCGGGGACACCGCGCGGATCGCCTGGGCGGGGCCCCGGGAGTTCTGGGTCGTCAGCGTGCCGAGCCCGCCACGCGGCGGCGGCGGGTTGGCGCTCTGCCGTTTCAAGGACGGCGAGGTCGTCGGATCGTGGAGCACTCGCGTCGACGCCGCGGACCCGTTCCGGCAGATGGACTCGGCGGCCTGCAACGGCGCGAACGACTGCTGGTTCGGGGGGATCGGTTCCCAGGACGCGCTCGGCGAGCGCATCGGCGCCTTCCACCTGCATTGGAACGGCACCCGCCTCGAGACCGTGTACGGGCCGCAGGGCCGCGGGGTCAGCGACATCGAGCTCCACGATGGGACCTTCTACGAGAGCACCTTCGCCGGCCGCTCCGCCGAGAACCGCAGCCAGCTCGTCCAGCTCGCCGAGCCTGAGAGCCCGCCGCGCCTGCTGCACACGATTCAGCCCGATCGCACCTTCGTCAACGACCCCTTCGTCCCGCTTCCGCTCTCGGGGGTGCCCGACGACGGCGCCGAGCTCCTCGCGCTCGACGGCGACGGCGAGAATCTCTGGGCCGTCGGCGGCGGCGCTGCGTCGGGTCCCTCGGCGCCCCCCGGGGGCAGCGTCCCGCGGCCGCCGCTCGCCGCCCGCCTCGTCGGCGAATCCTTCCAGGAGGTGCCCGTGACTGGCCTCCCTCGACGACGTCCGGTTCACCGACGTCGGGGCGATCCCCGGCACCGGCGCGGCTTGGGTGACCGCGGTCCCGTTCGGCGAGCGCCGCAGCGTCAACGCGAAGGCGATCGTCGCCCGCGTCGAGGCGGATGGCACGGCGACGGTAGTGCGGCTGCCGGTGGCCGGCTCGGGCCGCGGCAGCGCGGCGCGCGTCACCTGCCCGGCCGCGAATGAGTGCTGGATGGTCACCCGCGCGGGCTGGCTCTTCCACCTCAGCGACGGCATGCCGCTTCCGCTGGACACCGACCCCGCGTTCCAGGGAACGATCGATTTCCGGCCCAACGAGTCGGCGGAGCAGTTCGTGCCCGACACGCCCCCGGAGGACGACTCGCTGATCAACCAGCCGCTGCCGCAGGACCCGGAGGAGCCGAAGCAGCTGCCGCGGCTGCTGCGCAAGGTCAAGTCGAAGCTGCACGGGCGCAAGCTCGTCGTCTCCTTCCAGGTGGCGCGGCCGGCCAAGATCCGGCTGATCGCCCGCAAGGGCCGTGAGGTCGTTGCCCGCAGCCCGATGAAGCGGTTCTCGAAGGGACCCGGAAAGCTCAGGGTCAGGGTCAGCCGCAAGCGCTGGCCGACGAAGCTCGAGTTCAAGATCCGGGAGCTGGCCAGGGAGTGAGCTTCTCGTGAGGCTGGGCCCGCTCGCGGCCGCGGTGCTGCTGCTAAGCGTCGCCGCCGGCCTGCTCGACGCTGCACAGGGCCGGACTCAGGCCGCCGCGGAGCGGTCGGTTCGCCCGCTCCCCGCGGTCGGCGCCGCCGACAGCGCCACCGTGCTGATGGGGGCCGCGGCCGAGGGGGAGCCCGGGGAGGCGTGGGGATACCGGCGCCTGCCGCTGACCGTGGCGAGCGCCCGGGCCGGCTCCCGCGAGCTCGAATTCGGCCCGACCGACCCCGCGCGCCCGGAGCCCCAGCTCGCCTTCCTTCGCTACGTCGACGGCGGCTCCTGGCAGGTCTACGACACCCCGGTCGACGAGAACGGGGACCCGTACCGCGGAGCGGTCCCGAACCGCCTCGGCGCCCGGATCACGCCCGAGGGCGGCGGCGTCCTCGTCGCCCGCGACACCCTGCGCCCCCCGGCCGACCAGCTCGTGGTGATCGCTCACGACCCGGGCGGGCCATGGCGCGTGCTCGACGCGCCGCCGCCCGATGTCCTCCTGCCCGGTGAGGCCCTGGGGGCCGATCGCGGCAACGGGGCGGTCGCCGTCGCGGCGTTCGACGCCGCCGGCGGGACCGGCCTGTACTTCGGCCCGGCCGACGTCCCGGTCGCGACCGGGGTCGTGGCCTTCGACGGCGCGACCTGGAGCCGCGAGCCGATCCAGATCCCCGCGGGGTCGGAGGCCGACTTCCGGATCCTCGCGATCGACGCGGCCTCGCCGGACGACGCCTGGGCGCTCGCGGAGGGCGCCGGGGCGCTCGGCAAGTCGATCTTCCTGCTTCAGCGAACGACCGGGCCGAGCGGGCCCGAATGGGTCGAGCGCGACCTCGGCTCGACCCCGCTGGCCGCGAGCGCCGTTCCCGCCGATGGCATCGCTGAGGTGCGTCCCGCCTCGGGGGCCTCGCAGCCGCTGACCGTGACGGCGGATGGCGCGTGGATCGACCTCGAGCTCGCCGCCGCCGGCGGTGAGCGCAGCGCGACCCTCTTCTTCTCCGGCGGCGCCGATCAGGTCACCGGCTCCTGGTGCGACCTGTCCGTCTGCGACCATCCGCTCGGGATCCGGCTCTCGCGGCAGACCGGCTACCGCAGCTTCGCCTGGCCCGGCCCCGGCTTCGGGACCCGGGTCGTCACCAACCCGCTCGACCCGAGCGGCGCCGAGGACAGCAACCGCGGCACCTACCTGAGCCTCGTGGGCGAGGACTTCGTGCGGATGCCCGGCGGAGGTGGAAACTTCCGCAGGAGCGGGGCGTTCGCGGCCGCGGACCGCGGGTGGCTCGAGGGCCCGGTCGAGATCGCGGCGAAGGACCCGCCGCGGGCGCTCGCGTCGTGGCCGCTGTCAACCCGGGCCCCGCTGACGGCTGTCGCGACGGCACCCGGGACCCGCCCTGGAGCCCTCGGCGCCCCGGCGCTCGCGGTGGGCGGGGAGGGGTCGGTCGAGCGGTATGAGCCCGGTGCCGGCTGGGAGCGGGAGTTCCTGACGACCTCCGTGGGCGCCGTCAGCAAGGCGAACCTGCGAGCCGTCGCCTGGCCGGACCCCGATCGCGCCTTCGCCGTCGGCGATCTCGGTGCGATGTGGATCTGGAACGCCGACGACGACCTCTGGGTCGCGGACCCGGGAGCTCCCATCGGCTTCGAGGGCAACCTGCTCGACGTCGCGTTCGACCCCGCGAACCCCGAGCGCGGCTACGCCGTCGGCCGCAAGGGGGTGCTGCTCTCCTACGGCAAGAGTTGGGAGCAGGAGCCCCTTCCGAGCGGCTTCGAGGCTCGCGACCTCACTTCGATCGCATTCGCGGGCAGGCAGGCGACCGTCGCCGCCGGCTCCGACCTGCTGGTCAACGACGGGTCGGGATGGCGCGTCGACGCATCGGCGCACGATCTGCTCGCGACCGCGCCGCAGGCGGCGCAGCTCTTCGCCGTCGCGGCGCTTCCCGATGGCGGCGCGGTTGCGGCCGGCCGCGACGTCGTCATCGTCAGGGATTCCGCCGGGGACCCGTGGCGGTACGCCTCCCAGCCGCTTCCCGGCTCGACGGTGATCGCCGCGGCGGCCACTCGCCCCGGCGGCGGGCCGGTCCGCGCCGTGGTCTCGGTCGTCCCTGGGCTCGCCTACCCGCCGGCTGACGACCTCCCGGACCCCGACCCGAGCATCCCACCGCCGATCCTGCCGCCCTACCCGGTCGCCGGCGACGGATACTTGCTGCGCGAGACCGACGGCGGGTGGGAGGACCTTCAGCGCACCGCCTTCTCCGGCTCGACGCCGGACCGCCCGCTGAAGAGCGATCCGGTCCTCGACCTCCTCCTGGACTCGGGCGGGCAGGGGTGGGTGGTCGGCGGCTGGAGCGGGCAGGCCGACACCGCCGGCCGCGGCACCTCGGCCAGCGGGTCGACCGGTCGCTCGATCCGCGGCCGCGTCCAGACGGCCATGGTCGCGCGCTACGGCGGCGCGGGCGCTGCACCTCCGGCCGCCAGCGACGCGCCGATCGCGACACCGGCCGGGCCCGTGCGGCTCGCCGTCGCGGGCCACGCGCAGTGCGAGACGAGCTGCGCCGACCTGGCCCCCCAGGGCCTCGGGCCGGATACGACCCTGATCTCGACGCTGCGCCGGGTCGCCTCGATGGCCGGGCCGGGCCGCCCCGGCGCCTTCCTCTACACCGGTGGCCGGGTCGCCGACGGGCTCGGGTTCGCCGACGCGGCCCGCTATGCGCAGCTCCTCGGGTCGGCTTCGGGGCTGCCGACCTATCCGGCTGTGAGCTCGAGCGACGTCGTCTCCGCCGACGGCACCGCGGCGTTCGGCAGCGCGTTCGCATCGTTTCCCGCGCCGCTGGGAAGCGGCGCGCCGCCGCCGGGGATCACCACGGCCGGCATCTCAGGGGCGGCGCCGGTGGCGGGCGCCCGCACCCACTACGCCTTCGACGTCCGGACGGACGGCGGCTCCGCCCGGGTGATCGTCATCGACAACTCACACGGCTCGCTCGCGGCCTCCGATCCCTTCCAGAATCCGCCCGAGCAGCAGCTCCCGTGGCTGCGTGACGTGCTCGCCGATGCCAAGGCCGAAGGCATCCCGGCGATCGCGATGGGGAGCCGCAGCCTGAACCCGAATTTCACCCCGGCGCTCAACGTCGCGAGCGACGGCCCGCAGGTCGCCCGAGCGCTGGTCGACGGCGGGGCGTCCGCCTATCTGTTCGACCGGCCCGAGGAGAACCGCGCGCTGCGGATCCCGGCCGGGGCGGCGACGACGATCCCGAGCTACGGCCTCGGCACGCTGGGGTACCGCTCGCCGGTCTCGGGCGTCGTCGGGTCCCAGCGCCCCGATGCGCTCTTCGGCGACGCCGGCTTCGCGCTGCTCGAGATCGACGTCGCCGCCCGCGACCCCGCCTCGAACCGCGCTCCGGTGAGCGCTCGCCTGATCCCGGTGATCGAAGACCTCTCGCTCGAGGCGGTCGACGGCGTCCTCCTGAAGCGCTCGCGCCCGGCGCTGTTCCGCGGTCTCGGCCGGCGGCCGGTGGGTGGTGACAGGTGGGGGAGGGCCTCGGCGGGAACGGGAATCCCCGACCCGTCCGGCAGCGACCCCTACACGCTGTTTCCGCCGAACCCGTGCCTGGTGGCCGGCTGCTCCGCGCGGATGGCGCCGGAGTACCGGTTCACGTCGTCAAACCCCGACATCGCCGACTTCGTCAAGCAGGACCCGGAGTCAACGAACCTCCGCAAGCCCTTCGTCAACGAGCGGGACAAGGTCGTCACCGACGACACCTCGGGGCTCGTGTGCCCGTTCAACGCCGGGACGACGACGCTGACGGTCAGGGCCGGCGGGCTCTCCTACTCGCAGGAGGTCACGGTGCTCCGTGGCAGCGTGCTGCGCCCCTGTGGCACCCGGCCGTTGATCAACCCGCCCCCGCCGGAGGACCCGCCGGTTCCGCCTCCGCCCCCGCCCCCGCCGGGACAGCCCGGCCCGGCGCCGCCTCCGCAGCCGCAGCCGCCCCCGCCCCCGCCCGCTCAGCCGGTCGCGGCGCCGGCGCCGGCGCCCGCGCCTCAGCCCGCGCCCCCGCCGCCTCCGCCCCCGCCGCCTCCGCCGCCTCCGCCGGTCGCGATCCTGCCTCCCCCGGCGCCCGATGTCACCCCGGGCGTGCCCGTCCCGCCGCCTCCGCCGCCACCCCCGGTCGGTCGCCCGATCCCGCCCGGCGGCGTGCCCGCGCGGGTCTTCCAGGTCGAGGAGAAGCGGGAGGAGGAGCTGGTCCCGGAGGAGTCGCAGGCGTTCTCGCGGCTCGAAGCCGACGGGGGCGGCGGTCTGCCCGCCTCTCCGATCCTCGTCGCGGTCGTCGCCGCCGCTCTCGCCGGCGCCTCGCTCACCGGCGGGGGAGGCGCCGGCCAGCGCGCCCGCGCCGCCCCGGCGCTCACCACTCGAAACCAGAACCGAAGGAGGAACGTCCGATGAGAGAGATCCGCCGGATCGCACCGATGCTCGTGGCGGCCGTCGCCGTACTGGGCATCGCGGCGGTCGCGATCGCCGTCGAGTCCAACGCGGCCAAGCAGCGGCTGCCCGGGCCCAGCCTGAAGCCGAAGAAGTACGGGCTGCTGCGGCTGGACAAGGAAGCGATGTATCCGGCCAGCGTGATCCCGAAGGTGAAGAAGGCGCGTAGCGCCGAGCGCCTGGGCGGCAAGCGCGCGTCGGCCTACAAGGACCGGTGCTCGCCGCAGACCGTGCAGATCGGGACGGTCTGCATGATGGCCAACCCCTATCCGCTCGACAACACCGAGGTCGGCAGGAGCGACTACTTCTTCGCGACCCAGCGCTGCGCCGACCTCGGCGGATACTTGCCGACCGCCGCGCAGCTGATCGGCGCCGCCCCGTACGTGAAGCTCGCCGGGCGCCTCGACGACAACGAGGTGACGGCGTCGCTGGACATCGACCCCACGGACGGCCTCGACGACCGTCGGGAGATGAGCGCGACGCTGACGACGACCGCCTCGGGCGGCCGTGCTGCCGGGTCGATCGGGGTCAGCGAGCAGGCACGCGGCGACCCGCGGGCGGGCGAGCCCGATCCGGTTCCGATGCCGGCGAACCCCTCACCCGAGACGCTTCACTACGTGACCGTCTATGACAACGGCGATCACGGCGGCTTCGGCGGCGGCGAGCCGGTCGGGCAGCCGGACCTCTTCCGCTGCGCCTTCAATCTCGCCCAGGGGAACGCCGGCAACTTCGAGTGAGAACTCGGGCCGCCGGCGCTCGCCGGCGGCCCGGCGCCGCCCGAGCGCTGCGTGCCGCTCAGGCGGCGTGGAGCTCCAAGGGCGTGATGGGCGGGCGCGCGCGCCCCAGATCTGCTGCGCCGGAGCCGTTGCCGCCGGCGGCGGAGTCGATCCGCTGCGGCTGGAACCGGTAGCCGACCCCGAAGTGGGTGTGTATGAAGGTCCAGCCCGGGGCGCAGGCGTCGAGCTTGCCGCGGATCTTCCGCACGAGGACGTCGACCGACCGGTCACGCGTGCGCATCTCGTTACCCCAGACGAGCCGGTATATCTGCGGCCGCTGCATCACCCGGTTCGGGTGATCGGCGAGCACCGAGAAGAGCTGGAACTCGCGGACGGTGAGCCCCGCCCGCCGACCGCTGATGAGGACCTCGAACTCCTCGGGACGCAGCTCGATGTTTGCTATCTGAATCCCGTCAGCGATTGCGTAGCTCCCTTGGATGCGAAGCATGTTCCGCAGGCGCTGCGCGCATGTGAAGCCAGGGTTTCGGCCTGGAGAAAAATTGGTTACGAGAGGGGGCGCGATGCCGTCCCCCGGACTTGCCAGGATCGATGGCGATGGCGAAGGCCCGGAGCAGACACGTCTGCCGCGAGTGCGGCCACGAGGCGCTGGCCTGGTCGGGGCAGTGCCCCGGCTGCGGCGAGTGGAACACGCTCGAGGAGGTGGTGGTCGCCGCCCCCTCATCCGGCGGAGGAGGGAAGGCGCGATCGCGCCGGCGCGCGGCCGCGGCGCCGCGGGCGGTGGCGCTGCGCGACGTCGAGGCGCCGCCGGAGGAGCGCCTGCCGACGGGCATCCGCGAGTTCGACCGCGTGCTCGGCGGCGGGCTGGTTCCCGGCTCGCTGGTGCTGCTCGGCGGCTCGCCGGGGATCGGCAAGTCGACGATCACCGCGATGGCGCTCGGCAATCTCGTCGCCGCCGGACGCAACGTCCTCTACGTGACCGGGGAGGAGTCGGCGGCGCAGGTGAAGATGCGCGCCGAGCGTCTCGGCCCGGAGGCGCTGGCGGTGCCGGCGCTGGCGGAGACGGAGCTCGACTCGGTCTGCGCGGCGATCGAGGCGGAGGCGCCGGAGGCGTGCGTCGTCGACTCGGTCCAGACGCTTCACTCCGGCGAGCTGACGAGCGCCCCCGGGTCGGTCGCGCAGGTGCGCGAGGCGGCGAACACGCTGATGGAGGTCGCGAAACGGACCGGGACGGCGCTGGTGATCGTCGGCCACGTCACCAAGGAGGGCGCGGTGGCGGGCCCGCGGGTGCTCGAGCACCTCGTCGACTGCGTGCTGCTCTTCGAGGGCGAGCGCGAGCGCTCCTACCGGACCCTGCGCGCGCTCAAGAACCGCTTCGGGGCGACGAGCGAGGTCGGGGTCTTCGAGATGCGCTCGGGCGGGCTGGTCGAGGTCGAGGACCCATCCGCCCGCTTCGTCGGCGAGGCCACGGCCGCCGCCGGCTCGGTCGTGCTCTGCGCGATGGAGGGGACGAGGCCGCTGCTCGTCGAGGTCCAGGCGCTCGTGGCGCCGACCGAGGTCGTGCCGCCGCGCCGGGTCGCCAACGGCATCGACCGCAATCGCCTCGCGATGATCCTCGCCGTCCTCGCCCGCCACGGCGGGGTCCAGGTCGGCGGCGCCGACGTCTTCGTCAACGTCGCCGGCGGCGTCCGCGTCGACGAGCCGGGAGCCGACCTGGCCATCGCCCTCGCGGTCGCCTCCGCCCACCGCGGCGAGCCGCTCGGCGACACCGAGGGCCGCCCGCTCGCCTGCTTCGGCGAGGTCGGCCTGACCGGCGAGCTCCGCTACGTCGCCCACGCCGAGCGCCGCGTCGCCGAGGCGGTCAAGTTCGGCCTCGGACCCGTGCTCGGCCCGAAGCTCACCGACGCCCCCGCCGGCCTGCAGATGAGCTCGACGCTGCGCCAGGCGCTCGGCTCCGCCCGCCGCGGTCGCGGCGGCCTGCGCGAAGCTGCCTAGAGCCCGAGGCGCTTACGGCTTGTTCGGGCTGACGCCGAAGGTGGCGTTGTACTCGTCGTACTTTTCGCGAGTCACTCGCGTGGCCGTGTACTGCAGCGGGCCGCTGTCGCACTGGTAGGGGCCGCCCTTGCCGCCCATATGGGCGATGTCGATCTCCCCTTCGCCGACGAACGTCGAAGCGTCCCGGCGATGACCGTCGAGCTCGTACACGTGATTGCGGTTCCTGACGACGTCCGAGAAGCTCCCGCTTCTCAAGCTCACCGGACCGATCGCGCCGACGAATCGAACCTTCTTCGAATCCGACCGGCGGTGGCAGCGGAGCGTCTTCGCCAGCCAGCCGAGCCGCACCCGGTCGTTCCTCAGATACAGGCTCACCTTCGCATCCTGGCGGTCGCCATTCTTCGCGATGTAGAAGGCCCGCTCGACCTCCGGCTTGGCCGAGCCCGCTGACGGTGCGAGCGTCAAGAGCACCCCCGCTAGGAGAATCGCCGCAATTGCCCCCGCGCGCTTCATGAGCAGAACCTAACAAAGCGTCGGACGGAACGCTCAAAGTCCCAGCGCCCGCACCCCGGGCTCGTCCCAGCCGAGGTGGTGGGCGACCTCGTGGCGGACGGTGCGCTCGACCTGGGCGCGGAGCAGGTCCGGGTTGTGGCCGAAGTCGCGGGTGAGGGTGTCCTCGTAGACGACGATGTGGTCGGGGAAGACGTCGCGGGCGACCGTACCCCCGACGTAGAGGCCGTAGGCGCCGAACTCCGCGCCGCGGTTGGAGACGGTGACGGGGACCGTCTCGAGAACGCGTTGGAAGTCCTCGGGCAGGTCGTCCAAAGCCTCCATGACGAGCTCGTCGAACTCGCTCGGGAAGCGGCCGGGCGGCGGCAGCATCGCCAGTGCGTCGGAGCGGTCGACGAGGCGGCGGAACTCGTGCTCGGGCATCTCCTCGCCGATCGCCCGGGTCGTCAGCCAGGCGAGGACGAGGACGATGGCGAGGGCGACGCCGATGATCGTCAGGAAGCCCTCGATCCCCGCCCACGAGGGCGGGTCGAGCAGCAGCCACGCGAGGCCGCCGATGAAGGCGGTCAGGCCGGCCGCTCGCAGCGAGGAGGCGACGGTGTCCCTCATCGAACGCAGGTTAGAGGGGAGGTATCGCCGGGCTCAGGACGCGACGCTCGCCCACTTCCGAACGGTGAGTCGCGGTCGGTCAGGCGGCCACTCGGTACCGCAGGAAGACCGTCCCGTTGCCGAACCGGCGCTCGTCCCGCAGCTCGAGGTCGGCGCGCAGCCCGTCGGGGAGGGCCCGGGTGCCGCCGCCGACGATGGCCGGCGCCAGGATCAAGTGCACCTCGTCGACGAGCCCCGCGGCCAGGGCCCCGGCTGCGAGCTCGGCCCCGCCGACGCTGAGCTCGCGCTCGGAGCCCTCCTTGAGCGCGCGCACCGCCGCCGGGTCGAACTCCCGCTCGAGCCGCGTCCGCGCGGTGGAGACGTCGGCGAGCGTCCGCGAGTAGACGACCTTGTCGGCCCCGCGCCAGATCTCCGCGTAGTCGGCCTCGTGCTCGGGCAGCCCGGACGCCGTCTCCCAGTAGGCCATCGTCTCGTACATGCGGCGGCCGTAGAGGTAGGTCCCGATCGGCCGCTCGAGCTCGTTGACGAATCGGTGCACGTCCTCGTCGGGGGCGGCCCAGCCGAAGTCGCCGTCCGCGTCGGCGATGTAGCCGTCGACGGAGGCGATCGCGGAGTAGGTCAGCTCGCCCATGTCGGCCGCATCTTATGTCGTCAACCATCATGTAAAACAACATAAGAAAACTAGTTGCAGTTCACGTACTAAGGCGTATCCTCAACGCCATTATGGTTCCTCGCAAGCAGAGCCCCACCAACCCCTTCAGCTTCGGCGGCCTCGCGCTCGACGAGGCCTTCGCCGACCGGGAGGAAGAGGTCCAGGAGCTCAAGTTCGACGCGATGAACGGCCAGGACGTGGTGATCATCGCTCCGCGGCGCTTCGGCAAGTCCTCGCTCGTCTGGCGGACGATGCGCGAGCTCGCCGCCGCCGACGTCCTCGTCGCCTACGTGAACCTGATGACGACGCCGACCAGGGAGCGGCTCGCCGGCCGGCTCGCTTCGGCGATCTACGAGGACGTCGCCTCGCGCACGCAGCGGGCGGCGGAGTCGCTGCTGCGCCCGTTCCGCGGGCTCCGCGTGACGCCGTCGATCACCGTCGACCCCGACGCCGGCACCTACAGCTTCACCTTCGGCGTCGGGCACGCGCCCGCCGACATCGACGCGACGATCGAGCGCCTGCTCGAGCTGCCCGGGGAGCTCGCCGCCGAGGCGAAGAAGCGGGTCGTCCTCGTGCTCGACGAGTTCCAGGAGATCGAGGGCATCGACCCGTCCCTGCCGCGGCTGATGCGGACGATCTTCGAGCAGCAGCCGGAGGTCGCGCGGATCTACCTCGGCAGCCGGCGCCACATGATGGAGCGGATCTTCAACGACGAGAACGAGCCGTTCTGGCGCAGCGCCAAGCGGGTCGAGCTCGGGCCGATCGCCGCCGCCGACTGGGTCCCGTTCATCTCCGGCCGCTTCGCTGCCACCCGCAAGCGCGCCGGCCGCGAGCTCGCGGAGCGGCTCGTCGAGCTGACCGCCGGCCACCCCTACGCGACCCAGGAGCTCAGCTACTTCCTCTGGGAGGAGACGCCCTTCGACTCCGCGGCCACCGCCGAGCACCTCGACCGCGCGGTCGCCGCGGTCCTGCGCTCGGAGAACTCGCACTTCCAGCTCCGCTGGGAGGAGGCGTCGACCGCGCAGAAGCTGCTGCTCGCCGCCCTCGCCGCGGAACCCGGCCGCCCGCTCACCGGCGACTACCGCCGCCGCCACGGGCTGCCTACCGCGGCCACGATCCAGACCGCGCTGCGGGCGCTCGAGCAGCGCGAGCTCGTCTCGCAGGGACCGGGGCGCGACCACCACATCGCGGAGCCGTTCCTCGCGGAGTGGATCCGCGCGCTCGGCGACGGCCCGGCGGAGCGGCCCTAGTCGCTAGGCCGCGTAGCGGGCCTGCGCCCTCGCGCGGCGCTTCTCGGCCTCGATCTCGCGGTTCTTCGGCGGCGCGCTGGTGACGAGCTGGTCGAGCAGCTTCCTCGTCACGTCGGTCGACCTCCTCGACCGCGCGGTCGAATGCCTCGGCGTTGGCCTGCGAGGGCTTGGTCGACCCGCTCACCTTGCGGACGTACTGGAGTGCGGCCGCCTCCACCTCGTCGTCGGTGGCGGGCGGGTCGAAGTTGTGGAGGGTCCTGATGTTCCGGCACATGGCCTCAGCCTAGAACAACCCGCTTGACACGCGCGAATCCGACCTGTCAAGTAGGGATTCCCGGGAAATCCCCGCATCTGCCGGTCTGCCATAGTTGATGGCGGCGATGGCACTGGCCTCCTGGGATGACACTACGGCAGCGCTGGTGCATGAAGACCCGCGTCTGCTGCGCGCGCTCGACATGGTCGCGCCCGGGACCAGCCTGCGGGAGGGGATCGACAACGTCATTCACGCCTCCACCGGCGCGCTGCTGGTGATCGGCGAGCCCGAGGAGATCTCGTTCCTGTTCTCCGGCGGCCTCAGCCTCGACGTCGACTACACGCCGGGGCTGCTCTACCAGGTGGCGAAGATGGATGGGGCGATCGTCCTCGACCCCGAGGGCAAGAAGATCTCCTGGGCCAACGTCCAGCTGATGCCGGACCCGACGATCCACTCCTCGGAGACCGGCACACGCCACCGGACCGCCGAGCGCGTCTCGAAGCAGACGAAGGCGCTCGTGATCGCGATCTCCGCCCGCCGCGACGTCGTCTCGATCTACCTCGACGGGATGAAGTACATCCTCCAGGACATCCCGACGGTCCTCAGCAAGGCCAACCAGGGCCTGGCGACGATGGAGAAGTACCGCCTGCGCCTCGATCGGGTGGGCGCGCGGCTGACCACGGTGGAGATGGCCGGCGCGGCCAGCCTCCACGACGTCCTCACCGTCATGCAGCGCGCCGAGCTGCTGCTGCGCACCTCCAACGAGGTCGAGCGCTACATCATCGAGCTCGGCGCCGAGGGACGCTTGATCGAGATGCAGCTCGAGGAGACCGCCGTCGGCGTCCTCAGCGACCGCATCTCGCTGATCCGCGACTACGCGATCAACGACTCGGAGGAGACGCTCGACGCCACGCTCGCTGAGCTGTCGCGCCTTCCCCATCAGGAGCTTCTGGATCTCGGCCGACTGGCTGAGCTGCTCGGCCACGACCGCAAGGCCAACCTCCACGACCTCCACGTCTCCGCGCGCGGGTATCGCGCGCTGGGACGGATCCCGCGCCTGCCGCGGCTGGTCGGGGAGAAGGTCATCCGCCACTTCGGGAGCCTCGAGGCGATCCTCGCGGCCTCCGACGAAGAGCTTGCGGGGGTCGATGGCGTGGGGGAGGACAGGGCCGCCGATATCCGGGAGGGCCTCGATCGCATCCGCGAAGCCGAGGTCTTCGAGCGATACCCGCTGACATGACATGGCGCCCCCGTTGAGGGTGGGGCGCCCCAACCAAGGAGGCAGACGATTCCTGAGGCAACTGACGAGGTAAACGACGTCGAACTCGAGCTGGAGGATCTGAGCTGCGACTTCGAGATCGGCGACAACGTGGTCTACCCGCACCACGGTGCGGGCGTCGTGCAGAAGAAGGAGACCAAGTCCCTTCTCGGCGAGGAGCGCGACTACCTGACGATCAAGATCCTCCACAACGACATGACCGTGCAGGTGCCGTGTGAGAACGCGGCCGTCGCGGGACTGCGACGGGTCATCGGCCCCGAGGACGTCAAGAAGGTCATCGGTGTCCTCACCGACGACGTCTCGGAGATGCCGAAGAACTGGAACCGCCGGTTCAAGCACAACCGCGAGAAGATCAAGACGGGCAACGTCTTCGAGCTCGCGGAGGTGGTTCGCAACCTCGCGATCCGCGAGATCGAGAAGGGCCTGTCGACCGGCGAGAAGCAGATGTACACGCGGGCGAAGAAGATCCTCGCCTCCGAGTTCATGTACGCGCTCGAGAAGGACGAGGAGGGCGCCGAGGAGTACCTCGACGGCCTGCTCACCGAGCGCTTCGCCGGGGCCGCCGCCTAGGCGGTAGATCCTGGCAACGGCCGTCATCGCGGCCGCCGGCTCCGGGCAGCGCCTCGGGGCCGGCGGCCCGAAGGCCCTCGTCGGCCTCGCGGGACGGCCGATGGTCGCCTGGTCGCTCGCCGCGCTGGGCGCCGCCGAGTCGATCGGCGAGATCGTGATCGCCGCCCCGCCCGGCTTCGAGGCGGAGATCGGGGAGCTGGCGGGCGGCGCCACCGTGGTCGCGGGGGGCTCGACGCGCGCGGAGTCGGTGTCGCTCGCGCTCGAGGCGGTGAACGGGGGCGTCGTGGCGATCCATGACGCGGCGCGACCGCTCGTGACCGCGGCGCTCGTCGATCGGCTCGTGGCGCGGCTCGAGGGGTCCGATGCCGACGGCGTGATCGCCGCGGCTCCCGTCGCCGACACGCTGAAGAGGGCGGGGGAGGGGGACCGCGTGGAGCGGACCATCGATCGCTCCGGGCTGTGGGGGGCGCAGACGCCGCAGGTCATCCGGGCCGACGCGCTGCGCCGGGCTCAGGAGAGCGCGCGCGCCGCCGGCGAGCTCGAGGTCGCCACCGACGAGGCGTGGCTGATCGAGTGGGCGGGGGGAACCGTGCTGCTGGAGGCGACGGGGGCGCCGAACCTCAAGGTCACCGAGGCGGCGGACCTCGCGGTCGCCGAGGCGCTGCTCGGGGCCCGGCCATGAGCGCCTCCCTTGCTGGGGTCACTGAATACGAAATGGCGAACCCAGCGACCCCAGCACGAGGGTGCCGGCCCGTTCGCTGCCCGTTGTCTCGCCCCGAACGCGTTCGCCTAGGCTGATCCGGTGCTCACCGACTATCACGTCCACCTCCGCGACGACGAGCCCGACACGCCGGCGGAGCGGTTCTTCACCGACGACAACGTCGACCGCTATCTCGAGGCCGCGGGCTCCCGCGGGATCGAGGAGCTGGGCGTCTCCGAGCACGTCTATCGCTTCCGCCAGGCGCTCAGCGTCTGGGACCACCCCTTCTGGGTGGAGAACGCGGTCGACGACCTCGACGCCTACGTCGAGTTCCTCGCCGCCGGGCCGCTGCGCGCCGGACTGGAGATGGACTACATCGCCGGCGCCGAGGACCGGATCGAGGAGCTGCTGTCCGGGCTCCCCCTCGACTACGTGATCGGGTCGGTCCACTTCGTCCGCGAGGGCGCCTTCGACCACGAGGGCTACGACGTCTGGGAGACCGAGGGCGAGGATCCCGAGCGTGTCTGGGCCCGCTACTTCGAGACGCTGGCCGACGCCGCCCGCAGCGGCCTGTTCGACACGATGGCCCACCCCGACCTGGTCAAGGTCTGGGGCTCGCGAAAGCCGACCCCGGAGGGCGACCTCCGCCGCTTCTACGAGCCGGCCGTCGCGGCGATCGCCGAGGCCGGGGTGGCGGTCGAGGTCTCGACCGCCGGCCTGGAGAAGCCGGTGTGCGAGCTCTACCCCGCACGGGGGTTCGCCGAGCTCTGCGTCGAGGCGGACGTGCCCTTCACCCTCTCCTCCGACGCCCACGTCCCCGAGGACGTCGGCCGCGGCTACGACGAGGCCCTCGAGTTCATGCGCTCGCTCGGGATCGGCGAGATCTGCGTCTTCGAGGGCCGCGAGCGGCGCCTGGAGCCGCTCGGGTGAGCGCGCGGGCCGGCATCGGGTACGACAGCCACCGGTTCGCCGAGGGCCGGCCGCTGATCCTCGGCGGCGTCGAGGTCCCGCACGAGCGCGGGCTGACCGGCCACTCCGACGCCGACGTCCTCACCCACGCGATCACCGACGCGCTGCTCGGCGCGGCCGGGGCGGGCGACATCGGCACCCACTTCCCCGACGACGACGAGCGCTGGCGCGACGCCGACTCGATCGAGCTCCTGCGGGCCGTCGTCGCGCGGCTCGCCGGCACGCCGGTCAACGCCGACGCGACCGTGATCTGCGAGGCCCCGCGCCTCGCCTCCCACCGCGAGGAGATGGAGCGGCGCCTGTCGGAGGCGCTCGGCGCGCCGGTCTCGGTGAAGGCGACGACCAACGAGGGCATGGGCGCGCTCGGCCGCGGCGAGGGGATCGCGGCGATGGCTGTCGTCCTGTTCGAGCCGGAGGATTCGGCGCCGGCGCAGGGGGAATAGGGTTCCCGCGATGGCACTGCAGGGGATCGCCCAGAAGGCGGGCGCAGCGGCTCGGCGGATCAAGGTGGGGCAGCTCGGGTCGGCCGCGGACCTGCCCTTCAACCTCCGCGTCCTGGCCGAGGCCGGGATCATCCGCCCGATCCCGCCGCAGAAGCTGCTCGGCGTCGGCAACGCGCTGCGCCGCTGGGGGGCCTCGCCCGCCGCGGGGATCGCGTCGGCGGCGATCCGTCATCCCGACAAGCCGGGGCTGATCGACGAGCGCGGCTCGCTGACCTTCGCCGAGCTCGACCGCCGCTCGAACGCGCTCGCCCGGGCGCTGCGCGAGCAGGGCGTCAAGGGCGGCGAGGCGGTGGCGATCATGTGCCGAAACCACCGCGGCTTCGTCGACTCGCTGTTCGCCTGCTCGAAGCTCGGCGCGACCGTACTCCTCCTCAACACCGACTTCGCGGCGCCGCAGCTCGAGGGCGTGATCGAGCGCGAGCAGCCGCAGGCGATCATCTACGACCAGGAGTTCGACAGGCTCCTCCACGGCGCCGAGGACGAGGACCCGCAGATCTCGCGCTTCGTCGGCTGGACCGACGAGGGCGACGAGCCCTCCCAGCGGACGATCGAGGACGCGATCGCCGAGACCGACGACTCGCCGGTCGACCCGCCCGACGAAACGAGCCGCTTCGTCATCCTCACCTCCGGCACCACCGGGACGCCGAAGGGCGCCCAGCGCAACTCTCCCGACTCGCTCGCGCCGCTCGCCGCGCTGCTGTCGGAGATCCCGCTGCGCGCCGAGCGGACGACCGTCATCGCCTGCCCGATGTTCCACTCCTGGGGCTTCATGCACTTCACGCTCGGCCTCGCGCTCGGCTCCACCTACGTGCTGAGCCGCCGCTTCGACCCCGAGGGCACGCTCAAGCTCGTCGCCGACAACGAGGCCGACGCGCTTGTCGTCGTCCCGGTGATGCTCCAGCGGATCCTCGAGCTGCCGAAGGAGACGCGAGGCAAGTACGACCTGCCGTCGCTCCGCGTGACCGCCGTCAGCGGCTCGGCGCTGCCGGGGGAGATGGCGATCCGCTGGATGAACGAGTTCGGCGACAACATCTACAACCTCTACGGCTCGACCGAGGTCGCCTGGGCGTCGATCGCCACGCCCGAGGACATGCGCGAGGCGCCGGGGACCGCGGGGCGCGTCCCTCACGGCACCATCGTCAAGCTCTACGACGAGAACGGCGATGAGGTCGCCGAGGGGGAGACCGGCCGGATCTTCGTCGGTAACGAGATGTCCTTCGAGGGCTACACCGGCGGCGGCGGCAAGGACGTCATCGACGGCCTCCTATCCTCCGGCGACGTCGGCCACTTCGACGAGACCGGGCGCCTGTTCATCGACGGCCGCGACGACGAGATGATCGTCTCCGGCGGCGAGAACGTCTTCCCGCGCGAGGTCGAGGACGTCCTCGCCGACCACGACGCGATCGACGAGGCGGCGGTGATCGGCGTCGACGACGAGAAGTTCGGCCAGCGCCTCAGGGCCTTCGTCGTCGTCGGCTCCGGCAAGGACCTCGACGAGGAGGGCGTCAAGAGCCACGTCAAGGACAACCTCGCCCGCTACAAGGTCCCGCGCGAGGTCGTCTTCATGGACGAGCTGCCGCGCAACCCGACGGGCAAGGTGCTCAAGCGGGAGCTCCAAGAAGACGATAAGAGCTCCAGTGAGACTGGTGGGGGCGAACCGGGGGACGGGGGGTCCGGCTGAGGCAGGCGCGGGCGGACCGTGGGCTGATCGTTCTGGGGGCGCTCGCGCGGTCGCGCTGATCGCGGTGCTTCACCTCGCCCTGGGCCACCGTGAGCCCACGAAGCCGCCCACCCGACCTCGGTCCCCCTGCCCGGTTGCTAGACCGTCGCCGCCTGCTTGCGGCGCGCCGCCTGCGCGCGGCGCCAGTCGCGCTCGGCGAGCTTCTTCAGCTGCTGCAGGCTGGAGCGGAGGCGGGCGCGGACGATCGGAGCGGCGACGCGCTCGGCGAGCATGCCGCCGATGCCGGCGCCGGCGACGCCGTAGGAGAAGCGGAGCTCGACGCGGGTGAGGTTGTCGCCGGCCTCCCGCAGGCGCCAGCGCCCGCGCTGATCGACGCCGGTGACCGAGGACCAGGCGAGGTCCTTGCCGGAGTTGCACTCGACGATCTCGATCAGGCCGCCGACCTCGGCCGAGCCGACGCGCATCAGCATCCTGATCCGCGAGCCGAGCTCGATCACGTCGCGGCGGTCGAGGTCGCCGACCTCGCCCTCGAGCTCCCAGCGGGTCACGCCCGACATGAAATCGAGGTAGGCGTCGGGGTCGGTGACCTGCGCCCAGACCTGCTCGCGGGGCGCGCGGACGATGACCGAGGAGTTGATCCGCACCGCCGACCCCTAGCCGAGCACCGGCAGGCGCCGCTCCGCTGCGAGCGCGTCGAGGACGTCCTGCATGGAGCCGGTGACGTAGTCGTAGACCTCGTCGGCGTCCGGATCGGGCCCGAACTGCTCGCGCAGGTCGATCGGCGGCAGCACCTCGACGGTGATCTTCGACGGCAGCGGCAGGTGGCTCATGAAGTCGCCGACGTTGAGGATCCACGGCAGGGCGATCGAGATCGGCAGGACCTTCAGCCGCAGCGTCCGGTCGAGGCCGAGCAGGCGGGCGAGCCAGTTGCCGTTGGAGAGGAACAGCGCCGTCTCCTGCCCGCCGACCGAGACGATGGGGACGATCGGCACGCCGGCGTCGAGCGCGAGCTTGATGAACCCCTTGCGGCCGGCGAAGTCGACCCTGTTGCGGTGCCAGACCGGCCGGTGGACCTCCCAATCGCCGCCCGGGTAGACGAGGACCGCGGCGCCGGCCTCGAGCGCCTCGCGGGCGTGCTCGTGGGACGCGCTGACGGTGCCGTAGCGGCGCAGCAGCGGGCCGACCGGCGAGGCCAGCACGAGGTTGTGGGCGAGCTGGTAGAAGGGCCGCTCGACGCCGAAGTAGGTGCAGAAGGCGACCGTGAAGACGATCGTGTCCGGGGTCAGGTTGCCGCCGGAGTGGTTGCCGACGAGCAGCACCGGCCCCTTCTCGGGGACGTTGTGCATCTCGCGGACCTCTCCGCGGAACCACAGGGTCGAGACCAGCCAGCTGAACGGCAGGTTCTCGCGGATGAAGTCGGGATCGCGGTCGTCGAGGTCGGCGCCGAGCCCCTCGAGCGCGTTCGACAGCGGGCGCAGCGCCGCTCCCGCCGCCCCGCCGAGCGCGCCCGCCGCCATGCCGGGCACCGAGCCGGCGGCGGCGATCGCGCCCTTGGCGGCGCCGAGCAGCCCACCGAGCCCGCCAGCGCCGGAGGGCGCCTCGTGCTTCGGCTCCGAGCCGTTGGCTGACGCGCTCGAGCCGTTGGCCGAGCTTCCGTTGACCCTCGTTCCCCCTGTCGCCGCTTCGGACATCCCACCGAGTGTATGCCCGGATCGGCCCCCTCCGTACCGGCTTCGGTCAGTACGGCGCGGTGCCGAGGTTCGCGAAGGCGGCCGCCCGCGCGTAGATCTTGTAGAGGCGGAAGCCGGCCGCGTAGTCCTGGGAGCAGGCGTTCTCGAACAGGTCGTAGGTGCGGTCGCTCGGAAGCGCCGGCGTCGGGCCGCCGCTGTTGGCCTGGTTGAGGGCCTCGCGGACGTCCTCGACGGTCACCGCCCGCTGCTCCGCGGTCCCCTCGTTCCAGTCGCTGCACTGGGCGAGCTGGGCCGAGGATCCGGCGCGGAGCTGCCCGACGCCGATCGCGGGCTCGTCCTCGCCCTCGGAGCCGCCGGCGTTGACCGCGACGAGGGCGATCGCGACGATCGCGACGAGCGTGGCGAGGGCTATCGCCGGCGCCCGCATCAGCCTCCGTCGCCGACCGTGCTGATCGCCCGGAACTGGCGGTCGAGCGAGCGCCCCAGGTCGGAGTGGCGCAGGCGCCGGTCGCGCCGCTCTGCGGCGCGCCGCTGCCGCATCGCCGCGGCCGAGCCGGGCTCGGCGGGCGGCTGGAACCACTCGCACTCCGGGCTCGCCTCCGAGCAGAGCACGAGCATCACGGCCTTCGCCGCGTAGCCCGGGCCGCCCTCGCCGAGCGGGTAGGTCGGGTCGGATGGGTCGCAGGCTTCAGGCAGGAAGCCGGTCACGTTCTTGCCCGCCGTCGGGCCGATCGGCGGGTCGGCGGTGAGGCTGCCGCGCGAGCCGTCGGGGCCGACGTTGTCGTGCCAGCAGTTGCCCTCGGTCGGCGCCTCGTCCCACCAGAAGTCGATGCCGTTGCGGACGCCGGGGTCGTCGAGGCTGGAGGGGTTGCCGAACTTGCCGACGGCGGGGGAGGGCTCGAAGCCCTTCGGCGCCTTCCCCATCACGTTGCCCGTGTACTCGTTCTGACAGGACGTCGGGTAGATGAAGCCGAGCGGCCCGGCCGGGTTCATCGTCGGGCACGAGCCGGCAGCGCTCGGGTCCTCGGGCGTGCCGCGCTCGGTCCCCGAGGGGATCGAGACGAGCATCGTCCCGCGGCGCCAGTTGTCGAAGATGTAGTTGTCGTGGATCCGGCTCTTGTTGACGCCGGGGTAGAACGTCCCGACGCCGATCGGCAGGCCGACCGTGTTGACGAACGGCGCGTCGGCTCCGTAGCTGTTGAGGTTGTTGGAGTAGATGACGTTGTGGTCGATCTCGTTGCTGTCGGGCGGGTAGCCGGGGTGGCCCGAGGCCGAGATCGAGTCGGTGACGATCCCCGACGTGTTCGCGTAGATGTCGCTCTGCGTGATCCGCACCGCGTTCCCCTGCGAGCCGGAGTAGGCGAGCGCGCTCGAGCGCATGTCGCACTTCTTGACGACGGTGTTGATCCGCGGCGCGTCGGGGTAGAAGGACGCGTCCTCGACGCCCCGGCCGGTCTCGGGCGAGGCGCCCGGGTAGAGGGCCGCGTCGCCGGCGCCGTAGGAGTCGCAGTTCTTGTAGAGGCCGTGGTCGGAGGTGAACGTCAGGTTCCCGTACTCGGCCGACCAGTACATCTTCACCTTGTCGAGCAGGTAGCCGTCGGCCTCCTCGATGTAGACGCCGTGCTCGGTCGAGCTCTTCGTCAGGAAGTTGCGCCCGACGAACCCGTCGGCGCGGTCGACGCGGAGGACGACGTCCTTGGCGTAGCTGCACTCGGGCTCGAAGCCGCAGCCGTTCGCCTGGCCCGGCTTCGAGTCGGATGACACCTTCTTGTAGTTGGTGCCGGCGTCCATGACGACGTCGGAGGGCTTCACGCCCGATCCCTCGAGCTGGAGGTTGCAGCGCACGCAGGGGCCGAGGTCGGGGATCCCCTCGCGGTCGGCGAGCGGCGGCTCCGGTGGCGGCTGATCTGGCACCGCCCGGCCTTGGATGTAGATCAGGTTCTGGTCGTTGGGGCAGGTGACCTGGTAGCGGTAGCTCGGCGCCTGGGCGCCGTGGCCGTTGTCCTGAGTCAGATCGGCGCAGGCGGCGTCGTTGGTCGGCTGCCGGCGCGAGGGCCGCTCGGGGTAGCGGCCGGGCATGACGACGACGCGGTCGTTGTTGCCGGAGTCGAAGATCGCCTCCTGGATCGTCCGGTAGCGGCACTTCTTCGCGAGCTTCGAGTTGATCCGGACCAGCTTCTTCGCCTTCTTCCCGCTGAGATGGCGAAGCGACTCGCTCGGGCGGTACTTGTAGCCGTGCTCGCGGGCGCGCTTGACCGACTTGCGCAGCAGGCGCATCGACTTGCTCCCGTGCTTGCCGATGCAGACGACGCGCACCTCGCCCGGCCCCTTGCCGGTGGCCGCCGACGAGAGCGAGCGCGCCTTCGGGACCTTCCCTCCGGCCGGCGGGCTGACGGAGGCGTCGGGGCCCGGGTCGGGCCAGTAGGACGGGCGCTCTAGGTGGGCGGACGCACTCGCCGGCAGCGCCAGCAGCACGAGCAGCGCCGCCGCAGCGATCGCGATCCCCCCGAGAGGTCGATGGGCCGACCGTGAACGCATGTTGTTCCTCCCAGTTGTCCGGGCGGCCCCGCGCCGCCTGCTCCCTCGTCGCGAGGCTAACAGCGGCGGCCGCCCCGCGCACCCGGTTCCCCGGCGCAGGGGACCGCCGCTAGGCTGAGCCCATGGGCCTGTTCGACAAGCTGAAGGAGAAGGGCCGCGGGATCATGACCGCGGCGAAGCCGGAGGAGGGCGTCGCGCCCGAGCCCCTCGACGAGGTGAAGCGGCGGCTGCTCGCGATCTCGGGGAAGGGGATCGAGACCAGCGAGTCCGACGGTGAGGTGGTCGTCGCCTGGTCGGCGAAGATCGCGAGCGCCGGGATCGGCGGCGGTTCGTACGAGTATCTCTATCGGGCGTTTCGCATCACCTTCGACGAGGCCGACCACGAGGCCGTCGGCCTCGGTCTGAAGACGACTTCGAAGGCGGAGATCGGTGTCGATGGGATCTTCTCCGGCGGCAAGCACTTCGAGCGCGGCCAGCAGATCGGCAGCGAGACGGTCCACGTCGCCGCCTGGCTCGGACCCCACCACACCGAGGGTGGGGCCGACGAGAAGGGCTACAAGTTCTCCTGGTCCGACCTCCGCGACCCGGTCATCGACGCGGTGACCGGGGCCGGCTGGACCTACAAGCCGAAGAAGGCGTGAGCCGAACGAGCGCATAGCATCGCCTCCGTGCGCGAGGTGCGGATCACCGACACCCTGAGCGGGGAGAAGCGCCCGGTCGAGCCCGGTCCCGACGGCAAGGTCGGGATCTACGCGTGCGGGCCGACGACGTACGGCCCGATCCACATCGGCAACGCGCGGCCGTTCGTGCTGCCGCTGCTCCTGGCGCGGTTCCTGCGCCACGAGGGCTACGAGCCGGTCGTCGCCATCAACCTCACCGACGTCAACGACAAGATCTACGCGGCCGCGCGGGACGCCGGGGTGCCGTCGGCGGAGTGGGCCGAGCGGATGATCGCCCGCTACGCCGCCGACACCGACGCGCTCGGGATCGGCCGCCCCGACCACGAGCCGAAGGCGACCGAGACGATCGGCCCGATCGTCGCGCTGATTCAGGCGCTGATCGACTCCGGCCACGCCTACGAGTCCGGCGGCGACGTCTACTTCAGGGTCCGCAGCTACGACCGCTACGGCGCCCTCTCCAACCGCGACCCCGACCAGATGGACCAGGGCGAGGAGGCGGGTGCCGCCGAGCTCAAGGAGGCGCCGCTGGACTTCGCCCTGTGGAAGCGGCGCAAGGAGGGGGAGGACACGTTCTGGCCGAGCCCCTGGGGCGAGGGGCGCCCGGGCTGGCACATCGAGTGCTCGGCGATGGCCGAGGAGCTGCTCGGCCTCGAGTTCGCGATCCACGGCGGCGGCTCCGACCTCGTCTTCCCCCACCACGAGAACGAGATCGCCCAGACCGAGGCGGCGCGGGGGAGGCCGCTGGCGCGGATCTGGATGCACAACGGCATGGTCCAGGCCGGCGCCGCCGAGAAGATGTCGAAGTCGCTCGGGAACATCTTCCTGCTCGGCGAGGCGATCGAGGCCTTCGGCGGCGCCGCGGTCGTCCGCTTCCTCGTCTCCGGCCACTACCGCCAGCCGATCGCCTTCGGCGAGACCGAGCTCCAGCAGGCCGCCGCGGCGAACGAGCGGGTGCGGGAGTTCTTCCGCGAGGGCGAGGCCGAGGGGGAGGGGCGCGACCCGGCCGTCCAGGCGCGCCTCGACGCCTTCTGCGACGCGCTCGCCGACGACTTCAACACGCCGCGGGCGCTGGCCGAGCTGGCCGGGCTGATCTCGGATGCGCGCAGCGGCGAGCTCGCCGGAGCCCGCGGCGCCGCCCGCGAGATGCTCGAGCTGCTCGGGCTCGAGTCGCTGGCCGAGCCGGACACCGGCGCGCCCCCCGCCGAGGCCGAGGCGCTGCTGGCCGACCGCGCCTCGGCGCGCGAAGAAAAGGACTGGGCGCGCGCCGACGAGATCCGCGACCGGCTCGCCGGGCTCGGCTGGGACGTCCGCGACGAGGCCGGCGGGGCCCGCCTCGTCCCGCGGCGATGAGCGAGCGGACGGTCGTCTACGGCCGCAACCCGGTCGCCGAGGCGCAGCGGGGGCGGCGCCGGGTCAGGCGCGTCTGGACCGCCGAGGACACCGACGCCGCCGAGCTCACACGCCTGGCCGGCTCCCCCGACCACCAGGGGATCGTCGCCGAGGTCGATCCCTATCCCTACGCCGACCCGGCCGCGCTGCTCCGCTCGGGCGACGCGCTCGTGCTCGCCCTCGACCAGGTGCAGGACCCGCGCAACCTCGGCGCCATCTGCCGCAGCGCCGAGGCGGCCGGAGCGGCCGGTGTCGTGATCCCCGAGCGCCGCTCCGCCGCGATCACCGCCGCGGCCGCGAAGGCGTCGGCCGGGGCGGTCGAGCACCTGCCGATCGCCAGGGTCCGGAACCTCGCCGACTGGCTGGCGGAGGCGAAGGAGGCCGGGGCGTGGGTCTACGGGGCCGACGAGAAGGCGGAGACGCCGTACTCAACCCTCGACTTCAGCGGGAGGGTTGTGATCGTGATGGGCGGCGAGGGAGGGGGGATCCGCCCTCGGGTCCGGGACTCCTGCGACGCCCTGGTCTCGATCCCGACGGTCGGGAAGGTGGGCTCGCTCAACGTCGCCGCGGCCGCCACGCTGCTGCTCTTCGCCGCCTCGAGGGCGCATCGCTGAGCGGTTCCGGGGCGGGTCCGTCCTAGCGGGCCGGCCGGACGGTACGCATATCGTGCAACGGTTCTTGCACGTCGCGCAACCTTTGGGTTGACAGAACTCCGCTCGCGGTTAGACTGCCGCGCAGGAAGTAACGGTGAAGTAAAGGTTCAGAGTTGAGCCTTTGCCCATCGCTTAGGAGAGATAGTCCAAGGCGCGCCTGGGGAGGTAAGGCGCCACGGCCCTCGATGGAGGAGACAACGTGGCAGCAGTCACCCAGGAGTTCCCGCAGGTACGGCCCGTGCAGGGGGGGAGCAGCAGGGACCGGCACCCGGGCGAGCTGAACGACGCCTACCTGGTCGCACAGGCCAAGCGAGGAGACGACGTCGCCTACGACCGGATCGTCCGCCGCTATCGCGGCTTCGTCCGGCTCAAGGCGTCCTCGTACTTCCTGCTCGGCGGCGAATCGGAGGATCTGATCCAGGAGGGCCTCGTCGGCCTCTACAAGGCGGTTCGCGACTTCCGCTCCGACCGGGAGTCGAGCTTCCGCAACTTCGCCGAGCTCTGCATCACGAGGCAGATGATCACCGCGGTGAAGACGGCGAGCCGCAACAAGCACGCACCGCTCAATCAGTCGATCAGCTTCGCCACGTCGCCGACGGCGGCCGGCGACGGCGAGTCGACGCTCGAGGAGATCCTCCCGGGCTCGCGAACCGAGGATCCGGCGAGCAGGGTGATCTCCACCGAGGAGCTGGGCAGCCTAGTCGAGTGCCTGACCAGCGTCCTCTCGGACCTCGAGAGCGAGGTCCTCACCTGCTACCTCGACGGCCGCTCGTACGAGGAGATCGCCGATCGCCTCGCCTGCGACACCAAGACCGTCGACAACGCGCTCCAGCGCGTCAAGCGCAAGGTCTCCCAGCACCTCGCTTCCCGCGAGGTCCTGCACTAGCTCAACCAGCTCCCCCGAGGAGTCATTGCCAACGCGGCCGGGGCCGGGCAGAGATGCCCGGCCTCGTCGCGTCTTGGACCCGCGTCTGAGAATCGCAACCCAGGCTCATGAATCGGGTTTCAGGGGCCGATGAGGTTCCGAATGTTCCGCCTGGAGCCCAACGCAGAGCTGCGCTACAGCGAGACGACGAAGCCGCATCCGGGCAGCCGCGGCGTCTCCTTCGTCCAGCGCGACTACGTCCTCGACACCGGCGAGGGCCCCGAGGTCAAGCTCGCCCCCGGCTTCGGCGAGGCGATCGCCGCGGGCCAGGGTTCCCAGCCGCAGCCGATCGGCGAGGCCGAGGACCGCTACTGGTGGGCCTTCGAGGGCCGCGTCTACTCGACGCCCGACCGGCTCAGCCGCTCGGCCGTCATGCGCATGGCCCGCCGCGACGATGCCGAGCGCTCGACCCGCGCCGGCCGCGCCTCCGGCGCCGGCCCGTGGCCGGAGTCGGCGATCGGCGCCTAGAACACACCGCGGAATCGGCTCTCGCACCGGCGATTCGCGGCTAAGATCGCTCTGCAGGCCACGACCAAGGGAGCAGGAGCAATGAGGATGGGTCGCGTCAGGAGCGCGCTCGTGATCGCGCTGGCGGTCGTCACCGCGGCGGCGGGAGTCGCCGAGGCGAAGCCGCACAAGAAGAAGGTCAAGCGCGACGTCCTGGTGGTCAGCAACAACTGGGCCGGCACGGCCGACCTGATCGACCCGAAGACCTTCAAGCGGCTCGACCGGATAAACGTCATCCCCGA
The DNA here is from genome assembly GCA_963823565.1 of uncultured Solirubrobacterales bacterium. Taxonomy (GTDB): domain Bacteria; phylum Actinomycetota; class Thermoleophilia; order Solirubrobacterales; family 70-9; genus RHKX01. Next base: position 227,080 of record CAWGLR010000001.1, on the reverse strand, counting down.
CAAGGACGAGCGGGTGGCGGAGATCCAGACCGACCCGGTGGCGCTCGGGTACTTCAACGTGATCCGCGAGCTCATCGGCGAGGGGCACAACCAGTACGTCGATGACGGCTTCACCTCGCCCGACGGCAAGGTCGTCTACTTCTCGAGGCCGAGCTTCGCCGACGTCGTCGCGATCTCGCTGAAGACCGAGAAGATCGTCTGGCGGACCAAGCTCGACGGCTACCGCGCCGACCACATGGCGATCTCCGAGGACGGCAAGACGCTGCTCGTTTCCGCCTCGACGGCCAACGTCGTCCACGTGATCGACACCGCCACCGGCGAGACCGTGGCGCGGATCCCCTCCGGCGACTCGCCGCACGAGAGCAACTTCTCCCGCGACGGCAAGCTGATCTACCACGCGAGCATCGGCACGGTCTACACGCCGACCGACGATCCGTCGATGGACGCGACCAAGGGCGAGCGCGTATTCGAGGTGATCGACGCGCGGACCTACAAGGTGCTGAAGCGCATCGACATGGGCCAGAAGCTCGAGGAGGCCGGCTATCCCAACATGAGCGCCGCGATCCGGCCGATGGCGATCACCCCGGACGAGCACTACGTCTACTTCCAGGTCTCGTTCTTCTTCGGGATCGTCAAGTACGACCTGCGGAAGGACCGCGTCGTCGACGTCCTCGACCTGCCGCTCGGCGAGGCCGAGGGGATGCGGCGCGACGAGTACCTGCTCGACTCCGCCCACCACGGCCTGGCGATGAACCCGCAGGGAACGAAGCTCTGCGTCGCGGGGACGATGTCGGGCTACGCGGCGATCGTCACCCGCCGGCCCTTCGAGGCGCAGCGGATCGTCCCGATCGGCCACGTGCCCTACTGGTCGCAGTCGAGCGAGGACGGCAAGCACTGCTTCGTCTCCGTCGCCGGGGACGACCGCGTCGCGGTGCTCTCCTACAAGACCGGCAAGGAGGTCGCCTCGATCCCGGTCGGCGACCACCCCCAGCGCATGCGCACCGGGCAGATCCGCCGCAAGTTCCTGAAGCTGAAGAACTAGGGCGGGCCCGGGCTCAGTTGGTGACGGCGGCCCGCCGCTGCCCCTCGCGGGCGGACGGCTCGAGGGCGCCGGCCCAGACGACCTGATCGCGTCCGGCCTCCTTGGCGGCGTAGAGCGCGCGGTCGGCCGCCGCCACGAGCTCGCCCACCGAGCCGGCGTCGCCGGGAAGGGTGGCGACTCCGATGCTCGCCGTTACGGGCCGATCGACTCGGCGCGGCATCGCCGCGATCCGCTCGCGGATCCGTTCGGCGACGAAGAGCGCCTCCTCGACGCCGGTGTCGGGGAGGATCGCGAGGAACTCCTCGCCGCCGTGGCGGCCGACGTGATCGGCCGTGCGGAGCTCGCTGCGCAGCGCGTGACCGACGCCGCGCAGGGTCGCGTCGCCGGCGGCGTGGCCGAAGTCGTCGTTGATCGCCTTGAAGTGGTCGAGGTCGATCAGCGCGACCGCCAGCGGCCTGCCCGAGCGGGTCGAGGCGGCAGCCAGCCGCTCGAGGAACAGCTCGGCGTCCTGGCGGTTCGGCAGGCCGGTGAGGCCGTCGGTCTTCGCCAGGTGCTCGGCCTCCGCGAGCCGGCGCCGGTACCGCCGTGAGCGCGCGGTCGAAAGGGCGAGCAGCGCCGTCATCAGGGCGAGCGCGGCGTAGACCGGCCAGGGTACGACGGCGACGATCCGCTCGAACGCGCCCCGGTTCCCGCTCTCGGCGGGCGCGGGCAGCTCGACGACGGCGCCCTCGCCGGAGGGCCCGCCGCCCCCGGCGATCGACGCAACCGTCGCCGCGCCGTCGGCGGGATCCCGGGGATGATCGGAGACGCGTCCGGCTATCTGATCGGCGCCGGCCTGATCACCCCCGTCGCCGCGGCGACCCGTGCGGACCCGCGTGGAGACGTCGGCGATGGCGCTGTCGTTGGGGCTGCCGCCCTCGCCGCCGGGAGGATCGACCCCGGTCGGGTCGGGCCCGGGGGAAGCCGGGGGCTCGGTCGGCGGCGTCGGCGGAGCGGGGGCGCCGCCGAGCCCGGGCCCGAGCGGTCCGGACTGCGCGGTGGAGCCGAGCGCCTGGGCGAGACCGTCGACGGTTCCGCCGACGACCGGCGGCAGCGCCTCGACCACCCCGCTGACCGGCGCCGGCGGCTCCTGGAGCGTGGCGCCGACTCCGCCGAGCAGGCCCGAGGCGACGTTCTCGGCGCTCCCGACCGGGTCGGCGGCGACCGGCGGTTCCGCCGTCTGCGCGGGATCCGCGGGCGCCTGGGCGGACGCCGGGGTTGCCGTGAGTGCCCCGATTGCCAGGCACAGAAGGAGCGAGGCGTGGCGGCGATGCAAGATCACGCCCATCCATCGGCGGGAAGCTCAAGTTTCTTGAGGGCCAGCCCCCAGATGGGCTAGGTGGCAGCCCTCAGTGGCGGAAGCCGCCCGGCGTCAGGCCTCGCCGACGAGCCGATGGCCGTTGACGGACCCCTCGAGGACGAAGACGTAGCTGGAGGTGTCGGGATCCAGCGAGTGGCTGCTCATCGCGGCGACGACGCGCCGCTTGGTGATCCGCTCGACCTCGGGCACGAACTGCGAGCGGACCTGCTCCTGGAGCGCGTTCCGCATCTCCGACACCACGCCCGGCTCCGCCCCCGCGAGCGTCTTCTCCGCCGGGGTCATGGTCCGGTCGCAGATCAGCGTGACGACGTCGTCGTTGATGAAGACCCGGCAGCGCTCGGGACCGGTTCCGGTCAGCGACTTGAGCTGTGCGGCGAATGATCTCGCCATTTCGTTGCCGGGCATCGGCGGGGAATCTAGCGACGAGAGGCGCCGCCGAAAAGACCCAACCGGCGGGCTCGGCGACCTAGATGGAGCGGCAGCGCCACTTGCCGATCCCGCGGCGGCTGATCCCGCCGCTGGTCGCCTTGATCAGCACCTTGCGGCGGCAGAAGATCCGGCCGCGCCGCTTCTTGCCCGTCTCCTGGATCCCGCACTTGTAGCCCGCGCCCGCGGGCCGGCACGACTTGGCCCAGTAGGTCCGGCAGGGGCGCCAGCGGGCGCAGTCCTCGCCGGCGTAGATGAACGCGTTGTCGCGGGCCTGTCCGGCGGTCATCGTCGCCGGTGCCGTGCCGCCGGAGCCGACGATGGCGTCTCCGGTCAGGACCTGCGCCGCCTGCTGAAGCGTCGCGCGGATCGGATCGGCGGCGAGCCGCCCGAAGCCGCTGGCGGTGTAGGTGCCGCAGTGGTCGGCGCGGCCGAAGGAGGTGTCACCGACGAGGCGGGGCGTCCCGCCGGCGATGCGGACGACGAGCGGCCCGCCGCTGTCACCGTCGCAGATGTCGCGGTCGCCGGTCCCGCTCCCGGCGCACAGCGATGTCGGCTCGAGCCTGATCGGGGCGCAGAACCACTCCGGCGCGATCGTGATCTCGGTCGCCTGGAGGGTGTCGGCGTATCCGCGGCCGCGGTCCTTCGTCGCGCCCCAGCCGCTGACCAGCGCTGCGCGCCCCTCCGACCACGCCCCCTCCTCGCCGGGCCCGGCGATCTTGATCGGGCTGCCGAGCGCGGGCTGGGCGAGTCGCAGCAGGACGACGTCCCAGGCGAACGTCCGCGGGTTGTAGAGCTGGCGCCCCTGGGCGTCGACGAAGTACACGTAGCCGGCGAGACCGCTCTCGCGGCCGGCGTTCGTGCTCAGCGTCGTCCGGCCCGAGACGATCGTGAAGTTCGCCGCCGGCTGGAAGTTGCCGTTCCCGTCGGCGACGCAGTGCGCGGCGGTGACGACGAGCGTCGGCGCGACGAGCGTGCCGCCGCAGATCTGCCGGTCGAAGCCATTGCCCGGCTGAATCGCGGGGGAGAGCAGGAGCCCGACCTGCCACGGGTAGTCCTGGATCGTGACCGGGTGCCCGCCGATGATCCGCGGCGTGGCGGCGGGCGCCTCCGGCGCGGGCGCGCCCGCGGGCGCGCGCTCCATGTAGACGCCGTCGCCGAGCGCGACTCTCCCGTCGGCGGCGGCGGCCGTGGCGGGGACGAGAACGGCGAGAATCGCGAGGGCGGTCGCGACCGCTGTGCTCGAGCCTGCGCTGCGCCTCCCCATGCGCTGAACCTAACCGATTGGAGAGCACCCCTTCACGCGAAACTCCCGGCCTCCGTCGCCCCGCCCGCCGGCCGAGCGTGAAAGGGATCAACGTTGCGATATGCGCAACGTTGATCCCACTCACCGCCTTCAGCGGCCGAAACCGCGGCGCCGCTACTCCGGCGGCGCCCCCATCGCCCCGCCGCCGAGCGCCTCGGCCACAGCGATCAGGTTCTGCGCAGCCGCGCGGCCGGTCTTCTCCGACCAGTCGTGGCCCTCGTCGGTGTCGGGATACTCGTCGCCGGGACCGGGGCCCTTGTTCCAGTAGGTCCAGGCCTGGCCGGGGATCGTGTAGCCGATGTCGCCGAGCGCGCCGGCGATCTCGCCGATCACGTGGTGGGCGCCGTCCTCGTTGCCGGTGACGACGACCCCGGCGACCCGGTTGTAGGCGACCGGCCGCTCCTCGTCGTCGGTCTCGGAGATCATCGCGTCCATCCGCTCGATCGCCCGCTGGGCGACGCTCGAGGGCCGCCCGACCCAGGTCGGGGTGACGAAGACGACGATCTCTGAGCCGAGCAGCGCCTCGTGCACGCGCGGCCACTCGTCGCCGTCGCCCTCGTCGGAGGTGACGCCGGGCTTGACGTCGAGGTCGACGAGGCGAATCAGCTCCGTCTCGACGTCCCGCTCCTCCATGAACGAGCGCAGCTCGGAGGCGAGCATCTCGCTGTTGGAGGGCTCGGGGGACTTCTTCAGGGTGCAGCTGAGGAACAGCGCCTTCATCGGGCTCCTTTCGGGGGGTCCTTCTGACGCTGCCCGCGAAGCGGCGTGTTATCCGCGCTGCGGAGCTCCGAGCGCGGCCGGGACCGTGCGCGCCAGCGCCCGCTCCGCCTCGCCCCCACGACCGCCCACCCGGGGCGAGGGGTGGCCGCCGGCCTGCGCCGCCGCGACCAGCATGAGCCCACCCGACATCCACCCTTTACGCGCCCCGCGCCTCCGGATAGGGTGCGCCCGGCATGCGGGGTAGGGGCATGTATGGGAGGTATGGGGTCGGTCGCGGGCAGGCTCGCGCGCGCCCGCGCCGCCGCCGGCTGATCCTCGCGGCGCTCGTCGTCGCGATGCTCGTGCTGCCGGCGGCCGCGCTCGCCGCCGGCTTCGACGCCCCCGCCTCCACCGATCCCTCCCAGCAGTTCGCGCCGGGGAACGTCCAGCGCCAGGACACGCCCAACGACCCCGGCTACGACATCGCCGAGCCCGACGACGAGACGCCCGGCGGCGGCACCGCCTCCAGCATCTACGAGGAGCGCTACGACCTCTTCGGCTTCCCCTCGCGCTACACGAGCGGGCTGATCCTCGGCCTCGGCGCGACCAACTACCGGGAGGGCCCGCACAATGGCCAGCCGCAGATCTCCGGGTTCAACGCCGCCGGCGCCTGGAAGCTCGAGCGCGGCAGCCCCGACACCGTCGTCGCGGTCCTCGACACCGGGATCAAGTGGGACCGCGAGGGCCTGCGCACCCAGATCCACCTCAACACCGGGGAGCTGCCGACCCCGGGGAGCCTCGGCGCGACGTGCGCCGGCACCGGCTACGACTGCAACGACGACGCCGTCGTGAACGTGAGCGACTACCAGGGCACGGTCCCCTCCGACGCCGGCCCTCACGGCGGCGGGCAGATCGACGCCTCCGATCTGATCGCCGAGCTCTCCGACGGCGACGACGACGACGGCAACGGGTTCGTCGACGACATCGCGGGCTGGGACTTCTTCGACGACGACAACGACCCCTACGACGCCTCGAGCTACTTCGCCGCCTCCGGCCATGGCTCCGGCCGGGCGATGGAGGTGGCCGAGCGCGGCAACGACGGCGAGGGCGAGCTCGGCGTCTGCCCGAAGTGCCAGGTGATGCCGGTCCGGATCTGGGACACCTTCGTCTCCGACGGCAACGGCTTCGCGATGGGGATCCTCTACGGCACCGACAACGGCGCGAGCGTCCTCGAGGGCGCCAACGGCAGCGTCTACCACTCGGCCTTCGCCGAGGCCGCCTCCCAGTACGCCTACTCGCAGGGCGTCGTCCAGACCTTCTCCGGCGACGACCTCAACACCGCCAACCACAACTACCCCGGCAATTACGGCCACGCGATGCTGATCCAGGGGACGGCCACCGACACGACGGGCCTCGGGGTGGACGCGGGACCTGAGTTCCAGGACGCCCTCTGCGGCGAGCTGCTCGACCCGCTCGGCACCTGCCTCGGCTCCGAGCTCCCCGTCGGCACCTACTTCCGCGGCGCCAACACGACGCAGTTCGGCGGCAAGAGCTCGATCGCGATGGAGGGTCCGACCGGCTCGGAGAACACCGGCAAGGCCGCGGGCGCGGCGGCGCTCGTCGTCAGCGCCGCGAAGCCGATCGACCTGCGGCCCGACGAGACCCGGGCGATCCTCGAGCAGACCGCCGAGCGGGTGACCGGCGGCGCGACGGGAATCGACGGCAACGTCACCGGCCTCGGCGCGCCCGATTCCGGCGCCGACCCGGCGGCGGCGCCCGAGGACCAGTGGACGTCCCACTTCGGCTGGGGGCGGGTCAACCTCGGCGAGGCGGTGCGAGTTGCGCGCAGCGGCGACATCCCGCCGGAGGCGGCGATCTCCTCCCCCGACTGGTACGCGCCGCTGACCGGCGGCTCGGTCCGGATCCGCGGTCTCGCCCGTTCGCGCTTCGCCGACGGCGGCCAGTTCCACTGGAAGCTCGAGTGGGGCCCCGGCAGGCCCCGGTCGGCGACTTCGAGTGCCGGTGGCGACTGGCGAACGGTCGCCGAGGGCGACTCGACCGCACCGGTCACCGACTTCGGCGCGATCGACCTGGCCCAGGTCCGCGCGGCGCTCGCCGACTACCAGCCGCCGCCCGATCCCGGCTCGCCGACCTTCTCGACGACCTCTCAGCACCCGCTCCAGCACGAGTTCACGGTGCGGCTCACGGTCCGCGGCGACGGCATCCCGACGCCGGGGATCGACCGCCGCGTGCTCAGCTCGGCCGCGGACCCGACGCTCCGGCCCGGCTTCCCGAAGCGGATGGGGACCGGGGGAGAGGCGCCGCCGCGCTACGCCGACATCAACGGCGACAACGTCCAGGAGCTGATCCTGCCGACCGAGGACGGCATCGTCCACGCCTACCGCCCCGACGGCTCGGAGCTGCCGGGCTGGCCGGTGCGGACCGAGACGATGGATCAGGCGAAGGGCCACCTGAGCGCTCCCGGCTTCGCCGCCGTCTCGGCGACCGCGCCACCGCGGGAGCCGCCGCGCGGGCCGACGATCGCCGACTTCGAGGACGACGGCCGGCCCGAGATCGTCACCGCCGCCGGGCGCCGGATCTACGCCTGGGAGCCCGACGGCAGCCGCCGGCCCGGCTTCCCGGTCGCCTCCGACAAGTCGAAGTGCGCGCCCTCGCTCCAAGTCGCCGCCAACGACCAGAAGCACCCGAAGTGCGGCTTCATCGCCACGCCCGCGGTCGCCCGGCTCGACGGGCCCGGGAAGCCGCCGTCGATCGTCGCGCCCGGGCTCGACGGCTACCTCTACGTCTTCGACGGCGACGGCAGGCCGCGGCCGGGCTTCCCGCTGCGGCTCGTAGATCCCGAGAGGCAGCCGGCCGACCAGATGCTCGCCGAGTCGATCAACGAGCCCGCGATCGGCGACCTCAACGGCGACGGCCGCGATGACATCGTCGTCGCCACCAACGAGACCTACGAGGCCGATCCTCCCGACTTCTCCACCGTCACCGGCGGGCTCGGCTCGGTGCTGACCGACGTCCTCGCCAACGCCGCCGGCGGCTCGGCCCGCGTCTACGCGATCGACGGCGCCTCCGGCGACTACATGCCCGGCTGGCCGATCGCGCTCAACGGCGCGATCCAGACGACGCTGCCGCTGATCGGCCCCGGCCAGAACCCCTCGATTGCGACGATCGGCGGCGGGCCGCGGGTCGTCGCCTCGGCGACCGGCTCGGCGACGATCGGCGTCTACCGTCCCGACGGGACGCCGCAGCGCGAGGTCGAGCAGGCCATCCCCGGCCCCGTCTCCGTCACCGACGGCGCCCTGCCGGTCGGCTCGATCAACCTCTTCGAGTCGGCCAGCCTCGGCAAGCTCACCGACGCCGGCGGCGTCAACATCGTCAAGTACGGGCTCGGGATCACCGACGCGATCAACCTGCTCCTGGTCGGCCAGAACCTCCCCTACAACCACCTGATCGGCGCCTACGACGCCCAGACGGGACTCAGCGCCCCGAGCTTCCCGCGGGTCACCGACGACTTCCAGTTCCTCTCGAGCTCGAACATCGCCAAGGTCCACGCCGGGCCCAGCAACCAGGTGCTCGCCGGGACCGGGCTCGGGCTCCTCCACGCCTACGACGGGATCACCGGGCTCGACGCCGAGGGGTTCCCGAAGGTCACCGGCGGCTGGCTCTTCGCCCCCGCCGCGCTCAGCGACGACGGTCGCATCGCCGACATCACCAGGGAGGGCTACCTCTTCGAGTGGGACCACCCGGGCCTGCCCGAGTGCCAGAGCGAGTGGCCCGGGTTCCGGCACGACCAGCAGGGGAGCGGCAACTACGACCGCGACGGCACCCAGCCCTACGCGCCCGAGCGTCTCGTCCTCCGCGACGGGCGAGCCACCCTCCGCTTCACCGCCCCCGGCGACGACTACGGCTGCGGCACCGTCGCCGGGTACCAGGTCGCCACCGCGGGCCACGACATCGGGCCGGAGAACTTCGCCGACGCGACCCGCCTCGGCAAGACCCCGACGGCGAAGAAGGCCGGGACGCGGCAGGACTACGAGCTACCGAAGGCCCACAAGCGCTACGTCGCTATCCGCGCCGTCGACGAGGCCGGCAACGTCGGCTGGACCGCCAGCATCGACACCGGCGAGCGCGGGGGAAGGGTCGGCGGCCCCTGCGCCAACAGGGTCCGCGGCACCGAGAAGAACGACCGCCTCAAGGGCACCAAGGGCAGCGACCGCATCCGCGGCGGCAAGGGCAACGACCGCATCAAGGCCGGCAACGGCAACGACTGCATCGGCGGCGAGCAGGGCAACGACCGCATCCAGGCCGGCAGGGGCAACGACAAGGTCAAGGGCGGCCCCGGCAAGGACCGCATCTCAGGCGGCCCGGGGAACGACCGGATCGTGGTGCGGACGGGGGGCCGGGACCGGGTCAGCTGCGGGGGCGGGAAGGACGTGGTGGTCGCCGACCGCAGGCGGGACCGTGTGGCGCGGAACTGCGAGCGAGTGCGTAAGCGCTGAGCGCGCCGCCGATCGGAAGATGGCGGCTCCATGAGGGCACTGGTCTTCCGGCGCGACTCAACGAGGAGCGCGCTCGGATGAGAAGCAGCTGGACGCATGGAGGGCGGTCGTCTTCCGGGGCGCACAAGGACCGCGTGGCAATCATGCGAACCAGCTCGAATACGATCTGCCGATGTGGGAGATCCTTCTGGACGTGGTCGGTTTATGGGTCGGGTTCTCAATTCTTCTCGGGTTCGCAGCGACCGTAGGTGCCGCGTTGCTCGAGCCAGGTTGGTTGTCGGCCATCGTTGGAGCTGCGTCTTGGCTTTCGATCCGAACGGAGGCTGAGCTAGCGTCTCCGGCGGAGCGGTAAGTGTACCGCTTAGGACGAGTAGGGAGCAGAGCCCACCCAGCCGTCTCTCCATGACTTGCGGAATCCGCCCGCTTCCATAGCGTCCACGCCAGGCCATCACGGAGATAGGGAGAAGATGAAGGCGACAGTCGCGCTGCTGTCCATTGCTGTAGTCGCGGTAGTGGTGGCATATCCAGCTGGGGCAGAAGCGCGCAATGGACATGTCCTTGTAAGAACGATGGTCTCGGTTCGAATCCGAGGGCGGGCTCTCAGCCGCGCCTCGGGAAGCCGCCGCAGAGACGCCAAACGCCGCGGTCGGCCTTGCGGGCGCGTTGTTCGGCGCGCTCGTAGGCGCCGAGGCGGCGGTATTCGCGGTCGTAGACGAAGACGTCGGCCCAGCCCTTGCGTACCTGCTTTTCGCCGAGATCCCGGCCGCCGACTTCGACGTAACGAAGGAGTCGGTCGTAGTCGTCGCGGTTGCCCTGGGTGCGGTCGCGGATGAGCGTCACCCGGTCGCCGGGCTTGAGCATGCGCTTCATCGAGGCGGTCGCCTGCTTCCCGCCGCACTCAGACCCCTCGTAGGTCTCCGGCGTGTCGATCCCGATGAAGCGCACGTACTCCTCGCGCGCGCCGAGGTCGACCTTGATGGTGTCTCCGTCGGAGACGTGGTCGACCACCGCCTTGGCCCGCGCGCCGGCGCCCAGGGCAGGGGTCACGCCGAAGGCGACGCCGCACAACGCAAGCATCAAGACCAGGAGCGCCCGCCGACTCACACCGCCACGGTAACGCGGGCCCGCCCAGGAGCGCCCCGCTGTAACGCGCCCACCCACCCCGTGTACCGCTCCGCGGTGGCCGAGTCAGGAGAGAACGGCGGGTCGGAGGCGACCCTGGAGCGGGTCGACGAGGCGCCGCGGAAGGCGCCGAAGACGGGTGCCTCGGAGCGGATCGGGGGCGACCGGATCGCGAAGTACCACGAGTACACGCGGACGAAGGGGGTCAACTGGGTCCTCTACCTCATCGCCCGGTTGATCCTGCAGCCGGCGTTCCTGATCTGGCTGCGGCTGGAGCGGCAGGGGCGGGAGTACGCGAAGGTCGAGGGCGGGCTGATCGTCGCGGCGAACCACCGGAGCTTCCTCGACCCGTTCGTGATCGGCGCGTCGCTGCCGTGGCGGCGGCCGATGCACTACGTCGCCAAGGTCGAGCTGTTCGAGCCGGCCTGGCAGGGCTGGATCCTCTCCCGCCTCGGTGCCTACCCGGTCAATCGCGGGGAGGCGGACACCGAGACGGTCGAGACCTCCCGGCGCATCCTCGCCCGCGGCGGCGCGCTCTGCATCTTCCCCGAGGGGACGCGGATCCGCCGCGGCTCGCTCGCCGTCCCGCACCGGGGCGTCGGGCGCCTGGCGCTCGAGTCCGGCGCGTCGGTGCTGCCGGTCGCCGTCCACGGCTCCGAGCATGTCCGCGACGGCTGGAAGATCCGCCCGCGCAAGGTCGCCCTCCGCGCCGGCCGCGCGCTCACCTTCCCGCAGACCGAGAACCCCTCGCCGTCGCTGGCGGCGACGGTCACCTCGCGGATCTGGCCGAACGTCGAGCTCCAGTGGGAGTGGCTCGGCGGCCTGCCGCCGATGCGCAAGGCGGCGGTGATCGGCGCCGGCTCCTGGGGGACGGCGGTGGCGGTGCTTCTCGCCCGCGGCGGCGTCGACGTCCAGCTCGGCACCCGCACCGCCGAGCAGGCCGAGGAGGTCAACGCCAAGCGCGAGAACGGCTACCTGCCGGGCGTCCACCTCTCCGACCACATCGTCGTCAAGCGCGCCGCCGACATCGAGGTCGGCGGCCTCGACCTCGTCTGCCTGGCGGTTCCCTCCGCCAGCCTCCCCGCCGCCGTCGGCGCCCTCGGCGACCGGATCGGAGCCCGCACCGCGGTCCTCCTGCTCTCCAAGGGCCTCGTCCCGCCGCTGGGGACGCTCCCCTGCGAGTACGTCGACGAGCGCCTCCGCACCCGCGCGATCGCCGCCCTCGGCGGCCCCGCCCACGCCAAGGAGGCCGCATCGGGAACCGCCGCGCTCGTCCTCGCCTCCCGCGACGAGGACCTGCGTGCCCAGCTCGGCGATGTCTTCGACCGCGCCGGGCTGATCTGCGAGCGGACCGCCGACGTCGTCGGCGTCGAGATGGCCGGCGCCGCCAAGAACGCCGCCTCGCTCGCCGCCGCCGCCGCCGAGCCCCATGGCCTCAACGCGGCCGGCATCGCCGCCGCCGAGATCTGGCGCGAGTGCGTCGCCTACGCGGAGATGCGCGGCGCCGAGCTCGACACCTTCACCGGCCTCGCGGGGGTCGGCGACCTCACCGCGACCGTGCTCGCTCCCGGATCCCGCAACCGCCGCGCCGGCGAGCTCCTCGGCTCCGGCGTCCCCGCCGCGCAGATCCCCGAGCGGATCGGCCAGGCGTCGGAGGGGCTGGACTCGGTGCCGCTGATCGCCGCCGCGGTCGAGGGCGCCGGGGTCAACGCCGACGGCCTGACCGGCCTGCGCGACCTGATCGAGGGCGACGTGACCGCGGTCGAGTGGGTCGCCGGCCTGCGCCGCGCCGAGCGGGCGAGGAGCGCGGCCTGATGCGCGGTGCCCCGATCGGCGCGAGGCTAGGCTTGCCGGGTGGAGGAGAGCGAGAGCACCGACGTCCCCGAGGCGGAGGCGCAGGGCAACGGCAAGCCGTCGAGCGCGGCCGCCAAGGCGGCGCTGGACCGCGACTTCGAGGCGCTCTACCGGGAGCACCTGCGCGACGTCTACTCGTACTGCTACTACCGGATCGGCAACCACCACGACGCCGAGGACCTGACCGAGCAGACCTTCCTCCAGGCCTACCGGCACTTCGAGCGCGCCCAGCGCGAGTCCGACGGCCGGCCGCTGCGGCCGTGGCTGATCCGCATCGCCCACAACCTCGCCGCCAACTACCACCGCGACCGCTCGCGGCGGCCGACGGCGGCGCTGGAGAACATCGAGCCGCCGGTGCACCCGCACGGGACGGAGCGGGTCGTCGAGGGCAGGGAGCGGATGCGGCAGGTGATCGCCGGCCTCGACCATCTCTCCGACGACCGCCGCGAGGTGCTGATCATGCGCTTCTCGCTCGGCATGGACAACCGCGAGATCGCGCGGGCGCTCGGCCGCTCCGACGGCGCGACCAAGGTGCTCATCCACCGCTCGATCAAGCAGCTCCAGGAGGAGATGGAGAAGCGGGGACAGGGCGATGAGTGAGCGCCCCGACGCGATCGACGTCGAGGCCCTGCTCGCCGACGCGCTGCGGCCGATCGAGCCGCCGGAGCGCTTCTCGACCCGCGTCGAGTCGACCCTCGCGAAGCTGACCGAGCACGCCGCCAGCGAGCTCTCCTGGTGGGCGGACGAGTTCTCCGACTCCGAGCTTCAGGCCCTGCGCGACCCGCGCAACTGGCTGCGGCCGATCGCCGCCGCCGCGGTGGGAGGGGCCGCCGGCACGGCGCTCGTCCTCATCGAGGTCCGCCGCCGCCGCCGCGGCGAGGGCATCCGCGGCATCGGCCGCGAGCTGCGCGAGCGGCTCTAGGGCTCGCGCGCCCGGTCGGGGCTTGCCCTGCTGGGGCGGGTTCCCGCGCATAGCGCGGGAAACGCGCCCGACCGTCGTCGTTGGACGCCCGTTGGACGGGCGTCGCGGATGTTCCCCGCGTCCACCGAACAACGGGGAAAGGGTGCGTAATGGGATCGCGACTGAAGGTCGTTCTGCTCGTGTCGGCGACGTGGGCGTTGCTGCTCGCGGGCGCGGCGGCGGCGGAGGCGGCGCTGTACTGGACGAACCTCGGCGGCACGACGATCGGCCGCTCCGAGACGAACGGGACGAACGTCAACCAGAGCTTCGTCACCGGCGCCAAGCATCCGTGCGGGATCGCCTCCGACGGCCAGTTCATCTACTGGATGAACTCCGATGACGGGACGATGGGGCGCGCGAAGGTCGACGGCACCCAGGTGAGCCAGACCTTCATCACCGGGATCCCCGGGTTCCCCTGCGGGATCGGGCTCGACGCCCAGCACCTCTACTGGACGAGCGGCGACAGCGGCAACGACTTCATCGGCCGCGCCAACAAGAACGGGACCGGCGTCGACAACGAGTTCATCGACCCGCTCAATCCGGTCTGCGGCGTCACCGCCGACTCCGGCCACATCTACTGGGCCCATTCGCCGGGCACCGACCCGGCGTCGGGGATCGGCCGGGCGAACCTCAACGGCACCGGCGTCGAGTCGAACTGGGTGAACATCCCGATCGGCAACCCCTGCGGAGTCGCGGTCAACGCGACGCACCTGTTCTGGGGCGGTGGCAACAACGCGATCGGGCGCGTCGACATCGACGGCTCCAACCCCGACCAGGAGTTCATCGGCGGCCTCTCCGGCTACGCCTGCGGCGGCGCGATCGACGGGACCAGCATCTACTGGTCCCACGGTGACGGCAACACGATCGGCCGCGCGAACCTGAACGGCACCGGCGTCAACGACTCGTTCATCTCCGGCGCCGGCGAGCCCTGCGGCGTGGCGGTCGACTCGGTGACCGGATTCCCGAAGCCGCCGGTCTCGAACGAGTTCACGCTCGGCAAGCTCAAGCGCAACAAGAAGAAGGGGACCGCGAAGCTTGCCGTCACCGTCCCGGGAGCGGGTCAGCTCGCCCTCGCCGGCAAGAAGCTGAAGCCGCAGAGCGTCGCGGCCACCGGTGCCGGGACCCTCAGCCTCATCGTCAAGGCGGCCAAGAAGGGCAAGAAGGCGCTGAAGAAGAAGGGGAAGCTGAAGACCAAGGCCACGGTCACCTTCACCCCGACCGGCGGCGAGGCCGCGAGTCAGACCAAGAAGGTCAAGCTCAAGAAGAAGCGGAAGCGGAAGCGGAGGTAGAGCCAGACTGCGTGCCCGAGCCCTTCCCCGGGCTCGGGCACTTTCTGCCTGGCCTCTTCCGCGATGGCGACGGGCCCGGCCGGGTCGGGGAGCAGCTCGCCCTCTCAGTTGCCACTCGCGGTGATCCCGGCTACCTTCCTTGTGATGTTTGCTACAGGGGGGAAACGGGCGGTCGCGGTCCTGGTGCCCGTGCTGTTCGGGGTGCTGGCTGCAGTGGCGCTGGCTCACGATGAAGGTACGACCTCGTTCGAGGGCAGCGGGAACGGCTGGTGCATGTACGGGCGCGGTGCGATCAACGGTGAGCAGAACAAGCTCGCGTCAACCGTGTGGTCCTACACCGAGGGGTGTGGGGGGTTCAAGGTCAAGGACCCCGGAAAGCTCCGCACCGGGGTGAAGGCGCTCAAGCAGGCCGGAGACGGCTCCTACAACCAGTGCACGAATGCCGCTTGGCAATACAACTCCTCGGAGACGTATGCGACTGCGACCGTTGAGACGTGGGGCGGGCCAGTCGGCCCATGCGGTCACGGGCGGTACAAGGCTCACGGGTCGCAGGGGCTGTTCAACAACGGCGATTGGAAGGACGGGGCCGTGAACTCCCCGCCTCACATGTGGTGAGTGGTGATGCGCGGCCGTATTGCAGCTTGGTTGACGATGCTGGCGCTCGCGGGTGCCAGCTTCTGGTTGGCGTCCGTGGTTCTGGCGGCGGACGATGATCCTCTGGCTTCTGGCGAGGTCGTCCGGATCGATCGGCTCCCGGACGGCAGCGTGGACGTCTACCGGTCCCAAGCCGACGGGCGGGAGGTCGTCGAGCATCGGGACGCCGATGGAGATACGTGGTTCGAGAACAACGAGGTCGTGGGGTACGACGGCGAGCCGGTCGTCTGCCCCGACGGGGAGCCGCTCCGGGTTCCCCTCGCCGAGCCGGCGCCCGAGCCCAACCCGACGGAGGTGAGGCGCGCGCAACAGGGTCTCCCCGACGGCAAGAAGGCCGTCTTCAACCAGTACACGGGAGAGTTCGAGACGGTGGACGCCGTCACGGCGGCAGGCACCGTCGGCGAGGTGAGCTACAGCGAGCCGCTCTATTACGCATGCGGGCCTGACGACGAACCGGTTCTCAAGCCCCTGTCCGAGATCGACCCACGTGCCGCGGCCGAGGCGCGCGTGCAGATGAAGCGCCAGATCGCGGATTCCGCCGGGTTGACGGGGCTCGGGACCGATCCGGCCCGGCACGGCGGCTAACTGGGTTCGCGGCCGCTCCGACCGTCTGAGTCGTCTGCGCGCTTCGCCGTTGGCTTCTTCGCGACGGGCCGCTTCCGCGGCTTCGGCTTGCGCGGCTTCGGCTTCGGCAGCCTGAAGCGCTTCCGCACGCCCTCGGGCACCGGCGGCAGCGGCCCGTCGACCAGCGCCGCCAGCAGCCCGAGCGCGCCGATCAGCAGGTGGAGGACGTTGTCCTCGTCGCTCAGCGGAAGGAAGCCGAGGATGTCGCCGATGTCGCGCTCGGTGACGATGAAGCCCCAGATTGCGTAGACGAGGTAGAGCAGGCCGAGCCCGAGCGCGGTCGCTCGTGGGCGGCGGGGAGCGAGTGACAGGGCGGCGATGCCGGTGGCGAGGTAGATGACGTTGCGCCAGCCGTTGACCATGAGGACCCCGGCGAGGTCGTCGCTGGCGAGGTCGGCGCCGGTGTCGAAGCTCGCGTCGTAGAAGAACCCGAGGACGCCGAGCAGCGAGAGCCCGACGCCGGCGAGCAGCGCGAAGAGTCGCGCCGGGCCCGGTCCCTCGGGGCGGGGACGCGGCTTGCGCGGCGCGCGGCGGGACCTCGGGGCGCGGGAGGGGCGCTTGCCCCGAGCCTCGCGCTCGCGCCGCTCGCGGGCCTTCGAGACCGGCCGCTCCTTCGGCGACTTCGGCTTGGCGGCGGACTTCTTCGCCTTCGCCGCCCGCTCCTCGGCGGCGCGCTCGCGGGCGGCGCGGCGCTCCTGCGAGCGCCGCTCGGCGAGCGGACTTGGGCTCGTCCGGCTCCGGAGCCCGCCCCTCGGCGGCCTCGCTCTTGCGCTTCTCCTCGCTCACGATCCTCGCTCGGAGCGGTGATCCACCCCGTCGGCCACAGCGTATGTTGAATCGATGCCGGGAAGTGCCGACCCGCCCGCGGGCAAGCTCGAGCGCCTCGCCGACGAGGAGCTGATGGCGGTCGTCGACCGCAAGGACCCGGCCGCCTTCGAGGTCCTCTACGACCGCCACGGCGGCGCCGCCTTCTCGCTCGCCTACCGGATCGTCGGCGACCGCACGACCGCCGAGGACGTCGCCCAGGAGGCGTTCCTGTCGATCTGGCGCAGCAACGCCCGCTTCGACCGCGCCCGCGGCAGCGTCCGCTCCTGGGTGCTCGGCGTCGTCCGCAACCGGGCGATCGACGCGCTGCGCCGCGGCGGCGCCCAGGCGCCCCGGCTCGACTCCGACGACGAGGGCGTTCTCGAGGCGCGCCCGGCCGAGGAGCGGACCGAGGCGGAGGCGCTGCGCCGCGAGACCGCCGACGAGATCAAGTCGGCGCTCGGGGCCTTGCCCGAGGACCAGTCGAAGGTGATCCAGCTCGCCTACTTCGGCGGCTTCAGCCACTCCGAGATCGCCGAGATGCTGGGGATGCCGCTGGGGACCGTGAAGGGCCGGATGCGCCTCGGGCTCGGAGAAGATCCGCGTGCAGCTGGCCGAGGCGATCACGCCCGAGACCGCTTTGGAGGGAATGTGAGCGCGCGCGACGAGCACCGCGACCGCTGGTCGGACGACATCGCCGCCTACGCGCTCGGCGCCCTCGACGAGCGCGAGGCCGCGCTGCTCGAGCACCACCTCGGCGAGTGCGAGTCGTGCGCGGCCGAGCTCGCCTGGCTGCGGCCGGCCGTCGACGCGATCCCCGCCTCGGTCGAACAGCTCGACCCCGCCGCCGGCGCTGCGGGAGCGGCTGCTGGCCAGCGTCCGCGAGGAGGCCGAGCCCGGCGCCGCCGAGCCCGCGAGGGCGAAGGGGCCGCGCCGCTTCCGCCTGCCGCTGCTCGGCTCGGTCGGCCTGCGCCCGGCGCTCGCCGCCGGCGCGGTGCTGCTGCTCGCCGCCGGCGTCGCCGGCTACGAGCTGCGCAACACGACCGAGGACGGCGGCGGGGTGCCGACTCAGACCTACTCGGCCGCGGTGCCGGGGACGCCGGTCCGCGGGACGCTCGAGGTCGAGGGCGACCACGGCTTCCTCCACATCGAGAACATGCCGGCGAACAAGCCCAACCAGGTCTACCAGGCCTGGGTCCAGGAGCCGGCCGGCGCGGTCGGCAAGTCGGAGGTCCATCCCTCGTCGGTCTTCGTCGTCGCCGAGGGCGGCAGCGGCGACGTGATGATCCCTCACGGCCTCGAGGATGCCGCCAAGGTGATGATCACCCGCGAGCCCAAGGGCGGCAGCGAGCTCCCGAGCGAGTCGCCGATGATGACGCTGGAGCTGGGCTAGGGGCCGCTTGACCCGGCGCGGCTCCATGCCGGGAGGTTAGGCCTCAGATCGCGTGCGGCCGAATCGCCGTCCGACGCGCGCCAGGAGCAGCAGCAGGAGCCAGGAGAACATGGCGGCGGTCACCGAGAGGAACGCGAGCGGGATCGAGAGGAAGAACACGCCGGCGCGGGCGATCGCTCCCAGCGTCAGGTCGCGCTCGCTGGGCATGGCGCCCTCGGGGACGAGCCGGCGACGGACCGCGACGACCTCGATCAGGCCGTCGGCGAGGGCCGCGGCGCCGAGGTTGAAGGCGTAGATCGCGGCCGCGTCGGCGTCGTCGCCGTAGGTGCCGAGCAGGTCCGTGGTGAAGGGCATGATCGCGATCAGCGCGAGCAGGGCGAGGTTGCAGACGATCAGCGTGGAATCGGAGCGGTCGATCAGCGAGAAGACCTTGTGGTGGCCGTACCAGAAGGAGCCGACCACGACGAAGGAGATGACGTACGCCTGAAGGTCGTCGTCGAGGCCCTTCAGCGCGTCCCACAGCGACTGGCCCGCGGCGACCTGCGGGACCTCGAGGTTGATGACCAGCAGGGTGATCGCGAAGGCGAAGACGCAATCGCTGAAGGCGTTGACGCGGTCGAGCTCCTTGCTCTGCGCGGCGGTCGGGGTGGGGCGCTCGTCCACGACGCGAATGCAAACAAGCGGGCCGGACCGCTTCGCAAGTGGCGCGTCGGGTCTCAAGACCTGAGCGTGCGCTGGAGGAGCCGCCCGGCGGAAGGGACCGGATCGAGGGGCCGGTGCGCGCTCCGACCCGGGCAAGCCGTGTTCTAGGCTCCCCGTCCCCGTGGCGACCCAGACCTGTTACCGGCACCCGGACCGCGAGACCGGGGTCTCGTGCTCCCGCTGCGGGCGGCCGATCTGTCCCGACTGCATGACGCCTACCTCGGTCGGGATGCGCTGCCCGGAGTGCGCGAAGGACCGGACTGAGGTGAAGACGCCGAGCTACGGCGGGCTGGCCGGAGGGACGGCGCGGGTCGCGACGGCGCTGATCGGCATCAACGTCGTCGCGTTCGTCCTTCAGATCGCCACCGGCTCGGGTGGGTTCGACGTCGGCGGCACGATCTTCGAGGACGGGGCGCTCTGCGGGAACGCGGTCGGCGGCGGCGGCCCGTGCGTCGGCGGCGCCGCGGTGGTGTCCGACGGTGGCGAGTGGTGGCGGATCTTCACCTCCGGCTTCCTGCACGGCGGCATCGTCCACCTCGCGCTCAACATGTTCCTGCTCTACATCCTCGGGCAGGTGCTCGAGCCGGCGATCGGCTCGGCTCGGTTCCTCGCGATCTACATCGTCTCGCTCGTCGCGGGCGCGGCGGGGGCGATGCTGCTCAGCGATCCGTGGCAGTTCACGATCGGCGCCTCGGGTGCGATCTACGGCGTCTTCGTCGCGACGATCGTCGTCGCCTGGCACCGCGGCGCGATGCCGGTCGTCCAGCAGCTCGGCTTCTGGCTCGTGCTGAACCTGATCTTCACCTTCAGCGTCCCCAACATCAGCGCCGGCGGTCACCTCGGCGGGCTCCTCGGGGGCGCGATCGGCGCCGCCTTCATCATCGTCGTCGAGCGGCGCCTGACCCGGCACCGGACGCTCGCCGGCGAGCTCGCGGTCCTCGCCGTGCTCGGCGTGATCAGCTTCGTCGCCGCCCTGGCGATCGCCGACGACCGCTCCTCAGGGCAGAACGCGCCGCGAGTCGAGACCATCGGGCCGCGGCACGAGCTCCGGGTGGAGCAGGTGGCCGAGCAGCTCGACCCCGTCGGCGAGGCGCGGGCCGGGGCGGGAGAACGAGGACGCGGCGTCGACCGCGTGCACCTTCCGCGCGCCTAGGCGCTCGAGCTCGCCGAGGTGGCGCCGCGCCTCGCGCTCGGCCTCGGCGGCGTAGAGGCCGCAGGGCATGACGACGACGACCTCGGGGCGGGCGGCGGCGATCTCCTCCCAGCCGAGCTCGCGCGAGCGGTCCCCCGAAGCGGCGAGCGGGTCCTCGCCCCCGGCCGCGTCGATCATCTCCGGCACCCAGTGGCCGCCGCAATACGGCGGGTCGAGCCATTCGAGCGCGGCGACGCGCACCGATCCCGCGCCGGCCACCGCCTCCTTGACGCGCTCGATGCGCGCCGCGAGCTCCCCGCGCAGCCGGGAACCCGCCTCGGGGACGCCCGCGGCCTCGGCGAGCGTGACCGCGTCGTCGAGCACCTCCCAGAGGGTTGAGGGGTCGAGCGAGAGGACGCGGGGCCGGGTCGGCAGCCCTGACGCGATCGCGCGGACGTCGTCGCTGGAGACGGCGCAGACCTCGCAGACCTGCTGAGTGACGATCAGGTCGACGTCGAGCGACTCGAGCAGGTCGGTGTCGAGGCCGTAGAGCGACTCGCCGGCGCCGACGCGCTCGCGGACCGCGGCGTCGATCTCGGCCGGGTCGAGGCCGGCGGGGATCAGGCTGCGGGTGAGCCGCGGCCGGTCGGCGAGCTCGGGCGGGTGGTCGCACTCGTGGGTGATCGCGACGACGCTCTCGGCCAGCCCGAGGGCGCCGAGCAGCTCGGTGGCCGAGGGGACGAGGCTCGCGATCCTCACCGCGCCGGTATATAGGATCGGACCGTGCCGCTGGCGGACGAGGAGATCGAGGGGCGCCTGGCCGAGCTGCAGGGCTGGCGCCGCGAAGGCGACGCGATCGTCCGCGACTTCGACCGCGGCGACTTCGTCGGCGCGATCGAGTTCGCCGAGGCGCTGGTCGCGCCGGCCGAGGACCTCGGCCACCACCCCGACCTCGAGATCTCCTGGTCGAAGGTGACGGTGCGCATCACCACGCACTCCGAGGGCGGCCTCACCGACGCCGACTTCGAGCTCGCGCGCCGCATCGACCACATCGGGTAGCTGGGAGCCTCAGCGTGCGGATCCTCCACGTCGTCGGGACGCGGCCGAACTTCGTGAAGATGGCGCCGGTCATCGCCGCGCTGCGGGCGGCCGACCCCGAGGGCGACCACGTCCTCGTCCACACCGGCCAGCACTACGACCGGATGATGAGCGGGATCTTCCTCGAGGAGCTCGGCGTCCCCGAGCCCGATCACATGCTCGGCGTCGGCTCCGGAAGCCACGCACAGATGCTCGGCGGCGTGCTCGAGGCGATCGCGCCGGTCCTGGAGGCGGAGAAGCCGCAGCTCGTGATCGTCCCCGGCGACGTCAACTCGACCCTGGCGGCGGCGCTCGCCTGCGCGCATCTGCGGATCCCGCTCGCCCACGTCGAGTCGGGGCTGCGGAGCTACGACCGGACGATGCCCGAGGAGGTCAACCGCGTTCTCACCGACCAGGTCTCGGACCTGCTGTTCACCCACTCGCCGGAGGCGGAGATGAACCTCGAGCGGGAGGGGGTGGGCGCCGAGCGGGTGCGACTCGTCGGCAACACGATGATCGACTCGCTGGTGGCCCTGGAGGGACGGTTCCGCGAGCGCCGGACCTGCGCCGCGCACGGGCTAGAGCCCGGCTCCTACCTGCTCGTTACGCTGCATCGCCCCGCGTTGGTGGACGGCGAGCTGCTCCCGGAGGCGATCGACCGGCTCGGCGATATCGCCGCGACGATGCCGGTGCTCTTCCCGGTCCATCCGCGGACCCGCGACCGGCTCGCCTCCCGCTCGGCGCCGATCCCCGAGGGGCTGCGGCCGGTCGACCCGGTCGGCTACCTCGACTTCCTCTCCCTCGAGGCCGACGCGGCGGCGGTGCTGACCGACTCCGGCGGCATCCAGGAGGAGACGACCTACCTCGGCGTGCGCTGCTTCACCCTGCGCGACAACACCGAGCGGCCGGTCACGATCGCCGCCGGCACGAACCGCCTGCTCGGGCTCGAGCCGGAGCGGATCGCCGAGATCCCGGGCCTGCTCGCGGGGCCGTGGGACGCTCCGGCGGGGCCGCCGCCGCTCTGGGACGGTCGCGCCGCGGAGCGGATCGCCGCGGAGATTGCGGCATATCTGGGCGCCTGAGCGACGCGACCTCCCGGGAAGCTGCGATATTCCCGGCCGATGGCGAGCCTCTCTTTCGCACCGAAGGACCGCGTCTTCTTCGACCTCCTGCGGGAGTCTGGCGCGAACGCGCTGCGCGCGGCGACCCTGCTCCAGGAGATGCTCGAGACCTGGCCCGACGGCAGCGAGGGGCTGAACCGGGAGATCCTCAAGTCCGAGCAGGAGGGCGACCGGATCACCCACGACATCATCCGCCGCCTCAACTCGACCTTCGTCACGCCCTTCGACCGCGAGGACATCTACGGGCTCGCGACCCAGGTCGACGACGTCGTCGACTACATCGAGGAGGCCGCCGACTTCCTCGGGCTGTACCAGATCGAGGCGCCGATGCAGCAGTCGCAGGCGCTCGCCGACGTGCTGGTCAAGTGCTGCGCCGAGCTGGCGACCTCGCTCTCGGAGCTGCGCGGGTTCAAGGACCTCGACGCGCACCTGATCGAGATCCACCGCCTCGAGAACGACGGCGACCGGATCTCGCGCGACGCGGTCGCCTCCCTGTTCGCCAACGGGATCGACCCGATGGTCGTGATCCGCTGGAAGGACATCTTCGCGGTGCTCGAGCGGGCGATCGACGCGACCGAGACGTGCGCCCATATCATCGAGGGCGTCGCGATCAAGAACGCGTAGTGCGGACCGGCTAATGGAGAGCGACGTCGTCCTGGTGATCGTGGTCGCGACCGCGCTCCTCTTCGACTTCACCAACGGCTTCCACGACACCGCCAACGTCGTCGCCACCTCGATCTCCACCCACGCGCTGTCGCCCCGGGTGGCGGTCGCGATGGCGGCGATCCTCAACTTCGCCGGGGCCTTCATCTCGATCGAGGTCGCCGCGACGATCGCCAGCGACGTGGTCGAGGCCGGCGCGATCACGCCGACGGTGATCTTCGCCGGGCTCGTCGGCGCGATCTCGTGGAACCTGATCACCTGGTACTTCGGGATCCCGTCGAGCTCCTCGCACGCGCTGATCGGCGGCGTCGTCGGCGCCGTGATCGCCGCCGTCGGGACCTCGGCCGTGCTCGGCGAGGGCGTCCTCGGCAAGGTGCTGATCCCGGCGGTGCTGGCGCCGATCATCGCGTTCATCATCGGCGTGATGGCGATCGGGGTCGCCTACACGGTCTGCGGGCGGCTGCGGCCGGGCCCTGCCTCGCGCGGGTTCCGGCTCGGGCAGATCGTCTCCGGCGGGATGCTCGCGCTCGCCCACGGGACCAACGACGCGCAGAAGACGATGGGCGTGATCACGCTGGCGCTGATCGCCAACGGCAACCTGTCGTCGACGAGCTTCGAGGTCCCGACCTGGGTGATCGTCACGTCCGCCACCGCGATCGCTCTCGGCACCTACACCGGCGGCTGGCGGATCATCCGGACGATGGGCACGCGGATCATCAAGATGGACTCGGCCCAGGGGTTCTCTGCGCAGGGAGCGGGAGCCGCGGTGATCCTCGCCTCATCGCACTTCGGCTACCCGCTGTCGACGACCCAGGTGATCGCCGGTGGCGTCATGGGCGCCGGCGCCGGCAAGCGGCTCTCGGCGGTCCGCTGGGGCGTCGCCGGCAACCTCCTCGTCGCCTGGATCCTGACGCTTCCCGCCTCGGCCGCCATCGGCGCCGCCGCCTACGGCTTCACGAGCATCTTCGGCGGGGGCGCCGTCGGGCCGCTGCTCGTCGCGGTGATGGCCATCGGTCTCGGCCTCTCCCTCTTCGCCCATCGCATCCGTCGCGGCCAGCCGGTGCCGACGGGGTGATGCCGTGATCCAGCTCGCGACGATCATCGACTGGGAGGCGCTGCTCGACACGGCGGTCGCGTCCGTGGTCGCCGGCGTGGTGGTGACCATCGCCGCCTCGACGATGATCTACGGCGCCGCCACGTCGGCGGAGATGCGCCGCAACGGCCGCGGTGGGCTGGCGGTCGCGGCGGCGGGCCTCGGGATCGTCGGATTCCTCGCATTCGCCGGGGCCGTCGCGCTCGGCCTGGTCGTGATGATCAACGGCTGAGCCGCCGATCCGGCACCATCTGAGTCGTGAAGCACGTCCGCAACGCCGCGATCGTCCTCGTCCTCGCGCTGCTGCTCACCGTCCTGCCGGCGGGCGGCAACGTCGCCACGGCGGTCCTGACGGCGCTCGGGCTTGTCTTCCTCGGCGCGATCGCGCTGCTGCTCGTCCGCTTCTGGCGCGATAACAGCTTCACCCGCGACGCGATGACCGACCGTCAGCGCGGCCTGATCTACGGCTCGCTCGGCGCGATCGCCCTGGCGATCGCCGCCACCGACGAGCTCCTCGATACCGGCGTCGGCACGGTCATCTGGATCCTCGTCCTCGGGGTCGGCGGCTGGGTCGTCTTCAACACCTGGCGCGAGGCGAACACGTACTAGCCGCCGGGTCTCCGCCGCGATGGCCGACTCGAGCCAGGCGGACTCGCGATCGCGCTCGATCAACATGTGCGAATGGTAGTTCCGCCTTTGCCCAGAGGCGAGCGGACGTCTCTTGTCACCGTTCGGCGCGTGAAAAGTCACACGCGGTCTCCCACCCGTGACGGCGACGCGCCTACGTTCGCCGCATGGCAGCCGAGCGACGGAGACCGGGGAGGAGCGGCGAGGACGGGCAGGCCGCGGTCGCGCTGATCGCGATCGTCCCGGCCTTCGTCCTGATCGCGCTGGCGCTGGCCCAGTACGCGCTTGCGGGCCACGCCGCGGTCGCCGCCGCGAGCGCCGCCCGGGCGGCCGCCCGCGCCTCCTACGCGGGCGCCGATCCGGCCCGGGCTGCCCGGGCGGCCCTGCCACCCTCGCTGCGCGAGGGATCGAAGGTCTCGGTCAACGACGACGGCGCCGAGGTCGAGGTGCGGGCGCCGGAGGCGCTGCCGATGCTGCCGGCGATCGAGGTGCGCGGCGCCGCCGAGCTCGGTCCCGAGGGCGGGGTGCCGGATGGCTAGGCGCCGCGGGGAGGAGGGCCAGGCCCAGCTCGAGCTGATCGCCGGGCTGCCGCTGCTGATCCTGGCGGCGCTCGTCGCCCTCCAGCTGCTCGGGGTCGCCTACGCGCAGTCGCTCGCCGACGGGGCCGCCGAGGCGGGTGCGATCGCCGCCGCCGACGGCCGCAACGAGGTCGAGGCGGCACGCGACGGGCTGCCGGGGTGGGCGCGCTCGCGGGTCGACGTCGAGGCCGACGCGGGCCGCGTCGAGGTCGAGCTCGACCCGCCGGCGCTCCTGCCCGGCCTCGCCGACCGCCTCGCGGTGAGCTCGACCGCCTACGCCCGCCCGGCGGAGGGCCCGTGAGTGGCCGGGTGATCGCCTGCGTCGCCGTCGGCGAGGCCCGCGGCGCCGATGCGGCCGCGGCGGCCGTCGCCGTCAGCGCCGCGCTGGAGGCGGACTCGGAGGGGGCCGTGGTCCTCGACGCCCGCCGGTCCGTCGGCCCGGTCCGCGGCACGCTCCTGGCCTCCTCGGCGGCCCGCGCGCTCGAGCGCACCGCGAACGAGGTCGCGGGGATCCGCGCCGCCGCCCGCGGGCGGATCTGCGTCGCCCGCCCCCTCGACCCCGCCGGCCCGGAGGGAGCGGAGGCCGTCGCCGAGCTGCTGCGGCCGCCGGCGATCGCGCCGCTGGTGGTGTGCCTGACCGATCCGCCGACCTTCCGCAACGTGCTCGAGGCCGCGCCGGACGGCGACCGGGCGGCGCTCGTCCGCGCCGCCCCGGGCCGGGAGCGGCCGCTGCTCGCGCTGCTCGCCGAGGAGCTTCGCGGCGAGGGGGTGCCGTTCAAGGCGTGGACCCGGCCGATCGGGCTGGTGCCGGCGCGGCGGGCGCTGGCGGGCCTGGAGCCGGGCGGCGCGACGGGCCGGCGGGCGGCGCGCTTCGCGCGCATCCTCGCGCCGCCGGAGTCGCGCGGGGAGCCGATGCCGCCCCTGCGGGCGCGGCTGGCGTCGGAGCGGGCGCAGGCGCTCCCCGGCGTGCTCGGGCTGGCGATCCTGCTGATTGCGCTGGCGCTGATCCTCGTCGCGATCGGGGGCGCCGCGACGGCGAAGGGACGTCTTCAGCGCGCGGCCGACCTGGCCGCGCTGTCCTCGGCGCGGTCGATGCGCGAAGACTTCCCGCGGCTCTTCGTCCCCGCCCGGCTGCCCGACGGCTCGCCGAACCCGGCCCACCTCGAGCGCTCCGAGTACCTCGCCCGCGCCGAGGCCGCGGCGGTGGAGGCGGCCGAGCGCAACGAGGCCGAGGCGGGGATGGTCGGCGTGCGCTTCCCCGATGGCGCCACGATGGCGCCGCTGCGGGTGCGAGTCGTGCTCGACGCCGACGTCGAGGCGGCGGGGGAGGAGGGCGAGACGAGCGCCGCCGCCGAGGCGGAGGTGACGCCGCCGACCGCGGCGATCGGGACCGGCGAACAGCCGGCGATGGCCACGGGCGGCGGTTACTCGGGCCCGCTCGCCTACCGGCAGGGCGAGCCGATGCGCCCCGACGTCGCGACGGCGTTCGACCGCATGGCCGCGGCCGCCGCGGCCGCCGGCGTCCCGCTGGTGATCAACTCCGCCTATCGCTCGGACGCCGAGCAGCAGCGGCTCTGGGAGCAGAACCCGGATCCGACCTGGGTGGCGCCGCCGGGCACCTCGCTGCACCGCTGCGGCACCGAGCTCGACCTCGGCCCGTCGGGCGCCTATGGGTGGCTGGCGGCGAACGCGAGCCGGTTCGGCTTCGTCCAGCGCTACTCGTGGGAGCCGTGGCACTACGGCTACGACGCCGGCCCGGCGCCGTGCTCGAGCGAGGGGAACCGGGTCGCGGAGGCGAGCGCCGAGGCCGACGGCGAGCAGGGGGCCGACCAGGGCCTGCCGTCGTTCGTGCCCCCGCAGTACCGCCGCCCGCTCCTCGCCGCGGCGGCGCGCCATGGGGTCTCGTCGAGTCTGCTCGCGGCGCAGATCATGGCCGAGTCCAACTTCAACCCGAACGCGGTCTCGCCCGCCGGCGCCCAGGGGATCGCGCAGTTCATGCCGGCGACGGCGGCCGCCTACGGGCTCGACGACCCCTTCGACCCGGTGGCCGCGATCGACGCGCAGGCGCGCCTGATGGCCGAGCTGCTGCACCAGTTCGGCTCGGTGGAGCTGGCGCTCGCCGCCTACAACGCCGGTCCGGGGGCGGTGTCGGCGTGCGGCTGCATCCCGCCGTACCCGGAGACGCAGGCATACGTCGCCCGGATCATGGCGCTGCTCGACGGGGCGGGGGCGATGGCGCTGCCGCCGCCGGCGCTGGAGGTCCGGCTGGTTGCCTAGCTCTCGACGTGGCCGGCGAGCTTGTCGAACGCGGTGTTCCAGCCGCCCTCGGCGCGGCCGCCCATCCCCGGCGGGTGCGGGCCGTCGCTGAGGGTCATGCGCGTCCTTGCGCCGTGGTCGTGGAGCTCGACGCGGACGACGGGGGGATCGCGCTCCTCCATGCCGGGCATCGGGTCGGAGCGGAGGACGAGCAGCTCGGGCTCGACGAGCTCGACGATCTCATAGCCGATGGCGAACTCGCCACCGCCGTCGCGACGGACCATCGTCAGCTCGTAGCGCCCGCCGACGCGGAGGTCGATCCGGATCCGGTCCTCGTGGGTCTCCATCTGCGAGGGGCCGAACCACGCCGCCACCTGCTCGGGGTCGGTCCAGGCGCGGAAGACGCGCTCGCGGGGCGCGTCGAAGATCCGGGTGATCAGGATCTGCTCGCCGACGGCTTCGGTGGGGTCTTCGGTGGGGTCACTCATGCTCGTCTCCATTCGCGCCAAGGTGGGCGTCGAGCCGGTCCATGCGCTCCTCCCAGGCGCGCTTGCGCTCCTGGATCCAGTCCATCGCATCCTCCAGCGGCGCTCCGTCGAGGCGATTGCGCCGCCACTGCGCCTCGCGGCTGCGGGCGATGAGCCCGGCCCGTTCGAGCACCTTGAGGTGGCGCGAGACCGCGGGGAGGCTCATCGGCAGCGGCGCCGCCAGCTCGCCGACCGTCGCGTCGCCCTCCGACAGGCGGGCGAGTATCTCCCGCCTGGTCGGATCGGCGAGAGCGGAGAACGTGAGGCTGAGGTCGCTGTTGGCTGCTTGCATCTAACCGGCTGGTTAATTAGCTGAAGGATTAAATAGCACACGGCGGCGACTGGACCACGGCGGCCCTCGTGCCTGAGAGGGCGGAAGTCTGGAATCCAGCGGGTGAGCCTTCTGCGAGTCGCGCCCACAAATCGCTAACAATCTGGTAGCTTGCCGATCGACCTGCTGAGTTCCGTCCCCAATAGGGGCGGGAGCGGGGGACCCAAGTTTTGGGGCGAATCGCCGGCTTCTGCCGCGTAGCGCAAGCTCTTTAGCGCGAGCCCGACAGCTAACCCCGCAAGCGAACAAAGAGCGGAGTGAAGATGTCGCAACCGAACCCTGCCTGCGCCTCCCCGGCGCGGCGAATCCTCACGAAGGTCCTCGTCCTCCTGTCGGCGTCGGCGCTGATCGGCGCGATCGGCGCCGCCGGCGCTTCGGCCGGCTCCGGCGGCCTCGGCACCGGCACCGGTGGCGGCGACAAGTCCGGCGACCCCAAGTCGACCAAGTCCGGCAACCTCAACCTGACGCCGGCGAAGTACAAGCGCCACTGGAAGCGCGTCGGCAAGAAGGACAAGCGCTGGGCCAAGAAGGTCGGCTACTGCGAGTCGGGCAACGATCCCGACATGACCGCCCTCGGCGGCCAGTACCGCGGCGCCTTCATGTTCACGCGCGACGCGTGGAAGACCTCCCCGAAGACTCCGGGCGGCGACCCGATCGACTACTCGTGGAAGACCCAGGCCGTCGTCGCGGTCGCGCTGAAGAAGCGCGACGGCACCCGGCCCTGGCCCGTCTGCGGGTAGGGATGCGGGCCGGAGCCCTCCGGGCTCCAGGGGGAGCGCCTGGGGCTCCGGAGGCGGCGATCGCCGGGACCTCCTCCCCCGGCGATCGCCGCGACCCCGCCGGGCGCTAGCCGACGGACGGGTCGGAGCCGGCGACGCTCTCGGTGGCGGCCGCCCCCTTGCCCTGCTTCCGCTCGGGCTCGGCGCGGCTGTTCTCGGGGTTGACGATGCACTCCTCGGGGCTCGCGGCATCGACCTCGCCGCCCTCCGGGAAGGACTCGAGCAGCGCGTCGGCGATCCAGCGGCTGCGCGCGGTGTAGCCCTCGGTGGTGAAGTGGATCCCGTCGTCGATGAACCACGGTTCCTTGACGTCGCTCGCCCAGTCGTAGATCCGCATGTTCGGGTAGCGCGTGCAGGCCCGCTCGAGCGCCTTGTCCCAGTTCGACATGTTGGTCTCCGAGTAGGGCCCGTCGGACTCGATCGTGCGGACGTTGACCCAGAGGACCGGATCGCCGGAGGCGACGCCCATCATCCGGTCGATGCGGTCGTCGAAGGTGATCGTCGAGCCGGCGGCGACGTTGGCGGCCTCGTTGGTCCCCAGCGCGAAGACCCAGCAACCGTTGAAGCCGTCGGTCTTCCACGCCTGGGCGACCTCCTCGGCGTTCGGCAGGCCCTCGAAGCGCTCGTAGATCGACCGCGCTCCGGAGACCTCGAGGTGCGCGGTGGTCGCGCCGACGCGGGCGAGCTGGGCGGCGATCCGGTCGTCGGGGTCGGGCAGGTAGTCGGCGGAGACCAGTCCCTCGGAGGTCGAGTCGCCGATCAGGACGACGTCCTTGCAGGTCGTGCGGTCCTTGATCGGTTCGGTCTCGGTCGCGGTCAGCGTCTCGGCGACGGTGACGTTGCCGGGTCCCTCGGTGGGGCTCGGCCCGGCGTTGACGCCGGCCATCCCGAGCACGAACCCGACCAGCACCAGGCCGACCGCGCCGACCGCCGCCCACTGCGGCGGCCGCAGGTTCTCCGGGCGCCAGCGCCCCGCCTTCCACTGCGCCCAGATGCGGCGCAGGGCGCCGTGGCGGATCGGGTCCTCGACGTAGCGCCAGGAGAGCGCGGCGACGGCGAAGGTGGCGGCGATCTGGAGGAGCGCGGCGGTGAAGCTGGGGAACTCGCCCGTCGGCGTCGTCAGGATGATGATCGGGAAGTGCCAGAGGTAGATGCCGTATGAGCGCTGGCCGATCCAGACCATGGGCCGGCAGCCGACGATCGGCCCGAGGCGCGAGGCGGGGTGGGCCATGACGCCGACGGCCACCGCGGTCGCGACCGAGAGCAGCAGGAACCCGCCGCGGTACAGGAACGGCGAGAACTCGGTCGAGCGCCAGAACATCATCGCGATCACGAAGAGCCCGGCGACCCCGGCGATGTCGAGGGTCCGCCGCGCCTGCGGGGAGATGTTCTTGTGCAGCTTGCGGCTCGGCCAGACCATCGCCAGCGAGGCGCCGACAAGCAGCTCCATCGCCCGGGTGTCGGTGCCGTAGTAGACCCGCGACGGATCGATGCCCGGCTTGTAGAGCAGGATCATCAGGATCATCGAGACGATCGCCAGGCCGAGCGTCGCCAGCGCCAGCCGCGGGCGGCCGCCGCCGGGTCCCGGCACCTCGCGGATCAGCTTGGTGCCGATGATCACCATGAACGGCCAGACGATGTAGAACTGCTCCTCGACCGAGAGCGACCAGAGGTGGTTGAGCGGCGCCGGGGCGTTGAAGGCCTGGAAATAGGAGACGTCGTGGAAGATCAGCCACCAGTTGTTGACGTAGAAGACCGCCGACAGCACCCCGCCGCGGTAGTCGGAGGGCTGGTGGGGGCCGAAGATCGTCACCCAGGCGGTGACGACGATCAGCAGCACGAACAGGGCCGGCAGCAGGCGGCGCGCGCGAGCGAACCAGAACGACTTCAGCCGGATCCCGCCGCGGGCGACCTGGGCGAGCAGGATGTCGGTGATCAGGTAGCCGCTGAGCGTGAAGAAGACGCCGACTCCCAGCAGCCCGCCCGGGGCCCAGTCGAAGCCGACGTGGTAGGCGATGACGGCGAGGACGGCGACGGCGCGCAGGCCGTCGAGCCCCGGCATGTAGCGCTCGCCGCGGCTGATCGGCCTAGGCATGTGGCCCCGTTCCTGCTCGTTCCATGGCTCGACGCGACCCCCATCCAGGGCATCTGCGCAGGGGTAGGATCATTTCACTCACTGATATGAGGGTCGGGACGAGCGCTCAGAAGCATCTGGCGGCCGTAGCAGTCGCGCTGCTCCTCCTCTCGCTGGGAGGAGGCTTCCTGCTCGGGCGGCACTCCGGCGAGGACGTCGCCTCGGCCCGTGCTTTCGGCGAGGAGCAGGGTAAACGCCTGGGCACCCGGGTGGGGGCGAACGTCGGCTACGTGGTCGGGCTCGATCGCGGTTACCCGCAGTACTACGACGGCGCCTTCGCCGATGGCTACCTCGCCGCCTACCGCCGCGCCTTCCAGCGTCTCGGCGTGATTCCGCCGTCTCCCCGCACGATCCGCGTGCCGCCGCCGTCCTCGTGAAGCGCCGGCTCCTGACCTCGCTGGCGCTCGTCGCCATCGTCGCCCTCGGCGGGCTCGCCGGCTTCGCGCTGGGGAAGGGCACGGCCTCCGACGACGCCGAGGCGGCCGTGATCCGCGTCGACGCCACTCGCCAGGCTTCGGAGACCGCGTTCAGCGAGGAGCTGACGCCCGGAGTCGTCCGGGGGACGCGAGCCGCCCAGGCCCGCGCCGGCAGCGCCGGCTTCGCCGACGGGGCGGAGCGGGGATGGAAGACCGGCCTCGTGGCGGCGCGGCGAGCGGGATCGGAGCCGGCCCCCGCCTCGGAGACGGACGAGGCGACCCTGGCCGGCATCGCGAACCTTCCCGGCGACGGCGGCGTGCTCGTCGTCGGCGACAGCCTCGAGGTCCTGACCTCGCCCTACATCGACGACTTCCTGCCGGCCGGCACCGAGCTCACCGTCAACGCCGAGGGCGGCTACAACAGCCTCCAGATCTACGAGCTCTTCCAGGAGGCCTACGACCCGTCGCAGTCGGTGATCGTCTTCGACGCCGGCACCAACGACAACCCGGCCTATCCCGAGATCCTCCAGGGGCGCCTCGCCGCAGTCGCCGATCAGGTGGGCAGCCGGTGCATGGTCGTCCCGACGATCCACGGGTTCGTCGTCGACGGCGTCGACAACTCGGGCAAGAACCGTGTCGTGAGCGAGTTCGCCGCCTCCCGCCCCGGCACCCAGACACCGGACTGGGCGGGCTGGGTCGCCGACCACCAGGATCTGATGGCGGACGAGCTCCATCCGACGCCGGCGGGCGCCGAAGCGCGCGCGCAGCTGATCTCCGAGGGCATCCGCGCGTGCCTGGCCGGCGCCCCGTAGCGATCATCTAGGGTCCGGCGCCATGGCGATCGTCGACATCGACGGCATCGAGCAGGCCAAGTCCCTCGTCGGGACCACCGCCGGCCCCTGCAAGTGGCGCGAGGTGACCCAGGAGGCGATCGACGACTTCGCCCGGCTCTCCGGCGACGACCAGTGGATCCACGTCGACGTCGAGCGCGCGCGGACCGAGAGCCCCTACGGCCAGACGATCGCCCACGGCAACCTCACCCTCTCGATGATCGACGGCATGCGCCTCGAGCTCGTCTCGATGAAGGGGGCGAAGATGGGCGTCAACTACGGCTGGAACCGCGTCCGCTTCCCGGCCCCCGTCCCCGCCGGCTCGCGCATCCGCGCCACCGTCGAGTTCCTCTCCCTCGAGGAGGTCGGCGGCGGCTGGTACCAGCAGACGACCCGCTTCACCGTCGAGGTCGAGGGCAACGAGAAGCCCTGCTGCGTAGCCGAACACGTCGGCCGCGTCCTGGTCTGAGCGGCCGAGACCGGTCGGGCCGGCAATAGGGTGCGCCCATCGACGAACGGCGCGGTAACCGGCTGGTCGCGGCGAGGTGCGGCCGGAACCTCCCTGAGTGCGCGGTTAAGCCGGTATGAACGGCTCAACCGCGCGGTGACGCGGGCCGCCCCTACTTGACGGTGATCGTGCCCTCCATGCCGGCCTCGCGGTGGCCGGGGACCGAGCAGAAGAAGGTGTAGCTGCCGGGCTGGAGCTCGACGTCGGTGGTCGTCTGGTCGCCCTGGATGACGTCGGTGCGACCGACCTCGCCGTCGTCACCCTCGACGACGACGTCGTGGGGGGTGGAGGAGTCGTTGGTGAACTCGAGCGTGTCGTTGCCGGCCTCGGCGCTGACCTCGGTCTCCTCATAGGCGAGGGCCCCGCTGGGATCGGCGGAGATCGAGATGGTGGAGCCGCCTCCCGAGCTGGACGTCTCGGTCGTCGCGGCCGTCTCGGAGGTGGCGGAGGTGTCGCCGCCGTCGTCCCCGCCGCAGGCGGAGAGCGCGAAGCGCGGCGAACATCAGGGCGGCGAATGAGACGAGGAGGCGCTTGGTCATCGGATCTCCAGAGCGGTCGAAGACTAGGTGCTCCACCGACGTTACCGCGCTGGTGTCCTGGCCGCCCGGGCGGCCAGGACCGGTAGTTGGCACGAAACGCGATCCAGTCGTCGAGAATCGCCAACCAGGCGCAAGAGCCGGCGCCGGCGCCTAGTTCCCCTCGAAGACCGGCTGCTCGCCGGCGAAGAACTTCGTGACGCCGTTTCGCAGGTCCTCGGTCCCCATGCTGTCGGCGATGCCGTGGCGCTCGAACTGGAGGTGGTCGGCGAGCGAGTTGTCGAGGCTCTCCCAGATCAGCTTCTTGACCATCCGCACGTAGTGCGGCGACTTCGCGGCCAGCTCGAGCGCCTTCTCGGTGGCGACGGCGAGCAGCTCGTCGGCGGGGACGACGCTGGAGACGAGCCCGCGCTCGAGCGCGTCGGTCGCCGTCAGGTTCGGGTCCTCGAGCATCAGCTCCGCGGCCTTCGACGGGCCGATCACCCGCGGCAGGAAGTAGGTCATGCCGCCGTCGGGCGAGGCGCCGATCCGCCCGTAGGCGCAGGCGAAGAACGCCGCCTCGGAGGCGACGCGGATGTCGCACATCAGCGCCAGCGAGAAGCCGGCGCCGGCGGCGGGCCCGTTGACGGCGGCGATCACCGGATAGGGGATGCGCTTGAAGTCGACGATCGCCTGATGGAGGACGTCGGCGCCGCGGCGCACCGAGGCGACGAGGTCGGCCTCGGGGTCCTCGAGCCCCCGGCGGAACCAGGTGACGTCGCCGCCGGCGGAGAACGCGCGGCCGCTGCCGGTGATGACGAGCGCCCGGATCGGCGTCCGGTCTGCGAGGTGGGCGGAGACGATCGCCAGCTCGCCGATCATCGTCGGGCTCATCGCGTTGAGCTCGTCGGGGCGGTCCAGGGTCAGGGTGCCGACGTCGCCGTCGACCTCCAGCCGCATGGTCTCCAGTTCGGGCTGCTGTCCCACCCGCGGGATCTGCTCGTCGCTCACTCGGTGCCTTCCTCTCGTCGCTGGGCGGCGGCGAGTCTATGCCGCTGGGGCGCCTATCTACAGTTGAGCGCGTGGCAGGCCAAGACCGAGAGCGGCGCCGCGAGAGCATCGCCGAGCAGCGCAAGCAGCTCCCCGACTCGCCGGGCGTCTACATCTTCAAGGACCCCAAGGACCGCGTGATCTACGTCGGCAAGTCGAAGTCGATCCGCAAGCGCGTCGCCAGCCACTTCTCGAGCCGCTCGACGCTCGGTCAGCTCGCGGACGAGATCGAGTCGATCGACTTCCTCGTCACCGAGACGGAGGCGGAGGCGCTCCTCGCCGAGCAGCAGTTCATCAAGCGCCACCGGCCCGTCCTCAACGTCAAGCTCCGCGACGACAAGTCCTACCCCTACATCGGGATCAGCCTCGACGAGGAGTTCCCGCGCGTCTACTTCACACGCGAGCGCCACCGCCCGAGCCGCGCCTACTTCGGCCCCTACGCCAACGCCCGCCGCGTCCGCGAGACGCTCGAGCTGCTCGGCAAGCTCTTCCAGTACCGGACCTGCGGCGGCCCCGAGCCCGGCCGGCGCTCCGGCGTCCCCTGCCTCGACTACTACATCAAGCGCTGCGGGGCGCCCTGCGTCGGCTACATCGACGCCGACGAGTACCGACGCAATATCGACGCGATCCGCCGCTTCCTCTCCGGCCGCTACCGCGACGTCGAGCGCGACCTGCGGGAGAAGATGGACGAGGCCGCCGAGGCCCAGGAGTTCGAGCGCGCGGCACTGTTCCGCGATCGCCTGGCGGCCGTCTCCTCGCTGATGGAGCGCCAGCGGGTCGCGGGCGAGCAGGTCGGGACCGCCGACCTGATCGGCGTCGCGGTCGAGGGCGCTGACGCCAACGCGCAGGTCTTCCAGGTCCGCGACGGCGTCCTCGCCGAGCGCCAGGGCTTCTACCTCGATAACCAGGGCGAGCGCGACATCGACGAGGTCGCCGAGCAGTTCGTCGCCCAGTACTACGAGGCCTCACCGGCGGTGCCGCCGCTGGTCGTCGTCGGCCCCGAGCTGGCCGGCAGCACCGGCCTCCTCGCCGAGGCGCTGAGCGAGCGCCGCGGCTCGATCGTCGAGGTCCGCGCCGCCGAGCGCGGCGACAAGCGCCGGCTCCGCGAGCTGGCCGAGCGCAACGCCCGCCTCGCCCTCGCCCAGGAGGGCCTGCGCCGCGAGCGCCGCCGCCGCCAGCGCACCCAGGCGCTCGACGAGCTCGCCGAGGCGCTCAACCTCGAGGAGGTGCCGATCCGGATCGAGGGCTACGACATCTCGAACCTCGGGCCCGAGCACACCGTCGCCTCGATGGTCGTCTTCGAGGGCGGCGCGCCGAAGAAGTCCGACTACCGCCGGTTCAACATCCGCGGCCGCACCCAGGACGGGAGCAAGGGCTCCGACGACTTCGCCTCGATGGACGAGGTCCTGCGCCGGCGCCTCAACCGCTACGTCGAAGAGAGCGAGCGCTCCCCACACGACGCCGAGCTCGACAACAGCTTCGCCAGTCTCCCCGGCCTGATCATGATCGACGGCGGCAAGGGCCAGCTCTCGGCAGGCGTCAAGGCGCTTCAGCCGCTGATCGAGCGCGGGACGACCGTCGTCTCGCTCGCCAAGCGCCAGGAGGAGGTCTTCGTCCCCGGCCGCTCCGAGCCGCTGCCGATCCCGCGCGACTCGGAGGCCAACCGGCTGCTCCAGCGCGTCCGCGACGAGGCTCACCGCTTCGCCCTCGACCTGCACCGCCGCCGCCGCTCGAAGTCGATGACGACCTCGGTCCTCGACGGTCTCCGCGGCGTCGGCCCGGTTCGCAAGAAGGCGCTGCTCAGCCACTTCGGCTCGCCCGAGCGCTTCCTCGATGCCTCCCGCGAGGAACTCGAGGCCGTCCCCGGGATCCCCGGCAAGCTCGCGCGTGACATCCACCGCCAGCTTCATCGGACCGGTGCCAGCCCGGTGGCCGAGGCTGAGACGGCGGCCGGTTCATAATCGCCGCGTGGCGGATCCGGTCATCAGCGTCAGCGGGCTCCGCAAGTCCTATGGGGAAGTCGAGGCGATCCGCGGGGTCGACCTCGAGGTCGAGCGCGGCGAGGTCTTCGCGTTCCTCGGCCCCAACGGGGCGGGGAAGACGACCACCGTCTCGGTGCTCGAGGGATATCTGCCGCGCGACGCGGGCGACGTCACCGTGCTCGGGATCGACCCGGCGAAGGCGGGCCGCGACTGGCGCGGGCGGGTTGGGTTCGTCCTCCAGGAGTGCCGGATGGAGGCGCTGCTCACGGTCCGCGAGACGCTCGAGATGTACGCCGGCTACTACGCGGAGCCGCGTTCGGTCGAGGAGACGATCCGGCTCGTCGGGCTGACCGAGAAGGCCGACGAGCGGGCCGGGCGCCTCTCCGGCGGCCAGCAGCGGCGGCTCGACGTCGGCGTCGCCCTCGTCGGCGACCCCGAGCTGCTCTTCCTCGACGAGCCGACCACCGGCTTCGACCCCTCCGCGCGACGAGGGACCTGGCAGGTGATCGCCGGCCTGCGCGACCTCGGCAAGACCGTGATGCTGACCACGCACTACATGGACGAGGCGCAGGCGCTCGCCGACCACGTCGCCGTCATCGCCGACGGCCGGATCATCGCCAGCGGCACGCCCGACGACCTCGGCGGGCGCTCCGAGGCCGCCACGCGGGTCTCCTTCGAGACCCCGGCCAACGGCGCCGCCGCGCAGCTCCGCGAGCGCGTCGACGGCGAGTGGACGCGGGAGAACGGCCGCACCGTGCTCGCGACGCGCGAGCCGACCCGCGCGCTCAACGAGCTCACGGGCTGGGCGATCGCCAACGGCGTCAGCCTCGATGGGCTCGAGGTGAGCCGCCCGAGCCTCGAGGACGTCTACCTCGAGCTGACCGGCTCGGAGGAGGCGGAATGAGCGCGCCCGCCCTCGTCCTGCACCAGTTCCGCTACGAGCAGAAGGTCTTCTGGCGCAGCCCGCCGGCCGTGTTCTTCACGGTCATGTTCCCGGTGATCTTCCTGATCCTGCTCTCGTCGCTGTTCGGGAACGCGACGATCGACGAGCTCGGGATCAAGGCCTCGACCTACTACGTCCCGGGGATCATCACCGTCGCGGTCGTCTCGGCGACCCTCGTCAACGTCGCGATGCGGATCGTCGAGATGCGCGAGAGCGGCCGCCTCAAGCGCCTCCGCGGCACCCCGCTCCCCCTCTGGGCCTATATCGGCGGTCGCATCGGCAACGCGTTCGTGATCTCGATCCTGATGGTCGTGATCGTCACCGCGCTCGGCCACTTCCTCTACAGCGTCGAGATCCCGGCCGAGACCATCCCGGCGCTGGTCGT
The DNA here is from genome assembly GCA_963823565.1 of uncultured Solirubrobacterales bacterium. GTDB lineage: Bacteria > Actinomycetota > Thermoleophilia > Solirubrobacterales > 70-9 > RHKX01. The sequence goes on along the minus strand of CAWGLR010000001.1, from coordinate 189,380 downwards.
CACCCTGCTCGTCGGCACGTTCGCCTTCTCCGCGCTCGGTCTGGCGTTGAGCTGCGCGATCCCCAGCGAGGAGGCGGCCCCGCCGATCACCAACGTGACCGTCCTGCCCCTGTACTTCCTCTCCGGCCCGTTCGTCCCCGAGTCGGAGATCCCCGAGAGCGTCCTCCACGTCGCCGCGATCTTCCCGATCCGCCATTTCTTCCAAGCCTTCCTCACCGGCTTCGACCCCGAGACCGTCGGCGCCGGCTTCGAGTGGGGCCACCTGGCGGTCGTCGCGCTGTGGGGCGTCGCCGGCGTGCTGATCACGCTCAAGTTCTTCCGCTGGTCACCGCGGCACGGTTGATGCTGGAGCTGGTACGGATTCGTCTGGGAGCGATCCAGGCGCGTCCTCACCTCAGGAGGCTGGGGAAGTTGTAACGGTTCCCGCCGGCCTCGCAGCCGCCTCGGACATTCCGTGTCCTGATCAGTACGTGTGCTTCTACAAGTTCGCGCAGTGGGACGGGAACACGTACTATCGTTGCGGCCTCGAGTGCGCGGGGGAAGCTACATTGCTTCCGTTTGACTACAACCGCTCGGCGAAGAACCGCTACAACAACCGAGCGGTACGCGTCTACCGTTCGTCCGGTGCCAATGTCGGTTGTATGGACCCCGGTGACAACATCGCGAACTTCGTGGTGTCGCCACCACCGTCGTACTTCCGTGTCTTCGGAACCGGCAGTAGCTGCAACTAGCTCCTGGGTGGCAGGCGGCCAGCCCCTCTGTCCGCCTGCCTGTCCAGGGTTCGAGGGACTCAGCCGGCAGACGCCAGCCACTTCCGCATCATCGCCTCAACCGAAGTCTGCTCATCCTGGGTGAGGTTTGGTGAAGACCCGTCGTTGCAGCGGGTCGCAACATGGTTCTCAACTAGGTCAACTACGAGTTGGCCATCCTCGCAGTCACCACCGTACTTGGAGGTTGTCAACACCAGCTCGCCCGTGAGACTGCCCTCGGACACCAGGGGCTGAGGTGAATCGCTGCCGAGCAGCTCCGCCGTGGCGAGCCCACCTCCGGCAACCATCGCTGCGACACCTGCGACGCCGGCGATCAGCTTCATGCTCACCCGCGACGGTGACGCCTGATCCTGGCGCAACACAGTGTCGAGCTGTTTACCGAATGCGTCCACCGACCTGAATGACGTGCTGGAGTCACTGGGATGTTGCATGAGTCGTCCCCTTTAGGGTTGACGTGTCACGAATTGCGTTTCGAAGCGCCTTGAGCGCACGAGATACCCTGGCCCGGGCAGCGGTCTCGCTGATACCGAGGCGCACGGCGATGTCGTCGTATCGCTCGTTGCGGAGCAGTCGGAGCTCGATGATGTCTTGCTGCTCCGGGGGTAAGCCTTCCAACGCTGACTTTAGAGCCGCCTGGAGCTCTGACAGGGCCTCGCGTTGAATGCGAAGCGATTCTGCTTCGTCTGGTGGTTCAGGACGTTCAAGGCCGAGTCGTTGGAGGGCCTTCGTCTCGACCCGTTGGCGACGGTAGTAGAGCGCGACTTGATGACCTCCGATGGCATGTAGCCAGCCGCGCGCCTCGGCATCGGTTGATCCCTTGAACTTACGCCGACCGATGAACGCTTGCGCCATGGTTTCCGCCATCAAGTCGAGGGCCACCTCCGGGAGGAAGACCCGACGCGTCAAGTCCCTGAGGAGGCCGTCGGCGGTGCGTCTGTAGAAATCACTGAAGGCAAGCGGGTCTGATTTGGATCGCCTCAGGCTTCTGGCCAGCATCTGGTCGTCGTGGTCCATCATCTCTTCAGTTGCCTCAGTCCTCGAACTGTGACGGGCTTTCCGCGCTGGCTCCTGAGCGGCAGGCGCCGCGGTGCTCCTCTCGCGGTTCCTCGAGTGTCCGGACCGTCTGGAGACTTGGGGCCACGCCGCGTACGCCCCTCGGCTACGTGGTTGGCACGGTCAAAACGGCCCGCGGCGACGGATAGAACAGGCGTACCCATAGGCTTAGACTGGCGGCGCTCGCGGGAAGCGGCGTCGCCGAGCACCCCAATCGAGAGACAACTCTGAAACCAGGAGGCGAAGTGGCAGTCAAGGTCGGAATCAACGGATTCGGGAGGATCGGGCGGAACCTCTTCCGGGCCGCGTACGAGGCCGGTGCGGACCTCGAGTTCGTGGCGGTCAACGACCTGACCGACCCGGGCACGCTGGCCCACCTGCTCAAGTACGACTCGATTCTCGGCCGCTTCCCCGGCGAGGTGAAGGCGGGCGAGGGCTCGATCTCGGTCGACGGCACGGACATCAAGGTCCTGTCCGAGCGCGATCCGGGTGACCTGCCCTGGAGCGACCTCGGCGTCGACGTCGTCATCGAGTCGACGGGGTTCTTCACCAAGCGCGAGGGCGCCGCCAAGCACCTCGACGCGGGCGCGAAGAAGGTGATCATCTCCGCGCCGGCCACCGATCCCGATGTGACGGTCGCTCTCGGCGTCAACTTCGAGGACTACGACAAGGACTCGCACAACATCATCTCCAACGCCTCGTGCACGACGAACTGCCTGGCGCCGGTCGCGAAGGTCCTCCATGAGGCCATCGGGATCGACCACGGCCTGATGACGACGATCCACGCCTACACGGCCGACCAGCGCCTGCAGGACATGCCCCACAAGGACCTCCACCGGGCCCGCGCGGCGGCTCTCAACCTGATCCCGACGACGACCGGGGCCGCGAAGGCCGTCGGCATCGTTCTGCCGGAGCTCAACGGCAAGCTCAACGGGTTCTCGATGCGGGCTCCCGTCCCGACCGGGTCGGTCGTCGACCTCACCGCGGTCGTCAACCGCGAGACAACCGCCGACGAGGTCAACGAGGCGATGGTCGCGGCCGCCGGCGGACCGCTGAAGGGGATCCTCTCCTGCACGGATGACCCGATCGTCTCCACCGACATCGTCAGCGACCCGCACTCGGCGATCTTCGACCTCGGGCAGACGATGGTCATGCAGGGCACGATGGTCAAGGTCGTCGCCTGGTACGACAACGAGTGGGGGTACTCGAACCGGGTCGTCGAGCTCGCCGGCAAGGTGCTCTAGCCCCGCCGAGGCGGGAGCCGGGATGACCGAGAAGGGCCGATTCGGCAAGGCGTCGGTCCGCGACGCCGATGTGGCGGGGCGCCGGGTGCTCGTCCGCGCCGACCTCAACGTCCCGCTCGCGGATGGCGGGGTCAGCGACGACACCCGGATCCGCGCCGCGCTGCCGACGCTCGAGCTGCTCCGGGAGAGGGGAGCGCGGATCGTCCTCTGCTCACACCTCGGGCGGCCGAAGGACCGCGAGCCGGAGCTCTCGATGGCGCCGGTCGCCGCGCGGCTCGGGGAGCTCCTCGGGACCGAGGTGCGGCTCGCTCCCGCAGTCGTCGGCGACGAGGTGCGCGAGGCGTCCGAGGCCCTCGGCGACGGCGACGTGCTGCTGCTCGAGAACACGCGCTACGAGCCCGGCGAGAAGAAGAACGACCCGGAGCTCGCCGACGCGCTGGCGTCGCTGGCCGACCTCTACGTCAACGACGCCTTCGGCGCCGCGCACCGGGCTCACGCGACGACCGAGGGGGTCGCGCACCGGCTCCCCGCCTACGCCGGGCTGCTGCTCGAGCGCGAACTGCGGGAGCTGACCTCGGTTCTCGACGACCCGCGGCGGCCCCTGGCCGTCGTCCTCGGCGGCGCCAAGGTGAGCGACAAGATCGGGGTGATCGACCGCTTCCTCGAGATCGCCGACGAGATCCTGATCGGCGGCGCGATGTGCTTCAGCTTCTTCCGCGCCCAGGGCCATTCGACCGGCGGCTCGCTGGTCGAGGAGGAGGGCATCCCGCTGGCCGAGCGCGCGCTCGCCGCGGCCGAGAGCTCCGACTGCGAGCTGCGCCTGCCCACCGACCTGGTGCTCGGCGAGAGCTTCTCCGCCGACGCCGAGCCGCGGGAGCTGAGCGGCGTCGACGTGCCCGACGGGATGATGGGCCTCGACATCGGCCCGACGACCGCCGGCGCCTACGCCGACGCGATCGCCGGCGCCGGGACCGTCTTCTGGAACGGGCCGATGGGGGCGTTCGAGCTCGCGCCGTTCGCGGCCGGCACCCGCGCCGTCGCCGAGGCCGTCGCGGCGACCTCGGCGACCACCGTGGTCGGCGGCGGCGACTCCGGCGCCGCGCTGGCCCAGTTCGGGCTGGCGGAGAAGGTCGACTGGCTGTCGACGGGCGGCGGCGCGTCGCTCGAGCTGATCGAGGGCAAGGAGCTCCCCGGCGTGGAGGCGCTCCGCACCTCCACGCCGGAGGCGCTCAAGGACGCGAAGGAGGGAACGTGAGCGACCGCAGGCCGCTGATCGCGGCGAACTGGAAGATGAACAAGAACGCCGAGGAGGCGGTCGAGTTCTGCGACGTCCTCCTGCCGAAGGTCGAGGACTGCGAGGCGCAGGTCGTGATCTGCCCGCCGTTCCTGGCGCTCCCCGCCGTGGCCGAGGCGGCCAAGGGCGGAAGCGTCGAGATCGCGGCGCAGAACATGCACTTCGAGGGGAGCGGCGCCTACACCGGCGAGGTCTCGGCGGCGATGCTGCTCGACGCCGGCGCGCTCGCGGTCGTCCTCGGCCACTCCGAGCGTCGGCAGATGTTCGGCGAGACCGACGAGGCGCTCGCCCGCAAGGTGCCGGTCGCCCTCGAGAACGGGCTGCTGCCGATCCTCTGCTGCGGCGAGAGCGAGGAGGAGCGCGAGCGCAACGACACCGACCGCGTCCTGCGGCGCCAGATCGAGGCCGACCTCTGCCGGGTCCCCGACGAGCGGCTCGCCGACGTCGTGATCGCCTACGAGCCGATCTGGGCGATCGGGACGGGCAAGACGGCCACCTCCGAGCAGGCCGAGGACGCCTGCGGCTTCATCCGCTCGCTGATCGCGAGCCGCAACGAGGAGGCGGCGAAGGCGACCCGGATCCTCTACGGCGGTTCGGTCAAACCCGCCAACGCGGCCGAGCTGCTCGGCCGCGAGGAGATCGACGGGGCGCTCGTCGGCGGCGCCAGCCTCGACCCCGAGGACTTCGCGGCGATCGTCGCTGCGGCATAGCGTGGCAGCGCGATGAGCCTCCCCGACGGCCACACCGGCGTCCCGATTCCCCGCCTGGCGCTGATCATCCTCGACGGCTGGGGGCTCGCCGAACCGGGACCGGGGAACGCCGTCTCGCAGGCGTCGACGCCGACCTTCGACGAGCTCTGGGGCGCCTACCCGCGCACCCAGCTCTCCGCCTCCGGCCCCGACGTCGGGCTCCCCGAGGGCCAGATGGGGAACTCCGAGGTCGGCCACCTCAACCTCGGTGCCGGCTCGGTCGTCAAGCAGGACCTGGCGCGGATCGACGGCGCGATCGCCGATGGCAGCTTCTTCGAGAACGAGGTGCTCGTCGGCGCCTGCGAGCGGGCGCGCAAGAGCCCGCGGGGGCGGCTGCACCTGATGGGGCTCGTCTCCGACGGCGGCGTTCACTCCGGCTGGGAGCACATCGAGGCGTGCATCGAGCTCGCCGCCAACGAGGGCGTGCCCGACCCGGTCGTCCACGCCTTCACCGACGGCCGCGACACGAGCCCGACCGGCGGCGCCGGCTACATCCAGGAGGTCGAGCGCTGGCTGCACCGCGCCGGCCGGATCGGGACCGTGAGCGGCCGCTTCTATGCGATGGACCGCGACCACCGCTGGGAGCGGATCGAGAAGGCCTACCGGGCGATCGTCAACGCCGAGGGCGAGCAGGCCGACAGCGCCGAGAAGGCCGTCAAGCGCTCCTACGACGCGGACGTGACCGACGAGTTCATCGAGCCGACCGTGATCGGCGACTACGACGGGATGGCCGACGGCGACGTCGTCATCGCCTTCAACTTCCGCCCCGACCGGATGCGCGAGATCGTCGCGGCGCTGGGCGATCCTGCGTTCGACGGCTTCAAGCGCGGCAAGGTCCCCGAGCTCGACATCTCGACGATGGCGAGCTACCGCGAGGAGTGGACCTACCCGGTCGCGTTCCCGCCGACGGCGCCGGCGACGACGATGGCCGAGGTCGTCGAGGCGGCCGGCGGGCGCCAGCTCCACGTCGCCGAGACCGAGAAGTACGCGCACGTCACCTACTTCTTCAACGGCGGCCGCGAGCGGACGTGGCCGGGGGAGGAGCGGCGGCTCGCCGACTCCCCGCGCGACGTCCCGACCTACGACCTCGAGCCCGAGATGAGCGCTCGCAAGGCCGCCGCGGCCTTCACCTCCGAGTGGAGGGAGGACGACTACCGCTTCGGGATCATCAACTTCGCCAACCCCGACATGGTCGGCCACACCGGCGTCATCCCGGCGGCGGTGCGGGCGATCGAGGCGGTCGACGAGTGCCTCGCCGAGGTCGTGAGCGCCGTGCACGAGTCCGGCGGCGCCTGCCTCATCACCGCCGACCACGGCAACTCCGAGCACATGCTCAACGCCGACGGCTCCCCCAACACCGCCCACACGACCAACCCGGTGCCGCTGATCGCGACGGTCCACGGCATCGAGCTGCGCGACGGCGGCATCCTCGCCGACGTCTCGCCGACGGCGCTTGACCTCTTGGGCATCGAGCAGCCGCCCGGGATGACGGGCCGTACGCTGCGCGCGAATGCGTAGCGAGCCCGAGCGCCTCCGCTTCGAGATCACCGCCACCGACGGCGCCGCCCGCACCGGCGTCCTCCACACGCCCCATGGGCCGGTCGAGACCCCCTGCTTCGTGCCGCTGGCGACCCGCGGGTCGGTCAAGTCGATGCTCGCCGCCGAGGTCGCCGAGCTCGGCTACGAGATGGTCCTCGGCAACACCTACCACCTGATGCTGGCGCCGGGGTCGGAGCTGATCGCCGAGCTCGGCGGCCTGCACCGCTTCATGGGCTGGGAGCGGCCGATCATCACCGATTCGGGCGGTTTCCAGGTCTTCTCCCTCGCCCACGGCGCGGTCGCCGACGAGATCAAGGGCCGGCGCGGGCGCCCGGCGCTCGAGGGCGGCGTGCTGGAGATCGCCGAGCGCGGTGTCGCCTTCCGCTCCTACCGCGACGGCTCCGAGCAGTTCCTCTCGCCCGAGCGATCGATGGAGGTGCAGGCCCAGCTCGGCTCCGACATCGCGCTGGTCTTCGACGAGTGCACGCCGTTCCACGCCGACCGCGACTACACCGCGGCCTCGACCGAGCGGACGCACCGCTGGCTCGAGCGCTGCCTCGACTGGCACCGGGCCGAGGGCCCGGAGGGCCAGGCGGTCTACGGCATCGTCCAGGGCGGCACCTGGGAGGACCTGCGGCGCACCTCGGCGGAGGCGGTGGCCGCGGCCGGCGTCGACGGCCTGGCGATCGGCGGCACGCTCGGGGAGGACAAGGAGCAGATGTACGGCGTCCTCGACATGACGATGGGCCACCTGCCCGCCGGGGGGCCCAAGCACCTGCTCGGGATCGGCGAACCCGACGACCTCGTCGAGGGGATCGCCCGCGGTATCGACACCTTCGACTGCGCTGTGCCGACCCGGCTCGGGCGGCACGGGATGGCCCTCGCGCCGCTCCCGGACGGCCGCTGGCGCTACGACGTCCGCCGCAACTCCAATCGCGAGGAGCCCGGCCCGCTCGTCGAGGGCTGTCCCTGCCTCGCCTGTACCCGCTACAGCCGCGCCTACGTTCACTACCTGTCGCGTGCCGAGGAGCTCAGCGGGGTGCGGCTGCTGACGATCCACAACCTCGTCTACACCCGCGAGCTCGTGCGTGGGGCGCGGGAGGCGATCCGCGCGGGCGCGCTCTCCGCCTACCGCGACGCGATCCTGGCCGGAGCGCCACCCTGGGAGGCAGGAAACCTCACATCGTCTGACCTGGAAACTTGACAGACAACCACTTAGATCAGTACACTGGGACCCGTCTTTTGGAGCACCGCCTCCACCGAGGCTCGACTCAGGAGGATCGAGAGATGAACACACTCGTACGTTGGGACCCGGTCACCGAGGTCGACTCGTTGCAGTCCGAGATGAACCGCGTGTTCGAGGGCTTCTTCGGGCGCGGCGGCAACGGGGCGCGACGCTGGATCCCCGCGATGGACCTGGCCGAGACCGACGAGGAGCTCGTCCTCACCGCCGACCTTCCCGGTATGACCGAGGACGACATCGCGATCGAGGTCAAGGACAACGTCCTCGCCATCAGCGGCGAGCGCAAGGACGAGCGGCGTGAGAACGGGCGCGGCTACCACCGCGCCGAGCGCAGCTTCGGCCGCTTCTCCCGCGCCCTGACGCTGCCTCGCGGCGTCGACGCCCAGCGCGTCTCCGCGAAGTTCGACCAGGGCGTCCTCGAGGTCCACATCCCCAAGCCCGAGGAGCGCAAGCCGCATCGGGTGAAGATCGGCTCTGGTGACGAGCAGCCCGCCATCGAGGGCGCCGGCACCGAGAAGTAGTCAAAGAGACGGACGTCGACGATGCGAGGGGCCGCGACGCGGCCCCTCGTGTCTTGTGAAGGGTCGCGTCCTCACCGACGTGAAGCCACATGTGCCGCCCTATGCGGCTCAAATGGCTTCACGTACAGCGATCGGGATGGGCAGCGCGCGATCGCTCAGCAGCGGCTGGTGCGGAGCGCGTTGTCGCTGCTCCGGAAGATGAGGCCATCGCCACGATCCGCATGTGGGTGGACTCATCGCCCTCGCGCTCGCAGAAGCCGCGGCCATTGCCGCGGCCATCGTTCGGGAGCTCGGTGCCGCGCTGACCCGCGGTGGCTCCCGCACGGACGCTGCGGCGCCCGTGGGCGGCAGGCCGATCGCGGTGGCGGCGAGCAGCGCGACGATGACCCCCCGGCGCATGCGCCTACTGAGTGTTCTCGGTGACGAAGTCCTTGATCCCCTGGACCGACTGGTCGACGGTGTCGCCGATCGCCTTGCCGACGGCGCTCTCCTGGCCGGCGTCGGTGGCCAGGAGGATCGCGGCGGCGATCAGGCCGGCGACGATCGCGATCAGGATCACGGCGCCGAGGCCCTTGAGGAAGCTGGAGGCGCCGCCCGAGCGGCGGCGCTCGGCGGGGACCGGTGCCGGGATGGGACGGCGGGGCGGGGGAGGGCTGCGCCGCGGCCGCGTGGCGCGAACGGGCGCGGTGGGCGTCCGGGGCTCGCGCGGGGTGGCGACGCGGGTCGCGGCGGTGCTGGCGCCGGCGCCGACGACGTTGGTGGTCGCGTCGTCGGCCGCCGGGGGGATGCCGGAGAGGCCGGCGCGGAGGGCGGCCGCGAAGGCGAGCGCGTCGACGTAGCGGTCCTCAGGCTCGTTCTCGAGCCCGCGGAGGACGGCCTGGGAGAGCGCCTCGGGGATGTCGGGCTTGTAGCTGGTCGGCGGCAGCGGGCGCTCGTTCTCGCGGCGGATCGCGAGCTCGGCGAGGCTGTTGCCCTCGTAGGGGAGGCGCCCGGTGAGCAGCTGGTAGACGACGACGCCGAGGGAGTAGACGTCGGAGATCGGGGTCGCCTCCTCGCCGCGGGACTGCTCCGGCGAGAGGTAGGCGGCGGTGCCGACGACCGAGCCGACCTGGGTGAGCCGGGTCTGCTCGGCGGCCCGGGCGATGCCGAAGTCGGCGAGCTTGACGGTCATCTCCGGCGGGCCGCCGGCGGGGCCGCCGATCACCATCAGGTTCCCGGGCTTGACGTCGCGGTGGATGATGCCCTGACGGTGGGCGTACTCGAGGCCGGCGCAGGCCTGCGCGGCGATCTCGACCGCCGTCCCTGGCCGCAGTGCGCCGTCGCGCTGGAGGAGCTGGGCGCCGGACTTGCCCTCGACGTACTCCATGACGATGAAGTGGCGCCCCTGGTCGACGCCCGTGTCGTAGACCTGGACGATGTTCGGGTGGACGAGCTTGGCGACCGCGAGCGCCTCGCGGCGGAAGCGGGCCACGAACTTCTCGTCGTCTGAGAGGTGCTCGGCGAGGACCTTGACCGCGACGGTGCGCTCGAGGACGCGATCGGTCGCGCGGTAGACGGTCGACATCCCGCCGCTGCCGAGCCGGTCCTCGAGCTCGTATCGGTCGGAGATGGTTCCTGGGCTCATTTCTCGTGGTCCTTCGGCTTGCCGTGCTTCGGCTTGTCCTTCTTGTGCTTCTTGTGCTTCTTGTCCTTCGGCGCCTTCTTGCCGGGCGTGAAGCCGCCGCTTCCGCCCGGGCCGCCGCCGGGCTCGCCGCCGCCGGGCGTCCCCCCGCCACCGGGCGGGGTCGTGGTCGGCGGGCCGTTGCCGGGATTATCCGGGGGTTCCGGCGTCGTGGGCTCAGTCGTCGTCGAGGTGGGCTCGTCCTTCGTCGAGTCGGTGGTGGTCGTGTCGGTCGTCGACGGCACCTCGACGGTGTCGGTGGCCGTCGTCGAGGTCGTCGACTTCGTCGTCGTGTCAGCTTCCTCCAGGCACTGCTCGTCGATCTGGGTGCCGAGCTGGTCGAGCATCTCCGACAGGTCGGATACGAACTGCTCGTCCTCGCCCGACAGGAGCTCGTCGACGTCGCTCTGGAGCTCGGTCAGGCTGCTCTCCGCGGAGTTGTCGCCGGTGCAGTTGTTCTCCGCGACCCGCTCCTGGATCTGGTCGAGCTTGCCGTTGATCGCGTCGCTGATCGCGGGGGCGATGTCGGCACTCGTCGTGTCGTCGCCACCGCCACATCCGGCGAGGGCGAAGAGGGCGGCGGCAAGCGCGGCAAGGAGGGCGATCTGACGTCCGAGCGCCATCCGCGGCGAGTGTAGCTGCGGCCTCATCTGCCCACGTACAGTCGCTTTGCGAGGTGCTTCGGCAGGCCGGCGGCCTCGATCGCGTCGGCCTCGCGGTCGATGTCGTAGTCGACGCGGTGGTAGGTCGCCTGCCAGTCGTCGGTGTCGAGCTCGAGCCAGGCGGCGCGCGGGTCGCCGTCGCGCGGCTGGCCGACGCTGCCGGGGTTGATCAGCCAGCGGCCGCGATCGATCTCCAGGCGCGTGCCGGCCCCCGCCTGCCAGCCCCGCGCCTCCGGCGGGGACTCCTCGCCCTCGGTGCCCTCCTCGGCGGAGAAGAAGAGCGCGACGTGGGAGTGGCCGACGAAGCTGACGCGCTTGCCCTGAACCTGGAGGCACTCGGCCGCCTGCTCGGGCCAGAGCACGTACTCCCAGACGGGGTCGCGGGGGGAGGCGTGGTAGAGCGCGGCGGCGCGGCTCTCGTCCGCCGGCACGAGCCCGGCCAGGAAGTCGAGGCTCGCCTTCGAGGACTCCGCCGCGGTCCACTCGACCGCGGCGGCGGCGGCGGTCGAGAAGGTGGACGTGTCGAGCTCGCCGAGCACCGCGAGATCGTGGTTACCCACCAGGGCCGCGTCGCAACGCTCGCGCACGAGATCGACGCAGCCGTCGGGGTGCGCGCCGTAGCCGACGACGTCGCCGAGGCACCAGAGCTCGTCGACGCCGGTCTCGTCGGCATCGCTCAGCACCGCCTCGAGGGCGGGGAGGTTCGCGTGGATGTCGCTGAAGACGGCTACTCGCATGGCGTTGCCGGACGCGCCCTACGGAGGCGGCGCCCGCGGCGCACATCGTAGGCGGGGGTTGGCCGATGCGCGGATCGGGCGGTCCGGCTGGACCCCTCCGAGCGCCTTCCGGATCGCCGCCCGGTGCAGGGATTTCCACTGTCCAAGCCGGTTTTCGGCCCCGGTGGCGGAAAGTTGCGTCCGAGGGACGCTGTTAGGGTCCGCGCCGCCCTGCATCCGAACAGGAGGAATCCCACATGACGAAGGCTGAGTTCATCGACCGCATCGCCGACGGCGTCGGCAGCAAGAAGGAAGCATCCGATGCCGTGGAGGCCGTCCTCGACGGGATCGTCGACGCTCTCAAGGCGGGCGAGGACGTCAACTTCACCGGCTTCGGCAAGTTCAGCGTCAACGAGCGCGGCCCGCGCCAGGGCGTGAACCCTCGCACCGGCGAGCGGATCACCATCCCCGGCGGCAAGGTGCCGAAGTTCTCGGCGGGCGCGGCACTCAAGAACGCCGTCAAGTCGTCGTAGAGACGCCGTTCGCTGACCGGCTGGCGGCGCTCGTAGAGGAGCGCCGCAGTCAGGTCTGCCTGGGGCTCGACCCGGTTCCCGGGGCCGAGCCCTGGGCCTCGGGCCCGGCTCCCGCGGTCGGCGCGCCCCGAGAGCGGGCCGCCGCCGCGGTCGCCGCCGCCTGCCGGCGGCTGATCGACGAGGCGGGCCCGGCCTGCGTCGCGGTCAAGCCGCAGCTCGCACGCTTCGAGGCGCTCGGCGCCCTCGGCTGGTGGGCGCTCGAGGAGACCGTCGCCGCCGCGCACGATGCCGGCCTGCTGGTGATCGCCGACGGCAAGCGCGGGGACGTCCCGGTCAGCGCCGAGGCCTATGCCGACGCGCTCTTCGGCGCGACCGAGTCGCCGTGGGGGCGGATCGCCGGGCTCGGCGCCGACGCCGCGACCCTCAACCCGCTGCTCGGGTCGGACTCGCTCGAGCCGCTCGTCGCAGCGGCGGCGGGTGCGGGTGCGGGCATCTTCGTCCTCGTCCGCACCTCCAACCCGAGCGCCGCCGAACTGCTCGACGCCGAGACCCCCGAGGGCCCGCTGCACGAGCGGATCGCCCGCGAGGTCGACGCGCTCGCCCCGCGGCTTGCCGGCTCCGGCGGGACGAGCGGCGCCGGCGCGGTCGTCGGCGCCACCGAGCCCCGCTACATCGCGCGGCTCCGCGAGCTGATGCCGAAGGCGATCTTCCTGCTCCCGGGGGTCGGCGCCCAGGGCGGCTCCCCCGATGCCCTCGGGCCGGCCTTCGCGACCCCGTCGTCGGCGCTCGTCACCGCCTCCCGCAGCGTCGCCGGAGCGGACGATCCCGCCGCGGCGGCGGAGGAGCTGCGCGGGACCGTCTGGGAACTGTCGGCGAGCTGAGCCGCCGGCCCCGCGCTATCTAGAGTCCCTCCGGCATGAGCCCGACCGCCGCCAGCGATCCGATCTCGGAGCTCCGCGCCGCAGTCTCCGCGTCGGTCGCCGACCTGCGCGAGGGGATCCGCCCGGCGAACCTCGAGCGGCCGCCGCGCCCCGACCTCGGCGACTACTCGACGAATGCGGCGATGCTCGCCGCGCCGGTCGTCGGCCGGCCGCCCCGCGAGGTGGCCGAGGAGCTCGCGAGCGGGATCGGCTCGCGGCTCGGCGACTCGGCCGAGCGGATCGAGGTCGCCGGCCCCGGGTTCCTCAACCTCCACCTGTCCGAGCGCTGGATGCGCGCGGCCGCCCGCCACGTGCTCGACGCCGGCGCGGACTTCGGCTCGGGCGTCGTCGCGGAGCCGCGCGAGATCAACGTCGAGTTCGTCAGCGCCAACCCGACCGGGCCGCTGACGGTCGCCAGCGGCCGCCACGCCGCCTACGGCGACTCGCTCGCCCGCGTCCTCGGCTTCGCCGGCCATCGCGTCTCCCGCGAGTACTACCTCAACGATGCCGGGTCGCAGATCCGGCTGTTCGGCGAGTCGATCGCTGCGCGGTTGCGCGGCGGCGAGATCCCCGAGGGCGGCTATCAGGGCGACTACGTCGCCGCGCTCGCGCAGCGGATCGAGTCCGAGGGGGGAGGGGACCTCGACGCCGAGGCGCTCTCGCGGCGCGGCGTCGAGCTGATGGTCGAGGCGATCCGCGCGTCCCTCTCCCGGATCCGGATCGAGTTCGACCGCTGGAGCTCGGAGCTGGCGCTGCACGAGAGCGGCGCGCTCGAGGACGCGATTGCCGCGCTCCGCGAGCGCGGGCTCGTCTACGAGAGCGAGGGCGCCACCTGGCTACGGACGACGGAGTTCGGCGACGACAAGGACCGGGTCCTGATCCGCTCCGACGGCGCGCCGACGTACTTCGCTCCCGACATCGCCTATCACCGCGACAAGATGCGCCGCGGGGCGGAGCTGATGATCGACGTCTGGGGCGCCGACCACCACGGCTACGTCGACCGGATGAAGGCGGCGATCGAGGCCCTCGGCGCCGGCGACGACGCCTTCGAGGTCGAGATCATGCAGATGGTCAACCTGCTCGACGGCGGCGAGCGGGCGCGGATGTCGAAGCGCCGCGGCGACTTCGCGACGCTCGACGAGCTCGTCGACGACATCGGCGTCGACGCGACGCGCTTCTTCATGCTCCAGCGCAGCCACGACACCGCGCTCGACATCGACCTCGAGCTGGCGCGGCGGCAGTCCTCAGACAACCCCGTCTACTACGTCCAGTACGCCCACGCGCGGATCTGCTCGATCTTCAGGGCGGCCGAGGACCGCGGCGCCGGCGGCGATCCCGCCGACGTCCCCGCCGGGAGCATGGAGCCGGCAGAGCGGGCGCTGATCGCCCAGCTCCTCTCGTTCCCGGAGCAGGTCGAGCGAGCCGCGGACCAGCGCGAGCCGCACTCGATCAGCACCTACGCGCGTGAGCTCGCCGCCGCCTTCCACGCCTTCTACCGCGACTGCCGCGTCGTCGGCGCCGAGCCCGGCCTCGAGGCGGCGCGGCTGGAGATATGCGGCGCCTCGCGCGCGGTGATCGCCCGCGCACTCGACCTGCTCGGCATCGAGGCGCCGGAGGAGATGTGAGCGACGTCACCGACGCCGCCGACGGCGCGGCGGCGTCCATCCCGGTGGGCGCGCGGATCGTCATCGCGCTCGGCCTCCTGGGCCTGCTCGCGGGCTTCCTCTGGGGGATCGCCGACGTGCCGCGTTACACGGCGACCGCCGGGGTCGTGGTGCCGCCGGACGAGGGCGAGACGGTCGATCGGGCCGAGCTGGCCCGGGTCGCCGCGCGCGGCGAGAGCCAGCGAGTCGCGCTGACCGCATCGACCCTGCTCGGCGGCGACGTCGCCGGCGGCGACCTGCTGTCGGACGTCGAGGTCGTGCCCGCCCCGCGCGACGGCGGCGTCGTCGTCCGCGCGACGGCCGATGCGCCCGACATCGCCGCCGCGACGGCCGAGGGCTACGCCGACGCGATCGTCGAGGAGGGCGGGGACCGGCTCGAGCGCGGGGCGCAGGCGGTGATCCCGCCGGAGCCGTCGGAGAACCGCTCCGCGGTCACCTCGAGCGCCATCGGGCTCCTCGCCGGCCTCCTGCTCGGCGGGCTCGCGGCGCTGCTGCTCGCCCGCCGCGCCGCTCCGCGCGAACGTGCTCGCGGCGAGCGGGAGCCCTCCCCGGCTCCCGTTCCGGCCCGTGCCGCGCCGGCGGCCGGGGGCCTCGCCGAGGCCTTCGCGGGCCCGGTGCTCGCGGCCCGGGTGGAGCCCGCCCGCCTGATCTCACGCTCTCCCGGCGGCCGGCTCTCGCTGGATCCCGAGGGAGCCGCGGCGATCGAGCTGCTCGCCGACGAGCTCGAGATCGACGCCGGCTCGGCGCCGAGCCGGCTCGCCGTCCTCGGCGCCGGGCCCGGCTCCGGCGCGCCCGAGACCGCCCTGGCGCTGGCGGTCACCGCGGCGGAGCTCGGGCTGACCGTCATCGCCGTCGACGCCGCCACTCGCGAGCCGGCCCTCGCCGATCTCGCCGGGGCCGAGGGCGCCCCCGGCCTCGCCGATTACCTCGAGGGGGACGCGGGCCCGCGCGACGTCCTCCGGGCGGTGCCGCTCGGGCGTGGCCGCTCGGTCGTCTGCCTGCCCGCGGGGGAGCGTCGCGCGCGGACGGCGGAGGAGATCGACCCCGGCCGCCTGGAAGCGCTGCTCGACCGGCTGCCGCGCGTCTACGACCTCGTCCTGGTCTCCGGGCCGCCGGCGCCGGACCCGGAGGCGACGGCCCTCGCCGAGCGAACGGACGGCGTCGTCCTCGTCGCCACCGAGGGTGAGGGCGCGCCCGAGCGGGTCGCGGCGGCGGTCCGCGAGCTCGGGGAGGGAACGGTGCTGACCGGCGTGATCGCCGCCTCCGCCGGCGCGCAATCGGGTCCGCAAGCGACGTTGCGGAACGCTTGAGGGGCGAGAAGTTGACGTACCATCGCCCCGATGGCCGATCCCAGCGAGCCTTGGCGGAGCTCGACTCAGACGTCCTGGGTCCCGCGCATCCTCGCCCCGCTGGCGCTGGTCGCGGTCGTGGTCGCCGTCATCGTGATCGTCAACTCCTCGGTGGGCGACGAGTCCGGCAGCGGCGGGGGCGAGACGACGGTCTCCAGCGAGAAGAAGGGCGAGATCCCGCGGACCTACGTCGTCGAGCCCGGCGACTCGTTGAGCTCGATCGCCGAGAAGTTCGACATCTCCCTCGACCGGATCGAGCGGCTCAATCCCGACATCGACCCGGCGACCCTGAACGAGGGCGACGAGCTGAAGCTCCACTAGGGCGCGCCCGGCGGGCCACCGCGCCGCGGCGGGCGGCCGTTGCCGCGGCCTGCGCGCTCGTCGCCGTGCTCGCGGCGCTCGCGGCGGCGGGCGCCGAGGCATCGCCGCCGGCTCCGAAGCTCGACGCCGCGGCGTGGATCCTCGTCGACCCCCGCGACGGCGCCGAGCTCGCCGACCATCGTGCGACCGAGCGCCGCTCGATCGCGAGCACGACCAAGCTGATGACCGCCTACGTCGCGCTCCAGGAGCTGAAGCTCTCCGACGAGCTGCGGGTGCCGCCGTATACGCCGCTCCCGGCCGAGTCGGTGGCCGGCCTGACCGAGGGCGAGCGGCTGACGGTCCGGGACCTGCTGCTGGCGATGATGCTGCCGAGCGCCAACGACGCGGCGGAGACGGTCGCGGTCGGCGTCGGCGGCTCCGAGGACGGCTTCGTCGAGCGGATGAACGAGGCCGCCGCCGGCCTCGGCCTCGAGGACACCAGCTACTCGAACCCGATCGGCCTCGACGAGCCCGGGAACTACTCCACCGCGGCCGACCTCGCGGCGCTGAGCGAGGAGCTCCTCGACGACAAGCGGTTCCGGCGGATCGTTGCCACACCGGAGGCCGACCTCGAGAGCGGCTCGGTCCCCCGCCACGTCGTCACCCGGAACACGCTGATGCTCTCCGACCCGACCGTCGACGGCGTCAAGACCGGCCACACGCTCGACGCCGGATACGTCCTCGTCGCCTCGGCCAAGCGCAAGGGCGTGCCGCTGCTCTCGGTCGTGCTCGGCGCGAGCAGCGAGGCGACACGCGACGCCGAGTCGGAGGAGCTCCTCGACTACGGCTTCTCGCTCTACCGCGACCGCTCCCCGTTCCCCGCCGGGAAGGAGCTGGCGAGCGCCGCCGCGCGGTACGAGGACGAGCCGCTCGCGCTCCTCGCCGGCCGCAGGGTCGAGGTGCGGGCCCGGGCCGATCAGGAGTTGCGGACGCGGGTCGACGCGCCGCTGGAGGTCGAGGGGCCGATCGAGGAGGGGGAGCGGCTGGGGACCGCGACGGTGACGCTCGACGGCGACGTCGTCGGCCGCGTGCCGCTCGTCGCCGCCACGGCCGTCGCCGCGCCGAGCTGGGTCGACCGGATCGGTGGGCCGTTCGTCGTCGCCGCGATCGCGTTGGTGGCGATTGTCATACTGATCGGTGTGACGCTGGCGATTCGCCGCCGCAGAGATCGCCACGGAGGCGGAGCCGGGGGCGGGCGGAGCGCGGAGGAAAGAACACGTAGCCGGATGGAACGGCACCGGCGGAGAGAGGAGCAAGGGGGAGCCCGATGATCTTGACCGTGACGCTCAACGTCGCGCTCGACCGCACCGTGGCCGTGCCACGCGTGACGCTCGGGCAGCGACACCGCGCGGTGGACTCGCGTCGCGCCGCAGGGGGCAAGGGCGTCAACGTCGCGCGCGCGCTCAAGTGCCTCGGCGAGCCGGTGATCGCGACCGGGTTCGCCGCCGGGCCGACCGGCGGCCGCATCCGCGAGCTCCTCGACGCCGACCAGGTCCTCTACGACTTCATCGAGCTTCCCGGCGACTCGCGGACGAACCTGTCGATCGTCGACCCGACCTCCGGCGAGCAGACCGAGATCAACGAGCGGGGCCCGCACGTCACCGCCGCCGACCTCGAGCGGTTCACCGACCGGCTGCTCTACCTCGCCTCCGGCGCCGACTTCTGCGTGATCGCGGGCTCGCTGCCGCCGGGGTGCGACGTCGACACGTACGGCGAGCTGATCGCGCGGGTCCGCGAGACCGGCGTGCCGACGCTGCTCGACGTCGACG
Source organism: uncultured Solirubrobacterales bacterium (assembly GCA_963823565.1). Taxonomy (GTDB): domain Bacteria; phylum Actinomycetota; class Thermoleophilia; order Solirubrobacterales; family 70-9; genus RHKX01. Next base: position 171,334 of record CAWGLR010000001.1, on the reverse strand, counting down.
GCGAGCCGATGCGGATGGGTCTGCGCGCGCAGCCCGCCGTCGTCGCGCCGAACGTCGCCGAGGCCGAGGAGGCGGTGGGCTACGAGTTCACCGAGCCCGAGGACCTCGCCACCGGGCTCACGGGGCTGCTGGAGATGGGAGCCGAGGAGGCGATCATCACGACCGGCCAGGGCTGCGTCGCGGCCACCGGCGGCCCGCATGCGCGACGCCGCCACGAGGTGACGATCGCCCCGCTCGCGACCGTCGCGAGCACCGGCTCCGGCGACGCGTTCGTCGCCGGCTACGTGAAGTCGCGCCGCGCCGGGCTCTCGGCCGAGACCTGCCTCGCCTACGGCGTCGCCTGCGGCGCCGAGTCGACCCAGCACCTGGGAGCGGGCTCGCTCGACCCCAACGAGGTCGCGAAGCTCGTCGACCGGGTGACGGTCCGGCGGCTGGATCAGGCCTCCCAGGTCGCCTGAGCGCCCCTCGCGGCCCCGCCGCCGCGCCGTTATCCCGCAGTTTCCGAGTGACGAGGCCCCAAAGCCCGCCGGGCCCGCGGCCTACAATCGTCGTTCCGAAAGCGAGAGAGGGAGCAGCGCCAGTTGGAAGTCGAGATCGGACGGGGTAAGAAGGCACGCCGGGCCTACGGGTTCGACGACATCGCGATCGTGCCGTCGAGGCGTACGCGCGACCCCGACGACATCGACATCACCTGGAACCTCGGGCCGTACCGGTTCGAGCTCCCGCTCCTCGCCTCGGCGATGGACGGCGTCGTCAGCCCGAAGACGGCGGCGCTGATCAACAAGCTCGGCGGGCTCGGGGTGCTCAACCTCGAGGGGATCTGGTCCCGCTACGAGGACGCCGACGAGCAGCTCGAGCGGATCGCCAAGGCTCCTCCCGGCACCTCGACCGCGCTGATGCAGGAGATCTACGCCGAGCCGGTCAAGCCCGAGCTGATCGCCCAGCGGATCGAGGAGATCAAGGCCGAGGGCGCGGTGGCGTGCGGCTCGCTGACCCCGCAGAAGGTCGGCGAGTACCACGAGGTCGCGCTCGAGGCGGGGCTCGACATCCTCGTCGTCCAGGGCACCGTGATCAGCGCCGAGCACGTCTCCTCGGCGGCCGAGCCGCTGAACCTGAAGGAGTTCATCGCCAACGCCCCGGTGCCGTGCATCGTCGGCGGCTGCGCCTCCTACTCGACCGGCCTGCACCTGATGCGGACCGGCGCGGTGGGCGTGCTCGTCGGGGTCGGTCCCGGCGCCGCGTGCACGACGCGCGGCGTCCTCGGGATCGGCGTCCCCCAGGCGACCGCGATCGCGGACGTCGCGGCGGCCCGCTCCCAGCACATGCTCGAGACCGGCCAGTACTGCAACGTGATCGCCGACGGCGGCATGCGGACCGGCGGCGACGTCTCCAAGGCGATCGCCTGCGGCGCCGACGCCGTGATGATCGGCTCGCCGCTCGCCCGCGGCAAGGAGGCCCCGGGCCGCGGCTACCACTGGGGGATGGCGACGTTCCACCCCTCGCTGCCGCGCGGCACCCGCGTCGCCACTCACCAGGACGGCACGCTCGAGCAGATCCTGCTCGGGCCGGCGAACGAGAACGACGGCACGTTCAACCTGATGGGCGCGCTGCGGACCTCGATGGCGACCTGCGGGTACGAGGACATTCCCTCGTTCCACCGGGCCGAGGTGATGATCGCGCCGGCGCTGCAGACCGAGGGCAAGCAGCTGCAGCGCTCGCAGTCGGTCGGGATGGGGTCCAACGGGCGGGCCGCCGTCGCCAACGGCGTCGGCGTCGCCGACGACTGAGGGCCGGCGCGAAGTGGCCGAGGCGGCACCTCCCGCACTGACCGATCAGCCGATCGACGCCCCCGTCGTCACCGACGAGGGGGGCATCCGGGCTCGGTCGGGGCGGATCGCGAGGAGGTGCTGGTCCTCGACTTCGGCGGCCAGTACTCGCAGCTCATCGCCCGCCGCCTGCGCGAGTGCGGCGTCTTCGCCGAGCTGCTGCCACACGACACGTCGCTGGAGACGATCCGGCGGCGGATGCCACGGGCGCTCGTGCTGAGCGGCGGCCCGGCCTCGGTCTACGAGCCGGGGGCGCCGGAGCTGCGCACCGAGCTGCTGGACCTCGGCATCCCGGTCCTCGGCATCTGTTACGGCATGCAGGCGATGGTCCGCGGCCTCGGCGGGCGGGTCGAGGGCGCCGAGCGGGGCGAGTTCGGCCGCACCCAGCTCTCGCTGCTCGACGGCGGCGGCAAGCTGCTCGCGGGCCTGCCGGAGGCCCAGCAGGCGTGGATGAGCCATCGCGACTCGGTCTTCGAGCCGCCGCCCGGCTTCCGCGCGCTGGCCTCGAGCCCGGGCTCGCCGGTCGCGGCGCTGGAGGCGCCGGAGAAGGGGCTCTACGGCATCCAGTTCCACCCCGAGGTGGTCCACACGCCCCACGGGCAGCAGATCCTCGAGCGGTTCCTGCGCGAGATCGCCGGCTGCGAGGAGCGGTGGTCTGCGGAGTCGGTCATCGACGAGCAGATCGTCCGGATCCGCGAGCAGGTCGGCGACGGCGGCGTCATCTGCGGCCTCTCCGGCGGCGTCGACTCGGCGACCGCCGCCGCGCTCGTCCACCGCGCGGTCGGCGAGCAGCTCACCTGCGTGCTGGTCGACCACGGGCTGCTGCGCAAGGGCGAGGCCGAGCAGGTCGTCGAGAACTTCCGCGAGGGCCTCGGCATCAAGCTGATCCACGTCGACGCGCGCAAGCGCTTCCTCGACCGGCTCGCCGGGGTCGACGATCCCGAGACGAAGCGCAAGATCATCGGCGAGGAGTTCATCCGCGTCTTCGAGGAGGAGGCGGACAAGCTCCCCGACGTCCGCTACCTCGTCCAGGGCACGCTCTACTCCGACGTGATCGAGTCCGGCGGCGGCACCGGCGCCGCGACCATCAAGTCGCACCACAACGTCGGCGGCCTCCCCGAGGACCTCGAGTTCGAGCTCGTCGAGCCGCTGCGGATGCTCTTCAAGGACGAGGTCCGCGCCGTCGCCTCCGAGCTCGGCCTCAGCGATCGCATGGTCTGGCGCCAGCCCTTCCCCGGCCCCGGCCTCGCGATCCGCATCGTCGGCGGCGAGGTCAACGAGGAGCGCCTCGAGATCCTCCGCGAGGCCGACGCGATCCTCCAGGAGGAGATCCGCGCCGCCGAGCTCTACCGCTCCCTCTGGCAGTCCTTCTGCGTCCTGCCCGTCGTCCGCTCGGTCGGCGTCCAGGGCGACGGCCGCACCTACGCCTACCCGATCGTGATCCGCGCCGTCACCTCCGACGACGCCATGACCGCCGACTGGGCCCGCCTGCCGTACGACCTCCTCGAGCGCGCCTCCAACCGGATCATCAACGAGGTCGGCGGAGTCAACCGCGTGGCGCTGGACATCACCAGCAAGCCGCCGGGCACGATCGAGTGGGAGTAGCGGTCCCGGCCGCGCCGTAGGGCGGGCGAGGCTCACCCGGACCGCCAACGGAAGATTCGGTCCCTGGGAGGGTCCCAATCCTCCATTGGTGGAGGAATTGGGCGGGGTCGCACGCCGGCCGCCCGGCCCACTCCCTCTCGCCGCCAACGTCCCTCGGGCGCGCTCCGCGCCCGAGCCCTCAGGCCCCTACGAGTACCTGTCCCACTTCTTCAGCGGGCGAGTCGGGTCGAGGACGTGGCCGCCCTCGTACCAGCCCGGCGCGGACCAGAGCTCGAAGTGGAGGTGGCAGCCCTGGGCGTCGCCGGTGTCGGACTCGTAGCCGATGACGTCGCCGGTGCGGACGCGCGTGCCCTCCTTGGCCCGGCCGCGCTGCTCCATGTGCATGTAGACGTAATCCTTGCCGGTCTTGGCGCCGTCGATGACGAGGTAGTAGCCGGCGGCGGAGTGGTAGGCGTTGACCTGGACCTTGCCGCCGCGAGCGGCGACGATCTTGGTCCCGCACTTGGCGAAGACGTCCTGGCCCTCATGCCCGCGGCCGGCGCCGAGGCCGTCCCCGTAGCTGTGCTTGCCGCGCAGCGGGAACATGTGGTCGAAGTACTGGAAGCCGGCGCCGGCGCCGGGGCCGCCGCTGAGCGGCGAGACCTTGAACTGGTAGTCGCCGTTCCTGGCGACCTTGCCGGAGTCGGTCAGCCCGTCCCACTTGAAGCTGTGGTTCTCGAACGGCTTCAGGCGCCGCTCGACGGCGGAGTCGACGACGTCGCCGCTCTTCTTGTCGACGACGTCGATCCGGACGTCGGCCGGCTCGTCGGCCTTGAAGAGGTAGTCCAGCTCGCTCTCCTGGCGGCCCTTGAAGAAGCTCTTCCGCGGCACCGCCTCGGCGCTCTCGATCGAGAACCCGGCCACCTCGGTGACCGCCGACTCCGGGACCACCTTGATCGGGTCGGGGGCGGAGGTCTTGGTGCCGGCGGCGCTCAGCGTCGAGACCTTGCCGCTGACCGCGCCGACCGGGACGGTCGCGACGACGATCTCGTCGCTCGCGCTCTCGGGCTCGACCTTGAGCTTTCCCTCCGCGGACTTGAACTTGACGAGCGCGGTCGATCCGAGTCCCCGGCCGGAGATCTCGATCGTCCCGGTCTCGGCGACCTTGTCGAGGTCGAGGCAGCGGCTGGCGCAGGTGACGGTCTTGATCTTCGGGGGCGGCGGCGTGCCGAGCCCGCCCGGCGCCTGCCCGCTGGCGGCTCCGACTCCCGTGATGACGATGGCGCCCGCGATCCCGACGGCGAGGCCAAGCGTGGCGGTTCGCCGCTTCGATCGGTTCGGGTTGACGCCAGCGTGCAAGTACGGCCTCTCTCGTATCGGGGCCTACGGGGTTAGCTGACGGGCTCGCGCTTGAGAGCAGCGCTACCGGGCAAGTGCCTGGATTCGCCCCTTGGGGAGATCTATTCGACCTCTCCTCCGGTTCCCCCGCCCCCGCAGCCGTGGCTGCGGGATTCGGCAGGTCATGTAGCGGCGGCAGTATATCCGCGCCCCCGGTCGCGGGAACACGATTTCCCAACGGATCGCCAACGGGCCGGTCACCGCCCCTCCGCGCCGGCGGGCGGGCGCTATCATCCGCCGCCCGCGTCGCCCGGCTGTGCCGGGGCGCGGATTTTTCGCGCGATGAAGACCTACGTTGCCACACCGGAGAACCGCCAGCGGGACTGGTACGTCGTCGACGCCGAGGCCAAGACCCTGGGCCGGCTGGCGACCCAGATCGCCGACGTCCTCCGCGGCAAGCGCAAGCCCGAGTACACGCCGCATTGCGACGTCGGCGACTTCGTGGTGGTCGTCAACGCCGAGAAGATCGCCGTCACCGGCGACAAGCTCCAGCAGAAGCGCTACTACCGCCACAGCGGCTACCCGGGCGGCATCCGCTCCCGCTCGTTGCAGGAGATGCTCGACCGCAAGCCGGAGGACGTCATCCGCCTTGCGGTCAAGGGCATGCTCCCCCGCAACAAGCTCGCCCGCAAGCAGCTTCTGAAGCTCAAGATCTACACCGGCACCGAGCATCCCCACACCGCTCAGCGGCCGAAGCCGATGGAGGTGGGCGAATGACCCCCGAGGACGAGGCTCGTCCCGACGACGACGCGGCCGAGGAGACTCCCGCCGAGGAGACCCCCGCGGCCGAGGAGAACGCTTCCGAGGAGGCCCCCGCCGAGGAGCAGCCCGCGGCCGAGGAGCAGCCCGCAGCTGAGGAGGCTCCGGCCGCCGAGGAGCGGCCCGCCGAGGAGGCTCCGGCCGCCGAAGCCCGCCCCGCCGGCGACGACAAGAAGAAGAAGGAGGATGTCGTCCCCGGCGCCGACCTCGAGCCGATCGCGCTCGAGGACGAGCGCGAGCTCTCCGCCGAGGAGCGTGCCGCCCGCGAGGCTGAGGAGGAGGAGCGCGCCGCCCGCGAGGCCGCGGCCGCCGACACCGACGACGAGGAGATCACCCAGCGCAAGGTCAGCGTCCCGGCCGACGCGCAGATCCAGGCGACCGGCAAGCGCAAGTCCGCGGTCGCCCGCGTCATCGTCCGCTCCGGCTCCGGCAGCTTCCAGGTCAACGACCGCAGCCTCGAGGAGTACTTCCCGAGCACCCAGCACCAGTCGCTGGCCCGCCAGCCCCTCGTCACCTCGGGCTACGACGGCAACGTCGACGTGCGCGTCCGCGTGCACGGCGGCGGCATCAGCGGCCAGGCCGGCGCCGTCCGCCACGGCGTCGCCCGCGCGCTGACCGAGCTCGAGCCCGAGCTGCGCGGCGACCTCAAGCGCCGCGGCCTGCTCACTCGCGACGACCGTCGCAAGGAGCGCAAGAAGGCCGGGCTGAAGAAGGCCCGCAAGCGGCCGCAGTTCTCGAAGCGCTGAGCGCGCTCGCTCGCGCATGTAGCCGACCCGGAGCTCCCTGCTCCCTGCTACCCGCTACTCGCTGCACACCGGACTGACACCCAAGGCCCGTCGGCGTTATTGATTCCTGACATGGCTACGCGGAGGAAGCTGTTCGGGACCGATGGGGTCCGGGGGCCCGTCGGGGAGGTGCTGACGCCCGAGCTCGCCTTGGCGCTCGGCCGCGCGACCGCGGCGGAGCTGCGCGGGGAGCGGCCGCAGGTGCTGATCATCCGCGACACCCGCGAGTCGGGACACATGCTGGAGTCGGCGCTGGCCGCGGGGCTGGCGGCCGCCGGCGCCGACGTCTTCCTCGGCGGCGTGCTGCCGACGCCGGCGGCGTCGATCCTCGTCCGCCGCCACGGCTTCGACCTCGGCGCCGTCGTCTCCGCCTCCCACAACCCGTGGCAGGACAACGGGATCAAGTTCTTCGGCCGCAACGGCCGCAAGCTCGACGACGACGCCGAGCACCGGGTCGAGGGGCGAGTGGCCGCCGGCCCCGCGACCGGCTCGCAGTCGGGCCGCATCCGCAAGCTGGAGGGGGCCCTCGACGACTACCTGCGTGAGCTCGCCTCGGTCTTCGACCTCGACCTGACCGGCCGGCGGATCGTCCTCGACTGCGCCAACGGCGCCACCCACCGGGCCGCTCCCGCCGCGTTCGAGCGGCTCGGGGCCGACCTGATCACGATCGGCGCCGAGCCCGACGGCCGCAACATCAACGAGGGCTGCGGCTCCACCCACCTCGGCAACATCGCCGCCACCGTCGCCGAGAGCGGTGCCGAGGTCGGCTTCGCATTCGACGGCGACGGCGACCGGATGCTCGCCGTCGACGCAACCGGCCGCGAGTTCGACGGCGACGAGATCGTCGCGCTGGCGGCGATGCACCTGAAGGAGGCGGGCGAGCTACCGGGAGGCGCCGCCGTAACCGTGATGACCAACTACGGCTTCCACCAGGCGATGGAGGGAGCCGGCATCGAGGTCGCCACGACCAAGGTCGGCGACCGCTTCGTCATCGAGGAGCTGATCGACCGCGGCTGGACGATCGGCGGCGAGCAGTCCGGCCACATCATCTGGACCGACTTCGCCGCGACCGGCGACGGCCTCGCCGCCGCCCTGCTCGTCATGCGCGCCCTCGGCGACCGCCCGCTCAGCGACGCCCGCCCGATCGAGAAGCTCCCCCAGCGACTCGAGAACGTCCCGGTCAAGAGCCGCGAGGCCCTCTCGGAGGCGACCGCCATGTGGGAGGCCGTCGGCCGCGAGGATGCGAAGCTGGAGGGCCGCGGCCGCGTCCTCGTCCGCCCCTCCGGCACCGAGCCCCTCGTCCGCGTCATGGTCGAGGCTCCCGACGAGGCCGAGTGCGAGGTGGTCCTGGCGCGGCTCGTCGACGCGGCGAGGAAGGCGCTGGCGTAGGCCCGCCGCCGCCGTCGCGACCCGGCGTGGCTGGGGCTGGGGAGGGGTGTCGCGAGGGTCGGCGCGACGTGAGCGCAACTCGACCGCACTGTGCGGCTCGTTCGCCCTCGCGTCGGGCGTGAAGCTCGAACGTGGCCCGCACGGCATTGCACACATGTCCGCGCCCATTGAGGCGGACCCGGCCTGCCCGTATCCTTCTCCGCCTTCCCTTCGACCAGGAGAACTCCCTACATGTGCGGCATCGTCGGCTACGTGGGCGGGAGGCCCTGTCGCGATCTTCTGATCGCGGGCCTCGAGAAGCTCGAGTACCGCGGATATGACTCCGCCGGTCTCTCCCTGCTCGAGGACGGCCACATCGACTCCGTGCGGGCGGTCGGGAACCTGTCGAACCTCCGCGATGCGGTCGCCTCCGAGCGCGACGAGGGCGCCGTCGCGGTCGCTCACGCCGAGGCGACGATCGGCCTCGCCCACACGCGCTGGGCGACCCACGGCCGCGTCAGCGAGCAGAACGCCCATCCCCACAGCGACGAGGACGGCGACGTCCACATCGTCCTCAACGGGATCGTCGAGAACCACTCCGAGCTGCGCCGCGAGCTGACGGCCCAGGGCCACGAGTTCAGCTCCGAGACCGACGCCGAGATCGTCGCCCACCTGATCGAGAAGCACTACGACGGCGACCTCACCGCCGCCGTCCGCGGCGCCTACGCCGAGCTTCGCGGCCACTACGCCTTCGTCGCCATGCACGCCGGTCATCCCGACGTCCTCGTCGGCGCCCGCAACGAGTGCCCGCTCGTCCTCGGGCTCGGCGACGGCGAGACCTTCCTCGCCTCCGCCATCCCCGCCTTCCTCCGCGAGACCCGCACGGTGATGCGGGTCGAGAACGGCGAGATCGTCACGATCGATCCCGACGGCGCCCACGTCACCGACGCCGAGGGCAACCCGCACGAGCGCGAGATCGAAGAGGTCACCTGGAACGAGGACGAGGCCGAGCGCGGCGGCTACCCCACCTTCATGATGAAGGAGATCCACGAGCAGCCGGACGCGGTCGCCGAGACGATCACCGACCGCCTCCCCGAGATCGACGAGGTCGACCTCAGCGAGCTCGCGCTCACCCTCGAGCAGGTTCGCGACGTCCGCCGGATCGTGATCGTCGCCTGCGGCACCAGCTACCACGCCGGCCTCGTCGGCCGCTACGCGATCGAGACCTGGGCTCGGATCCCGGTCGAGATGGACGTCGCCTCCGAGTACCGCTATCGCGATCCGGTGGTCGGGGAGGGGGACCTCGTCGTCGGCATCACCCAGTCCGGCGAGACCGCCGACACCCTGGCCGCGATGCGCCTCGCCCGCGAGCGCGGCGCCCACGTCCTCGCGATCACCAACGTCATGGGGAGCCAGGCGACCCAGGACGCGGACTCGATCCTCTTCACCCGCGCCGGCCTCGAGATCGGCGTCGCCGCGACCAAGACGTTCACCTGCCAGGTCGCCGCGATCTACCTGCTCGGCCTCTGGCTGGCGCAGGCGCGGGGGACGATCGAGCGCGACCGCATCGCCGAGCTGATCGCCGAGCTGAAGGCGCTCCCGAGCAAGATCGCGGAGACGATCGAGAGCACCGACCGCCAGGTCCAGGCGATCGCCCGCAGCCACCACGAGGGCCGCTTCTTCCTCTACCTCGGCCGTCACATCGGGCTGCCGGTGTGCCTCGAGGGCGCGCTGAAGATGAAGGAGATCACCTACATCCCCTCCGACGCCTACGCGGCGGGGGAGATGAAGCACGGGCCGATCGCGCTGCTCGACGAGACGACTCCGGTCGTCTGCGTCGCCACCGACAGCCCGATCCTCGAGAAGATGCTCTCCAACATGGCCGAGGTCCGCGCCCGCGGGGCGGACGTGATCGCGATCGCGACCGAGGACAACGAGGACGTCATCGAGGCGGCGGATCAGACCCTCAGCATCCCCCGCACCGATTGGATCCTCCAGCCGATCCTCGCGGTGCTCCCGCTCCAGCTCCTCGCCTACCACACCGCCCGCGCGCTCGACCTCAACGTCGACCAGCCGCGCAACCTGGCCAAGACCGTCACGGTCGAGTAGCCGCTCCCCCAACGGCGGACAGCGCACTTCCGCAACCCAGATCTCTAGAGTGCCGCGCATGCAAACCAAGCTTCTGCGCACCGCGCTTCTCGCCGTCCTGTCCGCCCTCGTCCTCTTCCTCGCCGCCTGCGGCGGCGACGACTCCGAGGACACGGCCGACCTCGGCCCGGACCCGGCGACGATGGCGCCCTCCTCCGCGCCCGTCTACGTCGAGGCGGTCGTCAAGCCGGGCGGCTCGATGAGCGACGACTTCAACTCCGCCGTCTCGAAGCTCACCGGGATGGACGACGCGGGCGGGGCCATCCGCTCGGCGCTCGACTCGGAGCTGTCCTCCGATCCCGACAGCGAGGGCATCACCTACACCGACGACATCGAGCCGTGGCTCGGCCCGCGCATCGGCTTCTTCGTCAGCTCGATCGACCCGAAGACCGAGGACGCAGACGCGGCCGCGGTCATCGCCCTCGACGACGCCGACGGCGCGCAGTCCTTCATCGACAAGATGGCGCAGGCCAGCAGCTCCAGCGAGACCGACGAGTCCTACAACGGCGTCGACTACAAGTACGACAGCACCGACGACACGGCGGTGGGCATCGACGGCGACTTCATGCTGATCGGGACCAAGCAGGGCTTCGAGGACGCGGTGGACGCCTCCGGCGACTCGCTCGCCGACAGCTCCGACGCCCAGGAGTCCCTCGGCGAGGCCCCCGACGACGCGATCATGTCGATGTACGTCGACGCGAAGTCGTTCGTGGACCTGATCAAGAGCTCCGGCGAGATTCCCGCCGCCCAGCTCGGCCAGATCGAGCAGCAGCTCAACCAGCTCGCGTCCGGCCCGGTCGCGGCCTGGGGCGTCGTCACCGACAGCGCCTTCTCGCTGAGCTTCTCCGGCCCCGCGGCCGAGGGCGAGACCGGTCCGAGCGACCTGGTCTCGACATTCCCGGCGGACTCGTGGCTGGCGTTCGCCACCGCGGACCTCGGCAAGACGCTCCAGACGAGCCTCGATCAGTTCTCGGAGAGCTTCAAGGCCGGCTTCGAGGCCAGCGCGCCTCCGGGCGTCGACGCCTCCGACTACGACCCGCTGGCGATGCTCAAGCAGCAGACCGGCCTCGACCTGGGCGCCGACTTCAGCTGGATCGGCGATGCCGGCGGCTTCGTCGAGGGCACCTCGGTGCTCGGGCTCGGCGGCGGCCTCGTCCTCGAGGCCGACGACGAGCAGGCGGCCACCGACGCGATCGACAAGCTCGAGCGGGCGCTGAGCGGTAACCCGGGCCTCTCGCGCGACCTCAAGGTCACCCCGAGCGACAACGGGTTCTCGATCCAGGCCTCCGGCGCGCCGATCGGCGCCGAGGTCGCGGTCGAGGACGGCAAGGTCGTGGTCGCCGGCGGCGGCGCGACCGTCGACGACGTCGTCAACGCGAGTGACACGCTCGACGGATCGGACCGGTTCAACGCGGCGAAGGACGCGCTCGGAGACGGGGAGACGCCCAGCTTCTTCCTCGACTTCGCGCCGATCGTCAGCCTCGTGGAGTCCAGCGGCGCGACCGATCCCGACTATCAGGCGGCGAAGCCGTACCTCGACGCGCTCGACTACTTCGTCGCGGGCGGCAAGCTCGACGGCGACCGCGCCACCGGCTCGCTCGTCCTCGGGGTCAAGGAGGCCTCCAGCGACGACTCCGAGTCGACCTCGGCGGCGATCGTCCCCTAGGGCCGTGCCGCGCGGCGCCGCCGCGGGTGGGATCCCCGGGCTCGGAATCGATCTGATCGAGATCGGCAGGGTGGAGGCGGCGCTGCGGCGCCGCCCCCGCCTCGCCGATCGGCTGTTCCGTCCGGCCGAGCTCGCCGCCTGCGAGGCCCGCTCCCGTCCCGGCCGCCACCTGGCGGTGCGCTTCGCGGCGAAGGAGGCTGCCATCAAGGCGCTCGGCGGGGGCTGCTCCCCGTATGAGATCGAGGTCTCCGCGGAGCCCGCGCCGGAGCTGGTGCTGCACGGCCGCGCCGGCGATCTCGCGCGGCGCCATGGGGTAGCGCTGAGGGTCTCGATGACGCACTCGCGGGAGTCCGCCGCCGCCGTCGTCATCGCCGCGCCCGTCGGCGGCTGAGCCGGGCCGCGGGCGCCCGGGGCCCGCGGGGCGGGGGTAGGCTGGCGCGGATGGCGGCCCCCGACTGGCTCGACCCCCTCTACAGCGCCCGCGAGATGGGCGCGGTCGATCGCTGGGCGATCGACGAGCGCGGCGTGCCCGGCCTGCAGCTCATGGAGACGGCGGGGGAGGCGCTCGCCCGCGAGACGGCGCGGGCGGCGGCCGAGGGCCCGATCCGCGTCCTCTGCGGCAAGGGCAACAACGGCGGCGACGGGCTCGTCGCCGCGCGGCACCTGCGGGCGACCGGCTTCGAGGTCGACGTCCTGCTCCTCTGGCCGGCGGGCGAGCTCAGCGACGACGCGACGGCGAACCTCGAGCGCCTCGAGGGCGGCTTCAGCGAGCTCGATCCCGCCGCGGCGAAGTCGGCGCTGGCCGGCTCCGGCGCGATCGTCGACGCGATCTTCGGCACCGGGTTCAGCGGCGAGCCGCGCGACCCCGCCGCGGCCGCGATCCGCGCCGCCAACGGCGCTGGCGCACCCGTCGTCGCCTGCGACATCGCCTCCGGTGTCGACGCCGCGAGCGGCGAGGCCGCCGATGTCGCCGTCGACGCCGACCTAACCGTGACCTTCCACGGCGCCAAGCTCGGCCACCGGATCGCTCCCGGGAAGTGGCGCACCGGCGACCTCGTCGTCGCCCCGATCGGGATCCCGCCCGGAGCGCCGGTCGAGGCCGCCGGCGGCGCGATCTCCCGCCGCGTGCTGGCGCTGGCGCCTCGCCGCGGGCAGGAGTCGACGAAGTTCGCCTCCGGCGAGGTGCTCGTCGTCGGCGGCTCGCGGGGGCTGACCGGGGCCGTCTGCATGGCCTCGATGGCGGCGATCCGGACCGGGGCGGGCTATGCGACCGCCGCGGTGCCGGCCTCCCTCGAGGCGATCTTCGAGGTGAAGCTGACCGAGGTGATGTCGGTCGGCCTCGACGACGTCGACGGCGGCCTCGGCGCCGACGCGGCGCCGGCGATCCTCGAGCGCGCCGAGCGGGCCGCCTGCGTCGTCCTCGGCCCCGGCATCGGGCGTGCCGAGCACACCCGCAACCTCGTTCGCGACCTCGCGCCGCGGATCGGGTCGCCGCTGCTGATCGACGCCGACGGGCTCAACGCCCTCGGCACCGACCTCGGCCTGCTGGCGGGGCGGGAGCATCCCACCGTGCTGACTCCCCACGCGGGGGAGCTGGGGCGCCTGCTCGGCCGCCCGTCCGCCGAGGTCGGCGCCCACCGGCTCGCCTGCGCTCGCGAGACCGCGGCGGCGGCCGGCGCCGTCGTCGTGCTCAAGGGCGACGACACCCTCGTCGTCGAGGGCGAGCGGGTCGCGGTCAGCGTCGGCGGCAGCCCCGCGCTCGCGACCGCCGGCACCGGCGACGTCCTCTCGGGGACGATCGCGGCGCTGATCGCCCGTGGGATCGACGCGTTCGCGGGAGCGAGCGCCGGCGTCTTCGCCCACGCCCGCGCCGGGCACGTGGCCGGCGAGCGCTGGGGAGTCGAGTCGGTGATCGCCACCGACGTCATCGAGGCCCTGCCGGAGGCGCTGCGCGTCTCCGGCAGGGAGGCGCTGCGCGTCTCCGGCAGGGAGGGGCTGCGCTCCTGAGCCACGATCCCTTCCAGCGCGCGATGGCCGTGATCGACCTCGGCGCGATCGAGCGCAACTGTGCGACCCTCGCCGCCGGCCTCGCCGAGGGCAGCGAGCTCTGCGCCGTCGTCAAGGCGAACGCCTACGGCCACGGGATGGTCGAGTGCGCCGAGGCGGCGCTCCGCGGCGGAGCGACCACGCTCGCGGTCGCCGCCTCGACGGAGGCCTTCGAGCTCCGCGACCGGCTTCCCGGCGCGCGCATCCTCGTGATGGGCGCCCTGACCGCGGCGGAGCTGGACGTCGCCCTCCAGGCCGGGGCCGAGATCGCCGTCTCGCGCGAGTGGTTCCTCGACGCGCTGCGGGCCCGGGCCGGCGAGCTCGGGGTGAGGCCGCGGGTCCACGTCAAGCTCGACACCGGGATGGGCCGGCTCGGCGACCCCGACCCGGCCGCGGTCTCGCGGATGCTCGCGACCGCCGCCGAGGATGAGCGGGTCGAGCTCGCCGCGCTCTGGACCCACTTCGCGACCGCCGACGAGGAGCACGAGGGCTACCTGCGCGAGCAGCTCCGCCGCTTCGAGGAGGTGGCGAGCGCCGAGCGCGAGCGGCACCCCGGCCTGCACCTCCACGCGGCCAACAGCGCGGCGGCGCTGCGCGGGCCCGAGTACCACTTCGACATGGTGCGCTGCGGGGTCGCGGTCTACGGCATGGACCCGTTCGGCGTCGATGCCTCCGCCCACGGGCTCGAGCCGGCGATGTCGCTGCACAGTTACGTCGCCGACGTCAAGGCCTTCTCGCCGGGGCAGTCGGCCGGCTACGGGCGCAGCTGGGTAGCCGACCGCGAGACGCTCGTCGGCGTGATCCCGATCGGCTACGGCGACGGGGTCCGCCGCGGGCTCTCGAACCGCTTCGACGTGCTCGTCGAGGGCCGGCGGGCGGCGAGCGTCGGGACGATCTCGATGGACAACCTGACGGTCGAGCTGTGGCCCGGGCCGGAGCTCGAGCGCGGGGCGCCGGCGGTGCTGCTCGGCGCCCAGGGGGATGACGCGGTCACCGCCGAGGAGTGGGCGCGCCATCTCGGGACGATCAACTACGAGGTGACCTGCGGGATCTCGCCGCGGGTCCCGCGCGCCTACCGGCGATGATCGGCGCCGGCGCGCGGATCGAGGAGGTGCTCGGCGGCACGGCCCCGGTCGAGGTCGCACGGCGCGGGCTCGGCCCGGAGTCGCGCGCGTGGATCGTCGGCGGCGCCGTCCGCGACGCACTCCGGGGGATCGCCGTCGGGGATCTCGACCTCGCGCTCGACGGCGACGTGGCCGAGGCGGCCCGCGCGATCGGACGCGCCGGCGACGGCCACGCGTTCGAGCTCTCGGGCGAGTTCTCGACCTGGCGCGTCGCCGCCCGGGACGGCTCGTGGACGATCGACGTCGCCGCGCTCCGCGGCGGCACGATCGAGGAGGACCTCGGGGGCCGCGATTTCACCGTCAACGCGATCGCCGTCCCGCTCGCCGGCGGCGACCCCGTCGATCCCGCCCACGGCGCCGAGGACCTCGGGCGGGGAACGCTGCGGGCGGTCTCGCCGCGCTCGTTCGCCGACGACCCGCTGCGGCTCCTGCGGGCCGCCCGCCTCGGGTCGGCCCTCGGCCTCGAGCTCGACGGCGGGACCGCCGAGCTCGCGATCGCGGAGGCGCCGCGGGCGGCGGAGCCCGCGGGGGAGCGGCAGCTCGCCGAGCTCGGGATGCTGATCACCGGCGCCGATCCGGTGAGCGGGATCGAGCTGCTCCATCGCCTCGGGGTGCTCGCGGTGGTCCTGCCCGAAGTCGCGGCGCTCCGCGGGGTGGGGCAGAGCGCCAACCACCACCTCGACGCCTACGACCACACGCTCGAGGTCGTGCAGCGGATGCGCGAGGTGGTGGCGGACCTGCCCCGCTACGCGGGCGGGGCGGCGGAAGAGGTCGGCGCGTTCCTGGCCGAGCCGGTCGGCGACGGGCTGACGCGCGAGGGGGCCCTGCGCTTCGCGTCGCTCCTGCACGACGTCGGCAAGCCGGCGACGCGGGTCGAGCGCGGCGACTGGGTCTCGTTCAAGGGCCACGACGAGGTCGGCGCCGCGATGGTCCGCTCACTGTTCGGGCGCCTGCGCTCCTCGCGCCGGCTCGCCGACGCGGTGGCGGCGATGACGCGCGACCACCTCGTCCTCGGCTTCATGGTCCGCGAGCGACCGCTGCCGCCGCGTCGCGTCTGGGACTACCTGAGCAGGACCGGCGAGATGTCGATCGACACGACGCTGCTCACCGTCGCCGACCGCCTCTCGGCACAGGGCGGGGGAGTCCCCGACGCGGCGATCGAGGGCCACCTGGAGCTCGCGCGCGAGCTCCTCGCCGCGGCGGTCGAGCTGCGGCGGGACGGACCGCCGGAGCCGCTCCTGCGCGGGGACGAGATCGCCGCCGAGCTGGGGATCGAGCCCGGGCCGCGGCTCGGCGACGCGGTCCGCGAGCTCGCCGCCGCCCAGTACGCGGGCGAGGCCGCCTCCCGCGAGGAGGCGGTCTCCCACCTGCTGCGCTGGCGCGGAGAGCGTTAGGCGCGCTCCGCGACACATCATCTAGCCTGCCGCGCCATGCCCGCCCCCGATCCCGGCTGCATCTTCTGCGCGATCGCGAACGGCGAGGCGCCCGCCGAGATCGTCGACTCCGACGAGCACACGGTGACGCTGATGGACATCAACCCGGCGACGAAGGGGCACGCGCTGGTGATCCCGCGGACCCACACCGAGGACCTGCTCTCGATCTCCGAGGAGGACCTGTGCCGGACCGCTGCGGCCGCGCAGCGGGTCGCCAAGCGGATGGAGGAGAAGCTGAAGCCCGACGGCTTCAACCTGATCAACGCCGCGCGCGCCGCGGCCTGGCAGACCGTCTTCCACTTCCACATCCACGTCGTCCCGCGCTACGAGGACGACCCGCTCGAGCTGCCGTGGATCCCCCGCGGCGGCGACATGGACGAGATCGCGAGCATCGCCGCGACGATCCGCAACGGAGGAGGCTGAGATGGCTGACGAGGAGATCCCCGCCGAGGACGAGCCGATCCGGCTCGAGTTCGACGGCGACGTCGCCGTCGTCATCCTCGACGCGCCGCCGCTGAACCTGTTCACCGAGCGCACCTTCGAGGCGATGCGCGCCGCCCGCGACCAGGTCGCCGGCTCCGATGCGCCGGGCGATGGTCTTCCGCGCCGAGGGCAAGGTGTTCACCGGCGGCGTCGACGTCGGCCGGGTCTTCAAGGACGTCGAGGGCTCCGAACAGGGCACCCGGCTCGCCCGGGACGGCATCCGCGAGCTGCAGGCGTTCGAGCGGCTCGAGATCCCGACCCTCGCCCTCGTCCACGGGCTCTGCCTGACGGCGGGCCTCGAGGCCTCGCTGGGCTGCGACATGATCTGGGCGGCCGAGGGGGCGCAGTTCGGGCTCGTCGAGCGGGTCGTCGGGCTGACGCCGTTCGGCGGCGGCGTGCAGCGGATGGCGGAGCGCGCCGGTCCGGCCCGCGCCCGCGAGTTCGTGATGACCGGCGGTCTCTACGACGCGCAGCGGATGCTCGAGTGGGGCGTCGTCAACCGCGTCGTCCCCGCCGAGGACCTGCTCGAGAAGGGGATGAGGTTCGCCCGCGAGCTCGCCGCCGGCCCGACCGTCGCCCACGCCGCGACGAAGCGGATCGTCCGCGCCTACCTCGACGGCGGGATCGAGGCCGCCGACGAGGCGACGCCGGGGATCGCCGGCCCGCTGTTCGACACCGAGGACCTCAAAGGCGCTGTCGCCAGCTTCCTCGAGGACGGTCCCGGCAAGGCGAGCTACCGGGGGCGGTAGCCACCGCGCGCGCTCAGGCGCGGGCGATGTCGAGGGCGACGACGTGCCACTGACATGACGCTCCCTCCGGGTCGGCGGCGATCCGCTTCCGTAGCAGCTCGTCGAAGGCCGCCTGGACCGCGGGCGTGCGGGACGGGTCCTCCAGCGATGCCCACAGCGAGTCCTCGAACGCGGCTCGGAAGAAGCCGGCGACGGAATCGACGTAGCGGTCGAGGTCGCCGTCCTTCTGGAACGCCGCCAGGTAGGGATCTGGGAGCGAGCGAGCGGCGTGGCGGCGAAGCTCGAGGCCGGCTGCCTGCCCGGCGTCGAACGGCGCCAGGAACTCGGCCGTCGTCCGGTTCCAGGTCGGGATCGTCATCCGCTCGTACTCCGCCCGCTCGAGCGTCCCGGCGGCGACCATCTCGCCCAGCGCCGCGTTCGCCATGTCCATCAGGCCCTCGGCGCCGCTGGAGCCGTCGTCGAGGGCCGCGCCGCCGACCACGACGAGCCGGCCGGAGGGCAGCAGCTCGCGGGCGCGGGCTGCGAGGAAGTCGCGCCAGTCCGCGGCGGAGCGCTCGCGCAGCGCCGCCTGGACGTCCCCGGTGGCGAAGGAGCAGTAGATGTGGCCGGGAACCGGCTTCGGGACGGCGCTCAGCCAGTGGACGGCGATCGACGACCAGCCGAGGGCGAGGAAGCCGGCGGGGAAGAGGGCCTCGTAGAACGACTTTCCCTCGGCGGCGGCGAAGACGCCGGAGTCACCCAGGTAGGTCTCGTGCGAGTCGGCGAGCAGCTCGAAGAGCGAGGTGAAGTCGTTGCCCGGGATGTCGGTGTGGACCACCAGGGCCGGGCCGCCGCCGCGCCGCGCCGCGAGCGCTCGCCGCATCGGCTCCAGCGAGTTGCCACCTCCCGCCGAGCCCATGTCGGCGATCACGAACGGGAGCGGCGCCGCCGGCGGCTCGACCTCCGCCGCCGCCCGCTCGAGCCACTCGAAGCCGAGCTCGCCGTAGGCCTCCTGCGCCTCGGAGTGCTCGGTGTAGAAACCGTGGCCCTCCATGGCGCCGGCATGCGGGTCGATCGGCTCGGGTATCGGGCGACCGTATCGGAGCGGCTCCGGCCGAAGCAGCCGATCCCCCAGCGCCGGGGTCTATTGGTGCAACATGGGGCACGGAAAGACCCCGGCATCGGCGTTCTGCCGGCCGGCGGTCGGTGCGATTCCCGTCTCTTCTAGCCGGAACGCGGCCCGGCGCTGCTACCCTGCCGCGTCGCATGTCCAAGGAAGAGAAGATCGAGATGGAGGGAGAGGTCGTCGAGGCCCTCCCCAACACCATGTTCAAGGTGAAGCTCGACAACGACCACGAGGTCCTCGGCCACATCTCGGGCAAGATGCGCCGCCACTACATCCGCATCCTCCCCGGCGACCGCGTGAAGATCGAGCTCTCGCCCTACGACCTCGACCGCGGGCGAATCACGTATCGGTACAAGTAGCGAGTAGCGGGTGGCACGCTCGCTGTAGCGAGTAGCACTCGTCCGGGCGCTACCAGCTACCAGCTACCAGCTAGTAGGCCGTTCTCCGCATCCCCCTCAGGGCGAACGCCCCCAGCACGACGGTGAACCCCACCAGCGCGACGACCGCCGGCCAGGTGCCGTCCAAAGTCACGCTTCCGCCGACGAACCCCTGCCTGGCGGCGTCGACCACCTGGGTGATCGGGTTGATCTCGGCGACGGTCGCGAGCCAGCCGGTCAGCAGCTCCTGCGGGGCGTAGGCGGTGGTGCTGAGGATCAGCGCGAGGATCGCCGACTGCATCAGCGGCGCCGCGGCCTGGGTCTTGAACCGGAGCGCGAGCGTCGTCCCCCAGCAGGCCGCGACCACGGCCATCCCCATGACCAGGGCGAAGGCGACGATCAGGCCGTCGACGCCGGGGAAGTCGGCGCCGACCGCGAGGGCGACGATCAGCAGCACGGTCCCGGGGACGAGCGAGCGGACGCTGGCGGAGAGGACGACCCCGGCGAGGAGCGTCCAGCGCGGGGCGGGGGAGGCGAGGAAGCGGTCGAAGAGCCCGATCTCGATGTCGCGGGCGAGGTTGACGCCGGCGGCGGCGCCGGTGAAGCCCGCCCCCTGGAGCATGCTCACCGGGATCATGAAGCTCTTGTAGCTCTCGGCGTCGAAGCCTGGGAGCAGGACGAGGCTCCCGAACACCGCCGTCAGCCCGAGGAAGAAGATCGTCGGCGCCAGCACTCCCGGGATCGCCGCGCCCGGAACGCGGATCAGCTCGTTGGCGGAGCGCTGGACCATCGCCCAGACCGTCGCGATGTCGGAGCGCAGGCCCATCAGCCGGTCCTCAGGCGCCGCTTCAGCGCCTGTGCCGACATCAGCACGCCGATGCCGCCGACCAGGGCGATGCCCGCGAGCCCCTTGAGCAGGTCGCCGAGGCTGAACGAGGAGATCACCGGGTCGCGAACCGCGTCGACGATGAACGAGAGCGGGTTGTACCGGGCGATCGTCTTCGCCGGCTCGACCAGCAGGTCCTCGGGGAAGAACGCGGTCGAGAGGAAGATGACGACGAAGACCAGCGGGAAGGTCCCCTGGACGATCGAGGCGCTCCCGGTCCGAAGAGCCAGCGCGGCGCCGATGCTCCCGAACGCCAGCGCCGACAGCGTCACCAGCGCGACCATCAGCAGCGCGCCGGGGACGCCCTCCTCGATCGGGGCGCCGAAGACCAGCCCGATCGCGAGGAACCAGAGTGCGGTGATGGTGCCGAGCACGGCGGTCCCCGCGAGGCGGCCGGCGACGATCGCGAAGCGGGGTATCGGCGTCGCCAGCAGCCGGTCGGCGAAGCCCATCTCGATGTCGACCGCAAGCGCGATTCCGCCCGCGTTGCCGCCGAACATCGCCGCCTGGATCATCGCCGCGGGCAGCAGGAACTGGAAGAAGCTGTCGACCGGCGGGAAGCCCTGAAGCTCGGTCGCGCGGCCGACGCCCGCGCTCTGGATCGCCAGCAGCAGCGTCGGGAAGAGGATCAGCGGCGCCGCGAGCTGCGGCCGCCGCAGGGTCTGGAGCACCGATCGCCGGCCGAGGCCGGCGATCACGCGCAGCGTCCTCAAGCGGGCTCGGCCTCCGCCGCCGCCAGCGGCGCCGGCGACTCGCTCGTCTCGTCCTCCCCCTCGAGGTGGTGCCCGGTCTTCTCGACGAAGACGTCGTCGAGCGTCGGCTCGACGAGATCGAGCGACTCGACCAGCAGCCCCGCATCGTCGAGCGCCCTGACCACCGGCGCGATCGCGGCCGCGCCGGCTTCGACCTCGAGCACCATCCTCCCGTCCTTCGCGGGCAGGGGGCGGCCGTATCCCGAGATGATCTCCTCGCAGTCCTGCGGCGATCCCTCGACGAGCACGACCTCGAGCCGCGGCTTGCCGACCTCGGCCTTCAGGGTCGCCGGCGTGCCCTCGGCGACGATCCGGCCGTCGCTGATGATCCCGACGCGGTCGGCGAGCTGGTCGGCCTCCTCGAGGTACTGGGTGGTGAGGAAGACGGTCGTGCCCTCGCGGTTGAGCCGGTTGACCTCCTCCCAGATCGCCTTGCGGCTGACCGGGTCGAGTCCGGTCGTCGGCTCGTCGAGGAAGAGGACCCGCGGGGAGTGGACGAGCGCCGCGGCGAGGTCGAGGCGGCGCTGCATCCCGCCCGAGTAGGTGCCGACGCGGCGCCCGGCCGCCTGGGTGAGCCCGACGCGGCGCAGCAGCTCGGCGGCCCGGCGGCGGCCCTCGTCGCGGTCGAGGCCGTGGAGCGTCGCCTGCAGGCGGATCAGCTCCTCGCCGGTCATCAGCGGGTCGAGCGCCGCCTCCTGGAGCGCGACGCCGATCTCGCGGCGGACGGCGGCGGGATCGGAGACGACGTCGTGGCCGGCGACGCTGGCATGGCCGCCGGTCGGGCGCAGCAGCGTTGTCAGCATCCGCACCGTCGTCGTCTTGCCGGCGCCGTTGGGGCCGAGAAACGCGTAGATCTCGCCCCCGGAGACCTCGAGGTCGATCCCGGCCACCGCGAGGACCTCGTCGGAGAACGCCCGCTGCAAGTTGACGACCTCGATCGCGGGCACGACGCTGATTCTACGTCCCGTTCGCCAGGATTCCGGGTGGCCGGCGCCTACACTGGCCCAAGCCCATCCGAGGACCCCCGCAACCACGAGGGGGGTCTCCGTGTTGGGGGCTTTCGATGCAGCAATCCGCGCAGACACCGAGACGGAAGACCGCCCTCCTCGCCACCGCGGCGGGCGTCCTCGCGACCCTCGTCGCGCTCGCCCTGACCGCGATCGCCCCGGCCGAGAGCGTCAAGACGATCGGCGGCGTGCGCGGCAAGGCGCCGCCGAGCTGCCCGACGAAGAAGGGCAAGCCCCAGAAGGACTGCCAGACGATGGCGAAGGTGACCGCCTACCAGCTGCTCGCGAACGGCAAGAAGGCGCCGGCGCGAGGTGCGGCAGAACGGCAAGATCGTCGCCTGGAGCGTCAATCTCTCGAAGCCGAGTCGCGATGAGCAGCAGACCCTCACCGAGGGGTTCGAGCTCGGCGAGCCCACGGCCAAGCTCGCGATCCTCAAGCCGATGGGCAAGGGCAAGTTCAAGCTGACCAAGCAGTCCCCCCGGGTCAAGGTCAAGCCGACCCTCGGCACCGAGCCGATCTTCACCCTGAAGAAGCCGATCCGCGTCAGCAAGGGGACGGTGGTCGCGATCACCACCTCGAGCTGGCTGCCGAACCTGGCCCACAACGGCCAGCTGACGGCGCAGAAGGACAAGTGGCGCGCCAGCCGCGACAGCGACAAGTGCTCCGGCGACAAGAACCTGCTCGATGGCAGGCCGCAGCGGAAGATCGGCAGCATCAAGCGCTACGGCTGCACCTACGTCGCCGCTCGCCTGCTCTACAAGGCCTACTACGTGCCGGTCAGCGGCGGCAAGGGCGGCAACGAGGGCGGCAACGGCGGCGGCAAGTAGCCCCCAGGGGCGCGCCGCCTCAGCCGCAGGCGTCGGGGTTCGCCTCGCAGGCCTGCTCGAACGCCTCCTCGGGGGAGCCGGGCTCGGGCGGAGTGTCGTTCGTCTCGCTGTCGGGCTCGTCGGGCTGGAAGTCGCCGGTCGTGGTCGACTGAGCGGTGCTGGTGGTCAGCGGGACGGTGCTGGAGGTGGAAGTCGTGGTGGCCTGACTCGTCGTCGACCGGGTCGTGCTCTTCGTCGAGGAGCTCGAGTTCGTCGAGAGCGAGGTCGTCGAGGTCGAGGACGAGGTGGTCGGCTCGTCGTCACCGCCGCAGCCGGCGGCGGTCAGCGCGAGAGCGGCGGCCATGGCGGCCGCGAGGGGGCGCCCCCTCAAGCGTCGCCGTCGGCCGCTTCCTGGCGCAGCCCGCAGTGGGGGCAGTCGCTCAGGTCGAGGCCGATGAGCTGGTGGCAGCGGCGGCACTCGCGCAGGTTGTCCGGCGCGCGCAGCAGCCGCGAGGGCGACGGCTGGAGCGGGAGGACGCGGGTGACGGGCTTGAGCTCCTCGCCGGTCTCGCGGTCGACGTAGACGTGGTCGACGTCGGCCTCGACCAGCGCCTCACGGCCGGAGGCGGGGGCGCGGAGCCTGTAGGTCTGTAGGTCGCTCATCGTGCTGCAGGTTATCCGGTGGAGCCGCCAGGATGACCGCGTGCGGGTCCTGATCTTCCACGGCTATCTGCTCCGCGGCACCGGGAGCAACGTCTACAACGCGAATCTCGCCCAGGCGCTGGCCCGTCTCGGGCACGAGGTCCACCTGCTCTGCCAGGACCGGGAGGCGGCCTCGCTGCCCTGGATCGACGCGGTCGGGAGCTGGTCCGACGGGGAGCTTCGGGTCGAGCCCCGAGGTGCTGGGGTCACTCAGTCCGATATGGCGCACTCAGCGACCCCAGTAGGGGGGAGGGGAGTCGAGGGACCGTCACCGCCTACGCGCCCGACATCGGCGGGCTCCTGCCGACCTACGTCGCCGACGCCTACGAGGGCTTCGAGGCCCGGACCTTCCCCGAGCTCAGCGACGCCGAGCTCGACGCCTACGTCGCCGCGAACGTCGCGGCGATCGAGGACGTGGCCGCCCGCGCCGGCGGCATCGACGCCGCCCTGGCCAACCATCTGGTGATGGGGCCGCTGATCCTCGCCCGGAGCGGGCTTCCGTTCGCCGCCAAGGTCCATGGCAGCGCGCTGTCCTACACGGTGATGCCGAACCCCCGCTTCCTGCCCCACGCGCGGGAGGGAATGGCGGCGGCCAACGCGGTCCTCGTCGGCTCCCGTCACACCGCCGAGGCTCTGTGGACGACGGTCGCCGACCCGAGCCTGCCGGGGAAGACCCGCCTCGGCCCGCCGGGCGTCGACGTCCTCGCGTTCTCGCCGCTGGCGGAGGGGGAGAGCCCGGAGGCCGTGCTCGGCGAGCTCGCCGCCGAGATCGAGGGTGGCCACCAGGGCGACGCCTTCGGGCGCGACCCGGAGGCCGCCGTCACGGCGCTGCGCAGCTTCGCCGCCGCGCGCGGGCCGCGGGTGATCTTCGTCGGCAAGCTGATCGTCTCCAAGGGCGTCGACCTGCTGCTGGCCGCCTGGCCCCTCGTCGTCGCCCGCAACCCGGGCGCCGAGCTGCTGCTGATCGGCTTCGGCGAGTACCGGGACGGCCTGCGCCGGCTCTGGCGGGCGCTCTCGGTGGGCGACCTCGAGACCCCGCGCGAGATCGCCGCCCGCGGCCGCGGGATCGAGGGCGGAGAGGAGTCCCCGCTCGAGTACCTCGGCGCGTTCCTCGACTCGCCCCCCGACGGCTACGCCGATGCCGCGCGCGCCGCGGCGGGCACCGTCGAGCTCGCCGGCCGCCTCGAGTACGGCGAGGTGGCCCGGGCGGTGCGGGCGAGCGAGGCGATGGTCGTCCCGAGCACCTTCCCCGAGGCGTTCGGCATGGTCGCCGCCGAGGCCGCCGCGACCGGCGCGCTGCCCGTCTGCGCCCGCCACTCCGGCCTGGCGGAGGTCGCCGGGGCGCTCGCGGACGCCCTCCCCGAGCCGATCGGCGAGCTGACGTCATTCGACCTGGGACCGGGAGCGGTGGCCGGGATCGCCGACCGCCTCGATCGCTGGCTCGCGCTGGAGCCCGCCGACCGGGCCGCGGCGCGGAGCGCCCTGGTCGCGGCCGTCCGCTCCCGCTGGAGCTGGGAGGGGGTCGCGGAGACCGTCCTCGCGGCCTCCGCGGGCGAGCTCGAACGGCTCGAGCGGGTCCCCTCCGAGTGAGGCGGAACCCCGCCCCGGGCGCCGGTCTTTAGGCGCGGCCCATGCACCCGCCGCGCACTCAATAGAATGCCCGCCGCCCCATGAAGGACCTCTCCCGGAGCACCATTCTCAGGCTGGTCGCGGCCATCACCGTCATCACGGTGGTCGGCTCGGTGATCATGGTCAACATCCCCTGGATGGGGGACGTCGCCTCAGAGGAGAAGGCGAAGATCGTGACGCTGACGAACGTGATGATCGTCCTCAGCAACCTGGTCTTCGCGGTCGTGATCGTGATGATGGCCTACGCGATCTGGAAGTACCGGGCCAAGCCGGGCGACGAGTCCGACGGCGAGCCGATCCACGGCAACACCCGCTTGGAGATCATCTGGACGGTCATCCCGACGATCATCGTCCTGTTCGGCGGCGTCTACTCGACGATCGTCCTCGACGACGTCGAGGCCAAGAGCGACGGCCCGTCGATGAAGGTGGACGTGACCGCGCAGCAGTTCGCCTGGAAGTTCGACTACCCCGAGGCGGGGGTGACGTCGAACGAGCTCCACGTGCCGGCCGGCACCCAGCTCGACCTCGAGCTGAACGCCCTCGACGTCATCCATTCCTTCTGGGTGCCCGAGTGGGGCATCAAGCGCGATCTCGTTCCCGGGGCTGACGAGCCGAGCGGCGACTTGATCGACGACACCGTCTCGGTGACGCCGGACGAGGAGGGGACCTACTCGGTGGTCTGCACCGAGCTCTGCGGCTGGGGCCACGCGACGATGCGCGCGGCGGCCGTGGTCGAGTCCCAGCAGTCGTTCGACGCCTGGATCAAGAAGCAGGAGAAGCTTCAGGAGGGGACCGCCAGCACCGGAGCGCCCGGTCCCTACGATGTGAGCGCCTTCGACGGGCAGTCCAAGTAACGCACTTTCGGGGATCCCAGCAGGAGGAAATCGACAAGTGGCAGCAGCGCTGAAGAATCCGGGATTGGCCCGTGCGGGCCTTGGAATGCTGATCGGCGGAGCCTTCGGGTTCGGCCTCGTGATCGCGCTGCGCGCGATCAGCGGCCTCGAGCTGATCCAGACCGCGCAGACGGGATACCCGCACGTGATCGTGCCCGCGATCACCGCCCCGCTCGGCTTCCTCATCGGCATCGGGTGCTTCGACTACTGGTTCCGCTGGGCCTCCGGCGCGCCGACCATCCCCGACGACCACTCCCAGCACGGCGCCAAGACCTGGAGGGACTACTTCAAGTTCAACACCGACCACAAGGTGATCGGTGTCCAGTACGTCTGCACCACCTTCATCTTCTTCCTGATCGGCGGCCTGCTGGCGATGGTCATGCGGGCCGAGCTGGCGAACCCCGGCACCCAGATCGTCGATCCGAACACGTTCAACGCGCTGTTCTCGACGCACGCCGCGTTCATGATCTTCCTCTTCGTGATCCCGGTCTTCGCCGGCCTCGCGAACTACGTCCTGCCGCTGATGATCGGCGCGCCGGACATGGCGTTCCCGCGCCTCAACGCCCTCTCGTTCTGGATGCTGCCGATGGCGGGGCTGCTGTTCCTCGCCTCCTACCTCGTTCCCGGCGGCGCCTTCGACGCCGGCTGGACCGGGTACGCGCCACTGTCGACCGGGGCGCCGCTCGGGCAGTCGTTCTTCAACCTCGGCGTCCAGTTCGCCGGCGCCTCATCGGTGGCGACCGCGCTCAACTTCCTGGTGACGATCGTGACCATGCGCGCGCCCGGCATGAACTTCTGGCGGATGCCGCTGCTGGTCTGGGCGAACCTCTCGACCTCGCTGCTGGTGGTCGCGGCGACGCCGTTCATCGCCGGCGTCCAGTTCATGGTCCTCTTCGACCGCGCGATCGGCACGAACTTCTTCCAGCAGGCGGCGGGCGGCGACGTCATCAGCTACCAGCACATCTTCTGGTTCTACTCGCACCCGGCCGTCTACATCATGATGCTGCCGGGCTTCGGGATCGTCTCCGAGGTGATCTCGACCCACGCCCGCAAGACGATCTTCGGCTACCGGCTCATGGCGCTGGCGCTGCTCGGCATCGTCGTGCTCGCGTTCGCCGTCTGGGCGCACCACATGTTCGTCTCCGGCATGTTCGCCTGGCTGCGCGTGCCGATGATGATCACGACGCTGCTGATCGCGGTTCCGACGGGCATCAAGATCTTCTCCTGGCTCGGGACCCTGTTCAACTCGAAGCTGCACATCGAATCGACCTCGATGCTGTTCGCGCTCGGGTTCCTGGTGACGTTCGTCGTCGGCGGGATCTCAGGCGTGATGCTCGGCATGATCCCGCTGGACATCCACGTCTCCGACACCTACTTCGTCGTCGCCCACATCCACTTCGTGCTGTTCGGCGGCTCGGTGTTCACGATCTTCGCCGGGATCTACCACTGGTTCCCGAAGATGACCGGGCGGATGTACGACGAGCGGCT
This sequence comes from uncultured Solirubrobacterales bacterium, assembly GCA_963823565.1. Lineage (GTDB taxonomy): Bacteria > Actinomycetota > Thermoleophilia > Solirubrobacterales > 70-9 > RHKX01. The sequence goes on along the minus strand of CAWGLR010000001.1, from coordinate 144,319 downwards.
CGGGCGCTGGCACTTCTGGCTGACCCTGGTCGGAATGCTCGGCACGTTCATCCCGATGCACTGGATCGGGATGGAGGGGATGCCGCGCCGCGTCGCCGACTACGCGGCCCAGTTCGGCGACTGGAACCTGGTGATCACGATCTTCAGCTTCCTGCTCGGCGCCGCGCAGCTGATCTTCATCTACAACATGATCGTCTCCTGGCGCTTCGGCCCGCTGTCGGGCCCGAACCCGTGGCGGGCGAAGACGATCGAGTGGCTGGTCTCCTCGCCGCCGCCGGTCTTCAACTTCGACCAGATCCCGCGGGTCGTCGGCGGCCCCTACGAGTTCGGCGTCCCCGGCGCCCGCCACGCGATCATGGGCGGCGAGGAGGGAGCCAAGGTCGGCGGGCCCGAGCCCGCGGTCGCCGGCGCCGCCTCGGGCGGCGGGGGCGGAGGCGGCTCATGACCGAAGGCCACGCCGACTTCTCCGGCGGCGGGACGGTCCTCGCCTTCCTCAACGAGGTCGCGGGCGGCCGCAAGCTGCTCGCCGCGATCCGCGAGCGGGTCGACGCCGGCGCCGAGAGCATCGCTCTCGCGGCGCCGCAGAATCAGCCGGTCTCGGGCCAGATCGTCGACGTCGACGAGGTCCGCGACGCGGCCCTGAGCCGCGTCGAGGTGACCCAGCAGGTCCTGCACGGCTTCGGCATCGAGGCGACCGCCGCGATCTTCGACCCCGACCCTTCGCTGGCGCTCGACGACGCCTACCGCGCCTTTCAGCCGACCGAGGTCCTCGTCTCGGCGCTCGCCGAGACGCGCTTCGGCCTCGCCCGCAAGGACCTCATCGAGTGGGCGCGCAGCCGCTTCGAGGTCCCGGTCGAGCACATCCCGGTGCGGATCGAGGACGACGCGATTCGCTGGGACGTCACCCACACGCTCGTCGTCGCCACCCAGACGGTGAACTCGCCCGACCTGATCCAGCACCTGATCTCCAACCATCGCGAGAAGCCCCACCGCTACACCTTCATCTCGCCGCGCTCCGGCGACGCCGGCCGCGAGGACATCGTCGACCGGCTCGCCGAGACGCTCGCCGCGCTCTACCGCGAGGAGATCGACGCGACCGGCCAGCCGATGAGCCCCGAGCCCTTCGCCGCCGTTTCCAACGCGATCGAGCACTATCGCGTCGACGACATCCTCGTCTCGACCTTCGCCGGGCAGAGCTCGAAGTGGCTCGAGGAGGGCCTGATCGAGCGCGTCGAGGAGATCACCGACATGCCGGTCCACCACTTCGAGTCGCGCGGCTCCGCCGCCGCTCCCGCCGCCCGCCAGCCGGTCGCCGCCGGGCAGGGAGGGGAGGGCTGATGGAGTCCGCCTCGATCGCCGTCGGCGGCGCGCACGCGCACGAGCACCACGGCCCGCCGGAGGCCCACTCCTCCTCGAAGATCGACCGCCAGACGCTCGGCATCCTCCTCTTCATCGTCTCCGAGGCGATGCTGTTCGGCGCGTTCTTCGCGTCCTACTTCTTCCTCCGTGAGGTCTCCAACCCGGTCGACGTCTGGCCGCCCGAGGGCTTCGAGCTGCCGAAGGGCGTCGCCGGCATGAACACGGCGATCCTCGTCTCCTCCTCCTTCACGGTGCACTGGGCCCTCGAGGGCGCCCGCAAGGGCAACCGCAACGCGATGAGGCTCGGCCTCGCCATGACCTGGCTCCTCGGCGCGACCTTCCTCTTCATCCAGATCAACGAGTACGCCCACATCGGCTTCAGCGCCCGCGACGGCGCCTTCGGCTCGATCTTCTACGGCCTCACCGGCCTCCACGGCGCGCACGTCTTCGTCGGGCTCATGCTCCTGACCTTCGCCAACATCCGCGCCTGGCGCGGCCACTTCGGCCCCAAGGCCGAGGACCATCTCGGCGTCGAGGTGCCGGGCATCTACTGGCACTTCGTCGACGTCATGTGGATCATCGTCTACGTGACGGTCTACATCCTCTGAGCCGGCGCATGCCGGTCGGGGGAAAGATGATCGCGGGCGTGGCGCTGGCCCTGTGCGTGCTCGGCGCGAGCGCGCAGGCTGGCAACGGTGGCGCGGTCCGCTACGTCGGGCACTCGGGCCAGGGAAGCAGGTGATCGTGGAAACCGACCGGAAGGGAGTCTTCAAGCACTTCCTGATCCGGTTCAGGGCCAGCTGCGGCCGCGGTCATCTCGATGACGGAAGGCAGGGGTTCATCCAGCCCATGGACCGGATGGACCGGAGCGGCTCTCGCGACGCCGGGGGCTATGAGTTCGACTGGAAGAAGAGCGGCAGGGCGAAGGCGCACACGCGGGTGACCGGGGAGCGTGTGAGCCCGAAGCGCTTCGAGGGAACGTTCTCGTGGCGCGCTTCCTACCACAGCGCCAGCGGTCGCAGGATCACCAACTGCCGGACAGCGCGGATCCACTTCGCCGCGCACCGGTGAAGGACCGGCGCTAGAACGAGCGCGGGCGCGGCCGGCGGCCCTCGATGAGGAGGCCGATCGCCGTGCCGACGATGAAGCCGATGCCGATGTTCGCGGCGGCGACGATCACCGCGAGGATGGCGTCGGCCACGCCGTCGGCCGAGTCGTAGCCGATCACGAGTCCGCGCAGGAGGGCGAGGACGGCGATGGCCACGGCCTTGACGCGGCCGGGCAGCGGCAGCAGGCACAGAACGAGCCCGATGACGATCAGGATCGGGTCCATGCGCGCAAGCTAGCGCGGCGGGAAGACGTAGCGGCCTAGACGCCGCCGTAGGGGCCGCCGACGTTCCGATTCAGGGCCGAGCGGGGATCCTCGGCCTGATCCGGCTTCTCGGCGGCATGTGTCTCGGCGGTGAGCCGGTCCTCGGGAGGCGGCAGGGCGACCTTGACGATCTGCCAGCCGTCGGCGGTCTGCCGGGGGAGCCACTGGTGGGTCTCGCGCTGCGCGTGGGTGGCGCCGAAGTGGGCGCAGAGCTCGCGGGCCCGCTGCTCGCTGAGCGAGCCGCTCGCCTGGGCGGCGCGGTCCGCCGCGTCGGGCGGACGGCCGATGCCGGGTCTTGCGCGGTGGAGCGTCATCAGCAGCTGGTGGCGAAGCTGGCGCCGACGAGGGCGAGACCCGCGGCGGCGACGGCGACCGGGTAGAGGCTAAGCGATCGCGGCGGGCCCTCGCCGACCTCCTGCGGTCCCGAGCGGCGCAGGACGGCCAGCAGGTTGACCGCCATCGCCCCCGCGGCGGCGATGAACAGCACCGCGGCGAGCGCGAGGATGCTCTGCTGGGCCCCCTCCGAGACGCCGCCGCAGTCGACGGCGCCGGCGTTGAACCAGTCGTCGGCCTCGACCGCCAGCCGGATTGCCAGCGCCGTCAGCAGGCCGCCCGCGACCGCAGTGGCGAGCAGCGGCGGGAGCGACCCGGGCTCGCCCTCCCGGCGGCGGCGGAGGGCGGCGGCGGCGGCGAGCGGGAACGCGAGCAGGGCGAGGATCGCGAGGATCCACGAGGGCCGGGAGCCGAGCAGGGCGAGGACGGCGCCGAGCGCCGCCGCAGCCGCGTAGAGGGCCGTTCTCACGCCCGGAAAGCTACCCGGCGCGGTCGCCCGGCCCGGCGGGTGGGACAATCAGTCCGTGGCCGAGCCCGACGATCGCTTCCGCAACCCGCTCCGCAACGAGGCCGACGCCTTCCGCGTCCTCGTGATGATCCTCGTCGCCGCCGGGATCGTCATCGCCGGCGCCGAGCTCGTCGGGAGCTGGTTCGGCATCGCGCTGGCGCTGGTCGCCATCGCTATCGGCATCTACGCGACGATCGGCTGGCTGCGGGAGGGCCTCCAGGAGGCGGATGAGCCTCCCGACGACCTCAGCCCGCCGGAACGGCGGTAGGGCGCCGCTCGACGCCCCGCGCCCCGGTGCGCTCCTCCTCGAGGGAGTGCGCGTCAGAGAGCGCCCACTCGATCCGCTCCACCAGGTGGGCGGTGAACAGGTCCGACTCGAGGTCGCTCACGGCGACCCGCTCGCGCAGGACCTCTCGGCTGCGACGGGAATCGAGCCCGTCGGCGGTGATCACGATCTGCGGCATCCTCGTCCTCCTCTCGTAGTTGAGGAGCACATGCTCGGGGAGGCGCCTTGGGCCCGAGTCAACGGCCCGTAAAGCCTCCGTCAAAAACTGGTTGCTGCTGCTCCGGTTAGCGGGGGGACGCGGGCGCTACTTCGGCTCGCAGGAGCCGTCAGAGGCGAACGTGACGTTCTTCGGGTCCTCGCCGGCGCAGGTCGCCAGGAAGTTGACGAGCTTGTCGAGGTCGGGCGCGGGGATCTGCGACTCGTAGTTCGGGGGCATGATCCCGTCGCTGAAGCCGGCGGCGATCTTGGCGCTCGGGTCGACGATCGACTCGTGGATCTGGTCGGGGCTCTGGCCGGGGAGGACCTCGTCGAGGTCGGGGCCGACCTGGCCGGTCGACTCGGCCACCGCGAGCGTGTGGCAGGCGCCGCAGCCGTTCCCGTCGAAGACCTGGCCGCCGGGCCCCCCCGCGGCCTCCGGAGGCGCGATGCCCGGCACGCCGGCGACGGAGGCGACGTAGGCGGCGACGTCCTCGGCGTCCTGGCCGGTGACGAGGTCGGCCGGCATGTAGGTGGGGTCGCTGGGCTCGGTCTCGCGCGGCTCGGCGATCTGGGCGGCGACGACGCCCTCGAAGGTGTCGCGGTCCATCCCGGAGGCGCGCGCGTCGGCGAAGGCGGCGTCGAGGTTGGGGCCCACGGTGGACGTGCTGGCCGCCTCGCGGAGCGCGTGGCACGTGCCGCACTGGGCCTCGCCCTTGAAGAGGTCGCGGCCCTTGGCCAGGTCCGCGTTCTCCTTCGCGTCGCAGCCGCTGAAGGCGAGCAGTCCGATTCCGAGCAGCGCGACGACGAGCGCCTTCATCCGAGGTCGATTCACGGCGTGCATCCTATCCATCCGGGGGGTCGGCCGATCCGTCCTCAGGCATGGGATAAGCTTGAAACGATCAGCACAAACGCCGTGATCAAGCGGCATTCACCCGAGAGGAGCGCTGGAGGCCAAGATGGAGGTACGTGAGGGGATGTCGGACGTCGTCCTGACGATCGGTCCCGGCCACACCCTGCGCGATGCGGCGCGGATGATGGCCGAGAAGGGCGTCGGCGCCGCGATCATCCTCGACGAGGAGGCGCCCGGCCCGGCGATCATCAGCGAGCGCGACGTCCTCGTCTCGATCGGCAAGGGACAGGACCCCGACAGCGAGTGCGTGGCCGACCACATGAGCGCCTCGGTGATCACCGCATCGCCCGACTGGAGCCTCGAGCGCGCCGCCTCCGAGATGGCCAGCCGCGGCATCCGCCACCTCGTGATCGTCGACCGCGGTGAGCTCGCCGGCGTCCTCTCGATGCGCGACATCATGCGCGTCTGGACGTCCGACGGCGCGACGTCGGCGATGCAGCCGGGGTAGTTCTGCGGCGCCCGCAGGATGGCGCAGGGAAACGGGACGAAGTCGCCCTGCACCCTCGATGTACAGATTCGGACGAAATGCGTCCGGATCCGCACATCCACCAGACGCCACCCCCTCGCCAGACCCATCCTGGGCCCCGCTGGAGAGGCGGGCGAGAAGCGCTGCGCGCCCGCTAGCGCCTGCGGACCGGCTCGGCCGGGATCACGGCCGTGTCGGTGCGCTGCTCCCGGCGCATCCGGGAGATCTCGTCGCCGGCGGTCCGCCACCAGGAGCTGATGCCCAGGTAGAGGAGGATCGCGCCGATCACCCAGAGGACCCAGCCCATGAAGACCCCGCCGCCGAGGAAGGCGATCCCCGCGGCGACGACGATCGGCGCCGCGGAGGCGTTGGGGACGTAGATGAGCTCGGTCGGCTCGTTCGACTCGATCGGGCTCACTGGATCAGCCGCCCACGTAGAGGATCGCGGCGTAGAAGGTCAGCGCGAAGACGAGGAGCGCCAGCGCGGCGGCCCCGAGGCCGAGGCGAATGCTCTTGTTGGCGCGGACGCGATCCATGGGCGGGATTATCTATCAGACGGCCAGGAGCCTGTCGGCCGCCATCGCGCCGAACAGCAGGAAGAGGTAGGCGAGCGAGCCGAGGTAGAGGCGCAGGGCGGCGCGGCGGGAGGGGTTGCGGAGCAGCTGCGCGGCGCCGAGCAGGAATCCGGCGCCGAGCACCAGCGCCGCGGCGAGGTAGACGGCGCCGAACAGGCCGGTGACGACCGGGACGACCGTGAAGGCGACGAGGATCAGCGAGTAGGCGAGGATCCGCGTGCGGGTGAAGCGGGCGCCGCGGACGACCGGGAGCATCGGCACGCCGGTGCGCTCGTAGTCGTCGGAGATCAGCAGCGCCAGCGCCCAGAAGTGGGGCGGCGTCCAGAGGAAGACGATCGCGAAGGGGAAGAGGGCGTCGAGGGTGAGCCCGCCGGTCGCGGCGGCCCAGCCGACGAGCGGCGGCATCGCGCCGGCGGCGCCGCCGATGACGATGTTCTGCGGCGTCCGCGGCTTCAGCCAGGCGGTGTACATGAGCGTGTACCCGAGCAGGCCGCCGAGCGCGAGCAGCGCGGCGAGGGCGTTGACGGTGATCGCCAGCTGGACGACGGCGAGGACACCGAGCGCGATCCCGAAGATCAGCCCGTGGAACGGCTCGATCCGGCCGGAGACGATCGGGCGGCCTCGTGTGCGGCCCATCCGGGCGTCGATGCCGCGGTCGATGTAGTGATTGATCGCCCCGGCACCGCCGGCGGCCAGGTAACCGCCGATGCAGGTCCAGAGGACGGTCGAGATCTGCAGCCCCTCGGGCTTCGCGACGAGCATCGTCGCGACGGTCGTCCAGAGCAGCAGCGAGATGATCCGCGGCTTGGTCAGCGCGACGTAGTCGCCGGCGTGCGCGATCAGCTCACGGAGACGGGAGCCGCGCGCCGGCGAGGCCTCGGGCGCCGCCGGCCGGCGGGGGCCGACCGGCCGCTCGACGCCGCCGACTGGCGGCGCGCCGCGCTCGGCGATTCCGGCGGAGGACTCCACCGTCAGTCACCCACCTTCAAGGGGGCCGGGAAGGGGTGGTCTGCGGAGGCGGGGTGTGGAAGCGCGCCGATGGCTCGGGATCGCTTCCCGGCCCCGCCGGCCATCGCGGAAGCAGGCATCCCGATCAGGCTACCGGGCGGTCGCCTTCGTCCCCGTCGGCCTGCTCTGCGGAGCTCCCGCCCTCAGCGTCCGTCGCGGTCTGAAGGCCACTCTGCGCGGGGTGGGAGGTCGCCTCCGCCTCGGCGGCGCCGCCCTCGGTCGACGCGCCCTGGGCGGCGTCGGAGGCGCCGACGCCCACCGGCTCGGGCTCCCGGTCCGGCAGCGTCGCCGGCGGCGGCGTCCAGCGCGTCGCGCGGCGGCGGACCGCCTCGCGGATGTCGGCGAGCGGCTCGGCGCTGCGGACGTCGGGAACGAGGTCGAAGTTGTGGACCGGCGGCGGCGAGGGCGCGAACCACTCGAGCGTCGTCCCTCCCCACGGGTCGGGCCCGGCGGCGACGCCGCGGCCGTAGCTGGCGGCGGCGTTGACGAGCGTCAGGACCACGCCGATCGCGAAGACGAAGGAGCCGAGCGAGGTCAGCAGGTTGACCAGGTCGAGGCCCTCGCCCTCGTAGAACTTGTAGACGTCGGCGGGCATCCCCTCGAGGCCCGCGATCTGCATCGGCACGATCATCACGAAGGCGCCGAGCAGGATCGCCCAGAAGGAGGCGCGGCCGAGCGATTCGCCCATCATCCGGCCGCTCAGCTTCGGGAACCAGTAGTAGAGGCCGGCGAAGCCGCCGAGGACCCCGGCGCCGATCAGCGCCGCGTAGGTGTCGCCCTGGGCGGTTGCGGTGCCGGCGAGCTGCCAGCCGATCGGGACGACCGACTGCATGAGCTCGCCGATCAGCCCGTACAGGGTCAGCACGATCGCGCCGATCGCGAACAGGACCGGGGTGCGCATCCGCAGCGAGCCGCCGCTGAGCGATCCGAGCCAGTTGAAGACGATCAGCCCGCCCGGGACCGCGGCCGCGAGCGCCATCAGCATCGCGAAGTAGAGGAAGCCGACCGGGATCGGGGCGACCACCATGTTCTGCATCCACGCCAGCACGGCGAGGGCGGCGAGGGCGGCGAAGGAGCCGCCGATCGTCGAGAGGCCGAAGTGCGGCTGGCGCGAGAAGGTGGGGAGGATCTCCGAGATCGCGCCGAACGCGCCGATGACGACGGAGATATAGGCGCCGGCGAGGAAGACCGAGCTGAGGTGCTGGTAGAAGACCGGTGCCCCGCCCTCGAGCGGCTCGAAGAAGACGCCGTCGAAGTTGCGGTCGATCTCGAGCATCGTCAGCGCCGCGAGCATCACCGAGCAGACGACCAGCAGGGTGTAGGCGACCGTCGCGGCCGACCAGGTGAACGGCGGGACGCGCCGCCAGACGAGGCCGGGGGCGCGGCTCGAGCGGACCGTCGCGATCGTGCTCACCGCCCAGAAGACGAAGCCGAGGAGCGCGAGGCCGACTCCGATCGCCCAGGCGTCGGGGCCGCGGTCGGCGATGAAGATCTCGTCCGACAGCGGCGGCAGCGCGATCGTCCCCTGCGTGCCGGGGGTGTATAGGAAGCTCAGGTAGAGGACGACCCCGCCGAACAGGTAGAGCCAGTAGGAGAGGTGGTGCAGCCGGGGCAGCGCCATGCCGCGAGCGCCGATCTGCAGCGGGACCACGTGGGAGAAGAGCCCGATCAGCAGGGGAATCGCGAACAGGACCAGCGCCGTCGCGCCGAAGGCGGAGAGGAAGCGCTCGAAGATCTCCGGACGCATGAACGTGTTCTCCGGGGCGATCAGCTGGATCCGCATCATCACCAGCTCGGTCAGCGCGACCGCGGCGAAGAACAGCGCCGTCGCCACGTACATCCGGCCGATCGCCTTGTGATCGGAGCTGGTGGCGAGCCTGATCCAGCCCGGCTGGCGGCGCGGGAGCGTCTCCGAGACGATCTCGGGGTGGGCTGAGCGGGTCGAAGGGGTCATTTCTCGAGCTGCACTCCCGGCGCGGTGCCGTTGTCGATCTTCTCCTGCACGGCGGCGCGGGCCGCCTCGATGTCCTTGCCCCGCTCGGCGACGAAGGCGTCGTACTCATCCTGCGAAACGACGTGGACCGCGGTCCGGAGCGTCGGGAAGGCCGGTCCGGAGAACTGGCGTGAGGCACCCTCGTAGGTGCCCTCCTCGTCGGCGACGAAGGTGACCGAGGTGTCATCGCCCGGGGTCGCCTGGACCGAGCGGGCGAGCGCCGGGACGCTCCAGGTGTGGATCACGTCGGTGGAGCCGATGTTCAGCGTCACCTCGGTGTCGACCGGGATCACGAGGTCGTAGTAGCTGTACGCCTCCTTCGGGTCGAATCCGTCGGGGGAGTCGACCTTCGCCGGGTACTCGTAGCGCCACAGCCACTGCTGAGCGTCGGCCTTGATCTCGATCGGCTCCCCGCTCGAGGCGCCGGCGTCTGTGGACTTCTCGGTGAAGACGACGCCGACGACGAACAGGACCAGGGCGACCGCGCCGAGCCCGATGCCGACGCGACGCTGGATCCCGCCAGTGCCGACGGTGCGGCGGGAGGGCGCGGCCTCGGTGCGGCCGCCGCGGCGTGCGCGGGCGACGGCCCGCAGCAGGGCCCCCACGATCGCGAGGAAGGCGAGCGTCGTGACGATCAGCATCACGACGTAGATCGTCCGCATGTCGCTCGCCGAGGACGAGGCCGGCGAGTCCGGCGCGAGCACGTCCGCGAGCGCCGCCTGCGGGAGGACGGCGAGGGCGCCCACGCTCAGCGTGGCGGCCAGGGCAGCGACTCTTCCGCGGGAGACGGTCAAGAGGCGCGCCATTCTATGTCTCCGCTCCGGCAGATGTCCCGGCGGGCGCCGACGCCGCCTCCCGCCTCGCGGTCGCGACCCGCGCGAGCCCCTCGGCGAGGCTCGTCCGCGGCTCCCAGCCGAGCTCCTCGCGGATCCGCCGGTTGCTGACGCTTCCCCGCCGCGAGACGAAGACGAGCGCGTCGGGCCCGAGCTGCGGCCCCGAGCCGGCGGGCAGCGCCGCCGCCGCGCGCGCCGCCAGGCGCAGGAGTGGCGCGGGGACCCTGCGGCAGCGCCCGCCGATCGGATCGACCAGCCGGTCGAAGTAGTCGCCGAAGCCGATCTCCTCGCCGCTCCAGGCCGTGTAGGCGCGTCCCGGCTCGCCCCGCAGGGCGCCGAGCAGGCAGGCCTCGACGAGGTCGTCGACGTAGACGGGGAGCATGCGCCCGTCGCCGGGCGCCGGGATCGCGAGCCTGCCCTGGGAGGCCAGCTCCAGCGGGCGCAGCGTCCACGGCATCGAGCCGGGCCCGTAAACATCGCCGGCGCGGATCACGACGGCGCCGCGGCGCCGCGCGACCCGGTCGGAGGAGGACTTGGTGTCGAGGTAGGGGATGCCATAGGTCCGAAGCGGCGCGTCCTCGTCCTGCGTCGCGGGGTCGTCGTAGCCGTAGACGACGACGGAGCTGAGGTGGACGACGCGTTCGACGCCGGCCTCGGCGGCGCGGTCGAGCACGTTGATCGTCCCGCGCAGGTTGAGGTCGACGAAGTCGTCCATCCGCCCTCCCTCGTGGATGAAGGCGGCGGTGTGGAAGACGAGGTCGGCGCCGGCGAGCAGCTCCCCGACCCGCGACGGGTCGCGGACGTCGGCGCGCTCGAACCTCGCCCCGGCCGACTCGACGGCGGGGCGGGTCGACTCGTCGATCTCCGCCCCGGCGATGTCGGCGCCCTCGGCGGCGAGCGCCGCGCACAGCGCCCGCCCGATGAACCCGCCGGCGCCGGTGACGACGGCGCTGCGGCCCGCGAATCTGGGCCCATCGGCCATCGAGCCCCTCTTATACTCGCCCGCCTTGGCGCTGGGTCAGACACGGATGGGACCGAGCCGCCTGCGCCCGCTGCTCCGCGGCGCCGCGGCCGCCGCCATCGTCGCCTCGGTCGCCGTCCCGCTCCTGCGCCGCCGCCGCCCGGTCCCGGCGACGCTGACCGTCGCCGCCGTCGCCTCGGGTCCATTCGCGATCGCCGTGCTCAAGCCGCGCACGCGGCTGCGCGACGCGCTGATCTTCGCCTCCCAGATGTGGGCGTTCACGATGGTCCACGAGCTCCCCTACGACGAGCCCGAGAAGCTCCGGGCCCGCCTCAAGGTCCGCTACCCGGTGCGGATCGACCGCGCGCTCGCCCGCGGACGGCTGCCGAACGCGCTCCTTCAGCGTCGGCTCGTGCCCGCCGACGGCCACGTCACCCCACTCGACCGCCTGCTCACGTTCGCCCACTGGGCGTGGTTCTTCGAGCCGCACCTCTCGCTCGTCTACGTCCTGCTCCGCGACGAGAAGCGCTTCGTCCGCGCCGCGCGGCAGATGGCGACGTGTTTCGACGTCGGCTGTGCGATCTACATCCTCCTGCCGACGGCGCCGCCGTGGTGGGCGGCCGCGAACGGCTACACCGGCGACGAACGGATCGAGCGGCGGATGGTCGACGTCGGCGAAGAGGTCTGGGGGCGGGCGTGGGAGCCGCTGTTCAACGGGGTAGACGGCAACCCCTGGGCGGCGATGCCGTCGCTGCACTTCGGCGCCTCCGTGCTCGCGGCGATTCTGCTCAGCGAGAGCAGCCCGCGCGCCGGCGCCGCCGGCTGGACCTACGCCGGGGTGCTCGGCTTCGCCCTCGTCTACCTCGGCGAGCATTACGTCGTCGACCTCCTCGCGGGACTCGGCCTGGTCGCGATCGTTCGCACGGTGGATCCCATCGCCGAGCCCATCGCCGGCGCCGTCAGCCGGGCCGTGCAGCGGCTCGAGCTCGCGGCCGGCTGAATCGCGCCTCCTCCGCGCCCACTGCAAGACTGAGGCTCCATGGCGCCGAGCCGGGAGGGTGATCGCGAAGACTTGGTGCGGCCGGATGCCGCGACGGGGGCCGGGCCCGTGGAGCCGGCCGAGCCCGCGACCCCGCCGGTCCCCGTCGAGGAGGACGACGCCGAACCGTCGTTCTTCGACGATCCCCGCCGCCTCGCGCTCACCGGGATCTTCGTCCTCCTCGCCTTCGCCGCGATCTACTTCCTGCTGCCGAAGGTCATCGGGCTCGAGGACGCGGTCGAGAAGCTCGAGGAAGGCTCGTGGCCGTGGTTCCTGGTCGCCGTCGTCTTCAACGTGCTCGCGTTCGGCGCCTACGTTGCGCAGTTCCGCGGGGTGATCGGCGAGAACCTGGTCCGCCTCGACTGGCGCGAGTCCTACCAGATCACCATGGCCGGGCTGGCCGCCTCGAGGCTGCTCTCGGCGGGGGGAGCGGGTGGTGTGGTGCTCAGCTACTGGGCTCTGCGCAAGGCGGGGATGGAGCGCTCGGAGGCGGCGCGCAGGATGGTCACGTTCCTCGTCCTCCTCTATGCCGTCTACGTCGCGGCCGTGATCATCTTCGGCGTCCTCCTCCGCACCGGCGTCCTCCCCGGCGACGCCCCGGTGTCGGTCACCGTGGTCCCGGCGGCGATCGCCGCCGGGCTGGCGATCGGCGGGATCCTGGTCGCGCTGATCCCCGGCGACCTCCGCGGCCGGCTCAGCTTCGACGGCCGCGGCCGGCTCGGGCGGCTGGCGGTGCGGCTGAGCAGCGTCCCGGCGACGATGTCGCAGGGGGTCCGCACCGCCTGGACCTACATCCGCAACCCGCGCAAGGGGGCGCTTGCGATGGCCGGCGCGATCGGCTACTGGGTGGCCAACATCGGCATCCTCTGGGCGAGCTTCGAGGCGTTCGGCGAGTCCGTCCCGCTCGGCGTCCTCGTCATGGGCTTCTTCGTCGGGATGGTCGGCAACCTGATCCCCGATCCCGCCGGCGTCGGCGGCGTCGACGGCGGGCTCATCGGGGCATTCGTGATCTTCGGGATCTCGGCCGAGACGGTGATCGCCGCCGTCCTCGTCTACCGTCTGATCGCGTTCTGGATGCCGCTGCCGCCGGGCATCGTCGCGTTCCTGCAGCTGCGGCGCACGGTTGCGCGCTGGGAGGCGGAGGGGCGGGGGTCCGTAGCGCCGGTCGCGCCGGTCACGCTTCCTTCCAATACTTCATAAAGTGAAGTAAGATGGACGGCACAATCGACTCGATCCGCGCGCGGAGGTAATCGAGAGCTAGGAGCAAGAGTGAGCGAAGGACGAATCGAGAACGTGATCATCATCGGTGGGGCCTGCGCCGGCTACACCGCGGCCGTCTACGCCGCGCGCGCCGACCTCGAGCCGCTGGTGATCGAGGGCTTCCAGTGGGGTGGCCAGCTCCAGAACACGACTGAGGTCGAGAACTACCCCGGGTTCCCCGAGGGGATCATGGGACCGGAGCTGATGAACCGCTTCCGCGCTCAGGCCGAGCGCTTCGGCACGCGCTTCATCACCGACGACGCGACCCGCGTCGAGCTCAGCGACGGCGGCATCCAGAGGGTCTGGGTCGGCGACGACGAGTACCGCGCGAAGGCCGTGATCCTCGCGATGGGCGCCCAGCCGAAGCGCCTCGGGATCCCCGGTGAGATCGAGCTCGGCGGCCGCGGCGTCTCCACCTGCGGCGTCTGCGACGGCGCTTTCTTCAAGGGCCGCGACGTGATGGTCATCGGCGGCGGCGACACCGCGATGGAGGACTCGATCTTCGTCTCCAAGTACGCCGACAAGCTGACGGTCGTCCACCGCCGCCCCGAGTTCCGCGCGTCGATGGTGATGCAGGACCGCGCCCGCGAGCGCGAGAACATCAGCTTCAAGACGCCGTTCGTCCCCGAGGAGTTCCTCGCCGGCGACTCCGGCGCTCTCGAGCGGGTCCGGCTGCGGAACGCCGAGACCGACGAGGTCGAGGAGGTGGAGGCCGGCGGCGCGTTCGTCGCGATCGGCCACATCCCGGGCTCGGCGCTTGTCGAGGGCCAGGTCGAGCTTCACGACAACGGCTACGTCAAGGTCGCCGAGCCGTCGACGCGGACGAACCTCGCCGGCGTCTTCGCGATCGGCGACCTCGTCGACTTCACCTACCGGCAGGCGGTCACCGCCGCCGGGTCCGGCACGCGCGGCGCGCTCGACGCCGAGTGGTACCTGCGCGATACCCCGCCGACGGAGGAGGAGCAAGTCGTCGAGGCCGAGGAGGCGAGGATCTAGACTCCGGCCGAATCCTCCGCTGCGCGTCCGGTTCGGCCGGGTCCCGACGAGGCGGTTTCGGCAGGACCCAGCTTGTAGGTAGCTCCGGCCGAATCCTCCGCTGCGCGTCCGGTTCGGCCGGGTCCCGACGAGGCGGTTTCGGCAGGACCCAGCTTCTTCAGCGTTAGGGGAAGGTGACCACCTGGTTGTCCAGCGGCATCCGGCCGCCCATCCTCCCGGACAGCTCCGAGCGGTCGATCGTCTGGACTCCGCCGGACTGGAGGGTCGAGATGTCGTCGATCCGGCCGGTGCCGGTGAACCGGTCGAAGACGTAGGGGAGCCCGTCCGACTGCAGCGGCGAGGGGGAGTCCATGACGTGGAAGTGAAGGTGCGGGCCGTCGGTGTTGCCCGAGTTCCCCGAGCAGCCCGAGCACCTGTCCCCTGCGGACGCGGTCGCCGACCTCGACCCGCAGGCTGCCGGGCTTCAGGTGCGCGTAGAACGCGTACTGGCCCTTGGCGATCCTGACGACGACGAAGTTCCCCCCGGCGCTCTGCACGGTCGGGTTGGGAGGCAGCGCTCCCGGCCTCAGGTCCGGGAGTCCGTCCTGGATGCGGACGACCCTGCCGTCGGCGACGGAGAGGAGCCGCGCGCCGAAGTAGCCGTAGCTCTCGTTGCGGTCGATCGGGCCCTCGAAGAGCTTGAGGTCCCGGTCGAGCTGGACGAAGTCGATGGCGAACCGCTCGGGGACGTGGACCGTGCCGTCGATCGAGAGCGTCGCGCCCCGGTGCGAGCCGATCGGCTGGTCGCAGCAGCCGTTCGCGGCGACCCAGCGCGGGCCCTCGAGCGGCGGGCCGATCTCGATCGCCTCGGCGCCGACCTTCGTCGGCACGCCGGCGAAGGCGATGTGCCTGACCGGGGCGTCGGGTGGGTCGAAGCTCATGTCGAACGTGTGGCCGAGCCGGCGCGGCGCGGGCTTCCGGGCTCCGTAGGTCACGTCCATGAAGAGAAGCCCGCTGCCGCCGGCGGGGATCGTGCGCTCGCCGCCGCCGTTGACCCGCAGCATCCGGTCGAAGTCCTCGCCGGTCGTGGCGGCGCCGAACCGATGGCCGCCGGTGCGGGGCTGGACCCTGGTCAGGGTGGCGTCGCCGTTGCTCTGGTTCACGATCGTGATCTCGTAGGCGAGGTGATTGCGGCCGTCGGCGCCGAGGACCGGGTGCGGCGGCGTCTCGATCGACATCCCCAGCGGCGACAGGACCGCGTCGTCGTCGGGGCGCGCGGAGGCGCCGGCGGGAATGAGCAGGATCACCCAGAGGGAGAGGGACAGGACCATGAGGACGGTCCGCTTCGAGGCGGGAGCGATCGATGAGGGCATGGCCTCGTATCGGCCCGCGGGGCGCCGACTTGAGCTATGCGGCCGGCACGGTCTCCTCGTCGCCGCCGTCCTGCATGGCCATCATCTCGCTGAGCACCGCCCGCTCGTCGGGGTCGCGGTCCTCGGCGCGCTCGTCGGCGATGACCTGGGAGACCGCGTTGATCAGCGCGAGGTGGGTGAACGCCTGCGGGAAGTTTCCGAGCTGGCGGCCGGTGATCGGCTCGATCTCCTCGCCGTAGAGGTCGAGGGCGCCGCCCATGTTCAGCAGCCGCTCGCAGAGCTTGCGGGCGGCCTGGCGCTCGCCGACCTCGGCCAGGGCCGAGACCATCCAGAACGAGCAGATCGAGAAGGTCCCCTCGACGCCGGTGAGGCCGTCCTCGGTGCGGTCGACGCGATAGCGGAGGACGAGGCCGTGATGGCTGAGCTCCTCCTTGATCGCGAGCACCGTTGCGCGGACGCGCTCGTCGTCGGCGGGCAGGAAGCGGACGAGCGCGATCAGCAGGGTCGAGGCGTCGAGCTCGTCGGTCTCGTAGTGCTGGCGGAAGACGCCGCGCTCGCTGACGCCGTTGGCGAGGATGTCCTCGCGGATGGTCTCGGCCTCGGCCCGCCACGCCTCGGCCCGCTCGCGCTCGCCGCGGTGAGCGGCGAGGCGGGCGCCGCGGTCGACCGCGACCCAGCACATCAGCTTCGAGGAGACGTAGTGCTTGGGCTCGTCGCGGGCCTCCCAGATTCCCTGGTCGGGCTCCCGCCAGATCCGCAGCGCCTCCTCGACCTGGTGGACCGCGAGATCCCAGAGGCTCTCGCTGATGCCGTGCAGGGCGCGGTTGTGAATGTAGATCGAGTCGAGCAGCGCGCCGTAGACGTCGTTCTGGCGCTGGGCGTGGGCGGCGTTGCCGATCCGCACGGGCCGGGAGTCGAGGTAGCCGGTGAGGTGGTCGAGCGTCTCCTCGGTGAGCTCCTTCTCGCCGCCGATCCCGTACATGATCTGCATCCGCGAGTCGGCGCGGCAGACCCGCTCGACGAAGTCCATGAAGTCCTGGGCCTCGTCGTCCATGCCGAGGACGTGCAGCCCCCAGAGGGCGAAGGTGGCGTCGCGGATCCAGGTGTAGCGGTAGTCCCAGTTGCGGACCCCGCCGGGGCTCTCGGGCAGCGAGGTCGTCAGCGCCGCGACCATGCCGCCGGTCGGCGCGTACATCAGGCCCTTCAGGGTCAGCGCGCTGCGCTGGAGCTCGGCCCGCCAACGGTGGTCGGGGAACCTGCCGCGCTCGAGCCAGCGCCGCCATGCCTGCCCGGTCTCGTAGACGCGCGCGAAGGCCTCGCCGGCCGCCATCGGCAGCTTCGCCTCGGGCGACCAGGTGAGGGCGCAGAACGCGTTCGCGTCGGTGGGAAGGCGGCGCTGGCCGTGGAGCACGGTCCCGTCGAGCTCGAGGTCGAGGTCGGCGACCATGCGCAGCTCGAGGTCGCCGACCTGGGCGCTGGCGCCACCGAGCTCGGTGTCGACCTCCCAGTCGATCTCGGAGCGGGCGTAGTCGGGGCAGGCGTCGCAGAAGAGCTCGACCTCGCAGGTGCCCTCGGGACAGTGGATCGTGCGGACGAGCATGTGCTCGGCGACCAGCCGGTTGCGGCCGTCGTGCGCCTGGCCGTCGATCCGCACGAGCAGCGCGTCGCGGACGACCGCCCAGCCCGTCTCGGTCGCCCACGTCGTCTCGATCACGTTCGTCCCGGGCTCGTAGCGGCGGGCGACCGGCACGCGCTCGTCAGGTCCGAAGCGAAGGACGCCGGCGGCGCGGTCGAGCATCGCGCCGAAGATCGAGGGGGAGTCGAAGCGCGGGAGGCAGAGCCACTCGATCGTCCCGTCGGCGGATAGCAGCGCGCCGGTCTCGCAGTCGGAGAGGAACCCGTAGGACCCGATCGGCGGGAAGTGGTTGGGGTTGCGGGCACTCACGTCGTGCTCCGCGGGTGGGTGCTCACGGGCACGACTCTACCCGCGCCGCGGGCGGCTTCGGCCGGTGCCTAGGCTGCCCGCATGGATCGCCGCTCGACCTCGTTGCTGCTGGTCCTGGCGGTGATCTGGGGAGCGAGCTACCTACTGATCAAGGTCGGCGTCCGCGACCTCTCGCCGGCGATGGTCGCCTTCGGGCGGATCGCCTTCGGCGCGCTGGTGCTCGTGCCGGTCGCGCGGCGGGCCGGGGCGCTGCGCGGGCTCGACGGCCTCTGGCCGGCCATCCTCGCCGTCTCGATCGCCCAGGTCGCGGCGCCGTTCCTGCTGATCGCGCTGGGCGAGGAGGAGATCAGCTCCTCGCTGGCCGGCATCCTCGTCGCCTCGGCGCCGATCTTCACCGCGCTGCTGGCGATCTTCTTCGACCCCGAGGAGCGGTCCGAGGGCATCCAGCTGCTGGGCATCGTCGCCGGGCTCGTCGGCCTCGTCCTGCTGCTCGGCGTCGACATCGGGGTCGGCGGCGACGAGCTCCTCGGCGGCCTCGCGGTGGTCCTCGCCGGGCTCGGCTACGCGATCGGCGGGCTGCTCGCCAAGCACCGGCTGAAGCGGGTCCAGCCGCTCGGCGTGGCGGCCGTCGTCCTCGCGGTGAGCACGGTCATCAGCCTTCCGGCGGCGCTCGCGACGCTGCCGGCCGAGGCGCCGGGAATCGGCCCGGCCGCGGCTGTCGCGACGCTGGGCGTCGTCGGCACCGGCATCGCCTTCGCGATCTTCTACGAGCTGATCGCGAGCGTCGGGCCGGCGCGCACCTTCCTCGTCACCTACCTCGCGCCGGTCTTCGCCGTCGCCTACGGCGTGATCCTGCTCGACGAGAGCTTCGGCCTCGTCACCCTCGGCGGGCTGCTGCTGATCCTCGGCGGCTCGTACTTCGCGGCGGGCGGGGTGGTGCGGCGGCGGGCGATGCCGGACGCCGGCGCGGGCGCGAGGACGGACTAGCGGGGGAGGGGAAGGCAGGGGCGCCGGCGTCGGCGGCGTCGCTCGCAGATTCCCTCCCACAAGGGGGGACGCTTGATGCGACCGAGCGCTCCAGGGCCGGCGGGGGATGCGGTCGGCCGCCCTGCCGCCGAAGGCGGGGTCGTAGGCCGACCGGATCCCCCGACGGCCCCCCGCGCCGGGCGCTCTAACGTCCCTCGAACTTCGGCTCGCGGCCCTCGAGGAAGGCGCGTACCCCCTCGATGCGGTCCTCGGTGGCCATCGCCTCGGCGAGCAGGCGCCGCTCGATCTCGAGACCGCGCTCGACCTCCGGCTCGTCGGCGGCGCGGATCGCCCGCTTCGCGAGGCGGGTGGCGATCGGGGCGCGGGCGGCGACGTCGTGGGCGATCCGCATCGTGTCGTCAAGCCAGCGCTTGCGGTCGGAGAGGCGGTTGACCAGCCCGGCCCGGTGGGCTTCCTCGGCGTTCATCCAGCGGGCGGTGAGGATCATCTCCATCGCCAGGTGGCGGCCGATCGCCCGGGTCAGCCGCTGGGTGGCGCCGCCTCCTGGGATCAGCCCGAGCGAGACCTCGGGCTGGGCGAACTGGGTGTCCTTCGAGGCGATCAGGATGTCGCTGGCGACCGCGAGCTCGAATCCCGTTCCCAGCGCCCAGCTCGAGGCGCCGGCGACTATCGGGGCGCCGATCGAGCCGAAGCGGCGCCAGAAGTCGGCGGCGATCGCGTCGTCGGGGGCGGACTCGGCGAGCGTGCGCGCGTCGGCGCCGGTGGCGAAGACGTCGTCGGTGCCGAGGAGCGCGATGCAGTTGACGCCGCCGTCGCCGTCGAGGGCCTCGAGGCCCTCCATCAGCTCGGTCAGCAGCGCGGGGGAGAGGGCGTTGCGCGTCTCGGGGCTCTCGATCCGGCAGACGCCGACCCCGCCGTCGAGCTCGACCCGGACCCCCACGATCAGCCGGGCCCGGGCCCCGGCGCGTGCGGGAGGATCGCGTCGACCCCGGTGGCGTCGCGGCCGATGATCAGCTTCTGGATCTGCGAGGTGCCTTCGTAGAGCGTCGTCACCCGGGCGTCGCGGAGGTAGCGCTCGACGGGGTGGTCGTCGACGTAGCCCGCGCCGCCGTGGACCTGGATCGCGGTGTTGGCGCACTCGACTGCCGACTCGGAGGCGTAGAGCTTGGCGATCGACGTCTCGGTCGTGTTCGGCTCGCCCGCGTCCTTGAGCAGCCCGGCGCGGAGGACGAGCAGCCGGGCGGCGTCCCGCTTGACGATCATCTCGGCGATCATCGCCTGGACGAGCTGGAAGCGCGCGATCGGCACCCCGAACTGCTCGCGCTCGGTCGCGTAGGCGACGGAGGCCTCGACGCAGCCGTCGCAGATCCCGACGCAGCCGGCGGCGACCGAGTAGCGGCCGCCGTCGAGTGCGCTCATCGCGATCTTGAACCCGTCGCCGACCTCGCCGAGCAGCGCCTCGTCGCCGACCTCGAGGTCGTCGAAGGCCAGCGAGGCCGTGTCGGAGGAGCGCAGGCCGAGCTTGCCGTGGATCTCCTCGGAGGAGAACCCGGGCGCGTCGGTGGGGACGAGGAAGCAGGCGAGGCCGCGGTGCCGGCGCTCGGGGTCGGTCTGGGCGAAGACGAGCGCGACGTCGGCGACGTTGCCGAGCGAGATCCACATCTTCTGGCCGTTGATCCGCCAGCCGCCGTCGATTCGCTCGGCGCGGGTCCGCATCGAGGCGGCGTCGGAGCCCGAGTCCGGCTCGGTGAGCCCGAAGCAGCCGAACAGCTCGCCGGAGCAGAGGCCGGGGAGCCAGCGGCGCTTCTGCTCCTCGGTCCCCCAGCGCTCGATCGAGCCGCAGACGAGCGAGGTCTGCACCGAGACGACCGTGCGCATGGCGCTGTCGGCGCGACCGACCTGCTCGACGATCAGCGCGTAGGAGACGTGATCGAGGGCGCGGCCGCCGTAATTCTCGGCGATCGGCGCCCCGAGGTAGCCCATCTCGCCGAGCCGCCGCGCGAGTTCGACGTCGAAGCGCTGCGCGCGATCGTTGTCGCGGACGCGCGGGACGATCGCCTCGTCGGCGAACTTGCGGGCGGTCTCCGAGATCAGCCGCTGCTCGTCGCTGAGCGTCAGGTCCACCGGCCCTCCTCAGGCGGTCGCGGAGGCGAGCTCGCGCTCGACCGCCTCGGCGAGCACGCTCGCGGCGCGCTGGGCGACCGGACCGCCGACGACCTCGATCGGCCTCCCGTCGACGGCCGAGATCGCCTGGATCTCGCGGTTGGTGGAGGCGAGGAACGCCTCGCGGGCGCCGGTCAGCTCGGCGCGGCCGAACTCGCCCTCCACCACGTGCAGGCCCTCGACGACCACCCGCCGGGTGATCGAGTCGAGGATGCCGACGCTGAGCGCCGGGGTGTGGAGCTGCCCCTCGGAGTTCGCCCAGAAGATCGAGGACGTCGGCGCCTCGAGGACGACGCCGTCGGGGCGGACGTAGACGGCCTCGTCGGCGCCGCGGGCGGCGGCGATCCGCGTCGCCTGCATGTTCGCCGCGTAGGAGAGCGACTTGACGCCGGCGAGGATTTCGCTCGGCGTGAACTCGATCAGGGCGATCGCGACCTGGTCCGCGAAGGGGGCCAGCTCCTCGGCGGTCAGCAGCCGCCGGCCGCCGCGGGTGATGACGATCCGCAGGCAGCCCTCCGGCGGCACCTCGTCGCGCTCGAGCAGCGCGTCGACTTCGCGCTCGAGCGTGGGCCGGTCGAAGGGAAGGTGGATCGCCGCCGCCGAGCGCTCGAGGCGATCGACGTGGGGCGCGAGGCGGAACGGGCGGCCGCGGTAGAGCTTCAGGACCTCGAAGGCGCCGTCGCCGCGGATCAGTCCCTCGTCGAGGATCGAGATCGTCGCGCGCTCCGGCGGGAGGATCTCGCCGTCGACGCTCGCGATCGTTGCCTTCGCCACGCCGCCGACCTTACCCGCCGGGCGGGCGGCGCTCTATCCTCGGCGGGGCATGGAGTTCGCTCTCGTCAGCATCGGGATGGTCGTCTTCATCGTCCTCGTCCTCGTCCTCCTCGCGCGCTCCTACCCCGGCAGCGGCGCCGATCTGCTCGACTGGAAGCCGACCCGCGACTATGCGACCGAGGTCCAGCTCGAGCAGGACGACATCAAGCAGATGATCGCCGCGCAGAACGCCTACCGGCGGCGGCGCGGGGCGGAGGAGCTGACCGAGCTGGACGCCGAGCGCATGGCGCGGGAGGACCAGCGCGTCCGCGAGCGCGGGCGGATGGATCCCGACTCGCTGCAGAAGCTCGACGAGCACCTGCGCGACAGCGGCGAGCGCGAGGACGACTGAGCGCGTGGCCCGGGCGATGCTCGTCGGCTGCGGCTGCCGCGGCCGGATGCTCGCCGGCGCCCTGGCCGCCGACGGCTGGGCGGTCCGCGGGACCTCCCGCACCGCCGAGGGAGCCGACGCGATCGCGGCGGCCGGCGCCGAGGGCGTGATCGCCGACCCCGACCGGCTCGGGACGATCACCGAGCTCGTCGGCGACGTCACGGTCCTCGTCTGGCTGATGGGCGCGGTGACCGGGCCGGCGGGGGAGACGGTCAACGGGCCCCGGCTCGAGAGCCTGCTGCCGAAGCTCGTCGACACCCCGGTGCGGGGCTTCGTCTACGAGGCGGCGGGCGCGGCGGCGCCGGACGTCCTCGCGGCGGGCGCGGGAATGTCCATCGCCGCGGCGGAGCGCTGGCGCATCCCGGTGCGGGTCCTCCGCGCCGATCCGGGCGACCCCGAGGCCTGGGCCGAGAAGGCGAAGGCCGCGGTCGTCGGCGTCCTCAGCGGTTGAGGATCTGGTCCTCCGGCATGGTTATGTCGGAGGAGCAGGGCTGCGGGCAGTTCCGCGGGCCGTTCGCCTTGAAGTCGACGTCGCGCGGTGGCGCCTCTGCCGCTCCCGCCTCCGTCCACGGCGCGGTGTCCTTCAGCTCGATCTCGCGGTTGTCGTAGTTGTCGACGACGGTGAGGAAGACGATGGCGGCGATGATGATGAAGCCGACGAAGGCCCCGTAGACGAGGAGGCGCTTGCGCACCGACGCGCCGTACTGCCGGCCGATGACCTGCCGGCGCTTGTCGTTCCCCATCGCGTCGAGATCGGAATCCCGCTCCTCGCCGCGGCTCTCGTCCGCCATGGACCCACCCTATCGCCGCGGGCGCTTCGAATCCACCCGGGCGGGGCATGTCGCAGGCCGGGCCGGTTCAACTAAATAGGTAGTATCGGATCAGTTTTTATGGATTTAGCTCCCGCACCCCAGGCGCATGCGCCGCATACCCACAGGAGGCACTGATGTCGGACTACGCGAAGGACGTCCTGGTCGACACCGACTGGGTCGCCGATCATCTGAACGACGACTCGATCCGGATCGTCGAGGTCGACGAGAACCCCGCGCTCTACGCCGAGGCTCACATTCCCGGCGCGATCGGCTTCGACTGGCAGAAGGACCTCCAGGACCAGATCCGGCGCGACTTCCTCGACGCGCAGGCCTTCGGCGAGCTGATGGGCTCGCGCGGGATCTCCAACGACCACACCGTCGTGCTCTACGGCGACCGCAACAACTGGTTCGCCGCCTACACCTACTGGTACTTCCAGTACTACGGCCACGACAAGGTCAAGCTCGTCAACGGGCCGCGCGAGAAGTGGATCGCCGAGGATCGCGAGACCTCGACCGAGGTCCCGAGCTACGAGCCGACGACCTTCGAGGCGAAGGAGCCGGACGACGCGATCCGCGCCAAGCGCGACGAGGTCGCCGGCGCGCTCGGCACCTCGCACCCGCCTCGTCGACGTCCGCAGCCCGCAGGAGTTCTCCGGCGAGCTGATCGCGATGACCGGCTACGAGCAGGAGGGCGCCCAGCGCGGCGGCCACATCCCCGGCGCCGCCTCGGTCCCGTGGGCGAAGGCCGTCGCCGAGGACGGCACGTTCCTGTCCGCCGACGATCTCCGCGAGCTCTACACCGACGCCGGCGTGCTCGGCAGCGGCGAGCCCGTGATCGCCTACTGCCGGATCGGCGAGCGCTCCGCCCACACCTGGTTCGTGCTGCACGAGCTGCTCGGCGAGGACGACGTCAAGAACTACGACGGCTCCTGGACCGAGTGGGGCAACCTGGTCGACGTCCCGATCGAGAAGGACGTCTGAGCGAGCAGCAAGCAGCGAGCAGGGGGCAGCCTCCCCGCCGCCCCACCCCCAGCCGCTCAGGTCCACTGCTGGGGTCACTGAGTACGTCGTTACGAAGCGAGTGACCCCAGCAGGGGCGATGCGCGGGGATGAACCCGGCTTTCCTTCACTGCTGGGGTCGCTGAGTTCGTCATTTCGAAGTGAGTGACCCCAGCAGGGGTGAGGCTTGTTGGTCCCGGAGACGACGCGGGCCCTCGCGTTCGCTGCTTGCCGTCCCCGAGGGCGGGCATTCTCCGGCGCATGAGCGGTGGAACCCGGCTTCGGCTCGGCGCGGCGATGTCCCTCGCTGCCCTTCTTATGGCCCTCCTCGCCGGAGCCCCCGGCTCCGCTCCGGTCCTCTCCGCCCAGGCCAAGCCCGGCGAGGGCGAGTCCCGGTGCATGCCGCGGAAGAACGTCAAGGCCGCGAAGCGGTGGGCGAGGGACCGGGCGGGCCACGTCGGGTTCGCGGTCTACGACGACTGCGGGCGGACCGTCGGCTGGCACGAGGACGAGGCGTTCGCCTCGGCCTCGGTGGTCAAGGTGATGCTGATGATCGCCTACCTGCGCAAGGGCGACGTCGACGACCGCGCCCTCCGGCGCGACGAGAAGCGCCTGCTGCGGCCGATGATCGAGAAGTCGGACAACGACGCCGCCAACCGGATCTACGTGGCGGTGGGCGCGCATGGGCTCGAGGAGCTCGCCCGCGATGCGCGCCTGAAGCACTTTCACACGCAGCCCGTCTGGGGCGCCACGACGCTGACGCCGGCCACGCAGGCGCGGTTCTTCGCCCACATCGAGCGCTTCATCCCGCGCCGGCACGAGAGCTACGCGATGCGCCTCATGGCGAGCATCGTCCCGCGGCAGCGCTGGGGGTTCCCGCCGGTCGTGCCTCGCGGCTGGCGCATCTACTTCAAGGGCGGCTGGACCCCCTCGTCGGTCGAGGGCGGCTGGCGAATCAACCAGGCGGCGACCCTGCGGACGAAGCGGCGCTCGATCGGGCTGGCCGTGTTCTCGCGGAAGAACCCCGACAAGTGGTACGGGACGGAGACGATCGAGGGCGTCGGCAAGCGCCTGCTGCGCGGTTACGCGCTGCGGTCCAGCGACTCGAAGAACCGCTGAAGCATCCGCGCGGTGGCACCCCAGATGAAGGTGTCGCCGACCTCGTAGGTCGGGGTGCGGAAGGGAACGCCGCGGCGGATCAGGCGCCGCATCCCGAAGCCGTCGCGGAGCTCGTCGAGGCCGAGCTCGATCACGCGCTCGACCTCGAGCGGGCTGAGCTCGTGGGCGAGGCCGGCGGGGATCAGCCCGACGACCGGCAGCACCTTGTAGGACGTGACGACGGTCGAGGTGGGAGGCAGGGCGCCGACGACCTCGACCGCGGCCGGGTCGAGGCCGATCTCCTCCTGGGCCTCGCGCAGCGCGCACTCGACCAGGGACTCGCCGGGATCGGCGCGCCCGCCGGGGAACGACACCTCGCCGGCGTGGCGGCGCATGTCGTGGCGGCGCTCGGTGAAGACGAGGCCGGGGCGGTCGGGCCAGCCGAAGAGCGGCACGAGGACGGCGGCCTCCTCCTTGCCGTGGGCGTCCATCGCCGCCGCCTCCTCGGGGTCGAGGAGGGCGGCGCCGAGGTCGCCGGCGGCGGCGCTCAGATGATCACCTGGACGGTGCCGCCGTCGACGCTCCAGGCGGCGCCGGCGACGTAGGAGGCGCGTTCGGAGCAGAGGAAGACGATCGCGCTCGCGATCTCCTCGGGTTCGGCGAGCCGGCCGATCGGCCGCTTGGCGCCAAGTGCCGCGAGCGCCTCCTCGCGCCCGGCGTCGCCGCGGGACTGGTCGAGCAGCCCGCCCTCCTGCATCCACATCTCGGTGGTCACCGCGCCGGGGGCGACGGCGTTGACGAGCACGCCCTCGCGCCGCGTAGCGGTCGGCGTATAGCCGGGAGAGCGAGAGCTCGGCGGCCTTGGCGACCGAGTACTCGCCCATCTTCGCCGTCGGCCGCTTGCCCGCGGTCGAAGCGACGTTGACGACCCGCCCCCATCCGCGCTCGGCCATCGCCGGGCAGGCGGCGCGCATCAGCCGCATCGGCGCCATCACGTTGAGCTCGAAGGCCGCGATCCAGTCCTCGTCGGGGATCTCCTCGAGGTCGCGCCACTTGACCGCGCCGGCGTTGTTGACGACGACGTCGAGCTCGCCGAACCGCTCGGTCGCCTCGGCGAGGATGCGCTCGCCGGCGTCGGGCTCGGTGATGTCGAGGGCGAGGTGGGCGGCGCGGCCGTGCCGGGCGGCGCCGGCGCGGCCGCACTCGGCGGCGGCGTCCTTCGACCTCGGCCTCGGTGCGCGCGACGAGGAGCACCTGGGCGCCCTCCTCGCAGAGCATGCCGGCGACGACCCGCCCGATCCCGCGCCCGGCCCCGGTGACGACGCAGGCGCGGCCCGCGAGCCCGAGGTCCATCAGGCGCCGGCCACCTCGGTGCGGACGGAGACTTCGGCGCCGCCCGCGAGGGTTCGGTGGACCGGGCACTTGCGGGCGATCTTGTCGATGCGCTCGACCTGGTCGTCGCTGAGCCCCTCGGGGAGCGAGACGGTTACGTCGAACTTCCCCTTCTCGCCGGGCTTCGGCGTGCCGGTGTAGTCGGCCTGCACCTCGAGGCCGTCGAGGTCCCAGCCCTTGCGGTCGGCGTACATCTCGACCGTGATCGCGGTGCACCCCGCGAGCGAGGAGGCGAGCAGGGCCGAGGGCGAAGGACCGCTGTCCTCGCCGCCCTTGTCCTCGGGCTCATCGACGACGATCCGGTGCCCGTTGACGTCGATCTCGTGCTGGTAGCCGCCGCGGCGGCGGGCGGTAGCGGAGATCATCCGTCGGCCCTCGCCTTCGATCGGCCCTCGAAGAGCACCGGATCGGAGACGTCGGTGTAGCGGGCCATCGCGAAGAGCAGGTCGGCGGCGCGGTTGAGGTAGGCGAGGACGTCGGTCGAGGCGAGTTCGCCCTCGGCGGCGAGCTCGGCGACGCGGCGCTCGGCGCGGCGGAGGATCGCGCGGGCGAGGTCGATTCGCGCCGACAGCGCGGTCCCGCCCGGGACCACGAACTTGGGCGGCAGGTCGACGCGGTCCATGTAGCGGTCGATCGAGCTCTCGAGGCCGCTCGTCATCTCGGCGGTTACGCGGGAGACCCCGTCCTCGAGCCGGTCGGCCGCCTCGGGCGCGGCGGCGAGCTCGGCGCCGGCGACGAACAGGTCGCGCTGGAGGTCGACCAGGTCGCGTGCCACCTCCTCGTCCTCGCACCCGGCGCGGGCGACGCCGAGCGCGGAGTTGGCCTCGTCGAGCAGCCCGTAGGCGTCGATCCGGCTGTCGGACTTGTGGCGGCGCCCGCCGTACCAGAGGCCGGTCGTGCCGTCGTCCCCCTTGCGCGTGTAGATCTTCACGGTCCCTCAATCCTACGGAGGGGCGGCGCGGCTCCGGCTACGGAGCCGGCGGCAGCAGGTTGCGGGCGCGCTGCCGGGCGACGTTGTAGGCGAACGGGCCGTCGTCCTCGGCGAGGCGGGCCGCCTGCCTGCGCAGCACCTCGCCCGCGAGCCCCGGCGGCAGCTCGGTCAGGGCGGGGACCGCGTCGGCGCTCAGGGTCGAGGCGTACCAGCCGTCGAGCTTGCCGGTGCGCTCGTAGCGGTCGACGTTGCGGGCGGCGATCCAGCCGTCGGGGTTGGCGACCGACAGCGCCAGCGCGGCGGCGCCGGCGAGCGCGACGCTCGCCTGGGGGAGCCAGCGGTAGCGATCGGTCGCCAGCGCCGCGAGGACGAGTGCGATCAGGCCGCCGATCAGCGCGCACGCGCAGGCTGCGACGACGCGGAGCCGCGTCGCGCCGAAGGCATCGACGTAGATGTCGAGCCGATGGAGCGCCGCGGCGACGATCACGAGCGTGGAGGCGCAGAGCACGCCGAGCAGTGCGCGCAGCAGCCGGTCCTGGGCGGGCGCCGTGACCTCGGCCCAGCGGCGGGTGGCGGCGACCAGGGCGAGGACGAGCCCCGACGCGACCAGGAGCTGGCCGAACCCGCTGTGGGCGTACTCGGCGTACGTGAGCCCGGCGGTGTCGAGGACGTGCGTGCTGCCGCCGAACAGGACCACGAACTGGACCGCGACGAAGGCGACGAACAGCGCCGCGAGCGCGGACAGCGCGATCGTCCACTCGCGCGGGGTGAAGCGGCGCAGCGGAGCCCCGGCGGCCGCAGCGGGGGCCGGCGCGGCGGCGAGCAGGGCGAGCCCCCCTGCCGCAGCGGCGCCGCAGGCCGCCGCCGTGATCCGCCCGGGCAGCTCGGCGAAGAGCCCGGTCCCGGGCGCGAGGTCGTCGACGAGCTGCGCGAAGGCGCCGTCGGCGGAGACGAAGAGCGCGCCGAAGACGAGCACGAGGGCGCCGGCGAGCAGCCCGCCGCGCAGCGTCGCCTGGGCGCCGCCGCCCGAGCTGACGCCGATCGGAGCGATGGAGGGCAGCCCGCGCATGACCGCGAGCGGGGCGCGGAGGGCCGACGGGGCGAGGCGGGCGGGGGCCCGCAGCACGCCGCGCCATCCGGCCGCCCCCATCGCCGCGGCGGCGAGCGCGAGCGCGGCACCGAGATCGAGCGCGACCAGCCAGCCGGCGTCGCGGAGGACCGGCATCGTGCGCCAGCCCGGCGGCGAGGAGGATCAGCGCGAGCCGCCACGGCTCGCGGCCGGCGGTCGCGCAGCCGGCGACGAGGAGCGTCGCCGACGCGACGAGCGCGAGCCCGATCCCGGCGCGCGATCCCGGCACGGCGATCGCGGCCAGCAGGGCGACGCCGAGCGCTCCGAGCGCGATCCGTGGCGGGAGCCCTGGGGCTGCCGGCCGCAGGTCGCTCACCGGGCTCCTCCGCCGGGCAGGGCGACCTCGATCCGGCACCCGCTGCCGCCGTCACCGGCCGCGGCGTGGATCGTGCCGCCGTGCATCTCGACGATCCAGCGGCAGATCGCCAGCCCGAGGCCGGCGGATCCTCCGCTTCGCGCGGGGTCGGAGCTGTGGAAGCGCTCGAAGACGCGCTCGCGCTCCTCCGGCGGGATCCCCGGGCCCTCGTCGGTGACGCTGAGCAGCACCGTGCCGTTGCGGCGGGCGGCCGCGAGGCGGACGGTCCCCTCGGCGGGCGAGAAGCGGACCGCGTTGTCGACGAGGTTCGCCAGGACCTGGTGGAGACGCTCGGGGTCGGCCTCCAGCCGCAGGTCCTCCGGCTGAGTCGCGGCCTCCAGCGAGACGCCGGCGGCGGTCTGGGCGGCCTCGCGCCGGACGCCGTCGAGCAGCTCGGAGACGGCGAACCGCCGCGGCTCGAGCGGCAGCTCGCCCGCCTCCATGCGCGAGAGGTCGAGGAGCTGCTCGACCATCCGCGAGAGCCGGGAGACCTGGGCGCCCATCGCCGCCAGCGTCCGCTCGTCGGCGGGCTGCACGCCGTCCTGGAGGTTCTCGATCGTCGCCTGGAGGGCCGAGAGGGGGGTGCGGAGCTCGTGGGCGACGTTGGCGACGAGGTCGCGGCGGACGCGGTCGGTCTGCTCGAGCTCGGCGCTCATGTGGTTGAACGCAGTCGCGAGGTGGGCGATCTCGTCGTTGCCGCGGACGCCGACGCGGCGCCCGTGCTCGCCGCGCGCCATCGCCTCGGCGGCGGCCGCCATCTCGCGCAGCGGCGCGGTTGTCCCCCGCGCGAGCAGCTGGACGACCGCGAGCGCGAGGACGACGGCGGCGAGGATCGCCCAGCCGCGGGTCGCGCCGGCGGCGAGGCCGCCGACGGAGACGCCGACCGCGACCGCGATCGCGACGACGATCAGGATCCCCATCTTCAGCTTCAGCGAGCTGAGCCCGCGCAGCGGCCTCACGACGGGTCCTCCTCGAGCGCGTAGCCGGCGCCGCGCGCGGTGCGCAGGACGCCGGCGCCGAGCTTGCGGCGGAGGCCGGCGACGTGGGCGTCGACGGTGCGGGGGCCGCTCGCGTCGGCGTACTGCCAGACGTCGGCGAGGAGCTGCTCGCGGCTGAAGACGACGCCGGGCCGGCGAGCGAGGTGGTGGAGGAGGTCGAACTCTGTCGGGGTGAGGTCGACGAGCGCCCCGGCGAGCCGGACGCGGCGGGAGGCGGGGTCGACATCGAGGTCACCGACGCGGATCGCCCCGTCCTCGCCGGGGTCGCCGCCGCGATCGACCCGGCGGAGGATCGCGTGGACGCGGGCGACGACCTCGCGCGGGCTGAACGGCTTGGTCATGTAGTCGTCGGCGCCGATCCCGAGGCCGACGAGGACGTCGGCCTCGGAGTCGCGGGCGGTCAGCATCAGCACCGGGACGGGGCGGTCGGCCTGGATCCGCCGGCAGGCCTCGATCCCGTCGAAGCCCGGCAGCATCAGGTCGAGGACGACGAGGTCGGGGCGCAGCGAGCGGCAGAGCTCGACCCCGGCGGGGCCGTCGGCGGCGGTCTCGACGGCGAAACCCTCGGCGCGGAGGCGAGCGGCGAGCGAGTCGGCGATGAGCTCCTCGTCCTCGACGATGGCGATCGTGCGCGGCATCGCCGATCACCCTAGGCCGGGCCGGTTGGGAGCGGGTGCCCCTTTCGTGCAGGTTTCGTGAAGGCCGGGCAGGCTCAGCCGCGTCTCGCCCGGCTGCGGCCGGTGGAGCGGGTTGAACGCGATCCCGGTGAGCAGCTTCGGGAAGAAGTACGTGCTCTTCGGCGGCATCGTCTCGCCGGCGTCGGCGACGGCGCGGACCTGCTCGACCGGCGTCGGGCGGAGGAAGAAGGCGGCGTCGGCCTCGCCGGCGTGGAGGCGCCGGCGGGTCTCGTCGAAGTCGGAGCAGTAGGAGATGCCGCGCTTGGCGGCGATGTCGTCGTTGGTCATCCCGAGCGGCTGCTTGAGGATCAGGGCCTCGAGCGCGGCGGCGTCGAGCTGCCGGTAGGCGTCGGAGACGCCGGGGAGCTGCTCCTCGAGCGGCTGCGGGCCCTTGAGGCGCAGCCGGTAGGGCTTGAGGTGGTGGGAGTCCATGTAGCCGAAGGCGATCGTCCCGTAGCCGCGGTCGGGGACGAGGTCGTCCTCGGCGACCTCCTCGACGTCGAAGAGGTCGAGGATCGTCCGCCGCAGCGACTCGCGCTGGGCCTCGTCGAGGTCGTGGAGGAGGCGGTTGGTCGCGAACACGCTGAGCCCGGGGTCCTCGAGCGAGACGAGGCAGGCGAGGGTGAAGCGGTGGTCGCCGTCGCCGCCGACCTCCTCGGCGTAGGTGCGGGCGGTCTCGTAGCGGTGGTGGCCGTCGGCGATCAGCAGCTCCGAGGGCTTCGAGCAGCTCGCTGAGCCGCTCGTGGACCTCCGAGTCGCCGATCGGCCAGGCGCGGTGGACGGTGCCGTCGTCGTCGGTGACCTCGCAGAACGGCTCGCCCGGCAGGGCCGGCGCGATGAGGCTCCAAGCGTCGCCGGCGTGGAGGACGAAGATCGGCGAGAGGTTGTACCCCGTCGCGCGAGTGAGGCGGAGGCGATCCTCCTTCGGTCCGGGCTGGGTGCGCTCGTGAGGGCGGACGAGGCCGCGCCCGTAGTCGGTGACGGCGATCCGGGCGAGGAACCCGCGGCGGGTGCGGCGATTGCCGTCGGGGTCGGTGTAGTCCTGCTCGAGCGCCCAGATCGTCCGCGACTCGTCCTGGACGACCGTGCCGTCGTCCTTCCAGCGCTCGAGCAGCTCGGCGGCGTGCTCGTAGACGTCGGTGCCGTCGTCGGTGCGGGGCAGGTCGAGCTCGACGACGTTGTGCGGCGAGCGGGCGACGAGCGCGGCCCGCTGGGCGGCGTCGATGACGTCGTAGGGGGGCGCCGTGACATCGGCGATCGCGTCCCGGGCGGGGTCGTAGTGAGCGGCGCGGAAGGGTCGGACGTCGGCCATCGGGCCGTGCAACTTATCGCCCAAGCTGCGGAGGTTCCGTCCGACCCCCGTGCGAACGTCCGTTCCCATGAGACACGAGACAGACAAGAGAGACCCGATCGAGTACATCACCGGGCTCGCCGAGTTCGAGCGGCTCGCTCGCGACCGCACCTTCCTCGACTTCGTCGGCATGTACGACGACGCCGGCGCCCACGCGGAGAACGGCACCGTGTCCTTCTCCTCGGGCGACCCCGACGACGTCGCGCTCGCAGCGCACTGGATCCGCCGGCTGAGCGGTTCGCGCGTCGGCTACGTCCTCGACTTCGAGCCGGAGCAGGACGTGATCGAGATGATCCGCTTCTGGACGGGGCGCCTCGGCGTCAGCCACGACCAGATCCGGCTGCGACGCATTCGCTTCCACGATCTCAGCCCGGCGCACCTCGGTCCCCACGGCGTGCTCACGATCCGCTCGACCGACCCGGTCCTGCGGATCCGCCTGCAGGCGTGGATGGACAAGGCGCGGGCGAACCTGGTGCGCTCCGGCCGGTAACCGGGCTCGCGTGGCGGCGCCGCGCCGCGCGGCGGTGCGGGTGAACGGGGCAAGCGTTGCGATATACGCAACGCTGATCCCGTTCACTGCCCGGAGGGCCGACTAGACTGCCCTCGCTCGGGGCGTGGCGCAGCCTGGTAGCGCACCTCGTTTGGGACGAGGGGGTCGCTGGTTCAAATCCAGTCGCCCCGATATTGAGCCGAAGGTTCGAAGGGGCGCGAGGGCCGCACCGAGGTCCCTACCTTCGAGGCTCGTACCGCATCGCTACCGCCCCTGACTCGAACTCCAGCCGGCTGACGAGCCTCAGGTCGAGGGGCCGCGACAGCCCCGCGAATAGCGTCGGTCCGTGGCCGGCGACCTTGGGTGCACCACGAGTTCGTACTCGTCGATCAAGCCCAGCTCCGCCAGCGCCAGGGGAAGCTTCACGCCTCCGACGAACAGGCCTTCGCCCGGCTGCCGCTTCAGCTCCCGAACGGCCTCCCCCAGATCCCCGCGCACGAGCTCCGCGTTCCAGTCGACCCGGTCAAGGGTGCTCGAGACGACGTACTTCTTCGCCGCGTCGATCGTCCGGCCGAACGGCTCCATCCACGCAGGCATCGCTTCAATCTGCCCTGGCGGCCGCCAGGCAGCCTCCATCATCTCGTAGGTCACCCGGCCGAAGAGGAGAGCGTCGGCCTCGTCGATGATCTCCGTCGCGTGGCGATGCGTCTCTTCGTCCGGGGAACCCTCACGGTGATCGCAGCAGCCGTCCAATGTGACGTTGATGGAGTACCGAAGCGGTCGCATGCGCAATGAGTACCACCGAGGGGCCTCCCCTCGCTGCAAGCCGCCCTGACTCAGAGGTGTGGGGGTGAGCGAAGCACCCGGCGTGCAGCCCGAGCGGCTGAACCAGCTCGGCGCGGAGGGCTGGGAGGCGGTCGGCGTGACGCTCAAGCGCGGCGACCTGATCGCCTGGCCCGTGGTGCTGCTCAAGCGGGCTTCCACCGGGTAGCCCCGCTGGTGCCCGATCGCCGCTCGGAGAGCGAAATCCGGGTAATGGTTCGCCCCTCACCGGCCGATAAGGCGAACGGCGGGTGAACGAAGAAATGCTCATGCATCACCACGACGCTCTGCTCGTGGTTCTCTCAGTGCTGGTGGCGGTGGTCGCCGGCTACGCCGCGCTCGATCTCGCGCAGCGGGCGATGCGCTCCTCCGATCCCGGTGAGCGGCGGCGGCGGATCCTGCTCGCGGCGGTGACGATGGGGGTCGGCATCTGGACGATGCACTTCATCGGGATGCTTTCGCTCGACCTCGGGGTCGAGGTCAGCTACGCCCCGGGCCTGCTCGCCGGATCGATCGTCCCCGCCGTGATCGGAGCCGCCGTCGCCCTCGGGGTCGTGACCAAGCCGAACGCCGGCTGGCCGTCGGTCCTCCTCGGGGCGGCGTTCATGGGCCTCGCCGTCGCGGCGATGCACTACATCGGCATGGCCGGCCTGCGGCTGCCGGCGCGCATCGACTGGAGTCCCGGGCTGGTCGTGCTGTCGATCGCGATCGCCTACGGCGCATCGCTGTTCGCGCTCGGCCTCGTCCACAACCTTCACGCCGGTCAGCGCTGGCGCCGGGGGCCGCTGCTCGTAGCCGCGGTCGCGTTCGGCGTCGCGGTCGCCGGGCTGCACTACGTCGGCATGTTCGCGGCGACGTTCTACGCCGAGCCCGGCTCGGCCGCGTCCGGAGGAGGCGCCGGCACCGACCTGCTGGCGATCCTCCTCGCCGCGGGAACGGCGCTGATGCTGGTCGTGCTCCTCTTCGGCGCCGGCATGGACCGCCAGCGCGGCGCGTTCGGCCGCGACCTCGCGGTCGTCGCCGGGATGATGCGCGAGGTCGTGCGCGGTGACGACGCGCGCACGAGCATCTGTCGCGCTGCGCTCGAGCTGAGCGACGCCGTCACCGCGGCCCTGCTCGAGCCCGACGGGGAGGGCGGGCTCGCGAGCACGACCCTCGAGGGCGACGGGCGGATCCCGCCCGACCCCGCGATCGCGCTCGAGACCTACGAGTCCGGCGCCGGGCGGTTCGAGCCGGGTCGCGACGGGCGCGTCGCCACCCTGTATGAGCCCGTCGGCCTCGACGGCCGGCCCGTCGGGGTCCTCTACTTCGTCTGGCCGCACAGCCTCCGGACCCTGTCGGAGCGGTCCGTGATGATCGCCGACCTGCTCGCCGCGGAGGCGTCCTTCGCGATCGACCGCGCCGACATGGTCCACCGGCTGGAGCGCCAAGCCCGAACGGACGAGCTGACCGGGCTGCCCAACCGGCGCACGGTGACGGCGGAGCTCGGGCGCCAGCTCGCCGCGGACGGCAGCGTCGCGATCGCGATGCTCGACCTCGACCGATTCAAGGAGTTCAACGACCGCTACGGCCACCAGGGCGGAGATCGCCTGCTCGAGGCGGCGGCCGTCGCGTGGTCGGCCCAGCTCAGCGACGGCCAAATGGTCGGCCGCTACGGGGGCGAGGAGTTCCTCGCCGTGCTGCCCGGCTGCGACGGCC
Organism: uncultured Solirubrobacterales bacterium; assembly: GCA_963823565.1. Classification (GTDB taxonomy): domain Bacteria; phylum Actinomycetota; class Thermoleophilia; order Solirubrobacterales; family 70-9; genus RHKX01. The sequence goes on along the minus strand of CAWGLR010000001.1, from coordinate 109,819 downwards.
CGGGGGCGTCGGCGATCGCCGACGCCCTGCGGGCGGTCCTGCCGCTGGGCGTCACCGCGTCCGCGGGCGTGGCCGTCTGGGACGGAGAGGAGTCGGCCGAGGGGCTCGTCGCCCGCGCCGACGCCGCCCTTTACGCGGCCAAGAGCAACGGCCGCGACCGGACCGAGGCTGCGCCCGAGACCCGGGCGGGACGCGATCGCGCCCGGCGCGGGCCCGAGGCGGCGAAGCCCGTGACCGATGCGATCGGGCGGTTCCTCACCGCCGAGGGGATGCGCGCCTTCCTCGACGGGGTCCCGGCCCCGTTCGTGATCCTCGACCTCCCGGGGGTCATCCTCGACTGGAACACCACCGCTGCGGCGACCTTCGGGGTGCGCGGCGAGGACGCGGTCGGCCGGCGCCTCGCGGACCTCCTCGATTGCGAGGAGGTCGAGCACGCGCTCTCGGCGGCGGCCGATGACGGCAGCCGCCACGGCGGGCCGACCCCCATCCACCCGCGCCGCCGCGACGGCAGTCGCCTCGACGCGGAGATCGAGTGGTTCCTCGCCGACGTCGGCGAGGGCGACCGCATCGCGGTCTTCATCCGCGATGTCGGCAGGCGGAACGAGCAGGACCGGAAGCTGCGCCGCTTCGAAGACATCGTCGCCGTCTCCGACGACGCCGTCATCTCAGGCTCCGCGGAGGGTTTGATCGAGACGTGGAACCCGGCAGCCGAGCGCCTCTACGGGTACTCGGCCGACGAGGTCATCGGCAAGGACATCGGGGTGCTGCGGCCGGAGGGCGAGCCGGCGAGCGCCGACAAGGATCGTCGCCGCGCGATCCTCGGCGGCGAGCCGGTCTCGCTCGAGTTCCGCGAGCAGCGGCGTGACGGCAACACGATCGACGTCGCCGCGGCGATCGCTCCGCTGCGCGACGAGGAGGATGCGGTCTCCGGCTTCGTCGTCATCGCGCGCGACATCACCGAGTCGAAGCGGGCGGCGGCGCGGCTCGCCCAGGCGGACGCGCAGTTCGCCGGGGCATTCGAGGCGGCCGCGATCGGGATGACGCTCACCGGGATCGACGGGCGCTTGTTGGCCGTCAACCCGGCGTTCTGCGCGCTGCTGAAGCGCGAGCGGGAGGACCTCCTCACCCGCTCCTTCCAGGAGCTCACCCACCCCGAGGACCTCGAGTCGGACCTCGTGCAGTTCCGCCGGGTCCTGGCCGGCGAGATCGACAGCTACCAGCTTCCGAAGCGCTACCTGCTGCCCGACGGCGGGATCCTCTGGGGCCTGCTGACCGTCAGCGTGGTCCGGGATGCCGACGGATCGCCGCTCCATTTCGTCTCCCAGGTCCAGGACATCGCCGATCGGATGACGCAGGAGGGGGAGCTGCGGCGCTACGCCGAGCACCTCGACGCGCTGGCGGCCGAGGATCCGCTGACCGGGTTGCGGAGTGCGGACGGGTTGATGGCGGCGCTCTCGGAGGAGCTGAGCGTGCAGGCGGCAGGCGGTCGCGGCTGCAGCCTGGTGACGATCGCCGTCGACGGCGGCGACTCCGCCACCCTCGCTGCGGCGGAGTCGCTGCGCGAGGTGGCCCGGGAGGAGGACCTCGCGGCCCGGCTCGGCGACTCCGAGCTCGCCGTCCTGCTCCCCGGGGTCGGCGAGGCGGATGCCGAGGCCGTGGTCGGGCGGGTGCGCCGGGCGCTCTCGGGTCGCGCGGCGACCTTCGGCGTCGCGACCGCGCGCGCCGGCGATGACCCCTCCACGTTGCTGGCTCGGACCCGCGAGGCCCGCGCCGGCGACGAGCGCGAGTGCGCCACCGTCCCGAGCCAGATCGAGGCGCTGCTCGAGCTCGTCCGGCGCCAGCTCGGCACGCCGGTTTCGTTCCTGACCCGGATCGAGGGCGACTCCTACATCCTCGAGAGCATCGCCGGCGACCGCGACCGCTTCGGGCTCGAGGACGGAACGGAGATGCCGCTCGAGGTCACGCACTGCGCCCGCATGCTCGACGGCCGGATCGGTACGGTGGTCACCGACCTCGCCGAGCACGACGAGACGCGCGATCTCGAGGTCACGCGTCGGCTCGGGCTTCGCGCGTACGCCGGCGTGCCGGTGCGGCTGCGCTCCGGTGAGGTCTTCGGAACGCTCTGCGTCGTCGACACGGTGCCGCGCCCGGAACTCAGCGACCGGCAGGTCGACCTCCTGGAGTTCGTGAGCCGGCTCGCCGGCGAGGCGATCGACGGTGCCGCGGCGGAGCGGGAGGAGCGGGTCGCCGAGACGAGCGCGATCGGGGTCCGGGCCCTGCTCGTCGCCCTCGAGGCGCGCGACAAGTACACCGGGGAGCACTCGCGCGAGGTCGTCGGGCTCGCGTGCCGGGTCGCCGAGCGGCTCGGTCTCGGGAAGCGGGCGATCCACGACGTCGAGCAGGTTGCGCTCCTTCATGACGTCGGCAAGGTCGGCATCCCCGACGCGATCCTTCAGAAGCAGGGGCCGCTCGACGACGCCGAGTGGGAGGTGATGCGCAAGCACCCGATCGTCGGCGAGCGGATCATCGCCGGCATCCCGGGCCTCTCGCACCTGGCCCCGGCGATGCGGGCCGAGCACGAGCGCTGGGACGGCGGCGGGTACCCGGACGGGCTCGCGGGCGAGGGGATACCGATCGCGAGCCGCATCACCCTCGCCTGCGACGCGTTCCACGCGATGACGAGCGAGCGGCCCTACCGGCCGGCGATGGGTGCCGCCGAGGCGTGCGCGGAGCTGCGGCGCAACGCCGGGACCCAGTTCGACCCCAAGGTCGTCGAGGCGCTGCTGGCGGAGCTCGAGGCGAGGGGCCTGAGCGCGGGTGCCGGCGCCGCGGTGGCGGTCAGCCCGTGAGCCAGGCGACCGGGTTCTTCACCATCACCTGATCGACCTGCTCGTCGGTCATGCCCCGCTCCCGAAGCTCGGGCAGCACCTTCCGCGGGACGATGCGGATGTCCCAGTCGACGGCCATGCCGCCCTCGATGAGCTGCTCCACGGTTGCCTGAGGGAACCAGTCGATGGTCGCGCAGGAGTCGGCCGCGATGAAGAGGCGGTCGGCGTAGCCGCGCTCGAGGAGCGCGAGCGTCGTCGTCTGGCGCTGCTCGAGCGGCAGGTACATCTCCAGCCCGTAGCGATCGAGCCCGATCCAGACACCGGTCTCGAGGATGCGCTCGATGTATTCGAGGTCGTCCGTGTCACCGGTGTGGGCGATCTGGATCCTCGCGGGGTCGACGCCCTCCTCCAGGAGGATCTCGATCTGGCGCGGAGCCGTGTCGCTGGCGGGGCGGGAGTGGGCCATGATCGGGGCTCCGGTGCGGACGCTCGCGCGGGCGGCCGCGCGGTGGACCTTCTCGACGTTCTCGGTGATGCCGGGCTCGTCGGCGGCGCACTTGATGAAGGCCGCCTTGATGTCGGTGCCCTGGCAGCCCCGCTCGATGTCGGCGACGAAGAGGTCGGCGATCGCGTCGGGGTCGCGGCTGACGAAGAAGGTGGGGAGGTGGTCGTAGGTGTAGATGCCGGTGCAGGCGACGACCTGAAGGCCGGTCTCCTCCGCGACTCGGCGCATGAAGGAGACGTCGCGGCCGAGGAACATGGCGGTCGGCTCGCAGATCGTCTTGATGCCGAGCTCGACGGCGGCGCTGGCGGCCTCGACGGCGGCGACGTAGCCGTCGTCGGTGTGCTCCCGCTCGGGGATGCCGCCAGAGGAGGGGGCGTTGGGCCACTGCTCGTGCACGGCCTCGTCCCGGGCACGCAGGTGCTCGTGGATCAGCGTCGTCCCGAGCTGGGATGAGTCGATCGGCCCGGTGACGGTCTCGACGGTGGCCACGGCGGGCTCAGTCTATGTGCGCGGGCTGCTCGCCGTGACGTGCGCCCCGGTTGGCCGGCCGCGCGCCGGGGCGGGCGGCTCGGCGGCGCGATCGACCGCGCTCGTCCCAGGGGTCCACCCGGGCCCCTTGAACATGTAGCCGGCGCGATGGCGCCAGCTGTCGGCAGCGCGGACGTCGTGCCAGATTGCGACCCACTCGTGGAACGCGACCCGGACCGGGTTGAAGGTCTCGATGTTGGTCGTCAGCCCGTAGCGGACACGCTCGCGCTCGGGCTCGAACGTCCCGAACAGCCGGTCCCAGATGATCAGGATGCCGGCGTAGTTCCGGTCGAGGTACTGGGGATTGGAGCCGTGATGGACGCGGTGATGGGAGGGGGTGTTGAAGACCGCCTCGTACCAGCCCGGGAGCCGGCCGATCTTCTCGGTGTGGATCCAGAACTGGTAGAGCAGGTTCCAGGAGATCGCGAGGAAGATCATCCACGGCTGGAAGCCGAGCAGCGGCAGCCAGGCCCAGAAGAAGATCGACGAGAAGGGCGTCCAGTCCTGGCGCAGCGCCGTCGAGAGGTTGTAGTGCTGTGAGCTGTGGTGGACGACGTGGGTCGCCCAGAAGACGCGAATGCGGTGGTGGGCGCGGTGGTAGGCGTAGTAGCTGAGGTCGTCGCCGAAGAAGAGGATGACCCAGACCCACCAGTTGCCCGGGTCCATCCGCAGCGGGGTGAGCAGGTACAGGCCGGCGTAGGCGGCCACCATGACCAGCTTCCAGCCCGAGTAGATGACGACGTGGCCGATGCCCATCGCCAGGCTCGTGCGGGTGTCCTTCGCCTCGTAGCCGACCGGCTTGTTCTCGTCGGCCTCGTCGTGGTCGTCGTGGCGCAGAGCGAGGAACTCGACGGCTACCGAGAGGAGGAAGAAGGGGATCGCGTTGACGATGAGGTTGATCAAGGGCTCGTCCTCGGGGGCGCTCCGGTGGCCTGCGGGGACAGCATAGCAACTGGTTGTACCAGTCGCCGCTGCGGTGGGTTCGGTGAGTCGCCGGCTCAGCCGGCGAGGTCGATGTCCGGCTCGAGCAGGCGGCGCGCGCCGGCGGCGGATCCGTCGGCGTCGCCGCGGGCGATGGCGCGACCGAGGTCGCGGAGCGCTTCGGGATCGCGGGGAGCGAGGAGCTCGCCGAGCTGGGGATAGGCGTCGAGGGCGCGGTTGAGCGAGTTGAGCCCGAGCCGGTAGGCGAGGTTGCCGGAGCCGTCGACGATCCGCTCCCAGAGCGAGACGAAGGGCTCGGTCGTCTGGGGCGCCTGACCCTCCTCGACCCGCTCGGCGACGTCGTCGGCGAGGCCGGCGACCGCGTCGCGGGCGGGCTTGCCGGCGCGCTCGGCGCAGCGCCGAGCGGCGTCGACGCCGATGCTCGCCCGCATCTCGAGGACCGATCGCATCAACTCGGCGGGCGGCGCGTCGCCGTGCTCGACCAGGTCGAGCATCACTTCCAGCCCGGCGGTCTCGCGCCAGTCCTGGACGCGGGTCGCGCCGCCCTGGGCGATCCGGACGAGCCCGGCCTGCTGGAGCCGCTTGAGCGCCTCGCGCACCGCGTGGCGGTTGACGCCGAGCTCCTCCGAGAGCGTGCGCTCGGAGGGAATCGGGTCGCCGGGAACGAGCTCGCCGCTGAGGATCTGGGCGCGCAGGCGCTGGTGCACCGCGCTGGACGCGAGGCGAGCCGGCGGGCGCGTGGGTTCGGCGCTCATCCGACCTTTCTACAACGCCCGCTGCCGCGGGGGACCGACTGGCCACCCGATGCCCGAAAGGGAGTACAACTATGGCCGCGATGAGCGAGACGGGGAGCGAAGCGTCCGGCCACGGCGAGCGCGAGCACGGGCGCCTGCATCACACGCCCACCTCCCAGCTGCCGCACCAGGAGAAGATCAGGCGCCAGGAGCGCCACCTCCAGGTGCTGACGATCGTCCTCGTCCTCGTCCTGCTGATGCTCGCCTACAGCGCCGCCTTCGACCTCGACAACTGGTCGGAGTGGGTCGTCCTCGGCGCCATCTGCTCGGTCGCGGTCGGCACGATCATCGCCGTCAACACGCGCTGAGGCGGGGCCCGATGGCACGAAACGGCGACGGTGTCGCCGAAATCAGCCAGACGCGCTGCAAAGATTGAATCGTGAGCCGGAGTGGCGGAATTGGCAGACGCTATTGACTCAAAATCAATTGCCTGAAAGGGCGTGCGGGTTCGAGTCCCGCCTCCGGCACTCGAGTGTTTTCCGCCCGCTAGCTTCCGGCTCATGTGCGGGCGCTTCACCCTGACCGACCCCAACCCGCGGCGGCTGACGCAGCGGTTCGAGCTCGACGGGACGTTCGAGATCGACGAGCGGCCGCGGTTCAACATCGCTCCGACCGACCCGGTGATCGCGATCCGGCGGACCGAGGAGGCGAAGAACCAGGCGGGGCGGCTGCGGTGGGGTCTGGTGCCGGGCTTCTGGGCGGAGAAGAAGGGCCAGCGGCCGCTCATCAACGCCCGGGCGGAGAGCCTCGCGACGCAGCCGGCGTTCAAGGAGTCGTTCGAGCAGCGGCGCTGCCTGATCCCCGCCGACGGCTTCTACGAGTGGCGCCGAGACGAGCACGGCAAGCAGCCGATCTGGTTCAGCGAGCACGAGCGGGAGCTGTTCGCGTTCGCCGGCATCTGGGCGGAGCTGCGGCCGAAGGACCGCGAGCCGGTCACGAGCTGCGCGCTGATCACCTGCCCGCCGAACAACCTGATGCGCCCGATCCACGACCGGATGCCGGTCGTGCTGGAGCGCGATCTCGAGGGCGCCTGGCTCGATCCCGACGCGCCGGTCGACGACCTGCTGGAGATCCTGCATCCGGCGCCGGAGGATGCCCTCGAGCTGCGGGAGGTCGGGACGGCCGTCAACAACGCCCGCGACGACGGGCCGCACCTGCTCGACCCGCCGATGAAGCTCTTCTGAGCTAGACGGCCGGGCTGACTCGCTGGGGCCCGTCGTCCCAGTCGGGGTCGTCGGCGACGGCCTCGGTCGCCGGGCGGGCCGGGGGAGAGGCGGTCGCGTGGTCGTCCTCGCGCGTGACCGGCTCGCCGGCGCCGCCGCCGGAGCTAGGCCGGTCGCCGCCGATCGGGCGCTCCTCCTCGACGTTCCAGCCCTGGTTGAACCCGACCATCGCGACGATGATCAGCAGGACCTGCACCGGGATGACGACGAGCGTCAGTACTCCGAGCAGGTCCTCGGGGAGGGCGGGGGAGTCGAGGCCGTCCTTCGCCCGCGCGAACCAGCCGCTGGCGGCGACCGCGGCGAAGATGATCATGACGATCGCCATCGCCGAGGTGACCGGCAGAAGGCCGCGGTTCCAGCGCAGGACGAGGAGGCCGAAGATCACGTAGAGCGCCGCCCAGATGATGGTCATCAGGCCGACGCCGGGGCTCTGCAGGCGCTCCCAGCCGCCGAGCGTGATGATCACGAGCAGCGCCGCGGAGACGAACAGGACGAAGGCGACGATCACCCGCATCGACTTCGACTCGGCCTTCTCCCGGTTCGGCCGCCAGAGCTCGTAGCCCTCCCGGACCTGCACTCCCTTAGGCATCGGCGGCAGCATACGTCCTGGCGCGGGCGGTTGCGCCGTTAGTTACTTGCGGCGGTGTTCAGGCGGCGGCGGGCGCCGGCTCGGCCGGCTCCATCGCGACGACGACATGGGTGACCGGGACGTCGACGTGCCCCCGAACCTGCTCGACGAGGCCGCGCTCGAGCCATCGCGACGTCTCCGGCGGCAGCGTCGAGACGATCACCTCGTCGGCGCCGAACTCCCGCAGCGCGTCCTCGACGGCGACGAAGGGGTCCTCGTCGCCCGTGCGCCCGCGGACGATGAAGCCGGCGGCGGCGAGCGCATCGACCGAGCGGCGCAGGCGCGCCTCGGCCTCGGCCCGCGCGTCGTCGACGTCGCCGGCGAGCCGCTGCAGGCGGGTCACCGAGAGGGCGGGGCTGACGACCAGGAGCTCGGTGCTCGTGTGAGCGGCGGCGCGGCCGCGGATCTCGCTCATCAGCTCCGGCCCCTCGACCGTCTGATTCGCGACGACGAGGATGCGGTGCGCCGACCCGTCGCCCCGCGCCATCTCGACGTCATGGGGGAGGGACCCGCGCGAGCGCTGGAGCGTGTAGCCGATCCCGACCCCGACCAGCAGCGCCGCCAGGATCGCTCCCGCCATCGCGTCGATCAGCCCCAGCGCGATCACCGCCGCCGCCGCGACGACGATCACGACCACGCCCCGGAAGACCTCCTGCTCCGAGCGGAACGGTGTGTGCATCGAGTGCCTCCTCCGTCGCGGTGCGCGTCGGAGACATTGTTGCAGAGAGCACTAGGTCGGCCCCGTCCGGCGCCTCGATGGAGGATCTGGTCCCCGTGAGGGACCGAATCTTCCATTCGCTCCGCACATGTCGGGCGGAGAGCGGGGCAGCCAGGACTCGAACCTGGAACCGCCGGTTTTGGAGACCGGAACTCTGCCAATTGAGCTACTGCCCCAGCAGCGTCCAATCCTAATGGGGTGTCGTCCGGGCCGAATGCGAACATATGTTCGTGCCGCGGCATCGAGGAGGTCACCCGGAGCTTGTTCGCGCTCTCGCGGCCACGAACATGAGCCAGCGAGAGATCGCGCGAAGGCTGGATATCCCTCGTTCCACCGTCCAGTACTGGTGCGCGGATGAGCGGCGTCCGAGGCTCGATGCTCGCCGCTCACGACCATGCGACCGAAGTGCCTACGCCTACTTGCTCGGCGTCTATCTCGGCGATGGCCACGTGGTCGCCTCGGTGACAGAGGCCTCCCGTCTGGACGTCTCCCTCGATGCCGGCTATCCGCTGATCGTGGCCGAGGTATGCGATGCGATCCGCGCCGCATTTCCAGGGGCGCGGGTCCGGACGTCTGCTCGACCGGGAACGACACGCGTGTCAGCGGCAAGTGTTGATTGGCGCGCCGCCTTTCCCCAGCACGGACCCGGGCGCAAGCATCTTCGGAAGATCGAACTGGCGGATTGGCAACGCGAGATCACCCACGAGCACCCGCGGGAGCTGCTGCGCGGCCTCATCCACTCCGACGGCTGCCGTTGCATCAACCGCTTCAAGACCAATCTCCCGAGCGGGCGAGTGGCGGAGTACGAGTATCCGCGGTACTTCTTCACCAATCTCTCTGAGGACATCCGCCGGATCTTCTGCGAGCACTGCGACCTGCTCGGGATCCGCTGGACGCAGTCGAACCACCGGAACATCTCGGTGGCGCACCGTGGGAGCGTCGCGCTGCTCGACGAGTTCGTCGGGCCGAAGTCGTGATGCGGACGAGAGGACTCGAACCTCCAAGGGCCTAAGCCCACCAGGACCTAAACCTGGCGCGTCTGCCAGTTCCGCCACGTCCGCGGGAACCGAGCCAACCGTAGCGGCGGGGGAGGGGTATGGGGCGGGGAGAGGGGTACGGTGGTCGGGAGTTGTCCCGTCCCCTGAGCCGACCGAAGCTCGCCCTGGCGCGGACGTGGGCGCTGATCTGGAACGCCCTCGGGGGACTCGGCCGCCACCGCGCGACGCAGTCGGCGGCGAGCATGGCGTATTACGCGCTCTTCTCCGTCTTCCCGACGGCAATCGTCCTGGCGGCGGCGGCCGGGTTCTTCCTCGACGACGCGCAGGCGCGCGAGGACGTCACCGACTTCCTCTTCGACCAGCTCCCGCTCGCCGACACCGACGAGGGGCGCGGCGACATCGACAAGCTCGTCCGCGGCGTCACCCACAACGCCGGCACCCTCGGCATCCTCGGCGTCGTCGTCCTCTTCTTCTCCGCCAGCGCGCTGATGGGCGCGACCCGCAACGCCGTCGACGCCATCTTCGGCGGGCGCGTCACCCGCGGCTTCCTCCGCGGCAAGGGCGTCGACCTGCTGCTGGTGCTCGGCGTCGGCGTCCTCTTCATCCTCTCGTTCGCCTCGACGATCCTCTCCCGGTTCGACATCGATCGCGGCGACGGGATCCTCTGGGCGATCGAGTCGATCTTCACCTGGTCCGGCTTCCTGCTGCCGATGGTCCTGAGCGCGCTCGTCTTCGGCGTCCTCTACACCCGCCTGCCCGTCGAGCACCGGCGCGTCCGCGACGTCTGGCCCGGCATCGTCTTCGCGACGCTCGCCTACGAGCTGCTCAAGATGGGCTTCTCGATCTACCTCGACAACTTCGCCAACTACAGCGCCGTCTACGGATCGCTGGGAGCCGTCATCGCCTTCATGGTCTTCACCTACGTCGCCTCCTTCGTCTTCCTCATCGGGGCCGAGATGGCGCACCTCTGGCCCCGCGTGCGCGCCGGCGACTTCGACCCGAACGACGACGACACCGAGGGAAAGGGCTTCGGGCGCGAGGTCCTCGACTTCGCGAAGAGCCTCGTCAGCCGCAACCCGACCGACGAGCACCGGCTCCCGCGCGGCTGACCGCCGCCGCCCCGCCGCGCCCGAAGGCCGCCAGTAGCTTGAGCGGCCGTGCCCGCTCCCGCCGTCCCCGAGCGCTCGCGCCGCGCCATCCTGACGATCGCGATCTCGGCGATCGCGCTCGAGACTGCCCTGCTCGGGCTGATCGCGCCGCTGCTGCCGGAGATCGAGGAGCGCACCGGCGCCGGCGACGCCGCCCTCGGGCTCGCGCTCGCCGCCTACGCAGTCCCGATCCTCGTGATCTCGATCCCCACCGGCCGCCTCGCCGACCGTCTCGGCCGCCGCCCGCTGCTCCTCTTCGGCCTCGTGCTCACCGGCGCCGGCTCGCTCCTCATCGCCTCCTCCGAGTCCCTCGGGCTGCTGCTCGCCGGTCGCGCCGTGCAGGGCGTCGGCTCGACCGCGAGCTGGATCGCCGCCCTCGCCCTCGTCTCCGACCTCGCGCGCCCGGGCCGCAAGGGGGAGGCAATCGGGTTCGCCCTCGCCGCGAACAGCTTCGGCGCGATCGGCGGGCCGGCGCTCGGCGGGATCGTCGGCGGCGGCATCGCCTTCGAGGCGCCGTTCATCCTCGTCACCGCGATCGCCGTGGCGATGTTTATGTTCGGGCTCTTCGTCCTCCCTCGCGGCCGGCCGCAGCCCGAGCCGGGGGTCGAGCGCAAGAGCATGCTCGCCACCCTGGGCCGTCGCGAGGCCCTGGCGCCGGGCCTGATCATGATCGCCGGCGCCTCCCTGCTGGGAATGATCGACTTCGCCGTCCCGCTCGACCTCGATCGCCGCCTCGGCACCGCCGCCGCGACGATCGGCCTGCTCTTCGCCCTCGCCGCCGCGATGGACGCCATCGGCTCCCCGCTGGCCGGCTCGGCGGGCGACCGGGTCGGCCGCCGGCCGGTCGCGCTCACCGGCGGCCTCGTCATCGCCGCCTCCGGCGTCCTCCTCGCGACGCTCCCGGGGCTCGCCGGCGCGGGCTTCGCCCTCGTCGTCTTCGGCCTCGGCCAGAGCATCCTGTTCGGCGGCGCCGTTCCCTGGCTCGACGACTCCTTCGCGATCGCCGACCGCGGCCTCGCCTACGGTGGCCTCAACCTCCTCTACGCCGTCGGCTACACGGCGGGGCCGCTGATCGGCGGCGGCCTGCTCGACCTCGCGAGCGCCGACGCCGTCTACGGGCTGACCGCGGCGATCGGACTGATCGCGGCCGTCGCGCTGGCGTTCGTCAGGGGCCCCGCTCCCACCGCGGAGGTCCGGCACAATGTCGAGCCCGCGCGGCGGTAGCTCAATGGTAGAGCCCCAGCCTTCCAAGCTGGTGACGCGGGTTCAACTCCCGTCCGCCGCTTGTCGGCCCCTCTCAGGCCGGGGCGTTTTGGATTCGGCACGGCGGGAAGGATTGGCTTTCCGGGTTTCTTTTCGACAGGCAATGAACGTAGGAGGTTCAAGGGAATGAAGAGGATCGCCCTCGCTCTGCTGGCGCTGGTCGCGTCGGTCGGGCTGATCGCCTCCGCGCAAGCGGAGAAGACCAAGCCGACGAAGACGAAGACGCCGTCGCCGGCGAAGTTCTCCGCGCAGCTGCGCGAGGGGCTGAAGCCGAAGACGATCCTCGGACACCTGCAGGCGTTCCAGGACATCGCCGACGAGAACGACGGCAACCGCGCCGCCGGGCAGAAGGGCTTCAAGAAGTCGGCGACCTACGTCGCGAAGGAGCTGAAGTCCTACGGCTGGGACGCGGAGCGGCAGAAGTTCGAGTTCGACGCCTTCTTCCAGGACGCCCCGACGACTTTCGAGGTGACGGCTCCGACGCCGCGCACCTTCACCGAGGACACCGACTTCTCGACGATGGAGTACTCGGGCAGCGGTGATGTCACCGGTGAGCTCGTCGCCGTCGACCTGACCATCCCGCCCGCTGCGGAGCCCAGCTCCTCCAGCGGCTGTGAGGCCGCGGACTTCACCGGCCTCGATCTCACCGGCAAGATCGCGCTGATGCAGCGCGGCACCTGCGACTTCGCCGACAAGGTGGAGAACGCCGCCAACGCCGGCGCGGTCGGCTCGGTGATCTTCAACGAGGGCCAGGAGGGGCGCACCGACGTCGTCTTCGGCACGCTCGGCGGCGCGGCGGCCATCCCGGCCGTCGACACCTCGTTCGCGATCGGCTCCGACCTCGCAAACGGCGCCATCAACGGCCCGACCGGCGTCACGGTCCACATCAAGACCTCGACGCACGTCGAGCACCTGAAGGCCGAGAACGTCGTCGGCGAGCTGCCGGGCGGCAGCGGCAAGCACGTCGTCATGGCCGGCGCACACCTCGACAGCGTCATCGACGGTCCGGGCATCAACGACAACGGCTCCGGCTCCGCGGCGCTGCTGGCTCTCGCCGAGCAGATGTCCGAGTCGGGCGTCAAGCCGAAGAACAAGGTCCGGTTCGCCTGGTGGGGCGCCGAGGAGGAGGGCCTCGTCGGCTCGACCGACTACGTCGCCAACCTGAAGAAGAAGCAGGCGAAGAAGATCGCCCTGTACCTCAACTTCGACATGATCGGCTCGCCCAACTTCGAGCGGCTGATCTATGACGGCGACGGGTCCGCCGACGACGCGGCCGAGCCGGGGCCGAAGGGCTCCGACGCCATCGAGAAGACGTTCAAGCGCTACTTCAAGCGCGAGGACCTGGCGACGGGCAGCACCGCGTTCGACGGACGCTCCGACTACGGGCCGTTCATCGACGTCGGGATCCCCGCGGGCGGCCTGTTCTCGGGCGCCGAGGAGGTCAAGACGGAGAAGGAGGCCGAGAAGTTCGGCGGCACCGCCGGCGAGCCCCTCGACCCCTGCTATCACCAGGCCTGCGACACGATCGAGAACGTCAGCAAGAAGGCCGTCAAGCAGATGGCGCCGGCGATCGCCGACTCCGTCGCGCGCTACGCCATCGACCTCGGCCCGCTGAAGGGCAAGGGCAAGGGTGGAGAGACGCCGCGCGCCGCCACCGGCGCCCGCACCGGCGACTACCTCGGCAACGAGCTCGCCCGCTGACCGCCCGACCACCCGGAGGTGCCGCACCACGCCCGCGTGCGTGGTGCGGCATCATCCGTCCCTCACGGGGCGTGGCGCAGCCTGGTAGCGCATTCGACTGGGGGTCGAAAGGTCGCTGGTTCAAATCCAGTCGCCCCGATAGGTCAGCGCCCACCCTGCTCTGAGCTCGGGGCGGCCGCTCGTCAGGGCCGATCGCCGGTTCGCGGCAGGATGCGACCCAGGCAGCGGACCTGGGACGGGACGATGCCCCAGCGATCGTAGAAGCGAAGGGCGTCCGCGTTGCCGGAGACGACGGCGAGCCCGATGAACTCGATGCCGGCGGCGGTGAGGCTCTTCTCGACCGCTTCCATCAGCAGCGAGCCGACGCCCCAGCGGCGCAGCTCCGGGTCGACCGAGAGCGCCTCGAGCTCGCCAATTCGCTCGCCGGTGTCAAAGCTCAGGTCCCCTTCGCAGACCCGGAAGAAGGCGAAGCCGACCGGGGACCCGTCGCGTTCGGCGATCAGCAGCCGGCCCTCTCCGGCCCGCATCCAATCCTCGAACTCGCCGCGGCGGCGCTGCCAGGCGAGCTCGGAAGGGCGGAACGGCGCGACCTCGCGAGCTTCGTCGACGACCTCGGCGTGGTAGTCGTGCATGTCTCGCCAGAGCTTCCCGATGTCCGCGAGCCGTTCCTCTCCGGCTTCGACGATCTCGACCTCGGGCGGCCCCGTCGGCTTGTCGGTCACGACGCGATCTTAGAGCGGTAGTCACCGGTCAGCGCCGCGGCGATCAAGGGCGCGACCCCGGCGGGACCGACGGTTTCAGGCTCGAAACGCACGGCTCGACGTCCTTCAAGATGGTCTCCGGCGCGCGCGCTCTAGACTCGGCACTGGAGATGAGGGGCGAACCACGCGAGACGAGAGCCGGCAGCGCAGGCCACCCCCGCATGCGCGTTGCGACGCTGCTCGCCCTCGGCACCTTGATCGCGCTGCTCCTGCCGGCCGCGGCGAGCGCCGGGCCGACCGAGTGGACGAAGCTGCGCCCGCTCAACATCGCCCACCAGGGCGGCGAGGACGAGGCGCCGTCGAACACCATGTACGCGTTCGACCGGGCGATGCGGATGGGCTCTGACATGCTCGAGCTCGACGTCCACGCGACCAAGGACGACAAGCTCGTCGTGATCCACGACAGCACGGTCGACCGGACCACGAACGGCAGCGGCAGCGTCTACGACATGACGCTGGCCCAGGTCGAGAAGCTCGACGCGGGCTACTGGATGGTTCCCGGCGAGGGCATCGACCACGACCGGCCGGTCTCGGACTATCCGTTCCGGGGCGTGCGGACGGGCGAGGTGAAGCCGCCGCCGTCGTTCTCGCGCGACGACTTCCGGATAACCAGCCTCCCCGAGGTGATGCGCAAGTACCCCGACGTCCCGGTCAACATCGAGATCAAGGGCGCCTCCGACGACGACGTCGCCTCGTTCATGCACAACGCCGAGGTCCTCGCGGGATTCCTCAACCGGCTCGGCCGGACCGACGGCATCATGGTCGCGTCCTTCAACGACGCGGCCCTGGCCCACTTCCACGAGCTGGCTCCCGACATCGACCTCGCGCCCGCGACGCTCGCCGTCGCGGGCTACGTGCTCGGCGGCGCGCCGCCGCCCGAGGGCACCAAGGCCTTCCAGGTGCCGACCTCCTTCAGCGGCATCACCGTCGTCGACGAGGACTTCGTCAACCGGGCCCACGCCGACGGCTACGGCGTGCACGTCTGGACGATCAACGACGCGGACACCATGAACCAGCTACTGGACTGGGGCGTCGACGGGATCATGAGCGCCGAGCCGATGCGCCTCGAGCGGGTTCTCTGCGAACGCGGCGCGGAGCGGCCGCCGCTGCCGGGGAGCTCCCCCGGCAAGCACTGCAGCAAGGCCGTGTCGATCGCCTGTGACGTGAAGGCGACCGAGCTTCGCGTCGGCGGCCGCAACGCCAAGGTCACCGTCGTCCGCCGCGACGACTTCGACAGCCGCTGCGCCGGCCGGGTCACGCTCGAGGGGATCGGAGCGAAGGCGAAGAAGCGGGCCAGGTTCAACTTCGGCTGGAAGCCGCCGTCGGACGGCGGACCCGCGAGCCGGGTGGTGAAGGTCGAGCTGAGCCGGAAGCTCGCGGGCTCGATCGGGCGCGAGGACGGGGCGCGGGTGCTCGCGCAGCCGTTCGGGGCGTTCGTGTCCCGGTCGGTTCTCGGAGCGGGCTAGCCCACGCTGGAGCGGGCGACGCCGGCCGCGCCGGCCGCCGCACGTCCGGCGTCTGACCTAGCCGGTGCGCCGGCGGGTCGCGGGACCCTCGGCCGGCTGCTCGAGGTCGTCGGCGTCGCTCAGGGCCCAGCCGATCCGCTCGACGAGGCGCTGGCCCTCGGCCTCGGTCTCGACGTCGAGCGGGTCGATTCGCTCGCGATGCACCTCGACGGGGCGCTCGTCGGTCGGGTCGGTCGTGATGATCATCTGTGGCATCGGACTCTCCTTCCGTTGCGGTTGCGGGCAAGCGTGTCGACCGCGTCTCAAGCCTCGGTAATCCGGCGCTAATTGTTGCCTTGGCCGATCGTGCGCCTCAGTGCACGGCGGCCTTGATCAGGACCAAGACCGTCCCGAGCAAGACGAAGGCGGCGCCCGCGAGCAGGCTGCGGCCGATGCCGAGGCCGCCGACCCGGTTGGCGACGAAGGCATAGAAGCCGACGACGCCGACGCCGGTCCAGATCGCCGCGTCGAAGGCCGCGTCCATGCGCATCGCATCGGCCGCGGCGAGGATGAAGAAGACGATGGGCAGGATGGCGGCGACCATCCCGGTCGCGCCGTCGGAGAGCGCCTGCGAGCGCTCCTCCGAGGTCGGCGAGCGGCCCTCGCGGATCGTTTCCGCCAGATAGTCGGCGTACAGCTCGGCCAGCAGGGTCGCGACGGCCGCGCCGACCACCGAGGCGATCGCCTCCCGCGGCTCCACCGCCGTCTCGTCGAGGGCGATGATCACGGCGAGCACGATGACCGACCCGTAGACCGCGTGCCGAGCGCGCTCGGCGAGCCTCAGTCTCTCTCCCGTCGGCACCGGCAGAGGCTATCCGCGGTGCCGGAGCTGACCGGGCAGCAACCGCAGCTCGTAGCGCTCGCGGTAGTCGACCTTCCCGACCGGGGATCCGGTGGAGTTGTCGTTCGTCGCGGCCAGCCGGAGCGGAAAGCCGTCGGGGCGGCGCAGCCAGAAATCGCGCTTGCCGGTGCCCTCGACGTCGCCCGAGATCCGGGTCGTCAGCCGGATGTGCACGGCCTCGGTCCCGTCGATGCGCCGCCTCGCCACCGGCCCACCTGTCGCCACCTCGGTCGCGCCGTCGAAGGTGCACCGCCAGCCGCGGCTCAGGCTCGAGCCCTCCTCGCAGCGGTAGGTGCGCGCGTCGCGGCGGCCGAAGAAGCGGTGCACCTCGTGGATCGAGCGCAACCGGTCGCCGCAGAGCCGGTATGAGGTGATCCGGTCCGCGAGCGGCCGCCAGACGATGCGCCTGCCGCACGGAGTGCGCCGGATCGCGACCCCGGAGGCGTCGGGGTAATCATGGCGGGCGCCGCCGAGGATGCTCACCTCCTCGAAGCCCCGCGTCGCGTACTCGTAC
Organism: uncultured Solirubrobacterales bacterium; assembly: GCA_963823565.1. GTDB lineage: Bacteria > Actinomycetota > Thermoleophilia > Solirubrobacterales > 70-9 > RHKX01. The sequence continues at coordinate 92,922 of CAWGLR010000001.1, read as the reverse complement.
GCCGACGGCCGCTCCGGCGCGGGGGAGGTGGAGTCCTCCGGCAGCTGCCACCAGCCGATCAGCCCGGCCGCCGCGACCGCCGCGACGCCTCCGGCCCACCACCGGCGGCGCGATCGGCGCGCCCCCGCGGGCTCAGGGGCCATCGGAAGCCGCCGAGGGCGCCTGCAGGAAGTAGGTCCGCATCGGCCCCTTCCCCTTCACCGCCAGCTCGCCCCGCGGCTCGAACCGGAATCCGTCGCCGAGCTCGGCGCGCACCCGTTCGGTCACGTGGACCCGCCCCGGCTCTCCGCCCGACTCCATGCGGCTCGCGGTGTTGACCGTGTCCCCCCAGAGGTCGTAGCTGAACTTCGCGCGCCCGATGACCCCGGCGACGAGCGGGCCGGTGTCGATGCCGATCCGCGCCGAGAGCTCGACGCTCTCGTCGCCGCACCCCGCGAGCGCCGGCACCATCTCCAGCGCCATCGAAGCGACGGCGTGCGCGTGATCGGGACGCGGCTGCGGAACGCCGCCGACGACCAGGTAGGCGTCGCCGATCGTCTTGATCTTCTCCAGCGAGTGGCGCTCGGCGAGCTCGTCCCAGCGGGTGAACACCTCGTCGAGCATGTGGACCAGCTCCTCCGGCGGGATCCTCGCCGCCATCGGCGTGAACCCGACCAGGTCGGCGAACAGGACGGTCGCGGCGGGATAGCGGTCGGCGATCACCTCGCTCGATCGCTTCAGCCGAGCGGCGACGGGAGGCGGCAGCACGTTCAGCAGCAGGCGCTCGGACCGCGCGCGCTCACGGTCGCGCGCCCGTACGAAGTATTGGAGCAGGAGGAAGATCGTCAGTGACACGCACAGCAGGTCGAGCCCGAAGAAGGCGACGCGCACGCCCCGCGGCACGTCTGGGGCGCCGCCGGACAGCGCCGGGTCGATCCCCACCGAGACGAGCGTGAGTGCGGCGAAGCCCGCGAACCACCGCATCGCGTATCGCGGTCCGCCGAAGAACAGCGCTCCAAGGGGCGCCGTCAGGCCCCACAACGCCACGAGCGAGCTGTTGGCGAAGCCACCGAGCGTCCAACCGAGCAGGAACGGGAAGGTCAGCATCATCAGCAAGCCGACGAACCGGAAGCCGCGGAAGGCGCCGGTGCGGGCGTGCCAGGCGATGAATGCGACGGCCGCGACCATCCAGGCCAGCGGTATCGCCGCCGACAGCTCGAGGCCGAGCACGAGGTAGGTCAGGACCCAGATCGGTGAGAGCGCGGCCATCAGCGCGGCGGCGAGGTTGAGCACCCCGCGGCGAAGGCGCAGCTCCTCGTCGTCGCCATCGCTGCCCCCGAGGTCGGCGAGCCGCTGGATCGGCCCGGGCAGACGCTCCCAGCGATCCGACCCCGGCACCGGGGCGATCTCGGCCCGCACGCCGTTCGAGGAAGCCGTCACCGTGGCGAATCTAGCCAGTCGCTGCGACACTCCGGGCATGGAGCGCCCCTCGTGAGCGCGCTCGACGCCCTCGGGCTCGAGACGCCCGTCGTTCAGGCGGGCATGGGCGGCGGCATCAGTCGCCACGAGCTCGCCGCCGCGGTGTCGGAGGCCGGCGGGCTCGGGACGATCGCGGTCAACGGCGCCGGCGCGATCGAGCGCGAGCTCGACGCAGCCCGCCGGCTCACCGGCGGGCCGATCGCGGTCAACCTCCTGCTCCCCTTCGCCCGCCGCGACTCCCACGTCGCCGCGAGCGCCGCCGACGTCGTCGTCACGTTCTGGGGGAGGCCGCAGCGCCGGACGGCCAACGTCTGGCTGCATCAGTGTGGCTCCGTCGACGAGGCCCTGAGCGCCCGCGCGGCCGGCGCCGACGGCGTGATCCTCCAGGGTGTGGAGGCGGGCGGCCACGTCCGCGGTACGGCGCCGGCGCTGGAGCTCCTCGAGCGTGGGCGCTCCCGGCTCCCGCGCGACTATCCCGTCCTGCTCGCCGGCGGCATCGCGACGGCCGCCGACACCCGGCGGGCCCTCGATGCGGGAGCCGCCGCCGTCGTCGCCGGCACCCGGTTCCTGCTCTCCGCGGAGAGTCGCGCGCACCCCGAGTACAAGCGGCGGCTGCTCGAGGCGGACGAGACGGTCCTCACCGACCTCTTCGGCCTCGGGTGGCCGGCGCCCCATCGCGTCGCACCGAACGATGCGACCCGGCGTGCCCTCGGCGATGGCGAGGCGACGCCGCCCCTCAACCGGCTCGTCAACAGCCTCACGGGCCCGGGGGCGCGGTTCATCCCCGAGAGCTTCCAGGCGCGCCTCGCCCGCCGCCAGCGCCCTGGTGGAGCCCTCCTCGGGCCGATGCCGGCCACCGACGACGGCCCCGCGAACCTGCTCGACGCGGGGCCGCTCTATGCGGGGGAGTCGGTCGCCGCCATCGCCGACGTCCGGCCGGCCGCCGCCCTGGTCCGGGAGCTGACGCCGTAGCGGCGACCCGCCGCTCCCGGCGATTAGCTTTCCGCCCCCGTGGCTCCGACCTTCACACCGCTTCATCGCGCCGGCAGCGGGACGCCGATGGTCTGCATCCACGGGTTCACCGACACCTGGCGGACCTGGGATCTGGTGCTGCCGGCGCTCGAGCGCAGGCACGACGTCCTCGCGCCGACGCTGGCCGGTCACACCGGCGGGCCGGCGCTCGGGGGCGGTCGGCCGGAGGACGAGGTTCTCGCCGGGGTCGAGCGGGCGATGGACGAGGCGGGCTTCGCGCGGGCGCACCTCGTCGGGAACTCCCTCGGCGGCTACGTGGCGCTGCACCTGGCGGCGCGGGGGAGGGCGGAGTCGGTCGTCGCCCTGGCGCCGGCCGGGGGCTGGGCGGTCGGCGACGAGACCTTCCACGACACGCTGCGCTATTTCGTCCGCACGCAGGAGCTGCTGCAGGCGGCGCTGCCGAGCATCGACGCCATCCTCGCGACCCCGGAGGGACGGCGGCGGGCAACTGAGTTCTTCGTCGTCAACTACGAGCACATCCCGGTCGAGCTGATCGAACACCTGATGGTGGGCGCCGCCGGCTGCCGCGGGGCGGAGGCCCTGATCGAGGGCGCGCTCGCCGACGGCTGGGAACTCGACGCCGAGCGGATCGAATGTCCGGTGCGGGTGGTCTGGGGAACCGCGGACCGGATCCTCGGGTGGCCGCGCGCGGCCCGCCGCTTCCGCGAGGACTGGCTCCCTGGGGCGGACTGGGTCGAGCTCGACGACGTGGGCCACTGCCCGCAGCTCGACGTCCCGGCCGAGACGGCGGACCTGATCCTCTCGTTCGCCGGCGCCGAGTGCTAGGAGCCGCCGTCGAGCTGGGACATCAGCCCGGCGAGGTCGACCTCGTCCCACGCCTCGGTGATCAGCCCGTCGTGGACCCGGAGGATCGCCGTCGAGGTGAACTCGACCCGGCGCCCGGTCGGCTCGACGCCGGCGATCAGGCCCTCCTGGGTCCCGGTCCACCGCTGGTGGGCGGCGACGAGGTCACCCTCGGCGAGGATCAGCTCGACCTCGACGTGCAGGTCCGGGAACGCCTCGAGGAACTCCGCGACCGCCTGTCGCTGTCCCCGGCGGCCGCGCGCCTCCCCGTTGTGGACGAAGTCGGGGCCGAGCAGGCGGTCGACGGCGTCGAGTTCGCGGCCGTTGATGGCTTCGGCGTAGAACAGATGCACCAGGGACTTGTTGGCCGCCAGCTCGCCGGGGCGGGGTGACCTCGAGCCGCCCCGCGCGGCGGGCCCGTAGCTCGTCGCGTGGTAGTCGCGGGAGTCGTGCTGCCCTCCGTCCTCGGACTCGCGCCTGCGCCTGGCCTGCTCGACGGCCTCGAGGACCCCCGGGCGGTTGGCGAACTTGCGCTCGTAGGCGCGGATGTTCTTGATCGTCACGAGGTCCGTCTCCTCCAGCGCCGCGGCGACCTCCTCGGTGCTCATCGCGTCGTAGCCCGGGATCGGCTCGCTCTGGCGCAGGTAGTGGAGCTTGTTGAGCACCCGCGTACGGCTCTCGTGGGAGCGCTCGTACGCCTCGATCGCCTCGAGCTCCGCCTGCGAGTGCCGGAACAGCTCGCCGACGAGCTCCTTCTCGCTCATCCGGTTGTACCGGGCGAACGGCTCGTCGCTCTGCGGCTCGCCGTCGACGCCCTCGCTTTCGTGGCGGTGCCGGGCGATGAAGTCGCCGACCGGGTGTCGCTTTCGAGACATTTCCGAATCTCCTTCCCCGCGGAACCTATCTCGCCCAGGCTTCGCAGTCGCCGGTAGAGGGCATCGGGACCTCTCGGTACTCAGCCCGCAGGCGAGCCCCCACGTCGCCGGATAGGTTGCCCCCTCGATCGACGCCGAGGGAGGCAGCTGGAATGGAAGCAACGTCACGAGCCGAAGGGACGGTCGCCGCGGAATCGACCGAGGCCCCAGCCAAGGGCGGAGTGTTCTGGGGGGTGTTGAGGATCGCCATGGGATGGGTCTTCCTCTGGGCGTTCCTCGACAAGATGTTCGGGTTGGGCTTTGCGACGGGTCGCGACCCGAAGACGGGGTCGATCGACTTCGGCAGCCCCGACGCGTGGATCAACGGCGGGTCGCCCACCGAGGGCTTCCTCTCGTTCGGCCTCCACACGAAGGACCCGTTCACCGGCTGGTACTCCGACCTCGCCGGCCAGGCCTGGGTCGACTGGGTGTACATGATCTCGATGGCCGCGATCGGGATCCTCCTGATCCTCGGCATCGCCACCCGCCTGGCGGCGATCGCGGGCGTCGTCTGGATGGTGCTCTTCTACACCGCCGCCGCGATCTGGCCCGAGAACAACCCGTTCCTCGACGACCACGTCGTCTACGCGATCATCCTCGCCGGCGTCGCGTATGTCGGGGCGGGCCGCTACCTCGGCCTCGGGCGCTGGTGGGAGCGGACGTCGCTCGCCCGGCGGTTCCCGCTGCTCCGCTGAGGCGCGAGGGCCGCGGGCTTCGCCCCGGCACAAACGTCCAATTCAAGAAATATAGATCAAGATTCTTCGGCGGCTGCCGATGGACTCCCGCGGCAGATTGGGCTCGACCGGGCTCCCGCGGTGCCGTTGCACCGCGCACAGCAATAGCCGCTTGGAGAATCATGAGAAGTGCCCCACTGCCCGCCGCCGCGAGGCTTCCCGCTGCCGGCACCCACCGCCCGCCTCCCGGCAAGAGGCTCATTTCGAAGCTCCTTCCGGCCGTCGGCATGACGATCGCGCTGATTGCGACGCTCGCGTTCGCCGGCGCCGCCAAGGGGGCGACCTCGGTCGGCCTCGGCACGGCCAAGACCTTCGCGCTGCTCGCCGGCTCCGGTGCGACCAATACCGGCCCGAGCGTCCTCAACGGCGATCTCGGGACCTCGCCGACCCCCGCCGTGACCGGCTTCGGCGGTCCTCCCAACGGCACGGTCAACGGGACCATTCATCAGGCGGATGCGGCGGCCGCCTCGGCGCAGGCCGATCTGACCACCGCCTACAACAATGCGGCTGGCCAGGGCCCGCCCACGACTCTGGTCACCGAGCTCGGCGGCCAGACGCTCACCCCGGGCGTCTACAACTCGGCATCGGGGACGTTCGGCATCACCGGACCGCTGACGCTGAACGCGCAGGGCAACCCCGACGCCGTGTTCATCTTCCAGACCCAGAGCACGCTCGTCACCGCGTCCGCATCGCAGGTGAACCTGATCAACGGCGCGCAGTCCTGCCACGTCTTCTGGAAGGTCGGCTCGTCCGCGACCCTGGGCACCAGCTCGCTGTTCGCAGGCAACATCCTCGCCCTGCAGTCGATCTCGCTGGGCAACGGAGTGAACGTCGACGGGCGGCTTCTCGCCCGTAATGGCGCCGTGACGCTGATCAACGACACGATCTCCCCGTCCGCATGCACGACCGGCGGTGGCGGCGGCGGCCCCGGCGGTCCCGGCGGCCCCGGCGGCGGCGGCGGTGGCGGTGGCAACGGCCCCGGCGGCGGCAACGGCCCCGGCGGCGGCAACGGCCCCGGCGGCGGCAACCCCTCCAACGGTCCGAGGGGGCACGTGACCGACGTCCCCGGCAACGGTGGCAATGGCAGCTGCATCGACAACGGGTTCCGCGCCAGGTTCCACATCCGATCCGGCACGAGGCTCCGGGTCGCCAAGGTGTTCGTCGACGGCGAGCTGATCAAGCACACGAACCACAAGCAGTTCTCCGTCTGGGTCTCCACGCGGGGCCTGCGAGCGGGTCGCAACACGATTCGCCTGGTCGCGGTCGACGCCAACGGGCGTCGCGACGTGGCCACAAAGCGCTTCGCGATCTGCGAAGAGGCGGTTCCGGCGCCGGCGTTCACCGGCCGCGCCGCGACCACCCGGTGATCGACCGCGATCGAGGTCGAGCGGGAAGAGGCGACCTCGCGCAGCGAATGCGCGAGGTCGTCTCGACCGCGCTGCTGGCGCTCGCGCTGACGACCGCGCTCGGAGTGGCGGAGGCGTGCGCCTCAGGTGGCGGTCACAAGGGCGGGCACGGAGCGGCGACCTACTGGGCGCATCCCGCGGAGCGGGCTCCGGTCCGTCACCGGCCGGCCGCATCCTCGCGGTCGATCGTCTCCACTCACTTGAGGACCGAGGACGGATTCTCGGAGGTCTACCTCGTGATCGGCACGCGCAGGGACGCGCAGGGCCACGTCTGGCACAAGATCCGGATCCCGATGCGGCCGAACGGTCGCAAGGGCTGGGTCCGTCACTCCGCTCTCGGGCCCCTCTATCCCGTCCACGCCAGGCTCGTGATCGACCGCTCCGACCTCCGCGCCTCGCTCTACAAGGACGGGCGCAGGGTGTGGAAGGCGCCGGTCGGCCTCGGCAAGTCGAGCACGCCGACCCCAGAGGGCGACTTCTGGATCCGGGAGAAGTTCAAGACATCGAGCTCCGGCGGCACCTACGGCCCGATGGCCTTCGGCACGAGCGCCTATTCGGTGCTCAGCGAGTGGCCCAACGGCGGCGTGATCGGGATCCACGGGACCGACCAGCCGTCGCTGATCCCGGGCAGGCCCTCCCATGGCTGCATCAGGCTCAAGAACGACGACATCAAGAAGCTCTACAAGCGCATGGGGATCGGGACGCCGGTGCGGATCAAGTAGGGATCATCCGGGCGCGCGGCCTAGACCGCGGCGCCGACGAGGGCTCCGATGCCCGACGTCACCGCCATCGCGATCGCGCCCCAGACGACCACGCGGCCGGTGGCCGCTCCGCGGGATCCGCCGCCGAGGCGTGCGCCGGTGTAGCCGAGGATCGCCAGGGCGGCCAGCGTGACGGCCACGCAGATCCAGATCCGCACGTCCGCGGGCGCGATGCCCACTGCCAGCACCGGGATGATCGCGCCCGCCGCGAACGACAGCGCCGACGCCCACGCCGCCTGCAGCGGTTGCGCGGCCCGCTCGCGCGTCAGCCCGAGCTCGTCCCGAGCGTGGGCCTCGAGGGCATCGCGCTCGGTCAGCGCCCGTGCCACCTCCAGCGCCAGCTCGGGCGGAACGCCGCGCTGCTGGTAGATCGACTGGAGCTCCCGCAGCTCGGCGTCGGGGTTCGCCGCAAGCTCGCGCCGCTCGAGTCGCAGGTCGGCGCGCTCGGAGTCGCGCTGGGAGCTCACCGAGACGTACTCGCCCGCCGCCATCGACAGCGCCCCGGCGGCGAGCCCGGCGATCCCCGCGGTGAGGATCGCGGTGCCCGACGAGCCCGAGGCGGCGACGCCGAGCACCAGGCTCGCGGTCGAGACGATGCCGTCGTTGGCCCCGAGCACCGCGGCGCGCAGCCAGCCGGTGCGGTGGCTGAGGTGGACCTCCTGATGGGTCCGCCGTGGCCGCAGCGCGCCTGGGCGGCCCAACGGCAGGTCGGGCCTCATGAGCCGCCGCGGGCCGCCTCCGCGGCGCCCTGGCGAAGCTCCTCGAAGGAGCGCTCGATGCCGTCGATGAGCACCTCGAGGTCCGGGGTGGCGTCGCGGTCGGCGTTGACGCAGAAGAAGACGTCGCCGTCGTAGCTGATCACCGCCAGGCCGACGGCGTGATCCGCCGCCAGCGGCACCAGCGGCCAGATCTCGGTCAGCCGCGACCCGAGCGCGTAGAGCGTCGTCTGCGGCCCCGGGGACGTTCGTGACCGTCAGGTTGAACAGCCGGGTCGCGTACATCGAGCGGGCGAGGAAGCTGTGGATCACCGGCGGCGCGTGGGTGGTGAAGTCGATCAGCGTCCGCGAGCCGACCCCCTGGTGGCCGGCCTTCAGCGACTCGGCTTCCGCAACCTGGAGGCCGAAACGGCGCATCGGGTCCGGCTCGGCCACCGGCAGGTGGACGAACAGGGTCGTGATCTTGTTGCCGAGCGCGAGGTGCTCGCCGGCCGTCCGCAGGTTGACCGGGACCATCGCCCGCAGCCCGGTCGGCGGCGGCTCCTCCCCGCGCGAGAGCAGGAGGTCGCGCAATCCGCCGGCTGTGGCGGCGAGGACCACGTCGTTGACCGTCCCGCCGAGCGCCTTCCCGATCGCCTTGGCGTCGCCGAGCGAGACTCCCGTCACGGCGAGCCGGCGACGACCGCCGGTGCGCACGTTCAGGCTCGTCTTCGGCGCGGCGACGAGCTCGTCGCGGAGCAGCAGGTCGACCATCGCCTCGGATCGCTTCAGCCCGTCGACGGCCTTGCTCGGGTGGAGCGCGACGTCGATCCCGGAGCCGACGAGCGAGGCGCCGGCGCGGCCGGCGCGCAGCGGAAGCTGCGCCAGGCCCCAGGCGCTCGAGGCCACCGAGCTCAGCGGCGAGGCGCCGACCGGAAGCGCGGGGGGAGGGAGCTGCCGCGGGCGGAAGGGGATTCCCGACCCGTTCCCACTGCCCGGCTCGGTGTCGAGGATCACGCCGCCCACGTCGACGGCACCGACGCCGTCGACCATCGCGTGGTGGGTCTTGCTGACAAGCGCCCAGCCGCCGCCCTCGAGGCCCTCGACGACCACGAGCTCCCAAAGCGGCCGCGAGCGGTCGAGGCGCTCGGAGAAGTACTCGCCCGCCCAGTCGATCAGGTCCTGGTGCGTTCCCGGGGCCGGCAGCGCCGCACGCCGCACGTGACCGGCGAGGTCGAATCGTTCGTCCTCCTCCCAAGCCGGCCAACTCAGGCCGCCGGTCGTCGGCGATGAGAGGCGCTTGCCGTAGCGCGGCAGGTGCTCCATCCGCCGCTCGAGGTGGGCGCACACCTCCTCGACGCTGGGGGCGCGTCCATCGGCCCGCGGCTCGAACAGCATGACGCCGCCGATGTGCATGTGCGCGCCGGAGTCAGCCTCCTCGAGCTCGAGGAAGGTCGCGTCGAGGGCTGTCAGCCGTTCGTCCACGGGCACCGAAGCTACGCCCGCCGGGCTCCGGACGCATCCGGGTCGAACCCGGAGCCAGCGGCGGCCGCGGTCCGTAGCCGCGCCCGATCGCCGCGGCCCGACCGCTAGCCGGCGGCCATGGCCTCGCGCACGAACTCGACGTCGGCGCGCAGCGCCTCGATCTCGCGCGGGGTCTCGACGACCGAGGGGGCCTCGGCGGCGCGGATCATGTGGGCGAGGACGCCGAGGTCGATCGTCCCGGCGCCGATGTTGGCGTGGCGGTCGGCACCGGTGCCCGGCGGGTCGCGCGAGTCGTTGACGTGCAGCAGGTCGATGCCGCCCGTGATCGCCCGCGCGCGCTCCACCGCGTCGCCGAGCTCCTCTCCCGCGGCGTGGGCGTGGCAGGTGTCGAAGCAGAACCCGATCTCGACGTCGGTCCTCGCGGCGCCGACCGCATCCCAGAGCAGCGCCACCGCGTCGAAGCGGCGAGCGACCGCGTTGTCGCCGCCGGCGGTGTTCTCGAGGTAGACGGGAACGTCCGACTCGAGCATCTCCAGGGTGCGGGTCCAGCGGGCGACGCCCGCATCGATCCCGTCCTCGGCGTGGCCCGGGTGGACGATCACGGCGATCGCGCCGACCTCGGCCGCGGCCGCGCAGGTGTCCTTGAGGATCTTCCGGGACCCGTAGCGGACGTTCGGCTTCGGGGAGCAGACGTTGATCAGGTACGGCGCGTGAACGTAGATGCCGACCTCGGAGGACCGCAGCTCCTCGGCGTCGTCGCGGGGCGGCGGCTTCTCCCAGCCCTGCGGGTTGGAGAGGAAGAGCTGGATCGCGTCGACGCCGACCTCGGCCGCCTCGGCGAGCGGATCGCGGCCCCAGACGTGCGCTCCGACCGGCTTGCGGCTCATGCCCGCCGGCGCCTCAGCCCGTGAGCCGCTCGACGCGGTAGGTCTTCTCGCCCTTCGGCGTCTCGACGACGACGTCCTCGCCGACGGCGCTGTCGCGCAGCGCGCTTCCCGACCGGCGACTCGGCGGAGATGCGGCCCGCCGTCAGGTCGGCCTCGGTCGGGCCGACCAGGGTCCAGGCGTGGGTCCGGCCGCTCTCGATGTCGAGCACGTCGGCGGTGCGCCCGAACGCGAAGGTGTCAGCGCTCTCGTCGACCTCGACGACGACGGCGTCCCGGAGTCGCGTGCGGAGGCGCTTGATCCGGGTCTCCAGGTGCGCCTGGTCCTCCTTGGCGATGTGGTAGTCGGCGTTCTCCTTGAGGTCGCCGAGCTCGCGCGCGGCCTTGATCCGCTCCGCCATCTCCGCTCGCGCCGTCCCCTCGAGACGGTCGAGCTCCGCACGCAGCTCATCCAGGCCCTCGGACGTGATCGATTCGCCGGATGCGCCGGCTTCCTCCTCTGCCATGGCCCCAGGGTGCCAGATCGAGAGGGCTGGCCGCTATCGGTATCCCTCGACGCTGATCTTCCGGAAGGCCTTGAAGAGGCGATTGCGGTCGACGTGGCCTTCGATCCCGCGGACCCGGCCGGTGCTGGTGTACTGCCAGATCGACCAGCCCTTGCCGGCCCAGTCGGAGGCCGGGACCGCCGGACGGCGGACGTCGAAGTTCGCGACCCAGAGCCGATGGCCGTCCTCGGCGAACCTGGTCGCGTCCCCGGTCGCCTGCCAGCTCGTGTAGTTCGTGTAGATGATCGGCCGGTAGCCGAGCCTGCGCTCGACGATCCGGCACCAGGTCGCGATCCAGATCCGGAGCTCCTTCTCGTCGAGCCCGGCGAAGGGGGTCTCGACGTCGAGCGCCGGCAGCAGGTCGCGGCCCTTGAGCTCCCCGACGGTGGAGACGAACAGCCTCGCCTCCTCGCGGGCGTCGTCCCTCGCGCCGTCGGCCGTGCGGCCGCCGGCGAACGCGCGGTGGTAAGGGCCGACCCTGAGCCCCGCCGCGCGGGCGTTGCGGTAGTTGCGCTCGTAGGTCTGGTCGACCCCGCACTCCTCGGGGATGACCTTGCAGTCGTCGCCGCTGCCGCGGCTGGCCTGGACGAACGCGAACTCGTTCTTCGTCTTCGCGACCTGCCGCCACGTGACGTGCCCCTGGAACCGGGAGACGTCGATGCCGCGGATCAACTTCGGCTTGCCGTCGGGCGCGCCGAGCGCGCCCGCGGGAACGGTGCCGGCGGCGATCAGCGCGAGCGCGGTGGCGAGGGTTGCTCGGGTTCTGCTCATGCCCCAAGCGAACACGGGCGCCGGAGCAGAGTTGCCCCGGTGGGGACCGGCGGGCGGGATCTTTCGGGCGTCAGGGCACGATCTCGAGTCGTCGCGCGACCGCCGCGGCGATCGTCGTCGCCAGCGGCCCGGCCGGATACCCCGCGATCGACCCGCCGCCGGCGCCGATGCTGAGCTCGCCGGCATCGCTGATCAGCTCGAGCTCGACCGAGAGCGGGATCTCGCGGTCCCCGACCACGGATCCCGCGACGCTGCCGAGCAGGCCGCTGCCGGGGAGCGCCGGCAGCCGCCCGAGGCCGAGCCCGGCGAGCTCCGCCGTGGTCGCCCGCGCCTGCGTCGCCATCGCGTAGCCGCTGCGGCCGGAGCGGGTGAGAACGAACGCGTCGACCGCGAAGGGCCCGGCGCGGAAGTCGACGAGCTCGAGGTCGACCTCGCGGAAGCCGTCGAGCGCCGCCAGGCCGGCAGCTCGGGCCGATGCGCCGGCCGCGGCGTCCTCGGGAGCGAGGCCGATGACCAGCCCGCGTCCGCGGACCACGATCCGCTCGCCGCGGTGGCGGAGCAGGTCCGTCGCCGGCAGGGCGGCGAGCTCGACCTCCGCCTCGCCGCCCCCGGCGGTGAGCCGTTCGCGCACGCGGCTCGCAGCGAGCCGCGGGATCGCGAGCTGCGCGACCACGGCCGCCGCGAGCGCGAGTGCGAGCAGGATCAGGGCGGCGGCGAGCACCCGCCGAAGGTACCCGCGCTCCGCGCTCCGCGTTCGGCGCGCGACCGGGGCCGGAGGCGGCCGGCGCGAATAGACTCGCCGCAGTGGAGGTGGATTCGACCGTCCGAGCGGGCGCCCGGATGCGACTGCGAAGCGTCGCCGCGTGCGCGCTACTCGCGGCTCTCGCCCTCGCGGCGGCCGGCGAGCGCGCCACGGCCTCCCCCTACATCCACGCCCACCGCGGCGGCCCGCTGGAGACGGCCGGCGGCAAGCAGAAGCCGGTCTGGCCGGAGGAGTCGCTGCCGGCCTTCCGTCATGCCGCGAAGCGCGGCTTCGTGTTCGAGATGGACACGCGCGTCACCGCCGACGGGCGGGTCGTCCTCATGCACGACTCCGACCTCGAGCGGACCACGGCCTGCACCGGTCTCGTCGAGACGAAGACGCTCGCCCAGATCCGCAGGGAGTGCCCGGTCGACATCGTCGGGACCGACGAGACCTTCAGGCGGCTCGGCGAGAAGGACGAGCGCCGGGCGACGGTGCCGACGCTGAAGCAGACGCTGAAGATCGCCGATCAGCGCGGCGTCTCGGTCAACCTGGAGGTCAACAACTACGTGACCAACCCCGACTACGACCCGGCCGGCGACTTCCAGCGGCTCGTCGCCCAGGACGTCAGGTCGAGCGGGTTCCCGCCGGGCCGGCTCATCGTCCAGAGCTTCTTCGCCAGCAATCTCGAACCGTTCCAGGACGACCCCTACTTCGACGAGGCCGAGACGTCGCTGCTGACGATCGCGGCGCTCAACGACCTCGGGCCTGAGGCGGCCGACGCGGCCGGCGCCGACTGGGTCTCGCCCGCGTGGCCGGTCAGCGAGCAGCTGATCCAACAGGCGCACGGTCTCGGCCTCCGGGTCGTTCCCTACACGCTCGATCGCCCCGGCGAGGTCAAGGACGCCACCCGCGCCGGTGCCGACGCGATCATCAGCAACGACCCGCTGATGGCCCGCAGGGCAGCGCGCGCCGTCTCGCCGCGGGCGCCGAAGCCGCCCCGGGCGCCGAGCGCCAAGGCGTGTGCCGCGACCCGGCCCGGCAACCTCGCGACGCCGATCGAGAGCTTCCATCCCGACGACAGCGGCCCGCGCGTCTTCGCGCTCCAGTTCAAGCAGGACATCGCGAACGTCGCCACCTACGGCGACTTCCGGACGCGGATCGAGTGCATGATCCGCGACTACGTTGTCCCGCGGCTCGCCGACGACCGGCCGAACGTCGTCGCGCTGACCGAGGACGTCGGGTTGATGACGCTGGCGACCGGCAGCCGGGGCGAGCGGACGCGCGAGATCTTCGGCGCCCCGGGGAGCGTCCCCGGCTGCGAGAACGCGCCGTCGCCGTGCGGCGCGATCGCCGCGCTGACGTCGCTCGACACCGCCTACGCGCCGCAGGAGGCCGCCTACCAGGCCCGCTTCGGCAGCGTGCCCCCGTTCGCCCAGACGTTCCTGGCCGGCACCGACACGTTCGCCCGCGGCTGGATGCAGACGTTCTCGGACCTCGCCAAGCGCTACGACGTCTACATCCTCGGTTCCAACAACCAGGCGCCGTTCCGCGAGTCGGTCGACCCGGCGGAGATCGCGCAGTTCGCCGACCCCGACGTTCCGAACCCGAGGAGCGCCTACGTCGCGACCTCGAAGGAGGTCTACAACGAGGCCTTCCTCTGGGCGCCCCGCGACGTCACCGAAGACGGCCCGCCGCCGCTGCGCAACGTCGTTTACTCGAACAGGAAGGTGCCGCTGACGGCGATCGAGCAGGCGCTCTCGATCACCCCCGGGCCGAAGGGCGGGCCCGACGCGGTCGAGAACGTCCGTCCCTACCGGATCCCCGGCACGCCAGCGCGGATGTCGTTCGCGACCAGCCTGCCGGCGTTCATCTACAACGGCGACCTCTCGGCCTACGGGGAGCCGCTGCCGGACGGGGTGGACCCCTGCTCGGACACCTCGAAGTACTACATGTACTGCCTCGACGAGCTCGGCACGAACCTGGTGATGCAGGACGAGGCCAATCCCGGCCGCTGGGCAACCGCGGGCGGCTGGCAGCCGCTCGAGTGGATGGGCTCGACCTGGCGCGCCGCCGCCGATCCGACCGTTGACTTCGACTACAACGTCACGCCGCACATGGTCGGCAACCTCGCCGACCTTCCCTTCGACGGCCAGACCGCGATCACCCAGCGGGGGCTGAAGGGGCCGAGGAAGGGCACCGAGCGCTGCAACTACGTCGGCAACTCGGCGTTCCTCGACACCGACCCGGACGCCTACCGGCCGTACGCCGGCCCCAAGCGCGAGTTCCTCGGCGTGGTCCCCTGGGCGGCGCCGGACGCCCCTCGTGAGGAGCTGCGCGCAACCGGCGACGCGCTCGCGCCCGGCTCGGGGGACCCGCGCGAGAACGACTACCTCGAGACGGCGGTGATCGCCGACCTGCCTTACCCGCCCGATCCGCGCCGGCCGAACTGCAACACCGGCAGCGTCACCGTGGCCGGCTCGTGCGCCAACCTGCATGCCGGGGGACCGCTCGGTGAGCGGCTGACGGGAACGGCGCGCGGCGACCGGATCCTCGGCCTCGGCGGCGGCGACACGATCCGGTCCGGCAAGGGCGCGGACTGCGTCAACGGCGGCGCCGGGCGGGACCGGATCAGCTGCGGCCCCGGCCGCGACGTCGCCTTCGCCGCGCGGGGTGATCGCATCGCCGGCGGCTGCGAGCGCGTCAAGCGCCGCTGACCGCGGTCCGCGGGTCGCTCGGCGAGAAAAAGGGCAGAAGCGACGCGCCGGGCCGAGTCGAAGGCGGTGATCCGCGGCCTCCCCGTTCCCCAGCCCGCACCCACGCCGCGGGTGACCCTCCCCGCGCCCGGCCGCCCCGCGCGCAATGATCGGAGGCGGTGCCGGAAGCGATGAGAGCCACCGAGCCGCTGCGCGACGCGCACGGGCGCGAGATCACCGACCTGCGCGTGTCGGTGACGGACCGCTGCAACTTCCGCTGTCAGTACTGCATGCCAGCGGAGGGGCTGCCGTGGCTCGAGCGCGTCGAGATCCTGACCTTCGAGGAAATCGAGCGGCTCGTCCGGCTGCTCGCCGGGCTCGGGATCCGCGACGTGCGACTGACCGGGGGCGAGCCGCTGGTGCGGCGGGACTTCCCCCGCCTGGTCGCGATGCTGGCGGGCGTCGAGGGGATCGCCGACCTGTCGGTGACGACGAACGGCTACCTGCTCGAGCGCGACGCCGAGGCCCTGGCTGCGGCCGGGATCGACCGGGTCAACGTCTCCATCGACTCGCTGGCGCGGGACCGCTTCTTCGAGATCACACGCCGCGACTCGCTGCCGCAGGTGCTGCGCGGGCTCGAGGCGATCGCCCGGTTCGAGCGCATCCGCCCGATCAAGGTGAACGCCGTCGCGATGCGCGACTTCACCGAGACCGAGATCGGCGGGTTCGTCGATTTCGCCCGGACGACCGACCACCAGGTCCGGTTCATCGAGTTCATGCCGCTCGACGGCGACGGCGCCTGGCGTTCCGACGCGGTGCTGACCGGTGCCGAGGTGCGCGCGATCATCGAGCGCGACCACCCGCTCGTCCCGCTCGAGCGGGAGCCGTCGGCGACCGCTCGGGTCTACCGGTTCGCCGACGGGCGCGGCGAGATCGGCTTCATCAACCCGGTGAGCGAGCCCTTCTGCTCCGACTGCAATCGCCTGCGGCTGACGGCGGAGGGGAAGCTCCGGACCTGCCTGTTCTCGATCCACGAGACGGATCTCCGCGACCCGCTTCGCGGGGGCGCCAACGACGACGAGCTCGAGGAGATCGTGCGCGACGCCGTCTGGCGCAAGGAGCTGAAGCACCGCGTGGGCGAGCCCGGGTTCCGGCCGCCGCCCCGCTCGATGAGCGCGATCGGCGGCTGAGGCCGCCGCGCGGCGGCGCGGCTCCGCAACGCTGATCGTCGCGAATTCGAGGCCGGCCTCGGCCACATCGACCAGGCGCTCGCGGGGATCGGCGATCGCGGCGGCGGCTCGACGCCCCGAGGCGGCGATCAGCGCCTCGCGGGTGCTGCCTATGCAATGCTTAGGCAGATGGCGCAGGACCTCAGCCTCGGCGACGCAGCGAAGCAGTTCGGCGTCAGCGTCGACACGCTGCGCCGCTGGGACCGCGCCGGCAAGCTCGCGACCCGCCGCGACGCCAACGGCCGCCGTCGCGTCCCGGTCGCCGAGGTCGAGCGCCTGCGCGGGGCGCCGCCCCGGCACACGACCGGCGACCGCTTCTCCGCCCGCAACCGGTTCGCCGGGACCGTCACCTCCGTCGAGGCCGACGGGGTCATGGCGCTGGTCGAGATCGAGTCGGGCCCGCACCGGATCACGGCGGCGATCACCCGCGACGCGGTCGAGGAGCTCGGCCTCGTCGAGGGCGTCGAGGCCGTGGCGACCGTCAAGGCGACCTCGGTGATGGTCGCGCGCGAGCGGTGAGCCGCGCCCTCGCCGCTCTCGCCGTGGCCGCGGCGATCGTCGCGGCCGCCGGCTGCGGGAGCGACGACGGGAGCGACGGGGGAAGGCCGGAGCTGGTCGTCTTCGCGGCGGCGTCGCTCGAGCCCGCCTTCGAGCGGTACGCGGAGACCTTCGACGACGCCGACGTCACCTTCTCGTTCGCCGGCTCCGACGACCTCGCGGCCCAGATTCGCCAGGGGGTCGTGCCCGACGTCTACGCCGCCGCCGACACCGAGCTTCCGCGCGAGCTCGCGAAGGAGGACCTGCTTCAGGAGCCGCGCGTCTTCGCCACCAACCGCCTGGTGATCGGCGTCCCCGACGGCTCGGACGTAAGCTCGGTCGCCGATCTCGCCAAGCCCGGTGTCTCGATCGCGATCGGCGAGCAGGGCGTGCCGGTCGGGGACTACACGCGCGAGGCGCTCGCCGCGCTCGGCGCCTCCGAGTCGCGGGCGATTCTCGCCAACGTCGGCAGCGAGGAGCCCGACGTCGGCGGGATCGTCGCCAAGCTGACCCAGGGGGCCGTCGATGCGGGCTTCGTCTATCGCAGCGACGTCGACGCCTCGAGCGGGCGCCTCGCGGCAATCGAGATCCCGCCGGCCGCCAGTCCCGACGTCGAGTACGCCATCGCGGTCGCCAAGGAAGCGGCGGAGCCCGCGGCCGCGCAGCGCTTCGTCGACGGCGCCCGGACCGGCGAGGGGCAGCGGATCCTCCGCAGCTCGGGCTTCGGCCCGCCGCCCCCGGGCAGTTGAGCGGCTCGGTGGCCTTTCGCGTCGCCGCGACGCTCGCGCTGACGGCGCTCCTCGCGTTCCTCGCGGTGCCGATCGCCGCGATCTTCGCCGAGGCGGGGCCGGGAGAGCTCGCCTCGGCGCTCGGGCACGAGGGCGCGACCGAGGCGCTGCGGCTGAGCCTGGAGACGTCGCTCGCGGCGCTGGCGGTGATCGTCGCGGTCGGCACCCCGGCGGCCTACCTGCTGGCGCGCCGCCGCTTCCGCGGCCGGGCCGCGGTGCTGACGCTGATCGAGCTGCCGCTCGTGCTCCCGCCCGCCGCCGCCGGGATCGCGCTGCTCGCCGCCTTCGGCCCGAACGGCCTGGTCGGCGGCGCGCTCGAGGACGCCGGGATCAGACTCGTGCTCGAGACCGCGGGCGTGATCGTCGCGCTGACGTTCGTCGCCGCGCCCTTCTACGTCCGCGGCGCGGTCGCCGCCTTCGAGGCCGTCGACCCGGCCGAGCTCGACGCCTCCCGCACCCTCGGGGCCGGCGAGGGGCGGACGTTCGCCCGGGTCGCGATCCCGGCCGCGCGGCCGGGCCTGGCCTCGGGCCTCGCGCTTGCGTGGGGCCGGGCGCTGGGAGAGTTCGGCGCGACGCTGTTCTTCGCCGGCTCGCTGGAGGGCCGCACCCAGACGGCGCCGCTCGCGATCTTCTCGTTCCTCTCGCGCGACTTCGACGCCGCGCTGGCGCTCGCCGCCGTCCTCGTCGCGGCCTCGGCCGCGATCCTGCTCTCGGTCAAGCTGCTCGGAAGGAGCCCCGGTGCCGTCGGCGCTGCGGGCTGAGGTCCGGCTCCGCCGCGGCGGCTTCGATCTCGGCGCCGCCCTGCGCTGCGGCGCCGGCGAGACCCTGGCGCTCGTCGGGCCGTCGGGCGCCGGCAAGTCGACGCTCCTGCGCGCCCTCGCCGGCCTGCTGCCCGCCTGCGGCCGGGTCGCGCTCGGCGACGAGCCCTGGCTCGACGACGAGCGCGGGGTCGACGTCCCGGCGGAGCGCCGCGGGGTCGGCTTCGTCTTCCAGGAGTACGCGCTGTTCGGGGCGATGCCGGCCTGGCGCAACGTCGCCTACGGCATGCGAGGCTCGCGCCGGGAGCGGCGGCGGCGTGCGGGCGAGCTGCTCGAGCGCTTCGGGCTCGGGCCGCGCGCCGATGCGCGGCCCGCCGAGCTCTCCGGCGGGGAGCGGCAGCGGGTCGCGATCGCCCGCGCCCTCGCGAGCGAGCCGCGCGCGCTGATGCTCGACGAGCCGCTCGCGGCCCTCGACGCCGGCACCCGGCGGGAGGCGTCGCGCGAGCTGGCCGCGGTCCTGAGGGAGGCCGAGGTCCCGGCGCTCGTCGTCACCCACGACTTCGCCGAGGCGGCGACGCTCGCCGACCGCGTCCTCGTACTCGACCGCGGTCGCGTCGTTCAGGAGGGGACCGCCGCCGAGCTGGCCGCGCGTCCCGCCTCGGCGTTCGTCGCCGACCTCAGTGGCGCGGTCGTCCTCCGCGGCCGGGCGCGCGCCGGGGAGGGCGGGCTCACGGTCGTCGAGCTCGCCGGCGGCGGGCTGCTGGCCAGCATCGATCCCGGCGCCGGCGAGGTCGCCGCGAGCGTCTTCCCTTGGGAGGTCGAGCTCGCTCCTCCCGGAGCGGGCGCCGCCGAGGGTGGCTCGGCGCTCAACCGCCTCGAGGCCGAGGTGACGTCGGTGAGCGAGTTCGGCAACCGGGCGCGCGTCGGCCTGACGGCGTCGCAGCCGCTCGCGGCCGAGGTGACCTCGGCGTCGGCCCGGCGGCTCGGCCTCGCGCCGGGCCGCCGCGTCGAGGCGAGCTGGAAGGCGACCGCGACGCGGCTCTCGCCGCTCTAGCGCCCCCGAGGGCGCTGCTAGCGTCGACCTCCCCGACCGAGGAGCGTGATGGAGCAGATGGGTGGCGAGGAATGGGTCCGCGAGTTCGCAGCGCTGGCGGGCGGGACGGCGCCGACGGAGGCGGAGATCGGCAAGCTGCTCAGGCTCGCCGCCGACGCCGCCCACTCGTCGGAGCGGATCGCCGCTCCGCTCGCCTGCTGGGTCGCCGGCCGCCAGGGCCTCGACCTCGACGAGGCGATCGCGCTGGCGGGCCGCGTCGGCGCCGCCGGCGATGGCTGAGGGCGCCGCCCGGGTCGCCGAGCTCTGGCGCTTCCCGGTCAAGTCGACGCGCGGGGAGCGACTCGAGCGCGCTCGGATCGAGGCGGACGGGCTCGCCGGCGACCGGCTGCTCCGCGTCGAGGCGAGCGGAAGGCTGGTGACGCCCCGTTCCCGCCGTGGCCTGCTCGGTATCTCCTCCAGCGTCGGGCCCGACGGCGAGCCGCGGCTCGACGGCGAGCGCTGGGACGGTGAGGCGGCGGCGCGGACCCTTCGGGAGGCGGCCCCGGAGGCGGTGCTCGTCCCGACTGCGGATGGAGTCCGCTTCGACGAGCTGCCAGTGCTCCTGCTCGGCGCCGCGACCGCGGAGGCTCTCGGCGCCGACCCCCGGCGCTTCCGCCCCAACGTCCTGATCGAGGGAACCTCTCCGCGCGAGGAGGAGTCGTGGGTCGGGCGCGAAGTCCGGGTCGGCAGCGCGACGCTCGCGGTCCGCTACCGGTGCGAGCGCTGCGTCGTGACGACGATCGACCCCGACGACCTCGCGGTCGATCCCTCGGTGCTGAAGCGGGTCGACGCCGACTTCGGCGGCTGCTTCGGCGTGGTCTGCGAGGTGGCCGAGCCCGGCGAGGCCGTCGTCGGCGACCCCGTCGTCCCGCCCGGGTGAGCAGGAGTAGGCTGACCGGCGGAGGAGCGAGCGAGGCGAGGCGCGAGCGAACGTGAGCGACCACGACGCGACCGAGAAGGTCACCTACTGCCGGATCTGCGAGCCGCTCTGCGGGATGGTCGCGACGGTCGAGGACGGCACGGTCACGAAGCTGCGGCCCGATCGCGAGCAGCCGCTCTCCCGCGGGTTCGCCTGCCCGAAGGGCATCGCGATGACCGAGGTGCAGAACGACCCCGACCGGCTCCTGCACCCGATGCGCCGCGGCGCCGACGGCGAGTTCGAGCGCGTCTCCTGGGCGACGGCGCTGGACGAGATCGGCGAGCGGCTGCGACGGCGGCTGGCGGCGCGCGAACCGGGCCGGCGGCCCGAACGTCAACCTGCTCGCGTCCTCCGAGCCCGGCGACCTCGAGCGGCTCGCCGGGATGGCGCACCTCAACGGCATCCCCGTGCGGATCGAGCCCGCCGGGCGAGCGGCGCCGGCCGCCCGGACCGGCGCCGAGGCGGAGGCCCCCGCCTAACATCGCTGCCATGGCCTCGCGATTGCGGCTCGCGGGCGCCGCGGTCGCGGCGCTCCTCCTGATACCGGCGGCTCCCGCCGTCGCGGTGCCGGGCGACCCTGAGACGACGATCACCGCGGCCCCCACCGAGCCGGTGGCCGACGGCCGCGCGACCTTCGAGTTCGCCGCCGACGAGGCGGTGGACCGCTTCGAGTGCCGGGTCGACGGCCAGGACTGGCAGGTGTGCGCGAGCCCGCACACGACGGCGCCGCAGACTCAAGGCGACCACGTCTTCGGTGTGCGCGCCGTCGACCTCGACGGGAACGTCGACGCGACGCCCGCCGAGGCGGCCTTCATCGTCGACAAGAGCATCGCCGGCGGCAACGCCGCCGCCCGCCGCGTCGTCCGCGTCGGCGACGGGCCGATCCGGATCCGCGTCCGCGTCAGGGCCGCCGAGGCGGCGACCGCCTCGGCCAGCGGCGTGATCGCCGCCCGCAAGCGCCGGGTGAAGCTGCCGCCGACGGACCCCGTCGCGATCGCACCCGGGATCGAGCGGGCGATCGCGATCGGGCCCACCGGGCGCGCCGCCCGCCGCGTCCGCAAGGCGCTGCGCAAGGACGGTGCCGCCCGCGCGACGCTGCGCGTCACCTTCACCGACTCGCTCGGAAACACCGCGACGACCGGCGTCATCGAGGTCGAGCTGAAGCCGCGCTGACCGTTTGGCCACAAGCTTGTCGCGCGGCTGTGAAATGGTGGGGAGAACAGGCCACACGCCGCGGAGGAGGTCGCAGTTTGCAGCTCGGGATGATCGGACTGGGGCGGATGGGAGCGAATCTCGTCCGCCGGCTGATGCACGACGGGCACGAGTGCGTGGTCTATGACGTGAACGCCGACGCGATCGCCGAGCTCGCGGGGGAGGGGGCGACCCCGGCGGAGTCGCTGGCCGAGCTGGTCGAGAAGCTCGAGCCGCCGCGGGCCGCCTGGATCATGGTGCCGGCCGGCTACGTGCAGGGGACGCTCGATGAGCTCGCCGAGCTGATGGAGCGGGGCGACGCGATCATCGACGGCGGCAACTCCTACTACCGCGACGACATCGATCGCGCCAACCAGCTCTCGGCGCGCGGCATCGACTACCTCGACGTCGGCACCAGCGGCGGCGTCTTCGGCCTCGACCGCGGGTTCTGCCTGATGATCGGCGGCCCCGACGAGGCGGTGGG
Source organism: uncultured Solirubrobacterales bacterium (assembly GCA_963823565.1). Lineage (GTDB taxonomy): Bacteria > Actinomycetota > Thermoleophilia > Solirubrobacterales > 70-9 > RHKX01. The sequence continues at coordinate 70,996 of CAWGLR010000001.1, read as the reverse complement.
GAGGCTCGACCCGATCTTCAAGACGATCGCGCCCGGGGTCGACTCGGCGGAGCGGACGCCGGGCCGCAGCGGCGAGGCGTCCCCGGCCGAGAACGGCTACCTGCACTGCGGCCCCAGCGGCGCCGGCCACTTCGTGAAGATGGTCCACAACGGGATCGAGTACGGCGTCATGGCCGCCTACGCCGAGGGGCTGAACGTGATCGCCAACGCCGACATCGGCAACCGCCAGGCCGAGATCGACGCCGAGACCGCGCCGCTGCGCGACCCGCAGTACTACCCCTACGACATCGATGTCTCCGAGGTCGCCGAGGTCTGGCGCCGCGGCTCGGTGATCGCCTCCTGGCTGCTCGACCTGACCGCGTCGGCCCTGCGCGAGTCTCCGGACCTCGACGGCTTCGGCGGCCGCGTCTCCGACTCCGGCGAGGGGCGCTGGACGATCCACGCGGCGATCGACGAGGGCGTACCGGCGCCGGTGCTGAGCACCGCCCTCTACGAGCGGTTCAGCTCGCGCGGCGAGGACGAGTTCGCCGACAAGCTGCTGTCGGCGATGCGCAAGCAGTTCGGCGGCCACGACGAGAAGCCGGCGGAGGGCGCCCGGTGAGCGAGGTCGCGACCGCGCAGCTCTCCGGCGCCAAGGGGGAGGCGAGGCTCCCCGCCGCGGAGGCGGGCGTTGCCGGCACCGTCACCCGCGTCCCCGACCCGCACGTGATCGTCCTCTTCGGCGCCTCCGGCGACCTCGCCGGGCGGAAGCTCCTGCCCGGGTTCTTCCACCTCGAGCAGGCCGGCCTGCTGCCGGAGCACTACCGGATCGTCGGCAACGCCGGGACCGACTACACCGACCACGACGGCTTCCGCCGCCACGTCCGCCAGGCGGTGCACGAGTTCAGCCGGATCGAGGTCGACGAGGACGCCTTCAAGCGATTCGCCGAGCGCATCACCTACGTCCAGCTCGACCAGGGGCCGCAGGCGCTCGGCGAGCGGGTCGCCGAGGCGCGCAAGGAGGTCGGCGGCGACCCGCGCCTCCTCCACTACCTCGCCGTCCCCCCGGCCGCCTTCACGTCGATCATCGAGACGCTCGGCGAGCTCGGCCTGACCGGCGAGGAGGCGCGGGTGATCCTCGAGAAGCCCTTCGGCCACGATCACGACTCGGCGGTCGCGCTCAACGACACGCTCCACCAGGAGTTCGACGACGACCAGATCTTCCGGATCGACCACTTCCTCGGCAAGGAGGCGGTGCAGAACATCCTCGCGCTGCGCTTCGCCAACGGCCTCTACGAGCCGCTGTGGAACCGCAACAACATCGAGCACGTCCAGATCGACGTCCCCGAGACCCTCTCGATCGGCACCCGAGCCGGCTTCTACGAGGGGACCGGCGCCTACCGCGACATGGTCGTCACCCACCTGCTCCAGCTCCTGTCGTTCATCGCGATGGAGCCGCCGGCGAACCTGAGCGCGGCATCGCTGCGGTCGGAGAAGGACAAGGTCATGCAGGGCTACCGGTCGATCGTCCCCGAGAAGGTGGTCCGGGGGCAGTACGAGGGCTACCGCTCCGAGGAGGGCGTCGATCCCGAGTCCGACACCGAGACCTTCGTCGCGCTCGAGGTCGAGATCGACAACTGGCGCTGGGCGGGCGTGCCGTTCTACCTGCGGACCGGCAAGAGCATGGCGGAGTCCCGCCACCTGGTCGCGCTCGACTTCCGCGAGCCGCCGATGCGGATGTTCCCCAACGAGGTCCAGCACCAGGGCGCCAACCAGCTCGTCTTCGAGCTCTCCGAGCCGGGCTCGATCACCGCCGACTTCCAGGCGAAGGTCCCCGGGGCGACGATGCAGCTCGGCCCGGCGCGGATGACCTTCAACTACGACGAGTCGTTCTGCGCCGAGAACCAGCTCGAGGCCTACGAGCGGCTGATCCACGACGCGATGCTCGGCGACGGGACGCTCTTCACCAGCGCCGAGGGGATCGAGCGCCTGTGGTCGGTCAGCGACGACGTCCTCAGGCACCCGTCGCGACTGCACCCCTACCCGCAGGGCTCCTGGGGTCCGCCGCAGGCGGAGGAGCTGATCTCGCCATGGCAATGGCGACTGCCCGAGCGGCCCCTCCCCGAGCTCGAACCAGACTGCTGAACCACCGGAAGGAACCCGAGATGAGCGCCACCAACGACCTCCACGACGCCGGCCAGAGCCTCTGGCTCGACTACATCACCCGCGACGCGGTCAGCGACGGGACCATCGAGGGCTACGTCCGCGACCAGTCGCTGACCGGGCTGACCTCGAACCCGACGATCTTCGACCAGGCGCTGAAGGGGGGCGGCGCCTACGACGACCAGACGTCCGAGCTGCTCGACCGGGGCGTCTCCGGGGAGGAGCTGTTCTTCGAGCTCGCCCTCTCCGACCTGCGCGGCGCCTGCGACCTCTTCGCCGAGGCGCATCGGCGGACGAGCGGGGTCGACGGCTGGGCCTCGCTGGAGGTCTCGCCGCTGCTCGCGCGCGACGCCAAGGGCACCGCCGCGGAGGCCGCCCGCCTGCACGAGGCCGGGGACCGCGCGAACCTCTACATCAAGATCCCGGGCACGCCGGAGGGCAACGACGCGATCGAGGAGTCGATCTACGCAGGCGTGCCGATCAACGTCACGCTCCTCTTCGACGCCGACCAGTACGCCGCCCAGGCTGAGGCCTACATGCGCGGGATCGAGCGCCGGATCGCCGACGGCAAGGACCCCGAGGTCCACTCGGTGGCCTCGCTGTTCGTCTCCCGCTGGGACGTCGCGATCGCCGACGCGGTGCCGGACGAGCTGAAGAACCGGCTCGGCAGCGCCGTCGCGATCGACGGCTACGTCGCCTACCGTGAGCTGCTCCAGAGCGACCGCTGGCTGCGCCTCGCCAACGAGGGCGCGCGGCCGCAGCGCTTCCTCTTCGCCTCGACCGGGACCAAGGACCCGTCGCTGCCGAAGACGAAGTACGTCCAGGAGCTGGCGGCGCCGCTGTCGATCAACACGATGCCCGAGGACACGCTGCTGGCGCTGGACCAGGAGGACTCGATCCGCGAGCTGCTCCCCGCCGACGGCGGCGACAACGGCGAGGTGCTCGCCGAGTTCGAGCGGGCCGGGGTGGACCTGAAGGCGCTCGCGCTGCGGCTCCAGGACGAGGGGGCCGAGAAGTTCGTCAAGAGCTGGAACGAGCTGCTCGCCCGGATCGAGGAGAAGAGCAAGGCGGTCGCGGCCGGATGAGCGCGGGACCGCCTTCGGCGGTCAGTCGCTCGCTCCCCGCCTGGCGTGAGCTCGGGCGCCACCACGCCGTAATCGCCGACCGCCACCTGCGCGACCTCTTCGCCGCCGACCCGGGCCGCGGCGAGCGCCTCACCGCCGAGGCCGAGGGGCTCTTCCTCGACTACTCGAAGAACCGAATCACCGACGAGACGGTGGCGCTGCTGGCTCGCCTCGCGGAGGAGGCCGGCGTCGCGCAGCGTGCGCGGGCGATGTTCGCCGGCGAGCGCATCAACGTCACCGAGGACCGCTCGGTGCTCCACGTCGCGTTGCGGATGCCGCGCGACCGCTCGCTGATCGTCGACGGGCGCGACGTCGTCAAGGACGTCCACGAGGTCCTCGACCGAATGGCCGCCTTCAGCGACCGGGTGCGCTCGGGGGATTGGCGAGGGCACACCGGCCGGCCGATCCGCAACGTGATCAACATCGGCATCGGCGGCTCCGACCTCGGCCCGGTGATGGCGCACCGGGCGCTGCGCCACTACTCCGACCGCGACCTCGAGATCCGCTTCGTCTCCAACGTCGACGCGACCGACTTCGTCGAGAAGACGCGCGACCTCGAGCCCGCCGAGACCCTCTTCGTCGTCGCCTCGAAGACGTTCACGACGCTCGAGACGATGACCAACGCAAAGGCCGCGCGCGAGTGGACGCTGGCGGCGCTCGGCGACGAGACCGCCGTCGCCAAGCACTTCGTCGCCCTCTCGACGAACGCCGAGGAGGTGTCGAAGTTCGGCATCGACACCGACAACATGTTCGGCTTCTGGGACTGGGTCGGCGGCCGCTACTCGATGGACTCGGCGATCGGGCTGACGACGATGCTGGCGATCGGCCCCGACCGCTTCAGCGAGATGCTCGCCGGCTTCCACGCGGTCGATGAGCACTTCCTCGAGACGCCCATCGACTCGAACCTGCCGGCGCTGATGGGCCTGTTGACGCTCTGGTACGCCGACTTCTTCGGCGCCGAGACCGTCGCCGTCCTCCCCTACGAGCAGTACCTCGAGCGCTTCCCTGCCTACCTCCAGCAGCTGACGATGGAGTCCAACGGCAAGCACGTCCGCCTCGACGGGACGCGCGTCGACTACGCGACCGGGCCGATCTTCTGGGGCGAGCCGGGGACGAACGGACAGCATTCCTTCTACCAATTGATCCACCAGGGAACGCACCTGATCCCGGCCGACCTGATCTTCTTCGCGCGCTCGCTGAACCCGCTCGGCGACCACCACGACCTGCTCGTCGCCAACGTCTTCGCCCAGGCGGAGGCGCTCGCCTTCGGCAAGACCGCCGAGGAGGTGCGCGCCGAGGGCGTCCCCGAGGAGCTCGTGCCGCACAAGACCTTCGAGGGCAACAGCCCGACCAACGTGATCATGGCCGAGCGCCTCGATCCGGCGACCCTCGGCAAGCTCGTCGCCCTCTACGAGCACAGCGTCTTCACCCAGGGCACGGTCTGGGGGATCGACTCCTTCGACCAGTGGGGCGTCGAGCTCGGGAAGACGCTCGCGAAGCGGATCGTGCCCGAGCTCCAGGCGGCCGACGACTCCGGCCTGGCGCACGACTCCTCGACGAACGCGCTGATCCGCGCGTACCGGGCCCGGCGAGGCTAGCTAGGCCGGTGCGGCCGGCCACCTCCCCCGCCGGCCCTTCTGATCGCTATGTCGCTGCGCTCACCGGCTCCCCAGCCTTTTCCTCAGCCACACCGGCTTCGGGCTCCTCAGCGGGCGTGGAGTGGGGGGAGGAGGCACGCTTCCCCGCCTCGATCGCGAGTGCGGAGCCGACTGCGCCGCCGGCGAGGGCGGCGAGGGCCCAACCGGTGCCGGTCTCCTCGATGCCGAGCGCGCGGTCGACCGAGATCCGGCCGGGTCCGCCGTCGACGAGCGCGACCAGCGCCGCGATCAGCACGAGGTTGAACTCGTAGCCGCCGTTCGAGTTCCACGGCCCGTTGGCGAAGTGGACCTTGCGCATGGCGGTGACCATCGCTGCGATCAGCCCTGAGGCGGCGACGGGGGTGAGCGCGCCCGTGGCGATCATCGCGCCGCCGACCGTCTCGGTGCCCGCTACGAGGTGGGCGTTCGCCTTCGCCGGCCGCATCTCGAGCTTCTCCATCATGCCCTCGGTCCCGTCGCGGCCGGGGCCGCCGAACCAGCCGAACCACTTCTGGGTCCCGTGTCCGATGAACAGCCCACCGATCACGAGGCGGGCGATGAGTCGTCCCAGCATCATCTCTTGCCTCCGAAAAGATTGCTTTCGCAACCATCATACCCGGAGGCGGCGATGGGAAACGTGGCGATGCCGGGGGGCTAGCTGATCCGAGCGCCCTTGCGCCTGCGACCCCGGGGCGGATCGGCGGCGGGGGGCGAGGACTGCGTCGAGCGCGAGCCGTCCCATCGTCCGGTGGAGAGCTCCCGCGAGTCGAAGCGGGCGCGTCCGAAGATCGGGTCGTCGGCGCTCCATTCGGACCCGGCGCCGCGGCGGTCGAGCGCGTAGCGGGACCGGTCCGGCCGCTCGTAGACGGTGACGTTGCAGCCGTCGCCGACGATGCGGTCCTCGCTCATCTCGAACTTCTTCACCTACCCAGGGTAGCCGGAGCCCCTAAATTCGCCGGCCCCGGCCGGCGCGCCGCCAGGCGTCCGTCACCCGCCCGGCGCGCCGCCGCCCGGTTCGAACGAGACGAGCTCCTCGCGGCCGCTGCCGCCGGAGATCGTCAGCGCCAGAACCGGGCCGACGTTGCGCGCGTAGAGCTTGAGCTCGTTGATCGCCGGCTCGAGCGGGTTGAAGTCCCGCGTCATCAGCGCGTCCCGGTAGCGACCTGTGGGAACCTCGACCTGCTGGTCCACGCTCAGCACCTCGGCGCGGTCCTCGGCCTCGCCCTTCAGGTACTCCTGCCGGTAGGCCAGGCCCGGGTGAGGGTCGGCCGGCAGCGCGATGCCGGGTTGCGCTCCTCCGGTGCCCGCCTCGAAGGAGCCGGCGCGGGAGCTCACCTCGCCGTTCTCGTACTCGGCCGTCTTCTCGCCCAGGTACCAGATGTTCCCGGCCTCGTCCTGCGCGTACCAGTCGTCGGTGACCTCGGCGGGCTCTCCGCCCGCGGTGACGACGTCGCGCACGACCCGGGCCTCGACCCCGTTGGCCACCATCTTCGTGCGGCCGGTGACCGTCACGACGACCCTCTGGACGGGACCTTCCCCGGTTTCGCGATAGATCCACCTGTCCCCGGGCGCCATCGGCCAGTAGGGGTTGTCGATGGTCGTGCTCATCTCCGCGGGGTCCAGCTCCACGGGCTCGCTCCCCTCGGGCAGCGCGGCGGCCGTCGCGGTGGCGTCCGTCCCCGACGACCCCGACCCGCATCCACCGATCGCCACGGCCAGCGCGAGCGCGGCGGCGACCCCCTTGACCTCGGATCGCATCATGCGCCTCGACCTCCTCCGCCGGATGTGTTGCGGGGATGAAAGCGCGATCGGGGCGCGGGCGTCGGCCGCCTACGCGACGAGCAGCGCGGCGCCGATCGCGCCGCCGAGGTCGCCGAGCTCGGCGACCGTGAACTGGGGCGGGTGATCGCTGTCGAAGAGGTTCTTGTGCATCCGCTTCTCGATCTTCGGGCCGAGGCTCTCGCCGAACCGGACGCCCATGCCGCCGCCGAGGATCACGACTTCGGGGTCGAGCAGGTTGACGGCGGAGGCGATCCCGGCGCCGAGCGCCTTGACAGCCTCGTCGATCAGCTCCTCGGCCAGCTTGTCCTCGTGGTCGAGCGCCCGGTCCCAGATCCCCGAGGTGAGGCGTGGGCGGTCGTGCTCCCGCATCAGCTTGAAGAGGACCGTCTTCTCGCCGTCCTTGTGCCGCTTGTGCGCCTTGGCCTCCATCGCCGAGCGGCCGGCGTAGGCCTCGAGGCAGCCGCGATTGCCGCATTGGCAGCGATCGCCGCCGCGGACGACGACCATGTGGCCGATCTCGCCGGCGGCTCCCCGGCCGTGCCAGTCCTTGCCGTCGAGGACGAGGCCGCCGCCGACGCCGGTGCCCCAGAAGACGCCGAGGACCGAGCTGAAGTTGCGGCCCGCGCCGAGCTCGACCTCAGCCTTCGTGGCGACGCTGACGTCGTTCCCTACCTCGACCCGGGTCCCGAGCGCGTCGCTGAGGCGGGAGCCGAGCGGGAAGCTGCCGCCCCAATCCGGCAGGTTCTTGGCGCGGGAGACGATCCCCGACTCGCGCGAGACGTCGCCGGGCGAGCCGACGCCGACGCCGGCGAGGCCGTCAGTCTTCAGATCGGCGCTGCCCGCGGCCTCGGCCATCGCGGCGACCATCGCCGCGGCGACGCCGTCGGGGCCGTGGTCCTGCGGGGTCGGGTGGCGTGCCTCGCCGAGCACGGCGTTGCCCTCGTCGACGACGATCGCCTGGATCTTGGTGCCGCCGAGGTCGATCCCTCCACGCGCCGAGTCGCTCATCTCGCCGCCTCCCTCAGGACCACGCGCGCCGGGGCGCCGTCGCTGCCGACCAGCCGAATCGGCAGGCAGTGAAGCTCGTAGGAGCCGGGCTCGATCCCGCGCAGGTCGAGGCCCTCCAGCGCGACGACGCCGTTGCCGAGCAGCGCGTGGTGGGCGTCGGCGTCGCCGATCGACAGGTAGTCGATGCCGATCAGGCGCAAGCCGATCTCGAGCGCGTAGGCCGCGCCGCCGCCGTCGAGGCGGGCGAAGTCGTGGGTGAAGTCGTCCCGCTCCCAGAGCCGGGAGTTCGGCGTCTTCAGCAGCAGGCGCTCGGTGCCCGCCGGGATGCCGGCGCCGCGCAGGGCCGCTTCGTCGATCGGCCCGAGCCCGACATCCGGCAGCTCGACCACCTCGGCCGGGCCGAGCATCGCGTCGAGCGGCAGCGCGTCCGCGCCGGCGCCGTCTTCGAGGAAGTGGCGCTGCCCGTCGACGTGGGTTCCGGTGTGCGCTCCCATCGTCACCTTCGAGACGTTCGCGCCGGCGCCGTCGGCGAGCGCACTGTCGAGGTGGATCTCGAAACCGGGGTTGCCGCGGTAGATCGGCATCCCCTCGCGGAGCGGGACGGACACGTCGATGAGCCTCCCGGCGGCGTTCATGGGTGGCGAGCCTATCCGGCGGCGGTAGGGTCAGGGCCGCATGCAAGGCCGCTCCCTCTCAGCCCGCCCGTGAGCGGAGAGTTCGTCGGGCTCGACGTCGGCGGGACGAAGATCGCCGCGGCCCGGGTCGCGGACGGCGAGATCGTCGAGCACGCGCTCCACCCGATGGACGCGCCTGACACCGACGCGCTGCTCGACGAGCTGACGTCCGCGGCCGAATCGATGCGGACCGACGACGTCGCCGCGGTCGGGATCGGGGTCCCCTCGACGGTCGAGTTCGAGACCGGGCGCGCTCGCAGCTCGGTCAACGTGCCGCTCGCCGACTTCCCGCTGCGCGACTACCTGACCGATCGACTCGGCCTTCCGACCTACATCGACAACGACGCCAACGTCGCCGCGCTCGCCGAGGCGTGCGAGGGCGGCACGGAGGTGGCCGTCGAGAACCTGGTGATCTTCACCGTCGGCACCGGCGTGGGCGGCGGACTCGTCCTCGGCGGCCGGCCGTACCGAGGCTCCACCGGGGCGGCGGCCGAGGTCGGCCACACGCTGATCGGGGTCCGGGTCGAGCGCGGCGCGCCCGAGCCGAGGGAGGGCTTCCCCCAGGAGGGCTCGCTCGAGTCGCTTGCGGCCGGCTCGGCGCTCGACCGGCTCGCCACGGAGGCCGTCAGCGACCATCCCGACTCCTACCTCGGCCGCAGGAAGGCGGCGGGCGACCCGGAGATCACCGGACACGACGTCGTCGAGGGAGCGAAGGCCGGCGACGAGATCTCGGTCGGGCTGCTCGAGCTGATCGGCGAGCGTCTCGGTATCGGGATCGCCAACGCGATCAACGTGTTCGATCCCGACGTCGTCGCCGTGGGCGGTGGCGTCTCCAGCGCCGGCGACCTCCTGCTCGAGCCGGCGGCTCGCGTCGCTCGGGGTTTCACGCTTCCCGGCGTCGGGGAGAGGACGGAGATACGGCTGTCGCGGCACGGAACCCGCGGAGGCGTCCTCGGAGCGGCGCTTCTGGCAATGCACGAACTGAAGCGAACCAAGGAGGGCGCAAGTGGCTGAGACCGAGATGAAGCCGACCACCGACCTGGACGAGCTGGCGGTCAACACGATCAGGACGCTGTCGATGGACGCCGTCCAGAAGGCGAACTCCGGGCATCCGGGGACGCCGATGGGGCTCGCCCCGCTCGGCTACGTCCTCTACACCCGGATCATGCGGCACAACCCGCTCGATCCGGGCTGGCTCAACCGGGACCGGTTCGTGCTCTCGCCCGGCCACGCCTGCATGCTCCAGTACTCGCTGCTGCACCTCTGCGGCTACGACCTCTCGATGGACGACATCAAGAGCTTCCGCCAGTGGGGGAGCAGGTGCCCGGGTCACCCCGAGTACGGCGTCACCCCCGGCGTCGAGATCTCGACCGGGCCGCTCGGGCAGGGCTTCGCCAACGCCGTCGGGTTCGCGCTCGCCGAGGCCCACTACGCGACCACCTTCAACCGCGGCGGCGACATCCCGGTCGACCACCACACCTACGTGATCTGCTCCGACGGCGACATGGAGGAGGGGATCGCCTCGGAGGCCGGCTCGCTGGCGGGCAACCTCGGGCTCGGGAAGCTGATCGCGATCTACGACGACAACGAGATCTCGATCGAGGGCGCGACCCACCTCGCCTTCCACGAGGAGGTCGCGCAGCGCTTCGACGCCTACGGCTGGCACGTCCACGAGTGCCCGGAGGAGGCGTCGCTGGAGGAGATCGAGATGGCGATCCGCGAGGCGCAGAGCGTCACCGACCGGCCGTCCTTCATCACGCTGCCGTCACACATCGGCTACGGCAGCCCGAACAAGCAGGACACCGGCGCCGCCCACGGCTCCCCGCTCGGGGAGGAGGAGATCCGGCTGACCAAGGAGAACCTCGGCTGGCCCTGGCAGGAGCCCTTCGTCGTTCCCGACGAGGTGCGGGAGCTCTTCGCCGAGGTGCGACGGCGCGGGGAGCGGACACAGGAGGAGTGGGCGGACGCCTACGACGCCTACCGGGCCGAACACGAGGACCTGGCCGCCGAGTTCGAGCGGGTGAGCCGCCGCCATGCGCCGAACCTGCCGCCGATCCCCGACATGCCGACCTTCGACTCCGGCGACGACCCGGTCGCGACGAGGGCGGCGTCGGGCAAGGCGCTGAACTGGCTGGCGCCGCAGGTTCCCGAGCTGCTCGGGGGGTCCGCGGACCTGGCGCCGTCGACGGCGACGAACCTGAACGACTTCCCGAGCGTCCTGCGCCACGACTACGGCGGCCGCAACCTCCACTTCGGGATCCGCGAGCACGCGATGGGGGCGATCGTCAACGCGATGACGATCGAGGGGATGCGCGCCTACGGTGCGACGTTCCTGGTCTTCAGCGACTACATGCGGGGCGCGATCCGGATGGCGGCGCTGATGGAGATCCCCTCGATCTTCGTCTACACCCACGACTCGATCGGAGTCGGCGAGGACGGTCCGACCCACCAGCCGATCGAGCACCTCGCGTCGCTGCGGGCGATGCCGAACCTCGAGGTGATCCGGCCCGCCGACATCAACGAGACGTTCCTCGCCTGGCACTTCCTGCTCGGTTCGCAGTCGGAGCCGGCCGCGCTCGTGCTCAGCAGGCAGAAGCTGCCGGTGCTCGATCGCGAGCGGATCCCCGACGACGCCCTCGTCCGCGGCGCCTACGTCTATCGCGATCCCGAGGGCGGCGCCGAGCCCGAGCTGATCCTGATCGGCACCGGCTCGGAGGTCTCGCTCTGCCTCGCCGCGGCCGACCTGCTCGACGACGTCGCCGTCCGGGTCGTCTCGATGCCGAACTTCATCCGCTTCGGGATGCAGGAGCGCGAGTACCGCGACTCGGTGCTGCCCCCGGGGCTGAAGGCGAGGATCTCGGTCGAGGCGGGCTCGACGCTCGGCTGGGTGCGCTGGGTCGGCGACGAGGGCGTGAGCATCGGCCTCGACCACTTCGGCGCCTCGGCTCCGGCCGGCGTCATCGCCGAGCACTTCGGCCTCACTCCCGAGGCGGTCGCCGAGCGGGCGCGGGAGTATCTGGGCCGATGAGGATCGCCTGCGCCTTCGACCACGCCGGCGTCCCGCTGCGGAAGGTCGTCCTCGAGGCGGTCGCCGAGGCCGGCCATGAGGCGCTCGACCTCGGCGGCACCGACCCGGCCAGCGGCGACGACTACCCCGACCATGCCCTCGCCGTCGCCCGCGCGATCCTCGGCGGCGAGGCCGAGCGCGGGATCCTCGTCTGCGGCTCCGGCGCCGGCGTCGCCGTCGCCGCCTGCAAGGTCGACGGCATCCGCTGCACGATGGCCCATGACACCTACACCGCCCACCAGTGCGTCGAGCACGACCGCGTCAACGTCCTCGCGATGGGCGCCCGGGTGATCGGGGAGGCGATCGCCCGCGACCTCGTCATCTCCTTCGCCGGCGCCGTCGTCAGCGACGAGGAGCGCCACGCGCGCAGGTCGCACAAGATCGACCTGATCGAGCGCGACGGGCTCGAGGCGGAGCTGTAGCAAGTAGCGGGTAGCGGGCAGCGCTCGGGCTCGATTGCTACTCGCTACAGCGAGCGAAGCGAGCGTGCTGCTCGCTACTCGCTGGTGACTCGCTGCTCGCCCGTGTAGACGTTCACGTCCGCGCCCCTGGCGAACCCGCACAGCGTCATCCCACGGTCAGCGGCGAGCGCGATCGCCAGCGAGCTCGGAGCGCCGACGCCGACCAGGATCGGGCAGCCCGCCACGGCCGCCTTCTGGACCAGCTCGAACGAGAGCCGGCCGCTGACGCAGAGGATCCGATCGGCGAGGGGGACGTCGCCGTCGAGCAGGGCGCGGCCGATCGCCTTGTCCATCGCGTTGTGGCGGCCGACGTCTTCCCGCGCGATCAGCAGCTCGCCGTCGCGGTCGAAGACGCCGGTGGCGTGGACGCCCCCGGTCAGGTCGAAGGCCGGCTGGGCGATCCGCTCGGGCAGGGAGGCGAGCAGCGACGGCGCCACGGCCGGCCCGCCCTCGACCCGCGTGGCGTCGACGGCGACCTGCTCAAGCGCGCCCTTGCCGCAGACCCCGCACGACGACGAGGTGTAGAAGCGGCGCTCGCCGGGGTCTCGCAGCAGCGGCCCGGAGACGTCGACCGCGTTGGCGGCCAGATCGGCGGGCGGCCCCGCGGCGCGCGCCTCGGCGATCAGCCCCTCGCCGTGGAGGAACCCGAGCGCGAGCTCCTCGTCGTGGCCCGGCGTACGCATCGTCACCGCGAGCGCCCTCCCATCGACCCTGATCTCGAGCGGCTCCTCGACGGCCACCTCGTCGGTGACGCCGTCGTGGGTGGCGCGGACGTGCATTCGCGGGTCCATCGCGGGAAGAGTGCCCATATCGCTGTTAGGTTGCCCTGGCGCGATGGGGAGGACGCGAAAGATGATCTCGGGGATCGCCGCGCTCGCCGCCGCGCTCGCCCTCGTTCCCGCGGCGGCGCAGGGGCAGGACCCCGGGCCCGCGTACACGGACTGGAACCCGGGCTGGGAGGGCTTTCCCTCGAACGCCGAGCGGAGCCCGCGAGCGGAGTGCGCAAGCGGGTCGGAGAAGTGCATCGACCGGACGATCGGCGAGATGCACCGGCGGTTCCACACGGTGGTGCCCCGCTGCGACGGCAACGCGATCTTCTCGATCACCTACATCCGGGTGACCGAGGACATCCGCCGGGCGGTGGCCGAGGGCTTCTACCCGAACGTGCCGTGGCTGGAGGTGCAGGACGCGCTGTTCGCCCGCACCTACTTCCTCGCCTACGACAACTACCTGGCCGGGCGCACCCGGCTGGTGCCGCCGGCGTGGCGGATCGCCTTCGACGCCGGCCGGGACGGGACCGTGAAGGGCATCGGCAACCTGCTGCTCTCGATGAACGCGCACATCAACCGCGACTTCCCGTTCATCCTCTACCACTCGGGCCTTGCCGATCCCGACGGCACCTCGCGCAAGCCCCAGCACGACTCCTACAACCCGCGACTGCGCGCCCTCTACAAGCCGATCATCCGCGAGCTCACCAGCCGCTTCGACCCCTCCGTCGACGATTACGACGTGCCCGGCACCGAGGTCGACGACGAGGCGCTCTTCCAGATCCTGGTCGGCTGGCGCGAGACGGCCTGGCAGAACGCGCAGCGGCTCGCCGCGGCGCGGACCGACGCCGAGCGGCGCCAGGTCGCCGCCTCGATCGAGGCCTTCGCGCTCACCCAGGCCGAGGCGATCTACGCCGGCAGCGCCTACGTGCCGGGGGAGACCACAGCGGCGCGCGACGCCCAGTGCGCGGCTCACGGGGGCCAGCGGCCCGGCTATCGGCGGGGCTCCGACGTGGCGCGGTTCGCCGCCCATCGCGGCGCCCTCGGCGCGAAGCCGGTCCTGAGGGTGCCGCTTCGCTGCCCGCGGGGGCCGGGGCCCTGCGAGGGGACCCTCGAGAGGGCGGCGACCGCGCGCGCCACCCGGTTCGAGATCCCGCCGGGAGTGCGGAGGATCCTCACGGTCTGGATCGGCCCCGACGCCGTCGACCGCGAGCGGGTCCGGCTGCGCCTGCGCTCATTGCTCGGGCCGGGCGTCGACTCCGTCGGCGACCGCGCGATCAGGATCTCCCACGACTGAGCCCGCCGCCCCGCAGCAGCGCGGCGATCTCGCCGAGCTGATGGGGATCGTTGGCGTTGAGGAACATCCGCTCGGGGTCGCCGTAGCCGCGCAGCTCCGCCGCCCGCAGACCGTCGCCGCCGAGGTCGCGGGCGACGCTGCGCATCGGCTCCTCATTCGCCAGCGCCTCGCGCAGCCGCGGCAGCAGCCCCGGGCTGTAGCGGGCGACGAGCGGCTGCGGACCGGGGGCGAGCGGCATCGCGAAGGGCGCGCGACGGCGGGCGAGCTCGGCGAGGAGGTCGGCCGGGACGAGCGGCACGTCGCAGGCGAGGACGACGAGCGGCTCGCCGGCGTGCTCGAGCGCGGCGACGATGCCGTTGAGCGGATGGCGGGGGCCCTCGGGCTCGATCAGCACCGGATGGCGCAGCGGCGGCAGCTCGGTGTCAGCGCGCGCGACGACGAAGGGCGAGAGGCGCGCGAGCCGGGCCGCGGCGAGCCCGTGCTCGATCAGCGGCCGCCCCGCGAGCTCGACCGCGGCCTTCGGGGAGCCCATGCGCGTGCTCGCTCCGCCCGCGAGGACGGCGATGCGAAGGGCGGCGGCGGCATCGCCGGCGGCCGCGTTCGGTACGGCGGCGCTCACGGCCCGGCAGTCTCGCACCGATCCGGGGCATGATCCGACCGTGGCGGACGAGCTGACGACGATCGAGCGGGCGCGCGAGCTGGTGCTCGGCAGGGTTCGAGCCCTGCCGGCCGAGGACCTCCCGCTCGCCGAAGCCGCCGGGCGGGTGCTCGCCGCCGACCTCGGCGCGGTGGACGACGTCCCCGGCTTCGACAACTCGGCGATGGACGGCTACGCGATCCGCGCCGCCGACTCCGCGGGGGCGGCGCCGGGCGCGCCGGTGCGGCTCGAGGTCGCCGACGAGTCCCGCGCCGGCCATCCCGCGGCGAGCGAGCTCGGCGCCGGCCGGGCGATCGCGATCTCGACCGGGGCGATGATCCCCGCCGGCGCCGACGCGGTGATCCGCGTCGAGGACACGCGACGGGAGGGGGGCTTCGTCGAGCTCCACGCCGAGGTGGGCGAGGGGCAGAACGTCCGCAGGGCGGGAGAGGACGTACGCGCCGGGGCGTTCCTGCTCGCCGCCGGGACGGTCCTCCGCGCCGCCGAGGTCGGCGCGCTCGCGGCGGTCGGCCACGCCCACGCTCCCTGCGCCCGCCGCCCGTCCGTCTCGCTCGTGCTGACCGGCGACGAGCTGGTCGAGCCCGGCGAGCCGCTGGGGCCCGGTCAGATCCGCGACTCGAACGCCTACGCGGTCCCGCCGCTGGCGCGGGCGACCGGGGCGGACGTGGCCGCGGCGGTGATCGCCCCCGACGACCGCGAGCGGACGATCGAGCTGCTCGACCGGGCGCTGCTCTCCGACGTCGCGGTGGTCTGCGGCGGTGTCTCGGTGGGCGAGCACGACCACGTGCGCCCGGCGCTCGAGGCGCTCGGCGTCGAGCAGGTCTTCTGGCGGGTCGCGCTGCGGCCGGGCAAGCCGACCTACTTCGGAGTCGGGCCGGCGGGCACGCTCGTCTTCGGCCTGCCGGGGAACCCGGTCTCGGCGATGGTCACCTTTCTGCTGTTCGCTCGGCCGGCGCTGCTCGCCATGCAGGGAGCGGCGCCGGACGCGGCCCGGATCACCGCGGCGCTCGGGGCCGACCACGACTCGGTGCCGGGCCGGGCCGAGGCGATCCGCGTGCGGCTCGAGGCGGGCGAGGGCGGCTGGGTCGCGACCCCGACCGGGCCCCAGGGCTCCCACGTGCTGACCTCGATGATCGGCGCCGACGGCCTCGCGTTCGCGCCCACCGAGGCGGAGCGGCTGCGGGCGGGGGACTCGATCGGGGTCGAGCTGCTGAGCGCGGCGGCGCTAGCCTGATCCGGTGAGCCCGATGACCGTCACCGTGAGGCTGTTCGCGATTCTCAGGGAGCTCGCGGGGCGCGAGTCGCTGGAGCTCGAGCTTCCCGACGACGCGACCGTCGACGACGCCCTGACCGTTCTCGCCGAGCGCCCCGAGCTCGGCGGCGCGCTCGGGCGGATGCGGGTCGTGATGGCCGTCAACCGCGACTACGCCTCCGGCGGCACCCGCCTCGGGGCCGGCGACGAGCTCGCGCTGATCCCCCCGGTGAGCGGGGGAGGGGGTGACGTGCACGCCGCGGTCACGTCCGAGCCGCTGAGCCTCGAGGCGATCTCGCGGCGCGTGGTCCGCGACGGTGCCGGAGCCGTCGTCAGCTTCCAGGGGATCACCCGCGAGGTCGACCGGCTCGACTACGAGGCGTACGCCGAGATGGCGCGGGAGCGGATCGAGGCGATCCTCGCTGCCTGCGTGAGCCGGCACGGCCTCGAGGCGGCGGCCGCCGAGCACCGGGTGGGCGCGGTCCCGCTCGGCGAGCCCAGCGTGATCGTCGCCATCGCCGCCGCCCACCGCGGCGAGGCGTTCGCCGGCGCCCGCGAGGCGATCGACCGGATCAAGGCCGAGGTCCCGATCTGGAAGCGCGAGGTCGAGGGAGGTGAGGGCCGATGGGTGGAGGGCACGAGTCCGGTCTGACGCACATCGACGCCGAGGGATCGGCGCGGATGGTCGACGTCGGCGCCAAGCCGGAGACCGAGCGTCGCGCCGTCGCCGAGGCGCTCGTGCGGATGCGACCGGAGACCGCGCGCGCCGTCGAGGCCGGTGACGGGCCGAAGGGCGACGTGCTCGGAGCGGCGCGGCTGGCCGGGATCGGCGCGGCGAAGCAGGCGGGCACGCTCGTCCCGCTCGCTCATCCGCTGCCGCTGAGCTTCGCCGACGTCCGGCTCTCCGTCGACGCCGAGGCCGGCGAGGTCCGGCTCGAGGCCGAGGCGCGGTGCGTGGGCCGGACCGGAGTCGAGATCGAGGCGATGGCGGCCGCCTCGATCGCGGCGCTCACCGTCTACGACATGACCAAGGCGCTCGAGCGCGGGATCGAGATCGCCCACGTCCGGCTGCTTTCGAAGAGCGGCGGCAAGAGCGGCGAGTGGAATCGCGGCGATGAGCGCTGAGGCGCCGCGGGCCGCGGTGCTGACGATCAGCTCCTCGCGCGCGGACGGCAGCGGCGAGGGAGACATCTCCGGCGAGGAGCTCACGCGCTTCGCGGAGTCGGTCGGCGCCGAGGTCGTCGGGCGCGACGTCGTGCCGGACGCCCGCGGCCTGATCGAGGACCGAATCTGCCACTACTGCGACGAGCTTCGCTGCGACCTCGTGCTGACGACCGGCGGCACCGGTTTCGGCCCCGACGACGTCACCCCCGAGGCGACGGCGATGGCCTGCGACCGCGAGGCGCCGGGGATCGCCGAGGCGATGCGCCTCGCCTCGCGCGAGCACACCCCACACTGGATGCTCGCCCGCAACTACGCCGGCATCCGCGACGGCAGCCTCGTCGTCAACTTCCCCGGCAGCCCGAAGGCCATCGGTGAGGCGGGCGAGGCGATCGCCGAGGCGCTGCCGCACGCGCTGCGACTGCTCCGAGGCGAGCCGACCGGGCACTGAGGGCGCTCGCCCCCGTCGAACGGACGCTCGCCGGAGCCGAGCGGGACGGTGCCACGCCGAGCGTGAGCTCGTCGATCCCGTCGCTGGGGTCGCTGCCGCCAACATGTTGGCGGTAGAGACCCCGCCTGCGGTGCGACCGGCGACCGGCAGCAGGGGCGCCGCCCGACGTCAGCCGCGCTCAGGCGCCCGCGCGACCCGACAACACCGACCGGTCGACGTCGGTGAGCAGCTCGACCAGCTCGGGCGGCCCCGACTCGGAGACGACGACCATCGAGCCCGGCCAGAACGGGCTGTCGGGGACCGCGCGGCCCATCAGGCCCTCGACGTAGGTCCAGTTCCCGGTGTTGTGGAGGGTCGTGCCGTTGCGGGTCCAGATCGGGTCGGTGGCTCGGCGGCCGTCGTCGAAGAGCAGGGCGCCGCGGCGATGGATGTGGCCGAAGATCACATGCCCGGCCTCGATTCGCAGCCGCTCGACGACGACGTGCATCGCCTCGACCCCGGCCCGGCCGATCTCGCCGGCGGAGAAGTCGCGGCTGAAGCGGCCGAGCCCGGCCATCTCCATGCCGCGCAGCGCCGCCGGGATGACCGCCGAACCGAGGACCCTTCCCCGCACGGTTCGGGCGCGCCCGGAGGCGCCGCCGATCAGCTCCCAGATCCGCATCGCCGGGGGCTTGCCGGTGCGCGTGCCGCCGCTCGAGGTGCGGCCGCCCTGGGCCAGGTTGAAGATCAGGTCGTAGACCGGCGCGTGGACCTCCTCGTAGTCGTGCGGCGTCGCCCGCCTCCCGGTCGGGACGCCGCCGAGGCGGTCGACCGCGGCCACCGAGAGGCGCTCGATCGTCGGCAGCGTCACGTGGCTGTCGAGGTAGTGGCCGTGGGTCGCGTAGACGTCCTCGCGGACCCACAGTCCCGGGTAGCGCACGGTCAGCCGCGCATCCCCGAGCCAGCCCTCGATCGAGCGGACGGCGGGATGGGGTGCGTCGACGACCTCGTCGAGCTCGGCCGGCCGGTCGTCCTCGCGCGAGCGCTCGAGCCAGGGGCCGAGCAGCCGGTGGTCGTGGTTGCCCGGCACGAGCACCACCTCGCGCCCCGCGAGGGTCTCGCCGAGCCGCTGGAAGAACTCGCGCGAGGCGTCGAGCGAGCGCCCCAGCGGCAGGTCGCGGAGCTCGATCGTGTCGCCGAGCAGGACGAGCCGGTCGACGTCGGCGAGGGCGTCGAAGAGGCGATCCTGAATCGCCGGCCGGCGGAGGACGTCGGCGCGCGATCCGGCGCCCAGATGGAGGTCCGAGATGAGGGCGGTCGTGGGCACGGTGGAATCCTCGCAGCACGCCGGGGCCGGCTCGCCGCGCCGGAAACGGTTGCCGCCAAACCGAGTGCGGGGGAGTAGAGTCGCGCGCGGAGCGATGGAGAGCGCCACGACGAGCGGCCCGGCGGCCGCGGCGGGCACCAACGGTGCCGGAATCCCGGTCGAGAACCCGGCGACCGGCGAGACGCTCGCACGCGTCCCCGAGCTCGGTGCCGACGAGGTCGCCGCACTCGTCGGCGCGGCCCGCGAGGCGCAGCCGGGATGGGAGGCGGCCGGGTTCGAGGAGCGAGCCCGGGTCCTGATGGCGGCGCGGGGCTGGATGGTCGCCAAGGGCGAGCGCGTCGTCCGCACGATCTGCGCCGAGACCGGCCGGCCCGCGGACGAGACGCAGTTCGCCGAGCTGTCCTACGGGATCAGCGCGCTCGAGTTCTGGGCCGCGCACGCCGCCGGCTACCTCGCCGACGAGGAGGTGCGATCGGCGTCTCCCGCGGTCAGCGGCGGCAGGAAGCTGCGGATTCGCTACGCGCCGGTCGGCGTCGTCGGCGTCATCGGCCCGTGGAACTACCCGCTCAACAACTCGTTCGGCGACTGCATTCCGGCCCTCGCCGCCGGCAACGCGGTCGTCCTCAAGCCATCGGAGGTGACGCCGCTCACCTCGCTGCTGATGGCCGAGATGCTCGACGAGGTCGGGCTGCCTTCGGGGGTCTTCAGCGTCGCGACCGGTCGGGGGGAGACCGGCGCGGCGCTGATCGACTTGGTCGACTACGTGATGTTCACCGGCTCGGTGCGGACCGGCAAGGAGGTGATGAAGCGAGCGGCTGACCGGCTCACGCCCGTCTCGCTCGAGCTCGGCGGCAAGGATCCAATGATCGTCCTCGCCGATGCCGACCTCGAGCGCGCCGCCAACGCCGCCGCCTCCTACGGCCTCAACAACTCGGGCCAGGTGTGCATCTCGGTCGAGCGGATCTACGTCGAGGAGCCCGTCCACGACGAGTTCGTCGCGCGGCTCACCGAGAAGGTGCGGGCGCTGCGGCAGGGGGCGCCCGGGGAGGCCGGGACGGTCGACGTCGGCGCGATCATCTTCCCGCCGCAGCTCGAGCTGATCGAAGCGCACGTCCGCGACGCGGTCGCCCACGGTGCCGAGGTCGTGACCGGCGGCAGGGCCGGTGAGGGACCGGGCCGCTTCTACGAGCCGACGGTGCTGACCGGGGTCGACCACTCGATGCGCTGCATGCGCGAGGAGACGTTCGGCCCGACGCTGCCGGTGATGCGCGTCGCCGACGCCGAGCAGGCAGTGGCGCTCGCCAACGAGGGCCCCTACGGGCTGCAGGCATCGGTCTGGACGCGCGACGTCGAGCGCGGGGAGGAGCTGGCGCGGCGGATCGAGGCGGGCGTCGCGTGCGTCAACGACGCCCAGCTCAACTACGCGGCGCTCGAGCTGCCGATGGGCGGCTGGAAGTCGTCGGGGCTCGGCTCCCGTCACGGCCCCGACGGCATCCGCAAGTACGCCAAGCGCCAGTCGCTGCTGATCGCTCCCGCCTGGGCGCCGGCCCGCGAGCTCCACATGTTCCCCTACTCGGGCGAGGTCACCGCCCAGGTCGCCGAGGCGACGGCCGCGCTCGCCGTGACGCCGCTGTTCGACGAGCGCCGGCGCGAGACGCTCTCGGTCCTCTGCGACACCTGGGTCCCATCGCTGGACCCGCCCGGGGGCGAGGACGACCCGACCGGGTTCTGGGCCCGCTCGGCCAGCGACTTCGGCGTTCCCGCCGCGGTCGAGCTGTCGTTGCTGGAGGCCGGGCTGCCGGAGGAGCAGGTCGAGGGGACCCGCGGGATGCTCGACGCGCTGGCCGCCAACGGGATGGTCGCCGCCGCGACCCAGGATCAGCGCGAGGCGGTCCTCGAGGCATTCGCCGCCGACCCCGAGGCCGCGGCCGGCCTCGACGCCCTCCGCGGGATCTGCCTGATGGTCCACTACGCGCTGCCGGACCTCGGCACCGGCACGAACCCGAGCTGGCCGGGGATGGGATACCCGGGACCGCAGGCGCTCCCGAAGCCGGCGGCCGAGGTCGAGCGGCCGATCGCGCCGATCGTCCCCGAGGGGGAGCGTCTGCGGCTCGAGGCCGATGCGGTGGTCGTCGGGTCGGGGGCGGGAGGGGGAGTGATCGCGGGGGAGCTCAGCGAGCGCGGCATGCACGTCTGCGTGCTCGAGATGGGCGGGTACCACGACGAGTCCGAGTTCCCGGGGCTCGAGCTCTGGGGCTATCGCAATCTGTTCCTCAACCAGGGGCCGTTCGCGACTGCCGAAGGGCAGGTCTCGATCCAGGCGGGCTCCTCGCTGGGCGGCGGCACGGTCCTCAACTGGACCAACTGCCTGCGGACGACCGACCGCGTGCGGGCGCAGTGGGCCTCCGAGCACGGCCTCGAGGGCCTCGACGCCCGCGACTACGAGGCGCACATGGACGCCGTCTGGGAGCGGATCTCGGTCACCGGCGAGTGCAGCGACCTCAACGGGCCGCACCGCCGGCTGCGCGACGCCTGCGAGGCGCTGGGCCTCGACTTCCGCGCGGTCACGCGCAATACCGACCCGGCGACCTACGACCCGGTCACCGCGGGCTACATGGGCTTCGGCGACCAGTCGGGGTCGAAGCGCTCGACCCAGAAGACCTACCTGGCCGACGCGGCCGGCCGCGGTGCCGACTTCCTCGTCCACTGCCGGGTCGAGCGGATCATCGTCGAGGACGGCCGCGCCGCCGGCGTCATCGCCACGTACGCCGACCCCGACGGCAGGAACGCCGCGGTCGAGGTGCGCGCCCCGACGATCGTCGTCGCCTGCGGCTCGATCGAGTCGCCGGCGCTCCTCGCCCGCTCCGGGATCGGCGGGCCGGCGGTCGGGCAGAACCTGCGGCTGCACCCGACCAGCGCCGTCTTCGGGCTCTACCCGGAGAACCAGGACCCGTGGTGGGGGCCGCCGCAGGCCGCGCTGTCGCACGAGTTCGAGGACCTCGCCGAGGGTTACGGCTTCCTCGTCGAATGCCCGCAGCACACGACCGGCCTGACCGCGGCCGCGACGCCGTGGCGCTCGGGCGCCGACCACAAGCGCCAGCTCGTCAACTTCCCCCGCGGCGCCTCCTTCCTCAACCTGACCCGCGATCGCGGTTCCGGCAGCGTCACCGTCGACGGCGCCGGCCGGCCGGTCGCCCACTACCCGCTGAGCGACGACCTCGACGCGGCGAACATCCGCCGCGGCCTCCGCGAGCTGATCCTCATGCACGACGCCGCCGGCGCCGAGGAGATCCAGGTCCTCAGCCGCCGCGTCCCGGTCTGGCGCCGCGGCGACGACCTCGGCGCGTTCATCGCCGCCGCCGAGTCCGTCCCGCTCGAGCCCCGCTCGCTCGGGCTCTTCAGCGCCCATCAGATGGGCAGCTGCCGGATGGGCGCCGATCCCGCCACGTCGGTCGCCGGCCCCTGGGGCGAGCTGCACGACACCCCGGGAGTCTGGATCGGCGACGCCAGCGCCTTCCCGACGGCCTCAGGCACGAACCCGATGTTCACGGTGATGTCGCTGGCGCGCCGGACGGCGCACGCGATCGCGGCGGGGTAGCCGCTACTCGCCCGCGACCGCCAGCCAGATCTCGGTCAGGGTCCCCGTCGCCTCCTCCTCGGAGACGCGCGGCTCGCCGCCGAAGGCGTCGAGCAGGTAGCTCGTGTTGAGCAGGTTGAGGGCGCGGGCGAGCTCGCCGACCTCCTCGGCGGTCCGGCCGGAATGGCGGGGGAGGGTGCCGAGCCAGCGGGCGACGAGCTCGTCGAACCGTTCCCTGATCCGCGCCTGCCCCTCGTCGATCCGGGGGTCGCCGGGCGCGGCCTGGCTGAGGGCCCGCAGCAGCGGGCCGTGGCGGCGGTAGACGGCGACGGCCGGCTCGATGGCGGCGCGGACGGCCTCGCGGCCGCTGCCGTCGCCGAGCTCGGTCTCGGCCTCGTAGAGCTCCTCGATCGCCTCGCGGCTGGCGCGGATCAGCAGCTCGCCGAGGTCCTCGAAGTGGCGGTAGAAGATCGTCCGCCCGATGCCGGCGCGGTCCATGACGGCGCCGACGTTGAGCGCCGCGTATCCCTGCTCGCGTAGCAGCTCCGCCGCGGCGGCCACGATCCGCTCCCTGCTCTCCTTGCGGCTCAGCCGCGCCCGGGTCTCGGCCATGTCCCCAGGATACGTGTTGACGCCGTGTGACACAAGGTGTAACGTGCGCGCGTGGCCCACGGAGGAGCCTGGTCCGAGGAGATCGTCACCGGCGGAAGAAGGAGTCTTCCGTGACACGTCCCCTGTACGGGATCGGCCGCTACGCCGCTCGACACGGACGGGCCGTGATCGCGGCCTGGGTCGTCGTGGCGGTCGCCCTCGCGGTGACCACCGCGATCACCGGCAAGCCGACCGACGACGACCTGACCATCCCAGGTACCGACTCCACCCGCGCCACGAACCTGCTCGAGGACGAGCTTCCGCAGCAGGCGAACGGAACCGTGCCGATCGCGCTGCACGCGACGTCGGGCACCCTCGACTCCGGCGCGAACCGCAGCGCGGTGCAGCGGACGGTCGACGCCTACAAGGGCAGCGACGACGTCAACACCGTCGTCAGCCCGCTCACCAGCTCCGGGTCCGACCAGCTCAGCAAGGACGGCAAGTTCGGCTACATCTCGCTGACCCTCGGGCCCAGCCCGACCGAGCTCGACGAGCCGGAGGCGGATGACCTGATCGACCTCGCAGAGCCGGCGAAGCGCGCGGGCATCGAGGTCGCCGCGGGCGGCTACCTCGGCCAGGAGGTGTCGAAGCCGGCGACCGAGTCGAGCGAGGCGATCGGCGTCGCCGTCGCGATCGTCGTCCTCTGCTTCGCCTTCGGCACCGCGGCCGCGATGCCGCTTCCGATCCTCACGGCGATCTTCAGCCTCTCCGTCGGGCTCAGCCTGATCGGCCTGCTGGGCCACGTCCTGTCGATCCCCTCGATCGCGGCGACGCTCGGCACGATGCTCGGCCTCGGCGTCGGCATCGATTACGCGCTGTTCATCGTGACCAGGCACCGCGAACTGCTCGCGAAGGGGTTCGACGTCGAGGAATCGGTCGGCCGCGCCGCCGGGAGCTCCGGCGGCGCGGTCCTGTTCGCAGGCAGCACCGTGATCGTCGCGCTGCTCTCCCTCTACGTCAGCGGGATCCCGATCGTCCGCTCGATGGGCTACTCGGCGGCGATCGTCGTCGCCGTCTCGGTCACGGGCGCGCTGACCCTGCTGCCGGCCGCGCTCGGCCTGCTCGGCGAGCGGATCAACTCGCTGAAACTCCCCTTCGGCGGCCACAAGGCCGACGACCGCCCGCACGGCTGGGCGCGCTGGGCGCGGGGGGTGGGCAAGCGGCCGCTGCCGGCAGCGACGCTCGGCGTCGTCATCCTGCTCGCGCTGGCGATCCCGCTGCTCGACATCCACCTCGGCCAGCCCGACAACGCGCAGCTTCCCAAGGACACCCAGAGCCGCCAGTCCTACGACATCCTCACCGAGGGCTTCGGTCCCGGCACGAACGGGCCGATGCTCGTCTCGCTCAAGCTCGATCCGCCGGCGAAGCCCGACACGAAGAAGCTGAACCAGGTCGAGGCGCAGCAGAAGCACGAGCAGCAGCAGGCCCAGCAGAAGTACGAGCAGCAGATGCAGGCCTACCAGGAGCAGGCCCAGCAGGCCGCCGCCGCGGGGGAGCCACCGCCGCCCGAGCCGAAGCCGCCCAAGGGGCCGACCAAGAAGCAGCAGCAGCAGCAGAAGCAGCAGGAGCAGTTCCTCAAGTCGACCGCGAGCGACCCGCGCCTGACGAAGCTGCGGAACCAGATCGGCAAGGACCCGGACGTCGCCGACGTCTCCTTCCCCGACGTCAACAAGGCGGGCACGGCGGCGGTCTTCAACGCGACGCCGAAGTCCTCGCCCGTCTCCCAGAACACGGTGGACCTGGTCAACCGGCTGCGCGACGACGTCGTGCCGAAGGCCCTCGGCTACCCCTCGGAGACGATGGCGTTCGTCGGCGGCTCGACCGCCGCCTACATCGACCTCGCCGACAAGATCGGGGACAAGCTGCCGGAGGTGATCGCGATCGTCGTCGGGCTCAGCTTCCTGCTGCTGATGGTCGCCTTCCGCTCGATCGTGGTGCCGCTCACCGCCGGGCTGATGAACCTGATCTCGGTCGCCGCCTCCTACGGCGTCCTGGTCCTCGTCTTCGAGAAGGGGTTCGCCCTGTCGCTGATCGGCCTCGACCACACGGTCCCGATCGTCAGCTACGTGCCGCTGCTGATGTTCGCGATCCTGTTCGGGCTCTCGATGGACTACCAGGTGTTCCTGCTCACCCGGATCCACGAGCACTTCAAGGAGGGCGAGAACAACCACGACTCGGTCGTCGAGGGGCTCGCCGGCACCGCTCGCGTCATCACCTCGGCGGCGCTGATCATGGTCGCCGTCTTCACCAGCTTCGTGCTCAACGGCGACCCGACCGTCAAGCAGTTCGGGGTCGGGCTCGCGGTGGCCGTCGCGATCGACGCGACCGTGGTCCGCTGCCTGCTCGTCCCCGCGGTTATGGTGCTCCTCGGCCGAGCGAACTGGTGGTTCCCCGGCTGGGCCGAGCGGCACCTGCCGCATCTCGGCATCGAGGGAGAGGAGTACTTCGCGGAGCTCGACCGGAAGCGGGAGGAGGGAGAGCGCGTGAAGCCGGCTACGGCGACTGGAGCGTGAATGGCTGAGAAGAAGCAAGCAGCGGGCAGCAAGCGGCAAGCAGCGGCGAGGTCGAAGCCGCGGACGAAGCCGGCGAGCAGCTCCACGCGTTCCAAGTCCAAACCCAAGCCGAAGAAGCTCACCGTCGCCGTCACCGGCCCAACCGGAGACATCGGCGTCGCCGCGCTCCGCACCCTCGACCGCTCCGCGAAGGTCGGCAAGGTCATCGGGATGGCCCGGCGACCGTTCGATCCGGCCGAGCACGGACTCTCGAAGAAGGTCGTCTACCAGCGCGGCGACGTGCTCGACCGCGACTCGGTCGACGCGCTCGTCGACGGCGCCGATGTCGTCGTCCACCTCGCCTTCATCCTGATCGGCGATCCCGCCGAGGCCGGGCGGGTCAACCTCGAGGGGAGCCGCAACGTCTTCGACGCGACCGTCGCGGCGGGCGCCAAGCGCCTCGTCTACACCTCCTCGGTCGCCGCCTACGGCTTCCACCGCGACAATCCGCAGCCGCTGACCGAGGACGTCGAGCCGCGCGGGTCGGAGGGCTTCTACTACTCGGCCCACAAGGCCGAGCTGGAGCGCGCCCTTGACGACGCCGTCGCCGGGTCCAAGACCGACGCCTACGTCTTCCGCCCCTGCATCGTCGCCGGCGCCGGCGCGACGACGCTGATCGAGACGATGATCAGGACCCTCCCCGTCTACGGTCAGCTCCGCCTCGCCCGCCGGATCGTCGACACGATCCCGTTCCTCGGTCCGATCCTCCCCGACCCCGGCATCGAGTTCCAGCTCGTCCACACCGACGACGTCGCCGCCGCGATCGTCGCCGCCGTCGAGGGCAGGGGGGAGCCGGGCCGCTACAACCTCGCCGGCCCGGGGGCGCTCAACGTCGCGCACCTCGCCCGCGCCCTCGGCTGGCACTCGGTCCCGGTCCCGGGCCCCGCCGTCGCGACGCTCGACGAGCTCCTCGCCAAGCTCCCCGGGATGCCGCCCGAGGCGGCTTGGCTGACGGCCCTCCGGGTGCCGACCCTGATGGACACGTCGCAAGCGCGCGAGAAGCTCGGCTGGAAGCCGGAGTGGGACGCGGAGGCGACGCTGCGGGAGACGGTGGCCGGCGCGCGCGAGGCCGGGGTCCTGTAGCGGCTAAGCCTCGGCGCCCTCGAAGCGCCCGCTGCGCCGCGACTCGGCGATCACCACGCGGTTGCGGCCGGCGGCCTTCGCCTCGTACAGCGCCCGATCGGCTGCGCCGACGATCGCGTCGGGATCGCCGTCGCCGGCGACCGTCAGCGCCACTCCGACCGAGGCGCTGAGCTCGATCATCTCGCCCTGGACCTCGATCGGGGCGTCGGCGATCGCGGCGCGGAGCCGCTCGCCGAGCGCCAAGGCCCCGTCGCGGTCGAGGCCCTCGGCGAGGACGGCGAACTCCTCGCCTCCCCAGCGGGCGAGCGTCTCGGTCGGCCGCACGACCGAGGCGAGTCGCTGCGCCGCGACCTGGAGCACCAGGTCGCCGGTCAGGTGGCCGTGGCCGTCGTTGATCGCCTTGAAGTGGTCGAGATCGAGCAGCAGCGCGGCGAGGCCGGCCCTGCCGCCGGATCCGAGCGCGGCCGTCAGCGTCTCGGTGAAGTGACGCCGGTTGTAGATGCGGGTGAGCTCGTCCTCGCGCGAACGCTGCTCGAGCTCGCTCTCGCGGCGGCGGGCGATCTCGAGCGCGGCGTCGCGCCGGGAGACGGCGCGCCCGAGCAGGACCGCGACGACGAGCGCGAGCACGAACCCGCTGAGCAGGATCCCCCACGGCAGGGCGGCCTCCACCGGACCGACGGACGCGCCGTCGACGCTGACGGTCCACGTGCGGCCGTGGACGGGAACCGTGGTGGACTCGGCATCGTCGGGCTCGTCGCCGACGGTGGCGATCTCGGCGCCGCCATCGTCGACCGCGACGTCCGGGGAGCCCTTGGGCAGCTCCGCCGCCAGGAGACGGCGGCCGTCGACCAGGGCGACCATGGCGCCGGCCGCGCTACCGCGAGAGATCGCCGGCAGCGCCAGGTAGAAGGCGGCGTCCCCGGCCGCGAGCTGGAGCGGCGGCGACGCCGCCGGCCCGCCGCCCTCGATCGCGCGCTCGGCGATCCGGTCCGCGAGCGGGCTGCGGGAGGTCAGCGCGAGGTGGCGGTCGGCGCCGGAGTCCGGCGGGACCAGCAGCGATGGACCGGGCGGGCCCTCGGCGGCCGCTCGCGGGACCCATTGCACCGAGACGACCGCGGCCTCCTCGTGCGCCTGGATCCTGGCGAAGGCGCGGAGCTCGTCGCCGGCGCGCGGCTGGATGGCGAGCGACGAGAGGTCATCGAGGAAGTCCTCGCGCGCGACGAGCGCGTCGAGCGTGGCCTCGCGCGCGATCTCGAGGCGGTCGTTCCGTTCCTCCTCGGCGATGTCGCGGCTGACGAAATAGGCGGCGAGCGCCGCGGCGACGGTCGCCGCGAGGATCGCGGCCACGGCGAGCCTATGGGCGAGCTTGGCGCTCATCGCCTCCACTTCGACCGATCATCCCACTTGGTTGAGGCGGCGATAGAGTCGTAACACCCGCAACCAGCTACAGGAAGAGGAAAGCTTATGGGCTTCATGGGCAAGATGAGGAAGGCGGCCGAGTCGGCTCAGGCGCAGACGAGCAAGATCGGAGTCGGTGCGGACGCCGGGCAGATCGATCTCGCCAATCGCGCGCAGAAGCTGATGAATAGCGGGGTCGACACCCCGGCGCACATCGAATCGATGGAGTCCACAGGTAAGACGGACACGCCCGGCGGGACCGAGCACAACATCACCCTCACGGTCAGGCCCGCGGCGGGCGAGCCCTACCAGGCGACGATCAACCAGTACATCTACCCCTCGGCGCCGTTCTCGGCCGGCCAGAACGTGACCGTCAAAGTCGATCCCGACGACCCGCAGTCGCTGATGATCTTCGGCGCCGCCTGAGCGCCGCGCCACCGGCCCCGGGCTACTCGTGGCTCGGCAGGCCCAGCGGGGAGGCGTCGAGCACCACCTCGTCGACGAAGCACCACGCCCAGTTCTCGCCGGGCTCGAACGAGGCGGCGATCGGGTGGCCGGCCGCGGCCGCGTGCTTGGAGGCGTGCTGGTTCGGCGAGGAGTCGCAGCAGCCGACCTCGCCGCAGGTCAGGCAGAGCCGCAGGTGGACCCAGCGGTCGCCGCTCTTCAGGCACTCGCTGCACCCGGCCAGGCTCGAGGGCTCGACCGGCCGGATCGAGTCGGTGTGGGTGCATTCCGGTTGCGCCATGGAAGGAGTATCGCCCAGAGCGAATCGTTCGCAGTGACGATTTCGCCTCCTACTCGCGAAAGAGGGCCAGGATGCTCGCGGCGAGGAGCTCGGCTGTCTCCTCCCGGCTCTGCCGGCCGGAGGCGAAGTCCTGCATCGCCACCAGCGACAGCGCCTGGAAGCAGGACATGACCCAGTGCAGCGGCAGGTCCGCCCGCATTTCGCCGCGCTGCTGGGCCGCCCGGAACCAGGCGAGCATCGGGTTCTCGGGGGCCGTTCGCGACACCTGGAGCGCCGTCGGGTTGCCGTAGCTGAAGAGGAAGCGGTAGTCGACGCCCGCGTCGACCATCACCAGGGACAGCTCGCGCACCGTGTCCTCGAAGGGAAGCCCGCGCTCGAACACGCCGACGGCCACGTCCCAGCTCTGCCGGAGCGCGTGCGCGAGGAGGGCGGAGAAGAGGTCGTCGCGGGTCGGGAAATGGCGGTAGACCGTGGTTCGCCCGAGCCCCGACGCGTCGGCGATCTCCTGCATGCTGGCGTCCGGGTTCTCGGCGAGGAGCCTGAGGGCGGCCTCGATCACCGCGGCATGGTTGCGCCGTGCGTCCTCCCTGCGATTCGAGCTCCCCGCTGCCACCCCGGCGGCATTCTAGACGCGCGAATCGGTGCCCGGACCGCCGCAAGGCAGCCGATGTAAACGGGATGGTAAGTTCCACTTAGGCGCCCGGCTCCGTTCCCCCGCGGCGTCGGGCGCCGCTTTCTTCCGGCTTCCGCGCGCCTCGCCAACGGTCGATCCACGATGTAGGTTCGTCCGCGATGGCCGCGCGCGAGGACATCCGCTTCGAGTCCGGCGGCGCTCGCTGTGCCGCCTGGCTCTACCGGCCCGCCGGCGCCGGGCAGCATCCCTGCGTCGTGCTCGCGCACGGCTTCGGCGGTACCCGCGAGGCGCGGCTGTGGGCGTTCGCCGAGCGGTTTCGCGATGCCGGGATGGCAGCGCTCGTCTTCGACTACCGATACTTCGGCGACAGCGAGGGCGAGCCGCGCCAGCTGATCTCGGTCGGGCGGCAGCTCGACGACTGGCGCGCCGCCATCGCCTGCGCCCGCGGGCTCGACGGCATCGACCCCGGTCGGATCGCGCTCTGGGGCACTTCCTTCAGCGGCGGCCACGTCGTCGCCCTCGGGGCCGAGGACCAGGGTGTCGCCGCCGTCGTCTCCCAGACGCCCTTGACCGACGGGCCCGCCGCGCTGAGCGCCGCCGGGCCGGCTCAGGTCGGGCGCCTGCTCGCCGCGAGCGTCCTCGACGGCCTCGCCGCGATCGCCGGCGGCGCGCCGGTGCGGATCCCGCTCGTCGCGCCTCCCGGCCGCGGCGCCGCGATGAACCAGCCCGGCTCCTACGAGGGCTATCGCGCCCTCTTCGCCGACGCCGACGGCGAGCTGCGCAACGAGTTCTGCCCCCGGGTCCTGCTCGGCCTCGGCCTCCACGCCCCCGCCCGCCGGGCCCGGGAGGTGACCTGCCCGCTGCTGGTCGTCGTGATGCCCGACGACGCGGTGACGCCGGCCGGTCCCGCCCGCCGCATGGCGGCCGCCGCACCGCGCGGCGAGCTCGTCGAGCTCGGCCCTGGGCTGACGCATTTCGACGTTTACGTCGGCGACGGATTCGAGCGCGCGGTCGCCGCCGAGACCGAGTTCCTGGCTCGCTCCCTCGGGCTCGGTCAGCTCGCCGCGGCCGCCTGACGCCCGTGCGAGCATTGGCTAAGATCGCGGGCCGCGCCGCTATCGTCTAGGGGACTAGGACGCCGGATTCTCAGTCCGGAAACCGGGGTTCGAATCCCCGTAGCGGTACTTCACGAGCCGTCTCCCGAGGCGGGCCTTTTCGTTCTCGGGACCGTTCACCGCCGCCGGCCGACGAGGTCGTGGCTGTCCTCGATCAGGTTGCGAACCAGGTCGTCGCCGGCATCCCCGCCGAGGGTCACCGTGATCCAGTGCTTCTTGTTCAGGTGGTAGCCGGGGACGATCGACTCGTGGGTGGCGCGGAGTCCCGCGGCGACCTCGGCCGGCGTCGCGACCGGCTGCGTGTGGAGCGTGAGCTCGTCGCCGGCGAGCTCGAAGGGACGCTCCTTGTCCATCCCCGGCTGGTCGGGGTGGAGGGCGAGCTCGACGTGGTGGACGATGACGCCGTCGCGGGGGACCGACCAGGTGCCGCATGGCGTTGTAGGTGTCGTGGCGGCGCGTCCGGCCTCGTCGCCGCTCGAGGTCTGCGACCCGAGCGAGGGCCGACGGCCGTATTGGATCTGCACCGCCATGCGGCCAGAGGGCAGGTAGATGAGATCGCCGCGGGGCGCGGGCCGCCGTGAGACGCGACCGCCGTCGGTGTCGACGCCTGTCCAGGAGACCAGCTCCAGTGGCCGTGCAGCAGGCTGGGATCGGTCACGGAAGGGATTATGAGTCGGTGAGCGGGATGAACGTTGCGATATGCGCAACGCTGATCCCACTCACTGTGAGAACCTCGCCTCATGTCCGGCGACCAGCCCTCCCAGG
This sequence comes from uncultured Solirubrobacterales bacterium, assembly GCA_963823565.1. Classification (GTDB taxonomy): domain Bacteria; phylum Actinomycetota; class Thermoleophilia; order Solirubrobacterales; family 70-9; genus RHKX01. Next base: position 39,689 of record CAWGLR010000001.1, on the reverse strand, counting down.
ATCTCGTCGACGACCTGGTCGAGTGGCTGCGGATCCCCTCGATATCGACCGACGACGTCGACCCGGAGGCGATGCGCGCGGCCGCCGAGTGGGTCTGCGAGCGGGTGCGCGCCGCCGGCGGGGAGGCGGCTCTGGACACCTCCCACGGCGGCAACCCGCTCGCGGTCGGCGACCTCAGCGCCGACGCGCCGGGCGCGCCGACCGTCCTGATCTACGGGCACTACGACGTCCAGTCGCCGGGCGACCTCGGCGCTTGGGACTCGCCGCCGTTCGAGCCCGAGATCCGCGAAGGCCGGATCTACGCCCGCGGCGCCGCCGACGACAAGGGGAACTTCCTACCGCTGCTGAGGACGGCGTGCGACCTCGCGGCGGCGGGCGAGCTGCCGGTGAACGTCAGGGTGCTCGTCGAGGGGGAAGAGGAGGTGAGCAGCGCCGCGGTGTCCTCCTGGATCGCAGCCGATGAGCGCGGCGCCGACTGCGCGGTCGTCTTCGACGCCGGTCCGGCCGATGCGCGCACGCCGGCGATCACCGTCGCGTTGCGCGGGATCGTCATGGTCGAGGTCGAGGTGCGGACGGCGCCGCGGCACCTGCACTCGGGCAGCTACGGCGGCAGCGTCCTCAACTCCCTGCACGTCCTGCACGCGATGCTCTCCGAGGTCGTGCCCGGCCCCGACGGCCTGCTGAGCGAGGAGCTGCGCGCCGGGATCGTGCCGCCGACGCCCGCGGAGGTCGCCTCCTGGGAGCGCCTGAAGCCCGGCGACGAGGTGCTGGCCGAGGTCGGCGGGCGGCCCGGTCAGCCCCGACGCCGGCGACCTCTACTACCGCCGCAACTGGGGCGACGCGTCGCTCGACGTCAACGAGATCGCCGGCGGGGAGCCGCGCACGGTCGTTCCCGCGAGCGCGCGGGCGACCCTGAGCATGCGGCTCGCGCCGGGCCAGGACGCGGCGGAGATGGCGGCGACCCTCGAGCGGCTGCTCCGCGACGCCGTCCCCGAGGGACGCCGAGGTCGAGATCGCGACCGAGCCGCACGCCCCGGCGCTCTGCGATCCCGCCTCGCCGCCGATCCGCCTCGCCGCCGAGGCGCTCGCGCGAGCCTCCGGCGGGCGTCGAGACGGCGCTGATCCGCGAGGGCGGCTCGATCCCGGTCGTCGCCGACCTCCTGGCGGCGGGGATGCCGACCATCGTCACCGGGTTCAGCCTGCCCGAGGACGCCTACCACGCGCCGAACGAGTCCTACGCGCTCTCGAGCCTCGCCTGGGGCGAGCGGGCGGCGCGCGAGCTCTTCACGGCACTGGCCGAGCTGACGCCCGCGGCCTAGGGACGCGTCGCGCGCCGCTCGGCTAGGGTGCCGCGAGAGGACCCCGTCCGGTCGGGCGGGGTAGGGGCAACACGACCGGGGAGGTCGCACCAGAATGAAGACGATCCGACTGCTCTCGCTGGCGGCAGCCACCGCGCTGCTCGCAATTCTCGCCGCCGGATGCGGCAGCGACGACTCCTCGAGCGGGTCCGGCGGGACGATCATCCGCGGCACGACGGACCAGCCGATCTCCTACGACCCGGCCGGCGCGTACGACCTGCCGTCCTACGACGGCATCTACGCGATGTACCAGAACCTCCTCACGATCCCGCCGGGCGACAACAAGCCGGTTCCCGAGGCGGCGGAGAAGTGCGACTTCACCGACAACGACAACAAGACCTTCGAGTGCACGATCAAGGACGGCCTCGAGTTCTCCGACGGCTCGCCCCTGACCGCCGAGGACGTCGTCTTCTCCTTCGAGCGCAACGTCGAGATCGCCGACCCCAACGGCGCCTCCTCGCTGCTCGCGAACATGGACAGCGTCGAGGCGTCCAAGGACGACAAGGCCGTCACCTTCAACCTCAAGGAGTCCGACGCCACCTGGCCGCTGGTCCTGACCACGGCCTCCTTCGCGATCGTCCCCTCCGACACCTACCCGGCCGACAAGCTCCAGCCCAGCGACGAGGTCGTCGGCTCCGGCCGCTACACGCTCGCCCAGTACGAGCCCGGCCAGCAGACGGTGATGGAGAAGAACGACTCCTACCAGGGCGATGCGCCGGCGAAGAACGACACCGTGATCATCAAGTACTACAAGTCGGCGGCGCCGCTGAAGCTGGCGATTCAGGACGGCGATGTCGACATCGCCTACCGCAGCCTCAGCCCGACCGACATCGAGGACCTCGACGGGGCCGACGGCGTCAACGTCGTCTCCGGCAACGGCACCGAGATCCGCTACCTGGTGTTCAACACCAAGCTCCAGCCCGGCACGACCGACGAGGAGAAGCTCGCGATCCGCCAGGCCGCCGCGCAGGTGATCGACCGCCAGGCGATCGCCGACAACGTCTACAACGGCACGGTCCAGCCGCTCTTCTCGATGGTCCCGCAGGGCGTCGAGTTCGCGACCGAGGCGTTCGCCGAGCGATACGGCGACGGGCCCGACATGGAGGGCGCGAAGCAGACCCTCGCGGACGCCGGCGTCGACACGCCGGTGCCGCTCGAGGTCTGGTGGACGCCGTCGCACTACGGCGCCGCCTCCGGCGACGAGTACGCCGAGATCAAGCGCCAGCTCGACGAGAGCGGCCTGTTCGACGTGACGCTGAAGTCGACCGAGTGGAACCAGTACTCCACCGCCGCCTTCACCGACAAGTACCCGACCTACCAGCTCGGCTGGTTCCCGGACTACCCGGACGCCGACGACTACACCGCGTCGTTCTACGCGCCGGACGCGTTCCTCAACATCCACTACGACAACCCGGAGATGAACAAGCTCCTGGCCGAGGAGAAGGCGTCCGACGACCCGGCGGTGCGGCAGAAGGCGTTCGACCGGATCCAGCAGATCGGCGCCGAGGACGCGCCGACGATCCCGATCTGGCAGGCCGATCAGGTGGCCGCGGTGAGGGACGGCGTCGACGGCGTCGAGGAGACGTTCGACCCCTCGTTCATCTTCCGCTTCTGGCTGATCTCGAAGAGCTGAGGGGGAGCGGCTTCGAGCCGCCCCCGACCGGGAGGATCCCGGGTTGAGCCGCGGCGGCGGGTTGCGGACCTACATCCTGACCAGGATCGCGCTGGCGATCCCGACGATCCTGATCCTGCTGACGATGGTCTTCCTGCTGATGCGGGTCGCGCCCGGCGACCCGATCACGGCGGCGCTCGGCGCGAGGCTGCCGGCGAAGGAGCTCGAGCAGCGCAAGGAGGCGGCGGGCTACGACAAGCCGATCATCGAGCAGTACGGCGAGTACCTGGGCCAGGTCATCCGGCTCGATCTCGGCGAGTCCGCCACCGACAATCGCAGCGTCACCTCGATCATCGTCGAGAACGGCAGCGCCACCCTGGAGCTGACGCTCGCGGCCTTCATGATCACGCTGGCGGTCGGCATCCCCGTCGGCCTGCTGGCAGGCCGGTACCGCGACGGGCCCCTCGACGTCGGCGGCCGCCTCTTCGGGATCGTGATCTACGCCTTCCCCGTCTTCTTCCTCGGGTTCCTCTTCCAGCTGGTGGCCTCCGACGTCGGCTGGCCGACCTCCGGCCGGGCCAGCCCGGTCGTCGACTTCGAGCTCGACAAGGTCACTCACTTCTATTTGATCGACACGCTGATCCAGGGCGACTGGAGCGCGTTCTGGGACGTCCTCCAGCACCTCGCGCTGCCGGCGCTGGTGCTCGGGCTGACGATCAGCGGGGTGCTGATCAGGCTGGTTCGCGTGAACCTGCTGCAGACGATGCGCGGCGACTACGTCGAGGCGGCGCGGGCGCGCGGGGTGAGCGAGCGCCGGGTCGTCGTCAACCACGCCTTCCGCAACGCGCTCGTGCCGGTCATCACCGTCGCCGGGCTGCAGTTCGCGATCCTCCTCGGCGGCGCGGTGTTGACCGAAGTGACCTTCAACTGGCCCGGGATCGGCTCGGAGCTGATCCGGTACCTGAACCAGCGTGACTACATCGCGGTGCAGGGGATCGTCACCGTCTTCGCGGTCGCGGTCGTGATCGTCTCCGTGCTGATCGACCTGGTCACCGCCTTCATCGACCCGCGGGTGAGGTACCGATGAGGCGGCGGCTCTCACGCTGGCTCGGCCCGATCCGGGAGTCTGAGGGCGTATCGAAGTGGATCCTCTGGAGCGGCATCGTGATCGTCGGCGTCTTCGTGATCCTCGCGATCTTCGCGCCGCTGATCGCGCCCTACGGCTTCGATCAGGTCTCAAGCGGCGGAGTCGACTTCCCGAAGCAGGGGCATCCCGACTCGACCAACCTGTGGGGCACGACCGTCGGCCGCTACGACGTCCTCTCGCGCGTGATCTGGGGGTCGCGCACCGCGATCGAGGTCGTCCTTCTCGCGGTCGTCTTCTCGCTCGTGATCGGCGTACCGCTCGGGCTGATCTCGGGCTACGTCGGCGGCCGCCTCGACCGCGTCCTCGTCCTCATCATGGACGCCCTCTTCGCCTTCCCGTACCTGCTGCTGGCGATCGTGATCGCGTTCCTGCTCTCCGACAAGCTCGGCCAAGGGGTCTTCACGGCCGCCATCGCGATCACCGGGGTCTACGTCCCCCAGTACTTCCGGGTGGTGAGGAACCACGTGATCAGCGTGCGCGAGGAGCCGTACGTCGAGGCCGCCCGCGCGCTCGGCGCGCCCAGGCGGACGATCATCAGCCGCTACATCCTCCAGAACGTGGTTCAGAACGTGCCCTCGCTGGCGACGCTGAACGCGGCCGACGCGATCCTCACCCTCGCCGCCCTCGGCTTCCTCGGTTTCGGCATCCAGCCGACCGACGCCGCGGAGTGGGGCTACGACCTGCAGCGCGCGATCGACGACGTCGGCGCCGGGATCTGGTGGACGGGGCTCTTCCCCGGCCTCGCGATCGTCCTCCTCGTCACCGGGTTCACCCTGCTCGGCGAGGGCCTGAACGATGTCATCAACCCGCTGGTCCGGGCGCAGCGGAACAAGAAGCCGGAGATGCCGGCACGGGAGCAGCAGGCAGCCGGCGGAACCGGGGCATCCGAGGCTGAGCCGGAAGGTGGGTCACCGTGAGCGACGTGGCCAAGAGCGAACCCATCCTCGACGTCCATGACCTGCGGGTCTGGTACGGCACCGCCGGCGACCCTGTGCGAGCGGTCGACGGGGTCAGCTTCGAGATCGGCGCGGGGCAGACGCTCGGGCTCGTCGGCGAGTCCGGGTGCGGCAAGTCGACGCTCGGGCGCGGCGTCCTCGGGCTGCTGCCGGCGATGGCGGCGGTCGACGGCTCGGTCCGCTACGCCGGCCGCGAGCTCGTCGGGCTCGACCAGAAGGAGATGCGCAGCATGCGTGGGCCCGAGCTCGGGCTGATCTTCCAGGAGCCGATGACCCGCCTCGACCCGCTGCAGACGATCGAGAAGCACTTCCGCGAGACGCTGCGGACCCACGTGCCCGACATCGACGACGAGGAGGTGCGCCGGCGCTCGCTCGAGGCGCTCGCCGGCATGGGCATCCCGCCGACCCGCTTCAAGCAGTACCCGCACGAGTTCTCCGGCGGGATGCGACAGCGGATCATGATTGCGCTGGCGCTGGTGCTCGAGCCCAAGGTGCTGATCGCCGACGAGCCGACGACCGCGCTCGACGTGATCGTCGAGGCGCAGATCCTCGGCATCCTCGCCGACCTGCGGCGCAACTTCGACACGGCGGTGCTGCTGATCACCCACAACCTCGGCATCGTCGCCGAGGCCTGCGACCGCGTCGCGGTGATGTACGCCGGCGAGATCGTCGAGGAGGGCGACGCCCGCGCCGTCTTCTCCGAGCCCGGCCACCCGTACACGCGCGAGCTGCTGCGCTCGACGATCTCTCTGCGGACCGAGGGCCTCGCCTACATACCCGGCGCGCCGCCGAGCCTGATCGACCCGCCGCCGGCCTGCCGCTTCCATCCCCGTTGCCCCAACGCGATGCGCGTCTGCGCCGAGCTTCACCCGGTCGAGACGAGCGGGCCCGAGGGTCAGCGCGTCTCCTGCTGGCTGAACGGGCCCGAGGAGCCGATCCCGGCGGGCGGCCGCGAGCCGCTCGAGCGGGCCGAGCCGGCGATCGCGGAGGAGGCGTGAGCTCGGTGGCCGAGACGCCGGTGATCGCGGCGGGCGAGCCCCTGCTCGAGATCAACGACCTGCACACGACCTACTCGGTGCGCGGGTCGTTCCTCGACCGGCTGCGCGGGCGCGAGTCGGGGTCGGTGAGGGCGGTCGACGGCGTCTCGCTCGAGCTCCGCAAGGGCGAGGTCCTCGGCCTCGTCGGCGAGTCGGGCTCGGGGAAGACGACGCTCGGCCGGACGTTGCTCGGCCTCGTCGAGGCGAGCTCGGGATCGATCAAGCTCGAGGGCGAGGAGATCGCCGGACGCAAGGAGTCGGAGATGCGCGAGCTCCGCCGGCGCCTGCAGATCGTCTTCCAGGACCCGCACGCCTCGCTGAACCCGGCGCTGACGATCGGCGCGCTGGTCTCCGACCCGCTGCGCTTTCACGGGATCGAGCGGGATCGGGACCGCCTGCGCGAGCGCGCCACCGCGGCGCTCGAGCGGGTCGGGCTGGCGCCGGCGAGCGACTTCCTCGACAAGTACCCGGCCGACCTGTCGGGAGGCCAGAAGCAGCGTGCCGTCCTCGCCCGGGCGATCATCCTCGGGCCCGACGTGCTCGTTGCCGACGAGCCGGTCTCGATGCTCGACATGAGCGTCCGGGCGAAGATCCTCGAGCTGATGCTGGAGCTCAAGGACGAGCTCGGCCTCACCTACCTCTACATCACCCACGACCTCGCGACCGCGAAGTTCTTCTGCGACCGGATCGCGATCATGTACCTCGGCCAGATCGTCGAGATCGGGCCTGCCGAGGAGATCTACCGGGAACCCCGCCACCCCTACACGCAGGCGCTGCTGCGGGCTATCCCCGAGCCCGACCCGCGGCGAGCGGTCCCGCGGGACCTGCCGCGAGGCGAGGTCCCCGACGCGGTCGTGCCTCCGCTCGGCTGCCCGTTCCACCCGCGCTGCCCGAAGGCCTTCGAGGTCTGCGGCTGGGAGGCGAGGGACCTGCGGACGCTGCTGGAGGAGCGCTGGACGAAGCTCGAGGAGGAGGCCTACGCGGCCGAGCGAGGTGCCATCGGCGACCTCGGCGAGCTCGACGCGCTGGCGACCGACGCGGTCGTCCCCGCCGCCTCCGGCTGCACCGGGGCCGACGTCGTGAGGGTGCTCGAGGCGATGCGCGCCGACGCGCCGGCCGACCCGATCTGGACCGGCGTCGAGTCGATGGAGGAACTGGACTCGGGGGTGCGGGTGCGGTTCCGCGACCCGTTCCCGCTGCGCGACCTCGAGGTCGGCGGGGCCCGCCTGCGGTGCCACCTCTACGACCCCGACGCGCTGCGCGCCGCCGGCGTCGTCGGGTCGCCGACGGACCCGGACCGCTAGGCGGCGAAGGCGCGCACGAGCGCGTCCCCGAGCAGGCGCCCGGCCTCCTCGGGGTCCACCCGCCGCGCGCTGAGCTCGACCAGCGCGCCGGAGGCCATCGAGTTGATCATGCTGAGGATCCACTGCACGGGCATGTCCCGGCGGACGTCGCCGGACCCCTGAGCGTCGGCGAGGTAGTGGCGCAGCGGGTCGTCGGGATCGAGGGTGCTCTCCGCGATCACCTCCTCGCCGTGCTGGCGCAGCGCCTCGAGGAAGAGGTAGCGGCGCCCGATCCCCACGATCGCCGGGCCGAGCTCGGCGAGGACCTCGCGCGGGGACGAGGAGCGGCCGATCACGTCCGAGGTCATCGTGCGGGCGTCCTCGACCACCCGGCCGAAGAGCGCGCGGACGAGGTCCTCGCGGTGCGGGAAGTGTCGATAGACGGTCGTGCGCCCGACCCCGGAGCGCTCGGCGATCGTCGCCATGCTCGCTCCGGGCTGCTCGGCGAGCAGCTCCAGCGCCGCGTCGATGACCGCCTCGCGGTTGCGCTGGGCGTCGATCCGCGGGGCCCTCTCCTCAGTGGCCAACCGGCCTCCCTTGCATCGAACTAAGTGGGATAGTAATGTGCCGTTTCTGGCGCTCGGTGCTTATCCCCCGAGGCACCGAGCGCCTCCCTCTTTCATCCGCGGGTCCGTCCGCCGTGCCTGACGGAGAGCACGCGATCGGCTCGGCGCGCGCCGAGCTTCGTCCTGCTCCCGTCGGCCCAGGTTACGACGATCCGGCGCAGGCGGCGTTCCCCGCCGAGTCCGAAGTAGAGCCGGTAGTGGCCGCTGGAGTGCCCCGAGGTCTCCGCCTCGCCGACCCAGCCCCAGCTCGGCCCGGCGTCCGTGACGACGCGGACGCGAGCGCCGATCGCGTCGGCGTTGCCGGGCGGGCCGGTCAGGTCCAGCTCGAGCCAGTGGCCACCAGGCACCTTGTTGCGGCGGATGTCGATCACCTGCTCCGGCGCGAACACGCCTCTGCCGCGCATGCTCACGGGATCCCGGCGGCCGTCCTCGTCGAGGTCGGGCCAGGAGACGGTCCCGGAGAAGACCGGCCCGGTGGGCAGGGGCCCGTACCGCAGCCGGTTGGTGTGGCGGAAGCGCTTGCCGTCCGAGCGGAAGATCCCCTGTGGCAGGACGTCGAGGTCGAGGTCGCCGTCGTTGTCGTAATCGACGAACGCGGCACCGACGGAGCCGTGGTTCGGCAGGCCGAGCGTCCGCGGCTTGCGCTTGCGCAGCCGCCCGTCGACGTTCATCAGCACGGCGTTGCCGCGCGGGCTCGCCGCGAAGAGGTCGATGTCGGCGTCGCGATCGAAGTCGCCCTGGGCCAGCGTCCGGACGGTCGCGACCTTGTTGCCGCCGCGGAACGCCTGGGTTCGAACCCAGCCGGTCTCCTCGAGGGCCCACACCTGGATGCTCTCGGCGGCCGCGACGACCAGCTCGGGGCGCCGGTCGCCCGAGAGGTCGATCGCCCGGTAGACGTCGCCGACGACCGGTGGGGCGGGGAGCTCGCGGAAGTGACCGGCGCCGTCGCCCGCGAAGAGCCGGGGCGGAGCCTGGTCGCAGGACTCGAGCAGGTCGGGGAAGCCGTCGCCGTCGAAGTCGGCCACGAGCGTCCCGCGCCCGCGGCAGGCGCCCTTGACGAGGCCGCTCGTGGAGATCGCCGAGCGCAGGCCGACCGGGCTCCCCAGCAGGAGCTCGTCGCGCTGGCGACCGAGGAAGAACGGGTCGGTTATCTCGCCGCCGAGCCCACCGGTCGCGACGAACAGATCGGTGAGGCCGTCGGAATTGAAGTCGGCGAACCCGTACCCGTGACGGTCTCGCAGCGACAGCTCGAACTCCGGTGCCTGCGCTGGGACGGCGTCGGGTCCGACCTTGACGAGCGGCGGGTTCTCAGGCGAGTCGATCTGGACACCGATCGGCAGATCGATGTGGTCGACCGTGATGTCGATCCTGGCGCCGGGCTCGGCGTCGAAGTCGAGCGCGGTTGCGCCGTTGGGCAGCTCGACCTCGCTGACGGTCGCACCCGTCGCCTGCTCGACCCGGAGGTCGCGGGCGCCGAAGACGAGGCGCCCCGAGGCCGGGATTCCGGTGGTGTCGATGTGGAAGGGATCCCGCGGGGTGCCGCGATCGTAGGCGTAGAGGTAGAGGCCGGGGGCGGAGGTGTCCGGTACGCGGTGGAGGTCCTCGAAGCCCGGGAACTCGGGGGTCGGGCTCAGCCCGAGCGGCACCAGGGCGTCGACCAGCCCGCCGGCGCCGTCGCCGGCCAGGTAGCGCGAGGGGAACTTGTGGTTGGTCGTGAAGAGGTCGAGGTTGCCGTCGTCGTTCGCGTCGGCGACCCCGAGGTCGAACGGCTTGAAGGTCTGCAGCGGCGCCGGATCCAGGCGGGTGAATCCCGCTGCCGCGGCGCGGCCGGCCGTCGCGCACGCGAGCAGCGCCAGCGCGCCGCAGGCGCAGCCGATCAGGAGGCGGAACCGCCCGCCGTGACTCGATTCCCCGCGGATCACGTCCCCTCAGATAACCACGTGATGGTGCGGCGGTTGCGCTCTCCCGGTCAGCCAGGGGCGCCGATTTGCCGCCACCAGGCGTCGAAGAGCCGCTCGGCCGCCTCGGCGGCGCGCTCCTCGGCACGCCGGCCCGCCTCGGCGACGGCCGCCGGCTCGATGCCGAGGCGCAGCAGGGTCGACGCCTCGGTGGTCGCCCAGCGGTCGGCGACTTGGCGCGTCGCCTCGGGGTGGAACTGGAGGCCGAGGTGGGGGCCGAGCTCGAAGGCCGCGGGCCCGGCGGGCGAGGCCGCGAGCTGCCGGGCGCCGGGCGGCAGGTGGAACTGGAAGTAGTGGAAATGGAGCCAGGGCCCCGGCGGGATCCGCTCCTCGTCCTCGCTGTCGATCTCGATCCAGTCGACCTGGGGAGGGTCGGCGGCGACGACGCGCGCGCCGGCGGCGGCGGCGAGCGCCTGGCCGCCGAAGCAGAGGCCGAGGACCGGCGTCCCCGTGTCGATCGCCCGTCTCAGGAAGGCGACCTCGGCGGCGACCCATGCAGGTCCCGGGACCTCCGGCGTCTCGTCGGAACCGAGGGAGCAGATCCACGGGTGCGCGGCCGGGTCGTCGGGGTGGCCCTCCTCGGAGACGAGGCGAAGCTCGTAGGGGATCCGGCGGGACTCGAGCCAGTCGGCGAAACGGAGCGGCGGGCCGCTGCGCTCGTGCTGGAGGATGACGCCGGCCGCCATCGCTCAGGCGGCGACGCGCGCGGCAAGCTCCTCGATGCCGGGCCACTCCCAGGAGGGCCGCTCGGGCCGGCGGACCATGTCGGGGTCGCCGGGCGGCAGCCGCTCGAGGAGGATCGCGTTGCCGGGATCGGCGAGCTGCTCGGCCACGGTCTCGCGGGCGACGTCGATCACGCGGTTGCGGTTGCGGCGGCTCATCAGGTTGACCCCCATCGCCTCGAGGTCGCGGTGGGTCGGCTGGACGAGCACGACCTCGGTGCCCTCGGCGCGCAGCCGCTTCGCCTCCGAGCCGAGCCGGCGCCCGCTCGCGCGGTTGAAGACGAGGCTGAACGCGTCGACCGGGTTGGCGCCGCGCAGCGGGTGGAGCGTGGACGTGGGGTTGAGGCAGATCACGAGGTCGAGCTTGCGGCCGCGGAGGACGTCGACGTTCGAGGTCGACCAGATCCCGCCGTCGACGTAGAGCCGGCCGCCGGCCCGGACCGGCTTGTAGAACCCGGGGATGGCGCACGACGCCGCGACGGCGTCCTCGAGCTTGACCCGCGGCGCCCCGCGTCGGCCGAAGACCACCCGGCGGCCCGTCGAGTAGTCGCAGGCGACGACCCAGTGGTTCGGGTGGCCGGTCCACGCGCCAGGCACCGAGCTGCGGATGATTTCCCGCAGCGGCTCGCTGGAGATCACGCCGCGAGGGAGCCAGCCGGCGAGCACCGCCGCCGGCGTGTGCCGGTGCGGCTTCATCAGACTGCGGACGATCAGCGGCAGGGACCCGGGGGTGATCGGCAGCGCCGTCGGGTCGAGCCGGAACTGCGCCCCCGCCGAGCGATCGGCGTCGGCCACCCTCTCGCCCTGCGCGTCGACCATCCCCTCGAACGACTCGCCCCGCGAGTGGGCGACCATGAACCACGGCGGCAGGCCCGCCGCGAGCAGGGAGCCGATCATCGACCCGGCCGAGGTGCCGACGATGATCTCCGCCGTCGCGGGGTCCCAGCCCGTCTCCTCGGCCAGCGCCGCGAGCCCCCCGGTGAGCCACGCGCCACCCTGCACGCCACCGGCGCCGAGGACGAGACCAACACGCATAGCCCGAACATGATCGCACTCCCGTCGGGCGCCGCAGCCGTTCCAGCGGGGCCGCTGTCCGCGCGAGAGCCGGTAGATTCCCTGCCCCGCGGCTGTGGCGGAACTGGTAGACGCGCGGCGTTCAGGTCGCCGTGTCCGCAAGGACGTGGGGGTTCGACTCCCTCCAGCCGCATCGCCTCGGTGGGCGGGCTCGGCTCGCTAGAGAGGCGGTGCGACCGCTGGGTGAGGAAACCGCCGAGTCATCGTCGACGCCGCCACGGCCAGCGCGTACTCGGCGATCGCGCAGAGGGCCACGCTTGCGCCGGTTGCCAGCTCGGCGAAGTAGCTGAGGTAGAGCCCGGCGAAGCCGGCGAGCATCGCGAGCGCCGCTGCGGTCACCAGCGCCGGGCCGAGGCGCCGCTGGAGGCGGAGCGAGGCGGCCGCCGGGGCGATCACGATCGCGACCACGAGCAGGTTGCCCAGCGCCTGGACGGCGATCAGCGTCGTCAGCGCCAGCAGTGTGAGGAGGAGGGCGGCAGCGCGGGCGGGGCTGCCTCCGAGGCTCGGCGCGGCGGGCGGATCGAAGCCGGAGAGGGTCAGGGAGCGGCCGCCGACAGCGAGGGCGGCGAGGGCGGCGGCGGCGAGGGCGGCGGCGGCGATCAGGTCCCCGTCGTCGGCGCCGAGCGGGTCCCCGAAGAGGATGTCGCCGATGCGCAGGGGGACGTCGGGGGACAGGGCGAGCAGGCTGCCGAGCCCGAAGAGCGCGGTGACGGTGACCGCGACGGCGACGTCGGGACCGACCGCGGCCTGGCGGGTGGCGAGCGCGATCAGCGCGGCGCCGGCCGCCAGCCCGGCCGCGGCGCCGAGGCCGAGCGGGGCGCCGATCAGCGCGGCGGCGACGATTCCCGGCAGCATCGAGTGCGCCAGCGACTCGGCGGCGAAGCTCTGGCGGTAGAGGACGATCCAGATCCCGAGCGGCCCGCAGGCGAGCCCGAGCACCAGCAGCTCGGCCAGAGCGCGGCGGGTGATCTCCTCGCTCAGCGGCTCCAGCACGGAAGCGAGTGTCGCCGGGGCGCTCAATGCGCGTGGTCGTGGTGCTGGACGACGACGGCGCGCTCACCGGTGTCGAGGACGATCAGCTCGCTGCCGTAGGTGCGGGCGAGGACCTCCGGCGTCAGCTCCGCCGGTGGACCGAAGGCGATCTGGCCGCGGTTCAGGCAGAGGACGCGGTCGAAGCTCCGCGCCTGCTCGATGTCGTGGGTGGAGAGGACGATGCCGCGGCCCTCGGCGCGGAGCCCGGCGAGGATCGCGAGGATCCGCTCGGCGGAGGGGCGGTCGACGCCGCTCAGCGGCTCGTCGAGCAGGAGCGCCTCCGCGCCCTGCGCGAGCGCCCGCGCGATCAGCACGCGCTGGCGCTGGCCGCCGGAGAGCTCGCCGAACCGGGACCCGGCGCGGTCCGCGAGCCCGACGCGCTCCAGCGCGGCAAGCGCCGCCTTCCGCTGCGGGTGGCCGAGCCGCCGGTACCAGGGCACGCTGCCGTAGGTCCCCATGAGCGCGACGTCGAGCGCGCTGACGGGGAAGTCGAGCCGGGAGCGCTCGGTCTGGGGAACGTAGGCGATCCCCGGCGTCCGCACCCGGCCGGTCCGGAACGGAAGGTCGCCGAGCAGCGCCCGGAACAGGGTCGTCTTGCCGCCCCCGTTCGGCCCGAGGACGGCGAGCGTCTGCCCGCGGTCGAGCGCGAAGTCGACTCCCTCGATCGCGGTCGCGCCGGGGGCATAGCCGCCGGAGAGGCCGTGGACCTCGATCAGCGCGTCGCTCACGCGGCGGCCTCCGCGGGCGCCTGGCCGCGGGCGATCGTCGCGCCGGCGACACAGAGCGCGAAGACGACCCCGCCGACCACTGCGATCGTCGCGCCGGGCGGGGCGTCGAGCTCGTAGGCGAGCAGGAGGCCGGCCAGTCCCTCGGCGAGGGCGAGGGCAGCGGCCCCCGCCTCGAGCGAGCGGACGCTCGGCGCGATGACGCGGACGCTCGCGGCGGGGAGGACGAGGATCGCGCTGACCAGGAGCGATCCGACCGCGTCGAGCGAAGCGATCACCGCGCAGGCGATCGCGACTGTGAGCGCCAGCTCGCCCCAGCCCGCGCGCAGGCCCTGCGACGTCGCCAACCCCGGCTCGAATCCCGTCGCCACCCAGGTCCGGCGGAACACGACCGTCGCCAGCACCGTGACGGCGAGCGCGGCCGCCGTCAGCGCGAGCTCGCCGTCGCCGATCGCCAGCAGGGAGCCGAACAGCAGGCGGTCGACGCCGGCGCCCGACTCGAAGACGTCGCTCGCGAGGATCACCCCGATCGCCAGCGCGGCGACGAGGAGGAGCGCCGTCGCCGCGTCCGCGGCCAGCCGGGCGCGATGCTCGCTCCAGGCGAGCATGCCGGCGAAGGCGCCGCCGGCGCCGAGAGCGGCGAGGGCGGGGGGGATGCCGGCGGGCCCGGCCACGACCAGTCCCGGGAAGGTGGCGGCGCCGACGGAGTGGGTGAAGAAGGCGAGCCGGCGCAGCACGATCTGGGCTCCGAGCAGGCCGGCGATCGGGGCGAGCAGCGCGATCTCGGCCGCGGCGCGCTGCATGAATGGGAGCTGGAAGGGATCGAGCATCGGATTCCGAAGTTGATACTGAGTCTCGATTCTGCCACATGTTGAGAACCGTTATCGTTGAGGGGGTGAACGCGACGAAGCCGAAGGCGCCTAGTCCCGACGCGGAGGCGTGGGTCGAGGCGGCGGAGAGGGGCCTGCGCGGCGCCGGCCATCGCGCCAGCGCGCCGCGGGCCGCCGTCCTCGAGGCGATCGCGCGGCAGGATTGCGTCCTCAGCGCGCGCGAGATCGCCGACGAGCTCCGCGCCGGCGGTCGCGAGGTGGGCGTTGCGACGGTGTACAGGACGCTCGAGGTGCTCGAAGGAATGCGCCTGCTCCAGCGGCTCGACGTCGGCGACGGCTCGGCGCGCTTCGAGCCGGCGCTGCCGGGCGGCGAGCATCACCATCACCACCTCGTCTGCGACCGCTGCGGCAAGGTGACGCCGTTCGAGGACCCGAAGCTCGAGCGCGCGATCGACGACCTCGGCGACCGGCTCGACTACGCGGTCGCGGGACACGACGTCGTGCTCCGCGGCGACTGCCCCGACTGCGCGGCCGCCTAGCCGAGCCACAAGCAGCCCTCCGCGTCGCCGGTGAAGCCGGCGACGAGGGCGCTCGTGTTGCTCTCCTGCGCGCCGACGTAGGTCGCCGCCTCGCTTCCCTCGGGGCCGAGCGTGTCGGCCCAGAGCTCGCCGCCCACCTCGGCGCTAGCGCCGTCGGCGATCGACTGCTCGAGCTCCTCGCTGACCCCGGCCTCGGGGAAGATCGTCGTCACGCCGGTCCGCCGGATCAGGTCGATCAGCTCGGCGGTCTCCCCGGCGGAGGGCTGAGCCTGCGTCGAAAGCGACGGGATCGTCGCGCCGATCACCTCGATCCCGTAGCGGTCGGCGTAGTAGCCGAGGGAGTCGTGGCTCGTCACCAGCTTCCGCTCGGCGGCCGGGACGGAGCTGATGCAGCGGGCGATCTGGTGGTCGAGGCGCGACAGGTCAGTCACGTACCGCTCCGTGTTGCGTCGATAGGCCGATTCGCCGGACGGATCGATCTCACCGAGCTCGTTGAAGATCGCGCCGACCGCGAGGATCGCGTTGCGCGGGTTCTGCCACCAGTGCGGGTCCTCCTCGCCGTCCTCGCCGGTGCGGGTCGGCACCGAGTCGATCAGCGTCAGCACCGGCGCCTCGGTCCCGGAGCTCTCGACGAGCTGGTCGAGCCAGTCGTCGAGGTCGCCGCCGGAGCGGACCACCAGGTCGGCCTCGGCGAGGGCCTCGGCGTCGCTCGGCTGCGGCTCGTACTCGTGCGGGTCGGCGTTCGGGGCGAGGATCTGGGTCACGTCGACGCGGTCGCCGCCGACCTCGCGTGCGAACTCGGCCGCCTGCGGGGTGGTGGCGACGACGGCGACCTCGGCATCGGAGGAGCCGGCGTCCTCGCCGCAGCCGGCGAGCAGGAGGGCGGCCGCTGCTCCGGCGGCGATAAAACTGAGAATCGTTCGCATTAGGCGAGAAGCCTAGCGAAGGGACGAAAGAGGCGGGGGAGGGGGAGGAGAAGAGGGGTGTAAGGCCTCAGGCGGGAGCTCGAACGGTGAACGGGATATTCGTTGCGCCATGCGCTACTGAAATCCCGTTCACTTCCGCCGGGACGCGGCGGGCCCCTACTCGCCGTTCAGATCCCGCTGGAAGTGCTCGGCCGAGCCGCGGTCGTCGACCGCCTCGCCGAGCCGGCGGAGGGCGTGGACGTAGGCGCCGACGCGGAGGGTGACGCCGAGCTCGTCGGAGAGCTCCCAGATCCGGTCGGTCTCGCGCTCCATCCGCGCCTGGAGGCGCTCGCGGACCTGCTCGGGCTCCCAGTAGAGGCCGGAGCGGTTCTGGACCCACTCGTAGTAGGAGACGGTGACCCCGCCCGCGTTGACGAGGATGTCGGGGGCGACGACGACGCCGGCGTCGGCGAGCGCGCGGTCCGCCTCGGGAGTGACCGGGCCGTTGGCCACCTCGAAGACCGCCTTGGCGCGGACGTCGCCGGCGTTGTCCTCGTCGATGGCTCCCTCGAGCGCCGAGGGAACGAGCAGGTCGACGTCGAGCGCGAGGAGCTCGTCGGCGCCGATCTCGTCGGCGTCGAGGCTGGTCGCGTCGAGGCTGCCCTCGCGGCGCTTCAGCTCCCTGGCGGCGTCGACGTCGATTCCGTCCTCGTCGTAGACGGCCGCGGTCGAGTCGGAGACGGCGACCACGCGCAGCCCCGCTTCGGCCATCCGGGCGGCGATCGCGGTGCCGGCGTTGCCGAAGCCCTGGACCGCGACCGTCGTCTCGCCGTCCTCGCCCGGCAGGTCGATCGACTCGCGCAGCTTCGGTAGCAGCCGCTCGATGACGAAGGCGGCGCCGTCGCCGGTTGCGGTCGAGCGGCCCGCGCTGCCGCCCATCGAGAGCGGCTTGCCGGTGATCGCGGCGGGGGAGATCGAGCGCGTGATGGTCGAGTACTCGTCCGTCATCCAGCCCATCACGAGCTCGTTGGTCGCGACGTCGGGGGCGGGGATGTCGAGGTCGGGGCCCATGTGGTCGGCGACGGCGTCGACGTAGCCGCGGGCGAGCCGCTCGAGCTCGAGCTGCGACAGCTCCTTGGGGTCCACCGTGACGCCACCCTTCGCGCCGCCGAAGGGGAGCCCGAGCGCGGCGCACTTGAAGGTCATCCAGAACGCGAGCGACTGCACCTCGTCGGCGTTGACCTGCGGCGAGAAGCGGACGCCGCCCTTGGTCGGGCCGCGGGTGTCGTCGTAGCGGACCCGGTAGCCCGGGAAGTTGCGAAGGCTGCCGTCGTCCATGCGGACCGGGATCGAGACCTTCAGCGACGACTTCGGCAGCCGCAGCCGCTCGACCGTGTCGGCGGAGACGTCGGCGTGCTCGAAGGCCTCGTCCAGCACTCGCGTGGCGCCGCCGAACAGCGAGTCGCCCGACCCGCCCGCGATCGCCTCGGCGGGCGATTGACCGCCTGCGATTGCCTGCTCCGTCATCGCCTCGTCCCTACCCACGCGCATGCTCCCGACCCATGTCTTCGGCAGCGCCCTACTTCCGCGCGCCTTTCGGATAGCTTGCACCCGACCGACCGGGAGGAAGCCAATCCATGGACGCCAGCCAGCTCAAGCGATTTCCACTGTTCGAGGACGTCGACGAGAGCAAGCTCAACAAGATCGCCCCCTTCACGATGCTCGTCGAGTTCGCAGAGGGCAAGACGATCATCCAGGAGGGCGGCTACTCGAACGACTTCTACGCGATCGACGAGGGCAAGGTGCGGGTCGAGCGGGCGGGGGAGAAGATCGCCGAGCTCGGTCCCGGTGACGTCTTCGGCGAGCAGGGCCTGCTCGAGAAGCAGGAGCGCTCGGCGACGGTCGTCGCCGAGACCTCGGTGCGCGCGCTGAAGATCGAGCACTGGGAGCTCGCGCGGATGCGCAAGGCCATGCCGGAGGTCGTCGACCAGCTCCAGAGGACCGTGGAAGAGCGAACCGGCTGACGGGCCGAGAGGCGCTGACTCGGCGTCCTCGTCGGCTTGCGGCCTGAGGCCGCGGCGCCTCCTGCGTCCTTGATTCAGCGGCTCTCGACCTCGTCAGGTTCCTAGAGGTACGCTGCCCGGCACAACAAGCGGTCGGTGGTTTAGGGAAGTCCGGTGTGAAACCGGCGCGGTCCCGCCACTGTGACCGGGTGAGGGCATCGCACGACGCAATGTCAGCCACTGGGGTCTGAAGCCCTGGGAAGGCGCGAAGCCAGTACCCGGAAGCCAGGAGACCTGCCCCCGGCCGAGTCGATGTAAACCCTCGAGGAAAGGGTGGCATTCATGCCTCTGCCTGACTCGCGCATGCGGGCCGTTCTCCCAGTAGCCCTGGGCATCTGCCTGCTCGCACTCTCCCTCGCGTCCGTTGCGACGGCCGCGAAGTCCAAGACCATCGCCGGCGACCTCCGAGTCGTCGATTCGAAGGAGCGCACCCTCGCCCAGCAGACCCAGTACACGGGCGCGGGACCGACGCTGAAGACCGACAGGGATGCCGACTGCTTCGGCGACGGCACCGGTGGCTCCGGCAAGCGCGTCGAGGTCCCGGGCTTCACCGCCCTCAGCCAGCTCGCCGACGCGGGGGCAAGCGACCGCTCGGTGCGGCCGCTGTCGATCAGCGACCACTTCGACTTCGGGATCGCCCTCTGCGGGATCGGCAAGGCCGTCTCCCCGCAGACCGGCTTCTGGTACCTGAAGCGCAACCACGCCGGGACCGAGACCGGCGGTGATCTGACCTCGGTCAAGGAGGGCGACGACATCCTCTGGTACCTGATCGAGGACTTCACCGACCCGACCCCGGACGAGCTCGAACTCGTCGCGCCGACGGCCGCGAAGGCGGGCGGCGACATCGACGTCAAGGTCGTCTCCTACGCCGACGACGGCAAGCGCACCCCGGCCGAGGGCGTCGACGTCGAGGGCGCCGATCGGCCGACCAACGCCAAGGGCAAGGTCACGGTGGCCGCCGACGAGCCGATGCTCGAGCTGACCGCGACCCGCGAGGGATCGATTCCCTCGAACACCGTCTATGTCTGCACCCAGGGGCCGAAGACGTGTCCCGCCGGGTACGCCGAGACGATCGGCGGCTCCCCGGGGAAGGACAGGATCAAGGTCGGCCGCGAGTCGACCACCGTCCTCTCGGGCGGCGGCGACGACTCGATCACGGCGAAGCGCGGCAGGTACGGCGACGTGTTCAAGTGCGGCGCCGGCGACGACGTCGTGAAGGTGTCCAAGGAGCTGAAGAAGCGCTCCGGGTTCACCGGCTGCGAGCGAGTCAAGGTCGCGCGCTGAGCCGATCGCGATGACCCGGTCCGTGGCCATGCTCGCCGCGGCGGCGCTGATCGGCGCCGCCGCGGCGAGCGGCTGCGGCCTCGGCCCGGGCGAGTCGGAGGAGGGGACCGCCGAGCTGCGCGTCACCCGTGACTTCGGGGCCACCGAGCTCGCCTCGGCGACGCTCGAAGACCCGACCGAGTCCGACACCGTCGTCCGCTTCCTCGACGAGGAGACCGACATCGACACCTCCTACGGCGACAACTTCGTCGATTCGATCGACGGGCTCGCGGGGAGCACGGTGAACGGCGGCGACGAGGACTGGTTCTTCTTCGTCAACGGCTACTACTCCGACATCGGAGCCGGGGAGAGCCGGGTCCACGTCGGCGACCGGATCTGGTGGGACTACCGCGACTGGCAGCAGGCCTATCGCGTCCCGGCCGTGGTCGGGTCGTTCCCGGAGCCGTTCCTGCACGGGCACGACGGCGAGGAGCTCGGGGTCGTGGTCGAGTGCCTGGCCGAGGATCCGGCGCCGTGCGACGAGGCCTCCGCGGCGCTCGACGACGCGGGCGTCGATGTCACCCGGGAGGACCTCGACGCCCCCAGGCCACACCCCGAGGAGCTGCGCGTGCTCGTCGGTCCGTGGGAGACCCTCCGCGAGGATCCCGCCGCGCGCCAGCTCGAGGACGGGCCGCAGACGAGCGGCGTCTACGCGCGCCCCGAGCACTGCGGCGACGGCTACCGCTTCGACGTGCTCGACGACGGCGGGCGCGTGCGCGCGCAGGTCTGGCCGGGCGCGCTCGTGGCCGCGGTGCGGGAGGGGGAGGACCAGCCGACCTGGCTCGTCGCCGGCGGCGACGAGGAGTCGGTCGCCCGGGCCGCGGGCATGCTCGACGAGGAGACGCTGCGGGACCGCTACGCGGTCGCGGCGGGCGACGATGGCCAAACGGTTTCGGTGCCGGTGGTACCGGACGAGGAGACCGCGGGCGCGGAGGCGATCTGCCGATGAGGGTCGCTCTCGCCTACGCGCCGCGCCCGGGCCCGCTCGGACGGGCCCGCCCCTGGATCGCCGCGGTCTACCTGGCGCCGCTCGCCGTTGCCGCCTTCGCCTGCTCGAACCCGATCGTCATCGCCGCCGCCGGCGCGGGCGCCTACGCCGCCGGGGCGCTCTCGGGCGCCGGCGAGAGCGTCCGGCGCCCGCTGCGCTGGTCGCTCGCGATCGCGACCCTCGTGATCGCGGTCAACGCGCTCGTCTCCCAGCGCGGAGCGACGGTGCTGATCCGCGGCGGCGAGGTCCCGGTCCTCGGTCAGATCGACGTCACCGCCGAGGCGCTGGCCGAGGGCGCCGTGCTGGCGCTCCGGGTGGTCGTCGGGATCCTCGTCTTCGCCGTCTGGTCCGCCTGCGTCGATCCGGACCGGATCCTCCGGGCGCTGCGTCCGCTCGCGTCGCGCTCGGCGCTGACCGCGACGCTCGTGGCCCGGATGGTGCCGCTCGCGGCCGCCGACGCGGCCCGCCTCGGGGAGGCGGCGGGGCTGCGCGGCCCGGCCGCCGCACCGCTCGGCCGGCCGGCGCTCGCACGCCGGCTGGTCGCCGGATCGCTCGACCGCTCGGTCGACATCGCCGCGACGCTCGAGCTGCGCGGCTACGGCCTCCGCACCCGCCGGCGGATGCCGCGGCACCCGCGCGAGCCCGGAGAGTCCGCCGTACTCGCCGCCGGGCTCGTCTCGCTGATCCTGCTGGTCGCCGGCCTCGCCGCGGGCCTCGCCGGATTCGAGGCTTACCCTCAGGTCGAGATCGACACCGATGCCGGGTCGCTCGCGTTGGCCGCTCTGCTCGGGCTCCTCCCGCTCGTCCCCTTCGCGCTCGATCGCGAGACCCGGAGAACGGTCCGGTGACTCGCGCGCTCGCCGTCGAGCGGCTCGACTACCGCTACCCCGGTGCCCGGCGCCTCGCGCTCGCCGGCGTCGGCTTCGAGCTCGCCGAGGGCGAGTTCGCGGTCCTCGCGGGCCGCTCGGGCTCGGGCAAGAGCACGCTGCTGCGGGCCGCGTGCGGCCTGGTCCCGCACTTCCACGGCGGTGAGATCGCCGGCGACGTGCGCGTCGGCGAGCGCTCGATCCGCGAGGCGGGTCCGGCGGAGCTCGCGGGCTCGGTCGGCTTCGTCTCCCAGGAGCCCGAGACGCAAGTCGTCTCGACGACGGTCCGTGCCGAGCTCGAGCTGCCGATGGAGCTGCGAGGCGCTACCGAGGTCGAGACCGCCCGGGCCGTCGAGGAGGCCGCGCTCGCCCTCGGGATCGAGGGGCTGCTCGAGCGCACCACCGACTCGCTCTCCGGGGGCGAGCTCCAACGGGTGGCGCTCGGCGCCGCGCTCGTCACCGGGCCGCCGCTGCTCCTGCTCGACGAGCCGACCTCCCAGCTCGACCCGGTCGCCGGCGACGAGCTGATCGCGCTGCTGCGGCGGCTGAACGAGGAGTGGGGCGTGGCGGTGCTCCTCGGCGAGCACCGGCTCGAGCGCTGCCTGCCCTCGGCCGACCGGGTGATCGCGCTCGAGGCCGGCGAGGTCGCCTACGACGGGCCCGCCGAGGGCTTCGGCCTCGCGGTCCGCCGGCGGCTGCCCGCGCTCGCGACGCCGGTCACCCGCCTGTTCGACCTCGCGGGGATCGAGGAGAGCCCGGTGAGCGTGAAGGCCGCGCGGGCGCGGCTGGGCGAGCTCGGGGTCGCGGTCGGCGCCGCTTCCGAGCCCGCCGATCAGCCGTCGCGTGAGCGCGACGGCGAGGTCGCGCTCAGCGCGCGGCGCCTGCGGGTCGACCTCGAGGCACCGGACGCGTTGCGTCCGGTGCTCCGCGGCCTCGACCTGAAGGTCTCCGCCGGCGAGCGCGTGGCGCTGATGGGCCCCAACGGCGCCGGCAAGAGCACGCTCCTCCGCACCTGCGCGGGAATCCTCGAGCCCGCCGGTGGGTCCCTCGATGCCCCGGGCGGCTGCGCGCTCCTCTCCCAGCGACCCGACGACTACCTCGTCCGCGAGCGCGTCGGCGACGAGCTCCCGGGCGAGGCGGGCCGGGAGGCGCTCGCGGCGGCCGGGCTCGACGCCGGGCCGGACGCCGACCCGCGCGATCTCTCCGGCGGCGAGCGGCAGCGGCTGGCGCTGGCGATCGCGATGGCCGGCCGCGGGGCCGGCGGGCGGCCGCCGGGCGTGGTCTGCCTCGACGAGCCGACGCGTGGCCAGGACCGGGCGCGCAAGGACGATCTCGCGGAGTGGATCGCCGAGCTCGCCGGCGCCGGGGCGGGGCTGCTTGTGGCGACTCACGACGTCGAGTTCGCCGCCCGCTTCGCGTCCCGGGTCGTGCTGATCGCCCGCGGCCGGGTCATCGCCGACGCCGCTCCCGAGGAGGTCCTCGGCGGCGGCTGGTACTTCGCCACCGAGACGGCCCGCCTCACGGGAGGGGCGGCGATCACGCCCGAGCGCGGCGCCGCCCTGCTGCGGCCGGCGGCGGCGCCGGCAACGAGGGGGCGCGGATGAGTTGGCAGGCGGCGTCGCTGACGATCCTCGCGCTCGTCCTGTTGACCGGGTTCGCGTGGTTCGAGCGCTCGCAGCCGTCGGCGCGGATCGTCGCGGCCGTCGCCGCGCTGGCGGCGCTCGGCGTCGCCGGCCGGGTCGCGCTCGCTCCGATCCCCAACGTCGTCGCGACGACCGACGTCGCGCTCCTCGCCGGCTACGCGCTCGGCGGCGGGCCCGGCTTCGCGGTCGGCGCGCTCTCGGGCCTGATCTCGAACTTCTGGCTCGGACAGGGCCCGTGGACGCCGTGGCAGATGGCCGGATGGGGCGCGGTCGGGCTCGGCGGAGCCGTCCTCGCGAGCGTCTCCGGGCGCCGCCTCGGACGGCTCCAGCTCGCCGTCGCGGCCGCCGTCGCGGGCCTCTTGTATGGGGCGCTGCTCGACCTTTCGGTCATGGTCAGCTACGGCGGCGAGCAGTCGCTGGACCGGTATCTCGCTCTCTCCGCGAGGGGGGTGCCCTTCAACATCGCCCACGCAGCCGGTAACTTCGCATTGATGATTGCCGCAGGACCGGCCCTGGTTCGCATGCTCGACCGCTATCGCGGCCGTTTCCAGCACCGCTGGAGCGACACGCCGCTGGGCCGCGTCGCGGCCGCGATCGCGGTGTCCGCGGCGCTCGCGGTACCGCTGGCCGCGCCCACCGAGAGCTCGGCGGGCGACGCCGGCGACGCCGAGGCCTGGCTGCTCGCTTCGCGCAACGACGACGGCGGCTTCGGCTCCGAGGGCGGCGCGTCCTCCTCGGTCGAGATGACCGGGTGGGCGATCCTCGGCATGGAGGCCGCCGGGACGAACCCGCGCGACGTGCCGAAGTACGGGACCGGGCCGATCGAGTACCTGCGCCGGCACGAGGCCGAGATCACCTCGGCGGGCGACCTCGAGCGGACGATCCTCGGGCTCGAGGCGGCGGGGCTCGACTCCCGCGAGTGGGAGGGACGCGACCTCGTCTACGAGCTTCGCAAGCTGCAGAACGGCAACGGCTCCTACGAGCAGCAGACGAACCTGACGGCCTTCGCGATCCTCGCCCAGCGCGCCGCCGGCGTCGACGGCTCGAACGTCAAGAAGCCGGCCGAGTGGCTGCTCACCACGCAGAACAACAACGGCGGCTGGGGATCGGTCAAGGGTGCCGAGAGCGAGCCCGACAGCACCGGCGCGGTCCTCCAGGCCCTCGCGGTCGCGCCCGTCGGCGGCAAGAAGATGGACGACGCGGTGCAGTGGCTCGCCCGAGCCCAGCACGCCAGTGGCGGCTGGTCGCTGACCCCGAAGGCGACGCCGAACACGCAGTCGACGGCCTGGGCGGTCCAGGGGATCGCCGCCGCCGGCAAGGCGCCGGGTCAGGTGAAGACCAGCGGCAACGGCGGCCCCGACTTCATCGCCGCGCGCCAGGCCTCCGACGGCCACTACACGTACTCGAAGGCGAGCGACCAGACCCCGACCTGGGTCACGTCGCAGGGGCTGATGGGCGCGCGCCACGCTCCCTTCCCGCTCGAGCCGGTCAAGCGCGAGAAGCCGGATAAGCCCGACGACGGGACCAACCGCGGCGACGGCGGCTACGACGGCTACGACTCGGGCTCGTCCGGCTACGACGGCTACAGCGGCTCGAGCTATGACGGCTACGACGGTGGCACCGACTACAGCCCGGGCAGCTTCGGCGGGTCCGGCAACTCGGGCGGCAACCCGTCATCCGGCAAGGACGGCGGCGCGCCGAACGGGGCTCCCGCCGGCGAGCCGGAGGGCGAGATCAGCCCCGCGAACGAGGCGACCGACCAGTTCGAGCAGGCCGCGAGCCCGACCGAGGCGCTTCCCGCCCAGAGCTCGCCGCTGCCGCAGACGTTCGTCTTCCTCGCCGGCCTCGGCGGCCTCGCCGCCGCCTTCGGCGGCGGCTTCATCTGGTTCCGCCGCCGCTTGCCCTGAGCCCGGACCACCTCCGCGGCTGGGTAGCCTGCTCGCGATGGAGCTCGAGCAGGCGATCCGCACCCGGCGGACGCACAAGGCCTACCGCCCCGAGCCGCTCGACCGCGAGACGCTCTCGGAGCTGTTCGAGCTCGCCAATTGGGCTCCGAACCACCACCTCACGCAACCCTGGCGCTTCCGGGTGATCGGCCCGCGGGCCCTCGAGCGGCTGAAGGAGGCCGCGGGGCCCGAGGCTGCGCCGAAGCTCGACCGGGCGCCGACGCTGGTCGCGTGCTCGGCGGTTCGCTCCCCCGGCGACGAGCGCGCCGACGAGGAGGACCTCCTGGCGAGCGCCTGCGCCGCCTACATCGTCCTGCTGGCCGCGCACGGGCGCGGGCTCGCCGGCTACTGGCGGACCCCGGCCGTCCTCCGGCAGGACGACGGGCTCGCGGCGCTCGGCATCCCGCCCGAGGAGCGGGCGATCGGCCTGCTCTACCTCGGCCGGCCGATCCAGGAGCAGCGCCCGCCCGAGCGCGCGCCGATCACGGCCGCGGTGGATTGGCTGGACTGATGGCGGGGGGAGAGCGACGATGATCGAGCGCGGTCGCGCCCTCGAGGAGCTGGCTGCGGAGCGCTTCGACGTCGTCGTCATCGGTGGCGGGGTGACCGGCGCCGGGGTCGCCCTCGACGCGGCCTCGCGCGGCTACTCGGTGGCGATCGTCGAGCGCGACGACTGGGCCTTCGGGACCTCGAGCCGCTCCTCGAAGATGGTCCACGGCGGCCTCCGGTACCTCCAGAACTTCGACCTCGGACTGGTCCGCGAGGCCCTGCTAGAGCGCCAGCTCATGGTCCAGCTCGCCCCGCACCTCGTCTATCCGACGCCGTACCTGGTGCCGACGCTCGGCGACGATCGCCGCGACTTCAAGATCGGGATCGGCCTCAACATGTACGACGTGATGGCGACCACCCGGGTCGGCCAGGGGCGGCGGCAGCGGGGGAACCGGCGCGAGCGGGAGCGGGAGCGGGAGGCGATGGGCGCGGGCTCGGCGCCGCCGCCGGAGTCCTGGTCGCCCGACCGCCACCGGACGATCCCCGCCGACGAGGTGCTCGAGCTGATCCCGGCGCTGGCGCCGCGGGAGCCGAAGGCCGCGTACCTCTTCTACGACTGCCAGACCGACGACGTCCGCCTCGTCCTGACGATCCTCGGGGAGGCGGAGCGGTTCGGCGCGGTGATGGCGAACCGGCTCGAGGTGACCTCGCTGCGCGAGGCGGGTGGCCGCGCCGACGGCGTCGTCTGCCGCTGCGCCGAGAGCGGCCGAACCGTCGAGATCGCGGCCGACAACGTCGTCAACGCGACCGGCGTCTGGGCCGACCGGATCCGCCCGGAGGAGATCCACGACGAGGCCGAGATCCCGCGGATCGCTCCGAGCCGGGGAACCCACGTGACGCTGCCGCTCGACCTGCTGCCGCTCGAGGACGCCGCGTGCATCGTCCCCGCCGGCAGCGGCCGGACGATCTTCGTCCTGCCCTGGTACGGGCGCGTGCTCGTCGGCACGACCGACAACGACTACGACGGCGACATCGACCACGTGCGCCCGGGCGACGACGACGTCACCTACCTGCTCGACGCCGTCAACGCGTACTTCGGGACCGAGATCGGGATCGGCGACCTGACCGGTGCCTACGCCGGCGTGCGGCCGCTGATCTCGACCGGCGACCCGAAGAAGTCGGTGGACATCTCGCGCAAGGCGGAGCTCTACGAGACTTCGTCGGGGCTGCTGACGATCACCGGCGGCAAGCTGACCACCTGGCGGCGGATGGCGAAGCTCGTCGTCGACCGGATGGCGATGCGCGAGGACCGCGACCTCCCTTGCCGCACCGCTGAGATCCCGCTCGGGATGCCGGCGCCGGAGGAGGGGCTCGCCGTCCCCGGCGGGCTCGATGCCGGCTCGCTGCCGGCCGGCTGCTTGGATCAGCTCGCCTTCCGCTACGGGCACGCGGGCAGCGAGGTGCTCGCGGCGGCGGCCGCCGATCCGCGGCTGGCGGCGCCGGTGGTGGACGGGCGCCCGGACCTGCTCGCCGAGGTCGCCGTCGCGGCGCGCCTCGAGCAGGCGCGCTCCCTTCCCGACGCGCTGCTGCGCCGCACGCGCCTGGGAATCCTCGCTGCGCCGCAGCTCCGCGACGCCGAGTCGGTGCGCCCGGCCGCCGCCGCGCTCGGGCGGGAGCTCGGCTGGGAGGAGGCGCGGATCGAGGCCGAGGCGGAGCGCTGGCCCGAGGACCTCGCCGCGGAGGGCTGCGACCCGGCGGGGTCGGCCTGAGCGGCAGTCCGTCGCGCCGCCTATATCCTTGCCCGCTCCATGACGGCCGCCCTCGACCGAAGCCATCTCGCCGACCTGCACGCGCTCGCCGCGGAGCTCGGCGTCGAGCGCTACCGGATGCTGCCGCGGGACGAGCTGATCGCGGCGATCCTCGAGCGCGACCCCGACGCGACCGCGCCCGAGCGCGAGGCGCCGGCCGAGGCCGCCGAGGCCGAGGCGGAGGAGACGGAGGAGCCTTCAGAGGAAGCGGCTGAGCCCCGGGCACCCCGGCGCCGCCGCCGTCGCGGTGGCCGCGGTCGCCGGCCCGAGCGCGGGGAGGAGGCCGAGGACTCCGCCGAGGAGGCCGCACCCGAGGAGGAGCCGGAGGAGGACGAGACCGGCGAGCCCGTCACCGGCGTCCTCGACATCACCCCTCGCGGGCACGGCTTCATCCGCCTCTCGGGGCTCGAGTCGGGCGAGGACGACGTCTACGTATCGCCCTCGCAGATCCGGCGCTGCGAGATGCAGCGCGGCGACGAGGTCGCCGGGCCGGCGCGCCAGCCGCGGCGCGGCGAGCGCTACCCCGCCCTGATCCACGTCGACACGATCAACGGCGCCGAGCCGGGGTCGGAGCGGCTGCGTCTCGGCGACGCCACCCCTGTGCACCCGAGCCGCCGGATCCCGCTCGAGCCGGCCGCCGGCGCGAGCGACGACGAGCGTGCCCTGCTCCGCGCGGTGGACCTGCTCAACCCGCTCGCCTTCGGCCAGCGGGTGCTGGTCCGGGCCGGCGCCGGATCGGGCCGGACGACGCTTCTGCGGGCGATTGCCGCATCCCTTGCCGCGCGCGACGACCTCGAGCTCGTCGTCCTGCTGATCGACGAGCGCCCCGAGGAGGTCGCGGCCTGGCGCGAGGCGGCGCCGGGAGCGGACCTCGCGATCGCCTCGGCCGAGATGCGCTCGGGCGAGCAGCTGCGGATGGTCGAGCTCGCGTTCGGGCGGGCGAGCCGCCGCGCCGAGGCCGGCGCCGACGTCGTCCTGCTGGTCGACTCGCTCTCACGGATCGCGGTCGCCGCCGACGACCCGGGCCGGGTCAAGCCGATCTTCACCGCCGGCCGCGAGACCGAGGAGGAGGGGACGGGATCGCTGACCGTGGTCGCGACGGTCCTCGCCGACGACGAGGACGAGGGCGAGGTCGCGCGCGCGCTCGAGACGACCGAGAGCTCGCTGATCGTCCTCGACCGCGAGCTCGCCGCCGCCGGCGTCTATCCGGCCGTCGACGCAGCCGCCGGCCGCGTCGCGGGCGAGGAGCACGTCCGCTCCGACGGGGAGCTGGAGGCGATCCGCGCGCTCCGCGCCGAGCTCGCCGGGCTGCCGGCCGCCGAGGCCGCCGCGCGCCTGCGCGAGCGGATCGACGCGACGCCGGACAACGCCGCCCTGCTCGCCTCCCTCGACGGTTAGGGGCCCGGGGCAGTGGCCCTGGTCGTCGGATTCGTCCTCTTCGCGATCCTCGACCCGCCGCTGGGTGTGATCTTCCTCGTCGGCGGCGCCGTCCTCGAGGTCGGTGAGGCGGCCCTCTGGTACCAGTACCTGAAGCGCATCCGCGTGCAGACCGGCGCCGAGTCCTACCCCGGGCGCCGCGCGGAGGTCATCGAAGAGTGCAACCCGCGCGGCCGCGTCAAGGTCGACGGCGAGATCTGGAACGCCGAGTGCGAGGGCAGGGCCGCGGTGGGCGAGATGGTCGAGGTGGTCGGCGTCGAGAAGCTGACGCTGAGGGTCAGGCCGTTGCGGGTGCGGCCGCTGGAGTAGGCGCGGCCCTTCGCCGGCCGCCTCACTCTGGCGCCGAATGGAGGATCCGGTCCCTGGGGGAGCCCCGATCTTCCATTCGCGTGGCAAGTCAGGTCGGCGTGGCCGTCTGAGGTGCCCGCTTGCATGGAGCCTGTCGCACAAACCCCCTGCCGAGCACCCCTTTTCGATCCGCCGGCGCCGAGAGGATGCGGCATTCGGCGCGTATGTCCGGGGTGGCCGATTGCAGGAGCCTGTCGCGCCGGCCTGCCCAGCACCCGGTTTCGCATCACTCAGAGCCGAGAGGGATGCGATGACCGCGACTACGACAGCCCCCTCCTCAATCAGCGCCTCAGAACTTCCTCGCCTGCGACCGTGACCAGAGCCTGCGCTCGCACCCGCACCTCCGCGACCTGGCTCCCCCAAGAGCACCTCGCCTGGTTCGTCATCGACGCCGTCTCAGAGCTAGATCTCAGCGCCTTCTTCGCCGACTACCGCCCCGACGGCCACGGCCGGCCGCCCACGACCCGGAGACCGCATGAACTGGCGCTCCTCATCTACAGCTACGCAACCGGCGAGCGCTCCTCGCCGCCGGGCGCTTCCAACGAAGAGGCTTGGCCGCCTGCCGGCTCGGAATGGCCCCTTCTCGCCGCCACCCACAACCTCCCGAAGCTTCACCGCCGCGGTCTCGCGGGCCTCGCCGGAGGGTGATCGGGTACCCCGGCGCCGCCGTGATCCGGCCTGCCCACCGCGAGGACGAGGGCCAGGGATCTCCGAATCTTCGGCACACCCCTTGTACGAGGACCAGGGTGAGGGCGGTCCCGGTGTTAGCGCCGGTAGGCGAGCTCGCCCCAGGAGGGCTCGCGCGAGAGCTCGATCGGCTCGCAGTCGCGATCCGGCTGGACGTAGCCGAAGGTGTTGGTGCGGTCGTCGAAGACGATGTCGAGCTCGCCCTCGAGGACGCGCTGGTCGAGCCAGGCGCCGCGGAAGACGAGGCGGCGGATCCAGTGGACGAAGCTGCGCTGGGAGCCGTCGACGAGCTGGCCCCAGTTGTCGTTGACGTGCTCGCCGAGCTCGGAGGCGGACTCGCGGATCTCGCCGTTGACGGCGAGCTCGACGAGGTCCTGAAGCTCCTCGGGACCGAGGCCGGGGTGGGTGAAGTCGAGCTTCACGGCGGCCTGCTCGACGCGCTGCGCGAAGTCCTGCTCGTTGAAGGCGAAGCGGAGCTCGCCGTACTCGAGCACGTAGTCGGATCCCGACTCGTAATTCCCTCTGCGTGTAGCTCTTTCCATATCGGACGACCCTGCGACGGGGTCTCCGTCAGGGGCGACCATGTTCACCAAACGCTCACGAACGAGGGGCCGACGGCGCCGCCGATGAACGGGCGATTGCACCCGAAGGAGTTCCGGCTCCGACCGCGACGGCGGCGCGGCGGCTAACGGGGGCGGGAGGCGGAGCGGCGGGGTCGGCTGAAGCGTGGGCGAATCGGTCGCGCGGAGGTTCAGGAACGCTCCGAGGGCGAGCGTACTCGGGGTCGAGGTCGTCGTGGCGGAGCGCCGCCGGCTGCGGGCGCTCGGTCTCATGTGGCTGCCGCGGGAGCTCGCGCCGCCGGGGCTGCTGATCCCCTGCTGCTCCTCGGTCCACACGCTCTGGATGCGCTTCCCGATCGAGGTCGTCTTCCTCGACGCGTCCGGGGCCGCGCTGGAGCGGAGACGCGTCGCGCCGCGCCGGCTCGCAGGTCGGCGCGGCGCGGACGCCGTTCTCGAGCTCCCGCTCCAGGTGGTCTAGGCGGGGGAGGGGACGGGCTCGGCGCCCTCCGTGGCCTCGGCCTGCCGGGACCCTCGGCGTCCCGGCACGGCGAGCGCGAGCAGGAAGCCGACGGCGAGCACCGCCACGGCGACGGGGAGGGCGGCGACGACGCCGTCGTTGAACGCCGCCGGGCTCTCGTAGCCGCCGTTTGCGGCGAACACCGAGGCGAGCACGGCGACGCCCATCACCCCGCCGACCTCGCGGATCGCGTTGTTGGCGCCGGACGCCTTGCCGGCCTCCTGCGGCCGCACGGAGGCCAGGACCGAGGCGGCCGCGGTCGGGAAGACCAGCGCCATGCCGCTGCCGGTGATCACGAACGGCGGGATCAGCGCGCCGAACGAGACGGCCGGGTCGGTGATGACCGCGATCCAGCCGAGACCGATCGCCTGCAGCGCCAGCCCGGCGGCCATCAGCGGCCTGGTGCCGATCCGGTCGCTGAGGATGCCGGCGATCGGCGCGACGAACATCGGCATCGCCGTCCAGGGCAGCGTCCGAGCGCCGGCCTCGAACGGCCCGTATCCCTGCGCCGTCTGGAAGAACTGGCTGAGCAGGAAGATCGCGCCGAAGGTGCCGAAGAACATCGCGAACGAGAGTCCGTTCGTGGCGCGAAGCGGCGCGAGCGGAAGAACCGCATCGGCAGCATCGGGGCCCGGCGGCCGCAGCTCCTAGCGCGACGAAGGCGGCGAGGATCGCAACGCCGAGGCCCAGCGAGGTCAGCACGGTCGTGCTCGTCCAGCCGAGCGCCTCGCCGCGGATGATCCCGAAGGTCAGCCCGAACAGGCCGGCGCCGGCGAGCGCGAGGCCGCCGAAGTCGAGGTCCTTGTCGGGGCCGTGGGACTCGGTCAGGAACCGGCGGGCGAGCGGCAGCAGGGCGAGGCCGACCGGCACGTTGAGCCAGAAGATCCACTGCCAGGCGATGCCCTCGACGATCGCGCCGCCGACGAACGGGCCGATGGCGACGCCGAGGCCGCTGATGCCACCCCAGATGCCGAGCGCGGCCCCGCGCTTCTCCGGCGGGAATGCCTCGCTGACGAGGGTGAGGGTGAGCGGGGTGACGATCGCGGCGCCGACTCCCTGCAGGGCGCGGGCGGCGACGAGCGCGTCGATCGACGGTGCGAGCGCGGCGAGGGCGCTCGCGCCGGTGAAGACCCCGACGCCGATCACGAACATGCGCTTGCGCCCGAAGCGGTCACCGAGCGCGGCGCCGGTCAGGAGCAGCACGGCGAAGGCGAGCGTGTAGGCGTTGACCGTCCATTCGAGCGCCTCGATCGAGCCGCCGAGGTCGGCGCGGATGGAGGGCAGGGCGACTCCGACGACGAGGTTGTCGAGCGAGGTCATGAAGAGCGCCGCGCCGGTCAGCGCGAGCGTCCAGCCTCGTCTCGTGGTTGGGGTGGTCATCTTGCTCCTTCCGTTTGTGATTGCTCACTCACAAATGCAGGCAAAAAAGGGGTGGGTCAGTCAGTCGTCCTTCTTGCTCAGCGCGCGCGCCCACGGCTCGTCGACGCTGAAGACGTCGATCGCGGCGAGGACGTTCATCAGCATCCCGTGGGCGAAGAACTCGCGCATCTCCTGCTCGCCGGCGCCGGAGCGCTCGGCGACGAGGGCATAGAGCTCGCGGAAGGTCTTCCGCATCGAAGCTGCGATCTCCGGCTCGCTCGCGGCCACGACCTGGGACTGCAGCTGGAGCATCAGCAGGTTGCGGTCGCCCTCGAGCAGCTCGCGATAGGCGCCTCCGAACGCCTCGAGAGGCTCCTGGTCTGCGGGCCGGTTGTCGGCGGCATCGCGGAAGGCGTCGAGCATCCGACGGCGCGCGCGCTCGCAGCAGGCGAGGAAGAGGTCGACCTTCTTCGGGAAGAGGCGAAAGACGTAGGCCTGCGAGATCCCGGCGGCTTCGGCGATCTCGTTGGTGGAGGCCGACCGGTAGCCGCGCCCGGCGAAGATCGGCAGCGCCGCGTCGACGACGGCCTCGCGCCGTTCCTCGGCGGTCGAGAGGGTGCGGGTGGCGGCACGCGGCTCCATGGCGGGAGTGAGTATGCACTCACTCACTGCGGTTGTCAAGCGCCTACGGCACCAGGAGCGCCGGCTGCTCGCCCGTGTCGAGGCGGCCCGCGATCGGGCGGCTGCGCAGGTGCCGGATGGCGGGCGACAGCAGCATCGCGGCGATCGCCACCGTCGCGATCGCCGATCCGATCCCGAGGACCTCGGTCGCACCGACGGCTTCGGCGGCGGGCCCGGCGAGGACGTAGCCGATCGGCAGCAGCCCGAGCGAGACCGTCCAGTCGTAGGAGCTGACGCGCGAGAGGCGGTCGGGCGGGATCCGCTCGGCCAGGGCGGTCTGCCACCAGACCTCGAATAGGGCGACGCCGACCCCGGCGAGGACGCTGAGCGCGAGGACGATCGCCAGCGGCCCGCCGAGCGCGAACAGCAGCTCCGACGGCGGCCAGAACAGGGCGCCGATGACCGCGAGGCGCATCGGGTGGCGCGGGCGCCAGCGGATCGCGGCAAGCGAGCCGCCGATCGTGCCCACTCCCAGCGCCGCCGCGATGAGCCCGTAGATCTCGGTCGAGCCGTAGTTGGACTCGGCGATGAGCGGGCCGAGGACGTAGGAGGGCGCGAGGCAGAGGAAGACCGCGGCGCAGAACCCGGCGAGCGGGACCCAGACCCACTGTCGCGAGCGGACCTCGTGGAACCCCTGGCGGAGCGACTCGCGGACGCTCTCCCGCCGCTCGAGACGCCGCTCGGCCCCCGCGCGCTCCCGCGGGCGCATCCGGATCAACAGCGCGGCGCTGACGAGGAAGGTCGCGGCGTCAACCGCGAACGCGGCCGCGAAGCCGACGCTGATGACCAGCGCCGTAGCCAGCGCCGGGCCGACGAAGTTGGAGAGGTTGTCGACGAGCTGCATCAGCGCGTTCGCCTCCTGGAGCTCGTGCTCGGGGACCGTCTGCGGCACCAGGCCGGTGACGGCGGGGCGGAAGAACGCCTCGGCGCTCCCGAAGGCCGCCTCGATCACCGCGATCGCCCAGATCGGGGGCCCGCCGAGGACGATCAGCACCGCGAGCAGCGCGTGCAGGGCGAAGCGGATGAGGTCGGTGACGACCATCAGCCGGTGTCGCGGCAGCCGGTCGGCCCAGACGCCGCCGATCAGCAGCAGGCCGACCATCGGGACCGCCTGCGCCGCGAGGACGATCCCGAGGTCGGTCGCGCTCCCGGTCAGGTCGATGACGTAGAGCGCCAGGGCGACCATCACCAGGCGGTCGCCGATCAGGCTCGTCGTCTGCGCGAGCCAGAGCAGCCGGAAGTCGCGGTGTCGGGTTGCGGCGGGGAGGGCGGCCATCGGCCTACTGTGGCGAACGCCGCGCCGGCGAGGCGTGTGAGGCGGGGGCGCGGCGTGGGCGCGCGGGGTTGACGGGGCGAGGATGCTGCCCGTCGTCGAGAACATCGCCACGGTCGTCGTCTGCGAGGACGACGAGGTCACCCGGGAGCTGCTCTGCGACAACCTGCGGCGCGACCGCTACGACGCGCTGCCGGCGGCGGGAGCGGAGGAGGCGCTGCGGCGCTGCCGTTACGACGCGCCCGACGCGCTGCTGCTCGACCTCAACCTCCCCGACGCATCCGGCATGGACGTCCTGCGGGAGATCCGCAGCGCCGACGGCCCGGCGCCGGTCTTCGATCCAGCGCTGCCGGTCCTGGTGCTGAGCGGGCGCACCGCCGACGGCGACCGGGTGCGCGGGCTGCGCGAGGGCGCCGACGACTACCTGACCAAGCCCTTCAACTACGACGAGATGCTCCTGCGCCTGCGCAACCTCCTGGAGCGCCGGGAGGTCCGCCGCCGCGGGCCGATGCGGATCGGCCTGCTGACGATCGACGTCGCCACCCGCAGCGTCGCGGTCGGCGACCGTCCCGTCGCACTTGCGAACAAGGAGTTCGAGCTCCTCCGCGCGCTCGCCCGCGACCCGCAGCGGGTCTTCACCAAGGAGGAGCTGCTCCACGACGTCTGGGGCTACCAGGCGATCGGCCGGACCCGGACGCTCGACTCGCACGCGAGCCGCCTGCGCCGCAAGCTCGACCCGGACAAGGGCCGCTACGTCGTCAACTGCTGGGGCGTCGGCTACCGGCTGGTGGAGGGCTGAGATGCTCGCCGGGGCCGCGGCGCTGATCGTCCTGGCGCTGGTGGCGGTCGAGCTCGCGCGGCTCGTCGCCGGGTTCCGCCGCGCCGTCCGGCTCAATCGCGCGCTGCACGAGCTGCGGCGGCCGCTGCAGTCGATCTCGCTCTCGCTCGAAGGCGCCGCGCCCGACGTGCGCTCGGCCGAGGCCTGCCTCGAGCAGGCCCGGCACGCGCTCGCCGACCTCGATGCGGTCGTCAACCGGCGCGAGCTGACGCCGCGGATCGTCCGGACCGCCGTCGGCGAGGTCACCTCCGCGCTCGAGGACCGCTGGCACCGGCGCGGGATCCGCGTCACCGCAACCGAGCCCGGGCAGGCGATCGCCGCCGATCCCGGGAGGCTCGGCGCCGCACTCGACAACCTCGTCGCCAACGCGATCGAGCACGGCAGCGGACCGGTGGAGGTCCGCGCGCTCGCCTCGGCCGGGGCGGTCCGATTCGAGGTCCGCGACGACGGCACGGGCGAGGCACGTCCGGATCGCGACCCCGACCCGCGACATGGCCACGGCCTCCGCGTCGCCGGCGACGTCGCCGCCCGTCACGGCGGGACGCTGGTGCCGCCGCAGGCGACGCCGGCGGGAACGGTCGCCGCGCTCTCGCTCCCCGCCCAGGCGGCCTCGGGCGAGTGAGCAGGCGGGGGAAGGCGATCGGGTTCGCCGCCCTCGCGGCGCTCTGCGCGATCGCCTCGGCCAGCATCGCCACCGGCTATCGGGACAGCGTCGACGCTCAGCTCGGCGACCTCCGGGTCGTCGCGGTGGCGACCGAGACCCTGGAGCGCGGGCGGAAGCTCGACCGGCGCACCCTCGCCCGGTCGGTCGAGCTGCGGGAGGTGCCGGAGCGCTTCGCGCCGCCGGACGCGCTCGCCGAGCCCGCCGCCGCGGAGGGGCGCCGGCTGCTCGCCGCCGTTCCCGCCGGCTCCTACCTCGTCGCCTCGGTGCTGCGGGTGCCGGGGCCCGGCCCCGGCGCCCCGGGGCCGACTCTCGCCGGCGACCTGCAGCCGGTGGAGATCACGGTCACCGGAGCGGGCTCGCTCGCCGCGGCCGGCGACCCCGCCGGGGCGCGGGTAGACGTCGTCGTCGCCGGCGAGCCGGTCACGGGCGGCCGCGCCCGGGTCCGCGTCGCGGCTTCCGGGGTCCGGCTGATCGCGCTGGAGCCCGCGGCGCCGGAGGAGGCGACCGAGACGGGGGCGGACAGCTGGAGCGCGACCCTCGCGCTGCGGCGGGGGGAGGCGCTGAAGCTGATCGAGGCCGAGAACTTCGCCCGCGAGGTCAGGCTGATCCCGAGCGGCTGATGGCCATGCGCCTGCCGCGATATCTGCAGGGTTGGACCGCCGGATGGGCGAGGGGTTGCCTTGATGCCATGAGCGAGTCCATCCCGATCCAGATCGTCTACGAGGACGCTGGCGAGGGCTGGATCATGGCCAGGATCCCGACTGTCCAGGGCGCTATGAGCCAGGGCCGCACGCGCGCGGAGGCACGTGAGAACGTGCTCGATGCTCTGCGGCTGATGCTCGCCCCTGAGCCCGGAGGTTCAGAGGCCGTTCCAGCCGGAGCGGATTTCGACTCGCTCGAGCTGACGCTTTCCGAGTGAAGCGCCGCGACCTCGAGCGGCACCTCGAGAGCACGGCTGCCGCAAGATCGACGAGCGCGGCATTCACGCGAAGTGGGTGAGCCCCAGTGGGGCCCGGGCGCCGATTCCCCGCCACCGCGAGCTCGGCACCGGCCTGGTTCGGGCGATCTGCAGGGCAGCTGGAGGTTCCGCCGCCCACCGGTTCGCGCTGATTCGGCTGACCTGATGGAGGTGGTCATCCGGGGCCGTCTCGGCCCCGGCTGCCCGATGGGCGCCCCCCAATGGCTCGCTCGAACGCCTCGACCGCGTCGCGCCCGCGGACGGCGAAGCTCACGCGCTCGAGGTCACTGCCCCTATCGAGGTGCCGGCGGACCTCCTCGACCTCGATCCGCGCCGCCTCCTCCAGCGGGAACCCGGCGACGCCGGTGCCGAAGGCGACCAGCGCAAGTGAGCGCGCGCCGAGCTCCTCGGCGCGGGCGAGCGTCGCTGCGGTGCAGCGGCGGACGATGTCGGCGGAGGTGCCGCCGCCGAGCTCCATCGTCGCCGCGTGGATCACCCACCGCGCCGGCATCTCGCCCGCGCTCGTGGCGACCGCCTCGCCGAGCCCGATCGGCGCCGCCTCGCGGCTCTCCCGCTCGACGGCCTCGCCGCCGGCGCGCCGGATCGCCCCGGCGACGCCGCCCCCGTGCATCAGCTGCGTGTTGGCGGCGTTGGCGATCGCGTCGACCTCGAGCGTCGTGATGTCGGCCTCGAGCACCTCGATCTCCGCCATGGCGTCAGCCTAGCCAGGGGCGCCCGGCGCGGGCCCGGGGTCTTGCGGAGGGAGTCCGTGATCTGGTCGGCGCCCAGGCCGCCGTCCTGTCGCCGCCGCGCCGGAGCAGCTCGCCCGACCGGTTGACGTGCACGAAGGAATCCCGCTGCAGCTCGATTCGGTGAGGCGGAGGCTCGTGCCGATGGAGTTGACGTGAGTGGACCGGCCTGGAAGCCCGACGTAGCCGAGATCGTCGAAGCGGCGGCGCCTAGGTGCGGTCCTGAGGGGGGCGGCCAAGACGGCGATCCTGTCTGGGTTCCCGAGGGCGTTGGTGACGACCGGATCGTGGCTCCTGAGCGATTCGTAGAGCAGCAGGCCAAGTAGCAGCCGCCGCGTCCGCGGGACTGGCATCCTCAGACTGATGCTTAAGCCGGTTTCACTGACCGCACTGCTTACCGTCGTCTTCGCTGTTACCGGCTATTCCGGCTGCGGCGACGGAGGTAGCGGCGAAGACGATGGAAGCAGCGAACGCATCAGAGCGGCGGCAAGTACGTACCTAGCCGGCGTCGCGGAGGCCGACCCCGTGGCAGTATGCAGCGTTCTTTCCACCGGTGAACTCCTCACGGTCGCAGCCACCGTCAACGACACGGCCGAAGACCTGATTGGCACCTGCGAAGCCGAGATCGCCAAGGATCCACCGTTCGACGCCGATCGACTCTCCAAGGCAGCCGCTGGTACCGATTCCGCAGAGCTCCTCATGGAAGGCGGCGCCGCGGTGATGCAAGTTCCTGTCGGAGGCTTTGGCGGACAAGACGAGGCGATCATCAAGTTCGTCAAGGAGGGGGACGCCTGGAAAGTTGATGGTCAGGGTTAGCCAGCGGTTTCTCATGGTGGTATCGATCAGCGCCGTGGTCGCGTGCGCTGGTGCCACAGCGCGCGCTGCGGCGCCAGTCGGGGGCCCGCCAACCCTCTCCGAGAACCGATGCAGCTCATTCATCGGACCCTGTGGTGACCCAATCGTGCTCGGCATCGTGAGGACCGGCTTCGACGGTCCCGTGGAGGTGGTGGGCATGAGCTGGGCGGCCGGCACGTGCATCTACTTCGACAAGCTGCGGCATCGTTCCGGAGCTGGCTACTGCTCAGAGTCACCTCCTCTGGAGGATGGCGAGGTCATCAAGCGGACGATGGCGCTGCAGCCGACCCGGCGTACGACGGAGGTGACCGGAGCAGTGAGCGAAGGCATCGACTCCGTCCGCATCCGTTATAGGAGTAGGGGGAGCGCGAAGCAGAGAAAGGTAGAGGTCGTTGAAGTTCCGCCCGAGCTCGCCTCGCGCATCGGCGCGCCCGGTCCTTTCGGTGTCTTTGAGCTCACTGTCCGCAGGTGTATTCCGAGTGGCCGGTTCAGGGCATCTACGCGGACAAGCGCGGGCAACCGCGTGGTGGTTCGTTGGCGCCGGACGCCGAGCTGCCGTCGGGACTGATCCCGCCCTCAGATTCGGGAGGCGACAGAAAGGCCGGCGGTCCCTACCGGAGGGCTGCCTCGATCAGGGGCAGGGTCGTTAGCGACATTACAGAGATGATGGAGGCTCGGATAGCCGTCGAGTGCAGGTTCGCCTACGCCGATGATGGCGATTCGGGAAAGCATCACTGATGGCGACGGTAAAGTCACCGAGATCGAGCGGAATTTCTCAGGCGAGCCGACCGCGATCGTGGCGCCGCACGGGCAGCGCACACGGAATCCGGCGCGGCCCTCCGCTGCGCACTGCGTAGGTCTGCCTTTGCCCGACTTCCCGAGACGGTAACGGCTCCGATTAGCTCGATCACTTCTGATCCCCCCGCGCGACAAGCGTGAATAGGGGCGCGTGCACCGCGCCCGGGGTTGGCGGGGGCGATGAGCCCCACCGACCACGTCGACTCCCTCGCACGCGAGCTCCGCGGCAAGCTCGTCGAGCAGCGGCGGGCGATCGCCGTCTCCGGGACTGGCAAGGCCCCGCCGCTCCCCGACGCGGTGCGAGATCTGGTCGACACTGAGGCCGCCGTCCTCTCTTCACCGCGCCGCCAGCAGCTCGCCGACCGGGTCCTTCGCGACACCGTCGGCCTCGGCCCGCTCGAGGCGCTGCTGCGCGACCCTGAGGTCGAGGAGGTGATGGTCAACGGCCACGAGGAGGTCTGGGTCGAGCGTCGCGGCCGCCTCGAGCGGACCGAAGTGCGCTTCGACGGCGAGCCCGAGCTGCGCGACGTGATCGAGCGGGTCCTCGGGCCGGTCGGCCGCCGCGTCGACGAGCTCAGCCCGATGGCCGACGGCCGTCTCGCCGATGGCTCGCGCGTCAACGTGGTGATCCCGCCGCTCTCGGTGGACGGCCCGGCGATGTCGATCCGGCGCTTCGCGGGCTTCCGCCCCTCGCCCGAGGAGCTCCTGCAGCGCGGCGACCTTCGACGAGGAGGTCCTGTCGCTGCTCGCCGAGGCGGTGGCGAGCCGGCGCAACCTGATCGTCAGCGGCGGGACCGGCTCCGGCAAAACGACGGTCCTCAACGCCGTCTCCGCGTTCATCGACCGGTGGCGAGCGGGTGGTGACGATCGAGGACGCTGCGGAGCTCGCCCTCCTGCAGCCGCACGTCGTCCGGCTCGAGAGCCGGCCGCCGGGCATCGAGGGGAGGGGGGAGGTGACGA
The DNA here is from genome assembly GCA_963823565.1 of uncultured Solirubrobacterales bacterium. Classification (GTDB taxonomy): domain Bacteria; phylum Actinomycetota; class Thermoleophilia; order Solirubrobacterales; family 70-9; genus RHKX01. Next base: position 75 of record CAWGLR010000001.1, on the reverse strand, counting down.
TCCGCGACCTCGTCCGCAACTCGCTGCGGATGCGGCCCGACCGGATCGTGATCGGCGAGGTCCGCGGGCCGGAGG